>NZ_CP143547.1:2307500-2350000 GCF_046237635.1 Peribacillus sedimenti | reverse complement strand
CTGGCTCCAAAAGGTTACCTCACCGACTTCGGGTGTTACAAACTCTCGTGGTGTGACGGGCGGTGTGTACAAGGCCCGGGAACGTATTCACCGCGGCATGCTGATCCGCGATTACTAGCGATTCCGGCTTCATGCAGGCGAGTTGCAGCCTGCAATCCGAACTGAGAATGGCTTTATGGGATTGGCTCGGCCTCGCGGCTTCGCTGCCCTTTGTACCATCCATTGTAGCACGTGTGTAGCCCAGGTCATAAGGGGCATGATGATTTGACGTCATCCCCACCTTCCTCCGGTTTGTCACCGGCAGTCACCTTAGAGTGCCCAACTGAATGCTGGCAACTAAGATCAAGGGTTGCGCTCGTTGCGGGACTTAACCCAACATCTCACGACACGAGCTGACGACAACCATGCACCACCTGTCACTCTGTCCCCCGAAGGGGAACGCCCTATCTCTAGGGAAGTCAGAGGATGTCAAGACCTGGTAAGGTTCTTCGCGTTGCTTCGAATTAAACCACATGCTCCACCGCTTGTGCGGGCCCCCGTCAATTCCTTTGAGTTTCAGCCTTGCGGCCGTACTCCCCAGGCGGAGTGCTTAATGCGTTTGCTGCAGCACTAAAGGGCGGAAACCCTCTAACACTTAGCACTCATCGTTTACGGCGTGGACTACCAGGGTATCTAATCCTGTTCGCTCCCCACGCTTTCGCGCCTCAGCGTCAGTTACAGACCAGAGAGTCGCCTTCGCCACTGGTGTTCCTCCACATCTCTACGCATTTCACCGCTACACGTGGAATTCCACTCTCCTCTTCTGCACTCAAGTCCCCCAGTTTCCAATGACCCTCCACGGTTGAGCCGTGGGCTTTCACATCAGACTTAAAGGACCGCCTGCGCGCGCTTTACGCCCAATAATTCCGGACAACGCTTGCCACCTACGTATTACCGCGGCTGCTGGCACGTAGTTAGCCGTGGCTTTCTGGTCAGGTACCGTCAAGGTGCCAGCAGTTACTCTGGCACTTGTTCTTCCCTGACAACAGAGCTTTACGACCCGAAGGCCTTCTTCGCTCACGCGGCGTTGCTCCGTCAGACTTTCGTCCATTGCGGAAGATTCCCTACTGCTGCCTCCCGTAGGAGTCTGGGCCGTGTCTCAGTCCCAGTGTGGCCGATCACCCTCTCAGGTCGGCTACGCATCGTCGCCTTGGTGGGCCATTACCCCACCAACTAGCTAATGCGCCGCGGGCCCATCTGTAAGTGACAGCCGAAACCGTCTTTCCATCTTCCCCCATGCGGGGGAAGAACCTATCCGGTATTAGCTCCGGTTTCCCGAAGTTATCCCAGTCTTACAGGCAGGTTGCCCACGTGTTACTCACCCGTCCGCCGCTGACTTCCGGGAGCAAGCTCCCTTCTGTCCGCTCGACTTGCATGTATTAGGCACGCCGCCAGCGTTCGTCCTGAGCCAGGATCAAACTCTCCGAAGAAATGTTCGACTTGCTCATTTTGTTTTTTCAGTGTTTACTCACTATCATTTAGACGTCTTAGTTCCTATATAGAAGAAATAAGAATCTGGCGCTTGTTTTGTTCAGTTTTCAAAGAGCAATCTCAATGCCGTTTCTCTCAGAAGCGACTATATCAATATAACATGTCGTTTATTAGTTGTCAACTTCTACGAAAAATTTTTTATTTTTTTTCGTAAGAACATTAAGCGTAATGCCTTTTGTTTATGTCACTTAGAAAAGCGACTCAGTTATCATACAATGGATTTTAGAAGGTGTCAACCTCTGCAAAATCTTTTTTATTAAAAGGTATGAAACTCAATTGGGATACGAGCGTTTCTCTCTTCTCTCTAGGTTTCCCTGTACCAAGATCTATATAATTTTACACTTCTTCTGAGTCTTAATGTTTCAACTTTGGAACTCTTTCGCTATCAGCGATTCCTTTGCCTGCACGAATATGTATACTGGTATCACCCTTTTCAGCTTTCCCTCTTGCATAAGGTGGCATTTATAAGTCACTTTTCAACAGAAGGCTTGCCAGGAGATTTCCTATTAAAGTCAATTTAAAAACAGTTTTCCCTTCCCATCCTTCCCTTGGGACTACTTTTTTTCACTTGTATGCTACTTACAATTTTATATTAGCGAACTTTACAAGGCTTTATTATTCATTTAAACCCAGCATCCCAAGTTACCAATTGGTCTTGATGGTAATAAAATTTTTGAAAAACATGCTTATTGATTTCGGGCGCGGTTGCTATCGTTGTTTAGATGGCCACAGCCAGAAATAACATTGATACAATTGCAAAACAATGGTTCATGGAAGTGGACTTTTTTAAGCGGCAACCCATTATTTACAAAGTATCAATTAATTAAAAAAACACAAATTAATAGTACAACAGAGCAAGGAGGTGAGACACATGTCAGGAAGACGTCGTCAAAGCGGAAGCAACAGAGGTCTTTTAGTTCAAGGTGCTGAATTAGCACTAGAGCAAATGAAGTATGAAATTGCTGCAGAATTTGGTGTACAGCTTGGTGCAGAAACAGTATCACGTGCTAACGGATCTGTTGGTGGTGAAATTACAAAGCGCCTTGTAGCTACAGCTCAATCTCAACTAGCTGGATTAAGTGGTGGAGCTCAAGGTTCCCGTTAATTAAAAAAAACCAATTAAATACGAATGGATTATAGGCTGCTTGTGTTCAACAGGCAGCCTTTCAATATTATCTCATTAACGCTCGACATTATTCATTCCTCTGCTATCTCTACGAATATAATTAAGCACTTTTCGGACATAATGGATATGATCAATTTACAAGGGATGACATAGTATGAATCGAATTGAAGTGTTTAGAGAAGGTTCATGGAAGGAAATCGGTTTTGCGGATTTAAACGCAGGAGATCAATTTAGAATGTATCAGGAAGATGGTAGCCCTTTTCTTGATTCAATTCATGGAGAGTTATTGTCTGCTGCGTCCACCCCCTATTTTGACGATGAGCTTGGAACATGGCTTATAGAAATAAGTTAAGAAAGGGTGCCAATGGTAGCACCCTTTTTACACTTACTTTTCATCAATGACTAAATGGAAATCGCCCACTTGATTTTCTTTATACAAGTCAGTAACGGATGTATAGTACTGGTGTATTGTACCATTAAACTCCAATTTTCTGTCAGGAACCCTCACCAAAAAATTCATTCTATACAAAAGAGTAGTAATGTCATGGTACTCTTCGCTGGTCACCCTAAAATCAAAGCTGATTCGAAGTTTTCCTGAGGAGTCAATTTTCATTTCCTCATAATTTGTGATTTTTATCATTCGGGCATCCAAAATGATGGATTCTGCCATAGGCCCACTCACCTCACTATAGACTTACAGCTGCGCTGTCTTGTACACACAATATAACAATTCTATGCCGCTGCCGCCACATTTCAGCTTGCCACAAATATGGTATGCATAGCGTTTACCTATCGGCCCGGTTCTAACCCGTCTTGTTTTCAGCAAGATGTGAATTAATCGACCGGTTTCATGTTGTTAATAATCTTGGCTATATAAAGGAAACCGAACATACTGATAAAAGTGAAACCCCAGCTGATGATCTGTCTGTACACAATTCCCTGATCGAAAGCATCCACTCCATACTTATGTATCAGCAAAACGCGAATGACTGTCAAAACACTTTCACGGCAAGCAAAAAGCAGGGTAATCAGCTTGAAGATCATCAGAACCTTCTTATCATAAAACAGGTCCTTCATACTTTTGCGGTCGTTGCCCTGCAGTTCAACCAAATCGAGTGATAAGAAAAGCGCAGCTGGCTTATTTATCAGAATGCTCATTACAAAAAATAAAGCCATCCCGATTGAATAATACACATTATTCCATAGAAGCTGTATCGCCGAGCCTGCCAGAAAATCGAGCAGAGTCCCAATGACTAATGTACTTAATATGAATATTCCTGTGAAATTCACCTTCCTGATCTCATAAAATCGATAAATACTATATAGTATTCCGGGAATGGAGGAAGAAAGCATTGCATAGTAATCCCCCATATAGTCCCGTCCCAGATTCCATACCACGAGCGGAATAGCTACATAAAACAATAAGTCCAGGACCATTATATGTTTTTTCATTTTTTTATCCTCCCATAAAAGTTGCGTCCCGAATGCAACTTTAACCGTAACTTTGTATTGTATATATGTTACTTCCTCTGCTAGAAGTAACAATAAAATGTAGCCGGCCACTTTATCAGGCATTTTCCTTATTATATCATGCTTACTTTTTGTTTCTTTTGTTTAATGTGTTTAACATGGATTTTTTCGCTTAATGATTAATATTGTTTTAGAAAATTTATTCTACCGAGGTAATTGCTCAAATATTTATCCTCAATTTAACCACAGTTTTTTAACTAAAATGAGGAAATCCCATCTAATCATTAATTTTTTCATAGCCATATCCCTACAACATTTGCGCTCCTTGGATTTTTTTCTATATAATTTATTTATCAAAACTTTGCGAATTTTAACAAATTCGTTTTAAAAGGGGTTATTTCATGAGTGAATTAAAGCCAGTATGGTTCCCAGAGGAACAATTCATCAAGAACACGCGTATGTACAAGTGGATTTCCAGATTAGGATTCTCGGGATATGATGACTTTTACAATAAATCCATTGAAGATATTTCCTGGTTTTGGGATGAAGCAGTGAAAGAAATGGACATTTTGTGGAATCACCCGTACCAAAAAACAGTTGACCTATCAAAAGGGATGAAATTTCCAGATTGGTTCACTGGTGCTAAGATGAACATTGTGGAAAATGCCGTAGAAAAGTGGGCTAAGAATGAAGAAACCCGCCATGCCAAGGCCATTATATGGGAAGGCGATAACGGGGAATCCGTAATCTATACCTTTCAACAATTAAGCAGACAAATAGCAAGTGCTGCTGAAGGCCTTTCCCGTTTAGGCATCAAAAAGGGTGATATTGTGACCTTGTATATGCCTATGCTTCCAGAAACAGTAGTAGCTTTGCTTGCCATTTCGAAAATCGGAGCCATCTTTTCTCCCGCTTTCTCTGGATATGGAGCAGAAGCAGTGGCTACAAGAATCAACGCAGCCGGCGCAAAATATTTAATAACTGCGGATGGTTACCACCGCCGGGGAAAAAAAGTAGCAATGAAGGAAGAAGCAGATCGAGCGGTAGCATTATCAACCTCAATAGAAAAAGTGATCGTGGTAGAGCGGCTTGGAGGTATTACTGCATGGGTTGAAAACAGGGATATCAAATGGTCTTCTATACTGCAAAATGAAAGCACTTTCAAAACAGAGCATACAAATGCTAATGATCCTTTCATGCTTATATATACTTCTGGGACCACTGGGAAACCGAAAGGAGCAGTACATACCCATGCTGGTTTTCCGTTAAAATCAGCATTTGACGCCGGTATATGCATGGATGTAAATCAAGGCGATCTTTTCTTCTGGTATACGGATATGGGCTGGATGATGGGGCCATTCCTTGTTTTTGGAGGTCTCGTGAATGGAGCGGGTATTCTGTTATTTGAAGGTACACCAGACTTTCCTCAGCCAGACCGCATTTGGGATATAGTAAGCCGCCATAAAGTTACACATTTAGGAATATCCCCAACATTGATCCGAAGCCTAATGAAGCATGGTACGGACTGGGTCAATAAGCATGACCTATCGACGCTGAAAATGATCGGGTCTACCGGGGAACCATGGAACCCTGAACCATGGATGTGGTTATTTGAAAAAGTAGGAAAGAGCCGCATTCCTATTGTGAACTATTCCGGAGGTACTGAAATATCAGGAGGAATTTTAGGGAATGTCCTTCTAAAGCCTATTTCACCTATTACCTTTAATTCACCCATTCCTGGAATGGATGTCCACGTATATTCTCAGGATGGCAGCCCGGTATTAGATGAAGTGGGAGAATTGGTCATCCTGCAGCCGTGGGTTGGCATGACAAACGGGTTCTGGCAAGAAAATACACGTTATGAAGAAACCTACTGGAACCGCTGGAAGGACACTTGGGTGCATGGAGATTGGGTCATTAAGGATCGGGATGGGTTCTGGACGATTACCGGCCGTTCAGACGACATTTTAAACGTCGCGGGGAAAAGGCTTGGCCCTGCGGAATTGGAATCTGCACTTGTCGAACATGAATCCGTTATCGAAGCTGCAGCCATCGGAGTCCCTGATGACATAAAAGGCGAAACCGCCATCTGTTTTGCGGTATTGAAGGCAGGCACAATTGAAACTGACGAATTGAAGCAGGAACTTAACCTGCTTGTAGCAAAACATTTAGGGAAAGCATTAAAGCCGAAGGAAATATATTTTATCAAGGATCTGCCTAAGACCAGAAATGGAAAGGTTATGCGCCGTGTAATAAAAGCTGCCTATCTTAATCAGCCTTCCGGAGATATTTCATCTTTGGAAAATCCGGAAGCTTTGAAGAATATCCGTCAGCTAAATAAAGGAACAGTTACTCCGTAAATATATCCCTGAAAAGCCTCACATTCAAAAGAAATGTGAGGCTTCAGTCTAATAGACTAACAAATCATACCAGCTTTTGGAGTGATCATCCCTTTTATTTGCAACAGCATGCATGCCATTGTAATTTAATTTGAGAAGTAAAGAACCTAGTATAAGGCAGATTTTAAAATCATGGGATGACTATGTATAGCTGTTTGACTCTCTGAATTGCTCTTCATAAATCCAGGATGCCAAGCGTAGCCCGTCAATTGTAAACTATTAATGTGACTTGGTTTTATCTAGATCTTTTTCTTTTTGAATGAAATGAATCACCAATCGTCATAAATTTCATCGAATTACGTAAAAACCACATATCCCGGGTTGATACTATGATATCGCTATGTGGTTACTTTGTTCGATTCCCTGATTTTTATGATGGAGAAATTAACTGTATTTCCTGTCTGCTGCTCGTCTCAAACGCTCTGACCCCGCCAAGCTTTATCATCAGCTGTTCCCGAAACAATGGCCCCTCATAAACAAAGGTATGATACTCTCCGCTTTCACCCATAGGGCACACATCCCTGTCCTTGATTTCAAGATAAAACTTTTCATCCACTTCCCGTCCAAGCCAGGATTGAGGCAGCTTAGCATCAATCACTTTGATGATTTTCGCCTTGTAGCCTGAACTGATAAATTTCTCTAAGGCTCGCAAAGACTCACCTTTGTCCATCCATAGAGGATACATGGCTGCAAGTCCAACTTCATTGCAGACGTTTTCTCCCCATACCCGATGTTCGTCCAAATATAGGTCTCCAAATGCTACTGTGTCCACCCCATATTTAAGCTTTAGTTTTCTTAACTGCTGTTTGAAATCATCTGTGTAGGTGTCAAAACTGCAATATACAAATTCTACCGGAATGTTTAATGCATGCCCTTGCTTTTCGATCGAATCCTTCTTCTCTCCATGTCCGAAGGAACGGCCATCCATGCCGGGCGGCAATGTCGTCATCAAAAAGGAAATATGATAGCCTTGTTCTTTTAATCTGTGCAATGCCATGCAAGCGTCCTTTCCCCCACTCCATGATAAAGCTATATTCTTCATTATTTTACCTCCATATGATTTATAGAATGGTTGTTAACATTGCTTAGCAGCCAGAATTTCCTTGATTCACTGTTACACCAATATAGTTCAGAAGTACAACCGGAACAGAAGTTTGGATACTGAACAGGAGTGTTTGTCAGTAACATACACAATCCCTGAAACACCTATATCCGACAGGGTTTACATATCTGACTTTTCTTCTATAGATTTATATTAACGCATTTTACCAGTATTTCTTAAAAAAGTTTTTCTGTTATACCGGATCAAAAAGTTTTGGCAAAAAGAACGTAAAACTCACCAGCAACAGCAGGAATAGCTTTTATGTCTAAACAAAATAAAAGGCTGCATTTTTTGCAGCCCCCTCAACACTTAATCCCTCCACCAATTATCATACACAGAGATGGACGGATTCCGTTTATGTTCTGTTTTCATGTACCAGCTCTCTATTTGCTCAGCTGCTTCCTCCCTGACTTCTTTCCCTTCCAAATAATCGTCAATTTCATCATACGTGACACCCAGGGCGACTTCATCAGGGATCAGTGGTTTATCATCTTCGAGGTCGGCAGTCGGTACTTTCAAGTAGAGTTTCTCGGGAGCACCCACCGCTTTTAAAATGGCACGTCCCTGTCTTTTATTCAGGCGATATAAAGGCACTAAATCAGCGGCTCCATCACCAAACTTAGTGAAAAATCCTGTTATTGCTTCTGCAGCATGGTCCGTTCCCAATACGACTCCTTTATACATACCGGCCAGATCATATTGCACTTTCATCCTTTCACGCGCCTTTATGTTCCCTTTCAGAAAGTTGGAGAGATTATCATCTGTGGCTTGCTCAACAGCTTGAACGCTTGTGTCCACTGCGGGTTTTATATTAACTGTAACATTTCTGCTAGGCTGAATGAATTCCAGGGCCGTCTGGCGGTCCTCTTCATCTGCTTGTACCCCATAAGGAAGGCTCACTGCGATAAACTGATAGTGGCCGGAACCCCTCTCTTCATTCAATTCATTTACTGCGGTCTGGGCTATATAGCCGCAGAGCGTGGAATCCTGACCTCCAGAAATGCCAAGGACCAGACTTTTCAAGAAATCATATCTTTTTAAATAATCCTTTAAAAAGTCTACACTTCTCCTAAATTCCTGTTCTGGATCAATGTCAGGCTTTACAAGCAATTTTTCGATAATTTCTTTTTGCAGCGGCCGCATTTGGTTCTCCTCCTCTTGTTACGAATTAATTTTCATTGATTCGACTTTTGCTTTAACTTCCTCAATATTCCTCATTTTATTATCCCAACATTTTTGGCTCAAGTCCACCGGATACTCCTCAGGATTTAAGGCACGGAGGTACTCCGGCCATAGCTTCCGCAGGCTTTCGGAAGAGAAGCTCCGGATTTCCTCCATGCTTGGCGGATCGTAGACAAGCTTTCCATCCTTGAATATATTTTCATGCACATCCACCGCATGAAAGTCTGTTACATACTTACTTAAAAATGTGTGTACTGGATGGAACATTTTTAATTTTTCTTCATCATTTGGCGATTCACCTTCCAACGCAATATAATCGCCCTCAGAATGCTCATTGATCTTGTTAATAATCCGGTAAACCCTTTTTATCCCAGGAGTAGTTACCTTCTCCGGATTTGAGGAGATTTTGATCGTATCAACCATATTCCCATTTTCATCTTCAATTGAAACTAGTTTATAAACTGCGCCAAGAGCAGGCTGGTCATAAGCTGTGATAAGCTTTGTTCCGATTCCCCATACATCAATGCGCGCACCTTGAGATTTTAGGTTGACGATCGTGTACTCATCAAGGTCATTAGAGGCCACTATTTTCGCTTCCGTAAAGCCTGCTTCGTCAAGCATGCGTCGGCTTTCCTTTGACAGGTAAGCAAGGTCGCCGCTATCCAGACGAATACCAATGAAGTTTATTTTGTCCCCCATTTCCTTCGCGACACGAATAGCATTTGGGACACCAGAACGCAAAGTGTCGTATGTATCAACTAAGAAGACGCAGTCCTTATGAGTAGTAGCATACTTCTTAAAGGCGGTATATTCGTCCTTGTAAGCCTGTACCATGGCATGTGCATGTGTACCGGCTACAGGGATCCCGAATAATTTCCCTGCCCGGGCATTGCTGGTGGCATCGAACCCCGCTATATAGGCTGCCCTTGCTCCCCAGATTGCCGCATCCATCTCCTGTGCCCGCCGGGTGCCGAATTCCAGGGCCGATTCTTCCCCAATAACCTGCTTGATCCTGGATGCCTTAGTAGCAACTAATGTCTGATAATTTACAATGTTTAATAAAGCAGTTTCCACTAACTGTGCTTCCCCAAGAGGAGCTTCTACCCGGAGGATTGGTTCATTGCCAAAGACAAGTTCCCCCTCTTTCATACAACGAATATTCCCTGAAAAGCGCAAATCCTTTAAATAGGATAGGAAACCTTCTTCATAATGCAGTTCCGAACGAAGATATTCCAAGTCCGTTTCCGAAAAGCGAAAATTGCTTATATAATGAATGATTTTTTCCAGGCCGGCAAAGATGGCATATCCGCTTTTAAACGGCAGCTTCCTGAAAAACAAATCGAATACAGCTTTTCTGGTATGAAGTTTATCATGCCAGTAGGTTTGTGCCATATTGATTTGATATAGATCTGTATGCAGGCCATAACTATCATCAAGATATTTTGTATACATGTAATTTCCTCCTGCTAAAATAAGAAAACTGTTTCAAAAGTTAATAATCTCAGTATTTGCAGATTGGGTTTAAAATAATGGCAAGGGACGGCAAAAACTGATGTCTTTCAGTTGTGTACTTTTATCCGTTAGTTTAAATTATTAAACTTGTTTATCTCTTTATAAAGAAAACTCTGTTGAGTTTACTATATTAATGCCATATTGATCCTGATATTCCTGGAACCGTTTTTCAGATTCTTGCTCGAAGCCTGCAATTGGGCTCATGCAATCATTCAAGATATAAATTTTGGAGGTTACTTCTTTCTGATCTTCAAAGTGCTCCAGGATTTGCCTCAATGACTCTGATACGCAATGAGATTTTGCCTGGCCAGCAATCAAGATTTTATCGAAGTTCATTAACAGCTCCAAAAACTCCAAATTCACATAGTTATTCCTGTCGAACTCCGGTTTTATGATTCCATACATTTCACTTAGCGGGTCCTTGCCCTTCACAATTTTATGGATTGGCGATTTTCTGGCTAAAGAGTGAAAATGAATGAGGTTTGAGAATTGTGCCTCTAATGCAGCACCATGCGTCCCTTCAATGCAATGTAACGGCCAAATGCATAATTGCATTCGTCCCAGCTGCTCTAATTGATGAATGTATTCCAGACTTTCCTCCTGTTTTTCCACCGCTCTCCATGTGCCTTTCCTAACGTCCTCTTCTGAAATGATAGTGAATGGCTCTGGGTGGTTTCCATCGCGATCTATCCACCATATCGGATGGAATATTTGCAAAGGCGTATGAGTATCAAGAGAAACAGCTATAGTCGTGATTTTTTCTAAATTTTTATAGAGGAATTGCGTTATATTTTTCACATCTTTATGGGAATTTGGTACAGCTAATTCCCCGCCTTCCATAAAGTCATTCTGGATATCTATCCCTAAGAATAATACTTTTTGCTGATCAGAACTTGAAGGCGACATTACCTCTTCATTTGCAAATTTATATAAATGGTTCAGTGTATTGGGATTAGGTCCCCCGATGGATGAAAGATCAACAATTTGACTAAACGGTGTCTTCATGAATTTCCCCCTTGCCCAGGTCATAATTTTGTCTGCTGTATGTATAATATTTCACAAACTATTCATTACAGATAATCATCTGTTGCGTTCATAATAATCTTAATCCTCGCCTCTTTTATTTTCAATCAAAAACTACCAATATATTCATATATTCCAAATCACAGCACTTTTTTAATTTAAACTTACTTAATCTTTCTACAAAGTTCCTCAAATAATATGCACTCTTGAATGAAGGGACCTTACCCAAACCTTGTTTAAAAAAAAGCACCACCGGGAGCAAAAAAGGAAATGAACTAAATCGGAGGATATTTCCTCCAGTGTTCATCTCCTTGATCAGAAAGATTTTATACAGGATAAACTCCATGCTTCCTGTGTGTGAATACTTGCTGTTTGCTGATATAGGCTTCAAAACGGCTGATCAGCTCCCTGCGCAGGTCATTCGGCTGTACGATGCTGTCAACAATCATCTCGGAAGCCAGTCTATAAATATCAATATCCTTTTTATATTCTTCTCGCTTCATTTCAATGAATTCAGATCTTTCTTCAGGAGGCAGCTCTTTTATTTTATTTGCATAAACTGCATTCACAGCGGCTTCCGGTCCCATCACAGCGATGGAGGCTGAAGGCAATGCCAGGCAGCAATCCGGTTCAAATGCCGGCCCCGCCATCGCGTATAATCCGGCACCATATGCTTTCCTTACAACCACTGATATTTTCGGGACAGTGGCCTCGCTCATGGCAGAAATCATTTTGGCACCATGTCTGATGATGCCAGCGCGCTCTACTTTTGTACCGATCATAAAGCCTGGAATATCAGCCAGGAACAATAATGGAATGTTGAATGCATCGCATAGGGTGATAAATTTAGCTGCCTTGTCAGCGGAGTCATGGAAAAGTACTCCCCCTTTCACCCGAGGCTGGTTTGCGATTATCCCGATGGAACGCCCATTTAACCTCGCAAGGCCAGTTACAAGCTCAGGAGCAAATAGTTTCTTTATTTCACAGAAGGAACCTGTATCGATGATTCTCTCAACAAAATCATACATGTTAAAAGGTGCATTTTGGTTGGCAGGAATGAGGTCTTCCAATGTTTTTTCAAATTCACCCGCTGGTTCAGCCTCTATAACTGGCGGTTTTTCCTGGTAATTTGCCGGAAAGTAAGCCAGATAACGCCTGGCAAACTCGATTGCTTCTTGTTCGTTCTTTGCCAGCACATCACCGCATCCTGAAACGGAACAATGCATTTTTGCTCCGCCCATCTCCTCCTCTGAAACCTTTTCTCCAATCACCATTTCGGCCATCCTTGGCGAACCAAGATACATGGATGCATTCCCGTCCACCATGACCACGATATCACAGAATGCCGGGATATAAGCACCACCTGCAGCAGATGGACCAAACAATAAACAAATTTGGGGAACTTTTCCAGAAAGCTTCACTTGATTGTAAAAAATCCTGCCAGCTCCCCGGCGGCCCGGAAACATTTCAACCTGGTCAGTGATTCTTGCTCCCGCTGAGTCCACTAGATAAAGCATAGGTACCTGCAGCTTTTCAGCAGTTTCCTGTATCCTGATAATTTTTTCAACTGTCCGCGCTCCCCATGAACCCGCTTTAACAGTCGAATCATTGGCCATGACACAAACAGTCTGTCCATTAATTTTACCCAGGCCTGTTACAACTCCGTCTGCCGGCAAGCCATCATTCATGCAATTGGCAAAAAAAGCATCCTCTACTTCAATGTCCTCGTCGAAAAGCAGCTGCAGTCTCTCGCGGACAAAAAGCTTCCCTTTCTCCGCATTCTTTTCATGGTATTTCTGTAAACCGCCTTTTTTAATTGTTTCCACCGTTTGTATCAGTTTTTCCTGTAAAGACACGAAAATATCCTCCCTTCAGCCTCACTCGCCTGTGTATACCGGGCTCCGTTTTTCTTTAAATGCTTTAAGCCCTTCTAACCGATCCTTGCTGGAAATGGTAGTTCCATAGAATAAGCCCTCAATCTGTAATCCTGTTTGCAAATCCGTATCCATTCCCAGGTTGATCGCTTTTTTGGCAGCTTTTAACGCCAATGGGGCATTTTTGGCTATCTCCTTTGCGATGGCCCATGCTGCCTGCATAAGCTCTTCCTGGCTGGTAACTTTGCTTATGATCCCTAATCTTTCCGCTTCGTTGACATCTATTCTTCTAGCTGTCAGGATCAGTTCCTTTGCTTTTGCCGTACCAATTAAACGCGGTAAACGCTGGGTCCCGCCGGCACCGGGTATGATTCCCAGCGATGTTTCAGTTAGGCCCAATCTAGAATGGGCGGAGGCAATCCTGATATCACATGCCAAAGCAAGCTCCAGTCCCCCGCCAAAAGCAGAACCATTGATGGCTGCTATGACGGGCTGGGGCAAGGCTTCCAGAGCAGATATAGTATCGCCGATCAGCTTAACTGTTCTTCTGACTTCTCCTTCAGCCATTCCGGCCCTCTCTTTTAAGTCTGCGCCGGCACAAAAAGCCTTTTGACCGCTTCCAGTGACAATTATGCAGCGGACAGCCGGTTCATCCTGCAGACCGGCTATCGCATCACCTAATTGGTGGAGCAGCCCGACTGACAGCGCATTGGCTGCTTCCTCCCTATTCAGCGTAATAACAGCGATTTCCTTATGATCTTTGTTTATATCGATAACCTTCGTCATGGCAGCTCCTTTGCGGTTTCAAGTAATGGTTTGGTTGTACATTGACATTAAATGGCTTTGCAGTGGTTTTTTCAATGTCTCCTGTATATAGGAAGCTGCTTTCAACAGTTTGTCTAAATCGATCCCTGTTTCAATGCCCATCTTCTCCAGCATATGGACAAGGTCATCTGTAGCAACATTGCCGCTTGCTCCAGGAGCATATGGACACCCTCCGAGCCCTCCTATAGAGGAATCAAAAGTTGTGATGCCATAATCCAGGCTCTTTATAATATTGGCAAGGGCCATTCCCCTTGTATCGTGGAAATGAAGGGCAAGCAGGCTTGCTTCGTATCTTTTCAACAGAATGTTCAGCATCTCCTCGACCTGTCGCGGATTGGCAACTCCAATTGTATCTCCAAGCGAAATGTCGCTGATCCCCATATCAAAAAGACTATCGCATACTTTCAATACTTGATCGATCGCTACACGCCCCTCATAAGGACATCCAAAAACCGTAGAAACATAGCCTCTGACCATTTTGTGCTCTTTCTTCGCTGTTTGGACGACTTTCTCCAGTACAGGAAATGTATCTCCGATGGATTTGTTTATATTCTTTAGATTATGGCTTTCGCTCGCTGACATGAACACGGAGACCTCATCTACATTTGCTTCAAGTGCCGCTTCCAGTCCGTGCATATTTGGCACAAGTGCCGCATATGTTACTCCTGGTTTTCTCGAAATCTCTTTGGCTACCTTCTTTGCATCACTTAACTGGGGTATCCACTTTGGATGAACGAACGAAGTAATCTCAATATAAGAGAGGCCTGATTGTGAAAGGAGATTGATCCACTCTATTTTATTTTTAGCGTCAAGAATTTCCTTTTCATTCTGCAAACCGTCTCTTGGCCCGACTTCCTTAATCGTGACTTTATCAGGATAACTCATCCAATTCCTCCATACTTCTATTCGACAATGACTAAAACGTCATCCTCGTTTACAAAATCCCCTTCACTTACCTTTATTTCTTTCACTGTCCCGTCACTTTCTGCTGCAATTGGAATTTCCATTTTCATAGATTCGAGAATAACAAGGTCCTGCCCTTCAGTCACATTTTCTCCTACTGAAACCGTTATTTTCCATACACTTCCTGCCATGCTCGCCTTAATTTCTGCCATACTCTGATCCTCCTATGCCTTTGTCATTTTCTGGTTCGAATTTTTATAATATTTTTCAATGAAATCTGTTGTTGTCTCTCCCTTTTTAAAGGCGTCAAGGCCAGCTATTTCCGACAGGGCCGGAATGTTGGTCTTAATTCCCTCCACTCTGTAATCTGCAAGAGCCGATGCCAAGCACGCAATGGCTGCCTCCCTGTTTTCCCCTTTTACTACCAGTTTCGCTATCATTGGGTCATAATATGGAGTTACATGGGATTGTCCATGAACTGCCATTTCATGCCGGATTCCTTCACCCTGTGGAAGGTGCAAAGCTGTGATTTTACCGGGAGACGGATAAAAGGTGTTCGGATCTTCGGCATAAATCCTGACTTCAATGGCGTGTCCCTCTCTTTTAATATCTTGCTGTCTAAAAGAAAGCTCTTCGCCCGATGAAATCCTGATTTGCTGTTCCACTAGGTCTAAGCCGGTAATTTCTTCTGTAACTGGATGTTCCACCTGAAGTCTTGTATTCATTTCAAGAAAATAAAAGTTCTTATCCTTATCTACCAGGAATTCAATCGTTCCAGCGTTTGAATAACCAATCTCCCTAACTGCCCTTACGGCTGCTTCACCCATCCTGTTTCTGGTTTCTTCATCCAAAAAGGGGGATGGGGCTTCTTCTAAGACCTTCTGATGCCTTCGCTGTATGGAACATTCCCGCTCCCAAAGATAGACCGCATTTCCCTTTTCGTCCGCCAGCACCTGTATTTCGATATGACGGGGCTTTTCTATCAGCTTTTCAAGGAACATGTCGCCATTGCCGAAAAACATTTGAGCTCTTTTCTGGTTTCCTTCATAAGCCTTGATTAGTTCTTCCTTGTCCGTTACAGCCTGCATACCTATGCCACCGCCACCGGAGGAAGCCTTTAGCATAATGGGGTATCCGATTTTTTCAGCTTCGATAATTGCCTCATCCACGTTCCCCAATGGTCTAGATAACCCGGGAACTAAAGGAAGACCGGCTTTTTCCATTGTGTTTCTTGACTCGATTTTACTGCCCATCTGGCTGATCACCTTTGGACTTGGCCCGATAAAGGTAATTCCTTCTTTCTGGCAGCGTTCGGCAAATCCAGCATTTTCACTTAAGAATCCGTAACCTGGATGAATTGCCTCGCAGGCTGTCTCTTTCGCAATCTCAATAATTTTATCAACGTTTAAATAACTTTCCTGCACTCTTGGCCCGCCCAACAAATAACTTTCATCCGCCATGGAAACGAATGGAGCCTCCCTGTCAGCTTCGGAGTATACAGCCACCGATTTTATCCCTAATTTTTCACAAGTTCGGATTACCCTTGCTGCAATCTCGCCGCGGTTCGCTATCAATATTTTCTTAAACATTGACTAATCCCTCCTCTCTACGTCCTCGCCAATAAATCCATTGCCTTCTCCTTTAGTTTGTATTTCTGGATTTTCCCTGAAGCTGTCATTGGGTAGTGGTCTGTAAATTCGATGTATCTCGGAATCTTAAACCTAGCTATTTTCCCCTCACAATAAGCTTTAATGGAATCAGCAGTTAAGGATTGCCCGTCCTTAGGAATAATCCAGGCCATAATTTCTTCTCCGTACTTTTCATCCGGTACCCCGATCACCTGGACATCCAGGACAGCCGGATGCTGATATAAGTACTCTTCGATTTCCCTTGGATACACATTCTCCCCTCCACGAATGATCATATCCTTGAGACGTCCTGTAATACGGCAATAGCCATTTCCATCCATCACAGCCAAATCTCCTGTATGGAGCCAGCCATCAGGATCAATGGCATCCTTTGTTGCATCGGGATTGTTATAGTACCCTTTCATTACATGGTAGCCCCTGGTACACAATTCCCCTTGTACTCCCCGCTCCACTTCATTTGCGGTACCGGGCTTTACTATTTTGACTTCTACATGGGGCAAGGCGCGTCCGACCGTCGAAACCCTCAGTTCAATAGGGTCATCTGTTCTCGTCTGGGTTATCCCCGGGGATGATTCCGTCTGCCCGTATACAATGGTAATCTCGGAAGCGCCCATTTTGCCGACTACGTTTCTCATTACCTCAATCGGACAGTTGGAGCCAGCCATAATCCCTGTCCTGAGGCTTGAAAGATCATAGGTATCAAAATCATCCACATTCAGCTCGGCAATAAACATCGTTGGCACGCCATGAAGTGCCGTACATTTTTCTGCCTCGACCGTTTGGAGAACCTCTTTTGGATTGAACTCCTCAAGAGGAACCATCGTGGCCCCCACCGATACACATGCCATCGTTCCAAGCACACATCCAAAACAATGAAAGAATGGTACAGGAATGCAAAGCCTGTCATTTAATGTAAGCTTCATGCATGAAGCGATATTGAAGCCATTATTCACCAGATTGGAATGTGTCAGCATAACCCCCTTAGGAAATCCTGTTGTTCCGGAAGTATATTGCATATTAATGACTTCCATGGGGTCCATGGCATCCATGCGCGCATCCAGCATTTCATCCGACACTTTATCTTTTCCGTCCATCACATCTGCCCACGCGTAAGTGCCTGGGTACCTGTTTTCCCCAAGGATGATAACATTTCGAAGCTTTGGGAGCCTCGAAGAGGTTAGCTTACCTGGTTCACAGTCCTTCAATTCAGGAACGATTTCATAAAGAGTGTCAATATAGGAATGGTCCTTGAATTTTTCCATCAGAATGAGAGTAGTGGAATCAGATTGTTTTAACAGGTATTCAAGCTCGCCTGCACGGTAATTTGTGTTTACCGTAACAAGCACCGCGCCCATTTTGCCTGTAGAAAACTGAGTAATCAGCCATTCAGGTTTATTTGTTGCCCATATGGAAACGTGTTCACCTTTTTCAATGCCGATTGACATAAAACCGCGTGCCGCTTCACGGCAGATTCGTTCAAATTCCTTATACGTATACCGAAGTCCTAGCTTATGATACACAACCGCTTCCTTTTCTCCAGCAGCCTCAGCTGTTTTCTCCAGCAGCCTGCCAACAGTCACTGTCAATAAATCCGACATGGCACTCCTCCTACTAAGAAAAAATGATACACACACATATCTCTTCTTAAGCCTGGATGAATACGCTTAGGGGTCAATATCAAACTAGCAGCCTAGCTGCCTCGCTATCACGACTCTCTGTATTTCCGATGTACCTTCACCGATTTCCAGCAGCTTAGCATCACGCAGGTAGCGCTCCACTTCATACTCACGCATGTAGCCTGATCCTCCATGGATTTGGATTGCCTGGTTACATGCCCTGAAAGCCATTTCGGAAGCAAACAGCTTCGCATAGGCAGATTCCTTGGTGAATGGTTTTTTATTATCTTTAAGACATGCAGCCTTATATACCATATTTCTTGCCAATTCAATTTCCATGGCCATATCTGCAAGCTTGAATTGGATTGCCTGGAAATTCGAGATTGGCTGCCCAAACTGCTCACGCTGTTTTGAGTAAGCAAGCGACCTTTCGAAAGCGGCCTGGGCCAGCCCCACAGCAAGTGCGGCAATGGAAATCCTTCCGCCATCAAGTGTATACAAAAATTGTTTAAATCCTTTTTCTGGGTCACCTAAAATATTCTCCTTCGGGACTCTCACATCCTTTAGAATAATCTCGCATGTATTGGATGCACGCACTCCCATCTTTTCATAGCTGCAATTGATGGTAAGACCCGGAGTATCCACCGGAACCAGAAATGCTGAAATGATATTCCTGCCGCGTTCATCTTTTCCCGATACTGCCGTGACCGTAATCACACTTGCATAGCCGGCATTGGTGATCCAGCATTTCTCCCCATTTATCACATATTCATCACCATCCAGAACAGCCCTTGTTCGCGTTCCTCCAGCATCACTGCCTGCATTCGTTTCTGTCAGTCCAAAGGATGCGAGCGATTCTCCCTTTGCAAGTGGAACCAGGAACCTCCGCTTCTGTTCTTCGGTACCGAAATAGTAGATTGGACTTGCTCCGAGTGAAACGGCAGCCGCATAGCTCAATCCTGTCCCGCCGCATGCCTTTCCTATCTCTTCGACAGCAATAGCATAAGATACCGTATCGCCTCCTGAACCCCCGTATTCCTCTGGGAAAGGTATTCCAAGCAGCCCTAGTTCACCCATTTTTTTAAACGCATCTTCAGCAAACTTTGATTTTTCATCAAGCTCGATGGCGATTGGCTTGATTTCCTTTTCTGCGAACTCACTAACCATTTCCTTTATCATTTTCTGTTCCTTTGTAAGTTCAAAATCCATATAAAAGCCTCCTAAAAAATAGTCAAAAGCTTTGCGCGGACCGACTGGTTGGTCTGTTGTATTTCTGAAGGGGCCGTTACTTTTTCTGATAGTCTTGCAAACAATCATATTGTAAGCGCTTACTGTTGAGTGCTGCGTCAGATGCTATAGCCCTCAGGATTATGTCCAGATATATATCAGCGATTTCATCAATTGAGTTTATGCCGTCTTTTTTATACCACTTATATGTCCAGTTCACCATTCCCAAGATAGACATTCCAGTTATCTCAACAGAAAGGTCTTCCCGGAATTCACCTGCATCTATTCCTTCCCGGATGACCTGGAATAATATATTCTTATAGCATTGTCGCTTTTCTCGAATTGCACTGGCATATTGGGGCTTCAGATAAATGCTTTCCTGGTAAAATACTGAGATGTGGGATTTATAGAGGTCGAATACTTTGACGAAAGATTTAATAATTCTCCGAAGTTTATCAGTAGGTGTTTTGCATGTGGCAATAGCTTCTTTGGCCTTCGTTACAACATATGAAATAAAATAGTCATGGATTACAAATAGAAGTTCATCCTTAGATTGAAAATGATGATAAAAGCCGCCCTTTGACGTGCCGCTTGCCTTCACAATCTGGTTGACTGTGACACCATGAAAGCCATGTTTCTCAAAAAGCGTGAGTGAGGTTTCTATTATTTTGTCCTTAAGATCCGTGCTTCAACACCCCTTTCGGATTTAGGGAAAGATAGCAGCTTCGATTCGATTTTATGTAAAAAATTTGAAATTGTCAAACTTAATTTTGAAAGCGCTGTCAAAAACGTTCCCTAATGAAATAGACTGATCTCTTTTTATGAGAATCAGTCCATTTCTCTTACACATTCAATTCACCAAGTTCAGCCAATCTTTTTCTGTCCAGATATCTCCTTGGAGTTCCATAATATGCTGTATGGCTAAAATTAGGATGCACTGATTCAAAACAGACAGCAATTGGACTATCTAATAACCAGGGGAAATGGCGGAAAAACTTTCGGTCGCCATACATCATGGCTTGGAGTGCAAGTTCGAGGTCCTTTTGGAAAATCAAATACCTTACTTTTGATATATTCTCATCATATTCCCCACCACTGATATATATTTTTATGGAAAGGTAATACTGGCCCAGATGGGTATGCCACTCACCAAGTACCTCATCCCTCATTTTCTGATTGATTTTAGCATAATCATAATGCGGACCAATGCTTAAAAATAAATCGCCACTAAGATCGGAATGCGTTAAAGTGTATTTTCTTCCATCAGCAGGATGACTTTCCGTTACAGGGGGAATATAGGTCACTGTCAGTTTCTCCGGATTAAACTTAGACATGGCAAGCTTCTCCTTTCCGACTATGTCGTGTTTGCTTGCCATATTGTATGTTATTTGCCTATTAAAGGTGAATTCTTTAAGATCGATAGAAAACTTGTTACATGCCATATTTTTTAATCTGGAATCTTATCATCAGCCTAAAAACCCATTCGCAAAACTGAGGTGGGAATAAGGCTGCCACCAACCTTCCATGTTATAGAGGACTGCCTGATACATTTATAGTCTGTATCCCTCATTGACATCAGACCGGATCGGTCAGTTTATTTTAGCCTGCCGTCTGAATGAGAAAATGCGGAATGCCCCTCCAAGTACTTTCCATCTACGATATCCCTCACAAACCTTTGTTATTATGTTGTGGCAAGGCTTACTGAACCCGATCTATAAGAACCAGGGAAACTTACACAGACTCAGACATATACATAAGTCTATTTTTCACACCAGATCCCCATTAATTGCCTTTCGCTTTTTGGCGAAGTCGGCTGTCCTTCATGAAAATGGACCAAAAGTAAACAAAGCCCGGAAATAATATCGCAAAACCGACTATATACGTAACAAAAACTGCCCGAAATGAGTTAGGATCAGTAAAACCAGATTGGATTGTAATATCCGGATACACTAAATACGGCATATGTGCCCTTCCATAAACGAGTGAAGCTATCATGTATTGAATGGTGATCGCAATTACGGCAATTCTTGGAAAACCTGTAGTTTCCTTTTTTGTAAAATACGGAAAATATAGTGCTACTCCTCCAATTATAAAAAAGCCTACAGAAACAAGAAGCAATGGAAAATCATCCATCATCCTGTCATATAGCCAATTGGCTTCATCCTTTAATGTAAGCATTACAATGACCGCCGTGCCTAAAGAAAGAGGACCTGTGAACATAGCATCTCTCCTGTATATAAGGTACGCATCATGTTCACCGGCAGCGCGTGAATAATCTGAAAGTAATAGAGATGACAGAAACAGGCTGCTAAAGATCGCAAAACCTATAAATGCATATTCATTCGGACTGGTAAAGAGTCTTCCTAGATCCAGCATATGGCCTCCGTCAACTGCATCCACAAAGCCGCCATGTGAGATTGGCAGCACGCTGATCAGGAGTCCAGGAATAATGATTCCTGTAATCCCAGTGATATAAGTAAGTATTTTTCTGTATTCGTGAGCAGTATGTGAAAATACCAGGAAAGCACTTCGCAAGGCAAGCAGAAGCAATATAATGCTGCCAGGAATGATCAGGATTGTTCCCAATGTATAAGCCGCACCCGGAAACATGCTGTAAATGGCAACTACGAGGGCAACGATAAAAGTATTAGTTACTTCCCATGTCGGGGATAGGTAGCGATTTGCTATATTGGTTGCCTTATTCTTTTCCCGGTTGATATAGAGCATGGACCAGAAGCCTGCCCCGAAATCCATCGTTGCCATAACAGAGTATATAAACACAAATCCCCATAGTACAAGACTGGCTATGACTGCATCTGACATATGTTTCTCCCCTTTTTACGAATTAGCTCCAAATAGCGGGACACCTTTTTGTTCTGCGCGATTCAAATCATCCTCAATTGTATTTCTTTTAAAGTAGTAAAGAAGTACAAAGATGACTGCTGCGGCCAAAATTACATATACGAGCAAGAACAGGATAAACAAAGTACCCAGGTTTTGGGCTGAAGTGACCGCATTCGCCGTGGTTAGCACCTTATATATTGTCCACGGCTGGCGTCCTGTACAGGAAAAAATCCAGCCGCATTCGATTGCGATTACAGCCAGGGGTCCTGAGGCTACAAGAAGCCACAATAAGATTCTCGGGAATGTATCACGCTTGAACCACTTGCTCCAAATAATCGTTGCCAAGGCGAGTAAGATTAACAGTGAGCCGATTCCAACCATCGCATTGAAAAGGGTATGGACAAATAATGGAGGCCACTCTTCCTCAGGAAAATCGTTAAGGCCGGTAACCTTCGTATCAAAGCTATTCCCAGCCAGGAAACTGAGAGCCCAGGGAATTTCTATACTCCATTTTACCTCTTTGGTTTCTCTATCAGTAAAACCACCAATAGTTAATGGCGCATGTGTCTGTGTTTCGAATAATCCCTCTGCGGCAGCGAGCTTTTCTTTTTGATACTCATGCAGATGTTGTGCTGTTGCATGTCCGTTTAAGGCTGTGGCCAATGAAAAAGCTCCACCGATGATTACGCTTAGCATCAATGCCTTTTTGTGGAAATTGTAAAGTTTAGCTGAAGGTCCCAGCTTCAACATTTTATAAGCAGCTACAGATGCCACAACAAACGCGCCGGTAGTGTATGCTGACACAGCTACATGACCTGCTGTGACAAAAAAACCAGGATTGAAGAAGGCAGCCCATGGATCTACATCAACAATGCGCCCATCCTCTACCCGAAATCCAGCTGGCGTGCTCTGGAAAGCATGTACATTTGTAATTAATACCGCTGAAGACAGGGCCCCCAAGGCGACAAGCAGCAGGCTTACGATCCTCGCCCAGGGGGGTATGCGCTCAGCAGCATACACATAAATGGACATGAACAATGCTTCAATGAAAAAGGCATAAATTTCAATCTGGAAAGGGAGTGCCATCACCCGGCCGATTACTTCCATGAAACCTGGCCAGAGCAATGATAACTGAACCCCTGCTATAGTCCCAGTAGGAATACCCACGCCCAGCAAGACAGCGAAAGCCTTAGTCCACCTCTTAGCCATAACGACATATTGATAATCCTTCGTTCTCTGGTACAGTAATTCTGCAGACAGAATCATCAGGGGAAGGCCTACTCCTATTGTTGCAAAGATGATATGGAAAGCCATATTCGTTCCAAACATTGAACGTGCAATTAATAAATCATCCATCGTGATCTTCCCTTCATAGAAATAAGTGTTTCTTATTATTTCCATGAATAACTAAATTATTGATTTATTTTTCGCTTGTTTCAGTTAAGCTAATAAAAAATAGTCGGTCATACTATTTCCGAACATGGCAGTTTATATCAATACAGAATTAACCATAATTGAGTATAGCCATCTTAAAAGCAGCAAAAAAGCCAAGTCAAATTATTGACCTGGCTCGCTTACATATTATTGGTCGATATCTGTTTTAGGCTCTTCTACACTTACTTTCCATAATGCATGCAATTTGCCGCTTTCCGACTCATCCACAACAAAAGAGCCATTGGTATATCGGTCATTGAATCTTGTGGAAGATACCTGCACACTTTCAATTACACCTTTTTCCGTTTCTACAAAAATCGTATCCGTAGGAAGTACCGTTTCAAAGCCGGTAATCCGATGTGGATTTGATTTTAATTCACGCAGGACCACAACGCCTCTCTTTGCCCTGCTGGTTTTTTCAAATTCCGAAAGCTTCATCTTTTTTACAGCACCGCGTTGAGTAACAATAAAGATTGCTTCGCCAGCGGCATGATGAAGCAGTTTTCCTCCGACTACAAAATCTCCGTCCTTCAGGTTCATTCCTTTGACACCAGCAGCTCTGGCACCGACCAGTCCCACTTCCTCTTCACTGAACCACAATGCAAAGCCGTAGTGGCTTACCATGAAGATGTCAGCATTGCCAGAGGTAAGGTGGACATCGGTCAGCTGATCATCGCCTTTTAAGTTTATAGCGACAAGCGGTTTTGAATAACGAGTTGCCTTATATGCTTTTAACTCCGTCTTTTTCACCATGCCATTTCTTGTAACGAACAGTAGATAATTCTGCTGCTCGAAGTCCTTAACTGGCAGTACTTTTACGATTTGTTCATCACTTTCTATCGGTATGATATTGGCAATATGTTGGCCCGTTTCCTTCCAGCGGATATCTGGGAGCTGGTGAACCGGACAATATAGATAATTGCCTTTGTTGGTAAATAGCAGCAATACATCTGTGGTGTTCATCTCAAGCTTCTGCAGCAGCCTGTCAGAATCCTTCATTCCAAAATCAAGGCCGCCCGAAGCAGCATATGAACGAAGAGATGTCCGTTTCACATACCCTTCCTTGGTTACGGTAACTACCACATCTTCACTGGCAACGAGTACTTCAAGATTAATTTTGATTTCTTCAATCTCGTCTTCAATTTTCGAACGGCGTGGATCGTTGTAATCCCTTTTCACCTGTCTCAGCTCTTTTTTTATCACTGAAAGCAACGCTCTTTCACTTTCCAGGATCCTTGTAAGCTCTTCAATTTTCTTGTGCAATTCCTCGGCTTCCTGTTGGAGCGCTGTTATATCCGTGTTGGTCAGACGGTATAGCTGCAAAGAAACGATGGCTTCTGCCTGAGGCTCCGTAAATTGGAACTTGGCTATCAAATTGTCCTTTGCATCCCTTTTATCCTTTGAAGCTCGAATGGTAGCAATGACTTCATCGAGGATGGATAAAGCCTTCATCAGTCCGTCTACAATATGAGCTCTATCACGTGCTTTTTGTAGCTCATAACGCGAGCGGTTGATAATGACCTGCCTGCGGTGATCGATGAAGGCATCCAGCATTTTTGGAAGGGTCATCAGGGTTGGACGCTTCTTGTAGATCGCAACCATATTGAAATTATAAGTAATCTGCAAGTCGGAATTTTTATATAAATAGTGTAATACCCCGTTTGCATCTGCTTCTTTTTTCAGTTCAATCACCACCCGAAGGCCCGTCCGATCGGTTTCGTCCCTTACTTCGGCGATTCCTTCAACTTTGCGGTCGATCTTGAATTCATCTATCTTTCTTACAAGGTTAGCCTTATTCACTTCATATGGAATCTCAGTGACTACTATCTGCTGTTTTCCACCGCGAATCTCTTCGATTTCAGCTTTGCCCCGGATAATGATTTTTCCCTTTCCAGTTTCATAGGCTTTTTTGATGCCTTCTATGCCCTGGATAATGCCACCTGTCGGAAAATCTGGCCCTTTAATTACTGTCATCAAATCGTCGACAGTCGCATCAGGTTTGTCTATTTTCAAGATGGCAGCATCAATCACCTCACCCAATTGATGCGGTGGAATTTCCGTTGCATAACCCGCAGAAATCCCAGTAGAGCCGTTCACCAGCAGGTTCGGATATATAGCAGGCAAAACAACCGGTTCATTGGAGGTATCGTCAAAGTTCGGAACAAAATCTACCGTCCTTTTATCGATATCTTTGAGCAATTCTGAAGCAATGGCAGATAGCCTCGCTTCGGTATAACGCATGGCAGCAGGAGGATCCCCGTCGATACTTCCGTTATTGCCGTGCATTTCTATCATGATATTCCTAAGCTTCCAGTCCTGGCTCATGCGCACCATGGCTTCGTAAACAGACGAATCGCCATGGGGATGATAATTACCAATTACATTCCCGACTGTCTTGGCAGCTTTGCGGAAGTTCTTTTCGTGTGTATTCCCTTCGACATGCATGGCATATAAAATCCGCCGCTGAACTGGCTTTAATCCATCCCGTGCATCAGGAAGGGCGCGGTCCTGGATAATATATTTACTGTAACGGCCAAAACGGTCGCCAATAACCTCTTCAAGAGGCAAATCCCTATATTTTTCTAAAGATGACATCTTATTTGACCTCCTCTGTAACCGATATATTTTCATTATCTAAAATATTCGATTCCTCTTCGAGACCAAACGCTACATTCGACTCAATCCACTTACGACGCGGTTCTACTTTGTCCCCCATCAGGGTTGTAACACGTCTTTCGGCCCGTGCGCCATCATCGATCTTGACACGGATCAACGTCCTGGTCTCAGGGTTCATCGTAGTCTCCCAGAGCTGGTCCGCATTCATTTCCCCCAGTCCTTTATAACGCTGAAGGATATACCCTTTGCCGACTTTTTTGATAGCTCCCTGGAGTTCGTCATCGCTCCATGCGTATTCAATGACTTCTTTCTTGCCTGTACCTTTGCTTACTTTATATAACGGCGGCAATGCGATATAAATCTTGCCGGCCTCAATCAACGGCTTCATGTAACGGTAAAAGAAGGTTAATAACAGGACTTGGATATGGGCGCCATCTGTATCCGCATCAGTCATAATAATAATCTTGTCATAATTGGCATCATCCACAACAAACTCTGGCCCTACACCGGCGCCGATCGCATGGATAATGGTATTGATTTCTTCATTTTTGAAGATATCCTGCAGCTTGGCCTTTTCTGTATTTATTACCTTGCCCCTTAGCGGCAGCACTGCCTGGAATCTGCGGTCACGCCCTTGCTTAGCTGACCCACCTGCGGAATCGCCCTCTACCAGGTATAATTCATTCTTTTGTGGATTTCTGGATTGTGCCGGGGTCAGTTTCCCTGAGAGAACAGCCTCTGATTTCTTCCTCTTCTTTCCACTTCTTGCGTCTTCCCTTGCTTTGCGTGCTGCTTCCCGGGCCTGGAAGGCTTTAATTGCTTTCTTTATTAAAAGAGAGCTTGTATTTGGGTTCTCCTCAAAGAAATACGCCAAATGCTCTGAAACGATGGCATCGACTGCCGACCTTGCCTCACTTGTGCCAAGCTTGCTCTTGGTCTGTCCTTCAAACTGGAGAAATTCCTCAGGAATCCTGACGGAGATGATGGCTGATAATCCTTCCCGAATGTCAGACCCCTCCAGGTTTTTATCCTTTTCCTTCAATAGGCCAGTCTTTCTAGCATAGTCGTTAAACGCCCGCGTCATTGCTGTTTTTGCACCAACTTCATGAGTTCCGCCATCCTTGGTCCTGACATTATTCACAAAGCTTAACACATTTTCCGAATATCCATCATTGAACTGAAAAGCAAAATCCACTTCAAGGCCATTTTGCTGTCCATCAAAACTGATTACAGAATGGAGTGTATCTTTTTCCTCATTTAAATATTGAACAAAGGCTTCGATGCCGTTTTCATAATGGAAAATATCATGCTGGTCATATCGTTCATCTATCAATTCAATCTTCATGCCTTTTAGCAGGAAAGCTGATTCCCGTAATCTTTCGGACAACGTATCATAATTAAACGTGGTAACAGAAAAAATAGATGCATCCGGCTTGAAGTGAATTTTTGTGCCGGTCTGATTCGTCTTCCCTAATTTTTCTAATGTGGTTTGAGGCTTGCCTCCCTCAGCAAATCTTTGTTCATAAATAAAGCCGTCTCTTTTTATGGTTACGACGAGCGATTCCGATAGGGCGTTTACGACCGATGCACCTACCCCATGCAGCCCTCCGCTTGTCTTATAGCCCCCCTGGCCGAATTTTCCGCCGGCGTGAAGAACAGTCAAGATGATTTCCGGAGTTGGCTTGCCCATTTTGTGCATTCCGGTAGGCATACCCCTGCCTTTATCAGTCACGCTCACGCTATTGTCTTTATGGATCTTGACGATAATGTGGTCCCCATGCCCCGCCAAAGCTTCGTCCACGGAGTTATCTACAATCTCATATACAAGATGATGCAGGCCTCTCGCATCTGTGCTGCCTATGTACATCCCCGGCCGTTTCCTTACTGCCTCAAGGCCTTCCAGTACCTGAATCGCATCATCGTTATATTCGATTGTTTTTACGTTTCTTGCCACAGATATTCCCCTTTCGTTGCAAAACACAATTGCCTCGCCCTACCAATCAGGGCAGGGCTCCAACGCTCGCAGCAGCAAATTAAGATGCTTCTGGCGTTCTGTTTTAAACACTTTAAGCAAAGTCTTATAAATCCTTTTTTAAAAATTAGAATTAACAATCATATTTATTCACTCTTACTAAGATAAGTATAATCAATTTATCCAGAAAGAACAAATGTTCGATTGATTTTCATACTTTTGCCGTATTTCTACGTTTATTTTTTGTGTCTCTTTATAGTATTGGTCTATGACTTATTGTAGCGATATTTTTTTATTTGGCAAATACGCATTTTAAAAATCCATTCATTTCGCTCATATTTGAGGTCTTTTTAACAAATAACGGAGAATCCTTAATCGAATTTCACTAAAACAAAACTTCTTCAGAGACCGTAAAAAAACAGGAGCGTGTTTGCTCCTGCGTGCCGTTTATTTTGTAAGTGCATGCTCGACTTTAATGCATCTGTCCATGACAACTGTGTAGCCCTTATTTTTCAAAAATTGATATGCTTCTTCGTTTTCGAGCCCCAGCTGTGCCCAAAAAACATCTGCATCTACTTCGGAAAATTCCTTCGCAACCTCCATTAAATATTCAGATCGGCGGAATACATTGACAATATCAATATGGCCTTCTATTTCCTTTAGCGATGAAACAGCCCTTACTCCCAGCACTTCATCAACCGCAGGGTTAACAGGTATAATATCATAACCGCTATCCTGCATCGCCTTTGAAACCATGTAAGAAGTGCGGTCCGGATTATCCGAAAGTCCTACCACTGCTACTCTTTTGGCTTTTTTTAAGATTTCCCCTAATTCCTGCCTGGGCGGATATTCCAATACCATTTTAATCAGCTCCTCATATTTGATGTTTACTATTACATCCAAAAATTTTCCGCATTGTCATTGTAGCCATGTATTACTATTTTACATTTATATGTTTAAAAACCCAAACCAAGTGATTTTTCATCCATGCACATTGTTTTTACACATGACAAATAAAGACATGGTTTTTTTTTATTTACATGATAAAATAAAATAACACTCCGAACGTATTTCTGAGCAGTGTCCATACATAATGATTCAGATTTAACATAGACGGGAAAGGGCAATTTTATATGATGATCATTCTTACATTATTGCTGGCTTATCTGGCCGGCTCCATACCTTCTGGGTTGATTATTGGGAAAGTATTTTATAAAACCGATATACGGGAACACGGCAGCAAAAATCTCGGAGCAACTAATACCTTTCGCACACTGGGTGTAAAAGCTGGTCTGGTGGTAACTGTCATGGACATATTGAAGGGGACATTAGCTACCAGCCTGCCGGTTTTGCTCGATGTGGACATACACCTTCTGCTTGCTGGTGTACTGGCGGTTATAGGGCATATGTACCCCGTATTTGCAGGCTTCCGCGGCGGAAAAGCTGTAGCTACATCAGGAGGAATTCTTCTGGCGTATGCCCCTCTTTTATTTTTCTTGCTTGTTGCGATATTCTTTCTGTCTTTATATCTGACAAAGTATGTATCCTTATCCTCCATGGTCGCAGCGGTTGTTGCTTTAGTGTTTGCCCTGGTTACAAGGAATCATGATATCCCGCTGATTATTGTACTATCTATTCTGGCGATATTCATATTTTACCGGCACAGAGCTAACATAAAGAGGATTATTGATAAAACGGAACCTAAAATTAAATGGCTCTAATTTATGTTCTATTGTTTTTATGTTTATTATAGGACAATAACAGGACTGTCCTCCCCGGCCAGTCCTGTTTTTATTATGTTTAGCAACCTGTTCAGTCTTTGACTAACGAGAATTTTCTTTTGCCATATAAATCCCTTACCACATCTATTGTTGCGTTTTCGAAATGCGGCATATCCTGTTCATGGATCAGGATATCAATATCCTCGAATTTTTGAATTATATCTTTTTGCAATGGCTTCTCATCCAGAGAAAGCTTTAACTGGGGACCCCCTCAGCCAATCCCCATCGTTACCCGCAAATAGAGCTTTTCTCCCGGGCCTTGCTCCTCTTGGAGAATGGAGTTGATTTTATCATAGGCAATCGAAGTCATCTTTAGCATAGTGATTTCCCACCCTTCTTATATGTTTATTCTTATGTTCCATTACCCTCCATACACACTTGGTAACATATAAAAAATAGCAAACTACTATCTGTACTTCAAATCATATACTTCTTCGTTTAACTCCCAATCCGGCCTTATTGATCGCAATGATCTACAAATAGGTTTTGAAGCCGAGTAATATGAACTTCCCAGATTTTTCTTCCGCTACTTACAAATAGTCGTTATAATCTCGAAATAAGTCTTGTCAAAAAAGTATGGTATATTATTAATAGAAAGAATAAGCTAAGGAGAACATTTGAATGGGACCATTGAAAATATCTGCAGAAACGGCACTTATATTATCTGAGACACTCAAATTGCCTTTAGAGCAAATTATGCATATGCCTCAGCATATCCTGCTTGCCAAAATGGCTGAAGCGCAGAAATCAGGCAATAATATGAAAGAAAAATAGCATTTTTGACGAAAAAAACTTTATCCAATGTGCTATTTTCGAGGTCAAATTACATACAGCACCCAAAAGTTTGTGAACTCTAACTTTTGGGCGTGACTTCATACTTCTGTACTTTTTTTACTTATCAGAAACAAAGCCATTGCACTCTGAAGGCCCCTGATTTCTCATAGTTACCCTGCAGCCTGGACTGCGCTGACTGGTTTGAGACGATTTCCGTTGCCAATATACTTCCTTTCCGTCCAGCAATGTAATAATGGATATAAATGTGATTTAGGACTCTTGATACTCTCCCTGTTAATCTCGGACATAGAGAAACCTATGACGGCTCCTTATCGGCCATTTTTCTTAGCTGCCGCTTAATAAAGACTAATATGATAAACTATGGGATGCTGAGTGTTAGAAAATATTCTAGCGAGGTTTTTGTTATAATATATTATCCGAATATAAAAAAGACCACATTAACTGTGGCCTTCCTTTTCGTCATTTGTCGCTGGTTTTACTATTTTCAACTGATGATTTCCTTCGTTTTCAACCATATGTTTAAGCATGGATAACTTATTATTCCAAAATTGTTCATAAAACGACAGCCAATTCTTTAATTCTTGTAAGGGTTCCGGCTGCAGTCTGTACAATTTCTCCCTCCCAGCCTTGCGTCCATTCACCAAATCGGCTTCCGAAAGTATTTGCAAGTGTTTTGCTATTGCCGTTCTGCTAATCGGGAAATGAGCTGTTATTTCCGAAATAGGCATTTCCTTTCCAGCAAGCAATCTGAGTACCTCTCTGCGAGTCGGGTCGGCTATTGCCTGAAAGACGTCATGCTTGACTGCCGTCACTTATCCTTCCACTACCTTACGAAGCCGTTGATGTACAATACCATTCCAGCCATTCCCCATGGTATCGCGGATGATCGAGCTCTTCTGATTGGCTTTTCCAATGATATCTTCAGGACGTTTCCAGCCTCCGTGAATAAGGGTAAATTCCGTTTTATCCCCTAAGTCCTTTAAAATAAATTCTACTACCCAGCCTTCAGTATCCCAAGCAAAAGACAGCTTATTAGGAGCATCAATTTCGAGCACTTTGCAAGGTGATGGTCCAAAAGGCGATTGTATATGGAACTCATGGCCTACCTTTGGTTCAAAATCATTCGGCATAAACCACTCTGCAATATTTTCGGAAGTGGACACCTTCTCCCATACCTTTTCAATTGGTGAATCAAACACAATTGTCTGTTTAATGTCTGTTAAAGTCCCGTTTTGATTTGTTTCCACATTCATTCTCCTTACATTTTTAAATAAAACCAAATGGTTTCATGTCACTATTATAACACCATTTGGTTTTATATCAAGATGAATCTTTCTGCCCATCATTAAAACGCCTGGTTTAAGAGGATCTTTCTTCATCCGTCCTTATTTCCGCCGACTGCAGACTTCTCATTATTCTTTCCGAACAATATTGTTAATAACCTTACAGAATTGTTCCCAATCGGTTAAATAGTGATCCATCATCCTCTTACCTTCTTTTGTAGCATAATAATATTTGCGCTTTGGCCCTTCAAATGAATCCTTCCAGTAACTTTTGGCGAGATTGGTTTCTTCTAGCTTCTTTAAGGCTGGATACAAGGTCCCTTCCTTAAATTGAATATATCCGCCGCTTTCTTCTTTAATTGTTTCGATTAGCTCATATCCGTAATAATCCTTCTTAATTAACAGGGATAGCAAAATCATTTCGGTTGTTCCTTTAAATAGCTCCGTTTTCCTAATCGGTCTCACCACCTTGCTCTTATGCTATATCGGGTAACAATATAGTACCACACAAGTATATCGTAATGCTATATACTATATTTTTACGTATCCAGAAACAGACTCAACTCGGTATTAAATTAGGTTTAAAGAAATATTAATATAATTTATAAATATAGTATTTTTAGATTCATTTTTATTGGATGTTCTTTTTAATGTGCACGATACGAACACTTCATAATTCATCATTCATACGTACGGATAAATATGCGAAGAGGATCCTGACTTTCCTCAAGACTCGGTTGACATTCCTGGGTTTATGCCAATTTTGTTGGCGACTCTCTCCGTTTTCCGCATAATTCTGTGATATCTAAAGTTTCGTTTGTATGCAAAAGAAGTTCTCTCCACTAGGTGCTTACCATTATCTCTTCATTAGCTTCTTTCTTGTAAATCATTTATAATGTTATTATTGTAAAACTAGAAGGGAGATTATCATGAAGATTGTTATCTCTGACAAAGCAGCAGAATGGTACAAAACTGAACTGGAATTAACCAGTGGAGACTTTATTCGTTTTTATGCGAGGTATGGCGGCTACAGCCCTATTCAAAAAGGATTTTCGCTTGGAATTATTCCGGAAACTCCAGTTAACCCAGCTGCTACTGTAGAAAAAGAAGGAGTTACCTACTTCGTCGAAGATAAGGACTCTTGGTATTTTGATGGTAAAGATCTGTTCGTTAATTTCAATGAAAAGGCAAAGGAACCTGAATTTTTATATGAGTGAAATCATGTACACCCGATTTTCGAAAAATTCGGGTCTTTTTTTTTGCACATAGGCATAAAAAAGAAGCGGAATCCAGTCTCCGCTTCTTATATAACATTCGAATGCTTTCAAATTAATATCCAGCTGCTGATAACAGCCCTTTCATAATGAAATGCGCAGTCATCAATATTGGAAGTGATGAAGAGGGGTGGGTGAGGGCCACTAAATTTGTACTTTCTATCCTTGGTTTACGGAAATAGGAAATATAATCCTTTTGGAGTTCTTAAATCTTATTTACCCGAGGGCATTGAAGGTATCAATATTTGTTTTGGATTATATAAAAGCTCTAGTCCTGCTTGTCCTTTTTCCAGCCAATGGTCTGTCCAAGAAGCTTTTCATGGATACCTTCCCTGGAGAGAATCTCGAGCTGCTTTTCGCCAAGAAGGTCAAAATGTGAATAGCCATCTTTCCTAATATCGATCCATTCTTTCTTTAACCCATATTGCCTTCCCCATTGTGCAAGCTTCTCCAGGTCATTGCATCCCACCTTGGTAACAGTTTTTGTTCCCGGAAAGCGGTCATCCAGCCAATAATGCGTTAAAAAAGCAATCTCTCCGTTATCGATTTTTCTTTTCCACGCTGCCAGCTGCTCCCGGTTAATTCCAAAGGCCATATTTCCATCCTCTTTCTTCCGGGCAAAAGCCCTTGCCTGGATTTGTTGAAATTATATCAGACTTGTTTTTTATTCTGTTCATATGCTTCATGCCACTTCGGATAATGGCGCTTTATCGAAATCGGCCTGAAGTTTTCCCTTTTAACGCACACATGCAAGGATTTGCCCGTTGCAGCAACTTCTCCGGATTGTGAAATGATTTCGTAACCGTAAGAAACTCTTAGTCCATCATAGCTTTCAATCCAGGTTTTTATTGTTACCGTTTCTCCATAATGGACTGGTTTTTTATAGGAAGCATTAATATCCATTACCGGCGATATTACCCCGTCTTCTTCCATTTCCGCATAATTAAAACCAAGATCTTTAATGAGCTGTGTTCTTCCAACCTCCATCCAAATTAGATAATTAGCATGATAAACTACGCCCATTTGATCTGTTTCTGCATACCTTACTTCAATTGCCTTTTCAGAAATGTGCATCCTATATGTCTCCTCTTTCAAGCTTTACACTCGCTGTTTTTATATCGCTCTCTACCAAAATTGTCAATGATTTTTCGTCCAGATTTTCATCGTTTCCAGACATTAATCTATCAGCTTGAATTTGAATAGCTTCGTCGATTAGATTTGTCGCATATCTTCCGTTTCCTGAAACAGTTTGGGTCAACAGGTAATCTTTGATGTATGCAACGGCCTTTTCCTCTAATGAGTAATGGTAGTGTGCAGCATACCTCTCCATGATTTCTAACATTTCTGCGCTGTCATAGTCTGCAAAATGGAGGAACTTCTTAAATCGGGATCTTAAACCGGGATTACTTTCTAGAAGTTGATTCATTTGTTTGGTATATCCAGCCAGAATGACGACCAGATTTTCATTATGCTTTGTCATCTCATCTACAAGTGTGTCGATTACTTCTTTGCCAAAATCCCCTGACTGTGAACTTAACAGCGAATATGCCTCGTCAATGAATAATACACCGCCCAGGGCCTCCCTGATTTTCTTTTTAGTTTTGATAGCCGTTTGGCCAATGTATCCTGCCACAAAATCGGCACGGCTTGCTATGATTACATGTCCCCGTTTAAGCATGCCAGTCTCTTTTAGCAGTTCAGAATATATTTTAGCCACGGTAGTTTTACCTGTGCCAGGGTTTCCTGTAAAAACGGAATGTAGCTGAATCGGGACGACCGGTATACCCTGCCCTCGTCTAATTTGCTGTAGTTTCACAAAGGACGCCAGCGATTTGACCTCTGCCTTTACCTCATTCAGTCCTACTAACCTTTCAAGTTTTTCATACGGCGAATCATATGAAAAAGGTTCCGGAAGCAGAAAATCCTCTTTATCCAAAAGAGTATATTCAAGGATATTCTGCTCCGACAACTCGACAGTTGCCCCTTTTTTAAATATGGCGTCCAGTACAATGGATCTCACTGTCCTGGCATTTCCGAATGTATCATCCACTCTTTCTCTTTCAATACGTTTTTCCAGCTCTGCCCTGGCTTCATCTGTGATCATGTAGTCATTATTTTCAGCTGTCTTTAGTGCGATTTGCATTAGATCAGATGTAGTGTAGTCAGGGAGGTGTATATGATTTGAATTTGGAAATCTGCTTCTTAACCCGGGATTTGCATCTAAAAATTCACGCATCTCCTGGGGATAACCGGCCAAAATAACTGCAAATCTGCCAGCATATTTCTGATGTGTCATTAATGAAACGAGTGTATCAATGGCTGTTTGTCCATAGTCGTTGCCTGTTTGATCAGCCCGCTTGAGACTGTAGGCTTCATCTATGAATAATACACCTCCGATTGCCTTTTCTACTATGTTTTTTACATTCTCTTCAGTCTGCCCAATAAACGCCCCGACCAATTGAGAACGGTCCACTTCCAGCACTTCTTCATGTGGAAGCATGCCAAGCTCATGATATATACGTGCCTGAAGCCTTGCCAGGGTGGTCTTGCCGGTTCCCGGATTTCCTGTCAATACCATATTGAGGCTCTGTTCATCCTTTGCCTGAAGCCCAAGACCTTTTCGCTTCTTTTGGTACTGGAGAAAGTGATAATAATTATTCACCCGTTTTTTGACATCTTCCATACCTACCATAGATTGTAGCTCTACCAGCGCACTCAGAGCCTCTCGGGACTGTTGTTGTTCATCATCGGCAAAAAGTACTGACCATTGTGTTTTAAGCTGCTCAATCCGGTCTAGATGAACTTTCATCTCATTGGCATAGGTAGAAGTGTGGAAAACCCCTGAAATGGACTCTTCATATTCCCGTGAGGCTTTTAATAATTCCGTGAGTCCTTGGATAACGTCTTGAAGCACATCTGTTAATGTTGGAGCTGCCTCACTGGATATATCAGGTAAACTGTGTAATTTTTCTAATTCTGAAAGCTTTTCCTCAAGTACAGGTATAGTTTCTTCGCAAGTTTTAATATACTGCTGTGCAATTTTTCGCTTAGCAGTCCTGTTATCCGTCTCCCTGACCAAAGGAAAATCAAGCTTATCCAATATTGAGTGGTATTGTTTTAATCTTTTTTTTGCCAGCAGTTCTTTTACATTCTTATTGTGTGGATCCTCCTGCAAAGCAGCATTCAGCCAAGTCTCAAATAGAGAATCTTCCCCGATGGTTTCCCTCCTGCTAACTGCAAGCAAAATAAATAACTTCGCTTTTAGCCCCTGGATTTCCTGCGTTTTTTCAGGCAGCTTATCTATCGATGCAAGTAGTTTTACGGCGTCATTGGGATTCTCAAGTACGCCCTTTTCTGATATCTGTCCTTCTAGCTTTTTTATCTCTATGTATAAATCTGCCGCGTGGCTTCTTTTTTGAATCATGGTTCAGTCACATCTTTTCATTCTCTTATTTCTTTATTATCTTAACATAAAAATACACTGATACACTTGTATGAGGCTTGTTAAAAAAGAGGAAAAACAAAATGTTTTCCCTCGTAAGCAGTTTGCAATCTATACTTAATCGCTTTTAATAACCGTTTCTTTTTGCCTCTGCCTCATCCCTTATTTCATTTCTTAGCGTTTCAATGCTTTCTCGCCGCCTATTATTCTTTTCCTGTATTTGTGACACTTGGTCACCGGATGTAAATTCAAGTGACGCTTCTGCTTTGTGTATATTTTGTATTGTATTTTGAACCATTTCTTGCAACTTATCTACATTATCTGAACGATCATCCGGTTTTGGTGTTGTATTCGTCATTCCATTCCCTCCTTGTTATAATTCCTGAGTCCTTATTTTTCCCGGAACCTTATATATAATAAAGGGAAAGTTCTAACATAAGTTTACATAATAAAATTATGCAATAAAAGAAGCCCGGAAGTCCGGACTTCTTTTATTTATTCACCTTTGGTCTGGATCACTTGCGCATGATGTCCAGATGTATCCTGCATTTTTTTACCTTTATTTCCACTAAAGCCACGAGGCTGCGTTCCTAAATGACTTGGTACGAAATGCTTAGAATCTCTTCTTGGATTGCCCATATTATCCCCTCCTATTAATAATATGGCTGACAAATGGGGATTCATAAGTGGCAATAACAGTTTATTCGGCCTTTTGTAAATGCCGTTGTTCAAGGCGTTCCTCAATTTTCTCCATTAGTTCATAATCATTCATTAATTCTCGCTTGTTTTCATTCACTAATTCCTCGAACGACCTTTTTCTCTTCTTCATAATATTTCACCTCTACATTATTCTAATATCCATCTTTTCCAAATTCACTCCAAATTATGACCGCACCTATCTAAATTTTTTGATTATTTTTTTGTTTAAAAAAACAGTCACTAAGGACTGTTATTTGATCTTATTTAAATTCTCCTGCATGTACTCGTAGGTCATTGCTCCAACAAACTTATCCTGAATCACTCCATTTTTATCGATAAAGAAAGAAGTCGGCAGGCTCATGACTTGATATGCTTCCGTAACGGATTCACTTGCTTTTTCATTATCCAATAATATAGGAAAGGTCAGATTTAAATCCTGCGCAAAACCTTTGACATCATTCTGCGGATCATCATTCACAGCAAGGACGACGATATCCTCCCCAGAAGTTGTATGGAGCTTTTCCAAATCAGGCATTTCCTTCTTGCACGGCGGACACCAGGTTGCCCAAAAATTCAAAAGCACCTTTTTTCCCCTGTAATCTGAGAGTTTAACCTTTTGTCCATTCAAATTTACTAATGTAAAATCAGGTGCTTTTACACCTACGGTAAGGCCCCCCGGATCATCTGCCTTATTAACTGCCGCTGTCTCTTTGTCCGGCTGTATTGCCTGTACAATCGCAATTGCTGACAACATGATAAGTGCGACAGCAGCCAAAATCTTCTTAAACATAATCATCCTCCATTGCAGTCTTAAATGCATACTGTTTACTTCCGGCTTCTCCTGTCTTATCTTACCAGATTCACCTGATAAAAATAAAACGTCTCTTACCTGTTTTTAATTTAAATACACTGTTTTCTATAAAATCAGTTCAACAAACAGTCACATTTTCAATTAATAGTTAATTATATGATACAAATTAAAAAAGCAGCCTCAATTTTTGAGGCTGCTCACGTTAATTTAAATAAAATTACGCTTTAAGCTTATCGCGAAGAACCATTTGAAGAATACCGCCGTGACGATAGTAATCAATTTCTACTTCACTGTCAAACCGGACAAGTACTTCGAATTCTTTCTTATTGCCAGCTTCATCAGTTGCAGTGACCTTTACATACTCACGTGGTTTTACATTTTCATCGACCTGAACATCAATGGTCTCTTTTCCAGTGAGGCCGAGCACTTCTGCACTTTCGCCTTCCTTGAATTGAAGCGGAAGAACACCCATCAATACAAGGTTGGAACGGTGAATCCGCTCAAAGCTTTCTGCAATGACTGTCTTTATGCCAAGAAGGTTTGTTCCTTTTGCTGCCCAGTCACGGGAGCTTCCCATTCCATAATCTTTACCTGCAAGAACCACAAGTCCAGTTCCGTCAGCCTTATACTTCATGCACGCATCGTAAATTGCCATAACTTCTCCAGTCGGCCAGTAAGTTGTGAATCCGCCTTCTGTGCCCGGAGCAATTTGATTGCGTATACGAATATTTGCAAAAGTACCGCGCATCATAACCTCATGATTACCACGGCGGGAACCATAAGAGTTAAAGTCGCGAGGGCTTACTCCATTTTCAGTCAGATAAATGCCTGCAGGAGTATTTTTACCGATTGCACCCGCTGGTGAAATATGGTCAGTTGTGACTGAGTCACCGAACTTGCCTACTACACGAAGACCTGATAGTGTAGCAACCTCTCCAGGATCCGGAGATAGACCTTCAAAGAATGGAGGATTTTGGATATAGGTTGACTTCTCATCAAATTGATATAAAGCTTCATTGCTTGTCTGGATTTCATTCCAGCGCTTGTTATTATTGAACACCGTTTCATACTCTTTGCGGAACAAGTCCGGTGTAACTGTATTCAATACAACTTCATTAATTTCTTCCTGAGTCGGCCAGATATCATTAAAGAATACATCATTTCCGTCCTTATCCTTGCCAAGCGGATCCTTTTGAAGATCGACGTCTACAGTACCAGCTAAAGCATAAGCAACAACCAATGGCGGTGATGCAAGATAGTTAGCTTTTACAAGCGGGTGGATACGGCCTTCGAAGTTACGGTTACCTGATAGTACAGATGTCACCAGAAGGTCTGCTTCGGATACGGCTGCCTCAATTTCATCAGCAAGAGGCCCTGAATTACCGATACATGTAGTACATCCATAACCTACAAGGTTAAAGCCTAATTGGTCCATGTAAGGAAGCAAGCCTGAATCTCGAAGGTATCCTGTAACTACTTTCGACCCTGGAGCCAATGATGTTTTTACATAATCAGGAACAGTTAGTCCCTTTTCCACGGCTTTCTTTGCCACAAGTCCCGCTCCAAGCATTACGTATGGATTGGAAGTGTTTGTACAGCTTGTAATCGCTGCGATTGCAATTGCACCAGTTTTCATGACAGTTTGGCGGCCATCAGCAAATTTAACTGTTACTTCTTTATTAATTTCTTCAGGCTTAAGCCCAAATCCCTGGTTGCCCATTGGAGCATTAAGAGCTTCTTTGAAGGAAGACTGCATCTTTGAGAGCGGGATTAAATCCTGCGGACGTTTAGGACCTGAGAGATTCGGTTCGATTTCAGAAAGATTGATTTCTACAACATCCGTATAAGTTGGGTCTTGTTTGTCGTTAGTGTAGAATAATCCATTTTCTTTGCTGTAAGTTTCTACAATCTGAATTTGCTCCTCTTCACGGCCTGTCAATCTTAAGTAGGCGATTGCTTCTTCATCCACAGGGAAGAAACCGCAAGTAGCACCGTATTCAGGAGCCATATTCGCAATCGTTGCACGGTCAGCAAGAGGTAGGTATTTAACACCAGGGCCAAAGAATTCCACGAATTTTCCAACTACACCTTTGCTGCGAAGCACTTGTGTAACCTTTAACGCAAGGTCAGTTGCAGTTGTTCCGTTAGGGAGTTGTCCAATTAGCTTAACCCCGATTACCTCTGGGACTGGGAAGTAAGAAGGCTGTCCAAGCATGCCGGCTTCCGCTTCAATTCCGCCGACACCCCAGCCAAGTACACCGATACCATTGATCATGGTAGTATGGGAATCAGTTCCGAATACTGTATCCGGGAATACTTCATGGTCTCCATTAGGAGTCTCAACTGCGTGTACTACGTTTGCAAGATATTCAAGGTTAACCTGGTGGACGATACCAGTTGCAGGCGGAACTGCACGGTAGTTATTAAAGGATTTTTGTGCCCAGCTCAGGAATTGATAACGTTCCATATTGCGTTCAAATTCAAGGTCCATGTTTACAGCTAAAGCGTCTGGAGTTCCTGCTTTATCTACCTGGACGGAATGGTCGATAACCAATTCCACAGGAATTTCAGGATTAATCTTATCCGGGTCACCACCAAGTGCAGCCATTGCATTACGAAGAGAAGCAAGGTCAACTACAGCAGGCACACCAGTAAAGTCCTGTAGAATTACACGTGAAGGTTTGAAAGGTACGTCAATTTCCTTTTGTTCGCTTGTTCCCCACTTAGCCAGGTTTTCCACATGTTCCTTTGTGATGACTCTTCCATCAACCTGGCGAAGAACCGCTTCAAGCAAAACTTTAATTGAGTATGGCAGGCGTGAAATATTGCCCAGCCCAGCTTTTTCTAAAGTCTCAAGATTGTAATAGTTGTAGCGCTTTCCATTGACTTCAAATGAAGAGCGCGCTTGATATACATCGTTTTTTGTCATAAACATGCTACCCCCTATTAAAATGTCAGATTCATAGAATCTGAACATGACAAGTAAACGTGGTTCTATATATCACAAGAACCAAGCCAACTTAAATATAAATAAAAAATTAGCATTTGTCGAAAAGTTTGAACTTTTTCAAACTCCCATCCAATTTTGCTCACAAACTAATATTAATATAGATTTATACATAAGTAAATAACAAGAAAGTTATTGTTTTTTATAAGTTTTTCTTATCTATGTTTATATATCATTTGTTTTTCCTATATAAATCAATGTTGTTCTGGCATGCGACTTAGATTTTTTAGTTTTTTAGCATAATAATTTCGTTTATTTTGTTAAAGAAATTTCTCCACAATATGATATATCCCACTCCTTACAAGCACAAACAAAAAAAAGCGGGACAGGTATCCCTATCCCGCCAATCAATTCAGTCACTGTCTGAATCCTGATCTTGATTTTGGTTTTGTTCTTGATCTTGTTCGTTGTCCTGGTCTTGATTGGAATCTGAATTCGAATTAGAGCGTGTCCGAGCTCTGACATTTGAATCCGAATCCACATCGATATCAAGATGTATTCTCGAGTTTCCGGAATTGCAAATTTTAGCAACGTTCGTGTTGCGGTCCGAATTTCTTACCTCATTATCATTATCTACTTGCGTATCACTATCTACGTCAATATCGGTATCCAGCTGGTTATCAATATCAGAGTCCACATCAGAACGTGCTTTTCCCTCTGCATCCGACCTCGATCTGGAGGATCCGCTTCCTCCGCCGTCATCCCCATCATCTCTTCGTCTGGCAGGAAACCAAGGATTACTCATATATAACTCCCCCTTTCATTTATATGAGCATTATATTCACGGTTTATGATAAGGCATGGACGAACATCTAATAGCGTAAGAAAATTGCCACAGATTATTTTGCTAACTTTCAGTCAATGAAAAACAATAGTACAACTGTTGTTGCAGTCATTTTTTAGCAAAGAAGTGTGCCCATATTTGTAACGCCGTAACGGAATCCTATAAAGGAGGAGGTGTTTCGATGGTTAGACGACGGAGTGCCAATCACGTTATACCCGGCATGAATGCCGCTAAAGCCCAGGGCAGAGGGGCTGGTTATAATGTAGATCATTTTAATGAACCCTTGTTAGAGGAAGAAAGACAGAACAATAAAAAACGCA
>NZ_CP143547.1:2275000-2302500 GCF_046237635.1 Peribacillus sedimenti | reverse complement strand
CGCTGCCCTTTGTACCATCCATTGTAGCACGTGTGTAGCCCAGGTCATAAGGGGCATGATGATTTGACGTCATCCCCACCTTCCTCCGGTTTGTCACCGGCAGTCACCTTAGAGTGCCCAACTGAATGCTGGCAACTAAGATCAAGGGTTGCGCTCGTTGCGGGACTTAACCCAACATCTCACGACACGAGCTGACGACAACCATGCACCACCTGTCACTCTGTCCCCCGAAGGGGAACGCCCTATCTCTAGGGAAGTCAGAGGATGTCAAGACCTGGTAAGGTTCTTCGCGTTGCTTCGAATTAAACCACATGCTCCACCGCTTGTGCGGGCCCCCGTCAATTCCTTTGAGTTTCAGCCTTGCGGCCGTACTCCCCAGGCGGAGTGCTTAATGCGTTTGCTGCAGCACTAAAGGGCGGAAACCCTCTAACACTTAGCACTCATCGTTTACGGCGTGGACTACCAGGGTATCTAATCCTGTTCGCTCCCCACGCTTTCGCGCCTCAGCGTCAGTTACAGACCAGAGAGTCGCCTTCGCCACTGGTGTTCCTCCACATCTCTACGCATTTCACCGCTACACGTGGAATTCCACTCTCCTCTTCTGCACTCAAGTCCCCCAGTTTCCAATGACCCTCCACGGTTGAGCCGTGGGCTTTCACATCAGACTTAAAGGACCGCCTGCGCGCGCTTTACGCCCAATAATTCCGGACAACGCTTGCCACCTACGTATTACCGCGGCTGCTGGCACGTAGTTAGCCGTGGCTTTCTGGTCAGGTACCGTCAAGGTGCCAGCAGTTACTCTGGCACTTGTTCTTCCCTGACAACAGAGCTTTACGACCCGAAGGCCTTCTTCGCTCACGCGGCGTTGCTCCGTCAGACTTTCGTCCATTGCGGAAGATTCCCTACTGCTGCCTCCCGTAGGAGTCTGGGCCGTGTCTCAGTCCCAGTGTGGCCGATCACCCTCTCAGGTCGGCTACGCATCGTCGCCTTGGTGGGCCATTACCCCACCAACTAGCTAATGCGCCGCGGGCCCATCTGTAAGTGACAGCCGAAACCGTCTTTCCATCTTCCCCCATGCGGGGGAAGAACCTATCCGGTATTAGCTCCGGTTTCCCGAAGTTATCCCAGTCTTACAGGCAGGTTGCCCACGTGTTACTCACCCGTCCGCCGCTGACTTCCGGGAGCAAGCTCCCTTCTGTCCGCTCGACTTGCATGTATTAGGCACGCCGCCAGCGTTCGTCCTGAGCCAGGATCAAACTCTCCGATAGAATTCGACTTGCTCATTTTGTTTTTTCAGTGTTTACTCACTATCATTTAGACGTCTTATTTCCTATATAGAAGAAATAAGAATCTGGCGCTTGTTTTGTTCAGTTTTCAAAGAGCAATCTCAATGCCGTTTCTCTCAGAAGCGACTTTTATACTATAACATAATGTTCATTAGTTGTCAACTTCTACGAAAGATATTTTTTTAAAAACAAATCGCAGTAACAACTTTTTTATCATATAGTACATTGTATCGCTTGTCAACATTTCATCATTTTTTAAAGTATTGTCGTACAGCGACTTAGTTATATTACCCCCATCCGAAAGATAAGTCAACACATTTTCACATTTATTTTTCCGATGAAATAGAAATAGTAAAAAGATCTTCTGTCAAAGAAGATCTAATCTTTATTTTCTATTTCATTATGTTACCTAAAACAGAAACTATTTCGCCAACCTCTTCATCGTTTATGGTTCGCATATCAAAAAGGAGGTTGTCTTGCTTTATTCGTGCAATGATGGGCCTTGATGAAAGTCTCAGCTTTTCACTCAGTTCATTGGCTGACATCTTCTCATGTTTAATTGCAATGCACACGGTTGGTATTTCAATACCCGGCATAGTCCCACCGCCAATTGTGCTTGTATCCTCAATCATTTGAGCATTGACATGAATATTCTTTTCCTTTATTACTTTCAGAAAATAAGCTGCCCTCACTTGTAATTCTTCAGCAATAAGTAAAATATCACGCACAGCAGGAATTTGCCGTTGTGAGGCATCCCCTTTTAAATATTCCACTAAAGTCGCTTCCAATGCCGCCAAGGTCATTTTGTCGACCCTCAATACCCTTGCTAACTGATGTTTCTTAAGTATATCAATCAATACTTTCTTCCCCGCAATGATTCCGGCCTGAGGACCTCCCAAGAGCTTATCCCCGCTAAACGTAACCAGATCTGCACCTGCTGAAATGACATCTCTTACAACCGGCTCTTCACCAATTCCGTGTATAGAAAAATCATGTAATACACCGCTGCCCAAATCCTCATAAAATAGAATATGTTCGTGCTTCCCCGCCAAGGCAATCAACTCATGGTTTTTAACAGACTCAGTAAAACCAATTACCTTAAAGTTAGAAGTATGAACCTTCATAATTATTGCTGTTTCACTGGTTATGGCTCCCCTATAATCAAAAACATGAGTTTTATTGGTAGTTCCAACCTCTATCAAGGAAGCTCCACTTTCCTCCATTATGGTAGAAATCCTGAATGAACCTCCAATTTCAACCAGTTCCCCTCTGGAAACTATGACCTCTTTGTTCTTGGCCAACGCACGCAGCACAAGGAAGACAGCCGCCGCATTGTTATTCACCACCATTGCTGCCTCAGCGCCTGTGATTTCCGTTATCCATTGTTCAACGTGAGAATGCCTGGACCCTCTATTCCCTTCATGTATATTGTATTCCAGGTTGGAGTAATTCGCTGAGATTTCCACTACATGTTTTATAGCAGATTCACTTAATTTTGCACGCCCAAGATTTGTATGTAAAACTGTGCCGGTAGCATTTATAACACTTTTAAGCTGATATTCATATTTTCTAGCCAGCTTGTTATCCAAAAGATCGAATAAAGAAAGAATAAAGGCATCAGTCCCTGGCATTGCTTGAGACCATGTTTGAGACTGAATGAGCTTTCGGACCTCATCCAGCTGTTCTTTTACAGCAGCCGTTAGCGATTTTTCATCTAAGCCTGAAACCTCCATCAATTTTTTAAACCGTGCATGCCTTTGAAGTTCATGTACGGGAGGAATTAGCCGCAATAAATGCTGCTCCATTAAGATCCCTCCGTTTCTGATAAATTGTTTATTTTTTCATTATAACATTTTCACTATTTGGCGGCGAATTCATATTATGAAGCAAAGTCAATAATGGAGAGGATTCAAACTTGTCAAAAGAAGATAAATTTGATTATGAGATTGATAACGGACAATTTGATGAATGGATGGAAAAATTCTTTTTAGATCCTCATACCAATTTATTGGATGCCCAGACTTTCAGAGTGGATTTGTTCGAGAATAATGATGAATATCTAGTTGAGGCTTTATTCGATGACAATAAACCGGAAAAACTGATCGTCAGGGTTGATGAGAACAGATTGCAAATCATTGCGGAAATCGCTAAAAGCTGTACTCATAAATACATTAGCAATCCGCTCATTCGCTCTATTTCCTTCCCTTTTTCCATTAATAATCGAAAGATAGATGCTGAATATGCGGACAATATTTTACAAGTTCATATTTTGAAAGGCTCCAAAACAATAATGTTTAAGGATATCGTGATCACCACATAAAGGTCCTTCTCACTCTATAAATAAACCCCTTCCATAGCCAGGGGTATTTTTCTTTTGTTAGAAACACCACTTTTTAAGGACAGTATTTGATCCATTATCCATAAAACAATAAAATAGCAGCTACGAGCTGCCATTTTACATATTTACCGGCAACAATTATGATAATGCAGCCATATAGTCGATTATCACCTGGTTACGTGGAAACTTACCGGTTGCTTTTTTAGAATAGGCAAGTTCGCCGTTAACAATAACCTCAAAGATTCCTCCGGAAGCAGGGACCAATGTTAGACTTGTTATATCTCCACGAAAATGTGTAAACAGCTCTTCTGCAAGACCCGCGCTTTAGGTGAGTAGTTTCACATCATGCAGAATTCAATTTTAACCTCATATTTCATGAGAACCCCTCCGATACATAGATGTAGTACTTTATTGTAATATAAAGGACCAAAAGGATACAATTTAGTTGCTTACAAATAGCTTGTTTATAAAAAAATGAATTATTCTTTAAGAATGTGAGTGCCCTAAATAATTGAAAAAAAAATAATTATCCTTATAACAATGCCATCTAAAGCTGGTTGATGATGTAAGATCGGTTCCTTGGACCTGGCGCCTCAGTTTTGCGTCTCTTATCAATACCAATTATGTCGACAAACTACATTCAGCAGGGATTTAGCCAACCCGCAATAGCGGCCAAGTTTACTGAAGACAGACAAATGATCACTTTCGTATAACTTGCAGGCAAACAAACAGAGACCCAAAAACGGAGTCTCCTTTGTTTGTCAATTGGTTTTGCTATGCTAGCCAAACACGTTTGCCGTCTTGTCGAGCTGTAAGTTTTTTGCTATCCAAAGCCTCCAAAAAAGGAATCATATATTTCCTGGAAAGACCGAGCACTTCTTTTGCGTCGCTTACTTCGAAAGATGTACTCGTAGCAGTTTTTAATCTCGTAACAGCATCATCAAAAATGTCATGGTGGACATAATATTTGTCATCCAAAGGAACTATGACATTTTGTTCCTGGAGATAAAATATTAATTCTGTCTTTATTGCATCTGGGATACCTGATTCATCCAAATAATCAGTAAGGTGCCGAACCTGCATTTGGTCGCTCTTTAGAGAGGCAAGCAATCCTTCCACACGCTTTCTCCAATTGTTTGGTATATGCGGGGTAAAGTCAGGCAGGGACAGGAATGTACCCTTTCTAATCCATATGCCATTTGCTTCTCCAGTCTCTAATACATATTCCAATAATGGCTTTGGATAAACCAGTTGTAACGTTTGTAGTATTTCTGCTTTGTTCATCCCTTGCCTCATTGGATTAAGCTGCTGGAATCTCGTAATTTGGTCTAAAATTTCGTCGCTGATTTTTTCAGTAACTTGGATATGAGTATAATGACCAGGGGAATAGCAAATGAAGCCCTGTTTATCCAGTATTTCAACAAGTGAATGCATGTCGACGGAAGTTCGGGAAAGAAGCTCTTTTTCGGAAAGTCCCTTGAATTTCACTAATGTTTCCATAACCCTTTCTTCAGGTGTCCCTTCTCTTTTCTTTTCCAATTCCTCAATGGTACGTTCGCCAAAACGGTATTTCGCACCCGCAGGATCAATCACCCACCCTCCTCCTATAGTTTCCTGGGGACTTGGCCGGCGGATAATGAATCTGTCTCCCCTTTTCGTAACAACATGTTCATCAAGACACAGCTGGCATAGAATTTCATTTTGCTCCTTAATTACTTCATTCCGGTCAAAAAACACAATTTTTCCCATGACCTCAGAGGTTCCGATATGGCATTTAACCGGCATTCTGTGCTTCACTGGATGCTCTAAGTCTTTAACCATCTTTAAAGAAATATCAACACAATTTGTGACAAAAAATTGCTCTGAGGAGACAAGGACATCACCGCGCTCTATTTGATCTTTCGTTATGCCAGAAAGATTTATGGCTGTCCGTTGGCCGGCATATGCCGCTTGGGCTGGTTTATGGTGCACCTGGACCTGTCTTGCCCTGGTCTCAATCTTTTTCGGTAAAATGAGCAAGGCCTGTCCTTCAATGGCAGATCCTTCATATACCGTCCCTCTTACAATTGTCCCCTGCCCTTTTACTGTAAATACCTGGTCAATCGGAAGCCTGAATGCGCCGGTTGCATCCCTCGATTCAAGCTGATCAAGTTCATTAAGTATGAGCCTTTGTAATTCATCAATACCTTTTCCGGAAAGACTATCAACCAATATAACTGGAGAGTCTTCAAAGATACTGCCTTCAAGTTCCAATATGATTTCTTCCTGGACCAGAGAAAGGAAATCTTCATCCACACGATCCATTTTTGTGATGGCGACAATCCCTTTTTTCACGCCAAGAAATTGCAAAATTTCCAGATGTTCTTTTGTTTGGGGCATTACACCCTCATCAGCCGCAACAACCAGGACTACAAGATCGATCCCGGCTACCCCGGCTATCATCTGACGAATAAATCTTTCATGTCCTGGCACATCGATAACGGACACTTCCATCTGGTCATCTTCATAAAGTGGAGCAAAACCGAGCTCAATTGAAATTTGACGCTCCTTCTCCTCTTTAAGCCTGTCTGTATCGACTTTCGTTAAGGCCTTGGTAAGGGACGTTTTCCCATGGTCAATATGACCGGCCATGCCAATAGTAAAATGCTTTTTCATTTTGACTCCCTTTAGAATATGTTTTTTATTTATTTGTAAATTAGTGCCCCTATTGCACCACAGAACTCTCCCATGTCTAAGAAATGGGGCGTATAATTGAACGCTTTTGTCGCTTCTTCCAAGTTTTGCAAAAGCAGCCTGTTTCCAGCCAGAGCACCGCCAATATAGATGATATCCTGAACATTATACATTGCAGCGGCCTGCACTGCCATTAACATACAGCTTTCAGCAATCATTCCTGTCAAGGAAGCAAGCAGATCCTTCGCTTCCGCTTTATCATTGACCTGCTTTCCAAAATTGCTTGCAGTGAAATTGCCCGGGATGGGAGGCTCCAATGGATCATATATATCCTTCACCTGAAGGTCCACCTTCGACCTGTCACCCTCTTTCGCTGTCAATACAATTTCATTAAAATTTTCAAGATCTGACAAATGGCCTCCTAATCCAACTAATGTACCTCCCCCGATTCCACTTCCTATAATTCGTTTTGAATTCTCTTCACTGAAATGATAGTAGGACGTTCCTGTTCCAATATTTACAATAATGGATCCTTTTTTTGCAGGATGATGGGCTTCAGCTAGCAGGTATCCTACTCCTGTAATTACGGCTTCAAACTCATCAACCATCTCTTGATTATCGCCAAGAAATTGTTCAAGCTTACCGCTTTTCCCTCCAGTTATCCGATACATGGATGACCGTGAAACAATGGAAAGCCACCCAATCAAAGACTCCAGTTCATCATAGGGATATTTCTTCACATGGAGCCTTTCATTTTCAAAATAAGCGATTTTGATAAGTGAACCTCCAGCGTCAACACCAAAACATTTCATCCCCATCGCCCTTCCCTAAGCTTTCATGGAATTAGTTTTTTGTAACTCGAGTATAAGTAATTTCCGTTGCTAATTCTAAATTTTAGCCTACAAATATTGAAAAAGAAAAAAAGACAAACCCCACAGGTTTGCCTTCTGTACCATTAGCTGAATAATTTCTCATAGGGAGTCATGTTCACTTGTCTTTCATGCAGCTTTTTTCGTAAAAATTTATGATCTCTTTTAGGAGTAGCAATAATATATCCGCGTATCACCAAATCCTCTGTAATGGCCGACGCTTTCTCTTGAACGGCCAATTCACCGATCTTTCCGGCAATTTTCTGGCGGGCTACATCCCTGAATAATTCGGGAACCGGGCTGACAAGGTCCTCAAGAAGCTCTTTCTGTCTCTCAGTCCAAAGGTGTCTAGTTTGCCCCACATAATATTCTTCCCAATCCATGTCAGATTTGCCATCCTCTTTAGGAAGGCGTTTTAAAAACTTTCTGAACATAAAGAAACCGCCAATTGCAAAGAAACCAATTAATGCTACAACCCAAATAAGGATAAACCAAGAAAACCAGCCTTCAAGCAAGGTGTTCACCTCATTTTATAGGTTAGAAGTTTGTCTTAATTATAGACTTGGTAGATTCAAAAAAACAAGCATCGATAAATGACATATGTATTCTATTTATTGCTTATATATTGCCTACAACCGCAGAATGGCTATTTTTTCTCCGTGCATGATTTCCCCAGTTTCTCGAAAACCCGCAGCTGCGTAAAGCTTCTGAGCGGACAGATTATCAGGTTTATATCCTACTATAATTTGATCTGTTTGCTGGCGCAATGCTTCTATAAGAAGAGCAACCGCCTTCTTCCCATACCCGCGCCCTTGATTATTCTTATCGATCATTAGCCTGACCAGCCAGTAATTCCCATCCTCCGGATCCTGGCCATACATCAAAAACCCTACCATTTCTTCCCCGCTGTAAACCGAAAGAGGAACAAAGGAAGTTTCAAATTTCGACTCTGCCAGCGAATAAATATTTGGCGCAACAAACTCTTTCTGGCTGTCCGCTACCTGAAGCATAATGCAATCTTCCCAATTGTCCTTGGTGATTTCTCTTAATGTTATCGACATAACGCCACCCCTTACCCAAGTATTTCTCTTGATAATTCCACAATACCACTATATAATATAAAAAGTCTTCTTAAATTACGGGGTCGGAAGGGTAGCTGGTGCGCCCCTCGGTCTTCAAAACCGCGTGAGAGGCGCGTGTCGTCTCTGGTGGGTTCGATTCCCACACGGTCCCGCCAAAAAACCCCGTCACTACAGCATTTATCCGGTCATTGACCTGATGATTGAATCCGTTGATTGATGCGCTGACCTACACGGTTTCAGCCCGGTCTGTGAGAAGACCGTTGGTGGCCGAAAGGAAAAACCGTTTTGATAGTACATACAAACCGATAAAGGTATCGTTCGTCCTCTTACGCAGAAATATGCGGAAGGGGACTTTTTTGTGTGCAAAGGAAAAAACGTGCGAAGGAATACCCGGTATATCCCCGCTGACTATACAACGATGACCATTTCGGAGATGTTCGAAGAATTTATGCTCGTCAAAAAAGGCGAAGGCCTGGCGAAGCGCACTATTTCGGAACACTATTTACATTTCGGCTACTTCATGAATTACATAGGGCGCGAGCTATCCGCCTCGGAAATGACAACAGAATTATGTGTCGGATGGATTACGTACATGCTGGAGGAAATGGAATACGCCCTGCTACGGTAAATATTCGTGTCAGAACTATGCGGACGTTCCTGCGTTAAGCGTTCGAAGAAAAGATGTGGATCACTGAGCCGATATACAAACGATTTAAGCCGGTAAAAGACTCAATGGATGTTGTTGAATCATTAACGCCTGAAGAATTCAGAAGATTAATCGGAGCAATTGACGATACCACGGATTCAGAACGAAAGTGGCCACCTTCACGCTGTTAGATTCGATGGTTCGGTAAGTGAACTCGTCGATATTAAACGCCAGAATGTTGACCTTAAAACGTTGACTATCCGTTTACAGGCTGCTGACCCAAAAAGACGTCAGGGCCGTTATGTCCCCATTTCGCCCGAAAACCGAAAAGATGCTTAGCGAGTATATGGCGGAGAACGAGGAATTCGGAAACGAGTATGTATTCCTTTCTATAGACGGAGAAAAAATCGGAGAGTATACAGTTCGGGATAATTTGCGGCTATATGGACAAGTGGCACAAATAAAAAATAAACGCGTTAGTCCACACACCTTACGTCATACTGGCGCATTGTTTTATATCCTGAATGGCGGCGATCCGTTTAGTTTACAGAAGATTCTTGGCCACTCGCATAGGATTATGGTTCGGCCCTACATTCAAATGACGAATATGGATGTTCAAAATCAGCATAGCGTATATTCACCTTTTAACTACGTTTTTAAATAAAAAAGCGCGCTCGGTTAGGAGCACGCACAGATACAAGGTTTAGTAAAAAAATAATGAGCGCTGATTGTTGGTAGCAATCATACGCCCTGAAAACACATTTGGTACTTAAAGTATATCGACAAAAAGCGTAAAGGTTAACGCTTATTTAGGCGCGCCTTCTTTCGATAACGGGCCGCGCTCCTACAAGGAGACGGAAAAAATGCCGAAATCAAAAATCGATATAGTAGCGTCTGAATCGACGTATACCGATTGTCGACGTTCGAGTCAGTCGAAGATTTAAACGAAGCAGTTAGAATTAATACAACGATATTCCTGCCGTTATTATGGCGTGTCTTTCTTACGGAAATCAGTAATCGGCGAGTTGATTGGAAAAAGTCGCCGTACTATTATTCGTGTATGTAAGAAGCTGGCCTGCCGCCAGCACTTCCTAAAGGTTGATTGCTTGTTTCTGAAAAAACAAGATTAATTATTTTCCGCTGTTTCTGATTAAACATAAGCCCCGTTAGAACAGGAGGTACTCATTCTAAACTTCTTTTACATTCACTTTCTATTAGACTCCCATAACTATCAAACCATACTCTGCACCTTTCTTTGCCAACTGTTACAATAGCTGTATACTCTTGAAGGGAACCCCATCCACTAATTAAGCTAACGGAATGAACCCTTTCAATTTTCGCTTGAATTTCTAGAAATTGTTTAACAGCGTGTCTCTCGGGCTTGTAAATGAACTCATAAAACATACAAGCTATAAACATCGATACTATTGTTGATAAGCTTACTAAAAATATGAATGTCCATTTCGTTATTTTTTTCTTCAAAAAAAGTTCTCCATTTCATAAATTATGATATTATTTTTTTATTTCCTAGCTATGTTGAATTTTACCATAAAACCCCTCTTAATAATGTTAAAAGCAGTGTGATTTCAATTGTGAAATCCACTGCGTTTTACATCTACACATCTATTATGAGTAAATTTATGGTAAAGTTTATACAGAAGGGGAGTTTAGAATGAAGAATGATACTTTTATTAAAGTTATTTTAAGTGGAATATTAGTATGTTTGATTGTAATTGCTTTCAACATGAATACGAATAATTATATTCAAACATCAACACCTAATGTTGACGTTAATAACCAAGGTGGGAGAGTTGTCCAAATTGCACCTAATAGAGTTGGAGTTGTTGATACTGGAAGTGCCAGTGGTTGGGAACAACTTGTAGTTTTTGAATATAATCCAAATACCAAAAAGTTTGAGGTAGTTAGTTCCTTAACTTATGAAGACATCTTTAACCACCCGAAAGATAATGGCATCCCAGTAAGAGATGATAAATATGGAAACTAAGTACCCCTAACAGGGCTAATGCTTAATAAGAAATTTGCAGCGACAGTTATCTGTCGTTTTTTAGTTATCGAATTAGCAAGCGAATTCGCTCTCTAAATAGCAGATGCATAATTTTTATTATGCTCTTTTCAATTAAACTACGATTTATAATACTAATCTTAGCATATAAACCTAACCTAAAGGGAGATAATGAAATGGGAATGCAAACCAAAGCATTATGTATTAAAACTTCTATTAATATCGACGATAGTGATAAGATAGACTATAAAGAAGGGAAAGAATACAAAGCTGAAATTATCGATGATGATATTGTTATAGAAGATGAATTAGGTGAAATGTGCGTAGCTGGACAAACAGCCAAAGAAGCAGTTAGGTTGGGGGCTCAAGAAAAGGAAAATAAACAATGTGATGACAGGTTTAACGAACATTTCGATAAAACTCAAGTTTTAGTTTACTTTAACTTGTATGGAGATGAATTTCCGATAGATAACGTAACTGAAAGATTAAAATTAACACCTACTAATGCTTATAAAAAAGGTGATTTAATTGCTAATAGTTCCACTGCAAGATACAGAAAAGAGACAAGTTGGGATTTAGCAACAGATTATCAAGTATCCCTTGATGTTAACGACCAACTTCAAGAAATTATAGATAAGATACAAAACAAGGCAACCATCATTAATGACATAAAAGCAGATTACTCTATTGATTGTAAATTCTTCATCGTGATAAAAATTGAAGAGGGAAATACCCCTGCTTTATATCTGAGTAAAGACATTATAAAGTTCGCATCAATCATTGGAGCTGAATTCGATGTAGATTTATACTCTAATCCTTATGTAACTGACTTAGAAAATTAGCAAAGGACCAGATTTGGTCCTTTTTAATTTATAAATATCAACCTTTATCTTTAACATAGCCTTAATCTTTTTAAACTTAGCTTCGTCCAATTCAGTCTTTAGCACCTGACTTCTCTTCCTTTTTCTCCGGATATGCTGGCTCAGACTTGTTTTCCGACGTTTTTTCTGTAGTATTTGCCGGATTCTTACTCGGAATACTTCCCTTTGCATCAGGACTGGTAAGGCCAGCAGACCCAATTGCAATCAATCCGATTAACACTAGACCCCAAAACCATCCCTGCTTAAATATCGACTTCTTTTTCTTTAGTTCTGCCAAAATAATCCCTCCTCGACAATATTATATATAAAATTGGATATTATTGGAATAATAAATATAATTATTGATTGACTAAAAAGATGCGATTATCTTTAATATGAATTTAACATATTGAGGACGGAGTGGTATTTGATGAATTAAGTTGAACCAATACGCGATATACGCCATATTAATGCAATAAAGAAGGCCTTGCATGGCCGCGATTTATTACTATTCGTATTCGGCATTAATTCCGGCCTGAGGATTTCGGACATACTGAAGCTGAAAGTCGGAGATGTGCGGGGCAAAGATTCGATACTGGTCCGTGAGCAGAAAACGAGCAAGTCGAAACGGTTCATCTTTAATAAGTCGATAAAGGACGCCGTAAAGCAATGTATACCGACCAGCGCTGGCGATGATGAGTATGTATTCAAGTCGCGGAAAGGCGATAATAAGCCGATTACCCGCGTAGCTGCTTACCGGATCCTTAACGATGCTGCTGAGCGAGCTGGCGTTGCGGATAACATAGGACCCATAGGTACACATTCCATGAGAAAAGCGTTTGGTTTTCACGCCTATAAGAACGGAACGGACCTGGTGTGGCTACAGTCGATATTTAACCACTCTTCACAGGCTGTGACGCTAAAATATATCGGGATTAACCAAGAACGAATCGACGAAGTGTATGGAATATTAATCTGTAACATGCAAAGGTGAAGCGCATATGATACATTAGGTGACTTCGAGGTTTACCTCCACATCAACGGCTACTCTCCGGTAAGGGTAGTCGTTTTTAATTTACGCAAAGTGAAGAAGCTATCCAGCGGGGATAGCCTCTCTGTGAGAAAAAAAACAACTACTTAGTGATTGGTAGAAGCTTCACAGCGTCATTTTTATCGTGTGCTTTTCACGTTAAAATATTCGTAGTGACCCCGGAATTAAAAATTGATTCCGGAATTTTTTTTGCCACCGAGGCAATTCTCAGCGCAGACTAATCGCAATCATCAATGGCCCAAGGAATAAAGGCCGCTCCCCAACCCGCCCCCTATCGCTGCATAGACCTCGCAGAATACTGCATATCGAATATTACACAATCACTTTTTGTTACATTCACGCAATCGTTAGAACGCAGTCGGGGCGCAGGTTATACCGGGTTATAACACTCTAGATATATCAACGAAAAATACGCAGCCCTTCAACCCGCATTCCTACGTTAGTCCTCACGCTCGGCTGACTGCATAGAATCCTGCATACTATTACGTAAGGGTGTGGAGTTTAGGACGGGCATTCGCCAGAAGCGTGCAGCCGATGTGTTCGGGGTATGAATCCGTTCAGATGTAACGTTATGTAACCGGCTAACTTCGACATACCAACGTTCATAGCGTATTACATAGGCGGCATTTATACTGCTTATAGATATAAATAAGTTATTGAGTGCAAAAACGTACACTATTTTGGCGTTGACAATTTCGCCCAGCTTCTAATATGATTAAACCGTAAGAGTCGAACGAAAACTGTATGTAACTATCGTCGAAAACTGTGTAAGTGGATGATTGAACGTTGACCTAATGGAGATTGAGCGTGATGACTTATTGCGATTTACCAAAAGGGTCTTCAAAAGCGCATGAGAGTCGCGTGTCGTCTCTGATGGTTTCGATTCCCACACGATCCCGCCAACCTTGTTGATATAACCAACGTTTATTTATATTTGCTATACATACTTCTTAACATATATTGTTGCACGGTTTTTTGTCCAAAGTGCAAAACCGAGTTAGACCGATTGTCGAAACCGTGTGCACCATCTCTCTTAGCCCACTATAAAAATTTATAGGTGGGTTATTTTTATGCAATAAAAGACAGTTAGAAAATTAAAAACAGCGCAAAAAAGTCTCTCTTCTGGAGATACAAACGACTCTTTAACCTTAGAGCAGATGTTAGAAAAGTTTTTTATCATGAAAAAACGGAAGCTTTACCTTCAAGAACTCTTATTGATTATAAGAATAATTTCACTTACTTTATGCAATATGTTGGGAATAACCTAAACGGCGATCTCTTTAGCCCCTTTTGCCACTTTTGATTCAATCTCTTCAGTTAACCAAGCATCTTTATGTCTTAGGTCAGATCTTCACCAGCTGAACAGATGTACCCGCTACTGTATGCCCGTTTATTCTTTGGGGCGGCAGCTTGCAAGGCATCAATTCCGTTTATTCCCCAGTGGAATTAGGGAGAACGGTATGGCACCGAATAGCAACCTGATTAAGCGCAGACGGCTTTTAAATCCCATTCAGAAGGAAATAACTATTCAAGGATTGCCAGAGCACCTGCCTGTAAATCTTAAAAGGACAAGCCGCGGCAGAATGATCGTCAAGATTAAAAGAACGGGCTGCGATGTGTATCGTAGCCTTACTGCACCCTCTATTAAATGGATAGAGGTTCAAGTTCGAAATAACAGTTAACTTTTATTTTTGCACTCTTCCAGAACTTTATCCAGTCTTCCTCTGACATGGGCTTTGAAGCGGGTGCCATCGCCTGTCCGCCTATTTCAAGGGGATCCACTTTCAATTCCTGCAATTTTTTCAGCAGTGAAACGGTCCCTTCTTCCATATAGTTCTCGAGCTCGTCGACTAATTCGTATATGCTGGCCTGCTTGTCCAGGTCTTTTGTGCCTCGGTATTCATCAATTCTGCCTCTATAATGAATTTTAAATGAAACGGTATGGTCATTCAGATTTACATGTGTCGTAACACGTGAACGGACATCCCCCAGAGAGACGTCCAATGGTGTAATGATCATGTTCTTAAGAAAATGATAGTTGTTAAGAAGCTGAAAAAATTGGTCTTGATTCTTATCAGAACCACCTTTTAACTTTCCATTCCCAAAAAATCCGGTGCCCTCATAGCTAAAATTGTCTTTATCCACCTTAAATACCGGAATGAACGGATCTGAATAAGGAGAATACACTTTTTCCATAAACTCATGAATATTTGCAACCGTAATTTCTCCCTGTCGCCCCTGTTCGTAATGCTTAAACATCCTGTATAGATAGTAATCCAAATCTTTTTGCTGCTGCATACGATTCTTGATAAATGCTTCGAAATCACCTCTCAATACCACGAGATAAAGCCTCGGAGATACTTCTGGATCGGTTAAGATCGTGTCAATCAAGGATACAATTCCATTTCTGGCAACCTTTTCATCAATAAACAGCATACGGAGCTGCCCGAGTTTAATTTCCCGGTAGTATTTCAAATTAAAGCTCCTTCTTCCCTGTTCTAACAGTGAGACATTGGTGGAAAAAAATTGTTTATCTTCCTTCATGACAGGAGGAACCAATGTAGAGACTTTTAATTTACCTTTTTCTCCTCCCGCTTCAACGGACAAAAAGGTCACAGGCGCAATTTCTTCAACTGTATTGTCATTTGAAAAAGGAGAACAGCCTGTTAAAAGACAAATACTACTTATTATAAGCATAAATGAAATGAGTGCCCTCATAGAATGGACCGCCTCCCCTTAATTTTAGTGACAGCCAGGAGGAGAGATGGAATTAGTAAATAAGTAATGGCACCTGACCATAATTGTACGTTTGCCCAGCCGTTTAGTTCTTTTCCTTCTCTCCAATATAACAGCTGAATGAAAAACACACCTGCCAGGACAAGTAAGCACACAGCGTAAAAACCTTTACGTGTAGTTTCTTTATCCTGAGTTCCTGCAGAAATGCGTATGGCACCATATAAACAAAGCAGCAAAACAGATATAAAGAAAACATAGTAAAACATTTGCAGGGAAATCATGATTATTTCCACTCTTTCAAAAACAGGTGACTGAAGGTACCTGATCATATTAACTACCGGAAAACCTATTTTCCCCAGGTAATCGGTTCCGAAAAAAAACAGACATGCCAAGAAAAGCAGCAAATACTCTAAAATAGAAATCGCATTTGCAATCGATAAATATCTTAGCATTTTTTGTTTGGAATTTATCCAAGGCAGCACCAGAATTAAGTACTCCGGTCCTGATAAAGAGGACCAGACCATTAATATGCCTTTCCAGGGTTTATGCGACCAATCTGTGGGGATCAAAGGATATAGATCATGCAGCTCAGCTGCAGGAGGAAAGAAAAACGGAATATAAAGCAGGATGAGCCAAAAGGTACATAAGAAAGCAATAATGCCAAAGCGCAGTGTTTTTTCCATCCCCTGACTGGCAATATAGGTGCTTATCAGCATAATAAACAGGATCAGCCACGGCCGCTGCATAGCAGGAAAAATAAATTGATGGACGATTTCAGCATAACCCAGAATAATCGTAGTCATCTTTATAAAAATGAACGCAATCCCGGCAAAGACTATTATACGAAGCGTCCTCCGGCCAAAAAGATCAGCGAATCCGTGATACCCCTGCTGCGCATATTTAGATGACAGGCACTTTGATAAGACAATCAGGTTAATCTGAGATAGGATTCCTACTGCCAGTAATCCTAATAATGAATACGGCATCTCTAAAAACTTTGGCAAAAATAATACAAAATAGAGCATTTGTGAACGGTTCGCGAACGAAATAATATATCCCTTTCCAAGCTGAGCAGTCTTATCAAATAATATAAAATCCCCCATCTAGTGATCATCTCCTCGGTTATATCTCCATCTAAAGAGAGGATGTACATGTGCTGGACGCTTTTTCATCCATGGAATAGGAGCCCGGATGAAGAAATCCATCCAATCCCTCCAATAGAGGGGCGCAACCGGAGCAAAATATGGCTGCTTCAAACTTGTAAGACCATTAAGGTGTGCGAGCATATAGATCATTCCAAACACAATTCCCGGAATGCCCAGTAACGATGCTAAAATTAAAAAGGCAAATTGTATGAGTGTGTTGGTCTTACTTAACAGATAATTCGGAACTAAAAAAGACGCAATCGCAGCAACTCCCACTAAGACAATTAACACCTTGCTTACAAACCCTGCTTCCACAGCTGCCTGGCCAATCACAATACCACCGATTGTACCCAGAGTTGCGCTTGTTTTTGTTGGCATTCTCAAACTGGCTTCTTTAATAATTTCCAGAATCAGAAGCATTAATAGCGCTTCCCAGAAGGGGCTAAACGGCAGTTTACTCCTGGATTCTAATAAAACAAACAAAATCTGCAGCGGAATGACCTGATAGTGATGGGTGGTTAACGCAACATACAGAGGGATTAATATAATAGACACCAAGTAGCTTACATACCGAAGGCATCGCAGGAAACTGGCAACCATCCATTTGTGGATATAGTCCTCTGGTGATTGAAAGAGATGAAAAAAGGTGATAGGAGCAACTAATGCAAACGGTGTATTTGCCACAAGAATGACAATTTTCCCAAGTCCCAGAGAATAGGCACATTGATCCGGGCGGTCAGTCTGCTGAAACTGCGGAAAGACGGAATGGATGTGATCCTCCATAAACGCTGCCAGATTTGACTGTTCAATCACCATATCAAAATTTATTTTAGAAATTTTTTTGCGGGCGATATCTACAATATCTGGATTGGCGATTCCTTCTACATACAGTAATACAACCTTCGCTTTAGTCAGGTACCCGGCAGAAAACTTCTCCGTTTTAAGTTCAGTCACCGGAAGTCTTCTTCGAAGCAACGTGATATTTTGGTCAATCTGTTCGGTGAAACTGTCTTTAGGACCGTATAAAATGGTTTCTGCTTCTGATTGTTCAATACTTCTCCCTAAGGGATTTACAAGTGGAACAGCCCACCAGTTTCCCTTGCCGTCATCAAGGAGCACATGGCCAACCATCATCAGCTGCTGTGCTTCATCAAGGCTGGTCAGAGCAGCTGCTTTTACTGAGGTAATACAGGTATGTATCATATCTTCAGAACAATTTTTTAATGGCTCAATGATGGATTCACTTAACCTTTCAGCGTCAATCAATGTTCGGATGAAAATAAGAGTTATATTCCGGTCTTTATTAATCCTGTGTTCTATCAATTCTCCATCATACATATTTGAAATCAGGCCCTTGACAGCGGCTATAGATAAATCTTTATTTTTTTGGAAAAGCTGGTTGCCTTCGTTATTTTCATGACGGATTCGTTTGCTCTTCTTTTTCCAAAACATTTATTTTCTCACCTGAAATCCTTTATAAGTTCCGTAAAAACGCCCTTTCTTTCCCGGTTTATTATGTTCATTCCGCCTTTTCTTATCCATTTCCTCGTTGAAAAGCGCCCTGTCAATTAGGAGACACCCAGTGTTATTCATGCTATTTGTAATCTGCACTTCGTTCCATATACGATCTCTAAAAGATCCACAATGTTCTCAAATAATCGTGGCTCTTTACCTTTGAATAAGCGTCGCTGCTTAAGAATGATGGACTGTACACTCAGCACACACCTTAAACCATACTAAAACCAGAATGAATTGTTCATCTTTCCAATTAGAGAACTATGGAAAATCACAGGTCAGTTAAACTTAGATTTTTATTACACTCCTCACGATGGCAACGTAGAAGTCTATACTTAAAAAAAATTCTCTAATAATCTATGTAGTTCTGTAGCTCTTCAACAAAAAATTCAAACCCTATATGTTGGATTTGCAAAATTCGTCGGTAACTATTAAAGTTAGGTGTTTTTCAGATTCCTATTAAACTGATATTTGTACATTTTGGTAACATACTACTAACAATATAAAACTCAAAAATCATCTTTATTTATGAGGCAGCTAAAATCACTTTAAAGGAATTTCTTAGTTAATTCTGATGGCTGAAGGTTTTTCGTTTTGCTGTGCAAACAACAAACCGAAATCATTATATAAATCTTATTTGATATTGTTCCCCGAACATAAACAGGACATAAAGGTTCTCTGAGTTAATGGAGTTCACTATTCAAACAAAAACTGATAAACTATCCCTTTAGAAGTTTTTGAGCTGGTGATAAGCTAAATCTGGCTTACAACACAACTCCATAATTAACAAGAATTAGCTTATAAAGGATGAGAATCGATTGGACAATCTTACACAGACACGTGAGTTTATATATACATATGTATGCAGTGAAGAGGAACGATCCCTATGTCTCTTGGAAATGCGCTCTTTTTTTGGTCATGACAGTTCGAAAAACATAATACAAAGCCCGGTGATCATTGACCCAAGCAGAAGTCCATTTATCAAGGAACGTGTAGAAGTAATGTTTGAAGGAGAAGACCTGGCAGACATATTGGAACAGGTTGATCAAATACACATGAACGCATTAACGTTCAAGGTCGTCTTCGTTAAAATTAATGATCTTGAAAAACCGGAAAAAATAGAGTATCAGGAACGGCTGAAAATAGAACGGGATATAGGCTGGCGGATTCACGGTGTAGCAGACCTTCATAATCCGGATGAGGTATTTGGTGTGGTTACGTTTGGCGGCAGATGGTATTTTGGGAAGTACTTGAAAGGAGAAGCAGTTTGGCTCCGCCATTTGAAAAAACCGCGGGAATATTCTACGGCTCTTAGTACCCGCTTAGCCCGGGCAGTCGCCAATATCGCCGTTCCCAATCCTGAGGGTATAAACGCAATTGACCCTTGCTGCGGCATTGGGACAGTTTTAGTGGAAGCTTTATCTATGGGAATACATATTGTTGGGCGCGACATTAATTATTTAGTAACAAATGGTTCGAGGGAGAATATTGCTTACTTCGGACTACATGGAGAGGTAGTAACAGGAGCCATCTCGGAAGTTACACAAAACTATGATGTAGCAATTATCGATATGCCGTACAATCTTTATACTCATGCTACACCAGAAGATCAGCTTTCGATTTTAAAACATGCCCGCCGTTTTTCCAAAAAGAATGTCGTTGTAACCATTGATACAATCGATGACATGGTGGCAGAGGCTGGTTTGCAAATTACAGACCGCTGTGTTATAAGGAAAGGTAAAAGTGCATTTGAAAGACAAATACTGGTTTGTGAATAAAGGTTGAACCAACTTGTAGCTGGGATTATATTTAGCAGCAATCTGAAAAGGGTTAAATTTTTGTAAAACATGATTCATTTAGTATCCTGATTTTCATAATCAGTCGCTCCACTACCGAAATATGGCCACCTTCAACTAGCAATGCGCCATATCATATATATAGTTACCCTGAAAAGTTATTGCTCCAATAACTTTTCAGGTCCATTTCAAGTTCTCTAGAACATTTTCCTGTCTAAATATGTAAACTAGGCTCCTAGCCCATAGGTCGATCAACTGGCCAATTGTGTGGGCGGGGCTGGCGATTGTACTGGATCGGTCTGATAACGGCTTGGTGGATTTTCCCCTGCCAAGTCTCCCTATTCCCAGATGTGGCTTCCTTTTAAGCTTCATCGAAGTCAAGTCAGCAGTTGACAATAAATTGAAACAGCGAGGGCGCATTGATACTTAATTTAAAAGGCTCAGGGCTCTTGTTAATAGGCTCTTTGGTTTTTCTTGGCGTGATTTTCTTGTCACTATTGTCCCCCTTAAGAAAAAATGCCTTTCCTCACACTAAATTCAAATATAATAAATAATAATATCCTTTATAGTCCAACGTCATGTTGATTTTCAACCAATGTGATTGAATCTACACTGCCATATAAGCGCCCTGCTGTATTCTTTATTTTATCGCCTTGCTAACTTTCAGTTTCTTTCCTTTAATCGTTGTCTTCTCCATGGCTTGTAAGACTAGTGATCCTTTTCCGTTAAGAATATCCACATATGACAAGTTGTCCTGGATCGTTATAATTCCAATATCATCTACTGATACTCCAGGTATTTTTGAAATTGTTCCAACAAAATCGACAGCTCGAATCTTCTTCTTTTTCCCCCCGCTAAAATGGAGTTTCATGATATCTTTGTTTATTCGGGCAGTTTTATTATTTTTCACTACTCGGGTGCCGCTGATTTTTTCTTCGAAAGCAGCTTGTCCGCTAGCGACTTCAGCATGTCTCGGCGCTTCCATTGTAGTTATCTCAAATCCAATGTACTTTTCAATTGTTTTAAGGAATTTCCCTTCGTAAGGTGTGGAAAACGTAATGGCTTTTCCTTTATTGCCAGCACGCCCTGTTCTTCCGGTTCGGTGGACATAGCTCTCTTTTTCCATTGGAACGTCAAAGTTGATGACAAGTGTCACGTTATCAATATCAATTCCTCTCGCAGCTACATCGGTGGCAACAAGGTAACGAAAATTTCCCATTTTGAAGCCCTCCATCACTGCAAACCGATCTTCTTGTTCTAATCCTCCATGAAGTCTTTCACAAGAATAATTAGATTCCTCCAATTCAGTAAACACATTATCAACATGTTCTTTTGTGTTGCAAAAAATGATACAGCTCTCTGGGTTTTCAACGACCGTAACATCTTTAAGCAGTGAAATCTTTCCTGCTTCTTTCACTTCGATTAAAAAATGTTCAATGGTACTGGTTGTTATGCCGCTAGAAGCGATCTCGATATTAACAGGATTGTTCATGTATTTATGGCAGAGATTTTCGACATCTTTAGGCAATGTTGCAGAAAAGACCATCGTTACTCTGCTTGAAGGAAGTTCTTTAATGATCGCTTCCACTTCATTGATAAAACCCATATTCAGCATTTCATCAGCTTCATCTATGACAAGATACTTTATTTGGTTTAAAACTAAAGTACCCCTTTCGATATGGTCCATGACACGTCCGGGTGTACCAACAACTACATGTGTTTTTTGTTTCAATTCTTCTTTTTGTTTCACAAAAGGTTCTTTTCCATAGACGGCCATAGCTTTGATCCGTTTAAATCTTCCGATATTCGTTATATCTTCCCTAACTTGAACAGCCAGTTCTCTTGTTGGTGTAAGAATTAACGCCTGCGGCTTTTTTTCCTCCCATTCAATCATTTCACAAATAGGTATACCAAAGGATGCAGTCTTGCCACTTCCTGTTTGAGATTTTACAACAAGATCCTGATTTTCCATTGCTATTGGGATTACTTCACTCTGAACCTCTGTAGGTGTACTATATTTTAACAAATCAAGTGCTCTTCTTATTTCATCGCTTAAATTATAATCCTTAAAACTTCTGTCACTCATGATTTAACCTCGTTTATTTGTATTATCCGAACTTATATATAGGTTTCTCAAAGAACTATCATATGCTAAATCTGATTATGATTGATTATACTTGAAATACCACACAAATTGACATTTAATTTCGAAATACATAACCAGCTGGCATCTATCGTTTTTTTGTAATGGGACTAATGTGTGCAGTATAGCGGACACCTATAAACTTCTCCAGTTTACAGGACGAGTTGCACCTAACCTTCACATTGAACTCCCTAAATTCATTATTAAAAGGATATTGCTATTTTTTTCTTCTGACTGTTACCGAATGTTGTATTATCGGTAAGAAAATTCCGTCGAGCCTATGGTCATAGGTGTTACATGCACTTGAAATTCTTTCTTTTTCCATCGGACTATACGAAAGCGAGATGTCAGTTCCACCCATTACAAAACAAAAAAAATAATCTTGAAACACCTTTATTAGAATACAACACAAAGCTTGATGAATGTTATGCTATTCAAGATAAGATAGGAAAACATAATGCAAAGGCAAACGGTTAGAATATCCACATAATCCGCAAATTCTACTGCCGAGTTAAGGCAGAGAGGAACATGTGCCTCCCGGTGATAGATGTATTGAGTTTTTACGGTTTGAGACGAAGAGGAAAAATTCTCTTTTGCCCATTTCCAAAAGTCATTATATGTCTACCCATACATAGCTGCTAACACGGGCATTTCATAATCGACACTAAGTGACTATTTAAGTAACAAATAATGCTATGACCATATCTAAAGAATTAAATTACACAATTGGAGAGCTTTATGTATGGAATGTTACTAACGGGCGATTTAAGCACTCTTTTTTTCTTTACTAAAAATCTGTCACATTTGTGAAACAGCGTCAATTTCCCAGCAGCTATTTTGGTAATTATTGTATTTCCAACAGATTGCTATCACACTAATCCAGGAAGGCCTGGTGGCAACCCCTTCCAGTGTGTTATGGGCGTTGAAAAAAACATTAAGCATGTTACTGCGAACTCAGCAAACCTCAAACATTATCCTATTTTATCACCATCCCAGCTTTATATACTGTATATTTAACATTTCCCAAGAAATCCATTAAGAAGAATAATTTTAATCTATGCTATTGTTTATAATTTTTTTAAGATAGAATTAGGAAAAACAATTTAATAATCAACGCCTGAAAATAATCAAAAACTATTGATATTTATTTACCTTAATGATATTATATTTAGTTTGATTAAAATTGTAAAAAATGTTATCATGGTAATATGATACGTGGAGGTGGATTATTTGTTTCAAATTGGCGATAAAATTATATATCCAATGCATGGAGCAGGTGTAATAGAGGGAATTGAAGAGAAAGAAATACAAGGACAAACCCAGAAATATTATGTAATTAAAATGCTGATGAATAATATGCAAGTTCTCATCCCAATCAAGAATGTTACCAATTTACGCATACGTTCGGTTGAAAATAAGATTTCCATGGAAAATGTATTAGACATTGTTAATCAAGGAGAATCCGATAGGTCATTATCCTGGAAACAAAGATACCAGATCAACTCAGATAAAATGAGAACAGGAAAATTACAAGAAGGTGCTGAAGTGGTACGTGATTTAACGCGCATCCAAAGTGAAAAAACTCTTAATTCTAGCGAAAAACAAATGTTGCAGAACGCCAAGAAGATTTTAGTTGGCGAGTTAGGATTAATCAGAGGAATAACTGAGGTGCAAGCATCTGATTTGTTGAAAACCATCATCAACGGCTAGAACAAACGGTGCATTAAATACTCCGATAAGCATAATTCCTGTTCCTTGTTTTTTGATATTTCTCCGGCTCATATTCGCAACATACAACCTCTTTTGTCATTTCGATAACCTTGAACAAAACCATTTATTATGATGGTGATCCCTTTTAAATTCCTTTCCCTTTGGTAAGACAATATCCTCGCCACATAACTATATTATTTCAATCGGTGTATTACTCACTATACAGCTGAGCCATCATTGTTTCGATTCATAATTGGACGTGATTCTACTAGAATTGTCTTGTAAATATATTTAATCTTTTTGATGTACTTAAGGAAACTAACTGATATGTCTGCGTATTTTCGGCACTTTCAGCTGATGATTCATACTGCCAGATTAATTAGGTCAATTTTGGCACACAGTTAACAACTATCCCATGATTCACCCCTTCAAGCCTAAAATAATAAAAACGAGCCTGTTATAGCAAATGTCTGAACACTTTTGCATCTTACTTGAGTCTTCAATAAAAAAAGCAAACCCTTGCAGGACTTGCAAATATGTCGGTAACTAATAAACACTAATCTAAATGATTTATTCCTTTTTTATACACGGTTTTTTGGTCACATTTTGGGAACCTTTCCTGGGGTTGGTGGATTACTGGGTATAGAATAATGCTGCGTGGTAAGGTACTGGGGCTTCTATGTTTTTTGGTTCTGGCTCTTCCTGTTCCAGCCCGCATCCCAGTATAAATCGCTGAAAATTCCCAAAATGCTCCCTCCCATTGCACAGCCTTCATTAACGCCAAGAAATGCTACGTTTTCTATTGGAAACGAGACCCTTATCAGCACCATCTGTATTCCAGTAAACTAGCTAATAGGATGGCAATAACTTTCTCTCAAACATTAATTTTTATACGCTATAATATTTTATACATACCAAAAACCCTCCGGATCATTTATGGAAGGTTTTTCTTTATTGTGGTTAAAAAGTATTTTTAAGCTATATCAGGAAGTGTTCATCGGTATATAAACTAAATCGTAGTTATTTCCATAAAGCTTTACCTTATCTAAAAGCCTGAACTTCACTCCTCCTCTGGCTACGTCAATACCTGCAACTGGGCTGACAGTCAAACTCTGCTCCGGACTTTTCGTGACATAGATGGCGGTCTGCATGTTTTTTAGTTGTACGCCTGTATAAATACCATTTAATCACAAATACTTAACACAAGAAGTTAAATTAGGATCTCGGAATCCCTGGAGAAAGAAAATTTAACTTCAACACCAAATTTACGGTCCTGACTAAAAAACATGAACTCCGAAGTGATCAGCCTGTTTCTTGAGTTTTTTCTTACTTTAGGACGTAAAACACCTACTCTTATACGTCTGTCCTTTGCCTTTATAATCCGCATAAGATGCAGGAATAGCAACAACTTTAAAATTGGTTTATTTAAAAGTACTATCGTAGGAATAGCCCAATGATTTGCAATAATATCCGTCTCCTGTTATAATAAACAAGAATTATTTTTGTTCGGTGTAAAGGGATGGCATCAATATAGACTTTTAGTCTTGAATCACTTTGGGCAGGCAAGGATAGTAATACACTGTGTGTGAACGCACTAGGAGGCAATAAAAATGGAACAAGGTACAGTTAAATGGTTTAACGCAGAAAAAGGTTTTGGCTTTATCGAACGTGAAAATGGAGACGATGTATTCGTACACTTCTCTGCCATCCAAAGTGAAGGCTTCAAATCTTTAGACGAAGGTCAAAAAGTAACTTTTGACGTTGAGCAAGGTCCACGCGGAGCTCAAGCTGCTAACGTTCAAAAAGCTTAATCTCAAATTAAACAAAAAAACAGGCTATATAGCCTGTTTTTTTATGTTCTCAAGCTGATAAAAAAACCCTACTCAATGTTCGAATAGGGAGATGGTACAGGTAAAGGTAGAAAGATTTAAAGCTTAAAAGGTTGTTTACAGTATAACATACGGATTGAGAATTTGCGGAAGATATACGTTATTTCTTTTACTTTTAGAGTAAGACCTGAATCTTTTTCCTCTTTTTAAATAGTGGGCATTCTATTTCTACGAGGATTTCTCAAGGCTTATAATATAGACGCAATAGGGTTAAAAATTCAAAAAATCCACCGATAAGGAATTCTGGTGGATTTTTATGTGATTTCATATTGGATTACGGTCTCACTTTACCGAATCCATTACTTGTATGCCAATTAAAAATTGGATAGTTTGGTGGGGAAGAAAATGAATTTCTTCCTGTTTAGGATCTAAATAAGAGATCTCCACTTTGCTTTTAGGGTTCATACGTTCGTGATCTTGAGTAATACGCTCAATTTTTCGATCCAATTCCTTTTGATTATTTGCGAAAGTGATGGTAGTCATTGTGGTCATTTATCAACACTCCTTTTATATCTAAGCTTAGACAAAAGGTGACACCATTCCTCCAATCCACTTTAAGGATTTTGTCCATCTCAACTTCTATCATACCATTATATCCAATTTGTATCACTATATTGTAAAAGTAGCTTATGCATTATAATAAAATATTGTTTAATCAATGGTGGTATCAGTCTTAACTTTTACGTACTCCCAGATTGAATACAACCAGTTTCAGTACCTGCTGTATTTTCCGCATTATCATAAAGGAAGTTTGCCGTCTCGTCTCAAGGCAGTTCCTATTTTTCTGGAAGGCAACTGTGAGCCGATTCATAATTCATAGGAGAAAAAAGGACTTGGCAGATCACCAAGGCCGGCACTTAGAAGATATTAAGAAGATTATGGGAAGAGAAATTTTTTTAGTTTTATTTACTTTTGTAAAAGCTATCCCTTTTTTCTGCATGAGATATTCAGGTGCATTTCTAAAATTAGAAAATGTATTTATTTCATTAATGAATGACAATTTCGATATAACCAATTCTCGAGCAAATTCAGGTGTAAATCCAAAGACCAGCACCTGAACCCCGAGTAAATGTAATGATGCAGTTAAGTTTTGAAGATAGTGTCCCAGGATGTTTAAATCGTTTATTTCATTGATGGACATAGCTGTAAAGTCAACAATTGCTGAGTCTATATCTGCCTTATTTGCATGGTTTAATATTTGGGGAATTATAAGATTAAATCTGATAGCAGACAACTCTCCGGCAAATGGGAATAAAATCGTGTCGGGTAGTATTGACGGAATGATTGGTACCGAAATATTTTTTAATAATGTTTCTAACTGCTTGACTTGTTTAGTTAATTTCTTATTTTCTTCTTGGAGTAATTTCAGTGATTCCAGGAGTTCTTGTTCCATAAACAACTCACCAAAATTATTATTTATCTGTCGTAATAATCCAACCAAATAACTAGGAATGTAAAAGGTGAGATTTTTTCTATATAGAAGGTTATGAAGGCGGTAATTTATCCTGAGATAGAAACAAAGCTTCAGCTAGAAGCTTCATATCCTCGTATATTTGTTCCTTTATCAACAAATTATCGCATCTTTTATAATCATCAGCTAATCGTTCTATTTCATGGATGATGAGTTCCATTTGAAGCATTTCTCCTTTAAAGGTGACACTTTATTCCTTATATACCCTTATTTTTATAATGAAAAGATTTTCGACAAAACCTTCAATCGGTAAAATATGTAAAAAAC
>NZ_CP143547.1:1752500-2270000 GCF_046237635.1 Peribacillus sedimenti | reverse complement strand
ATTCCTTTGAGTTTCAGCCTTGCGGCCGTACTCCCCAGGCGGAGTGCTTAATGCGTTTGCTGCAGCACTAAAGGGCGGAAACCCTCTAACACTTAGCACTCATCGTTTACGGCGTGGACTACCAGGGTATCTAATCCTGTTCGCTCCCCACGCTTTCGCGCCTCAGCGTCAGTTACAGACCAGAGAGTCGCCTTCGCCACTGGTGTTCCTCCACATCTCTACGCATTTCACCGCTACACGTGGAATTCCACTCTCCTCTTCTGCACTCAAGTCCCCCAGTTTCCAATGACCCTCCACGGTTGAGCCGTGGGCTTTCACATCAGACTTAAAGGACCGCCTGCGCGCGCTTTACGCCCAATAATTCCGGACAACGCTTGCCACCTACGTATTACCGCGGCTGCTGGCACGTAGTTAGCCGTGGCTTTCTGGTCAGGTACCGTCAAGGTGCCAGCAGTTACTCTGGCACTTGTTCTTCCCTGACAACAGAGCTTTACGACCCGAAGGCCTTCTTCGCTCACGCGGCGTTGCTCCGTCAGACTTTCGTCCATTGCGGAAGATTCCCTACTGCTGCCTCCCGTAGGAGTCTGGGCCGTGTCTCAGTCCCAGTGTGGCCGATCACCCTCTCAGGTCGGCTACGCATCGTCGCCTTGGTGGGCCATTACCCCACCAACTAGCTAATGCGCCGCGGGCCCATCTGTAAGTGACAGCCGAAACCGTCTTTCCATCCTCCCCCATGCGGGGGAAGAACCTATCCGGTATTAGCTCCGGTTTCCCGAAGTTATCCCAGTCTTACAGGCAGGTTGCCCACGTGTTACTCACCCGTCCGCCGCTGACTTCCGGGAGCAAGCTCCCTTCTGTCCGCTCGACTTGCATGTATTAGGCACGCCGCCAGCGTTCGTCCTGAGCCAGGATCAAACTCTCCGATAGAATTTGTGACGCACATGGATGTGCTAACATCGGCGTTGTCACAGGACGTGACGATCTTAGCCGATGACCCTTAACTCTTGTACTTTTAAAGTGTGTACTCACTATCATTTAGACGTCTTATTTCCTATATAGAAGAAACAAGAATCTGGCGCTTGTTTTGTTCAGTTTTCAAAGAGCAATCTCATCTGTCGTTTCTCTCAGAAGCGACTTTATTAATATAACACGATATTAATCAGTTGTCAACTTCTACGAAATAAATTAAGTTTACTTATTCAATATTTCAAACTAACACTTTTGCCTTGTCTGAGAAAAGCGACTTAGTTATCTTACAATGTATTTCACCTGAAGTCAACAGCCAGAAGTGCACTTATGTGTTTTTTTTCAAAACTTTATGCAAACGATGTGGTATCAGAAGAAATCGAGTTTTGTTGTACTTTATTCAATATATAAGTGCTTGTTTAGATCGTTGTTGATTGGCTGCTTTATAGCTACAATAAAACTCCTAACTCATGTCTACCTAAAATAGCGTTGTATATATAAATGCGATGTCCGAACCGTAACTACCCATTTTCTTTACAATAGAAGACATAGAGCAAAGAATATGATGCTTACGACCGGTACTATACAGCTACCTTTATTCCAGCAAATCTTAGTAAATAACACCACGATTTTACAAAGCCTTTTTACAAATATTATATGCAGTTGGCTATGTTAAATAGTATCCAGCTTTCCTTTTTGCCATATTAGCACTAGGATTAAAACCTATCCAGAAAAAAAAACCTAACTTACATATGTCCCAATCTGTTGCTTGGATGGCTAATGAAGTTGTAATATGCCAAATATTACATACACGTAATATACAGCCTAATCCTTATATCATCTTAATCTCATCTAGTTTTTCAACTCGTGATATAGGGACTTGCTAAATACGACCAGTAACGAGTGACGCATTCTACTTAAGATAAGGCTACAAACTGAACCATCATCCCATTCTTTTATAGATGTCGTGACGTACATGCGGATTAGTTCTCTTTTTGCTCATATTACAAAAAACACAATAAATGATACAATAAGAGCACTAAAGTGAGATGAACCAATAAGGCTCATCAAATATTACGAAGTGATTATCGATGTCCTCCTTCAAAAGGTTTCCCCGTTTATGATCATCTTGTTTGGATTCACAAGCTTCTGGCAACAATAACAGACACTGTGATTATAACATTGGTTATATCGGCGACAAAAGCAAGCAATAATGAGAAATTTCTATTAGCACAGGAACTATATTGTTTACACATTTGCTGGCCTCTGATCCCTCTATATAACAGCAACCTGGATTTCACTGATTTATATGTCTTTCATAAATTGGGATTCCCTGTTAGAGACATAAAATTTCTACAACAGGGAGGTGCATAATAATATGAACGTATAATCTTTTTTTCTTTTATATAAACTACTCTTGTCAGGAGTACATCTCGGTTAAATTTGATGACAATGGAGCCGTTTTTTTCTGCTCCCTTACTTGTCATAATGTCGCGTTGAAAATCCAAACATGGTTGATTCTAAACGAAAGCAACCATTTGTGTTTGTCTGCCAGCCCATCTAATAGGTAGAATTTTTTACTATCAACGCATCCTGAGGTTTCATGACTATATACATGTCGCCAATCTCTAGAATTAAGGAAGGATTTCCCCTTCCGTATCCGTGCTGATGAAAACGGATATGAATATAATAATCAAGAGGAGATTATAAAAGAAAATGTGCTAAAACGGCAATCCCGGACCAATCACCATTTCAATTATTAATGGCGAAACGGCATTTGCCCAACGTTGGCCAGCTACCCCAAAGCTATAACCTGCAACGGGGATACCTCACTGAAATATACTTTATCTTTAGAAATGAATAGCTCTACACCAAATACTCCAAATCCGCCATCCGACTAGTTTTCTGTTATAAAAAATAACAGAGGCATAATCAAAAAATCACCTGTGATATATTGAATATAATCAGCATCGCCCTGGTTCCTTCTCTAAATTCAAACAGGACGTTAATATATGCCTTTTCTTTCGGATCCCGTATAAATTTCAAACTCAGCAAAAGTGATGTCCGTTTGAGCTGGCGGTTCGTCCTCAGCTTTTGCTTCTTCCTTTTCGTTCTCCTCCGTAGCTGCAGTGGCCACTTCCATCGCTTTGTTTTTCGTCTGCTCTTTCGTTTGTTCGGCGCTACTTCTGGCTCAGGGTCGGACGAGTAACCGCCTGGACTCATGTAGCAAACAACGGTATTATTATTTTACGCACTCTTTCCGCCTCCTTCGATATATGTCTAGTATAAACAGCAGATTACACCAGTGAGATACATATTTACGAATATTTCCTATCTTCGAAATAGCGTTAGAATGCGATAAATTTTGCGCAAAAAGAAGCTATCCCCGTTGGATAGTTTCTTGCGAGAAGAATAAATGTGGTAGCTTCGCATATCGTAGGATTTCAACGGTGGCCTTAAGCGTTTGTCCGGGTCGGCGAACTCCAATCCAGCGTATAACTCTTGTAAAGCTTTATTAACGATTCCTTCCGGTACAGTGCGCAGGGACACTACCTGAACAGGAAGCAATTCATCCGGCTGAGATTCGTTCAAAGCCTCCACTTCCACATCTTCTAACGGGTATTTGAAGCGCGTCACTGTGCGTCGGTGTCGCATTTGTTCTTGGAGCTTCGAGTTTAATTCTTCAAATTTCACAACTGCCAGTGGCATCGAATTTCCGTTGGTGACACATTCGCTTGATTAGTCGATAATAATACTCCCCCTTTTCCTTGAATCCCACCCGTTATATGAAAGGCTCGGCCGCACACCTGCCCTTTAGCCCGTAAGAAAGAGAGCAAACGGACTGCCAGTTCTTGAGTTAAACAATATTCCCATAGGTACTTTAATATTTTTAAACTACCATTTAATAAATGGGAAGAAAATGCTAGAATCAATCTGGCTTTATAAATTTAAAAACACGGAGAAAAGATATGACATGGGAATTTCTTAGCATCATAGGAACCATTGCTTTTGCTACAAGCGGGGCCATCATTGCCATGGAAGAGGAATACGACCTTTTAGGAGTATATATACTAGGTATCGTCACTGCGTTTGGCGGAGGGGCGATTCGAAATTTATTAATCGGGGTTCCCGTCTCTGCTTTGTGGGAACAAAGTATCTATATTTCTATAGCCATATTGGTTATTACGATTGTTTTTCTGTTTCCATCCAATTTATTAAAGCATTGGGGCAAATGGGGCAACTTTACTGATGCCATCGGTTTGTCCGCCTTTGCGATACAGGGTGCCCTTTATGCAGTGAAGATGGCTCTTCCTCTTAGCGCCGTAGTTGTGGCCGCAGTTTTAACCGGATGTGGTGGAGGAATTATCCGTGATCTTCTGGCTGGCCGCAGACCCTTGGTGTTCAGAGAAGAAGTTTATGCAGTATGGGCTATTTTAGTTGGTTTTGCTTTAGGCAGCAATCTCGTTTCAGAGACTTGGCAGTTGTATATTCTTTTTGCCATCATAACGGCTTTTCGCGTCCTTTCGTATACGTATAATTGGAAGCTCCCTAATAAAAAACTGAATGTAAGTCGTTGACATCGTAGGCTGCAATTTTTTAATGCTGTTGAGAAAGTTCCGTCTCAGCAGCTTTTTTTATGTACTTTCCTAAAAAACTGGAATCTGTCCTTTCTACTGTGCACTGTTGTTTTCTTAAACTGTAAGTCAAAACGATTTTGCTTATAACTAAGTATTTAAAAATGAAAATTAAGTATTCAAATTGTACCATATTCGATTTTATCCTTATTGAACTCCCTCAATATGATTCGATTTGCTTCCATATGCTCGCTAACTTGCCCATTTAGCACAATAAGAATCAGCGGTAGAAAATCATTAGATCTTGTATTTTAGCTCAAATTTTTTAATATGCACATTTAAACATTAGGGTCTCAATCTTCAAGCTGGCCATAAATATTCAATAATATGGACTCTAGTTAAAATTCTGTTCCGGTTTTCTTAAAAATAAAAAAATATTCTGCGCTCTATTGGAGCAAAACCCTAATAATAATAATCACCCATTTTTCAAACATTCTATATCATTCTATGTAACAATTGCATTTCGCCCTTAGTGGGGACTAATCAAAAAAGCTCCCCTTGAAGCAGGTCCATAGGAATCTTTTCTTTCTGAAAACTAATAGCTGTCATTAACGAATGAATGGCTTCATACAGTATCAAAAAAATGGGAGTTGATTTTCATAGTAAGATGGATTGATGTATCAACATCAAAACATCAATTACGCCTTTTTGACGGAAATCGGGTTTATCCTATTGCAGTTGGAAAAATATTGTCCCCCACACCTTCCGGTACATACAGGATCATAAATAAGTAGCGTAATCCTGGCGTACCATTTGGTGTACTTTGGATGGGATTATCAAGACCTCATAACGGTATACACGGGACAAATAACCCAGCATCAATAGGTAAGAATGTCTTACATGGGTGTATTAGAATGTTTAATGATGATGTTCTTGAATTATCTTCCAGAGTTCCACTTGGTACAGAGGTCTATATTCATACATGACTCGTTCAATCATCCATCCAAACTTCCTTAAAGATTCGTGTTCAGTTATTCCATACATTCTAAAAATCACCTATAATAAAACATAGTAATTTAATAGGAATTGTTGTATATTATATTTATCTATATTGGAAAGATGGGTAATCAATGGATAACGAAAAAGTAATTTTTAAGGGGAAGATTTATACTGTCATTCATAAATATGACTCGGACTATTGGGAAGTGAGAGAGGAAGGACATTCATATAATGCAGAACTGGTCCATAAATCCCAGGTTGAAGTATATGTTTCTGTTGAAACCAAAGATGAGAATTAATGTTACATAGAATAACCTGTAATGTATTATGAAATGTTATTTATTATGATTGAGAATGATCATTATAAATTTATATACAATCATAGATAGTTGACCTACTGAAAAAGGTTGCCAAATACGAACTCACCTCTTTAAAGGTGAAATAATAAAGGGAGGATATCTCCTCCCTATTGTTAAACAGTTCATTTACCTAGGGGTTGTCATGATTGTCTGTGCCGATAAATAAACCTCCAGCTTACCGATACTGCGATACTATTAGTCCTTCATGCCACTTTTAACCCACTTATTCACCATATTCCATGTCTCTTCCTCAAATTGTTAGCGATATCAAACTATTAGAAGATGCTTTGTTCATTAGTGGCCTTCCAGAGAACGTTCCCTAGGCTTCGCACCGACAGGCCTTTCACCATTCTTGTTCAACTATGCCTCTTTAGTGCAGTAAGTACAATGAACCGCAAAGTGCAAGTCAGAATTTCCTATGTTTAACCTTGATTCTCCTGGTTTCAGTGTTATTTCCAGTTTTAAAATCCAGGCACCAAGAAGTACATTTAAAGCAGTGTACTAAATCAATACCACATTAAAATATATCCCGGTAAGCCTGCTCAAGGATTTGCCGATAGTCGTCTGTTCCAATCTTTCTTATGTTACTCGGTGTTGAATTGTTTTGAACTGCCAGCTCTACGATTCGGTCAAAATCTTCCTCTTTTACCCCTGGCAAATCTCTTAATTTAGGAATCTCCAGGGTATTGGTAAATTCCCGAATCCCAGCAATAAGTTTTTCAACGGCACCCTCATCAGAATCTGATTCAGAAGCAAATTTCATGTACCGTGCTAAATCCGCATGGATGCCTTTCTCTTCTTCCGCGTTAAATTTCAAGACATAAGGCAAAAATACTGCGTTTGCCACTCCATGTGGTGTATCGTAAAGACCTCCAATCGCCTCTGCTAAACAGTGTACAGCTGCAACGTCAGTAGAACCGAAACATAATCCTGCAAGAAGACTTCCCTCTAGCATATTGAAGCGGGCCTGCTCATTTTCTCCATACATAAAAGCGATCGGTAAAGAGGATACGATTTTTCCCATTGCTCTTGCCCCAAATGCCTGGGAGATTGGGTTTGTCACTTTACATGTATAACCTTCTATCGCATGTACCAAAGCATCCACACCGGTTGCTGCAGTAACAGATTTAGGAACAGTTAATGTTAATTTCGGATCCAAAACTGCCATCATTGGACGTAATGAAGAATGCTTAAGTGTAAGCTTCTGATGGGTAGCGGAATCGGAAATAACGGAAGAACGGGTAACTTCGGATCCAGTGCCTGCAGTAGTCGGGACACAAATAATCGGAGCAATATTAGCGTATTCCTTCTTTCCTGCCACATAATCAGCAGGTGTCCCGCCATTCGGTCCTAAGAGTGCAATCGCCTTTCCCGTATCCATCGCACTGCCGCCGCCAATAGCGACAATTAATTCCATCCTCTCTTGATTAAATACCTTCGCACCTTCTAAGCATTCTGTATCTCTCGGGTTCTGAGAAACGGAGTCGAACAGAATAACACGAAATCCTAAATCCTCTAGAAGGGATTGGATTGGTTGGATTACACCTGCCTTAACCACACCTGGGTCACTGACCAGTAAAATGGATGATCCGATATTAAGGGACTTTATAAGGTCTGGTAATAACTCGACTTTTCCTAAACCCATCTCAATTCTTGTATTACAGTAATAACTATAGCTCTCCATAACTATGTCTCCTTACTTAAAGTTTTAAAGTAAAGCCAAATTTAGGCCCTATGCTGAAAAAAACTCCTTTTACAAATAGTGCCTGTGAGTCGTTGCAATGATATTGAATCCTTCTTCCTTGAATCTTGGTTTCCTTTGTTCGAGATTCAGATAGTGTGATCTGTGTGATTGACACGAGAATCCTCATTATATCTAAAAAAAATTATTAGTATGTGTTCGCCATTTTGCATCAAAATCCTGCACGTATGAAACCTCTTTTCCTGGTAGACCATAAATGGTTCTTTTGTTGGAAATAGCCGGCTGTCGGATTTCATCTTAAGATTAAAATCAAAACCAAACAAAAATTGGTTGGCCATTTGAAAGCTGCAACCGACTACCACAGATATGGCACCGATCCAAAAAAGTATGGCCATTCGTTCTATACGGCCCATCTATATAAACTTAATGAAGGAAACATACGCAGAGATCTATCATGATGTATTGGATGGCCTTCGAACAGGGTTTCATGAAGTCTGACTAATACTTTAAACTAAGCCAAATAGATTAAATGGGTTGTTTCATAATAAAATGTCTGATATATTTTAACTGTAGTATTTTTAGCGGATGTGGCGGAATCGGCAGACGCGCTAGATTCAGGTTCTAGTGGTAGCAATACCGTGGGGGTTCAAGTCCCTTCATCCGCATCGTTTTATCTGAAGCATACCACTAAGGCCGTTGATATGTTTTTTGTCAACGGCCTTTACTTTGTTCTTCGATGATTATTGAGTCAGATGTGTCTCTTTTTGTTCACGCGTTTATGTTAAAATTGATTATTTTATAAGAAGTTTGATTTATTACAACAAAAATGCAAAAGCCAGAAGCCCGTTCAAACTCCAATTTCTCTAATTAAAGGTAACGAAAAGAAGCATACCATGACTGCTATTTTCTTCGAGCAGCACATCAGCAGGCATCAAGGCATATTGTAATGTGCTTTCCAAAAGTTTGATACCCATAAAAAAGAGGGCAGGTTGCTAGATACATATGACTCTCGCGCCCGTTTATAGCTTTAGTCAACAGCTCTTCTCTGTGTCCGTCTCCATATACATCTACCGTATAAAAAATCAGCACCTGTTCGATTACGTATTCCACGACTTCAGAGCTTCTTTTGTCTTTCCAGATCCCCCTATTGCCCAACGTGCAAAAGAAACTTCGCAAACCTCCGTATCGCTCAAATTGCGATATTTCCTTATTTATCATTTATTCTTCGTTAGTTTCAATCCCGAACTTGTATACTGTTTTAGAAGAATATGTTTCCCCTGAGTCTATAATGGTTCCAGGGAAATGAGGGTGATGAATCGCATCAGGCAATCCCTGCGTTTCCAAACAGATACCCAGGTATTTCCTTGATGGTATTCTCCTGAAGCATCCTTCCGGTTTCAGGGAGTTTCCTGTATAAACGACAACCGCAGGCTCATCGGTTTCAATTGTAAGTATTCGTCCACTTTCAAAGTCCTTAAGTACAATTTCGTTATCATGATTTATATTCAGCAAAAAGGGATGATCATAGCCTTCTCCAACCAGTACATTTTGCGGATGTTCAGAACCAGATCCTATATTTATTTCTCTTCCAGATCTAAAATCGAACGGAGAATTTCCAACTTCGATAAAGTTGCCCGTAGGAATAAATTCATGATCAAGCTCTAGAAATCTATCACTCTTAATTTGTAAAGCGTGATCCAGAATATCTTTCTTAATATTGCCGCTTAAATTAAAATAAGAATGGTTTGTAACAGTTAACAGTGTTTTCTGATCAGTATGTCCCTCATAATAAACATGCAATTGATTGTTGTTATCAAGCAAATAAGTAACCTGCATGTTTACGTTGCCAGGATAGCCTTCCTCTCGATCTGGACTAAAGTAAGAAAAGCTGACCCCTCCATCTATTATTTCTGCATTCCAAATAACTCTATTAAATCCTTGATCACCACCATGTAAATGGTTGGGGGGATCATTTTTTGCAAGGTTATATATTTTTCCATCCAGTTCAAAAGAACCGCCCTTGATTCGTCCCGCTACCCGCCCTACGACTGCTCCTAAATAATAAGGGTCCTTAACGTAGTCTTTCAGGGTGTCATGTCCAAGCACAATGTTTTCATAATTTCCATGCTTATCTGGCGCAACAATTTTAGTGATGATACATCCATAATTAATGGCAGTCACTTCTACCCCGTTATCATTTACCATTGAAAAAGAAGTCACAGGGTGGCCCCCTATTTCACCAAAACTCTCCTGAATCACGTTCATATAACTCCGCGCCTCCATCTACAAACAAATTTAAATATAAATATTACCAATTTGAACTTCCAAAAAGGATTGAGCAAGCACCATGTGAGGAGCAGCTGAAAAGCGGACCGTACCTGGCCATAGAAGGCGTATATAAATGTTCCAATTATCCCGTCAAAGGAAGCTTGTCATCAGTAGCTTTTTTAGACGGTCATTCCAGAATCCATCGTCTTTGATAGTTATTGAAGTACTTCTACTATTTTCCTGAGGTTACCACATTATAGGAATATCTATCAAGTTTGGAATATACAAACAAAAACTATTATCTACTTTGGATTCTCAGCGCCAGCAATATCAGTAAGAAGCTAGACGAGATGTTACGTGATGTTTTTTAGACCGGCTTCTATTCGGCCCTCCCTCGTTTACATAACCTCGGCAGTTGCGTTTTCCGACTTTTCAGCATTGGGTTACGGCAAAAAAGTACATAAGCTACATGTAAGTAATGTAACAAGCAATACCCCGCACTTATCCTGTAATGAGTTTAGTAATACGCTTTGCTTTTTTATTTCGTTTCAGTGTTACCCATAGAAAGATAAAAAGCCCCGTAAATTCTTCATCCCTCTTTTGTAAATTAGCAAAAAGCCCAAACATCTATGCTTGCTTGTACATAAGATAAATTGAGATATCGACAAAGGGGGCGTATAAGATGGCAGATGGATATGCTGGATATGGCGGTGGCTTTGCTTTAATCGTCGTGTTGTTCATTTTGTTGATCATCATTGGCTGCTCTTGCTTCTATGGAGGGTACTAATGAATTGAAGTACTAAAGCTTATGAAGGCCCGAACACAGCCTTCATAGGCTTTTTTATATACGGTCATCATTATGTCGATCCCTACCATTACTTTAAGAACTATCCAAATTTCTTGTAAGTAGAGACGTATGTCCAATTTAAATTCATCAAGACACATATATTTAAAGTAGGGTTAAAACATAATCCTGTTTTGATAAGGAGGGAATCTTATGGGTTGCTTTTGGGGATGTGGATATACAGCGCCTGTTGCTGCGGCACCAGTTGGTTATGGCGGCGGCTTCGCATTAATCGTTGTATTATTTATCTTGCTGATCATCATAGGATGCGCTTGCTGGGGCGGTTATTAATACTAGGCTAATAGTTAAAAAAGGCGGTCCTTGGACCGCCTTTTTGACAAATGAATTAATATCATCCTCCGCAATAGCTTGCACCGATTACAATTAAAAGAATAAACAATACAACTAGCAGGGCGAATCCACCGCCAAAACCGTAAGCAACGCCATCAGCCATTTAAATCCTCTCCTCTTATTCGGTTCTAGGGAGGTTTACTTATGGGATAAGAGTAATACATACTATGAAACGGAGCAAAAAAAGACACTCCATAAATGAATATAACTAGGTCTGCTGCTGAAATCACCAGAATCAATGTCCACCTATATTATCTTTAATATCTTTTTTAAAAAAGAATAAAAAGCCCTGTCGCTTTCGTTGTTTGTACATTAAATAAACCAAGAATATACAATGGGCTGGATTCTTTGGCAGGCGGATATGCTGGATATGGCGGCGGCTTTAGGCTAACCGTGGTGTTGTTTTATGTTGATCTTCTTCGGCTGTTCTGGCTTATATGGCTACTAATAAACAGTACTACTTAAAGCTATAGGACCAAAAACCATTGTTGATCTGATAATACTTTAGAGATTCTAACGCAAAGTAGTTATCTGGCCTGTACTCCTTTTGGTATGTAACAGATAAATTAAAGTAAGAAATGAAACAAGCGTAGCCGCTCCAGGCATTTCTTCTGAAATAAGCGAAGCAGTACGCTTCGTTTTTTTGTTCAAATCATTGGGACCACAAACCCACTGCAGAATTTCCATCAATCGGTTTTTTCTCAAGGAGTGTGTAAAAGCCCTGTCCTCTGCAGTGGTGTTTACATAAGATAAATTGAGATTAAGTCAAAGGGGTGGATAAAATGGCAGATGGATATGGTGGATATGGCGGTGGTTTTGCTTTAATCGTAGTATTGTTCATTTTGTTAATTATCATCGGCTGCTCTTGTTTCTATGGCGGCTACTAATTAGTAGAAAAAGCAAAAGCCTATAGAGGTTTTAACCCTCAATAGGCTTATTGCCAATTAAAAGACAATGAATATTAAAAAAAGAACCTTCAAATCAAGATGGATTTGAAGGTTCTTTTTATGATATATAATGAAATTTATGAATTAGCAAACTCATTAAACGATATTTATTTTTTCTCTGGATTGTAGACATTTTCTTTTACAATCTCTGCAATAAAAATTTTTCAACAATATTTCTTCACAATGAGATACCTTTGTTCTAAAACCAAATATTTAACTATACACCGGTTCATTTGCCGCCAGGCCGAGAGATTTTTCTGTTGAAGCATGTACTTTTTGGAAGAGCTCTGGGTTCTCTGTTAATGACATTCCGTAAGAAGGAATCATCTCTTTTATTTTGGGTTCCCATTCATGCATACGTTGTGGGAAGCATTTCCCTAATACCTCGAGCATAACGTGAACGGCAGTGGAAGCACCGGGAGAAGCTCCGAGCAATGCAGCTACCGAACCGTCCGAGCTGCTTACCACTTCCGTACCAAATTGAAGTGTTCCTTTACCTCCGGCATCAGTATCCTTGATAACTTGCACACGCTGTCCTGCTACAACTATATCCCAATCCTCGCTTTTGGCGCTCGGAATGAATTCGCGTAACTCTTCCATACGCTTTTCATTCGAAAGCATAACTTGCTGGATCAGGTATTTTGTCAATGCCATCTCTTTTACTCCTGCCGCCAGCATGGTTAAGACATTATTCGGTTTGACGGAACCTATCAAATCAAAATACGAACCCGTTTTTAAGAACTTTGGTGAAAAGCCTGCAAACGGTCCAAAAAGCAATGATTTTTTGTTATCGATATATCTGGTATCAAGATGCGGCACAGACATTGGAGGAGCCCCAACCTTTGCTTTACCGTAAACTTTTGCATGATGCTGCTCTATAACTTCCGGATTGTTGCATACCATAAATAGTCCGCTTACCGGAAATCCTCCGATATGTTTTGATTCAGGAATGCCGGTTTTTTGAAGTAAAGTCAGGCTTCCGCCCCCGCCACCGATGAAGACGAATTTGGCGGTATGGTATTCGATTTTGCCGTTGTCAATATCATGCACCTTCAGTTCCCATGAACCATCGCTGGTACGTTTGATATCCTGAACGCTATGCTTGTAGTTTATCTCAACGTTATTACTCTTTAAGTGCTCAAACAACATCCTTGTCAAGGCCCCGAAGTTGACATCTGTTCCTGTGTCGATTTTTGTTGCCGCCATCGGTTCATTTGATGTACGGCCTTCCATTATAAGCGGGACCCATTCTTTGAGTTTTTCAGGATCATCTGAATATTCCATCCCTTGAAACAATGGATTGTTTGACAGCGCTTCAAATCGTTTTTTTAAAAAAGTTACATTATTTTCCCCTTGTACTAAACTCATATGTGGTATCGGCATGATAAAGTCATGTGGATTACGAATTAGATCACTGTTTACAAGATAAGACCAAAACTGCCTTGAAAGCTGAAACTGTTCATTAATTGCTATAGCTTTACTTATATCTATAGATCCGTCAGGTTTTTCGGAGGTATAGTTAAGCTCGCACAGGGCGGCATGGCCCGTTCCGGCATTATTCCATTCGTTAGAGCTTTCTTCTCCTGCCTTTGCGAGTTTTTCAAACACTTTGATTTCCCATTCAGGTGCTAATTCCTTCAGTAAGGATCCCAAAGTCGCACTCATGACTCCGGCACCAATTAAGATAACGTCTGTTTTGTTCTGTAAGTTGCTCATTTTACCCTTCCTTATCCCCTATATTCGCAAAAAAGAGTAGGCGCTGCTGCTTTAGATGTTACCGATAGCAATGTGTGGCCTAGTAGCACACCTTTTTTGTGTGAATAATACCCATATCAAATTCTATTATAATAATTAATCGATTAAAATATCTACTATTATTATCTGATTTTTATAAACTATTTAAAGCTTTAAAAAAGGAATAAATGATTCACATTACCAATGGTTCTCGATGCGATGATAGTTTGGTTAGGAGTTTCCAATGAATCGAACCTCTTATGCTTATTGGTATGCACCATCACATTATAATAGTCGCTGTTCCCGTCTCAATGCGTTGTCGTACTTACACTACAATTCTGTTTGGTGATACCTTCTTTCGCTGCTCCGTAATAAAAATTCCTCCAAGCTACATTTTTGCATATGTAACCGGAATATTTGTGTTTTTCTTTATTATTCCCCCTAAAACTTAATATAAAGCTAGTTTAATAAAATGATTTTCATAAGAGGATATCATTCAAGATGCCGGCATGGAAAAGACTGTCTCATCATCAGTTGATAACCACACCGGGCACACATAAATAAAGGGAGCATCTTAGATGCTCCCTCCAATAAAATTTATGAAAAAGGATATTGTCTAGGATCTTTCTGTACAGATATCCATTTAACAGTTGTAAATTCCTCAAATGCCCATTCACCACAGTAACGGCCCAGCCCTGACGCTTTTTCACCGCCAAAAGGGATATTCGTTTCCACGTTAACTGTTTGATCGTTTACATGGATCATTCCAGTCTTAATCTGTTTGGCGACTTTAATTCCTCGCTCAATCGTACCGGCAAAAACTGCGCCGCTTAACCCAAAAGGAGAATCATTTGCTACCCTTATAGCTTCTTCCTCACTATCAACTGGAATTATACAGGCAACGGGTGCGAAGATTTCATTTTGGGCAATGGTCATATCATTCTTGACATCCACCAAAACGAATGGCTCCATAAGATTTCCTGTCACATTCCCTTCCTTTACAACCCTTGCTCCCTCTGCCTTACTTTTCTCAATAATGCTTAACGCGCGTTCTACCTGTTTTCTATTAATCATAGGTCCTATAATTGTTTCGCTATTCTGTGGGTCACCTACTTTAACCTGAGCCGTCTTCTCCAGGAATTTTTGAACGAAAGGCTCGTATAAATTCCGATCGATGATTATCCGGTTGATTGCTATACAAATTTGGCCCGAATGCATATATTTTCCAAAGGTTGCGGCTGAAACTGCCTGATCTAAATCGGCGTCATCCAAAACGATAAATGCATTGTTTCCTCCAAGTTCCAGTGCAGGTTTTTTTACATGTTTTACTGCCAAAGAGCCAACATGTCGCCCAGCAGCCGTTGAACCAGTAAAAGAAATCACGCTTGGAACAGGATGTTCCACGAAATAATCGCCAATTTCCTCCAGATCGGCAACTGTAACATGAATTAATCCATTAGGAAGCCCCGCTTCTTCAAAGATTTTAGCAATGATTAATCCACCTGAAATAGGTGTTTGGAAATCAGGCTTTATAACAATGGCATTACCAGTTGCAATGGCTGGCGCCACAACACGCATCGTCAAATGAAAAGGCCAATTCCATGGGGTGATAGCCCCGACAACTCCCACAGGCTCCCGATAAATCCTGTTCTCTTTTCCCGGTATCCCTGACGGACGAATATCTGCACCCATCATCATTGGAAATGTCGAGGCTAACTTTAAGTCGCCAACGACACAATCCACTTCAACAGACGCTTTTAATTGAGAGCTTCCAGTTTCTTCAACAAGAAGCTGGATCAACTCGTCTTTTCTGTCTTGTACAATCTGAGCCGCTTTTTCTAGGATGGCAATCCTTTCATATGGATTTGAATTAGACCAGCTTTTTTGAGCTTCTTCTGCCGCCTGGTAGGCTTCGTGAATATCTTCTTTATTCGCATACTTCAATTCTGTTAAAACCTCATCATTAAACGGGTTAGTAACCGTGCAATAATTTACACTGGAGCCCTCTCTCCATTTTCCGCCTAGCATTAATTTGTTCCATTCTGTATACTTATTAGTTTTTACAGTCATTTCTATACCTCCTTTAAATTAGCCAATCTTGATTACTGGTTTAATTGTAATCCCTGCTTCTGAGTCTTCACTGGCCTGATTTATTTCTTCCAACGTATAGAATTTTATTAATTTATCAAATGGAAATTGCCCTTGTTGATAGAGTTTTATTAATTTAGGAATATACAACTGTGGTACGCCAGAACCCATTAATACACCAGTGACAGACCTTTCAAATAAGATTGTATTTACATCCAAATTTACTTCAGTGCCCAAAGGAGGGGCACCGATCACTACAGCTTTTCCAAGAGTAGCAAGGCAATCTACGGCTTGGCGAAGTACTTCTGGTCGGCTAGTTGTTTCAATGGAATATTCAACACCTTCACCGGTAATTCTTTGAATTTCATCAAGAGTATTGGTTTCTTTTGGGTTTATTGTATGAGTAGCGCCAAGTCCCTTGGCAAGTTCTAAGCGGTTATTTTGGAGGTCTACAGCAATGATTGTTGTACAACTTGCTACTTTGGCAGCCATTAGAGCACTTAAGCCTACGGAACCACAGCCAAAAATGACGATGCTAGAGCCAGCCTTAGGTTGCAGCTTATTTAAAACTGCCCCACTGCCTGTTTGAATCCCACACCCAAGGGGTCCTAATAATTCTAGAGGTACATCCTTATCAACCTTTACCACATTTCTTTCAGAAACTACGGAATAACACGCAAAACTAGACTGACCAAAGAAATTGGACAATTCCTCTCCATCTTTATATAATCTACTAGTTCCGTCCTCCATCTTTCCTGTGAAATTAAGAGTGAAAAACTGAGTGCAACCATAAGGATTACCACTTCGGCAATTGTTGCATTCTCCGCATGAACTATAGGATAAGACCACATGGTCACCTGGCTGTACTGAATGGACTCCTTGTCCCACCTTTTCAACAATTCCAGACCCTTCGTGGCCTAACACCGCAGGAAGGGGCACTGGATAGTATTGGTCCCTAACAATCAAATCAGTATGGCATATTCCTGATGCTGTAATCCTTACAAGAACTTCGCCCGCTTTTGGATCTTCAATTGTTATTTCCTCGATTTTAAAGGGTTCTCCTTTACCATGTGTGATTGCTGCTGACGTTTTTATCATAATTAATTAAGTCACCTACCTTCTTTATTTTGAAAGCGTTTACAACTATATTTTATCTATTTTCTTTCAACAAAAATTTTAAAATCTTACAATCTGATTTTTAAATTTTTATTATTCAGTTTTGGTAATAATGATGGCACAAAGTTGTTGGTTTTTAAGTTAAATACCTACCCATCTATTAAACAAATTTGCTTCAATATCAAACTGATCCAAAGCTTTTTGAACGCTTTGATCAATGATTTCATTAACCGTTTTGGGAAGATGATAAAAAGATGGGACAGGCGGGAGGATGATCCCGCCAAATTGTGTAACACTTGTCATATGATTGAGATGGCCCAGATGAAGAGGAGTCTCCCTGACCATTAATACTAATTTTCTACGTTCTTTTAGACACACATCTGCCGCTCTTGTAAGTAAATCAACATTATAGCTATTTGCGATACCCGAAAGCGTCTTGATTGAACATGGCGCAATAACCATGCCATCCACTTTAAACGAACCGCTGGATACAGCAGATCCAAGATTTTTATTATCATAGACTTTTGAAGCAAGCTTGACTACATCGTTTATGTCATAGTCTGTTTCATATTCAATGGTAGTTCTTGCTGTGTCACTTAGGATAAGATGGCTTTCTGCACCTGCAGCCTTTAATGCTTCTAGTATCCGTATCCCGTAGATTGCACCGCTTGCCCCGGAAATTCCTACTACAATTTTTTTCATACATTTCCCCCTTCTAGCAGTGAACTACCGTTTATTTTCCATGTGCTGGTCCAGTAATCCTGAAGAATTCTTATTTATAAAGTCATGAATGTTCAATTCTTCATAGCCAGGTATATGAATTCGTTTATACCTCATTGGTTCACTTTTTATTGGAACCGTACAATCAAATCCCATTTTTGAACCAAATCCATTGTCAGTGGAGGGGTCCAATTTTGATCCCTGTGTACCGTTAATCACTACTAAATCTGTTTCTGCCTGGAAGCGTGTGGCTATCGCCCATTCGACTTCTTCCATATTAAAGATATCTACTTCTTCATCGACTACGACCACATGCTTTATATCAAAGCTGTTTGCCAAAGCAGCAATTATCGCATTTTTACCCTCCCCTTCATTCCGCTTCTTGATCGAAATGATGGCATGATACCTGCACGTTCCTCCCAGGCTCATATGCACTGCCTTAATTGAAGGAACTGTTTGACGCACGGTTTGGATAAGGCTTGCCTCCCTTGGGATACCGCCTAAAAGTAAGTGTTCATATCCAGCAGGAACAATTGTGTAAAAAATGGGATGATTCCTGTGTGTAATGCCGGTTATCTGAACGGCTTCCTTGTCATCCCGCGGACCATAATATTTTGGGAATTCTCCAAAGGGCCCTTCAGGTTCTCGAATTTCAGGGAGAATTTTTCCTTCCAGCACAATCTCTGCATAGGCTGGGACATCGATATCTACTGTTTCACATCTGACCACTTCAAGCGGTTCTTTTAGGAGTGCACTCGCAATCTCAAGCTCATCAACACCAAATGGAGTACTGGCTTGAGATGCAAGAAGTGTTACTGGATCGACCCCGATTGCAATGGCACATTCCAGCGGTCTCCCTGCTTCTTCAGCTTGCTTGAATAAATGATAAGTATGTCGCGGCAACAGCAGTACACCGAGTCTGTCTTTTCCGGATACCTGCAGGCGGTGTATCGACACATTTTGTTTCCTCGTTAGTGGATCACGGACGATAAAAAGTCCTGCTGTAATGTACTTGCCTGAATCCTTTTCATGGTGTACCGGAATGGGAAACGAATTTAAATCAATATCATCCAGGATAATATTTTCCTTAACGGGAGCCTCCTCTTTTTTCACTAGACGGCATTCCGCAGGGGAAGAGACAGCCGCGGAAAATTGTGAAAGTAATTCGTACTGGTCGGTTTCAAGTGCTTCAGCAAATTGTTCACGGGTTGAACAAATACCAGATACCACAGAAATGTCATAATCTTCAACCTTTGTAAAATAAGTTGCCTTTATACCATCCAGTTTCTTCGTTAATGCAGCAACTTCAAACTGCAGACTGACTTCTTTATCAATTACTGCCAATCTATCGGTTTTTTGAAGGTACTCAAGCCATGTTCGAAGGGACTTCGCTCTCATTATGTGACCTCCTAATTTTTGACCAGCCTGCCGAAGATATCTTTTAACCGTCTATCGAATAATTTCGTTAAGCGCTCACGGCCGCGCACTTCCAGTGGTGTTGGAACCTCTCGGCCATCAACGATCACTTGCTGGTCATAACGGATAAGGATAAACGGCAGATATTCGTCAAAAATGGCACGGATCCTTTCCGCATGCTGTGGATTTCTTGACAAAAGCTTTAGCATGCGAAGGCCGAATCCAACATGCCTTCCCTCATCCTCTTTAATCCTAGCAAATCCCTCTGCAAGCCCTGGGAACAAACCTTTGCTGCCGTAAACGGCTTCAAAGACTTCATATCCGGACATAGCCTGGACACCTTCAATGATCCCCTGATAATGGGTCAATCCTTCGACAAGGGCTGCCTCCCGCTCTTCTAGCCCAGCCTCCAAAGCATCAAGCATCTGTCTCGCTCGATCGTCCAGCTTTTGCTGCACCAGGTTTTTTACACCTGATATTCGTTCACGGCCCAACACCTCGCTAAAATAGCGCATAAAAAACTCCGTATGCTTAAATTCCTCCAGTAATTGAGTGCTAAGGAATGCCTGTTCTTCAGTGGTGGAGCCCAGCATAATCCAGGGACAGAATTTTAATGCGACATTTTCCTCGGCATCCAAAAATCCTGTGCAAAAATGAATCAGATAGTCTTTCAAGTCCTGATCAAGCGACTCAAAATCCATTTTATCCTGTGTTAAGTCAATAGCTGCAGGATCCCAAGTTCCAAATTTGATTGCCTTACGGTATAAATTCCATGCTACCTCACTTGTACTTTTATCAAGACCAGGAATCAATTCTTCACTCATAGCCGTGCCTCCCCCTTAATTAATAAATTCGTTGTAGTAGTTCTAACACTTCTATTTCAGTCGGTTGTCTCGGATTAAATTTCATCATCCCACTTTTGAAGGAATCCCTTGCAATTTGACATAGCTTGTCCTCTGTTACATTTGCATCCCTTAGCCGGGTTGGGAGCCCAATATCTTTAACCAGATTCCCCACCGCATTTGCTGCCTCTGCTGCCAGCTGATCTTCATTGCTTTCCTTAACTCCAAGCAGTTGTGCGATTTTTGCTGCTTTATCCGGCCGTGACGAGGAGTTGAATTCCACCACGCGGGGTAGCAATAATCCAATGGCAACTCCATGCGGAACGTGGCAATGACCTGAAAGGGCACTTCCGATAGCATGGGCTAGGCCAAGGAATCTATTATTAAAAGCCATTCCTGCTAGCAGGCTTCCTTGCGACATCCCAGTCCTTGCTTCTATATCCTGGCCATGATCTACCGACCTGCGCAGATGGACGCCAACCAGTTTTATCGCCTCCAGAGCCAGTGCTGCAGAAGCAGGGCAGGACTTGATAGAGAAGAAAGATTCTATACCGTGCGCGAGCGCATCTATGCCGGAGGCTGCTGTCATGGTTTTTGGCAAGTTAATCGTAAGCTCGGGGTCAACAAGTGCCATGGTTGGAGCCATATGCTGGCTAGTGACTGTGACCTTGACATTTTTGACCCAGTCAGAATAAACGCCAAAAATGGTTACTTCACTGCCTGTACCTGAAGTTGTAGGTACAGCAACCAGTGGTACCAAGGGAGCTGTTGTAACTTTATCGACACCTGCAAAGTCCCCGATACTCCCGCCATTGCTCGATATTACGCGGATTCCTTTCGCCGTATCAATCGCGCTCCCTCCTCCAACTGCCACAATGCAATCATAGGCACCGGATGTAAAAACTGCTGCTCCCTTATCAATTATTTCAAGCCCTGGATCCGGTACCACCTCTAAATAGGTTGTATATTGAATATTTGCGGTGTCTAGCGATTGTTGTAATTTACGCAAAAGTCCTGCAGCTTCTACTCCTTTATCACTAACCAAAAAAACATTCTTAACGCCTAAATTCAGAAGCTTCGCCCCAAGTAACCCTGCCTTGCCCAATCCAAATTCAATTAGAGTGGGCAAATGAAATGAAAAATCAGATTCGACTGCCTTATAAATTCGGCTAATGCTCATTGAGTGGCCTCCTTTGTTAATCCGTTTCTATGTGAACGTGTTTTGTTTCGCAATACTCCATCAATCCGTCTATTCCTCTCGTTCTTCCTAAACCGCTTTGCTTGTAGCCCCCAAATTCGGCTTCAGGAAAATTCTTGTTATACGTATTGATCCAGACGGTACCCGCTTTTATGCCTCTTGTCATTTTCATAGCCCGGTTTAAGTTATTGGTCCAGATACCTGCAGATAAACCAAAGTCGCTGTCATTTGCAATTTCAAGTGCTTCTTGTTCATTTGAAAAAGTCTGGACTGCAAGAACTGGTCCGAATATCTCTTCTTTTACAACCCTGCAGCTTGCTGGAAGCTCATCGATAATAGTTGGACTGAAGTAATGCCCATTATCATATTGTCCGCCTGTTATCTGGCGGCCCCCTGTAATGATCCTGCCTTCCTGTCTGCCGATTTCACAGAAGTTCTGAACGATTTCGACCTGGCTCTTTGATACAAGAGGTCCCATATCGGCACTTTCCAATAAACCATTTTCAACACGCAGCCCTTCGGCAAATTGTTTTAAACGGGCTACTACCTCATCTTTTATTGACTCATGGATCAGTACTCTTGAACCTGCCATGCAAATTTGTCCTGCTGAAATAAAAATAGATTTGCCTATGACCGGGATAGCTTTATCCAAGTTGGCATCAGGAAACACAACATTTGGAGATTTGCCACCCAGCTCTAAAGCGAGCTTTTTGATATTGCTTGCTCCCATTTCCATAATGGCTTTACCAGTAGAGGTATCTCCAGTGAAACTGATCATATCGATTTTGTCGCTCTTCGCCATTGCAGCTCCAATCAAGCTTCCTGGTCCTGTGATGATACTTACAATTCCTTTAGGAAAATCTGTAACCTCATCAATCAGTTTAAAAATCTCTACTGAGATTGATGGGGTCAAACTGGCAGGTTTTACAATTACACCATTACCAGCCGCAAGAGCCGGAGCAAGTTCTCGTATCATTAGCAATGCCGGCCAGTTCCAAGGGGAAATAATTCCTACCACGCCAATCGGTTCTTTTACAATGACACCGAAATTATTTGGCTCTAGTTGAATGGAACGCCCACAAACTGTACGGGCAGCACCTGCAAAATATTTAAGGGTATCTATACAGCCTGAAATCTCGATTCGTGATTCACGAATGGTTTTTCCTTGTTCCATTGTCAGGATTCGGGCCAAGTGTTCCATTTTTTCTGTCATTTTTCTTGCCAACCCAAGAAGCGCTTCATAACGGCGCTTTGGATTTACAGCCCAATCACTCCGCTGATAACTGTGATGCACAGAATGGATGGTTTCCTTTACATCGTTCAAATCTGATTTCTGGGAATAACTAACCAGTTCCCCCGTTGCAGGATTAAAAGATTCCATTCTTTCTTTTGATACAGATTCAACCCATTCTCCACCAACATAGTTGTAATAAACGGGTGTTTTTTTATCTATCGCCGTTGTCATATCTCTCCTCCTAATCGCTAATTATACAGATGGAAAAACTGAAATTTTGCTGTTCCAATATATGAAATTTATTTCAGATTCCCTTTGGTTTCCGGAATGATTAAGCTTCCAATAATATAAACCAAATAAATTCCGATAAAGAATATCATGAGGGTATGTGGAATATTTTGTACGGTACCGCTGGCTAATGTGACAAAGGTAGGCATCATACCGCCAACGGCAAATCCTATGTTCCATGAAAGTCCAGTTCCAGTGGAACGAATGGAAGTTGGAAAGCGTTCATTCAAGAATATCAACACAGGAGCATAAGCAGCATTCCCCAGGAATACTACGCAGAGCGTGTAAAAATAAATCGATGACGTAGTTGTTGCATCGGCCAGTAAAAGATAAAAGAATGGAAGTCCTATGATATTTAATAGGCCGATTCCAAGAAAAGTCTTTTTTCGCCCGAACATTTCACTTAAATGTCCAACTATCAGCGCGGAAATAATCGTTATTATGCTGGAAGCGATCAGGATACCAGATTTAGTTGCCGGGGATACGCCATTTATGACATCTAAAAATGTGGGAATAAATCCAGCAGTGAGATAATAACCAGATCCTCCACCTATAACGATCATCAGATTTACCAATAGGACACGTAAATATATAGTGAATAAGGTTTTAATGGGTTTTTGCTCAATTGTTTCAAGATGCGCTTTTTCTTTCTTCGCTTTTTGAAGTTCCTTCCATAAAGGAGATTCATCCAGGGTCCGGAAGACAAATAGACCTGCGATCGAGCCAATTATGCCAGTGAAGAACATCACTCTCCATCCCCATTCACTAAATGCCTCACCTGGAAATAAAGCCGAAATGATTGTGAATGAAATAGAGGCAAACAAGGCTCCTAGTCCTGCACCTCCACCACCTATAAGCCCTGACATAAGCCCTCTCATCCTAGGTGGTGCGGACTCAGTTCCGATTGTGTGTGTAGAGGCTACAACACCTCCTACAAATACCCCTTGAACAAGACGCAGGAGTAAAAAGATCATCGTTGCAAAGATTCCTATTTGCGGAACCGTCGGCAATACTCCAAATGCAGCGGTACTTATACCTACTCCAACTATGGCAACGGTCATAGCTTTCTTTCTCCCGTTTTTATCAGCGTAGGAACCAAAGATCGCTGAACCGAGGGGCCTCATAAGCAGCGTTACAGCGAATGAAGCATATACGGCAGCCAGGGAGAGTGTGGGATTGCTGCTAGGAAAAAATAATGCTCCAATCGTAGGTGTAACATACAAGAGAATAAAAAGATCATATAGATCAAACGACCATCCCAATAATGACGCCATAGTGGCCGATGCCAATTGCCGGTTATTTCCTTTCTGTTCAGGAAGATTTGGAATAATTTCAGGTTGTGCCGAATTTGCCATACGTCTTTCCTCCTAATTTAATAAATATGGAAAACCTTTTATTTTCAGAATATTCAGTCTTTTAAAGTTACAGGAGGTTTATCCGTTCGATATAATCCCCACAGTTATTCTGTGAGGATTATCGTCATATTAGTTGTTATTTCCCAATAAAATTAGGTTTGCGCTTTTCTGCGAATGCATCCACACCCTCTTTAAAATCATGGGTGCCCCTAAGCATTCCATATGCCCTTCCTTCTAGTTCCAAACCGGCACTTAATGGGCTTTCTTCCGCTGCATTTAATACTTCCTTACAAACTCGCTGGGCTAAGGGTGAAAACCTGGTCAATTCTTGCGCCAAACTCAGAACCTCCGACTCCAATTCTTCCTTCGGCACAACCTTGGTCAGCAATCCCCATTGATATCCTTCATCCGCAGGAATCCTCCTGGCCCTCATGATCATATCTTTGGCCCTAGTCAGCCCCACCGCTCTGGCTACACGCTGAGTACCTCCGCTTCCAGGAATCATGCCCAAATTCATTTCCGGAAGGCCCAACAGCGTATCATCTGCAGCAATCCTGAAATCACATGCCATTGCGATTTCAAACCCCACTCCGAAAGTATAACCCTGAAGCTGTGCAATGACAGGCTTTGGTGACCTTTCTGGAGCTGCAACATTGATTCTTAAACGGGAAAGCTCCTCTGGATGTGTTTCCATAAATTGCGGGATGCTGCCACCGGCGCTAAACGCTTTATCTCCTTCTCCTTTAATAATGATAACCCTTACATTTTCATCCTTATTTAATCCATCAAAAATCTCCGAGAACTGGCTGCGGGCCGTCATGCTGATATAATTCATTTTTTCCGGACGGTCAAATACAATGGTCGCAATTTGTTTTTCACTGTCTTTTTCCACTCTGATATGATCGTATTTTGTTGCTGTTTCCATTAGTAAATTCCCCTTTCAATTATCCTACGATTTTATTTTCATTAAAATATAACTCAAATTCTCGTTCTCTTATTTTTCGGCGAAGGATTTTTCCAACCGGACTTTTTGGAATCCGTTTTAAAAATACATAATTTCGCGGACGTTTAAAATTGGACAACTTTGGATCGCTTTTACAATATTCATCAAGTTCTTGGACAGTGATGCTGGGGTCAGCAGGTACGATAAATGCAGAGACAATTTGTCCCCAACGGTCATCATCCTCACCTACAACAGCGACCTCTGAGACTTTAGGATGCTTGGAAAGAACATCCTCGACTTCAAGGGGATGAATATTTTCTCCTCCTGAAATAATCATGTCATCCACTCTTCCGACGACATATAGATCTCCCTCTTCATCCAGAATTCCTAAGTCCCCGGTAAAGTACCAGCCTTCTCGGATAGCTTTCTTGGTTGCCTCTGGCTTATTCCAGTAACCCTTAAATGCTTCGTTCGATTCGAGATTTATGATTATTTCCCCTACCTCCCCCTTTCCGATTATATCCTGCGGCAGAGAATTCCCGTCGGCATCGGCTTTCACAAGGCGGACGTTTTGGTTTAAGCCTGGTTTGCCGGCGCATCCTGGTTTTTTCTGCACATATGGACATATTGTGAATGTGTAAATTTCAGTGCTGCCATAATGATTTACAAATACTTTCGGGTTTAACAAGGCCACACATTTCTCAGTAAGCGCGGTAGTCATCGAGGCGCCTGCATATCCGATTTTTTCAAGTTTATCTAACCGATAGCTTGGAAAATCTTTGTGGGTTAAAATATCATGAAAAAGTGTGGGTACTAAATATAGAGATGTGATTTCTTCAGTACTCAATAAATCCAGTGCATCTTTGGCATCAAAGTCCGGTAAAACTACATATTTTCCATTCAAGAAAGATATAGAAAGTAAAGAACGCATACCCATCGTATGATATAAGGGCATGGTACCTAACGTACTTTCGCCGTCTGTATATTGATTTTGGATGATGTGGGCAATGGCTGCCGAATATTCATTTTTATGACTTCTTGGTACGCCCTTTGGCATCCCGGTGGTTCCGGATGTATAAAGCATCAATGCGATATCATCTTCATGAATCACAGGTTTATTAAAGCTGCCCGGACTTCTATTCACAAGTTCTTCGTAGTGAATATCCGCACCATCGACATCTCCTAAGCCGATTAGAATTGGGTATTCTTCAAAAGCTGCATTCAGGACAGCATCCTGGCTGGAGCATTCATAAACAACCGCTTTCGATTCTGCATCGTTAACACAATACTCTACTTCTTTAGCAGATAGCCTATGATTGATAGGAGTATAAACTGCCCCAAGCTTTTGGATCGCCCAGTAGAGAATAATGTTTTCCAGGCGGTTCTTCAGGACAATGATTACTCTGTCGTGCTGATTGATGCCCATTTGCTGAAGGGATGCCGCAACCTTATTGATTTCTTTATTCAATTGGTTATACGTATATCTTTTTGTGCCTTCCACTATCGCTAAGCGGTGTGGATATCGTTCCACAGCAAACTCAAACATGGTTGATAGGTTCATATATTCAACTCCCCTCTAACCGATCTTCTGTTTATTATCTTCAATGGTTTTTGCAATAGCTTTTAAAATACCGTCATAACCTGTACACCTGCACAGGTGGCCAGATAGCATTTCTTTCAATTCTTTGGTGGATGGATCTGGATTTTTGGTCAAGTAGTCAGTGGTTGACATTAAAATTCCCGGAGTACAAAAACCACATTGTAATCCGTGGCATTCCTTGAAGTTTTGCTGAAGCAGATTCAGTTCCCCGTTATCACTAAGGCCTTCAACGGTCTGGATTTCAAGTCCTTCTGCTTGCACAGCAAACATTAGACAGCTGCGGACAGCCGTTCCATTGACAATGACGGTACATGAACCGCATACACCATGCTCGCAGCCTATATGCGTTCCTGTAAGACCACATTTTTCACGGATGAAATCACTCAATAGCATTCTTGATTCCACTTCTTCCACGAACGGTGTACCATTTATCGTAACCCTTACCTGATGCAGTCCCAATCTGTTCACCCCCTTGCCCTTGTGTAAGCTGATTGTAAGGTTCGTTTTGTCAATACCGTGGCCAGATGTCGCCGGTAATCTGCTGAAGCATGCAGGTCAGACTCTGGGTCAACTGTCGCTGCAACAATTTCAACTACCTTATTCAGCAACGAATCTGACAGCTTTTCTCCGGTCATGATTTGGTTTGCTTCCTCCACCAATAGAGGGACTGCTTCCACTCCGCCAAGAGCAAGTCTTACGTTGGATATTCTACCGTATTCATCCAGCGCTAGCTGACAGGCAGAGGCAACCAAAGCGAAGTCGCCGTGTCTGCGTGATATTTCTTGAAAAGAATATCCGGTCCTGCTCTCCCAAATTGGTATATGGACTTCCGTGAGCATTTCATTGGGCATGATATCTGTGGTCAAGTAGGTTACGAAAAAATCCTCTACTGCAACCTCTCTTGTCTCTTCCTTAGAGGCAATCAGTAATGAGCCTCCAGTAGCAATTAAAGAAAGGGGTATCTCTGCAGTGGGATCGGCATGTACAAGGCTGCCTCCAAAAGTGCCCCTATTTCTTGTTTGGACATGGCCAATTAACGGGACTGCTTCACTTATCAGCCCAATTTTCCCTTTAACAATAGCAGAGGATTCCACACTGCTTTGTCGGGTTAATGCTCCTATCTTCACTTTATCATCATCAAAATCTATGAAATCCAGATCAGTTAAACGGTTGATATCTATAAGACAATCAGGTGCAGACAGTCTCATATTCATGATGGGAACCAGACTTTGTCCTCCCGCAATGATTTTCCCATCAAGCCCTGATTCTTCCAGCAAAGAAAGGGCGGATTCCACTGTTTTGGGACAATGATAATCGAATTTTGCCGGTTTCATGCTCTATCCCCCTTCCTGCTCTACGCATTTGATTCAATTCTTTTTAACTCTTTAGCCAGTTTCTTGAAAAAATCCTGTATGATCAATTTGGCCACGCCACCCAGCATCCGCTGGCCAATCATTGCTACCTTTCCTCCTACGTCAGCCTCGTAAGTATAAGCTAATTCAGTGGTATTCTCGTCTATCGGGCTAAGATCGATAAACCCGGTAGCTTCGACATTTCCTGGGCCGCCTTCACCTTTGACGATCAGTTTGTAATGTTTCGGTTTTTCGATATCGGCAATCTCGATGGTAGATTCATATTTTCCCTTGACAGCTGCAATTCCAATCGAAAGCTCGGCATCATACTTATTCTCAGATTGTAGTTCCAGCTTTTTGCAGCCCATGATACATCTTTCCAGTACACTCGGGTCGAGCAACACTTCCCAGGCCTCTTCGATACCCGCTTCCAATTTTAACGTTCCCTGTCCATTCATTTTCCTGTCACCTCTTTTAAGTATTGGTCACTTTTTGTTCGGAAAGTAATTTCCAAATCTTATCAGGGCTTAAAGGCAAGGTATCAATCGTAACCCCATAAGGTTTTAACGCGTCACTTACTGCATTGGCAATGGCTGCGGGAGCACTCATGGTATTTCCTTCACCGAGTCCCTTCGCTCCAAGTGGTGTAACCGGTGACGGGGTTTCAATATGTTTAATGGTGATATTCGGAATTTCCGGTGCCGTAGGACAAAGATAATCCATAAAGGAACCTGTCAAAAATTGGCCTTTTTCATCATAGGCCAGTTCTTCGTATAATGCTCCTCCAAGTCCATGCACTAGTCCGCCGAATATTTGTCCATCTACAATCATTGGGTTCAATAATTTACCTGCATCATGGATGGTCACATAGTCAAGAATCGTCACTTCACCGGTGTCCGGATCGATTTCAACAGTCACTAAATCTGCGACGAAACCATATGTGATGGAGGAATTGATCAATTCATTTTCATCTGGTGGCTCAGCTATTTTAGCGGTATAATAATATGTTTCATATATCCCAGGCTGCATTCCTTCAGGAAGGGATAATGGATTCCAATGGGCTGAACCTGCAGCCCTCTTCAGTGTCCATTTCTTAGAAGGATACTTTTTTGATATAATGGACCCATTCTCTAGTATGAGGTCTTCTTCGGGTACTTTGAGGTGGTGTGCCCCAATTTGCAATATTTTCTTCCTAACCTTTTGGGCTGCTAGATAAACGGCGCTCGACCCCAATGACGCAAACCTGCTGGAATAACTGCCGGATGCAATGGACCATGGACTGGTCGAAGTATCAAGTTCAGCCACTACATTGATTTGATCAGCCGGAATCTGAAGTACATCCGCTACTATCTGGGCTGCAACTGTTTCATGACCCTGCCCTGTAGGCGCAGTACTGATTCTCACATTGACGCAACCCATGGGATCCATCGAAACGGTTGCTGCTTCTGTGCAACCGGATTTCGGTAACGACCCCGCCCTTTCCTCAGGGGTTAGAGCAATAGTGATATAGCCCATATTCGATCCAGAAGGTTCAACGATACATGCCAGTCCGACTCCAAAAATCTTGCCCTTGCTTCTGGCTTCGGCCTGCTTTAACCTGAATTCCTTATACTGTCCTGTATCAAGTGCAAGTTGGAAGGCCTTCTCGTAATTCCCGCTGTCGTAAATTCCCCCGGATGCAGTTTTATATGGGAATTGATCGGATTTTATCAGATTCTTTTCAATGACCTCTGCCGGATCTAAACCCAGTTTGAATGCCACCATCTGCATGATGCGTTCCAATGGAAAGTACAGCTCCTGTCCACCGTATCCTCTAATCAGGCCCGTAGGTAATTTATTTGTCATCACAACGTATCCGTCAATCTGCAGGTTCGGAACATCATAGGCTCCTGTCGTATTTGCATGTGTCCTGTAAAGGCAGGCAGGTTCAGGGGCACGGATATATGCACCAACATTATCTATCATTTTCATTTTAAGCCCGAGAACTTTTCCGTCCTGCCTTACAGCAGCTTCAATGTAAGTGACCCTGTCTGTACCACTGGAGCTTGCAGCCAGATGCTCCTGCCTGTCCTCTATCCATTTCACAGGGCAGCCAAGTATCCGGCTTGCTACGGCCAGCAGAACCATATATGGAAAAGTACCTGCCTTTATTCCATAGCTGCCTCCAATATCCTTCGGAACAATGATCCTGAGTTTGTTGCTCGGAATTTTTAAAGCTCCCGCCATAACTGATTGAATGATAAATGGACCATGAAAGTTTGCATGAATAGTATATTTATCCGTACTATTCTCGTATTGCGCAATGATTCCATAGGTTTCGACAGGTGTAGCTGAGTATTTCGGAAAATGAAACTTATGCTTAATGATTTGGTCCGCCTCAGCGAACGCCTTTGTTACCTCTCCATAATGAAAGGAACGATGGTTGGCGATATTTGAACCTACATTTTCATGGAGAATAGGTGCATCCTCTTGCATCGCCTTTTCTATATCCACGATTGGCGATAACATTTCGTACTTGACCTTGACAAGCTCCGCCGCATCTTCAGCAATATACCGATCCTTTGCAATCACTACAGCAACGGGTTCTCCAACATATCGGACTTTATCAATAGCAATCGGATAATACTTGACCGGAGCACTGACACCAACACTGAAAGGATTTAGAAAGGGCTGTATATCTTTGCCGGTTATAACTCCTTTTACACCCGGGACCAATAAAGCTTCCGAAACATTAATAGACTTTATAATGGCATGCGGATATGTGCTGCGAACAATGGCAGCATGTGCGGTATTTCGCGGAGTTCCAACATCGTCAATATACTGTCCTTGTCCGGTGAGCAACCTTGCATCTTCTACACGAGTTACCGAGCTACCAATAGTATTTTTCATCCTTTAGTAGACCTCCTCCCGAAGCAATTGTTGAAAATCTGATTTTCTATCAATATTAGGAGTCATATCCTTTTCCATATAGGATTCTGGACTCGCCTTGTGATGCGGGAATATTAATTCCCCTTTTACCTCGCTAAGCCTGGATCCGGTTCCTCCTCGATAAGTAACCATGATTTCTGCGAGAATACTTAACGCGATTTCTTCAGGTGTTTTGGAACCCAGATCCAAGCCAACAGGACTATGAATAGTAGAAAGTTTTGGATGATCACTATCAATATCACTACTATTGATTAATTCTTCTGTCCTTTTTCTTGGGCCCAAAACCCCCAAATATGCCGGATCCGTTCTCAGCAAGTACTCTAAAATAATTTGATCTTGCATAAAATTATGTGTCATTAAAATGACATATGAATTTTGGTTGATGGTGATTTCAGGTACGTTGCCAGCAGGATAGACTATGATTTCATCAGCATCAGGGAAATTTTGCTTTGAAGCCAAGGCTGTTCTATAATCCAGTACGGTTATAGGCCAATTTAACGTTTTCGCCATACGTACTAATGGAATGGCATCTGGGCCGGCACCAAAGATAATCAGATTAGGAGGAGGGGTAGTAAACTCGTAAAAGATTGATAGATTTAAATTCCCCCCAATATAGGACAGACCATTCTTTTTTGTATGCCGGTTAACCATATAATCTTGCAGGATTTCATTGTTGGGAATCTTAGGGTATTCTTTTGAAGCAGGGTCGACGAGCCACGTCTTTCCCAATATGGAAGTGTCATTACTATCGACTATAGTGATTCTATGCAAGGGTTTTGTAAGCATCGAAGAAAAAAAGGCATCAATCATGGCTGTATTTTCGGGATTTTGTCCTGGCCGATAAGGCTCCAGGAAAATATTCATTTTACCATTGCATCCTAGACCCAATCCCCATACAATATCTCCATCATCTTTAAAATCATAATGTACAATCCTTGGAAGGCCTGTTGCAATGATTTCATGCACGTACTCTTTCAAATCGCCTTCTACACAGCCGCCGCTAACTAAACCTGTTAAATGCCCATCCTCACTTATAAAGCATTTGGCACCTGCTTTTTGATATGTTGAACCTTCCGTTGAAATGATTGTTCCGATGACGCCTCTATAGCCTTTACATTTACATCTCTGCAATTCTTGATTAATGGCGATCATAGTATCACCTCCATCTGGCTAGTTTACGGCTATACCGGGCTCCCAAAGAAACTGCTCTCGGTATTCGGTAGGTGTTTTTCCTACCAACTTTTTGAAAGCGGTTGCAAAATAGCTCGAGTTAGCAAATCCTGTATTATTCGCAATTACTTCAATTGGCAATGACGATAAGCGAAGCATACCTTTTGCTTTTTGAACTCTTACAAAAGTTACGTATTCTACAAATGTCATTCCAGTGTCTTCCTTAAATAGTCTGCTGAAATAGGAGGGGCTAAGATAAACCTTGTTGGATATCTCCTTTAACGTTAAGGGATCTCCATAGTTTAATTGAATATATTGGATGGCACTCTCGATTGGATTTTTTAAGTCCGTTATAAACTGTCCTGACATATTGTTGATTCCATAATGTACCTGAGAACTGATTTCTGGGGCAAGAACTCTATCAAATGTATCAATAAGTTCCGTTTTAGAAAGCGGTTTCAATAGAAAGGAAGCAAAACCAGCGTTCATTGCCTGTTGAATCAGTTCAAACATTTTTAACTGAGTAATTACAATGATTGGTAAAGTGGGGTACAATTGCAGCGCTGTTCTCCCAAATTGAATACCATCCATATCCGGCAAGGACAAATCAATGATGAGGGCGCTTGGCTGGCTTTGCTTTAGAAGCAATAACCCTCTTTTCACTGTACTTGATTCGTAAATGGATAGAAAATGATATTTACTTTCCTGAACAATGGAACATATCTCTTTCCTAGCCATTAAATCGTTATCCACGATAAGCAACTCAGCCAATGATTCTCCTCCTATCTGCATCTTATAATAAAATTTTTAGTGACATTTACAATTTCTTGTTTTGTAATGTTTGATTTTTTATTTTTTAAAAGTATTCCGATTATTCTTATACTATTTTATGTTTTTCCCATCCAGTTTTAAATTTTTGCTTTTTAACTTTTAAATATTAGTTCTTTTTAATGTTTGCACTCCTGTATTTTCCTGTCACTTTTGAAATCCTCAATAATAGAGATTTGTACTTCCGTACTAGGCGCTGGAGCATGACCCTTATTGGGATCGTTATCATTGTTTTGCTTTAGATCCAGCGGGAGCACGTCTGTTAATTCCCATCTAAATGAGTAATATTTACGCTTAAATGACTTCCCAATGGACCCAAAGGTTTAAATCCTAGGTATGCTAAAATTGCAACGCAATATTGGGATCATAGTCGGGCTTTCAATCCATTAATTGTTACAAATCCAGAACTCGGGAAGAACATAAAACACTCCAATCCCATTCATAGAATTTTGTCTCATATAAATTTCGTTAAATATAAAAAATACCCTTTTCTGCAAAGGCGTTATTACGATAACAAATACTTAAAATTTCATTTAATTCTTGTCAAAAAAAATAGTCCCCGATTATGTATATCGAGGACTAATAAATCTAGATATTCACATTTCAAATTTCTTATGTAACATTAACTGCAAGGAACCACCCTCCTGCAGTGTATTATAACTCCGGTTTTATAAGTAATCGTTTATATTTTCATTCACCCAGGTATAAATTTTCTCTCTAACTTCATCGTCGTTTTCGCCCAGTTGTTCTGCCAGTGTACGCAGTTCTGCTGGCATATTGTCAATCACAGAGTCGATTTGTTCGTCATTCGGCGGCATTCCTAAGGCATCGATGAAACAATTGTAAATTAATTCTCTCATTATGTACTCTCCTGTATAAGAAATGTTTTTAGTTCAAAGGTAGGAAATAACTTATTAGTTCTTCATCACTTACATGTATCTTGCCCAACAAGTCTTGCGATTGTAATACAAACTCCTTAACTCCAATGAATTCGGAATGCGATATAAGAAAGAACTTAGTTCCCCTTTTATATAGGTCCCGATAATCCTTTTTTAACCGATAAATCTTCATTTCTTACCTCAATTGTTGATGGCATTCTAACCTTTATTTTTTTACTAGGGTTTACATTAATATTATCATAACTTCCTTTACTTTGGACGTTTAATGCTAAGGATTCTGATAGAGTTTTAATCCAATAAAAGATTTAAGGACAATTGACCTTTTCCTGTAAAATCCACTACAATTTCCATCCCTTTTTTAATCCCGGATATCTTAGATAAACCTTCCACTATGGTTGGAGAAGTAATATCTATTATGATTCCATTTTGGGAAACGTTAGTGCATAATCCACCGCAAATCATATTTCCCAGCTCTCCCGCAAACGAGACTAACATCTCCCCTTCAAGAGGCATACCAAACATGGATTCACCAATGGCACTAAAAACAGCCGGTTCCCCTTTGAATATAAATTTCCCTTTAAGTTCTCCAGTGAGGCCTATGAGTACAGCAAACTCTAAATGCAAATGATCTTCTATGGCACCAGCACTCTTCTTTTCGAATGAGATAGGCACAACGTTGCTTATGGACTGAAGCATGGCCTCAGCCAGTACTGTAAAGTGAAGTGTTTCGGTTGCTAACATTTGTCTTCCTCCTCTTTAGCGTCTTTTTGATTGTAAAAGGCTGGAAATATCTGAAGAATAGATATGTATTAAATCAGTAATGTTTGGTTAAATATTTCACAAAAAACCCATACAAATTATTAATCCGAAAGTAGTCCGCCAACACATTCAGTGTAAAGAGACTCATTAAAATTACATTTTAATACAGTTCGTAAGTCAAGATTACCCCTCCGATATACAGATTCATATAAACATAGTATGGTAGGAAAAGTCAAAACGCGTTTAATCACATAAAATAGACATTCACATAGGTTTTATGGTGATTCAGCCATGAAAGCTAATTATTCGAACAAAAAATTCATCTACGCAAATATTAGCCAGGAAACGGCAACACCACAAATTGACTTAGTGAATTCGCCTCAATTACCCAGAATTAGATACTATTATTAGGAATAAAGAATGGCTGCACAATAGATAACCGGGAGTGATTCCGGTGTAATTCTATTTCATTTCCTGTGGAGATATTAGATACGGAGAAAAAATTTAAGGAACAGTGTGGTAAATCTGATCCGGATACTCGACCTAAGGAAGGTAATGGGATCAGATCATAAAATAGAAAGCGCGGTTTTTTGTTATTTATATGCTGTACTTGCTGTTCATTCATTTTTTCTAAAAGTGGCCAACTATGGTTATCGTTTTCAAAAAGAAACCTATCCCTCTGATGTTTCTTCATTGTCATCAATATTATTAGCATTTTTGTCCAGACTATAGAGTCCTCTTGTGTGACTGCGCCTCACTTTGGGATTGCGCCCCATGATCTTTTTCATTACTTCACCAAAATTTACCCAAGAGCCCCCGGTCTTTTCCTGTACATGCGTTTGAATATCTTTTAACTGCCTGTCCCTTTCTTGTAAGAAATCCACCACTATTGGCTCAACACGCTCTGTCGGGACTATTTTGATACGTTTCGGTTTTCTTATGTTTTCCTGTCTTATATTTTCCTGGACACTATCCTGCTTTTCCTGTAATTTCAATTGCTGATGAAATTCCTCCAAATTTCGGATCTTTTCTTCTGTTTCCTTCTCACGCTGTTCAGCCTGCTGCACCTTTTTTTCGGCTTCCTGTTCCCTTTTCTCTGCCTCTTGTAACATTGATTCCTTACGCATCAGCCATTCTTCTATGGAGTGTGGAGCAGAGCTATCACCTGCCTTTTTATGCTGGATACCCCTTGCAAGGAGGATCAATTCCTTATCTCGTTCATCCAATTCACGAAGACGGTCTAAATAAACCGCAATTTCCTTGTTACGGACATTCCTGCTCTCAAGATACAGCTCATAATCTCTTCTATTTTGTTCTTTCAAATCCGCTATCGCCAACTCTATCGCTTTTCTTTCATCAAAGAATTCAGTCATTACTTTCTCTCCTAATATTAAGTAATTTTGAACGACTTTTTACGGTTATTGCATAAAGACACTGTTCAAATTATCTTAACTACTGTCTCATAATCTATGTTCCTAAGATGTGAACTTATTCAAGGAAACAAAATTCAGCATATATAAATCACTTTCATTCTACATAAAAGATACCTAGTTATGCAGGTATATTCATAAGCCTTGTATGTATATTTTATGAGTAGAATAAAAACCAGTTAGTTACTATGCAATATAATACGGCAAGCGTTTGAACCCAAAATGTAAGTAGATTTACTGTTTTACATCATTTTAATAACAGTGTGTTTGTAGTAGTTTCAGCAAAGAAGAATAGCGCACAGGAAGTCTTAAAACACGAAACTCTTCGGTAAGAATGTACAAACGAAGCAATTTTCTAATAAAAATAACAATATAAGAGGATGGAAGCATTAAGTTTTTAGAAACCCCTATCCTTTGGATATGTAATCAAATGTAAATCCCAAAGGTAACGAGCTGCGTTTATCTAAACAGATTTTTCCTGCTCACCGTACCTTTATACTGAGTAATATCCAGGGAGTTCCTGGTCATATTTTTAATATGATAGAGACCGTCATACTCAATGAAGTTTATATCAATGAATGAATTTGGATATAATTTCAGAAGAAGAAAAGATAGTCTCTGCCGAACTATTCGAGGAAGCCGCTTATCATAGGAGGTAGTAACCAAAAAGTTCTTTTCGATCCTTATCCTTCTCACTACTTAAAAATAGATATTATTAATACTGGGTGGAAGGCTATAACACTTTATGGTTGCGGGATTGTCTTTCTGGTTTGAATACTGCTGTTTAAATAGTGGTTATATAGTATTGACCAGTAATGGAAATAAGAAACACAACAAATAGGTCCTTTACTTGGATTATAGTACGAAATCTTTATTTGACGCAATGCTATTCTATATATAAAAATACCACTTTTATAACTCTGAAACGCAGAACAAAAATTTTCATTGCTAACGTATACAATAATATATTCATTTTATTAGAGAGCATTTGGTCCTTCCATAATACAGTAATAGTAAATATGAAATACAATCTTTGAAACCACCTTACAGGAGTATTAAAACCAAAATGATTCAATAAAAAAAAGGATTTCTAAACTATATACTTGTCCAATCAACAGAAGATAAACAGAATTTATAAATTTTTCAGGAGATGAAATTATACTTAACGAATTTGGTCGTGATTATGATAGAGACTTCTATGGAGGACACGTCCGTGGAAAAGAATTTCGTCGCTAACGCCTCGAGACTCCTTCAACACTGACAATCTTTACGAACCTCACTATTTCCACCACTTCCGTCGTAACAAGTACTAACGACTTAGTATGATAATGTCTTTACTATAGAAGAGTGTGATGATGCATTTAGTAATGCTGAGTACTTTTTGTGTTAGTAGTTCAGCTGATTCGTTTGGTAAGAGTGAAAATGTAATTCTTTAACTACGTTCGTTTCCTAGTATCGAGAGGAGTTATGCAGATGTTTATGATCTACTTATCCGACATGGGTATTTATCTACCTTAGAGACATACTTTTCAAGTTTTTCCAGTTTTTAACCTATCCACAAAATCTCGAAAAAGAACCTCCCAGCAGCATATTGTGTTCTTACAAAATTCGCGAGGGGTTTTTGCGGTTTCTAGATATTCTATAAAATGAATTAAAGTATCTTTTCTGGTACAGAATGTCCCGTGGTCTTCTGTTATAATGATTGAAAGGAGGGATTATTATGGCAGGTAACTCCAGCATTGAGTGGACTGATGCAACCTGGAATCCAGTTACAGGTTGTAACAAGTTATCACAGGGTTGTAAAAACTGTTACGCCGAACGAATGGCAAAGAGACTGGTTGCTATGGGAAATCCACGCTATAAAAATGGTTTTAATGTTACTCTTCATTATGATTTAATTGACCTCCCGTACAAATGGAGAAAACCGAGAAAAGTATTCGTAAATTCGATGTCAGATTTATTCCATAAACAAGTTCCCCTTGAATTTATTCAAAAGGTTTTTAATACCATGATAGGAACCCCTCAGCATACATATCAATTCTTAACAAAAAGATCAGAACGGTTATTAAAGTTATCTCCAAATTTACCGTGGGCACCGAATATTTGGGCTGGCACTAGTGTAGAAAACGATGATGTGACCTTTAGGGTTAATCATTTACGAAAGACTCCCGCTTTTATTCGGTTTTTATCCTGTGAGCCACTGATTGGACCCCTCACTAATTTGGATTTAGAAGGAATTCACTGGGTTATTGTCGGGGGAGAATCCGGACCCGGTGCAAGACCCATAGAAGCTGACTGGGTACGGTATATAAGAGATAAGTGTGAAAAAGAAGATGTAGCCTTCTTTTTTAAACAGTGGGGCGGCGTCCAAAAACATCGCTTCGGTAGGATACTCGACGACAGAACTTATGATGAATACCCAATAATAACGGTTTGATAGAGCCACAGCAGGCTCTTTTTTGTGGAACGGCAATCATTGGTGGGATGTGTTTACGACTTAAACTTCCTTGAAAATCTTAAATGAATCTTCTCCTTTATAAGGATAAAAATTACATTTACAAATGACCGGGAGCAATTCCACCGGAATCCAATACCCGTTAACACAACAATAGATAAAGCAACTTAGATTTAACATAAAAATGGACTCGCCGATATGGCAAGTCCACAATATATAAAGAGCATCAATTAATGAGAGCTTGCAGCGGTGCTGGAATACGGCCTCCACGTCTTATTAATTTTTCAGAGCTATATGGATTTACGCCCATTACCGGTGCACGGCCAAGAAGACCGCCAAATTCAACCATCTCGCCTTCGTTTTTACCTGGAACAGGAATGACGCGTACAGCAGTTGTTTTTTTGTTTATCATGCCGATTGCAGCCTCATCAGCAATGAGTGCTGATATGGTTGATGGTGTAACTTCACCGGATATTGCAATCATATCAAGACCAACTGAGCATACACATGTCATGGCTTCCAATTTCGGAAGAGTAAGGGCCTTATCGATGATACCGCGAATCATGCCATTATCTTCACTTACCGGGATGAATGCGCCGCTAAGCCCGCCTACATAGGAACTTGCCATGGCGCCGCCCTTTTTCACAGCATCGTTCATAAGAGCAAGAGCGGCAATGGTTCCATGGGTCCCTACCCGCTCTAATCCTATTTCTTCAAGTATTTCAGCAACACTATCGTTCATGGCATTGGTTGGCGCAAGCGATAAATCCATGATCCCGAATGGTACACCAAGCCGTTCTGCCACTACCCGCCCAATTAGCTCACCAGCTCGGGTAATTTTAAACGCGGTTTTTTTAATAACATCTGATACTTCTCCCAGATCAGCGTCAGGATGGCGTTTCAATGCGCTTAATACCACTCCAGGTCCACTTACGCCGACATTGATGACAACCTCACCTTCGCCTGCTCCATGGAAAGCTCCGGCCATAAACGGATTATCCTCAACTGGATTACAGAACACGACAAGTTTGGCACATGCCATTCCATCCTTGTCCTTTGTTCTTTCAGCAGCATCCTTGATAATCACTCCCATTTGGCGCACAGCGTCCATATTAATGCCGGTTCTTGTAGTTGCCACTGAAACCGACGAACATACCCGTTCGGTTACGCTTAAAGCCTCCGGCAACGCATCAAGCAAGGTTTGGTCTCCTTTTGTGATTCCTTTATGTACAAGAGCGGAAAATCCTCCGATAAAATCAACACCTAGCGTTACGGCAGCTTGATCAAGAGTTTTAGCAAGTTCGATCGCTTGCTCCTTTGTAGCATTGCCTAGTATTTCAGCGATCGGTGTGATGGAAATACGTTTATTAATGATTGGAATCCCATACTCCCTTGCCACGTCCTCAGCTACTTCTTTAAGTCGGCCGGCATAGCTTATAATTTTGTCATTCACTTTTTTGTTCATTTTCTCAAAGTCGCTATCCGAACAATCATTTAGGCTTATACCCATTGTCACAGTCCGAATGTCCAGATTTTCCATCTGGATCATCCGAACCGTCTCCATCATTTCATCGATGCCTATTTGCATATTGTCCTCCTATACCCGATGCATGGCTTGAAAAATTTCTTCAAGCTGTATATTAATTTTCAGAGAGAGTTCATCTCCGGCATCATTAAGCAATAATTGCAAAAGTTCCAAATTTTCGAATCCAGATACATCAACAATCATCATCATAGTAAAAAAATCTTGCAAAATCGTTTGGCTTATATCCAGAATATTGATTCCGTTGTCTGACAATACAGTCGTCACTCTTGCAATAATGCCCACCTGATCTTTTCCTACCACACTTACTACCGCACGTTTCGTCATGTCCTTCACCTCGTACAATTAGTATAAAAAAAAGAGATTGGAGTAGTCTCCAATCTCGGACAAGCAGCAGAATAACCTATAAAAGTAAGTTACTCTTCTGTCCTTTTGCCTGAGATTGTGAATCCTTCGGCGCCGCAAAAACTGCGGTCTCTCCAGAAGCTGCTCCCGTTATAGTTTTATCCACAACGATCATCGCCTGCTATATTGGTAAAAATAAAAATAATAATGAAATTATAACAGTACACAAAACAGTGGTCAATGACTTTTCCGAACCAGATGGGTAAATATTATGACTCTTCTACTTAAAACAACACAACATGGGAAATGTCGCATTTGCAGCATGTTTCAGCCATCTAAGCGGACATATTTATTAAAAGCATATTATTAGGTTGGTATATAATCACCACGCTTAAACCCTTAGATGACATTCCATCATCTAATTTTTTTCAACCGCAAGAATAATTTGGTGCTTTAATTTTAAATTCATGATTTTTTATATCCTTAATATCTTTTCCTTTAAACTTTTATTCGAAATTTTTAATTTCACTTTCACCATTCTCAGTTTCTAAATCTAATATAGCTATCCAGTTCTCACTTTCCCCGTTAAAATTTGCTGAGACAACCAATAAACTTAAAAAGATCCCTAATAATTCCCTCCTATCTTTTCCTCCCTAATCACCTTGATTTTACCATTTTTGTCCAATAGCAGAAGAACTGTTATTAATCTAGACTGCCCCGTTAGCACAATAAGAAAAAGCTGCAGAAAAAATGCAGCTCGGAATCATCAGCTCTTGCCACCCATAAGTTTAAGTACAGGGGCTACTTCCCCTAAAGTCAATTAACTGGGGTTTAGTTCACCCATTAATTATTAAACTCTTGAAATAGGAAACTATTTCTTCAAATTTATTTTTCTGCTCTAAAACTGGAGAGCGATTACTTTCTTCAGAAAAAACAAAGGCCATTGCAGGGGTGCACGGAATCGGTATCTATTTTCATAAACTGATGACATTGCTTATCACAAGGTAGCCTGTCATGTATAAAACTGACAGGTAGGTAAGTTATCAAATCCTTATAAAGCCATCATGACCTTGTTTCTTCCCGATTTTTTGGAGTTATACAGACCCCGGTCTGCCCTGTTTATGAGTTCAGACACCGCTTCAGGGCCATTGTCGTTTTTGGATGCAAAGCCGATCGAGACGGTAACACGCAGGTCATGCCCATTTCCGATTCTAAACCGGCTCTCCGCCACTGCCTTCCGTATTGTTTCTGCCATCAGCCACATGTTATGCCGATCGCAATCCGGTACCAGGATGCTGAATTCTTCCCCGCCATTACGGGAAACAAATGCATCCGACCCAGCGGAAAGCAGCAGGATATTCGACACTTTTTGGATGACCTTGTCCCCGGCCGGATGCCCATAGGTGTCATTGATTTTCTTAAAATGGTCGATATCGATCATCATCAGCGACAAGTTTCCCCGATGTTCTTTTGAATGGCCATACAGCTCCTGGATCTTTCGCTCGAACGAACGCACGTTGTTTAAACCTGTCAAAGGGTCTTTCTCCGATTCCCATTTGAATTTTGCATAGTCCTCGTCGTTCCGCGATAGATAGAATTTAAGGTTAAATGCCACATAGGAAGCAACAGCCACTGCGATCGCATACTGCAAAAAGAGTATCACCGCGGTGTTGATTTCCGGGATTACCACGAAAAAGGTAGAACCTAAAATGAGGATAAACGTAATCAGCATCCGCCTCCATTTCCGCTTCATGCTCACGTCAGTCGTGCTGATGAAGGTAAACAGCAACGCAGATAATCCCAGCACATAAATGTTGTTAAGGGATGCAAGCGAGAGGGGGTAGAATGATAGCCTGAATGCGAGGATGACCGCGGTCGCCGTAAAACCAGCTGCCCTGCCGCCTACAGTTGCAGCGATCATGATGGGGACGATTCTAAGGTCAATCAGCACTCCATCCTGCAACTGAATGCCAAAATGCATAAGGACAATCCCGAATGTCCCGTGAAAGAGCCCTTTCCTGATACGGCAACGAAGCGAATTCTTCGAAGGGAATGTTGTTTTCAGGAAATAATGATGGATCAGGAAAATGCCTGTGCATAAAATGCAGAAATTTATAAAAAAGTCTTCTAAAACCAACATGGAATGAAATTCTTACCTTCCTTCTCAAATGTGTGTGCATAGTGCATTTTTGATTCCCATCAAGTTTCACAACTCTGGTATGTGATTATGCCACTATGCCAGTGTGTTTAGTATAAGCGATGGCAGAAAAATGTCCATTTGGCCTCAGACAGCCGTATTAAGGATTCGGGCTGAAAGGAACGCCTTTCAAACAAAGATTTCATCTCTTCGGACAAAATTTCAAAACTTTTTTTCCTGAAACGGTTGATGGAATCAAGCCATGAACAAGAGCTCTTAGCCCCTTGGCCAGGCACATGCCGACCACAAAGATTCCCTTCATGTAACGATAAGCACTACACATTTTCCGCAAAAAAAATGACAGAGCGATTGAATCTCTCTGCCCATGTTATGGCTTTTATATAATGCCTGTCGAAACCAGAAGTTTAGGCAGTAAGAGCCTTTTTTTCCGCTTTTTACTGGAAACATCACTGGAGCATCTTTTCGAATTTACCGTTCTCGAATGAAATAAGGGCAAGGCCGTAGGTACTTTAATGCTCACATGAATAATCCCTGTAATTCATGCCGTAACCGATCTTCGAAGTTTCCAATGTGTCGTTTTGCCCTAGTTTAATCGCTTGCGAGCGATAAACAAACATACACATTAAAACAAGTATAACAACCAACAAAGCGAAGCAAACACGTGTATCCACTTTGCTACGCTTTTTTATTTAACTCTTTTAGTTTAAGCTCTGTTAAGAAACAATGTTGTTGATAAAAGCACGGAATAAAATAAAAAGAAACCATAGGAGGATATGCAGATGAAGGAATATTATAAAGGCAAAAACTTTTGGGATAAACAAAATACTTGGCGTCATCTATATCCACTCAATGATGAAATCATTCAAAAGGCAGAAGCTAAGTTCGGTATTACATTTCCGGAAACTTTTAAGCAGTTAATGAAAGAACAAAATGGCGGCCAGCTTACATATCCATATATTCAGCGGGCAAGAGAGAAAGCAAGGAAATTGATACATTCAGCTTCTCGATCCTTTTCAAAAAGTGATGTATCAAGGTCATCTTATCAATATTAATATGTATATAGACATCCTATTTCACTACCAAGGACACCTTTCTGATTTAGAGAGCCAAATGGTGGTCTCCCTGGCAAATGAAATAGAAGAATATAAGATTATCCAATCAATCCCTGGAATTGGTGAAAAAATCGCTGCCATTTCCGAAATCGGTGAAATTGACGTGTAATCACCCTGAAAAATTAGTTGCCTACGCTGGAATCAGTCTCTAGAATCTTCTCCGAAGTTGGATATTCTCTTAATATCGATAAAGACACTTTCGAAAATAGATCTCCAAATACCTTTCTGTATTTTTAACCCTAAAAAAGGATGTCTGACCATAACTTTATAGAAGTAATTAAAATTAAAACAGCTAAAGACCATTGAAGGACTTTACGGTTTAGTTGCCTGCTAACCCTGACACCTAACGGGGCAGCAATTAAACTGACAATCACGACTAGAATAGCGGGCAAATAAGGAACCTGACCTGTGGTTACTTTGCCAATGACTACCCCAATCGAAGATACAAAGGTGATGGCCATGGAAGTAGCAATAGTGATTCGTATAGGTATCTTTAAAACAATGAGCATGATGGGGATCAAAATGAAAGATCCACCGGCCCCCACTATCCCGGATGCAAGCCCTACGACCAATGCCAGTACAGCTGCCAGTCTTTTATTAAACCCTTCTACTACCTCTTCATTCGCTTCCTTTTTAGGCATGAACATAATAATAGCTGCGGTAAGTGCTAAAACCCCATAAATGACATTCACAATGGTTTCTGACAGAATATAAGAAAAATACCCTCCTACTAGGCTACCAACCAATATGCTAGTTCCCATGACAAGGAATAATGGCTTGTTGATAAATCCTTTACGATAAGCCCATACACCGCCTAAGGTCGAAAAAAACACCTGGACGGCCACTATTCCAGACACCTCGTGTGCCGTAAACCCATCGAACCCTAACAGGGGTGGAATGTAAAGAATGATCGGATAGTTTACGATAGCACCGCCAATTCCTAATAACCCTGAAAAAAAGGAGCCTATAAACCCAAGTAGAAGAAAGGTAATCATAAAGGTTGTATTCATTTCTGCACTCCTTTCCTAAAAAAGGAGATCACTTTGGATCTCCCCCTTTTTATTAGCCCTTCTTAAACCAGAAATTCAGAATGCCACCCTCGTCCAGAGTATCTAAGAACTCATGTCCGCCGGATGCTGACCAGGCAGCCAAATCTGCCTTGGCTCCTTTATCCGTTGCATGAATCTCTAATACTTGGCCCGATTGCAGCTCGTTCATGGCCTTTTTCGTCTCGACAATTGGCATCGGGCAAGCCAGGCACTTTGCATCCAACACTTTATCTGCATTCATTTTTCTTCTCTCCTAAAATGTGTAATGTGTCCCTGTAACCTTTTATTATCTCACCGCACAGCGGTTAGGTCCGATTTCCATCTCGCGTTGCTGCTCTCCATCCGGTGTGATCTTTCCCATATTGGTTTCACGGATTTCTTGATATGCGTTCGGCTGAGGTGGCAGATTGCCCGTTACCATATTTCTGAACTCTTCTTCATCAGCAATGTTCAAACCATGATTTTCCGCGAAAAGTGTTCCTAATTTCTTCGCTACACTGCCGTCATCGTTCAATTCCTCCAAGATCATGAAATGAGCCGGGAGCACAATCAGTTCTTCTGAAAGTTCTCTGTAACGCGTATATAGCGTTTCTCTTAGGTCCCCCACCCAGTCTTCAGCGAGACCTGCCAAATCCGGTCTTCCTATGGAATCGATGAACAGGATATCTCCGGAAAGCAGGTATTTTTCATCTACTACAAAGGAAGTGGAACCGATCGTATGACCTGGTGAGTATAGGGCATCAATGTGAATCTTTGTATTCCCAATGGTTACACTGTTGCCATCCTCTAACGGCCGGTATTCGAATGTTACCTCTTTGGCATCTTTAGGCGGAAGCCAGTACGTGGCATTTGTCTTCTCCGCAATCATTCTGCCGCCAGAAATGTGGTCAGCATGCAGGTGTGTATCAAATACATTTGTAATTCTTGCCCCGAGGCTGTCGGCGAATGTTGTGTATACTTCCGTCATACGGGTGGAATCAATGATTGCTGCCTCTCCATTAGAAACGACCATGTACGACAGACAGCCTTTCCCTATGCGGACAAATTGGTAAATCGCACCGCCATCTTTTAGTTCTCCAACTTGGGCAGGTTCTAAATATTCACTCCACGCTTTCATTCCACCCTGCAGATAGAAAACTTCACGCCCTGCATCTGAGAGCATTTCAGCCACCATGATGGATGACCCTTCTTTCGCACAGACCACCAATACTTCTTTATTGCTAGGAATCTGATCTAGGACTTCTTCTACCCCGTCCAGAAGGTCAAAATATGGAATGTTTAGATGTTCAAACTGTTGACCTTCGATCTTCCAATCTTGAAACGCATTCTGATTTCGTACATCCAAAATGAACAGTTCCTGTTTATTAAACACTCGCTGTGTAATGTCTTTAGCCGTCATAATGTTTACTGGCATGTTAATACCCCCTAAGGTATATTTATTAGGAAAAAAATTATCTGATTAAACGTCAGTCTTGTTAAATTCATGAAACATGACTATACCAAGGTGTCTATGATGAAGTACATAATATTGGAAATAAGGGGATTGAATCAAAGAACGACCCAATACTCTATGAATAGATTGATAGCTTTTACAGGTTCAGGCTAACAGTATCCCCTGACCACTCACTCATGCCGGGCATGACATTGACCACTTTAGTAAATCCATTGGCTGTTAACTTTTGTGACGCAAAGTCACTGCGGCTGCCTGTGCGGCATATAACAAATATTTCATCCTCTTTGTTGAGTTCGTTTAGACGGCTGTCTAATTCACCTAGCGGAATAGAGATTGAATTGGGTATATGGTTAAACGCATATTCTGCCTCTTCCCTTACATCCAGAACCACGATATTCCCATTGGATGATAATTTTGCTTGAAGGTCATCATTGTTGATAACGTGAGGATGCTTCTTTTCCGCTGCTTCTTGATCCGATGTTTTTCTCAGGTAGTGCTTCAGGACTTCTCCCTCTTCAATCGTACCCAAATATTGATGCCCTGTACTCTCAGCCCATGCTTTTATGTCCGCCTTGGAACCTCTATCAGTAGCTTGCACCTCCAAAACTTGGCCTCCCTCTAATTGAGTCATTGCCTTTTTGGTTTTCACGATTGGCATGGGACAAGCAAGTCCTTTTGCATCCAATGTGACATCTGATTTAATATTATCCATGAGAATTCCTCCTTCAATTTATACCGCTATGGGTATTACAAATAACAAAATTTTTATACGGTTTCTCCTTCCCATGCGAGCATTCCGCCTGTCATGTTTATCACCGTAAAACCATGATTTTCTAAGAATTGAGATGCTTTTCCACTTCTTCCGCCCGAACGGCAGACCATAATATATTCCTTGGACTTGTCCAGCTCGTTGATCTTAAATTCAAGCAAACCTAATGGAATATTAACCGCACCCGGAATCTTTCCTTCAGCTACTTCTTTAACCTCTCGCACATCTATGATGTTGAGGGGATTACCTTGCTCTACCAATTCTTGAACTTCTTTCACTGTAATGGTTTCCATTATTCTTTCATCCTTTCTCCTTATCATCTCCAGGCGTTCATGCCGCCCTTTACATTACTGACTCGATGGAAGCCCTTTTGTGTCAATAACTTGCTTGCTTTATTGCTTCTCATGCCGCTTTGGCAAATCAATATGACTTCCTTCTCTTTTGACAACATGTTCGTGTTCCCGGACAGTACATGTAGGGGAATGTTTTTGAACCCCTTGATATGATTCGTTTTATATTCCCCAGGTGTACGTACGTCGATGAATTGTTTGTTCCGCTCGGAAAGCTTACTTTTCAATTCGGTTACCGTGATTTGTTTTACTCCTCTAACAGGAAGCAAACGCGGTAATAAAAAGAAAATGGCGAGTCCGATCAATACATAATTCAGGTACTCCATCCCAAGCCTCCTATAGCCAAGGACCTTGTGAGGCCCTTCATTTTTTAGATAAACAAGTTCACATTTCCCTCTTCAGCATCCGCTAGGTATGCAGCAACACCGGCATATTCAATGTTATCCAGCAATTCCTTTTCTTGAAGGCCCAATAAGTCCATGGTCATGGTGCAGGCGACCAGCTTGACTTCTTGTTCCTGAGCCATCTCGATCAGCTGCGGCAAGGTCATGGCGTTATGTTTTTTAATAATGTGTTTGATCATCTGTGGTCCCATGCCAGCGAAATTCATCTTGGATAGTCCCATCTTGTCCGCTCCACGCGGCATCATTTTCGCAAACATTTTTTCCAGGAAGCCTTTTTTTAATGTAATAGGTTCGTCCTTGCGTAACGCATTCAATCCCCAGAATGTATGAAAAATAGTTACCTCATGGTCATAGGCTGCAGCACCATTCGCAATGATGTAGGCAGCCATCGCTTTATCGTAATCCCCGCTGAACAACACAATGGTCGTTTTCTTTTTGTCAGAAATTCTCATTCCTCCTCAACATTAGTACCCTGTGGGGTATATTTAAAAGCAAAAAAATTATCCTTTCTTGATCCAGAACTTCAGGACATCATTTTCTTCTTCGTGTCTTACAAGCTCATGGCCTGTGGATTTGGCCCAGGCGGTCATATCCGCTCTCGCCCCTTTATCGGTTGCATGAACTTCTAATACCTGACCTGATTCCAGTTCATTTATCGCTTTTTTTGTTTTCACGATCGGCATAGGACAAGCCAGCCCTTTTGCGTCTAAGATTTTCGTTGTATTCATTCTGTTTTTCCTCCTTTTAATATAGACATACCCGTATGGGTATTAGATTACTGAAAAAAATAACGCTTCAATAATACCCCTAAGGGTATGTTATAGAATACAATCCGGGATGTCAATCCCTAAATTGTTTACCTGCTCTTCACGAGTAAATTGACCGCTTCTTTTACAAATTCATCCGCATCTTGTCCTTTTTCAGTAGCTTCACGTACACATTCAACCAAATTGGAGCTGACAACAAGTCCTAAAGTGCGATCGATAGCCGTTCTCGCAGCCGAAAGTTGAGTGACTACATCCTTGCAGTCCTTGTTTTCTTCCATCATTTTTAGAATCCCTCTCAGTTGCCCCTCAATACGTTTGACTCTATTCTTGATTTGATCATCATAATACATCTGATAATCCTCCCTTTAAGCACTTTATTTAACACACGTATATCCCGTCACCTTAAAACCATTGTCCTGCATCATCCTGATTCCAAGGTTTCTTTCCAGTCTATCAGAAACAATCAGATGGACATTCTTGCTGGTGACAACCCCAATTTCCCGTTTTAGGTAGGCTACAGGCAAGGGCATGGCCCCTTCTACAGGATTTTTAGCAGAAACAGGATAATCCCTTACATCCACAAGAACGCTACCTTTTGGCCGGAGTCTGGATATTCCGGAACTCTCGATGGAACTCCTGGAACTGGGACATACCTTCTATATACCAAAACCAATAAAACAATGAGAATCAATACAAGCGGATAGTACATGCGATCTCAACTCCCTAATCATATATAATTAAGGACAAGATGTTATGTACCAACTATATACCCGTCGGGGTATAATGTCAACAACCAGATTCTCGTATTACACCCAAGCTGAAAAAAGGACTCTAAAAGTCCTTTCTTACGGAACTAGACGCCCCACAATTACTATCTTACTGCACAACGATTGGGACCATCTCCATCTCTCTTTGATCATCCAGTGCTTGTGTGATTTTTAATATGTAAGGTAGTCTTACTTTTTGCTAAACACTCGTGTTTATATACTCTTGTCTATGCACAAGAGCAATCGCCGTTCAATATCCACTGCGATTTCTTGCAGTGCAGGCTCATCCAGCATACTGATGAGTGCAAGGCTTAGGCAGGCCAATCTTCGTCTCTTGGGCATCCTTGTAGACTACAATTTTGCATGGCAAAAAATAGCCAACGAGTTTGTTTTCCTTAAGCACACGCTGCGCCTCTTTTGGATTGCACAGTCCAGCACTACAAATGCTCCGGTTGGAAGCCTTTTTCCTCCAGTTTGCCCTTTATATCGAACTTCCATAGCACAGCGAACTTTTCTTCCTGCAGGCTGCTTTCCAGCGCTCCAATTGCGTCTGAAACCGTTTTGCCAGTACTTATTGTATAATGAAAATCCACAATTATCATCCTCTCATAATTTTGTCTTTCAGATTCCTCTATACTCGATGGGGTATATACCTGGTTGCTAGTTCACAAAAACATTTCAAACAGTATTTATACTTATGTTTTAAATAAACTATGTAATGTTTACTGAGTGTTCGCAGACAGCAAAACGAAAAATCTGAGATTAAAAAGAAACTCCCACGACTTATGAATTTCTGAACTGTTTTTCTTCATTAACCACCCTGCCCCTTTAGTGGAAAAAGAAAAAAGGTTGCCGTAACAACTCCTCGTGTAACCAGCATCTTCATCTTTATCTTGCCACTGCCCCACCAGCACTTTCCTTTCATGACGGAGCTTCCGTAAAATGAATTCCAAGGTTCGGTGCGGAAAGGGACACCGAGAGGATTCGTTGCTTGGAACCTTATTCTGCCCCAAATAAGGTCACGAAATTGTAATTTTGGGACTACAGGGAAAAGAAGAGATTACGCTGATCCAGCGGTATAAAACGTTCGTTTTTTGCAACGGCCCAGAGCTTTCCGTCCCGATAATACACACGGTCCAAGTATATAGTAAATTCTTTACGACATTTGGAAGGCTGTCATTCCGATCCCAAGCACCCCGGCGGCTGACTAAAAGGTATCTTTTCAGCATCTTCTCCCTCATTTTAATCCAACGAGAAGGGCCTGAATTCAAGACATGTACCGCCAATTTTATATCTAATAATCACGAGGCCCAGCCTCACTCCATGCGACTTCCCGTATTGAAATTGGTTCATATAAATAATTCATATCATTAAAGCCTTTTTATTTGTATTCGTTATAAAGAACAAAATATAATAGGAGCAGAAAGGGGTGTGATTAAATGACAAATTTTGATGGACAAGTAGTACTGATTACTGGAGCAGCTGGCGGTATAGGGAGAGCAGTAGCTAAAAAATTGGCAAACCAGGGTGCAAAACTAACCCTGGTCGATGTGAACCTCGATTCTGTGAACAATCTAGTTTCAGAACTTAGACTTCCAGAAGAAAATGTGCTATGTCTCCGAGCGGATGTAAGGAACGAATCGGAAGTGAAGGCTTACGTAGAGGATACTATGAAGAAGTTCGGGCAAATTGATGGGTTTTTCAATAATGCAGGCATTGAAGGTGCGTTCGGAAATCTGGAGGATCAGGAGGAAGAGCAGTTCGACAAGGTCATCGGTGTGAACCTGAAAGGGGTATACCTGGGCATGAAGCATGTGCTGCCTGTGATGAAAAAACAGGGAAAAGGAAGCATCGTGAACACGGCATCCGTGGCCGGCTTGATCGGCTCTCCGGGACTGAGTCCGTATGTCGCTTCCAAACATGGGGTGCTCGGATTGACGAAGACGGTCGCTTTGGAAGTCGCTGGCCAGGGAATCCGTGTGAATGCAGTGTGTCCTGGACCGATTAACACACGTATGATGAGAAGCATAGAGGAGGGAGCGGCCCCAGGATCGTCAGAAGATGCCCAGAAACAGTATGCATCAGCGATTCCGTTTGGCAGGTACGGCGAAGCGGAAGAAGTGGCAAATGTCGTGAATTTCCTGTTATCAGACGAGGCCTCCTATGTTTCATCTTCGGCTTATACGGTGGATGGGGCAATGTTCCCGCAATAAGGATCATAATGTAATAGATAGTTCAGGCCTGAACTACCACCACCGTGGTAGTTTTTTTCCTCTGTGACGGGCCCATTCCACAACAGGCAGACCCGTTATTGGTATCGTCATTCCCACTCTTTTGCGTTTCTGTTTTTATATCCATTTTCAGCCACTCCATTCTATACATACCTATGCATATAGACGTGGTCAGTGACATATTAATGCAGTTTACATCCAAACAATACAGCTTTTCATATATTGAGTGGCAGTGTAGGCAAATCGAATATTTTATTTTCTGCTTTGGGATATAAAAGTTAACGATAGTTATTATGTGTGGGTTGAAATAATTCTTCATTCGAATTTCGAACAAGTGAAAAATTGTCAACATTATCGTGGCCGTGTAAAATTGAATTATGATGCATAATAATTTGCCTTGCGGGTAAGATTTTGGAGTCTGAAGTAGAATGTCCGTCTCCAACCAAGGTTACATCAAAATTATTCATGGTTGCCGTTCTGACTGCGGAATCGATACAGAATTCTGTTTTACAGCCCATAATGACAAGATGTTCTATCCCTTTCTCTTTTAAATAAACATTTAATTTTGTCCCATAAAAGGAATTCGTGGCAGCTTTGTCAAAAATGGCAGCATCAGAAGGCACTGTAATATTTTTGTGTATCTGAAATCCGGGACCGTCTCCATTGGATACATCCCTATCTCTTATAAACACAATATCGACGTTATTTTGTAATGCCTTGTCTACTACAGCATTTATAGTATCCACTAGCCTTTCTTTCTCTAATACACCTGGTTCCTGTTCGTTCCCTTCGATTAATGCCTGCTGTGCATCGATAACTAACAGAGCTTGTTTCAATAAATCTCCTCCTTTTATAGCTAGATATTACCGGTGAAGCTATAGGTCATCGCAGGATGGCAGGATCCAAAGGTTCTACGTCACTTCCTTATTTTACCATAAACCCACCCTGTTTTGCCAATGAGTGACCTTAGTTTGGCAAAAAATATAATGTATAGCCACGCATATTTATCAGCAGCTGCCGTTAAGGTGCTGTTACACAAAACCAAAAGGCTTTGTTAAAGAATAATGTTGTTATTCGATTTTCTCGAACATTTGTTCTATAATGAATGAACTAAAATTACCGAGAGCGAGTGAGTTTTAATGGTGTTAGCGGACATAATTAACCAAATCAGAAATCTTAGCCGAAGAGACCAGCAGCGATGGAGTTCTTTACAAACTCATTAGGGAGTGCATCATAAACAGAGACTGTATTCAAAGATGTATCAGAACAGAACATAAAGACGGCTACACCTGCACTCGTTGTCAATCCACTAACGTCATTCGTTTCGGTAAATACCAAAACCGTGCGTTAAATATGCCTCGAATCCAAGATATTTGATGGTGAAACAAAATTCTTTTTAATTGAATAACACTGTGCCTTTGTCAGCGATTATTCTTTTTAAATCTAAAAATATCAATAACAGCTATAATACCAATCATTTAAAAAAAAATTTTAATAATCCCTTGTTGGCCATCTAAAATATCCATAAAAAGCGCTTCTTGCTTCGTGTTTACCTTCTATATTGGCTTTTATTATATATCTACCATTTAAGTCCTCAATTGCTATTGCTATATCTGTACTAATACTTTGATGAAATACTGGTCTGCCCTAATAAATGAAGGGATTTTTTCATTAACAGGACCTCATTTATAACCTATCCACTCTAAATTCGTTTACATATAGTAAAAATCCTTGCACAACTAACCTATCGTTGGTTTTCTGTTTCCAAATGAGGGCTCCTTATGGCATAATTTATATGACCAGGTATTAATAGTTGATTATATTTTCACTTTATTGGTCTTTTATAACATGTCACAGGATGAGGGTTCCATAATAATGACTAATGACTTAATCATTACAAAAGTAAATGAAAGATTACACCTTCTTGGTTTGGGGCAGTACAGTTTGAGTTTTATCGGTAGTGAGGATGTCCTCCATATTGTTCACCCATCCGGAATTTTAAGGATATCAGAAACAGAGTTAGATAAAGATCTGCGAGGTCACGCTGATTTGGCCATCGGTTCAATCGTTCAGCTCATCGATCGTTACGATCTGATTTTCTCACTTACTGAGCTCTGTGTCTCAAGATTAAAAAGATTGGAGCATCGTGTGCATTTTGAAATAGGTTACTTTTCTTTTTGCAAGGGAGCTTGTTACAACTACTCAAAAAAGGCTATTTATTTAAACCCTTCACAGATATTCACACGCTGGAGTATGTATTTTAAAAATGTATTAAATCTCTCTCATTTTATAACAATCCTTATTTTGCACGAGCTTGGTCATGTTTTGCAGGATCAGGAAAAACCAATTTTAAAAAGAATGAAACAATTCATTTCTGGATTTAACCCATTAAGGATTACCATTCAAGATGCCGAAACGTATAAGCAGTTCCTTCTTCAAGAAGAAAAAGATGCATGGGACAGATGTGAAAAGTATTTACACAATACCACTGTAGAACCTTCGTCATTTTCCAAGATTAGATCATATTGCTTGAATACTTATGCCACGCTTGAGCTGACGAGAGTGAAAAGGATTCTTCAGGCGTTGAATAATGGCCTGGATTGAACTTTGATTATGAAATACAGAGTTTAATCGAAGATCTACTTTCTTATTTATCTACATATTTCATGCATGTATGTAAACGCATATACGCTCACCAGCATTTTTGATATTTTATTTTTTTCTTATCAGTCAGCTTGTACAACAATTTACGTTTTTAAAATTTCGTTTAGTTGTTGATTTGTAATCGTTCCTTGGTGGAAATATAGTTGCCATCTCCCGTCTATGTGTTTCCAAATTGAACTGCGAAGTGTATTCCGATTCCTGGTTTTATCAGCAATAAAATAAGTAGATAAAACAACATCAGGAGCCAAAGGATATATTTCATAATTATGAAGTGACATTTCAGTCAATATGACTCCACTTTCAAGGCATTCTTTTTTATCAAACATATAGCCTGAACTGCCTATTTCAAAAAAGTCATCGGCAAGTATTCTATCCAGTGCGTCACGACTTTTGCGAGTTTGTAAATTTGTATGGTCTTCCTCTAACTCATATAGATGTTTCTTTAAATCTTCTTTCAACACTTTCATCCCTCAGTTTCTATTAAATTTTTTAATTGATTGGTTCATTTGTATATTTGATTGGTTTATTTTCAGGTTGTCCGATTGTTTCTATTTAGTTCTGTTTCATTTTACTCCAAACTCAGGCTTTGTAATATATTCCATTAATATAATTGTCCATCATTGTATAAATAAGTTTGATAGCGGATACGGATAGCTGGTGCTGAAATGAGGTCAAGCACTATTGGCCTTTAATCCATTTACTTTCTACAGTTTCATCCGAATTACACAATTCTCCTCCTACAGGTTTGCCTAGATAAGCAAAATTCCTTTTGCAAAATAAAAAAGGGAACTGCAGAAAAGTCACCTTTAATAGGAAAGCGATTTCAGCTGTATTACTCTGGAAAATCCACTATTTATACTTGTGGTCGCTACTATAAGGTGTTTTTTCCATGTATAGCACTTCAGCCATTTATGAGATAAATGAAAATAAATCCATTTGGCATGTTAAGCAATCTTAATCTTTGCTCGATCATTTCTCGATATTTTGTTGCTTACTTTCATGTTCCCTATCATCTTTGTGTTTTACTTTAGGGCAACTTCGATATTATTCTTTTCAATATATAAGATACTTTTATGCAATTCTCCTTTTTCACTTTTTCCTGACTTATTGACTATCACGGTAATTAAATTTCCCGGATACTAATTAGGAGTGGAAAACAGGAAGAAAAATCTTGGATACAATTCCTAGTCCAAGAACAAGAAAAGGAAGACTAGTTAATCTATTTTAAGCTATCAAAAAAGCCGCTAAGAATACTCTTAACGGCTCTTTGTTAAATGTAATGACTTTTATTAATATGATGTCCACCCTGCATCAGCTGTAATGACAGCTCCATTGACGAAACTAGACTCGTCACTTGCAAGGAATAGAGCGACGTTTGCTATTTCCTCTGGTTTTCCTATTCGAGGGTTAAATCCCAGACCAGGCTGGATGCGTCCTATGCCAAATTGATTGACCCCTGTCATGGAACTGCTAATGTTCGTCTCAACCCCTCCTGGTGCGATTGCATTGCATCGTATGCCCTTTTGGGCGTACATAAATCCTGTATTTTTTGTAAAGCCGACTACCGCATGTTTGGAAGCTGTATATGCTGCGCCTGCACGTGCTCCTTGCAAACCTCCAGCCGAAGCAACATTAATAATCACCCCTTTTTCTTTCTCAAGGAAGATAGGAATTGCTTTTCTTGTTGCACGCATGACGCTTGTGGTATTGATCGCAAAGACCCTTTCCCATTTATCATCTTCTATATCGCCAGCCGGTTCGAAATTATCCATGATACCAGCGTTATTAACTAAAATGTCCAAGGTGCCGTACGTATTAACTGCAGTATCAATAAGATTCTGAATATCTTCCTCTTTAGCTACATTAGCCATTATCGCGATTGCGTCACCGCCATTAGCCTTGATTTCATCGACGGTTTGATTGGCTCCTTCCTCATTGATGTCGGAGACTACTACCTTTGCTCCTTCTTTTCCATATAAAACAGCAATTGATTTTCCCATCCCTGAAGCGGCACCAGTTACAACGGCTACCTTATTTTCAAGTCTCATTTCTTTTTCCTCCAAACTGATTTTTGATTTGTGCGATATGTAAAACATGCAAATGGCATGCCGTACATCAATGAACTCAGGATTATCAATTTGTCATATTCTGAAAGCTGTTATGGCAGGCGATTCACCTAATCTAGCGACTGCTGAAATCGTTAGTAGAAGGAAATGACTTTTTTTAAAAAACTCTTTTTCAAAGACATAAGAAAAAACGGCGGTTTAAGAAATCCAAAATATTAATCCCGACTTTTCAATGAGTATTGATACATTAAATATTAATTTAAAATTACCTTACGCTAAAAAGAATTATAATCTCAGTTTTAAGAGTTCCGTATACTGCAGTGAAGAATATAAATCCATCGCCTCTTTTAGGATGAGTAAAGAAAGCTCGTGGTCTTCCATTACGTATGAAGTTTCTTCGGGCTCTACCCATATTTGGCTCGTGGATTCATTTTCACGGGCGAACGGATCGCACACACCAATGTCCATTCTGAAGAACAATTGAATTCCTCTCATTGGATACTTTCCATCTGGTATAATAACGGGTTTATCTTCATGGCTGACTTCAGCGGCACCTAAATAACGTATTTTCCATTTTTCATTCCCTCTTCATATGCTTCTCTATGAAGTGCTTGCTCAGGAATTTCCCCTATTTCTACATGTCCTCCCGGAATGTTATATCCCCGCCTTTTTGGATCAACCAGGAGAATATTCCCTTTGTTGAAACAATCACCATGAACACTAGTCGCATTTTTATAATCATGCAACTAACTTAAACATCCAAATTAGCTTTAGGTTGTGACCGCTCCAATTCAGATAGATTGCGTTTTCTAAATAAATTCGATCCTTTCCCACTTTTTTGATTTACACTTTTAAAGAATGTGGGTGACTGTTCGAGGCTAAAAACACGAAATATTCAGTCACTTATTATTTTAGGAATTTTTCAAATAAATATCAAGAATCTCCACCAATTTAACGCTGCGCAGGCCAAATGCTATAATTAAAGCACAAATCAACCATTTTGTGTTTTAAATGCGTTTATGAATAAGTTATATGGGGTAAAGATTAATAATTTTATAAGTTTTCCCCTAAATTTGTCACTATACAGTGACATTTTTTTTGCGACAGAGAAGTTATACATTCGATAATTTATGACATTTTGCCCAGTTTATCTGGGGTGTCACAGGGAATTCAAACTGTAAGTATTCTGCCCCGCTGTCAGTCAATATACTCGGAATGACTTTTTTAATAGGAGGTTCATAATGAGTAGTAGATTCGATTGTTTAATAGATAAAGACCTTATGGAAGCCTATCGAAAATCTTTACAGTTAGCCAATAAAAATGATGCAGTTTTTTACGCATTTATAAAGATGCTGGAACAAGAAATGGATAAGAGGGGAATAAATTATTAAATAATATGAGAACGTTACAAGTAATACATAGATAGTGAATACAGCAGCTGTAAATGTAAGTCTATCATACTTATCATATCATTGGTCATGCCTGCTAGTTTTAAAGTTCAGAGCAGAGAAGTTCTCACTATATTTTCCCTCTTATTCATTTACATCTAGAAGTAATTCTCAATTTCACTTCCAAAAAGCAAATCGATCTCTGCAGCTCCATTCTTATGCGTCCAAAGTTGTAGCATCAAAATTAGAGTATGTAAATAGAATGACATCCAAGTTACGATGGTAAATAATTTATTTGCATTACAAAGATAGTAGATTATTTCTTTCATATATTTGTAGGTTCGTATAAATGGATAATAGTTTCGGTGCAAGGATTTCGTGCTTATTTGCTAATGTTAGAAGATACCCGTGGATGTGTTCTGCTTCAGTCGAGAGCCCTTTTTCCATATCCCGTAACATGGATGATTTCATCTTATATCCCATGGACTGGATCTTTTTGATTTGCTCTTCTTCTACTCCTATCTGGATTGGGGCTCCCGCGGCACGCATTATTGTACCAATTTCGTCAACTAAATCCTTTATGAAAGCGTCACCGGACTGCTCCTCACGAATGGGGCCTATGGAAGAGCGGAACATTGTAGTTACACCTGAAAACACTGAGATGAACATATACTTGTTCCACATTTCCTGAATGATGTTATTACTTTTTCTTATCGTCGCGTTGGTTCCGGACAAAAGATCTTCAAGATGTGTAATTCTTTCAGAATCTTCTTTATACAATTCCCCAAAGACCATTTCATGAATAGGACTGCTTTGTATAATACTTCCATTTTCATCTAACGTAGTTTCTATAAAGCACAGTCCTCCCAATATTTGATTTTCAGAAAACTCCTCCTTCAATGTTTGTATGTGCTCAATTCCATTTAGCAATGGCAATATCATAGTATCACGGTGTACATATCGTTTTATATCTGAAAGCGTTGTTTGCAGATGATAAGATTTAACGCTTAATATAATAACGTCAAAGGGTTGTGCAAATTCTCCTGACTTTAAGGTTTTTACTTCAGTTTTAAACTCACCATGCACACTTTTAATAGATAATCCATCGTTCTTTAACTGTTTCTCCCTGTTTTCCCTAACAAGGAAAGTTACATTTTTATTTTTCTCTACTAATCGACCACCGAAATAACCGCCTATTGCGCCTGCTCCAACGACTAAAATCCTCATCGTAATTCCTTCTCTCTTTTCTTGATATTTTAATTTGCTGCTTGTTCATCATGTTTCCTTGCTATTATGGCTTCTTATAGCTGATTCAAAGTTAAACATTTTGTCAGTGACTGTAAGAATACGAAATCTCTTACCATTATAATCCAAACGATAAAAATTTGGTTATCCTTTTTCCCGGCTAAATTAAACAGATTTTGTATTGGATATGAATTTTCTTTATATAATACTTAATTAAAATTTACATCATGCTGCTCCATATTTAGCTTCGTCTTTAAAGATGCCAGTTTCGCTGGGAAACACTTAGAGTGTGAGCTGCAGTGTCTTCAATAAAAAGCCGTCCTTTATAAAGGACGGCTTTATCTGATCATTTTATTAATTTTGAGGGAGTCCGTTTATAATTTGAGTCAATGCCGCGTTAATAGGTGTAACTGGGCGCCCCAGAAGTTTTTCAAAGTCATTGCTCTCAATCTCAAGTGTCCCTTCCCGAATGTCTTTCTGGATATCCACCAGCATTGGAATAAGGAAATCTGGTAAGCCGGCACCTTTCATAATTTCGGCGTAAACAGCATCATCTACCTGCTGTACGGGTACTTCTTTATTCAATACAGTGCTGAGCGCAGAAACAAGTGCTTCCTGACTTAATAACTTACCGGAAAGCTCGTAGATTGTGTTATCATGTCCATTGCCAGCCAGCACCGCTGCCGCTGCCTCCGCATAATCTTGCTGAAGTGCCCAGCCAACTTTGCCATTACCTGCTGACGTTATCCATGGAGCTCCTGCCAGGACACCTTGAATACTTGGGATTTCATTTTCCAAGTACCAGTTATTACGTAAGAAAGAGTAAGGTATGCCTGTTTTCAATATGGCTTCTTCTGTCGCCTTATGAACCGGAGCAAGAAAGTTTTTACTTTTCTTTGCGTTCGCTATACTTGTATATGCAATAAATTTAACTCCAGCACGTTCAGCCGCAGCCACCGCATTGTTATGCTGCCTTATTCTTGTGTCGTTATCGCCATCTGCAGAAATGATTAATAAGCGATCGATACCTGCGAACGCGGTATTCAGCGATTCCGGATCGTCAAAATTCCCCTGGCGGATTTCTACACCGCGTGCCCGTAATCCTTCTGCTTTTTCCGGCTTACGCACACTTACAGCAATTTGATTTGCCGGTAAAGTATTCAATAAAGTTTCTACAATTTTTGCACCTAATTTTCCTGTCGCTCCCGTAACTAGTATTTTCATATGCTATTCCCCCGATAAAAATTTTTGACGGCCATCAACTTGTAACTATATTGATTACTTGTAATAATATTAGTTACAACTAATTTTGTCAATGTATAAATTTCTATGATATAGTATAGCCAAACTTTGGAGTATAATAAGGTTTGTAACTATTTTAATTACAGTTGGGAAGATTTAGGTAAGCACGCAAGGAAGGTGATCATTAATGTCCATAAGCAGCCGATTTGCTGTAGGAATTCATATATTAACTCTTATCGAGTTCAATAAAGACAAAGCCAGTTCTTCTGAATTTTTAGCAGAAAGTGTAAATACAAATCCTGTCCTTATCCGAAGAATTATAGGAATGTTAAAAAAGGCTGGGCTGGTAGAAGTACGCCCAGGCATTGCCGGGACGAAGCTTGCCAGGAAATTATCAGAAATTACATTGCTCGACGTATATAAAGCAGTAAATGTAGTACAGGACAATGAATTGTTTAGCGTTCACGAAAATCCAAATCCAAAATGTCCAGTAGGCAGAAACATTCAGGATACAATTATACCGGTACTGTCGACTGCCCAATCAGCAATGGAAAAGGTGCTTGGAAATGTTACAATAGAAGATATTGTGAAAGATATCGTGGAAAAAGAAAATGTAACCTAAATAATTTTACAGGCATTCTTGTATATAGAATGTCTTTTTATATTTGGATAATAATCTGTCCCACATCTTAAGGCTTGGGTCCAAAAGTCCTTTTCATATTTTTGCGATAAAGCTTCATTAAAACAGTAAACTTACCTATGCTTATATTAAAAAAACCGACCTTATCATTAAATAAGGTCGGTTGTAATTTTGTTGCAATTAATTCTCTTAGATTTCAGTTATTCCCTGAATTTTCAATACTATGTCTTTACCACCTAAAGTTCAACTTGATTTTGCAGGTTTTATCAGTATTCGCTTTTAATCTTATACCTATCGGAATACGAAATATTTATACCGCTGACCATCTTGCGTTATTGAATAACCTTTTTAGTCTCCATCAACAATTTCCTTTAAGATTCTATAAGACCGCTTTTGCTTATCAGGATCGAAGATGTAGGAAACAGCCATGAGTTCATCTACATTGTATTTCTCCTGAAAATTTGTTAGTTGTGCTTTTACTGTATCTTTACTGCCCATAAGAGTCACACTGGACATTGAGGAAGCCATAGCTTTCTCCTGCTGGCTCCATAGGTGATCCATGCTTTCCACTGGAGGCTGTAAGGGTGATTGTGAACCCCGGACAACATTTAGGAAAAATTGCTGCATCGTTGTGGATTCTGTTATCGCTTCCTCATCAGTTTCAGCTGCTATGACATTTACACAAACCATCATATAAGGAGAATCCAGATATTGAGATGGCTGGAATCTTGAGCGATAAATTGAAATAGCTTCCTCCATATACCTAGGCGCAAAATGTGACGCAAATACATAAGGGAGTCCTAATTTGGCCGCCAAATAGGCTGAATCTGTGGATGATCCCAGGATATAAATAGGAATATTTGTCCCAACACCCGGATAAGCTTTGACATAACCTTGTTTATCTGTTGGCCCAAAGTATGTAAGCAAGGAGTTGACATCATCAGGAAATGTATAAACTGAATCATTCTGTGACCGTCTTAACGCACTTGCTGTCATCATATCGGTACCAGGTGCCCTGCCCAACCCTAAGTCCAATCGGTTTGGATAAATGGTAGCCATAGTTCCGAATTGTTCTGCCACTACTAATGGAGAATGATTGGGCAGCATAACACCACCAGATCCAACCCGTATGGTTTTCGTATGTTCCAATGTATGCTTAATTAAAATAGATGTAGCCGAGCTTACAAGTGTCGGCGTATTATGGTGTTCTGCTATCCAGTACCGCTTAAATCCCATTTCCTCCGTAGCTTGGGCTAAATCAACCATTGAAGCAATGGCATCTTTAGGTTCCTGCCCTTGACGAATAGGCGCAAGATTTAAGACAGAAACCGGTATATTAATATTTGTCATTTTTTTGTTCCTTTCTACAATCATATATCATAATAGTATCAATTACAGGGAGAGAAGCAAATTGATACGCTTAATAAAGCAGTTTATCGTTGTCTGGCTTCCTTTGGCTTTTTGCTGTAACTAAAAAAGTTGTCCGGCCAGCTATATGAAATTTTTAAACGTGCTGTATCTTTTCCCCTTTTGTCCGTAATAGCACATAACATATTAATAAACGCCAGCCGTCCGGCTTTAACGGTATGATTTAATAAACACCTTCATATCGAGGATTATGAGGACAGAGATAAAAAGTAAGCAGCTTTTTACCCGTTAAAAAGACATAAGGTTTGCAAAAGAATAGGCAGCAATGTCTATGGTCGTGTATATGTTTCTTGCTGTCCATGGCGAATGCCATATACAGTCCATTCATTCCCATTTGCCCAAGACCCGCATGCGTAATATTAATACAGTGTCGGACACCCTGTGTATTTCTCAATAGCTTCTATGTATGTTTTAATTCCTCTATTGTATCTTGTTCTAAAATTTGAATAATAATAAGGATGTGCCAATGCTTGTGCAATAAGAATCTGTGGATTGATCAAATTCTGTACCTGCATGCGGTTAATTGTCTTTTCTACCTGTTTGCTCAATGGAATAATAGTTTTTGGTTTAACTATTTCCATTTCTTTAATAAATCCATTTGTAAATTGTGTTTGCAGATGGTTTGGCAACCTATAGTAATTATAATTACGCCCTTCTTTTGAAAACCCGAACCAAGATATATTAGTAAGGTATACCTTATTAAAAAATACCCCATACCCCAACTTATTAATAATGGAAAATATAAATGTAGCACTCAACTCTGAATCAGCAGTATCGATTCCAGGTAATAAATATGATAAAGAAGCGAAATCTATGAATGGAACACCAGTTTTTCCTGCACCCAATCTGCCAGGATTGATACCGCACAATACGATTCGTTCCCTTTCCTCTTTATAATATGCTGAATAAAATTTATGTACTAGATTCACTTTCTTCACAAAGCCTGTTAAAAGGCTGACCCCCTCTAATTTCAGCTCTTCTACTATCCAGCTATTTTCTCGCGCTAAGGAATTGTAAAAATTCATATGAAGGTCAATTATGGCATGCATATAGACACCTGCCTTATCAAAGTATCATTGATCATTACACACATAGCCGATATCCTTCCAAAGCATTTCTATTTATTCAATCTCCTATGAACGATTATAGAAAGTGCATTTCAATTGAATTAGAAATTTTTTTCATTTACTATATCAAACAGAGGACTGGAAATAGTTTCTAAATTCCTGATAAAGGCAAGAAAGGGGATATAAGCATGTACGATATAGCAATTATTGGTGCTGGCCCTGCTGGTTCAAGTGCTGCACTCTTTGCCGCAAAGGCTGGAAAGAAGACCTTGGTTGTAGACAGTGACAAAAGCATGACTAAACGAGCTTGGGTGGATAATCACTATGGGGTTGAAGGAATATCGGGGCCTGATTTGCTGGAAATCGGCAGGAAACAGGCAACTAAATTTGGTGCTGAGTGGATTACAAATATGGTTACTGAGATTACAAATGAAGAAAATCACTTCACAATCGAAACGGAAAACGGATCATTTGAGGCTCAGCAAATCATTTTAGCAACAGGAGTATCTACCAATCTTTCAGAAAAACTAGATCTTAAAACGAAAGATGGAACTGAACCTCGGATAAAGACTGTATTTGATGTTGATGCACAAGGTAAAACTAGTGTACCAGGTATTTGGGCAGCTGGAACGGCCGCTGGGGTAAGTGTACATACAATCATTACTGCTGGCGACGGAGCGAAAGTAGCCATCAATGTGATAAGCGAATTAAATGGACAACGGTATGTTGATCATGACCTTCTTAGGTCGTAAAGCATTCGTCTGTGATGCATTTATCCTCGTGTGTCTTTTTCCGTATTCACTTGACGCTTAACCTAAAGACCAATGCCATGTCTCTCGTCGGTATGCAGGAATTGTCGAAATTATTCTAGTATTTCGGAGTTGCGAACAAGCGTTCTTTGTGATACTATTAAGTCAGAAAAGAGAACAAGACCCAATCTACTTTTAAACCGATCAAGTAATGATATATCGAGTTAAATCTATACCGCAGGTTGTATCGCTAAGCCTAAACGTAAGGTTGTATTAGCGAGCCTAGCAGGTCTCTAACTCGAGGTTTAATCTATAGTATTCATGTGTTTCGGTGTGTTGGCATACAGCACACTTATTATTTTGCCAAAAAAGAAGCGAGGGAAATGGATTACTATTTTCCCTCGCTTCTTTCACTGAGTTACGAATTCCTTTACAGCCTCTTCAGGAATCGCACCTGTAATTCGATCAACTTCCTGGCCATCTCTCAACAGGACCATTGTCGGAATACTCATAATGCCAAACTGACGTGCCAAATTCGGTGATTGATCCACGTCTACACTATAAAATTCTAGATCCCCTGATAATTGTTCAGCCACACTGCTTACAACTGGACCCAGTTGTTTACATCCCGGTCACCAATCAGCCGTAAACTTTAAAATAACCGGCTTTGCAGATTCGGTAATGATTCTATCGAATTCCATTTCCTTCATTTCTCTTAACATGATATTACCTCCTTTACGATTGGCCGCATTATACCCTTGGTTGATCAACTACAATCCTTACAAAAGTTAGTCACATCCATCCATATCACACGCCATCCCTTTTGTTATTTCAAGTTTCTGCTGCAGAATCTCCTCTTCAATCACTTGTTCCAACGTTTCCTGAGTATACAATCCAGGCAGTACACTGTCCCCGATTATAAAAGTTGGCACAGCGGTAATGTTAGCTTCTTCATATGCATGCTGCAGTGCCTTCTGATGGAATTCCCTGTATTTACGAGTTTCCAAAGCATTTCTATAAGCTTGTCCATCTAAACCTACTTCAGCAGCCAGCTCTGTAAGGATGCTGATATCCCCTATATCCTTTTCTTCCTGGAAAAAAGCCTGCAGTATGCGAATGTTGTATTCGTTTGCTTTGCCATTTTCTTTTGCAAATTGAAATCCTTCAAATGCAAGATGGGTGTATGGCTGTGGTGAGACTCTTGGCAGCACAATTTTCACTCCAAAACGTTCTGCGGTTGGATACACATTACTTTTCCAGCTATTTTGAAGATAATCGCCCTCGGGCCTTAGTGTCGGATTTGGAAATGGACGCAATTCAAATGGCATCCATTCTACTTCCACATCTTTTCCTTCAATTGCTTTTTGAAGCGGAGCCTCCGCTATGAAACAATAAGGTCAAACATAATCGGAATATACTTTTATTTTCAAACTCATTTCCTGCTCCTCCTGTGGTGTTGGATGTTTCCTTATTATATGCCGAATAGCAGGCCGCATAAAACAGGTTTGCTTGAAACTCTTAATAAATTTGGGCAGCCCTGTATTTTTGTGGGAAGCGGTCCCTTATTTTTTAAAAGAAGTTTAGTCCGATTAGCAGAGGCCATAATAATTATTTCAGTTAATGCTGGAGTATAGATTTTACATTTAGGAATAATGTGAATCTTTAACGGCTAGTGTTTTTTCGTATCAATTATTATACTTTACTAAAAAAGGACTCATACAAATGATCAGTCCCCTCTCTTCTACTTCACAGAAACCTCTTTCTTTACATTTAGCAGTTTAAAGAACTCCCTCATAAATCCCGGAAGATCAGGCCATGCATGTCCAGATACGATATTTGCGTCAACATGAAGCATCTCTTCTACATATGTAGCACCAGCTGCTTCAACTTCTGGCCTGCAAGCAGTGTATGCAGTCATTTCTCTTCCTTTTATATATTCTCTAACAGTTGTCAAGACCAACTGGCCATGACATATTACTCCAAGCGGTTTTTCTTCTTGCAGGAAGTGGGCTGCAATTTCCTGAACTTTTGGATTCATCCGTATATATTCAGGTGCGCGACCTCCCGGAATAATTAACCCATCAAAGTCAGCAGGGTCGATTTCATCGACGGATGCATGGGATTCTATTTTATATGCCCATTTTTCAGTAAAGGTTTCCATTTCAGGAAGAAAATCATGAACTACTGTTTGAAGCTTCTTTTTAACAGGAGAGGCAATTGTACAATTAATCTCCTCTTCAATACAGCGATAATACGGATAAAATACTTCCAAAGCTTCGACTGCATCACCTGTAACAATCAATACGTTTTTACTCATGAATATCACCATTCCTTTTTAAGAATTTGTATATCAAAAATGCATGATGCATTTTCGAAAACCTTATTGCTTTAGTGGAACTGCCGTATTATTCGACGGCAAATCATAACGGACCTCTAGCAGGCCTCTGCAATAATGAGTATTATATTCCATATTCATCCTGGTGAATTTTGCACCTTGCAGGTACACTTTGAAACCCTCAATGGTAAGCGGTTTTTCTTCCGGAGTAGTAAATGCTAATGGAGTGGAGTGATGTAAAGAATCTCTTTTGTAAAGATACTTTTCCCGAAGCAAATCTCCCTCCAGAGAAAGTTCGAGTTCCTTTAATTCTGTAAGAGGCAATTTCATGATTTCCGATTCACTTAAACCGTTTCGAATCAGATGCTTAATTAATTCTTCTTGTCTGGCAAAAAACCCTTTAATCAGGAACGTTCTGCGTAATTCTTCAAGGTCTCCGTCAGAAAGACCGTTGAATGATTCGCTGAAACGCTTGCCTTCGGAAGTTCCCTTGTTTATTTCCTCAGAAGCACAGTGGTCTTTCAGATTCACCTTCACCTTTTTTACCCAATCAATCTTTGAAACGAAGGTCCTGATATCCTCAGCCATAATGTAGGCAAAATTGGGTGAGCACCAATAAGTGGGCAATCTAAAGAACACTTCCACTTCTTCATCCTTGATATTTATATGGTCTATAAAGCCCAATTCTGTCAATGGTTGATCAAGTTCAGGGTCATACACTTTATCCAGCATCATAAAAACCTGTTCTTCCTTATTCATATTCAGCCGCGCAGCCTCCCTTTTCCGGTATATACAAGCCTGCTATTGTAATTGAATTAAACTTCTAGTACCGCCAGCTTGGAATCCTGCAATCTTGCTTTTTGTTCTTCTATATTAATGTTATATAACCTCGCAGCATTTTCACCCAAAATCTTGCGCTTTACATTAATATCCAAGTTAGCTCCTGTTTCCTGCTGGATATCCTCAGGAAGCTCAAAATTGACAAATTTTTCGATAAGCCACTTTGGCTCCCAAATTGCGTAATCGCTTCCAAATAGAATCCGATCCTCATCTAACCAATACAATAGCTCACTGATAATTTCTGCAAAATAGCGCGGTCGAGTATGGATTAACGGAATAGCTACAGCGAGTCCTCCGTATACATTTTTCTCTTGTGTTGCAATCCAGCAGAAATCCTCCAGTCTAGGTAATCCTACGTGCTCCACTATGAAATTCAAATCTGGAAAACAGCTTGCAGCATCATCTATATCAGCTACGTCAAACGCATCTCTATTAAGCGGGGTTATGGTTGGCCCTTTATGTACATGAATATTTTTTATTCCCAGTTCTAGGCATTTTTCCAGATAGCGTTTTGACCATTCATCAGAGAGCTTATACCCTTTCGATTCTTTATACCAATCTGCAGTATAAAGTTTGACACCTTGCCACTTATACTTCTCTTTATTTTCTTCCAGTTTCTCAAGTCCCTCTTTTCCATGCCGCGGATCAAATGTCCCATTGCATATAAAACGATTAGGGTATTGCTGGGCAAGTGCCTCATTGGCGTCAAAATCTCCGAAACCATTTTTATAGAACTCTTTCAGGTAAACTGGCTGGAAAATGGCCATATCCGCATATCCCTTTACAAGAACATCATTGACCAGAGTTTCCGGAGAATACTTTAAAAACTTTTCCTTTGGCCATACGTTTTCCCGGGGGCTTAAATTTTTGTGGTAGTCATAGAAACAGCTGATGAACTGGTCTCCATGAATATTTAATTGATTTGCCTTGCTTCCATCCCATAGTGCAATATGTGCATCAATTACGAAGATTTCTTCGCCTTGTGCGGTTTTGTACATAACATCCCCTCTTTTCCCAATGTTTTTTCAATCTTTCTAGCAAAAGAAATTATTATGAATTATCTCTCTTGTTGAAAAATTAATTAGGGGGGTGCAATGCTGAGGTGGAATTTCTACATTGATTATAGTAAAGATATTCCCAGTTTGATATGAATATTTATCTAAAAAATCTGACAAAATCTTCGATAGGTAAACGATATGTTACGGCTTTTATAAATAAAAGCTGGATAGGTTCTATATCCTGTCCAGCTGGTAAATACTTTATTTTTTCGTTTATTAAAAAGCCTCCAAAACTGTCCTTTGTTTTTTGTCTAACTTTAGTGCAACAATAAGAAATGAAAAAGCAGCAGCGAACCTTGCGACAGAGACTATGACCATCGCTGAATTAATACCCATCCCATTTAGTAGAACGACTCCGATTTGAGGAGCAATAAACCCGACGATAGCCAGGATGAAGTTGTAATTCGCAATATAATTTGTTCGAGTTTCGTCAGGAGTTGCACTTAACAGTTGGTTGAATAACAATAAATTTGTGCCAGCTACAAATATGCCGATCCAGATATTTATTAGTGTTATATAGACTAAATTTGTAGAGAGGATGGTTAGAACTGGAGCAGTTGCCATACCTGCAGCAGCCACGAACAACAGCATGCTATTCCCCCAGCGATCGGCGAATTTTGCCCACCACTTGATGCTGACAATCTGGGCCAATTGATTTGAAACAGAAAACAAACTGAACCAGATTGCGGTAGCATGAGCCTCTTTAATATGATATATACTGAATATGGACCACCCCATTTGGGCTGAAACATTATATACTAGAGCACAAATCAAGAAAGCTACATAAGGTCTATGCTGAAATACAGCAATGGAGACGTTTTTCTTTTCAGCTGGCTCTGTCCAGGATTTGTGGATAACGGGTTCTTCATGCCTCCTAAGATACACAACTTCCATTACGGCAAAAAGGAAACCTGCAGCAAAAAGAATTTGATAAGGAAACGGGTTTGCTTTGTTGAAAAGACTTAGGAATACACCTGTAGAAAAAGTTACTGCTAATGCAGCGATGGTATTGTATTTATTTCTGGAACTGAAAAATTTCCCGCGTCTTTCCTCAGGCACCAAATCCCCTATCATGGACTGCCAGGATAGGTTGGATAATGCGCCCGGAAAATTTAAAATGGCTATTAAGAAAACAAGAATCCAGGCAGCATATCCAGTTTGAAAGAACATTGGGATAAATAGTATTAACATGAATAAAAATCTAGTGGCAAAGGTAGAGGCAACAGCAAAATTCTTTTTGCTTTTGGATTTATTTAACCATATGGCACCTGGAATCAACGCCAGCATGCCGATGATGGAAGGCAATGAAGTAATCAGACCCATTTGATTATTGGAAGCTCCAAGGACAGTCATTGCAAACAAAGGAATATATCCATTGACCATATTAACCGAAACAGTAGAGGCAACACCGTTATAGATGCTTAACTTTTCATTTTTTGTAAAACCCAATTAATGTCTTTCTCCTTTATTAATAATATTTTGTCATTAATTTTCTTTGACTTGAGCAAACCATGGCCCAGAAATTCCACGAGCCGAATTGCATTGTATAATGGCGCTTCTCCTATGACAAGAGTCCTTATAAAAAACACTCCTTTTGGCATACCTTCTCAATTAAGAACAAAAGTCATTTAGGCAGACATATTAAGAATAGAATAATATTGCATGGTTTTTCTAACGCTATTATGCACAAAGCCCCTTTTGTTACAATCTCGTTCTAAATAACTAATTTTGCTGCAAGTAATTCTGTTAACAAAAATATTTTTTAGTCTTATGCTATACTTTATAAATAACTTAACAGAATCAGGTGAATATTTAATGTACGTAGGAGCACTGCCAGAACACATTTCACTTCTTGCTGCTTTGGATAGTATCGGCGAAAACGTGATCATAGCTGATGAAAGCTATAATGTAGCCTGGATGAATTCCAGCGCCGCTTCCCTTTTTCAAAAAATCGCACCCCTATATGGATATTCAAAAGTGCATGAACTAATCGGATTGAATATGGGCAAATTTCATAAAAACCCATCCTATCAAGAAAATATAATGGGTAAACTCTCCAGATACCATCGGGCCCGGATTAATATTAAGGACCGTTTTTTAGCCGATATTGTTATTACCCCTATAAAAGATACAAATGAAAAAGTGGTTGGATATGTAGTTATGCTTATGGATGTCACGAGCAAGGCGGAAGAGGAAAAGAAAAAAGACCGGCTAATAAGCACATTATCTGTACCAATTTTAAACATTTGGAAGAAAACTATTGCGGTTCCTCTTATCGGGGAGTTTGATATCGAACGAGCAAATAAATCTCTAACTTCTATCGTTACAGAGTGTGCCTCTGCTCATATTGAATATGCCTTAGTGGATGTAAGCGGTATTGCTACATATGACGACATAGTAGGTAATCATATCCAGTCATTATATAATACACTGTTGCTTATCGGCACTAATTGCATTATCGTTGGAATTACAGCTGAGTTAGCTATGTCTATACAGAGCCTAAGTATTAAAATTCCAACGTTTGGAACAGCCTATGCGGGACTTCAATACATAATAAGCCAGCAACAACAATAGAGCCGACAAAGCTGTCGGCTCTTCTTTTACATAACTATTTATATTATTTGTGACGTGCTACTTACTCAGTAATTGAAGGTCTGACAACGCTTGCTCCAGATTCGCCTTAATGGGCACATTTGTAAAATCCAGACCAAGACTTACTACTGTTTGGGCAATTTCAGGACGAATCCCTGATAGTATTGTCTTCACTCCAATCAATTCCAGAGCCCCAATGACTTTAAAAATTTGATCTGCAACCATCGTGTCCACCATAACCACACCAGACAAATCCAAAACTAAAACTTGTAAATTAAGTTTAACTGACTCTCTAAGTGTCTCCTCCATCAACAACCTGGCTCTTTCAGTATCCACATTTCCAATCAAAGGCAGTACGGCTATTCCCTTTGATAGAGGGACTACTGGAACGGATAATTCGAGGAATGCAGTTTTAGCTGCTTCCAAATTCTTTTTGTAGAAATGGACATATGTCAAACTAAAACAGTATACAGCGTGATCGATTAAGGGATCAATGATTCGAGCGGCAGCAAAAACTGTTTTTACCGACATTTCATGTTGGATTACATTCTCCTCAATTACTTCACTGATCAATGACCGATAATAAGAAGTATCCTTTAAGGCTTCATCCAGAGGCACGCCTATACTATGAGAGAATTCACCTGTTTCTTTTCCCCATTCTTCTATTTGTTTATAAGCCTTTTGCTTATCCACTCCATGAACCAGGACATCTCCAAATAATGCTACGAAATTTGCTCGTATTTCTATAATTTCTTCTTCTTTCGGTCTTAATTTAGAAATTAGAAGTCTCTGCTCTTCACTTGCCTCGGATAATCTGATTTCATGTACTTTTGATGCTATTTCATACTTTTTATCCAGAATTTTTTGACCTAGAAAGTATAATTCATTTTCCATGTATTCCTCCGAATTTATTATCTTTTTAGACATTATTCTACTCTTCTATTTTACTTCGATGGTGACTTTTCTTCAAATTTTAGTCATATTTTACGTTGTACATCTGAAATAAGTATGGTTTTCTTATATTTAGATACATTACTGCGAAAATAAGGACATATTATTTTTCACCTTCGAATTTGTCGGCTCCTCCTCTATTATTTAATTTGATTAATATTTACTTTTTTAGTTATTATAAAAAGGATAAACTTGCAATTTTATAATTATTTTTAAGCGATTTAACATTTAACATTTTTTATTTTGTAATGAGGATGTGGACAACATGTCATCTTTGGCGAAAGTGATCGATTATATAATCGAGAATAAAAAAGACCTGGCAGATCATCTTGTCAACGATATTGTTGAAAAATTAGGCATTAATATTTCCGAAGAGGAAATTGCCAGTGCAAAGAATATGTATGAAGAATTTCTAGATTTCCTATCTCAATCCATTGAATGTGATGAAGGAAGTGTGCCAGACGAGCTGGTGGAATGGAGCAGAATGAATGGAGAACGCGCTGCTTCCCAGAACGCCAGGATTTCCGATATATTTATAAGATACCCTGACACACGTATCGTGTTTGCAGATTATTTTTTAAAAATTTGTCTTGACCACCATTTAACAGTAAATGAATATGCAGCTTTTACGAAACGGATCAATCAGATGCTGGACATAAGCATCAACGAAACGGTTTATGCATTTGAGAGAAGCACCGACAAAATTATAAAAGAAGCACAAAGTGAAATAAATAAACTGGCTTCTCCTGTTGTTCCTATTCAAAAAGGACTTGCCGTGCTGCCTTTGATAGGTTCAATAGACTCTGATAGAGCAGAGCATCTACTTAACAATGTAGTGCCAAAGCTTCCTGGTTATGACCTAGAAAGCCTTATAATAGATTTTTCTGGTATTGTTACAATAAATGCTGATGTAGCCAATCATATTTTCAGAATTCATGATGTACTCCGATTGTTGGGCATTTCGGTTATGTTTACCGGTATTCGGGCCGAATTAGCCGCAAAGGTAGTCGGCGGAGGCATAGATTTTTCAACTTATAATATGTATACAAATGTAAGACAAGCCATCGAGCAAATGAAATAATTCATTACCATATGTAAAACAAGTCCAGAATACCGTCTGGGCTTATTTTACTATATCCCTCTTCCGAATTTACGACACTTAACTACCGCTTATGTTTTAAGAAATGTTTAGCTAAATAACATGTAAGAAACAGCTATTGACGAACCCATAAATACCGAGTAATATAATTAACGTTATTGTTGCGCAGTGCATCAAACAAATATGAATTCAAAAAAGAAGAAAAAAGAAAAACTTCGTGGAAGTTGACAACCGTGATTCGTTATGTTATTATAATTTTTGTACGAAAAACACCTTCTATGGAGGATTAGCTCAGCTGGGAGAGCACCTGCCTTACAAGCAGGGGGTCGGCGGTTCGATCCCGTCATCCTCCACCATATTTTTCACGGTGTAGCTCTATTGGTAGAGCTACTCACTAGTAATCAGTGGGTTGAGGGTTCAAGTCCTCTTGCCGGCACCATTTTTAACTCAGTCGGTAGAGCATCTGACTTTTAATCAGAGGGGTCTAATGTTCGAGTCCTTCATGGCTCACCATTTTATGCGGCTGTGGCGGAACTGGCAGACACACAGGACTTACAATTCTGCAGCAGGTGACTACCGTACCGATTCGATTACGGTCCTCGGCACCATTTACTTCATAAGCGCCCGTAGCTCAATTGGATAGAGCGTCTGACTACGGATCAGAAGGTTATGGGTTCGACTCCTTTCGGGCGCGCCATTATTACGGGAAGTAGCTCAGCTTGGTAGAGCACTTGGTTTGGGACCAAGGGGTCGCAGGTTCGAATCCTGTCTTCCCGACCATTAATTCTAATTAAACTGTTTTTTGGTTAGTTCATCTGTTATGGCGATTTGGGGCCTTAGCTCAGCTGGGAGAGCGCCTGCCTTGCACGCAGGAGGTCAGCGGTTCGATCCCGCTAGGCTCCACCATTTTTGTAAAAATATAATATGATGGCGGCGTAGCTCAGCTGGCTAGAGCGTACGGTTCATACCCGTGAGGTCGGGGGTTCGATCCCCTCTGCCGCTACCATCTTCTAAAAATTTTGTGGATCTTTAGCTCAGCTGGTTAGAGCAACGAGCAAAGCTCCAACGAACTTGATTCAAGTAGTACCCATTGAGTTGCTGCTAGATTCTGTATTTTGAGATGGGGACAGACAGTTCTATTATTTTTTAACTTGAACGTGGACCTTTAGCTCAGCTGGTTAGAGCAGACGGCTCATAACCGTCCGGTCGTAGGTTCGAGTCCTACAAGGTCCACCATTCATTTGGAGGTATACCCAAGTCCGGCTGAAGGGATCGGTCTTGAAAACCGACAGGGGTGTAAAAGCCCGCGGGGGTTCGAATCCCTCTACCTCCTCCATTTACAAATTAAAATTTGTATCATTTCTACTATCGCGGGGTGGAGCAACGAGCGTTCCTTCATTGAATAACTGCGAGTTGTACGGATTGAGCCGCTGCTTGGTTTCGCTTACTGAAATCCGGACAGTCTAAAGTGCACTTAGTGCATAATAAAAATTGTATCATTTCTACTATCGCGGGGTGGAGCAACGAGCTTCCTTCATTGATTAACTGCGAGTTGTACGTATTGAGCCCGCTGCTTGGTATAGCTTACTGAAATCCGGACAGTCTAGAGTGCACTTAGTGCATATATTAAAATTACATCATTCATATTATCGCGGGGTGGAGCAGTCTGGTAGCTCGTCGGGCTCATAACCCGAAGGTCGCAGGTTCAAATCCTGTCCCCGCAATTTGGTCCCGTGGTGTAGCGGTTAACATGCCTGCCTGTCACGCAGGAGATCGCGGGTTCGATTCCCGTCGGGACCGCCATTATTTTTTTATTTTATGGAGGGGTAGCGAAGTGGCTAAACGCGGCGGACTGTAAATCCGCTCCTTCAGGGTTCGGCGGTTCGAATCCGTCCCCCTCCACCAGCCAATTAAGAATATTGGCGGCTGTGGCGAAGTGGTTAACGCATCGGATTGTGGTTCCGACATTCGTGGGTTCGATTCCCATCAGCCGCCCCACGCGGGTGTAGTTTAATGGTAAAACCTCAGCCTTCCAAGCTGATGTCGTGAGTTCGATTCTCATCACCCGCTCCAAATGGGCCTATAGCTCAGCTGGTTAGAGCGCACGCCTGATAAGCGTGAGGTCGATGGTTCGAGTCCATTTAGGCCCACCATAGATGGTAAATTCTTTTGTTCCGCAGTAGCTCAGTGGTAGAGCATTCGGCTGTTAACCGAACGGTCGTAGGTTCGAGTCCTACCTGCGGAGCCATGGGCCCGTTGGTCAAGCGGTTAAGACACCGCCCTTTCACGGCGGTAACACGGGTTCGAATCCCGTACGGGTCATCCTTATATATAGAAAAAAGAACTGCTGTGAAATGCACCCTGAACCTTTAGACACAGTCTAAAGGTTCAGGGTGCTTTCTTTTGGCTAAATTTTCATTAAAGAGCTTTGATAAACGCCGTTAAACCTGCAGGAGAGATCAGTGTACATAGAAGCTTTAATATTGGACAACAAACCGATATTAAGGCAAAAATAAAAGGCATGAGTCCGGTTCAATGCCCTACTCATGCCCAAGCTGCTTTGGGGCACTTCACTTTGCAGCACTAATTATAGTCTATTCATGTTTATTTTAAAGCCACTGTACACATACTGAAAAAAAGGAGGGATACAGTATGCCAAATAAGAGCAATTCCCCCTTGGAAATGCAAAGAATTGGGAGAAAAAAAGAAGAATCTGATAATTCATCTGGTCACAACCGTTCCTATTCTGAAGAACAAAATGAACGGTACAACAAAAATAACAATAACAGTGGCTGCGGAAGGTTGTAATAACATCAACTTGAAAAATGGAGGCAGAGCCTGAGGTGTTTTATCATGCCTTCCGCGATTTTTGAACTAAACCTCATTCTTACTGTCCCAGTATTTATATATTATTTCCTGGAAGATTTTATTCAAATCTTTTTTTGATTGTTCATTGAGCCACTCACATTGGTCTATAGGCAAATTTAATTTTAAATTGATTTTTTGATTTGGCATCTCAACTTTTCTTATATCCCCTATCGTAATTCCTTCCTCTAAATTTAGAGCGAAATGTTCATTCTCATTAAACTTGGGTAAATTGTGAAAATCTGCGATGTCATCCAGCGGACAATATAAATTCAGTTGTGGCAATCCGCCTGAAAAACGTTTAACATGCATGATATTGTCAATAATTCTTCCGTCTTCTAATTCAATTTCCAAAAACAAGTTTTCTTCTTCTCCATATTTTGCCTTAACGATCTCACTTACGATTAGGTCCAATTCTAAGGTGACCCCAGTGCTTGATTCATAAATATAGATTGCACTATTAAAAACGTGGATATCAGCACCATCAATTTTTACAGACTTCACCATTACCATGAAACAACATTCTCCTTCTCTTATTATATGAGGAGGCTTTTTTACATCTTTCCATTTTTTCCGAACCCTTCCTTTTTTTCGAAAATACCTGTTCGTAAAAATCCGATTATATTAATGAATTATAAATTGGCTTCCAACCTGTATCAATAAAAAATTTCCCAAGATGCGAACCTCTGCGTTATTGCTTTTGCTTATTTATTTTAAAGATAGAGACAGAAAGAAAATTTAAAAGATAAGATCAGCACAAGAATGTTTCTTCATCTAGTAGCAAACCTACAATATTAGCACGCAATTCTAAATACCATTCACTAAATAAAAAAGGGAGCATTTCTGCTCCCTCTGCTTGTTATTGAGAAACTTTGATTGAGTTAATTCCAGCACCCTGTCTCATGTTTAGAGCATGCTCTAAGCCATCTGTTACTTTTCCAAAAACGGTGTGCACCCCATTGAGATGAGGCTGTGGTTCATGAACGATAAAGAATTGGCTTCCTCCAGTATCTCTGCCTGCATGTGCCATCGATAAAGAACCAGCTTCGTGTTTATGCGGATTTCCTTCTGTCTCACATTTAATTGTATATCCCGGACCACCAGTACCGTTTCCATTTGGGCAGCCGCCTTGACTTACGAAACCAGGAATAACCCTATGAAAATTCAATCCATCATAAAAACCCTCATTAGCTAATTTTTCAAAGTTGGCAACTGTTCCTGGAGCTTCTTCTGGATATAGTTCAAAGTTAATCTTATTTCCATCTGTTAGTTCTATGTATCCTGTTTTTGCCATATTTAACAACTCCCTTTCTATTATCCTTTGTATTTTACCATACCCGGACAAAAAAGCAGAGTCAAAGGGCTCCATTTTTTATTCCCAGCACAGTCAATTTTATTTGGCTGCTTACTAGATAAATAGGCACTATTTGATCCTGGCTGACAGATGATCTCATTCGCTTTTTGTTCATCTATAAATCGAACGACGAAATCTCACATGCTCAAACAAAAAAAGAGCCTTACATGCTCCCTTTTAATGTATTTTGGGAGCGTTATAAAGACTCCCATAAATCGACTACGCTTATCTCTTCTTTTTCCTTCTTTACTTGCACCATTCTTCTGTCGATTTCCTGTACTTTCATTGTAAGACTGTTATACTCCCGATAAATGTCCACTATATCATCGGGCAGCGGCGAACCATAAGGGTAGTATGGTCTTCCGCTTTTGGTCCACACATCATAATCTTTTATAAAACCCGTTTGCTTTAATTTTACAAGTCCATCATGGGAAAAGATTACACCCAGTTTACCGCAAATATACCTCATCGCTTCATGAATACGTTCAACCGGCCTGTGCTCGTACGAATAAGAACTAAAATCACCCTTATCTTGTTGATGCCACCAAAATTCTTCTTTATCCATATGCTCGGCTACTACATTTTTGGCATTTTTTATTAGTGACCTTACTTCAGCTTTGAGGAGTTTTAATTTTTCAATCCCTAAGTTTTTTGCTAAATCCGATTTTCTGGCAATAAGAGCTATTGCTTCCTTATCGAACCAAACACTGCAGAAAGATGCTACTTCCTCAAGGAATTTATTTTTAATCCCATCCATTTCCAAAATAAGCTGATCCTTTTCATGGGTAAGCTCCTGGATTAAACCTTCAAAATCTTTAGCCACTATGCTCCCTCCATCTTGCCTTATGTTATATATATTATGCCGCAGTCAATACAATAGGCTTTTGTACTATATTATTAAGTTATGATATTGCATGAATAATATTGTCTGTCCAAAAACTCACGATGGAATTAACAGAAATTCAGGTTCGTTTTAGTAAAGGCAAATCAAAATAAAAAAGCTCTGTAATCGAGAGCTTTGTGAATGACTATTATGATTCTGGGGTTAATTGATGTTTCAGCTTCCAGTATTTAATCAGCATTGCAATCCTCCATGGTACAATCATGGAGAACGCCAGTAAGAAGAACATTCCGCTTAGTTCGCCTACATCAATATAAGTGCTGAAAATTAATTTAGCTATTATTCGTATGATTAATAATCCAATCAAAATATAAATAAATGCCTTAGATCTTTTTAGATAAATATGATCGTCCTTAATTTCAAAATTTGATGTCTTAATCAGCAATAAGGAAAAAAGGGCTCCTACGAAAACAGCCTCGAGTAATTCATTGGAAGAAACCTGAAAAACGGGAAATAAAAACATTAATGCACCTGTGCTCATAAATAAAGGCGGCAAGATGATTTTTTTTGTCGTAACCGGTCTTTTCGCTGCTTTCATCCTTATAGTAAATGCCATTAATGCCATTAAAATGGCTACAGCAGTTGATACATATATCATCCATCATCATCCTTTTTATATTCCATCCATACTATTATATACCTATGATTTACGATTTAAAAGTTCTTAAAACAAAAGAAAAACCGTCCAGAATCAATCCCGACGGTTTAATACAGAACCCTATTAATCGCTTCAGAGACCCGGTTTTCATCGAAAGGTTTTACAATGAAATCCTTTGCACCTGCTTCAATTGCCTCTACGACCATTTTTTGTTGGCCCATTGCAGAGCACATTATTACCTTAGCGTCAGGGAATTCAGACTTGATTTGTTTAACGGCGTCCAAACCACTCAAGACTGGCATAGTGATATCCATAGTCACTAAATCCGGCTGGATTTTTCGATACATATCAATTGCCTCTTGTCCGTTTTCTGCTTCTCCTACTACTTTATGCTGTGCCTTTTCAAGAATTTCAGAAAGCGTCAAACGCATAAATTTTGCATCATCGACAATAAGAATCCTGGCCATAATAAGGTTCCTCCCTGCATAACACGCTGGTCATCCCTCAAAACTATTTAATATTACATTATTAAAGGTTTGACCCTACATATAACACAACAATAAGCATATCTGAAAGAGGAATATTTTTCAATTACTATTTTACTTGTTTGCTATATCTATTTAAAGCCCTTGAAAACCGCCGAATACACTGGTCAGTGCTATGATGATCTTATTCATCCAGTCGAAGAATAATAATATACCCATCATAATCATGATATACCCACCAGCCTTGACAATGCTATGGCTTCGTTTCTTGATCCAATTCATGCGTCCAATGAAGAATGAAAGGATGAAAAAAGGAATGGCAAACCCTAATATATATGCAATCATATAGAGCATTGCAGAATTTGGATTGGTACCAGCCATGTAGAATACTCCGGCGAGGATAGGACCTGTACATGGGGTCCAGCCAGCAGCGAATGCCAAGCCAATTAAAATGGATCCCGCATATCCGCCTGGTCGATTTTTAAACTCGAATCTTGTGTCTTTCATTAGTAATTTAGGCTGCAAAATACCTACTATGACCAGACCAAAAAATATAATAACAATGGCCCCAACTTGCCTGATCAATTCCTGGTATTCTTCAAAAAACCTTCCGAACAAAGATGCGCTAAAGCCGATTGCAATAAAGATCAATGAAAAGCCAAGAAGAAAAAATAAAGTATGCATTAAACTTCTTTTTTGAAGCAGGATATTTTCAGACTTCATTTCTCCAACGCTCATACCCGTTATATACGACAAGAACGCAGGATACAAGGGAAGACAGCATGGAGAGATAAAACTTAAAAAACCTGCTCCAAAGGCTAGAAAAACATTTATATCACTCAAAATCAGCAACTCCTATACACGATGGTCTATAAGTACAATTCTAACAAATCAAAATTCAAAATGATAAATGCCAATTGTGAACAATCATTGAATATTATGCTATATCGTTTATCATATTCCAGAAAATGAAAAACGCCAAGAAAAAGTTTTTCAGAAAAACAATACTTACCAGTAATATGTATTTGTATTTATTTCCATAACACCTTATAATTGTAATTATTGATCATAAACTTCTACTAATATACTATTTTAAAAATGATTTCTAGAAAGGACCGTTACGTGTGACTAAGACCGAATACCTTGCATTAATAGAAAAGAAGAGAACAGAATTAATACAAATAGTCTCAAAAAACGGTTTAGATTCACGCATAACATTGGAGTTTAGCCAGGAACTTGACCGCTTGCTCAATCAGTATAATTCTATTTATTATAAGGTTCAGGTGTCCCGATTTTAACAAATTGTTTATGCCTAGTTACCTGAATTATTTACTCCAGCCATGCACCTTATATAATCACTGAAAAATGACCTGTCAGCGATAATTTTCCTTATATCGTGAACAACAAGGATCAGAACAAAAATATAAACAAACACCACGTAAATTAAACCATATCCTTATAATAATACTTTTTACTTAAAACATATATGTCGCTAAAAATACAGGGATTAATAGAAATTCACTTAGTAATTGGTTGGTACTAACCTGTATTTCCACACTGTGAATCAGAATTCATTATAATATTACAAAATGACCCATATTTTGACACTTTTTGGTTTAAAATTATTTCAAGTGGGAAAAGTTATAATACAACATGATTATTCTCATAATGATCCGCCCCCTGCTAACCCAGCGAGTATTCTCGCTGGTTTTTTTAATAAATAAGCTTTGTTAAATAATATTGTTGATAATAATCATAAAACAAGGACCCGATTTAGGATCCTTGTTTTAAAGCCTTACTGAACATTAGCACCCTTCTATTTATGTGCATTACTTCACAATCTTAAATTTATTAAAGGAAGCTGCCCCGTTATTGGAATAAAACAGAGCTGCCCCAACAGCCGTTTATAAAACACAATCACCCGTTAGGATTAAAGAATGAAATAATACAAATAAAAACATAGTGTGAATTTACTCGAACAACTGGACGTTCGGCTCTAGCCTAAGTATGTGAACAATCATTGAGTGCAACTGCCCACGGTAATGAAACAGGTGAGCCTGAGTATCCAACAGCCATTCGTAACGTGAATGAACCACTCCAAAAAATGAAGTCGTTTCCTGCAACAGCTCCTCTTCCTTTAATCTTCCTATGCCTTCTTTTAGATAAGAGTAATTGTCAATCAAGGCATCTGCAATTGCCTTCCGATTCGCTTCTGGCTCAGCTTCTTCATAGAAATGGTCCATCTCCTCCTCCGAAGCTCCAGCACCAATTAGAAAGTCGGCTTTACATAGAACCGATATGTGTGACAGTAACTCACCAATCGACCATTTTCCTTCAGTCGGTCTAATATTCAAGTCTCCTTCGTTCAGTGTGTCCATCAACTTGATAATAGAGTTAATTGCCAAATCCATCTCTTTAAAAACGCCTATACAGTAAACATTCATATCGAATTCCCCTTTTGTAATATGACAATGTATTCAACAACAAAGTACATTTATCCTTCTGTTCTTACACAAGGTGTTTAATCTGACTTATCCTGATAGATTTTTCATATAAACCTTATGTTGTTAATCAACAATCCTGCCCCGATAGTTGAACAAGGCTTATGAAACTTTGAATGTAGATAACTTCAATTTACCGTAAGTCGCCACAGTCAGAAATAAGGAAGCGGATCGTATCCAAAAACAAAAACCAGCTCAAATAATGGTCGAGGTACTTTGTCGCCACGTCATTGAATTGGTTCATCCAGCCTTTCAAGCGGCTGTGATAGTTATTGACATTTAGGATATGGGAAAGCATTTTAACCCGTTCCTTACGTCAGATTTAAACGGTAAATGCTCAATCCCTTTTTCAAAGTACAGGAAATAGGTCTCGTCCATTTCGACGATACCAAAAAAATGGTCGATGTCCATCAGTTTCAAGGCGGATAAAACTTTGTGCCGCCAGTAGAACAGGGTGACGTGATAAACACCGATTAGCTCTGATGCCTTCCGCAAAGAATGTCCTTAAGTGCCAATCCGAACCCCGCCCTATATATGTCCTTATAAATAATTATAGAACAAACGTTTGTTTTTAACCAATATCAATATTAATGTTTAACATAGGTAATAAATAAAATATCCCATACCCGTCCTGCATATGAGAAAGTGGGAAGTTATAAAACGATAAAAAGTTCTACTATGGGCATTCTTTGAAACCTTCAAAAAAGCATGTAAACATCACAAAATGATCAGTCAACGTTTGGAGGTTTACTTTTTATTCCTGCCCCCGATAAAATCTGCATCATTTTCAGGTCCAGTTAGTATGAAGACCTTCGCTAACATTATATTCGATGGATCTATCCGCATATATTCATTGTCAATTTCCTTTTAATAAATGTCTGGATGTAAATAAAAAAAAGAAAGCTCCACATCGGGAAACTTCCTATATATTCTTTATTACTCATCCATAACTTCAATAGAGGAGACATGAGTCGGATTAAATAAAATTTTGTGGTCAGAATCTAAATATACAAAACTATTTTTTACGTTATGTACTTCTCCACTGCCATTTGAACTTAGTTCTTTATCATAAAAACTATTGACGAAATCTTGAACGTTAAATTCGGAGTGGATGATATAATCTTTACCACTGTCCATAATGACTTTTATCCTCATAGATTCACCCCCTATACCCAATTTATTCGATACAAAAGGTTCCCTTTCCTTTATATTACCTTATCAAAATATCACAAAGAAAAACAAAAATACGGTGGATAAAGGATACAGGGTGATCAACTTGTAATAGCACATTTAAAAGAAGATCAAGCTGCTTTTTAAGTATAACCGTTCTATATTTACAGGATGCTATTTAGTAACTTAAACGACACGTTTTAGCTGGCTGTGCTTTCTATTTTCAATGAGGATGGAGACTCTCTTCCCAAATTTTATTGCTGGCTTTTCCACCAAGTAATAAGCGAAGGATGATACAATGATCGTTCCCACAAAAGAAAAACTTAATATCGAAATCCAATTAAACTTATTATGCAGCAAGTAAACCAAAGAAAATAACACTAAACTGTGATATAGGTATAGGCTGTATGAAACCTTGCCTAAAAACTGTACAGGCCGTAGTAATAAAAATCGTGAAAGGTTACCAGGTGCCAATGACATGATAACTATGATAAAAACTCCTGCTGCAATAAAATAATCATTTATAATGCTGTAATTTATGATCCTAACATTTTGGAATGTCCAAAAGGAGGTATACGCCAACAGTGAAATTATTGATAATAATACCTTTGAGATTAAACTAAGGCTTGAATATTTTTTTATTAATATATCTTTATTCTTAGCTAAAATGGCTCCGAGCAAAAACATTATAATATAGGAAAAAGTTGCAAAATAATCTATTTCGATCCCTATTTTAGCCAGCAAAACGGTTGCCACAAATCCAAAAAAACTTAAAGGGATCCACACTGCCAAATTGCGCACTTCTTTATATCTCATCAAGCATAACATCAACAATGGGAAGACAAGGGATATTCTCATTTCATGCACAAGTGACCAATATACCGGATTAAACTCAGCATTGTCAAAACTCCCAATAAATAAGATATGTCCAAAAAATGTTACCCAATCCACCGGCAAAGACCAAACACTATTAATCCAGTCACTTAAACCATTAATGCCATTTCCGGAAATAGATAAATTTAAAATAACTGCTATGATTACTGAAACAACATAGGGGACATAAATTCTAAAAATTCTTTTTGTGACGTATACAGGATAATCCGGTTGTCTCTGGGAATAGAATGGCAATGATAGAACAAACCCGCTTAGGATAAAGAAAAATATGACAGCCTCATGTCCTGCATAAATGATATGAACAGGGCTATACTTTAGAATATTTATAGAGGTATTCTCGGCGTAGGTATTAGCGATAAATATGGGGAAAATTTCAAAAAAATGACTCATCATCACAGTAATCGCAGCTAATCCCCTTAATGAGTCTAATTGTCTAAATCTCTGGTCCAATTCCTATCATCCCCTAATTTTTTAGTTTCTTTTACAAATTTTAGTACATGTAGACAAAAAAGGGAATATAAGTATGGACAACATTTCCTGACATAAAACGACTAGCTAAGTGGCGTACAAATATTACTGCATTTCATTAACTGCTAAAAGAAATATTCTTATTAAGTTTGTATATCGCTAGAGATCACCAGATTCCCCTCAGCTTTAGCGTGTTAGCTGCATATCCAGTAATAAAAAAGAGAGAGTTTTACGTGCCAGTTGGTGAATACGTCATCCCAATAACAGAAATATTCAAAGCAGCCTCTCCACCCGGGGTGAGGCATATTACCAAAAGTTTAAAAACCAGTTTGAGAAATTGTAAATGCGTTTATATTTAACAATGATGATTATTTGGAGCTTTTAAAACATTGTGTTTTCAAGCAATCGAAGTGTGTATTTATTTTTTATTCGACAGTTCCTTTTAATTTCGCTACTTTCAAACCATCTTTATTTCTTGCATTACATTCTATTCCTAGTTCTTCAATTATTTCTGATAATTTGTCCTTCCTTCAAGAATAGCAAAGACATCATCATGTCTTTTTGCCCTTTGGATCGCTCTAACTATAGATTCCATGCTAAGAATCCTCCCATCCTGGAATATAAATGTTACTGTATTCCCTATAAAGGTGCGAAGAAACACACAATTTGTAAGTATTTTGTAAAGGATCCTTTTATAACGCCCTTAACTAGAATTGATTTTCTAAGTGGCATATTCTATAAATTACACAGGCTAGTCTTAACGTACATAAAAAATGTTTGTTGTAATCTAAATTCTTCCCTGCCCTAATCATCTCTTGTTATTTAATCCTTGGATTAGCAATCATAATATCATTCCTGTATAAAACATCTTACAATTCCAAAATAAAAAACCATTCTTCTGTCAGTAACACCTCAACAGAAAAAATGGTTTTGATTTTCGTTTTGAACAAGGATAAAGCAAATTTAGCCGATAATATCAAAAAAATTCACCCAGAATCTCGCTCTCAGGTTTATTTCAATATGTTGTAGCAAATGAACCACTTTATCACTTTATAAACATTTTTACAAATATTTTGAGCAGATTTTACTTGAGCTGTTGTTTATTCATTGCGCTCATCATTTGGTTAATCTTCTTTTGTGAAGGTTTCATACCCATCTGCATCATCATCATTTTTAACATTTGTTCATTAATAGGCGGATTTTTCTTTAAATATGTCATCATATAACGACGAGCAATGAAGAATCCCAGAGCAATACCGGCTAGCAGCGCCAGAACTCCTACCAGAATATACCATCCCATATACAACTTCCTCCTTCTTGTTGTCTATCAATGTACTAGACCAAAGGCTATTATACAATATCCTCGTCCAACTTGTCCTGTATTTAGACAAACTTTCTTTCTTTTATCGGTTTTAACCAACCACAACGTTGGTTTTTAATGTCAAATGCAAGGAAGCTTGTTTCACATTTACGAATAGATTCAAAAAATGCAGTTTCTGCGTCGTACTCGCCCTCCGCCTGAAGGATAAGATGTTCCTTATTAATTTGAAGGGCAGCTCTGCTGTTGCCCGAATTTTTCTGTATATAATATACCCCATCCTTGTAAGAAACATCCTCTTTATAAAATAAATAATCATTTATCGACTGCTGAATTTTCAGCACAGGAATCGGCCTGGTAATATAATCGATTTGCTTCTGCAAGATCCTTCTCTGACCACCAGAAGATCTAGTGTATTCCATAAAGAGATTCAGGAATATTTTTTCCCTGCCGAAATAATGCTGAGCGAATTCCTCTTCTATTAAATATATATGATAACTTCTCAATTCAACAGCCTCCTAAATTCTCCTATTTATAATTATAAATACAGAACAACGCCAGGTATGTTGATTGATGTCAAAAAAAACTTCTGTTTTTGTCGAATTCAATATATTCCGATAATTAAACTATAGGGTACTTTACGGAAAATGTAAATTTTGAAATATAAAAAGGGAGACTGTCTACACAGTCTCCCCCGTATGTTCAATCTTTATTTTTGGAGCAGTGCCTTAACACGTGACACTACATTCTCAACAGTAAAGCCATACTCCTGAATTACTCTGTTTCCAGGCGCAGAGGCACCGAAACGGTCAATTGACAATACATCTCCCTCGTCTCCAGTGTAACGATGCCATCCAAATGAAGTTCCCATCTCGATAGCCACACGTTTCTTGACCGAAGGGTTTATTACGCTTTGCTTGTATTCCGTGGATTGAGCCTCAAAACGATCCCAAGATGGCATACTGACCACAGCAACGTCAATACCTTCTTGGGAAAGTGCCTGTTGAGCAGATACTGCCAAGTTAACTTCTGAACCGGCTGCAAGAAGTAATGCATCTGCCTGATCTTTATTGGAAGGAGATACGACATAGGCACCACGTGCAACACCTTCAGATGCTAACGAAGCTGTATTCTTTAATGTAGGCAAATTCTGACGTGTCAAAACAAGTGCCGTTGGTTTATCAGTTGATTCAATGGCAACTTTCCACGCTGCTGCAACCTCGTTTCCATCAGCAGGACGAATCAAACCTAAATTAGGCATGGAACGTAAAGCCGCAAGTTGTTCTACAGGTTCATGCGTAGGTCCGTCTTCTCCTACTGCAATACTGTCATGAGTAAATACATAGGTTACTGGGAGACCCATTAATGCCGCAAGCCGGATTGCAGGACGAAGGTAATCAGAGAATACAAAGAATGTTCCTCCAAAAATCTTTATACCTCCATGCAGGGCAATTCCGTTCATAGCAGCGCCCATTGCAAACTCACGGACTCCAAACCAAATATTCTTACCGTCATACTCTCCAGGGTTATAATCTTGTTGACCCTTAATCATCGTATTATTAGAGCCCGCCAAGTCAGCTGAACCTCCAATAAAGTTAGGAAGGTTTTTAGCGATACCGTTAAGGACCTCTCCGCTTGAGGCACGGGATGCAAGGCTCTTGCCTTCTTCATAAACTGGAATATCCTTATCCCATCCTTCAGGTAATTCGTCATTTATAGCAGTTTGTAATTGTTTTCCCAGTTCGGGATATTCCTGAAGGTACTTCTGGAATAATTCATTCCATTCCCCTTCTTTTTCGGCTCCCCGCTGGACACAAGACTCTTCAAAGTAAGAATAAACTTCTTCCGGTACGTAAAAATCCTCTTCAAATGTCCATTTATAATATTCTTTTGTAAGTTTCAATTCATCCTCGCCAAGTGGCGCACCATGAACCGCTGATTTACCTGACCGATTAGGTGACCCGTACCCGATGATTGTTTTAACTTCAATTAGTGTTGGGCGAGTTTCATCCGCTTTCGCTTCTTCCAGAGCTTTTGCAATAGCTCCTGTATCATTCCCGTCTTCGACTCGGATATATTGCCATCCATATGCTTTAAAACGGTTCTCGACACTCTCTGAGAAAGATTTATCCAAATCCCCATCTAGGGAAATATCATTAGAATCGTATAATACCACAAGACGTCCAAGTTTAAGATGTCCAGCTAATGAAGCAGCTTCAGCAGATACGCCCTCCATTAAATCTCCGTCACCGCAAATACTGTATGTAAAATGATCAACTACATTGTATTCATTGCGATTATAGGTTGCTGCCAAATGGCGTTCAGCCATTGCCATACCTACCGCCATTGCAATCCCTTGTCCCAGCGGGCCCGTTGTAGCATCTACACCAGGAGTATGTCCATACTCTGGGTGACCAGGGGTTTTGCTGTCCCATTGCCGAAAATTCTTGATTTCATCCATTGGCAAATCATAGCCGGACAAATGAAGTAAACTATATAAAAGCATAGATCCATGCCCGGCAGATAGCACGAATCTGTCTCTATTAAACCAAGTAGGGTTTTTTGGGTTATGGTTCATAAACTGTGTCCATAAAGTATAACCCATTGGTGCTGCTCCCATAGGCATTCCCGGGTGGCCCGATTTGGCCTTTTCGATTGCATCAATAGACAACGTTCGAATTGTACTGATGGCAAGCTCATCAATTTTTTGAGTCATTCTAAACATCCCTTCCTGTGATAATTCACTATTATATATTAAAGGTACGTACATATAAAGACAACAATAATAGCTTACTTTCATTGTACAATTTCATCATTTCTTATTTACATGGAATCACACTGTACATACAAGCTGTATTTATAATTCTCCAAAAAAAGAGAATGCATACAATGCATTCTCTGGTTGAATATCTCAGTGTAGACGTTTCTTATTGTTTTTTATATCTTTTATTTTTTGAGGTGTTACGTCGTTGCCCTCCGGATCTATTACAGTAACGCTCTCAAGAGTATTAGACATCGACTTTCTAAATGCTTGTAAATACTCACTTCGAAGTTTACTTTGTTCTTTAGCTTCTTCCGCAGTTAATCCAGTTTCTTTAGATATTTTTGACAGCTGGTTTATACGGGCGATTTTCTCTTTCGATAACATTCTATCGCTCCTTCATGTATTCTCATACTGCCAATAGTATTAAAAAAGTTGTTAAAAAACAAGTTCTATGATTTTTCTTGACCTGAATTGTTTGTATGCTCCAAAAATCTCCGATGTACGGTTGCCTTTGATACCTGGTATCCAAACCCTCTTAAGGTAGCGGAGATTTCCTGAAAGGTAAGTCCATTCCTTCTGAGCCTCACTATTTCTTCCACAGGGATATCCTTCCTGTCCCTTCCTCCAACATTACCCCGATTATGCAAATTCTTTTCCGGGCGGAAGCCTTCCTGTACCGCTTTTAGCATGCCTCTTTTTATTTTAAGGTTGTGGAGACGCCTTTGGTATTCCTCGACGATTCCTACTATTTTTATGACCATCGTATCGGAATCAGATAGCTCTATTTCTCCATCATGAGCCATCGTGTATATTTTGGCGCCTTCTTTAAGGATGACATGGAAGAGTGCAATCTTTGCGTTACCCCGTCCCAATCTCGTCTCGTCTTGTATCAGGACGCAGTTTGCCTTCTTCTCTTTTAGAAGATCAAGCATCTCAAAAATACCATCGCGGTTTAGCTCATATCCGCTGGCCTGCTCCTTGATAAGCTGTACTATTTCAAAACCCAATCTGTCTGCCAGGCCCCTTAATTCTTCTGCTTGCCTGGAAAGTGAGGTTTCCTGGGCCTCCTTATCAGTACTGACCCGGCAATATATAATAGCCTTCATTGTCGTCAATCCTTTACTGTTCACTTGCAAGATTGGTGACATCCTGATTCTTTTTTACCGGAATAACGATTTCTGTGCCTGGCTGCAGGTCTTCAGGATCCAGATCATTATGCCTCGCTACCCAATCAATGAATCCTTTCTTTGATGCATCTTGCTGCTGGTATTGTTCTGCTAAATTCCAAAGTGTATCACCTGATGTAACTTTAACGGTTATGTATTGATCACTTTCTTTTTTATTTGTGTCTAACGAAAAAAGCAAAGTCAATAAAAAGACGACGGATAATAACATTATAGTATACGTATTTTTTTTATAGAAATTTTTCATTTCTCGCATCCCCTTTTACCCCAGAATGTTTGTTCGATTCATATACACAGTATAATCCGAACGTTTGTTTCGTGTCAACACAATATTCGAACTTATGTTTGTATATTATATGCTTGGATGATATAATGAAAAAAAAGGAATTTAAAAGAGGTGCTTGAAAACATGACGAAACTGTCAAAGCGTCAGCAGGATATATTGGGATATATAAAAGAGGAAGTACGCAAAAAAGGCTATCCCCCATCTGTCAGGGAAATAGGAGAAGCAGTTGGCCTGGCATCTAGTTCCACTGTACATGGGCATCTTTCACGACTGGAAACTATGGGATTAATCAGGCGAGATGCCACAAAGCCGAGAGCAATAGAAGTATTGGATATGAACGACACCCCTCCTATCCCGCAAAATAATGTTATCAACGTACCATTGTTAGGTAAGGTAACAGCCGGATTGCCAATTACCGCTATCGAGAACGTTGAAGAATACTTTCCGCTGCCTGAAAACATGGCTGCTCACGATGAACAGGTATTTATGCTTGAAATTATGGGAGAAAGTATGATTGAGGCTGGTATATTGGACGGAGACTATGTAATTGTGAAACAGCAAAGCACCGCAAATAACGGGGATATTGTCGTTGCTATGACGGAAGATGATGAAGCAACTGTTAAACGTTTCTTCAAGGACAAGGATTATATTCGGCTGCAGCCAGAAAATTCAACAATGGATCCCATTATATTGCGAAATGTAACGATTCTAGGTAAAGTTATAGGATTATATAGACAAATTCATTAAAAGCGCAAACAAGCGCTTTTTTTGTTTGATCTTGTTTTACAGAAGATAATAGATTCATATAATCCACTAGAAAAGCTGTAAAGGTCGGCATCAATCTGATAAAAATCGCTGTTATCTACTCGTGATTGGAAATGCATTGGGCATGTATATGTCAAACTTCCATAAATTTCAGTATGCTGCCGCCTATGCACACATTAACTTATTGGGTTGGGCTTCACTTTGCCCTTATTGGGTTTATTTCTTATTCCTTCTTGCCGCTGCTGATCATGTTCTCGTCAAAATGAATTTCTGGCTATACAATATCTGTTTGCCTATAATGATGCTCGTACTTATATTATTGAAATCAGGAAATACTTTTTGAACCGGTCATAGCTGAAGGACATTTAACAAATCTTGGGATACTATATTTTACAATCCACGTTTTAAAGAATATGAAGGAGAATAAATGCTGCTGGAATAAGAATCTTAGATGAAGAATTCGAAATGTAATGGGTTAAGTGCCAACAACAGACTGTATGCAATTACGTAACTGGCATAAAGAGTTGTTTTTACTATGTTACGCAGCTGCCTATTTACTCGGATATCGATTTCTATGGGACATCTGCGTTCTCCTTCCCTTCAAGGATCCGCCATTTATTTTTCTCCCATGCCTGTTATCTTCTATAAAAAGGATTAAATATTATTCGAAAAAAATTATTAAAAGGGTTGACTTGGACAAATTAAAATTATACAATTACTATTGTCTTCAGTTTGATGATTTATTTTATCGAGTCATACATGTCCCAGTAGCTCAGCAGGATAGAGCAACAGTTTCCTAAACTGTAGGTCGGAGGTTCGAATCCTTTCTGGGACGTTATAACAAAGAGCACAGCCTGCCACATTTAATGTGGCAGGCTGTGCTCTTTTACATAGAATTAAAATGCATATAACAGCAAGTTGGCACTTGCAAAGGTGCTAGCCATTCGTCAACCCATATAAACAAAATGCTTATTATTTACTAATTCATTTTACAGACAAAGAAGTGTTCTTCTGATTACACATCGATCCTATAAAATATGCAGCTGATGTTCACATGCATGTGAGCGGTGCAATCGGAAGTCCTGCCTATTGTTAAATCCGTTCTGAAGCACTGCCTTTCCATTCTTCACCACGGTTAGTTTCTGATGTCGGCATGTTTTCGACTCCTGGAACCGCTGATTTTCTTTGATTTTTCTCGGTTTGTCTCTCATGCGGCTTTTCCTGTTGTTTTGACATAATAACCTCCTTGTCGTTAACTGTTATCATATTATCTGCTGACATTTCATTTTTAATCTAAGGTATTGTTATTTAAGGAAATTACAAAAGGTGGAACTATTTTCAATCTTAACTGTTCATTGGCAGCAGCAGAATTCAACTTATACGTAATTTGTTCCCATACTTCTCTTTCTCCTGCACTCACCTTTATAATTTTAAGTCTGAACTTATATTCCGATTCTTTTATACTCTAATCATCCTGTTAGAAATGATGGCTCCTTCGATTTAAATAGATATCAATTTCATGGGTGATCTGCGCTTAGTCATACCTAACTTACAATCGAATCCAAAAAAAAGACCGGTGCCTTTTCCAGGGGCAACCGGTCACCAAATGAGTAAAAAGAAAGCAACCAAAGCAATAAGATTGCTTTCTATGAAAAAGCTTAACTTATTTTGTCGATTTTTGTCGATGGGTAATATTAATCAAAACTTCTTACTTTTGTTATGGTACATCCGTATGAGTGTACAAAAAATCAATATAGCTAGTTTTTGCATCTTACAATTCCAGCATAAATTTTGAATACCCTGTACATATGTACAGGGTGTCAACGGTCTTAATTTGAATATGAAGTGAAAATTACCTCACCCTTGATGACTTCCTTACCGTCTTGGTTACAAGCGGCTGCTGTAAAATGTAATTTGTCATTATCCTTATTTCTTAACACGGCCTTTATTGTAATGACATCATTTAAAAATACCATTCCTTTAAATCTGATCCGATATTCCTGGATATACCCTTCTTCATAAAAGGGTGTAAAAAGCTTGGCTAGATTTCCCATTGTCCACATACCATGGGCAATGATACCTGGCAATCCAGCCCTCCTTGCTTCCTCGTCTATCGTGTGAATCGGATTATAATCTCCTGAAGCTCCAGCATATTTGATTAAATCAATCCTTGAAACAGGGGCTAGTTCAATTTCATCAAGAGCATCCCCAATTTGTATTTCGGCAAGTGTCATATGCCAATCAGCACCTTTCTCACAGCTTCTGTAATAATAACTGTTGATTTGGTGGAAAAAATCACTTTTCCTGAAAGGTCTTCACCAAAGCTCTCTAAAATAAGGAATCCCATATCACCTTGTGTACCGCTCTTTTCAAAGTAATCTGTTACTTGTGTATAACAGTAAATTTCTTCACCTACCAAAAGCGGCCTTTCAAAGTGATACGTTTGTTCACCATGAATTAGTCCCTTGTTTGGAAGCGATAAACCTTCTATAGTCCCGTAATCGAAAACTCTTGAAAAGGTTGTAGGAGCAATATTTTGCTTGTATCTAGAGTTCCTGCCTGTCTCTTCATCAAAATAGATAGGATGGAGATCTCCAATGGATTCCGCAAATTTTTTTACCGCTCCTCTTTCCACTGTATTCTTAACTTTTTTGGATTTTTTTCCAATGTGTTCTCTGAACAAATGAAACACCCCGCTTACTTTTAGTTTTTTGGGCCTCCTGCTACGTATATAACCTGTCCATTGACAAATGAAGACTTTTCATCGGCAAAGAATGCTACTGCATTGGCAATATCCTCTGGTTTCCCGCTTCGTCCTACCGGGATTTGACTAACGCTCGCATGAATGAGATCGTCAAAGGATATTCCAATCCGACTTGCCGTTTCCTTTGTCATTTCTGTTTCAATAAATCCCGGTGCAACTGAATTTGCAGTGATTCCATATTTTCCAAGTTCTATTGCAAGTGTCTTTGTAAACCCTTGAAGTCCCGCCTTTGCTGTTGCATAATTGGCCTGTCCTCTGTTGCCTAAAGCCGAAGTGGAGGAAATGCTGATAATTCTGCCATAGTTGTTTTCTACCATATATTTTTGTACAGCTCTCGCTGCATTGAATGAGCCCTTTAGATGAACATCCATTACTGTCTGCCAATCGTTGTCAGTCATTTTAAACAAGAGATTGTCACGTATTACTCCTGCATTATTTACAAGGATGTCCACTGACCCAAAAGTTTCATAAACTTCCTTAACTGCAGTTTCAACCTGCTCTGTATCTGAAACATTCGCAACCTTGGAATATATTTCATATCCTATGTCTCTCAATTCATTGGTTGTCCCGCTCAATGCTTCTTCATTTAAGTCTATAAACGCTACTTTTGCTCCTTCTTCTGCAAACATTTGGACGATTGCTTTTCCAATTCCTCTGCTACCCCCTGTTACAAATGCCACCTTGCCTTCAAATCTTCCAGCCATTGTTTGATCCTCCTAAGTTCGTTGAGATTAATTTGTTATGATTTATATAAATTGACCGACCTTGACATGGCCTTTCAACAGGTCGCGTGCGATAATCATACGCTGTATTTCATCCGTTCCATCATAGATTCTCCACAGCCTTGCTTCCCGGTACCAGCGTTCGATTGGAAGCTCACGGGTATAGCCCATACCCCCATGGATCTGGAGGACCCGGTCCACCACTCGATTGCCCATATTGGAGCCGTATAATTTAGCTATGGATGCCAGATGCCTATTGTCCTCTCCCTGATCTAACGTAAATGCTGCGTTAAGTACAAGCCATCTCGCTGCCTCAATTTCTACTGCTGAATCCGCTATTTGCCACTGAATCGCCTGGCGTTCTGCAATCGGCTTTCCGAAGGTGACCCTCTCCTTGGAATAATCAATAGCCATTTGCAGCAGTCTTTCCGCTGCACCAACCGCCCTTGCCCCTACAATCCATCTTGCAAAACCAATCCACTCAAGACCTAGCTTATACCCGCCATTTACTTCCCCAAGGATATTTTCTTCTGGAACACGCACATTATCAAAGACTAGCCCCGCAGGTCCCCATTCACCCATTGTGTGTATATATTCTGATTTCCAGCCCATATCACGGTCAACAATGAAGCATGTCACGCCATCCCTTCCGCCTGTTGCCTGGTGTTTTTCTTTATCGGTAATGGCAACAACCATGACAAAGTCAGCTTCATTCCCCCCGGTAATGAAGGTTTTTTCACCATTCAACACCCATTCATTACCGTCTTTCACAGCCGTCATTTTAATATTCCTTGTGTCTGACCCAGCACCTGGCTCAGTCATCGCAAAACATGATTTCTTCTCTCCTTGAATAGTTGGAATTAAGTATTTCTCCCTTTGTGCCTCGTTCGCATAGTAAAGAATGTTATCTGCTGACCCACCAAATGCAAACGGAACAAAGGTTTTTGAAACCTCCATCCACACGATCGCCATCATCATCTGGCCTAAATTGGCACCACCATATTCTTCGGGTGTGTTGATGCCCCAGAAGCCTGCTTCCTTTGCCTTTAGCTGAAGTTCTTTCAGCTTTCCTGCGGGAAGGCTGGGCCTTCCTTCCCTTTCATTTCTGAGTACTTCGTTTTCAAGCGGCATTAACTCTTTTTCTACAAATCTTCTAATTGTTTTTTGTACCATTTTCTGTTCTTCTGTCAGTCGTAAATACATGATTTTCACTCCATTGTTTTATTTTTGGAATATCAGTACCAACCAGTCAGTATGTAATTGCAGATATAATAGGGTTCCGATAACCGAAACCCTATTGGTCATCACTCCGCGCTTACAACCTGTTTTCAGGACAAAGTAATAGTATCAGCAGCTTGCTGGCGAAGTCGGGTTTTCAGTATTTTCCCTACCCCGTTTCGCGGCAATGTTTCAAGAAATATAACCTTACGGGGCGTTTTGTTTTTCGCCAGAAATTGCTGGCAATATTGAATCAGTTCCTCTTCTTCTAAATCGGCACCAGGTTTTGCCACGACACAGGCCACCATTTCTTCACCCATTCTTTCATCGGGAATACCGACAACAGCAGCTTCGACCACCTTATCATGACGGTTAAGGATTTCTTCCACATCACGAGGATAAATGTTAAAACCTCCACGAATAATTAAATCCTTCTTACGGTCTACAATATATAAATAGCCATCTGTATCCATCATTGCCAGGTCTCCGGTATACAGCCATCCATTCTTCAATACCTTGTTTGTTTCCACCTCATTCTGATAATATCCAGGAGTGACATTCTCACCGGACACGATCAGTTCTCCTATATCACCAGCAGGGACATCCTCCCCACAATCATCCACTATTTTTATTTTTACGCCAGGAATAGGTATTCCTACAGAGCCAGGTTTAACAGGAATATTTCTCGGATGGGATGTAACAATAGGAGCTGCTTCCGAAAGGCCATAGCCTTCAAGGACTTCCACGTTGAATTTACTTTGGAAAGCATGTAATAAAGCTATCGGGAGAGGTGCTGATCCTGAACCTACCCATTCAAGGCTGGAAGTATCATACTTATCCGATTCCGGAAAAGCTTGTAATGCATGTATCATTGCAGGCACAGCGGAAAAACTCTTCACTTTATACTTTTCTATAGCCTCTAGTACTTCCCTGGAATCGAATTTAGAAAATATGATGATGGAACTTCCGGTTAGAAGACAGATATTGGAAACTGTTAACCCGAAAACATGCGCCAGAGGGAGGACTCCTATGGTAGTGCCCCTTTCGGTTCCATGATGTTTCACTGAATTAAGCGCATTTGAATATAAGTTCCTATGAGTCAGCAATACCCCTTTGGGACGGCCGGTTGTACCCGATGTATATAAAATAACGGCTGTGTCATCGGGATCACTAGATGTTTCACTCGGCTGATCTTCATTATTTTTCAGTATTCCATAAAAGTTGTAAGCCCTTTCATCGACTTGTTCACCAACAATAATGACCTTTGGTTTATGCGTTAGTTCGTCTAGTGCCTTTTCAATGTTTGGAGCAATCTGCGTAGAAGTGATTACGGCTTTTGCCCCGGAATCCTGAATGATATATTGAATCTCTTTTGTATGGAGTGTGAACATAACTGGAACAATGATTGCGCCAGACCTGGTAATTCCCTGATAACTAAAAATGACCTCAGGACAGTTTGGCATACAAACTATAACCCGATCTCCTTTTTCGATACCAAGACGTTGCAGACCACTGGCCAATTGGTCAGAATACTTCAATGTTTCCAGGTTCGTGAATGCTCTTTCATTATGATATAAAAACGGATATTCCTTAAATTTGTTTATATTTGTTTGCAATAAATCTTTTAACTTCACTAACATTCCTCTCCTTATCCCTTTATTTTTAAAAAAGAATTCTGACAGTAAACAAGTTAGATTTGCCAGTTGTAAGGAGCATTGCAGGAAATTATGAATGGATATTCATTCATTTAACAAGCTAAAGGGCTGTTTGCCTCCTTTCTAAGTTCATATTTTACTTGATTAGCTTGTAATAACATATTGGTCCCTGGTACGAAGCTGCCACTTGATAGCGGGATTCCATTAAATCCAGATGGCCCTGTATTTGAGACAAGCCAAGAAACACCGTATTTCCCTGTAAACGTGGATATATCAACTTACACAGTTCATAAACTGTTTTTTCTCCAGTTTCCAGAGCATTTTGAATTTGCACACAACGATTCTCCTGCTCCAAAAATCTCTTCTCGATCAGTCCTGCATGATTGGTAAATGGCTCTCCATGTCCTGGGTAAATGGTGCCAAACGGCAGTGTTTTTACCCTATCAAGAGATGCTCTATACTGCAGAAGAGATTTAGGGCGTTCTTCCTCCCTGTATGGGGGCGGTTCAATGAACGCATTGACAGAGAAATCGGCTATCAAATGATCACCTGCAATTGTATCGCCGGTTTCTGGATTCCATAACAAAATATCCGTTTGGCTATGCCCAGGGACATAAAGAACCTCAAAATTTATTCCTGCTATAGGAATAACATCGCCATCTTTCACATAAATGACATCATGCCATATTTCCTCTTTGTATTTCCTGGCAGGCTGATGGCCCTCCGGCCTTACACCGCATTGCTGCATAAATGAATAAAAGAATTCATTTGTTCTATTAAATTCAGTTTTACCGCCCGTAATAGCATATTTTGCTTTTTCATGGACATATACAGGTAGGGCCGCTTCTTTTTGTATTTCTGAGACACCTCCTGAATGGTCAGTATGCATATGGGATAAAATAATAGAGTCAAAGTCTTGAAGGTGAAGCCCATTATCGGACAGTTTTGATTTTAGTTCATTAAAGGATGACATTCCAGGATTGCCCGTGTCAATCAATGTAGCTGTTTTGCCAACTACAGCAAATATATTGACGAATCCTTCTGCAAATGGAGTTTCAACCTTTAGTGGTATAATATTGACTATAGGCGCTCACCTCTCCTAGTGGGAGTAAAAACGTAAATATATGTAAAGTTCTACTTAAATAAAAAAAACCCTTCCAAAAATTATAAAATACTAAAAAAAGTTGTATATAAAGCACGTACCCGCTTTTACAAGCCGCATACATACCATTATATATAACTTTCGGGGGAGATTATATGATCAAGAAATTCTTTATTTGGACATTAACAACAGCAATCATATTGGGTATTTTAATGACTATTATGGAAAGACTGTAGCACTGTTTCATCAGATGATATACTTGGGAGCTTAATTTAACTATTAAAGAAGTTTAAAACGTCAGTAGAATCCTTTTTTTCTTTCCAGGATTTAAACGCCCGAGGTACTTCATAATCTAATGGATACTTTTAGTCTTCCTGCCCTTTGTTTGATACTGCAAAAAGACACCCTATTTATGGGTGTCTGGCCGGTGTCCCAGCTTTCTGGTTGTTTCATTATCTACTGTTGGGAATTCTGTACCCAATTGCCCAGAAGATCCCGCCTGGTTTTTCGCTGCTTCGGCCTGATTATCACATGTGGCAATTGCGTCCATTTCTGGCGCAAAATCACTATTCTTCATTGAATTTATTTCGCACGCTGAATTTAAGTTATTTTCTTTCAATACCTTCACCTCCATTAATAATGTAACCAATACCCACGTACATATCTCAGTAAAAAAAGAAATACAAGAGTTTTTCAATCCTCCGCATAACGTTAGTAATTAAAACTAAATGAAAAAAATGATTATAAGGATTGTCCCTGGGTAAAAAATCAATAATTACTATTTTAAGGAGGAGCCTCTATGAACCATATCAAAGCCATTGTGATTAAGTTTGTCATGATTGCACTCATTGTCAGTCTCGTTTTTAGTGGAATCTTTGATGCCGAGCTAAGTGAGAGTTTGTTGCTGAGTGCCGTAGTTACCTTGCTGGCTTATGCAATCGGGGATAATATTGTATTCCGGAATTCAGACAGGGATTCTGAATACACAAGAAGAAATCTAATAGCTACAATTGCCGATATCGGCCTTTCATTTTTCACTCTATGGATAACAGGGGAAATCATCTTAGAGAATACAGATAACATTGTAATTGCTTCATTGATTTCTTCGCTTTTGATTGGCGCTGGTGAGTGGTTCTACCATAAATATCTTGATAACCATGTATTCCCGGAAAAATCTCCTCACGCATAAAATGAACCATGGACTCTGAAATGGAGTCCCTTTTACTGTCATTTTCCATTTTTTCATTCGGTCGCTTTCCAATATGTTTATTTGTAACATCAAAACCTGCAGAAGTGTTTATGACGGTCAGTATGGGGAATAGCATTATATATATTATTGTTAACATAGGAGGTTATTTGCATGTCTGGATTGCTGAATAATATGGCGAGTAAAGCCAAAACTACATTAGACCGGGCAACCGTAAATCTGAAGGGGAAATTATTCGATTTGACCGGAACACCCTCCACATCCGTACAGGAACTTGCTGATTTCATTAAAGGGCATCCGGAAACAAAAGTAATTACGCGGAATCTGCTTGGTCTGACTTTTTCTTTTTATTCCCTGGAGACAGAAGACCTTTCATATTACCTAGAACAAAAAGGGCCTCACATTCTGGGTTTAGAAGTTAAATCGAACCAGCAAAGCATTGTTTCTTATCGTTCATATAGAGACACCTATCCACTGAATTCTCCAATCAAATTTTCTGTATGATCCAAGAAAGCCTCTTGCCAGAGGCTTTTATCATGTTTGTACCCTAATGTTTGTTCAGCTCTCTTTTATTAAGAGGCTGCTCTGCCAGGCTTTTTCTTTCTGTGACTTTAAAAGCGAGCTATTTGACCCGGGAACAGGATACATAACATTATCCTCTAAATGACTATGCACATCGGGCCTCCTGAATGGATAAATCAGAGTGGTGGGATCGATATTTCTTTGGAATCGCGCTGTCCTGTAAAATGTATGTCCCAATTCATGAGCACAAAGACTCCTATTGGAAGCTGTACCAGCACTGTTGGTAAGCAGTATAAAGTGGTATGAGTTTCCCCATCTTGACATCTGCAGAGGAAACGCGCATCCAGCAGTTTCCCCGTCGGCAAAACTGGCAAAGCCAGTATATATTATATGGATGATATGGTTCGGACTTCTCCCCTTGTGCGTCAACGTTTTTAAAAGGGAAAGCAGCGCTTGATTCCTGCCAAATGAAGCACCGCAAACTAAATCCTTTTTTGAAAACCCTGGTTTTAATCTGAAACTATTATTCCTTCCCGAGCCATCGATAATCTCTTTTATCACAAAATCTACTTCCCACAATTCCGCTGCCCTTTGTATATCCTCATATGCTCTATCCTTACCGCCGGGTCCAAAAATATTTGCACCATCTAAATAAGTGATGCTTAATTCATAATAAGGCCTCCCCTGGTCATTTTTTCCCTGTTTTTTACGATTAACTTTCTGAAAAGCTGGCCTCTCTTTTCGTTTTCGCAAACTCACCATCCCCGTTCACAGGAGCATTCCGATATAGTGTATGATTACAGGCTTGACAAAGACAGGGCAGGCATCATCAAAGTGTATACACATGAAGCTTTCCTCCCTGGGACTATCGTGGGATATAATCCAAACAAGCCTATAAACCTATTATTTTTTCTATCAAAAAATCTTTTTATTCTAACGAGGTGTTTATTGAAATAAAAAAATTAAATATCCATTTTTTTAGTGAACTTTTATGAGGTTTTTTCTGTTATAATAGGTTTTTATATAGAAAAGGTGATCATAATGAACTATATTGTCGTAGATGTTGAGAGAAACAGTTTTAACTATGAGACGGACAAGCCCAGTGAGATCATCGAAATTGGAGCTGTTAAATTAAATCAAAATGGCAACGTCATCGATATTTTTTCAGCTTTGGTTAAACCTTCCTGCCCACTTTCCGCATTCACCAAAAAACTTACTCATATTACTGAAGATATGGTATCATCAGCTCCTTCTTTTGAAAAAGTCTACCAGGATTTTATCGATTTCATGGGAGAGCAATATGTGTTTGTTTCTTGGGGCAAAGAAGATTACCGTTTCTTCCAGGCAGATTGTACACGCCAAGGACTGCCACTATTCTCACCAAACATGTTTCTCGATATACAGGAAGTCTATATGTATGGGGTATTAAAGACATTCAGCACACCCAGTCTTGCTTCTGCTGTTGAATTTCTCGGAATAGAAGAAAGCGGTGTGTCCCACAGAGCTTTCAGCGACGCTGAGAATACAGCCAAAATTTTCGTAAACTTAACCGGGTTATTTGATGTCCATTCAGTCAAAAAACCATTGAGATACGCGAAAAAATTATACTTTGTAAATGGCGAATTGAATAGTTCTGGAAAGAAAAAATATACAAAGATCATAAAAATGGTCATAAAGAAGACCGGAAACTCCCATGTCACATGGAAGGATTTCAAAACGCATGCGAAGTGGCTGGAATACAAGGAAGATTTCCAGATTGACAACCTTTTGGAAAAATATTATGAAAAATATTTCGATAAATACAAAGGGATTGCCGTTCATAGTACAATGCAGAAACACAAGGTTAAGTCTGTTTAGGGGACTTAACCCTACATAGTATTATTCCAGCGAGGTTTACGGTTGGAGAATTAATCGGCTATAATTGATTTTCAAAAAAAAGAGACAGCAAGTGCTGTCCCTCTCCGTGTTTATTCCGCAATATAATTCTTCTCGATCGAATCAATCACTTTATTTTTTTCCTTAACTGTGACTTTTACCTTATATCGGCCGGCCTCGGTTGGTATCCAAGTCAAAATATCGGCCGCAGAGAAAGCTTGTTTTTGCTTGCTAGTTGAATCTTTATAAACTTCGAACTGATATACCGGATGATCGAGCCCTGTGACTTTTGCTCTCATTTCGACTTCTGTATTCAAACCGAGCATTTCCTCTGCAGGTGCAACCACTTCTAGTTTGTAAAATCTTACGTCGATGTCTTTAAAATCCTCCCATTGTGCTTTAGACAGCTTGTTCTTAACTTTGACCCTTATTTTGTATGCACCAGTATTGGATGTCTTCCAGTTTAGATTTGGATTGGAAGAATATTTCTGTATGACAGTTTCTTTTGTTCCGGTCACCAGGGAATATTGGAAAAGATTATCGGAATCTTTATTTGATTTAGCTACCGCCATGATCCCTTTGTCTACATGTAGGATAGTCCCGGAGGCAGTTACCCCTTTTATTGCTGCCTTCTCATATACTTTATACGAAATTGTTTTTTCATGGTCATATGGCTTCTTTGACCATTTATGCCTCGCCTGTACCTTTATTTTATAGTCGCCTATTTTTTTAGGCGTCCATTTTACCGAGGTAGAGGTACTGTAATTCTTAAGTGTGACCCATTTATTGCCGTCATAGATTAAATATTTAAAATGGTTATCGACATTCTTGTTTGAGCCAGCCTCGATCGTAATGCTCGTGTTTGAAGGCTGAGGGCTCGCTTTATCGGTTGTGATCGATGTTACAATCGCTGGTTTAAACACTTGATAGCTGACTGTTTTTTCATCATCAAAACCTTTTCTTGAATTCCTGCTTTTCACCTGTACCTTAACCTTATAATTGCCGTATTTTGCAGGTTTCCAGTTTACATTATTACTAGTTGAATAGTTCTTTATAGTTGTCCATTTATCTCCGCTGTAGACCGAAAATTTATACAAAGGCAAGTATCCGCTGGAAATTTCAGCCTTTACATTAATCACTGTATTCTCTTCTTGCGGACTGTTTTTGCTGGCTGTAAATGTAGAAATCTTGCTTTCTACCACATAATTATTTGACGCTGCCAGACTTTCAAAACTCTTACTGGAGTAAGTGATGATGACTGGCGTGTAAAGCCGCACCTGGCTGTATAGCCACTCTACTTCATTATCATACATTCTTATGCATCCTGAGCTTGCGTATGTCCCAATTGAAGAAGGGTTATTGTTTCCATGTATTGCATAGGTTGTACCATATGTACCCCTTGCGTTCAATCCCAGCCATCTGTTTCCTAACGGATTTCGGGGGTCGCCACCCGGGATATTGCCATGATAATATGGCCGATTTATGATTTTCCTTACAATCATAAATTTTCCTTCAGGTGTATATGATCTTTGTCTTCCTGTAGCAACCTTGAACGTTTTGACCAATTTCCCTCCGTTCATATAAGCCAGTTTATTTGTCGCCTTGTTGACTATAATCAATTGTGAGGCGTTCTCCGCATGAACAGGAAGAGTGAACGCTAATAAACTAAAAATAAGAAAAAATACTGTAACGGTTTTTTTCATCATATGTATCTCCTTTTTTTAATACATAACCAAGCATACCAAAAAAATATTGGTTATTATGTAAAAATTTGGAGATATCCCCCAAGATTTTTCGACTTAATTCTACTGAACGGTTCTCAAAAGACTTACACGCCTGCAACGATTACATTATTTCTTTACACTTTGGCCTATATTATTTCTGGTGAATTGGACATTCGTCTATTTCCTCTTAACTGTTTCGTACATAACATAGCATTAGTAACAAATACAATAATTAGCGAAAGGAGCATACAGTATGTATGGTTATGGTTATTGTGGCTTAGGTTATCCTGCACCCGCATATGCTGCACCTGTTGGATATGGAAGAGGCTTTGCACTGATTATTGTTTTGTTTATCTTATTAATCATTATTGGTGCAGCTTGTTGGGGCGGCTGGTAAAAGTCCACACATCAAGGACAGTCAATGGCTGTCCTTCCTTATTGTTATGGCACAGGCGTTTGTCTGCTATAAATGTCTCAATCCATACTTTTGAAACAAGTTGACATTGGTTTCGTATTTGTTCAAAACCGATACGATTTCGAGTCATGACCTATAACCAAATATTTGCAAGGATTCCCCTTGAATATTGGCGGTCAGCCTTCGCATTGCTTTAAATCATATAAAAATCGGTTAGAGATATAGTTGAACTTCAATAAGGATTTTTTTATTCATTTTACCTGAATAAATTCTTAAGACTTACTGTAGCAAGCTTTGGCTTGATTCCTCCTGAAAATCCAAGAGTATAGTCCAGTTATTAGCCAGCCTTCTACTGGTGGAAAATAGGTTGTATTAACAATTCATATTTTTTAAGTGATCTTAATTTTTTTTATGATTTATAAAGAAATAACCATGCATGTGCCTCAATCCAAAAGGCATTTGTCTTGATATTTTTAAGCTTTCGTCCTCCCCTGCCTACCGGGTCCTTCCTATATTTAAGAATAATCCGCTCAACATTTATCCCAAACATTGGAGCTGCAAAAATCCACGTTCATACTAGGAAGTTCGTCCATTCCGGATTAGAGTCTTTGAATATATTGTTCTTAGAAAATGAAAAGGAGGAAATATAAATGAGTGATGTTTGGTTTCCAGGAAAAAGGAATAGAGGACGTGGAGGACGCAGCCGCAGCAATTCAGACGCAGATGCCCGCACAAATTCACATGTTGATAATGATATAGATAACGATCTGGATAATGAATTGGATATCCAGAATGATACAGAGGTAGATAGCGATAATGATGTGAAAAACGAGGACCATAACACGAATATTGCTAAAATCTGTAATTCTGGTAACTCTAAGGTAGATTTGGACATCCGTGTAGATTCTGACTCTAACGCTCGGGTTCGTGCTCGTTCCAACTCTGATTCAGACGCTGATCAGGAACAGGATAATGACCAGGATCAAAACCAAAACCAAGACCAGGAGCAAGATACTGACGTTGATGACTAAGACGTTCAGGCGGGGGATCATTTTACCCCCGTCTTAATTGTAAGTTAAGGGAGAGTAGTGATATGGACAATTCTCGACGAGGAGGACTGCGGTTTTTTCCGACTCGAAAAACAGTAGAAAACGTGGAACGCACTATAGTAGGCAATTTTGATTCGGATGCAAACCAAGCAAATGTAGGCCATAGCGGGAATTCCAACGTAGATGTCCATGTAAACATAGAAATCGATACAAAACCTGTTGCCTACGCAATGCTTTGTTCTTTGCTGGCTACCAATGCAATCTCACATGATGAATTTAATTCAGCTCTGAGAAAATGGGAAGAATTGACGGATGAAAATGACAAGATAAAAGAAAAGAAAAAAAGCGATGAAAGACCGGAAATCATCCAGCAAAATACAGTGCCTGGACTCCGCATCTTCGGCCCGCCCAAAAAAAAGAGCCAATAATATGGTTAATATGCCAGCTCATTAAAGCCCCTCTTGTTGAAGGGCTTTTAACAAGCAGTTTTCGTCTATTGCATGGTATTTCTCCTTTTTATGTCTTAAGAAATACTTAATAATTTAAAGACCCGACAAAAGCATAAATCTCAGTAATTAAAGCAAAATATTACAAAAAGGAGTTGGATAACAAGTTAATGAGACATGTATTAGCTATCTTGGTTAAATTCATTTCTTTACTAATCGTTTTGTATGTATTCCTTGGGTTGATTTTTGATTTGAGCTTTGCAGATGTTCTGGGGATTGCCGCAGTCTTGACAGCCGTTGGATATGTTTTGGGAGACCTTTATTTATTGCCCCGGACAAGTAATTTAGCTGCAACTCTAGCTGACTTTGGTTTAGCGTTTATTATAGTCTGGTTTATGAGCAGGGCAGCAGCAGATTCTAATGATTTGTTTACTGCTTCCCTAATATGTGCAGCAGCTGTAGCGATCATTGAATATGTATATCATAGTATCGTTCCAGTTAACAGAAGGACACTTAATAAAACAGATGAAACGGATCAAAATATACAAAGCGCACGCACTTTGCCTCGAGCTCTGGTGAAATTCAACCAGAGGCCAGGCCATGAACGGTTACAGACCGAGGCTTCAGAAGAATTGTTTCCATCGATAAATCCGGCTAGAAGCAAAAAAAGAAAAGGTTCGAAGCTCCACAAAAAATAAAAGTAAATACATATGTATGGCCCTCCTTTTGGGGGCCATACTTTTCGTGTATAATTCTGTATCGGGCTTTATTCAATAAGAAAGACAGCTTCTAATGGTTTCCCTGTTAAGCAACTGTCTCTCCTACGTTATAAATTTTTGGATCGATTACAAGCTATCATCAACCGATTGAAGATTGTCAGTCTCATTGGTCGTCCTAGCTGTCTGCTCTCTCTCCTTATCTGTTCCAAAATGGTAATCCGTTAATTTGCCGGCATCCTTTGGCTGATAAACATCCTTTTTCATTCCATTTACCTCCTTAGTCATATGAAAACAAGTTTATTATAAGTGGTTTTAAGGAAAGTTATTCAGCATTACCTGTACCTTCAGGACGTTAGTGGACAGAAAAGATCTCAACCACCATCACAGTTCACATAATATATTTATCGGAAAATAGAGCATAAACAGCGCCGCTATTTCACATGTTCGCTCAAAAATTCTACAATGAGATTGATTGAGCAAGTAATCGTTTCAAACCTCCCACTAAAAGGTATTCAAAAGAGCCCGGTCATTGACCCGGGCTCTTGTTTCAATGGCACTATTATTTATTGTCTGTTATAACGGATTTGGCACCAGTCACTGTTACCCATCCGTGCTTCAGCCGGGCTTCGGCTTCTTTTAACTTGATTAATTCAGGCGTAATAGAATCAGCAAGTAATTTGTTTGCTTTCGCATCCCCTTCTGCTTTTGCGATGGCTGCATCGGCGTTTCCTTGCGCTTCAATTTTCTTTCTTTCTGCTTCAGCCTTTGCCAGTTCTATTTCTGTCTTTTTGCGTTCCAATTCTTGCTTCGCCTTCACAGTTGCGTCAATCGCGGTTTGTGTGGCTTTGTCCGGATGGGGGGTTCCCAATGTCAGTGCTTCGACGATAAATCCGTCCTTAGCTACGTCATCTGCAAACGTTTCTTGTACCTGAATGGATACATCCCCTGATTTTGAACCATATAGCTCTAAAACAGAATAATGTGACAACACCTTTCGGGCTGCATCCTTCAAGCGGCTCTTCATATAATTTTTTTCTAGTTCTTCAACTGGTATCGGACCGAATTCATTAAATAATCCAACTACTTTATTTGGTTCTACATGATAATTATAAGTAAAGTCGATCGTAACGTTTTTGCCGTCGGAGGTCGCTAATCCCAAATTATTAGCGTTGGCAGTTTGCTTTCGGACCGGGTATTCAGTTACTTTCTTAAAGAAACCTACAACATGCCAGCCTGGCCCAAGGGTTTTAGCCTCAACTCCGCCATTGGGTGAATAGACCACTCCAACATGGCCTGGTGCTATTTTTTCTATAAATAACGGTGTCAGGACGCCTGTGAGGATTAATACGCAGCCTATGACTAAGCCGCCAATTTTAAATCTATTCATCTTTTGTTTCCTCCCATTTTTCTTTGAATAGCTTGGACTTCTTCTCTGTCAGGCTTCCTATCTTGGAAAACAGGGGAGACAGCATAAACCAAACACCAATTGCCAATAAAATCAAAATAATTGCAGAACCGATAAAAATTTTCATTAATATATTCCTTTCTATAAAAATGACACCTGAATTATTATTCAAGAGTCTGTCCATTACTGTCAATAGGAAATTATGTAAATGAACAGCGTCCTGTTGCCTATCGCAACCTAATTCGATTTGAAGGTAGGAAACTAATCTTCAAGCGTAAACTGTCAGGGACTTTATATATTCTTATGGTGACAGTTCTTTAATTAGTCGGATTAATTTTGTTTTGCTATATACGGATTGAAGTTGGATGTTCCTTAAAGCTCCGTCAATCTGCTAATCGCCCAAGTCAAAAGTATGATTAGCGGGCAAATACTGACGGAATGTATTCGAAACCATTCTCAAAAGTAAAAAAAGAGAAACCTAAAAATTTGCTGCTCTTCAATGCATTGTGCAGTGTGTGTTTACATTAAAAAACCAGCCCCCTCTTGGGAACTGGTTTGGTATCGTGTTATGTAACGGCCGCTTTTGCCGTAGTTCGGTATAAGAAAGTTTTAAACCACCACTCCTCAAAGTGGGTGTTCGCAAAAACCTTCCTGCATGTCCTCCTTGTCATCTGGACAGGGGCTCGTCATTCCGGTTTCAATATAAAACTCCCTATTACAGCTTAAAGGTTAAAACTTTATTATCACTACGAACAATGCAGCTTATGACATTATATTACGTTAAACTGATCTCACTTTCAATGGTAATTCATTCCGTAACAACACAATGAAAATTGTTATATTATGGAAAACTGTTTGATGCTCACTCAAAAGATTTAAGCACACGATAAAGGACACTGTGTTTTTTGTCCAAAGTTGACAGGAATTCATCCTCAGAAGCATCTGGACTTAAAAATTTCGTTCTATTGATCTTTAGGGCTGCTACCTTTTTATTAATATTCCAAACTTCTTGCGTAACTCTAATGGTAATTCCATCTAATCCAGCAGCATCATCAGGAAGTTTCTGTAATTTAATCTCAGTGTAAGATTTTCTTTGGTTAAAGTTCTTATCCACCAAAATATCTGTTTTTAGGAAATTTCGTTTATCAAACATTCCTGATTTTTTCATCTCTGGCAGCGACTGATTAAACTCGTTCCTAAATTGCTTTATAATTTGCTTAAGTTCATTCATGGAGACCACTGTATCGTCTCCGCTCATTTTATTTATTTCTGTCAAAATAACAGCAAGTTGTTTGATGGATTTTTCGTCTTTAGACACATTATCAAGGAATTTTAAAAATAAGCCAGGTACTTCATTGGCATATACTTCGGCATGAATTTTATGACCCTTTACAGTATCGCCATGTACTTTGTATGTAACGTTCGTTTGAGCGTTAATATGTTTTGGATTTGGCAGATCAGCGACGATAGCCGGAACCAATGTAGATTGAATATTTTGAACGAAATCATTACCTGCTCCCTCACTCTGGACGGGTAAGCGGATGGCTTTAGATGCTTGGTCTACCAATAGAACCATTTGCTTTTTATCTGCATACAGCTGGAATGGAATTTTACCCTGTTTAAGCTGGACAAATCCACCCATGGAGAATGTATCAGGATTTTGCATTTTTGTTTGCACGTGAAATTTCATATTATCCAATAGATTCAGTACTTTTAAATAGTCGTTATCTTTTATCTTTGATTTCTTATAAGAAAGATCGAGTGAAAATACTGTGTAGCTTTGAGCCGACTTTATTTTCGAGTTATTCAAGATCATTTGATTCAGATTAACACCTTTAATTGAGTCGCATGCGGTCATAAGCAAAATAGATGCAATAAGTACTAGAAAGAGTTTTTTAAACATAGAATTCCCCTTTGTCTGGTTATAAATTGGAGTTTGTAAAATTATGCAAAATCTAACAATTTTGAAATAATTATACCATACTGCCACTTATTTCAAACAAAGACTTTGAAACTAAGCGTCCAAAACCATCAATTAAAGTAGATGGAAAATGGTTGTATTACATTAACTGTTTTTAAATATCCGAAACGGCCAAGGGTCCTGGAATAATTACTTAGCGCTAACATTGATTTCCTTTTATTCCTGATTTTTCAACGAAAACAAGAATGAACGAGGATTTGGATTCTCTACAGGTCTTTAATTTTTGACAAATATATCGCAAGTTGGAGATGGCACTTTGATAATCAACGTTTCTAAGAGACATGTTTTGTGCCCGTTGTGTCATTTTCACGCTGAAGAATCCCAATGGCATTCTATTACCACAACCAAATAATTAAATCGGCGTATTTACGGGGAGTCTTTATAGGATTCAACATTATTTATATGAAAGTCACAAGAAAAAACCCTTGACGCTAGAGCGCCAAGGGTCTTATTAATTAATACATGGTCATATACTGCTCGCGTTCCCAAGGGTGAACTTGTGTGCGGAACATATCCCACTCGATTTCCTTTGCTTCTATAAAATGTTCTAACAAGTGTGGCCCAAGTGCTGACTTAATCACTTCGTCAGATTGCAATTTATCAAGCGCAGCAGCAAGCGTTGGCGGCAGATCAATGATACCTACTTCTTCACGCTCTTCTTTGCTCATTACATAGATATTTCGGTCTACTGGAGCCGGTGGTGTCAACTTGTTCTTGATTCCGTCCAAACCAGCCTTCAAAAGTACTGCAAGTGCCAAATAAGGGTTAGCTGCAGGGTCAACGCTTCTAACTTCTACACGTGTGCTTACTCCGCGTGAAGCTGGGATACGGATCAATGGGCTTCGGTTCTTAGCTGACCATGCAACATAGCAAGGTGCTTCATAGCCAGGTACAAGACGCTTGTAAGAGTTAACTGTCGGATTTGTAATAGCAGTGAAGCTTGGGGCATGCTTAAGGATTCCAGCAATGAATTGTTCAGCTGTTTCACTTAGCTCCTGCTTGCCTTCCGTATCGTAAAATGCATTTTCACTGCCTCTGAATAGAGATACGTTACAGTGCATTCCAGATCCGTTTACGCCAAACAATGGCTTTGGCATAAAGGTAGCATGCAATCCGTGCTTGCGCGCAATTGTTTTTACAACCAGTTTGAATGTCTGGATATTATCGCAAGCTGTTATAGCATCTGCATATTTGAAATCAATTTCATGTTGTCCAGGTGCGACTTCGTGGTGGGAGGCTTCGATTTCAAATCCCATCTCTTCCAGCTCTAGTACGATATCGCGACGGCAGTTCTCGCCAAGGTCGGTTGGTGCGAGGTCGAAGTAACCTCCCCTGTCATTAAGCTCGAGAGTAGGTTCACCCTTCTCATCCAGCTTGAATAAGAAAAATTCCGGTTCAGGCCCAAGATTGAAATTCGTGAAGCCTAATTCTTTCGCTTCTTCCAAAATCCGCTTAAGATTTGCTCGTGGGTCTCCCTCAAATGGAGTTCCATCTGTATTGTAAATATCACAGATTAGTCGTGCCACTTTACCTTTCTCGGATGTCCAAGGGAAGATTACCCATGTATTTAAGTCTGGATACAAGTACATATCGGATTCTTCGATACGGACAAAACCTTCGATAGAAGAACCATCAAACATCATTTTGTTATCCAGAGCCTTTCCTAACTGGCTTACAGGGATTTCTACGTTCTTGATTGTTCCAAGAATGTCAGTGAACTGAAGGCGGATATATTTAACATTTTCCTCCTTAGCCATGCGCGTAATGTCTTCGCGAGTGTACTTAGCCATAATGAATAATTCCTCCCGTATACATCAATACTTTTATATTTTTTAATGGAAAAATCGTGACATATCACCCTGACGAAATGTTCTGTTTCTGCCGCCATGGATCAATTCATTCCTAAGCAGCTTTCTCAATTGTTCGTCAGTTAACTCACGCTTTTTCTCTTGTTCCGCCTGATTTGCAGATTCCCTTTGAGGCTCAGCCTCTTGCTTGACTGAAAAGATCTTTTTTATTCCGGCAAGATTTACGCCCTGTTCAATTAGTTCCTTGATTTCCAGCAGCCTGTCTATATCGTTTAACGAAAATAGACGCCGGTTTCCTTCTGTTCGTTGAGGAATTATAAGCTGATGCTCTTCATAGTATCTGATTTGGCGTGCAGACAGTTCAGTCAGCTGCATCACTATCCCTATAGAAAAAAGAGGCATCGACCGTCTAATATTATTGCTGCTCATTGGCAGCTTCCTCCTTTGATTAATTTCTTGAGTTAAATATATAACATGTTATGTTTCTTGTCAAACATATGTTAAGTTTTCTTACATAAAAATAAAAATTTATTATTTCACATCCAAAAGCGGAGGAATATAAGATTTCTCAGTTCCCTTTTGAATGAAACACCGGCTATAGACGAGTTCATTATAAGCTTGACAGTTGTTGTTATGCTTAAAATACGAAGATTTTATACTTTGATAACGGAAAAGAGGCAGCTGCTCCCGCAGCCGCCATCATTCAATCTAAATTAATTAGATTTTTATCTACCAAAGAATCTACCGCGCCCAGCACAGCGATTTTGACATGGGAGTATGTTAAACCGCCCTGTACATAAGCTACAAAAGGAGGACGCGCAGGACCATCCGCTGTTAGTTCGATACTTGCTCCCTGGATGAAGGTTCCTGCTGCCATAATGACATCATCCTCGTACCCAGGCATATAACTGGGATAAGGCGTTACATGGGAATTGACCGGTGAGGCAAATTGAATGGCCTGGCAGAAGGCAACCATCTTATCCCGGTCGTCGAATTGCACGGACTGAATCAGGTCTGTACGTTTTGCATCCCACCTTGGATATGTGTTCATACCCAGCTTTTCCAGAAAGGCAGAGGTAAATATCGCACCCTTCAATGCCTGTCCTACGACATGGGGAGCAAGAAAGAAGCCCTGATACATTTCCTGCAGGCTGTATAGGGACGCACCTGCCTCAGCACCTATTCCAGGAGACGTCAACCGATAGGAACAGGCTTCCACATATTGTTTTTTCCCCACTATGTATCCGCCTGTTTTAGCGAGGCCCCCTCCGGGATTCTTGATAAGGGATCCTGCTATTAAATCCGCTCCGACATGGCAAGGTTCTTTGTCTTCCACGAACTCACCGTAACAGTTGTCAACGAATACGATCACTTCCGGGTTGATTCCTTTTACGAAAGAGATCATTTGTTCAATTTCTGAGATTGTAAATGATGGTCTTGTAGCATAGCCCTTCGAACGCTGTATTCCAATCATCTTTGTCTTCGGGTTCATTGCGCGCCTTATTGCCTCATAGTCTACTTGCCCGTCCTTTGAAAGCGGGACAGCATCATAGCCGATATCAAATTCTTTCAGTGATCCGACACCTGATCCTCTGATGCCCACTATCTCTTCCAGGGTGTCATAGGGTTTGCCCGTAATATATAATAGTTCATCTCCTGGGCGCAAAATACCAAACAAAGAAATGGAAATGGCGTGAGTTCCTGAAATAATCTGCGGCCTGACAAGACCCGCTTCCCCTCCGAATACATCAGCATAAATCAATTCAAGTGTGTCCCGCCCTGCATCATCATATCCATAACCTGTCGACGGTATGAAGTGTGAATCGCTGACTCGATATTTTTGGAAGCTTTTTAACACACGATACTGGTTTGCTTCCATTCTTTCATTTACCTTCTTATGAAGAGGAGAAATGATTTCCTCTACCTGATTGGCCATATTCTGTAATCTGGCCCCGTGTTTCAACTGCTCGTACATCTTGTTCTCCTTTATTTTGCAAATTTCTCGAGTTGCCCTGTAAGCGGAATATCTTTCAAGATATATCCAGCACATTCATATTGCTCTTTTTCTTCGTCAAATTGAAGCGAACGAAGGATCGTCTCGTTTTTAAGCTGTGAGAGCAGCTTCCCTTCACTGGAAGGCACGAACACATGGTAATGCTCCATTTCTAATATTACTTTTTCTTCAATCAGCGCAAGAACCGATTTGAGGTCTTGTTCATCATAAGCGGAAATGATAAGAGACTTTTCTTTTGAGGACGGAACGAAGTCTGGATGCCGGATATCTTTCTTATTATAAAGAGTCAGCTCTGGAATTTGGCTAACCTCTAAATCGGCCAGCAAATCATGCACCGTTTTTTCATGGTTAAAATAATCTTCGTTTGACGAATCTACGACATGAAGCAAAAGATCCGCTTCCTGCACCTCTTCCAGGGTCGAACGGAAAGCTGCTACAAGAGTTGTAGGCAGGTCTTGGATAAAGCCTACTGTATCAGTCAGCAAAACTGTAAATCCACTTGGGAGTACCATTTTCCTCGTCAAAGGGTCGAGAGTAGCAAACAGCAAGTTTTCTTCGAATGAAGAAGCTTCAGTCAGCCGGTTGAAAAGGGAAGATTTCCCTGCATTTGTATAACCAACAAGCGCAACCTGGTATGCCTTATTCCGTTTCCTTCTTTCCCTGTATCTTTCCCTGTGCTTAACAACTACGTCCAGCTGTTCCTTTATATCGTCAATCCGCCTGCGAATGTGGCGACGGTCGCTTTCTAGCTTCGTCTCACCAGGACCTCTGGTACCAATTCCTCCTCCAAGGCGTGAAAGGGCCGTACCCTGTCCAATGAGCCTTGGCAGCATATATTGAAGCTGTGCAAGCTCTACTTGCAGCTTTCCTTCCTTAGAGCGTGCACGCTGTGCGAAAATGTCCAATATCAGCTGTGTTCTGTCAATGACCCGGGCTTTTAAATGCTCAGATAAATTCCTGATCTGGCCAGGAGTCAATTCATCATTAAATATAAGCAAATCCGGTTCGAGCTCTTCTTCCAGATTGATCAGTTCTTCTACTTTTCCTTTTCCTATATATGTAGAAGGATGGATCCTGTCACGCTTCTGTGTGACCGTAATCAATACTTCACCGTTGGCAGTATGTGTCAGAGAGGCCAGTTCTTGCAGGGAATATTCAAAACGGGAATCGTCCTCGCCTGTCTGGCAGCCCACCAATATAGCTTTTTCTCTGTCTTTTTCTATTTCCATAAAATTCACCCTCCTTGTTTAGGGTCTCCACTCTTCATCATAACAGAAAATGAAGCTTTACAAAACAAATGCCTAATTTACTCTTTTTATTCTGATTGGTCCGTGGCAAAACTGTATTTGGGAAATGATTTGCCCCTCCCTTGAAAAATACATGGCTTTTATTATTAGAATCGTTATCGTTGCTTCTTCTATACAAGATTGTTTCATAGAACCTATTTATTCTTTGACACATATTGTGAATCCCTTGTATTTAATATTTTATTGCGCTGCACTCAATCTTATCGGACAAGCAGCATCCCTCTTTTTATTATAGAGCCCTTACTGTTTAGTCCTTTGGAAAACCTTACACCGTCTATACCGGTTCCAATATATAATATAAATCTGTAATAAAAAAAGGCCCTAAGGCCATCTTTTTCATATTTGCTGTCTGGCGAAAGTCAGAATTGCCTGAGGATCAAAACCTAATACCCAATTACTGTTTATCTGAATTTGCGGAACACCCAATTGCCCAGTTTCCTGGACAAGTCTTTCAGCAGCCTGATAATTTTCCTGAACATTCACTTCCGTATATTCCAATCCTTGTTCCTCCAGGAAGTTTTTTGCCTGTACACAATATGGACACGTATTTGTAGAATATAATATAATGGAATTCTGCATCGAGATTGTATCCTCCTTTTTGGATTGGATTATTAAATAAGATCCTCTTCAGCGTCTTCTTCAAAGTAAAGGTCCTGGCTTCGTATTGTGAACAAATCGTTCCTATCATACGTATCATCTATGAGCAGCCTCATGGCCTGTGTCCTTATGGATTTTTCGATTATATTCCTTATATAGCGCCCATTTGAGAAAGTAATTGGACCCATAGCTTTAAGATACATAAGATGCATTCTTAGCTTCCTCTCTGCATCCCTGCTAAGTCCGTATTCTCTTTCATTAAGCATTCTATCCCCTATTTCCATCAATTGGTCAATTGAATAATCCGGAAAGTCAATTACAAGCGGAAACCTCGAATGCAAGCCTGGATTCAAGGTCAAAAATTCCTCCATCTCCCTGGAATATCCAGCCAGTATCAAGATGAATTCATGCTGGCGGTCTTCCATGTGTTTAACCAGAGTATCGATCGCCTCTTTTCCGAAGTCCTTTTCTCCACCTCTCCCCAGTGAATAGGCTTCATCGATGAAAAGTATGCCGCCAATTGCTTTTTTGATTAAATCCCTTGTCTTCTGGGCTGTATGCCCGATATATTCCCCAACAAGGTCTGCCCGTTCCGCCTCTATCAAATGGCCCTTTGAAAGCACATTCATCTTTTGAAACAGCTTTCCTATCAATCTGGCTACAGTTGTTTTACCCGTACCAGGGTTTCCCTTAAACATCATGTGCAGCGCCTGTCGACCTGTTTTAAGTCCTTTTTCTTCCCTTTTTTTATTCACATAGATCCAGGCATATATCTCCTTAATCATGCGCTTCATTTCTTCCATTCCGACAAGGGCGTTCATTTCTTCTTCAATTTCCTTAAGAGCCAGATGCTGGATAGGCAGCTCTCGCTCGGAAATATTCCGTAAAGGAGGATCTTTTTTCACTGTTCTCCTCTTTTGTCCGTTTAGAACGATATTTATTTGTCCATTGTCTTTCATACGGATAGGTTGGTCCAAAGCATTCACCTCTCTATATTACAAACAGTATATGCTGGCATTTTGGAAAATGTGTGGCGAATGCCCACAAACGAGCCTTCTGAATGACAAAAATAGACACAGTCTTTTACTTGGCTACATTTTTTGCTAAATCTCTTTCATATGCTATGAATCTTGTCATTTCCTGCGCTTTCCCGAGAAATATTTCCTTACCACGAAATATTTCCTTCTCCTATATATATTCAGAATGATGGTAACTCAGTATCTTTAATTGGGTGCTAATGAAGAAATATAAGTCTCTGGATTCTAGGTGGAGTGTTTCGGTTCATTCCCCCGATATCCTGCTTGTCAATGAGTGTAATAGAGCGCGATGAGGATCTTAGATACTAATTTACGTTAAATTGAAAACAGGCGCCACAGGCGCCTGTTTTTGTGTTGTTTATTCCTTTGCTTCGAAATCGATTGGTACGTTTCGCTGAGGTGCAAATGTAGAGATTGCGTGTTTGAATACCAGCTGCTGTTTTCCTTCTGATTCGAACAATACAGTGAAATTATCAAACCCTTTTATTTGTCCCCTTATCTGGAAACCGTTTAGTAAAAAAACGGTCACATAAGTTCCATCTTTTCGTAATTGATTTAAAAATTGATCTTGAATGTTAACGGATTGTTTCATTGTAAATCCTCCTCTATTCTCTCTATTTGTTATTTATTCGCTTTTATTAAGAGCTTTCCTGCAATAAAAGCGGATATTTCCTCAGTTTTTTTTGCAAAGCCTTCGGTATCTGTCATATCATACCAAACGACATCCATCTTATTTCGGAACCAGGTAAGCTGCCGCTTGGCATATCGGCGGGAGTTCTGTTTAAGGGCATCTAATGCTTCATTCAAACTGGTTTTGTGGTCAAAGTAATCATATAATTCTTTGTATCCGATTGCCTGGATAGACTGGCAGTCCCTTAATCCCTGCTGATAGAATTCCCTTACTTCCTGTACGAGCCCTTGTTCTACCATCAGGTCTACCCGCTGGTCGATGCGCTGGTATAATTTTTCCCTTTCCATGGTCAGCCCGATAAGCAACGTATCATACTTCATTTCTTTTGGCTGGTCTAGGAGCTGGTCGGTCATGGTCTTGCCTGTGCAATGATAGATTTCAAGAGCCCGAATGACCCGCCGGACATTATTGGGATGTATCCTTTCAGCCGATTCCGGATCAATGTTTCTTAGTTCATCCATGACAGAATCAATTTCTCCTGCATTTATCCGGTTTTCCAGGTGTTTTCGGTAAGCGGGATCAGTTGGGGCTTCTGAAAACTGATAATCATAAATAACAGACTGGATGTAAAGCCCCGTGCCTCCTGCTATAATGGGTAACTTCCCTCTGCTATGTATATCAATGATTGCTTCATTGGCTCTTTCTTGAAATTCTTGTACATTGAATGGCTCATCGGGATCTTTAATATCAATAAGATAGTGGGGTATTCCTTCTTTTTCAGCTTCTGTTATTTTGGCAGTTCCGATATCCATCCCTTTATATACCTGCATCGAATCACCGCTTATGATTTCACCGTTAAACCGTTTTGCAAGTTCTACACTTAATTTCGTCTTGCCTACTGCAGTTGGTCCGATTATAACAAGAAGCTTTGGCTTTATACGTTCCAATTCCATTCACTGCCTTACTTAGTTTTTTCCTATTTTACCATAATTTTTGTTGCAGCAGTAACACATCTAACCAGTATGAACAAGAATGGGACGAATTAATCAAATAAACGCACAAAAATCAATACCCCATTTTTATTGATTGCAACCATGTTCCTTGCACCTTTTACCTATTATTCTTTTTCATTCATGGGAAATTTGAAAAATGAAAGAGGTGAAAATCACCTCGGTCATACAGAACTATAAGTAAACTCCCCACTTCTCGACCCTTCACAGTATAATCTTCTAACAAGGGTACTTGTCCACTGAATGGCGAACACTCAGCTCTCTTTGGTATGAATGGAAATTAGTGATGGCAGTTTCCCCTTTTGCAATTCAGCGATTGATAATCCTCCATTCATTTCCAAATGGCCATAGTCCTTAAATTTTGGTCTGTCACCACCCCATGTAAACCCAATTGACTTCGCAATTTCCGCAACTCTCAGCCACTCCCTGTTTACTGTCCAGCTAACTTCGCGTCCGCCGGGAGACACTAATGCATAATCAACTGCGAGTCCATAATTATGGTAAGATTGGCCTCCTTTTACATTGGTCATTATATAACCAGGTGCTGTCCTGCCTTGACGGTACAAAGCGTCCTGCTGCTCCTTAGTACGAAATCCAGATACAATCTGCATACAGATTCCCTCATCATATGCACGTCTGACAACTTCCAGTGCAGATTCTTTGACAATAGGATTCACCGGTCCCATTTTATTTACGGAACGGTTCAAAAGAGATTGCAGCAAATTTTCCATATTCATCACCTCTATCTATTAGATGCAAATGTTGGACTACCTGTAAGGGCTGTTATCGGAGCTGCTCTATTTTTTTACTGACAACGGATCAATTGACAGCGGAAGCAACTTTGCGAATTAATGAACAAACATCTTATGTATTTTTATAAACATTAAAAGGGACACTTCATTAGCTGAAGTGTCCGGTTATTTAGGACAGCTTTACTTAATAGGCGCTACACTGCTCTCGAATACCTTCTTTAAGGCACTTGCAGCCTGTTCTATGGATATCCTACCCTGGTCGAGCACACCTGGCATCCAGAAGAATCCGTGGATCATGCCGTCATAACGGGCAGTTTCCACCGGAACACCAGCTTCTTTAAGCCGTTCCGCATAGGCTTCGCCTTCATCACGAAGCGGGTCATATCCTGCTGTAAGTACCAATGCTGGGGGAAGTCCGCTTAAGTCCTTTGCCTGCAGAGGGGAGGCGTAAGGATTTTTGCCGTCTTCCTCGTCATTTAAATAATGGTTCCAAAACCAGACCATACTATCTTTTGTCAATAAATATCCGTCAGCGTTTTCTGTGTAAGACTCTGTTGCATATGAGTGGTTAGTCACGGGATAAATAAGCATTTGATAGGCCAAAGATATTTCTCCCTTGTCTCTTGCCATCAATGCGGTGACAGCTGCAAGGTTCCCTCCTGCACTGTCTCCGCCAACAGCCACTTGATCTGGAAGAACCTGAATGGATGCAGCATTCTCTACCACCCACTTGGCTGCGGCATATGAATCTTCTGCAGCTGCCGGGAACTTATGCTCAGGTGCCAGCCTATAATCAACAGAAACCACCACACAGTTTGCTCTATTGACTAAAAGCCGACAAGGTACATCTACTGTATCCAGATCGCCAATCACCCAGCCTCCTCCATGATAAAAAACCAATGCAGGAAACGGCCCCTCTCCTTTTGGTGTATAAATACGCACCGGTATTTCTCCAGCAGGGCCGGGAATGTTCCTGTTTTCTACCTTCCCTACCTCTTCTGGTTCGCCTGCCAAAGCACTAAAATCAGTTGTAAGCCTTGCTTCTTCGGGTGATAATGTGCTCATCGGCGGAGCTCCAGCAGCCTCCATCTGCTCCAGTATAAATTTTGCTTGCGGATCTAAAGCCATAATTATTCCTCCTTTTTTAATCAAATATTAATCGAACATTTCCCTTTTGTTCATCCTTCTAATACAGGTTCTTCAGAGGCAATTAATGTAAATCCTTCATACCCATTTCCGGCAACATCGTCACAAATCTGTCTGTACGGCCCTACCCCTCCGAGGTAAATCTGGAAGCCGCGGGCTTTCCCTTCAATATTTGCACCCATATACCAAGATTCTGTCTTTGTGAAAAGGGTAGCATCGGCTATTTCACGGCAGGTCTTGCTCCATGTGTTTTCAGCATCCTCATTTGCTTCGATGACAACCTTACCGTTATCACGCATATAGTTGATACAATCGCTTACCCATTCCACATGCTGTTCAATTGAAACCATCATATTACTCAATACAGAAGGGCTTTCTGGCCCCGTAAGCATGAACATGTTAGGGAATCCTGCTGTTGCAATGCCCAGATATGTTCTAGTATGTGCTCCATCAGCCCATTTTTCTTTTAATGACACCCCACCTTTCCCGCGGATATCCATCTTGAATAAAGGTCCGGTCATAGCATCAAATCCTGTTGCAAATACAATCATATCTAGTTCATATTCAGATTCTGCGTTCCTTAGGCCAGTTGGAGTGATTTCTTCGATTGGTGCCTTTTTCACATCCACCAGGGATACGTTCTCACGGTTATAGGTCTCGAAATAATTTGTGTCTATGATTGGGCGCTTCGTTCCATAAAAGAAGTTTGGCATCAGTTTTTCCGCGGTTTCAGGATTTTTTACAACCTGCCTGATCTTTGAGCGGATAAATTCTGCCACCATTTCGTTGGCTTCAGGGGTTATACTTAGATCGTTATAAGTGTAGTTTAGATGCATAAGGCCGCCTTTTTCCCATGCCGCTTCAAATGACCGCTGCCTTTCTTCGGGTGTATCATCAAAAACAGAGCGGTCACGGGGCATCACTGGCATGCCAGTTAAGGAATGACGAATGTTCGTCTTAATTTCACTGTAATTCTCTCGTACTTGTTGTATGAGGTCCGGATCAAGTGGATGGTTTCTTGCTGGAGTGCTATACTGAGGGGTCCGCTGGAAAACTGTAAGGTGTTCCGCTTCTTCTGCTATTACAGGAATGGCCTGGATACCGCTCGAGCCCGTTCCAATTATTCCAACCTTTTTGCCAATGAATTCTACTTTTTCATGAGGCCATTGACCAGTGTGATACCACTCGCCCTTAAAGTTTTCCAACCCTTTAATTTTAGGTATATTGGAAGCGGACAAGCATCCTACTGCTGTGATAAAGTACCTTGCCGACACTGTTTGACCGTCATTTAATTCCACTATCCAGAACTTCTTATCTTCATCATATTTTGCCGAAGAAACACGTGTACTGAACTGGATGTCTCGCCTTAGATCCAACCTATCTGCAACAAAATTAATATAGCTTAAAATTTCTGGCTGTTCAGCATATTTGGAAGACCAGGTCCATTCCTCAAGTAGCTCCTCTGAAAAAGTGTAGTTATAATAGATGCTTTCAACATCGCAGCGTGCTCCCGGATAACGATTCCAATACCATGTACCACCGACATTATCACCTGCTTCAAAAACCCGTGTGGAAAAGCCTGCCTTCCTCAGACAGTGAAGCATGTAAAGCCCCGAAAAACCGGCGCCGACAATGACAGCATCTAATTTCGGTTGATTTGATGTCATCTCCTGCCTCCTCATCTTTTTATAGATTTTAGATTTACTTGGAATTTAGAAATTTTCAGATAAAATTAGATCTGTCGAGAAAAAGGAAATATCAACAAATAATTTGTAAGCGTTTTCATTTTATTGGTAACATATGTCGGATGATTTTTGTACAGTACAGTATGGATCATTTCACCGCCTTTCTCCCTCCGTATTTGGGGAAATTGCTCGAAGAAAAACCATAAGAAAGTCTATCTAAAGTGTAATAATTTTTATATAATTTGAATATTCCCAATTTTCTATATACTGTATCCCTATAAAGAAGGTGAAAATATGTCTTTGGATTATACCTTATTGAAAAGTATCCGAGAAATAGAAGATGCTGGCAGCCATGAAGACAAACTGTATAAAATACTCGAAACTTATATTAAGATTTTCCCCGTAAGAAACTCCTTTTTGTTCAGATACTCCCATTTGGGTTATCTCGGAGAAGGCATCATATCACTCAATACCCTAGGCTTGGGGCATATCAGAGATATCCGGGATGATATTCGTTCTATACCGATCATTTATTCCGCTTTATATGAAAGAAAAGCGAAGTACTGTTCCGGAATGGATTTTTTCAGGCTAGTAAACAGCAAATACATAACCTCATCTAATGTGAATTCCCTCTTAGTTGTCCCAATCTGCTTTAGTTCGGTTGCAATCGGTTATATATGCACGAATGAATTCAAAAAAGATTTTCTTATAACCGATCAATTACTTTCTTCCTTTACCCAATATGGCCGCCAAGCAGGAAGAATCCTGGAGAAAACAAACGGAACGGCTGCTACTCAAATACTAAGCAAAAGGGAACTCGAAGTCATGAAGAGGATATCCTGGGGAGAGAGCACCAAAAATATGGCTGAAGCAATGTATATCAGTGAAGTTACAGTAAACCAATACGTCAAATCAGCTATTAAAAAATTAGGTGCGCAAAATAGAGTGCAAGCAGTTGCAGAGCTATTTAGGAAAGGAATTATATTTTGATTAGCCATCTAAGTGCCATAAAAAATATAAGACTAAATAGCGCTAACCATTCTCTTTAGAGCTATTTTTGTAATGCTATAAAACCTGTGACCAACCATTTTGGGAAGACTGTCTAAATCAATTTCCAACTAATTAGAAATTCAAAGGTTTTATTCAAGATACATAAAAAGTGTTGAACAAACTTGGTTAATATTTGTCTCAATACGGGAACTTAACCACTTATTCAACTCGATCATGTTACTATATTTATAAATTTACCCTCAAACAAACCGCTCCTCTATTATTGCAATACTTCAACTTGTTTAAGGATATCCTCTGGTCATGGGCTATGGTAATAAAAAAGCATTAAGCGACCAGTATATAGTTAACATAATTATAATATAGTAAATATATAAAAAAACACAGGAAGTACGTAGAGGAGTTTATGAACTCATTTATTGCCTTACCACAGACGTACTTGTTTAAAATTAGACAAACCTACAAACTGGAGAGATTAAGCCCTTTGCATAAAAAAAATATCCTTACACCCTAGGTCATCAATCAAATCTGATATAAAGTGTACACTGAGATTCATAGTTCATGTTTTATTTTTAGCGGAAATAAGGTATATCAAACAAATACCATTTTCAACTGCTTAATATGTGTAAAAAAAGGGACTCTATCAATACTTTAGAATCCTCCATCGGCTTGAATCTCTAACAACTTATTCTGCAGAATTAACAATCGAGAATCATGTAAAATCTGAGTCTTTGAAATAGTAAGGTATGTAATATATAGGTTTAAATTTTTTGTCATACAGAATGATCATGGTATAAACCCTACTTAAAGGCTGCTTCCGATAGTTGGAATGTAATTGGTTCCACGGATCCATGACTCCCGTCGTTTCTTGTTCCAGCCAAGCCTTCTTTTATGGCTGCTGCCAACGATACCGGTTTTAAATCATAATGAAATGTCCAATAACTAAATTTGCCTTCTAATTTTGACAAATCGACATTTATTGTTTTCGTTGCCTTATCAATCTCGAAAAACCGATCATTGTTCAGCTTTTTTATTTGTTTATTTTGATTGATGACTAGTTTTTGCACGTTTAGGGTTTTGTCCTGATAGGCGATTGGTTTTTTGTTTTTATCATAAAAAACAATGATTGCGTATATTGTTTGTGTATTTTGCTTTGCTGAAAATTCTATACTGCTGCCAATCCCCTCTTCTGTTGATACCTCGGAAGCTACTGGATGTAATTTTTGCTTAGAGTTGTCCCTATAATCTATGCCGATATACTTAACACGCTTATCTAGTCCTTGTAATAATGGAGTATCTTTCTTTTTACTGCTAAACAAAAGTATCCCGCTGTTAATGGCCCAATTATTGTCGGCAGTTATATTGACCCAATCTACTTTCTTTCCGTAATTCACTTTTATAGCTGCATTTATGGCGGGGGTAGACAAAAACGATAAGAGAACTAGGATGTTCGCAAGAAATATATGTTTTTTCATAAGCTTCCTCCTAATATAATTAAACTATATATCGGAAAAATTTGTAATTTTTTTATTACCTTTACTAAAAAGGCTATTCTCTTTATTTCGTAGATGTACATAGATTGCTATCACAAAACACAAAAGCACTGAACAAACGCAGTACGTTCATTCAGTGCGAAAAGAGCTGGTAGACAACCTGGCTGTTTATTGCAATTTTGAAATTCAATCACAGGGTTTCTATATCTATATTTTTACATAACCCTTTTAAACATTTTCTCCATTTCATAAATGGAATAGTGGATGATGATAGGACGTCCATGCGGACAGGTAAATGGATCAGTCGTCTGTCTTAGTTTATCCAGCAGTGCCTGTATTTCATCATTTCTTAAGTGATGGTTTGCTTTTATGGAGGCTTTACAGCTCATAAGGATGGCAGCTTCTTCCCTTAGTTTTTTAATATCGACCTTTTTCATGGAAAGGAGCTGTTCGATCATTTCTTCCATGATTTCCTGTTCGATTCCCTTTGGGAACCATTGTGGATGCGAACGGACAATATAGGAATTCATGCCGAATTCCTCCAGGAAGACCCCTACCTTCTCCAGCTCGTGCTTATATTCATTGATTCTTATGCACTCATCAGTTGAGTATTCAAGCGTAATCGGAATAAGCATCTCCTGAAGCTCACTTTCCACATATCCAAGCTTTTCCGAATAATACTCATACTTGATTCTTTCCTGTGCAGCATGCTGGTCTATTAAATATAGCCCTCTCTCGTTTTGGGCAAAGATATAGGTTCCATGCATTTGCCCAATCGGATACATCGGTGGAACTCTGGACGGTAATTCTGCTGCTGGGGCCGGCCGCTCGGTTTGCCTTCGACCTGCTGAAAGCTCTTTTTGCACCGGCTCCTGAATTTCCTCTGGCGGTACTGAAAGAATTGAAGACACGGTTTGCTCCTGTAAACTCTGGTTTTGAGGAGCTTTCGTCTCCATCACTATTTCAGATTTATATTCTTCCCCTGACTCCCTGAATGGAAGCGGCTGTTCCGCTTGTACTGTCTGATATAGGAAATTCTCGTCTCTATGTTCATTATCGGTATTGTCTTCCTTGCCGAAGAATGAATCCTTTACTGGCTCAGGAGTGAAACTTTTATTGGACGGAGCAATATGGTCCAACTCAAAGGAAGGCTGATCTGTACGGACAGTCTCCTTTTTCACAAAACCAGGGCCGCTCGGGATTAACTCCATGGTCTTAAATGCTTGTTTGATCGATTCTGCTACAAGCTGGTTCAGTTCTGTTTCTTTGCTTAGCCGGACCTCCATCTTCGACGGATGGACATTCACATCGACAAGGATGGGGTCCATCGTGATGGACAGCAGTACAATTGGATAACGTCCGATCGGGAGCAAGGTGTGATAGCCTTCCAGGATGGAATTTGCCAATGGATAATTTTTTATAAACCTTCCATTGATCATGGTCGAGATATAATTGCGGGATGCCCTTGTAATTTCCGGGAGTGCAATAAAACCGGACACATTGAAATCCAAAGAGCTTCCTTTTACCGGCACCATCTTCTTTGCAATATTGATTCCATAAATTGCCGAAAGAACCTGGAGTACATTGCCTTTCCCAGTTGTATGAAGCAGCTTTCTGTCATTATGGGTAAGCCGGAATGACACCTCAGGATGGGAGAGGGCAAGACGGTTCACTACATCAGTGATATTTCCAAGCTCAGTGTGGATGGTCTTCATATATTTAAGCCTGGCAGGTGTATTATAAAACAAGTCTGAAACTGTGATATCCGTTCCTTTCCGGCTGGATGCCGCTTCTAACTCCTTAATATTACCGCCTTCAAGCAGGATCCTTGTGCCCGCTGTCTCACCTGTACTTGTTTTCAATTCAAACCTGGATACAGAGGCAATGCTGGGAAGAGCCTCACCGCGGAATCCAAGTGTCCGAATCCTGAACAGGTCGTTTTCATCTTTGATTTTACTTGTTGCATGTCGTTTAAAAGCAGTTTTTACATCCTCCGGCAGGATGCCATCTCCATTATCCACAATCCGGATCTTCGACAGCCCTGCCTCTTCCAATTCAATCTCTATAATGCTGCTGTTGGCGTCAATTGCATTTTCGACGAGTTCCTTGACAACAGAAGCCGGTCTTTCCACAACTTCGCCAGCTGCTATTTTGTTGGACAATGCCTCATCAAGCTCTACAATTTTGCCCATTTGCGTTCGCCTCACTCTTTCAATCAATTATTTCAGCTTTTTCTGCAATTTATATAAAACGTTCATCGCTTCGAGAGGAGTCATCTCCAGGATGTTAAGGTTCTTTAGCTCCTCTGTAACTTTTCGTTCTTTGGAAGTTCCAGGTTTTTCAGCAACAGCCGAGTCCGCAAAGAAAGAAAGCTGGCCTCCAAAAACAGGCGCTTCCCCTCCTGCTTGAGCGCTGCCTTCAGCATTATTTGAACCAATAAGCACAGGAATTGGCGCGGTATCATGCTTCGTTGCTGGAATATCTTGCCCATTGCCATTCTCCAGATCCTCCAGAATCTTTTTTGCGCGTATAATAAGCGTCTTTGGCAGCTCCGCAAGCTGGGCTACATGGATTCCATAACTTTTATCTGCGGCGCCTTCTTTTATTTTATGGAGAAATACTACATTTCCGTTTTGCTCAATGGCACTTACATGGACATTGCTCAATTGTTTTAAGTCATTGGACAAGGCAGTAAGCTCATGGTAATGGGTCGAGAATAATGTTTTCGCCCCGATATTTTCGTGTATATATTCAATGATGGCCTGTGCCAGTGCCATTCCATCATATGTGGATGTTCCTCTCCCTATTTCATCAAATAAAATAAGGCTATTTTGCGTTGCATTGACGATAGCGTTTTTGGCTTCCAGCATTTCGACCATAAAGGTACTTTGTCCGGAAATCAGGTCGTCTGCAGCCCCAATCCTGGTAAATACTTTATCGAAGATTGGCATGACAGCTTCCTCTGCTGACACAAAGCAGCCAATTTGGGCAAGGATTGCTGTCAGGGCAACTTGCCTCATATAAGTGCTTTTACCGGACATATTTGGCCCGGTAATCAGCAGGATTTCCCGTTCGGAATTCATATGGCAATCATTTGGGACATACTCCTGGGATTGGAGGACCTTTTCCACTACTGGGTGTCGGCCAGCTTTAATCATGACCTTCCTGTCAGTCGAAAATAAAGGTTTCACGTAGTGGCGCTGTTCACTTACAGTCGCAAAGCATTGCAGCACATCCAGTTCACTAACGGCAAGCGCCAGCTTCTGCAGGCGCGGGATGTACTCCTTCACCTGTTCGCGTATATCAAGGAATAAATCATATTCAAGCCCTACTATCTTTTCCTCTGCTTGAAGGATCAACGCTTCCTTTTCTTTTAGTTCCGGAGTAATAAAGCGTTCTGCGTTTGTAAGTGTCTGTTTCCTTTCATATCTGCCTTCCTCCAACAATTGCAGATTCGCCCTTGTTACTTCTATATAATAACCGAACACGCGGTTATAGCCTATTTTTAAGGACTTAATGCCGGTCCGTTCCCGTTCCTGCCGTTCCAATTGAGCGATCCACGACTTTCCGTTCCGGCTGGCATCCCTGTACGTATCAAGCTCTTGATTGAAGCCATCCCTGATGATATTTCCCTCTTTAACTGACAGGGGAGGGTTGTCCACCAGTGACCTTTCCAAAAGATCTGTCACCTCTTCACAAGGGTCGAGGTTTTCAGCGAGTTTCAACAGAGCGGCATCAGCCATTCCGGCAACTACTTGTTTGATATAAGGCAGCTGCTGAAGAGAACGTTTAAGCTGGATGAGGTCTCGTGCATTTACATTCCCAAATGCGACCCTTCCAGCCAATCGTTCCAGGTCATACACTTCGGTAAGCCGTTCACGGATGTCCTGTCTCTCAAAATAATGATTTAACAGGGTTTCTACATAAGCCTGGCGCATTTCAATCTTTTTCTTATCGATCAACGGCCGGTCAATCCAGTGTTTTAACAGCCTTCCTCCCATGGCTGTCTTCGTTTCATCCAGAAGCCATAATAGCGAGCCTTTCTTGCCTTTTGAGCGGATTGTTTCGGTAAGCTCTAAATTCCTTTTTGAATAGTAATCTATTTTCATGTAATGATTAGTTTCATATGATTTTACCGGTTGTAGATGGTCCAGGCTGCGCTTTTGAGTCCGGTAAAGATAATGAAGAAGCCGTGACGCCGCCATCATCTGCTTTTGGCCATTAAGTTGCTTCATTAACCGTGCGAAGGAATCGGTGACCACACTCTCATTCTCGTAAGATAACGCCGCCAGCCCTCGCTCCCTGAAACTTTTTTGCCACTCGGGATTGAAGTCATCTGCCAGTACGATTTCTTTGGCGTTTAACAGGGCAAGTTCATTAAAGACCTCATCAAAGCTGCCTTCAAGTATGGTTGCGCCACTCTCGCCCGTCGTCAAATCCGTATAGGCAAGCCCGTATGTCCCATCAGAATAGTCTGTAATAGAGGCAAGGTAATTATTTTCCTTTTCATCCAGGCCTTTGCCATCCATCTTAGTACCCGGTGTAATTAGCTGGACTACCTCTCTTCTTACGACTCCTTTGGCTTGTTTTGGATCCTCTGTTTGTTCGCAGATAGCCACTTTATACCCTTTTTCCACTAACACATCTATGTAGTTGGAAGCAGAATGGTAGGGCACGCCGCACATCGGGATCCTTTCCGCTGTACCGCCTTCCCTGCTTGTAAGTGTGATTTCTAGCTCCTGAGATGCTTTTAGGGCATCATCAAAAAACATTTCATAAAAATCCCCTAGACGGAAAAATAAAAAGGCATCCTGATACTCTGCCTTAATTTTAAGATATTGCTGAATCATTGGAGTGTAACCGGTCATTGACTTCCAAACCTTTCATACAAATAATAATGGTCATTATTTACTAAACACATATTATTGCTGTTCATAGTTTACGATTATTGCAAGCCCCGCAGCTGCTATTTTTCAGTAAGCTGCCCCCGTATTTTTTATCCGGGAGATTGCTTAATGTCCTGCGGCCAGAGCTCATATAGACTCATTATATCATATCAGCCTCTTTGTAGCGGTACTCGCTTGCACTATTCGACAGGAATCCAGTATCCAATTTTTGCTCTGAGATAAAAATAAAGCCGGATGAATGTCATTCATCCGGTTACTCCCTTGCCCCTTAGATGCAGTCCGTTACGCGGGGATGGAACTGCCTTTCACGGCAATCTAATTCCCATTGAGTTTTTATCAGGATGAATGACGGCAAAATTAACCATATCATTTGGCAAAGGAGATTCTATTCGTCCTCAAAGTCTACCATGAAATCAGGACGTAAATCTTCAAACTCATCTTCCAGATCGGAGCCCCAATCATCATCATCATTGCAGCCATCCGGATTAACAGCGACACATATCATTGTCTCCCCGATTACTTCAACAAAAAATTCTCTTTCCACATTCACCAAGATCTGCTGCCCATCAGGAGAAATGCTGGCTTCGATGCAGTTTGGCTGCTGAACCGCTTTTGCGATGACCTCTTCATCATCTTGGACATCTGGATCCCGGTATTTTAATGAGATTACATCTGAATATTGCACCTTTTCACACGCAAGCTCTGTCTTGGTATTGTGCTGAGTTGAATACCAGGTGTTAATCTCAAAAGTGCCGCGGATTTCCACTTTTTTGCCGATTTTTCTTGCCTCGTACTTATGGTTGATGATCCAACAGCCGAGAATGCTGGAAGGATGATGAGCTGGGGTAATGGTGTGTGAGGACTTTGTATATTTACGTCCCTTTGCCACCACCGCTTTTGCTAAAATCTCTCTATAGTGTGATTGTGACATGCTAGCGAACCCTCCTCATACAGTTTCAATTCATCCTATGCGGGTTATTAGTCTAGTGTGCGAATTATTTTAACAATAGAAACTGAATGTAATATCGTTATCTACACTAGTCTATGCCGTGGAAATGAGTGATGTGCTAAATTCCAGTTTTAAGGAGGGGCTCATGTACGTATCACGGCGTCGGTCAATAGGCACTGCTGTTTAGGGTCCTTGTACACAAAAAATCCCCTCCGTTAAATGGAGGGGATTCGTAAAGGGACCTCAAGAACAGCTGCTTCCGCTTCCGTTCCGTACCTTTGACCCTGTTTCACCGCGAAGAAGATCGCCATCTGTGGTTTGAATGATCAGATCAGTTACTGTATTTGAAATTTGTGAAGCTACCATCTGCAGCAATTCATTTACATCTACTTGAGATTGTTTAAATTCCTGCACGATAGGAATCTCATCAATTTCCTGCTCTAGTGCTTCTATTTTTTGCTGCACCTGGTTATACGCCTTCTCTTTTCCATAATGCTGGAAATTGACCGCTTGCTTTTGAAGGCTCTTGATGGAAGCAATCATCTCCCTGACCTTTTGGTTCTCATTGATATGTGCTTCCGCACGCTTGAAAAAATCGACTTCTTCTGTTTCGGAAATCATTTTGGCCAATTCTTCCGCTCTAGCCAGAATATCGTCTTTCGAATATTTCCCCATGTTCATTCCACCTCTACCGGTTTAGCTTCTTCCACCATTTCCCCATTTAAAGACCATGTTTTTGCTTTAGTGATTTTTACCTTTACCAGCTGCCCAATCGCAGGCTTTGGTCCAATAAAATTAACCAGCTTATTCTTTCTGGTATACCCTGCTAATACATCTGGATTATTCTTGCTTTCCCCTTCAACGAGAACCTCAACAATCTGCCCTTCCATCTCCTTCATTTTCTTAGCGGAGAATTCATTGACAACGGCATTCAAGCGCTGAAGCCGTTCTTTCTTCACTTCCATAGGGACATTATCGACCATCTTGGCTGCAGGAGTGCCTTCCCTTGGAGAATAGATAAATGTATAAGCAGCATCAAATCCTACCTCTTTATAGAGGGAAAGAGTTTCTTCGAATTGCTCCTCGGTTTCATTTGGGTATCCAACAATGATATCCGTTGTCAGTGCTACATCCGGCATTGCCGCTTTGATTTTCCTTACCAACTCGAGATACTGTTCCCGTGAGTATTTACGTGCCATGATCTTCAGAACATCTGTGCTTCCGGATTGGACAGGAAGATGGATGTGCTCAACCAGATTGCCGCCCTTTGCAAGCACCTCAATCAAATGGTCATCAAAGTCGCGCGGATGGCTTGTTGTAAAGCGAATCCTAGGAATATCGACCTTACGGATTTCATCCATTAAATCACCGAGTCCATAGTTAATATCCTCAAGGTCCTTGCCATATGCGTTTACATTCTGCCCTAGCAGCGTGATTTCCTTATAGCCCTGAGCAGCCAGATGGCGGACCTCCTGAATGATATCCTCCGGGCGACGGCTTCTTTCCTTACCCCTTGTATATGGAACAATGCAGTAGGTACAGAATTTATCACAGCCGTACATGATATTTACCCAGGCTTTTGTCTGTCCTTTGCGAACCTTTGGAAGGTTTTCAATTACATCGCCTTCCTTTGACCAAACCTCAATGACCATCTCCTTGGACATATATGCATCATTAAGGATGTGTGGAAGCCTGTGAATATTGTGGGTACCAAAAATCATATCAACAAACGGATGCTTGGAAAGAATTCTGTTTACAACCGACTCTTCCTGGGACATGCAACCGCACACTCCAAGCAGCAAATCAGGCTTTTCCATTTTTAGCGATTTCAGATGTCCGAGCTCTCCAAATACCTTATTCTCCGCATTTTCACGAATTGCACAAGTATTCAGGAGGATGACATTCGCATCCTCTACAGTTTCGGATGGCTCATAACCAAGTGCCATGAAGATCCCTGCCATTACCTCTGTATCATGTTCGTTCATCTGGCAGCCATAAGTGCGGATGTAAAATTTTCGTCCTGCACCCATACTGCGGAACTCTTCTGGTATCCCAAATTCGTCATATTTAACTTGTTCTTTGCCGCGTTTTTTTGCTTCTTTTAAGGAAGGCGGCATGTATACAGCCTGGAAGTACTTGCTGTAATCCTTTTCGGATTTTTTGTCCGCTGGATTAGCAACTTGAACTTGCTGGCCTTCCAGCCGTTGTTTTTCGTTCATTATTTATACCCCTTTCTTTTCAGTATTTGAAAAGAATAAATTGAATTATTATACGAACATACAATTCAATATTATAAACATTTACCTTGAAAACAACAATAACTTAGTCGAATAAGTACAATTTTAGACACAATAGCTTGCTATTTTTAGAAAGAGCACCTTTTGACCTAATATACGGCTTAGGTTAATCTATTATCTATGGCCTGCATTACTAACTGTTTTGACAGCCGCTTACTAGAAAGATACTAAGGCCTAATGTATTTTAGTCACCTGTGCAATATGGCAGAGATGCTAAATGGCATGGCTTCATTATCAAAAAAGCGCGATAGTCCAAGACTACAGCGCTTCATGCTAGCTAATTGATGATTTTTAGCTCTTTGCCTGCTTTTACAAATGCATCCAATGCCATCTGGAGCTCTTCATTGGAATGCTGGGCAGTTACAATCGTACGGATTCGGGCAAGGCCCTTCGCTACAGTCGGAAAGGCAATTCCCTGCGCAAAAACGCCATATTGAAGCAGCTTATCGGAAAATTGATGTGAGAGTGCTTCATCTCCAACAATGACCGGGGTAATGGGTGTTTCACTATGACCGGTGTTAAAGCCAAGTTCTTTCAGGCCATCCTTAAAGAATGTGGTGTTTTCCCACAGGCGATCAATCAGTTCAGGCTCTTCCTGAAGCACATCTAATGCTTCTATGCAAGCCATAGTCACTGCCGGCGGGTGGGAAGTGCTGAACAGAAATGGACGTCCTTTATGGATGAGATAATCGATTAATGTCCTGGTGCTTGCTACATAACCGCCAAGAACGCCAATCGCTTTACTCAAAGTACCAACCTGTATGTGAACCCTTCCATCCAGCCCGAAGTGATTTACTGTTCCGCGCCCATTTTTGCCAAGTACCCCAGAAGCATGCGCATCATCTACCATAACTAGTGCATCGTATTTTTCGGCAAGCTCAACTATCTCTGGGAGTGGTGCAATATTGCCATCCATGGAAAATACACCATCCGTTACAATAAGACGCTTTCGAGAATTCTGTGTGCCTTTTAAAGCTTCCTCAAGCGAAGCCATATCCACATGCTTATATACTCTCCGCTCAGCTTTGGTCAGCCGGATCCCATCAATGATGGAAGCATGGTTCAATTCATCTGAAATAACTACATCTTCAGGCGTCAAGATTGCTGACAGTACCCCTTGATTGGTTGTAAAACCGGATTGAAAAACCAGGGCGGCTTCTGTATGCTTAAACTTTGCGAGCTTTTCTTCGAGCTGCTCATGCATAGAAAATGTACCTGCAATCGTCCTTACCGAACCCGTGCCTGCACCGAATTTTTCAACTGCATCAAGAGCCGCCTGCCGAAGGCGCGGATGTGAGGTTAGGCCCAGATAATTGTTGGAGGAAAGCTGAATCACTTCTTTGCCGTCAATCACTACTTTAGACCCCTGTTCTGACTCCAACGGAACAAGCCTGCGGAAGGTCCCAGCCTGCCTCATTTGGTTTAATTCTTCCTGCAAATACTCGAACCCTTTCATAACACACTCCTCCTTCAAAATTACAACTATAGGTATTTATTATTTTACTGAATAATCCGCCATCCCTCAAACTGCGATTCTTCTTTTTCTACGGTTGGAGCACGACTTTTCCGCACTGTCCTTTAATCATTAGCTCAAATCCCTTTTCAAACTCTTCTATAGGCAGATGATGGGTTATGAGAGGCGTAACGTCAACCTGCCCTGACGCCAAAAGACTCGAAACCTGCTGCCAAGTTTTAAACATCAGCCTTCCCGTTATTCCTTGCACCGTTATACCTTTGAAGACGATATCATCTGTAATATTAATTTCTACAGGTTTCACAGGCAGACTAAGGATTGAAACTCTTCCTCCGTTTGTGACCATTTTAAAACCCTGGTTGATAGCTGCAGGATGTCCGCTCATTTCACACACAACATCCACTCCACTGCCCCCTGTTAATTTTCTTACAACAGTTAAGGGGTCTTGGTTTCCGGAATTCACAATGGCAGTTGCACCCATTTGCTTTGCCAGGTTCAGCCGATAATCATTTAGGTCAAAGGCGATCACCTGGGCTGCGCCGGCCGCTTTTGCAATTCCTGCAGCCATGATGCCAATAGGGCCACAACCAATCACAGCTACTGTTTTCCCTAAGATATCACCAGCAAGCACTGTATGAACTGCATTTCCCATCGGCTCCTGTATCGAGGCGACATCAAAAGGCATGTTTGAAGGATTTTTCCACAAATTTTTTGCAGGCAGGGCCACATATTCGGCAAAGCATCCCTGTGTATCAACACCGATAATCCGAGTATTTTTACAGATATGATACTGGCCGGTCAAGCACTGGGGGCAATTTTCACAGACCAAATGAGTTTCAGCTGAAACAAAGTCGCCAACTTTAACACTTGATACCTTTGAACCAATTTCAACGACTTCGCCACAGAATTCATGTCCAAAGACATAAGGCGGGTTCACACGGGCCTGTGACCATTCATCCCATGTATAAATGTGTACATCAGTTCCACAAATGGATGTAGCTTTAACCTTTATCAATACTTCATCGTCATTGATCTGTGGAATATCAACCATACTCAATTCAGCACCAAATCCTCTGCGATGCTTTAGAAGCGCTTTCATTTTTCCTTTCAACATGTACACTCCCTTTTAGGAAACGGCTAATAAATGTTCTGATATTAGTATATTACCATCTGAAAAAATTGCATGTCTAGATGAATGTCCACCTGATATGGACAAATGGTCCGATATGGAAAATTTTTTTATTTTTTTGCATTCTTATATGTAAATTTTGATGTAATTCATAGTAAAGGCAAGAATCTTCGGCAAACTTCGTCACGTGCGGTAAAGACGCGGAGTGTTGTCGGGAGATGAAAGTCCCTTTCGTTTTTTCTTAGTTTGCAGTCCTCATAAAATGAAAGGATTAGCCGATTTATTCAGCTGCATTGACCATTTGGCCTGTAAATCAATAAAAACCGTTTTCCATGCAACTATGCTTTTGCACATTTTGACAACATTGGATAAACTCCCATAACCTTTGTCCACTCCATCCATATGATATAAAGAAAATAATTATTAAGTGGAGGGGAAACTATGGGATATAGGGATTGCTGCTGCTGTGATGATTACGAAAAAGATCACTACGGTCACGACGAATACGAAGATAGTCATGAGTGCGGAAAGAAAAGAAAACGTTCAAACAAGGGACGTTATTGCTCCATCTGTGGATTTGGGAATGGAAAGCACCACGAGAACTGCAGCCATGGCAACGAATATGATCACAATTATTCAGATGATTACGAGGAAGAAGATTATGGAAACTACGGACGAAATCAAAGAAGAGGATATGGCAATAGAGGATATGGTGACAACAATTATGGCAACGAACGGAATAACGGAGAGAACGAATATGAGAGAAATTACGAAAATAATGAAGAAAACAGGGGAAATCGCCGCAGGAGAGGCTGGAACTGGTTCTGGTAAATGGTTAGTAGTATCACCAGGTGTTTTTAAGCAATGCATACATGTGCTGCTGTCATGAAAAACGGGTTCGCTTTTAAAGAGCGAACCCTGGGCTTTTTACATAAACTCTGCAACCAATTGATCGAAGCTTTCCTGGCTTAAAGTTAAATCTGCTTTTGTTAAAGCTTCTTCTGCGTATCCAGGGACTAATTCCTGGTATGACGGTCGCTCTGTATTCTGATAGATGATTCCTGTAACCAGTCCATCATGCTGCATGATAGTCTGCATAGCCATTTCCCTGTCGGTTGAATCGTATCCTTCAATTGTGCTCAATTTAGTAAGGTTTTCTTTGAACCAGTCATACGTATTGATTTTATTATAGGTTACGCATGGACTGAACACATTAATTAAAGAAAATCCCTTATGCTGGATGCCGGCCTCTATAATGGCTGTTAATTCCTTTAAATCAGTGGAGAAGCTCTGTGCAACAAAAGTTGCGCCTGCTGACAAGGCGAGCTCCATTGGTGCAACAGCTTGTTCAATCGACCCTTGCGGAGTTGATTTCGTCTTAAATCCCGCTGCAGACCGTGGTGAGGTCTGGCCTTTTGTTAATCCATAAATCTGATTGTCCATAACTATGTAAGTTATATCAATATTTCTGCGGATTGCATGAATGGTATGCCCCATTCCAATTGCAAACCCGTCACCATCACCGCCTGATGCAATCACAGTCAACTCACGGTTTGCCATCTTGACTCCCTGGGCAATTGGTAAACAGCGTCCATGAATGCCATGAAATCCATAAGACTTGATATATCCTGAAATACGCCCCGAACAGCCAATTCCAGAAACTACTGCGAGATTCTCAGGCTCTAGTCCCACATTGGCAGCTGCCCGCTGAATTGCAGCCTGTACAGAGAAATCACCGCACCCAGGGCACCAGTTTGGTTTTACATTATTTCGAAAATCTTTAAATGTGGCCATATGAGAACAACTCCTTGCATTGAGTATGGATTTCATGCGGCAAGAAAGGATTACCGTCATATTTTAAGAGACTTTTAATTTTATCAACATGTCCAACATTCATTTTTAAAATATTGGCTAACTGCCCTGTTGCATTATGTTCTATTACCATTACGCTTTTAGCAGATTGCACTAGCGGTAAAATTTCTGCAGCAGGGAATGGATGGATCAGGCGCACGTGTGCATGGTTCACTTTCAATCCATCTGCTTCCAGACGGCCCATAGCCTCCTCAATGACACCCCTTGTCGAATTAAAGCCGACAATGAGCAAATCCGCATTGGCATGTTTGGCATCCTTATAGACAGGTGTCTTAAAAGCAAGGCCTTTAATCTTTCTCATCCTTTTTTCCATCTGTACTTTACGGTTGCCTGCAGATTCCGATGGTTTCCCTGTCTCGTCATGCTCCACCCCTGTAACATGGTGGATACCATGCTTCATGCCGGGAATAACGCGAGGCGAAATACCATCCTCAGTCACTTCATAACGTTTAAAATAATCAACTGTTTCTGCTAACTCACCGGATTGAAGTTTCCCCCTCCGAATTTCAACTTTACTATAGTCGAGGGGCTGGACAGTTTGTTTACCTAATGAAAGCTGCAGGTCTGATAGAACGATAACCGGACATTGGAATTCTTCAGCCAGGTTGAATGCCTCAGCTGTATCATAAAATGCTTCCTCAACCGTACTCGGCGCAATCACTATTTTAGGAATTTCACCATGCGTACCGTAAATCATCTGCATAAGATCAGACTGTTCTTGTTTTGTCGGCAGTCCTGTAGACGGCCCCCCTCTTTGGGTATCGACTATTACCAGAGGGGTTTCAGTAATTCCGGAAAGACCGATCGATTCCATTTTTAGAGACAGTCCTGGGCCTGCAGAAGCTGTCATGGCACGTACCCCGCCATAGTTCGCCCCAATCGCCATTGTGGCTGCTGCTATTTCGTCCTCCGTCTGAATCACAGTTCCCCCCAGTGGAGGAAGCTTTTTAATTAAGTACTCCATGATTTCCGAGGCAGGTGTAATCGGATATGCTGCCATAAAACGGCAACCTGCTGCCAGGGCACCTAATGCAATGGCATCATTTCCAATCATGAACAGACGTTTCTGGCCGTCCGCTTTTTCAAGCTCCATTGCTCCTGACTGGTCTCCGAGCATTTGAAGCAGATAATCATGGCCGGCCTGGATAGCAGCCATGTTTTTTTCAACAATCTGTTCTCCCTTACGTCCAAAAATCTCACGTACAACCTCGTTAAAAACATTAATATCCAGCCCAAGAACAGCACAGGATGCTCCCACAGCAACCATGTTCTTCATTAAGGATGTACCCAATTCTGTGGCGATCTCAGTGAACGGCACTACATACATTACTGCCTTCGTATCTTCAGGACGCTCAGGTTTGAATTTGGCATCCGCAATAATGATGCCTCTCTCGTGCAGCTCATGATAGTTCACATCAATAGTTTCTTGGTCAAATGCAACAAGAATATCGAGGTCATCCGAAATGGACCTTATTTGCGTCGTACTTACACGGATCTTGTTATTGGTATGGCCTCCTTTGATTCTTGAAGAAAAATGACGATAGCCATACAGGTAGTAGCCTAAGCGGTTAAGGGCAATACAAAATATTTCTCCCGTACTCTCAATGCCTTCCCCTTGCTGTCCGCCAACTTTCCAGGAAAGTTGTTTAATCATCAATTACACCCCTTTTTCAAATACGCTGTAGAATTTTGATATATATAACTGCGAAAATACCCTTCATTCCTATTAAAAATCCGTATGTACTAGAAAAACACAGTTACTTTGACTGAATATCATTGCATGCAACGTTTAGTTCTTCAAGTTTATCTGGCTGTAAACGAATATTATATTGTAAGAAGGATATACTAAATGATTCAATTCTAGACGGTAACCTATGAAAAGGCAACCCTTTTCCGAGTGAATCACTGAATTTTCTGTCTAATCATATTACATCTTAGTTGACTTACTTGGTCCTATTATCAGGAAGATGGTCCATAAAATTACCATATAAGAATCCTTCTACTTGGCTTGCTGAATACCGCTTATATAATTCATTCACCAGATTGTCATATTGGCTGTACGAAGATAAACCCGGAACTGTGTGAGTGATCCCGTCGAAGTCCGATCCAAATCCAACATTCCTTTGTCCACCCAGGCTGCATATATAATCTAAATGGGAAAGGACATGATGAATTTCAGCCTGTCCCCTTTCCGTTAAGAATTGAGGAACAAACGTAACTCCAATCACACCTTCTTTTCTTATCAGTTCTTTTATCTGGTCATCCTTTAAATTTCTTGGGTTTGCACACAAACCATACGCATTTGAATGAGACGCAATTGGATATTCTGCTAATTCGAAAACATCCCAAAAGGCCTTTTCCGAAAGATGTGACACGTCACACCAAACTGCATGGGAATTTAATTCCTTAACCACTTGCTCCCCAAATTCCGTAAGGCCGGCACCCCGCTTTTCCAGGGCTCCATCGGCTGTAAAATTGGCATAATTCCATGTTAGTCCGACAGAGGTTACCCCCTTATTTAATAGTACCTCCAATTTATTCATTTCATTGTATATGCAGTCACATCCCTCAAGTGTAAGAATGGCACCGATTTCACCTTCCTTTAATGCAATGATATCCTGTTTTGTTTTAACATGTTTCATATTGGGGACAGTGACAATCTTTTTTAGAAAAATATCTGACATAGATAAAGCTGCATTAAATTTAGCAGTCATTGGCACACTTTCAGGAATATATATAGCAAAACATTGAACCTTGCTGTGATTGGTTACCAGTGCAGGATAGTTGATCTGCAGTGATTCATCATAAAAATCTATGCTTGAATCCAGATACATCTTCATTAATACATCACAGTGGGCATCAAATATTTTCATATTCTTTCTCTCCCTGTTGGCTTTTCATAATGGTGTTCTATTTTCTATTTCGATAGAACTCTTTCTTTTTCCTGTTATTTGAAGACAGAATTAATACATATCAAAAGAAAACCTGTTTGCTTTTTGGCAAACAGGATTCTTATGATGTTATGAAATTTAGCTCCTCCAAAAGGTTTGAGCCCTTATCGCGGTTCCACAATTAACTTTATCGCTGTCCTCTCTTCACCATCAATTAAAATATCAGTAAAGGCAGGAATACAAATCAAGTCTACTCCACTAGGTGCTACAAATCCTCTTGCAATTGCTACTGCCTTGACGGCTTGATTTAACGCACCGGCACCGATTGCCTGAATTTCCGCGGCGCCTCTTTCTCTTAAAACGCCCGCAAGTGCGCCTGCTACAGAATTAGGATTAGATTTTGCTGAAACCTTTAATATTTCCATCCCTAGTCCTCCTTGTTTTCCCTTACCTATTGCTAACTTTCAATAGGTATGACTCTTTCCATTGCTACTATATTCAGGAAGAAAACTCAGTATGACTGTTACTGGAAAATATCTCATATGAATAGAATTGTTCATTTCAGAATAATTAACTGAAGAAAGGATGATCTTCATTTATTAAGATACGGTCGATTTTCTTTGCAATACCGGTCTTTTCATCAATATCCATTATTACAGCACTTAACAAATTCCGACCGGATTTGGGAACTTCATGCCGTACAGGAAGCCCTGTCAAGAAGCGATAAATGATAGGATCCTTTTCTATACCTAAAATGCCATCATATGGACCGGTCATCCCTACATCAGAAAGATAGGCAGTTCCATTCGGCAAAATTCTATTATCAGACGTCTGAACATGGGTATGTGTCCCAATCACCGCCGAAACCTTGCCATCTAAATACCAGCCCATCGCTTGTTTTTCGCTTGTTACTTCCGCATGAAAGTCCACAAAAATAATAGGAGTTCTTTTCCTTGCCTCATCTACCAGTTCAGCAGCCTTCTGGAACGGATCATCTATATTGGCAGCCATAAAGGTGCGCCCCTGAAGATTGATAATCGCTATCTCTATTTGATTATATTTTATGAACTTCATGCCTTCTCCGGGTACAGAATCAGGAAAATTGGCAGGACGGATAAGATACTTCGCCTGGTCGATAAACTCAAATATATCCCTATTATCCCAGGCATGATTTCCCAAAGTGACTGCCTGAGCCCCCCACTCCAGGAACTCCTTATAAATTTTTTCTGTAATGCCGCGTCCTCCTGCTGAATTTTCACCATTTACCACTGTGATGTGAGGGCGATATTTCTCCTTCAATCTAGGCAAATATTCCTTTAACATATCCCTCCCCGGTGAGCCCACTACATCTCCAATAAAAAGTAATTTCATATATGTTATATTCCTTTCTTTTTACAAATCGTGTCAATTAGCTGATTACGCTATATGTACTTTGCCGTGATTCGGCTCTTTCTTCCTTATTGTATCACAAGGAGAAAGATTTCCATTCCTTCAGCTTTGCGATTATTAAGACAGATACAAAAGGTTTGGCAATAAAAAAAGTAAAGTGGTGTAACACCACTTTACTTCGCGTACTCAACGGCCCTTGTTTCACGGATAACCGTTACTTTTATATGGCCAGGATAATCCAATTCTTCTTCAATCCGCTTTCTAATATCCCTTGCAAGGCGATGTGCCTCGAGGTCATCGATTTGCTCAGGTTTTACCATGATCCTTACTTCACGGCCAGCTTGAATTGCAAAGGATTTCTCTACTCCATCATAGGACTCCGAAATCTCCTCCAGCTTTTCAAGCCGTCGGATGTAATTTTCTAGCGTTTCACTTCGAGCCCCAGGTCTAGCAGCCGATAATGCATCTGCAGCTGCAACCAATACTGCGATAATGGAAGTTGGCTCCACATCTCCATGGTGTGAGGCTATGCTGTTGACGACCACTGGATGCTCTTTATATTTAGTAGCTAACTCCACGCCAATTTCAACGTGGCTTCCCTCTACTTCATGGTCAATCGCTTTACCGATATCGTGCAGCAAGCCCGCACGGCGAGCAAGTGTCTCGTCCTCGCCAAGTTCGGCTGCCAATAAACCGGATAATTGAGCAACCTCCATTGAATGCTTCAATACATTTTGGCCGTAGCTTGTTCTAAACTTCAAGCGGCCCAAAATTTTAATAAGATCCGGATGGAGCCCGTGGACGCCAACCTCAAAGGTAGTCTGCTCTCCAATTTCACGGATGTGCTCATCCACTTCTCTTCTAGCTTTGTCAACCATTTCTTCGATTCGCGCAGGGTGAATTCGACCGTCCTGTACCAGCTTTTCAAGTGCTAAACGCGCAGTCTCACGCCTTATTGGATCAAACCCGGAAAGAATAACCGCCTCAGGTGTATCATCGATAATTAGGTCAATACCTGTAAGAGTCTCTAAAGTGCGGATGTTTCGGCCTTCCCGTCCAATAATTCGTCCTTTCATTTCATCGTTCGGAAGATTTACTACAGAAACTGTTGTTTCTGCCACATGGTCTGCCGCACATCGCTGGATTGCAAGGGAAAGTACTTCTTTTGCCTTTTTATCAGCTTCTTCTTTGGCACGAGTTTCACTTTCTCTTATCAATATTGCGACATCCTGAGCCAACTCATTCTCAGTACGATCAATGATAATTGCTTTCGCTTCTTCACGAGTTAAACTGGAAATGCGTTCGAGTTCAGTTTGCTGCTTGCGAACCATCTCGTCCACTTTGCTTTCCATCTCTTCAATATGCTGTTGTCTTTGGTTAAGAGAATCCTCCTTTTTCTCCAAAAGTGCTTCACGTTTATCTAACGTTTCATCCTTACGGTCAAGGTTCTCTTCTTTTTGCAATAATCGATTTTCTTGTTTTTGCAATTCAGTCCTTCGTTCACGAATTTCACGCTCAGCGTCGGAACGAAGCTTATAAATCTCATCCTTTGCTTCCAATAGGGCTTCCTTTTTAAGAGCCTCTGCAGAACGGTTTGCATCCTGAAGGATATGTTCAGCTGAGGTTTTGGCCCCTGCTATTTTGTTTTGTATAACTGTGTTGCTCACAAAATAGCCAACAACTGCACCGACGATTAGGCCAAGCAAAATGGAGATGATAATCGTAATGGGTTCCATCGTTTCACCTCCCCTTGCTATGAACTTGTTAATTGCTAATGTAGGATTGTCGGCATGTACATCGTACATAACTTCAATATACAGCAATAGGCTTTTCAAAATTTCAAGTTTGAAAAAATGTAAAATATACATATTAATTGTATAGTTGTGGATTTTTATTGTCAAGGGTTTGTCCCGGCAAGGTTTGATGAATATTCAGAAGGATAGGAATTCTTTCTCAAATGTATAAAGCGGTTCGGTAAACCGGAATACTCATCTGCGAGGCAAACGTCAGAAAAAGGGCTTAGCATATATGCTAAGCCCGTTAAAATTGGTTTAATCCAGCAGTTCAAATTCTTCTTGATCGTCTGTATCTTCAGGGGCAGTGTGCTCGCTATCAAGATTGTAATGGTCTCGAATCTTTTTAGAGATTTCTAAACGAAGAGCCGGGTTCTCCTTCAGGAATAGCTTTGCATTTTCACGTCCTTGGCCAAGGCGGTCATCATTATATGAATACCAGGAACCGCTCTTTTGAACAATGTCTAATTCAGATCCCATGTCGATAATTTCACCTTCGCGTGAAATCCCTTCTCCATACATGATATCTACCTCTGCAGTACGGAAAGGAGGCGCTACCTTGTTCTTCACGATTTTAATCTTAGTTTTGTTTCCGACCACATCATTGCCCTGCTTTAATTGTTCTGCACGGCGTACCTCAAGACGCACTGAAGAATAGAATTTTAATGCGCGTCCTCCTGGAGTTGTTTCCGGGTTTCCAAACATGACGCCAATTTTCTCACGAATCTGGTTGATGAAAATGGCGATTGTATTTGATTTATTAATCGCACCTGAAAGCTTACGAAGTGCCTGGGACATCAGACGGGCCTGCAAACCAACATGGGAATCTCCCATTTCACCTTCAATTTCTGCTTTTGGCACTAACGCGGCAACAGAGTCGATGACGATGATGTCAATAGCTCCACTGCGAACAAGAGCTTCGGCAATTTCCAGAGCCTGTTCTCCTGTATCTGGCTGGGAAAGAAGCAATTCATCAATATTCACTCCCAATTTTTGTGCATACGAGGGATCCAATGCATGCTCAACATCTATGAATGCAGCTTGTCCGCCAGCAGCCTGGACTTCTGCAATCGCATGCAATGAAACGGTTGTTTTACCTGAGCTTTCAGGGCCGTAAATCTCGATAATCCTGCCTCGAGGATATCCGCCTACTCCAAGTGCCACATCCAGTGCCAGGGAACCGCTCGGCACGGTGGAAACTCTTCGGTCAGATTGTTCCCCAAGCTTCATAATTGAACCTTTACCAAATTGTTTTTCTATTTGCTTTAATGCCATTTCTAACGCCGCTTGACGATCGCTCACTAAAGTTCCTCCTCTATATTCAACTAACCGGAAAATCCGGTTATGTAACGATTCATTTTAATAGGTTTCAAACAAATTGTCTCATCTCAAAACCTATCTCTACTATATACTTTTTTTTCTAAATTAACAAGCAAAAAATCGAACATTCATTCGATTTTTTTAATCGATAACTAGCTTTAAAAAATAGAGTATCTTGAGGGGAAAATGGTAATATAACAATCCATTTTTAATCAAAAAACTATTTTCCTGCAAATTCTGTGTATTCGATTGCCATGAAAAAAAGAACAGAGCAGAAAGATACCTGCTCTGTTTACTGTGTATTTTTTAGTTGATGCAGCAAGTAGTGGCATCCATATTTTACACTGCGAATACGGTTCTGTGCCCTGCTTCCAGATAAATTCAGCTGTTTTGCCACCGACTGGCCATCTGGAAGAACAATGCCGACAAACACTGTGCCCACAGGTTTCCCTTCCTGTTCATCCGGCCCTGCTACACCTGTAAAGCTGATCCCAACATCAGCACCAAGCTGCTTACGCACATTTTGTGCCATCTCCAGAGCACATTCCTCGCTCACTACGCCAAATTTCTTGATTGTATCTTCGCTGACACCAAGTACTTCTGCTTTGACTTCATTGGTATAACTTACAATTCCGCCTTTAAATACTTTCCCGGCTCCAGGAATGCTCGTCAGCTGTTCCTGGAACATTCCTCCTGTAAGACTCTCTGCAGCAGAAATGGACAGCTTGCGGACTGTTAATTCTTTTACTAGCTCCTTGATCAAGGAAGTCTGGTCTGCTCCGTAATAAAACTCTCCAACGCGGCGAAGAATTTCTTTTTCAGATTCAGAAATCATTTCTTCACATTTTTCACGTGAGGAATGCTTTGCACTAATCCGAAGTGTAACTTCCCCATCAGCCGCAAGCGGAGCAATCGTGGGATTTGTCTGCTTGTCAAGAAGGTCTTCGATTTTCGTCTCAAGCAATGATTCTCCAATGCCAAAGAAGCGAAGCACCTTTGATTCGATTCTTTCGTGCTTGTCCATTTTTTTCATGAGGTTTTCAAAACCATAGGCAGTAAACATCGGCTGCATTTCTTTCGGCGGTCCAGGAAGGAGCATATACGTAATGCCTTTTTCTTTTATAACCATTCCTGGTGCCATTCCATGATCATTTGGGAGCACTTCCGACCCATCAATGATGAGTGCCTGTTTTCTATTGTTCTCTGTCATTTCACGGCCAGTCTTCCTGAAATATTCTTCTATTGAATGAAGCGCCGGTTCGTCATAGACGAGTTTTTTCCCAAGGTGGCGGGCGATTGTTTCTTTTGTTAAGTCGTCCTTCGTCGGACCCAGACCGCCTGTAAAAACAATAAGATTGGACCGGGATTCTGCGATTTCGAGAGCAGATTCAAGCCTCTTGTGATTATCGCCGACCACAGTATGATAAAAGACATTAATCCCCATTTCGGCAAATTGTACGGATAAATATTGTGCATTCGTATTTGCGATTTGTCCAAGCAATAACTCAGAGCCAACCGCTATTATTTCTGCATCCATCCTTACACATCCATTCTTTATTTAGAGTTTTTAAATATAGCCTTATTCTTGGCAAAATAGTCCCAACCGGACCAGACAGTGAAAATAAGGGAAACCCAAAGAGCAATATTGGCAAAAGGAAAATGTATAAGCGAGAACGGAAGATTGTTTAACAGCAATGCTGAGATTGCGACAATCTGTGTCCAGGTTTTAATTTTCCCCAGCATATTTGCAGCGACTACCTCTCCTGTATCGGCAAGAAGAAGCCGCAGGCCGGTGACGGCAAATTCCCTGCTGATAATAACGATCGCAATCCATGACTGGCCGTACATCAAATCCAAATCAACAAGGACGACTAGAGCGGCAGCAACTAACAATTTATCAGCCAATGGGTCCAGGAATTTACCCATATTAGTGACTAGGTTGAACTTTCTTGCATAATAGCCGTCTATCCAATCTGTTGCTGATGCAATGATAAAAACAAGGGTTCCAATCACATGTGATACAGCGATGGACTCATCTCCCAGTCTCCATTCTTCCCATGGAAATGGAACAAGCATAAGGATGACAAAAACCGGGATCATCAAAATTCTCGATATGGTAATTTTATTAGGTAAATTCACAACAATAACCTCCAGATTTCGCTTTGCAGCGTAAACAATATAGCAGAGAAAAAATAGCCACCATAAAGATGACTATTCGGGTTTGACAAATTGAATAGTAACGTTTTGGGTAACCGTCTTGGTAGGGGGAATGGCATATTCCAGCTTCTGATCATTGACAAATATATCTGTATCGGCTGCATTGCCAATTACAAGGAGCGCCCCCGATTCATTTGTAAAATCCAGGTCACGGCTTTGTCCATTTTTTAAGAGACCCTGAAAAAGGGATTTACCGTTCTGATTCTTTATATTTACCCATGTTTCCCCTTTGGAGGCAATCTTCAAACTAAATTTATCAGTGTTTTTCAATTGATAGGTACTGCTTTTCCCGCTTGTGCTCACAGAAGCAAGTTCTTGCTTAGGCTCTTCAGCAGGCGTCTCTTCTTTCTCCTCCGGCTGTTCTGTATCTTTTCCGTTATCAGCCGGGGCTTCTTCTTTTTTCTCTTGTTCCTTTTTCTTTAGAGTATCACTTTCCTGATAGCCAACATTTTCATTTGGTTCCACCTGTTTTTCATCGTCTTTTGAATTGTTGACGTACATCGCTATTAAAATATAAATTAACACCGCAGCTCCGATTACAAACACACCAACAAGAATTTTCGGAAACAAATCTGCAAACCTGGAATTTCCGGAGGATACAGTTTGTCTGGTCTTTACCCTCGACAGTTTTTCAGGTAACTCTTCCGTATACACAACAGGTATATCATTTTTGTATTGGTCAAAGATTTCTTCAGAGTCCAATCCTACTGCTTCACAATATTGTTTTATGAAAGCCCGCACATAGAACTTGCCAGGCATCATGTCATAGTTCCCTTCTTCTATTCCAATCAGATAACGCTTTTGGATCTTTGTTGCCTCCTGCAGATCCTCCAGGCTCAGGCCTTTGGCTTCCCTTTCTTCTCTTAGTCTATTTCCTAGTTCCGTCAAATAAAACACCTACCAATTTAAAAATCAAAAGAACCAAAGTTTGACCCCTCAAACTCATTGTTCTGCTCGACAACTTCGTATGTAATTTCTTCCTCGGGGTTGTTTCTCAACTCGATAATATAATCAAAATCATCAAGAGTGTACTCGGTATTCTGTATAAATACATCGGGATGCTCCACTACCTTTACGGCGTTCAGACGCATTATTTCCCGTACTAGCTGCCAGTGGCGCTCATTTGCACGGCGGGTCGAGACGATTCCGTCAAGAATGAATAAATTTTCACTGTTATATTCATCTTCAATAAGCTGGCTTCGAATTGTTTGCTTAAGCAAAGTGGATGATACGAAAAGCCACCTTTTATTGGCACATACACTTGACGCAACCACCGACTCAGTCTTTCCTACACGCGGCATACCTCTTATCCCGATGAGCTTATGCCCCTCCTGCTTAAACAGTTCTGCCATAAAATCAACCAATAGCCCAAGCTCAGACCTAACGAAGCGGAAAGTCTTTTTGTCGTCAGCATCACGCTGGATGTAACGACCATGACGTACTGCGAGTCGATCGCGAAGCTTGGGTTCACGCAGTTTAATCACTTTTATAGTATCCATCGTATGTAGGATTGATTCAAATCTTTGGATGTTTCTTCCATCTTTGGTTTTGAGCAGCATACCACGACGCCCCTCATCCACTCCATTGATTGTTACAATGTTAATGGAAAGCATCCCCAGCAAAGAAGAAATGTCTCCCAGCAAACCAGGCCGGTTCTTTTGTATTTCGTATTCAAAATACCATTCTCTTTGATCCATTATACCTTATCTCCCTAAGCGCAGGATTCTACAAAATTCCTCCTGCCGCCTGAAAATGAATATCCGATTGTCCAGCCGCCCAATAAAAAGAAAACAGCATTATTCTTGTCTAGCTTCTATAATATAGTATTTCTGTTTAAGATAAAAGGAAAAACCATCTAAACAAATCCGCTTTTTTCAAGGATTTTTGGTACGTGAGTTTGTTGGAAAGAGTCAGATGCATGAACACGATCACTCTTCTATTTTCAATTATTAATAAACATAATAAAAATAACCCTGTCTTTTCAGACAGGGTTCGGGAAAATCCATTATTTTGTTCCATTATTTTGGACGAGTTTTACCATCACGCTTGCAATAGCATGTTTTTCATCATTTGAAGCTACCGACCATAAATCAGCCAGCACACGCTCTTGTTCATTTTGCGGATCTACATTCTTGGCGAGGTAGTCTCCGATTTCTGTAGCAAGATCGTTTACTGCAGCTCCGCCCAAACCTTGGTTTTGCCCCTGATCAAGCCTGTCGCCCAAAAAATTCTTCCATTGATCCCAGTTATCTAAAACCGACATTTTCAATCATCCTTTCCTCCAAATAGTACACCGTTAGTGTGTGGAGGAAGGATGATTTTTATGCAAAAAAATGAGTTCTTTATGTATACCAGCCCCCGTTTACGCCAAGTACCTGCCCGGTAATGTAAGAAGCTTTTTCTGAAAGAAGAAAGGCGACAGCTTCAGCCACTTCCTCCGCCTGGCCAACTCTTCCCATGGGAATGTCAGCTTTTAGTATATCTACCTCCTGTGCACTAAATGACTCAAGCATGGCTGTGGATATGGCTCCTGGGGCTACAGCATTGACTCTAACGCCACTCATGGCCAGTTCCTTGCTCAGAGCCTTTACAAATGCGTTTTGCCCGCCCTTTACCATAGAATAAAGAACCTCGCATGAAGCTCCGGTCTCCCCCCAAATCGATGTGACCGCAACTATCGATGAACGGTCCTTGTACATGATCTTTGGGAGAAGCACCTTGGAAAGTAGAAATGGAGATGTAACATGAAGCTGTATCATCTTTTCCACAGTATCATTATCCATATCAGTAATAAGTCCATAATAGCTATTCCCGCTGTTCAATACGATGGAATCTAATGAAAAGATATTTTGTGTCAATTTATCTACACCTTTTTTTTCAGATAAATCCGCCTGAATCGGGATCAGCTCCGTACCAGTTTGTTCAAGTTCACTCACTAAATGGTTAATTGCTGTATCATTGTTATTATAATGGAGGTATAATGAATATCCCACACTTGCCAATTTCTTTGCTATCGCCTGTCCTATTCCGCCGCTTGCCCCGGTAATAAGCGCATAAGGTTTTGCCACCTATGTTTCCCCTCCTGTTTCTCTACTTGCTTAATTATATTATAAGGATTGTCTGATAGCGTGCAAAAACCCTGCCTAATAAGACAGGGCCTTCCTCCATCATTTTGGCACTACCATACAAACTGTGATCCTTTCCTGATCAATCAGGGTTTGTGCTGCACGCTTAACATCATCTTCCGTTATTTTTTCTAGGACAGGCACCACTTCAAAAAGGTTGGTCTCATTGAATGCATACCTTGTAAATTGATTCGCTATATATTCTGGTGAATTCAAAGAACGAAGAAATCCTCCGATTTTTTTCTTGATGGTCCTTTTGACACTGTCTTCTTCGATTCCTTCTCCATTTTTCGCTTTTAGCAATATTTGTGTAAGCCTGCTTTCCAGTTCATCAGGCTTTTGGCTGTCACCGCCTATTAATGCAAATCCGAAGCCTTGTTCCTGGGTAAAATCGAATGAAAAGGAAGTGTCAATAAATCCCTCGGAATACAACTCCTCATAGAATTCTGAGCTTTTACCAAACAGTACCTCCAACAAAACATTTACAGTTAACTCATTTTTCAGCATATCCGTGCCGCTCATGTCAGGATGGTGCGCTTTGATTCCGAGCATTACTTTTGGAGTCTGAACATTCATTTTTAAAACCTGCTTTTTGGCAGCTACACTCGATGGTTCTTCATCGAAAATTCGTTGAATATCCGGCTGGTCACGATACTCTTTTTGATTCTGGTTTGTACGGATCAATGCCATGGTTGCCTCTGCATCAACAGGTCCCACAATAAACAGAAGCATGTTGCTTGGATGATAAAATGTTTCATAGCATTCATACAACATATCCTTCGTTATTTTATCAATGGATGGAATCGTACCTGCAATATCTATTTTGACAGGATGATTGTGGTACATATTTTCAATAGCCCCGAAATACAATCTCCAGTCTGCATTATCATCGTACATATTAATTTCCTGACCGATAATGCCCTTTTCTTTTTCTACCGTCTTTTCAGTAAAATACGGCTCCTGGACAAAGTCCATAAGCGTAGTCAGGTTCTTCTCAAAATCAAATGTACTGGAAAAAAGGTATGCTGTTCTCGTGAAGGAGGTAAAGGCATTTGCTGACGCACCTTGCTTGCTGAATTGCTGGAAGACATCACCATGTTCCTTTTCAAAAAGCTTATGCTCTAGAAAATGGGCAATTCCATCAGGAACCTTTACAAATTCATCTTTGTTCAACGGTTTGAAGTGGTTGTCAATCGACCCGTACCTTGTTGTGAAGGTCGCAAATGATTTATTAAAGCCTTGTTTTGGCAGAATATACACATTCAGCCCGTTATCCAGCTTTTCATGATATAACTCTTCATGTAATTGCTTAAATGATATGCGTTCCATCAACCCTGTCCCTCCATTCCGGTTAAGAAATAAATCGTATCCAAATTTACTTTTTGTGCCGCGCTTATTATTTCTTCCCGTGTTGTACGTTCTGTCCTTTCAATCCACTCGTCCAGCGGAATCCCTTTTCCTGATATCACTTGATGATATAATATTTCCACTAAGCCTCTTGGTACATCGATCGTTTCTAAAATCTGATTCTTGACAACAGCTTTTGTCTGTTCAACATCGTCATCAGTAAAATTGCCCTTTTTCATTTCAGCAAGCTGTTCCTTGATAATATTTACCGCTTTTTCAAAATTTTCGTTCTCTATGCCAGACATGACCATCATTAAGCCCTTATGGCTTTCAAGACGGGAAGATACATAGTAGGCAAGGCTTTCTTTTTCCCTGACATTCATGAAGAGTTTAGAATGGGAGAAGCCTCCAAAAAGTCCATTAAACAATTGCAGTGCAAAATAATCATCATCACCATATACGATCCCGGTGCGGTATCCGATATTCAATTTCCCCTGCTTTACATCCTGCCGTTCTACCACTTGTTTTTCCTCGCCCAATTTATGTTGTATGGGCTGGATCCTTTGAGCTATGCGATTGGCTAGCTTTATAAAACGGTCTGCATGCTGTTCAACCTCTTCATTTTGGAAATCCCCTATTATGTATAGATCAATCTCATCCTCCGCTAAGGCTTTTTTATAATATGAATAAAGAGATTCTGGCGTAATGTTATCTAAATCCTCCAGCCTTCCCGAAGCGTCTATGGCATAAGGCTCATTCTCGCACATGACCTCCACGAGCCTGGTTGCGGAATATCTCATTTTATCATCATAGATTGACTGGATCCTTTGTGCCAGCGAGCGTTTTTCCTTGTTAACTGTATTTGTATCAAATGAATTATCACTGATGTTAGGATGAAAAATAACCTCTGACAGCAGCTCAAAACCTTTCTCTAGAAGCGGAGCAGGATCGGACAGGAATTTTTCATTTGCAATTTCCATCGTAAAGGTGATTATATGGTACTCACCTTTCTTGGTGACATCGACATACAGGTTAGCACCATAGAGGTCATCCAGATAGGAGCGAAGCTGTGTCGAGGATGGAAACTTCCCCGTTGTACTTTGAAGAACATAAGGCAGCAGCGAACGGATTGTAACCGTTTCTTGAGACAGCGGGGCCTTCATTTTAAAAACAAGTGAATTTGTTTTATATTTATCGGTATTAACTAGATGGAGCCTATATCCTTCCTTGGCGTGTGCGATATCAGAAGCAATTGCCATCGAAATCCTCCTCGGTTTAAAACAGATTTTTAACAGATAGTTACATTGTTTGTAGATGCCATATCTTTTAAACATAAAATAAACCCGCAGAATAGTAAAGACATACAAATTATTAATTAATTATTCCTTCCCATTAAATATACTAGGATTTGGAAAATTCATGCAAGCAATATGGAGTAATCCTGGATGGAGAGCGGTCTGCCGATTTTTTGCGAACATATGGTATTTCAAATTAATAGATAACCATTTCCATATCTGAACCGACATAAGGGTATTTAGAAAATGAGGAAACAAAAAATAAAGCCCGGACCAAAAATGGTCCGGGTTATGATAAAAATAAGCGGAATTAACGGCTTCCTTTGATATACGGAATCCCCGATGCTTTAGGGGCATCTGCACGTCCGATGAAACCAGTTAATGCGAGAATGGTCAATACATAAGGTGCTATGATAAGGAATACACTAGGTACATCCTTTAATAACGGAATGCTAGTTCCAACAATACTTAGACTTTGTGCAAAACCAAAGAATAACGCTGCTCCCAATGCCCCAAGCGGATGCCATTTTCCAAAGATCATGGCTGCCAGGGCCATGAATCCCTGCCCGGTAATCGTGGCATGGCTGAAATCCAGGGTTACCGTCTGGGCATATACTGCCCCGCCCAGTCCGCCAAGCAGACCGCTTATCATAACAGCCACGTATCTCATGCCTGTAACATTCACTCCCATCGTGTCCGCTGCCATTGGATGTTCACCGACCGAACGAAGCCGCAGTCCAAAAGGAGTTTTATATATAATGAACCAAGCTAAAATTGCTACGCCAAATGCGATAAAAGAAGTATAATATACATTCGAGAAAAAAAGCGGGCCAATGAGCGGTATATCACTTAATACCGGAACATCCGTCCTTAGGAAACGCTCCTGGATCATATCCGTCTGGCCCTTCCCATAAAACTTCTTAACCAGGAACAAAGCAAGCCCCAGTGCCAGCAGGTTAAATGCCACCCCGCTGACTGTTTGGTCCGCACGCAGGGAGATAGAAGCGACTGCGTGAATGAGGGAAAGAATGGCGGCAACCACCATGGCAGCTACCAACGCCACCCAAGGCGTCGCTCCCCCGAAAGTATCGGCAAAAGTCAGGTTAAAAACAATACTTACAAACGCACCAATAACCATCAAACCTTCCAGACCGATGTTGACAACTCCCGATCTTTCTGAAAACACACCGCCAATTGCTGTGAAAATAAGCGGAGCGGCCATGAAAATCGCAGAGGAAATAAGAATCTCGAGCACCTGCATCAAATCCACTTATTTCACTCCTTTCTTAAAGCGTCTGTAAACCCATTGAATCATATAGCTTGAAGCTACAAAGAAAATTATTAACGCAATGACGATATCTACCAATTCATTAGGTACGTCAGCGCTTGGCATATTCAGTGCCCCCATTTTTAGGCCACCGAATAAGAATGCTGCCAAAACCACCCCCAGAGCAGTGTTGGCACCCAGAAGAGCAACAGCGATTCCATCGAAACCGACACCTGTAAATGCCGCCTTTATGGAAGCATATTCAAATGTGCCCAAACCTTCCATCGCTCCACCTAGACCAGCGAAAGCGCCGGAAATAACCATTGATAATATAATATTTCTGTTTACATTCATTCCAGCATACTGGGAAGCATGATGGTTAAATCCTACTGCCCGAAGTTCATATCCTTTAGAGGTTTTCTCAAGGATGAACCACATAATCACCGCTGCAGCAATAGCAATCAAAATCCCCCAATGCATTCGGGAGAAATCGGTTAACTCAGCGAGTGTGTTTGAAAATCTTAATGAGGCTGAAGGAAATACCTTTTCAGTCGAATCCCCTTTTTCAGCAATCACATTACGAATTAAATAATTCGTGGTATGCAGAGCAATATAGTTCATCATAATCGAAACGATTACTTCATGCACCCTGAACTTAGCCTTTAAGAACCCTGGAACAAATCCCCAAAGAGCTCCCGCAGCGGCACCGGCCAAAATTGCCAGAGGCAAATGTATGAATTTGGGCAGTTCGAATGCTACACCTACCCAGACTGCCGCTACCCATCCAACAATCAATTGCCCTTCCACACCGATATTAAATAATCCTGTACGGAATGCGAATGCGACTGCCAGCCCTGCGAATATATACGGCGTAGCCTGTCGCACCGTTTCTCCCACATAAAAAATCTCACCAAAAATGCCATCCCACAGGGCTGAATAGCCTGCCACCGGATCATAACCGCTTGCAAGCATGATGATTGCACCGGCAATAAGCCCAAGCAATACGGATATGACAGGTATTAATAAACCTTGAATTCGATTAGCCATGGACCTCTCCACCTGCTTCCTTTCGTTTGCTGCCTGCCATTAATAGGCCGAGTTCCTGCTCATCCGTTTCTTTTGGATTTACAATTGCCACTATTTTCCCTTCGTAAATAACAGCAATTCTGTCACTCACATTCAGAATCTCATCCAGCTCGAATGAAATCAGAAGAACTGCCTTCCCGTTGTCGCGCTGGTCAATCAGGCGCTTATGAATAAATTCAATCGCTCCAACATCCAATCCGCGTGTTGGCTGTGCAGCTATAAGCAGGTCAGGGTCCCTGTCCATTTCCCTGCCGATGATTGCTTTCTGCTGGTTACCGCCTGATAAAGCCCTCGCCGGTGTTGTCTCGCTTGGTGTCCTTACATCAAATTCTGAGATAAGCTTACGTGCTTTCTCATAAATTTGTTTATAATTTAAAATACCATTTTTAGAATATGGCTTCTGGTAATAGGTTTGCAAAACCATATTTTCACCTATTGGAAAATCAAGGACAAGACCATGTTTGTGCCGGTCTTGGGGGATATGCCCAATCCCTTGTTCGGTGATCTTCCGCGGCGGGAGGTTTTGAATTTCCTTTCCATTCAGCTTGATTGAACCGCTGTCCACTTTGCTTAATCCGGTTATTGCTTCTATTAATTCAGATTGACCGTTGCCATCGACTCCTGCTATGCCGACTATTTCACCGGCACGCAAACTCAGGCTTAGGTCATTAACCACATTGATTCCCCTTGAATCTTTGACTGTAACACCGGAGATTTCCAGGACTTGCTGTTTAGGAGAAGGCTCCCCTTTTTCAGTGGTAAAAACGACATCCCGGCCAACCATCAGACTGGCAAGTTCCACCGGATTTGTTTCACTGACATTGACAGTTCCAATCCCTACCCCTTTACGAATCACTGTTACCCTGTCACATACCTCCATGATTTCTTTCAACTTATGCGTAATCAGAATAATAGATTTTCCTTCTTTAATTAATGTTTTCATAATTTGAATGAGTTCTTTTATTTCCTGAGGCGTCAGTACGGCTGTCGGTTCATCAAATATGAGGATTTCAGCCCCGCGATACAGCGTTTTCAGTATTTCTACCCGCTGCTGCATCCCAACTGAGATTTCGGAGATCTTCGCCTGCGGATCTACGGATAAACCATAACGTTCGGAAATTTCACGAACTTCTTTTTCAGCACGTTTAATATCAATTCTTCCGGCTTTCGTTGTTTCTTTTCCTAGAATGATATTTTCGGTAACTGTAAATGTATCAACTAGCATAAAGTGCTGATGGACCATACCTATGCCCAGGTCATTGGCTACATTTGGGCTAGTAATGTTTACTTTTTTCCCATTTACCCGAATTTCTCCTTGTTCAGGCTGGTAGAGGCCGAACAGTACATTCATCAGCGTAGACTTGCCCGCTCCATTTTCGCCAAGAAGAGCATGGATTTCTCCCTTTTTGAGCTGGAGAGTTATATTGTCATTTGCAACAATGCCTGGGAATTCTTTTCGGATATTCAGCATTTCTATTACATGTTCCACGCGTGGATTCACTCCTTTATGTAAAGGTTATGGGTCTGTAAAAAAACGGTAAGAAGTCAGACCTCTTACAAGGGCAAAAAAGAAGGCAAATGCTTTCTAATAAAACCCTAACGCAAACATCAAATACATCCTGATCGTTAATGTTTCCGTTAATGTTTTAGGAACTTTGCCATTTCAATGAATAAGGCCAGCCCTAGCCGGCCTTATCACTATATCTTGAAGTTTTCTGGTAATTAAAACTTGAAGTTTTTCAACTCGTCACGTGTCTTAGGAACTTCGATTTCACCGTTCTTAATCTTAGCTGTCCACTCGTCAACGGCTTTAAGGGCTTCTTCCGAAACATTATCCTTAGTAGGAGCAATGGATACCCCATTTTCTTCTAAACCATACTCAATTACTTCTCCGCCAGGGAATTTACCATCTTTTGCTTTTTGCGCAATATCCGCTACTGCCAAATCCACTCGCTTAACCATGGAAGTCAAAGTAATGCTCTTGTTAAGATCCTGGATAAAGCCTTCTTGAGCCTGGTCTTTATCTACACCAATAACCCAGATTTCTTTTTTAGGATCCTTTGCCTTAATTTCCTTGGCTTCTGCAAATACCCCATTACCAGTTCCGCCGGCAGCATGGTAAATAATATCTACGTTTTGTGTGCCGTACATTTTGCTGGCAATCGCTTTACCTTTTGCAGCATCTCCAAATGATTCTGCATACTCCACGAAAACTTCAGCTTTTGGGTTTACTGATTTAACACCGGCAATAAATCCAACTTCGAACTTATTGATCAATTCTCCGTCCATGCCGCCGATAAAGCCAATTTTATTAGTTTTTGTAGTTAGACCGGCAACGACTCCAGTCAGGAAAGAACCTTGGTGCTCTTTGAAGGTGATGCTTGCCACATTGTCTGCTTCTACAACAGAGTCAACGATTCCAAACTCTGTATTTGTTCTTTGGGCTGCGATTTCTTTTACAGGCTCAGCCAAGAGGTATCCAATTCCAAAAATTAAGTCAAAATCTTCACGGGCCAAACGATTCAGGTTTGTAGAGTAATCAGCGTCTGATTTTGATTGAAGATAATCAAAACCGCTCTTTCCTTTTTCAAGGTTATTCTTCTTTCCAAACTCCTGAAGACCTTCCCATGCAGATTGGTTAAAGGATTTGTCATCCACACCGCCGATATCTGTAACCATTGCGACAGTGAAGTCGTCTTTCTTAGCATCCGTACCACTGCCACTCGTAGTATCTGCATCTTTGCCGCATGCTCCAAGAATTGTTCCAGCAGCAAGAACCAATGACAGCGCCAAACCGAATTTACGCTTTTTCAAGGTTTGTACCCCCTAAGAATAAATAATAGTTGATTTAGTAGAAATGTTCCGAAAAAATAGAATGATCAAGTTCCCAACAAACCTTAAAAATTAGATTCTTTTTCTGAAAACATGGAAGCTGAATGCATCAGCTTTAAAATAATTGACCGAGTAAAGGACGGGCTCGTCTTTTTCATCGAAGTGCATTTGCTTCAGGACAAGCAAACCAGATTCCGGTTCACATTCGAGGACGGGAGAAACCTTTTCGTCATACCCTAAAGGTATAATTTCAGCAACCGCATAGGCAATATGCCTATTGGCTTCCTTCTCAAGGATATCAAAAATGGATTCATCCGAATGAGAGATTGCGTCCGGGAGTATACTTTCCGGAATTTTGTCCACACAATACACCACCGGTTTCCCGTTGGCAGTCCTTACCCTTTCAAGCAAAACTATTCCTTCTTCAAAGGAGCGGTTAAAACGTCTTATGTCTTCTTCTGTGGGTTTCTGAGTCGATGAACTTAAAAAAATGGTTCCTGGTTTTAAGCCTGCCTGCTCAATCATATTGGTCACACTGTTTAGCTGTTCAATGCCGGAAGTGAACATCGGTTTTGAATTGACAAATGTCCCGACTCCATGCCTGCGCACGATTACATGCTCTTCTTCCAGAATCCGTAACGCTTCCCGCAATGTTGCTCTTGAAACACCTAAATGCTTGGCCAGGTCAAACTCTGAAGGCAGCTTTTCTCTTTCTTTATATATCCCATCTTCGATGTCCTGCTTAAGGCGATCGATGACTTGCAGATACAGGTGCCGATTATCTGACTTAATAGACATGCTGCTTCCTCCAACCATTTTCTAAGACATCAGACCTCTGATGTGTAATCATTCCTACTAATCGAAAATACTATAACACTTTTTTCCCTATAAATAAATAGAGAATTAGATTTTGTCAAAAAAAAGCGAAAACACAAAAAAAACGCTTGATTTTACTGTACTTTTCCGCATTTAAGCAAACAAAATCCCCCACTAAATAATTATAAAAATAATAGAATAATATTACATTTTTTACATGAAGGTAAAGGAACATATCGAATGGTATAACACATTTTCATAGTCGATATTACCTACTAATTTCGTTTTGCTTTACAGTTTTTTCACGCCTGATTTGGACCTCTGGCTATTTTGCTTCCATTTTAGGTATAATAAACCGTAAATGTATGTTTGGAAGGATGATTGCCATGCTTGAAATAACTGGTTATAGTGTAGAATTGATAAAGGACCCTTTTGGAATATTATCAGGAGAACGGTATGAGTTCTTTCTCGATATCGAGGTTCCGGAGGATGATGAATTATACTCAGAGAATGGATTATCCATACGAGTGTTATACATGGTAGAGGAAAATCGGTCGGGAATCATTACGTATGATATTATCGAAAAAGGCGCTAATGAAATCCTTGATTTCGAACTTGAGGAAGATGAAGAAAAACTGATACAGAATTTCTGCAGCGAGCATTTACAGTATGCAGAAAGCGAATAGTTAAGCTGTATTAAAGCTTATAACAGCAAAGAACCGGCTGGCTTATGTGAGCCAGCCGGTTCTTTGCTGTTGGTAATAATCGTGTATGTTTATGAAGTATGGGCCTCATTCCCGCTTGAGTCTTTAGATACTAGGACCGTTCTGGGCTTGCTGCCTTCATATGGCCCTACTACTCCCCTTGCCTCCATCTCATCAATCAGACGTGCTGCACGGGTATAACCAATCCGAAAACGGCGCTGAAGCATGGAGACAGATGCAGTCTGCATTTCCACAATAAGCTGCACTGCTTCATCGTATAGTTCGTCATCCACTTCCCCAACCGCTTCATTTACTTCATCTGGTATCATTTCTTCATTGTATTGCGCTTTTTGCTGTGAAATTACATAATTAACGACCTCTTCGACTTCACTGTCTGATAAAAATGCCCCCTGTACCCTTACCGGTTTTGAAGCGCCTACAGGCAAGAAGAGCATATCTCCCCTTCCAAGCAGCTTTTCGGCACCACCCATATCCAGGATTGTCCGAGAATCTGTCATCGAAGAAACACTGAAAGCAATCCTGGATGGTATGTTAGCCTTAATGATTCCTGTAATAACATCTACTGATGGTCGCTGGGTGGCAATGATTAAATGGATTCCTGCGGCACGGGCCATCTGGGCCAGTCTTGTAATCGCATCTTCCACATCAGAAGATGCGACCATCATAAGGTCGGCAAGCTCATCGACAATAACAACAATGTATGGAAGCAACGGCTGCTTATCATCTTCTTCTATATTATGCTTAACCACATGGTCATTATAGCCTTCAATATTGCGGGTCCCGGTATGAGAAAAAAGCTCATAGCGCCTTTCCATTTCGCTTACTACTTTTTTAAGTGCCTGAGAAGCCTTTTTCGGATCTGTAACAACGGGGGCCAATAAATGCGGAATCCCATTATATACGTTTAGCTCCACCATTTTAGGGTCGATCATCATCATTTTGACTTCATGAGGTTTGGCTCTCATAAGAATACTTGTGATAATGCCGTTGATACATACGGATTTACCGCTTCCAGTTGCACCAGCTACAAGCAAATGGGGCATTTTATTCAGTTCAGCAAGCACTGCTTCCCCAGAGATATTTCTTCCAAGTCCAATTTGCAGTTTTGCCTCCGGTTTAACATGCTCCTTGGATTCCAGCACCTCCCTTAACGAAACCATAGCAATGTCGGAGTTAGGCACTTCAATTCCAATGGCTGATTTACCAGGTATCGGTGCTTCAATACGGATATCCTTTGCCGCTAATGCGAGAGCTAAATCATCAGCAAGGCTGACAATTTTGCTGACCTTGACTCCTACATCCGGATTCACCTCATATTTTGTTACCGCAGGACCCAGGTGGACCTGGGTAACCCTGGCCTTAACCCCAAAGCTCTGAAATGTTCTCTCCAATTTTGCTGCATTTTCATTAATAAGCCGATACTCCCCGCTTTGGTCGGTTTTTTTAGGCTGTGCCAGAATCGAAAGCGGAGGCATGGTATATTCTTTATTTTCCACTTCAGTAAATGTCATTGGAGGAGACATGTCCTCAATACCCTCTTCATCCAACTGCCGGGTTTTCTTTTTTGCGGGCTTTGGTTCAAGCAGCATATCCTCCATATGGTCCTCATCAGGACCATATGCCGTGTCCGCAAAATTTGATATAATTGGTTTCTCGGGCAGCAGAACCGTCTTTTCTTCCTGAACTGGAACAGCATGCTCCACGTCATCCACATTTTGTTGCGGTTCCTTTGCCAGCTGCTCCTTCTTTTTCTCCTTTTTTTCTTCTTTCCAGGTGTTCACATCCTCGCGGAATGCTTTCCACTGGCCTGAGAAAAAGTTTCCCGATGCGATCATAAATCTGCCTAATGTTTCACCAACTGTTTTTCCGGTCAGAAGAACAAATCCCGCGATAATGAAAATAATTGCTACTATCTTTGAACCGATTTCATCAAAGAGATAATAAGATGCGGCAAAAAGGATCGCACCAATCATCCCCCCGCCCAAATCGCTGGTACTTGTCGTCTGTTTCACGTCCATCCAAAAAAGCTCCCATGTATTGGATATTACGCTCGGCTTCTTGAAAGGACCTCCCTCAGCCAGTAAATTGAATAGAGTTACATGGCTTAAAAGCAGTATGCTGCAGACAATAAAGTAGACTCCCACCAGCTGGCGTTTCATAAAAAAAGGAAGACTCCTTTTTATCATCATATAAAAGCTCAGAACCACCAAGCCTATTAAAAGTACGATATACCATTCACCCATGAAAAATCGTCCCATGTACATGATGGATTTTCCGACTGCACCCAGCTTTGCTATTGCAATTAATGCCAGTCCTAAAATGATTAATCCAATTAACTCATATTTCAATGTAGTTTTTATTTGCTCCGTATTTTTCGATTTTCTGCGTTTTCGCTTTGCCATTTTTTATCACCTGTTTTGTTTATGTATCCTATTGCCTTCGTCCATTGAAAGTTTCGCATAAAGCATCCCCAGACAAAGCCATAAAAGAGAATAAAGCAGCCTGCCGGCTGCTTTTATCGAATTACTTTAAGTATACCATATTTCTGATGTCTTGGACGATTTTTCTAGTAATACGGCTAGTAATAATCGATAAAGGAACCAGGCTGGACAGAGGAATTTAGAAAGTGTGCCGGGTCGGTACTGATTATTCTTTCGACTTTATATCCATTGTTCTCGTCCCTGGTTGCCATTAGTTCAATTCCATTATATTTAAGGCATACAGTATTTGTATACACTTCCGTTTCAGCCGGAAACATTTGTTCATGGGGCATCATGGTGTACAAGATCATTGCAGCATGCCCTCATCACTCTTTTGGGCCTTTGATTGTTCAATCAATTCATTTAATTTCTGCATTGCCCTTCCAACTCCGCCGACCTCATCAATCAATCCGTATTCGACAGCATCGGTGCCGATAACATTCGTACCGATATCCCTTGTTAAATTACCCGTAGCAAACATGAGCTCTTTGAAATGGTCCTCGGAGATTTTTGAGTGCTTAGTCACAAAATTAATGACCCTATCCTGCATCTTATCCAGGTATTCAAATGTTTGCGGTACGCCAATAACAAGGCCGGTCAACCGAATGGGATGTATCGTCATCGTTGCTGTTTCAGCTATAAAAGAATAACTGCATGAAACAGCAATAGGCACACCAATGGAATGGCCACCGCCTAATACAATCGAAACGGTAGGCTTAGACATTGAAGCAAGCATTTCAGATATCGCAAGCCCTGCCTCTACGTCGCCTCCTACGGTATTGAGGATCACCAAGAGGCCTTCAATATTAGCATTTTGTTCAATAGCAACAATCTGTGGAATAATATGCTCATACTTCGTAGTTTTATTTTGAGGCGGGAGTTGAATATGTCCCTCGACCTGACCTACGATTGACAAGCAGTGGATTTTTGAATCCTGAGACATTTGCGGTACATTTGTTTGGCCCAGTTGGGTAATTTTTTCAATTAGAGTAGAGTTTTTGCCAGCCTGGCGCTCCTCTGATTCGTTTGGTAAAGGTTGTTTTTCCACTTTGCCTCCCCTTTCTCGAAAAACCGTATGTGTTTATTATGCTCCCAAACCAAATGATTCATTCCATGGAAATTAAAGGTTGTTTAAACTGACATAAGATTTTCGTTTGCGATATTAGATTCCCAACGAGGCTAAAGCTATCACTAAAGAAATGGGAGCAGTCCTGCTCTTGAAAGAAAGCCCCGTCGATCTGCTTGTCCTATATATACACAACTATGAAACAAGTAGTATCCATTTGCTCCGCAGAAGGAAACCACAATGCGAAAAGGCGGCAATCCCCGGCTAAAAAAAAGCCCGGCTGCCTTTGGCTGCCCGGGCTGGTGTTGCTTTATATTTCCATGATGATGGGAAGAATCATCGGTCTGCGCTTTGTTTTTTCATACAAGTACTGATTAAGCGAATCCCTAATATCCTGCTTAAGAGTAGACCAGTCAAATGCCTGCCGTGATCCTGCTTTTTTAACAATTTCCGCAACAAGGGACGAAGATTCTTCAAGCAGCTTTTCGGATTCCCTTACATAGACGAATCCCCGGGAAAGAATTTCGGGACCTGCAGCAATTGATTTATCTGATCGCTTTAATGTGACTACTACTGTAAGAATGCCATCCTGGGATAATAAACGGCGGTCGCGCAAAACAATATTTCCAACGTCACCAACACCGCTTCCGTCTATAAGTGTATTGCCCGACTGTACCTTTCCGGAAAGCCTGATTTTGTCCTTGGATACTTCAATTACATCCCCTTTTTCGGCTACCACGATGTTTTCCCTCGCAAGGCCGTACTGTATACCTACTTTTGTGTGGGCATGCAGCTGTCGATATTCACCATGTACTGGAATTAAATACTTTGGCCTCATGAGATTCAGCATCATTTTAAGCTCTTCCTGGCTGCCGTGTCCGGAAACATGGACTTTATAACGTCCTGAAACAACATTGGCACCGGCACGGTATAATAAATCTACCGTTTTATAAAGTATTAGTTCTCCGCCCTTCAGCGGTGAGGCTGCTATCAAAACGGTATCTCCAGCTTTAATATTCACATGTTTATGGTTATGCCTGGCCATCTTCTGAAGGGCAGCAATGGGTTCACCTTGATGTCCGGTGGACAAAATCACAAGTTCATCATCCGAATAGGAATTAATGGCGGATACTGGAATGATGATATCATCCTGAACCTGAAGGTATCCCAGAGTTAACGCGGTTTCAAACACACGCTGGAGACTTCTGCCCACTACAGCTACTTTTCTGTTGCTGTTAGCTGCCGCATTGAATACGTGCTGTATCCTGTTGATATTGGATGCAAAGCAGGCAACGATAATTCGTCCCGTTGCATTATAGAAGGCGTCATTCATATCTCTCGCGACTATTGCCTCGGACGGAGTATAACCAGGATTTTCAGCACCGGTGCTATCCGATAAAAGACAAAGCACTCCTTTTTCCCCAAGGGCGGCCATTTTGCCTATTTCCGGCCGGTATAATTCTGCAGCAGCCTGATCAAACTTAAAGTCTCCCGTATACACAATAGCCCCTTCAGTAGTATGCACTACTATACCCACGGAGTCTGGTATACTATGAGTTGTTTTGAAAAATGAGATTTCAGCAGAATTGAAGGAAAGTCTGGAATCTGAATGAATTTCAATAAACTCCGCTTTCCCTTTGAAGGAATCCTCCTTCATTTTTGCCTTTGCAAGTTCGATCGTAAGCCTTGTCCCATATACAGGCACTTGTAAATATTTCAGCAAATAAGCCAGTGCGCCCATATGATCTTCATGCCCATGGCTGAGAAAGATTCCCTGCAGTCTATGCTTGTTTTCCATTATATATGTAATATCCGGAATCACTGCATCTATCCCCAGCATTTCCTCTTCAGGAAACATCAAGCCTGCGTCAAGCAGGAACATATCCTCGTCCACTTCCACCACATACATATTTTTGCCAAGTTCCCCTTGTCCCCCAAGGGATATAATTCTTACGCCTTGATTCATGTCTTTAGCCAACGTGTATCCTCCTTAGAAAAGCCGTACGAAATCCAATTGAATCTATTATACCTGATGAAAAAAAAACATGACAACACATACTAGTTTATATGGGAAATTTTTTATGAGAAGTATGTTTATCATTTTAATCTGTTACAAAATAAATTGCTTAACTAGCATTAAAATTCTACTTCACATACATCTTCCACATTCCAATAGTATGAAAACCTGCTCTATTATAAATTCTGCCCGCAGCAGAACTTCATAAAAAAACATAGTATCCTTTCCTTTCCTCTGTTAATACATCTCCAGTCAACTTTTCTAAAACAGCCGAAGCAAACCCTTTTCCGCGAAACGTATATACACCGACACCATTGCCGACATAGAATTTTCTGGAGTTGATGATGCAATGGCTGCAATCACTCCATTCAGATCAAAAAAATAGGTTCTTTACGCTTTTCAGATAAGAAATTATATATTTCTTTAGATTAAGATAATCGCCATGTGATTATTAACACATATGTAGAGTAAAAAGGGTAAAAAGTGGTTCTTTTCAAATAAAACGTTGGCCAGCCGTTATAGCTGACCCGTCAATATTATTATTATATAAAAAAGCCAAATCTCTAGGATTTGGCAAAAAATTATAATTGATGTAGGAGCTGGCTTAAACTACTACGCTCTTTCTCCGATAATGGCACCAGCGGCAGCCTTACTGAGCCGACGTCCATTCCCCTCATTTGCAGAGCAGTTTTTACCGGTGCAGGACTTGGCGCATTAAATAATCCTCTCATAATCGGAAGCAACTTCTGGTGCATTTGCGCAGCCTCTTTAACGCTGCCATTTTCATAGGCAGCAACCATTTGCTGCAGCTCATTTCCGATAATATGGGACGCAACCGATATCACTCCAGCTCCACCAATGGATAGTACAGGGAGTGTGATGCTATCATCGCCGCTGTACAGCTTAAAATCCGGATCTGTACCTGCAATGATTTCCGTCATTGCCAGAAGGTCGCCGCTTGCCTCTTTGACCGCTACGATATTATCGATTTTAGACAGCCTTATGACCGTTTCCGGAGCAATGTTTACCACGGACCTTCCAGGAATATTGTACACCATGACAGGGAGCGAAGTACTCTCCGCAATCGTTTTGAAATGCTGGTATAGCCCTTCCTGGTTCGGCTTGTTGTAATACGGGCCTACAAGCATGATCGCATCAGCGCCATTTTTTTCGGCCTTTTTGGTTAACTCGATCGAAGCGTACGTATTATTGCTGCCAGTCCCCATAATAATGGGGATTCGTTTGTCAACTATTTTCGCCACATGACGAAGAAGGGCAATTTTTTCTTCGGAAGATAATGTAGGTGACTCACCTGTGGTACCCGCCAGGACAATTGAATCTGTCCCATTTTCAATTAAGTAATTGACTAATTGTGTGGTTTTTGTAAAATCGATATTTCCTTTTTTATCGAATGGAGTCACCATTGCAGTGGACACCTTGCCGAAATTCACCATAACATACACCTCTTATATTTGTTCCTGTTCAAGTTTTCAAAATAAGGTATTTGCTTATATCTCTGTTTTTTTATATTCCGCCATATCTTTATGGAGCTCAAAAGCATCATGAAGGGCGTTGACTGCCTCCACAAGGTCTTCTTCTTTTACAAGCACCCAAATGGTTGTGTGGCTGTCAGCTGATTGCAATATGCCAATGCCTTTTTCAGAAAGAGCTGTTACGATTTTGGCTGCAACGCCAGGAACACCATTAATTCCCGCTCCCACAACCGATACCTTGGCACAGCCTTCCTGGACTGCAGGTTCATGCCCCAATTCCCTCAGGATGGCTATTGCACGCTCTGTAGCTTCTTCTGCAACGGTGTAAACCACTCCATTTGGATAGATGTTTATAAAATCAACAGAAATGGTGGCATTAGCCATTGCTTTAAAAACCTCAGCCTGTAAATTATACTGCCCTTCTTTCGCATTGACCTTGATCTGGGTGATTCTCGGTACATGAGCAATGCCTGTGACCAGCCTCTCACGTATATCACTTCCCTGGCCGCCCTTATGAATCGTTGTTACAATCGTACCAATGCCATCTGAATAAGTGGACCTGATTCTGATCGGCACTTTTGCCTGCATGGCGATTTCCACTGCACGAGGGTGAATGACCTTTGCACCCTGGTACGCCATATTGCAAACTTCATTATACGTAACAAAAGATAACGGCCGTGCGTTTTCAGCAATTCGCGGATCTGCAGTCATGATTCCATCAACATCGGTGAAAATATCCACCCATTCTGCATTAAGGGCTGCTCCCAATGCAGAAGCAGAAGTATCGCTGCCACCCCTGCCTAAAGTCGTTACGTCCCCGTTCTTCGCCGCACCCTGGAAGCCTGCGACTACAATGGCGTCATATTCTTCAAGATCTTTTTTAATCCGCTCACATTTCATGTCTATTATTTTGGCGTTTGTAAAGTCGCTGTTTGTTCTGAAACCAGCCTGTGCACCCGTATAGGCAGCTGCCTTTATACCACTGGATAAAAGCATGTTAGTAAACACAACGGATGAAATCGTTTCTCCTACTGAAAGCAACAAGTCCTGCTCTCGTTTTGAAATCTTCGACTCAGGACCATCCACCAAGGATAAGAGTGTATCAGTGGCATAGGGTTCTCCCTTACGGCCCATTGCGGAAACCACGACTACCACCTTATAGCCGTCATGTATAGCATTTTGGATGTGCCTCATGGCGTGTTTTCTGCTGTCTTCGTCACGTACAGAAGTTCCACCGAATTTCTGGACGATGATTTTCATAATATCTACACCTCAAATATAAGCCAGCTTTTCCATTGGAAAAGCTGACTGACTGTTGTCTGTATGATCAGTATATATAATTGGATACTTCGTAGAGGATTATCATCCATCAAATTACTTGAGGTTTACTAAGCCAAGCTTTAATAAACTTTCAGCAATTTGGACAGAATTCCAAGCTGCCCCTTTTAATAGATTATCTGAAACGATCCACAAATGAAAGCCATTTGGCTGGTCAAGATCTTTACGGATTCGCCCAACAAACACTTCATTTTTGCCGACTGCATTGGCAGGCATTGGGTATAGCTGATTTTCAGGCTCATCTTCTAGGATAATCCCCGGAGCGTTTCTTAACAATTCTTTAATCTGTTCTGCACTTGCATCATTGCTCTCTACTTCGATATAAACAGATTCAGAATGTCCGGTCACTACAGGAAGGCGGACACATGTAGCAGCCACAGACAATTGTGGCATATGCATGATTTTTTTGGTTTCATTGATCATCTTCATTTCTTCGTAGGTAAATCCATTTTCTTCAAATTTATCAATTTGCGGAATTACATTAAATGCAATTTGATGATGCTTGTTGCCAGCTTTTACAGGCAGGACGGACGGATTGATGCTTTCCCCATTCAAAATCTGCTGTGACTGGTCCAAAAGTTCGTTGATCGCAGCAGCACCCGCGCCGGAAACTGCTTGATATGTCGATACTACCACCTTGGTTAACCCGAAAGCTTTTCTGACAGGTTCCAAAGCAGCAACCATTTGTATGGTAGAGCAGTTAGGGTTGGCAATAATTCCTTTGTGAAGCCTCAAATCTTCTTCGTTCACTTCCGGCACAACCAATGGGACATCTTCTGCCATACGGAACGCACTTGTATTGTCCACTACGATTGCTCCGCGCTTGACTGCTTCAGGAGCCAATTCCTTGGAGACGCTGCCTCCTGCACTGAATAGAGCGATGTCGATTCCCTCAAAGCTGTCAGGTGTAGCTTCCTGCACAACAAACTCTTCGCCTTTAAAAGCTACCTTTTTTCCGGCTGAACGGGCTGAAGATAATAACAATAGTTTGTTAATTGGAAAATCTCTATTTTCTAAAGTTGCTAACATTTGCTGGCCAACTGCACCAGTTGCACCAACTACAGCCACATTTAATCCGCGTTGTTCTGTCATTCAGTTATACCCCTTTTCAAATTTTGCATGCAGGTGTAAGCGAAAATAATTGCTTCTGCTATTTTTTATATTCAAGAATATCATTAATTTTATCATATTAACGTAACAATGAAACAACTTTTTTACTTAATGGTTCTTTATCTGCATGCAGGTAACTTAAATAGTTTCAGGGTCTCTGAATCTTTCTACGATCACAGGCTGAATTTGCTGCCCGTTTATGGCGGCCACTATGGTATCTCTGATCATGGACATCCTTGCTACCATGGAGTTTGGTTTCTTTTCGGGAGCATCCTGTCCATACGGTACAAAATAAATATCCTTCGCAGCCATCAGCCGCATAAGATTAACCCCGTTCAAGCCAAGAGCATCGTTGGTGGAGATTGCAAGCACTACCGGCCTATGATTTCTCATCGTTGCTTTCGCAGCCATCAACACAGGGGAATCCGTAAGTGCATTGGCCATTTTACTCATGGAGTTTCCGGTCATTGGCGCGATGACCATACAGTCCAAAGGAAGCTTTGGGCCCAAAGGCTCTGCCTTGACGATGGTATCGACCACATGATGTCCTGTTAATTTTTCAATGCGTTCTATCCAATCTTCCCCTTTTCCGAAGCGTGTCTCTGTGTTCTTTACAGTAAATGTGACAATGGGAATTACTTCGGCCCCTTCGTCCACGAGTTTTTCAATTTCCGGAAATACGATGTCATACGTGCAATGCGATCCCGTTAAACCAAATCCGATTCTTTTCCCTTTCAAGCTCATTGGCTTTTCCCCTTTCTAATGTGCATATCTTCCTCAATAAGTTGTGAAAGAACATTTGCAAGAATCTGGCCGGCGGTCTTGGGAGCTACAATACCTGGAAGACCAGGAGCCAATAACGCCTTAATTCCCCGCTTTTCCGCGTATCGAAAATCTGTGCCTCCCGGTTTAGAGGCGAGATCAATCAACAGAGTATGAACCGGCATATTGGCTAGTATCGAAGCAGTAACAATAGGAAAAGGAATCGTATTTATGCAGATATCTACATCCCTGACATTCTCTGCTAGATTACTCAAATGGAATGGTGTCATTGCCATTTCAGTTATTCTGGCGAGGTCCTCACTTTTTCTTGCTCCTACTTTCACCTTTGCCCCCAAGGCCTGAAATGTACGCGACACGCTCATTCCTGTCCGGCCAAAGCCAAGGACTACTACATTGGATCCATGTATGGTGAAATCTGTGTGCTGGATCGCCATCATGATCGTGCCTTCCACAGTTGGTATTGAGTTATATATGGCCACATCATCCCTCTCAAACAGCTTGACTAGCCGCCTTTTCGCCTTTTTGATGATTCCATTTAGATAATCATTGCTGATTCCTGAATAGATCGTACAATGAGGCGGTGTTTTGGAGATAATCTCTTCGGTAATGATGACATCTTCGCTGGAAAAAATAGTTTCCACCTTGCCGTCAGAACCTGTGCCTGGCACGGGCAGAATAATGGTATCTATTTCTGATAGTTCGAGGCTCCCCAGACTTTCCTTAACTGCTCCCGTAAATGAATGGTCCAGCTGCTCGAAACCTACCAGGAATAGCTTCGCATCTAGTTCGGTAAGCTTCCTGACCACTTCAAGCTGTCTTGCATCACCGCCTATAACTGCTATTTGCATGCCTGTGAGCATAATTATTTCACCTTCTTTTTTTCGAAATAAGCAACCCTGAAATTCGAAAAGTATGTTTACAAAATGAAACGCTCCTAATGATGCTTCAAGTACCGGGTTAGCCGTTTACATAGAGCTCTGTATCCGTACTAAAAGGCATTGCCTACCTGGCAAGTTTGCGGGAATAAAGACCCTGTTCAATGAAAACGACTTGTTAATATAAATCTAACAAACTGGCTTGATATAAGGTTCATCCGACGATGAGCGGTACCACTTGCATCTTGTTGCTGTATTGGGCAGCCATAAAAACTGCAAATAATCTTTTCTGTCTTAATTTCCGATTTTACCCTTCCATATTATGAATGATGAATTCAAGAGGTGACTCGTCCCTATAGGCATTTGCATAGTTTGTTTAAAAAATCTCCCAAGCCGCAAGAACAAAAAAAACCGCCCTAAGGGCGGCTTTCGTGTAACTATTCAATCCGGTAGTTTTACTTTTCCCGGCAATGCAAGCGGATGAACATCGACTTCGTCAGGTATATCGATGATGATCATATCAGTACCAATTTTTTTAATGTGCCTCCATGGTACCCTGACCTCTGCTCCGTTCTTTTTCAGGCCAAACCACTTAACGGAAGGAATGATCAAGGCGGTGATCTGCCCATTCTCATTAATTTCCAAGTCTGTCTGTCCCAGTATGCCCAAACGTTCGGCACGTTTAAGGTCAACTATTTCCTTTCCGCTTAATTCGCTTAATCGCATAAAGCCTGCCTCCCTCTTTGTCCCGTTACTTATCTATATAGCATACGACAATTAATTAGAAGACAATTTTTCCTGTAGGGGAGGTACTGTATCACAGTTTTGCACCGATACACGAACAAGACACAAAAAGGCAAAAAACAGGACACCTGATCCTGCTTTTTGCCAAAAGCTTATTTACCTATTGATTTTCCACTCATCAAGCGGACTGATTAAAGATACTGAATACTGCTCGGTAAAAATCTTGTTGCCCATTGCATTTACTGTTTCTTCCGTTACTTCATCTATCAGCTCAATAATTTCATCCAGCGATTTGTGATTTTCCAACAGAAGTTCATTTTTCCCATTTCTGCTCATGCGGCTGTTCGTGCTTTCCAAACTTAGCATCAGGCTGCCTTTTAGTTGTTCTTTGCTGTTTCTTAATTCTTTCTCGGAAATGCCATCCCGCTTAAGTGTACTTAATGTTTCTTGGATGGTTTCGTATAAGCTGTCAAGCTGATTGGCCCCTGTTCCGCCATAAATTGTGACCATTCCGCTGTCCTGGTATCCGGAATGATAGGAATACACGGAATAAGCCAGCCCGCGCTGCTCCCTTACCTCTTGAAATAGCCTGCTTGACATGCTGCCTCCAAGGATGTTGTTAAGAACAATCAGGCTGTAAACATCCTTATGGCCTATTTGAAGGCCAGGAAAACCGAGACAAAGATGGGCTTGCTCTGTTTCCTTTTTACGTGTCAATATATTCTGGTGAAAGCTTGGTTTTTCTAAATGTCCGTGGCCTGAACCACCTTCGTACTTTCCAAAATAATCTTCCACTTCCTTGATGAAAGCATCATCGACATTCCCGGCAATGGAGATGACCACTTTATCCGGAGTATACATGTCATGTACATACTTCTTCATTGTATCACTGTTAAATGTTTCAAGTGTTTCCTCAGTCCCTAATATCGGGTAGCCAAGGGGATGGTTTTCATATACCGCCTGGCTTAGCAAGTCATGGACTATATCATCTGGTGTATCTTCGTACATTTTTATTTCTTCTAATACAACGTTCTTTTCCTTCTTTAACTCTTCCTCATCAAAGACGGAATTAAAGAACATATCAGATAAAATTTCTAAGGCATAGCTTGCATGGTTATCAAGCACCTTTGCGTAATAGCAAGTATATTCTTTTGAAGTAAAGGCATTCACCTGGCCGCCAATACTGTCAAAGGATTCAGCAATTTCCCTTGCACTTCTTGTACTGGTTCCCTTAAAAAACATATGTTCAAGGAAATGAGAAATTCCATTCAGTTCCGGATTTTCGTGACGTGATCCTGTTTTAATCCAGACCCCAATTGCCACAGAGCGGACAGTTGGAATATTTTCAAGGACAATTCTGGCTCCATTTTGGCATGTATATCTTTTGATCAATTAACATTCCTCCCTATTCCGCAAAGTTTACGGAAATCAATCATTGTTGTAATAAATTTTGGTTTATTTCCCTTATTATTTCATTATATGTCCTTATTGTCGAACAATCTGCTATAGTCCCGGCTTTAACGGATTATTCTCTTTTCACTCAGTGCGTCCGAAACAGTCATGATATGTAAATTCTTTTTCTTTATTTCTTTAATTAATGTATCCAGCGACCTGGCTGTAGAGTCAGTTGGATGCATGAGCACAAATGCTCCAGGATGCACTTTGGATACAACCCGGTTGATGAGGATGTCAGGACTAGGCTTTTGCCAATCTATCGTATCCACACTCCACATTATGGTTCCCATTCCGAGAGATGCAGCTATGTTTACAGTTTCTTCCCGATAACTGCCGCTAGGAGGTGCGAACCATTTGCTTTTAACGCCGTTTGTAACAGCATGAATCACTTCGTTCGTTTTTTGAATCTCATTTTTTGAAGCCTCCGAAGACAAAGTTTTCATATCAGGGTGGGAGTAGGAATGATTGCCAATCTCATGGCCACCCTCCTCAATCATTTTCACAAGTTCTGGATTATTTTTTGCCCATCTTCCCTCCAGAAAAAAGGTAGCTTTTACTCCGTGCTCCTTGAGAGTCGCCAGCATTTTCGTCAAATATTCATTTCCCCAGGCTACGTTTACAATAAACGAAACTACCGGCTTATCAGGGTGAGCCCGGTAAATAGGCGCTGATGGCAGGTCCTCCAAATGCCTGGAGGGCGGAAGCTGGATAAAAATCAGTTTCTTTTCATCAAATTTTGATGACTTTTTCATAATCTTGTATGAAGCTTTGATATCTACCTTTATACCATTGTACCCTGGAACGGCTTTCCATATTGAATCAATCCTTGCATCCTGGGGCGGATATTCATAATTGCCTGCTTTTGCTTCAATTTCAGCAAGAAGAGGATCTTTCTGTTTTACGGTAAGAACAGCCTCTGATCTTAAACCGGCCAGATATTTATCGGTATAAGGATTTTGAACCAATATCCATGATATACCGGAAATGGTACAAATCACAACAATCTTCTTCCAATTATTATTCATGGCTCTTGCCTCCTTCATACTATATGTATGAAGGTTTCGGACAAGGTAGAACAGCAGGTGGTCAGCCGCACAACGGGTGCCTTTTACTATGTATTTGTATGAACGATAAAGTTTATGCCTTTCACATTTATTTACCGATAAAAAAGCATGCGGATCCGTATAAGATACCGCATGCTCCAGCAGGTTCCAATTAACTTTCCGGGTTATTGGCCGATTCTTTTTGCTCTTTGAGTACTGCTTTTCTGGAGAGATTTACTCTTCCCTGTTTGTCAATTTCTGTAACCTTTACGAGAATTTCATCTCCTATGGAGACGACATCTTCGACCTTGCCGACTCGCTCTTCTGCAAGTTCAGAAATGTGGACTAGACCATCCTTGCCATTGAAGATTTCTACAAAGGCCCCAAATTTCTCTATACGCTTAACTTTGCCTAGATACATTTGGCCAACCTCTACCTCGCGAACAATATCTTCAATGATCTTCTTGGCCTTCTGATTCATTTCTTCATCCACAGATGAAATAAATACTGTTCCGTCCTGCTCAATATCAATCTTTACGCCGGTCTCTTCAATGATTTTGTTGATCTGTTTACCGCTTGGTCCAATGACGTCACGGATTTTATCCGGATTTATGGTCATAGTTAGTATTTTTGGTGCATAACGGCTCAATTCTCCACGCGGCTGCTCAATAGTGGAAAGCATGGAATCCAGGATATGCATACGGCCTTTTTTAGCCTGAAGTAATGCTTCTTCAAGAATCTCTCTGGATAGCCCCTCAATTTTAATGTCCATCTGGAGTGCGGTTACTCCCTTGGAAGTACCGGCAACTTTAAAATCCATATCTCCCAGATGGTCTTCCATACCTTGAATATCAGTAAGAATTGTGTAGTGTTCTCCTGATTTTACAAGACCCATTGCAATACCTGCGACAGGAGCCTTAATCGGTACACCAGCATCCATTAATGCCAATGTACTTGCGCAAATACTAGCCTGTGAAGTAGAACCGTTGGATTCCAGAACTTCAGAAACTAATCGCATAGTATAAGGAAAATCCTTTTCAGCAGGTATGACTGGCTCAAGTGCACGCTCACCCAATGCACCATGCCCAATTTCTCTGCGTCCCGGCCCCCTGATTGGACCTGTTTCTCCTACAGAAAATTGAGGGAAGTTGTAATGGTGCATAAATCTTTTTGATTCTTCCGTCCCCAGACCATCCAAAATCTGGACATCTCCCAGTGCCCCTAATGTACAAATTGATAGGGCCTGTGTTTGTCCTCTTGTGAATAAGCCGGACCCATGAGTACGCGACAGAAGCCCTACTTCCGAAGAAAGCGGCCTGATTTCATCAGGGTTACGGCCATCAGGACGTACTTTTTCTTCTGTTATTAGGCGGCGCACTTCATTTTTGACTAATTTATTCAATATTTCCTTGACTTGCTTAAGCTGTTGTTCATCGGCCTCTTTTTCCTCATATTCGGCTATGATACGGTCTTTTACTTCTTTAATTGCTGATTCCCGGGCATGCTTTTCCTGCACCTGGACCGCGGTGTTAATGTCTTGTTCACAGGCAGCCTTAATTTCGGCTGTTAATTCTGCGTCAATCTCATATAGTTTTATTTCCAACTTCTCTTTGCCAATTTCCGAAGCAATCTGCTCCTGGAATTCTATCAGCTGCTTAATATGTTCATGTCCATACATAATGGCTTCAAGCATCACTTCCTCAGGAACTTCATTAGCGCCTGCTTCAACCATGTTGATGGCATCCTTTGTGCCAGCGACGGTTAAATTTATGTCGCTGTTTTCCAATTGCTCTGCAGTAGGATTAATAATGAATTCATTGTCTATACGACCTACCACGACACCTGCAATGGGTCCTTCAAATGGGATGTCGGAAATGCTTAAAGCTAGTGAGGAACCAAACATCGCAGCCATCTCAGATGAGCAATTTTGATCAACGCTCATCACAATGCTGATTACCTGTACATCGTTTCTGAATCCGTCCGCAAACAAAGGGCGGATCGGACGGTCAATCAGGCGGCTCGCCAAGATGGCTTTTTCACTTGGTCTTCCTTCACGCTTAATAAACCCTCCAGGGATTTTCCCTACCGCATATAATCTTTCCTCATAATTGACTGTCAGCGGGAAAAAATCTACATTTTTAGGTTCCTTGGAAGCTGTTGCCGTACTTAAAACAGCTGTGTCTCCATATCTTATAAGGACTGCCCCGTTAGCCTGCTTAGCCAATTGCCCTGCTTCGACAATCAGCTGCCTTCCGGCCCAGTCGAATGAATAAGTTTTCTTATCCTGTGACATTTTTAAAAAAACCCCTCTCTGTTTCTTCACTATAGAGGCCTGGTATTTCACCTGAACCTTGTCAATCAAAAATCATGTATATGTCAAAAAATGTTGAACTCTAAATTTGGATGCAGTTACTTTTATTATGCACGAAAAGAACAAGCGATAACAGTAATTAAGGGTTAATTATGTAAATTCTCTGCTATTTTCATACATTCCTTCATGCTATCTATGTAGAAGGACCAATTCGAGTCATGCTGACAAATCCTTTTTTACTATTCCAATGAGCTTGGTAGTGTTTCAAAAAGATCTATTTTGGCTGCCTTTCGAAGTTAGTCCAGACATATTCAAAATTAAAAGCTAACAAAAAAGCGGGATAAATCCCGCTTTTTTGAAAAAATTATCGACGCAAACCTAGTTTGTTGATAAGTTCACGGTAACGAGTAACGTCTTTATTACGTAGGTAAGTTAATAAATTACGACGTCTACCAACCATTTTCAAAAGACCGCGACGTGAGTGGTGATCTTTCTTATGTGTGCGCAAATGGTCGTTCAAGTTATTGATTTCTTCTGTTAGGACAGCGATCTGAACTTCTGGTGAACCAGTGTCAGTGTCATGAGTTCTGAACTCGTTGATAATTTCATTTTTACGCTCTTGTGTAATAGCCATCCTTTTCACCTCCTAAATTTCATTAAAATCCCCTATTACCTCGCTAGCGTCGGTGACTCGACTAGCCAAGCAACGGTTATTTTCATACAATACATAGCATACCTCTTTTAAAAGAGAATTGCAAGTATAAAACTACAATCTGCCGAAATAAGATTCAGCTTCCTGTCTGTCTTGATCAATCTGTGTTTTAAGCTCTTCGAGTCCATTGAATTTTTTCTCGCTTCTAAGACGTTTATGCCATTCCACTTTAACAGATTCTCCGTATATATCACCGGAAAAACCAAGGATATGAACCTCGACAGATGGAGTTTCCGGCTTAACGTCGTGAAAGGTTGGTTTATAGCCTACATTGCAGACCCCGTCGTACCATTGGCCCATAACATGCAGCCGTACGGCATACACTCCGGTGGCGGGAAAAATATAATTGTCACTAACTTCTACGTTTGCCGTCGGAAATCCTAACTGCCTTCCCCTTTTTTCACCATGGCCCACTGTGCCCCGCGTCAGGTAGAATCTGCCGGTTAACCGCTTGAATTCAGTAAAATTGCCTGTTTCAAGGATTGACCTGATTCGCGTTGAACTTACTTTGCTATCTTCCATTGTCTGTTTTTCAACAATAGTGTATGAAAAACGGCCCTGGGTATATGAATGCATCGTGTCCATCTTGCCTTCACCGTATTTACCGTATGAGTAATCAAATCCGGCGACTACATGCTGGACATTTAGATTCACGATATATTGATCGATAAAATCCTGTGGAAGCAAGGACGCAAACTTCGTCGTAAAATGGACGACAAACAGATAATCCACTCCCATGTCTTTTATCAGTTGAATCTTGTCCTGGATTGGGGTGATATACCGAATATGTTTATCATTTTTTCCAAGAACAGCGGAAGGATGTGGATCAAAAGTCATGACTGCCGATTTCATTCCGTCTTTTTCCGCTACATCAATCGCAGTTTGAATGACTTTTTGATGCCCTTTATGTACCCCGTCAAAAAAGCCTAGCGCCATAACAAGCTTGGGATAATCATCCGGGTTAAATTGATGCGGATGTTCTATTCCTATAACTTTCACGTGACAATCTCCTCTTTCCGGAAAAGCTCTGTCTTAATCCTGAAATAACACTTTTACAGGTTTAATCTTATTTTCTTTAGCAGGATGGATTTGATAAATGGCCAGCGCTTTTCCCTTATGGATCATTACAAATGGCTCGCCTTTTTCCACTGACAAATCGGCTGGCTGTTCAAGGACAGCTCCATTTTTGACTTTCCCTGCTACTGTATCATTTATCTCATATTTCGGCAAATTATTCAGGCCCTGTTCCAACGGCAGAAGAAATTCTGAAGTCCTGCCCTCTTTCATTAGGCTCTCGATTTGTTCAAATGTCTTGCAGTCCTCCAGGGTAAATCCAGCCGCCTGGATTCTTACAAGGTCTGACATATGAGCCGGATAACCCAGCTTCTCACCAATCATAACAGCAAGGGTGCGAATATAGGTTCCTTTGCTGCAAGCCACCCGGAATCTGAACGATATCGTTTCGCCTGTAAATTCCGTACGCTCATCCAGCAGCTGAAACTCATATATGGTCACATTCCTTACCGGTCTCACTACCTCGATGCCGGCACGGGCATATTCATATAACTTTTTCCCATTCACTTTAACGGCCGAATACATTGGGGGTATTTGTTGGATCTCACCCGTCAGAGAATCCACTACTTGCAGTATTTTTTCCCTGCGGATGGTTTCTTGTATGCTTACTTCTGCAACCTTTTCTCCGCTGGCATCTTCGGTTGTCGTCGAGAATCCAAGCGTTACTTCCCCTTCATAGGCCTTGCCTGCTTCCGTTATATATTCAGCAATTTTAGTTGCCCTTCCTATGCAAATAGGAAGAACACCGGTAACATCCGGGTCGAGTGTCCCTGTATGACCTACTTTTTTCGTCTTTAAAATCTTGCGAAGTTTAAACACGCAATCATGGGAAGTCATTCCCTTTGGTTTTACTAATGGCAAAATTCCATCCATAAAATTCACCTCAACTTGAGCCCACAAAAGGCCAATAACGTAAAAATGTGATTATGTACAGCAGTCTGCAGAAAAAAAGATAGACAAACTGTCTATCCCTTTTTCTAGCAGGCATGCTGCAAAATATATTATTTCATATTCAAGGATTTACTAACCGATCTTACTCGCCATCTTTGTTTGATGGCTTTTGATCCGCATGTATTTGATGGATTAACGTTTCAATTCTGTTTCCATAGTCAATGGATTCATCAAATTCAAATGCGATTTCAGGAGTCTTGCGCAAGCGGATTCTTTGTCCGATTTCAGACCTGATAAAACCCTTTGCCTTTGCAAGGCCCTTCAAGGTATTTTCTCGCTGCTCCTCGTTCCCCAAAACGGAGATGTAAACGGTAGCCTGCTGAAGATCCCCAGTAACCTGTACATCTGTAACAGTTACGAAACCGATACGGGGGTCCTTAATTTTACGGCCAATTATTTCTCCAAGTTCTTTCTTCATCTGTTCGCCAACACGATTCGCACGAAGGCTCATAAAATCACCTCGCTACCTTTATAGCCATTCTATATCTGTTATTGTACGCTCTATCTCCGGAAAAGAATCTAGAAATTGCAGGGCATTCTGCAATTCTCTCTCAGTAGCCATCCGGGAGGAGGTGACCGTCACCATGGCAATTTCCGTACGCTGCCAAACATCCTGATGGCCGACCTCCGCTACCGAGACATTATATTTCTGCTTGAGGCGAGACATAATTCTTTGAAGAACCGCACGTTTTTCTTTCAGGGAATGGGCATCATAAATAATGCACTCACACTTCGCAGAACATATAATCATTTACGTTCTATTTCTTCCATTACATAAGCTTCGATGATATCTCCTTCTTTGACATCATTGAAGTTTTTGATTGTGATTCCGCACTCATAGTTTTGAGCAACTTCTTTCACATCATCTTTAAAGCGTTTCAAAGCATCAATTTCACCTTCGAAGATTACAACGCCCTGACGGATCAAGCGGACTCCGCTATCGCGGGTAATTTTCCCATCAGTTACATAAGAACCAGCAATGGTGCCTACTTTGGATACTTTAAATGTAGTACGCACTTCTGCCTGGCCAATCACTTTCTCCTGGAACTCAGGATCAAGCATACCCTTCATGGCTGCTTCAATTTCTTCTATAACTTTATAGATGATCCGGTGTAAACGTATATCCACATTTTCTGATTCTGCGGCACGTTTTGCATTCGCATCAGGACGTACATTGAACCCGATGACGATCGCATTGGATGCAGTCGCAAGAATAATATCGGATTCGGTTATGGCCCCAACACCAGCGTGGATAATTTTGATGTTAGCACCTTCTACTTCAATTTTCTGCAGTGAAGCAGCCAGCGCTTCCGCAGAACCCTGAACATCAGCTTTAAGAATGATGTTTAGTTCTTTCATTTCCCCTTGTTTCATTTGTTCAAACAAAGTATCAAGCGTCACCCGGGATTTTTCGTTGCGCTGAGAAGCCAGCTGTTTCTGGGCTCTTGCTTCTCCCACCTGGCGGGCAGTTTTTTCATCAGCGAAGACGATGAATCTATCCCCTGCCTGAGGCACTTCATTTAAACCAGTAATTTCAACCGGTGTAGAAGGACCTGCATCTTTCACGCGGCGGCCAAGATCGTTAACCATGGCTCTGACACGTCCGAATGAATTTCCTACAACGATTGGATCCCCAATCTTCAAAGTTCCTGTCTGGACGAGGAGGGTAGCTACTACACCCCGGCCTTTATCCAGCTGTGCTTCAATAACCGTACCAATTGCGTTTCTATTAGGGTTCGCCTTGTACTCTTCCACTTCCCCGACAAGAAGGATCATTTCAAGAAGGCTATCAATTCCCTCTCCCGTTTTAGCAGAGATTGGAACGAAGATAGTATCTCCTCCCCACGCTTCCGGAACCAGTCCGTGTTCAGTCAGTTCCTGCATAACGCGGTCAGGATTGGCAGCTGGTTTATCCATCTTGTTGACTGCAACGATGATTGGCACTTCTGCGGCTTTCGCATGGTTGATGGCTTCAACTGTTTGTGGCATAACACCATCATCGGCAGCCACTACAAGGATGGTAATATCTGTTACCTTCGCTCCGCGTGCACGCATTGTCGTGAAGGCTGCGTGGCCTGGAGTATCCAGGAAGGTTATTTTTTTGTCGTTTACGACAACCTGGTAAGCGCCGATATGCTGTGTAATCCCGCCAGCTTCACCCTCCGTAACCTTTGTGTTCCGAATGGAGTCAAGCAAGGTTGTTTTACCATGGTCGACGTGACCCATAATCGTAACAACAGATGGGCGCTCAACCAAATCTTCTGCATTATCATCAGTTACCAATGCTTCAAGGTCAGTTATATCAACAAGAATTTGTTCTTCCACTTCAACGCCGTATTCGCTGGCAATAAGCTCGATGGCATCCTTATCAAGAGTTTGGTTTATTGTTGCCATCACGCCAAGCATAAAGAGCTTTTTAATAATTTCGGATGGCTCCCTGTATAGCTTTTTAGCCAATTCGGCAACCGTCAATGATTCTGTAAACGTGATCTTCGCAGGAAGTTCCCTTTCTTTTCTCTTTTGAACAGGTGCCTGCTGCTGTTGAGGCCTTTGTTTGTTGTTTCTATTGCGGTTGTTGTTATTGTTATTTTTTCCTTTGAAAACCTTGGATTCTTTTTTCTGGTTTTCCTGGACTGTTTTCTTTCCAGAAACAGGCTTCGGAATTGGTTTCTTTTGGATCTTTTCTGTTGTTTTCACAACACCTGTATTGTCATCGGCCTCAGCCTCGTAGGATTCCAGGGTGGAAGATGGGCGTGGCTGTGAGGAAATGGCGGCCGCAGTTTTTTTTGCTTCCTCCTTTTTCTCTTCTTTTGGTTGGAATGATTCATTTAATTTATTTACAGTAGAGTCTTCTAAAGTTGCCATATGGTTTGATACCTCTATATTCATTTCTTTAAGTTTTGTAATAACATCCTTGCTGGATACATTATGTTGTTTTGCATATTCATAAACACGCAATTTGGTCATACGTTCACCCCCGTAAAATTTAATCGAGCAACGTCTGTAGTTTTCGGGCAAAGCCTTCATCCAGAACTGCTACTGTGACCCTGGCTTCTTTACCTATCGCCTGGCCAAGCAGTGAACGATTTTCTACTTTTGTTAAAGGCACTTTATAATAACTGCATTTATCAGAGATTTTTTTTTCCGTATTGGAGGAAGCATCTGCTGCGAGAATAACTAATTTTGCCCGTCCGCTTCTTACTTCCTTTACCACTAATTCTTCTCCGGAAATGATCTTGCGCGCTCGATTTGCCAAACCTAATAAAGACATCCATTTTTGCCCGTTCATGGAGTAGAATGTTTCTCCTTATCCACTAATTCTAGTAACTGTTCATATAGTGAGGGATCGATAGTCGCTCCAAGCTGGCCCGAAAGTATATTTTTCTTTTTTGCAAGCATTATGGCATCGCGGTCCAGTGATAGATAAGCCCCGCGCCCTGATTTCTTTCCCGTAGGATCAATGCCGACTTCTCCTTCTTTGTTCCGGACGATACGGATCAGTTCTTTCTTAGGCTTCATTTCTCCCGTAGCCACACATTTGCGCATTGGAATCTTCTTCATAATCGATCACCTCTTGTATTACTCATTATCTTCATTGTAGTCATCGTCAGTATCATAGCTGTCCCTGCTTAAAAGAAACTCCTGTTCCTCTACAGGATAGATTCCCGCATCACGGGCCTCCGTTTCACTCTTAATATCAATCTTCCATCCTGTTAACTTGGCTGCAAGGCGGGCATTTTGTCCCCTTTTGCCTATTGCCAGGGAAAGTTGATAATCAGGAACAATGACAGTTGTAGCTTTGTCATCCTCATTCACGATAACTTCCAAGACCTTTGAAGGACTTAAGGCGTTCGCCACAAACACTACAGGGTCTTCAGACCATTTTACAATATCGATCTTCTCACCCTTAAGTTCATTGACGATCGCCTGCACACGCTGGCCCTTTTGACCAACACAAGACCCGACTGGATCGACTTCCTCATTATCGGAATGGACAGATATTTTCGACCTGTCACCAGCTTCACGAGCAACAGACTTAATTTCCACCGTGCCATCGAAGATTTCAGGCACTTCTATTTCGAATAGGCGCTTCAATAAGCCCGGATGAGTGCGTGAAACGAAGATTTGCGGTCCCTTGGAAGTCTTTTCGACTTTGGTCAGGAACACCTTAATCCTGTCATGAGGCTTGTACTGCTCATTTGGCATTTGCTCATTTACAGGAAGCAATGCTTCAATCTTGCCAAGGCTTACATAGATGAAACGGGAATCCTGGCGCTGGACAATGCCCGTCATGATATCTTCTTCTCGATCGATGAATTCAGAATAGATGATTCCTCTTTCAGCTTCCCTTACACGCTGTGTCACTACCTGCTTTGCAGTCTGGGCTGCAATGCGCCCAAAATCCTTTGGGGTCACTTCAAGCTCGACTACATCTTCTATCTGATAGTTCGGATTGATTCTTTTAGCTTCTTCAAGAGAAATTTCAAGCCGAGGGTCAAACACCTCGTCGACGACATCTTTTCTTGCAAAAACCCGCATTGTACCCTTTTCAAGATTCATATCAATCCGCACATTTTGCGCTTGATTGAAATTGCGGCGGTAAGCGGAAATCAATGCCGCTTCAATTGCTTCAATTAAAATGTCGCGAGAAATCCCTTTCTCTGTTTCCAAAATATTTAGAGCATCCATTAACTCACTGCTCATATTGATCCCCCTTTTTGATATTATCTGGAACGTTTAAGAAAAAGTGACGGCAAGCCTCGCTTTTGCTACTTTTTCAAACGGAATGGACACAGTTTTTTTTCTTGTTTTTATCGTTATTTCCAGCGTTACTTCATTGCCGTCGAACCCGGTAAGGATTCCTTCGAATTCTTTTTCACCGGAAATAGGTTCATATGTCTTTATGTAAACATTTTTCCCGATGGCCTTTTCATAGTCCTGGTCTTTTTTTAACGGGCGTTCAGCCCCCGGTGAAGATACTTCGAGAAAGTAGTTTTGAGGAATAGGGTCCACTTCGTCCAGCTTTTCACTAAGTTTTTCGCTAACCTGGCCGCAGTCCTCTATATCGACGCCGCCTTCCTTATCAATAAATACTCGTAAAAACCAGCTTTTCCCTTCTTTTACGTATTCCACTTCCACTAATTCCAGGGACATATCCTCTAAAATCGGTGAAACAAGCTCTTCTACAGTTTCAGTCACCTTTTTGCTCATATGCTTCCTCCATACATGGTGTGTACGTTTTTATTTGCTGCCCTTCTTGCATATAGGCCATTTCCTGCGCAACAGTAAACCGGCCGCGTTTCATTCCTCTTGTGCCTGGCTTCCTTCAGGACAAATAAAGAGATACGCGAGCCAGCTCCATTCACGCCCTGAACTGATGGCTGAATTCAGGTAGGATCACATATCGTGCAGATTCATAAAATTAGCCAATAACAACACGAAAGAGTGGGTTTCCCCACTCTTGCCATTGGTTATCTTAGTATTTCCAATAAAAATATACCATAATCCTAAATTTTATGCAAATATCATGAAAGGCTCCATCAAAACAGAGATAGCTGGTTTTGGTCGGGCAAAGATTCAAGACAGCCCTGCTTATCCAGATATTCCATGATGGTCTTGGAAACTTTCCCACGTTGCTGAAGGTCTTCCTTGGATAAGAATTCTCCACCCTCCCTTGCCCGGACAATATTTAGGGCGGCGTTTGTACCAAGGCCAGGTATCGCATTAAATGGCGGTATTAATGTGTTATCTTCAATGATAAACTCTGAGGCACTCGATTTATATAAGTCTACCTTATTAAATGAAAAGCCTCTTTCGCACATTTCAAGGGCGAGTTCCAGTACGGTCAGGGTATTCTTCTCTTTCGTTGAGGCATCCAGGCCTTTTGAATTGATTTCTTCTATTTTCGCCTTTATTGCCTGTGAACCCCTTACCATCGCTTCCAATTCAAAATCTTCGGCACGGACGGTGAAATATGCTGCATAGTACAGCAATGGTAAATGAACTTTAAAATAAGCAATACGCACCGCCATTAGAACATATGCAGCAGCGTGAGCCTTCGGGAACATGTATTTTATTTTTTTACACGAATCAATATACCATTCAGGGACTTCATTTTTTCTCATCTCAGCTTCAAATTCCTCTGAAAGCCCCTTCCCTTTACGGACAGACTCCATGATCTTGAAAGCAAGTGACGGCTCAAGTCCCTGATAGATCAGGTAAACCATAATGTCATCACGGCAGCCAATAACCTCGCTGAGAGTACAGATCTTATTATAAATTAATTCCTGGGCATTGCTCAGCCATACATCTGTCCCATGGGATAAGCCTGAAATTTGGACAAGTTCCGAAAACGTCGTCGGCTTTGTATCTTCAAGCATCTGCCGTACAAAGCGTGTCCCAAATTCAGGAATGCCAAGCGTACCCGTCTTGCACATGATCTGCTCCTCAGTGACGCCAAGTGATTCCGTACCGCTGAAGATCTTCATGACTTCAGGGTCATCTGTCGGGATTGTCTTTGGATCGATTCCGCTCAAATCCTGCAGCATCCTGATTACGGTAGGATCATCGTGCCCTAGAATATCCAGCTTCAGCAGGTTATCGTGAATGGAATGGAAATCAAAGTGAGTGGTCTTCCACTCTGATGTCTTGTCATCTGCCGGGAACTGGATTGGCGAGAAATCATAAATATCCATGTAATCCGGCACAACGATAATTCCGCCTGGATGCTGTCCAGTAGTACGCTTCACTCCGGTACAGCCGGCAACAAGCCTATCTACTTCCGCTCCCCTGAGGTGAAGGTTGTTGTCCGAGGCATAGCCCTTCACATAGCCATATGCCGTCTTTTCCGCTACAGTTCCTATCGTCCCAGCACGGTATACATATTCCTCGCCAAACAGTACCTTAGTGTAGTTATGCGCCACTGGCTGGTATTCTCCCGAGAAGTTCAAATCGATATCCGGCACCTTATCCCCCTTGAAGCCAAGGAAGGTTTCGAATGGGATGTCATGACCATCTTTTTTATACTTAGTGCCACATTCCGGACAATCCTTATCAGGCAAATCAAAACCGGAGCCGACAGAACCGTCATTAAAAAATTCGGAATGCTTGCAGCTTGGGCATACATAATGCGGCGGCAGAGGGTTCACTTCCGTAATCTCCGTCATAGTTGCAACAAAAGAAGATCCGACAGAACCACGGGAGCCTACCAGATAACCGTCATCAAGCGACTTTTTCACCAGTTTGTGTGAAATCAGGTAGATAACCGCAAATCCATGGCCAATAATACTTTTTAATTCCTTTTCAAGCCTGGCCTCAACGATTTCAGGAAGCTCTTCACCATAGATCTTCCTTGCCATGGCATAACTCATTTCCCGCATCTCTTCGTCGGCACCTTCGATTTTTGGTGTGTACAGATCATCCTTAATGGGTTTAATGCTATCTATCATGTCAGCAATCTTGTTTGAGTTGATTACTACGACTTCTTTCGCTTTCTCTGGTCCCAGGAACTCGAATTCCTTCAGCATCTCATCTGTAGTGCGGAAGTGTACATCAGGGAGTTTATGCCGGTTAAGCGGGTTGGCCCCGCCCTGCGAGTTAACCAGTATCTTCCTGTAAATTTTATCATTGGGGTCCAAGTAGTGGACGTTACCTGTAGCTACAACTGGCTTATCCAATTTTTCTCCAAGCTTGATGATATTGGAGATTATACCTTCAAGAGAGCGCTCGTCCCGAACATATTCCATTTCAATCATATGCTGGTATACATCTTTCGGGTGTACTTCCAAATAGTCATAGAATTCTGCTATCTCAATGACTTCTTCAAATGGTTTTTGCATCATTCCCTCAAATACTTCTCCCTTATCGCAGCCCGAGCCGACAAGGATTCCCTCCCGGTGCTTTTGGAGCAGTGAACGAGGGATTCTTGGAACACGGTAAAAGTAATTTATCGCTGATATGGAGACCAGCTTGAAAAGGTTTTTTAGGCCAACGTCAGTTTGAGCAAGCAAAGTGCAATGGTATGGCCTTGAACGCTGGTATGCATTACCCTGACCCATATGTTCATTGAACTGGTCGTGGTACATGATCCCCTTTTCATTTGCATCCTTAAGCATTTTGAGTAGCAAATATCCCGTTGCTTCGGCGTCATATATGGCCCTGTGGTGCTGTGTCAGCTCTACATCAAATTTCTTGGCGAGTGTGTTAAGCCGGTGATTCTTCATGTCGGGATAAAGGAATCTAGCAAGCTCCAACGTATCGATAACTGGGTTATCCGCCTTAGGATGGCCGATCTTTTTATAGCCGACGTTCAAAAAGCCCATATCAAAGCTGGCATTATGGGCCACAAGCACGGCATCTCCAGCCCATTGCCTGAACTTTTCCATAACTTCATCCACTTCCGGTGCACCTGATACCATATCATCAGTAATTCCGGTCAATTCAATTGTTGTAGCTGAAAGAGGATGATGCGGATCAGCAAAAGATTCAAACCGATCGATAATTTCGCCGCCCCTCATTTTCACTGCAGCCAGCTCAATTACAGTATCATATACTGCAGAAAGACCGGTCGTTTCTACGTCAAATACAACATATGTGTCTTCTTCAAGCAGACGATGGCTATCATTGTAGACAATTGGCACCCCATCATCCACCAGATTAACCTCCACGCCATAAATTACCTTTATATCATTCTTTTTCCCTGCTGAAAATGCTTCTGGAAAGGACTGGACCCCGGCATGGTCAGTAATCGCGATTGCTTTGTGGCCCCATTTCTTCGCTTGGGCTACTAGTGTTGAAACAGGCGTTACTGCGTCCATCTGGCTCATCGGAGTATGAAGGTGCAGCTCCACGCGTTTTTCTCCTTCGGGAGCTTTGTCGATTCTTCCCGCCTTGGATATTTCATTAATATCATTTGCCATCATGACCAGATCGCGGACAAAGGTGTCATTTTGAATGCTTCCCTGAGCACGAAGCCACATCCCTTTTTTAACTCGTGCCAATATTGAAGCATCCTCTTTATCGCGGGAAAATACCTTGACTAGTAAGGAGCTTGTATAATCTGTAATCTTGAAGGTGAGCAGTGTCCGCCCGCTTCGAAGCTCCTTGATTTCTGCATCAAAGACATATCCTTCAATAGCAATCCTGCGTTCTTCATCGACAATTTCTTCAAGCCTTCTGAAATCCGCATCATCTTTAATGGTATATCCAATCTTTACAGGGCCATCATGTTCATCTTCCGCAGATTTCTGGCTTTCCTGTTTCTGCATTTCCGTAATGGCAGCAAGCGCCCTGGCCTCGTCTTCTTGCTGTTTTTGCGCCAGGAATTGCTGGTACTCCTCACCATGGGAAGTATTGGTTTGTGAAACTTCCGCATCAAGGCTGAGAGGCGGGAAACCGAAGTTCTGATATATATTTGAGATAATTCCTGAATACTTGCGCTTAAGTTGTCCGGCTTCAGCATCATTCCGTGCCTGGACAATGATTTTATGCCCGGTAATTTTCGGGTCCTGCTCATGTAATAGCGACAAAAGTGCCGGTGAAATCCCTTCTAATTGACCAATGCAATTTTTCCAATAATCCCTGATCATCTCTTCTGTGACCTGGGGATTTAAAACGTGCAAACTGAAGGATATTTTTGCAATATGGGCAAACGTAGCCTGCAGCTGGGTTGCCAGCCTGGTATGCACACTGCAGGGCACCAGCTGAGGCAGATTGAATATAAAATGCCAGCTTTTAGACTCTCTTTCTATCGATAGCTTTCCAATTTCTCCACCGTAAACATATTTTACAAAAGCATCGTCTGTTAGACCAAGCTGCTGGAGCAAGAGTTGGAATCTCTCTTTTCCACTATTCGGATTTCCGCTCAATTCCGCTCTCTCCCATCTAAAAAAAGTGTTGCGTATGTTGATGTTATTAAAATATATAATGTAACTGACACACTTCGACAGAAATATTATGCGGTCAAACGACACCGCACGGGGCCTGACTAATGTAATTGTCAGGCCCCTCTCTTTCTTCCTATGATATGCGGGTCGATCGGCGCTCGTTAGCAAAAAGCAATAGTTGAAACATGTGAATGCTATTATGCTCGCCGAGTCAGTTAGTCTTAATTTCAATGTTTAGTATATCATAACCGCCTTCGAATCGACAGACACAAATATATACCTAATCAATAGTTTCAGATGAACCAGCATTGGCTGCAGCGCAGACAATATGGCAGGGTCCGAAGTGGACAAGTAATTATGAACAAATGGGGCTCGGATTGCCATTTTCTAATTGCCAAAAAAAAAGGCATCAAAAGCCTGATGCCTTTACTTACTTTATGAAAATATGCTGCGTAATTGCTCTGGCAAAGAGTCTTCCTTGACTTCCAGCACTTCGCCTGTAGTGCGCAGCTTTAATTCGACGATGCCTTCGCCAGCCTTCTTGCCCACAGTAATCCTGACAGGTATACCGATCAAGTCGGAATCTGCGAATTTCACTCCTGGACGTTCCTGTCTGTCATCTAGCAGAACTTCATATCCTTGTTGTCGAAGACCGGAGTATAGCTTCTCAGCGAGGGCTGACTGTTCTTCATCTTTTACATTGACTGGGATCAAATGAATCTGATAAGGAGCAAGATCCGCCGGCCATACAAGCCCTTTTTCATCATTGAACTGTTCCGCCACAGCAGCCAGGGTTCTAGACACACCAATTCCATAGCAGCCCATTATCATAGGCTGAGTCCTGCCGTTTTCATCTAGATATACTGCATTCATCGCCTCACTGTATCGGGTTCCCAGTTTGAATACATGTCCAACTTCTATTCCTTTTGCAAACCGGATATGGCCTTGTCCGTCTGGCGATGCATCTCCCTCAAGAATGAAACGAAGGTCAGCAAATTGGGATACCTGGAAATCACGTTCAGGGTTCACATTTACGTAATGGTAATCCTCTTCGTTGGCTCCTGCAATCCCGTTCACGATATATTTGACAGCATGGTCGGCCACAATTTCAACATTTTCCGGAGTGCCAATCGGTCCGAGTGAACCAACTGAACATTGGAGAACTTCTTTCGTTTCCGCTGCTTCGGCCAATTCTACCACTGCGGCCCCGTATAAATTCTTTAACTTGATATCATTCACTTCGTGGTCTCCACGTACAAGAACCAGTACATATTTTTCGTCCACTTTGAATAGCAGGGATTTAATGCAATCCGCTGCTTCCACATTAAGGAAGGATGACACTTCATCAATTGTCTTCTGGCCTGCGGTCTGAACTTTTTCAAGCTCGCGTTCCGCTTCCTGTTTCTTTTCATATGTTGCATTTACTGGAGCCATTTCAATGTTGGCTGCATAATCAGAGGTATCTGAATATGCGATCGTATCTTCCCCAACGTCTGAAAGCACCATAAACTCATGTGTATCCTTTCCGCCCATTGCTCCTGAATCGGCTATAACCGCACGGAAATCTAAGCCGCAGCGGCGGAATATATTTGAATATGCTGTAAATAACTGCTGGTATACTTCATCAAGGCTTTCTTGGTTTGAATGAAAGGAATAAGCATCCTTCATAATGAACTCACGGCCTCGCAGCAGCCCGAAACGAGGTCGCTTCTCATCGCGGAATTTCGTCTGGATTTGATATAATGTCAGCGGCAGCCGCTTATATGATTTCACTTCATCCCGGATTAGGCTTGTAATCACTTCTTCATGTGTAGCCCCTAAAGCAAATTCGCGTTCATTACGATCCCTAAGCCTCATTAATTCAGGTCCATAAGTGTACCATCTGCCTGATTCCTGCCAGAATTCCGCCTGCTGCAATGCAGGCATCAATAATTCTACAGCGCCAGCCTCGTCCATTTCTTCACGGACAATTGCTTCGATTTTTTGAAGCACCTTTTTTCCAAGAGGAAGAAAGCTGTATACCCCGCTTGAATTTTGCCTTATAAATCCGGCTCTCAGCAAGAGCTGATGGCTCTTTATTTCCGCATCTGCCGGTACTTCCCTAAGCGTAGGAATCAATGTCATACTTTGTCTCATTATTGCACCTCTTCATATTACTCTCTCTATGTAAACAAATAAAAGCGCTCAGTTAGGCGCCTGTTAAACATGCCGAGTTATTTCAAATTATACCTAAGAGTCCTTTACAGTACAAGCTTTCAAAAACGCGGCAGTGAAGACCTGTCCTCCGGCTGCCGCGTTTTTACTATTGATTCAAAAAGAAACGCTGGATGTCATTCCAGGTGACGACAATCATCAGGAGCATAAGTAAAGCAAATCCGATAAAGTGGACAAGCCCTTCCTTTTGCCTGTCAATTGGTTTTCCTCTTAATGCTTCAACAGCAAAGAATAATAATCTTCCGCCATCCAAAGCTGGGATTGGCAGCAGATTCATAATTCCCAGGTTAATGCTTAAAACTGCAGCCCACTTCATCAGTGTGAAAAATCCATTTTTCGCTACTTCTTCCGTGGATTTGTATATTCCTACAGGACCGGATAGTGCATCGATAGAAAATTGCCCTGTTACCAGCTGCCCCAGCATGACAAAAATTTGCTTTGTCCAATTATAGGTTTCTGTGAAACCATATGAAATAGCTTTGATCGGGGATTTTTCAACCGGCGCATAAACCCCAATGATCCCAATTTTATTGCCTTCTCTCTCCACTTCTTTTGGGGTGACAGGTATAGCAAGAGTCTTTCCATCACGTTCTACTACAAATTCAATTTCTTTTGCAGGATTCTGCTGGATGCTTTCCTGTACATCCATCCAGGAAGAAACTTCATTGCCGTCAATTGATTGAACAACGTCGCCTTTTTTTAGACCTGCGGCAATGGCTGCACCATCCTTTGTCAACTGTCCAAGTCTTGCTTCGTCAACAACAACACCTTGGAACAAACCGATTATGAGGAAGATGATAAATGCTAAAATAAAATTCATCATCGGCCCTGCAAAAATCGTTATGGCCCTGTGTCCAAGGGATTTCGATACAAATTGGCGGTTGTATGGGGCTATCTGGTTTTCAGTGCCATCTTCTACAATTACAGCCTTTTCATGCACCGAAAAGCTTTTTACAGCTTCATCTTCCCCTTCTTCAAAGCCTGTAATTACAAGCTTATGCTCCAGGTCGGCATGCTCTACTTCCACTATCCGAATATCAGAATACTTGTCTTTATTATTCAGAATGATTTTGGATACGAGGCCCTCACTATTGAAAAGCAATCCTACCCTGTGGCCAGGTTTTATCTCAACAGAATCTGCGTCCTCTCCGGCCATTCGTACATAACCCCCAATGGGTAGCAGCCTAATCGTATAGACAGTTTCATTTCTTTTGAAGGTAAAAACCTTGGGTCCCATTCCAATCGCAAATTCCCTGCACAGGATTCCTGCTCGTTTGGCAAAGTATAAATGGCCTAATTCATGGAAAAAGACAAGTGCCCCGAAAATAATAATAAACGCAAACACTGTCTGCAAGCTTTGCACGTGCCAATCACCTCTGTTTCAATAATGTTTTGATATATTTACGTGTTTCCAAATCAATCTCCTGAATGACCGAAAGCTCTGGATCGATTATTGCATCATGATTTGACAGTGCATCTTCTATCAATGCCTCTATGTCAAGAAAAGAAATCATCCCGGAAAGGAAGCCAGCGACGGCCTCTTCATTGGCTGCATTCAACACCGTCGGCATCGTTCCGCCCATTTTCCCCGCCTCATAAGCCAGCTTCAAAGCTGGATACCGGCCAAAATCCATCTCGCTGAAATGAAGGCGGCCTAACTGTGCTAAATTTAATCTTGAAGAAGACGACAATGGCAATCTATCCGGATAGGTAAGTGCATATTGGATAGGCACCCTCATATCCGGTGTCCCCAGCTGAGCCATCACACTGGAATCATGGAATTCTACCATGGAGTGAATGATGCTTTCCTTATGCAGAAGAACATCAATTTTCTCATAAGGCAGGTCAAAAAGCCAGTGAGCCTCTATTACCTCCAGGCCTTTGTTCATCATGGAAGCAGAATCAATTGTTATCTTTGCTCCCATTGACCAGTTTGGATGGTTCAGTGCTTCTTCAACAGTGACATTTTTAAGATCTTCTCTTGTCCTGTCGCGAAAGCTCCCACCCGAGGCGGTAATAATCAGGCGTTCTATATTCTTATGCTGTTCTCCCTGCAGAGCCTGAAAAATGGCTGAATGCTCGCTATCGACAGGCAGGAGTTTTACACCCGCTTTTTTCGCTTCCGACATAACAAGATGCCCTGCGGTAACTAATGTTTCCTTATTTGCGATCGCGATATCTTTTTTAGCGGAAATAGCCTGAAGCGTTGGGTATAATCCCACGCTTCCGATTACGGCATTAACAAGGACCTGGGCCTTGTCATAAACAGCCGCTTCAACTAATCCCTCTTCTCCCCAATGAAACTTTATATTTCGCCCAGCAAATTGGCTTTGCAACGCTTCATAATCTTCCTTATTTTGGACAGAAACTAATTCGGGATTAAACTCTTCGATATATTCCGTGATCAGCCCAATATTCTTTCCTGCCGATAATGCAACAATCCGGAATTGGTCGGGATGCTCCCTTACCACTTCTGCCGTTTGCCGGCCTATAGAACCGGTCGCCCCTAAAAGGCTGATATACTTCAAGATAATTCAACTCCTGGTTTTTATCAAGATTCTTGTTCCTTCGACTGACATCATTTATCCGAAAGATTTTAACCGCCAATCAAGTTCAGCAGATGCAAGATCGGCAAAATAAAAATCAAACTGTCTAGCCTGTCCAGGATCCCTCCGTGTCCAGGCAGCAATGTCCCTGAATCCTTTACACCGTAATGCCTTTTATAGGCAGACTGGACAAGGTCACCCAGCTGACCGAAGATGGAGATCAGGATACTAATCAAAATAATTTCGGATAATGAATAATCCCATTCTGCCAGAAAGAAGAAGAGTAATCCAACAATTATACCGCTTATAATGCCGCCAATGGAGCCTTCGATCGTTTTATTGGGGCTTATCTCAGGCCATAGCTTCCTTTTCCCAAAAGCCTTCCCAAAAAAGTACGCACCCGAATCAGTGGCCCATATCGTGAATAAAACAAAGAAAACATACACTAGGCCTGCAGCCCGGGTTTCATACAGAAAAAAGAATCCCATACTCACATATAATACCGATATAATTAAAAATCCGGCATCATCAAAGTTGAAGCGGTTTTTCGAAAGAACCGTGCAGAGTAATAACAGCAATACACCCCACAGCACTACTTCCGTTTTATCAAATGCAAACTGCAGCCAACCATTATTTGATGATTGCGGGACCATCAACAGCCATAATAAAATAAATGATATAATCGCAGGAAATGAACCCGGCTTTTGATGCTTCATTCTTAATAGTTCATATAATCCCATGGTCCCTAGTAAATACACAAGGACCAAAAAGGGAAGTTCCCCTAATATAACCAACGGCAGAAATATTGCCGCCGCCACGACTCCCGTGATAATTCGTTGTTTCATGTATCCTTTTTCCTCGCCTTCTCAACTAGACACCGCCATATCTTCTGGAGCGATTCTGGTATACTTCGATAGCCTCCATCAGATGTTCTTCACTAAAATCCGGCCATAAGACGTCAGTAAACCAAAACTCTGAATATGCAGCCTGCCAGAGCATGAAATTGCTCAGCCTTATTTCACCGCTTGTCCTGATTAGCAAATCTGGATCTGGTAATTCACTAGTCATTAAATACTTTGAAAAAATATCATCTGTGATTTCTCCAATTACACCATCTTTAGAATCTGCAACTAGCTTGTTTACAGCAGATAGTATTTCCGCCCTGCTCCCATAATTAAGTGCAAAATTAAGTATAAGACCGGTATTTTCTTTTGTTTCTTCCATTGCACGTTTAATTGCTCCAAGTGTATGGACAGGCAAACCTTCCGGCTCCCCAATCATTTTCACCTGTACATTTTCGGCTACCAGCTCAGGCAAAAAGGTGCCTAAAAACTCCTGGGGCAGATTCATTATATAATCGACTTCACTCTTTGGACGCTTCCAATTCTCTGTTGAAAACGCATAAACAGTCAAGATTGATACTTCTAGCTGGTTTGCCAGCCTTGTTATTCTGCGTACCGCTTTCATGCCTTCATGATGGCCAGCGACACGAGGCAGTGCTCTTTTTTTGGCCCAGCGCCCGTTTCCATCCATAATTATGGCGATATGCTGCGGAACTTCAGATTGTTTTATTTTCTGAATCCTGTCGTAGTCCGCATTAGAAGAAGCATTTTTCTTGTACCAACGCTTCCATATTGAATACATACGTTTGTCCCCCAATAGGTTGTTCTCTATATATGTGCTCATATACTTAACTGTTATGTATGAGGATAAGCATAGAACTTATATAATGATACCAAAAAAATCGGCCCGCTCCTATTATTATTATGAAAAAGCAGCGGTTTATAGAAGACATTTTCAAGTCTTGCCGTTGGTGTGAGCACAGCAATAAAAAAGAGGCACCCGGAAAGAAGAATCCGGCCAAAGCGTATAGAAACACATAAAGATCAAACATGATCTCAATGCATTTCTGCCATTTACATTGACCCGATATCCTGCCCCCAGTGGCCTCTTAGTTCTGCTTCATCAAATTGATTATACTTCCATGATTTCTTTCTCTTTATCTTTTGTGATATCCTCAATCTTGCTGATGTGACTGTCCGTGATTTTCTGAATATCATCAGAATACCCACGGAGGTCGTCCTCAGTAATTTCACCGTTCTTCTCAAGCTTTTTCAAGTCATCATTGGCATCGCGGCGTATATTCCTGATTGCCACTTTTGCCTCTTCTGATTCTTTTTTCACTACTTTAGCCAGCTCTCTCCGGCGTTCCTCAGTCAGGGCAGGAATGACAATGCGGATAATCGAACCGTCGTTCGAAGGGTTTAGGCCTAAATCTGATTTTAAGATCGCCTTTTCAATATCACCTAAAATTGTTTTATCGTATGGCTGAATAACCAGCATACGGGCTTCAGGTACAGAAACACCCGCAACCTGATTGATTGGAGTAGGAGCCCCATAGTAGTCCACTGTTATTTTATCCAGCAGCGATGCGCTTGCACGGCCCGCACGAATGCTGGCTAGCTCCCTTGTATAAGCATTGATTGCTTTTTCCATTCTTGCTTTAGCGTCTGATATAACAGTTTTCGGCATTATTATTTCCCCCTTACGATTGTTCCAAGCGTTTCACCCAGAACTGCACGTTTAATATTTCCTTTTTCCATCAGCGAGAAAACGATCAATGGTATATTGTTATCCATACATAGGGATGAAGCAGTAGAATCCATGACTTCCAGCCCTTCTTTAAGCACATCCAAATATGAGAGTTCGTCATATTTCTTGGCGTTTTTATCTTTGTACGGATCAGCACTGTATACACCATCTACATTATTTTTTGCCATCAGGATTACTTCTGCTTCGATTTCCGCAGCACGGAGGGCTGCAGTTGTATCAGTGGAGAAGTATGGGTTTCCTGTACCAGCCGCAAAAATTACAACCCGCTTCTTTTCAAGATGGCGGATGGCCCTGCGCCTGATATAAGGTTCTGCCACTTGTCTCATTTCAATTGAAGTTTGAACGCGTGTTTCAATACCGAGCTGCTCCAGGCTATCCTGAAGTGCCAGGGAATTCATGACAGTTGCGAGCATGCCCATGTAATCAGCATTTGCACGATCCATCCCCATTTCACTGCCAATCTTGCCCCGCCATATATTTCCGCCGCCTACTACCACAGCAACTTCCACCCCGAGTTCGGCGACTTCTTTCACCTGCTCTGCAATGGATTTTATGATCGATGGGTTGATGCCAAATCCTTCATCACCCGCTAGAGCCTCTCCGCTCAGTTTTAATACTACACGTTTATATTTCGCGCTACTCATGAGAACCTCCACATATGTATTCTTTTTTCTTTTTCCAGGTGTGCGTCTGGTTGATTGATCTTAAGGAAAAGATTGTGTTAAGAAATACGTTCAAAAATAGGGAACACGTAAGTGTTCCCTATTTTTGCGATTTTTGGTCAATGGGATCGATTAGCCTTTGTTAACCTGGTTCATAACTTCTTCAGCAAAGTTATCAACACGCTTCTCGATACCTTCTCCTACCTCGTAGCGTACGAATGACTTGATTTTTCCGCCTTTAGATTCTACGAATTGTCCAACTTTCACATCAGGATTCTTAACGAAAGACTGGTCAACTACGCAAATATCCTCATAGAACTTGCCGATACGGCCTTCCACCATTTTAGCAACGATGTTTTCAGGCTTTCCTTCGTTAAGAGCCTGTTGAGTAAGAACTTCACGCTCACGCTCGATTTCTTCAGCAGAAACCTGGTCGCGGGAAACATATTTTGGAGCCAAAGCAGCGATATGCATAGAAACGTCTTTCGCTGCATCTGCATCAGTGCTTCCTTCCACAAGTGTCAAAACGCCAATTCTTCCGCCCATGTGAAGGTATGCACCAAATGCATCATTGTCGCCCTTAGTAAGGATTTCAAAACGGCGAAGAGAAATTTTTTCTCCGATTTTAGCAACAGCTGCATTAATATGAGATTCTACTGTTGCACCATTATCCATAGTTTGTCCAGCTGCTTCTTCAACGGAAGCAGGCTTGTTTGCTAAAAGATGGGCAGCTAATTCTTTTACAAGAATCTGGAAGCCTTCGTTTTTAGCAACGAAATCTGTTTCTGAGTTTACTTCAATAATAACGGCTTCATTGCCTTCAGTAAGGATGTAAGTTGTACCTTCTGCAGCAATGCGGTCAGATTTCTTTGCCGCTTTAGCGATCCCTTTTTCACGAAGGAAATCGATCGCTGCCTCCATATCACCATTTGTTTCAGTAAGTGCTTTTTTGCAGTCCATCATGCCCGCACCAGTTTTTTCACGTAATTCTTTAACCATTTGTGCACTAATAGCCATTTAGGAATCCTCCTCGTTTTTATGTACTTGTATAATTTTTTACCATTTTTCAGAGATATAAGCCAATTAAGTGAGTTTATTCTCAAAAAAAGGTGATAAAAGGCCTTATCCTCTTATCACCTTTTGCTTAATTAAGCAGTTGTTGTTTCAGCAGTTGCTGTTTCTTCGCCTTGCTTAGCTTCAAGGATAGCATCCGCCATTTTGCCAGTAAGCAATTTAACTGCACGGATTGCATCGTCGTTTGCAGGGATAACAACATCGATTTCATCTGGATCACAGTTAGTGTCAACAATACCCACAAGCGGGATGTTCAACTTATGTGCTTCTGCAACCGCAATGCGCTCTTTACGAGGGTCGATTACGAAAATTGCATCCGGAAGAGTCTTCATATCTTTAATTCCGCCCAAGAATTTTTCAAGGCGTTCTAATTCTTTTTTAAGTTGGATTACTTCTTTCTTAGGAAGCACATCGAAAGTACCGTTTTCTTCCATCTTTTCAATCTCTTTAAGACGAGCGATACGCTTTTGGATTGTTTCGAAGTTAGTCAAAGTACCACCCAACCAGCGCTGGTTAACATAGTACATTCCAGAACGGATTGCTTCTTCTTTAACAGATTCCTGTGCTTGCTTCTTAGTACCAACGAAAAGAACTGTTCCGCCGTTAGCAGCTAATTCTTTTACGAAGTTGTAAGCTTCTTCAACCTTTTTAACAGTTTTTTGAAGGTCGATGATGTAGATACCGTTACGCTCAGTGAAGATATATTTCTTCATTTTTGGGTTCCAACGGCGAGTTTGGTGTCCAAAGTGTACACCAGCTTCAAGCAATTGCTTCATAGAAATTACTGACATTTAAATTTCCTCCTAAATGGTTTTGTTTGTCCTCCGCCCCGATCATTTCCATACAGAAACTGTAAGATACAGCACCAACTGCATGAATCACGAAACGTGTGTATTAACACCATGACATAATATAGCATAATCAAGATCCACAATCAAGCATTTCCTCGCAATTAAGTACGGAATTTTAATAATAGCTCTATTTCTGTTTTTCCCTTGTTCAATTGTTTGGCGATTTCCTCAACGGACATGCCTTGGTCATGCATTTCTAATGCAAGTTCTGGAAGAGGTTTATGCCCGGAACTTACTTCATGATCTAAGAGTTCTTTGAAGGACCTGGGTGTGTTCTCTTCTTTGTCCTGTTCCATGATTCCATCACTGTCAGTCGTCTCTGGGGAAGCCGAAATTTCCACTTTGTCGGCAACTTCTTCGCTGAGTGAAGATAGGGCAGGTATAGGCTCGTCATTGCGGCCGTGATTTTTTGTTTGGTACGCCTCCGCTGCTTTTCTCCTTTGTTCCTTTATTGGAGATGAAATGCCATGGAAGGTGACTGACGCTGCGTCAGGTGTCCCCTCTTCCGTGGATGGATTTTGATTATCGGGCAGGGAATGCAGAGATGCTCTCTCCGTTTGCTTTACAGCATCATGGACCTCACTATTCGCCCCAGTTTTTTTGCTGATCCCATTCAATGAAGAGAATCGTTCAAGCAGCAGTTCATTCTGCTCATTCATTTCCAGCATAAAGCCGTTCATTACTTCTTCAATTTCTCCCATGATTTTTTTCTGATTTTGTTCGGCGGCCAATAGACGATTTTGCCGTAAAAACAAGACAATTACACCTAATATCGTAAGTAAATTCAGTATGAATAATAGAAAAATAATAATAGCTGACATAGTGCCCCTCTCAACCGGAAAAATCTATGGCTTTTCCCTTATAAGGATGATGATATATCTGGACATTTTCTTCTTTTCTTTTTTGATTCTGTTTTCCACCGTGTTCTTTAGTATGGCCGTTTCTGCCCTGCTTGCTGTCAAATGCAGCCTTCTCCTTTCGCTCTTGGCTCATCACGGTGGATCTCTTTCGTTCCACATCACTTAACACTTCATTTTCTGCTTGATGAACCTGAAGCTGGCTTCTTTGCTCGAACTGCTCCTGTATTTTGCCTGCCTCCTGGGTCCTCGGAATGGCAATTTGCATTTCTATCGCTTTAAGGCTCATTGTACACCCTTCCTTTTACGGTTGCATATAATCCAGGATGCTAATCAGAATCCTGTCTAAAAAAATGTGCCCGGTGAGACCCATCAGCGAAGTTTAAGAAATGATTCCGGGTCTCACTGCAGGTTGCAAAGGGAGTATGCCAATCTGCAGGAGCGGTCCAGTAGCGCCTTCTGGCAGCCTGCCTTTTGCTTGCCTGCGGCTAAATAACCGCCAATTGTTTGATTCCACATAACTGCAGGCGCCCGCCGTTTTCCGAGATATTTCGTCCTTGGAAACCACTGATTTTAGATGATTCTATATCTGCATTTTAACTTTAAAATGTCTATTGAATAATAAAAGATCGCAAACATGCCTCGATTTCAACAATTAATGCTTACATGATAATCATGAGAATGGCCGGCTACCCGTAGAAAAGCTGAGCACCGTTTCTACCGAAAGCCGGCCTATTTAACATCGTTAGAAGCTTTTGCATGAATCTGTTAAACAGTTTAGCACAAAAGTGCAAATAATTTAGTTAAAGGCGGCTTGCAGCAAGTTCCTTAATTTGTGAATTGCCCTCGAATGTATTTGTGAAATTCTTGAAGTCGATAGATTCATAACCTGCCCAATTTCTGTGAGGGTTAGTTCTTCCTTATAGAAAAGCTGCAACACAAGCTGTTCTTTTTCATTAAGTGTTTCAATGACCCGTGCCAGATCATTATATAGTTCTTCCCTGACAAGCTCTTCCTCAGGAAGCATTGCCTTATCGTCTTTTATATGGAAGTTCCCTTCTTTGTCTTCCTGATCCTGTGGATGTTCGTCCATAGAAAGGATATTGGCAAAGAAATTTTCATTCAGGGCCGAATACACTTCCTCTTCTGTAATCCCCATTGTATCTGCTACTTCCTTCGGTGAAATATTCCTCATATATTTTTGTTCCAGTTCTTCAGTTACTGCTTCAATTCTCTTTGCTTTTTCCCTTGAACTTCTCGGAAGCCAATCTTCCTTACGAAGTCCATCTAGTATGGCGCCCCGGATCCTGAAAGATGCATATGTATCAAATTTCAAATCGCGACTTGGCTCGAAACGCTCCAACGCGTTGAACAATCCCATCATTCCCAGACTTTTGATATCATCACGGCTTACATTTTTAGGCAGGTTGACTGAAATTCTTTGAACATGATAGGAAACAAGCGGTAAATACTTTTTGGCTAAAATGTCACCGGCCTGAGGATCCCGACAGTCTATCCAATTTTTCCAGTGCAGCTGCTCTTCTTCAGTATTCATATAAGACATAGGACCCCCTCCTCATGTTAAGTAAGATTAATAAAATAAAATACGGATCTAGCAAAATCGGGAAGCTTACAGGTATGCTCCGATGCATGATCCATTTATGAAGAAACCGTTGGTTAAATTATTGGCAAAGAAACAGCCAGAGAGCATACTTCCGATCCCTTTGTTTTTTCACATGCCAGTTTCCTTGATAATAAAAAATATATTAAATATCCACCGTTCCCTTGTTTACCGTCCTTATATTTAGCAAACTTGTTTTAGGGTCAAATTCAATCGTTCTTCCATTGTTTCCGCCCACATCCTCGGAAACGATCCTGATGTTAAGAGCCGCAAGCTCTTTGCGGACGGCATCCACATTTCTCGGTCCAATCCGCATCATGTCATTTCCGGCAGAAAACTGAAACATTTGAGCGCCGCCTGCCATTTTTGCCTTTAATGCTATTGCTCCCGTTTTGTGGAGTCTTAATGCCAACTCTGGTATAGCTGTGTCAGCATATTTAGCAATATTGATTGCCCCTCCCTTTGACAGGGCAGAATCCGGGAGCATCACATGTGCCAGCCCCGCTATTTCATTTAGAGAATCGTAAAGTACGACACCCACACATGAACCAAGGCCGGATGTCCTGATAGTCTGTGGAGCACGGGCTATATTCATATCGGCAATACCAACTTTGATAACCTCTGAAAACTCATTCATCGATTGCGGCTCCTAAAGATGAGAATATAATTTCAAAGGATTCAGGATCCGGAAGAAGAAAGAAATGTCCTTTAATGCTCCCAATCTGTGAATTTTCCTCATTTAACGCCGTATCAATCACGATTGCATAATCACTAACCTGGGATAGCTCAAATAAGCCAAAGCTCAGGGCTGCTCCTGCCATATCGATGCTCAATGATGGTACAGAGGGATATAAATTAAGCTTTGTGAAATCAGATAAGGCCGATAAATAGGAACCGGAAAGAATATTACCCAATTCCTGAAGTGCTGATACGGATAATTCAGAATAAGGAGTAACTTCAAAACTAAAGCTTTCTTCTCCTGTCATTTGCCTGATGTAATAAGCAGCCTGGGGCAGGGGCAGCAGAAAAAACATGTTGCCCGGTGCATCCCCTCCTATTCTTAAAAAAACGCTGGCCACAATATTATCAGGCCCGCCGGCCAATCCCATCATTTCATCAAAAGAGAGGATCCTGACCGATGGCACACTCATGTCAATTTTTCTGTCGAACAGAGTGGATAGGGATGTAGCAGCATTCCCTGCCCCTACATTCCCTATCTCTTTTAACATATCAAGATGCAAAGAAGAAATTTTTTCTATAAAAGACATACTATACGCCTTCAATTCTTGGAGTTATTGTCAACTCTTTAGGATTAAGGACCTTTTCCAAATTTACCAGGATCAACAAACGCTTATCTATTTTTGCTACACCGTTTATATACTCCGCCTCAATGGTTCCGACTACTTCCGGCTGGGGTTCAATGCTTTGGACAGGTATGTCAATGACATCATTTGCAGCATCCACGATTAAACCAACTTCCATATCAAGAAGTGAAACGATAATGATGCGAGTGCTTTCGGTATATTCCGCATCTTCTATGTCAAATCGGGAGCGCAAATCAATGATTGGTGTAACCACACCCCGTAAATTAATAACTCCTTTTACAAATGGCACCGTTCCGGGTACACGGGTAATATAAAGGACTTTCTCAATGGCCCGGACCTGATGGACGGGTATGGCATACTCTTTTTCTTTGATCTGAAAAACTATAACTTTCACTGTATCTGAATCTGCCAGGATTGACATTCCATCATCCCCCTTTTTATAAACGATTGAGATACCGCCTGGGTGCGGTAACTCATATAATTACAGGCATTCAGGCGATATAGGCCGTACCTCCTGCACTACTTGATTAATGCGTTGCAATCTACAATCAGTGCAACCTGGCCATCACCCAAAATGGTCGCTCCAGAAATCGCAAACACATTATTCAGGTAATTCCCAAGCGATTTTAGAACAATTTCCTGCTGGCCTATAAACGTATCAACTACCAATCCCGCCATTTTGTCCCCTTTTCTTACAATGACAACCGAATAGAAGTCATCATCTTCCGTATGGAGAGGCACCTCAAAAATATCCTTAAGGAATAGAAGCGGCAAAACCTTGCCCCGGAAATCTATAACTTGCTGATTATGGGCATTCAAGATATCTTCCTTTTTAATGATTGCCGTCTCAATAATCGATGAAAGAGGTACAGCGAATTTTTCACGCTGAATTTCTACAAGCATTACCGAAATAATCGATAGAGTAAGAGGCAGCTGTATAAGGAAGGTCGATCCTGCCCCTGGTTTTGAATCAATAGAGACAGATCCTCCAAGTGATTCTATCGTATTCTTTACTACATCAAGACCTACACCACGTCCAGAAATATCCGAGATGACTTCTGCGGTAGAAAATCCAGAAGCAAAGATAAGCTCATAAACCTGTTTATCTGAAAGAGCCGCGCCATTCTCCTCGGATATAATCCCATTCCCGATTGCTTTTTTCAGTACACGATCTCTGCTAATACCCGCGCCATCATCGCTAATTTCAATGAAAACATGGTTGCCGCTATGGTAGGCCTTCAAAACAACCGTGCCTTCTTCCGGCTTTCCATTGGCCAGCCTTATTTCTGGTGTTTCAATGCCATGATCCATAGCGTTTCTTAGAAGATGGACTAGCGGGTCGCCGATTTCATCGATTACTGTACGGTCCAGCTCCGTTTCGGCACCTATTATCTCAAGATTTATTTTCTTGTTTAAATCCCTTGCCAGAGTCCTAACCATTTTCGGGAACCGGTTAAACACTGTCTCCACAGGCACCATTCGCATATTCAGAATAATATTCTGCAGATCGCCTGAAACCCTGGACATCCTTTCTACAGTTTCATGTAACTCCTGATTATTGAGTTCCCTAGAAATTTGCTCCAGCCTTCCCCTGTCAATGACTAATTCCTCAAATAAATTCATCAGGATATCCAGACGTTCAATGTTTACCCGTATAGTTTTACTGCTTGTATTCCTTGACCCGCTGCTTTTTTTACTTTCTGGCTCATGTTCCTCGTTTGACTGTATTCCCGGGCTTTTTTCTTCTTTATTCGGCACGGGAGCAATTGGCCCTACATTGTTTTCCTGATGTTTGAACTTATCGGTTTCGATAGGCTGGATCTCTACTTTTTCCACCTCAGAAACTTTCATAATCATCTTCTGTAAGTCTATAACAGGTTCTTTGGTAATAAATGTGACAGTAAAATGCTGATCAAACTTCTCCTCCTCCAGCATCTCTGCAGAAGGGGTCGACTTTATTACCTCGCCAAGCTTCTCGAGAACCTCAAAAACCATAAAAACGCGTGCAGCCTTCAACAGGCAGTCTTCCCTTAAATAGATGGAAATCTCATAGCTTTCAAAGCCTTGTTCCTTCGATTGCTGCAATACTGTCAATTCAAATTCATCATATTTGATCGCTTCTGGCATGAACTCGATAGCCAATGCAACGGAGGTTTCATCCGCGGCAGCTGCCCCGGATGGAGACTCCCCTTTTTCTATCATTTCCAGCTTATTTACAACCAGAGTTACATCGCGTTTCCCGTCGCCTCCATCAGCAATAGAGAAAACCATTGCTTCCAGGTCATCTACCGCCTGAAAGATGACATCAAATATCTCGGAATTTAAAGCAATTTTCCCATTCCGGATAGCATCAAGTACATTTTCCATCTTATGTGTAAGATTCGCCAAATCCTCATAACCCATGGTTGCTGACATTCCCTTTAATGTATGCGCAGACCTGAAAATTTCATTTACAATCGCTAAATCGTGCGGATTTTTCTCCAATTCCAATAGCTGTTCGCTACAGGTTTGAAGGTGCTCTTTACTCTCATCAATAAAAACCTCCAGATATTGATTCATATCCATAGGAAGCTCACCCCCGGTGATTTAAGAATATTTCATTATGGTACTAGCTATTTGATCTACATCTGCCACCGAATCTACCAAACTGGTGGCAATAGCCGCCTTTGGCATCCCAAATACAATACTGGTGTTTGCTGATTCGGCAATGGCTCTTGTGTAACCGCTCTTCTTAAGTTCTGTCAAACCCTTGGCTCCATCGCTGCCCATCCCTGTCATGATTACGGCAACTTTCGAATAATCTGGCAGCTGGACAGCTGATTCAAGCATTACGTCCACAGATGGCCTGTGGCCGTTGCGGGGCTCGGATTGTTCCAGTGATATGGCCAGTGAAAGCCCGGCTTTTTTAATTTTCAGATGATAACCTCCTGGAGCGATATAGGCTGTACCCTTCTGAATAATTTCGCCGTTTTCTGCTTCTTTCACCCTGATCTTGCAGAGGGAATCGAGCCGGCTGGCGAGCGATTTGGTAAAACCAGGCGGCATATGCTGAACGACCAGTATGGGTGCCGGAATATCGGCAGGAATGCTGCTGAGAACAGTTTGCAATGCGCGGGGCCCACCAGTGGAAGTTCCAATCAATACGATTTTCTTATTCCCTGAATGCCAATCTTTGCCCTCAATGGTTATCTCTGGTTCTATTTTACAATAAGCTGCTGCCTCTCCAATACATTTTTCGACAATCTTTCGACTTTTCTGAAGTATTCGGATATCAGCCTGGGTTGCAAGCAGGACCTTTTCAACCAATTCAGATTTAATCTTATGGAGGTCCAGCGAGATGGAGCCTGAAGGTTTGGCAATAAAGTCAAATGCTCCCTTGCTCATTGCGTCCAAAGTATTTTCTGCTCCCTGCCTTGTTGTGCTTGACAGCATGATGACAGGGACCGGTGTTTGATCCATAATAATTTGCAGCGCCTGCAGCCCGTCCATGACTGGCATTTCAACATCCAGTGTCACTACATCCGGCTTTAATTGGGGAATTTTCTTAATTGCCTCTTCTCCATTTCTAGCTGTACCTACTACTTCAATTCTGTTATCCTCTGATAAAAACTCCACGATGAGTTTTCTCATAAAAGCAGAGTCGTCAACAATCAGAACTTTTGCTGTCTTCCCCATAAAAGACCTACCTTCCAAGAATATAACTTTTCAACCTTCCAAGAAAATTGCTCTTGGAAAAAGTAAGGTTCTGCTCTTTCTGCCCCTTTTCAAAACGTAATGCCACTTCATTAATTGCCTTCGAAATGGCTGATTCGGGCTTGTATACTGAAAAAGGAATTTGCCGTGTTACTGCAGCGGTTACGGACCTGTCGTCAGGAAGGAACCCCAGCGGAAAAATTTCTTTTTGAAGAAATTTTTGCAATGCATTGCTTAAGCGCTGTATCGTCTCCTTACCTTCCTTTTCAGACTGTACCCTGTTGCATACAAGCGAGAAGGGCATATCCTTTTTCACAGAAGTCAAATATTTCATAACCGAATAAGCATCCATGATGGCTGGGGGCTCAGGAGTTGTAATCACGATCAATTCATCCACGCAAAGAATGAATTGGGAGGATTCACGGGTTATGCCTGCCCCCATATCAAAAATGATATATTCATATTGATGTATGAAAGTATCCAACTGATCGAGGAAGGAGCTAAACCTGGATTCTTCCATCTCAAATAGTGTGGCTAACCCTGAGCCTCCTGCTATAACTGAAATCCCCTCGGGCCCTTCCGAAACGATATCACCGAGGTCCATTCTATTTTCAAAAAAATCTACGATACTATATCGAGAAGATCTTCCCATTAAAATATCAATATTGCCCATCCCTATATCCATGTCAAATAACAAGACACTATGCCCCTGTTTGGATAATGCAATCGAGAAGTTCAATGAAAAATTCGATTTCCCGACACCGCCCTTGCCGCTTACTACAGCGAGCGTTTTTGCAGCAGGCTTCCCCAGCTGCTGCAGCCTGATTCGCAAATTTTGTGCCTGGTCCATCATTGCAAGCCCTCCACGATCATATTTGCGATAATACGTGGCTCGATCTGTTTTAAATCATCCGGCACATTTTGGCCATCCGTTATAAAAGCAGCACCTATCTTGTAGGAGTTGATCAGGTTGACGATGGCTCCATATGTTGAAGTCTCGTCAGCCTTTGTAAAGATAAGCTGCTTGATACGAACACCCGAAAATTGAGAATATATTTCATTCATGTCCTTTTGTTTGCTTGTTAAGGATAAGACTAGATAGGTTTCCAAATCCTTATCAAAGTCGATGATTTTCTGCAGCTCGGCAACATATTTTTGATCCCTGAAATTACGGCCTGCTGTATCGATGAATACCAAGTCATAATGAGCAAATCTATCAGCCGCTTTCTTGAAATCTTCCAGGTTATATGCAACTTCGATTGGAACATTTAATATTTTTGCGTAAGTTTGCAGTTGGTCGATGGCTGCGATTCGGTAGGTGTCAGTAGTGATAAAAGCAACTTTTTTATGTTGCTTGAGCATACTATCAGCAGCAATTTTTGCCAATGTCGTGGTTTTTCCCACCCCAGTAGGCCCTACAAAGCTGACGTATTTTTTTTCAAACTTCGTTTCCTGTATTGAACTCCTGGTTAAGATGGCGGCTATTTCATCTTTAAGCCACTCCCTAAGCGTAGAATCGGCAGGCTGACCTTTGTCTGCAAACCATTTTTCAAGAAGGTTTGCCATCATTTCCTGGACAAGCTGCGGCTCAAATTCCTGAGTAACCAGCAATTTATAGATTTCCTGTAAAGGAGCCGGATATGTTGTCTGTATCCCTGCATTGGCATTTAGCCCTTTTATCATGTCCTTTACGTCAGCAATCTGTTTTAATATATCCTCGGAAGACTTCCCTGCCTGATCGTCTTTACTGATCTGTGCCGCTTGGTTAGCATTGTCGTCAGCATTAACACGAACCGTCTCATTTTTCGTCTGAGCCATTGCTGCAGGCTGTCTCCTTTGCTTTTCTTTTCTGACTGGAACTGGCCCGGATGCCGACTGGGGATCTACTGCAGCGACGACCTCTATACTCCTTTTCCTGAAAAAGCCCAGAAAACCGCCAGAAAAAATCGGCTTGGAACTAAGGATTACCGCTTCGTTGCCGAGCTCCGCCCGTATTTGCTTCATCGCTTCGGTCATGGAAGACGCTGCATATTTTTTCACTTTCATTCTATGTTCACCACCCCAACACTTTGGACTTCTACATTTGATTCCAGCTCATTATAGGAAATTATCGGAACTTGCGGAAAATACCTCTCCGTAAGCTGTCTCACGTACATGCGTACCGCAGGGGAACAGAGAACGATTGGTGTTTGTTCCATGAGTGCAAGTTCCTCGAGCTTGGCGGCTATCGATTCCAGTATTGTCTGTGAATCATTCGGGTCCAATGATAGATAGTTCCCATGCTCTGTTTGCTGAACACTATCCGCAATCAGCTTTTCGACCTTGCCTGATAGCGTAATCACCTTTAAGCTATCATTACCCACAACCAGCTGGTTTGTAATTTGACGGGCAAGATTTTGCCGGACATATTCCGTTAGCAAATCAGTGTCAGTTGAAAGCCTGCCATAATCAGCAAGAGTTTCAAAGATGACCGGCAGGTTCCTGATTGAAACTTTTTCCTTCAATAGCTTTGCAAGTACCTTTTGCACTTCACCTACCGTCAATGGACTAGGTGTAACCTCTTCCACTAAAATAGGAGAGGACTCCCTGAGGTGATCGATAAGCTGCTTTGTTTCCTGTCTGCCCAACAATTCGTGGGCATTGGCCTTAATCACCTCTGTGATGTGGGTAGATACCACACTCGGAGGATCCACAACCGTATATCCCATCATCTCAGCTTGTTCCTTCATGTCTTCTGCAATCCATTTGGCTGGCAGGCCAAACGATGGCTCGACAGTATCAATGCCTTCAATAGAATCATCGTCAATACCTGGGCTCATCGCAAGATAATGGTCCAGCAAAAGCTCTCCCCTTGCCATTTCATTTCCCTTTATCTTCAGGCGGTATTCATTTGGATTAAGCTGGATATTGTCCCTGATCCTTACGACCGGAATGACGAGCCCCATCTCAATGGCCAGCTGCCTTCTGATCATTACGACCCTGTCAAGAAGGTCCCCGCCTTGATTTGCATCCGCAAGCGGGATAAGTCCGTAGCCAAATTCAAATTCTATTGGATCAACGCTCAATAAATTGACAACACTTTCCGGGCTCTTCATCTCTTCTGTCTCTGTTTCTTCCTCCAGCTCCTGTATCTCTGCAGTTTCAGCCGGAGGTGTTCTGCCGATCATGTATCCCCCTGCTGCCAGCAATCCGGCAATAGGGATCGTCAGTCCGTCATTTATGGGGGTAAATAGCCCTAAAAAGAAAATCGTCCCTGCGGTTACATACAGCATAACCGGGAATCTGAACAGCTGGCTTGTGATATCAGATCCCAGATTCCCCTGTGATGCGGCTCTTGTTACCACAATTCCTGTTGCAGTAGAAATCAAAAGGGCGGGCACCTGGCTCACAATCCCATCACCTACAGTTAACAGCGAAAAGTGTGAAGCGGCTTCAGCAAAGCTTAAATCCTGCTGCATGACTCCGATTACCATACCAACAATCAAGTTAATCAGTACAATGATAATGCCGGCTATTGCGTCACCTTTTACGAATTTACTGGCACCGTCCATCGAGCCATAGAAGTCCGCTTCCCGGCCAACCTTTTCCCTTCTTTCACGGGCCTCCGCCTCTGAAATCATCCCTGCATTCAGGTCGGCATCGATACTCATTTGTTTACCCGGCATTGCATCAAGCGTGAATCGGGCCGCTACCTCAGATACCCGTTCCGCACCTTTGGTAATAACAATAAATTGAATGATGATCAGAATTAAGAAGACTACCATCCCGACGATAATGTTCCCGCCGACAACAAACGTTCCAAACGTATGCACTACACCGCCTGCATCGCCGGTGGATAAAATCGAACGCGTGGTCGAAACATTAAGGCCTAGCCTGAATAGTGTCAATAGCAATAAAAGTGAAGGAAAAATGGAAAATTCCAAAGGCTCCTTCATGTTCATGGAGGTTAGGAGCACCATTAGCGCAAGAGATATATTCAGTAAAATCAATATACTGATCAGCCAGGTTGGCAGCGGGATGATTAACATCGCCACGATCATGATGACACTTATTAAAACGGTTAAATCTCTTGCTGACATTTTATTCTCTCCTAACTTGATGAAACAATCTGGTTAAATCTTGCCTTTTGTCTTATAAACAAATGCAAGAATCTCAGCAACTGCTTTAAAGAACTCTTCTGGAATGGCCTGTCCAATCTCCGTCTGGTCATAGAGAGCTCTGGCCAGAGGCCTGTTCTCAACCATGACGACATCGTTTTCTTTAGCAACATATTTGATTTTTTGAGCGACATAATCCACGCCTTTGGCAACTACATATGGTGCATCCAGTTTTCCGTCTTCGTACTTCAAAGCAATTGCAAAGTGGGTAGGGTTCGTGATTACCACGTCTGCCTTCGGGACTTCCTGCATCATTCTCTGCATCGCCATTTCTCTTTGCTTTTGCTTGATCTTCGATTTGATCAGCGGGTCGCCTTCTATGTTTTTATATTCATCTTTAATATCCTGTTTGGACATTCGGATGCTTTTTTCAAAGTCATATTTCTGGTATAGAAAGTCCAACAATGATAGAAACAATAAAACCGCCGAAGCATATAGCCCCACTTTTACAGTGATATCTGCCAGAATCGCGAGTGCTGCTGCAACAGATTTTTGTGAAAGCGTCATGATTTCATCCATCCGCTGCCAAATTACCAAAAAGGTCACAAGGCCAACTAAAGATATTTTAAGAATGGATTTCAACAGCTCCACGATTGCACGCATGGAAAATATCCGTTTGAATCCTTTTATCGGGTCAATTTTTTCAAGCTTGAACTGGATTGCCTCTGTTGAGAACATAAAGCCTATTTGCATGAAATTTGCCGCGACACCTGCTACTAGTGCCACTCCCATTACAGGAGCCAATAACAGGCCGGTTTTTTTAAACACGTCTAAAAACAAGGTCTGTGTTGTGTCTTCGGTCAAGGTTGTAAGCATTTGTCCCTGGAAAGACTCTATGAACATACCAAGTATGGCGTCTTTCATGTAAGGACCTATAAGAGACAGCAGCATAAAAACCGCCAATAAGACTATGGCTGTATTTACATCCTGGCTTTTTGCAACCTGTCCCTTTTTCTTTGCGTCCTGCCTTTTCTTCGGGGTCGCTTTTTCTGTTTTTTCTCCTGCAAAGTGCTGCAGATCAAGTTGTATCCATTTCATATTACGCCCCTCCGGAGAGCTTCATCAATCCACGCATCGTTACAATTAAATACTCAAATAAATGCTGGACAGAGACCATCATCATTCCCATGACAATGATCAGGACAATAAAGCTGACGCCAACCTTGACAGGCATTCCTACAACAAAGATGTTGATTTGCGGTACGGTTCTGGCCACGATTCCAAGGCCCACATCGACCAGAAACAGACTCCCTACTACTGGTATGGACATTTGAAATGCAATCACGAAGGTTTGGTTAAAGGCCTTTACTACGAACTCGAGAAGATTTTCATTTCCAAAAGGGATCCATGCCTTATCAATCGGGATAAATTGATAGCTATAAAAAATGCCATCTAAAAGCATGTGGTGTCCATTTACCGCAAGCAAAAATAACAGCGCAATGGTGTATAAGTACTGGCCCATCAGAGGGCTTTGGACACCTGTTTGCGGGTCAATGACATTTGCAATCGCAAAGCCCATTTGAAAATCGATAAAGCTTCCGGCAATCTGCACGGCAGATAAGATCATGAATGCAGCAAAACCTACCAAAATGCCTACCAAAGCTTCCTTTATAATTAATAAAAAATAAGCCGCGTCAATTTGCAGGATTGGAGCATCAATGGTGTAATACATGATCCACGCGAGAAAAAAGCTGATGCCTATCCTATGGGACGCGGGGATTGTCCTGTATGAGAATACCGGCATTGTCACAAAGAAGGAAGCCACCCTTACCAGAATCAATAAAAAAGCCGGAAAATGCGGGAGTAAATCCTGCATCTTTTAACCTACAAACCTATTTAAATTATTAAAAATTTCCGATGCGTAAGATAGCATATGGCTTAACATCCAGGGGCCCAACAGGATTATCCCGAGAAGGACTGCCACGATTTTCGGTACGAACGCAAGGGTCTGTTCCTGGATTTGGGTAGTGGCCTGGAAAATGCTTATGATCAATCCCACCGCAAGAGCAATGATCAGCAGTGGGCCGCAAATTATCAATGTTGTATATATGCCTCTTTCGGCAACCTGAATGACGAAATCAGGATTCATATTCTTTCACCTGCTTAAAAGCTCTGTAATAAAGATTTCACCACGAGATACCAGCCATCCACCAATACAAACAGGAGGATCTTAAACGGCAGAGAGATCATGACTGGCGGCAGCATCATCATCCCCATGGACATTAGGACACTTGCGACAACCATGTCAATTACCAGAAACGGGATGAATATCATAAAGCCAATTTGAAATGCCGTTTTGATTTCACTTATGGCAAAGGCCGGTACAAGTGCTGTAAGCGGAATATCCTCAATCGTTTCAGGTTCCTCGGCTTTGGAATATTCCAGAAACAATGCGAGATCTTTTTGCCGTGTCTGGGCACTCATAAATTCTTTGAAAGGTCCGGCAGCCCGTTCATACGCTGTTTCTAAATCAATTTTTTCTTCAAATAATGGCTGTAATGCCGTTTTATTTACTTCCTGAAAAGTTGGTGCCATAACAAAGAATGTTATGAAAAGTGAAAGTCCGATAATAACCTGGTTCGGAGGCATCTGCTGTGTCCCGAGCGAGGTTCGGACAAATCCCAGAACGATTACAACCCTTGTGAAGCAGGTCATTAAAATCAGGATACTGGGTGCCAACGATAATACTGTCAGCATCAATAAAAGCTTGACGGAGGTCGAGACATTGGAAGGATCACTCGTGCTGAATATTTCCATTAGTTGATTCATTCTCCGTGACTCCCCTTCTTTTCAAGCTCATCAATCATTCGTTTCCGTTTCTCTGAAAATTCCTCAAGCTGTTTTTTGAATTGAGAGGAGAAATGAGTTTTGTCACCATCAGGTTTCACTAATTTTGTCTGAATTCTTGTAAAGATATCTGAAGGCTGTAGCATACCATCTAGCCTGTTGTTAAAATCGCTTAAAATATCCTGATACTCAGATTCATCATCGATTTCTTTCAACAGCTCGATATTTTCCCCTACCCCAACAATCAAGATGCGCTTCCCTACCTTGATCATCTGCACTGACCGGTTAGACCCAAGGCTGGTTCCGCCTATATTTTCAATGAAATTTGCCTTTTGATAAGACCTGTTTTTTTTATTGATAAATCTCAGCAAAAAGTACAGAAGACCAACTACAAATAATGTAGCAAGGATCATGCGCAGGAAGTCCAGGAAGCCTAGTCCTGCACTCCCTGAATCAGATACTGTTTCTTTGGATGTGGTGTCATCCGTCGTTTTATTTTCCTTTTTTTCAGTATTATTAAAATGATCCTTTACGCTTCCGTCCAGCCCCTCGGAATTCGCCAGAGTGCTTGTTGCCTGAAAGACCAACAAGAATAGTAACAGCACCCGAAATGATTTTTTTATAGAATGCAAGTTGCTGACACCCTCTTAATTTATTAGCTTAAAGTTTTGTTAATTGCTTCTAATACCCGGTCTGCCTGGAAAGGCTTTACTATAAAGTCCCTGGCTCCTGCCTGGATGGCATCAATGACCATCGCCTGCTGACCCATGGCTGAGCACATAATGACCTTTGCATTGGGATTGATTTTCTTGATTTCTTTTAAAGCAGTTATGCCATCCATCTCAGGCATGGTAATATCCATTGTTACAAGGTCGGGTGAGGTTTCCTTAAATTTTTCCACGGCCTGCGCTCCGTTTTCTGCTTCCCCTACCACTTCGAATCCATTTTTTGAAAGAATATCCTTGATCATCATTCGCATAAACGCTGCGTCATCTACGATAAGTATTTTATGTGCCATCTTGTTTTACCCCCCAAATTTATCTAAGTTTATTCAATCTATCTTTCTGGCTGACAATATCGGTCACACGGACTCCGAAGTTCTCGTCGATTACGACTACCTCTCCTTTGGCAATTAGCCGATTATTCACCAAAATATCAACAGGCTCTCCGGCTAGTTTGTCCAGTTCGATAATCGAGCCGGATGATAGCTCAAGGATTTCTTTTACAGAGCGCTTTGTCCTGCCCAGCTCAACTGTTACCTGCAGTGGAATATCCATTAACATGTTCAGGTTTTTCGCTTCAGCATCCTGAAGCTGGTATGGTTCAAAACTGGAAAAGCTTACAGGCTGAACATTCACCTGCTGGCCCGGCGGTATAAAAGCTGAACCAAAATGCTGCGGGTTCCCCTGCTGGTACGAAAAAGCTGCCTGCTGCGGCATAGTGTGGCCAGCGTCCTGCTGTGGCCAATAGTTTTGCTGTCCATTGTACGGCTGCTGCCCATACGGCATTTGTCCCGGGTATGGCTGCTGTTCGTGAGGCATTTGGCCTGAATAAGGCTGAGTTTGCTGCTGCCCATTTTGAGGCTGGGTATGAGCTGGTTCAGCATTTTGCTGGCTTACAGGCTGGCCCGAGCGTTGGTTCGCCTCCTCCATATGAACCGAAGGCTGCTGATGATCATTCACAGGCTCCGCCGATTGCGGATTCATTAATTCATCCACCAGGCTTTTGGCAAATGGCAGCGGCAAGAGCTGCATGATGCTTGAATCTATTAACTCACCCACTCGCAGCCTGAATGAAATCTTGGCGAGCAAGTCCTCATTGGGGATTGATTCCTGGCCTTTCCCTTCTTCAATGTTTAAAATATCAATGCTTGGCGGCGAGATATCGACCCGCTTTTTGAATATGGTAGACATTGAAGTTGCCGCAGAGCCCATCATTTGATTCATGGCTTCCTGGACGGCACTAAGCTGAATTTCTCCCAGCAGGTCTGCTGGATTCAAGCCGTCCCCGCCCAGCATTAGGTCTGCAATGATGGCTGCGTCGCTCTGCTTGATCACGAGCATATTCAATCCATCAAAGCCTTCGGTGTAATCCACCTTAATTGCTACATATGGATGAGGAAATTCCTCCTGTAATTTGCTTTTTTCAATGATTGATACGGTTGGTGTGGTAATATCCACTTTCTGGCTTAATAAAGTTGACAAAGCTGTTGCTGAACTGCCGAACGAAATATTCCCAATTTCACCAAGAGCATCAGCCTCCATTGAAGATAAATGATCTTCAATTTGGGGAGATGATGCCTCGTCCTGAGTTGGGTCTGTCCCCCTTAACAGGGCATCTATTTCATCCTGGGAAAGCATTTCATCACTTACCATCTTCGTCTCCCCCCTTCAAAGATTCTAAAATCTGGACAGCTAATTTTTTGCCAATCTGGCCAGGCTGTCCCGTAAACTTTGGAACATCTCCGACCTTTATCGTCAATGGAAGCTCTATGGATTGGTTCAACTCAATCACATCTCCTACATCAAGCAATAAAAAGTCCTGAATAGAGATATCCGTTGAACCCAGTTCGGTTATAACCGGCAAATCAGCATCTCTTATTCTGCTTTCTATCATTTCTATTTCTTCAGCAATCGGTTCCTTTTTGGAGGTCTGCATCCAGTAATGGACGGAAAGCTTTGGAATGATAGGTTCCAGCACGACATGCGGAATGCATATATTAATCATCCCCGTCGTGTCGCCTATTTGCGTATTCAAGGAAATTACAACAACTGTTTCGTTAGGTGACACCATCTGCAGAAACTGCGGATTCACTTCAAAATCAGTGAGTAATGGGTCTATATCGGCTATGTTTGCCCACGCTTCACGCAGATTTTCTATCCCCTTTTCAAAAAGGCTCGACATGATCTTTGTTTCAATTTCTGTCAAGGTTTCTACCTTGTTTACACTGACGCCTCTTCCTCCAAGAACCCTGTCCATCATGGCATAAGCAATGTTCGGATTGACTTCCATTAGAATCCGGCCTTCCAAAGGCGGAACTTCAAATACATTCAAAATTGTCATTTTCGGGATGGACCTGATGAATTCCTCATACGGGATCTGGTCTGCCGATGCAACAGAAATTTGAATGAATGTTCGGAGCTGTGCAGAGAAGTAAGTGGTTAGAAGCCTTGCGAAATTTTCATGTATCCTGGTTAAGCTTCGGATTTGGTCTTTTGAAAAACGAAGCGCCCTCTTAAAGTCGTAGGCTTTTACTTTTTTCTCTGTTTCTTCTTTTTTTAGTTCATCCGCATCCATCTCGCCGGTGGACAAAGCTGAAAGCAATGCATCTATTTCACTCTGGGATAATACGTCTCCCGCCAAAAGTTCTCACCTCCATATATATCCGGATGCTTCATCTATTGAAGGATGGAGGAGGTTATATATACCTTTTCTACTTTTCCTTCCTGCATCAACCCGTTAATTTGGCCTTTTAAATTTTCTTGAAGCTGTTCTTTGCCGGCTTTTCCTTTTAACTGATCTGCTTTAAGTTCTGAAAGCTCGGTAATAATGATGTTTTTGGCCTGAAAATTCCTTTTTTCGAGTTCTTCTTTTCCATCCTTGCTATCGGTTTGTATCATAAAAGAGATCCTTATGAAATCACCAGTTGCCAGATTGGTAGTAATCTCAGGAATCTCGACGGATGACTCTACAATTTCATCAGCAGAAGGCTCAGCTTTCGCCTCTGTCTCGCCCGTGAATTTTGTAATGACTACAATGGCAATCACGCCGACAAGAGTAATGGCTACCAGCAGGGTCACCATGATCGCGACCAGTTTATTTTTCATTCTTCATTCCCCCCTGTTTCATCACGCAGCCCGAGAACATTTATACTACGATAAAATTTAGTAATAGATTCGATAATTGCATCCTCTGTCTCAGCTACAACGATTTTCCTGCCTGTCGTAAACGTGATGGTCGTGTCCGGAAACGATTCGACTGTTTCCACATATAAGGCATTCACAGTAAAACTCTTTCCATTCAATCTAGTTACTTTAATCAATGGTATTCAGGAGCCGGAGGCAAGTCACCTTCAGCTCCCTTCCCTCCCTTTACCTATCGTTTAAGGTTAACAAGCTCCTGCAGGATTTCGTCTGAGGTTGTGATGATTCTCGTATTGGCCTGGAAACCACGCTGGGCTGTGATCATTTCGGTAAACTCCTCTGAAAGGTCAACGTTTGACATTTCTAGGGCGCCTGACTGCAATGACCCTCTTCCATCACCAGGGATGCTGACATTGGCTGTTCCGGAGTTCACTGTTTCCTGGAACAGGTTGTTTCCCGCCTTGCTAAGACCGGACGGATTACTGAATTTTGCTAGAGCAATCTGACCTAGCTGCCTGATTTGGCCGTTCGAGTAAACTCCATTCAGTTCACCCAGAGCACCAATGTTGAAGCTTTCTAGTCCACCGCTTAGGTTGCCATCTGGATTTACGAAAGCAGTAATTGAATCTCCTTTACTAGTAAGTTGGGACATATTCAATTTGACCTCAGTATAGCCATCCGTTATATCTAAAGAGCTTAAATCTATAGTATCCTGGCCAGCTGTAAAAGTATTATTTTGACCATCAGAATCCAGAGTTATACTAGTAATCGGCTTGGGCTCTGCTTTGGAATTGGGATTGGATATATTAATTACCCAATTTCCGCCAACTGGAACAAACTGATAATCTAAAACATGTTCCATACCAGCATTATCGACTACTTTCATTTGCTCTACCTTTCCTTCACTGTTAGAAACCAAAGCACTTGAATCTGGTAATGCCCCTCTTATTTCCATACTCTTTGTTGCGACTGACGGTAAGGTAGAATTTACGTTAACCACGATATCACTTAGAACTCCATTCTGAAAAGACTGAACTTTTAGTCCATCTCCGTTAACTAATGTACCATTATCATCTAAATAAAAATTCCCACCACGTGAATACATTTGCTGGTCACCCTGTTTCACAATGAAAAAACCATCTCCATCTATCCCAAGGTCCAGTGATCGCCCTGTTGTCTGCAAGCTCGCACCTGTTTGCACCGTGTCGATAGTTGCAAGTGCCGATCCAAGCCCAACCTGCATGGAGTTTTTACCTCCGCGGTTGACCTGTGCAGCCGTAGCCCCGGAAATCGTCTGGTTCATTGTTTCTTTGAAGGAAACACGGCCCTTTTTAAACCCATACGTATTTACATTTGCGATGTTATTTCCGATTACATCTAATTTAGTTTGAAAGTTCTTCATTCCGCTTATTCCAGAGTACATTGAACGTAGCATGAATTTATTCTCCCTTCTATGTGGCTGCTTCTGTCAGTCCGCAGCCTGGCCTCCTTATATAGGTCCAGCCTTTAGTCTAATATTATGGTTCCGTTAATATTGGTGAAAATCTGTGATGCTGCCTCGTTTCTGTCCATGGCAGTGATTACTGTATGATTTTTCGCACTCACAACCAGAGCTGCATCGTGAAGGATTACAAGCGAATCTTTCACGCCCATTTTCTTTGCTTCTGATACCTTCTTCTCAATCCGTGACCAGGTATTATCATTAATTTCTATATTGCGTTGTGACAATCTCAGTTGCGCATGTTTACTGATCACAAGCTTGCTGGCTTTTTCATCGACGGCGGTCCGCAGATGCTGAGCAAAACCCTGTTTGCTAGTTTGCTGATTGGCAGATACCTTCTTGGAAGGCAATGGGATCGGGTGAGTGGAAATCGGCCTGAAAACTGATTTTTCCATATCTACACTCCTATGAAGCTGCAATTTTTATAATCTTGCTTGATGCAAGTTTCGTAGAATCCTCGTCATCCAAAAGGAACTCCGTTTTGCCATCCTTCATTTGCACGGATTTGACAATGGCTTCAATTTCTTTATTGTCCCCGTTTAGCCATGTTACTTTTTTGCCTATCAGTTCACTTGCAGAGAAAAGGTTATTACCGGCAGTAGGCTGATTGACTTGAGAGATATTGCCCGGTTCCAATTTTGTTCCGTCTTCAAGAATGAAATACACGCTGTCATCCTTGAATTCCAATGATGAAATGGTTCCCTGGCCCTGTTCTATTGTCGGTTCTGCAGTACTGTCGTCGGAAGGGCTTACCTTATGCCATGACACCTGTTTCCCCATAAACTGGTTATAGGAGATCAACTGGTTTTGTTTTCCCATTGACACAAAGTTGTCGATGCTTTTCCCCATATTGGTAATCTGTTCAAGCGTCGAAAAAGTAGCCATTTGTGCGACGAAATCCTTATCCTGCATTGGATTTAATGGATCCTGATTCTGCAGCTGTGTCATCAATATCCTCAAGAAAGCATCTTTCCCCATTGCATCGCTTCCAGTGTTACGTTGTTTATCCTTTTGATATTGAGATAAAAGCAAGGAAGGATTAATTGTGTTCATATAACTCACCTACACTTCCGTATTTAAAAGCGCTTCTTGAAAGCTCTCATTAAACTCTAGGTCTTCGTTATCCTGTTTGTCCGGCTGTTCACGCCTTTGATTTTGCTGCTGGTTACCTCCTGACTCTTTATCCAGGAATCTTTCCTGTGAAAATGAGTTCATAGCCTGAGAAATCTCTATTTTTTCAATGTGGATATGCTGGCCGGAAAACGCATGCTTCAAACCTTGTAGATTGCTTTCGAGCATTTCTTTTGCCTGGGCACTTACGGCAACTATTTTAGCCGTCAAAAGTGAATCCTTTTGTATGATCTCAATTCGGAGTGATCCGAGATGTTCAGGAGCCAGTTTCAGAAATAGTTTCTGTATTCCGTTTGAATTGGAAAACTGCGCTTTACTTAAAATTTTTTCAAAAGCTTGAATGAATTGCTCCTGATTTACTGGCTGGCCGTTCTTCTCTAAAGTTAGCACCAGCTGTTCAAGCTTGCTCATTTGGAAATGCACGTGACCATTTCCATTAATGGGAGGTGTATTGGTTCCCTGAAGTTTTTTTTCTGAATTTGTTGTATTTTGGTTTAACTCGCCAGCAATACGGGTAAAGACTCCATTGCTTATATCCATTTTGTTTGGTTGAGAAGTTTTGCTAAATCCTGTACCTGGTGCAGAAGTGTTTGCTTCAAGGAGCTTTTGGATTTTTTCCGATACTTTTGTAAACGCGTCTTTAAAATCCTTTAAAATCATGGATCCGTTGGAATCCCGGTCCTTATACGCTCCTACCAATTCTATAATCTTCGCTAATTTCAGAACATTGGACATATCCTTAAGATCTGCATCTTTCAGCTGCTGTTCGTCAAGGCGGCCAATTGCTTTTACGATTGCCAGTAAGTCAACGGATCCCAGTAAAAACGATTGGTCATTTCCGTCTATTGAATCGTCTTCAGGAAGTGCTCCAGCTTCCTTTAGGAAAGAACTGAGACTTTCAATGGGTGATCCATTCGTCCCTGTTTCACCAAGGAACTGCTGCACAAAGGGATGAGTCTCAACTTGCTGATTGCCAAGGATTATATCCCTTCCAAAGGCCTGTCCGCCCTCTACATCACTTAATCCCTGCAGGCCCAGAAACTGAAGGATTTCTTCCAAAATCGCCGTCTGTTCCTTAGTGAGTTTTTGGCCTCCTGAGTCCAGTGTTTTAAAGTCACCCGCAGAGATTTGCTGCAGTACTGTTCCAAATTCATACATATTGCCTGCAGTTTGGGCCACCGCTTCTTTTGATGCCGGGACATTGACTGCCGGCTGTGCACTAAAAATCGAACCTGCGTTCAAAATTTCACCTCCTTTCAAGTGCTTGATTATTAGTTTGTCTCAGAAACGTCACTGAGCCGTTTGGTCAAACGGGCAGCATCTTCTGGTGCCATCTGTTCAAATATGGAAGCGAGGGTATCTGCCTTCATATTCGATAATATTTTTATAGACTCATCCTCGGCAAGCTGGGTAAGAATGGGAGCAGATTTTTTTGGCGACATTGTTTCATATGTCTGGATGATCGCTTTTAACTCTGTTTCAGTTTTTGTCTGAGCAGTTCTTATATCCTCCAGTTCCTTTTCCAGCTGCTGCTTTTCTGCCTCGTTTCGCTGGATTTGCTGATCGCGGGAGTCAATAATGCTCTCCATTTTTTCCATTTCGGTTTTCTGTGTTTCTATCGTACTTTCCAATTCGTTTAATTTCTTATTTGTGCTAGCTGATGTTGGTGTTTTTTCTGGCTCGCTTTCATCCTTAAGCATCCCGGACAGAAATGGGACGTGGCTGCCTATATCCTTGGACACCTTCAACACATCCACCCCGGCTACTGTAAGAACGATTATGGAAATCACCAGTGTAAAAATAATCGGGATCAACACGACAAATACAAACCATTGAAGCTTGGATTGCTTTTCTTCATTTTCCATTGATATCACCTAATAGCCCTTGCTCATGTATTGCTGTATAGAGATTTCATCCATGTTTTTACTTTCTGCTTCTTTCAGTCCTTCCAGGAATTTATGAAAATCTTTTTCTTTTATTTTTTCGTATTTTTTGACTTCCATATTCTTCTCCATTAAATTCTCATGTTGCAAGGACATCCGGTAGCGAGCTTCGATTACTTCTTTCTGATAGTGGTCAATGATTTTTTCCAGGTTATCCATAAAAAGCTGATTATGGCGAATTTCCTGTACCGATAAGCCTTTATCCAATTTCCCCTGTTGAAATCTCTGGAGATCCTCTTTCTTTTTCAACAGCTTATAGAGCTTCTCGGCCGCTTCTTCAAATTTCTTTAGTGCCTCATTATATTGGGAAAAGGCATCATTTTTTTCTTTTTCTTTAATGGTGAGAATTTTATCGAATTTATATTGATAAATCATTGTCTCATTCACCTTTTTCCATCAATTGTATAAGGTTATGAATACTTTCTTCCTTTGACATCTTCTCGTGGGTGCCTTGCTTCAGAAACGAGATAATATTGGGCTGTCTGCTAATCGATTCATCAATTTCCCTCGAAGAACCGCGCTTGTATGCCCCGATATTGATCAGGTCCTCCGATTCTATATAGGTAGAAAGGGATGCTCTCAATCTTTCTGCGGAAAATTTATGCCTCTCCTCCACAATATTATTCATCACACGGCTTATACTCTTGAGAACATTGATGGCAGGGAACTGTCCCTTATTTGCCAGTGACCGGTCCAATACGAAATGCCCATCAAGTATTCCGCGCACTGTATCGGCTATCGGTTCATTCATATCATCGCCGTCTACCAGAACGGTATAAAATGCGGTAATCGTGCCAAGCTTATTCGTGCCTGTCCGCTCCAGCAGCCTCGGCAGAATCGAAAAAACGGAAGGTGTGTATCCTTTTGTTGTGGGAGGCTCCCCTACAGCAAGCCCAATTTCACGCTGTGCCATCGCTACACGGGTAACAGAATCCATCATCAGCATGACATTCAAGCCTTTATCGCGGAAATACTCGGCGATTGCAGTCGCGGTAAGGGCACCTTTAATTCTCATAAGTGCAGGCTGATCGGAGGTGGCGACCACGACTATGGAGCGTTCTAAGCCTTCCGGGCCAAGATCCTTTTCGATAAATTCACGCACCTCACGCCCTCGTTCACCGATTAACCCAATAACATTTAAGTCTGCTGTCGTATTTCTAGCTACCATTCCAAGCAGGGTACTTTTTCCAACGCCACTCCCTGCGAATATCCCAACTCTCTGTCCTTTTCCTACTGTCAAAAGACTATCGATCATCCTGACACCGACATCGATAGGTTCCGAAATCGGCGGCCGTTCCATAGGATTTGGAGGGTGTTGTTCTGTCGATACCGACATTAGGCCTGTAGGAAGGGGGGAGCCATCAAGGGGATTCCCCAGTGAATCTATCACACTGCCAATCAAGGCAGGGCCAACCTTTATTTCAAGGGACTTCGAGGTAGCTTCCACCAGGCTTCCCGGCGATATCTCACTCACAGCAGTGTAAGGCATAAGGATCACCATTTCTTCCCGGAAACCGACAACCTCCGCCATTATTGATTTACGTATCCCTCTTGACCCAGTATGGATTACACATACATCACCCACTGAGCTTTCAGGCCCCTGGGATTCTATCATCAAACCTACAACCCTTTTCACACGACCATAATGCTTCAAGGTTTCCAGTTCTTCAATTAGGGGAAGCAAGTCTGCTGCTTTCATTCCTCATTCCCCTTCCAAAAGCTCGAGTAATTTCTGCTTAATGTGATCAAGCTGGCTATCGACGCTTGCATCAATCCGGCCATGTGAAGATTCGATAATACAGCTTCCTTCAGACAAGTCAGCATCTGGATAGATATAAAAATCAGTATCCTTAGGGAATACACTTAGCAGCTCTTCTTTCTGTGCTAAAATGAACCGATAATGTACCGGACTGATATGAAGCTGGATTTCCCGATGATCTCTCGCTTCTCTTATAGCCTGTCTTACCAAAGAGAGGAAAGCTTCTTCTGATACTTCCAGCTGTTTTCCTAAAATTCGTTGTGAGACTTTTATACCAAGCTCCAATATCGTTTTTTCCGATACTTCAATATACTTCTGATAATCAGCCTTTGCAGCTCCTACAATTTCCCTGGCTTCAGAAATGTGAGCAGTCATCTCATCGTATCCTTTTTGCGATCCTGTGTTCCATCCTTCAGCAAAGCCCTGTTCCCTGGCTTGTTCATACATTTCCTGCCTGCCTGACTCTTCCCAATGCTGTTTTTCCATAGCAATATTGCTTAGGATTTGCTCAGCCTGTTCTCGGGCTTGTGCCAGGATTTCTTGAGCTTTTGCACTTGCTTCCTCCAAAATATTCTGGTGAATGGCGGGAAGGTGCCCAAGATCCGCATTATGCATTTGGGAAAAGGGCCTGATTCTAATCGTCTTTTTTTCATTGTCGTCCGCATTAGCTAAACTGGATTTTATGATCCTAGACAATGATGTCATCTCCTCCGCCTCTTGCAATTACAATCTCGCCTGTCTCCTCAAGCCTGCGAATGACGGCAACGATTCTTGATTGGGCTTCCTCCACATCACGAAGCCTTACAGGGCCCATGTACTCCATTTCTTCCTGGAAGGTATCGACCATTCGCTTGGACATATTTTTAAACACAATTTCTTTGACTTCTTCACTTGCCACCTTGAGTGCCAATTTCAGGTCTTCATTGTCAGAATCTCTGATAACCCGCTGGATTGCCCTGCCGTCAAGTGTGACAATATCTTCGAATACGAACATGCGCTTTTTAATTTCTTCTGCAAGCTCTGGATCCTGTATTTCAAGAGCATCCAGTATGGTTCTTTCCGTCGAGCGATCGACACCGTTCAGAACATCCACTACCGCTTCAAGCCCGCCTGTTTGAGTGTAATCCTGGGTAACTGTCGTGGATAGCTTTCTCTCAAGAATTTGCTCCACTTCATTTATGATCTCAGGCGAGGTGCTATCCATTGTCGCAATCCTTCTTGCAATATCAGCCTGTACTTCCTGTGGAAGTTCGGACAATATCTGCCCCGCCTGCGCAGGATCAAGATACGAAAGAATCAATGCAATGGTCTGTGGATGTTCATTTTGGATAAAATTCAATATTTGTGCAGGATCGGCCTTTCTTGCAAAATCAAAGGGCCGGACCTGCAGGGAGGAGGTCAAACGGTTGATGATCGCCGCAGCCTGATCAGATCCGAGAGCTTTCTCCAAAACCTGTTTGGCATAGCCGATGCCTCCCTGCGCGATATAGTCCTGAGCTAGGGCTATATTATGAAATTCATCCAAAATTTCTTCCTTCTCAGAGGAGTCTACTTTCCTTACCCCGGAAATTTCAAGAGTGAGTCTTTCAATCTCCTCCTCTGATAAATGTTTATAAACAGAAGCCGAGACATCAGGGCCTAGTGAGATGAGCAGGATCGCAGCTTTTTGCTTTCCTGTAAGTCCGCCTTTTTTCTTTCTCTCTGACATCGTCATTCCCCCCTAGTCTTCCGCTATCCAGCTTCTTAGCAATTTTGCGAATTCTTCCGGTTTTTCCTTTGCCAGCTTCTCCAGCTGCTTCCTCTTTAATGATGATTCTGTATCCTGGTCGTTGTTCACATCAGGTACATCAACAGGCATTGATTCCTCAATAATGAACTCTTCTTCATATTGATCCTTTCTTCTGGAACGAATGAAGAGTATAAGGAGAATAATAATTGCAAGCACCAGTACTCCGCCAACTATATAAACCCATAAAGGAATCTTGGCTTCGCTGCTTTGAGGAGCAAATGCCATCTTGCCATTAAATTCTTGAACAGAAACGGAAATTTTATTTTGAATTTCCTGATCAGTCAATTGCTGCTGCAATGTTCCCTTATCAATGGAGGTCCGGATAATCGAGCTTAACATTTTTGTAATGTCGTCGACCCTTGCCTGAGGCAGTGAGTTAGGGTCATTGGGTTTCGGAGGCTCTACCATTACCTGAATGCCCAAATCTCTTACGTTATAGGGACTTTCCACAATTTCTTTTTTAATCCGGTTTACTTCATTATTGATTGTTTCTTCTTTTCTTTCGTAATTTCCATTACCCGTCGTTCCATCTGATGGGTAATTGGTTGTATCATTAGGATCTCCGCTTTGCGGGATGCCCGCAGCTGCTTTTCCGTCACCAGTATACGTTTCATTTATCCTTTGGGCGGAAATGGCAATGCCGGCCATATTTTCTTCATCTACAGGTGTTACGAGGTTTTCCTCTCTGTTTTCCTGGGTAAAATCTATATCGGCTGATACAGAGACAACAACTTTATCTCTTCCCATAAGTGTACCGAGCATATTCTGGACCTGTCTCTGGATATCCCGTTCAATTTCTTTCTTGATTTCATTCTGCGTTGCAAATGAAGCTCCGGGTTCAGATTTATTTTCATTTTTCAGATCAAAATACTCAAAATCCTGGTTCATGATGACGATATTATCAGTAGGAAGATTTGGGACACTTTTTGAAACAAGATGATAAAGGGCCCTAATTTGGCTATCTTCGAATTGATACCCAGGTTTTGTACTCAAAACGATGGATGCAGAAGCTTCCTCCTTTGAGTCATTTAAAAAAACGCCCTCTTTTGGAAGCGAAATCATGACATTCGCATCGTTTACTCCTTCAATGCCCTTAATCAAGTTAGAGAGTTCTGTCTGCATGGATTCCAGTTTCAGTACCTGGAATTCATTATCAGTCATCCCTATGCCTGCATTCTGGCTAAAAAATGAATAGTCAATGCTTCCTGAATCAGGTATTCCCTCTGCTGCCAGCTCCACTTTGAGAGTGTCCACCATTTCCTCTGGGACCATAATTGTCTTTCCGTTGTCAGTTATTTCGGATTGGACTCCCCTGCCGTCCAGATTGGCCTTAATTGATCCCGTCTCAGCCGGTGAAAGGTTACTGTACAATGGAACCATTGTTGTCCTGGACGCAAAAATGGAAGAAATTGCGATAATCGCAATTAAAAGAATGGCTCCTGAAGCAAGCATTATTTTTTGAGCTTTGCTCCTGCTACCCCAAAAGCCGGATATTTTATTTTTAAAGTTTACGAGTCTTTCATTCATCTTTATCCCCCGGTACCATTTATGATTGCGGCCTCATACCTCCATATCATTGAAGGGAAAAGGTCATTTGATTTTGTGAGGTTATAAAGATCTTACACGCTCATTCTCATCATTTCCTGATATGCTTCCACGACCTTATTTCGCACCTCTAGCGCTGTCTGCATCGTTACGCTTGCTTTCTGTGAAGCGATCATCACCTGATGCAAATCGACATTTTCTCCCCTGGCTAATCTCCCGGTGAATGAATCAGAATTCACCTGGGCTTCATTCACTTTTTCAATAGATTGTTTCAACACGGACGCAAAACTCTTCTGTGCTTCGTATGGTGTATATGACTGAGTCTGGATTCGGTTAAGATCTAATTTCCCGAATGAATTAACAGCATTGATATTTATACCTTGCATACAATCAATCTCCTATCTATTTCCCGATCTCAAGGGCCTTCATCAGCATACTTTTTGAAGCATTAAATACTGTAACGTTAGCTTCATAGGACCGGGTAGCGCTCATTAAATCTACCATTTCCTTTAACGGATCAACATTTGGCATTTCAACATAGCCATCTTCCCTTGCATCCGGGTGTTCAGGATCATAAACCAGCTTAGCAGGAGAATTGTCGTCCCTAATCTCAGTGACATTAAGGCCTTGGCCGGTTCCGTCCGATTTCCCCATTGCAGTATGCAGGAAGCTAGAGAATTTGCCTTCATCCGCTTGAAGTACAGCTACTTTTCTTTTGTATGGCTGCCATTTCCCATCTACAAATTCAGCCCTAGTAGATTCGGCATTGGCCATATTGGAAGAAATGATATCCATTCTAAGGCGCTGGCCGGTAAGAGCCGAAGCTGTTGTATTCAAACTTTGAAACATGCTCATTACTTGCCACCCCTTATCACATTTTCCAATGATTTAAACTTTCCGCTGATTCGATCTGTAAGTGCATTGAACAGAATTTGATTCGCTGCAAGATCGCTCATTTCCTTATCGACATCCACGCTGTTTCCATTATTGTTATACTTCGTATCTCTTTGGACAATCGAGGCTGAAGAAGTCCGGCTTCCGCTGAAATCGAAATGTCTGTTATCTGTCTTATAAGATGATATCGATGATTGCAAAACAGATTGAAAAGACTCGTTCCTTACAACATCCTTCGCCTTGTAATTGGGCGTATCTGCATTTGCAATATTTTGCGAGATCACTTTCTGTTTTAAGCTTGAATAATTTAAAGCATTCTCTAAGTTCGAAAAGGTATTAGAAAATAGCTCCAATTTTCTTCACCCCTTATTTACCAGTAAAATTACTAAAATGCGTACTTGTAACAAAACAAACATAATATAGTAACTATTGTAAAGAATACCGGTTCCCATGTCTATGAGGTATCGACAAATTACTGCATGACAATAGGCCTATTTTTGTCGACAAAAGCCGGTATATTACAATATATGTAATATTTTGTATGATAAATTCAGGAACAAATATTCGTAAATAGGAATGAAAGCATCTCTCCCTCCTCTTCGAATAGGTCTATAGTCACACTTAAGGCGCGAGCTTCCATAAAGAGGTGTATCCTCTTGTTATAAGCTGACCTGTATGTCAATGTATGTAACAATCAGCATCAACTTCATAATTTATTTTATTGGAATTACAGACAGAAAGCCCAAGTCTTTAGAGGAATTTTGTGGCAATTTGTCGACATTTAGATTTGTCCAAAGTTAAACTCAGCCGTTGTTGATTGAGTCTAAGTTATATTCTTTAGGCAGAGGAGAAGAGAAAAAGCTTAACCTACATGCAAAAAAAAAAGGCAGCCCCATTGAGGGACTGCCTTCATTCATTTTAGCTATTCTTTAATTTGTCAAGTTCCACAAGGAATTTGTCATTAAGGACTTTGATGTACGTTCCTTTCATTCCAAGAGAGCGTGATTCGATTACGCCTGCGCTTTCCAGTTTACGAAGGGCGTTAACGATAACAGATCTTGTAATGCCCACACGGTCTGCTATCTTGGAAGCAACTAGAAGCCCTTCATTTCCTTTCAATTCTTCAAAGATATGCTCTATAGCTTCAAGCTCGCTGTAAGAAAGGGAGCTGATCGCCATTTGTACTACTGCTTTGCTTCTTGCTTGTTCTTCGATTTCTTCTGATTTTTCACGAAGGATTTCCATGCCTACAACGGTAGCGCCATATTCAGCAAGAATTAAGTCGTCATCGTGGAACTTTTCCTCAAGACGGGCAAGAATCAATGTTCCCAGGCGTTCTCCAGCCCCAATGATGGGAACTACAGTAGTCAGGCCGCTTGCAAACAGTTCCTTATTTTCCACTGGGAACGCGGTATATTCGCTCTCAATATCCAAATTTGACGATGTTTCTGAAACGTTGAATAAGTTCTTTGTGTATTCTTCCGGAAACTGTCTGTCTTCAAGCATTTTGATCATTCGCTCATTTTCAATTTGCTGGTTGATCGCAAATCCCAGAAGCTTTCCTCTTCTAGATACTACAAATACATTCGCTTCAATCACTTCACTTAGGCTTTCAGCCATTTCTTTAAAGTTAACAGGTTTGCCTGCAGCATTTTGAAGCATGCTGTTAATTCTTCTGGTTTTTCCTAATAAATTCATTAAAGATGTCCTCCTAATGCAATCCTTGATTCAAAAAAGTTACATATTTTATTATTTTAATGATGTAAAACTTAATAACGATGGAAAGTCACACTCAACTGCCCATTAGAGAATAAACTGACTTAAATCTTTATTTCTTGAGATCGTTCCCAGCTTTTCTTCCACATATTGAGGAGTAATAGAAATTTTACCCATTGATATTTCGGGAGCTTCAAACGATAAATCTTCTAATAGCCTTTCCATGATGGTGTGAAGGCGCCTTGCCCCTATATTATCCGTATTCTGGTTTACCTCAAATGCTACTTCGGCAATCTTACGAATAGCATCGTCAGAAAATTCAATTTCTATACCTTCTGTTTCCAATAATGCTATATATTGTTTAAGCAAAGCATTATCCGGCTCATGCAGGATGCTTACAAAATCGTCAACCGTCAGCTTTTTCAGCTCCACCCGGATCGGAAAACGTCCCTGAAGCTCAGGAATCAAGTCGGAAGGTTTAGCGATGTGGAAGGCACCCGCTGCTATAAACAAGACATGATCAGTTTTTACCGATCCATATTTCGTTACGACTGTTGAACCCTCAACAATAGGGAGGATATCCCGCTGGACACCTTCTCTAGATACATCAGCAGAGGCACCGCTGTTCGACTTGCTCGCAATCTTATCGATTTCATCGATAAATATAATGCCTGACTGCTCTGCCCTGTAAACCGCTTCCTGGGTTACTTCATCCATATCAATCAGCTTGCTTGCTTCTTCGTTTGCAAGAGCTTTCCTGGCTTCACTGACTTTAAGCTTTCGCTTTTTCTTTCTTTTAGGCATCAGGCTTCCCAGGGCATCTTGCATGTTCATCCCCATTTGCTCCATGCCTGAGCCTTGCAGCATATCAAACATCGAAGGCTGCTGTTCCTCTACTTCGATCGTAACCAGCTGGTCTTCTAGTTCTCCATTGTGAAGCTGCCTTTCAACGCTGCTGCGCTTCTGCCTGATTGTATAATCATCTTCGGTCTGTGTATCCTGGTGGTCCTGCGAACCTCCGCCTCCGAAAAGCGCTTCAAGCGGATTCTTGAAATTGTTTTGCTTTTTTCCAGAAGGAACCAGAAGCTCTACAAGGCGTGCATTGGCGTTCTGCTCTGCCCTCTCCCTGACGCTTCCCATCTTTTCCTCTTTTACAAGCCTTACGGAGGTTTCGACAAGATCCCTGACCATTGATTCTACGTCACGCCCTACATATCCTACCTCGGTAAATTTGGTTGCTTCCACCTTTATAAAGGGAGCACCCACTATTTTAGCCATTCTTCGGGCGATTTCAGTTTTTCCGACACCTGTTGGGCCAATCATCAGGATGTTTTTCGGCACCACTTCATCGCGCAGCTGTTCATCCAGCAAGCTGCGGCGATATCTATTACGAAGTGCGATTGCCACAGCCCTCTTCGCATCCTTCTGGCCGACAATGAACTGATCAAGCCTCTCCACAATTTGCCTTGGAGTCAAATTAGACTTATTATTTTGCATGCCTGTCACTCCCTTTAAATCAAAGCTCTTCCACAATAATATTGGAATTTGTATAAACACAGATCTCGGCTGCTATTTGAAGAGACGCCTCTGCAATTTGTTTCGCATTCAAATGTTCCCCGGAGAACCTCTTCAATGCCCGGCCCGCCGAAAGCGCATAGTTTCCGCCAGAACCAATTGCAAGGATGCCGTCATCAGGCTGAATAACTTCTCCTGTCCCAGATACAAGCAGAAGATCTTCCTTATCCATAACTATCAGCATCGCTTCAAGCTTGCGTAGGATATTATCACTTCGCCATTGTTTAGCCAGCTCTACAGCGGCTCGCTGAAGATTTCCATTATATTCTTCCAGCTTGGCTTCAAAAAGTTCAAACAGCGTAAAAGCATCAGCTACAGATCCGGCAAAACCGGCAAGCACTTTGCCGTTAAAAATCCTTCTCACTTTACGTGCAGTGTGTTTCATTACTACTGCATTACCAAGTGTGACCTGCCCGTCGCCTGACATCGCACATTCGCCTTTATGGTGGACTGCAAATATAGTAGTTGCATGAAAATTGCTCATTTTTTCTCCTTTCCAATCAAAAGAAGTATCAAAAAAAGATACAAAAACGACTTCGACAACATCTCCCTAACATACTTCCATTCTTATGCCCTGGGGTGAGAAGCATTGTAAACCTTCCTCAATTGTTCACTGGTAACATGAGTATAGATTTGAGTGGAAGATATTTTAGAGTGGCCAAGCAATTCCTGGACTGACCTAAGATCTGCTCCATTATTAAGCAGGTGGGTAGCGAAAGAATGCCTAAGCATATGAGGATGAAGTTTTTTTCCGGCTGAAGCCTTAGTTATAAGGCCATCGAGAATATGGCGGACACCTCTTGCTGTCAGCGGCTCTCCCCTCAAATTAACAAAAAGAAAGGGGTGTGCTTTTCCCTGTTCCTTCGTTAAACGGCTCCTGCTTTGGTTTATGTAAGTTTTAATAGCGTCTAAGGCAAAACTACCGATTGGAACATATCGATCCTTCTGTCCTTTCCCGTGAACGAGAACGGTTCCTAATGAAAAATCAATGTCTGTAATCTTAACTTTGCAGCATTCACTGACTCGAATGCCTGTTGCATACAACAGCTCTAATAACGCAGAGTCACGCTGGCCTTTAGGTGTTTGCTGTTCAAGTGAATCGAATATTTCCCCTATTTCCTCTTCATAGAGGAACCTTGGAAGCATCCGATCCTGCTTGGGCAAGGAAACGAGTGCAAACGGATTTTCGTTTACCACTTCCTCCCGTTTCAAAAACTTAAAAAAACTTCTAAGACAGGAGGTTTTCCGAGCGACAGAACGTTTTGAGTAGCTTTTATCATTCAGCAGTCTTGTCAAATACAGCCTTGCATCGAAATATTGAACATCTGATAGGCTCTTGATTATTTGTTCAGACATGAACAAATAAAAATCAGCGATATCGTGTTTATAATGATCAATGGTATATTGAGAGCAATTTTTTTCTATTTGAAGATATTCAACAAATAGCTGTAAGGCAGCTTCTTCATTAACCAACATTGACACACCTCACGAAAGGCTACTAAATAGTAACATACTTTAAAATCAGTATCAAACAATTTTACAAATTTTTCACAAAGTTCTGAATTGTTCCCAACGCCCGCTTAGCGTGCATTTCATTTCTTTCCTTTTTACCCTTAATCTTATGACCTAACTCAGGAAATAACCCAAAGTTTGCATTCATCGGCTGGAAAGTCTTTGCATTTGTCTCCGTAATATAGCGAGCCATGCTACCCATTGCAGTTTCTGCAGGGAAGATAACTGGATCCTCTCCTATGGCAAGCCTTACTGCATTGATTCCCGCGATTAACCCGGAAGCTGCAGACTCTACATACCCCTCTACTCCTGTCATCTGGCCGGCAAATAACAAATCTTTTCGGTTTTTAAACTGATATGTCGCATCTAGCACTTTAGGTGAATTTATAAACGTATTTCTATGCATGACCCCATATCGTACAATTTCGGCATTCTCAAGCCCAGGAATCAATTGCAATACTTCTTTTTGAGGCCCCCATTTTAGATGAGTCTGAAATCCAACAATATTATAAAGAGTTCCTGCTGCATCATCCTGACGAAGCTGAACAACGGCAAAAGGCCTTTTTCCTGTCTTTGGATGTTCAAGGCCAACCGGCTTCAAGGGTCCAAACAGCATGGTTTTCTTGCCGCGTGCCGCCATCACTTCTATCGGCATACAGCCCTCAAAAAATATTTCCTTTTCAAATTCCTTCAACGGTACTGTTTCCGCTGATACTAAGGCATCATAAAATCGGTTGAATTCTTCTTCTGTCATAGGGCAGTTCAGATAGGCTGCCTCGCCTTTATCATATCGTGACTTTAAATACACCTTATTCATATCTATGCTGTCTTTTTCGATAATTGGTGCCGCAGCATCATAAAAATACAAATACTCCTCTTCCATAATGGCTTTTAGCTTTTCAGAAAGGGCCTGGCTGGTTAGCGGGCCTGTAGCAATGACTGTGGGGCCTTCCGGAATTTCAGTAACCTCTTCGTTAATAACGGTCACATTCGGATGATTCTTTACACTTTCCGTTACTCTTCCCGCAAATTCGTGGCGGTCTACTGCCAGGGCACCTCCTGCAGGAACGGCACATGCATCTGCTGACGAAATAATTACGGAATCCAGAATCCTCATTTCTTCTTTTAAGACACCTACGGCATTGGTCAACGTATTGGCACGCAAAGAATTGCTGCACACCAATTCAGCAAACTTATCCGTATGGTGGGCAGGAGTCTGTTTAACCGGACGCATTTCATATAGCTTTACTTTGGCCCCTCTTTTTGCAATCTGCCATGCAGCTTCACTTCCTGCTAATCCGGCGCCAATTACATTGACTGTTACTTCTTCTCTCATTTTACGAACCTCCATGTAAAGATATGACAAAACATGATAGTTTACCAATTTATATTTCATTTACATGGTCCTAAGCTTTATTACGGACTATCCATATTCTTTCCATTGCATATGTAACGTAACACTTTGCACAAAGAAAGATTATATAGCTAACGATATTGCTTGTCCACTGCATTTTACAATACGTTTTGGAAAGATAAAAGTTTCAAGCATTAAAGGATAAAAGAATTTTGCATAATGGAGTTTGTAAAACGCCATGTCTGCAGTTCTGGTGAGCTCAATATTCTCCCATAAAAATCCTAAAAACGCGTTCCCGAAACTGGCAAACGAAAAAGGGGAGCATATGCTCACCCTTTTAGCTTTGCGGCGCTTCCTTGTAGTCGCAGTTGACACATTGAACCTGTACGCCTTTTTTCAGCTTCTTCTCTACCAGGACATGATCACACTTAGGGCAGGAACGCGGCAGAGGTTTATCCCATGAAAGGAAATCACATTCAGGATATCGGTCACAGCCGTAGAAAATCCTTTTCTTTTTGCTCTTTCTTTCAATGACATTACCCTTTTTACAGGATGGGCAGGTGACTCCGATTTCTTTTACAATCGGCTTGGTATTGCGGCAATCAGGGAAGTTGCTGCATGCCATGAATTTGCCGTAGCGTCCCATTTTAAAGACCATTGGACTGCCGCAGTTTTCACAATCTTCCCCAGCCGGCTCATCCTTTATTTCGACCTTTTCCATTTCAGCTTCGGCCTTTTCAAGATATGACTCAAAATCTCTATAAAAGCCGTCAATCACCTTGATCCATTCAATACTTCCTTCTTCGACATTATCCAATTCATGCTCCATTTTGGCAGTGAATTCAAGGTCGATAATATCTGGAAAGAATTCCTCAATAAGCTCAAAAACGATTTCCCCCAGTTCAGTAGGAACAAAACGTTTATTATCCAGGGACACGTAACCACGCTTTTGGATCGTATCAAGTGTAGGAGCGTAAGTGGATGGTCTTCCTATTCCCATTTCTTCAAGCGTTCTGACAAGACGGGCCTCTGTGTACCTAGGCGGCGGCTGCGTGAAATGCTGTGCGGGCTCAATGTCCTTTGAAAGAATTTGATCACCTTCTGTCATTTCGGGCAGCAGGTTATCCTTTTCTTCTACGCTGTCATCCGAACCTTCCACGTATACCTTCATAAAGCCGGGAAACTTGATTTTCGACCCGTTGGCGCGAAATACCACGGGTCCGTTCTTTACATCCACGCTCATCGTATCCATTATTGCAGAGGCCATCTGGCTTGCCACAAATCGTTCCCATATCAGCTTGTATAACCTGAACTGATCCCTTGATAGAAATTCTTTAACCGAGTTGGGATCCCGAAGGGTACTGGTAGGCCTGATTGCTTCATGGGCATCCTGGGCATTGCCAGGCTGCTTCTTTTCTTTCCTATCATCCCCTGGAAGGTAATCCTTGCCAAAGATCTCTTCAATGTAGGAAGCAGACTCAGCCTTTGCCACATCAGATATCCTGGTGGAATCTGTTCTCATATAAGTGATTAAACCTACTGTTCCTTCCTTGCCAAGTTCGATTCCTTCATATAGCTGCTGGGCAAGCATCATCGTCTTTTTCGCTCGGAAGTTCAGCTTTCTTGCTGCCTCCTGTTGAAGTGAGGAAGTGATGAATGGGACAGCTGGGTGTCTTTTCCTTTCTTTTTTCGAAACAGAAACAACTTCGAAGGTATTCCCTTTGATAGAAGAAAGTACATTATGAACTTCTTCTTCGGAATGAAGCTCAATCCGTTCTCCATTCATACTCCAGAAAGAACCTTCAAAATGTTGCTTGTCTTTAAGAAATTCACTTTTGATAGTCCAGTATTCCTCTGGTACAAAGTCCTTAATTTCTTTTTCGCGTTCAATGATCATTCGAAGTGCGACGGATTGTACGCGTCCAGCACTCAATCCCTTTTTCACCTTTTTCCATAGCAATGGAGAGATATTGTAGCCTACAAGTCGGTCAAGAACGCGCCTTGCCTGCTGAGCATCCACAAGGTTCATATTGATGGGCCTTGGTGTCTTGAAGGATTCCTTTATGGCATCCTTTGTAATTTCATTAAACACCACCCGGCAATCCGAATTGACATCCACATCAAGACTGTGGGCCAGATGCCAGGCAATCGCCTCCCCTTCTCGGTCGGGGTCAGCCGCCAGATATATTTTCTTGGCTTTCTTGGCAGCGGTCTTTAATTCCTTTAACACGGGACCTTTTCCGCGGATTGTTATATATTTGGGTTCAAAATTGTGGTCAACATCAACGCCCATCTGGCTCTTTGGCAAATCACGCACATGACCCATAGAGGCTTTCACTTTATATTTTTTCCCAAGATAGCGCTCTATTGTCTTTGCCTTAGCCGGAGATTCCACAATTACTAAGTAATCAGACATTCAGGTAAATCCCCCTCAAGAGGTAATATAAATCTTCACTATTATTATCATTAAAAATCACTTTGTCAATCTTATTTCATTTATTCGGTTTCATTTTAGTGTAATCGACATGGTGCGGCATAATAAAAAAATGCTGTCTGTTGCAAAATTTATAACAGATTTATGTTTATTTCAAGCTTTTTGTTCCTGGACCTAAAAATTATCGGAACATTCTTCAAACTGTGATTTATATATTAACTTATATTAAAGATAATTCAAAGAAAAAATTTCGTCCGATATATCGCTGGCCTCCATAACCAGCTTAGCCCCATCCTGTATCATTTTATTCGTTCCTTCAGATAATTCGCTGGTTATGTTTCCCGGTAGCGCAAACACGTCCCTGCCTTGTTCCAGCGCATATTGGGCAGTGATGAGAGAACCGCTGTTTCGTTTTGCTTCTATTATAAATACCCCATTTGACAACCCGCTGATGATACGGTTTCGCATTGGGAACATCCATGCTTCCGCCCGCCTGTTTGGGACAGCTTCGGAAAGGACCAATCCCCGCTTCATCATTACATCAGCCAGCTGTATATTTTCTTTAGGATAAATATGAAATAGCCCGCCTCCAAGGACTCCAATTGTCTTTCCTTTGCCATTCAAGGTCATTTTATGCGCCAACGAATCAATTCCGGATGCCAGCCCGCTGACAATGACATACCCCTGCTGTACCAAGGGGGGCAGGATAAGCTGTATGGCATCCTTGCCATAGGATGACGGGTTACGTGAACCAACGACACCAAGTGACGGAGAATCATTAAGCAAACTATGATTTCCCTTTACGTAAATTACCCATGGCGGGTCAGTAATACTTTTCAGCTTGGAGGGATATCCCTCGTCCATAATTGTTATGCAGCTTATTTGATTATTATTATATTGCTTTATCAGCGCAATGATATCAATAGAATGGAGGTCGTGGAAAAATTGGTGATGCTGTATGGGGGATAATGGAAGGAATTTGCGCCAGTCTTCACCAGGCCAATTATAGATATTCTGGAGGGCAGGGTCTGCCTTCAATATAGCATGGATTGATTTCCAGCCAATGCCCCTGCAATGGTGCAAATGGATTAGTTTTTCGCGGATGTTCAAGCGGAGTCACTCCTTTTGTAGGTAAATATTTATATAAGGGACATTCTAATAAGGGAAGAGCGGGGAATGAATAGTAAAAAATCAAACTGCCAATCGTATAAAAATCGTCCCTCATCTAATAATGAGGGACGTATTGTGTCAGTTAATCAATGAGTTTTACACTTGTCGTAAATACCTTTTTCCTTAAGTACGGAAATCAGGGTTTCACCCATAACAGATGGAGTATCTGCTACTTTTATGCCGCTTTCATTCATGACACGGATCTTTTCGTCAGCTGTGCCTTTCCCTCCGGAAATGATCGCACCAGCATGGCCCATGCGCTTTCCTGGAGGTGCCGTACGGCCTCCGATAAAACCTACTACAGGCTTTGTCATATTGGCTTTGACCCATTGTGCAGCCTCTTCTTCGGCAGTTCCGCCAATCTCACCGATCATGATGACCGCATAAGTTTCTGGATCTTCGTTGAAGGCTTTCAAAACGTCAATGAAATCTGTACCATTTACTGGGTCCCCACCGATTCCGACAGCTGAAGACTGTCCGATACCAGCCTGCGATAATTGGTGTACTGCCTCATAAGTCAATGTTCCAGAACGGGAAACAACTCCAACATGGCCCTTTGTATGAATATACCCAGGCATAATACCGATTTTGCACTCATCAGGAGTGATTACACCAGGGCAGTTCGGCCCAACAAGGCGAGTCTTTTTCCCTTCCATGTAACGCTTTACCTTTACCATGTCAAGGACAGGGATATGCTCTGTGATACAGATTGTAATATCAAGTTCTGCATCCACTGCTTCCATGATTGCGTCTGCCGCGAATGGAGCAGGCACATAGTTAACTGATGCATTGGCACCTGTAGCTTCTACAGCTTCTCTTACCGTATTGAAGACAGGTACTCCCTCTACTTCAGTTCCGCCTTTTCCAGGTGTTACACCCGCAACGATTTTTGTACCGTATTCCAGCATTTGTTTTGTATGAAATAAAGCCGTTGAACCAGTGATACCCTGTACAATGACTTTTGTATCTTTATTAATAAATACGCTCATTTGTGGTCCCCCCTGCCTATTATCCTACAAGCTCTACGATTTTTTGTGCACCGTCTGCCATAGATTCAGCAGGCGTAATATTCAAACCGGATTCCTTCAAGATCTTTTTGCCAAGGTCTACGTTTGTACCTTCCAGACGCACAACAAGCGGAACTTGAAGACCTAATTGGTTGGCAGCTTCAACAACACCTTCAGCGATTACATCACACTTCATGATCCCGCCGAAAATGTTTACAAAGATTCCTTTTACTTTTTCATCTGATAGGATGATCTTGAATGCTTCTGTTACTTTCTCGGCTGTAGCACCGCCCCCAACATCAAGGAAGTTGGCTGGGTCGCCGCCATAATGCTTAATGATATCCATTGTTGCCATCGCAAGTCCTGCACCATTTACCATACATCCGATGTTTCCATCCAAGGCGATGTAGCTAAGGTCATATTTGGAAGCTTCGATTTCTTTTGGATCTTCTTCTTCAAGGTCGCGGTACTCCAAAATGTCCTTGTGGCGATATAAGGCATTGGAATCGAAATTCAATTTCGCATCAAGTGCCATAACATTGCCATCGCCTGTTACAACCAACGGGTTGATTTCAGCAATGGAGCAATCCTTCTCGATGAATGCATTGTATAGCCCAGTCATGAATTTGACAGCTTTATTTACCAATTCTTTTGGAATATTGATATTAAATGCGATTCTTCTAGCTTGATAGCCTGTAAGGCCGACAACAGGATCGATTACTTCCTTGAAGATTTTTTCAGGAGTCTTTTCTGCCACTTCCTCGATTTCTGTTCCGCCTTCTTCAGAGGCCATAAGAACAACACGGGAAGTCGCACGATCCAATACTAGACCAATATAATATTCTTTCTTAATGTCGCAGCCTTCTTCAATCAGTAAGCGCTTAACTTCTTTGCCTTCTGGGCCAGTTTGATGTGTAACAAGCGTCTTACCCAATATTTCTTGAGCATATGTACGTGCCTCATCAAGGTTTTTGGCAACCTTAACGCCGCCGGCTTTTCCGCGTCCGCCAGCATGGATTTGTGCCTTAACGACAACTACCTCAGTGCCCAGTTCCTTCGCAGCTTCAACCGCTTCCTCTACAGTGAATGCAACACGTCCGTTTGGAACAGCTACCCCGTAGCTTCTGAGGATCTCTTTCCCTTGATACTCATGGATATTCATTTCCCATCCTCCTTGTTAACTCTAGCAATATTGAAAAATGAGTAGAGTGCTGGTTCATATAACCATTTTACGCCATTTTTCAGCCCATTTACACAATACATCAGATTATGTCGAGCCTATTATTATTTGACTGCTTCCTAATTGTATAAAAAGTAAAAATACTTGTCCACTATTACATGCAAAATACTTATAACTAATTTTAATTTTCTAGTAATATAAAATTCTGGGAATTGCTTTCAATAAATAGCTATAAAGTTAGATAAATAAAGTATATATAGAGCAGATAAATTGTTTTCTAGTATAACAAAAAAAGGCCTTTATGGCCTTCAATACCTCTATAATTCTAAATTCACTTCCAGGTCCAATGAACTGCAGTAAAGAAAGGTCTTTATCTATAATTTTCCCTACGACATTCACCCAATCATTCTTCGGCAAATTATTCAGGCTCATCGGCGAGACATCCGCCATCAGTTCCATATCATGCTTTAATGCCTGTCGCCCAAGGACTTCCAAAAAATGTTTATATCCGGAGGCATCATCCTCTGGGATATGGAGTGATGTAAAAATGGACTGGCATCCGGCTTCCTTCATGTTCTTCAAATATTCATCCTGCATGGCTTCAGTTTGATTTCCTAGAAAAACGGGGATTCCCAGCATATTTTAAGCACCTAATCATTTCTTTCTATGCTTAATTGGCATAAACGGTTAGTTTTTGAATACGCTCTCATTATAGTAAGTACGAAATTTAACCTCAATTAAATTATTAAAATATGAATTTAAATTTCATAAATACCAAAAATTTTAATGTTTTTTTACAGTCTCGTTTTCCCTGGATTTGATTGAATGGAGCCAACAATATCTTTGCCCATTTTATGAATAAGCTTAAATAAAGAGCATCAATAATATTTAACTGGGCCATGCGCGATGCAATCGTCCCAATGCGGTGTTCCTCTTCTACTTTCGGAATGCAAAGTTTAAGGTCCGCCGTCTTATAAAGAGGTGACTTTTGCAGCGTCGTAATGGCCACCGCAGTTACAGACTGTTCTTTTGCACATGAAGCGATTTCCAGCGCTTCCCTGGCTTTCCCTGAATTGCTGATAAGAAATAGGACATCCCCAGATTTCATCATGGATACCAGCGAAACCAAGTAATAAAAATCAGATGAGGCAATTGCAGAATACCCAGATTCATTATTTTATATTGGGCATCTATTGCCGGTGGATAGGATTCTCCTACGCTAAAAAGTGCTTTCTTCCCTGCATGGCGGACCTTGTCTACCGCCATTACAAAATCTTTTTTATCCAGTGTGTTCAGTGAGAGCTAAATGGCGGATTTATTGAAAAATGTAACTTTGTGGAATAAGCTGTATGATGTGTCCTGTGTTTCAAACGGTGAAAAATCATTGATTTGGATTCTGAAGCTGTAGTTTCCTTTGTCAGTACAGCCTTAAGCATTTTAAAGCTTCCAACACCAATCAAAAACGGACGATACTCGCTTCACTTGCTCCAGCCTGGTTGGCCAGTTCCTGTGTTGTCATGGTAGGGATGAACTCTGGATGCTGCAGTATGTTTTGTGCTATTTCTGCTCCGCACTTGTAAAACTGGAAAGATTATTTTTTATTTTTGTTAGGATGCTCAATTCATTCAACCTGGAAACCCCTTTTCCTTTTACCGATAAGTTTGCCCGCTTAGTTTACCATTTTCCCCGATTAATGTGTTCTATCTGTATCTATTTGAATATTACAGATAAACTAATAAAGCCATCAAGAATAGGAGGGATTGAAATGCCTGTAAAAGATCAATATGCCGATAACCGAAATGCAGGGAATGATGCCAGCAGCAAGCACGGTACCGCTGACCCATATGAACACTCAGAAGAATCTGCAGCAGTTAATGTAAAAGGCCTGGATACCAATAGGAAACAACATCCGGAAATTGGATCAGGGGGTCGCGGCCCAATCTTGATTAATGATCCGGAAGCCACCTCGTTAAATGAAGCTATTTACGATAATAGTAACAATGAATATTTCGATGCGGACAATTACCGATAGGTGTGGCATTTACACTGAGCAAAGAATGCAAAAAAGATCATTCCTTTTTAGGATGATCTTTTATCGTTTTATCTATTTTATAAATAAAAGCAAACACTTCTGCTACAGCCTGATAAAGTTCTTCAGGAATGGCCTTATTGATGTCAAGTTTCCCCAGAAGCTCTGTCAGGGTTGGATCCTGCTGCACAGGGATATTATGTTCAGCCGCGGAAGCCAGGATATTCTCTGCGACCTTTCCCTTTCCCTTTGCAATGATTGTTGGGGCATCATCTGCATCATTTTCATACCTAAGAGCTACGGCTTCGAGTCTCTTTTGATCTTTCATATTCGTAAATCCACCCCGCTATAGGATTTGTCGGGAACAGGCATCTTAGACCTTTGGGCTTTCATTCGGTTCTCAGCATTTTTAGCCTCTTCAGAGCTCTTAAATGAAACGGAAGATAACTTATAGTCCAATGAAAGCAAATTCTCTTTCAGCATGCTAATGAAAGGCTGTACGTTTATATCATACTGGGCGGCCCTGTCGTTTATGACTGCCACCTTCAAAACCCGGTTTTGGACAACCATGTCAACGACTGTTATGTCCATTTGCTCTAATTCCAGATAAAATAAAATGCGGCAAAAAGACGGGTCAATGCTGCCATCTTTCTTTTTCCTTCCCGACCATTGGATGGTCATGTCGGTGTGGTGACTTCCTAAAACCAGAGGCAATTGCATAAAAATATTTTGGAGCGGGCCTGCCTCCTGGGATAATATTTGGTGGCCATTGATCCTGTGAATCACTTGCGCCGCTATGTCCTTTACTGCATTCGGCTGATTTTCATGCATTAGCTGCATTAGCAACGGCTTGAGAGTATCCAGCTGTCCACTGTTAATTTCCGGCTTTGTTAACATAGATTCTAAACTCATCCCGAGCAAATTTGGAATGTCCCGCAGCAATTTTGCAAAAGATGAAGACTTTCCCGGGTCAAAAACCAGTTCTGCTTCCAATTTTTGAAGAGGAAGCTGTACCTGATCTCCACTTTCATTATTTACTTTATCCATAGACACAAGCATAGCAAGCCTTGCATCTGTCCCAGGATCCAATTTTTGCCCGCTTCCCGCTGAAAACAAGTTTACCAGAGCACGCTGTTCCAGTTTGCTGCCCTGATTATCGATCAGCATGTTATATAATATATTTTTCACTTGCGGCAAGGCTGTACCCTGCTTCGGTGACATTGGAGTCGATTCAGCGTTTGGCTGCATTGATGTGTCTGTCGGCTTTTGGTCCGTTTGGCTTGCCTGCAATAAGGAGCTTGAGATTTCCGTTTTTTGCAACATATTATGCAGGGCAGTCCGGGCCTCGCTGCCTATAAAGGTCTCACCTTTTAAGCCGGAGGCATACATCAGCCTCTCAAAAAATACATCTTCCGTCATCGCAGCAGGTATAAATCCGGCTCGCTGGATTTGGGTAAATGCTGCCGCTTGATTCCCTGGGGTAGATTTTTCGTCAAGCCAGGAGGATAATACATATCTAAAATTGATTTTAATTTCTGATGCTTCATTATTCCCCAGCAATTTCCCAATCAGAGCCCGAAGCTTTCCAGCAACATCTGTTTCATTGTCCCCTTCACTCATTTTCTTGTATAAATCAGCAAGCAGAGCATGCAAGGGTTCTTCCTTCTGTACCGAATGAAGGGCAAAGTAAACATCATCGATAAAAGGAAGGTTTTTGGCATGCATGTTTTGAATGGTTTGCCGGGTTCCATCCAGGTTGTCCGAGCTTTTTAGCCATTCCAAAGCTTTTATAAAAGATTCTTTTGTGATGGGAAGCTGATTTTGAAATAAAAATTTGGCCAATTCCACAGATTCTTTTGTGGAACCAAGCGATAAGTGTGTTAAAATCTGCTGTGCCGAATGATCGAGCCCATCCTTGCCAGCAACAGCGTCGGAAGGAAGCACCTTTAGCTGAAGCTTTCCTTCACCCGGCTGTACCTGCAGCCAATACCTCCCACCCGCGGCCAGCGGCGCATCCAGCTGGGCAAATAGTTTTTGGCTGCCGATGTGCACTTCAGCAATCTGGTGCGGGTATATTTTTACTATTTTGCCATACAATATCTGGCCTGCTTTAAAGCTCGAATATGATTTGTTCTGCATATTTAGCTGCTGAATGCCTTGGCCGCCAATTCGTTGCATGGTCATCTCACGTCCTTATTCAATCTTATTGCCTGCATCTTTTACCGGTGCAAAGCTTCTTCTGTGCCACGGGGTAGGACCATATAAATTTAGTGCCTTAAGATGCTCCTTTGTACCATATCCCATGTTATTTTCAAAACCATATTGAGGAAATGCTTCGGCATATTGCTTCATCATTCTATCTCTCGTAACTTTTGCTATGATGGAAGCTGCAGAGATTGAAATGCTTTTGGAGTCTCCTTTTATAATAGAGAGCTGAGGCATTGGGACTTCAAGAGACATGGCGTCTATAAGCAGATAATCCGGTGTAGCTTCGAGTTCTCTGATTGCTGACAGCATCGCTTTTTTGGTTGCTTGATATATATTCAGCCTGTCAATTTCTTCACTATGGATGATTCCAATGCCAATGGAAGTGGACTCTTTCAGGATAATGTCGTAAAATATCTCTCGTTTTGCCTCTGGTATTTTTTTAGAATCATTCAATCCTGGCAGGTAGAAATCTTCCGGTAAAATGACGGACGCGGCCACTACAGGACCGGCTAAAGGCCCCCGACCGACTTCATCAATGCCAGCCACTAACTCAAAGCCCTGGCTGTGAAGATCCTGTTCATAAACCGACATTTGCATGAATTGTTCCTTCAAAGCGAGCTGTTTATTTATTCGATTGCGCCATTTTTCCAGAAGATCGGCAACACCCTTTCTTTCATCCGTCTTGCATTTACGGATAAAAGGATGATTGAGGCTGTCTATTTCTCTAAGCTTTTCTTCTATTTCTCTGATGCTCATTGTCTTGTTCATATTTATTCACCATTAATAATATCGTATATTTTTCCTAAAGCTTTATAGGCGATTCACTTACAGCATCGCTAAAAAAGCCAGGCCCGCATTGTGTACAGAGGGGCAGCTAACCATCAAATGGGTCTGCAGCACTCTTTAGTACAACCTGCGAGCCTTGTTTGTCATTTATTCTTCTGTTCCGTTTTCACGATTTTTCCCCTGATCAGGGCCTTCGGATTCATCAATAGGCCTATCACCAGGAACTTCAAATGTCAGCGGTCCAAACTTTTCCGAACGAATTTCCCTCACAACCAGTTCGGAGGTCTTGTCATAGTCTATCATCCCGCCTCCCATCAGGCATCCCCTGAAAGTGCCAATCGTATCAAAGAGTTCTACAGTTTCCTGTGGAATCTCGTTTAGATTGTATCTTTCCTTTAAGCGCTCAGGGTATTCCTTTTCCAGGAACCTTAAGCCGTATAGAGAAACATCGTGTAAATTCAATATCGCATCCTTAATGGCTCCTGACAGCGCAAGCTTCAAGCCGACTTCCTGATCTTCGAATTTAGGCCAGAGAATTCCAGGGGTATCAAGAAGCTCAAGCTCTTTCCCAACCTTTATCCACTGCTGGGCCTTTGTGACACCAGGCATATTCCCTGTTTTTGCGATGTTCTTTTTGGCGAGCCGGTTTATGAGAGTGGATTTTCCTACGTTTGGTATGCCAACTATCATCGCGCGAATTGCCCTTGGGTTAATCCCCTTCGCCTTCATTCTGTCGAATTTTTCCTTCAGGAGGTCTTTTGAGGCAGCCGTAATCTGACCCAGGCCGCTGCCTGCCTGGGAATTAATGGCCACGGCTGTTTTCCCCTGTGACCGGAAATAAGAAAGCCATTGCTTTGTCTTGATTGGATCGGCCATATCAGCTTTGTTTAATAATATAATCCTCGGTTTATGCTGGATAATTTCGTCGATCATAGGATTGCGCGAAGACATTGGCAGGCGCGCATCCACCAACTCATATACGATATCAATGAGTTTTAGTTTTTCTGTTACTTCCCTTCTAGCTTTGGCCATATGGCCCGGGAACCACTGTATAGTCAATGGAATCCACCTTTCCTCTTACAAAGGTTGTCTTTTCTGCCTTGATGGTCCGTTATTTTACCATTCGGAAATCTTTCACGGGCCAGTACACCATTTTTGTCTTGCCTAGGACCTTCCCCATAGGGACTGCGCCGATATGGCGGCTGTCCTTGCTGAATCGCCTGTTATCACCCATTACAAATAATTGTCCTTCCGGAACGGTCTTTTGCCCTACTGGCGTGTCTTCCAGGGTGAAATCATCAGTAAGCGGGCCATCCTGTACTTTGGCTTTTTGAGCATCCAAATAAGGCTCTTCATATGGCTTTCCATTGATATATAACACATCGTCCTTATACTCCACCCGGTCGCCCGGCAACCCGATAATCCGTTTTATGTAGTCTTTCTGTTCTGGTGCATGGAAGACTATGATATCAAATCTCTTTGGTTTTCCAAGAGTATAGCCAATTTTGTTGACAATCATACGGTCCTGGTCATGCAGTGTCGGCGACATTGACAAACCGTCGACTACAATTGGCGCAAACAAAAAGTACCGGATCACAACTGCCAATAAAACCGCAATGATAAGTGCCTTTGTCCATTCCCAAACTTCATTTTTCTTTTTTGCCATTTCTATCACCCTTCAAAAAATAAGCATAATAACATCTTACAATTTTCTTTTACAAATATAAAGGAAAATAAACCTTCCTCGCTAATTAAGAGTACAAAATGCTGACAAAGATGTATAGTCGGCAGTGTACTTATCATCCTAGAATAATAACACTTGCAATAAACATAAGTTTTAGAGAGCCGTAGGTGAGCAGAACGATGGAACCAATTCAATTTTTCAGTGTATTCTAAGCACCTTCCGCTGAATCGGGAGGGCTTTCACTAAAAGTAATACTAGAGGGTCACATTGCGCTTTAGTTCAAATTCCCAGGCATTAAAAAAGGAGCTTGGTTACCAAGCTCCTTTTTTACATGTAATATTGCAATCTCAGCTGTAATCGCAGAAAGCCTGCTATTAGCGGCGGATTTCTTTGATACGTGCTTTTTTACCGCGAAGTTCACGTAGGTAGTAAAGCTTAGCACGGCGTACTTTACCGTGGCGTACTACTTCAAGGTTCGCGATTTTTGGTGTGTGTACAGGGAATGTACGCTCAACTCCAACACCGTAAGAAACCTTACGCACTGTGAAAGTTTCGCTGATTCCACCACCACGACGCTTGATTACAACACCTTCGAATACCTGAATACGCTCACGAGTTCCCTCAACAACCTTAACGTGTACACGTACAGTGTCACCAGGACGGAACGCAGGAAGATCAGTGCGAAGTTGTTCTTTTGTAATTTCATCAATAATATTTTGCATCGTTTTCATCTCCTCCCGGATGCTCTTACAAACTTATCTCTTTGCAGCGGAACATCGTTTTAAAGCTTAAGCTTCGCCTAAGCCACAAAAAGTATCTTAGCATATTTAGAAGGCTGGTGCAATAGCATCAGCCTTCTTTTTTTACTTCTTCCAGGAGCTTTTTTTCTTGCTCGGTCAGTTCATAGGCATCCAGCAGATCAGGTCTCCGCTTCCAGGTCCTGCGAAGCGATTCCTTCATTCTCCATTCCTCTATCTTCTTATGGTTCCCCGAAAGAAGGGTCTCAGGCACCTTCATCCCTCTGAAGTCTGCAGGACGGGTGTAATGCGGGTGCTCGAGGAGACCGGATGAAAATGAATCTAGTACAGGAGAATCCTCATTTCCTAAGACACCAGGCAATAGTCGGACAACACTGTCGATCACCACCATTGCCCCAAGCTCCCCTCCGGTTAGCACATAGTCGCCAATCGATATCTCATCAGTGATCAGGTTCTCTCTGATTCGTTCATCATAACCCTCATAATGCCCACAAACAAAAATTAAGTGATCTTCACGGGCGAGCTCTTCCGCTTTCTTTTGGGTGAAACGTTCACCCTGCGGACATAGCAGGATCACCCTGGGCTTCTTCTCCCGCCCTTTACCAAGTACCGTTACCGCATCAAATATAGGCTGGGGCTTAAGGACCATTCCAGCACCGCCGCCATAGGGGTAATCGTCCACCGTATTATGCTTATTGTCGGCATAGTCGCGGAAATTCGTCACTGAATAGGAGACAGCCCCCTTTTCAGCCGCCTTTTTTAATATGGATGACCCAAATACTCCTTGAAACATCTCCGGGAATATAGAAAGCACATCGATTTTCATTAATCCAGTAATCCCTCCATAGGAGTTATTATTATCTTTTTCTCGCTGATATCTATTTCTTTGACAACTGGCTCAATATACGGGATTAGTATATCCTTTCCACCCTTGCCTTTAACCACCCAGACATCATTCGCCCCAGGAGTAAGGATTTCTCGGATTTTTCCTATTTCTTCACCCTCGTCGGTAAAAACGGTACAGCCGAGGATTTCATGAAAATAAAACTCATCTTCTTCCAGTTCTCCGAGCTGTGATTCGTCCACTTTCAGGATGCCGTCCCTGAAAGGCTCCACCATATTTACATTCGTGTAATTTTCAAATGTCAGCAGGTCAAAATTTTTATGCTTCCGATGAGATTCGACCTTAAGTTCAAGCGGTTCCTTATGCCCTTCCCTGAACAGGTATAACGTATTTCCGATTTTATATCGTTCTTCCGGAAAATCGGTCCTTGAAATAACCCGTACCTCTCCTCTTATTCCATGTGTATTAACTATTTTTCCTACATTAAACCATTTTTCCACAGTGTTTCACCCCTAACGAATTTCTGATACGATTCCATCTTTGATTACAATAGTCTTCGTTTGGATGAGCTCGTCCCAATTGGCTCCCACTTCGACATCGACAATACTTTGGACCTCACGCTCTTTCAGTTCACTTCCAATCGGCAGTATTTCAAGCTGCTCGATTTGGAACTCCAGCAGCTTAATTTTCTCTTTCCGGCTGTTGATTTCTTTTTCAAAATGAGTGCGCAGACTGGCAGGCTGAAATTTTTTGGTTTTCTCCAGTTTCCTTAGTTCAAAGCGAAGCTGGTCTCCTTCCTTTTGAAGCTGGGCCCGTCTTGTTTTATACCTGTCGAGGAGCTGATTCTTGCTGGATTCTGTCAAAACCTGACTGACGATAACATTCTGTAGAATTTTCATTCCAGCGCCTCCTTCTTTTTCATTCAAGCTGGGCGTTCATATATGTATGGCGGGTTTGTACTTACCATGGCCGCTGCATGCTGGCTCTAATCCTATTATAACTAAATCCCAGCGCAATCATTTAATAGTATGCATCTATTTATATGCAAGTAAATTCGATGGCTTGCCTATGACCCTTAAGCCAGCTGGCTGGCTATCCGGCGCCTGCGGATATGTTTACATCACTATAATACACCGATATTTTCCAATGCTTCATTCACAAAGTTATCATTTTTCAAGAAGCTGATATAAAAAAACGGCAGGGACATCGCTACCATTTCTTTCGTTTTCGTATTAAATTTAAAGGTCAAAAAAGGGAGGGTGTTAGCCCTCCCTTATTCGGAAATCTCCAAATAGATTTTCTTATGCTGTGAGGATCCTGCTGCATATACTACAGTCCGAATCGCCTTAGCAACACGCCCCTGCTTGCCGATGACCTTTCCCATATCATCCTTGCTTACAGAAAGGATATATATAATTCTGTCATCCTCTTCCTTCGAAGTCACTTGTACTTCTTCGGGATGATCAACAAGGGCAGAAACAATCGTTTCAATGAGTTCTTTCATTGATTATTTACGATTACTTGCTGTTTTTAGCATTGTGGAATTTTTCCAAAATGCCTTCTTTAGAGAACAAGTTGCGAACTGTGTCTGATGGCTTTGCACCATCCTGTAACCACTTAAGAGCCAATTCTTCATTGATTTCAACTTTAGCTGGTTCAGCAACAGGGTTATAAGTTCCAACCACTTCGATGAAACGGCCGTCACGTGGTGAACGAGAATCTGCAACTACGATACGATAGAAAGGAGTCTTTTTAGCTCCCATACGCTTTAAACGAATTTTTACTGCCATTTTAAATAAGCACCTCCGAATAGTTTCACACAAGATAGTATAATATCAAATGTTATATAGGTTTGTAAAGGTTTTTTTCTTAACAGTCCAGAAAAGTTCAAGTGCACCGCAAGCATGTACTGTCGGCTAACTTTCTCCATATTTTGTGGAAACGGCACCGCCAGTCATCCTGTCCAAGTCCGGCCTATGTCAGCGCCAAGATCGGTACATCCTGCACCATAAACTAGACGCCTGAAATATCCTTTACATGAAAGGGAATTTGAATCCGCCTTTTTTCTTTCCTTTTTGCATGTTTGTGACTTGCTTCATCATCTTTTTCATTTCATCGAATTGCTTGATCAGCCTGTTTACTTCCTGGATGGAAGTGCCGCTGCCCTTTGCGATCCGTTTTCTGCGGCTTGCATTCATTATTTCAGGTGTTTCCTTTTCCTGCTTGGTCATTGAACGGATAATGGCTTCTACATGGCCAATTTGCTTCTCGTCAATGGCCACATTATCGATGCCTTTAATTTTGTTGGCCCCTGGAAGCATTTTAATCAGATCGCCCAGCGGCCCCATGCTCCGTACTTGTCCAAGCTGGTCAAGGAAGTCATCGAATGTAAATGTCGCTGTCCGCATCTTTTTCTCAAGCTCTTTCGCCTTTTCTTCGTCAACATTTGCCTGAGCCTTTTCAATCAGTGTCAGGACATCACCCATACCGAGTATTCGCGATGCCATGCGCTCTGGATGAAAGGTTTCGAGCGCATCCATTTTTTCACCCATACCCACAAACTTGATAGGGGTGTTTGTCACTGCACGGATTGACAGCGCTGCACCGCCGCGGGTATCGCCATCAAGCTTGGTCAGTACGACACCGGTCAATCCCAGCTGATCGTTGAAACTTTGAGCAACATTTACCGCATCCTGTCCTGTCATTGCATCCACAACAAGGAATATTTCATCCGGCTTCGCTAATTCCTTGATTTGGTCAAGCTCCCCCATCAGATTTTCATCCACATGCAATCGGCCGGCTGTATCGATAAGCACATAATCATGATGATCCTGCTTCGCCTTTTCGATTGCCTGTCTGGCTATCTCTACAGGGGATACTTGGTCACCTAAAGAAAATACGGGCAGCGAAAGCTGTTTTCCAAGTGTTTCAAGCTGTTTGATTGCAGCAGGACGATAAATGTCGGCCGCAACCAGCAATGGTTTCCTGTTGAATTTTTTCCTTAGAAGATTTGCAAGTTTCCCGGTTGTCGTCGTCTTACCTGCACCTTGCAGACCAACCATCATGATGACAGTCGGAGGGCGATTGGAGACCGCAATCTTGCTCTGTTCTCCACCCATAAGCTCGGTCAGTTCTTCCTGCACGACTTTGATGACCTGTTGACCGGGCGTTAAGCTTTTAAGCACTTCCTGACCAACAGCACGTTCATTTACACGTTTTACAAAATCCTTCACGACCTTGAAGTTGACGTCAGCTTCTAGTAGCGCAAGACGAACTTCACGCATCATTTCCTTGACGTCCGATTCGTTAACCTTCCCCTTGCCGCGGATTTTTTGGAGTGTATTTTGCAGTCGGTCGGCTAATCCTTCAAATGCCATTATTGCCGCCTCCTAATCTAGCTTCTCAAGCTTCTTGACAGCTCCAAGAACTGTATCCTTCGGGATTGGCTCCCTCGTGATAAGCTCCTTGATCTCCGCTATCAGATTGTTTCGCTCTTGAAATTTTTGAAATAATAAAAGCTTTGCTTCATATTCCTCGAGCATAGCTTCAGTCCGCTTAATATTGTCATAGACTGCCTGTCTGCTGACATCAAATTCTTCGGCAATCTCCCCTAGGGAATAATCATCCAGATAATATAGGGACATGTAGCTCTTTTGCTTTTCAGTCAATAACGATTGATAAAAATCATATAAATAATTTATACGCATCGTTTTTTCAAGCATGTCGCCACCCCCCTGCTTTTCCAATAGAAAAAGCTGCGTGTTAAGTGAAACCCCTTTACATTTGTTAGTTTACACAGTTTTCTTGAAGATGTCAAGGTAAAACCTTTACACCATAAGCAAGCCTATGCCTGATATGTCTGCAATATCCAGCTTTTCTGTAAGCCAATGCAAAATTATTAGAAAAACCGGAGGTAGCCTCCGGTTTTTAAGCTTCTTCTTCGACAAGATTGGCAAATAGGCCATAAACGTATGTTTCAGCATCGAACTCCTGCAAATCATCCATCTTCTCACCCAAACCTACATATTTTACCGGTATGGACAATTCATTCCGGATGGCGATTACAATGCCTCCCTTTGCAGTTCCATCAAGCTTTGTCAGCACGATCCCCGAAACGTCGGTAGCTTCCTTGAAGGTCTTGGCCTGAATCAGCGCGTTTTGTCCCGTTGTGGCATCCAGAACCAAGAGGACCTCATGCGGCGCACCTGGGATTTCCCTTTCAATCACACGCTTAACCTTTTCCAGCTCCTTCATAAGGTTAACTTTGTTCTGAAGCCTTCCTGCAGTATCACAAATCAGGATATCCGCTTTTCGTGCCTTGGCCGACTGAATGGCGTCATACATGACGGCCGCCGGGTCAGAACCTTCCCCCTGTTTGATCACTTCCACTCCGACACGGTCACCCCATACCTCAAGCTGCTCAATCGCACCGGCACGGAAGGTGTCTCCTGCTGCCAGGATGACCTTCTTACCTTCGGATTTAAATTTATGAGCCAATTTCCCGATGGTGGTTGTTTTCCCGACTCCGTTCACCCCGACGAACAAGATGACTGTAAGGCCTTCTTCTTGAATATGGAGCTTGGCATCATCTCCATCACTGCCGCCCCTATAGATATCGACAAGCTTTTCGGAAATGACCGACTGTACTTCCTTCGCGTCCGAGATATTGCGTCTCTTCACTTCCATCTTCAATTCATCGACAAGCTCCATGACAGTGTCGAAGCCCACGTCTGCCTGAATCAGGATTTCTTCCAGTTCCTCAAAGAAATCTTCATCAATCTTCCGATATCTGGCGACAAGATCATTGACCCGTCCTGAAAATGAGTCACGGGTTTTAGTTAAACCCTGCTTGAATTTTTCAGATACCGCATCAGATTGAGTCGTGAATTTTTCTTTAAGCTTTTTAAAAAAACTCATCCTTTTCACGTCCTTAGCTACCTATATTATGCTTAAGCCATTTCAGCTGTTTCTTCCATTCTCACAGAGACAAGTTTCGAAACTCCGGATTCCTGCATCGTTACGCCATAAAGCACATCAGCTTCCTCCATAGTCCCCTTACGATGGGTAATCACTATAAATTGTGTTTCACTGCTGAAGCTCTTTAAGTACTGGCTGAAGCGGAGTACATTCGCTTCATCTAACGCCGCTTCCACTTCATCGAGCACACAGAATGGCACAGGCCGTACCCTTAATATTGAGAATAATAGGGCTATGGCTGTAAGTGCCCTTTCCCCGCCCGAAAGAAGCCCCAGGTTCTGCAGTTTTTTTCCAGGGGGCTGGGCAATGATTTCTACGCCTGTCTCAAGCAGATTATCAGGGTCTGTCAGCTTTAATTCCGCCCTTCCTCCGCCAAACAGCGATTGAAACACATGCTCAAATTCGTTTCGAATCGCATAGAATGAATCCGCAAAACGTCGTTTCATTTCATCATCCATCTCTTCGATTACCTGGAAAAGTGTATCCTTAGCCTGCTGCAGATCATCCTTTTGCTCCATAAGGAAGGCATAACGTTCCGAAACCCTCTCGTATTCATCAATGGCACCTAAATTAACAGTACCCAGTTCTTCGATGGCCATTTTGATCAGCTTAACCTTTTTTCTTGCCTCTTCTGCAGGGAGGGAAAGAGGATATTTCTCCTGAGCGCCGGCAAAAGTAAGAAAATACTCTTCACGCAAATGATTCAAGCGGTTTTCCAGATCCACATCAAGCCTGTTAAGCTTGACTTCCTCATCTTTCAGAACTTCTACAATCCCTTTATATAGGCGTTTTTCTTCTTTAACTTCCGCCTCTAATGCCTCTAGCTCCTGTTGAAGGGCCACTCTTTGAGTCCTTTTTCCAGAAATTAAGTTGATGGTCTCTGTTTTATCATCCAGCTTCTTGCGTGCCGCATCCTCCAGCACTTCCTCACCGTTGACGCCTTCGGTCATTTCGGCTTGCAAGAGGGACAGCTCTTCGCTATGATCTGACAGCCTTTGCTGCTCGACTGAAAGCTCACTCTCGATCCTGCTATACTTTTCCTGCTGGTTTTGAAGCTGTGTACGCTTTGAAGCAAGAACGATCTTCAGTTCATTTGATTGTTCTGCAAGTGTCTCCCTGGAGGATTGCTGGAATTGCTTTTGGTTTGTCAGCTCCTTGATTTCCTTGTCAAGCTTTTCAAGCTCAGCCTTACAAGCTTCCATCAGGGATTCCAATTCAGTGATTCTTTGATTTTTACCCTCCTGCTCTTCCAGGAGTGACTTTTTATCAAGATCGTAGAGATGGAGGCGTTCATTAATATTCTTTTCTTTCATTTCCACTTCGCGAATGTCTGCCTTGATCGACTGCTCCTTGAATCGGAGGGATTCCCCGGACTTCCTTGCTTCTTCAACCAATTGTTCTTGTTTGGAAACATCTGCTTTCAGCCGTTTTACATGATTCTCAAGTGCAGCCGTCTGTTCTTCCATGCCTGTAAGCTTTTGCTTTAATTCTTCCAGCTCATTCTTCCTTGACAGAAGGGAAGAATTTTTCTGCTTAAGGGCTCCACCTGTCATTGAGCCGCCCGGATTGACCACATCGCCCTCCAGCGTAACAAATCTGTATCTATGCTGGACAAGCTTTGCCAATTCGTTAGCCCCTTTTAAATCCCGCGTCACAATGACGGCACCAAGAAGATTGGAGGCAATGGCACTGTGTTTTTTATCATAAGCAATCAGATGGGAAGCGGCTCCTATAAAGGAAGGGTGATTATTCAGCAAAGCTATGCTGCTCTCCGGAATATCCCTTCCCTTTATAACAGAAAGAGGTAAAAACGTTGCCCTTCCATATCCATTTTTCTTCAGGAAGGAAATGGCGAGCCTTGCGTTTTGCTCATCATCCATCACGATATGCTGCATGGCTCCGCCGAGTGCAGTTTCAATGGCCACCTGATACTCCTTGGGCACAGTGATCAATTCTGCTACAGCACCTTCTACGCCTGAAAGGTCCTTGTTTTTGGCCTTGAGCACTTCCTTGACTCCCTGGAAGAAGCCTGAATAATCATCTGCCATTTCCTCCAGCATTTCCTTCCGGGATTTGGCCTGCTGCAAATATTGATAAGCCTGGTACAAGGTTGTTTCCTGTTTTTGATAGGAACTTTTAACGTTCTCCAGTTTTCTTTGCTGTTCACGGAAGAAATGGACCTGTTCCTCCACTTGCTTCTCTGTCATGCTGAGCAAATTTTGGAGCTCTGCCTTTTTGGCTTCTATTTTCTTCCGTTCGTCCAAAAATTTCGAGTTATCCTGGTCCAGCCTTTGATTTCGATGGGCCTGCTGCTCCATCTGCTGGCTGAGGTAATGGAGCTCATTTTTTGCAGACGTCTGCTTATTAAGCCATTCAATATAATCACTCTTCAATGCCTCAATCGTTTCTTCAAGATCCCCATCAAACATGCTGAGATTTTTCTGGTTTACTGCCAGGTCTGACTGCAGTGTTTTTACTTCTCTTTTAAGTTTTTCAAGAAGGTCCGATTCCTGCTTTTTTTGCTTGCTTAAAAATGCGATTTTTTCTGAAGTCTCTTCTATGGCTTTCTCCAGCTGGTGTTTATTCTGGCTATAGTTCTTCCTGCGCTCTTTCAGGACTTCCTTACGCCCCTCCAGCTTTTCAAGCTCTTCACTCGATTGCAGCAATATCCCCTGCAATTCGTTAAGTGATAGATCTATGGCTGCGATTGTTCCTCTGGTCTTATCCAGATGTTCTTCTTTATTTTGAAGTTCAGCAGCCATTTTCGCTTCCTGGCCATTATGAAGCTTAACATCCTTGGAAAGCTTTTCCCACTTCTCATGCAAAACCTCTATTTCATGAACGGTCAGGGCAACCTCGAATTTTTCCAGCTCTTCTCTTTTTTGCAGGTATTCCTGCGCCAAGGAGGATTGGATTTTAAGAGGTTCAACCTGGCCTTCCAACTCATGAAGGATATCATTGACCCTGTTAAGATTTTCCTGGGTTTCAGAAAGCTTGCTCTCAGCTTTCCTCTTACGCGTTTTATACTTCAATACACCGGCTGCCTCTTCGAAGATCACTCTTCTTTCTTCCGCCTTGCTGCTTAAAATTTCTTCGACTTTTCCCTGGCTGATGATGGAGAATGCTTCGCGGCCCAGCCCCGAGTCCATAAACAGGTCTACGATATCCTTTAACCGGCACGACTGTTTGTTAATGAAGAATTCACTCTCCCCTGACCTATAAACCCTCCTTGTAACCGTCACTTCAAGAAAATCGATAGGCAGTGAGTTTGTTTCGTTATCGAGCGTCAGGGACACCTCGGCAAAATTCAAGGCTTTGCGAGAGTCACTTCCCGAAAATATGATATCCTCCATTTTAGCGCCGCGAAGGGATTTGGCAGACTGCTCTCCAAGAACCCAGCGGATCGCGTCGGTAATATTGCTCTTTCCGCTTCCATTCGGCCCTACTACAGCAGTTACACCAGGAACGAAGTCCACAGAAATTCTTTCAGCAAACGATTTAAATCCTACAACGTCCAAGCGTTTAAGGAACATTTTATTTCACCCTTTTTTTCACACCCTAGTTGTTTATCTAGTTAAAAAGTTTTAACAAAAACGTACTTGAGCTTTTATTATTGCTTCAGGGAAGCCAGCGCAAGCTGTGCAGCCCTCTGTTCCGCTTCTTTCTTCGATTTCCCTGTCCCTGTACCCAATGGCTCTCCATTTAAAGACACCTGGGATACAAATTCCCTGTTATGGGCAGGACCTCGTTCATGCTGGATTTTATATTCCAGTTGCCCTGCCCCGTCGCGCTGAACTAATTCCTGCAGTTGACTCTTATAATCCATCACATGAGAAAAAGCACCCTCGTTTATCTTCGGGAAGACGACAGCGTTTAGAAATTGAACGACGGTATCAATGCCCAAATCCAGATACATCGCACCGATGAAGGCTTCAAAAACATCCGCAAGCAGCGCCGGACGCTCTCTTCCCCCTGTCATTTCTTCACCCTTTCCAAGCAGGACCAGTTCCCCGAAGGACAGCTCATTGGCAAATTCGACGAGTGATGGCTCGCATACAATGGCTGCCCTCATTTTAGTCAATTCGCCTTCACTCATCATAGGATACTTGTTGAACAAATATCTGGAGATGGTGAGCTCAAGAACGGCGTCCCCGAGAAATTCAAGCCTTTCATTGTCCTCATATGGCTTTCGGCGATGCTCATTCACATAAGATGAATGGGTAAATGCTTGTTTAAGCAGAGTCTCATCATTAAAAACAAAACCGATTCTTTTTTGAAATTCAGCAAATTTTTGATCTTTGTTTGTTGGCCTGCGATTGTTCACATTCCTTCGCATAATACCCTCCACTAGTAATTCAGTACTTTCAACATATAGTTAAGTTAAAAGAAAATTATATAGTCCCGCCTATTTTGCATTGTCTAAAAAAACATGCTGCCCGTAAAAACAGGAGCCTCAGCAATCTGTTCATTTTTATAATAGCGAAGAAATGGGGAAATCCCATTCTTATCTTTTTTTGCCTAGTTACTATAATACCTAAATGTCGGCATAAGAGAAAGCCCCGTTTAAAAAACGGAGCTTTTCTAAGAGAAAATTTAATTACATAGTACTGTTTATGTAATTCACAGCATCTCCAACTGTGACGATTTTTTCTGCATCATCGTCGGAAATCTCCATACCGAACTCATCTTCAAGTTCCATGACAAGTTCCACTACGTCTAGGGAGTCAGCACCTAAATCTTCTTTGAATGAAGCTTCAAGTTTCACTTCTGACTCTTCAACGCCTAATCGATCCACGACGATTTTTGTAACGCGCTCTAATACATCTGCCACTGCATTCACCTCCCCTCAAGTCATTATATTGTATTTGACCCAATTAATAAATGGGTGGAATATACTTTTCGCAAGAAAGCCAGGGCTTTCCTGGTTACATCACCATTCCGCCGTCCACATGCAGTGTCTGGCCGGTCATGTATCTGCTTGCATCGGAAGCAAGAAATACTGCGACACCTGCAATATCCTTAGGGTCTCCAAGCCTCGCCAATGGAATTTGCGACAGCATGCCTTCCTTGACTTCTTCAGTCAATTTTTCTGTCATGTCGGTGGCTATAAAACCTGGAGCAACGGCATTTACAGTAATTCCTCTGGAAGCGAGCTCCTTCGCCGCAGTCTTGGTCAATCCGATTACTCCTGCTTTTGCAGCTACGTAATTTGCCTGGCCGGGATTTCCACTGACGCCGACAATGGAGGCAATGTTTATAATGCGGCCGCTTCTCTGCTTCATCATTTGCCTAGTTGCAGCTTTTGTACAGAGGAACACACCTTTTAAATTAGTGTTGATTACGTCATCCCATTCTTCTTCCTTCATTCGCATCAAAAGATTATCCCGGGTTATGCCTGCGTTATTTACCAGGATATCAAGAGAACCGAATGTTTCTATCACTTTTTTGACCATTTCAGTTACTGATTCGGATTCAGACACATTGCACTGAATGGCGATTGCGTCACGGCCAAAGGATTTTATTTCATTAACTACCTCATTTGCTTTAGCCTCATTGCCCGAATAGTTTACCGCAACATTCGCACCTTGTCTTGCCAGTTCAAGGGCGATTTCGCGTCCAATTCCCCTGGAGGCACCAGTAACCAATGCTACTTTTCCAGCTAGAGTCATCATTTGTCCCCCCTGATCTCCTGTACTGTCTTCAAAAGGCTGTCTTCATCGGAGACAGCATATACTTTAGCCGATCTTTCGATTTTTTTAATCAGACCGCTTAACACCTTTCCTGGCCCCACTTCAATAAATGTATCCACCCCTAAGGAAAGGAGGGTTTTAACAGTGTCTTCCCAAAGCACCGGTGAATACAGCTGTTTTATAAGTTTTTCCTTGATTTCTTCTGGAGATTGCACCGGCTTCGCATCGACATTTGCAATGACCGGAACTGCTGCACTGCTTATCGAAATCCCATCCAGCTCTGCACGAAGCCGTTCAGCCGCAGGTTCCATTAACGATGAATGGAAAGGACCGCTCACATCCAATGGGATCGCCCGCTTGGCTCCCCGTTCCTTTGCGAGTTCACTAGCTTTGGCAACACCTTCTGCGCTGCCGGAAATGACTATTTGGCCAGGACAATTAATGTTAGCCAGCTGAACAGGAGTACCTGCTGCAGTAATCTCTGCCGTTACTTCACTCAGATCATTCCGGTCCATTCCCAATATGGCGGCCATTGTCCCTTCGCCATTTGGCACAGCATCTTCCATGAATTCCCCTCTTTTTCTTACGGTATAAACTGCATCCTCAAAGCTGACGGCACCAGAGGCCACCAATGCAGAGTATTCGCCAAGGCTGTGACCAGCCGTGTAATCAGGTGAAATTCCCGCATCCTTTAATCCATCATAAAGGACATAACTGGCTGTAACCAATGCTGGCTGTGCATTCACAGTCAGTGTTAGCTTTTCCTGTGGTCCCTTAAACATTAGCTCGCTTAAAGCCGTACCAAGCTTTTTGTCGGCGGATGCAAAGATTTCCTTTGCAGCTTCGGATTTATCAAACAGATCCATTCCCATCCCAACAGTCTGAGATCCTTGCCCAGGAAAGACAAAAGCTATCTTACCCATATGTACATCTCCTATCTATCCTTTTTTTCGATCAGTGTTGCGATTGAACTTACAACATCATGCTGTACCATTTCCCGCGTCTGCCGGATGGCATTGTAAACGGCCGTTGAATCAGATGAACCATGTGCTTTAATGACAGGAGCCTTTAAACCGAACAGCCCGGCGCCCCCATATTCGGAATAATCCATTTGGTTCTTGATCGTTCTAAGCTCAGGCTTGAGAATCCCTGCGGCAAGCTTTGATTTCAGGTTGCTCATCAGGGCGGTTTTAAGCATCGAAAATACAGACATGGCCGTTCCTTCAATCGTTTTAAGCACCATATTCCCTGTAAATCCGTCTGTAACAACTACATCAGCTGGCCCTTCAAGCAATTCGCGAGCTTCCACATTCCCAATAAAATTAATATTTGCTTCCTTTAGCAGCGAGAATGCCTGCTTTGTCAATTCATTTCCTTTTTTCTCTTCAGTTCCGATATTCAAAAGGCCTACTCGAGGATTTTCGATACCCCTCACCTTTTCCGCATAGATGGAGCCCATTATCGCATATTGAACAAGATGTTCTGCCTTTGCATCCGCATTGGCCCCCACGTCCAAAAATACAAAGCCCCGTCCATCGATAGTTGGCAGGGTTGGTGATAACGCCGGCCTTTCGATTCCTTCGATTCTTCCTACAACAAATAATCCGGAAGCCATTAATGCGCCCGTATTGCCTGCAGATATGCATGCATCGGCAAGTCCGTCCGCAACCTGCTGTGCCGCCAGCACCATTGATGCATTTTTTTTGCGGCGTACCGCCCTCACCGGTTCATCCGTTCCCAGGATGACTTCTTCTGTATGTAATATGCCTATTCTTTCAGAATTGGTTAAGTATTTATTAATTTCTTTTTCATTTCCAACCAGAAGTATTTCGATATCTTCAAATTCCTGGATCGCTCTTACCGCTCCCAACACCTGTTCCTTTGGGGCGTGGTCTCCTCCCATGGCATCAATAGCTATTTTCATATTCTTCATCCTTTTCCTGGTGGTTAGATCGGTACATATCGAATTCACCCTTGAAAACAAGTTCATTGCCGACATAACTATTGACTTCGACTAATGACCTTCTGGATGCTGTGTCCGTTTCGACTACTCTTGCTTTTGCTATGACTCTTTCATTTTCTTTGACGGACCGGGAAAATTTAATATTAGCCTTAGCAGTAAGAGCGAGCTCATCATTAATCACTGCAACTGCCAGCGAATTAGCCTGTGCAAATAAATGGTGTCCCCTTGCGATACCGTTCCGTTTAAAAACATGTTCTTTTCTGATATCCAAAATAGAAATGGCATTTTGGTCTAGGTTAATGTCTATAACTTCTCCGATTACCTCTTCCAAAGGCAAAGCCCGTATTTCATCACCGAAATTTTTTTCGGCAACATTTTTAATGCGTTCACGAAGCTCTGGTATGGATAATTCCAGACGATCAAGCCTCACAGTCTGAACGCTCACATAAAATTTCGCAGCCAGCTCGTCATCTGTTATAAACGGATTATTCTTAATCGTTTCTATCAGTAAATGCTGGCGTTCCTTCTTACTTCTTCGCATTTGAAGGTCACCATCCATAGTATTATGACTAGGTACTAATAGTAGTATATATATAACAAAAACAGATTGCAAGAATAAGAATAATTCCCGCAATCTGCCAGCAATCCATATCATTTCTTTTTAAACTTCTGCTAATCCAGCTTTTCCCCATTCAATACTCCCGTACTCTCAAGATATCGGCGCAGCGGAAGATACTCGCTGCCTGCCCAAAATTCTTTAGACGCAATCAGTTTTGCAGCATCCTCCCTTGCGACCTCTAATGCCCGATAGTCATGTACCATATCCGCAACCTTGAATTCGGGAAGACCGCTTTGCTTTTTGCCGAAAAAGTCACCAGGGCCCCTAAGCTCCAGATCCTTTTCTGAGAGGACAAAGCCATCATTGGTCTCAGTCATGATTTTCATACGTTCCTTCCCCGTTTCTGACTTAGGGTCGGCAAGCAAAATACAATACGACTGGTCACTGCCGCGGCCTACCCGGCCGCGAAGCTGGTGAAGCTGGGCAAGTCCGAAACGTTCCGCATCATAAATGACCATGGTTGTTGCATTCGGAACATTTACTCCGACCTCTACAACAGTGGTTGATACAAGGACCTGTACTTCATTGGTACTGAATTGCTTCATAACCTCATCTTTTTCGTCTGCCGGAAGCTTTCCATGCATTAGTCCGACCTTGTATCTTCCATGGAAATAATGGGTCAGCGTTGCATGGACATCCAGAACATTCTGAAGGTCAAGCTTTTCGGATTCTTCAATTAACGGACAGATTACATAAGCCTGGCGTCCCTTTTTCAGTTCTTTTTCCATGAAAGCAAGAATCCTGTCCAGCATGTCGTGTTTTGCCCAATATGTTTCAATCGCTTTTCTGCCTGCTGGCATTTCATCAATGGTGGAGACATCCATTTCACCAAACACGGTGATGGCAAGCGTTCTAGGAATAGGGGTGGCGGTCATAAACAGGACATCCGGATTCTCGCCTTTTTCCCTTAGAATCCGTCGTTGTTCCACCCCAAATCGATGCTGTTCATCTGTGATCACTAGTCCCAGGTTATGAAAATTCACTTCATCCTGAATAAGGGCATGAGTTCCGATAAGGACATCTATTTCTCCTGCTTTTAGCTGCTCCAGCAATTCACGTCTCCTCTTTCCTTTTACAGAGCTGGTGAGCAGGGCACTTTTTATGTTCACTGGCGCAAACATTGCCTTCAATGATTGGGCATGCTGTTCAGCGAGAATTTCCGTAGGGACCATAAGCGCTCCCTGATAGCCTGCTGAAACAGAAGCGAACAAGGCGATTGCGGATACCACCGTTTTCCCTGAGCCAACATCCCCCTGAAGCAGGCGGTTCATCCTGTATGGCGATTTCATATCTGCCAGGATTTCATTTACTACCCTTTTTTGGGCGCCAGTCAATGGAAAAGGAAGTGTATCGATGAAGGCCATTAATGAATCAAGATTATAGCTTTGCTGTATGCCCAAGGATTGTTCACGCTGCACCTTTCGGATTGCCTGCATTTGCAGCTGGAACAGCAAAAACTCTTCATATACAAACCGGCGCCGCGCTTGCTTCAAATCCCCCGCCGAAGCTGGGAAATGCATGACATGCAAAGCATCCTTCCGGGACATCAGCTTATATTCGTTTAAAAAACGCTGGGGGAGATTTTCCCGTATCAGTGTCCCATATTGTGAAAAGGCATTCGTGATATAGCGCCTTAGCCCTTTTACGGTTATGCTGCCCCGGGTAGCATATACCGGTTCAAATTCCACCGCTTTTTTATATGGTCCGATTTGGCATTCGCTTCCTGTTATCGTTTGCCGGTGCCTGTCCCATTTACCTGTAACAGTCACGGTATCACCAATATTAATTTTCCCCTTAAGGTACGGTTGATTGAAGAATACTACGGAGATTAAATATCTCCCTACAAGCAATTTCAACGTAAGTCTTGATTTTTTTTTGCCGAAGTATCCCAAGGAAGGCTGGCTATGAACCTTCCCCTCGATAGTTACTCTCTCATCATGCTCTACTTTTTCCAAATCCTTCAGCCGGTAATCTTCATAGCGGAATGGCAGGTGTTCCATCAGGTCGGAAACGGTGTAAATACCCATTTCATTTAATGATTGAGCTGTTTCCTCTCCCACTCCTTTAATGACGGTTACTGAATCATTAAGTTCTGAAATCAATTCTTATTGAGCGGCAAACCGAAGATTTTTGCTTCCAGCTCCCTACCGGTCGGTGTGGCCGCCAACCCTCCTTGTGCAGTTTCTCTCAAAGCGACTGGCATTGTCTGTCCAATCTTGAACATTGCATCGATTACCTCATCGCACGGAATACGGCTGGTAATCCCGGCAAGCGCCATATCTGCCGCAACCATTGCATTGGCCGCCCCCATCGCATTTCGCTTGACGCATGGAACCTCTACTAATCCGGCAACTGGGTCACAAACGAGGCCAAGCATATTTTTCAAGGTGATGGCCATCGCTTCAGCACTCTGTGACGGAGTACCCCCTGCCATCTCCACGATTGCAGCCGCAGCCATTCCTGCCGCAGAACCAACCTCTGCCTGACAGCCGCCGGCTGCACCGGAAATCGATGCGTTGTTTGCTACGACAAATCCAAATGCACCGGCAGTAAATAAAAATTCAATTTTTTGTTCCCTGGTAGGATTCAGTTTCCTTTGTACCGCAAATAGTGTTCCCGGAACAACCCCGGCAGAGCCCGCAGTAGGTGTCGCACAAATCGTGCCCATGGCGGCATTTACTTCATTTGTCGCTACCGCCTTGCTCACAGCATCGAGAAGAAATTCCCCTGAAAGGAAATTTCCTTTTTTAATGTATTCCTGCAGGAGTACAGCATCGCCTCCGGTAAGCCCGGAATGGGACCTGACACCTTGCAGGCCGCGTTCGACCGCATCCTCCATAACCTTAAGGTTTCTCTCCATCAAAGACATGACCTGTTCGCGGCTGCGTCCTGTTACTTCTACCTCCTGCTCAATCATGATTTGAGATATTTTAACGTTTCTTGTTTCTGCTAATTCGACTAATTCAGCTACATTACGAAACATGTATGTTCCTCCCTTTTAAAAACGGTAATTCTCACATAATGTTACAGTTCATTTCCTATAGCAATCGCACATACCAGCACTGGCATGTACAGCAGCAGTAAAATTCAAATTCTCTCCCGAGGCGGGGAATCTGCAAACCTCTCATTATCCGTTACAGTAAGGTTAGAACCCCGACACACTGAACAGCCCCACATTAGTGGGGCTTGATCCCTGTTTTCATTGCAAACGCTTTCCGTTATTTCCCTGTTTTTTAATCTACTATCCTTGTAACCTGCGTAATGTTTGGCAGGCATGCAATTTCTGATATTATGTGATCTTCTATGTTTTGGTCCACTTCGATTGTCATCAATGCCATTTTGCCTTTTTCCTTGCGCGACACATCCATCTGGCCAATATTGATCCGATGTTTCGCAAGTACATTGGAAACACTGGCTATTGCACCAAATCGGTCATCGTGCACTACAAGGATTGCTGGATTGTGCCCGGATAATTTCAATACGAAGCCATTAAGTTCAATGATTTCTATCTTTCCTCCGCCGATTGAAATGCCCACAAGCTCCAGTTCTCCATTCTCGTCCCCCAATTGTATTTTCGCAGTATTTGGGTGGTCTGTGACAGCCTGTTCTTCCTGAAACTTAATTCGGATTTTCTTCTTCCTGGCAATTTCAAGCGACTCTTTTATTCTCTCATCAAATGTATCAAAATCGAGCAGGCCGCCGACAATTGCCACATCAGTGCCATGCCCCTTGTAAGTTTTAGCAAAGGATCCGTATAAAGAAATGACCGCCCATTTCGGTTCTCTCCCGAACAGGTTTCTCGCAACCCGCCCTATCCTTGCCGCGCCTGCGGTATGGGAGCTTGAGGGACCAATCATTATGGGGCCAATGATATCAAATACACTCTTATATTTCATAGCTTCCTCCTAGAGAGCTAGGCTGTATTTTTCTGAAAAACAGTCTCATTTCAGGAAAAATGCTCTCCTCTTACTATGATACACAATAATAAAAACCCGGTCTACAACCAAGTACATGCCATGGATGTGACCGAGTTTCGCCGATCGTGTTTTTTATTCTATTGAGAAAATAAATGCGTACAGAGGCTGGTTCCCGTTATGGACCTCCACCTCGGCATCCTCAAAATTCTCGTTGCAGAATGAAACTAATTCATCTACTTCTTCCTGCGTGGCCTCTTCACCATAAAGGATGGTAAGGATTTCTGAATCCTCATCCATCATTTCCGACAATAATTGTTTTGCTGCTTCCAGCTTATCTTTGCTTTTAACAATGATTTTGCCCTCTGACAGCCCCATAAAATCACCGCTTTCGATTTCCAGTCCATCAATACTGGTATCGCGGACAGCAAAGGTAATCTGCCCTGTTTTGACATGGGAAAGTGCATCTGTCATCAAAGAACCATTGTGCTCTGCACTTGCTGACGGATTAAATGCCAATAGAGCAGACATACCCTGCGGCACGGTTTTGGAAGGCACGACTGTTACGTTTTCTCCCACTACTTCAGCTGCCTGTTGGGCTGCCATGATTATATTCTTGTTATTAGGCAAAATTATAATATTATTTGCATTGGTTTCTTCAATCGCTTTGACAATATCTTCAGTGCTTGGGTTCATCGTCTGGCCGCCCTCAATTACCACACTGGCCCCAATGCTTTTGAACAGCTCGCTGATTCCGGATCCCATGGCAACGGCCACGATGCCATATTCCTCTTTTGGCTTCGTTTCAGTTTTCGTTTCAGTTTGCAATGTTGAATGGGTTTCACTCACAATGGCAGAATGCTGTTCACGCATATTATCAATCTTTATTTTGATCAGGGTTCCATATTGCTGCCCGTAATTCAAGCACACGCCAGGCTGTTCGGAATGGATATGTACTTTGACAATTTCATCATCCGAAATAACGAGCAAAGAGTCCCCTAATTCATTAAGATCTTCCCTGAATTTCTGCTCATCGAAAGGATGGCTGGCTGTCTTTTCTTTTTCCAATCGGACCATAAATTCCGTACAATACCCAAATTCGATATCTTCCGAATTTATATGGCCTGAAACATTCATGTGATGCTCAGCACTCACGAGATCTTCCATGGTCGGCACATTTGCCGGGCTCCCAGGCAGCTCTTCACCTTTCAATTCAGCGAGGAAGCCTTCATATACAAGGACAAGCCCCTGCCCGCCGCTGTCTACTACTCCTACTTCCTTAAGTACTGGCAGAAGGTCCGGTGTCCTGTTCAAGGATGCACGCGCTTCCTTCAGGACATCCTCCATAACTTTCACGATATCTTCATTTTTCTTGGCGGATGCTACTGCTTGCTTTGCCGCATCTTTTGCAACAGTCAGGATCGTTCCTTCTACAGGCTTCATTACCGCCTTATAAGCGGTTTGGACACCTGCCTCGAATGCATTGGCAAAGTCCTCGCTGCCAATATCGGCTTTAGACTCGATTGATTTAGAAAATCCGCGAAATAGCTGGGAAAGGATGACGCCGGAGTTGCCACGAGCACCCATCAACAATCCACGTGACAGTGATATGCCTACCTTGCCGATATGCTCCTGAACGTTATTCTTTACTTCCTTTGCACCGGAAGACATAGATAGATTCATATTGGTGCCGGTATCTCCATCCGGTACCGGAAAGACATTCAATGCGTCAACCATCTTAGCATTGGCCGCTAGGTGATTGGCTCCCTGGATGATCATTTCGGCAAAGTGCTTTCCATTTAACCTCGTAATCGACACAAAAACTTCCTCCTCGACTTAAGGGTTCGTTACACGAACTCCCTGTACAAAAATGTTTACGGAATCTACAGCTAATCCGACCGTTTTGTCCAGGGTGTATTTAACCTTTGATTGTACATTGTGCGCCACTTCAGAAATCTTTGTTCCATAACTGACGATAATGAACATATCGATATGAACTTCATCATTTTCCTGGCGGACAATTACACCCTTAGTGAAGTTTTCTCTTCTTAATATCTCAGCAATCCCGTCCTTCAATTGCTTTTTTGATGCCATGCCGACGATTCCGTAACAATCAACAGCCGCACCCCCGGCAACTGTCGCAATGACATCATTGGATATATCAATTTGACCTAGTTTGGTTTGCATTTCGATGGACATAAACGTTCCCCCTTAGGAATAATCTCCTTAGCTAAAGACATTTTACTATATTGTCCTATGTTTTAAAAGGAATTATCAACTGTATTATTATAAATCAATTGAATATAGTATATGTCAAGGTTTTTTTCTTGAAAGTAATCCATAGAACTGGTTGCATTCTCTATGGAGGTGTGGTAAATTATTATAGTATTTTCAAAAAGACTTAAGATTAATATTTGAACCTTAAGCTTGCTGTAGTTGGGAGGGAATTAAACGATGGCAAAAGTATGTGTAGTAACTGGAAGAAAAACTCGTTCTGGAAACAAACGCTCACACGCTATGAATGCAAACAAGCGTACATGGGGCGCTAACCTTCAAAAAGTGCGTATCTTGGTGAATGGTAAACCTAAGCGTGTATACGTATCTGCAAGAGCTCTTAAATCAGGCAAAGTAGAACGCGTATAATATGATGGCATCCTCGAATGGGGATGCCTTTTATATTTCTCTCGTTATTTATACGGATCTATAAAAATAAAAAAACACCCACAAACAGGGGTGTCTGCATAATCTCTTATTTTATCAGCCTTTCTTAAACGCCCCAAGCATAGCACGTACCAGGCCTCCTAAAAACTTTGGAAGCTTAATTGTATAAAATTTCATATTGCCCCTCCTCTGCACATCTCACTCTTTCTCTGAAAGTGAAGCCTCATATTACGAGATAAGCTTTTTAGCGGAATAAGGTCTTACAGTCCGTCATCAGCGGGCAGCTCTTTAGTCAGTCACTGCTGCTTATCACCATTAATATGCCATCTGAATAGGAAAAATTACCATAATCAGAAATTAGTTCATTACTAATACATAGTGTGGAACCTCTTTTAATATGACTGTTTTCCAAAGGATATTTAAATCCAGTCAGAGTCAGGCCTTTCACCTCTTCAGTGACCGGAACAAACGAGATATACTTCATCCCGGGCTCCTGTTTTACATCATATGAACCGGGAGGCAGGACAGTTAACTTATTTTTGTTATCGATTATGTATACTTCAGGCCTCTCTTCCCGCTCCAGGAAGTCGTTCGCGGCCAAAAGCTGAATGTTACCCATAAGATGGTCAATCCTGCCCCCTGTCGCACCATATATATTGATTGTGCGGGGTTTTTGAGTAAGTGCCCAGTTAAACGCTATTTCCAAATCGGTTTCATTTTTTTCGGAAGGGAATATATGCAGTTTTTGTAATTTCTTTTGAATTTCAATCAATTCAGATTCTGAAACCGAATCAAAGTCTCCAAAAGCCGCCATTGGTACAATACCGAACTTAAGGAGAGTGTGCACGCCCCGATCAACGCCAACCCACCACTCGTTTGTAAAATCAAGCTCCTCTTGTTTTGGTAAGTATTGTTCCGGACCGCCTGCCAAAATATTAATGTTCACAGTTTTTTCTCCACTCCTTAAAAAGCCCTTGTAAAATGTAAAAGTCGCTGTAACGAGAACAAAACCTAATAAAAAGAAGCGGATCATACGACCTGCCCCTCATACAGGCGACACTTTCCGGTCGATATTACCGCTTCATGTTTGTTAGCTTCTTAGTTTTTGAATCGCTTTTTTCCTATCCATTTCGTTAAACACAGCAGAGCCGGCTACGAGGACAGTAGCGCCCTGTTCCACGCATAATTTTGCCGTCATTTCGTTTACTCCGCCATCCACCTCGATCTCGATATCTGATCCATGCTCTTGTGCCAATTGTTTGACTTCTGAAATCTTAGACAGAACATTTTCAATAAATGTCTGGCCGCCGAATCCTGGATTGACAGTCATTAATAAAACCATATCCACATCAGTTATGATGTGCTTGATGGCGGAAACAGGCGTTGCGGGATTCAGGACGACACCTGCCTTTGCGCCATATGACTTTATTAATTGGATAGTACGGTGGAGATGGCGGCATGCCTCTACATGGACAGTAATAAAATCTGCTCCCGCTTTTGCAAATGCCTCAATATACTCGTCAGGCGATTCTAACATCAAATGAACGTCCAATGGGAGCTTGGTCACGGGACGTACGGCTTCCACAACTATAGGGCCCATGGTGATGTTAGGGACAAAATGGCCATCCATGACATCGATATGAATCATATCGGCCCCCCCTCTTTCCACATCAAGGATTTCCTCGGCAAGCCTGGAAAAGTCTGCCGATAAAATAGATGGAGCTATTTTTACCATATTAATACCTCGGTTTCCTATCTTTTATTTCCTCAAGAAACTGCAAATAATGATCATACCGGTATTTTCGGATGTCACCCTTATCAACAGCGCCCTTTACCGCGCATTTCGGTTCACGGTCATGGAGGCAGCCTCTGAATTTACACTGCTGCCCTGTTTTATATATTTCTGGGAAGCAATACGACAGCCTGTCCGCCTCCAGTTCCAGAAATTCTAATGAACTGAATCCAGGAGTATCGGCAACAAGGCCAGTCCCAACATGGATCAGCTCCACATGCCTGGTAGTATGCTTCCCTCTCCCAAGATGGGACGAAATATCATTCGTCTTTAGTTCCAATTCAGGATTAATGGCATTTAGCAGCGATGATTTCCCGACTCCCGACTGCCCTGCAAAAACACTTACCTTCTCATCAAGGAACGGCAATAATTGTTCGGTACCCTCTGTTGTTACAGAAGAAGTTGTCAATACGGTATAGCCAATATCCATATAATCCTTTACATACTGATCCATTTCATTCCTCGACGATTCAGGAACCAAATCCATCTTGCTGATGCAAATGACGGGATCTATCTCATTATCCTCGATTAATACTAAGAAGCGGTCAAGCAAAGCCGTGCTGAAGTCAGGCTCAACTGCGGAAAAAACAAGAATGGCCTGATCTATATTGGCTATCGGAGGCCTCAGCAATTCATTTTTGCGCTCCTTTATATCCATGATATAGCCATCAGTGATCTTTTCAGCCTGATAAACGACACTGTCCCCGACAAGAGGAGTGACCTTATTTTTTCGGAAAACCCCTCTTCCCCTGCACTGTACAACCTGTTCACCGTCCAGCACATAATAGAAACCGCTTAACGCTTTAATGATTTTGCCTTCAGGCATTGCGTCACTCCTTTTTAAAATTATTCAGGGTATGGAACTTCCTGCTCATCATATACAACATTGTCCCTCATGATTTTATACCTGGCCGGCCTATCCTTCTGTACCTGTACATTTAGCGTGAACTTGTAGTCCTGGCTGATTGATTCAGTCCTCACCGGTGTATTATAATCGTGATTCATATCTTCAATAAAAATTGAAACTTCCTGAGGTTTTCCTTCTTCTTCGGGTTCGTATCTTACTGTGACATCACGGGTAACCAATTTCGGTACAGCCGCATTTGGACCTTTAGAAAGTACAACTTGCACGGTACTATTTTTATCCACTTTTGTACCAGCGCCTGGATCCTGTGAAATTACCTTACCCTTGGGTATGGATTCATGATTTTCTGATGAAATATCAATATTTAAATCTGTTCTGTCTTCATAGTCTTTCAATTGGGATTCAGTATATCCTGACAGATCTTCTACGTTCACTTTTTCCGGCCCTTGACTTACGGTCACTGTGAAATTAGTATCAGACGGAACTACATCGCTCCCCGGCAGTGGATTCTGATCGATGATCGTACCTTCCGGGTCATTATCACTTGTTTTTGTGTTGATTTCGAAATCTTTGAAGCCCATGCCTTCAATAATACTTTGATAGGCATCTATATCTCTTCCAATATAATCGGGGATTGTTATGGTTTCTTTACCCGCACTTTCATAGATATCCACACGGGAACCTTCCTTTATTTTCGTTCCTTGTTCGGGATCTGTTTTGATGACCTTCCCTTTCTCAACCCCTTCATCGTCCACCTCTATGGTTTCGCCATATTCAAGGCCTGCCGACAAAAGCTTTGATATCGCGTTATCCTGTGTCTCCCCCCTGACATCCGGCACAGTGATTTCCTTTGGAGCCATCATTTTAGGAAGCACGGTTACCGTTAAAACTCCTAGTGCCATAAGCAAAATAAAGGTAGTTATCAGAATTGCAGGCCACCTGTTCTTTTTCTTTTTGGCGTTGCCCTTTTTCTTTTCTTTTTTACTTTTCTTTCCGGCAACAACTGTCGTATCATCCGTTTGGACAGGAGTGTTCTCGGGCCCCCGGACGATGGTTTCATCAAATTTGGAAATGCCGCTATCTTTGGTAATGATCGGGATTGCTTTTGTTGCCTCATCGTCCTCGGGTATGAGGAATCGTGCCTCATTGATCCGGTCTGAATTCAACGCAGTGCTGATATCCATGTACATATCGTCTACACTATCATATCTATAGAAAGAATCTTTGGCGGTCGCCTTTAAAATAATGTTTTCCACACTTTGAGGAATCTCCGGATTCCACCGTTTCGGTGAGGGAGTTTCCGACTGAAGATGCTTAAGCGCTATAGAGACGGCCGATTCACCCGAAAATGGAAGTCTTCCTGTCAAAAGTTCAAACATGACAATACCCAGAGAATAAATATCTGATTTCTTATTTGCCATTCCGCCCCTTGCCTGTTCAGGAGACAAGTAATGGACAGATCCAAGAACAGCATTTGTTTGGGTAATATTTGTCGCGCTCAATGCCATGGCGATCCCAAAATCGGTGATCTTGACCGTTCCCCCATCATCTATCAATATGTTTTGGGGTTTTATATCCCGATGGATGATGCCATTTTGATGGGCATGGGATATTGCCGACGTGATTTGTTTCATGATATCGATGGCTTTCTCGATTGGAATAGGGTAATTCTTTTGTATGTATTGTTTAAGGGTATGCCCCTTAACATATTCCATGACAATATAGTATATATCGTCTTCTTCTCCGACATCATATATAGAGACAATGTTAGGATGTGCTAGGCTCGTTGCAGATTGGGCTTCGCGGTTAAACCGTTTAATGAACTCGTCATCATTTGAAAATTCCATCCTGAGAATTTTCAAAGCCACCTCACGCTCAAGGATCATGTCCATGGCAAGATATACATTCGCCATTCCCCCGCCGCCAACCATATCTAATAGTTTATATCGGCCATTTATCCTTTTGCCAATCAACATTCCGTTCACCCGCTTTCACTTTCATCGTGAAATTGGACAAGTACTAGAGTGATATTATCTTCCCCGCCATGTTCATTAGCCAATTCAATCAAAGAACCTGCCTTTTGCTCAAGGTTATTGTGATCGGTCACTATATCATACATTTCTTGCTCAGACACTTTATTGGATAAACCATCCGAACAAAGCATCAGCATATCTCCCTCTTCAAATGTGATGGTAGTTAAGTCCATCTCCACATTTAATTCTGTGCCCAATGCACGAAGAAGGACATTTTTGCGAGGATGGAACTCAGCATCTTCCTTTGAGATTTGACCAGACCTGACAAGCTCATTCACTAACGAATGGTCCTCAGTCACCTGTTTAAATCCGCTTTCGTTACAGAGATAACCTCTGCTGTCACCAATATTTGCAATCGTCGCAAAAAGATCCGTACAAATGGCCGCCACGATGGTGGTTCCCATTCCCTGGCATTCTGGATTATTTTCCGAATGCTGGTACAGGAGACGATTTACATCTTCAATATTCGTTTTCAGCCAGCTTTCCGCATCATGCGGAGTCGCCAAATCTTCGACTTGCTTCCATCTTTCACTTAAGGTATCAATGGTCATCTTGCTCGCCACATCACCGGCCCGGTGCCCGCCCATGCCATCTGCTACAATGGCAAGGCGGATCCCCCGGGAATTAAAGAAAATTCCACCGCTGTCCTCATTATGCTGGCGGACTTTCCCGCGGTCTGTCATAAATACTGCCTTCAAAAGGATCACCTCGTCTCTTCTTTACGCTCCTTTGCACGAAGCTGGCCGCAGGCTGCATCAATGTCATGTCCCTGTTCTCTTCGAATTGTCACATTGATGCCGCGCTTTTTCAATGTTCTTTCAAATTCAAAGATTTGCTCACGAGGTGTTCTTACATAGTTGCGTTCCGGTACGTAGTTTACCGGGATCAGGTTTACGTGACATTTTAAATCTTTAATAAGATCCGCCAGTTCTTCCGCATGTTCCACCTGGTCATTCTCTCCCCCGAATAGCCCGTATTCGAAGCTGACCCTTCTGCCTGTTTTTTCTGTGTAATACTTAACTGCCTCGATTAAATCAGGAAGCTTATATGCCCTGTTAATCGGCATCAATTTACTTCTTAGTTCCGTATTTGGCGCATGGAGTGATATCGCAAAATTAATTTGGAGCTGTTCATCCGCAAACTTATAGATTTTAGGGATGATGCCGCTTGTAGATACCGTAATATGGCGTGAGCCAATATTCAAGCCCTTTTCGTTATTAATATTTTTCAAAAATGACATCATCTCATCATAATTGTCAAAAGGTTCTCCAATCCCCATGATAACCACCGAGCTGACACGGTCATCCGTTTCATCCAATGCCTGTTGTACTTTTACGACCTGAGCGACGATTTCTCCTGCTTCCAGGTTTCGTTTTAGCCCTCCAAGCGTGGAAGCGCAGAATGTACAGCCAATCCTGCAGCCGACCTGCGTGGTTACGCAGACGGAGTTCCCATAATCATGCCTCATTAATACCGTTTCTATAGAGAATCCATCATGGAGCTCGAAAAGAAACTTCATTGTGTTTCCGTCACTGGAGGTCTGCTGAATCAATGTATTCAAAGTGGTTATGGTGAACTGTTCGGTCATTTTATCCCGCAGGCCTTTAGAAAGGTTGGACATATCTTCAAAGGTTGTTACCCTTTTTTTGTAAAGCCAATCAAAGATCTGGTCTGCACGGAATGCCTTTTCTCCATTTTCAGTCAACCAGCCTTTAAGCTCATGGAGCTCCAAAGAATAAATCGAAGGCTTTGCCGGTGTCGTCTCTCTTTTTGCTTTTGCTGTGCTTACTGCCATTACTGCACCTTCTTCCTAAAACTAGCAATGAAGAATCCATCGCTGCCAAAATATTGAGGGAATATCTGAAGTTTATTGCCCTCGACATAGTTCCTGATTTCCAAAGGAATCCTATCCTCAAGAGTGTGATCTGCTTCAAATTCAGGATGATTATTTAAAAATGCTTCCGCAACCTTATCATTTTCTTCACGGTCCACCGTACATGTACTGTATACCAGGGTTCCGCCTTTCTTCAACAAGGGAGCTGCTGCCGCCAAAAGCTCCTGCTGGATAGAAGAAAGCTTTATTATATCATCTTTTGACTTTGTGTATTTAACATCAGGCTTACGGCGCATAACACCGAGCCCGGAGCACGGGGCATCGACTAATATCCTGTCGAATCCCTCATTATGGAAGTGTTCTCCTGCTTTCCTGCTGTCTGATGTCAGGGTTTTAATATTTCTTAATCCCAAACGCTTGGCGGTCTCATCAATCAGCTTCACCTTATGCTCATGAAGGTCCAAAGCTGTGACCTGCCCATAAGTCAATCCTTCTGCTATATGTGTCGTCTTCCCGCCAGGTGCCGCACAGCAGTCGAGAACCATATCATTTTCACTGGCTCCCAAAGCATGCGCCACAAGCATCGAGCTCTCATCCTGAATGGTCATGAATCCCATTTTAAAGCTTTCGGAATGCGCAAGGTTCCCTCCTAGGCTATGGATCGCTTCGGGAACTATCTTACTTTTCTCCACCTTAAAGCCTTCCTCGGTTAAAGCGCTGACCAATTCATTGCGGGTCATTTTCTTTAGGTTGACCCTGGCTGTTTGCAGGGGGGCTGTCAGATTGATTTGACACATTTCTTCTGTTTTAGTGAATCCATATTGCTCGACCCACCTTTGTACAAGCCATAAAGGATGGCTTGTAGCGATTGCCAGCCGTTCTGCCTTATCCTCGATAGAATCCAGCGATGGTATGCCTTTTCGCTGAATATTTCTCAATACGCCGTTGACCATGGAGGTAATTCCTTTGTGGCCTCGCTTTTTTGCGATTTCAACAGCCTCAAAAAGTATGGCATGGTCCGGCACCTTATCAAGGTACACCATTTGATATAATGATAATCGTAAAAGATTCATAACCCAGGACATTGTCTTTTTCGGATCCTTCACAAACGGCTTAAGATAAAAATCCAATGTCATTTTCCGCTGGATCGTGCCATAGGTGATTTCTGTTAACAAGCCGCTGTCAGCTGCAGATAGCTGGTGCTTCGAAATCATGGAATTGATCAAAAGGTTGCTGTAAGACTGATTTTTTTCGACGGACTCGATTATATCCAGTGCGATATCACGAACACCTTTTTTACCTGCCTTCATTGCTGTCTCCTAACTTCAGGCCTTTCTCAATGAAAGAGCCTGCTCCCCTCAGATAATCCTTCGCGCTCATCCGTTTCTTTCCGGAAGGCTGCAGCTCTGTAATGCGGATAGCTGTCTGATTGCCTGTCGAAACCAATAAACCTTCACCATCTGCAGCCAGGATTTCACCGGGAGATGCATCTTGCTTTACTTGCTCTTTCTTCGACTCCCATACCTTTATAATGTCACCATTTAAGGTTGTGTAAGCAACCGGCCATGGATTAAGGCCGCGAATATGATTGTATATATCCTCGCCTTTCCTTGTCCAATCGATTTTTTCTTGTTCCCGCTTGATATTTGGAGCAAAGGTGGCTTTGGAATCATCTTGCTTAATCGGGATGATTTCACCCTTCAACAGCTTTGGAATGGTTTCTGACAAAAGTTCTGCACCTGCAGCACTTAGTTTATCATGCAGTGTCCCGACGTTATCAGTTTCTTCTATCGGAACCTCTGCCTTTGTTAAAATATCACCCGCATCCAATTTCTCAACCATATACATGATGGTAATTCCTGTTTTTTCCTTGCCTTGAAGAATGGAATAATGAATGGGTGCGCCGCCCCTTAATTCAGGCAGGAGTGAAGCATGGACATTAATACAGCCGTATCGTGGAGCTTCGAGCAATTCATTCGGGAGAATCTGCCCAAAAGCCGCCGTTACGATCAAATCGGCATTCAAAGCAATGATCTTGTCCATTTCCTCTCTCACCTTAATTTTTTCGGGCTGATACACTGGAATGCCATGCCTTTCAGCTTCGACCTTGACAGGCGGAGGAGTCATCACCCTCTTCCTGCCGACAGGCCTGTCAGGCTGCGTAACCGCCGCTATTACATCATAGCCATCGTCCACTAATCTCTGCAATACCGGCACCGAAAAGTCCGGCGTTCCCATAAAAATAATCTTAGTCATTCACTTCATACCTTTCCAATTCTTCTTCCGTCAAATACTTTGTAATCTTACTAGTAAATAGTACACCGTTCAAATGGTCAATCTCATGCTGGATCGCCCTGGCTAGGAAGTCCTCAGCTTCCAGCTCATATGTTTGTCCCCGGCGGTCCTGGGCCCTTATTTTCACCCTATACGGCCTGATTACCTCCCCGAAAATACCCGGGAAACTTAGACAGCCTTCCGGTCCTGTCTGGCTTCCTGAAGTTTCGATGACCTCGGGATTGACCATTTCAATGATGTCTCCACCCTCTCCGATGTCGACCACGGCAATCTGCTTCTTCACACCAACCTGCGGTGCAGCAAGCCCAACGCCATCTGCCTCCAGCATCGTTTCATGCATATTATTTAACAGCTTTGCCAAATTTCTATCAAAAGTTGTAACCTTAGAACATTTTTGTTTCAGAATCTTATCCGGAAACATAACAATAGGTAAAATAGCCAAAATAAACCTCCTAATACGAAAAGCGGAGGCGCCCGTTTAGCTCCGTCAGGCATAAGATGTAACCCGCAAGAGGTCCTGACCTCTGGAGGGGGGCAGCTTATGACCCCGAGGAGCTGGGCGCCGCAGCTAGACACCAGTCCAAATCTAAAGATGTAAAATTAATTTCAACGAAAAGCGAAGGCGCCTTGCTCTGCCCCGTCAGGCATAAGGCATAACCCGCAAAAGGTCCTGACCTCTGGAGGGGGATGACCTATGACCCCGAGGGGCTAGGCGCCGCAGCTAGACACCAGTCCAAATCCAAAGATGTATGTTTTTATTCACGAAAAGCGGAGGCGCCCGTTTAGCTCCGTCAGGCATAAGATGTAACCCGCAAGAGGTCCTGACCTCTGGAGGGGGACAGCTTATGACCCTGAGGAGCTGGGCGCCGCAGCTAGACACCAGTCCAAATCTAAAGATGTAAAATTAATTTCAACGAAAAGCGGAGGCGCCTTGCTCAGCCCCGTCAGGCAAAAGGCATAACCCGCAAGAGGTCCTGACCTCTGGAGGGGGATGACTTATGACCCCGAGGGGCTAGGCGCCGCAGCTAGACACCAGTCCAAATCCAAAGATGTATGTTTTTATTCAACGAAAAGCGAAGGCGCCCGTTTAGCTCCGTCAAGCATAAGATGTAACCCGCAAGAGGTCCTGACCTCTGGAGGGGGATGACTCATGACCCCGAGGGGCTAGGCGCCGCAGCTAGACACCAGTCCAAATCTAAAGATGTAAAATTAATTTCAACGAAAAGCGGAGGCGCCTTGCTCAGCCCCGTCAGGCATAAGGAACCCGCAAGAGGTCCTGACCTCCGGAGGGGGATGACTTATGACCCCGAGGGACTAGGCGCCGCAGCTAGACACCAATCCAATTTCTAAAGATGTAAAGTTATTCCAATTAAAAGCAGGGGCGCCCGTTTAGCTCCGCCAGGCATAAGATGTAACCCGCAAGAGATACTAACCTCTGGAGGGGGACAGCTTATGACCCCGAGGAGCTGTTCGCCGGAGCTGGGCATCAGTCCAAATAGTAATGATGTAAAAATATAATTAAAGAAAACGCATGTGACTTGCTTTGCTTGTCAGGCAAATAGAGCTCGAACCTGTACATGCTTTTTGCCTGCTGGCAAGCGTCTTGTGAACAGTAAGCTAATTGCCGTGCCGAACAACAGTCTAACCTTAAATGCAAATAATGTATTCAAAAAGCGCAGAGTCCCAAGAAAGACTGCTGCGTTTATTATATAGATACAAGCTCAATAGCCTATTCACATCATAATTTGCGGGTTTAAGTCGATGTTAATTTGCAGATCGTTTTTTGCTGTTCCTTGCTGATAATTTTCAAGGATGGTCCTCAGCATCTTTTTCAGCTTCGGTTCCCGTTTGTATTTTATCAAACATTGGTAGCGATATCTATTTTTGATCCGGCTTATTGGCGAAGCTACCGGCCCGAGGACAATAGCTGCAGGACTCAGTCCGGACTTTAGATAGCTTGTAATTTTTTCAGTTGCAGCGACCGTTTCCATCAAATCCTCATGGGAGACTGTTACTAGAGCCATATAATAATAGGGCGGATAGTTATTCATCCTCCTGATATACATTTCGCGCTCGTAAAAAGCATCGTAATCCTGAAAGCCTGAAAGCTCAATGCTGTAATGCTCAGGTGTATACGTCTGTATTACCACTTCGCCTGCTTTTTCATGCCTTCCTGCCCTGCCGCTTACCTGTGTCAGCAATTGAAAAGTCTTTTCCGATGAGCGAAAATCAGGGAGATGCAGCATTGTATCTGCAGTCAGTACTCCCACAAGGGTAATATTAGGAAAATCAAGGCCTTTTGCAATCATCTGGGTTCCGAGGAGTATGTCCGCCTGCCCCTCCTGAAAAGCATTCAATAGTCTTTCATGCGAACCCTTTCTGCTTGTTGTATCGACGTCCATGCGGATCACTCTTGCTTCAGGAAGGATTTTGCCGAGCTCTTCTTCTACCTTTTGGGTTCCAGTCCCGAAGAATCGAATATGGTCGCTGCCACAATCCGGGCAGACCGCCGGCATTGGTTCTTCGTGTGCACAATAATGGCATTTTAGGGAGTGATTGTATCGGTGGTAGGTCAGAGAAATATCACAATTTGGACAATCGGTGACCAGACCGCAATTTCTGCACATTACGAAGGAAGAGTGCCCTCTTTTATTTAATAAAAGCACCGTCTGCTCATCCCTATCCAGCCGCTCCTTCAATTTTGTAAAAAGCATCCCGGAAAACATAGAGCGGTTTCCCGCACGCAGCTCTTCCCTCATGTCAATGATGCTGACGCCAGGCAAAGCCCTGTTATTCATACGTTTTTCCAGAGTGAGAAGCTTATAGACATCTTTCTTGGCTCTGGCAAATGACTCAAGGGTTGGTGTGGCACTTCCCAGAATAACCGGGCATTTGTGTGATTGCGCACGGCGAATGGCTACGTCCCTTGCATGGTAACGTGGTGTTTCTTCCTGCTTATAACTCGATTCATGCTCTTCATCTATGACTATGATGCCCAGGTTTTCAAAAGGCGCAAAGATGGCTGAGCGTGCTCCCACCACTAGTTTTACTTCTTTTCGGTGAATTTTGCGCCACTCGTCATATCTTTCCCCTATTGAAAGGCCGCTGTGCATCACGGCTACCTGTTCGCCAAAACGCTCTTTGAAACGTTTGACAGTTTGTGGGGTCAAAGAAATCTCCGGGACAAGCATGATCGCTTCCCCGCCCTTTTTAATGACAGCATCAATCGCCTGCAGGTAAATTTCGGTTTTTCCGCTGCCGGTTACACCGTATAGCAGGAATACGTCATGCAAATCCTTTTCTATTGATTTCCTGACCGGCTCTATCGCCGCCTGCTGTTCTTCTGTAAGTATAAATGGGCTTGTTTTATCGAAAGTTCTATCCTTGTATGGATCACGATACACTTCCTCATCGCTTTCCATCAGAAGTCCCTTAGCCGCAAGCGATTTAACTGTACTATGCGTGGTTTCTACAGCAGCCAGCAAGTCCTTGAGCTGGACCTTCCCATAATTTTCGATAAAGTATGAAATTAGTTCACGCTGTTTCCTTGCTCTATCAGGAATCGTGCTTAAATGGCGCTCAAGCTCTGTCAGAGAAACATTTGGCGAAACGAAGCGCGCTGTCTTTTTATTCAACTGGTCTTTAACAAAGTAGACAACTTCGAGATTCCCTTTCTGAACTTCCTTCTGGAACAAGGAGGCCTGATTGCCTTCCGTTGCTTCTTTCCACGGGATAACATCTTTGTTATGAAAAGAATCAAGCAATTCTGCTGCAATCAGGGTGTCTTTTCCTTCCACAATCCTCAGCCCTTTATCATACTTTGCCTTTAGGGCTGAAGGCAGCATGGACTGCAGGGCCTGGATTTTGAAACACATCGTTTCTTCTGTGAGCCAATTTCCCAAATTTAATAATTCTTCATTTAAAACAGGTTCGATATCAAGTATTTCCTTAATATTACGTAGTTTCCCAAAGTCACTCTTTTCTTTGAGGCCGGCAACAAACCCCTGGACCATTCTTGGGCCGAATGGGACGATTACTCTCATTCCGCGCTGGATGACATTCTCCCATTTTTTTGGGATGGCATAATCAAACTCCCTGTCTGTCTGTTTTGCAGGAACATCAACGATCACGGAGGCTACGCTCATGTCACATCATTCCTTATCATCACCAAAATTTCGGACAAAATTTGTCTGGCGACCTCAGTCTTGCTCATCAGCGGGAGAGAAAGCTTAGAACCATCTTTTTTGAAAATGGTAACAATATTGGTTTCGGTGCCAAATCCCGCTCCTTCTGAAGTCACATCATTGGCTACAATTATATCTGCATTTTTCTTTTCAAGCTTTCCCAAAGCGTACTGTTCTACTTCTTCCGTTTCAGCAGCAAAGCCTACCAGAATCTGATGCTGCTTTTTCCTCCCCAGCTCCTGAAGTATGTCCACTGTCCGTTTAAGCTCTATATGCTGATCTCCTGGCTGCTTCTTCATTTTTTGATCATATACGAATTTCGGGGTGTAATCTGCGACTGCTGCTGTTTTGATCACCACATCGGCCTCACCATATGAGTTTAGTACCGCATCATGCATATCTGCAGCACTCTCTACATGAATGAGGTTGACTCCGGGCGGTGGAGATAACGTGACCGGTCCGGAAATCAGGGTCACTTCTGCCCCCATTCTTACTGCCTCTCCGGCCAGGGCATAGCCCATTTTTCCTGAAGAATGGTTAGTCAAGTAACGTACCGGATCTATTTTCTCCCTGGTGGGTCCTGCTGTTATGATAAACTTTTTTCCTTTAAGAGGCAGATTTTCCTGCCCGCTAAAAAAGTTGTTCAAGTGTTCAATTATTGTCTGAGGCTCTTCCAGTCTTCCCTTCCCTACATAACCGCAGGCAAGATAGCCTTCTGAAGGTTCAATGAAATGATAGCCATAGCTTCTAAGCGTTTCCATATTCTTCTGAACTGCAGGATTCGCATACATATTTACGTTCATCGCGGGTGCAATCCAGACAGGAGCTGTCACGGCCAGCAGTGTAGTTGTGATCATATCGTCGGCAATGCCGTTTGCCAGACGGCCAATGACGCTTGCAGTGGCAGGCGCGACAAGCACAAGGTCAGCCCAGTCAGCCAGATCGATATGCGCAATCACTTCTGGATTCTTCTCGTCAAATGTATCAGTATACACATCATGTCTTGAAAGGGCCTGAAATGTAAGCGGTGTGACAAATTTACAAGCTGATTCGCTCATGATTACCTTTACCCTTGCACCTTCCTGTGTCAGCTTGCTTGTTAATGCCGCTGCTTTAAAAACCGCAATGCCTCCTGTTACACAAAGCAGAATATTTTTATTTAAAAGCATGCTCAAATTCCCCCAAATGTGCGTTCTCTTTTCCTATTATGACTGATTATAACGTTTTTTTCACCTTAAATGGATTCAGGTTACTTTTTTCCATACGGACCCATATTCAAAAGACAAAGGGTGATTAAAAATATCAACACCCTTCGATCTTTCTTCTGTTCAAAGAATGCAAGACAACATTTCTGCCACAAAAGAAAGGGCCTGGACCCCTCAACTGATGATAGCCTTGTTAATGCCTCATCGTAAACTGAAGGACCTGACCCTCTTCGGAATCTTTATTGTTAGATTAGCTTTCTTCATAATTATTATTATAAGTAAGCTGACCAGTGTGAATTTCCTCGAGCGCGCGGCCTACTTGCTTATGCGAAACCGGTTTCTCAAGCTTAGAATCATCCTTGACCTGCATTTGGCGGGCACGCTTTGCCGCAACAGTCACAAGGGAATATTTAGAATCTATTTTTTGTAGTAGAGAATCGATAGATGGATATAGCATATTATTCAACCTCCAGCATTTTTTTATAGCGAATGGATACTCTTTCACGGCGGCAATGCTCTGCAACAACGATGGCATTAATGCGTGCACATGCTGCTTCCACAGTATCATTTTCCACTACATAATCATATAAGTCCATTAATTCAATTTCCTCTTTTGCAGCGTTCATTCTCTGCTTTATGACCTCTTCTGTTTCCGTGCCCCTGGTTATGATCCGGCTCTTCAGCTCGGACAGACTAGGAGGAGCTAGAAAGATAAACAAGCCCTCTGGAAATTTCTCGCGGACCTGCCTGGCACCCTGCACTTCGATTTCGAGGAAAACATCCTTGCCAGCATCCAGTGTTTCCCTTACGTAATCCACCGGAGTACCATAATAATTGCCCACAAACTCCGCGTATTCCAGCAGTTTCCCCTGCTCGATCAGCTCTTCGAATTCTTGGCGGCTTTTGAAAAAATAATCGACTCCGTCAATTTCACCTTCACGCGGCTTCCTCGTCGTCATCGAAATAGAATATTCAAATGCAGTATCTGGCTGTGAAAATATTTGCTTTCTGACTGTGCCTTTTCCAACACCAGATGGACCTGATAAAACAATCAATAAACCCTTTTCTCTCATAAATCTTTTTTACCCCTCTTCCACGCTGTCATCCCTGTCATGAAGACGGGCAGCGACTGTTTCCGGCTGTACAGCGGATAAAATCACGTGGTCGCTGTCTGTTATGATGACGGCACGTGTCCTCCTGCCATAAGTAGCATCTATTAGAGATCCACGATCACGTGCATCTTGAATGATTCTTTTGATCGGAGCCGACTCCGGACTCACAATTGAAACTATGCGGTTTGCGGAAACAATGTTCCCGAAGCCGATATTAATAAGCTTGATCGACATTTTAGTCCCCCAATTCTATTGTGGCCTTGAAATATATTTGATAAACAGGCTACTCGATATTTTGAACCTGTTCGTTCATCTTTTCAAGCAGGCTTTTCATTTCCACCACCTGCTGTGTTATATTGGCATCATTAGCCTTGGAACCGATGGTATTGACTTCCCGATTCATTTCCTGAATAAGGAAATCCAATTTCCTTCCTATCGGCCCCTGTTTATCAAGAGCTGCTTCAAATTGATGAAAATGGCTATCAAGCCTTGTCAATTCTTCATTTATATCAGATTTGTCCGCAAATATAGCAACCTCTGTCAGCAAACGGCTTTCATCCGACAGCCCGGAAGCTATGTCGGCCATTTTTTGGGAAAGCCTCGCTCTGTATTGCTCCACCACAAGCGGGGCATAAGGCTTAACTTGCCTCACGATATCCTGGAGTCCCCGCAGTTGGTGCAGAAGGTCACTCTTTAATTCAAGCCCTTCATGCTTGCGCATATCGTGAACTCCATAAAAAGCAAATTTCGCCGCTTTCAGGATGATGCTTTCAAGCTCTTCGTCCTGCTTCTCTTGTTCATGGACATTAAAAATATCCTCCACATTAAGAAGGTCCTGAAGCTTGGGCTCTTCATCAAGGGCAAAGCGTTCTTTTGCTTCCTTTAATATGGTTAGATACTGGCTCGCTAGCTCCCAATCAAATGTAAGCTTCTTGTCAACGAGCCCGTCACCTTCTACTGAGACGAAAATTTCGGTACGTCCCCTATGTATGTATGCACTGGCAATTTTCTTTATTTTCTCTTCTAGAATCATGAACTGGCGGGGAATCCGAATATGATATTCGCAAAAACGGTGATTTACGGTTTTCACTTCCACAGTCACTCTTATAGAAGTACCTTCGGCAGTTCCCCTTCCGTATCCGGTCATACTCATTACCATTACTTGACTCACATCCTATCCGGCAAAGTTTCCCTGCTATAGGCGGCGGGAAAAACATCAGCAATCACATACTGGTATGTATTTCAATATACTTTATACACTAACAATCTATTTTACCAGAAACATCATAAAATGTAAGCTATGAAAAAAGATAGTCCTGATGAGAATATGAATTTTTTTAGTAGGCAAGGCCGTAATTTTACCCTAATCCCAAAAAATAAAAAGGTAATAGAGTCGTCTCTACTACCTTACGAATTATATCATACATTATTTTGTTTTACTTGCCAATAAAGACCCTGCCAGTAAAAAAGTCGGAATAGCGGCCATGCCCGCAACCAGCAGCCAATCTCTTGGCACTATTGGCACGGTGTGGAAAATGTCCTGCAGCGGCGGAAAATAAATTACCACAAGAACTGCAGCGAGGGATGAAATAACTGCCCACACTAAATACGGGTTTCCAAATGGGTTGCGGGAAAAGATGGACTGCTCGCTGCGGCAGTCAAAAACATGGATGAGCTGAGCCAAAACCAGTGTAGCAAAAGCAATGGTCTGTGCGTACTGCAGGTTTTGCGGGTTGGATTTGTATACGATCATAAAGGCGATTAAGGTAGAGGCACCAATGAGAAATCCCCTTGATATAATCTTCCATCCAAGCCCTCGCGCAAACACCCCCTCCTTAGGGTTTCTCGGTTTCCGCTTCATTACATCACCTTCTGGTTTATCAAGGCCAAGGGCCATTGCAGGCAGGCCGTCCGTCACAAGATTTACCCATAAAATCTGAATTGGGATGAGCGGAAGCGGCAGGGCAAATAACATCGCAAATAACATGACCAGTATTTCCCCGACATTTGAAGCGAGCAGGTATCTGATAAATTTACGGATGTTTTCATAAATGTTCCTGCCTTCCTTGATTGCGGACTTAATAGTCGCAAAGTTATCATCGAGGAGGATCAGGGATGAGGCTTCCTTTGCGACATCGGTCCCGGTAATCCCCATTGAAATCCCTATGTCAGCCGATTTGATGGCAGGTGCATCATTTACTCCATCCCCTGTCATCGCAACTACATGCCCTTTATTCTGAAGCGCTTTGACTATTTTTAACTTATGTTCCGGGGACACCCTGGCGAACACGGACACCTTCTCAACTACATCTTCAAGCTCATTTACGGACATTTCGGAAAGAGATTTCCCGTCAAGCACCTTGTCCTTTGGCTTAAGAATGCCCAGCTGCTTTGCAATCGCCTTAGCTGTCGTCAAATGATCACCTGTAATCATGACCGTTTTGATTCCCGCTTCCCTGCACTCTTTTACAGCATCCTTCACCTCCGGGCGGGGCGGATCTATAATCCCATGCAGCCCGATAAAAGTAAGCTCCTTTTCTGCCTCACTTTCATGCATCAGCATGGTGTTAGGCCCGATTTGTTTGTAGCCTACAGCAATAGTCCTCAAAGCCTGTGCAGCAAGTCGGTCAACGGCTCCCTGAACTTCCTGCTTCAAATCTTTATTTAACAGCTGGTTCTTTTCCTGCCATAAAATGGATGGGCAATGTGATAGTAATACATCCGGCGCACCTTTGGTTACCACGAATTGTTTGCCGCTTTCGTCACGGACAACCACACTCATCATTTTCCTTGTGGAATCAAAGGGAAATTCTTTTACAATGGAATATTTACGCAGCAGCTTTTCACGTGATAAATCCGCCTTCATGGCCGCTACAAGCAAAGCTCCATCAGTTGGATCCCCGTTGAGGACAAATTGTTCATTTTTGGTTAACAATTCGGCGTTATTGCACAGCATTCCAAAGGTTAGCAGCTGCTGAAGTGTTTTTTCCCTTGCTGGATCAATATCCTTTTGGCTATCTGAAAACCGGCCAACCGGATCATAACCGGTCCCGGTAACACTCCAGGTCTTACCTGAACCCCACAGATGGGTAACGGTCATTTTGTTTTGTGTCATCGTACCTGTTTTATCCGAACATATGACAGATGCGCAGCCAAGCGTTTCTACTGCCGGAAGCTTCCTGACGATTGATTTTTGCTTAATCATCCTTTGTACACCTAGAGACAGGGCGACCGTCACTATGGCTGGGAGTCCCTCCGGAATCGCAGCAACAGCAAGGGATACGCCTGCAAGAAACATCGTATATAAATCATTGCCCTGAAGAACCCCTACCGCCACTACTAGCATGGTCAGAAACAAGGCAGTAATAATAAGTATTTTCCCGAGCTGTTCAAGCCTTCTTTGGAGAGGAGTTTTTACCGCTTCCGCCGATTGGAGCATATCTGCGATTTTTCCCATCGCGGTATCCATGCCTATTGCCGTAACGATGCCAATGCCACTCCCACGGGTAACCATGGTCCCCATGAAGGCCATATTCTCTTCATCTCCTATACTCGCAGAAGGAAATGCAAGGGCGTCATCACGCTTGACTGCCGGAACGGATTCACCAGTAAGCGCAGATTCTTCGATTTCGAGGCTAACTGCCTTGACAATACGCATATCGGCACCGATTCTGTCACCGCTGGAAAAATGAAGGATATCGCCCACGACTACTTCCCTTGAAGGTACCTTCACGGACTTCCCGTCTCTGATGACCTGGACCTGGGGAGCGGCCATCTGTTTGAGGGCATCCAGTGATTTTTCCGCCCTTCGTTCCTGGTAAAAACCTAATATGCCATTAATGAAAATTATTGCAATGATGGCAATGGCATCAATATATTCACCAAGCAGTCCTGATATTAATGTAGCCGCAAGCAGCACTATTACCATAAAGTCCTTAAATTGAGCAAAAAACAGCAGCAGCGCGGACTGCTTGTCTCCTTCTTCAAGCTCATTGAAACCGTGCTTTGTCTGCCTGTTTTTTGCTTCATCCTCTCTCAGTCCCAGCTCCATGCTGGTCTGAAGAGCGTTCTCGATCTCCTGGATATTCATTTCACGGTAACTCATTTAATCACACATCCCCCATACATAGTATCCAGCCGGCACCGCTAGCTTTTGTGCCATAGCCCCAAACCACTCCTTCCCCGCCATTCATGCCAAAGAAGATTTCCTTCTCACAATCATGCTTATTCAGACTCGTCCAAAAAAATGCTATACTTTAAAGTGCATGATCCCTTTTTGTAATGGCGGATGGCAGCTATGAACCATCGCCTGCATGGTTGATTGAAATAAATGAAAAGGAAGTACTAATATGTCTTTTGATGGATTATTTACTAAAGCGATGACTGAGGAATTATGTTCTGCCATTAAAGGCGGCCGAATCAATAAAATACATCAGCCTTATAAAAATGAATTAATTTTGGTCATCCGGGCTGGAGGAAAGAATCATAAGCTGCTCCTGTCGGCCCATCCAAGCTATGCACGGGCACAGATTACATTAGAAAATTACGAAAACCCAAAGGAACCTCCAATGTTCTGCATGCTTCTGCGCAAGCATTTGGAAGGCTATGTGGTGGAGGATGTATATCAGACGGGAATGGACCGGGTGATTGTCCTCGAGGTAAAAGGGAGAAATGAGCTTGGGGACATATCGCACAAGCAGTTAATTGTAGAAATAATGGGGCGGCACAGCAATATTATCCTCGTTGATAAATCAAGGAACATGATCCTGGACAGCATCAAGCATGTATCACATGCTGTAAGCAGTTATCGGACAGTCCTTCCAGGCCATGAATATATCCAGCCCCCAGCACAGGATAAAGCGAACCCTCTGACGGCGGACGAAAATGATGTACAGAGGAGACTGGATTTTAATGCGGGGCAATTAGATAAGCAGCTGGTGGCCCAATTTGCAGGAATATCGCCTCTCGTGGCGAAGGAAGCGGTCCATCGGGCAGGCATTGCCAATCGTGTAACTCTGCCTGCGGCTTTTATCAAGCTGATGGAAACAATCAGGCTGAAGAACTATGAGCCTGTCATTATCCGCCATGGCAGTAAAGAAGCATTCTATATGATCACACTGGCGCATCTAGGGGGAGAAGCAAGGCAGTTCGATACGTTAAGCAGCATGCTGGACCGTTATTATTTTGGCAAAGCGGAACGCGATCGTGTTAAACAGCAGGGAAATGACCTTGAAAGGTTTATAGCCAATGAAATAGACAAGAACAAAAAGAAAATAATCAAGCTCGAAAACACTCTTGCTGAAAGTGAAAAAAGTGATCAGCATCAGCTGTATGGAGAATTGCTGACAGCCAATCTTTATGCCATGAATAAAGGGATGAAGGAAATTGAGGTCACCAATTATTACGATGAATCCGGAGCTACAGTCACCATCCCTCTTGACACAAGACTGAACCCTTCTGAAAATGCCCAGAAATATTTCTCGAGATACCAGAAAGCAAAAAATGCGATAGGAATCGTCCAGGATCAGATACACCGGGCAAACCTTGAGGTGATATATTTCGAAGGGCTGCTGCAGCAGCTGAATTCCGCATCACCGCGTGACATTGAAGAAATAAGGGAAGAGCTCCAGGATGAAGGCTATTTGAAACAAAAGCAGCGTAGGGGCATGAAAAAGCCTGCGAACGAAAAGCCAAAACTCGAAAGCTATTTTTCTTCTGACGGTGATGAAATATTGGTAGGCAAAAATAATAAACAGAATGACTATCTGACTAATAAATTCGCCAGACGTGATGATATATGGTTTCACACTAAGGACATTCCTGGATCACATGTGGTCATCCGCAACGAGAATCCCAGTGAACAAACTATTAAAGAGGCTGCCATGATTGCCGCCTACTTCAGTAAAGCAAAAGACTCCAGTTCCGTTCCGGTAGATTTCACAAAAGTACGCCATGTCAAGAAACCAAGCGGTTCTAAGCCTGGATTTGTTATTTATGAAAACCAGCAAACCGTGTACGTTACACCAGATGCTGACGTTGTGATCCGCTTAAAGGAAGCTGCAGCTGAAGTAAAATAAATTTAGTTCTATTTAATAAAAGCCATTGTAAGGGAGCTGGCCTCCAGACAATGGCTTTTTTGTTTTAGGCTATTCATAACGCTTATAGGGGCGTGGCGGCAATGGTTGCCTGCTTCTACCAGAATATGGTCAAAAAAGTCGGCATTAATATCGAAAAATTTCGATTCATAAAAAAGCAGATGTCGAACCTGAATCTCTGGATTTCCATCATATTCGCCGGCAGAATATGATGGAAATCCATTACATCTTAAACTTCCATTTTCCTTAATCGTCTGAAGGGATTTTTTTATCATAGTCTTCTATGATGCACTCTTTGTTTTCCAGGGATGCGTTTACAGCGGCTTTTCGCCGCAGAGAAATGAGGGGAAGTAAAAAAGCGATGCTGCATCGCTTTTTTTATGCGTAGACAAGGCATCCTCCTCGCGGCATATTGTAGATTATGCAGTGATACCCCCAAGGTGTTATTTATTCCTCCGCCATCCACGACTCATCGGATGGATCCTGCTTCCACTTCTCGAGCTTGGCAAGATCACTTTTTTCAATGTATCCTTTTTCGCTTGCTACATCGATCAAAGCCGAATAATCACTCAAAGAGAAGGCGTTTATTCCCTCCTCCTGGAGCTGTCGACTTGCCTTCGTGAGCCCATAGGTGAAGATTGACACAATCCCGAGAACCTCACAGGCTTGCTCTCGGAGGGCCTTGACAGCTGCAATGGAGCTTCCTCCGGTTGAAATTAAATCTTCTATCACTACCACCTTTTGTCCAGGTAAAGCCTTCCCTTCAATCTGGTTTCCTTTTCCATGCCCCTTAGCTTTACTGCGGACATAGCACATCGGTAGTTCCATCAGGTCACTGACCCAAGCTGCATGCGGGATGCCAGCTGTTGCAGTCCCGGCAATGACTTCAGCTTCCGGAAAATGCTGCTGAACCAACGCCTGAAGGCCTTTGGCAATTTTCTTCCTCAGCTGGGGATAGGATAAAGTCAGCCGGTTATCGCAATAGATAGGCGACTTTATGCCTGAAGACCAGGTAAAAGGTTCGTTTGGCCTCAAGAAAACAGCATTTATCTCCAATAAACTTTCAGCAATCTCGTATTTCATACTGCTGCTCCCTCCCATTCTTTTCGTATAGACATGTATGCCTTGTATGGGTCAGGATTTGAGGTGATTGCCCTTCCGACCACAATGATATCTGATCCCAGCATCCTTGCATTGGATGGTGTCGCTACTCTCTTTTGGTCATGCAAGTCGCTTCCGGATGGTCTGATCCCAGGTGTCACAGTAAGGAAGCCCTGGCCTAATTTTTTGTGTATATCCCGGGCTTCGTGGCTGGAACAGACCACTCCATCAAGCCCAGCGTGACGAGTTAGCGCTGCATAATGAAGAACAGAGTTCCTTACCTCGCCCGGAATCAGCTGTTCCAGGTTCATTTGGCTGGTGGACGTGCTTGTCAGTTGTGTAACAGCAATGCATGCCGGCCTTTTATTGCCTGATGCTGTTCCAGCTTCAAGTCCTTCCAGTGCTGCTTCCATCATGGCCCTTCCTCCTGCAGCATGGACGTTTACCATGTTGACGTCAAGCTTTGCCAAACCTTTCATCGCAGACTTTACTGTATTCGGTATGTCATGAAGCTTTAAATCAAGGAAAATATCATGTCCGGCATCCTTAATTGTATGGATGATTCCCGGACCCTCTTGATAAAACATCTCCATTCCTATTTTGAGAAACAATTTTTCATTTCCGAAAAAATCCATAAAACCCTCAAGCTCTTTGCGGCCAGGAAAATCACAGGCGATGACCAGCGAATTTTTCATGTTTGCGCCAACTCCTTCCCGTACATTCTGAAATATGGCTATAGCCCAATTTGTGGAGTAATTCAGGAAGTTCAGCAATAATCTTTGGACATACAAACGGGTCCACAAAGTTTGCAGTCCCAACAGCCACTGCGTGTGCGCCTGCGTAGAAAAATTCAATGACATCCTCTGCCGAAGAAATCCCGCCCATACCTATGATCGGAAGAGAAACCTTCCGGCTTACTTCATAAATCATGCGGAGTGCGACGGGCTTTATTGATGGGCCTGACAGCCCCCCTGTCCTGTTGGCCAGGACAGGTTTTGCTGTCATAAGATCAATATTCATCCCGAGCAGAGTATTGATCATCGTCAGTCCGTCTGCACCGCCTTCTTCCACAGCCTGGGCTATTTGTACGATATCCGAAACATTCGGGGACAACTTTACATAGACAGGGACTGAGGATACCTCCTTAACAGCCCTAGTCACATTTTTTGCAGTCTGTGGGTCTGTTCCAAATGCAATGCCGCCTTCCTTGACGTTAGGACAGGAAATATTCAATTCAAGAGCAGAAACATTTGAAACCTTGCTGATTTCTTTGGCAACCGTAACATAATCCTCAATCTGCGATCCTGCTACATTGGCAATGATCGGTACATCGAACTGTTTAAGCCAAGGCAATTCATTGCTCATGACACTTGTAAGCCCGGGATTTTGCAAACCAATGGCATTTAACATCCCCGCAGGAGTCTCTGCCACCCTTGGAGTAGGGTTTCCAAACCTTGGCTCTGCAGTTGTTGCCTTAATCATGATTGCTCCCAGAACGCCCAGGTCATAAAACTGGCTGAACTCGCGGCCGAAACCAAAACAGCCCGATGCCGGCATAATCGGATTTTTTAAGTCCAGGCCGGGCAATTGTAATGATAAAGAATCCGTCATATGATTACCTCCCCTGACCTAAATACCGGTCCGTCACTGCAAACCTTTCTATAGCTGCTACCGGAAGGATCGTCAGCGGTATGGCATACACATGCGAAGCAAGCTCCAATGCCGCACCCCATTCGTTCCTCGAGGGATAAATAGAGATTATCTCCGCCATAGTTCTTTTCTAATGCCCTCAGCATGGGCGTTGGACCGCAAGCATACATGAAATCATAAGCCATGTTCAGTTTCTCAAGCTGTGCTGTTACGAATCCCTTTCTTCCATAGCTGCCATCAGCTGTCAGCACATATGTGTCTCCCAATCTAGCGAACTCCTGTTCATAGAAAACAGCTTCTCTTGATTGAAATCCAAGAATTTGGGTAACAGTTGCACCTTTTTCCGTCAGATTTTTTGACAGCTGATACAAAGGCGGTACACCAATTCCCCCTCCCACAATGACAACAGATTCCCCTTTATTCACTTGTCCAACCGGAAATCCGTTTCCAAGCGGCCCAAGTATATCGACAAGCTCGCCTGCCTTTTTTTTCGATAAAAGCTTTGTTCCTTTTCCTGTCGCGCGGTAGATCATGGTCATGGTTGAATTGGACGCATCATAAGAAGAAATGCTGATCGGCCTTCTCAGTAGCGGGGCGATACCATTTGCTGTTTTTACATGGACGAACTGCCCTGGTTCCTTGATATCAGTAGCCAGGCTGCCCTGAAGAGTCAGTTCAAAGATGGACTCTGTCAATTCGCGCTGCTCCACTACCTTCATAATTTCATTTTGAATCATGAATAAGTCACCTCTCGTGCATTACCACGCCCGGACATAGCTTCTGCCGAGAAGGTCATGGATTCAATGACGGAGAGGATCGCTTGCGCCGTATCCAGGGAGGTTAGGCAGGGAATCCCGTTTTCAACGGATTCCCTGCGGATCCGGAATCCATCTCTTTCAGGCTGTTTTCCTTTTGTCAATGTATTAATGATGAACTGCGCTTCCCCATTTCGAATGACATCCAACAGATTTTTTCCTGGGTCCCCGATTTTTTCCACAACTTTCACAGGGATTCCTGCTTCCTTAAGAGTAGATGCCGTACCGCTTGTAGCGATCAGCTGATACCCAATCTTATGGAATCTTCGTGCAATATGAAGCGCTTCTTTTTTGTCTTTATCCGCAACTGTCAAGAGCACAGAACCATGGTCCTTTATCTTTATTCCAGAAGCGACAAGCCCTTTATATAAAGCCTTCTCAAGTGTAAGATCCTTGCCCATCACTTCACCGGTTGATTTCATTTCAGGCCCCAATGTGATATCAACTCTCCTAAGCTTGGCAAATGAGAAAACTGGAACCTTTACATAAACACCATGCCTCTCTTCCACCAATCCGCTATGGTAGCCCATTGAGTTCAATGTTTGGCCCAGAATCACCTTTGTGGCTAAATTGGCCATGGCGACATTGGTAATCTTGCTCAGGAACGGCACCGTCCGGCTTGAACGTGGATTCACCTCGATCACATATACCTTGTTGTCGCTCACCACATACTGGATGTTCAATAAACCTATGATATTGAGGCCTTTAGCAAGTTTTTCCGTATAATCGACGATTGTGCCCTTCAGTTCAGCTGACAGGCTTTGCGGGGGATACACAGCAATCGAGTCCCCTGAATGGACACCTGCGCGTTCAATATGTTCCATGATGCCAGGGATCAACACCGTTTCTCCGTCAGAAATTGCGTCTACTTCGATTTCTTTACCTGTCAAATAGCGATCGATCAAAACAGGATGTTCAGGATTGATTTTCACGGCGTTTTCCATGTAGTGGAGCAGCTCCTCCTGCTGATAAACGATTTCCATGGCGCGGCCTCCAAGCACATATGAAGGCCTTACAAGTACCGGATAACCGATTGCTTCGGCAATTCGGACCGCCTCGTCTATAGAGGTAGCTGTTTTTCCCTTTGGCTGCGGGATTCCCAATTCAGTTAGGGCTTGTTCGAATTTATCCCTGTTTTCTGCACGGTCCAAATCCTCAAGAGTGGTTCCGAGGATCTTGACTCCTCTTTCCACCAGTTTTCCAGCCAGATTAATGGCAGTCTGCCCGCCAAATTGTACGACTGCCCCAATAGGCTTTTCGAGGTCGATGATATGCATAACATCTTCAATCGTTAGCGGTTCAAAGTATAGCTTGTCTGAAATACTGAAATCAGTGGAGACCGTTTCCGGATTATTGTTGATTATGATCGCTTCATATCCGGCTTCTTTAATCGCCCAGACCGAATGTACAGTGGCATAATCGAATTCGACACCCTGCCCGATCCTGATCGGCCCCGAACCCAAAACAACGACACTCTTTCGATCAGTTACGATGGATTCATTTTCGTCCTCATATGTCCCGTAAAAGTATGGTGTTTCTGATTCGAATTCTGCAGCACAAGTATCCACCATTTTATATACTGGCATGATGCCATTTTCCGAGCGCCAATCATATACTGCCTTTTCCTCTACTTTCCATAATTCCGAAAGTGCCGCGTCTGAGAATCCCATCCTCTTTGCCTTATCAGCTAATTCTAAGTCAAAGGGCGATTCTGCCAGGCTTTCTTCTAAGTCTATGATTTTTTTCAGCTTATGGAGGAAGAATAAATCGATTTTGCTCCATTCATGGATCTGTTCGATGCTTATTCCTGAGCGGAGGGCTTCTCCTATATAAAACAATCTTTCATCCCCTGCTTTACGGATACGCTTCTCCATTAATTCCTGGCTGACCATCTCTCCTAGGCTCAAGTGGAAATGGCCGGTCTCAAGCGAGCGGATAGCCTTTAGAATGGATTCTTCAAATGTCCTGCCAATTGCCATTACCTCTCCAGTCGCTTTCATCTGCGTTCCCAATGTACGGTTGGCTGACTCAAACTTGTCAAATGGCCAGCGCGGAATCTTGGCAACCACATAGTCTAGCGCTGGTTCAAAGCTTGCATATGTTTTTCCCGTTACCGGGTTCATCATTTCATCAAGGGTCAGTCCAACGGCTATTTTCGCTGCAAGCTTGGCTATCGGGTATCCTGTTGCCTTGGAAGCAAGTGCCGAGGAACGGCTGACGCGAGGATTGACCTCGATCACATAATAGCTGAAACTGTCCGGGTCAAGAGCAAGCTGGACATTACAGCCCCCTTCGATCTTTAGAGCCCTGATGATTTTAAGGGAGGTGTTCCTTAGCATCTGATATTCACGGTCACTCAATGTCTGGCTTGGTGCAACCACAATGGAGTCGCCAGTATGGACACCGACAGGATCGAAATTCTCCATATTGCAAACGACGATTGCATTATCATTCGAATCCCTCATAACCTCATATTCTATTTCTTTGAAGCCTGCAATGCTTTTCTCAAGCAGGCACTGATGGACCGGACTGTGTTTCAAGCCGCTTGCGACAGTCTCTAGAAGCTGTTCCTCGTTTTCACAGATGCCTCCTCCTGTTCCCCCAAGTGTAAAAGCAGGTCGGACAATGATTGGATAGCCAATCTCTCCAGTGAATGAAAGAGCTTCATCGATATTATGGATAATGGCGCTGTCAGGAACCGGTTCACCAAGTTCATTCATAAGCGTCCTGAATAAATCTCTGTCTTCAGCCTGTTCGATTGCCGATAGCTTCGTACCAAGAATCTGTACGCCGCATTCCTCAAGGACACCAGAGTTGGCAAGTTCAACAGCCATATTCAGCCCGGTTTGCCCTCCAAGAGTCGGCAGGAGGGCATCCGGCCGCTCCTTACGGATAATTTTGCTGACAAATTCGAGGGTTATAGGTTCGATATACACTGCATCCGCAATTTCTGTATCCGTCATAATCGTTGCTGGATTGGAGTTGACAAGGATGACCCGGTAGCCCTCTTCCTTCAGGGCGATGCAAGCCTGGGTTCCTGCATAATCAAACTCTGCTGCCTGGCCGATGATGATGGGACCTGATCCGATTACCAGGATACTTTTTATATCTCTACGTTTTGGCATGTTGTTTCCCCCTCTGATTTCACTGCTTCAATCATCTGCATGAATTGATCAAACAAATAGTTCGCATCCTCTGGTCCCGGCGATGCTTCCGGATGGTATTGTACTGTGAATGCAGGATATTTATTGTGCTTAAGCCCTTCGATCGTGCCATCATTTATGGCTATGTGAGTGACTTTTAGATCCGTGCCATTGATAGAACCCTCCGCAACCGTGTAGCCGTGATTCTGGGACGTCAGTGCAACTTTTCCTGTCTGCAAATCTCTGACAGGATGGTTGGAACCCCTATGCCCGAATTTCATTTTTTCTGTGTTTGCTCCGTTTGCGAGCGCAAAAAGCTGGTGTCCAAGGCATATTCCGAACATTGGGATTTTCCCCTGTATCCCGCGGATCATCTCAAGAGCCTCCGGAACGTCCTTCGGGTCGCCAGGTCCATTCGACAGCATGACCCCATCCGGATGAAGGCTCAGAATCTCTGGAGCGGTAATATTGCAAGGTGCTACAATGACATCGCAGTCCCGTTCATTCAGTTCCCTAAGGATACCGTGCTTCATTCCATAATCGACAAGCACTACCCTTCTCCCCCTTCCAGGACTAGGATACGCCGTTTTTGTAGATACCCTTTTTACCTGGTCGTTTGGCAGCACAGTAGCCTTGAGCTGCTGCAGTACGTCTTCCTCAGCCCTTTCAATGCTGCAGATCATCCCCCTTAGAGTTCCATGCTTTCGTATAATCCTTGTTAATTTCCTTGTATCAATCCCGCTGATTCCAGGAATATTCTTTTCTTTGAAAAATTCATCCAGCGACATTTCATTTCGCCAATTGGAAGGAAAATCGGCTGCTTCCTTTACTACAAAACCTGATATGGCCGGAGCTATGGATTCAAAATCGTCTCGGTTGATGCCATAGTTTCCAATAAGCGGATAAGTGAGCGTTATGATTTGTCCGCAGTAGGAAGGATCTGACAATATTTCCTGATATCCGGTCATCCCAGTATTGAATACCACTTCCCCAGACCTTTCAATATCGCTGCCAAAGCCTTCTCCAACGAAAACCGTTCCGTCTTCCAGTATCAGCTGTCTTTTCATATTCCAACACGTCCTTTTTCCCATACTACTTTTCCTTGGCTTATCGTCAAAACAGGCCATCCAAAGCATGATTCACCATCAAACGGAGTATTTCTTCCCTTGGACAAAAATGTGTTGCTGTCAATTTTATGTTCCGCCGCTAAATCCAGTAAAACGATATCAGCTGGCTGGCCCGGAGCCAATTCTCCGTATGGCAGTGAAAAACTTTCAGCAGGCTTGATCGTCAGTAGTTCGATTAATCGTTTCAAGGACAGGATTCCTTTTTTTACAAAATGTGTATAAAGAAGCGGAAATGCTGTCTCAAGGCCTACAATCCCAAACGGGGCAAGCTCCATTCCCGCTTCTTTTTCAGCCTGTGTGTGCGGCGCATGGTCCGTCGCTATGAAATCAATTGTCCCGTCAAGCAGTCCTTCTATCAATGCTTCCCGATCCCCACGCCCTCTTAATGGAGGATTCATTTTAAAGTTAGGGTCCAGTCCAGGGATATCGTCCTCGCATAGCAGCAGATGGTGGGGGGTTACCTCAGCCGTTACTTTTATGCCGGCTCTTTTGGCGTCCCGCACTACCCGGACTGATTCTTTCGTGCTTATATGGCATACATGATAATGGCAGCCTGATGCTTCAGCGAGCAGGACATCCCTTGCGATATGAACGGATTCACATACAGAAGGAATTCCGTTTATACCCATTTCTCTTGAAAAATTGCCTTCATGTACAGAACCCTTATTGATCAATGAATTATCTTCGCAGTGGGCAACGATCGGCATATTTATTAACGCTGCTTTTTTCATGGCAGCAAGCATCATGCCTGCCTCCTGGATGCCGACTCCGTCATCTGTAAAAGCGAACGCACCCGCATCCTTCAACCCTTGGAAGTCTGTCAATTCACGTCCCAATTCCCTTATAGTAATAGAGGCATACGGCAGGACACGCACTGCTGCTTTTTCTGCAATCCTGTTCATTAGCCATGCCATTTGTTCCTGGGTATCCGGTACTGGCCTTGTATTTGGCATGGCAGCAATGGTTGTAAAACCGCCTTTGGCAGCGGACAGAGTCCCTGTTTCAATGGTCTCTTTTTTTTCGCCGCCTGGCTCCCTGAGGTGAACATGCAAGTCAACGAAACCAGGGGAAACCAGCTTTCCTTCTGCGTCGATTACCTGACAGCCATCAACAGCGCTATTCTCTGCAATTTCAGTAATTATGCCACCTTCGAAAGTAACATCCCTGCTAACCTGATTTCCGTCTTTATCGAGCAATACTCCATTTTTGATGACTGTTTTCATACTTGGTTCCTCCCTTAGTTTGTTCTAGAGCCTTTTTCAGTACGGCCATCCTTATATAGACACCATTTTCCATCTGCTTAAAAATTCTCGAACGCTTGCATTCCACAAGATCACTGTCAATTTCGATACCGCGGTTGATGGGCGCCGGATGCATGATGATTGCATTCCGCTTCATCCTTCTCTCTCTTTCCTTCGTTAATCCATATAGATGTAAATAGCTATCAGCATGTGAAGTTTGGGATTCTCCGTCTATATGCCTTTCATGCTGAATTCTAAGCAGCATTACTACATCTGATGTTTCAATTGCTCCGTCTATATCCTGATAGGAGCCAATCTCTTCATCGAACCATTCCCTCGGCCCGGAAAATACGACCTCTGCACCAAGCCTTGTCAAAGCATCTGCATTTGAACGGGCCACCCTGCTGTGGCGGATATCTCCAATAATCGCAATCTTTAAACCCTCGAAACTTGTAAACTCCTGTTTGATGGTCAAAAGATCGAGAAGCGATTGAGTGGGATGCTGTCCGCAGCCGTCACCAGCATTAATGATCGGGATACTGAGCCTACCTCTTAATTCCTGCCAGTAATTCTCTTCTTCATGCCTTATGACAAGCGCCTTGATTCCAATTGCCTCCAGGGTCCGAGCCGTGTCATAAAGGGATTCTCCCTTTTTGATGCTTGAGGTGCCTGCATCAAAGTGTACGACCTCAAGTCCCAGTTTCCTTTCCGCCACCTCAAAGCTCGTTTTTGTCCTTGTGCTCGGTTCGAAAAACAGATTGGCAACCATCACCTGTGTTTCGGGATACCAGCGTTCGCCCTTTTTAAACGCTTCTGCCTGTTCAAGAATCTCTCCGATTTCAGTGATTTTTAATTCATTCATGGTTAACACATTCCGCATATGCTAATGCCCCCTTTTGATTTTTTCAATTTTTCAGGGCAAAAAAACACCCTGTTCAGAAAAACAGGGTGTTTTAAATACAGCAGATCAATGCACGACTATCCGCATCCTAAAATGCCTTATTCGCCATATATCCTACTGTACTGTTTCACCCTTATTAGCCTCTCTGGACTTCTTTTAAAAGGTGGTTATATGATTTTCAACTTTAAGCTGGGTTGTTTTCTTCTCCAAACATGTCGCCTGATATTTTTTTCCTGCCAGGCAAACCAAGGTTCAATAGTACACCGATAATCGCAGCAAGCGCCATACCGGTCAGCGAGATTTTATCAGAAAGCTTGATGAATGCTCCGCCTATTCCGATTACGAGGATGACCGAAGAAATGATTAAATTCCGGTTATTCCCAAAATCCACTTTATTGTCAATTAACATTCTTAATCCACTGGAGGCAATGATACCGAATAACAGGATGGAAATTCCCCCCATTACCGCCTGCGGGATTGAACTGATGACTGCTGCTACCTTTCCGACAAAACCAAATACTGTTGCAATCACAGCGGCTCCTCCGATTACATAGACACTGAACGCTCGCGTAATCGCAAGTACACCGATGTTTTCACCATACGAAGTTAATGGCGGCCCGCCGATGATCGAACCAATCATGATTCCAACTCCATCCCCTGTAATGGAACGGTGCAAACCGGGCTTTTCAATCAGGTTCCTTTCCACAACTTTACTGAGAACCATCTGGTGGCCAATATGTTCGGATAGTGTCACGATTGCCACCGGAACCATGATGAAGATGATTTCCCAGGAGAAAACCGGATCATACGTTACAAAAGGCACCATGAAATCTGGAAGGGCGAACCAGGATGCTTTTTGAATCCCGCTGAAATCTACTATTCCTGCGATTACCGCTGACACATATCCTGCGATTATTCCTATCAAGATCGGAATGATTCCCAGGAATCCTTTAAGGAAGACTGAACAAATGATCGTAACGGCAAGTGTAATCAAAGCTATAGTAAAGTGCGTGGTACTGTATACCAGCTTATCAGCCGGTGCTCCCGGGTTTTCGTACATTGCCATGTTCACTGCTGTTCCTGCAAGGCTAAGCCCGATTACAATGATCACCGGCCCTACCACGACAGGAGGCAGAAGGTTCATTAGCCATCTTAACCCTGCTTTTTTTATGATCAGAGCCACAATACCATATACTATTCCGGCAAAGAAGCAGCCAATCATAGCTGCATGCGGGCCGCCAAACTGGCTGGCTACGCCAATCGGCGCGATGAATGCAAATGATGAACCAAGATATGCCGGTATCTGTCCTTTAGTGATTAATAAATACGAAAGTGTTCCCAGGCCGCTTGAAATCAGTGCAATACTGGGGCTCAACCCCACAAGGAACGGTACCAGAACGGTTGCCCCGAACATTGCAAATAAGTGTTGGAGGCTGAGTGTAAACCATTGAAACGGTTTGGGGACCTCCTGAATATCCAGTACTACATTTCGTTTAACTTCTTCCATTTATATCCTCCCCTGTCTAGACAATACCTTCTTATGTATAGAAGAAGATATTTGCGGGTCCCTGGCTTCAGGAACCCCTGCCTCCCTGTTGCTTCATCCTGTTAAAAGCAATCCCATTTATTTTTCAAAAATGCTGACCTTGTCTGAACCGTCTACTTCCTTTAAGGTAACTGCTATCTTTTCCGAAAGTGAGGTAGGAACGTTTTTTCCAACAAAATCGGCTCGGATAGGCAGTTCCCTGTGTCCACGATCCACCAGAACCGCCAGCTGTATCTGAGAAGGTCTGCCCAGGTCCACAAGAGCATCCATCGCAGCCCTCACTGTCCGTCCTGTAAACAGGACGTCATCTACAAGCACTACCTTTTTATCAGTAATAGCTACCGGAATGTCCGAACCTTTCACCAAAGGATCTCCGTCCTGTGTCTTGGTAGACAAATCGTCGCGATAGAGCGTAATATCCAATTCTCCAACCTGAATTTCCTTGCCCTCAATCTGATTAATTCTTTCTGCAAGGCGGTTTGCGATAAAGATCCCTCTTGTTTTAATTCCAATCAATACGCAATCTTCAATACCCTTATTCTTTTCAATAATTTCATGAGCAATTCTGGTCAAAGCTCTGCGGATCGCCTGTTCATCCAGGACAACTGCTTTTTCATTCATCTGTTGAATCACTCCTTCTTATCTTTGGCACCTGCCATATTTTTAAGAGATATTATAAGCATGGTTTTATTTTTTCCAAAAAAACCCTCATCCATGAGGGGATGAGGGTTCGGTACAATCAAAAGGCATATTTGATCCTGTTCCGCTTCCTTCTCAGCCTCTCTGGACTGTTTTAAAGGGCTCTTATTCAACTAGGTTAATCTTATTCTTCATGTCGTTTGTTGTCAATTATTTTTTTCTTAAATAGTCTACCAAATCTTCCATTACCTTTGGCAGCGGTGCCTCAAATTCCTTGTATTCCTTGGTTCTTGGGTGAATGAATCCAAGGACGCCCGCATGGAGTGCCTGGCCGTCTATTTCCAGCGTCTTCCTGGGCCCGTATTTCGGGTCGCCGGCAAGCGGATAGCCTATATATTTCATATGGACCCTGATTTGATGTGTCCGTCCTGTTTCCAGCTGACATTCCACGAATGTAAAATCCTTAAATCTTTCCAGCACCCTGAAATGCGTAACTGCATGCTTGGAATTCTCCTCCGTAACAGTCATGCTCTGGCGATCCTTTTTGTCCCTGCCAATCGGGGCATCGATCGTTCCGAAATCGTGAGGGATATTGCCATGGACTATCGCTTTATATTTTCTTGTTACAGTCTTATCAACAAGCTGCTGAACGAGGTTTTCATGGGCCATATCGTTCTTGGCGACCATCAGGAGCCCTGATGTATCTTTATCAATCCTATGCACAATTCCGGGGCGCATGACACCATTTATTCCGGACAAGTCTTTGCAATGGGCCATCAGCCCGTTTACAAGTGTTCCTGTAGTATGGCCGGGAGCGGGATGCACCACCATGCCCCGCGGTTTGTTCACTACAAGGACATCCTCGTCTTCATAATAAATATCAAGGTCCATTTCCTCAGGCATGGCATCAAGTACCTCCAGCTCCGGTATGAGGATTTCCACCTTATCCCCGATGCTGCATTTATAATTGGTTTTAACAGGTGTCCCATTAACCAGCACATGCCCTTCCTTGATCCATGGCTGTACCTGGGAACGTGACCACTCTTGATTCAGCGTCGAAAGAGCCTTGTCAATCCTTTCCCCTTTTTGGGCTTCTTCTATAGTGTAGCTGTATTTATCCATTGTTTTTCTCCTTAGCGAGCTTTTCTTCCAGCAGCATATAAATAATCATAAGTCCAACACCGATGCAGAGCGCTGAATCTGCAACGTTGAAGATCGGAAAATTATAAGTAAATATGTACGTATTAATAAAATCGACCACTTCTTTACGTACTATACGGTCGATAAAATTACCAATCGCACCGCCGAGCATCAAAGCAAGCGATATACCAAGCAGTTTGCTCTGCCTGCCCATTTTTTGAATATAGTAAATAAGCGCTATGATCACAGCGGTTGTGATCAGGTAAAAAAACCACATCTGGCCCTGAAGGATTCCCCATGCAGCACCGCGGTTCCTATGCGAAGTTATGTAGAGAAAATCCTGAATGACTTCGATACTCTCTCCAAGCTCCATATTTTTTACAATCAGCCATTTTGTTATTTGATCAAGGGCAAATACAAACATTGCCACCACATAATACAGCACCAGCATAATCCCCCAAACACGGCCTGATGATATGGCCATAAAATATTCCTATCAAATTGTAGCATAATCTGTCAGGATTGACTAATCATGTTACCCCCTGGCAATAAGAAAGTGAAAGCGCCCGCTTCCAAATTAGTCTATTTGATCAATCTTTATTTGTATTTCCAACAAGTAAAAGAGCCCGTACCTTTCAAGATACGGGCCCTCCCCTGTTCAAGGTGTAATTATTGATTTACATAGTGTTCTTTAACGACTGTGGCACAGCGTACGCATAATGTTGGATGTTCTTCGACCAGGCCTACATCCTCGGTCACATTCCAGCAGCGTTCACACGTATCCCCTTCTGCTTTGGTGACTTCGATTGCAGCTTTATCCAATTTCAGCGCACCGGCCGGAGCTGAATCGACTGAGCCAGCAACCTCGAAAGCGGAGACGATAAACAACTGCTCGAAGCTTTCATCAATACTGTCAAGCAGCTGCTTTGTTTTGCCATCTACATAGACGGAAACCTTCGCATTAAGGGACTTACCGATTACTTTATTGTTCCTTGCCTCCTCCAATGCCTTAAGGACATCATCGCGAAGGGACATGAATGCATTCCATTTCTCTTCAATTTCCTTTTCGTTCTCGAAGGTTGCTGCTTCCGGCATAAGTGTCAGCTGGACGCTTTCTTCGGTAACGCCAGGAATAAACTTCCATACTTCATCCGCAGTATGTGCAAGAATCGGCGCGACAAGCTTTGTCAGCACAAGAAGCGAATCATAAAGCACGCTTTGAATAGCCCGTCTTTCGTGGCTGTCAGGAGCTTCGCAGTATAGAATATCCTTCGCGTAATCCAGATAGAATGCACTAAGGTCAAGCGTACAGAAATTGTTCACCTGATGGTAGATATTCGCAAACTCATAGTTATCGTAAGCTTTTTTGGTATTAGTAATCAGCTTGTTAAGCTTGATCATGATATATTGGTCCACTTCACGAAGTTCATCGTAACCAAGTTTATCTGTTTCAGGATTGAATCCGTCAAGATTCCCCAATAAGAAGCGGAAAGTGTTCCGGATTTTACGGTATACCTCTGCAACCTGCTTAAGGATTGCGTCTGATACCCTAACATCTGATTGATAATCCACTGATGCCACCCATAGGCGAAGGATGTCTGCACCCAGCTGGTTCATGACCTTGGCAGGGACGACTACATTCCCAATGGATTTACTCATCTTGCGGCCTTCTCCATCAAGTGCGAAACCATGGCTCAGGACACCTTTGTAAGGAGCTTTTCCTGTTACAGCGACACTGGTGGATAATGATGAATTGAACCATCCGCGGTATTGGTCCGATCCTTCCAAATAGAGGTCTGCCGGCCGCTGTAAATCATCGCGTTCCAGAAGGACTGCCTGATGGGAGGAACCGGAATCGAACCATACATCCATGATATCTGTTTCTTTTGTAAACTTGCCATTCGGGCTGCTTTCATGGGTAAAGCCTTCCGGCAGCAGGTCCTTGGCATCGCGTTCGAACCAGACATTTGATCCATGCTCGCGGAACAAATTGGATACATGATCAATTGTTTCGTCCGTGATGATTGGCTGGCCGTCTTCCCCATAGAAAACAGGGATTGGTACTCCCCATGCCCGCTGGCGTGAGATACACCAGTCGCCACGGTCACGGACCATATTATGAAGGCGGGTTTCTCCCCATGCCGGTACCCATTTTGTTTCTTCCACAGCTTTCAGCAAGTCTTGACGGAAATCCTTGATTGAAGCGAACCATTGTGCAGTAGCACGGAAGATTGTCGGCTTCTTGGTACGCCAATCATGCGGGTAGGAATGGGTGATGAAATTAAGCTTTAAAAGCGCACCAGCCTGCTCAAGCCTTTCTGTAATCGGCTTATTTGCTTCATCATAGAACAAGCCTTCAAATTCTCCAGCTTCCTTTGTCATATACCCTTTTTCATCAACCGGGCAAAGAACATCAAGACCATATTTCTGCCCTACGATGAAGTCGTCCTCCCCGTGTCCGGGAGCAGTGTGTACACAGCCGGTACCAGCATCAGTCGTAACATGCTCGCCCAGCATCACCAGTGATTCACGGTCGAATAATGGATGCTTTGCAATCACTCTTTCAAGTTCGCTTCCTTTTACTGTTTTTACAACATTGTAATTTTCCCATGGCATAGTTGCAGCCACTGATTGCAGCAACGCTTCTGCAACAAGGTATTTCGTGCCATCTACTTCAGCAACTACATAATTAAGGTCAGGATGGACGGAGATTCCAAGGTTGGCCGGAATTGTCCATGGTGTTGTAGTCCAGATGACAATCTTGACGCCTTCTTCTATTGCACCTTTGCCATCGACTACTTCGAACGCAACATAGATGGATGCAGAACGTTTATCATGATATTCAATTTCAGCCTCTGCGAGCGCAGATTCGCTTGAAGGAGACCAATATACAGGCTTCAGGCCTTTATAGATATATCCCTTCTTGGCCATCTCGCCGAATACACGGATTTGCTGTGCCTCGTATTCAGGCTTTAATGTAATATAAGGGTTTTCCCAGTCTCCCCTTACACCCAGGCGCTTGAATTGCTCACGCTGGTTATCGACTTGCTCGTAAGCATATTCCTCACAAAGTTTACGGAACTCGGCAACGGACATTTCCTTGCGCTTGACCTTCTTATTCTTGGTCAATGCAGTTTCGATTGGCAGGCCGTGAGTATCCCAGCCTGGCACATACGGTGCATTAAAGCCGCTTAGTGATTTATAGCGGACGATAAAGTCCTTTAAAATTTTATTCAGTGCGTGCCCCATATGGATGTCACCATTTGCATATGGAGGTCCGTCATGCAGGATGAATAAAGGGCGGCCTTTACTGTTTTCCTGTACCTTTTGATAAATGTTCATCTCTTCCCATGCCGCTTGAATTTCAGGCTCGCGATTCGGCAGATTTCCGCGCATTGGAAACTCCGTTTTAGGCATCAATAGTGTATCTTTGTACTCCATCTTTCCATTCCTCCATTTATAATTTAAAACGCAAGGCGGGTTCCCCGGCTGACCTCTGAACGCCAATTCTTCCCGAAGACGATTAGTAAAGGCCATATATGGGATTTACAAAAACCATCATGAAAATAAAAAAAGCCTCCTCATCCCAAAAAGGGACGAGAAAGCTTGGTTCCCGCGGTACCACCCTGATAGACAGGCTAAAAAAGCCCGATCCGCTTTAAGCATTCGTAACGTGAATGTAACGCCTCGCTTATTTCCTAAAGGTTTCAGCTTGGAACTCAAGGGTGATCTTCCACTTCTCCGCTTTTGCCAGGCTTCCACCAGCCCCGGCTCGCTTTTAAAAGTCTTGAGAAATATACTTTCCCTCTCATCGTGTCGTTTCAGTATAATTGCTATAATAGAAAATTATATGCGAAAGGATTGCAATAAGTCAAGGCACCAAGATAATTAATCCTGATCCAGCTCCGTTGCATCCACTTCGTATTCAAGGAGCTTATCCCAATCATCGTTGTCCAATAAGTCCAGCTGCGCTTCCACAAGCATCTTAAACCGGGTCCTGAACACCTTGGACTGCTTTTTCAGCTCTTCGATATCCATGGCGATTTTCCTCGCCTTCGATAAAGAATCATTGACGATCCTGTCGGCATTTTTCTCTGCCTCCCTGATAATCAGCTTCGCTTCCTTCTGAGCATTCCTTTTTACGTCCTCTGCGGCCTCTTGGGCAACAATGATTGATTTGTTCAGTGTCTCCTCGATATTGGTGAAATGGCCAAGGCGGTCAAACACTTCATTCAGCTTGCCTTCCAATTCCTTTTTTTCACGAAGGATTAGTTCATAATCTTTTATAATCTGGTCCAGAAATTCATTTACTTCATCTTCATCATACCCACGGAAAACTTTGCTGAATTCCTTATTATGTATATCTAATGGGGTTAAGGGCATAAGACACCTCCATAACAGTTTCTACTCTCTTATATCTTATTCTACGTTTCGACAGGAATTTTGTAAATCCTTCTTAAGGTCATATTATTTTCTGCGTCCTGCCGTAATTCGCCATTTTTCTTTTTTTGTTTTGCCTTCTATCGACAGTATACTGCATCTTCCAAAACCGCGAACCGAAATGGTATCCCCTTCCCGGCACTCTTCTGAAATATGTTCAGTCTGCTTATGATTCAGCTTGACTTTGCCGGACGTAATTAATGTCTGAGCCTTCTGCCGTGAAAGGTTAAGGATGGATGAAATGACGGTGTCCAACCTCATCGAACTTACGGTAAAGGTAGATTCATCCCAGACTTCTTCAGCAACAATTGCCTCTTCAAGCGCAACTTTTTTCATGGAGACCGTAGCTTTTCCAATTTTTTCGAGATTGGCAAACAGATAGCTTTCGATTTCCCCGGCCGCAAGAAATTGAACTCGCTGCCCGGAAACGAGAATGTCCCCGAATTTTTCGCGTTTAATACCTAGAGACATCAACGTGCCCAGTACCTGTCTATGCTCGATGGTCACGAATTTGACAGGATATTTTATTTCAATCAGGCTGATAGAGAAATCCTCCTGCTCCGGTGTTATGTAATCCGGGTATAGCAATGCCCTTTTTCTTTCGGCCTGCGGATGGCCGCCAAATAATTCAAGCTTTACCTCCTGGTCATGTCCCAGCAAAGCGACCAGGATCTGCTGTTCACGAGGATCAAGAAAATCGGTAAGCTTTTGGGAATAGGTTTCTTTCACTCTTCCAATCCATTGGAGAGACTGGTCGATAAATTCCTTCTCTTCCGGACGGAAATGCTGATAAATGCTCATGTTACCTGCCTCTATCCTTCTTAGTGTAGAAATAAAAGAAACTCGGTCTGCAAAGAAATCCGTTGCCATTGCCGGAAAGTCTTTGTTAACCGGGTCTCTTTTTACGTGTCGTAAAATTGATTGGGCATATGGTGTGACTGAATGTGTACCTATGCGATTTCACCAATCACCCAATGCCAAAACTCAAGGACCTGACATCCTTTATCTGAACATATTTTCCAAATAAACCAGTCCGTAGCCTGCAAATCTCAGCACTAAAAATGCCACAATCGGGGAGATGTCGATCATCCCCAGTGGCGGGATAATTCTGCGAAAAGGCTCTAAAAAAGGCTCGCATATTTTGGTTAAGAACCGGCCGATTGCTGTTCCGTAAGCATTAGGGAACCAAGACATAAATATGTATATAATCAAGGCCCAGGAGTAATATGTCAGAAGCCTTTGCAGAATCTCAAACAAAATTGCCATTAAATCCTACCACCTCGTATTATCATTCTCTTCATCTGCTGTGAACCCTGTAATATTCCCTGACACATCCACATTTTCAGGGGTGCATAAGAAAATATCGGTTCCTATTTTTTGTATATCTCCGCTAATTGCATAGACAGTTCCGCTTAGGAAGTCCACAATCCTTTTTGCCTGGTCATGCTGGATTCGCTGCAGGTTCACCACTACCGCCCGGTGATTCTTCAAATTGTCCGCCACTTCCTGTGCCTCCGCATAAACCCTTGGTTCCAATAATACCACTTTTGAGGATTTCTGTATGCTGTGAAGACTCACAACATTCTGGGGCGGTTGTCCACTTGGTGTTTGCCTGGCATTTTGCTTTACAAACTTAGGTTCAGGAATATCCTGTTCTACTGCTTCCTCTTTGTATTCATATTCATCATCCAGTGCGAAAAATGATTTGAATTTTGATACGAATGACATAATTATGCCTCCTTATGAATCTTCGCCAACTAGTGCCGTTCCTATTCTGATGATAGTGGCCCCTTCTTCGATGGCAACAGGATAATCATTTGACATCCCCATGGAAAGCTCATTGCACGGTGCATGGCCCATGCCAGCTTGTTGAATCTCCGTTTGTAATGTTTTCAGTGTTCTGAAACAGTTTCGAAGAATTTCCTCATTATCGGAAAATGGCGCCATTGCCATTAGTCCCACGATTTTAATCTTATCCAGGCCTTCTATGCTCCGGATGAATTGCAGTGTCTCCCCTGGTTCCAGTCCATGCTTGGAGGCTTCCCCGGAAACATTGACCTGAACAAAGCATTGAACAGTTTCACGGGCTCTTTTTTGAATTTCTTCTGCAAGTGCGATGCGATCGAGCGAATGGATGTATGTGACTTTATCAATTATATTTTTTACTTTTCTCGTTTGCAGGCTTCCAATGAAATGCCAGACTGGCTTGTCCCCTAAAAAAGAGTATTTTTCAAGCAATCCTTCATCCCTGTTCTCGCCTAAATGAAGTATGCCTGCATCAACTGCCTCACGGGCCCGGTCAGTTGTGACATATTTTGTCACGGCGACAATGGTAATATCCTCTGGGTTGCGGCCGCTTCTTTCGCAGGCCTCTGATATCTTTTCTTTGATAGCTGTTAATTTCTCTGATACCTTCATTGCCGTCCTAATCCTCCTTCCAGCCGATGAAGCTCATCAGACGTCCTGTTCGGCCATGATCCCGCCGATGTGAAAAAAACAAATCGCTGTCACAGCTTGTACAAAGCTGGGTTGTAAGTATTTGGGATGCAGGTACACCTGATTTTTGTATGAGCATCGCGTTCAAGCGCCTCAAGTCCAATTGATATTGCCCCTTACTTATTGTATTATATGGCTTTTCGTCATATTCTTCCAGCAAATTCTGCACCATTTTTATAACTTTGTCATCCACTATATAACATTCTTTACAAATCGAGGGCCCGATGGCAGCGTATATCTCATCCGGCGAGATTCCTTCGCTCTCCCATTTATTGATCATTTTCCGCGCTATTTCACCAACTGTGCCCTTCCAGCCGGCATGGGCCGCACCTATATATCCGTGCTTCGGAGAGATAAAGAATAACGGCACACAGTCTGCAAAACAAAGGGTGATCAGCAAATCCCTTTGTTTCGTATAAATACCATCAGTCCCCTTGAAACTGGAGCCGTAATCCGCTGCGCCTTTTCCCATATCTTCATTTACTGCTTTTATGATTTTTGTTTCGTGAGTCTGTTCCGCACCGACCCATTTGTCTAGAGGAAAACCAAGAGCCTTCGCGATGATGGCCCTGTTACCCTTCACAATATCAGCATCATCGCCAACATGGAAACCTGTATTTAGGCTTTCATAGCTATCCTTTCCGATTCCGCCGTTTTTGGTCGTAAATCCTGCTGTTACACCGCTGAATTTATTCTGCCATTCTTCTATCACTAAAAATTGTTCTTCTTTCAGGACAAACGTTTCTTTCATTCCAGTTTCCTCTTCGTTTTTTTTATAATTTTACCACATCTAGGGGCACAGCGCCTGTTTGACCACCGTGCCGTCTATTTTTTGCTTTTATACATGAACCATCCTGAAATACTTCCTGATAACTTTTATCACATGCACTTCAAGCGAGTATTGTCATAGAGTTGTTCCTAATATGGTCAGTTACGTATTAGAAAGGATTAGAGCCCATCTTGCAGTACGACTTCCATGTATGCGTGATGCCGCTTTCTTTTAAGGCTTCATTTGTCACTATAAGCCCCCTTCATAGCTGTCTGGTGCTCCACAAGAATGACATCAGCACCAATTTTCTTGATTTTATTCCAGGGAATGATCATTTCCTCTTCCCTGCCGAACAGTCCCATGACCCTTCCCCCTCCTGATACGATAATTGCCTCAATATTTCCGGTAGTTACATTTATGCTTAAATCTGACATGTTGCCTAGCTTTTTCCCATCATGTATATTCACAATATCCTTCACCTGGAATTCCGATATTTTCACCATTTTCTCATCTCCCATTTTTCTTGGTGCGCAGGCTCCATCCATACATATATATGTTAACGAAGGCAGAACCATGTAAATCCTATCCGAAAAAACTCTGTATATTATTGGGATGTTTCTAACTTAGCGGAGCTGTAAAATCTAAAAAAGCTGGCCGCGATAGCTTCAGGAAACCAAAACAGGATTCCGTCCGCTTTTCGCCAACCAGCTTTACTGTTGAATATTTTTGTTCATTTGTTTAATTGCTGCTTTTTCCAGCCTTGATACCTGCGCCTGGGATATGCCGATTTCCTCGGCAACTTCCATTTGGGTCTTGCCCTGGAAAAACCTCTTGCGCAAAATCATTTTTTCCCGTTCATTAAGGCGTCTCATGCCTTCGTTCAGTGCTATTTCATCGATCCACTGGCTGTCCCTATTTTTCTCATCACTGAGCTGGTCCAATACATAGATTGGGTCCCCTCCATCATTATAAATCGGTTCAAAGAGGGATACTGGATCTTGAATGGCGTCCAGTGCGAATACGATTTCTTCATGTGCCACTCCCATAACTTTGGCAATTTCCTGGGCTGTAGGTTCTTTAGAGGTCTGGCTCATGAGTCTTTCCTTTACCTGCAGTGCTTTATAAGCAATGTCTCTTAACGAACGGGATACTCTTATCGGGTTATTATCCCGTAAATACCTTCTAATTTCACCAATAATCATGGGTACAGCATACGTAGAAAATTTAACATTCTGGCTTAAATCAAAATTATCTATGGACTTCATCAAGCCGATACAGCCGACCTGAAACAAATCATCCACAAATTCTCCCCGGTTGTTAAAACGCTGAATCACGCTCAACACGAGTCTTAGGTTCCCGTTCACCAGTTTTTCTCTTGCTGAAATATCACCTGCCTGCATTTCTTTAAAGAGTGTTCTCATTTCGTCATTTTTCAAAACCGGTAATTTAGATGTATCTACACCGCAGATTTCAACTTTGTTTCGAGACAAAATATTCCCTCCTCACAGGAGCTGCTGTACAAAAAACAGTATCTCCCTGAGGGGGAAAAATATGCACCTGCGTCTTTTCGAAAACATTGAAAGCATAGGGATAAATTTATCAAATCGTTGATAGCTGTGGATTGGTCGCTTCAAAAAAATTTTTAGACCATCTTGTTGAATTCTTTTCTGAGCCTTTTAATGATTCTCTTTTCTAGACGGGAAATATAGGATTGAGAAATGCCAAGCATATCCGCTACATCTTTTTGTGTTTTTTCTTCCCCTCCCGTCAGCCCGAAACGGAGCTCCATAATCTGTTTTTCACGGTCTGTCAGCTGGGTAAGTGCTTTAGTAAGGAGTTTCCTGTCGACATTTGCCTCTAAATCCTTTGTAATAATGTCTTCATCTGTCCCCAGAACATCGGAAAGAAGCAGCTCATTTCCATCCCAATCAATGTTTAATGGTTCATCAAATGATACTTCTGAACGTATTTTATTGTTTCTGCGCAAATACATTAAAATCTCATTTTCAATACAGCGGGAAGCGTATGTAGCCAGCTTGATCTTTTTTTCCGGATTAAAGGTATTCACGGCCTTGATTAATCCTATTGTTCCAATGCTGATTAAATCCTCTATATTGATGCCTGTGTTCTCAAATTTCCGTGCAATGTATACAACCAGGCGAAGATTTCTTTCAATCAGGATAGAACGTGCGGCTTGATCACCTTTTGGCAGCTTATTGATCAGAATTTCTTCCTCTTCTTTTGACAGGGGCGGCGGCAATGCTTCACTTCCGCCAATATAGAAAACTTCATCTGATTTTAAACCCAGTTTGATTAACAGCTTATACCAATAGTATGTGAAACGGAGGATTAGTTTTTTCAAAACGATTCTCCCTTCTAAATTGAGCTATTGTTGAGTATAGATTTAGTAATCGATTTCATGACGCTGATTCTACGGGTATTCCAGTCAGCATTTTTGGATGGACAATACAGTGATAGGCATTGTCCGGAGAAAGCTGCTGTGAGGTAAACGATACAAGTCCTCTCTCAACCTCAAACATCTTGCTTTCGTGATAAATGATGATGGAATCAGGTTTTATCGCGGTTAGCAGCTGATGGTCATTTCCCACAACCTTACAGGGAACGATCCTCATTTTATCCGCCCATGAGTAATCAAATTGTCCATTCTGCGCTAAGATTAAATCTGGGTCCTTAAACAAGGGGAGAACATCAGGAGGGATATTGTCCTCTTGGCCAGCTATAGACACGATCATGACGGGCATTTTGGATAATGGGTCGTACAGCTGGTTGCCGCTGTCGACCAACCCGTTCAGCTTATAGTGGTATTGGTCTACATTTATGCATACCAGCACCATTTGGTCGAAGGTAACCTTCGCCATTTCAAGATCATCAAGTGTTCTTTTGGAAAAGTGCCAGGCAAGCGGAAAGCCAATCATGATATAGAGCCAGCTGACAGGATCTCCGAATCTATTTACTCCTGCTGCCATCCCTGGATGAAGGGAGCGAATATGATAATTGAATAAAAAATGCATCCCAAGCAATATCCCTCCCGACAAGAATGTAATAAAATATAAAGCCCCGGTATTCTTAATGAAAACCTTCCATCTCCCGTATCCGAATGCAATAAGAATCATAAAAATGGAGAAAAGCAATTTTACATAGAGATTATCAACCAACTGGCTATAAGGGGTAAAAGCGAACACAACAATCAATGAACCCATAAGCCCGCCGAGAATAATCCTCCAGGGTATGGCCCTCCTTTTTAAAAGGATTGCTGTCCAATATAAGAGAAGGCAGTCAAATAGCCAATTCAAGAGCCAAATAACGTCCAAATATAACGTCAAGCACTCCCCTCCCAAATAACTGTTCATTTATCTATTAGGGAAAAGTATACCGTACCTTTCATTTGAAAGTGTGTCACTTTTTGTATCGAATTTTTAAGAGTTTTTCTGTGTTTTTTAAGGTATTTGTAGAATAGGCTTCCTTGACATGGGGACCTCTCTAGCAAGGAAAATAAACCATTTGCCTTAATTTCTGCATGCAAAAAGGCTGCCCACCCTGGGACAGCCTTTTTACTCTATTAAACTATATAATAAGTCCAGAAATCCGGAATAGAAGGAGCTATGGAACTCCTTAGCAGCTCCCCTGCCCGCCTGATTGCTATTTTAGCCTGACAGAGAGGGTTTTCCATTGCGGCTGACTTCCTATTATCTTCTTCTATTGCGGTTTCTGAGGAATGTAGGTATATCCAATGCTTCTTCCGCCTGGTTATTGTTGCTTCTTACCGGCTGCTCACTAACTTCCTCACGTTTTGCTTCTCTCTTCACCCCAGTGGTTGGAGTTTGCGGCCTTGCCTGGCCGAATGAAGGACGTGCCGGGCGTTGAGAAGATTCCACTTCATTGAAGCCGGTGGCGATGACCGTCACGACGATTTCATCCTTCAGGCTTTCGTTAATGACAGAACCAAAAATCATATTCACATCCTGGTCAGATGCAGTTGCAACGATATCCGCAGCTTCCTGTACCTCAAACAAGCTCAGGTTTGTGCCGCCAGTAATGTTCATCAACACGCCCTGCGCCCCATCGATGGAAGTCTCAAGCAATGGGCTTGAGATGGCCTTTTTAGCTGCTTCAGCCGCACGGTTTTCCCCTGAAGAAATACCGATACCCATAAGGGCAGAACCTTTATTGGACATGATTGTTTTCACATCGGCGAAGTCAAGGTTAATCAATCCAGGAACGGCAATCAGGTCAGAAATACCCTGGACACCCTGTCGAAGCACGTTATCCGCCTCACGGAATGCTTCAAGCATTGGAGTGCTTTTATCAACAATCTCAAGCAAACGGTCATTTGGAATGACAATCAGTGTATCTACACTTTCCTTCATTGAAGAGATTCCGCCCTGCGCCTGGGTAGCACGCTTTCTGCCTTCAAATGTGAATGGACGTGTGACTACTCCGACTGTAAGTGCGCCAAGGTCTTTCGCAATCTGGGCAATTACCGGGGCAGCCCCTGTACCAGTACCGCCGCCCATGCCGGCAGTAACGAAAACCATATCAGCTCCGCGAAGGGCTTCCTCAATCTGTTCCTTGCTCTCTTCTGCAGCCTTCTTTCCCACTTCAGGATTTGCACCTGCACCAAGACCGCGGGTTAGCTTGCCGCCGATTTGCATCTTAATTTCTGCTTTTGATAAGTTCAACGCCTGGGCATCAGTATTGACAGAGATGAACTCGACACCCTGTACACCGTGCTCGATCATGCGGTTTACCGCGTTATTGCCTCCGCCGCCGACTCCAATGACTTTTATTGTAGCTAATTGATCTAAATTAGAATCAAACTCTAACATGACAATCCTCCTAATTTGACGAGATTCCTGATATTCCAATCCTTATTCGAAGAAGTAACCAAGGATTTTTTTAAATTTAGATTCACCTTTTTCAGCCGGGGCTTTCTCAGGTTTTTCTTTCGGCTGCTGAGGCTGCTTTTGGCTCCTGGACTCATTTTTAGTGAATCCTTGCTGAGCAGCTGCAGGTGCCGGTGTTACATTCATTTGCGGTGTGCCTTTTTTGCAGGCATGCTTAATCAAGCCGACCGCTGTCGTATATTGAGGCTCGCGGACACCGATATAATTTGGCTCAGCAGTCCTTACACGGTTTTGGAAAATATACTGGGCAAGTTCCAGCACGCCAGGCATCTTCACTACGCCGCCCGTAAGGACAAAGCCTCCAGGGACGTCCTGATAGCCAAGCCGCTTGAGGTCATCCTGCACAAGTTCAAAAATCTCAATAAGCCGTGCTTCCACTATTTCGGCAATCATCAGCTGATTGCATGGCTGCTGCTGGTCACTTCCAATAATGGGAACATTAAATACATCATCTTCGGATGCATCATCATAAAATGCATGTCCATGCTGGATCTTAATTTTTTCAGCGTCATCCATAGTCGTTCTCAATACAATGGAAAGGTCCTTTGTTATGGTTTCCCCGCCTATCGGTATAACAGAGGTATATTTCATATGGCCTTCTTCAAAGATTGCCAGAGTAGTAGAACCTCCACCGATGTCAAGAAGCGCTACACCAAGTTCCTTTTCGTCCTTTGAAAGTACCAGCGCACCTGCTGCCAGCGGCTGCAATGCTATATCTGTAATTTCAAGCCCTGCGCGTTCCACGCAGCGCAATGTATTATGTAAGATGGTGCGCAAGCCGGTAATCAAAATGCCGCGCATCTCAAGGCGGACTCCAATCATTCCCCTTGGATCGCTGATGCCGTCCAATTCGTCTACCTTATAATGAATGGGAAGCACATCGATGATCTCCCTGTCAGAAGGGATTGTAATCAATTCGGCAGCCTCGCGTACTCGTTGCACATCATGATCGGTTATTTCCTTGTTTTCACTTGACACTGCTACAACTCCGTGGCATGCCTGTAGCATTACATGGCTCCCGCTAATCCCTACAACGGCTTTCTTGATATCCATACCGATCATTCTCTCAGCTTGTTGTACAGCTTTCTGGATGGAATGAACGGTTTCATCGATATCCACGATAGAACCTTTTTTTAATCCTTCTGACTTAACATTTCCTACGCCAATAATGTTTAATGTGTCATTGACCATTTCCCCAATGATAACTTTTACACTGGATGTACCGATGTCAAGACTTACGTAAATTTCATTGCTGTTCATTCCATGGCACCTCCTTTTTAGAATTGAACGAATACAGCTTTTTTAAAAAACTAATTTTATTATATTGAGAGACGATTTCAATTGAAAGTATATCTCTTTTGCAGGAAGAGAATGCCGTCGAATAATGTCGCGTGATCTTTAGCCATTTAGCAAAACGCTTGACTTCTCTTTACGTTATACTCTTCTAATCTATTCGTCAATAAAGGCTTATTCCCTTTAAAAAACTCAAATTTTTTCCGTCTTTTTGCGCGAATCAGCCCATTTTGATAACAATATTCTTCTTATGACCGCTATATTCTGAAACAGCCTTACACCGAATGCAAAAACTGCGGCTAAATACAAGTCTACACCAAGATGGACGCCTAGAAAAGCTAAACTTGCAGCCAAAACAATATTAAAGAAAAACCCTGAGACAAAAACGAGTTCGTCATAGGCATCTTGCAGCTGGGCCCTTATTCCGCCGCAAAGAGTATCCAGTGCAGCAAGGACAGCAATCGACAAATAGTTTGAATATTCTTCAGGGATCCTCAAATCGGTAAGCAGGCCGAATGCTATTCCAATCAACAGTCCAAAAATAGGAAGCCACATCATTCATTGTCTCCATTTCCTTTATTTACTGGCTCCATATATCTTATCCTCATGGATTTTTCATTCGCAGGAATGCTCAGCTGGGTTACAGCGGAAACCTTAATTTCCAGGTTTTCCAGAAAAAAATCATCCATGGACTGTGAAACTCTCATCCTATCCTTCAGCTTATTGGCATCCGGACCAATCACCTTGATTTCTATTGGGTATGAACGAAGCGGCAATCCATCTATTTTCGTTTGCCCGCTAATATCCCTGATGACTGTAGTATTCCTAATTCTTTGGCCATTGATTGAGATTTCCTTAGCTTCGTACATATTCAATTCATTGATGAGCCTTGTAAGCAGATCTGGAGGAATATTTCCGGCAATATTACCAATCAGGGCAGCTTCGCGTGATGGCGTAATGGTCAAAATTATTCCTTTTCCCTTTATTTCTGTCAGGCCGGCCTCTTCTTTAAGCTTGGCAACTGCCGCCCGCAATGCCTGTTCCTTGTTGATGCTTCTTTCGGTTTCATATTCGGCAATCTGACCTTCAATAACGGTAATTTCCTTTAAAAGCTTGGACTGCTTTTGCTGCTGTTCCAATAGGGCATGGCGCAGCTCCCACGGATCCCTGGTTTCTTGAACAATCGGTTCCTGATGTGATCGAAATTGAATAGCAGCCATAATTCCTATTATTACAGCCACTCCGGTAAAAGCCAGCTTATCTCTAAAATTCAATTCTTCCATCACCCTTTTTGTTCGGATGGTGCCTTAGCTTCCAAGAACCGGATCAAGCACGATAGAATCCACTTTCTCAAGCTTGACTGAAATATTTTCCTGTATGAGCCGTTCCTTAAGCCCGCCAGTAATATCAAATGCCGCCTCCAATGTCTCAGGTTCCCCGATTGCCGAAATGACAAAAGGGGCTGGATACGGAGTGCCATCAACAGTAATGACGGGACCATCGCACACAATATAAGAGCTATGGCTAAGCCTTTGGCCGTTTATGGCCACCGCTTCAGCACCCGATATATATAACTCATTCACAACACTTAAAACATGCTGTTCATGCACTAAATAATCATTTGGATTAGCAGATTTATCAGAGACGCTCCCATCCTGCAGCGTGACTTTCAGCCCTTTCCCTTTGACCTTTACCTTCCCTAGATAAAGACGGTATTTTTCTGCGTCTTCGGCGAGGTTGAAGAATACTTTGGCGTTTCCTGTTAATTCCTTCTCGATGGAGGCGACCTGCTCCTGTTTGTTTAAGAGCTCTTCCTGGAGCTCCCTGTTCCTTTCCTCCTGCTGAATCATTTGCTGCCTTAATTGATAGTCCCTGTTCCAAACCTGCTCGGATTGTCCTGCATGTCCGTATTGCTTTTTGGTCAGGTTATATGAATAGGCAGTAATAAATCCCAGTACCAGGCAAACAAGTGACAAGACAACATGCCTGCCTCTCACTTTCATTACTCATCGGCTCCATCCGGTTTCTTTTTGGAATTCGGTGGGTTATAGGCCTTAAAATATGAGCCTACCTCCAGATCAATCACACCTTTTACATTAGGATTGAGCTGGCTTATGATCGATGGATAATGGACGAGCTTGTCTGATAAAGTGCTGCTGGAGGCACTCACTTCAAAGCCGTCATTCATAAACAGCCTGATATGGTACACATCTGACTTTGTGGGGTCTCTATGAATCTCGGATATAGAATTTACGATTTCGGGAGGGAGCTTATCCAGTTCCGACATGAGCTGATGCAATGCATTCCCCTCCTTAAAATCGACTAAGACAGGGGCATACACCGGAATGCTGCCTTTTTTTAATGGCGGCAGAATCTTTCCATTTTCAAGTATGGGCAGGAACCGGTCCTCCTTGACAAGGTATGCCGTACGGGTATTTTCTTCTACAGTAATGAGTACCGTATTCGGAAATTGTGTTTTGATCGTGACTTTCTTTATTTCCGGGTTTGTTTTAATATTCTGGGTACTTTCTTCTTTATTGACCTTCCATATGCTGGTCTCGCTCGTTAATCCGCTTAAACCGATGATCTGTGCAGATGAGAGGTAGCGATTCCCTTCTACCTTTATTGTCTTAATGCGGCTTAAGGGAGAAAGAAAATACATGACACAAATGACGAGAATAAAAAACAAGGAAAGCAAGAGAATCAGGCGCCGATTAGCTTTTCTTTTTCTTAATTGTTTCAACTTCGGTATACGGTCCTCAATGGAAACGACATTCCCTTTCTCCATCCCTGTTCACCTCTTTTTCCAAAAAAGTGGATGTAATTCCTGGCTGTTATGTATCATAAAAAAACCTGGCGGCTGTGATTTTTTCCCAAGTTGAACCATTTGCCGGGATTTTATTAATTGCAGCTCCCTGGCAAAATAATCAGCCCCACATCTGCGGGGCCTGTACAAAACAAATTAAGTGACGTAAGACATAAACCGAGACAAAGGAAAAAATCAAGAAATCAAATCTATTTTCTGGTTATTATATCACAATATTTGGATGTAAAAGCGGTTATTCCTTATTTTCTGCCGATTATTTCAACTTCTGTTTCTATGTGGATTCCATATCTTTCAAACACGGTGTCTTTCACATGCTGGATGAGTGCAAGGACATCTTCCGCCTTGCCGTCGCCTGCATTGACAATGAAGTTGCCGTGCATCTCCGAAATCTTCGCTCCTCCAATTGTGTGGCCCTTCAACCCTGCATCTTCAACGAGGCGACCTGCATAATTTGGCAGAGGATTGCGGAAAATGCTCCCCGCGCAAGGCAGATTGTATGGCTGTGTTTCCTTGCGGTAATTTTTGTTGTTTTGCATCTGTGCGACAATATCCTGTTTATTGCCTTCTTTAAGGTCAAATACTGCCTCCAATACGATTCCAGGCCTATCATTCTGAAGGATGGAAGTTCTATAAGAAAATTTCATCTGTTCCTTGTCCAGCCAATCGATGGTCCCGTCTTCAAATAGGATATGAGCTTTTTTCAGGATATTGGAGATATCCGAGCCATGGGCACCCGCGTTCATGTAAACGGCACCTCCTACTGAACCAGGAATCCCGCTCGCAAACTCCAATCCTGAAAGCCCTTGTTTGCTTATTTGTACAGACAGGCTTACCAGGGAATAACCGGCGCCTACTGTTAGCTCCGTCCCGTTGATTGAGAGATGGTCCAGGCCTTTGCCCAGTTTAATGACAGCTCCTTCAATTCCCTTATCTGAAACCAGCAGATTAGAACCCCGGCCAATTGCACGCCATTTTATCCCGTACTCGTTGATGACCTTCATTGTCTTTTCAAGATTTTCTATAGAAGATGGCTCTATAAATAAATCTGCAGGGCCGCCGATTTTCATCGTTGTATGATTGGCGAGAGGTTCATTTTCAATAACCTTCCCCACATCCATGCTTTTAAGTTTCTCAACAGCTTCCTTCATTATAAACCTCCCGATTGTTCCCAAATTACATTACTTCATAGTATGCGTCTATTTTCGTATCAGTTCTTTCCGGTTATTTCCGTGATAACGTTATACAGCCTTTCTGCTGCATCAGGGACACCAAGTGTCCTGGCCGCTTCCTTCATGGCTGTGTGTTTTTCTTTGTCCGAAATGATGGAGTCAATGGCCGCCAATAGTTTATTGCCGGACAAGTCCTTTTCAATGATCAGTGTTGCAGCACCTGCATCACTCAATGATCTGGCATTCTTCTCCTGATGGTTATTCGTGACATATGGGCTAGGAATGAGTATGCTCGGAATGCCCAGTACTGTTAATTCCGCAAGCGTGGTTGCTCCAGCCCGCGTGATGGCAAGGTCAACACCTGATAATATTTCCGGCATGTTATGAAGAAACGGCTTAATGATGACATTATCAGGATTGCCGGCCAATTGTGCTTCATTCTTCACTTGTTCATAATGAACATCGCCTGTGACATAAAGCACTTGATAGGGCCGTTCGCGCAGCTCGGTCATAACCTTAAGAACCGCTTCATTAATAGGCCTGGCTCCGCGGCTTCCACCAAAAATGAGCACGGTTGGGACCGACGGATTTAATCCAAGCTTCTGAATCCCTTCCTTACCTTCATGGTGCAGCACTTCAGAGGCGCGAGGATTGCCGGTTAAAACAGTCTTCTCTTTCGGAAAATATTGTACGGCATCTTCAAAGCAGACGGCTACTTTGTTTGCATATCTGCTTAAAAATTTGTTTGTCAGGCCCGGAACACTATTCTGTTCATGGACTATGCAGGGAATGCCCAGCTTCGCCGCGGCATAAACGACCGGGCCGCTCACATACCCTCCTGTGCCAATGACTACATCGGCTTTAAACTCTTTCAGCATCTTTTTGCTGTCCCGGACCCCTTTTAGAAACCTGGCAACAGTTTTTACATTTTCAAAGGAAATCTTACGCTTAAACCCTGTTATATGTATAGATTTAAATGGAATGTTCTCTCTGGGAACAATTTCTTTCTCCAAACCGTTTTCAGTACCAATATATAAAAAAGATGTGCCTTTATGTTTCTCTTTTATTTCACGTACTAAAGCGAGAGCCGGATAGATATGTCCCCCTGTGCCTCCGCCGCTTACTACTATATTCATTCTGTCACCCCAAAATTTCTATACTAGGATTCCTGAAGCGAGTGGAAAAAGCGGCATCCACCTCATATTTAGTCTAATGCTCTCCAGGAATGCCTGATGCAGGCCAGACAAATCAGATTTGACGATCATACTGCCAAAATGCCATATAAAGCATGCGCCTGCCTTTACAATGAGAAAAAGTAAAGCACCGTGTCGCTTTACCCTCTTATACTATATTCTAAACAGAGGCGTAATGCCAGCCATTATTACCTTTTAGAAAGAATTACAATATTTACTATAATCGAACAAATGACATTACCAAAGAGTGATTGTAGCCGGTCGTCCAGTTTCAGGAAAATTTGCCCTGCTGTCGGCGCTATAGACAAACGCAATGAAAAAGGAAGCTCGCCTGCAGCTTTTTTTATTTGGCCTGTTAACGGGGGTTATTGATTTTTAGCGGGTGATGAGCCGGCCGGATAGACCCTGCCATATTGATTAAAATTCCCTTCATGTAATACTCTCCATGCATCCGCAATTCTCCATACAATGGGTGAACCGGAAATGCCCTATCGCTGGTTAATAAGTTTTGGTTTCCATGGACGTACAGGGACCAGAATGGTTTTGACCCAAAAGTTTATATTCACGGGCCTTTTTGCCAAAAACAAAAGGGGTTCGGAATGTTTCCATTCTGAACCCTTTTTGCAGACTGTCTGGCTCCCGCTGCTCTATGGGGAGTTACAGTATTTTTTTCTATTTTAGTACCTGGAGTATCGGCTGATATTAAGCAACACCCCGATGGCCATTAGCATTAAGGTAAGAGATGAACCGCCATAGCTCAAAAATGGCAGGGTGATCCCGGTTACAGGCATCAACCCGGTCACGACCCCTATATTAATCATGACCTGGATGGCGACCATGGCGATGATCCCTACAGCCAGGAAGCTTCCGTATAAATCCGGAGCTCCCAAGGCAATTCGTATCCCTCTCCAGAGCAATAACGCAAAAAGCAGCAATACCAATGACCCTCCGATAAAGCCAAGTTCTTCAGCAAGGATAGCAAAAATGAAATCCGTTTGGGGTTCCGGCAGATAAAAGAATTTTTGCCGGCTCTGCCCAAGTCCAAGTCCAAACAATCCTCCCGGCCCGATCGCAAATAATGATTGAATCATCTGAAAGCCGCTTCCCCGCGGATCTGCCCATGGATCCAAAAAGGATGTAATCCTCTCCATCCGGTATGGCGCAGACAGGATCAGGCCGACAAAACCAGCTGCCCCCAGTAAGCCAAGGCCTGCAAAATGGCTGATTCTTGCTCCGGAAATAAAAATCATTACTATACAGGTGCCAACCATTACAGTCCCCGTCCCAAGATCCGGCTGGAGCATGATGATGCCAAAGGCCAGAAAGACAAGTGAAAGGGAAGGCACCAGCCCTTTTTTGAATGAGGTAATCAGCTTCTGCCGCTCTGAAAGATATTTAGCTAAAAACATAATCATCGCAATCTTCATGAATTCCGAAGGCTGGATGGAAAACGCGCCAACCCCGATCCAGCTTCTCGAACCATTCCTCTCAAGACCTATTCCAGGAATGAGAACGGCAACCAGCAGTACAAAACAGGTAATGATAAAAACCTTTGCCCAGGTCCTCCAGGTCCAATAATCGATATTCATGATGAAAAACATCGCTGCTACTCCAACTCCGGCAAAAAGCATCTGCCTTTTGGCAAAGAAAAAGGAATCGTCGAATTTATAGTCTGCCCAGATGGCGCTCGCGCTATAGACCATGATCAGGCCTATTGAAAGCAGGCTTAATGTTACGATAATGAGAACGAGGTCGGGATTGGATTTTTTTAATGGCACGTATAACACCTCTAGGAAGAAATTAGAGCCTTGCGAAAGCCTGTCCGTCCCCGTGTGCAGCCATCAAAAAAAGCGATAAAAAACTTATCGCTTTTTTCGGGTGTCGTTGGAAACATTGCCTTTCACCTTGAAAAGCAAGGGATGCTTGTCTGAAAAAGCTCTTATTTCAGTCTATGCACAGCATCCATAAACATGTCTCCTCTTACCTCGAAAGTTTTATACTGGTCCCAGCTTGCACAGGCCGGAGAGAGGAGAATGCAGTCGCCTTCTTCAGAGAGGGCGAACGCTTCTGGAACTGCCTTTTCCACATTATCGACACGTTTTATTTGAGTTATTCCTGCTTCTTTTGCAACCCGTTCAATTTTTTCTGCAGTCTGGCCAAAGGATATAAGTGCTTTGACCTTTTTCAGGAATGGTTTCAGTTCATCGAATTCATTCCCTCGGTCCAGTCCGCCTGCAAGAAGGATCACTGGTTCGTTAAAAGAAGACAGGGCTTTCGATGCGGCCAGGATATTGGTCGCTTTAGAATCATTAAAAAATCTTCGGTTTTCAATTGTGGCCACATATTGCAGGCGATGCTTGACACCATGGAAGGTTGCCAGAACCGATCGGATAGCTTGATTTGATACACCTTTTAACTTAGCCGCTGACACGGCAGCAAGTATGTTTTCAAGATTATGCTGGCCTGGCAGCGCTATATCCACTGTCGCCACAATTGGCTCACCGCGGAACATAACCTGTCCATCCTCGACGCAGGCACCACTTTCATGCTTATTCAACGAAGAAAACGGCACTAGCTCGGCTCGGCTTTGGCGAGCCATATCCGCTACTTCCTCCTGGTCTGCATTGTAAATGAAATACTGGCCTTCCGTCTGGTTTTTGGTGATGTTTGCCTTGGCCCATTTATATTCATCCCTTGAACTATGATAATCGAGATGGGCATCAAACAGATTCGTCATCACGGCGATTTCCGGTGTGAACTCATCTATTCCCATGAGCTGGAACGAAGATAGCTCAATCACGATCGTATTATCGCCAGTTGCCTCCTCGGCCACGCCGGATGCCACCGTTCCAATGTTCCCGGCAATCAAAGGAAGCTTGCCGCCTTCCTTTAGCATCTCATAGATTAAGGTAGTCGTTGTAGTTTTCCCGTTCGTTCCAGTGATCGCAACAAATGGAGCTTCGCTTATTTGGTACGCCAGCTCCACTTCAGTTATAACAGGTATGCCCTTCTCCATTGCTCCCTGTACCATTGGGTTTCGGTAAGGAATACCTGGATTTTTGACGATCAGCTCAAAACCTTCATCAAGCAGGTCGATTGGATGGCTTCCGCAAATGACTTTTATCCCTTGCTCCAGCAAACCTTGTGCCGCCGGATTTTCAGACAGTGGCTTCATATCGTTCACTGTTACAAAGGCCCCTAGTTTATGTAGAAGGGAAGCTGCGGTAACGCCGCTTTTAGCCAGCCCTAGAACCAATATTTTTTTATTTGTGTATTTTGTTGTCTGCTTCAATTATAACCACACCTCTAAATAGATTCCGAGTATTGCGCTAAGAAGGCCTACAGACCAAAAAGTCACCACGACTCTCCATTCTGACCAGCCGACAAGCTCATAATGATGATGCAAGGGACTCATCTTAAAAATTCGCTTCCCTGTCGTTTTAAAGGAGGCCACTTGAAGGATGACGGATAAGGTTTCAATGACAAACACAAGACCGATGATCACCAGAAGCAATTCCAGCTTGGTTAAAAGAGCCACCGTCGCCAAGGCTCCACCGAGAGCAAGTGAGCCTGTATCCCCCATGAAAACTTTTGCCGGATGTGCATTGAACACCAGGAAGCCTAATACTGCGCCGACAACCGCAACTGAGAAAATAGCAACATCGAACTGGTCCTGATTCCAGGCAAGCACTCCATAAGCCCCGAATGCGATTGCTGCAGTTCCTGACACCAGTCCGTCGAGTCCATCTGTCAAGTTAACGGCATTTGAAAAGCCTACCAGCCAGAAAATGATGATAAATATATAAAACCAGCCTACATTAAAAGTAATATCCGTGCCCGGGATTGAGATATCCGGAACAAAATTGTCCGTGCTCTTATAAACAAAATAGAAGATGACAGAAATGACAATCTGTCCCAGCAGCTTTTGGCGTGATGTAAGCCCGAGGTTCCGTTTCATGACGACTTTGATAAAATCGTCCAGGAAGCCAAGGATACCAAAGCCTACCGTTACCAGCATCAAAAGCAGGATTTCCTTGGAAGGGCTGGAAATCTTGTAGATCATGACCAAAGTAGTGACGACAATCGACAGTATAATCATGACTCCGCCCATTGTCGGCGTACCTGTTTTCTTTTGATGGGATTTAGGCCCTTCTTCACGGATACTTTGTCCAAATTTCAGCCTTCTTAAAAAAGGGATAAAAATTGGAGAAAGAAGTACAGTTATTAAAAAGCCCATTAAAATAGTATAGAGAATCATTTGTTGTTCCATAGCCTACTCCTTGTCCTGACACTAGTGAAATGCATGCAGAAGCATTTTTTCATCACTTTCATGATATGTTACCGATGTTTGTTTCAGAATGCAATTTTCACCTTATTTCATATAATTGCTTACGCTTGTTTTTTTAAATAACTATAAAGATAGTTTATTGGCGATGGCCTCTTTTGCAGCAAGGCGGTCATCGAAATCAAGAACATTGTCACCGACAATCTGATATGTCTCATGTCCTTTGCCCGCTATCAAGACCACATCCCCCGCCTCTGCCTGTGACACTGCAAATTCAATGGCTTCTTTCCTGTCCTGGATCACTTTGTATTCTTTGTGCGTGACACCCCGTTCCATATCCTTCAGAATTTCCGCAGGGTCTTCAGATCTAGGATTATCGGAAGTGAAGATAGGATTCGTAGCGAATTCGCACGCAATCTTCGCCATAATCGGCCTCTTGGTTTTATCCCGGTCACCCCCGCAGCCGACCACGACATAAACCTTCTTTCTGGCAAACTCCCCAATGGTCTTCAAGACGTTTTCCAGGCTGTCCGGCGTATGGGCATAATCGACGATGACGGAGAAGTCCTGGCCTGCATTTACAAGCTCGAACCGGCCTGAAACTCCTTCCACCGCTTCGATGGAAGATAGGATGTTCTCCAGTTCAAGGCCACTGCAAAGAGCAGCGGATATGGCTGCCAGAACGTTATACACGCTGAACTTTCCGACAAGATTTAAAGTAACCTTCCGAGAAAATGCAGTGGACACAAGGGAAAATTCCGTACCTTTGGATGAAATGTGAATGTCCTTGGCCATAAGATCCGCTTCATTATCGATGCCATAGGTAATGACATGCGCAGCCGTCCATTTGATGTAGTCCTCTGAAGCTTCGTCATCTGCATTCAGCACAGCGAATTTAGGGCGATTTTCCACATATGCGTTCCCCAATTGCGAGAAAAACAGCGACTTTGCAACCTTATAGCGCTCCATCGTTCCGTGAAAATCAAGATGATCCTGAGTCAAATTTGTAAAAACGGCCACATCATAATCACATCCATGTACCCGTCCCTGCTCTAGCGCGTGCGAAGATACCTCCATGATCGCTGTGTCAACCTTGCTTTCTACCATTTCGTGAAAAGCCTTTTGTAGAGTGGCACTATCAGGAGTAGTATTTTTCGTTTCGTAGATTGTATCTCCTATTTTAGTATACATGGTCCCAATAAGTCCTGTTCTCTGATTGGCATCATGGAAGATTTTTTCCAGAAGATGGGATGTCGTCGTTTTACCGTTAGTTCCGGTAATCCCGATTAAGCGCAGTTTTTGGGTAGGATGGCCATAAAAGGCATCCGCAAGGACCGACATAGCCCGTTGTGTGTCCCTTACAATGATTACAGGCACATCAAGATTCAGGGGCTTTTCTGCAATAACGGCACTTGCCCCCTTCTGAACTGCGGCCTCGGCAAAATCATGGCCATCTACTGTATATCCTTTTATACAGATAAACAGGCTGCCTTTCTTCACCTTTCGATTATCATGCTCGATTGATGTAATTTCAGGATTATCGCTTCCGAAATCTTTGGATAATGTGTGCAGATAGGAAAGCAATGTTTGTAGCTTCATTTGTTCCATTCCTCTCAAGGCCTAACTTGAGGCATTTTTATTTAGCTCTTTATTACAGGAGAAGCACCCGGCAGGTCTAGAAAGCTTTCGGCCGCGCGCTTTATTCACCTATAGCGAGGGAGCGCATGGACGAGAGCCCAGGTGCTGCCATTCAACATACAAAATTAAAAATTGAAGCTTACTGGAAGTCATAGAGGTGCTGCTTTTCCCCAGTAAATAAAGCGGCTGATTTTCGCCAGCCGCTTTTGTGCCATGTATTATTTTATACTTATTCTTGCTTTTCGCCAAGGAAAATTCGTATAGTTGAGCCTTCTTTCACCTTTACTCCTGGTCCGGGAGCCTGCTTAATGACTATATCCCCAGTGCCTGCGACATCCAGCTTTAACTTGTCTAGCTGGGTTTGCAGGTCTTTTTTAGTCATCCCTACCAAATCAGGGACTTTAACCATCACGGGATCGGTATAGAGCTTTTTCTTCTTCTCTATTTGGTTTTCCCGAGGCTTTACATTCAGTGTTCGCAAGGAATCCTCCATAATCTTTCCCACGATTGGAGCGGAAACCACGCCCCCGAATTGGACAGTCCCCTTCGGATTGTCAACAGCGATATATACGACTATTTCAGGTTTATCAGCAGGTGCAAATCCGATAAAGGAAACGATATGATTATTTTCAAGATATCTTCCATTCTGGGCCTTTTGGGCTGTTCCTGTCTTCCCGCCTACCCGGTAGGATTCTACAAAGGCTCCGCCGCCGCTGCCCCTGGCAACCACCGATTCAAGGGCTTCGCGTACCTGTTTCGACGTCTCCTCTGAGATCACCTTCCTTTTGGGGTTTGGAGACTTTTTCATAACAACCTTTCCTGTTTCCGGATCTATCAATTCCTTCGCTATATAAGGAGTATAAAGGGTTCCTCCATTCACCGCTGCAGCAACTGCTGCCACCTGCTGGATCGGCGTTACTGATGGCCCCTGCCCAAACGCTGTTGTTGCCTGCTCAACAGGACCGACACGAGCCATATTAAACATGATGCCCGTTCCTTCTCCCTGAAGGTCTATGCCGGTTTTCTGCCCAAATCCAAAATTGCGAATATAGCTAAACAGCTTTTCTTTGCCAAGCCGGTTCCCTAGCTCTACAAAGCCAGGGTTGCATGAATTTTCAACTACCTCCAGAAAGGTTTGCGACCCGTGGCCTCCCCTCTTCCAGCAATGCAGTGTCGAACCTGCTACTTCAACATGGCCAGAATCGTAAAAATGCTCATTCTTCAAGTCTACCTTTTTTTCCTCGAGGGCCGCGGCCAATGTGATGATCTTAAATGTAGAACCTGGCTCATAGGAACTCCAAACTGGTAAGTTCCTATTATATATTTCGGGCGGCACATTCCTGAAGTTCGCTGGATCGAAGGATGGCCTGCTGGACATGGCAAGTATTTCACCATCATTGGGATTCATCGCTATGGCTATGATGCCGTCCGGATTATAGGTTGCCTCTGCAATATCAAGCTCACGCTCTATGATGGTCTGGATCCTGCTGTCGATCGTCAGATTCAAATCGAGCCCGTTTTGAGGGGGTTTGTATTCATCTGCCATATTTTTCATCCTTTTTCCCTTGGCATCAGAATAAAATTGGACAAAGCCTTTTTTTCCTTTTAGTTCTTTATCATACTGAAGCTCAATTCCCATAAGCCCTTGATTATCGATCCCGGTAAATCCAAGTACATGTGAAAGATATGCTCCAAACGGATAATGCCTAAGCGAATCCTCGGCAATATAAACCCCTTTTAATTCAAGGGCTCTTATTTGCTGTGCCTTTTCATTGGAAATTTTCCTTCCTTTTGACAGGCGGACATTCATTTCCTTCTTTGTTAGCTCCTTATATAGATCCTCTTTGGGCATCTCCAATATTCCTGCCATTTTTTCAGCTGCCTCCGCCGGGTTTTCAATCTGTCTTGGGATTACATATACGGTTGGCGCGGATTTATTTGTTGCAAGGGGGACCCCATTTCTGTCCTGAATCTCGCCTCGCTTTGGCTCGAAAGGAATATCCCTGCTCCAAGAATTTTTCGCAAGCCCGGTCAATTTATTGCCAAAATAAAATTGGACGATGCCAAGCCTGATATCAATCACAAAAAATATAAGTAACCCTGCAAGAAGAGCAACCGCCAGCCTTTTCCTTACAGTAACGTTAGATACACGCAAATAGACACCTCCATTTTAGGCATGTTCTACTATATGCTTGTACATCCGCTGCTAGAACATGGCTCTAGATGGAGGCGGCATCATGGAATGAATTGATGCATCTCATCTGGTACATAAATTTTTAATGCATTTAAAGCGGTTGTAGAGTAGCAAATGCAATCCCCCTTAGTCGGGCCCTCCCTGATATGTAAGAAAAAACATCGCAGTTTCACAGAAAAAGAAACGTCATGGGACTAAGATTTCGTTGGTATGCGGCTATTAAACTATATTCCTATCTGATTGTTAGTTATGTGTTCGCTTTCTATAATCACCTAGTTTAACGTTCCGAATCATGATCGCTACATGATCCGGTCCTGTCTTTCAATGACACTATATTCTACCTCCATTTAATCTTCCGCCTACACATTAATTCCAGGCTTTAGTTTTATCGTTATTTTATAAAGACTGCTATATAGTTTCACAAATTTATTGGTCAAGCCTGATAAAGGCCAAACCAAACAAGGCTCCGGTGGATCCCGGAGCCTCAGTAGTCTTTTTTGATAATGATATTGCTAAACGTCATTTCGAATTGTCATATTTCAATCGTGTACTTCTTCTTCTTTTTGTTTCAGCTCGTTTTGTTGCTTTGCAATCTCTGCAGGTTCGGTTAATTCAACTATGCAGTAATCACCAGGCTTTATTACTTTACCTGGTTTTAGATTTTGCTTTGTGACATATCCGCTGCCCGCAGTATTAAGGTCAAGGCCTGTCAGGGTAGCTGCCTTCATCACGTCTCTAAGGGACCAGCCAGACATATCTGGTGCTGTCATATCGCCGTCTGTTTTAATGATAACCCGCTCACCCGCAATCATTACACTGCCCGTTTTCGGGGACTGGTCAGCAACAGTGCTTCCTTTTCCAATCACAACTGACTTATAGCCAAGGTTTTTGAGCTCCTGTACGGCAGCCTGAACAGTTTCGCCTCTATAATCTGAAACCTGTTCAACTTCTTTCGTTTTTAAGTTGGTCGGCTTAATGTCTAAATATTGGAGGCTGCTTTTCATGACAGGGTTAAAGATTTCAGACAACGGATCCGCCCCCACTTCCGTAGCGGATAGCTTTGGCTGTTTTACCGCGACATATATGACCAGCTGCGGGTCATCCTTTGGCGCCATTCCCATAAAGGAATATAGATAATTGTTTTTGGCTCCCGGCAGATAGAAACCGCCTGGCCCTGCTATTTGCGCGGTCCCTGTTTTTCCGGCCACCTCATAGCCATCAATCTTATATTTTTTGCCCGTTCCATGCTCCGCCGTAATGACCGTTCCAAGATACTCGCGGACTTTTTTGGCGGTCTCTGCAGAAATCGGCTGCCCGGCCACCAGCGGTTTTGTTTCCTTGATCAGCTTGTGTGTATTCGCATCCCGTATTTCTCTTACCACATACGGACGCATCATTTTCCCATTATTCGCGACCGCAGAGACAGCTTGAATCTGCTGGATTGGTGTAATGGCACTCCCTTGGCCGAAAGAGGTAGAAACTTTATCCCGCTGATATTTATATTGGATTTTACCCACAACTTCATTAGGCAGGTCAATGCCTGTCTTCTTTTCAAAGCCAAAGCTGGTTAAATATTCTCTAAAACGGTCCGCTCCGATGCGGTTCATCGCAAGTGTCGCAAAGGCTACATTGGAAGACATCTGCACGCCTTCGAGAAATGTAACTGTCTTTCCAGGTTCGATTCCACTGTGATCCTTTACCGGCTTTGTGCCGACAACAGGATATGTCCCCGTCACATAGGTGGCATTAGGATCAAATTTCCCCTCCTGTACCGCCGCTGCCAGTGTAAAAATCTTCATTGTCGATCCCGGTTCAAAGCTTTCTTCCACAGCCAGGTTATGCCAGGTGTTCGTCAGGCCTTCCTTGGTTTGCGGATGGAATGTCGGCCGCTGTGCCATTGCAAGTATTTCACCGGTTTTTGGATTGGAGACAATGGCAATGATTTCTTCTGGATCATATTTTTCCTGTACCTTGCTGACAGAGTCCTCAAGGAAGGTCTGTATTTTTTTATCCAGGGAAAGCATTACATCGTTTCCATTTTTCTGTGGTTTGACTTTTTCTTTTGTATTTGGAAGCAATAGCCCCCAAGAATCACTATCGTATTTCAAAAGGCCGTCCGTCTCTTTTAAGTAGCTGTTCAAATATCTTTCCAGCCCAAGCTTGCCTACTGTCTGGCTTCCATCCTTTTCTACATAGCCAATCAAATGAGAGGCAAAGATTCCATTAGGATAGAACCTCTTTGTATCACGATCAAACTTTAGCCCAGGCAGCTTCAGTTCTTCAATCTTCTGTTTTACTTCGTGGGACAAATCCCTTCCCGCTGTTCCGAATTCCACCTGGAAAGCACCTTTTTTGGTCAGCCTTTTATAGATATCCTCTTCGTCCATATCCAGATACTTGGCCAACTTTTCGGCGGTCTTTTCCGGATCTACCACATGATTGGGTTTTTTGGGATTTGTTGTGACAGTTTTGGACAAAATCGCAACCAGCGAGTAGGAAGAGGTGTCTTCTGCAATGACCTCGCCCTTTCTATCAAGAATGCTGCCGCGGTTCGCTTCAAGGACCCGCTGTTTTTGATATTTATTGTCCAGTCTCGCAGCAAGCACCTCGCCGCCAGCTTTTCCTGATACCTGAATATAAAAGAAGCGGCCAATTAAGACAAAAAAGAGCAGGCCGAATATTAGAAATAATATCGCTGCTCCTGACTTCATATTTTTCTTCTTCTGCATTATTCCTGCACAACCTTAACGTTATTTTCATTGAGCATTAGTCCTAGTTCCGCAGCTTTTTTCCATATTCTCTCATATGTGCTAAGTTCACTGACTTGAACGCTAAGATCGTTGTTCACCTTTGTTTGGTTGTCAATAGACGCTTCGACCTTCTGGATTTCCTTGTTTGTTTCATAAATGGCCGATTGATTTGAAACAATCTTGATACTGAATGCTGTGACCATTAGCGCAATGACACACAATAATACGAGTTCCCCGAACGTAATCTTACCTTTTCGAACCATGACGGTAGTCTGGACGGTCTCCTGCTTGACAGCTTCCTGCTGTTCCTGTAAACGTTTGGCAATAGAGCTCACTGAAGTTCCCCCCTAAAATTCTTTTTATATTTTTATATTTTTTATATTTTTTCAGCTATCCTCAATTTTGCTGATCTAGAGCGATTATTCCCTTCCAATTCTTCTTCACTGGCAACAATCGGTTTTCTTGTAATTAGCTTTAAAGTAGGTTTAAATTCGTCTGGTATGACCGGAAGTCCTGGCGGCAGGTTCGGCAAGTCACTGTATTTTTTAAAAACCGTTTTGCACATTCTATCTTCTAAAGAATGGAACGTGATGACAGATATTCTTCCTTCTGGATTAAGCAATGAGATAGCCTGATGCAAGGAGTCCTCAAATACCCCAAGTTCATCGTTGACAGCAATTCTAATGGCCTGGAATACTCTCTTGGCGGGGTGTCCGCCTGTCCTTCTTGCAGGTGCGGGGATTCCTTCCTTGATCAGCTCCACTAATTCATAGGTGGTCTCTATTGGTTTCTTCTCCCTTGCAGCTTCAATCTTCCTGGCAATTTGCTTTGAAAACTTTTCTTCACCATATTGATAGAAAATCTTGGTTAATTCCTGGAAAGACCAGTTATTCACCACATCAAAGGCTGAAATGCCGGCATCTTGGTCCATTCTCATATCAAGGGGTGCATCGTGCTGATAGCTGAACCCTCTTTCCGGCGTGTCAAGCTGCGGGGACGAAACACCTAAATCATATAGGATTCCGTCTACCTTATGTATTCCGCGAATCTCCAATTCTTCCTTTATATGTTTGAAATTATTTTGGATTAGGGTGACACGGTTTCCGTATTTGCTTAATTTTTCTTCTGCATGGCGAATGGCTGTTACATCCTGGTCAAAGGCGTATAACCTTCCTTCCTCCGATAGCTTGGATAATAGATATTCACTATGTCCTGCCCCTCCAAGGGTGCAATCCACATATATGCCATCCGGCTTAATATTTAATCCATCAACAGTTTCTTTTAATAACACAGTCGTATGCTGAAACATGCAAACAAATCCTTCCAATCGTTTTGTGATGCCATACCTTTCGCATCCAATGCTTAAATATCAAAGCCAATCATATTTTCGGCAATTTCAGCGAAAGAATCTTCTGATGTTGAGAAATAGTCTTCCCAAAGGGACTTGCTCCAAATCTCTATTCGATTGGAAACTCCGAGAATAACACATTCTTTTTCCAATGCTGCGTAAGAGGTGAGAGGCGCAGGAATATTAATTCTCCCCTGCTTGTCCAATTCACATTCTGTAGCACCAGAAAAGAAAAATCGGGTAAATGCACGGGCATCTTTTTTGGTCAAAGGCAGAGCTTTCAATTTCTCTTCCAGCTGCCTCCACTCATCCATCGGGTATCCAAATAAACATTGATCAAGACCTCGTGTCAATACGAATTCGTCTCCAAGGCTGTCCCGGAATTTTGCGGGTACGATAATTCGGCCTTTACTATCAATGTTATGATGGAATTCACCCATGAACATGCCACTACCCCACTTTCTATTTCAAATGTACCACAATCCCCCACTTTTCACCACAAAATTTTTGTTTTGTTATATAAATGATATGGCAATGATAAATTTATTTAATAAGCATTGGCAACGCCTGATACTTATAGGTTTTGTACCGCTGAAGGGCACTTGGTTCAACCTGCTTGCATATGGGTCCTTTGGCCAATAAAGCGCAACATGTGGAAGGTCAGCTAAGGGCGCCACGTCCTGTGGCAACGCTGACTGACCTCACTTCCTGTGAGGCCTGGCAAAGCTGACTGACCCCACTTCGTGCGGGGCCTGGCAACGCTGACTGACCCCACTTAGTGTGAGGCCTGGCAACGCTGACTGACCCCACTTAGTGTGAGGCCTGGCAAGGTTGGCTGACCTAAAGCGTTTGGGGCCTAGGGACGTCGGCACTTTTTCATCGTGCACGTTAATTAATAGACATCAGTCTAGTGAAGAAATTATACATACTTATCCAATAAAAAAGACATGGGAATCGTTCCCATGCCTGACTACATTCTTCCTATATATATATTACCTTATGCTTGTTGTTAAATTCATAATCGAGCTGCATTAGATCTGCAATGAAATCCGGGCCGTACTTGTTCAGGTAATAAAAGACAGTCCAAATTCGTTCCTGCGGGGAGCCAAGTGGGTGCAATGATGTTTCAATCCGATTATATTTCTCAAGTACAATGGAATGCCTTTCCCGGGTGCTCTTGATGAATCGTGAATGGGCAAAATCCAGCTGCCCCAGCAATATTTTTCTGTTCTTTTCAAGCAACGGCTGCAATCCCTTATCGAATTCTCCAGCCTTAGAAGAGAATTTCAGGTGATTTTCTTCAAGGTTGGCCCGTGTTTGCGCAAAAAGGCTTTCCACTGTGTCATCCTTTACTTCCTCCAAGTATCTCTTCTCCGCTTCAGCTGTTCCGGCAGTCAAAACCTCAATGAGTCCGACTCCTGTTTCTTCTATATCGGTCGCAATCCCTCTTTCCAGGATGGAAATGTTCAATCTGGGGATGATCGGAGGCATTTTGATATCAAAAAGCTCAAACGCTCGCTTTAATTCCGCCCAGTATGCGATTTCTCCAGGCCCTGAAATAAAGGCCAGGACAGGAAAAAGCATTTCCTGCATGATTGGGCGCGTCACCACATTATTGCTCAGCCTTTCAGGAGACCGGTCGGCAATGGCAAGCAATTCCGATTTTGAAAACGCAGGTATGCCGTCTTTTCCTTTGAAATTGGATGCAGATTGCTGCAGAAGAATCCGCTCATTTTTCTCGGGATCACAATAGAATATATTGGCTGCATCACTTTCCATTTCAATGATCCTTTTATAGCCTTTCTCCCTCATGAAGGCCTGCTGTTCCAGAACGGCTTCCGTTATAGGGCCGGCTTGATCGATCAGCTTTAAAAAGTAGCCGGATTCGATTTTCCGAAGTTTTGGATCTGCCGCATCAAGCAGCAATAATCCGTATTCGGCGAACCAATCATTTATGAGGGATGCAAAAAAGTCAACAAAAGATCCTCCCTTTCTCAGGAAGGATTTGGACTTATCCAGCAGCTCCTGGGTGAAATCCGTCTCACCGTAGGTTTCCATGATCTCCTCTATCCATTTTACTGCCGATTCAGGGTCTAAAGCCAGGTCGCTTACCATCGTTTTAAATGGATGGTATAAGGGGAACGCCACCTTTTCAGGCTTTTCCCCTTTCAACGCATAAACATGGTTCACCTCAGCTAAATCGTGGTCCTCACCAGCTATCCAGAAAACAGGGATAACTTTTTTGTTCAGTGCCTTTTCCTGTTGTTTAGCCAATTTTATGATTGAAATTACCTTGTGTATGGTATATAAAGGCCCGGAAAGCAACCCTGCCTGCTGTCCGCCTATCACAACTACAGAGTCTTCCTTCTGAAGGTCTTTTATATTCGTTAATACTTTATCACTAAGAGTAAACTTAGCCATGTAACCATATATGTAATCTGCCAATTCAGCACGCATAAAAGAACGAGTCATTAAATCGCTGTATCTCTTCTGAAAAAGGTCAGGATCTGACAAGCTATAATGAAAATAATCCTCCGCTTCAAGGTTCCCCTGAGAATAATCTGAAGCGAACTGATTTAAAGATGGTATCTCGAGATCTTTAATCTCCATTTATGTACTCCCTTTCTCAGCTATTTCAATCTGAGTATATCATTGTGTGTGAAGAAAACAAAAAATGTTGCCCGGCGGAGGTTAAAGTACCTTTTAACATGAGCGCGGCTATCAAATCAGACTGTCAAAACATTGGTGAGCCTCCATACCATCCCAATAAAGAGAAGTACAAAATATGCGCAAAGGAAGAAAGCAAAATTTAGTCTCCAAAAGCCTTTTAAAACACGCCGAATGTCTATTTCCTGCTTTATTTTGTAATGAACAATGACAACGGTTGCGGCAATAGCGATCATAACCAGCAGGATTACCCATATCAGAAAATGACCCCAAATGGCGTGAATTAAATAATATACGGACAAGATAAAAAAAATTGTGCTAATATCCATCGAAAGACGTACAGACCGTCTATGATTCTTAGTCAGCACTTTCGCCGCTATAAATAATAGGATATAGGCTGCTATCGGCACTGTAATGAATGTTGCAGCAACGCCTGAAAAAATGGTACCCACTTTTCAATCCTCCCCCCGTTTTTCCCGGCCCTTCACCATCGTATATAATGTATGTGTCAGCTGATGCGGTTTCCCTTCTGTTCGTGCTGCTGAGAGAATGTATCCCAATATTGAATCTATTTCTGTTTGTTTGCCGCGTTCAAGATCCTTAAGCATGGAAGATTGATTGTTTGAGGTTGCCCTGCACACATGTTCTATATGCTCTTGATATAGAGAAGCTGGTTCAAGCTCAAGAATAATAGCGATTTCATTAAATAGCCTCTGAAAAAGCTCATGAAAATAAGGGTTGCTCAGCAGATCTCCGTTCTTCACACCCAATATTGCTGTCAATGGATTGATTACTGCATTGACAACAAGCTTTTCTATCAGCATTTTATGATAATCCTCCAGGAATGAAAAAGGAAACTCCTCGCTGTGTTCCATAAGAAAATCAAGTTTATCGATGGATCCCCTGTATGCAGCAATCTTGGTTAGTCCGGTTCCTGTATGTTCCACTGTATGAAGATCATGTCGTCTGGCACCGTGCTCCACCACTCCTAAATAGATATATTCATTATGGAGCCTGCTGACCCGTTCTACATGCGCAAACCCGTTTTGCACAAATAATAAGGGAGATTTATTTGTTTGAATGTATGAAAGAGCGCTGCCCAGATCGTATTGTTTAACAGCCACAATCAATAAATCTTCTTCTTCAATTCTTTCCTGAATATGTACAGCCTTTACATTCTTTTTTTTCTTATGATGCCCGCGCAAAATTTGCAGGCCCTTCCCATTTATAGCTGATGCCTGTTCTTTCGTTCGTGTATATAATGTAACTTCATGCCTATCACTCAAAAAACCGGCAAAAAGCATACCTACTGCCCCGCCGCCAATGATTCCAATATTCATAGCTACCTCTTCTATGTCTGTAATTACTTTATTCTAACAAAGATTTTCATACGTTTAAATAATACTTCATGTAAAATATTGTTTAATTCATTTGATATAAGCGCTGACGGAGCGCTTGAACTCATATAAACTTCCAAAAAATATGTTGTTTTAAAAGAGTTTTCCATCAGAATTTGCTGATGAATTATTATATAATGAAAAGTGAGAATACTCACTTTTCAAGAACAGTTATACTGCTGTAAAGGAGGATTAACCATGGAATACAAAGTGGAAAGATTGCTTGTTAATTATCAAACTTTGGAGGAGTTCAAAAAATTCAGGGAATACGGCCTCCAGGAACTATCCATGCTGGAAGACCTGCAAGCAAACATCATTGAAAATGACAGCGAATCTCCGTTCTACGGGATTTATTTCGGGGATAAGCTTGTAGCAAGAATGAGCCTGTACGAAAGAAAAGCAAAGTTTGACCGTTATTTCGAACCCCGCCAGGACTTCCTGGAGCTTTGGAAATTAGAGGTTCTCCCAGACCATCAGAAAAAGGGATATGGCAGGGCCCTGGTGGATTTTGCAAAAAGTTTTGGTCTTCCTATAAAAACTAATCCGCGCGTCCAATCCCACGCTTTCTGGTACAAGATGGGCTTCAAGGCAGTAGAATATAATATGGAACGTGACCTTGGGGAAAACCCTTTAATATGGAACCCTAAAGATCCAAAGGTAAACCTTCCGAACATCCATACCTCATGAATACACTGAAACCTCATTGTTGAATAAAAGACTCACCCGTTTCTTGAGGGCTTGAACTTACAATATCGAAAAGCACCTCACGAAAGGGAGGACTCATTTCAAGCTTTTTTATCTATAATAACAACAAGCATTTAAAAGCACCTATAAACAATGAAGGGGGTGCACGCTTGGGTGCACACCCTTCTTTCACTTTTTCACTCTTTCCAGATTACCGTTCTTATCCATTTGAAACTTGACCTTATGATTCTTGGAGTCTTCCTCGTGAACTACTAGCTTACGTGCCCGGTCCATGATTTGCAAGAGGCCATGATAGTCACTTTCTACATTCTGCAATGATTCCTTTAGACGGGAGTTTTCTTCGAGGAGCCTTGCATTTTCTCTTTTAATGATTTCATAATCAATTAAAAGCTTATCCCTCTCTCTGCCAAACATTCTGGATAATTCATCAAGGTTTTTTAAGTATTGTATGACCTCTTCCATGGTCACAGATGAAACTTGAGCGGCAGCAGCTTGATCGTCTTTAAGGTTTTCACCTTCATCTGCCGCGGTTTCCTCTATGTTTAAATCGGAGTCTTCTATATAGTATGATTCTGCAGGCTCAAAATCGAATTCTTCGCCTGAGGCCTTCTTATTTTCTTTTCTTTGTTTTTTCGCCAGTTCAATTCCTGATTTATATTGCTTCCTGACAAAAGAATTCCATCTAAATCCGCACGCTGCTGGAGTTCTGGTAAGCCTTCTGCCTACTTCTTCAAAAGCCCTTAGCTGTGTGCTGCCTTCACGAATATGACGCAAAACCAATTCAGCCAATAGCAAATCCTCATCCTGGGTCCATGCATCCTGTCTGGCAATTGACATATTTATACCTCCAAGCAAGTTTTAATTCATAATATGCACTTGCTAGAAAAGATAGACTGGGAAGCTAGACCTTTGAACAAATAATTTTTCCTAACGCCATCGCCGCATTTCATAGGACAAATAGAGAGACATGGGATGCTATAGGTGGAAGAAATCATTTCCCTGCTTTCTGGATGAAGCGCTGGACCGCTTGCTCATGTGAATCCGTTGCCCATAGGCGTGCACACTCCCTGATTTCCTTGTTTATTCTTTCCTGAAGATTATTATTCACCCATTTTCGTACCGCTGCCGATTTGTATGCAGAAAGAACTTGCGCTTCCTTATCCAAAAATGATTGGATAAACTGATTCAAACCTTCCGGGAACGAATCTATGATCGCGTCAACAAACCCTGCCGACTTGGCTTCTTCGGCCGTCATTTTTTGCGCTGAAAGGAGCAACCTCATTGCTGTCTGGTATGGCATTTTCTCCAGAAGGATGGATGCTCCTCCCCAGCCGGTCGTGATCCCGAGATTGCCCTGGATGAAACCGATCTTTGCCTGGCTGTAAGCGAGCCTGAAATCACATGCAGCCGCAATTTCACATCCCCCGCCTATTGCAGTTCCGTTTAGCACCGCAACTGTAGGTTTAGGAAAAGTAGCCAATTGGTAGACAACCATTCCCATCTTCGAAAGCATCCCATATGCTTCCTGCTCTGTTTTTAGATTCTGAAACTCCTTCAAATCCCCTCCTGAACAAAATGCATGATTCCCTGCCCCTGTAATCGCAAGGGCCTTGACCCTATCATCAGCTGCTGCTTTCTCAAGCAATTCTTTCAGCCGGTCCATCGTGTCATAATTGATGGCATTTCTTCTATCAGGCCGGTTGAGTGTGATCAACAAACAGCCCTCTTTATTTTCTGACTTTACGATTTCTTCCAAAATCTCACCTTCTCTTTCCATAAGACCCACACCAGAATCTAAGCAGTGAAAAAGCCCAATACTGCCATATGTATGTTAAATAATCTCTTGGTCACCCCAGGCTGCATGCCAATTTCCCAGTAATTACTTTACGTAATAGACTCCTTTCACCTTTCTACAAACGGTTATTTCCTGTTAAACTTGCACCATTCAGACAGATTCATATTCAAAAATTCTGCAAAAAGCGAGCTTTTCCTCCCCTCAAATGAAAAAAAGCACAGGGACCCGCAGTCCCTGTGCTTTTCTAAGTATAAAAGAAATTACTTGCTTACAACTTCTTTTCCTTTGTATGTTCCACATTCTTTACATACACGGTGTGCCAATTTCATTTCACCGCAGTTTGGGCATGCTACCATACCTGGTACTTGAAGTTTGAAGTGTGTACGACGCTTTCTTTTTGCAGTTTTGGACGTTCTTCTAAAAGGTACAGCCATTATTCCCACCTCCTTAAAAATAAGTCAGAAGCTGTGAGCTTCCATTTCTGATTACGATTCCTTATTGTCATCAAAAAAGTTCGCAAGCTTTGCCAATCTCGGATCAACCTTACGCTTGTTTTCTTCCTCTGTAACAACCGCCCAGTCTTTCCCCGATTGAGGAGCCGCCTCATCAGTGCTAACATCCTCACAAAAAACCTGCATTGGAATTTCAAGCAATAAATTTTCCTGTATTACCGGTATAAGATCCACAACATCCCCTTTAACTACTGTTACATCATCATCTTCCTGGTCGAATTGATCCGCTTTAAGTAGAAAGGTTTCAGTCGTGTCAATATCAATCGGATATTTTACATCTACCAGTGTCCGGGAACAAGGCAGAATGAAATGTCCCGCAAGATGTAAATGGAAGGTCACCTTTGCAGCACTGATATCAGCACGGCCGGTCACATTTATGGGAGAAACATCACGAATTTGCTTGTCTCTCTCTTTAATTCCCGAAACATCAACGGTTTCATCAATCTGTAAATCTCTATCCCGAAATTTTTGAAGTTGACTAATTGTCCATTTCAAATGAATCACCTCAAGGCAACAAAGGTAATTATAGCTTTCAATCTACCGTTTGTCAATATTTTTTCTTTACACTATAATGTAGTCATTATAACCTATTTCATACTTGGCAATCCGCCGTGTCATGAAGGCTATTTCCAAGTGGCCAGTCACGATTTTAGACGGGCTCGAAACCGGGATAAATTTTATTTTAGCATGTACAGAAAAAAATACAAAGAATTTGACAGGAGGGCAGACAATGAAGGCTGTCGGAGTAATAGTTGAATACAATCCATTTCATAACGGCCACGCGCACCACCTGCAGGAGAGCCGGAAAGCTGCCGAGGCAGATATAGTCATCGCTGTGATCAGCGGTCCATTCCTGCAGCGCGGAGAACCTGCCCTAGTGAGTAAATGGGCACGAACTGCTATGGCACTCCAAGCTGGCGCGGACCTCGTTATTGAGCTGCCGTATGCATTTGCAACCCAGAAGGCAGAAATATTCGCCAGGGGAGCGGTATCCATATTGGAAGAACTCCGATGTGAGTCCTTCTGCTTTGGCAGTGAAAATGGAAGGATCGAACCTTTTATCAGGACATACGCATACATGCAGACGCATAAAGTAGAATACAACTACGCCATCCAGACTTACATGAATGAAGGGAACAGCTATCCAAAAGCTGCCTCATTGGCATTCCAGTCCATTTCCAGCGGGCTTGATGTCCTGGATTTGTCAAAGCCTAACAATATCTTGGGGATGGAATATGTACATACTGCATTATCGAATCATTTTTCGATTACACCCCTAACGATTAAGCGGATACAGGCGGGGTACCATGAGACCGAATTAAAAGCAGGTTCAATCGCCAGTGCTACAGGCATAAGAAAGGCTCTGCAGGAACAGGGAGAAAACCTGTCTACAGTTTCAGGATTCCTGCCTGAGTCAACCAGCAAGGAACTGGCTGCCTACAAACGGGAGAATGGCTCCCTTCATTGGTGGGAAATGTACTGGCCATATCTCAAATTTATACTGCTATCTGCAAGTGCCGAGCAGCTGGAGCAAATTTACGATATTGAAGAAGGCATCCATCACCGGATGAAGGAGGCAGCCATAAAATCTGCAGCCTTCCAGGACTACATGCTTTCATTAAAAACGAAACGATACACTTGGACAAGGCTCCAAAGAATGTGTGTCCATATCTTGACCAATTCCACCGGCAATGAATTGCAGCCGCTCCAGGACCGCCCTTCCTATTTACGGCTTCTCGGAATGACGCAAAACGGGAGAACGTACTTGAATGATTTGAAAAAAAAATTGACACTGCCTCTTGTATCCAGATTGGCGTCCTTCCAATCTCCATCCATACAGCCTGACATCCGCGCTTCACAAGTGTATGCAATGGGATTGAAGGAACCTTTTCGGACTACATTAATGAAACGGGAATATGAACCACCCATCATTATGACTTGAAGGAAGTTTTCGGCACAGATTAAATAATGGAAAGCCGGCATTCAAATGAGATGCCGGCTTTCTATTATTCATGCTCCTTAAGACCCTTCAGATATTCGAGTGCATCATCCACGTTATCTACAGGAACAATCTTCATCTTTGTTTCGATATCACGAGCCGCAATCATGGCATCCTGATAATTGGAACTTTTTTTGCCATTCTCATTTGGCGCAAAAAAGATTTCAGCCCCTGAACGATCTGCAGCCACAATTTTTTGCTGGATCCCGCCGATCGGTCCGACAGTGCCATCTTCAGACATTGTGCCTGTTCCCGCGATGTCATATCCCTTGGTGATATCTCCGGCGGTCAGCTGGTTGTAGATCTCCAGCGTAAACATCAACCCAGCAGATGGTCCGCCTATTTGTTCGCTGTTAACGGAAACAGCAGGTTTCATTTTCGGCTTTTTATAATCCTCCAAGGAAATGCCTATACCCACTTTGTACGGGTCGTCCTTAAATTGCTTCAGCGTCAGGACAGCTTGCTTTTTCTTTTCATCCCTTACATATTTTAATCTGATCTTATCCCCTGCCTTTTTTGCTCCTACATAATCTATGAATTCCTTTGAAGATTTGAACTCAAGGTTGTCCACCTGAACGATTTCGTCGCCCTGCTGAAGGACACCTGAGGCCGGCATGCCTTCAACGACACCCAGCACATAAACACCCAGGTACTGGAATGATATCGGTCTTCCCGCCTTTTCGTAGGCTACCTTAATGGCACTATTCTTTGAGTCATCCATCATGTGGAGCTGCCTTACATTATACTGTTGGTCTGTTTCTCCTTCGTTCCGGATCATATCTTCGGGATACAACTCCATATACTTATTCCATTTAGCAAGAAGATAGGAATAAATATTTGCTCTGCCCATCCTTACAGTCGTCAACATAAAGCTGCCTTCGGCTTTGTCGCCGCCCTCCACATCTACAATCGGTTCAAGCTCCTTGGCCATACCCGGTTTCGTTACATAATACGGCAGATAATAAAAGGACGAAGCCGCTAACAGGATTACAGCTATAAGGAAAGAGCGCCAGTAAGCTCTACGTCTCATCTATATGGGACTCCTTCCAATTCACGATACATTTTTTGATCTGACTCATTTTATTTTTAGCTTCTTCCTCACCAATAGTAATTATTTCACTGATATTTGTAAATGATTTTGAATTGAAATTAGCAACACTGGGACGCAGCATGATGTCAGATGCTATTTCCCTGGCTGCAATCAGCTCCATTTGCATGATATCGATACTTTGCATGATCACATCATAAATTGAGGTAATTTCCTGGTCCTGTTTCAGCTGGGCTACATCGACAGCAATGACAATGTCAGCTCCCATATCCTTAACGACAGACACTGGCACCCGGTCAACCACCCCGCCATCAACCAAAAGCCTTCCCCCTACCTTTTCCGGCACGAAAATTCCTGGAATCGAGATGCTTGCCCTGACTGCATCAGAGATGGGGCCGTCCCGAAAAATCACTTTCTCCCCATTTTTTATATCTGTTGCGACGACAGCAACCGGAATATCCAGTTCCTCCAGCTTTCTGCCATAAGTGAATACCCGTATTAGATCTTTGACTCGCTTGCCGGAAATGAATCCCATCTTGGGTACTGTGAAGTCAAGATAATACTTCCTTTTAAACACAGACGATAACTTATAGAGCCTTTCTACATCCAACCCTGCTCCATAAAAGGCCCCTACCAGCGCTCCCATGCTGCTCCCGGCAATCATATCAATCGAGATTCCTTCCTGCCTTAAAACCTTGATCACGCCGAGGTGGGCAAACCCCCTGGCTCCTCCCGAACCTAGCGCCAGGCCTATTTTTGGCTCCTGCAAAAGAAATCCTCCTTTTAAATAAGCAGTCCTATTCATGATTCATGTTCTCCTATAAACTTATGGTCTAAAAGCGAAATGTATGAGCATATTGTGGTATAGCAGGACAAGGCCGCGGAAACCATTCAGGTGATTGCAAATGACTGGATGAAGCATGAATTGGCCGTTATCAAGAACATATATTAGCCGTAGTAATTTTACTTTTTCTTATTTCAACATTGAAAGTTTGTTCCTTGCCAATTAAGATTTTCCTAACTTAAGAATAAATTCCCCTGGATTCTTTGTATTTACATCAACTAAAGAAAATATTGAATAAGTGGGCTTCCATAAAAAAACTGGCTGATTATAATGTGCAGGCATGAAACAATAATGGGCATCTTGCTATTTGCATAAGGCTTTGCCGTTCAGGGGCTTGTAGAATGAGGAGGAGGCAATACAGTTGTTTAAATCCAAAGTGAAATCTATTGTTCTTGCCTTTTCTGTAACTGTCTTGGCAGGCGCGCTTATATCATATCCTGAGCAATCCTTTGAAGCATCCATCCGCGGATTGAATATGTGGTGGGAAATTGTTTTCCCGTCTCTTCTTCCTTTTTTTATCATATCTGAAATGATGATTGGATTTGGAGTAGTCAGGTTCCTGGGAGTCTTGCTGGAACCGCTAATGCGTCCGCTCTTCAAGGTACCTGGTGCAGGCGGGTTTGTATGGGCCATGGGGCTGGCATCCGGATTTCCTTCAGGTGCTAAATTGACTGCCAGAATACGTCAAGAAGGACAAATTTCACAAATCGAAGCGGAAAGACTGGTATCTTTCACCAATTGTTCAAATCCTTTATTTATTTTCGGTGCCGTATCATGGGGATTTTTTCATAACAAGAACCTTGGAGTGATCCTCGCGCTGTCACATTATTTAAGTAATATTTGCGTAGGGTTGATCATGCGTTTTCATGGCAAGTCGGATGCCAAAAAGCAAAAGAGGGATCCTGTATCGTTAAAAATGGCCCTGGCCGAAATGCACCGTACAAGGCTGAAAGAAAAAAGACCGATCGGAAAACTATTGGGAGATGCCGTTCTTTCCTCCATACAGACCTTGCTCATGATTGGCGGTTTCATCATCTTATTTTCAGTAGTTAATAAACTTCTTTTCCATATGAATATTACCACAGTGCTCGCCAGGCTTATAGAATCTATTTTGTCGATCATCCAATTCCCGGAATCTCTCAGCCTTCCCTTTATTTCCGGTATCTTTGAAATCACTTTGGGGTCACAAATGACGAGCCAGGTACAGGGAGTTCCATTAATGCAGCAGGCTGTGCTGACATCCTTCATTCTTGCATTCAGCGGTTTAAGTGTACAGGCACAGGTAGCGAGTATCCTTGCCGAAACGGATATACGCTTTTTTCCGTTCTTTATCGCAAGGATCTTGCAGGGATTTCTTTCAGCGACGATTACCTATATTCTTTGGCTGACTGTATACGATGGCATGGAGAACATTGACATGCCCCTGGACGCTCAGCCTGTCTTTGCAAGGGATGCAGCTGGCTGGAATATAACGCTGTATGAATGGCTGAATGATTGGGGGCCTTTGATCACATTATTTTCTTTAATAGTTTATATCATCATTTATGCAAAGCATCTAAATAATAAAAAATAAGGAGCCTCCCTGTAAATGAAGGCTCCTTATTTTTTATTGTAACTTCTTCCGGGCTAAAGCATGTCCGAAAATTATCTGTAGTCTATTTCAGAAAGCAAAAACCTATACCTGCTTATTGTTTGTGAACTTGCCCAGCAGTGCTTCCCTGACCTTTTCCGGCACCAATTCGGAGATGTTGCCGCCATATTTGGCGACTTCCTTCACAATACTGGAACTCAGGAATGAATACTGGTTATTGGTCATGATGAAAAAAGTCTCTACCTTTTCGTTCAGGAGCCTGTTCATGGATGTAATCTGCATTTCATATTCAAAATCCGATACAGCCCTTAGCCCTCTTATAATGGCGGATGCATTAACAGATTCGGCATAATCCGCAAGCAATCCCTGAAAAGAATCCACCTTTACATTCGGTATATGCATCGTGACCTGCTTAATCAAACTGACCCGTTCGTCGACCGTAAATAATGAATTCTTCGATGAGTTATTCAGCACCGTGACGTAAACCTCATCAAAGACCTTGGCTCCTCTTTGAATAATATCCAGATGACCAAATGTAATTGGATCGAAACTTCCTGGACAAACGGCTATTCTAGCCATATCAATACACCTCTATTCAGCTTCAGCCTTATCCATCTTATAAATGGAGATTGCAATGATCCCGTATGTTTCCTGCCGATACCTCACAAGTCCGCCTACGACGTCTGGCAGATGGATGTCACTCCCGTGTTCACAGACAATGATGCCGGATTCCTCCAATAGGTTTTCCTTATGTATTTCTTCAAGCAATTTGACGAGCTTCTGCTTTTTGTATGGCGGATCGAGCATGATTAGGCTGAATCTTAATTCTCTCTTGATAATAGCCTTTAAAGCCCGTTCCGAATCATTCCGATATACTTCGGCCCGATCTGTAAAACCGCATGCATCAAGATTGGCCTTTACGGTTTGGACAGCTTTGTATTCTTTATCGACGAATATGGCATGGTCGATTCCGCGGCTAAGAGCTTCGATTCCAAGGCCGCCGCTTCCCGCAAACAGGTCAAGAACCGTCCCTCCTTCAAAGTATGGGCCGATGATATTAAAAAGCGCTTCCTTAACTTTATCAGTAGTAGGCCGGGTGCCTGCGCCCGGTACTGATTTCAGCGGTCTTCCTTTGCACGTTCCAGAAACCACTCTCATATATGTTCACCACATTTACTTGACAAATTTCCACATCGTAATTATCCTAACATATTTAATGTTGCCAGCCAACCTTAAATGAATAAACCACCTTCGACATGGCCTCCATCTTTTTTCAACATTTTTTTCTTGCTAAAATAAACCTGCACGTTTTTGAATAATAAGGATAATAATGGTCATAATGTAAGTAACAACATCACTATCGTAGGTGTTGTTGCCAACCGCGGAGAAGACTTACGTTTCCCCATAAGATCTTCCTCCGGTTTCTCCTCTCCCTTTGCCTTCTGAACCTTCAATTGAAGGAAATAGAAGGACCCTGCAGACGATGACCTGCAGGGCTTTTTTTATTGGACGCTTGTTTTCCTGTTTAGAATCAACTTACGGGACATTTGGGTCATGAATATCACCAATGTGAAAGGGAAGCAGCAAAATGCTCCAAAACTCTCCTGTTTTGCTAATGTGTAAACAGTTAAACAAAAAGAAATTAACATTGCCGCATACTTGTAGTATTTCAGAGTAATTCCCAGCATGTTACTAGGTAAAAGTCCACGGAGAACATCCTGCTTTGTTGCTTTGTCCAATATAAAAAGAGGCTTTAACTTCTAATAATCAGGTTTACATGATAAAGTATGATGGAAAACGTTATGGTAAGGAGAGATAAAAGTGATCCAGCGGTTTATCGAACTAGGTGAAGGTTATTCCGATATTTATGAGCTGATCGAAATCGGCAGGGCGAATAAACATAGGGTCGCAAGGCTGATGGCCTTGCATACAAAAATAAATGGCCAGGAACGCACTTCCCTGATTATCATCCTACAGCCGACAGACCCGGGCAATTTCCAGCCATTGTACATATGCAGAGAGGGGATTCCCAATCCGCATTTTACACCTAACAAAAGATTCGATATGTTCAAGGTGCTTGCGGAAGAGCTGGATAAGAATATTATAGAATTTGATGTAAAGCCTTCCGACATATTTCCGGAAACTACCCTCTACTACAATCATATAATCGGGATATTGCGCATGAATAGATACCTTCCCCCTCTCAGCTGACAGCAAGCATCAGTGCGGACGCATACATAAAAAAACGGGCCCTCCTATACAGGGAGAAAGGCCCGTTTTATATACCCATTTTATAATCATACTCTTTGGCCTTATCAGGCTTTGAGTTTTCGTATTCCATTTTGACAAATGGTTTATAGGAAAGTTCTACTTTCTTTACGAATGAATAACTTCTTAGTTTATCAGAAATGGCTTCTACATCTTCCATATTTGCATAGATGACAACGTATTTTAGTTTCTTAGAGACATAATGGATATTTCCGAATTTCCGAAGCATCTTAGCCTGCTTTAATGTATGCAAATATACGATGATTCCCTGCCTTGCTCCAAACATGATTGGATAGCTCCTTTTATATGAATAAGATATGCTTTCAAAAATTGGCTATTATCAATTAGTTTAGCACAGCCAAAACGATTGTATCAACCACAAACCGTATACCTGGTTCTGTTTCGTAGTACCATTTGATATAGAAAGAAGCAAAGAATTCTTACAATGGGAGGGTTACTTTTGGATCTCGATGTAATCTGGTCAAAATTTATAAGCCTGCTTGTCAGTGAACCCTATGTGGAAACGGCTGATTATAAAAAGATTGCCGGCATACCATTTCTCTACATAACATATTCGGGGAACGTCAATCTTGGGATGATTGAAAAAATTATCAAGCAGTCAGCAGGTAAAGCTATGAGAGGAAAACAGCTGCATAGTGAAACGACCTTTGTAAGGGAGGACCCTGCTCGGATATACGTCTTTCGCCACCGATTCTATGTTCCTCAGAGAAAAATGTTCTGCTGCGGGAATCTATGCCCAGATTGCATCAGGTTTCATTCTGAATAAATCGAGAGGCCTAACTCTCAAAACAACAAATGGCCAAATGAAAAAGGACTGATTCAAGTCATTAGAATCAGTCCCTTAAATTAGATTGTTAAGTCGATATTAAGCAGAACAGCTGCAGCTTCCGCCAGTTCCGCAGCTTCCGCCACAGCTTGAGGAAGATTCAAAGAATGGGTTGCCTGTAGGTACCTTGATGTATTCAGATACAGCTTTTCCAATTTTCATGCTGATCTCATCGAGTATTCCCTGAAGCTCCGTTTCGGCTCTCTTAAATTCTGCTATGGTTGGATGCATGTCCATAGCGCGTTTCGCTTCCCGGGTTTCCAGATTGATTCTTTTATAGTCGGGATGGTATTTTCCAAATCTCTGAACTTCTTCATACATATCCTTCAAAGAAACAAAACGGCTTATTTTTTGCTGCGCTTCCCGGTCACTGCGCATTTTATATAATGAGATTAGATAATTTTCGCCAATCTCTGAATGTAAAATCATCTCTGCCAACTCATCGGCATTTTGCAAAATACTTACTCTTTCCATAGTAGCAAGCATGGATAAGCTCACCTCCACCACCCATTTTACCATTCTGCTGTAAATAACGCTATTTGTTTTGCCTATAATAATGAATCTATGTATACAGTAAATTCTCTGCTAAGCCCTTCAGTATGACCATCGGGATCCTTTACCATCAACTTCACCTTATGCGTTCCTTCTGGAATTTCCTTTACTATGAACGCAGCTGTTTGGTAATCCCCCAATTTTCTTCCATCCATGTACATGGATACAAACACCTGAGGTTTGCCAGGTGCATCAGAAAACGTGTAATCCTTTAATAAGCATTCAATAAATAGAGAGTCACCCTTCTGATTATACTTTACGATAAATGGCTCCGCTCCCGTGGCACTAACAGGCCCAGCGGCTTCCACATCCTTTTTTTCAACCTGTGTTTTATTTTCGATTTTGTTTTCGGGTTCGGGAATATCATGGTTACATGCAGAAGTGATCAATAATAAGAACAAAATGAGGCTCATTTGTTTCATCTTCAAAAACCCCCTTTTTTTAAATAGGGTTTCCTATTTCAATCCAATTACACAAAAAATAACAAATAACGGCTGAGCATAATCTGCCAGCCGTTAGCTTTGCGAATTCGAATTCATCGCTTGATACATGTTAAGCATCATCCACGCCATCTGAACACCATTTGATAGGTTGGAAATTCTGTGGGGAATGGATTTTTTCAGGAAATAGGCAGCTTCTGTTTGCATTTTATCCAGCTGATGAGGATGTCTCATTAAATATCTGTACCATTGCGGCTGCATGCGAATAAAATTCTTTAAATCAGGATCAGCCTGAATTTGCACTAAGATATCCTGCCGCAAAACATCAGTCTCCCTTCTATAATTAAGAATCAGTCCTTCCTAAACACAAAAGGATCAGATTTAACTGGTTCCGGTCTGACATGCTCCTGCGATGCCCCTTCTCCTCCCTTTAGCGAAGTTAGAAGGCTCTGGATCGCGGCAAGCGCCTGATTCGCATTTGCGATGTATTTTTGGAGCTGATTAATATCCATATTTTTCATATAATTCATAAGCAAGGCTATAAGGTCGCTCTTATCGGCGTCTTCCTTATCTGGCTTGGAATTTTCCCGATTTTCCACTTCTTTTACTTCCACTGCTTTAGTTTCTTTATTAGAAATTTCATCCGTATTCTTTTTGTATGGATGCCATTGTTCGTTATCCTCCCCAAGCAGATACCACTCCTGATACAGTTCTTTCCACGTATACTTTCCGTCTTTCACCTCCTGCCTCAGTTTCGGATGCTCCTTGATAAACTCGCGAAATTCATCAACCGATGAATCCATTTTATTTTCTGGCATCATCTTACCCTCCCCAACAAGACATACGCCTGCTTAAAGAATATGCATGGAAATGGGTATATGTGAATGGCTCTGCAGCCGTAACTGCCTGCCATTAAGCGTTTCCGTGTCAGGATACTGTTCGATTGTACAGACATTATATGCATATCTTTGAAGTTTGATGGCTGCTCTGTTAAGGATGACCATTTATTTTTAGAAGGTTCTTTCCCAGGTCAATGACTTTATTTTTGGTTTTGAACATCTTACTGAGCACGGTCCCTGTTACTTCGGGATAAATTTATGGTGATATAAAGGGTTCCCGCCGATTTTTCGGTGTGTTTTTGTCTGATGAAATCGGCACGGAAAGTATTTGTCCTTACAACAGCGGCAATAAGCACAAAAAAACGAGCCATGCACTGGCTCGTCCGATAAAGTTTTGATTACTGTCCGTCACTCTCTATGAAATTCTGGGTGTAAAAGTTTCGGTAAACACCGACACCCAAATGTGTAAAATCTTCATTCAACATGGTTTCCCTGTGGCTTTCGCTATTTAACCAGCCTTCCATGGCAGCAGCAGCATCCACATACTTCGCTGCAATATTCTCGCCGGCCTCCACATAGCTGACTTCCCCTTCCTTCAAGCGGTCACTGAGTTCGCCTTTTGTTGGGGAAGTATGGGAAAAATAGCTGGCTTCGGACATATCCTGGCTGTGAAGATATGCTACACGGGCGGTTTGCTCATCCCATTCTAGCTCCGGTATATCAAATCTGCTCCTGATAATATTCGTTATATCAAAAATCTGTCTCTTGTTGCCTTCTTCTATTTTTGCCCATTCTTGGACAGAAAGCGGGACTTCTTCACTCAGCTTGCCCCTATAGGTCAATTCATATGGCCTTTGTTTCACCAATGTTGCCTTATCCAAAAAGCGCACACTGGATATGGTTCCTGTGAATTTATCCAAGTAAACCTGGGCATATACAGAGCCCAGCTTGATCAGCGGCCTCATGTTCATATCTTCTTCCGACAGCTCAAAACGATAGGAACTTTCCTTGGTATCTATGTCAACATATGTTTCTATATACAACCGTGAATAAATTTCATCAATGGACTGACCGATTTTAAAAGGATAAATATTGGCATCCTTGCCTATTGCGTAAGCAGACACGACCTTTCCGTCCAAAACAGCCAGTTGAAAATACTGATTTTTATCCTGATTATAGATCCACCATTCATAACCGAAAGCAGATAGATCGACTCTTGCCGGGCTGCCATAGAGTTTGGTGGCGGACGTAATGCTTTTCCCTAGAAAAGAACCAATGCCTTCCCTTGGGAATCCCTCAGGTGATGAGGAATCAGAGCTAGTCTTCCTTGCGGGGTCGTCAGTATTTTTTTGCTTTGTTCCCTGGTCGCCTATCAGTATGCCTCTGTTTCCGCCTTCCTGGCCAATATTAAAGTAAATTCCAATGATGAAAAAAACCGCTCCCAAAACTAATACTTTGATCAAAGTACGCAGAGGAAGACTCCTCCTCTCTGATTGTGTGAATAAAAAAAGATGTACCCAATTTTCCGTTTGGCATTATTTTATATCATTATAGCATTGTTTGCTTTCCTTTTATAGAATAGGTGCTTCGCGCAAATATTGTAACTTTTGTGAAGAATTAATCTTCTAAGCCATGTACTCATTGCAACTTGAATAATTTCAGGCTATTATAAATTATGAGGAAAATTTGTCTGTCTATTAACCTATTTGGAGAAAAAAGCTTTTCATACATACTATTCTCCATGTTGATCATTTTTCCATTCTTTTATTCGGAACTCGGGAGGTAAAACTACGTGAAATTTGAAAGCTTTGGTTTTGAAAATGTAACCGCTGACTTAAATTGGCTCGATGAGCTTATGCCTGAGCACGGGTTAATCCGCGCTGAACAGTGGGACTATGAAAGAGTAAGCTTCGACCGTAAGTTCGAGCTTAAAGAAGGCGTTTTCTATCTGAGGGTACTGGGCTATGCCACAGAAGGAGATGTAGGAGCCCATAAAGCAGTGATACAGCTGATGACTCCCTTACTAGGTAAACATTATTATCCTCATGGAATTGAATATGGAGAGGGAGAACACTTCCCCCCAACATTGGTCAAGCAATGTGAGAAAATCCTTGGCTCCATCAAGGCCAAACTTGATGAATTCACTGGTCTCTAATTCTAGCAATCTACAGCGCACGAGCTTTTTCGTGCGTTTTATTTTTCAAGATCCCCTGCCGGCTCTGTTAGATTTCCCACGAAAGCTCCGGGCTTATTGGGATTCTCATTTCATTGTATGTTAGCATGCTTTCAGTCTATAATCAAAAATAAGTCCAGTTGTAAAAGGAGTTGCCGGCCATTTGAAACGTTTTTTTACAAAGAAGCCCTTTATTCTGCTGTTCATCGCATTTACTTCCTTATTACTTGCCTTCTACCTGATTCCAATTTCATTGCCGATTGTTACAGCATTCATTACAGCCCTCTTCCTGGAACCCCTCAACAATAAGCTGCAGCAAAAGCTGGCAATCAAGCATAGATGGTCTGCTGCGCTTGTCTTTATCGGATTTATACTGGTTTTCCTTGTTTCCATCTATTTTTTAACTACAAAAGTAATTACCGATGCCGTACAATTCATCAGACAAGCACCGGGTTACATAAATGATGTCAGTCAAATTTGGAGTGACTATGAGGCAAGAATGGAAACTGCATCCGCCGGACTTCCACAAGCCTTCGTCGAACAAGCTGGATTCCAGATCAACAAGCTGCTGAATCGGTTAAGAGAAGAGCTCGGAGGATTGATCAGCATTCAGCAGCTTTCCGCTTTCATCACCCTCCTCCCTAATTATCTTGTAAGCCTCTTGGTATACTTCATTGCATTGATTTTGTTTATGCTTGATCTCCCTGACTTACGACGGAGAATATACTCTTGCCTTTCCGACAGCACGGCGGATAAAGTCAGGTATATGTCATCAAGAATGTCCTTTGTCATCATCGGGTTCTTGAAGGCGCAGTTTTTTATGAGCGTACTAATTTTTCTTGTCGCACTTGTAGGTTTGCTCATGATTCACCCGGAGACAGCATTATTTACGGCATTCATCATCTGGATAATGGATTTTATCCCTATCATTGGGTCTGTAATGATCCTTGGTCCATGGTCGCTTTTTAACCTTCTGACCGGAGATATCGTTTTGGCGGCAAAACTGGCAATCCTTGGCGTGGTTATCATCATAATCCGCAGAACTGTAGAGCCAAAGGTGATGGGCAGCCAAATCGGGCTCTCTTCGCTTACTACATTAATCAGTATGTATATAGGCTGGCAGCTCCTTGGAATATTTGGTTTTCTCATAGGGCCTTTTCTTTTGATCGCTATCAATTCCGCAAGTGAAGCTGGTCTGTTCAAACTGGAAAGAAAAGGCATGTAATCAGGAAACATCATATGAAATGCTCTTTCATATCTGGCAGGGATTCTATCTAACTATCAACTATCTCTCATCCCGTTTATCGATCGGGTCTAAAGGTTCCAACAAAAAAATAAAAAATGCCGCCTCCAGAAACAGAGCGGCATTTTCAATATATCTAACTAGTTGCACTAACTGAATCAAGCTGGTCAAACCACTGTTACTGCCAATATTATAAACCAAGGATTGCCTTAATGACAGATGTAGTTTCTCCTCCGTGATAGAAGACATAAAGCAATAAATACACCGCTACACCTGTAATCGCTGTAAAAAACCAGATTATACTCGTAATCGGTCCCAGCTTTCGATGCCTGGCGAGCTTATTTGTAAAGCCTGTCAACAGAGTGACAATACCAAAAACTGCCCCTGTGGTAGCTAAAGTAATATGGAATATAAGGAAAATCGTATAATAGATCTTAATGTCGTCTGGACCGCCAAATGAGGTGTTTCCAATAAAAATAGTTCTAGATGCATAAATGATAAAAAAGATTAAGGCAAAAATTGCTGCGGCAATCATCGTTTTCTTGTGGCTCTCAATTTTACGCTGTTTAATTTGATACCAGCCAATTGCAACAGTCACCGCACTCAAAACGATAAATGTCGTGCTGATAGTAGGCAGAATCGGTAAAGACATAATAGACAAAAACGCCCTCTCTGTTTATATATTTATCTCATTTATTTTATATAAGGATTTGTACAAATTCAATCATCTGAATACTTTATTAACAAAATGATCAAATTTCCACTGGAAAGGATTTACACCATCAAATCTTATTTGGCATTTTCATTTGCAGATTAACAGCTGCTCAAACAAAAAACCTGCTAAGTGCAGGTTTTATTTCGCTGGATAGCCTTCTCCCGAAAGAGGGTCAATTTTATTATCATTGTTTTCTTTTCGGTACCATGCAAAGAAAATATAGCCAAGCACCACTCCATAAACAACTTCCTGGATCACTTTCATCAATACTCCGCCAAGCTGCTGGTCATCCATCAATGGCAGTCCATTAAAAAGCTCGGGGCCGCTCAGATTTAACCCTGCCAGGGATGAAGATGGCACACATAACTCCATCGCTTTCGACCAGGCAGAAGGATCCGAGAATGTTGAATAAAGCGGATTATCAGCAAAAATAATCAGTCCACAGGCTGGCGTTAGAAGTATGCCATTCCCGAATATGTACCCAATCTTGTATAATCCGGTAAGAGTCTGCTTTTCTTCAAGCTGGTTGACAAGCGGAAACCACATAAATATGGCAGTAACGAATAATACGCTCGTATAAATAGCATGAATCCACATATCAGTTTTTATGAAATCAAAGAGAAGCGGGATGTGGTAAAAAGAAAACAAGAGATTAAAAACCAGCAAACCAATCAGCGGTTTGGTAAAAAAGCTGAATATACGGTCAAATGCAGACAAGGTGAACAGTTTTCTCCAAATCCAGTTTGGAATGCTTATGATCAATAGAGGCGGCATGACCAAATATAACACGGCCATCTGTACCATATGTGCACTGAACATAATATGCCCCAGCAGGTCCAGAGGCGATCCTTTGATGATGTACAATAAAACCATAAACGTTACAAAAAGAGAAACTTGTCCTGCTGTATGCCGCTCACTGCCGGAAAATCTGCTTCTATACTTTGTAGTCAAAATAAAATAAGCAATTGTAAGCAAAACGAGGGCCACAAAGAAGTACGGGCTCCATAAAGCACGGAAGCCAAATATACTGATCGACATGTTATCACCCCGAAAAAAAAATTACTTCCTTTCTACTATTATATCATCTGCCCCTTTAGAAGGATAATATAAGTTTATCAGGGACAATAAGGAAAATTACCCAACATCTCTTACAGCTGTTCAAGATTGGACGAGCCCTGATTTTTTGATTTAAGATCGCACAAAAAAAACCGGCTACCAGGTAGCCGGTTTTCTATTTGGACTAAAGCCATGTAATCGTAACAAAAGTAAGTATGGTTATCGCCCCAACCAAAGCACCTGAATACAGGAACAAGGCTATTGTATCATGTCCTTTGTGCTTCATGTGCATGAAATAATAAAGCTGAAAAATAACCTGTACAACAGCCAGCAGAAGGATGAAAGGAACTGTAAACCAATGCTGGAAATCTTCCACTGCCACTGCAAGAAATGCGATGAGTGTCAAGAAGATCATTAAGGAGAAAGATACTACTTGATGCCTCATCTCCTCTGCATTCTTTCTGCGTCTGTATTTCAGATTTACATTTGGGTTAGCTGAATTCGTTTGATCGTTCGCCATCAGTTTATCCCACCATTCCCATTAAGTATACTACGGTAAAGATGAATACCCATACAACGTCGATGAAGTGCCAGTATAGGCTCGCTACATAAAACTTCGGTGCATTATATAGATTGAGCCCGCGCTTTGCATTACGAACCATCAATGAAAGAATCCACATCAAACCGAATGCTACGTGCCCTCCATGGAACCCGACCAATGTGTAGAATGCTGAACCGAAGGCACTGCTGGTGAATTTATGTCCAAATTCATGGACATAGTGATTAAACTCATAAACCTCAAGGCCAAGGAACCCGAAACCGAGAAGTACAGTTACCAAAAGCCATGCCTGCATTTTACTATGGTCGTTATTCTTCATGTGATACATAGCATATACACTTGTAAGAGAACTTGTTAGAAGCAGCATAGTTGCCACAAATGTGAGAGGCAATTCAAATAAGTCCTTAGCTAGTGCATGTGTATCATTCGGAACTTTATCTTTTAAAGCGAGATAGGTTGCAAACAGGGAAGCAAACAAGACTGTCTCTCCGCCAAGGAATAGCCAGAAGCCAAGAAATTTATTTTTGCCTTCCAGGGTAGCTTTTTCTGGAGCAGCCGGCCAGGAAGCATCTGTGAATTTTTCTTCAGCGTGCATTATGCATTCCCTCCCTTTTGCTCTTCTGCTATAAGATCTTCTTTATGGATATGGAATCCGTGGTCATCCTTGATTGAACGGATCAGCATGGCTGAAAAGGTGATGAGCAAGCCAATGATGATTACCGGTACATCCCATTCTACTCCTTTGTCTCGGTGATGCAATGCTCCGAAGGCTGCTACGAACAACCCGAATGCAATAACAAACGGCAGGAACGATGAATTAGGCATATGAATGTCCCCAATTGGTTCCGCAGGTGTCATTTCATTTTTGCCTTCCATCTTCTCTACCCACCATGCATCCAAGCCGCGAACAAGCGGCAGCTGCTTAAAATTGTAGAATGGAGGCGGTGAAGGAATCGACCATTCTAGTGTACGGCCGTCTCCCCAAGGATCATTGCCAACCTTTACATTTTTCACCTGAGTCATAACCACGTTAATAAGCATGATTAGAATCGCCACTGCCATAAAGAAGGCACCGATCGTACTGATCAGGTTCTGGGTTTCCCAGCCTTGGCCTGCCTGGTAGGTAAATACGCGTCGAGGCATACCCATTAATCCAAGGAAGTGCTGGATAAAGAATGTTAAATGGAATCCAATCAGGAACAGCCAGAATGTAATCTTGCCCATTGTTTCGTTAAGCATGGTTCCAAACATTTTTGGCCAGTAGAAGTGAGTTCCCGCTAAAAGGCCGAACACCACACCGCCTACAATTACATAGTGGAAATGCGCAACAACGAAATAGCTGTCATGGTACTGGTAATCTGCAGGTGCAGCAGCATTCATGATTCCTGTAACTCCGCCCGCAACAAACGACGGGATAAAAGCAACCGCATACAGCATTGGTGTCGTAAACTTGATGCTTCCGCCCCACATGGTAAATAGCCAGTTAAAGATCTTAATTCCGGTAGGAACAGCGATTGCCATTGTTGCTACTGCAAATATAGCGTTAGCGATTGGTCCTAGACCTACTGTGAACATATGGTGAGCCCATACCATGAAACCAAGAAAACCAATCAGGACAGTTGCGAATACCATGGAAGAGTATCCGAACAATCTTTTTCTTGAAAAAGTGGCAAATACCTCAGAAAAAATGCCGAAAGCAGGTAAAATCAGGATATATACCTCAGGGTGTCCGAATATCCAGAATAAATGCTCCCAGATTATCGTGTTACCGCCTGCATTCACAACAAAGAAGTTGGAGCCGAACATACGGTCAAACATCATTAATACCAGCCCAACAGTCAGCGGCGGGAATGCAAACAGGATAAGTGCTGAAACCACGAATGAAGACCAGGTGAACAGCGGCATGCGCATATAGGTCATCCCTGGAGCGCGCATATTGATAATGGTTACAAGGAAGTTAATACCCCCAATTAATGTTCCCAGACCGGAAATCTGAAGGCCCAATACATAGAAATCTACCCCATGTCCCTCGGAATGAAGGGACAGCGAAGCGTAGGATGTCCACCCTGCATCTGGGGCTCCTCCCATGAACCAAGATAGGTTTAGGAAAACCCCACCAAAGAAAAACAACCAGAAACCAAGTGAATTAACAAAAGGGAATGCAACGTCACGCGCTCCAATTTGAAGCGGAAGGACAGCATTCATAAAAGCAAATATCAGCGGCATGGCTGCCAGGAAGATCATGGTCGTTCCGTGCATCGTAAGTATTTCATTATATAGGCCGGCGCTGACAAAGTCATTGTTCGGAACGGCCAGCTGAATTCGGATGAACATCGCTTCCAGTCCTCCGACAACAAAGAACAGTCCGCCAGCAATTAAGTACAGGATGGCAATTTTCTTATGGTCCACTGTTGTTAAGTAGTCCCATACCACAGCGCCAAATCCTTTTTTCTGAGCGTGCGTACTCACGGTTTAACCTCCTCATGTAAATCAATGTTCCACTAGTAAACTATTATTTCTCCTCAACCTTAAGCCCCATTAAATATTCTACAAGGGCATCGATCTGTTCCTGGTCCATATCCTTAAATGAAGGCATCGTGTTACCAGGCTTATATTCTTGCGGGTCCTTAATCCAATTTGCAAGGTTTTCCTCATTATGCTCAAGGACTCCGGCAATCTTTTCACGTTCGCCAAATGTAGCAAGGTTAGGTGCAGTACGGCTTGCTGCCGGCCTTGCGTCGCTAGGAGATACAGCATGACAGCCAATGCAGCTTTTATTGAAGACTTCTTCACCCTGTTTGGCAACGTCTCCCTCAGCAACAGGTTTTTTTGCAGCCTTCATGTCTTCTGCCCATTGATTAAATTCTTCACGCGACTTTGTCTTTACTTTGAAATCCATCAACGCATGGGATGGTCCGCAAAGCTCGGCACATTTCCCCAGGAATGTGTTTTTGACATCATCTGCCTTCTTGCTGTCAAATTCAAGCCAAAATTGATTTTCACCATCGGTATTTGTATCCATCTTGCCGCCTACCGCTGGAATCCAGAATGAGTGCTTTACATCTGAGGCAGTCAGGTTAAAGTAAACCTTTTCATCTGTTGGCACGACTAAATCCTGACTGGTTACGATCCCTAGGTCAGGGTATTCAAACTCCCACCAGTACAGATTGGCACGGACATTTACTACAAGTTCATCCTTTTTCTTGCCATCCCTATTCTTCTTCTCCATCGCTTTTGTATCAGCCAAGTCGAAAGTAGTAATAATAGTCGGAATCGTAAGGATGATCAATAGAAGGATAGGAATGATTGTCCAGATAAGTTCGAGTTTGTGGCTTCCTTCTATTTGTTTAGGAATTGAGTTATCACCCTTTTTCCGGCGGAATCGGAAGATAACGATTAAGAATATTGCGACAACTACAACGATAACTAACACCATGATCAATGTACTTAAGATCATTAAGTCATACTGTGTCTGTGCAACTTCACCTGCTGGTTGCAACGCTGAAATATTTGCTTCTCCGCAACCCGCCAGGATTAAAGCCAATACAGCAAACAGTGAAGCTAGTCGCCACATGTGCAGCCTTTTTTTCATAGCTTATGAAACCCCTCTTTCGTAAAAAATTTCCCCATAAGTCGTAGTATGGCTGGTTGTGAAAATTCTCTCTATTAAAAATTTCTGCAATGAGAAAGAACTCCTGATTTTGATATCCGGTTCCATTGAAACTACAATCAGATAATCTAACAAGAAAGACAAATCTTATGATTCGTTCAAGGCCTTGCCGCTAATTTATGTAAATCACCTGGAGCGCTTCTCGTTTAAAACGCTCCAGATGCTGGTGCAACATCATGCATATGTTATTGGTAATCCTGCTATATCAGGGTTACGATGACCATCGCAACAAATAGGATTGTCATGTAATTTAAGGAGTAGACAAACATAAGCCTTGCCCACTTCAAATCATCCTTCATCTTATACCCGCTAAGCCCGAGAATAAGCCATCCCAGATTTAATATGGTTGCCAGAATGACTAGAGGCGCCCCAAGATCAGTAAGGAAAAAAGCTACCGGAAGCAGGCATGCTACCCAAAGGACGATGGATCGCTTTGTCGCCTTGAAGCCCTTCACAACTGGCAGCATTGGAATATTAGCAGCTCTGTACTCTTCACATCGCTTCATCGCAAGTGAATAGAAATGAGGCGGCTGCCAGATGAACATTATCAAGAATAGCATCCATGCGATTATATCAAGATTAGGATCGACAGCTGCCCATCCGATAAGCGGAGGAACGGCACCCGAGATACTTCCTACAATCGTATTGGACACATACCTTCTTTTTGTAATCATCGTGTATAGAACTACATAGGCAAAAACTCCTAAAAACCCGATGAATGCAGTCATAAAGTTTGCAAGCGCCAAAAACACCAAACCTATAGCGATAAGTGCAAGTCCAAGAGCAAGCACTTTTGAAGGGGATGCCTTCCCTGTAACCGTGGGCCTCGACTTGGTCCTTTCCATCAAGTGGTCGATATCGCGGTCATAATAGTTATTAATGCTGCATGAACCAGCAATAATCAGCCCCGAGCCAGCAAGGACATAAAAAACCAGGTCCAGATTAGTCAGGAAATGCATTCCTGAAAAATGCAGAGCCAGCCACAAGCCGGTGAAAGTGGTAATCATGTTTGAATTGACAATGCCAATCTTTATCAAAGCCAGGAAGTCCTTCCAGGCTGTTGTCTCTGGTAATGCAGAATGAAGGGTCCCATCACTGTCCTTTATGGCAGCATCAGGCAAAGCCCTTGAATTAGACATATATATTTCCTCCTTCATAATTTCCACAAACAAGAAAAGCGTTTGGTATACACCTAGTATATTATTTCATACTTTTCTCCATTTGTAATTAAGGAAGTGTCAATCAAACTTAGAAATAGTTCTTTAATTATATGTTGAGTATAACATTTTTATAATTTCCATTTTTGGAAACCCCTTCTTCTGTATATTAAAACACAAAATCTTCTAAATTTGTGAATTTTTTTTGTATAATTTTTGACCAAATTGTGAATGGACTTTGCATGCTTCCCGCAATAAATTATGTCAGCTATCAAACAATCCGGCCTTGTATAATAGAAAAGAAGCAAAATTCCCACTTCTTATTTCTATCAGACAATTTAGCAACTTTCAACCATTCATCAACAAAATAAAGATAAATAATCAGAAATGTCCGCTTGTAAAAAACTTACGTTTTGTGTAATATCTAGTGGATAATAAAAACGATTTCATAACACTGTTTATTATTTATTTTTCTTTATAAAATGCATCGCTAGAATGAAAGAATCATAAAAAAGTAGGTGACCTATAGTGCATCGGGCGTTAAAGTGGTTTGCGGTATTTACAACATTCGGGATGCTACTGATCCTCCTTGGGGGCGCACTTGTTACGAAAACAGAATCAGGGATGGGTTGCGGCAGGTCCTGGCCGTTATGCAATGGCGAGTTCGTCCCTACAGATATTACACTGGAGCTGGTAATTGAACTCGCCCACAGGCTTGTATCTGGTTCTGTAGGTTTTATGGTGCTGATCCTTTCTGTTTGGAGCTGGAAGAAGATTGGACATATAAGGGAGACCAAATTCCTGGCCCTTATCTCCATTTTCTTTTTGGTGGCGCAAGGATTGATTGGAGCGGCAGCTGTTATCTGGGGACAGTCCGATTTTGTTCTGGCCATGCATTTTGGGATATCTCTTGTCTCATTTGCATCAGTGCTTCTCCTGACGCTGTTGATTTTTGAAGTGGATAAAAAATTCGAGGCAGAAAAGCTGGTGATTGACCGGAGAATGAAATCCCACATAAATGGGATCATGATATACAGCTTCGTTGTTGTATACACAGGAGCCCTAGTCCGCCACACGAAATCCAGCCTGGTATGCAAAGATTGGCCGCTGTGTGTCAATTCTTCGCCCGTTTTGCCAGAAAACCTGTACGAATGGGTACAAATGGGCCATCGTGCTGCCGCCGGACTGATATTCATATGGGTTGCCTATGTTACGTATCTTGCCATCAAGCATTATAAACACCAAAAAGTGATATACTGGGGCTGGATCATATCCTTTATCCTGGTTGCACTTCAGGTAACGGCCGGAGCCTTTATCATCTTCACCCGCCTTAACCTGTATATCGCATTGTCACATGCCCTATTCATTTCATGTTTCTTTGGGGTCATGAGCTATCTGCAGCTGCTCTCACAAAGAAGCAGCAAAAATGAACAAAACCTCGCGTATTTTGAAAGCTTGGATAAAGCACCTGAAATACCGCCTGCCTCTGCCCAGTAAGAAGCTTTAGGAAAATACGACATAAGGCCATCCCTCACAAAAGGGATGGCCTCTTTCATTTATTTAGTTATTTTTATTAATAAATCGCCTGTATTGATCGCTTCTCCATTAGACACATATATTTCTTCAATGGTGCCTGAGAATGGCGCTTGGACAGTAGTTTCCATCTTCATAGCCTCTGTAATGATCAGATGGTCTCCTTTATTTACCTTTTCCCCTTTTGTTACGACGACATTAATGACAGTTCCTGGCATTGTAGCGCCAATGTGCTGTTCATTTTTTGGGTCTGCCTTCATTTTAGCCTGGACGGCGGATTTGATGCTTTCATCTTTAATTGTAACTTCCCTTGGCTGCCCGTTTAATTCAAAATAAACAATGCGTGTGCCGTCAGCATGTGGCTGCCCTATGGAAACCAGTTTGACCATTAGTGTCTTTCCGGTCTCGATCTCCACTTCAATTTCTTCACCAAGGCGCATCCCATACAGGAAGGTAGGAGTGTCCAGCATTGACACATCGCCAAACTGTTCAACAGTTTTAACATAATCAAGGAATACCTTAGGATAAAGCGCGTAGGCAACCGCGTCAAAGCTTGTCACCGGCCGTTTGATTTCATTGAAGAGCTCTTCCTTCAATGCATCAAAATCCACATTATCCAAAAGTTCTCCCGGTCGCACCGTAAGCGGTTTTCTTCCTTTTAGAATTACTTTTTGCAGTTCTTCCGGGAACCCGCCATGCGGCTGGCCCAAATGCCCTTCAAACATCTCAATCACAGAATCAGGGAAATCGATGGACTTGCCTTTTTCGATCACTGATTCTTCATCCAGATCGTTTTGCACCATGAATAGAGCCATGTCCCCTACAACCTTCGATGAAGGCGTAACCTTTACAATATCCCCGAACATTGCGTTTACGCGCTGGTACATTTCTTTTACCTCTGCCCAGCGCTCTCCAAGGCCCACGCCCTTTGCCTGCTGCTGGAGGTTACTGTACTGGCCGCCTGGCATCTCATGACGGTATACCTCAGTATGCGGTGAATTCATGCCGCTCTCAAAATCCTGATAATACTTGCGCACGTCTTCCCAGTAATGTGACAGGCTTTCCAGTGATTTCACATCGACTTTCGGCTGCCTTGCATTTCCCTGCAAAGCGTAGTACAGGGTTTCAGAGCTTGGCTGGGATGTCAGGCCGGCCATGGATCCTAATGCTGTGTCGACGATATCGACACCGGCTTCAATTGCTTTGGCATACATATAAATTCCATTTCCGCTCGTGTCATGGGTATGAAGATGGATCGGTATATCCACTGTATCTTTAAGTTCAGATATTAGCCTGTAGGCAGCTTCCGGCTTCAGCAGCCCTGCCATATCCTTGATTCCCAGAATATGCGCACCCTGGTTCTCAAGCTCTCTTGCCAGATTCTTATAATAATCGATATCATACTTCCTTCTGGTGGGATCATTGATATCTCCTGTATAGCAAATAGCCGCTTCAGCCAATTTTCCGGTCTGGCGGACAGCATCGATGGCTACCTCCATTCCCTTCACCCAGTTCAGGCTGTCAAAAATCCGGAAAACATCGATTCCCGCATGCGCCGATTTCTCTACGAATTCATGGATAACATTATCCGGATAGTTTTTGTAACCGACAGCATTAGACGCACGAAGCAGCATCTGGAAAAGTACATTCGGTGCTCTTTCCCTTAAGAACAGAAGCCTGTCCCAAGGATCTTCCTTCAAGAAACGGTACGCTACATCAAAGGTGGCCCCGCCCCACATCTCCAAAGAGAATAGGTTAGGCAGCAGCTTTGCCGTTGGCTCCGCAATTTGAAGCAGCTCCCGTGTCCTGATTCTAGTCGCAAGCAAAGATTGATGAGCATCCCTGAAAGTTGTATCTGTCAAAAGTACTTCCTTCTGGTTTTTCACCCAATTTACCAGGCCTTCGGTACCCTGGCTGTCGAGGATTTGCTTTGTTCCGTTCTGGAATTCAGCACCTTTTTCCAGAACCGGAATCTGCGGCTTGTCGAAAATCGGCTTTTTTCTTTTTTCTACACCCGGAAAACCATTCACCGTTACATTTCCGATATAGGTAAGCATCTTTGTTCCACGGTCTTTTCGGACAGGGAAAACAAAAAGCTCAGGAGTGGTATCAATAAAGGAAGTATCATATTCTCCGCTCAAGAATTTTTCATGCTTAACTACATTCTCCAGGAATGGAATATTCGTCTTGATTCCGCGAATCCGGAATTCCTTCAAATTCCGTACCATTTTGGAAGCAGCCTGTTCGAATGTCAGAGCATGTGTTGAAAGCTTCACAAGGAGTGAGTCATAATACGGTGTGATAACAGCCCCCTGGAAACTGTTCCCTGCATCAAGACGGACGCCAAAGCCGCCGCCTGAGCGATAAACATTAATTCTTCCTGTATCCGGCATGAAATTGTTTAATGGGTCTTCAGTGGTGACACGTGATTGAATCGCGTATCCGTGGGTATGGATTTTCTCCTGAGCGGGTATGCCCACTTCCGGGTCATGAAGGCCATATCCCTCGGCTATCATAATCTGAGACTGGACGATGTCTATTCCGGTAACCATTTCTGTAATGGTGTGTTCCACCTGTACGCGCGGATTAACCTCGATGAAGAAAAATTCTTCACCGCTGACGAGAAATTCGACTGTCCCGGCATTTACATAGTCCACGTTTTTCATCAGGTCCACCGCAGCTTGGCAGATCCTGTCCCTTAAAGAGCCGGACAGCGACACACTCGGAGCGACCTCTACCACTTTTTGGTGCCTACGCTGTACTGAGCAATCTCTTTCGTATAAATGGACAATATTCCCCTGTTTGTCACCAAGGATTTGTACTTCAATATGTTTAGGATTTTGGATAAATCTTTCAACATAAACCTCATCGCTGCCGAACGCAGCCTTTGCTTCAGACCTGGCCCTGTCATATGCTTCCCTGATTTCCTCAAGCTTATTGACAATACGCATGCCGCGTCCCCCGCCACCCAATGCAGCTTTTATAATGATTGGGAATCCGTGCTGTTTCCCGAATGAAATGATCTCTTCCAATCCCTGGACAGGACCGTCGCTGCCCGGAATGACCGGAATATTCGCAAGCTGCGCCTGTTCCCTCGCCTTTACCTTATCTCCGAACATATCGAGATGCTTTGTATTTGGCCCTATGAAGATTAAGCCTTCCTCTTCACAGCGTCTGGCCAATTCGATATTTTCTGAGAGGAAGCCATAACCGGGATGAATGGCATCTACCCCGCTGGCCTTGGCAATGTCAATGATGCCTTCAATGTCCAAATATGCATCTATCGGTTTCTTTCCCTCTCCGACAAGGTAAGCCTCATCTGCCTTATAACGATGATAGGAACCGTAATCCTCCTTGGAATAGATCGCTACCGTCCTGATTCCAAGCTCGGTACACGCCCTAAAGATTCGAATTGCAATTTCTCCGCGGTTTGCGGCCAACACTTTCTTAATACGTCGTTCCATTCCTACACCCACCACTTCTATGTATATTCAAATAGTTTATTAAAAAAGAAATGGGCAAAGCCCATTCCCTTACTGCCTTGGTCCATTTCCCTTCTTATACCCATTTCGGATGCTTTACACACCCAGAGGCTAACAAGGAATTCAATTTTCAATCTTGTGAAAATTTTAATATAGAGAACATCAACATGCAAACTTTATGTCTATCTCACTAGCAAAATTAAATATGTAATACTATTAATGACAAATGATATACCATTTGACACTGAATGGAAATAATAAATTAATCCAATAATTAAAGAAACTAGCGGATGGGGTTTTCATTCTAATTACCTTATAAAAAAACTCAAACAACCATTTCCGATTGTTTGAGTTAATTATTGTACTTTTATTTACGTAGCGAGGCCTCATGCAGCGCTGAAAGTTCCCTTTCCAGTGCTTCCAGGAGGGTTTTTCCCTCATATTCTTCTACCAGGCCTAAACGAACAGCAAAATCTATTTCACGAGATAAGCCGAACATTTGTGTGTCAAGAACCTCTTCATATAGAGGACATTGCGGCATAGTCAGATTGTCCATTTGTACCTTTATAAGTTTTAAAATCTTGTCAGCATCAGCTTTCAGTAAGGCAAAGGCTTTATCACGATGGTTGACAAGCATTTCGGATGCCATATTAAATCCCCCCGCTCAGAGCGATTAAATCTTATCTCTAAATTTTACCCTTACTTAGCTGAAAAAGCAAGAACATAGCAGGACAATTTGCTAGCCTTGTTCTGTCCGAATGCTTTTACAACAGCCTCTGTCTTTCTCATTGATTCTTGCTGTGACATTTTGCTTCAAATTTACTATACTAAGAGAGGGCATTATAGTTGATACAGGTTATGACACACAGAATTTATACTGGAAGGAATGAAATGGTTTGGAATCGATTATGACTATACACGGCAAAGTCACATTTCCTATTACACTCGATTCAGGAGTCTGGATCTTTGATGATCGAAAAGTTGATTTAAATACATATTTTACGACAAAGAAAGTGGCTCGGGATGAATTGGAAGAGTATACAAAGGCCACATCCAAGCATTGGTCAAGAGAGATCCAGGAAGGGGCCGTATTCCCTCCAACTCTTAAAACCGAAAAGAAATATGAGAAAGAACGGATATTAACTGGCAGCTTCGGAATGCCATTGGAGCCATTCATCAAAAATGCCGCGCCGGATGCCAATGCCTCTGTACTCATTATAGAGACAGCTTCTGGCGAACGTGAATATAGCCTGGAAGAGGCAAAACAATTCATTTTAGGCTTCGCAAAGGATGGCAAGCCTCTAAAAGAAGATGGCCCTGTCCATGTATATTTCGGAGACGGATCCAATGCTGCAGACCCCATCACCAACGTTCGCGCATTTCGCATAGAATAACAGTTTGACTGGCCTATGCTCCAAAAGGCAGATCAGGAAAGATCCGGTCCAAACCGACCTTTTCTTTTCGACTGCCTTCTTTTTATAATATATTTGCAGCTAGCTGTGCAAGCCCCGATCGTTCTCCTTTGACAAGCTTAACATGAGCTGCCATTTTCTGATCCTTGAATTTTTCTACGACATAAGTGAGGCCGTTGTTGTATTCATCTAAATATGGGTGGTCAATTTGTTCAGGGTCTCCCATAAGCACGATCTTACTTCGGTCCCCTACCCTTGTAATGATCGTCTTAACTTCGTGTTTCGTCAGATTTTGGGCTTCATCTATGATGATGAACTGGTCAGGGATGCTTCGGCCCCGGATGTAGGTCAGCGCCTCAACTTCGATCGAACTCATTCCTGCAAGGATGGCGTCAAGCTCTCCAGGTTTTTTCGTGTTAAATAAGTATTCCAGGTTGTCATGGATCGGCTGCATCCACGGCCTTAACTTTTCCTCTTTCTCTCCCGGCAGGAAACCAATATCCTTGCCCACCGGCACGATCGGCCTTGCCACCAGCAATTTCTTATAATGGCCAAGGTCTTCTGTCTGCATCAGACCTGCTGCAAGCGCCAGCAGCGTCTTCCCGGTACCTGCCTTTCCAATCAGTGTCACAAGCGGGATATCGGACCGAAGGAGAATTTCCAGGGCCATCGTTTGCTGCACATTCCTCGGCTTGATGCCCCAGACATGATCTTGGTCAAAGACAAGCTTTCTTACAGTCTGCTTATTTTGGTCAAAGATTCCAATAGCCGATGATGAGCCGCCAAGTGCATCCTTCATCAGTACAAATTGATTGGGATACAAACGGTTAGCCATGATGTCAGAGAGCAAAAGAGTACCCTTTGCATAAAATTTATCCAGAGTTTCCTTAGGCACAAAAACCTCCTGATAGCCGCTGTAAATATGGTCCAGTTCAACAACACGATCATTTAAGAAATCCTCGGCAGTCAATCCTATTGCATCTGCCTTAACCCTTACAAGCGTGTCCTTGCTAACGAGGATGACCTGTTTGCCATCCTCCTTGGTTTCTTCTTCCAATGAAAGATTCTTAGCAACAGCCAATATCCTATTATCATTCGTCTTTTCAACGAAAATTTCCTGAAGCTGATGAAAGGATCTGTGATTCAATTCGATCCTAATCGTTCCTCCGTTATGGAGAGGGATTTTTTCATGGAGCTTGCCTACCTCCCGGAAGCCATCAATTAATTTCGATACCTGCCTTGCATTCCTGCCTACCTCATCCATATATCTTTTCTTCGAGTCTACCTCCTCTAGCACTACAGCTGGTATGACCACATCATTTTCCTCAAAAGAAAAAATGGAATATGGGTCCTGCAGCAGGACATTGGTATCTAACACATAGATTTTATTCATATGAAGCCCCCTGCCTGTTCATTCTCCAGAAAAGTCCACCAATCGTTCAGTATAGTTTATGCTGTGGACGAGATTGTTGCTAAAATATATGTCCATTTACATAAAGATAGAAGAATAAATACAGACTATGAACAAATTGTCATGCGCGGGGGTGTGCATATGAAGAGGGCAGCCTTGATTATCATGCTTTATTTTATCCTTTCAGCCTGTACAAATAACGGTACAAACGGTGAACGTCCAGGAGTACTTGACGGTGGCCAGGATAATCCTGTGGAAGAGCACGAAAGGCACACCAATCAAAAAACTGCTGACCGCCTTGTAGAAATGGCGCTTGGGGTTCCCGGTGTCAATAATGCGACCGCCATCGTAATGAATCACTACATTATAGTCGGCATTGATGTTGACGGAAAGCTAAATGGTCCGGAGGCATACAAAGTAAAGCGCAATGTGGCAAAAGCATTAAAAAACCATCCGTTCGGTGAGCGCGTTGAGATTGTCGCGGATCCGGATATCAGTGACAGGTTAAAGAAAGTGTCAGTTGATATAAAAGAGGGCAAGCCTTTAAGGGGAATCCTAAATGAATTATCGGACATAGAAAAGCGAATCACACCAGAAAGCACGGGTGATGGATAAATAGCTTATGGAATAGGAAAGATCCCTGGTTAACACCAGGGATCTTTCATTTATTTTAGCCGTACCTTTCAAACCTTGAGACCAACTGCGTTTTATATCTTTTTTCCACTCATATCATGTTATACTTATTACATTGAAGTTACAGAAACGGTGCGGCCCTTTCTGAAATCGCACCTTGTATGAATCATAAAAATTAATTTGTACCGAATAGAGAAAAGAGGACCCGAGATGAGAGTGAAATGTGTAATTTGTGACGTAATCGAGTCGATTCCTGATTTTTCACCCCAAGCAAAAAAATTACGGAATCGCCCAATACATACTTACTTATGCCAGGCATGCTATAACCGAATTGAGCAAAAGACAAACAACCGGATGGAGACTGGCAACTTCAGGCTGTACCGTGCAAAAAAACAGGATGATGAATGGTAAAAAATATCGCAGTCGGCATGGCCACAGGCCTGTTATCCGGATTGATTCTCGGCTTTTTGCTTAAGCTGTTCGAATCCATCTCAGGAATCAGGGTATATGCCCTGTTATTGAATGTTGACTTCCTGCCCGCCATTGGATTAACAGAGTGGAGTGAAGCTTGGGAATTCAGTTTTCATCTGGTAACATCCTTGGCCATCGGGGTGGCTTATACAGTATTAACATCGGCCTGGATGATACAGAAAGCGTCAGGGCAATTTATTGTCAGCTTCTTACTGGTTTTGCCTGCATCACTTTTATATTTCCCTCTCAGCTTCTGGGCGGTTGAAATGTTAACTTCACCTTCAGACCTTAGAGGCTTTGGATTATGGACGGCGGGTCACATTGTATATGCATTTTGCCTGCCGATCTTCTCTCGTCCGTTTTTGACAAGAGAACGAAAACACCGCTGACCGGGCATATGGGTGGTTTCAGGAAATATAGGACCCGTTTATACAATCGCTCCAGTATGATGGATTAAAAAAACAGCCGGATCCGCCAAGTGAAGTACCGGAAATTTGATGTGTAACAGCGGATGAAAGTACACTGCATGAATCTTTTTGCTGAACCAGGCGAATTCTGTGTGCCTGACCGTGGGTGAACGTCCTTCAGAAGTAAAGGCGACATATATGCTTGAGAAATGACAAAAAACCTTGCGTCCAGGCAACGCAAGGTTTTTTTTAGTCGTTATAATTTTTATATTTTTCCGGTTCAGCGATCATTTGCTCGAGCATCACATCGATGAGCTCAATAGGGAACCGCAGCTTTTTATGCTCCTCCTGCTTCGTTTGGATATCCACGAAGTAGAAAGGTTCTTCCCTATTTACCTTTATCGATGCCACATGATGTTCATCTTGCAAAAGCTGCTGAAAAAGGTTCAGAGTGTCGGCAGCCGCTGTATCATCAGGCCTTGCATCACAAACCACTTTTATCGTAAGCCAATTGTATACTGCATCCTGTAATGATCGCATTCTGTCCCTCTACGCCTGCTCTTCGTTTTTATGATTGTGAAGGCGAAGCTTGTATATAGCAAGAACCAATATAGCAACCACCAGACCTTCACATACCGGCAAAAATACTGCAAAGAAAGTGAGGATCGTGCATCCAAGGCCCATTACAAAATATATGACCGCATTTTGTAATAAAGGCAGCTTCTTTGCAAACCCCAATCTATAGACAATGATGCACAGTAAAAATACTGTAGCGTACAAATACCACATACCAGCCTCAGGATTTGTATCTACATTGAATAATGCTGCAAAAAATGTCAACCGCTCCTGGACCATTTCTCCTCATCCCCACATCTTTACTTAATTTTGTTCAGCATATTTCTTCTTTTTAGCCGCTTTTTCACGCTCATTCTTGTCAAGAATCTTTTTACGAAGACGGATGGATTCTGGCGTTACTTCCAGGTACTCGTCGTCATTCAGGTATTCAAGAGACTCTTCAAGGGACATGATGCGCGCCTTTTTCATCGTGGTAGTCTGGTCCTTGTTGGCTGAGCGCATATTGGTCATTTGCTTCGCTTTTACGATATTTACAGTCAAGTCGTTCTCGCGGTTATGTTCACCCACGATCATTCCCTCATAAACTTCTGTGGCTGGCTCAACAAAAATTACTCCGCGATCCTCGACACCCATAATTCCATATTGCGTCGCTTTACCATTTTCCATGGATACAAGCACACCCTGACGTCTTCCGCCTACCTGTCCTGTCTGCATCGGCTGGTAGCTGTCAAAGGAATGGTTCATGATTCCATATCCACGTGTCAGTGTCAGGAATTCAGTAGAATAGCCAATTAGGCCGCGTGCAGGCACATTGAATATCAAACGGACCTGGCCGCTTCCATTATTGATCATGTCGAGCATTTCCCCTTTACGGGCACCGATCGATTCCATAATGGCACCAGTGTGTTCTTCCGGTACATCAATCTGAACGCGTTCTACCGGCTCGCAGCGGACCCCGTCAATTTCCCTGACAATTACTTCTGGTTTAGAAACCTGAAGCTCGTATCCTTCACGCCTCATATTTTCAATAAGGATGGATAGGTGAAGCTCCCCGCGCCCCGACACGATCCACACATCAGGAGAATCAGTATCTTCTACACGCAAGCTCACATCTGTTTCCAGCTGCGCCTTAAGTCTTTCTTCGATTTTTCTGGAAGTGACGAATTTACCTTCACGTCCGGCAAACGGGCTGTTGTTTACAAGGAAAGTCATCTGAAGTGTAGGTTCGTCAATCCTGAGGACAGGAAGAGCCTCCTGGTTGTCTACAGGTGTCACTGTTTCACCTACGTTGATATCTTCCATTCCGGAAACGGCTACCAGGTCCCCAGCCACAGCTTCCTGAACCTCTACACGCTTTAAGCCAATGAAACCGAAGATTTTTGTAACTCTGAACTGCTTGACACTGCCATCAAGCTTCATAAGGGCAACCTGTTCGCCAACCTTCATCGTCCCGCGGAATACACGGCCGATTCCGATACGTCCTACATAATCATTGTAGTCAAGAAGGGCAACCTGGAACTGAAGCGGATCTTCTCTGTTATCAATTGGTGCCGGAATATTTTCCACAATCGCTTCGAATAGAGATTCCATGTTTTCTTCCTGTTTGGCAGGGTCCGGATCAGTGCCTGCTGTCCCCTGGATCGCTGAAGCATAGATAACCGGGAATTCCAGTTGGTCTTCATCAGCGCCAAGCTCTATGAATAAATCCAGAACTTCATCAATAACCTCTCCCGGGCGGGCAGAATCTTTATCAATTTTATTTACAACAACAATTGGTGTAAGTTTTTGCTCCAATGCTTTCTTTAACACGAAGCGAGTTTGCGGCATTGTACCTTCGTAGGCATCCACCACAAGCAGAACTCCGTCCACCATGCGCATGATACGTTCTACTTCTCCGCCAAAGTCAGCATGTCCTGGAGTATCCAGGATATTAATTTTCGTGTCTCTATATTGAACAGCAGTATTTTTCGCAAGAATGGTGATTCCGCGTTCCCTTTCCAGATCGTTGGAATCCATTGCACGTTCTTCAACGTGCTCGTTTGCGCGAAAAGTTCCTGATTGCTTCAAAAGTTCATCTACCAGCGTTGTTTTACCATGGTCAACGTGGGCAATGATCGCGATGTTGCGAATATCATTACGTGATTTCAAAAAATTCACTCCTAGTTATGTTATATCTGTCCCATTAACTTACATATTATATCACAAACATAGTAGAAACAAAGCAAGAAATTCTGTACAATAGAATTATACGGGGTGAGAATAATGAGCGATATTAAATGGAACCTATTATTTATTGCATTAATGGCCGTTGCCAGCATGATTTGGACCGGCATCGCCATTAGCGAAAAAAGTGTAGTTGGAATCATTATCAGTTTAATCGCACTTATTTATTTTATGGGAATGGGCTTCACACAGAAGAAGAAAATGCGTGAAAAGGGGAAACTCTAGAGCTTTAATGGAAGCGTATACTCAAACTTAGAATTCACTACATAATAAAAAAAATCGTCGCGGGGAGCGGCGATTTTTTTTGTGCTGTCGAGAATGTATATTTGCTCTAGCTAGGCACAAATTTTCTTGCAAGCAGCAAATTGTAAAAGAACCTTTGACTAAAAGGACAAATATGCGATGAAGTATTTTTTTCATAACACACGCTGAAGAATGGTCCTCAAACGGTCAGAAGCTACATTTCCTTAAAAACTTATGACGATTCTGCTATCATACAAGGGATAAAGCTGCATTTCCAGCTCAAATCCTTGAAGAAAGGATCTTCATACAGGCGATGAAGCAGCATTCCATTCAAAACGTTGATAAATTGGTCTTCATAATGGCGATAAGCTAAATCTCCAAAAATAACGTCGAAGATTTGAACTTCATACTGATAGAACTCATTCATTTATCATAATTATCACAGCTTACCCTCTTTCATTCCCAATAATTCCCCCCGGTACTTTTAACTCATTACGAACAATTCTCTTTTCAAGTAAAAAAAACCGCCGCATATCGCGGCGATTCATCTATAACTCCTTTAGATACTTCTTGCTTATTTCCTCATGCAGCCCCGGCTTGGAAACGAAGACCGTTCCGCCTTTCAAGTAATCAAGTTTTTTTCCATAAAGGTCTGTTACCTCTCCGCCTACTTCCTCGATTATCACTGTTCCTCCGGCAAAGTCCCATGGAGCGAGGCGCATCGTGATATATGCATCAAGCCTTCCAGCTGCCACAAATGCCAATTCAAGAGCGGCTGAACCATAGGATCTCGTCCCCCTTACATCCCTTACCAAAGGCCCGAGAACGGAAGGATCAATTCGGCGGTTTTCCGTAACCCAGGTGGCATTCAGCGAAAGAATCGTTTCACTCACCTTTGCCTGCTCCAGGTGAGGGAGCTCTTTATCATTCATGAAAGCACCATAGCCTTTCCTGGCATGGTACAATTCATCATGCACAACGTCATATACAAGTCCGATATGACCTACCCCATGTTCATATACTCCAATGGAAATGGCAAAATTGCGCTGCATGTGGATGAAGTTCATTGTTCCGTCAATTGGATCAATAATCCACACGATCCCTGACAGGTCTTCAACAGCCTGCCCGATTCCTTCCTCTCCTAAAATCCGGTGGCCCGGAAAGGTTTCTGTAATTTTATCAAGGAAAAATTTTTCTGTTTCTTTGTCCATATTTGTCACTAAATCATTCGGGTTCGTCTTCGTTTCTATATTAAGCTTTTCCTCGAAAGATTTCTTCAGCCGTTCTCCGGCTTCTTTGATCCATTGCTTTGCGTATGTATCAATTTGTTCCCAATTTGCCATGAGGTCTCCTCCACTCTTTGCTTGCATAAACACTACTATTATTTCAGGATTTGTTATTTTGTATTAAAAGAGTAACCGAAAGACATGCCTTCTTCAAGTTTCTGGATTTTCGAAGACTGTCCTGCTGAGTTTTCGCTTTTTCCATCCTATAGGAAAGAACCAATGAAAATGAGTGATATAAAAGACGGACACTTTCCTTTATTTCAGAAGTGCCCGCCTAAAAATATGCATATAAACCCTGATAATAATAAAGTTTCATTTTCTAGCTAATTATCTCCTTATTTTTCATCCGAAACCCGCATTATAGGGCATTCAGCCTTAACAGTTCCAATCTGATCCGCTCAAGCTTCTTTTTGCACTGATTTTTCTTTTGTTCATTTTTTTCCCCAATGGCATCGAAAAGAGTCGCCAGTTCATAATCCATTTCCAAACGGAGTACTGCTGCTCTATGTCTTTCAACTTCTTTTGCCTTAAGCGCATGATTTACAACCTGCTTCATATGTTTCTTCCCCTTTCATTGACCAAATTTTCTGAAACTTGTTTTTCTATATATTATGATTCCCGCATCTGAATCGCAACAATATCTATCCAAAAACAAAGCGGAAGTTTATATCTGTGCTGCGTGAAAGATCTTGCGGAAGATTGTATATATAGCAAATTTTTTCTGTTTTATCGTCCCCTGTGCTACACTATATTCATGAATTTTTTCAGGAGGACAACATATGAATCCAACAAAGTTTACTGCCGAAGATTTTAATGTTTTCAAGATCGACGGACTTGATGCCCGTATGGAGGCTTTAAAAGAGCGCATCCAGCCCAAATTGCAATCACTTGGTGATTTCTTTTCAAACGAGCTGTCTGCCAAGACTGGTGAAACCCTGTTTCCCCATGTGGCAAAACATGCCCGAAGAACAATCAATCCGCCGAACGATACCTGGGTGGCATTCGCCGCCAATAGCAGAGGGTATAAAATGGTTCCGCATTTCCAGATCGGACTCTGGCAATCACATATGTTTGTCTGGTTTGCCGTGATTTATGAAGCACAAGAAAAATCAAATTTCGGCAAAACGCTCGAGAGCAATGTGAATGATATATATAATATGATACCTGAGAATTACGTGTGGTCAGTGGACCATACAAAGCCTGAAGTAATCCAGCATAAGCAAGTGGCTGTCCAGGACCTGACAAACATGTTCCAGAGGCTGCAAACTGTCAAGAAGGCTGAAATTCTATGCGGAATTCAAGTTTCCCGGGAGGATGTCCTTAAGCTTTCTGACGACGCTTTTCTACAAGTGATCCAGGATGCGTTTGACAAATTAATACCCCTATACAAGATGAGGTAAACACCTGCGCTTAAAATTAGGCAGAAGCCCGATTCCAGCTGACCATTCTACAAATAAACACAATGTTTAACAAAAAATCCCGGCAAGGTTATAGTCCAATGAGCCGGGATTTCTGCTTCTGCTTTAGTCAAATTTCATGGTTAAAAAAACAGGGTTACATACAGAGGCTTATTTAAATACTTAGCGGTTCCTTCGAAGCCTTGATCAATGTTTTTATGCTTTCATAATCTCCGTGCTGAAGGTGTTCCACGATCTTGCTCCCCACAACCACCCCATCACAATGCTGCCCTGCTTCTGCTACATGTTCAGGAGCTGATATGCCGAATCCAGCCAATACAGGGACATTGCTGATTAGTTTCACTGCTTGCAAGAACTGTCCAGTTTCTTGTTCAAAAGTTTTCCTTGCACCAGTAATTCCCTTTATTGTAACGGCATATAGAAACCCTTCTGCACTGTCAGCGATTTGCTTGATCCTTTCCTGTGGACTTGTTAACGAAACAAGCTGGATGAGCGCAACATCTGCTGATTGTAATGCACCGGACACAAGGCCTGATTCCTCTAAAGGCAGGTCAGGTATAATACAGCCCGAAACTCCAGCTTCACCGCAATCTTTTGCAAATTGGTCTACTCCGTACGTAAATACCGGATTTAAATATGTCATCAATATGACTGGAAGTGTTACTATATCACGGATTTCCACCAATTCACGGATGATTTTTCTAAGGGTGGTGCCATTTTTCAAAGCTCTCTCTCCTGCACGCTGTATTACAGGGCCATCAGCGACAGGGTCGGAAAACGGTATACCCAGTTCAATGGCAGTAGCTCCTGCTTCCTGGAAGAACAAAAGATCTTGTTTCAATCGTTCAAGTCCTCCATCCCCTGCCATGATATATGGGATGAACGCTTTTTCTCCTCTGTCCAGGGTGTTTTTCAGTGCGTCTTCCAATCGTTTTTGAGTCATTCCGGTTTCCCTCCCATGTAGCTGCGAATCGTGTTTACGTCCTTATCTCCCCTGCCTGACAAACAGATTACAAGAATCTCATCGGCACTCATCTGACCTGCAAGCTTGACAGCGTGGGCAATGGCATGAGAGCTTTCAAGGGCAGGAATGATCCCTTCCTTGCGGGAAAGAAGTATAAATGCTTCGACTGCTTCTTCATCTGTGACCGAAGTGTATTCTACACGTTCCAGATCCTTCAGGTAGCTGTGTTCCGGCCCGACACCCGGATAGTCGAGACCTGCCGAAATGGAGTGAGCTTCCTGGATTTGGCCGTCTTCATCCTGCAGCAGGTACATCAATGAACCATGCAGGACTCCTTTGCCTCCTTTTGCCATGGTCGCCGCATGCTTATCAGTATGGAGACCCTTTCCGGCTGCCTCTACACCGACAAGCTTTACTGATGAATCCTCAATAAAAGGATAGAACATGCCCATTGCATTGCTGCCACCGCCAATGCAAGCAACAATCGCTTCAGGAAGCTTCCCTTCCGCCTTCAGGATCTGTTCCTTCGTCTCCTTGCCTATCACACTCTGGAAATCTCGGACAATCTGCGGGAAAGGATGAGGCCCGAGGACTGAGCCCATAATATAATGTGTATCATCTACATTTGCCACCCAATACCTTAACGCTTCATTGACGGCATCCTTAAGTGTTCCGCTTCCCTGGTCAACTGATACGACCTTTGCCCCGAGCAGTTCCATCCTGAACACATTAAGCTTTTGCCTTTCTATGTCTTCCTTCCCCATGAAGATTACGCATTCCATATTGAGAAGGGCGCATACTGTGGCTGTCGCTACTCCGTGCTGTCCTGCCCCGGTTTCAGCAACTACCTTGCGCTTGCCCATCCTTAGTGCAAGCAGAGCCTGGCCAATCGTATTATTGATTTTATGGGCACCTGTATGGTTCAAATCCTCCCTCTTCAGATAGATTTTTGCACCGCCGGCGTGAGCCGTAAGATTTTCCGCAAAGTACAGCGGATTTTCCCGTCCAATATATTGTGTAAAGTAATAGTTTAGTTTTTTCTGAAACTCCTCATCCTTCTTGGCTTTTTCGTATTCCTGCCCCAGTTCAAGAACTGCAGTCATAAGGGTTTCTGGTACATATCTGCCGCCATACATTCCAAAATGGCCAGTATGGTCTGGCTGTGTATAAGTTGTCATTTGTAAATATCTCCTTTATTAATACGTTTGTTTGGCATTCTTGATGAAAGCATGTATTTTAGCAATATCCTTCTTGCCATCGGTCTCCACTCCGCTTGATACATCCACACCCGCTGGATTAACCCTTTCAATGGCCTCTCTTACATTTTCAGGTGTCAGTCCCCCAGCGAGGATGACTCTATTATTTGGGATCGCGGAGCCGTCCATAAGGCTAAGGTCAAACGAAAGTCCATTGCCTCCGCGATACTTTCCCTTAGGGCTGTCGAATAAATAATAGTCGGGTGAAAAAGCGGCTGCCTCCAAAAGCCTCTCTTTCGAGTCAACACCAAATGCCTTAATAACCGGGGATGGCATTTGATCCATGTATTCTTGTGTTTCCTCACCATGAAGCTGTATATAGTCCAGTCCAACTATTCCGTGAATCCTGTTTATTTCGGCAGGCTCCTCATTCACAAAGACTCCTGCGACTTTTACTTTCCCGCCAATGGCAGATTTAATCGATGCGGCCTTTTCAGGGTCGATTCTTCGTTTGCTTTCTGCAAAAACGAACCCGATGATATCCGCCCCGGCGGATACAGCAGCCTGAGCCGCCTCGCTTGTCGTAATTCCACAAATTTTTACGATCATCACTTTCTCCTTTTCTATTGCATCCCTCACTAGTTTATAAGAGCTGGAATTCCTTGAGCTTGGCTTCCGGGTTCCCGCCGGCCATCAAGCTCTCCCCTACCAGCACGGCAGAAGCCCCCGCGGCTTTTACCCGTAAAATATCTTCCCGGGTTTTTATTCCGCTCTCGCTGATTAACAGCGCCTCGGAAGAAGAACCCAATGCTTTTGCAAGCCGTTCTGTAACAGCCAGGTCTACTGTAAAGTTTTTAAGATTGCGGTTGTTAACGCCGATTAGCTGCGGATTCAATTTGATGGCACGTTCCAGTTCATATTCATCATGGACCTCAATAATGGACTCAAGGCCAAGTCCTTTTGTAAAACTATATAATTCTGCTAATCTTTCCTGATCAAGAGCGGCAGCAATCAATAATATGACATTGGCACCGGCGGCCATGGCCCTTTTTATTTGGATTTCATCGATGATAAAGTCCTTGCATAAAAGAGGTACCTGTACAGCCCCCCTAACCTTTTGTAAATCCTCGATCGTTCCTTTGAAAAATGTCTCATCCGTCAGGACAGATATGGCGGAAGCTCCAAATCTTTCATAAGTTTTCGCCTGTTCGGTGGGATTAACGTCTGTGAATATATCCCCTTTTGACGGGGAAGCTCTCTTGATCTCAGCGATGATGCCGATAGCTTCTGCATTCTTGATTGCCTCGTACATGGTACGTGTTGCTTTTATTGCCGGTTCTTCGTAGCTATATGCTGCGGCCTTCAGTTCAGCGACCTCAGCTTCCTTGACAGTGATGATTTTCTTTAAAATATCTTCCAATTTTAGACGACCTCGCTTTTTTTCTGATTGTAACGAATGAGTTTCTGCAGTTTATTTAAGGCTTCGCCGCTGTCGATGCTTTCCTTTGCAAGCTCCACTCCTTCTTTAATGGTGGATGCTTTCCCGTTTGCAAATATGCCAAGACCTGCGTTTAAAAGGACGGTATCTCTGTGCGCTCCAGGCCTGCCCTTTAAAACATTCAGCAGGATTTCTGCGTTTTCGTGTGAATCTCCACCCCTGATGGCTTCATTCGGGTACAAAGGAAGATTTACCTCTTCCGGATGAAGGGTTATTGGCGTAATCACTCCATTTTCCATTAGTACGATGTTGTTTTCTCCCTGAAGGCTTGCTTCATCCATGGAGCCTGCCCCGTTAATGACAACTGCCCGCTTGCGCCCCAGACGATGAAGGACGTCTGCAAACATCTCCAGCATGTCATTTCGGTAAATGCCCAGAAGCTGGCTGCTGAGATTCACAGGATTGGTCAATGGTCCAATAAGATTAAAGATGGTCGAAATTTTAAGGTCTTTCCTTACCTTCATGATTTTCGCAATTTTAGGGTGTACATATGGAGCGAATAAAAAAGCAATTCCGTTCTCCATCAACATTTCATTGACCAGGCCAGGGTCTGTATTCAATGAGACACCAAGCTTCTCAAGGACATCAGAACTGCCTGTTTTACTTGAAACGCTGCGGTTGCCATGCTTGGCAATCTTTACACCGGCTCCAGCGATAACAAACGCCGATGTAGTACTGATATTAAAACTTTGGGAGCCGTCCCCTCCTGTTCCGCAGTTATCCATGATATTCTGTGATTCTGTCGCAATCGGAACAGCATTCTCACGCAGTACCTGGACCAGGCTTACTATATCCGATGCTGTTTCTCCTTTGGATTTAAGGGCAACCAGAAATGCTGCTATTTCACTGTCGGTAATATCAGCCGATAAAAGCGAACGTGCTGCTGAATTCATTTCTTCTTCCGTTAATGCTGTTCGCTCAGACAACTTTTGCAGAAATTGTTTCATTGTTTTGTTTCCCCCTTGCGATTTCTATAAAATTCTTGATCATTTCCCTGCCGTCAGCAGTACCGATTGATTCAGGATGGAATTGTACTCCATACACAGGGTATCTCGAATGCTTCACAGCCATAATTTCGCCGTCGTATAAATCTCTTGCCAGAATGTCCAGGTCTTCAATGGCCGCTTCCCTTTCTATAACAAGGGAATGGTATCTCATGACTTCCACCTGGCTTGGTAAATTTGCAAACAGCGCTTCGCCGTTATGGACCATATCTGAAGTTTTTCCATGGCAGATTTTGCTTGCTGCCGTTATATTGGCGCCGAACGCGGCACCAATTGCCTGATGTCCAAGGCACACCCCGAGCAGCGGAATCTTATCAAAGAATTTATTTATTACTGGAATGCACACACCCGCATTTTCAGGACGGCCCGGACCGGGGGATAAAATAATCATTTCCGGCTTCATTTCGGCGATTTCCTCCAGAGTGATTTCATCATTTCTCCTGACCACAATATCCTCATCAATTTCACCTATATATTGGTACAGATTATACGTAAATGAATCATAATTATCGATTAACAAAATCATTCTTCAGCGCCCCCATCAATGATTTAGCCTTATTAAGCGTTTCCTGGTATTCTTTCTCGGGCTTGGAGTCATATACAATGCCCGCGCCAGCCTGGATATAGGCCTTATCATCCTTGACGATCATTGTGCGGATGGCAAGCGCCATATCCAGGTTCCCATTGAATCCTACATAACCAACAGCTCCGGAATATAAGCCTCTCTTCTTTTGTTCAAGCCGATTGATCAGCTTCATCGATTCGATTTTTGGCGCTCCCGACACGGTCCCCGCTGGCAGCGAGACAGCCAGGGCATCCAATGGGCTTAAATCATCCCTTAACGTACCTGCAATTTCTGAAACGAGATGCATGACGAATTGATATCGTTCCACAATCATGGAGGAGGTAATTCGAATCGACCCAATCTTACTGACCCTTCCGAGATCGTTTCTCCCCAGGTCAACAAGCATCATATGCTCAGCCCGCTCTTTCTCATCTGCCAATAATGTTTGTTCGAATATTGCGTCTTCTTCATCGGTTTTCCCCCGGGGCATTGTACCAGCAATCGGATTTAGGTACACGTCCCTGCCAACGCCTCTGACCATGCTCTCAGGAGAAGAGCCTACCACCTGATAATCTTCAAAATCCAGGTAATACATATAAGGTGATGGATTGGCTATCCTCAGTTTCCGGTATATCTCGAATGGGTCACCTTCGATATCCGATATGAACCTTTGTGACAGGACAGCCTGGAAAATATCTCCCTTTATTATGGATTCTTTTATGGTTTCAACTCTTTGCATAAATTCCTGTTTGCTCACAGTGGGCTGGAAGTCAAGCACTGGAGCCTCATCAACCGTCCCTGTAGATTCCTCATTAAGCATTTGCTTCATTGACGAAAGCTTACCCTCCAATATTTCCGCCGTTTCATCCCCTAAAGCTATCAAATGGATGGTTTGGGAAATATGGTCAAAAACGAAAAGTTCGCTGCAAACCATGAAATGGGAATCAGGCATCGCAATCTCGTCCTTGGGAACTTCACCTATTTCTTCATACTGACGAATCACATCATAGCTGAAGAAACCTATCGCTCCTCCATAAAACGGAAAAGGAATGCTCTCAATTTGCGGCCCTTGGATTTCCCGTTTCAAAAAGTCAATAATCCTGCCGGCATGGACGGCAATCTCACCTGTTTTTAAATCTTTATAAAGAATCTTGGTTCCAAAGGACTTTATTTCAGAAGATGGGTTTACCCCCAAATATGAATAACGTCCATTAGCAGCATGCTTTTTTGAGCTCTCCAGCAAAAACTTTTTCTTTCCTTTTAACTTTTTGAACAGTGATACAGGAGTGTGGGTATCGCCTTGGACCGTGGCCATTCTATAAGTAAAATTATTGTGTTTCGAATTTGTCATTTCCAAAATCGTTCGCTCCTTTTGTCAGGTAAGGCTCTTTTAGTAGCTAAATTGTTAGATACAGCAGTGCAGGATGATGTTTAAGCCTGTATTACAGACAGCAATCGAAAATAAAAAAGTCCCCTATGAACACAACAATTGTGTTCATAGAGGACGATGTAATATACCGCGGTGCCACCTCGATTGGAAAGCCTCACATGGCTTTCCCTCTTTTCAGATACAAGAAACGATTCGTTTCGTACCCTATCCCGTTAACGGAGGATTCCGTATTTCCCTACTTAACAGTTCAGGAAATCTCTCTCAAGTCCATTCACCAAATGATCTCACACCGGCTCCCACCATCCCGGCTCTCTGAAGCGACACTCATAAGGCTACTACTCTTGATCTGCGATTTTTTCATTTTGTTGTATGGTGCTAAACAGCATATCTTTGAAACAATCATGCAATTCACCATTGTCTCCCAGCTGCATCTTCCATCAGTGCTAAAATATACAAAAAGGGCCCCCATCCAAAAAGGACGAGGAACCCGTGGTACCACCTTTATTAGCCATTACAGCTCACTTTATGGCATCAGATCAATGCCTGCCTCTTGTAACGATGAGACTAATTCGCCAAAGCCTACTTTCCACGAGGGGTTCGGTTTGGAGCTCGGAAGCCCATTCACTAAATAATCCATACCGGTTTACACCAGCCACCGGCTCTCTATAATGCATCCATTTAGCTACTATTCTTCGTCAAAGCTTTTGTTCTGCGATTTGTTATTTAATATCATAAAGCGTTGAATAGCAAAAATCAAGTACTTTTTAAAAAATTCTATAATTACTTCATAGAGACCCAGGAACCGTCGTCCGTTTCCTTTGCTTTCTTAACTGCGCGATAGGAGGAATAACCGCTCACTTCCTCAAATTCTTCATCGTATCTTTTTTCGTCAGCCTTGCCAGGTACAATTTCTTTGAAACGGCGGTAAGCAGTCAACAAATCTTCTTTTAGTATTTTATCTTCGTATGCTTTCTCGATGGCCTCATAAAATTTGATGGCATCGATCACTTCTTCTGTTTTCCAATCCAGATCCATAGGATATTGGTAGTCCATCTGCATCACCCGCTCCTCGCATATTTTACAGTTTCTATTTCTTTACTTTGCCCACTTTTGCCGGATAGTTTCAGCTTCCTTTATCATTCTCGCAAAAAGTTCCTTAACGGATGGCACATCGTGAATCAAGCCCATAACCTGGCCTGCCCAGGCAAATCCCACATCTTTTTCCCCATCATATATGTAACGCATGTTCGCCTTCCCGCTTATGTAATCCTTAAGAACCTCATACCCTTGCTGTTCTTTTTCCATTTCAAGGATTCTTTGGGTCCAGTTGTTTGAAATGGCCCGCCCGGGTGCACCCAATGAACGCTTGATTACAACTGTATCATTTTCGTTGCCCTCGACAAGTGCCTTTTTATATATTTCGTGGGCATGGACACATTCCCTTGTCGCAATGAAGCGAGTTCCCATTTCAATGCCTTCTGCACCAAGTGCCAGTGCAGCCATTAAACCGCGGCCATCTCCAAAGCCGCCGGAAGCTACAACAGGAATGGAAACCGAATCAACAACCTGTGGGACAAGTACCGCCGTACCTATATCATCGCGGCCAAGATGTCCGCCGCCTTCCTGGCCAACGACCATTACAGCATCGGCTCCAAGCTCCTCCGCTTTTACGGCCTGCCTTTTGGCGGCAACCAGAACCAGTTTTTTCGTATCGGTCCCTTTTAATAATTCAAAAAACGGAGCAGGGTTGCCTCCAGTTACCGTGAAAACCTTTACTCCCTCGTCAACAGCTGCCTCCAAAAAGTGCTCATAAGGCCTCCCATGCTGGCCAATCGCAAAATTGACCCCGAATGGATTGTCCGTCATCTCTTTTGTCTTGCGGATTTCAAGCCTCAATTCCTCCGGTGAGTTCATTGACATCGCCGTTACCTGTCCAAGCCCGCCGGCATTTGACACTGCTGCAGCCAGTTCGGAATAGGCAAGGTGGGCAAGCCCGCCCTGAATGATCGGGTAACGGATATCCAAGAGCTCAGTGATCCTCGTTTTCCAGTTCACTATTCTTCCTCCTAAAAAAACGTTTACTATTTATTAGTGTATAAAATATGTCAAGGGAAGACTAGGAATTTTCCTCATGACTACGAAACTACGGTATAAAATTATTCAAAAAAATTCATATTTGCTTCTTCTATGCAAAACCTAACAGAGATGCTATAATTTCATATGTTTGTTTTATAAGGCTTACGTTTTAGAAAGCCATTCTAAAAATTATTGTCAAAGAGGTGTTAAGAACTATTGTCACAACATGATACACCCTTATTCTCGGCTTTAGTGGCCCATGCGAAAAAAGATCCAGTCCAATTCCATATTCCCGGCCATAAAAAAGGGAATGGCATCGATCCGGAATTTCGTGACTTTATAGGTGAAAATGCATTATCCATTGATTTGATCAATATTTCTCCCCTGGATGACCTTCACGCTCCAAAGGGGATCATCAAACAAGCACAGGACCTGGCTGCAGAAGCTTTTGGCGCTGACCATACATACTTTTCTGTCCAGGGAACCAGCGGAGCAATCATGACTATGGTAATGGCCGTTTGCGGACCTGGAGATAAAATCATCGTCCCCCGCAACGTGCACAAGTCTGTTATGTCTGCCATCGTATTCTCAGGTGCTGTTCCTATTTTCATCCATCCTGAAATTGATAAGAATCTTGGGATTTCACACGGCATTACAACGATATCTGTAGAGCACGCTTTAGAACAGCATCCTGATGCAAAGGGTTTATTGGTAATCAACCCGACTTATTTTGGGATTTCAGCTGACCTGAAGAAGATCGTAGACATCTCCCATTCTTATAACATACCTGTTCTGGTGGACGAAGCGCACGGGGTTCATATTCATTTTCATGAAGACTTGCCGCTTTCAGCCATGCAGGCCGGAGCCGACATGTCTGCTACCAGCGTACATAAGCTTGGCGGTTCAATGACACAAAGCTCCATATTAAATGTCCGTGAAGGCCTTGTTTCGGCGAACAGGGTTCAATCAATCCTGAGCATGCTGACAACCACATCGACATCTTACCTCCTTCTTGCTTCCCTTGATGTAGCACGGAAACGGCTGGCTACCCAGGGTCATGAATTGGCTGAGATGTCAATCAAGCTTGCAAACTATATCCGTGACGAAATTAACGAAATAGACAGTCTCCTCTGCGTAGGCAAAGAAATACTGGGCACAATGGCCACATATGATTACGATCCGACAAAGCTGATCATCTCTGTCAAAGAGCTTGGAATCACCGGCTATGATGTGGAAAAATGGCTTCGTGAAAAGCATAATATTGAAGTAGAACTATCTGATCTTTACAATATTCTTTGTATCGTCACTCCTGGTGATACAAAAAAAGAAGCAGACATATTAATCAAGGCATTAAAGGAATTGTCCGCTGAACATAAGAAGCAAAACGAAGGGAAAACAACACACACAGATGTTCTGCTCCCTGACATTCCAGTACTCGCACTCACGCCGCGGGATGCTTTTTATTCAGAAACAGAGGTTGTTCCATTTGAAGAATCCGTCGGCCGAATCATTGCTGAATTTGTCATGGTTTACCCACCTGGAATTCCAATCTTTATCCCGGGGGAAATCATTACTAAAGATAACATCGAATATATTAAAAAGAATATGGAAGTCGGCCTTCCTGTACAAGGACCAGAAGACGCGGAATTAAAGAATTTGCGCGTTATTAAAGAACATCGAGCAATTAAATAATAATTATATGAATAAAGCCCCTTGGTATCATCACCTGGGGGCTGTTTCTGTGGCTTTTTTATTTATGTTCGGCCAATTTGGCATTAAGCTATATGAGTTTATGGCTGGCGGTTCGGACCGCCGATTTTAAAAATTTGTGTGTCCGGGCATAAATCACGAGATTTGAGCGTAAATTCCTCATCGAACATCAGTCTAAAAGTTCGAGCATTAAACCTCGTATATCGATCATAAACAGGAGAAAGTAAATAAAAATGTTTAAGGGAATTTACATTTTATCAGGAAGTTTTGTTTATTTGATATAGAAGCGGAACCGTCGGTGGACTTAAAAAACATTCGAGAGTTGTTTTTTACCTTAAGCTGTGACAGGAATACTAACCTTATCTTCATTGGTACATGGCTCATTATTATTTAAAATGGATAAGAGGCTTACCTGCTTACAAAATCTTGTGTCTGACAAAGCAAATTTACATGTTGTTTCCGGCATTAAACAACGTTCATCCCAATGTTAACAACAAAGGCACCTGTCAAAAAACAGGTGCCTTCTTTGATATATATACAGTGGACTCGCTTAATTATTATTACGTTCAGTTTCTTCATGACAGCCGCATTTGGAATATAGCTTGGTTACTTTTTCATCCTCAAAGTGTTCGATGATGCTGTTGCAGTTCTGGCAAATAATTGTTCCCATTTTACAAAACCCCTTCCTAATTTTGTATAGTCAGAAACCAAAATGAAAACGCTTTAATTTATAAATCTATAATAATATAACACAATTAATTTTTCAAGCCTAATTTGTATGTCACATTAAATTAATAATCCAGAGTTTTTTTTCATTAATAATAAATAGTATGATTTATTTTTCTCTGCCGATGCTGATTAATGTAAAAAAGAACCGGCAGGTTTACCTGCCGGTTCTGGCGTGATCAGCAATTATACGGGGATTGAAATTCGGGATAACTCAGTCGCGGAAAATAGTTGGCTTATTTCCCTTAGGATTATGCTCCCATTCTACTCATATTCGGCCATGAACGGGACTTCCGGCAATGTTTCTTTAAGAAATTCCGCCAGCTCTATCGCATGATGATATTCTATTTTAAATATATTCTGCAGGTATTCGTAATGTTGTATATCCCTTAATTCAAGTACGGTGGAGCGGCCGGTTTGCATGCATATGACCAGCGGCTTGCCAAAGAACATATTCGTATAGACAATACAATAATCAAATCTGATTTCTCCGGAGGTAAACCCCACAAATCTCACCTTGACTGTCTCGTTCTCATCATACAATTTTTCGAATAGTTCCATTCCATACCTCCCTTGAATTGTCTGACTATTATTATAATTTACAACCAAACTCTAATTCAAGTGATAGCCTAAGCTATTGTCAATAACTTCCTGGCGGTGCTAAGATAAAAAATGGATACATACAAGGATGTTTTCAAGGGGGAATCAGCTCATGTCCGAAGATGCCTATATTAAACTCGTTCCGGGTTCGGAAAAGGAAACAATTACTCTTGACGAAGTAAAAGAGCTATTTAACTATTACAAAGAGATTACCGGTAAAACTGGCAGGCAGGTAGATTGGAATTATGAAAACAGCGCCTTTCCATACGAAATAAAAGAAACTGCGGATTCAGGTGGAAAATGGATGTATCTTCACTCAACCGCCGATAGATACAATCTTATTCTCGTAGGCGTCGACCAGGAAATAATTGCACATGATTCTGAAAATGAACGGATCCAGACTTATATCCAGGTTACATTGCCTGAATCCTCCACCTTTGGAGACAAAGGGAAAGCGAATGAGTTTTGTAAATTCCTTGCGAAGAAGCTAAAAGGCGAGCTTCAGCTGTTCAATAATAGAGTCATGTATTATTATCCAAGAAAATAATATGTAACCTGCAATTGAAAAGATATAAAAGCGGCTGACCCTGCAATATGGTCAGCCCAATTTTTCATGCGTCCTACTTACAATCATTTTGGAACTTCGATGAGGGCAGGATCGAGGATATCATACCCTTTCTCCTTCAGCCCTTTCACAATGCCCGCAATCGCCTCCGACGTCCAAGAACGATCATGCAATAACAGATTGGCACCGTTCACCAAATAAGGAGTTTCCAGCATGATTTTGGTAAGCGCTCCTTTTTCCTGGAAATCCTTTTCCCAATCATATCCGTATGTCCAGTTCATCAACAGCATTTTTTCATCAGCTGCTACTTTCCGGGTATAATCTGTGTTCAAGCCGAAAGGAGCCCGAAAAAATTTAGGCCTTTGACCAATTATTGCTTGGATTTCATCGTTTAACTTTACAATTTCACTATACTGCTGCTTTCCCGGCAAATCCTTTAACGATACATGGTCATATGTATGGTTTCCAATCCAGAAACCCATGTCATGGATTTGCTTTAATTTTGCCTTCCCTTGCTCGGTGGCAATGAAATGGCCATTCACAAAAAATATGGCCTGTACCCCAAGAGACTTCAATGATTTCGCTATATCCAGAGCATACTTGTCCGGAGCGTCGTCAAATGTCAGCAAGGCAACTTTTGGGTTGGCATTTCCTATAGGCTTGAAGGACCAATTGGCTGGGTTCAGTCGATATTGGGCCTTTGATGGCTTGACAGCGTTCTCTGCAGGAACCTGCTGTTTCTCTTCCTGCTGTTTCTGTTCCTGCTGTTTTTCAACAGCTGAGGTATCAGGATGGTCTGATTCTTTGTGAGCAGTTCCAAAAGCCGTTTCTTTCTTTTGGATCGGCTCTTCCTCATCTTTAGCCGATCTTTGCGAGCAGGCGCTGAGCAAGATAAGAAATATGAGTATAATTAATGGTCCTGTGTTCTTCAATTTTGGCCCTCCGAGTTTACAAATTTAAAAGTCTATACTGGCGTGCCGTTATAGATGGCCGGTCCTTTTATCTACCACTATTATACAAAAAATATATTAATATGTGTTGCTAATCAATAGATCAGACTCTGTAAAATAAGCTGAATGACGCCGTAGCTTGTCAGGCTTACGACGGTAATAAAAAAAGTCCTTCTAACAGATTTAAGGACTGCTTTGCCTATGTATACAGCCAGATAAGTGAAAATGCAAAACATCAGGATTTTAAAGATCAGCCTGTCGTGTCTGGACAGCCATTCAGCTACTGTATAACCGCTCCAAACCATTAATTGAAAAAGAAACACAATATAACTTTTCACAGCTCCTTAACCCCTTTTTAAAATAAGTACAACTCCTTACTCTCTCTTTTCAAATATATTTCATTTTGTTTTAAAAAATTTATTAATCTCCAATTCCTTTGCATTTATTTTTCAAATGCATGACAAACCCAGAAAAATGGGTTTTTCATGATAGAATGTGTTTAAATTCATTAAAAAAGGAGCTGCTTATGAGGCGAGTTGAACTTCTTGGTATTGCTATCTTATTTTTTTGCTTAATGTCCCTTTCCTCGTGCAGTTATGGCATGTCTAATAGTCAAGAGACCCTACGGAAACATAAAGGCCAGATTCTCTTTTTTTCTAATGAATCTAATTATATGTCGGAAGATGAATATTATGAAGCCCTGCTTGATTTGAAAAAGGCGTATCCCGTCGAAATTGATAAACTGCAGCTAATGGATACCGAAAAGAATAAGTTAGAAATGGAAGCCTTGAAGGTAAGTTCTTTTCCGGCCATAGTCGTCATTTCCAAAGAAGGAGAAATCACCAGGACAATATCTGGCGATAAGGAGACAAGACAGGCGATTACAAAAGCTGTTTCTGACGCCATTGAAATAAACCAAAAAAGCACACTTACCAGCAGGTAGTGTGCTTTTTCTTGTGAAAAGTTAGAACGGTGCAGGCAGCCTAGGCTGCCTGCCATCTTTTATTAAAGGATATGGATCGGGTTGCCTAGCGCAACTTCAGCTGCTTCCATAGTGATTTCACCTAAAGTTGGGTGAGCATGGATTGTCATTGCGATATCTTCAGCAGTCATGCCTGCTTCGATCGCCAATCCAAGTTCAGCAATCATGTCTGAAGCTCCAGGACCGGCGATTTGTGCACCGATTACAAGGCCGTCTTCTTTACGTGTAATAAGTTTCATGAAGCCTTCGGCAGCATTCAGAGAGAGTGCACGCCCGTTTGCAGCAAACGGGAATTTGGCGGCTTTGACCTCAATTCCTTCTTCCTTCGCCTGCTGCTCGGAGTATCCTACTGATGCAAGCTCAGGCTCCGAGAATACAACGGCTGGAATTCCCAGGTAATCAATCTCAGACGAATGTCCAGCAATCGCTTCGGCAGCAATCTTTCCTTCATATGATGCTTTGTGCGCCAATGGAGGCCCAGCAACAATGTCACCGATTGCGTAAATATTGCTTACACTTGTACGGCACTGCTTATCGATTTCAATTACGCCTCTGTCCGTCATTTTTACTCCAACCTGCTCAAGGCCCAGTTCAACTGTATTTGGACGGCGGCCAACTGTAACCAATACATAATCAGCTTCGACTTTTTGTTCCTGTCCATTTGCTTCATATGTCACTACAACGCCGTTTTCTGTTTCTTCAACACCCTTAGCCAAGGCTTTGGTTACGATTTCTACATCCTTCTTCTTAAGGTTGCGGTTAACCAAAGTTGACATTTGCTTTTCAAAACCGGCAAGAATCGTATCAGCGCCTTCAAGAATGGTAACCTTAGTCCCAAAGTTTGCATAAGCTCCGCCAAGCTCTGTGCCAATATATCCGCCTCCGATTACGACCATGGATGCAGGAACTTCTTCAAGGGCAAGGGCACCAGTAGAATTGATCACTCGCTTAGTGTATTTAAATGCAGGCAACTCGATTGGAGTTGAACCAGTAGCAATAATAGCGTTCTTGAATGTATAAGTCTGTGCAGAAGTTTCAGACATTACACGAAGCGTGTTTGCATCCACGAAATATGCTTCACCGCTTACGATGTTGACTTTATTGCCTTTTAAAAGGCCTTCAACTCCGCCAGTAAGCTTCTTTACTACTGAATCTTTGAAAGCTTGTACCTTGGAGAAGTCAAGTTTAACATTTTCAGCTGTAATCCCCATATCTTCTGAATGCTGAGCCTCATGGAAACGGTGACCTGCAGAAATCAGTGCTTTAGAAGGAATACATCCAACGTTTAAGCAGACGCCTCCAACAGTTCCTTTTTCTACGATTGTCACTTTTTGACCTAATTGTGCAGCACGGATTGCAGCAACATATCCGCCAGGGCCTGCACCGATGACTATAGTATCTGTTTCAATTGGGAAATCTCCTACTACCATTTTAATTACGCCTCCATTAACAATAGTTCTGGATCGTTAAGCAATCTCTTGATGTGATTTAATGCATTTTGTGCTGTTGCGCCATCGATAATACGGTGATCAAAGCTTAGTGATAGTGCCAAAACTGGTGCGGCAACTATTTCCCCGTCACGTACGATAGGTTTTTCAGCAATACGGCCGATTCCAAGGATGGCAACTTCAGGATGGTTGATGACAGGTGTAAACCATTGACCTCCTGCGGAACCGATATTTGTGATGGTACAAGAAGCACCCTTCATTTCGTCAGGAGCTAATTTTCCTTCACGCGCTTTTCCAGCAAGTTCGTTGATTTCGTTTGAGATAGCAAAAGTTGATTTGCGGTCAGCATCCTTAACTACAGGTACAAGAAGGCCTTTTTCTGTATCGGCAGCAATACCAATATTGTAATAATGCTTATGGATAATCTCGCTGGTTGCATCATCAATAGAAGTATTAAGTGCAGGGAATTCACGCAATGCACTTGTCAAAGCCTTCACCACATAAGGAAGGAAAGTAAGCTTGATTCCTTTTTGTGCAGCAATATCTTTAAACTTCTTGCGGTGAGCCACCAATTTCGTCACATCAATTTCATCCATTAATGTAACGTGTGGAGCAGTATGTTTGGAATTGACCATTGCCTTTGCAATTGCTTTTCTGATTCCGCTCATTTTCTCACGGGTTTCAGGGTATTGGCCAGCAGGGATGGCAGCAGGTGCCTTCACTGCCTCCTGTGCAGCAGGCTCGGCAGCTTGCGGTGCAGCTTGTTCAGCTGGCTGTGCTGCAGCTCCGCCAGATAGGAATGAATCAATATCGTCTTTCATTACTCGGCCATTATCTCCAGAGCCGGCAACAAGGCGAATATCCACACCTTTTTCACGTGCATATTTACGCACAGATGGCATCGCAATAATGCGTCGGTTTGGATCTACATCTGCTTGGGCCTGAGCGCCTGCACCTGTTGCTCCAGCAGATGCTGGCTCAGCCGTTTCAGCTTTATTTACTTCCTGGCCGGCTTCAGCAGTTGCCTGTACCTGAGCTTCAGTTTTAGGTGCTTCTTCATGTTCACCTTTAAATTGAAGGTTTTCATAACCCGGTGCGTCAAAAGTTACCAGAACATCACCGACAACAGCAACTGTTCCTTCCTCAACAAGGATTTCTTCAACAGTTCCTTCAACCGGTGAAGGAATTTCGACAACGGCCTTATCGTTTTGAACTTCACAAAGCACATCATCTTCCTGTACTTTATCTCCCGGTTTAATGAACCACTTTACTATCTCACCCTCGCGGATACCTTCTCCTATATCAGGGAGTCTAAATTGGAATGCCACTGAATTCAACCTCCTATTATTAAATCATACAATACTTTGTAGAAAAAAGTCTTATTTCATGTTGTTAAAGAAAGCGCAGATGTCCAATAAGTAGAAGCTGGACAGCACTAATAGCGCAGATGCCCGGGAGCAAGCACTGCTTGTCCCAGACCATTCCTTCTTAGAAGTTCAATACTTTTTTCGCAGTTTCGATTACATCCTTATAGTTTGGCAGCCAAATCCCTTCTGCTTGAGAGAACGGATAGATTGTATCAGGAGCTGCTACACGCAGTACTGGGGCTTCCAGGCTAAGGATTGCACGTTCGTTGATTTCTGCTACAACCTGTGCACCAACCCCAGCTTGTTTTTGGGCTTCCTGTACAACAATTGCACGTCCCGTTTTCTCAACGGAAGAGATGATAGCTTCGATATCTAAAGGCTGGATCGTACGAAGGTCAATTACTTCTACAGAGAAGCCTTCCTTCTCCAGCTCTTCAGCAGCTTTCAGTGACTCATGAACCATTGCTCCATAAGTGATGATAGAAAGGTCACTACCCTCGCGCTTGACGTCTGCTTTACCGATTTCAATTGTATATTCCTCTTCCGGAACTTCCTCTCTGAAAGCACGATACAGTTTTAAGTGTTCAAGGAAGATAACAGGATCGTTATCACGGATCGCTGAGATCAACAAGCCTTTAGCATCATAAGGAGTGGATGGCACAACCACTTTCAAGCCAGGAGACTGTGTCATCAAGCCCTCTAAGGCATCTGAGTGAAGCTCTGGTGTATGAACTCCTCCGCCAAAAGGTGAACGTACTGTGATCGGCTGGCTATAGCGTCCTCCTGAACGGTAGCGAGTACGTGCCATTTGAGCAACAATCGCATCCATTACTTCGAATACGAATCCAAAGAACTGGATTTCCGGAACCGGACGGAAGCCTTGAAGTGCCAAACCAACTGCCATACCGCCGATACCAGATTCAGCAAGCGGCGTATCAAATACACGATCTTCGCCGAATTCTTTTTGCAGACCTTCCGTCGCACGGAAAACCCCGCCGTTCACACCGACGTCTTCACCGAATACAAGAACATCCTCATTGTTGCGAAGCTCTGTTCTCAGCGCATCAGTAATTGCTTGTATCATAGTCATTTGAGCCATAGCTTACTTCGACTCCTTCTCTTTATAAATTTCATACTGCTCTCTAAGATTGGCTGGCATGTCTTCGTACATAATTTCCATCAGGTCTGTTACCTTCTGCTTTGGAGTTTCATCAGCCATCTTGATTGCTTCTTTAATATCTTCTTTTGCTTTTTCGATTGTTTCATTTTCCATATCTTCATTCCAGAGGCCTTTGCCTTCAAGATATTTACGGAAACGAACCAATGGATCCTTAAGTTCCCACTCATTATCAAGTTCGCTTGTACGATAGCGTGTCGGATCATCACCAGCCATTGTATGCGGGCCATAACGATACGTCATTGTCTCAATCAGGGTTGGGCCTTCTCCGTTCACAGCGCGTTCACGAGCCTGGCGAACCGCAGCATAAACTGCCAATGGATCCATACCATCAACCTGGATACCAGGGATACCAGCTGCAACCGCTTTCTGAGCGATTGTTTGAGCAGCCGATTGCTTTTCAACCGGAGTAGAGATAGCAAATCGGTTGTTTTGAACCATAAAAATCGCCGGTGCTTTGAATGCGCCCGCAAAGTTGATGCCTTCATAGAAATCACCCTGAGAAGCACCGCCGTCGCCTGTATATGTAATAGCAACAGATTTCTTGCCTCTCTTCTTCATGCCTAGAGCTACTCCCGCAGCCTGGGTATATTGAGCGCCAATGATGATTTGCGGAGAAATCACATTTACGCCTTCTGGAATCTGGTTGCCTTTTACATGTCCGCGAGAGAAAAGGAATGCCTGGTACAAAGGAAGGCCATGCCAAATTATTTGCGGTACATCACGATATCCAGGAAGAATGAAGTCTTCTTTTTCAAGAGCAAATTGTGAAGCAAGCTGGGAAGCTTCCTGCCCTGCAGTCGGTGCATAGAAACCAAGGCGCCCCTGTCTATTCAGTGAAATGGAACGCTGGTCAAGAATACGTGTATACACCATGCGTCTCATCAATTCTTGAAGCTGTTCATCAGATAATTCAGGCATTGCTGCTTCATTCACTACCTGGCCTTCTTCATTTAAGATTTGAAGCGTTTGAAATTGTTGTCCAATAGCCTCAAACTGTGTCTTGACATCAAATTGAGCTTTTTGAGATTTAGAAGCCATCTGTGCCACCTCATCCTTTCATTTAAAAAGGTTTTATATTTGTAAAGCATTTCAATTGTTGTTTGCAATGGTCCACATCAGTGTTTAATTCCCACACTAGCCAACACCGAAACATGTCAAAAGATGAACCTTAATCCAATGACATTTCTGTACCAATGTTGTCGGCAACCAATATGATACAATGCTTTATTCCGATTTAAGTGTACCTAACTCGATTTAATTCGTCAATTACTATCATCTCTAAATTTACAACCTTTTCACTTCAATAAAAAATAAATTGAAATTCCTCCATTTCCAAACTGTTATACAATAAACACACCTTCTGTATTATATATATCAGTTTCATTTAAATTTTCATCTTGAAAGAATTAACTCAATATAATATTTATATCTCTCGTGTTAAAGGGTATCCAATCAGTTTTTCCTTTAATCATAAAGTTTTCCAATTCAGCAATTAACTAAATCGCTAACTTAAAATAATAATCCGTTGTATAAAACGTGTATTGATACAAAAAAGCGAAATGTGCTGTCTTGAAATAAAAAAAGCGGACCCAGCCAAGTGGTGTCCGCTTTTAATTCTTATCGCCGGAATTCAATCCAGCGCTTTTATAGAATAGCTTTTTATCTTTATTATACTGTTCTGTAGCAGAATTAAACTTTTCATTTGCTTTGATGACTTCTTCATAAGCAGCGTTTATTTCATCGATCTTCGCCTGAAGCTCTTCCATCTTTAAATCCTTCTTTTTAAAGAAGGTATAGAGTTCCCTATCCTTAGCAAGGCTTTTCTTATACGAGGCATACAGGCTGTCATGGGCAGCATATCTTTCCTCCATGGATTTCTGCAGGGATTCTGCTTTGTCTTTCGCTGCTTTGTCTTCTATTTCTCTAACCTTTTCATCCACTTTGTCGAATTCTTTTTTGGAAGCTTCGATGCTTTTACGCTCTTTATCGATCAATTTTTCACGATTATCAAGATTCTCAAGCGCTTTGTCCGACAGCTTCACAATTTGGTCGAATTCCTTCATGCTTAGCCCAATGATTTTTCCATACAGCTCTTTTTCCTCTTTTTCGGATTCAATGATCGGAGCCTGCTGCTCTTCAAATCCTTGCTCTTTCTTGACTGCTTCTTCCAGGATCGAAGATATTTGTTCTTCCGGCCTTTCGGAACAGGCAGATAATAGACCTGCCGCAATCATTAACATAAAGAGCAAACTAACATACTTTTTCACTGGAGACTCCCCCTAACCCATAACATAATCTACTATAAGGGATGTACCCTTTTTTTACAATAAACATACACTATTAATTTCGATAAGATCTGCCGAAGCAGCTTTGATATTCAGATTGTTTTTCTTCTTGCCGCAGCTGGGCATCCGCCCTCACATCCCCATATAAATTGCATAGGCTATAGTGTAATGTTTGGATTTTGGCATGATTTCACAAATACAGGAGGAGTCCCACATGATGAATTATGAAAATATTCCAGCAGCCCCAGGCGTATCACCGGCCGCGGTTGCGCCAGCCCCGTATGGACCCAGCTTTGGATATGGCCAATGCTATCCGGTGTCCCCGGTTTCTGCTTTTCCGGGCTATGGCTATCCGGTTGCGCCAGTCGGGGGCTTTGGCAGAGGCTTTGCGTTGATCGTTGTCCTGTTTATATTGCTAATCATTGTTGGAGCCAGCTGCGGCTTCTAAGATTCCTTTTCTGCTTACTTCGGTTTTCACCCGCATTTTCCGGAAGTAGCAAGAAATTCTTCAATTTTCGCAGCATGTCTTTCCAGCAGCCCAGGGCGGCCGTATGGCTGTCCTGCTTTTATTTATAATCCTCCTGGTTCAGGAGAGTCTCCCGCAAACCATGTATCAAGTTAGACCAGCTAAGCAAAAGGAATCAATTTTATCTCAGGCATTAATCCGTTAACTTTTTCAGGCCTATTTGGTAGACTGTAAATACATAATTTAAGAATTGATTGAGGTGCAGGCGGAATGCTGACAATGAAAGATATCATACGAGACGGAAATCCCGTACTAAGACAAACGGCTGAGGAGGTGCCGCTTCCTGCTTCAGGTGAAGACAAACAAATTCTGCTGAGTTTGCTGGAGTATGTGAAAAATAGTCAAGACCCGGAATTAGCCGAAAAATATGGACTAAGGCCCGGCATAGGACTTGCGGCACCACAAATAAATGTTCCCAAGCGAATGATAGCCGTACATGTAAAGGATGAGGATGGCACTCTTTATTCCTATGCGCTTTTTAATCCAAAGATTATAAGCCACTCTGTTGCGCTTTCCTACCTTGCCACAGGCGAAGGCTGCCTTTCAGTCGATGAAGCTGTGCCTGGCTTTGTACCCCGATATGCAAAAATTACAGTAACAGGGGTTTCAGCTGATGGAGAAAAAGTGACCTTGCGCTTAAAAGGTCTGCCAGCTATTGTGTTTCAACACGAAATCGACCATCTGAATGGTGTAATGTTCTACGATCGCATAAACAAAGAAAATCCATATCTGGCGCCGGACGGGGCAACCGTCATAGAAAGATAAAAAGGAGCACGATCCAGTCCTCTCGGATCGTGCTCCATCTGTTAAATCAGCTTATAATATCTAAGTCCATTATAGATCCCATCCTGATCTACACCGGTTGTAACGTAATCAGCAAAGCCCTTCACTTCATCCAACGCATTTCCCATGGCAATTCCATGTCCCACAGTTTCCAGCATCTCAATATCATTAAGGCCGTCGCCAAAAGCATAGACATCCTCCAGTTTGAATCCAACCTTCTCCATTAGGGTTTTGATGCCACCGGCCTTTGAGCCTCCTTTAGGTAAAACATCCACCGAATATTTGTGCCAGCGTATGAATCGAAAGCTGTCATACTTATTCTCATACCATTTCTGCTCCTCACCCGTCGTGAACAGAAGAGCCTGATAGATCTGATGGTCCTCATAAAAATGCTCGTCCTGTTCTGGATGAGTGAACTTTAGGCTCCCCATTGCCTCGACGATTCTTTCACTATGTTTGACACTCGATTTCATTGTTTTCTCATTCAGAAAAATGAGTGGAGTGCTTTCATTTTCATTGGCAGCTTTATGCAACGCCCTTACTTCATCAAGAGCAAGCGGGTGTTTATAGATTACTTCATTTTCAAATACCACATATTGGCCGTTAAAGCTTACAAAAGTCTCGATTCCCAGTTCTTTTCGAAGTTCGGTGAACATAAACGGAGCCCTTCCAGTGGAAATCGCTACATAGATTCCGTTATTTTGCAATTGTTCGATCGCCTTTTTGGTACTGGACGGTAATTTTTTATCATGGTCGAGCAGCGTCCCATCTATATCAAAAAATACTATCTTCACAACTTCACATCCTAATCCAAGTTTCATGATTTATGATTGCATGATTACTCTTTAATATGTACACATTTAATACCCCAGGACTGTCATTGTCAAGAAATTACACGTTGATAAGAGATTCCCGGCGGCTTATGTAACAACATTTCAAAAAATTGCCAGAGAAAACGGTGCAAAAAATACTAGAATATACATATATTAATACAGATTTTAATGTCCCCTTTCCCCGCATGCAGCAAAAAAGGCAAAAAAAATAAGCCAGAACCCAGAAAGACTTATTTACATTATTTGATATTCCTTTACAATATTAGATAAGGGGAGTGATCCACCATGTTAAAGAAACTGCGAAGAAAGTTGCAGAGACAATGGCATGGTCTTTTGAGAAAGAAAACAATCGCATAGATTTTCTTTTCGTAAAATAGCCCTTCAAAAACTTGCGAAGGGCTTATTCCTTATTGTAAAGTCTAAAGGTATGATATTTCTTCCAACCTCCACGTTTTTCAAGTTTTCCTTTATAATCAGCGATATAATCAAACGCCATTATAGATACCTGGAATTCACAAAGGATATACATAAAAGGCTGACATGTAGTAAAGGCATAAACAGATGCATTGCCTGTTTTTCACCATATGCTACTTTTACTAAAGCTTTGCATATGATTGATCCTGGATTGCCTATATGACAATGGGCCTTTATTCTGACGCGTGCAGAGAAGGAAAAATATTCGAACAACATCCTTAAAATAGTAACATTTTACCATTTCAGATGATGTTATTAGGGTATAATAATTCTGTGTAATCCAGAAATAAACGGACCAAACAACATACGCAGCCCTTGCAAATTCATGCCTGTCAATAGAGGTATTGGCATGCATATGCATAACATGAAATAATTGTTGTTTTTATATATAATGAAAAAAGCAATTAAATAGAAGATAGGAGCGATTCATTTATGATATTTAAGGTTTACTACCAAGAGGATGCATCACAAGTCCCCGTTCGCGAGAATACTAAAACCATATATGTGGCGGCCAATACCGAGCGGGAAGTACGTCTGGCAATCAAGGACAGGAATTTTAATGTGGAGTATGTCCAAAAAGTAAGCGAGGACTATTTAGTATATGAAAAAGAACATAATGAAGATTTTAATGTATTGGAGATAGGATAATTTATGAAATTTGTAAAAAATGATCAAACTGCTGTTTTCGCCCTGGGCGGTTTAGGCGAAATCGGCAAAAACACATACGCAGTTCAGTTCCAGGATGAAATCATCGTAATCGATGCCGGCATCAAATTCCCTGAGGACGAGCTATTGGGCATCGATTATGTAATACCTGACTACAGTTATCTGGTAAAGAATGTAGAGAAAATCAAAGGTCTTTTCATTACACATGGACACGAAGATCATATCGGGGGAATTCCATACCTATTAAGAGAGGTCAACATTCCTGTATACGGCGGAAAGCTAGCTCTGGGGCTGCTAAGAAACAAGCTAGAGGAGCATGGTCTTCTGCGACAGACAAAAATGATCGAGATTCAGGAAGACGATATCATCAAATTCCGGAAAACCTCCGTTACCTTTTTTAGGACAACCCACAGTATTCCTGACTCTTACGGAATCGTAGTAAAGACTCCTCCTGGACAAATTGTCCATACAGGGGATTTCAAATTCGACTTTACACCGGTAGGAGAACCTGCCAACCTGACCAAAATGGCAGAGATCGGAAAAGAAGGGGTACTTTGCCTGCTTTCTGACAGTACAAACGCTGAGGTGCCACACTTCACTATGTCCGAAAGGCGTGTAGGCGAAAGCATTCAGGACATCTTCCGTAAAGTGGATGGACGCGTCATTTTCGCTACGTTCGCTTCTAATATCCATCGTCTGCAGCAGGTGGTGGAAGCTGCTGTATCACATGGCAGAAAGGTTGCCGTTTTTGGGCGCAGTATGGAAGCGGCAATTAATATCGGTTTGGATTTAGGTTATATTACTGCACCGAAGGATACGTTCATTGATGCTAATCAGATCAATCGCCTTCCTGCAAACAAAGTAACCATTCTTTGTACCGGAAGCCAGGGAGAGCCTATGGCTGCCTTATCAAGGATTGCCAATGGCACACACAGACAGATACAGATTATTCCTGGTGACACTGTGGTGTTCTCTTCTTCGCCAATCCCGGGCAATACCTTGAGTGTATCAAGGACAATCAATATGCTGTATCGTGCAGGTGCAGACGTAGTTGCCGGCCCGTTGAATGACATCCATACATCCGGTCATGGCGGCCAGGAAGAACAAAAGCTGATGCTTCGTTTGATCAAGCCTAAATTCTTTATGCCGATCCACGGTGAATACCGGATGCAAAAATTACATGCCCAGCATGCGATGGATTGCGGTGTACCTGAAGAAAATTGCTTCATCATGGATAATGGCGAAGTGCTTGCACTGAGCAGCGATACAGCCCAGGTGGCTGGGAAGATTCCGTCTGGCAATGTCTATATTGACGGCAGCGGTATTGGCGATATCGGGAACATTGTACTTCGTGACCGCCGGATCCTCTCTGAAGAAGGATTAGTGGTGGTGGTCGTCAGCATCAATATGAAGGAATTCAAAATTGCAGCGGGCCCTGATTTAATCTCCAGAGGTTTCGTATACATGCGAGAATCAGGTGACTTGATAAGCGACGCCCAATCCTTGATCAACAAGCACTTGAATAAAGTAATGGAAAGAAAAACGAATCAATGGTCAGAAATCAAGAACGAGATCACCGATACACTGGCTCCGTTCTTATATGAAAAAACAAAAAGACGCCCAATGATCCTTCCGATTATTATGGAAGTCTAACATATTGAAGAACCCTTCCGCTGCTGGAAGGGTTCTTTTTTGCTGTCATTATCCTAAAATCTTTCTCTCGAACCGGCTAATATCCGAATCCGCACCGATGACGATAAGAATGTCTCCTTTTTGGATTGATTCATCAGCTTGAGGGGAAACATTGATGTCATTCCCCCGCTTAATCGCAACAATATTAAGGCCATACCTTGCTCGCACATCCATATCCAAAATGGATTTGCCGTCTATCCTCTCACTCGCAATGATTTCGACGATGGAGTGTTCATCAGAAAGCTCAAGGTAGTCAAGGACGTTATTTGAAACAATATTATGGGCGATCCTTCTTCCCATGTCACGTTCAGGATGCACAACATGGTCCGCCCCAATTTTTAAAAGTACTTTTTCATGATAATCATTTTGTGCTTTAACGGTAATTTTATTAACTCCCAGTTCCTTTAGCATCAAGGTCGTCAAAATGCTGGACTGAATATCATCTCCAATCGCCACGATTACGTGGTCAAAGTTCCTGATACCCAGACTCTTCAATACCGATTCATCGGTAGTATCCCCTACAACCGCATGGGAGGCAATCATAGAAAATTCATTTACCCTGTCTTCATTCATGTCGATTGCCAGCACATCCATTCCTTCCTCGGTAAGAGCGCGGCAAATGCTGCCGCCAAACCGCCCAAGTCCAATAACTGCGAACTGTTTCTTCACAAAGAATACCTCCATATATCCTACTTCCAAAGCATGGTCCTATTTTAACACAATGACCTTACCTTTTCATCGCAAATCATTCAATGAGGATTAGAATGAGATTCCGATAAAAATTTTTGCAATGGTCAATGTATTGGGGTACGAGAGAGCTCCGACTGCTGCAAACAGCCAGTGAAGGAAAGTAAGATGTAAATGCGATTAATCCTCGCAAATTGTCAGTGAAGGTGGATTACGATGGAGCTACGATGATCCTCGCAAATTGTCAGTGAAGGAACAACAGTCTGACGGTCGATTCAATTTCCATATGGAAATTAAACTGTGTGAGGGTACGTGGAGATGTGATCTATACTAGACAAACAAATATCTTTTGCAGCTAGAATTGGGAATAATAGCAAGGGAAATGCTCCAATAGTTGAATGGTTTGCCAGAGATGCTGAATAAAATAGGGTATGAGATGAAAAAAAGTCCTGTTTTATCCGGAATTAATACCCTGTCTCATGGTTTTTTGTTATCCATATTTGATGTTTCCAAACTCCCAGCAATACATGTAAAAAAAACCCGGCATCCACTGATGCCGGGCCATCGTTACATATATTATCCAGCCTGCTGAACATTGAACTGGGCTTTTACCAGCTGGTAATACTCGCCTTTATAATTCATCAGCTCACTATGGCTTCCTTCCTCGAGGATTTCTCCCTGCCGCAGGACGAAAATACGATCCGCTTCACGGATGGTTGAGAGCCTGTGAGCGATGATAATGGAAGTTCTCCCTTTTAAAAGCGTACGCAATGCTTCTTGAATCTTCATTTCTGTTTCTGTGTCTATACTTGCAGTCGCTTCATCCAATATCAATATCCTTGGATCAGCAAGCAGTGCACGGGCGAAAGAAAGCAGCTGGCGTTCGCCTACCGACAAAACATTCCCTCGCTCTTCTACCTCTGTTTGATAGCCGCTGGACAGCCTATTGATGAAGTCATCGGCACCAACCGCCTTTGCTGCGGAAATAACCTCTTCATCTGTTGCATCGGGTCGACCAAAGCGGATGTTTTCCATAATGGTGCCGGAGAAAATGAAGGTGTCCTGCAGCACGATGCTTATATTCCCTCTCAAGCTGTGGATCGACAAATCACGCAGGTCAACACCGTCAATCTTCACTGAACCCCCTGTCGGATCGTAGAATCGGCTGATCAGGTTGGCAATCGTCGTCTTTCCGCTTCCAGTATGGCCAACAAGAGCCACCGTCTGGCCTGCTTTCATTTCCAGACTTATTCCCTTTAATGCCTTGCGTTTCTCATCATAGGAGAATTCAACGTGGTCGAATTCAATATGACCCTTCATGTCATCAAGCCTTACTGCTCCAGGTCGTTCATCAACGATCGGCTTTTCATCGAGGAATTCAAAAATCCTTTCTGAGGAGGCCATACCGACAAGCAGCTGGTTATAAACCTGGCCAAGGCGGGAGATCGGCTCCCAGAACATTCCCAGGTAGAACGCGAAAGAAACAAATTCTCCTAGTGATAATTGATCTGTTTGGATTAAGGTGGATCCGTACCAGAGCAATACAGCTGTGCCGACAGCATTGGTCATTTCGACCAGTGGGCGGAAGGTTGCATTTTTCCGGGATGCATCATTCCAGCTTTCGAAGTTCTCGTTATTAATGCCATCGAAGAACGCCATGTTTTCCTTTTCCTGTGTAAACGACTGCGTTACCCGGATTCCCTGGATGCTCTCATTCAGGTGAGAATTGAGCTTCGCCTGCTTTATTCGTACCATCTGCCAACTTCGTCTTATGTTCTTTCGAAGGCTGGTTGAGATGAAAAACATGATTGGCAGGATAATCATAATGGCCAATGTTAGCTGCGGGCTTAATGTGAACAGAATCCCGATGACCCCTATCAATAGGATCATATCCATCAACAGGTTGATGACTCCGTTTGTGAACAGCTCCTGAAGGGAATTGATGTCATTCATGATCCGCACTAGAATGGAACCGGCAGAACGCTTGTCAAAAAATCTGTGTGACAGGCTCTGGACATGCGTAAACAAATGCTGGCGCAGGTCATATATGACGTTTTGCCCCAATTCATTCATCCATTTGATCCTGAAGATATTTGCTGCATAAGAAAGTATATAAAGGCCTGCAATAACCGAAATCAAGGTAACAAGCAAGTTTGTATCCTTGTTTTTCACCGCTCTGTCCAGTGTATATACACCTATCAGAATCGGAATGATCAAACGCACGGCTGTTGTGATCAGCACCGCAAATCCTGATAAAGGAAGCAGATTCTTCGTATAGGGCTTCATATATGAGAATAGCCTCAGCATCTGGCTCCAATTAAACGGCTTCTCTATCGCCTGGTCCGTGGAATAATTAAAACGTTCCAGCACGTTTTTCTTTACTTCGCTTCGTTTCACGCCTATCCCCCCTTATTACACCGAATGCGACTGAAGAATCGCTTCCCGGTCTTTATACTGGATTTCATAAATTCTTTGATAAACTCCCCTGTTATGAATCAGTTCATCATGTACCCCGCGCTCCACTACCCTGCCATTCTCGAGCACCAGAATCTCGTCTGCATGCTTCAGGGACGAAATGCGGTGTGCGATGATGAATGTCGTTCGGCCCTTCATCACTTCCCTGAGAGCATTTTGAATGTTAGATTCTGTCTCCATGTCGACGGCACTGGTTGCGTCATCCAGGATGAGGATGCTTGGATTTACACAGATGGCACGAGCGATTGCAATCCGCTGCTTCTGGCCCCCTGACAACCCCATCCCTCTCTCGCCCAACATTGTGTCATATCCGTCAGGAAGGTTCATGATAAATTCATGAGCCTGGGCCCTCTTCGCTGCATCAACAATATCCTCCATAGAGGCGTCAGGCCTTCCATAGGAGATATTCGCCTTGATGGTCGAAGAAAATAGGAACGATTCCTGCAAGACAAAGCCGATATTATGTCTTAATGTATATAAAGAATATTCCTTGATATTTTTTCCGTCTATTAGAATGTCACCTTCCAAAGGCTCATAAAAACGGGTGATCAGCTGAGTGATTGAAGTTTTCCCGCTTCCCGTGGCACCTATCAGGCCGATAATTTTACCGGGTTCCGCCTTAAAGGAAACGTTCTCCAATGCAAGCTGGTCCTCTCCCTTATATTGAAGACTGACCTTTCTAAACTCAACCGCCCCAGTCAATTGGTCTTTTTCTATTGGATTGGCTGGTTCCTTAATATGGTTTTCCTCCTCCAGGATTTCCAGCAATCTCTCGCCGGAAGCCTTGGACTGCGAAAACAGGTTCACGACAAATCCAAGGTTGATGATCGGCCAAAGTATGTACCAGACCAGGCTGTAAAACGCAACCAGCTCACCTGCAGTTAACCGGTCCTCTATGACAAGATATCCTCCATATGACAATAGCGATACGACTGATATGTTTCCGAGCAATTCCATCAGCGGAAAATACTTCGCCCAAATTCCGGAATTATGAAGATTATGTGTTTTATATTCACCATTGGAGTTATTGAATTTATTGATTTCAAAGCCTTCCCTTGATAAAGACTTTACGGTGTTGATTCCGCTGATGTTTTCCTGCACATTCGTATTCAGCTTCCCGAAGGATTGGCGTACCTTCCGGAATGCAGGATGAACTGCCTTATCAAACTTATAAACCACGATTGCCAAAAAAGGCAGAGTCGCCAGTGTAACAAAGGTTAGCTGCACAGAGTAATAGATCATGACACAAAAGCAAATCCCAATCAATAAAACAAAACGAATCAATTCAGCAAAGCCGAACGAAAGAAAGAAACGGAAACCCTCCACATCAGCCGTCAGGCGTGACATCAGGTCTCCAGTCTTGGCGTTATCGTAATATCTGAAAGGTAAATATTGCAGCTTTTTGTATAGTTCATTCCGAAGTGAATAGACGGATTTAATCCCGAACAGGTCACCTGTATATTGGTGAATGAATGTCGCCACTCCCTTGACTGCCATTATGGCTACGAACCCGAACGCAAGATACGGAATCCAGCTGTATTTCTCCTTCACTACCACCTCATCGATGGTAAGCTGCAGGATGATCGGATACACAACAGTTATGCCAGTAATCAATATTAGAAACAATACTGAATAAATGAAATAGGCTTTATATGGCCAGTAAAACTGTTTAAGCTTTTTGAATGTCTCCAATCCTTCTTCCCCCTTTTTATGCCATTTTCAAATTATGTATGAAAACCCCCCGGCAAAATAAAACCGTATTACTAAATATATCGACTTTCGAAATAAATTTCCACAGATTTTTAACAATTTTTATATTTTTTGAAAAATTCTTGAATTCGTCTGCATTTCATGAAACTGAAAACAATGCACCGAATCTTTCCTGGTTTTTTTATCCTGGACAGCACTAAAAGCCTTCCTATATAAGAAAGGCTGTTCGCTATTTTTTAGCGTGATGATTAAGACGATTGAAGTTTGCTATTACTCAACTATTGCCTTAATGTTACCGAATTATATGCAATCCCGCTGAGGCGGCTTGAAAAGGCCTCCTCGCTTATGCCTGATGCGGCTGAACAAGCGCTATCCGTTTTTCTGTTTCAACCCTTCTTTATACATACTCTTAAAACATGTTGAGATATTAGGTCTGATAGTGCGTCAAAGATGAGATTTGGTTTGATAAACACAAAAAAAGCGGCCAGCTCCACTGGTCGCTAAAATGAGTAAAAGGAAAACAATCAAATAAGATTGTTTATAGTTCTATTATACTCGTTTCGTCCAAAATTGCATGTCTTATGACTCGGTCCTGCCGCTGCAGCCTGTTAAAACTGCCCTTCTTATAGATTGCAAGATGGCCTGGCTGGACCTTTGGCGTTTAGCTCATTTTGAGTCAGGGAATACAAAGATGGTTTAGTCCATTACAAAAACATATAGCATAGAAATAAGGGGGGATTCTGGGGTGCAGAACTTATTAAGTATGACTACATTTTCGTTCAATCGGTTCGATTGGTTATCGATACTTGTTACAGTCGGCTCCATTTTGCTGCAAATATTGGCGGTTTATATCATATTTCTGGTTGTCAGGACCTTTACGAATAAAGTAATTACTGCCAGTTTCGGGAAGGTCAAAGATAAGGAAAATAGATCGGCGGGCAGGACTAAGACACTTGAGGGGCTTACAAAAAACGCCGTTGGATATGTTTTAAGCTTTATATTAGTTGTGACGATTCTGCAATTGATGGGGATTAAGGCCACAGCCATCCTTGCCGGAGCCGGTGTAGTGGGGCTTGCAGTCGGGTTTGGGGCTCAGGGTCTTGTCAGCGATGTTGTGACCGGCTTCTTCATCCTGCTGGAAAGACAGCTGGATGTAGGAGATTATATAACTATCGGAGAATTTTCTGGCATTGTGGAGCAGTTCGGTTTACGGACAACTCAAATAAGGGATTTTGACGGAACCCTTCATTTTATCCCGAACCGGCAAATCACAAGCCTGAGCAATCATTCCAGAGGCAATATGAGGGCCCTGGTGGATATCAGCATCTCGCCTGAGAAGGATGTAAATCAGGCAATGCGGCTTATTGAAGAAGCCTGCAGGCTGATTGCCCTGGAAGAATCAAAAATACTTGTTGATAACCCCAGGGTTCTTGGCGTGGAGTCCCTTGACTCCAACATTACCATACGTGTCCTTGCAAGGACAGTAAATGGCGCTCAGGATGCCCTGGAAAGGAAGATGAGACAAAGGATCCTTGAAGTACTTGAACGCTTAGATGCGGCACAAAACGATTCCTAAAGAATAAAGCCAGGCGACAGTTATGCTGTCCCCTGGCTCTCTTCAATTCCCAATAAGATTCATATATTTTGTAAGGACGGAAATGGCAGTGCCGATTGCTTCCTCGTCCGGATTCAGTTTTGCATGGTGAAGTCCAAACTCTGAATTTACCCCCAGCCAGAACATAAAGCCCGGAATTTCCTTCAGCATAAAACCAAAATCCTCCGCTGTCATGGCCGCATCACATTCAACCAGATTGATTCCCGGTTCTGCAGCAGCCCAATCCATAAATTCCCTTGTCAGCTTCTCATCATTATACACCATGTAATAGCCGCTGCCATAATCGATGACTGCCTCACATTGGTAGCCGGCACGGATTCCCTCCACCAGCTGTTCGATTCTTGTCTTTGCCTTATCCATTGATTCAGCGGTATAAGTCCTTATTGTCCCTTCAAGCCTTGCTTTTTCAGCAATGATGTTTTGCACGGTACCCCCTGAAATTTTGCCAATGGTCACTACTGCTGTATCAAAGGGATTTATGTTTCGGGAGACAATGGTTTGCAGCTGTGTAACAAGTGAACAGGCAGCCACCACCATATCATTCGTTTGGTGAGGGTAAGCAGCATGCCCGCCCTTCCCTTTTAAATCTATGAACAGCTCGGATGAATTTGCAAAAAGGACTCCTTCCTTCACTGCCACGGTTCCCACCGGGTATTCAGGAGCAATGTGAAGACCCATAATCATATCAGGCTTCCATTCACGCATAATATCTGTCTCAAGCATCTCTTTTGCGCCTCCAGGCCCTTCCTCAGCGGGCTGAAAAATAAACAGAAGGTCATCCTGAACCTGGTTATGAACAAAATACGTCAAAACACCGAGGGCAATGGACATATGGAAATCATGGCCGCATGCATGCATGAAGCCCTCATGCTGAGAAGCGAAGGAAAAGCCTGTTTCTTCAGGGATTGGCAGGCCGTCGATGTCAGCACGATAGCCGATCAGCTTACTCGGGCTGCTTCCGGATACTTTTACAAAAATGCCGGTTCTCCAGGTTTTGACCTCAATCCGATCCGACGGAAGGCTGCTAATATAGTTCAGCAGGTATTGCTGTGTTTTAAATTCTTTGAACCCGACCTCAGGTATTCTATGCAAATCACGGCGAATGGCCGTAAAGACAGTTGAATCTGCCATAAATTTTCCTCCATATAATAAAACGTGGATGTGATGCCATCCACGTTTTAAGTAGAATATTCGGTTACATTTACAGCTGGCGAAGCTCTTGCATGATTTCAGTCTTGGACTTTGTCTTTTCATCAATTTCTTTGATGACTCTTGCAGGTGCCCCCGCCACAACTGAGTAAGGAGGTACATCTTTCGTTACGATAGCGCCGGCAGCGACAACAGAACCTTCTCCGATTGTCACGCCTTCCAATACCACAGCATTTGCTCCCACCAATACATTGTCTTCAACGATTACCGGCTTTGCTGATGGCGGCTCAATAACGCCCGCAAGGACAGCGCCAGCTCCGATGTGGCAGTTCTTTCCAACCGTTGCTCTTCCGCCCAGGACAGCATTCATATCGATCATGGTTCCTTCACCGATAACCGCACCGATATTGATGGAAGCTCCCATCATGATTACAGCGTTATCGCCGATTTCAACCTGGTCCCTGATGATGGCACCTGGCTCGATACGTGCTTTAATTCCTTTTAGGTCAAGCAATGGAATGGCAGAATTTCTGCGGTCATTCTCTACAACATAATCCTCGATTTTTCCTTCGTTTGAGCTGATCGCTTCACTGATCTGTGCCCATTCACCAAAAACCACACCGGAATTGCCAGTGATAAACGCCTTGGAGTCTGCGCCGAAATCAACGCCCTCAAGGTCACCTTTCACATATACCTTTACAGGTGTAGACTTTGTGCTATTTTGAATAAAAGAAATAATCTCGTTTGCATCCATCATTTTCATGTGTCAATTCCTCCATATGTATAACTGCTAGTTATAAATTTACCAAACTAAAGCATATGTGACAAGTATGTCGTTTTATATATTATCTTTTCCGCTTATATACTCCTCCACCACATTCGCAAAGGCCTGGACCTGCTTTAATTGAAAGGAGGATTCATAACCGCAGAGCCAGGTATCCCGCTCCATGGAATGGTTATGCTCATCCAGCAAAGGAATCTTGAAGATATTCTTATCATAATCGTGCAGTGTGATTGCAGGCAGGATGGCATAGCCGATCCCGTTCATGGCCATTTGTTTGCAGGTTTCAATCTGGTCCACAACGATCGTGTTCCGCGGAGGGGTCTGGAATTGCCTGAACCACCAATCCTGGATTTCCTGATAATAGTTCGAATCACTTTTAAATTGGATAAATGGACGATCCGTTTCCAGCACTTGATTCAAGTCATCCATCTCTGTATCCACGAGATAAAGCATATCCTTAAAAAGATGCTGTTTGACGCCTTTCCAGTCAGGGGTGCCTCGAATGATGCCTATGTGGACCTCTCCATCATATAACGATTTCAAAATCTCGCTGCTCCAGCCTGTAATCAATGAAATCTTGGCGTATGGATGTTTTTGGACAAATTTCTTCAGGACCTTGGGCAGCCAATTCTGTCCGACGATCGAAGCGCAGGCAATCTTCAACGTTCCATATACCTCATGCTCCATGGCATTGATGCTTTCACGAACCTTTTCTTCCTTTTCAAGCATCTCATTGGCAAATTTGATGACTGCCTCACCTGCGGGAGTGAGTGAAAGACCTTTTTGTGAGCGCAGAAACAGCTTGGTTCCCCATTCCTTTTCTATAGATTGCAATCTTTGGGACAAGGCAGGCTGTGATACAAATAACCTCTCTGCGGCCTTTCTCATATTCATTTCCTGAGCGAGGACACTCAATAATTGATATTCGGAAAAAATCATGTTCATCACTCTCTTGATAATTTTTTCTTATGGCATAAGTTAATATTCTCTAAATTTCATTATCACTAATCCAAGCTTATAATACAAGTGAAAGAGAGAGTGAATGAACATGACAGAACTATTGTTAATACTTATTGGATTTGCAGCAAGCTTCGTCGGCACCATATCCGGGAGCGGCGGATTGATTGGCATGCCGTCCATGCTGCTTGTCGGAATACCGATTCATCATGTCATTGCCACAGCAAAGTTTTCAAACATATTTTCGTCATTTTCCAGTTTCTATACGTTATTAAGGCAGAGGGAGTTGACATGGAGCCAGGTATGGCCCCTCATTCCTTTTGCACTGTTTGGAGGTTTGTCAGGAGGACTGCTTGCGAATTCATTCAGTGAAACAACAATGAATATTGCTGCGATTATCCTTCTGTTGTCAGCATTCATCATCAGCTTTACCAAAAAGCCCAAATCCAGGGACGGCGAGAATTTCCTGCTGCCTAAAAAAGCATATCCTTCCCTTTTAGGAATCAGCGTGTATGACGGCATGTTTGGTCCCGGACAAGCAACCCTGCTCATGTACACGTTTCTGAATAACGGAGCGAGCTATTTGAAGGCACTTGCTTTTACCCGGTTCCAGACCTTCATCAGCTGTGCTGCAGCCTTCTCGACCTATCTTCTTGCAGGAAACTTCGATTGGAGGCTCGCCATTTATTATGCCATCGGTTCATTGGCTGGGTCCCAGCTTGCAATCCGCGCAGCCCGCCATATTTCGCCTAGGCAGCTGAAGCTAATCTTGCATGCAGTCACAATCGCACTGATCTGCCAGTTAATATACCGGGTGATCAGCCAGAACATCAGTTAATAACAGCCGGACGGGAAGCTGTTCATAAAAAGAATGCCCAAACAGATATGTTCGGGCATTTTTTTATCGCTACATTTTTTACTCTTCGGCCTTCTTTTCTTTCGGCACCCTTAACAAGAGTATCAGGCTGATTACGGCAAACAGCAGGACAATCAGATACACTCCGTGCAATGAAGCTGTGAGGGCATCCTGAAGGATTTGTACTGCCTTAGGAGGCAGTTCAGCACGCTCTGCTTTATTCAAGAGCTTATTGGCCGAATCAATCGTAAGAGATACCCCGGTGTCATTATGTTCCTCGAGATAATTATGCAGACGCATATTCATGATGCCCCCTAACAGGGCGGCACCAATCGTACTGCCAAGGTTCCTCATGAACATATTGGACGCCGTAGCGATCCCCCGTCGTTCCCAAGCCACCGTATTTTGGATCATTACAATAAACGAGGTAGAAGTAAGACCCATGCCTACCCCTACAAAAAACGAGCCGGCAGCTGCCACAAGCGGTCCTGCTCCAGGAGGAAGGAACACCAGGATGAGGCTTCCTGCTATAAGAGAGATGCCTCCTATCACGGAGGTTAACTTGAAGCCTATTTTCATCAGCAGCCTTCCTGCAACAGTTGATGCAATCGGCCAGCCTATCGACATCGCAGTTAGCGTAAAGCCGGCCACTGTAGGGGACCTTTCCATAACCCCCTGCACAAAGGTCGGCAGAAATGTGGACAAACCGATCAGCATGATACCTGTAGTCAGCGATACAATATTGGCAATAAGAATGGACCGTTCCTGCCAAATTTCAAAAGGCATCATCGGCTCTGCCGCTCTTCTTTCCTGCCTGATGAATAAAGCCATCATTATTGCTGATAATGCCGCTAAAGAGATAAGCTGGATGGAATTCCAGGGCCAGGCCACACCGCCTTCCACGAGAATCAGCATAAATGAGGTGATTGAAATGGTAAGAAGAAGGGCGCCGGGGTAATCGATTTCTGGCTTCTTTTTCTCTATCTTCTCTTTCAAGAATCCCCAGAGCAAAGCGATAGATAGGATTCCGAGCGGGATATTAATCCAGAATACAAGTTTCCACGTAACTGATTGAACCAGGAGACCACCCAAAGCAGGCCCAAGCACCGCTGATATTCCCCACACACTTGACAGGTACCCCTGGATCCTCGCACGTTCATAGGCTGCATATATATCCCCGACGATCGTGGAGGCAACAGGCATGACCGCCCCTGCCCCGAACCCCTGAATGAATCGGTATATGATCAATTCCTTCATCGAATCGGCGAACCCGCAAAGCGCAGAACCCACTAAAAATATGACGATTCCGAAGGTTAAAATCGGCTTTCTGCCAAATAAGTCGGAAAGCTTTCCATATATGAGCACTGTTACAGCATTCATCAGCAAGTATCCCGAGAATACCCAGCTGTAGAGGGAGAAGCCCCCCAATTCACTGACAATGGCAGGCATGGCGGTGGAAACAATGGTTCCTTCTATCGCCCCCATAAACATCGCAAGCATGATCGCTGCCAAAATGAATGGCCTTTTTCTCTTAAATTCTTCCGGTATGTATTGTTCAAGAGCCTGTGCCAGGGAGTTTCACCACTTTTCTTATATGCCCGTCTCATAAAACCTTGCGCATGTAAAATGCAAGACAGGGCCTCTATTCTCTGCAGCCTTGGATATATAAAAGGTTTTACGAAAAGATGCAGCAAATCCTTGTTTTATATTGTTAAATGCCTGTGCCTTTATTATTTTAAGGTAAAGCATCCATAGGCATTCTTTATTAAAAATAATCCAGCCCCCGTCAGGAGGCATCCATCTCTAAAACTTACTTCTTATCAGCATCATGTAGATTTTTTAGTATAGCCCTTCTTGTTAAGATCCCTTCAAAAACGCCTTCTTCGTTTTCCGCGCATACAAAAGGATGATCGATTAACAATTCCAGCCCCTTTTCCAGTGTATCTTCGACACTAAGACGCGGTATCTTTGTGTTCATGATTTCGGATACCTTTTTACACTCCAGCTGCTCGAATTCAATGCGCTGCAAACCGAGAATCGAATCAAGAATCGCGGGTGTGCTGATCAGGCCATGAAGTTTGTACATCGGATCTAAAACCGGTATTGCGGTATACCCGCTTTTTGTAAGTACCAGCAGGGCATGCTCAAGGTTATTGGCCACCTGTACGTGGGCAACCCTTTCGGATGGTATCAATAAGTCTTTCACAGAGGAATTCAATAAATCCCCATATTTTGTGCCAATCATGTTAAAACTCCTTACCATATGTGATACGTATCTTTTACTAGCTATGTTGAAAAAGCATACTTATAAGACATACCCCAATCTTCGCAGAAAAAACGCTTTCAACATTTCTAGTGTAGCATATGATAAAAAATCTTTCTTGTTTTAATTTTGATTATGTATTCAAACTAAACAGAAAAAAATCCTATCCCTTGCTGGTTTCAATGTCTCTTACCATATATCCGCATGCAGGACAGGAATAAATTACATTTTGATTCGATTGGGCAGTAAGGATTTGCCTGCTCATCTCATGCTCAGATCTGCAATTTGGGCACACCACGATTGGGAGATACATTCCGGCTCACTCCTTTCACCTTTAGGATGTGATAACTTCGGTATTTCATGCACCTTTAGGCTGTGGATCACAGGCATTACCTTACATGCAATCTTTCAGATGGAGGAATGATGGAAGCTAGAGTTTTACTAAGAGCAAGAAAACGAATGAAGTGGGATAGCACTTTATTAAATTCAAGAGGCGGGATGAAGCAGGCTAGCGTTTATTAAATTCAAGAAACGGGATGAAGTAGGCTAGCGTTTTATTAAATTTAAGAACGGTGAAGTAGGCTAGCGTTTTATTAAATTTAAGAACGGTGAAGTAGGCTAGCGTTTATTACATACAAGAAACGGGATGAAGTAGGCTAGTGCTTTGTAAAATCAAGAAACGGGTTTTTCTTATATGAAAAAACAAAAAGCCGCCCTGCTGTACGCAAAACGGCCATTCGACAGTCATTAAGACTGCAGTAAATCAAATATTTCAATAGTAATCATATCAATGTTGTCAAACTGATATTTGGAAGACTTGCCCTTTTCATTGAATACTTCCAACTCAAACATGTCGGTTTTGCTGAAATATGTAACCTGGCAGATCTTCACTCCATCTATTTCAAAAAAACGCTGAGCCGATTCCGTTTCCTTTGCTTGTTCCTGAAGACTTTTTAATCTGGTTAGAATGCCTTGTAATTGCGACATACTACCTCTCCTTTCTACATAAAACCTTATCAATAGGTTTCACTATAACATAAATTTCTATCCCATAACCATAGTCAATTAAATTCAGAATTATCTAAACTCATTTCTTTACATGGCCATAATTACAGAATAAAATAATCATTGTAATTTGTACATGGATAAGTTGGCGAGGAGGCGAATTATTTTTGAGTAATATTCTTGAACTTGACAAAAGGATTTCACTAATTGACGGCTATGATATGCAACGTTCCAATCGCACAGGTACATATGTCATTAAAGAAAAGGAACTCACCCTTGTCGAAACTTCTGCAAGCCTTTCCATCCCCTTCCTTGAAAGAGGGCTGGCCGAAATGGATATTTCCCTGGAGGATATTAAATATATCATTCTGACGCATATCCATTTGGACCATGCCGGCGGGGCTGGCCTTTTTCTGCAGAAATGCCCCAACGCAAAAATTGTCGTACATGAAAAGGGAGTACGCCATCTCGTTGACCCCTCCCGCCTCGTTGCCGGAGCAAGGGCGGTGTACGGAGAAAAATTCGACGAGCTATTTGAACCTGTCGTTCCTGTTCCTGAAGATCGGATCATTGTAAAAAGACATCTGGATACACTCGATATTTCAAATACCTCGACCCTTACCTTTTATAACACCCCAGGACATGCAAACCATCATTTGAGTATATACGACGAGGTATCCAATGGAATGTTCGCTGGTGATACAGTCGGGATCTATTACAGGGAGCTGGCAGTCGACGGCATCGATTTCTATTTGCCCTCCACCTCCCCGAACCAGTTCGATCCGGAAGAAATGCTGAAATCGGCAAAATTATATCAGGATATTAAAATCGACCGGATTTACTTTGGACATTTCGGCGTATCAGAACACCCTGAGGATGTGTATCAGCACCTCAAGCAATGGCTGCCTGTTTTTACTGATGCAGCAGGCCAGGCTTACAATAATTATCAAGATGTGAGCGAGAAAATTTCCGCAACCGAAAGAGCCATCTATCAGGCAGTATACCAGCATTTAGCCGAGAAGGGGGTTCCGTCGGACCATCCTGTTTTCGAAATCATTAAGCTTGACCTTATGGTAAGCTCCATGGGCTTGATCGATTACTGTGCAAAGCATAAAATACCCTAAGATGTATTCTTGAGGTATATTATTAAAAGGTTGACTATAATTTTCGAAGGAGGAACCAACATTGCCTAATATAATTGTATATTCACAGCCAGACTGCCCTCCCTGCAAAATCGTAAAGATGTTTCTAGATGAATATAAGTTTCCCTATATTGAAAAAGATATCAAGGCTGACAAAAATGCAAGGGAAGAACTTACAACAAAACACGGCTCCTATTCCACTCCGACCATTGTCATTGACGATGAAGTCATCATCGGTTTTGACCAGGAAAGACTGCAAAGGGCTCTTCATATTAGCGCCTAAAAATGAACAGCCGGGGGAAGGCTTATTACGCCTTCCCTCTGCCTTTTCATTATATTTTAGCCGCAATCCTTTCCAATAATGCTGAACTAATCCAGCTGCCAAAGCTTAGCAAAGCTTGCGGCTCATCAAAAAAATACTCGGTGATACTCCGTGTTTTATGATTGTCCGCCGGATTATTCTGTGCATCCATTTCTAAAAAACCGGTATCCGTTTGCAAATCTTTCTCTGCAAGATTCCTTTCGTATGACACGTCAGTTATTTTCCATCCTCCTCTTTCCTTAACAAGCGCAACTGACTCCGTATGGCTATCTTCGGTTACAGGCCCGTCACCACTTGCCCCAAACCGTTCCAGCACAATCATCCTTCCCGCTTTGTCATGAATTACTTCTGTGCTCCCGCCATACGTGAAAAATGGTATGTAATAAAGCGCAAAGTCGGTGCCTAATGTTGCATAGCCCCCGTTAACCTTTTTCACATTTTCCTTCATGAATACGCGGATGAATGTTTCTGTGAAATACGGCTCCAAAATCGCTTTAATCTCTGCCTTCGTTCTTGGTTCTTCACTCAACCTAACCTGCTGGCCAAAAGCATCCTGCAGAAATTGATATACCTCTTGCTTATGAATTTCCCTAACCTTCGCCTCAGTTCCTGTGCCGATAAAGAACGCGGCAAACATAATAATCAAAGCCCCGAAGATTCCTTTCATAACAATCACATCCTTATCTACATATTTGAATGGTGAACTATTTCCAGTATTGAATAAAAATACATAAAAAACATCTGACGGAAAAATACATTTTAAAAGTGGAAACAAGGCCCTTGATGGAAAGAAGGTTACTTCCGGCTAAAAACGATCACGAGTCCCTCATAATCGTGACGAAGGACAATTACTGTTTAAATGCCGGCACGCGGGGCCTTCATAGCAGCTGTCAAGGACGTTTCTGTGTAAAACCAACATCGCGATTTGTTCTTCAGGAAATGGAAGGAACGTCTCCTTTAAACATTCTAAAATAACTCCATCATTTTTATTCTGCGTTTGTTTTTTTGTACCCTGAAGCTTCCCTATAAAACTTAGAATATGATTGGTAAATAATACAAAGGAGCGGAACGGGCCTTGAGAATTACACAAAAAGGCCAAAAAAATAACAAAAGCCGAATACTTTACAATAGCATTCATACTTTTGTTACACTTTAAATATTCTGTTTACCTGTAACCCTAAACAATAGATTTAATTATCAAATGTAAACCAAAGACCAATAAAAAATCAGGACAAATGCTAAAACAACAAACAATGAAATGGCGAGAAAGATTGGGTTTAACAAGTATGGATGACGCCGGACAGACTCATTGATAGGAGAATCATACTCCCCTTGGACTGCCCTTTGTTTCCTGCCAACTGAAAGCGTGTAAAAGACAGAGAATAAAATGATTGCTGCCGCAAAAATGATTAAAATTACCATAGTCTGTAACCTCCTGCCACTGTTTTATGGTGGCTCTGGAATCACAGATTTATTCAAGTTTTATAGCAAAGAATCGCTTTCATAGAGATAAGAGTAGGAAAGGTCGATAAACAGGTAACAATTGTTTTCCAATGGATAGGAAAAGGTCCTTATTGTTTCTCCTGTTTCGATATCACTGTATAAATCCGAAAGAATCCCTCTTTGTTCATATCTCATTCGAATTATGTTTTCCAAAAAATACGGGCGCCAGCTCCAATTCTTCTCCATATATTCATGCTTGACCTCCCAAACGCCGTTATTTTGCCATACATTGGGGGATCTTTGAAATCCTTCCTCGTCACAGATGTACAGCCTGAAGCACACTTTTGACAGTGATTCTCCTAGTGCAAGGAGAAGCTTTTCAAATGTATCGAGCTTCTTATATTTTTGGAGGAGCATTTGCATGCCTTCATTCATTTTTACAGTTTTTTGATAGACGGCTTCAAGCCTATTTTTTTCGTACGAAATGAAGCTGCGGCCTTCCGTTTTTAGTTTATCGCGCAAATGATTTCTGTCTATGAGCCCAGCGGCAGGTTTAGCGAGATAAAACCCCTGATAATAACGGCCTCCGTTCTTCCAAGCAAAGCGAAGCTGATAATTCTGCTCAATGCTTTCAAACAGAAGGCTGGCACCGATTTTCCGCGCAAGCATGCCTAATGAAAACAGGACGACCTGATGTGAGTCTGTACCCGTTCTCCGCAGCTGCTCGAGATTGACCTTCAGTATATTCGGGGATATTTGGGCAATCCGGTCAAGATGGCTTTCCTCACCTAAATGGTCCACCGCAATCTTTATCCCGTAAGTCCGATAATAAGCCAAGAGATGCTGAAGCTGCTCCATTATTTCCGGAGAATCGGTATCGGACAATTCAAGGACAATCCGGTGAAGGTCTTCGGGGCCAAGATATTTTTTTAAAATATCAAGAAGTATATCTCCATCGTTCAATACCAGCAGATCGGGGTCACGATTAATGAATATCATATAGTCCGTTTCGCCATGATCAGCGAATTGAGAAAGTGCTTTTTCAAGTAAATAATTGTCCACTTCAATCCTGAATTCCTCAGGGATGGTGGAATCTTTAAAGAAAGGTCCCAGGCTGATGTATTGAGATTCATGCAGGAACCGGCCCAAGATTTCATAACCGATTACCCTATGCTCATCCGCACTGAAAATCGGCTGATAAAAAGGCTGCACCTGGTCTAGATTTGTCAAGATTTCCATAGCGTCCATCGATAGTATCCCCCCTGGCAGAAAACTTTGCTGCGTGCAAAAATCATAAGTTATTACCAAAATTATATCATTAGAACAACCAGCCAATAAACATAATTTGCGGCGAAAAAATCCAGGTGGCCAAATGGATCATATAAGGTCTGTGCAAACGGGGAAATATGACTCAATTTCTTTCTTAATAACCGGGAATATGTAAAAAAAGCCTGCTCCTCCATTCATATTGTATGACTCGCTTGAATCGTATCAATAAGAATGAGCAACAGGCTTTTTATAGTTCTGTGATCGGTATGGCAATGGTACGCTGCGTTCTGGCGGCAGGCTGCCGTTTACAGTGGTCGTCAAAGCAAATGTAGTTTTCAGGTATTCAATAAAAATCGAGAAACATCAGCCATTAAAAGGAAAGAAAATCGGTATTGTAAAGATCATAATGACCCCAATAAAGATTTGCAAAAGAATCCCAATCAAAGCAAAATCTCGGTATCGATACTCAGCCGCAGTCATGACCAGAGCATTGGTCGGTGAAGCGACCGGTGTAGAGAAAGCCATGCTTGCTGCCACCGCTATGCAGATCAAGAATGGATAAGGACTCAGCTGCAAGCTCATGGCAGCCGCAAACGCAACCGGGGCTATAATGATTGCCGTGGCAGCATTGGAAATAAATTGTCCTAGTGCCATGGTCAGTAAATAGAATCCAATCAGCAGCCCATATGGACCGAATTGCCATAGCGCACTGATCAGGGCTTCACTGACAAGCTGGGTACCGCCTGTTTTCTCCATCGCTTCAGAAAGAGGGAGCATGGCTGCAATCAGCACAACTGATTCCCAGTTGATCTGCCCGTAGGCTTCCTCCATGGAACGCACACAGCCTGACACGATCATCAGAAAAGCTGCGGTAAGAATGGACAAAACCGGTGGAATCACATTCAATGACAGAAGAATGAGCATGACACCCACAATCCCTGCTGCAAGCTTTGCTTTTCCGGCAGGATAGGTGTTAACCGGCTCTACTTCTGATGTACTTCCTATAACGATAACATCCTGCAGGTCAGCAGAAATCCGTGCGATGTTCTCCCATTCACCATGAACCAGCAGTGCATCTCCCGGCCTTAATTGTTCGGTCCCCACATCTGCCTGGATGTATTCACCCTTGCGGTTGATGGCCAGAACGCTGCATTGATATTTTTCCCTAAAATGGACATCCCGCAATGTCTGGTTTTCAAAATCTGAGTGAGGAACGATCAAAATTTCCGTTAAACCAAATTCGCTGCTTAAGAAGTGCTGTTCCACCCTGTCTGCGCTGAATTTCAGCAGTTCTAATTCATAGTCTGCTGCCAGCCGCTTTACTGAGTCTTCCTCGCCAAAAACAAGGATGACATCATCAGGATGAAGCACTTCATCAGCCTTTGCAGAAATGGTTTCTTCTCCATTCCGAAGTATTTCAATCACGGTTATCTCATACCTGACCGGCAATAGAAGGTCTGACAGCCTATCCCCTACGATATTCGAATCCCCAGGTATGGTGACGAAATGAAGGCGGTCATAAACCTTGTACATTCCCGCAAGTTCGGATGGGGATAATTCCTTCTCGCTGTTGTTTGCGACAACCTTATCATCCGGCAAAAGCCTTCTACCGGCTGTAAGCATGAAGAGGAGTCCCGCAGCCAAAATGGCCAAGCCTATTGGTGTAAAGTCCCAAAAAGATAATCGTTCAAAATCATTGGATTCCAGCAGATTGCTGACAATCATGTTGGAGGGTGTTGATATAAGTGTCAGCACTCCCCCCAGACTGCTTGCGTACGCAAGCGGGAGCAGAAATCGGGAAGGACTTTCCTGCTGTTTCAGTGCCATGCTCATCACAAGCGGCAATAACACGGCAACAGTCCCGGTACTGCTTAATAGCCCACTAAATACGGAAGCGGTCAGCATCACGATTAAGAATAGCTTAATTTCGCTTCCGCCTGATAATTCAAGAAGGCGGTTCCCTAGTTTTTCTGCCAAACCCGAGTTGAAAACCCCTGCGCCTACCACGAATAAACCCGCAATCATGATGACAACAGGATTGGAAAAGCCGGACAATGCCTCATTAGGCGTAAGTATTTGACCCAGGCTTAGCGCAAGGAGCGCAGTCAGCGAAATCAGGTCCGACCTTATTTTACCTTGGACAAAAAGAGCCGTGGCAGTGACAAGTATGATAAAAGTAAATAGCATTTGCATTTGCTGAGTCATTCTGTACCCCCGAATAGATGTTGAACCATAAAGAACATCGTTTTATTTTTATATCAACAATGTTCTGTCATATAGCAAAACCAGGAAAAATAAAATAAGTCTATTAATGTTTATTTAATGTTTATTGTTTGTTAGTATGAGAAGTAATGTTTACGAAAAGATAGGTTGATTATAATGAATAAAAAAATGAACAGACGATCTTTCCTCAAAAAAGCCCTCGGGTCCCTTTTTACTGTCACAGGCGCAGGTCTGGGCGGCAAATATTATATTAATAAAATTGAGCCAGGCTGGCTCGAAATCAATCATTTATCGTTTAGCAGCAAGGCAGTCCCCAAAGGATTTGATGGTGTAAAAATTGTCCAATTCAGCGATACTCATCTCGGCTTTCAATTCCAGCTGCAGGATCTAAAAGAAATCATCCATGTCATTAATTCGCTGGACCCTGACTTGATCATGTTTACAGGTGACCTTATGGATAAACCGGATCAATACACCGGCTACGATGAAATCATCCCGGTCATGAAGGAATGCAAAGCCAGGCTCGGCAAATTCTGCATATTCGGAAACCATGATCATGGCGGCTATGGATCTGAGCTTTACAGCAGGATCATGAGTAAATCCGGCTTTATCCTTCTAAGGAACTCAAATAGAAAGATCCAATTGCTCGGTGGAGATGAAATATATATATCCGGACTGGATGAACCCATGCTCGGCAGCCCTGATATAGATAAGGCATTGCAGGGTATTCCCCGCAATCATTTAGCGGTTATGCTTTCGCATGCCCCTGACACTGCTGTCACTACGTCAAAATACGATGTACAGCTTCAACTGAGCGGCCACAGCCATGGAGGCCAGGTCCAGATCCCCTTTTTCGGAGCCCTTGTAACTCCGCCATACTCCGAGATTTATCGGGAAGGAACTTATGACGTGGGAGAGTTAAAACTGCATGTTAATAGAGGTTTAGGCACAACGCGCCTTCCCTATCGTTTTTTATCAAGGCCCGAACTTACTGTTATTAGGCTGCAGTCTGAATCATAGCATACTTTGACGAAATTTGTGTGAGTCAAATATCATTTTTATTTATTTTCTACTTGTGATTATGTATAAATTATAGCATTAGTAGCTTACCGAAAAAAACTTCTTTTATTTTCCTTATTCTATATGCTTTTTGCGATTAGCCACGTTTCAATTGCCTGCTTTCTGGAAGCAGGTTTTTTCATTGAAATTAATGAGCCAAATCAGTCAGACTGTTAAGTTTCATTAATTGCTTCGGTACAAAAATTCAATATTCAAATACATCATGGACTAATTGCTGGGTCATATCAAGGTTTTCGCAATACCGCATAATTGGTGTTATCTTGACAATTTTATAATATGGACTCTATATCACTGGGTGGTTGATTATTTCACATTCCGGCACCACCCATCCACAATAACAGTAGACCCTCTCGGCTGCAGTTAAACGAGCTTCCTGGTTTTCCTCAATACCAAAAACACCACAAAAGGGAAATAGAAAACAAATTCAAGGACATTGACTAATCACCGGACAGAGAAAAAATGCATGTAGAGGAATCGCGGAATTTTGATGCATCTGATGCGCACAGACATTGGCGATTTCAACCGGAGCGCCCAGATGCCGCAAAGTTCCTTACTTCTTTTATCGTAAATATACATGTTGAATTTAATAGCGTTTTTTAAATAAGGCAGCAAAGATAGGACGGGAGTTAGTTGATATACAAGAATAATACAGTTAAAGGGCTTATAAAAAACAGCATAAAGGACTTATGCTGTAAGGAAGTGGTAAGAGATGTTAATGGTTACTGCCTGTTACAAAAAAAGCGTTTCGATTTCTTTAGCTGGAAGAGGCCGGCTGTAAAGATATCCTTGTGCTTTTTTGCATTTATTTGCCTTTAGATATTCCGCCTGTTCACCGGTTTCAACACCCTCCGCAATCACCTCCAAATCCAGGCTGTGTGCAAGATGGATGATTGTTGTGGTGATGGCAGCCCCCTTCTGGTCTGTCAGGATTTCCCTTATGAAAGATTGGTCAATCTTTAAAGTATCAAGTGGCAATTGTTTTAAATAGTTCAAGGAAGAATACCCTGTGCCAAAGTCGTCCACCGAAATGGTAAGGCCCATTTGCTTCATATCCTTCAGGATTTTTATTGTTTCTCCCGCATCCTGCATCGCCCCTTCTGTGATCTCGATTTCCAGATTGGAAGGGCATATGGAATTTGCCTGTATGGAACGCAGGATTATTTCACAAAGGTTGGGCTGCAAAAACTGCTTTGGAGATAGATTGATCCCTATTTTAATATCAGGGACTCCTCTTTCCTTCCAGACCCTGATCTGCCTGCACACTTCTTCAATCAGCCATTCTCCTATCGGAATGATTAAGCCAGTATCCTCTGCAAGGGGGATAAATTCGCCGGGATGGACAAACCCAAGAACTGGATTATCCCATCTGATCAATGCTTCAAAACTGCAGACCTGGTTGGAATTGAGGTCAACCTGCGGCTGATAAAAAACAGCCAGCTCGCCATTTTCTACTGCCCTTCTTAAATGGGATTCCATCGCAACCATGCCTGGGACGTGGACATTCATTTCCTTATTGTAAAATTGATGGTGCGCTTTTCCCCTTGCCTTTACCTGGTAAAGGGCAGCATCAGCTCGCCTGATCAATAACTCGCTCTCATTGCCATCATGCGGATAAGTGCTGATCCCGATGCTTGGTGTTATAAAGTAATCCAGCAGCATCAGCTGAAAGGATGGATGGAACGTTTTAAATATTTCAGCCGCGAAATCATTGGCGGTCTTGCCGTCCCCTTTCTTGAGCAGAATGTTGAACTCGTCCCCGCCCTGGCGGTAGACATTATATTCGTACCCTTCCAGGGACAGGAGGCGTTCAGCCACTTTTTTAAGCATGAGGTCTCCTGCTTCATGGCCGAGAGTGTCATTTAAGTATTTAAATCTGTCCAGGTCAATGCTAAAAAGCGAAAACTCTTTTTTACAGCTTTCATTTTTAAATATCTCAATTTTGATATCCCTTATAAGTGCCGTCCGGTTATACAGCCCTGTCAACTGGTCATGGTATGCCATATAGCTGATCTTTTCCATATTGACTGTCTGTTCCGTGATGTCGCGCATAATGACATACACACCATTTATCTCACCATGTATCACAATTGGAATGGTTTTCAGATGGACCCTCAAAAGCCTTCCTTTTTTGTGGATAAACCGGCAATGCTGGCATTCCTTTGAATAACCATCCATTGTTTCCTTAAATCTCCGTTGAAAGTGCGGTACATCTTCATCCTCAAGTAAATGAAAGATGGAACGACCTGTCAGCTGCTTTTGAGTATAGCCTATTATTTGATAAGAAGCCGGATTAGCTGACAGAATGACTCCCTTTTGATCCAGCGAAAAGATGGCATCAAGGTTGTGGTCAATGACAGATTTATATCGATGCTGGCTTTCTATCATTCTCTTCTTTTCCTGTACTGCAGCAGTCATGTCTCTGGTAACGCTTACAATATACCTGACAACTCCTTGTTCATCGCGCACTGCATTAAGGACTGTCTCACCAAACAGCTTGGTACCATTATGTATAATCTCATCTCTGTAGGAAATGTCCTCTTCACGGCCAAAGACCCTGCTGTATTGCCGGTAAATCTGCCTGGAAAGCTTTTTGGGCAGAACATCTTCAACAAGTTCCCCAATGAATCCCTGGCTTAGGCCAGCGTGTTTCAGGGCTGTCTCATTAGCAAACAAATAGCGAAACCTTCGTCCTTCTTCGACTTTTACAATAATTAAAAAATCTCTGACATGCTTAAAGATAATATCGATAATAAATTTTTCCATGCCCTCGCTCTTTTGAAATTGCTGCAGCTCTGTTTTTAAAAGGATTTTCGCTTGTTCCATTTTTTTCACCCTAACATAATGAACTCCCTCTTAGCGATCACTTTTCCTGACACGAAGTTTGTCGGACCCTTATATCCACATTTACATAAATTAGAAAAATTGTCGAAATTTATCATTTGTTATTATTATAAAAGAAACTATGGGAATTGTGAAACTATTTCGAGTATGAATGCTACCTATACAAAAGCACTTGGAATATCCCCTGCTATTCTCCTGTTTTAGCTGAAGGGAATACGGATCTGCTGCTGTATGGGGACAGAAACATGTTATATGTCACGCCTTTCCAAAATGGCGGCATTAACCCCAGGCGTTTGACCCCAGATATGGACATTAAACCCAACATAACATGATAAATTAGCTTCTGGATTGGCTGGCCTTGCGAAAGGGACGATTATGTCCGGGCCAATGCAGCCTATGTTTTCCTTCTGCCCGGGACATGGTATAATATATAATACACGGCACAAAGTTGGAGAGGAGACTTAAAATGGATCACCGCACAAACCGCAACAGTACCAGCAGCATGTCCCCTTCTGTTACTTCGGTTGTCCAAGCCATATTCGTCGTAAACAAGCATGCCAAAACCGCATTGGACCCTAAATATCTCTATCATCTGAAACGCACTTCGATCAACAAATTACTTCAGGAAGGCAAGGCTAAAAAGCTTGGTCTGCATTTTTCTGATAATCCAAGAAATTCAGCCCAGCAATCTGATTTAATCATTCAATGTGAAGAGTATATTTTTCATCTGCCCCCATCAAAGGAAGATTTGAAAAACCTACCTCATTTAGGCAGCCGGACTGCCTCTGCACGAAATCCGAAGGCTTCCCTTTCATTGTCAAAAGCAAAGCAGATCCTTCAGACTTATACCGGCATCAAGGAGGAAAAAGAGACCGAGAACGCCCCCCGGAATACCCGCCGTAAGCGAATGCATGATAAATCGTTCCACAATAACTTCCCTTCCACATTTCTTGGAAAAGGATTTAAATGGTAGGAATGCACGGTTGGCAAGGCTGCTGATAATGGTTGATTGAGGCGTCAAAAATCTTTCGCGGTATCGTGTTACTGTCATCTAACCGCAGCTGCAATTACACCTTGCAGTGATAAAAAAACCGATTCAGCCAGGAAGACAGCTTTGAACCGGTTTTTCGTCTTTATAAAATATGTTCGTCTACTAGCTTAATCAGCTCAGCGATCTCAGGCTTGCTGACCTGGGCATCCGCACCCACAACTTGTCCTTTATGGCGCAAATCATCCGTTATTAATGAAGAAAAAATGATAACAGGCAATCCTCCCAATTCTGCACTTTCCTTGACCCTTCTAGTAAAATGATGGCCGTCCATCTGGGGCATTTCCAAATCGGTAATAATGATTTGAACTTCTTCCTCAACGGATTTTCCGGCAGCGGCCATTGACTCCAGATATTCAAGGGCATCCTTGCCGTTTTCAAAAAACTCCAAATTGTGATATCCTGCTTCAGTCAATGTATCATGAAGGAGCTTTCTTAAGAGCGGTGAATCTTCTGCGACAACAAGCCGCTTATTTGACCTTTCCCTGGATCCAAGTTTCTTGACCTGTTGGATATTGATACCAGTTTCCGGATTGATTTCCACCACAATTTTCTCGAAATCCAACAGCAGCAGCATTTCGCCATTAAGCTTGATCACTCCTATAATTTGGCTTTCAAGCCCCTGGTACATTCCGGAAGGCTTTTCAATTTGTTTCCAGGATATCCGATGTATCTGAGTCACACTATGTACATGGAATACGATTTTTTGTTTATTAAATTCAGCAACAATGAATTTGTCCTGTGCAGGGGTTTGGGAAGCTGGGAATCCCAAGGTCTTTGCCACATCGACGACCGGGAGCACTTCCCCCCTTAATTCAATAATACCCTCTACGTTTGGGTGGGCATGCGGTACAATGGTGATCGCAACCGGATTGATAATCTCTTTCACCTTTATCACATTTATGCCAAATTTGTTTTTCCCGATACCAAACTCTACTATTTCAAGCTCATTCGTTCCGCTTTCAAGCAAGATTCCTTTACTTTGTTCCATATTGTTCGCCCTTCCTGTCCTAAATGACTGGCAGCAGCCTAATACTACCCTAATCTTCTGGACTGTCAAATAATGAATGAACCAAGATTGTATTGATTCTTATATTCATATTTTCGGATTTTTTCACTTTTTTTTAATAGGGCTGGTTAAGGTTTATCCATCCAAGAGAAAAAGTGTGTCAGCAATATGAACAGATGTTTACTGTGATTCTTTTGGAACTTCCTTCATATCATCTATTTGCTTGGACTTTGCTCCAAGCTAATTTCATAACAGGATGCCGGCAAATCAAATCCATTAATAGACTACAAAAAATGAAAGAGGAACCATGCAAATGCATGGTCCCTATTCAATTAGGCCGTTTGCTCATCAAGATTTACAGCTGGACCGAAAAATTCAAAATGTATCTTTTCTTCAGGCACACCCAATGATTTCAGGCTGGTGATCACGAAGCGCAAGAATGGAACAGGTCCGCAAATATAATAATCCGCACTGACATCCCCAACTGTTTGTTTAATAAATTCTGCATCCACGAACCCCTGCTTGCCGAAGTCCTCATCATTTCTGTCTTCTTCGGTCGGATTGTCATAAACAAAGGTTAACTGATAGTTTGCTAATCTATCTTTTAATCCCTTCAATTCTGGCTTGAATGCCTGGTGTCGGCCGTCCCTTGAAGCCTGGATAAAATAGGTCTCACGCTCTGGCTGCTGTTCGGCAACACTTTGGACCATACTCATGAACGGCGTGACACCAACACCGCCGGCAATGAATACTACAGGAGTTTGCTCCTTCAAGTTTAATGTGAATTGGCCCGCCGGAGCTGTAAGATCAATCGTATCCCCAACCTTTACTCTATCGTGAAGGAAATTGGTAACCTTTCCGTTCGGTACATCTCCCTCAGCCTCACGCTTGACAGAGATTCTTAACGCTTCTTTGCCGGAAGCATTGGACAAGCTGTATTGGCGATTAAATAGGTACTTCTCTCCCGGAATGCTTACACGGACTGTCACATATTGCCCCGGCTCGAAAACCGGAACGGCTGAACCATCAGCCGGCTGTAGGTAGAAGGATGTAATAACATCGCTTTCCTGAATCTTATCTACCACTGTGAATTCTTTGAATTCCTCAAATCCGCCGGGCTTTGCAGCAGCGTCAGCATACATTTGATGTTCAATATCAATGAACGCCTGAGCAATCACACCATAGGCTTCTGCCCAGGCATTGATGATTTCATCCGTTGCCGCATCCCCCAATACTTGTTTAATCGCGCCAAGCAAATTTTCTCCTACGATTGGATAATGTTCTGCCTTGATGCCTAAGCTGCGGTGTTTGTGGGCAATTAATGTAACGGCCGGTATGATTGCTTCCAGCTGATCTATATATTTTGCAGCAGCAAGCACTGTATTCGCCAGCGCTGTTTGCTGACGTCCTTTCTGTTGGTTTACATGGTTGAATATGTTTAATAGCTCGGGATGTTTTTCAAATAGATTTTTATAAAATACGGTAGTAATTTCAACACCGTGCACTTCCAGGACGGGAACAGTAGATTTAATAATTTCAATTGTTTTTGCATTCAGCATATGTAATACCTCTTTCAAAAAGATATATTTTAAATACATCTTTATATTAAGAGTGAGGTTGATAAAAAGCAATATTTCAAATACATGTTTTTATTGCCGGAGTTGCAATGTTTAAAATTTGTTCACAACCATGTTATGATAGAGTTGTATAAAATAGAGTTTGAAGGAGTTGCCATGAGATTAACCAACTATTCCGATTACTCACTTCGTGTTTTAATATATTTGGCTTCCCAGGACAGGGAACAGCTTTCCAATATTAAGGACATTGCTGAAGCCTACGATATATCGAAGAACCATCTGATGAAAATCATATACAATCTTGGCAAATTAGGTTATATCGAAACTATTAGAGGGAGAAATGGCGGGTTTCGCCTTGCCATGGACCCAGCCCGGATTAACCTGGGAGAAGTGATCCGCAAGACCGAAGAGGACTTTTACCTTGTCGACTGCTTCCAGGACGAAAAAAACTGTCTCATCACATCCGCATGTTCTCTGAAACATGTTCTTGCATCTGCGATGGAGGCTTTCTTCCAGGTGCTGGATCGCTTTTCACTTGAAGATGTGGCTGCAAACAATGTCTTGCTGAAGGAACTGTTCCGCATGAAACAACTGGACGTAACAGAACCAGTAAAACCTGTATAATGACATAAAAAAGGGCTCCTGTTTTAAATGGAGCCCTCTTTCTTATCATTTATTTTGCTGTTTTCAGCTTTTCTTTCGTCTTCTTTGCAGGCTAACCCGGAGCCAGCCTTTTTTGACAAAAATCGCAAACATACACAATCCTACCGCTGCCATTCCAGCAAGCACGGCAGGATAGCCGTATCGCCAATGAAGCTCCGGCATATGCTCGAAGTTCATGCCATACACGCCGGCTATAAAAGTCAGCGGCATAAAGATCGTGGTAATGACGGTCAGTGTCATCATGACTTTATTCATATTATTGGAGTTAAGCGATAAATAACTGTCCCTAATATCAGATGAGAATTCCCTGTGTGACTCAATCATCTCTGACAGCTTAAGAAGATGATCATGGACATCATTGAAGTAAAGCTGCTGCTCCAGCAGATATTGAAGACGGTCAGAATGAGTGATGCGATACAGCAAATCCCTCATAGGGAGAATCGTCCTGCGAATCCCGGATAGAACTTCGCGCATATCAAACAGCTGGTCCATCAATTCACTGATAGTTTTGTTGGCAGTATTATCCTCAATATTGTCTAGTTCGTCTTCGATTTTATAAAGGACGGGGAAATATTCATCCACAAGCTTATCAATAATCAGATGCATCAGGAAAAAAGGGCCTTTACGGAGACTCAGGCTTTTTTCCACCTGGTCCCATATCCATTCAAGCTCTTCAATCGGCTTTTTATAAAAGGTGACAAGGAATTTTTTGCTCACGAACATATCCAGTTCAACGGCACATAACTCTGCCTTATGGATGGAATGAAGTACAAGGAACTGGTATCCATCATAGAAGTCGATTTTGGGCCTCTGGTTAAAATCGTCCATAGCATCCTCGATTGCAAGAGGATGAAAGGAAAACGATGTGGATAGCGTAGAAATCTCCTCCGCGCTCGGCTGGTAATAGTCCGCCCAAATCCATATATAATCATCCATATGTTTTACCAGCTCTTCTACAGGAACATTTACAATCAATTCCTCGTCTTTTCTGACAGCATAAGTACGAATCATAAGAAACCCTTTCATCAATGTTCAATTATTGCATGACTTTTGTTAGAATGTTGAATTAAAGCAATTAACAACATTATATCGCTAACACATCGTTATTTAAAGCGACATCCCTTGATGGCTATCACATATATCAATGGATGAGTTCAGGAGGAAATTCAATGGAACATCTAGTGAATCCACGAGTTAAGGAGTTACAAATTTCAGGAATACGCAAATTTTATAATTTGGTTGCTGATAAGAAGGATACCGTTTCTCTGACAATCGGCCAGCCGGATTTTCCGACGCCGCCGCATATAAAAGAAGCGGCCAAAACAGCGATTGACGAAGATTTTACTGTGTATACACATAATGCCGGTTTTCTGGAACTGAGGGAAGCCGCAGCGAAATACGTCTCCCAAAAATACGGACTTGATTATGACGCAAATGAGGAAATTATCGTTACGGTCGGCGGGAGTGAAGCGATCGATGTCACCTTCCGCACTTTATTGACTGAAGGAACGGAGGTCATCCTGCCCGGACCTGTATATCCCGGCTATGACCCAATCATCAAGATGTGCGGAGCAAAGCCGATATTCGCTGATACCACTCAAAATGGCTTCCGTCTTACCAGAGACATAATTGAAAAGTACATAACTGAAAATACCCGCTGCATCGTACTGCCCTACCCTTCCAATCCGACCGGCGTCACGCTGACGGCTGCTGAGCTGGAGGATATAGCAGATTTAGTAAGAGGAAAAGATATTTTTGTACTGGCGGATGAAATTTACAGTGAACTCGTTTTCGACCAAAATCATACATCGATCGCTTCCTTTTTAAAGGAACAAACTATTGTAATTAATGGATTATCCAAATCTCATTCAATGACAGGCTGGAGGATTGGATTCATATTTGCTCCTGCTGTTGTTTCGCGCCATATTTTGAAGGTGCATCAATACAATGTAGCCTGTGCATCATCCGTTTCGCAAAAAGCGGCACTTGCCGCGCTCACCGATGGATTTAATGACGCTCTTCCGATGAAAGAGGAATACTCAAAACGACGGGACTATGTGTATAACCGCTTGACCGGCATGACTCTGGATGTAGTAAAGCCAGACGGAGCCTTTTACTTTTTCATCAAAATTCCTGATGGATATGGAAGCTCACTGGACTTTTGCTTAAAGCTTGTGGAGGAAGCTGGTGTGGCAGTCGTACCGGGAGATGCTTTTTCTCCGGTTGGGGAAGGTTATTTCCGGTTATCATACGCCTATTCACAGGACACACTGCGCGAGGCACTGGACAGGATGGAAAAGTTTTTTAAGTAAGTGATAAAGCACATGGCGCATTTAGCTGTGTGCTTTTTCCGTCTGGGGCATGCCGCAGGCGGGTTAAGGTGTATTAAGGTTCGAATATGCAGTCGATATGGCCGTAAAACAGGACTTCAATTAAGATACCTATTGCTTCGTTAGAGAACATTTGATCGAGCACTGGTCGATCAAATCATAATAGGACTTCAATCATAAAATAGGGAGTTCGAGCATAAATTATGGATTTCGAGCATATATTGGTGAGTTTCGAGCATAAATTATGGATTTCGAGCATAAATGTGGTGTTTCGTTCGTAAAACTCATTTAAAATGCTGCCCAGGCATTCGATTTTTCCCATTATGAATCTAAAGCAGATCTTTTTTGGTCTTTTCCAGGCAATCCAGTGACGATCTTATCGTTTTTTCTGATGATTCTATTACATGTATTTGAACGAGCTCCTCTCTTTTTTGCTTACATCAGTCCATCTCAGCAACGCAGCAGCCCACTACTTTTAGAGAGAATTTAACAGGAAAAGGCCTTACAACATTTTGTTGTGCTAAATTATGCCCTCCATTCCAAAACAAAATAAGCATATGGCAGCCATGGCCATATGCTTATCTCAAATTAAGCCCAATACTTATACAAAGCCTGGGTGCCGCTGTCGCCTTCACCGGCTTCAGCAAGCTGGTCATATAAGGATTTGGCCAGCGAAAGTCCTGGCGTTTCCATATCCATCCTTTTGGCCTCTTGCAGGGCAATGCCCATGTCCTTGATGAAATGCTTGATATAGAAGCCGGGCTCGAAGTCGCCCTTAATCATTCTTGGCGCAAGGTTGGACAGCGAAAAACTTCCCGCTGCGCCAGTAGTGATTGTTTTAAGAACCGTTTCCGGGTTTAGGCCTGCTTTCTGTGCATAAATGATCGCTTCACAGACTCCGATCATGTTTGATGCAATGGCAATTTGATTGCTCATTTTCGTATGCTGGCCTGAACCAGCCGGGCCCTGGTAAACGATATTGCTGCCCATGATTTCAAAAATCGGTTTTACGGCTTCAAAATCCTCCTGATCGCCTCCAGCCATGATGGCAAGACGGGCTTCGCGAGCACCGATGTCACCGCCAGATACAGGAGCATCAAGCGAATGCATGCCATGCTTTCTGGCTTCCTCAAAAATCTTTTTTGCTAATGTTGGTGTGGAGGTGGTCATGTCAATCAAATATGTACCTTCTTTTCCATTAGGAACAATGCCTTCTGTACCCAGATAAATTTCTTCTACATCCTGGGGATATCCAACGATTGAGATGATGACGTTAGCATGCTGTGCTATTTCTTTCGGGGAATCAGCCCATTTTGCCCCTTTTTCTAGCAGCTCCTCTGCCTTTTCCTTTGTCCTGGTATATACGTATAGCTCATATCCAGCCTCCATCAAGTGTCCAGCCATGCTTTTCCCCATTACACCAGTTCCAATAAAACCTACCACAGTATTTTCTTTAGTAAGCACTTAATACGTCACTCCCAAATTATTTTTGTCTGCATTTCAAATGGATTTAACCATACCTCCGTCAACTAAGAAAGCGCTTCCGGTCATATATGTATTTGCACCAGATGCCAGAAACGCCACCACACGGGCAAATTCCTCCGGTTCTCCGTATCGGCCCAAAGGTATATTTTTCTCGGCCAGCTCCTGTATCTTCTCCCTTGCCATCCCTCTCTTGTCGGCATTGAATTGGTCCAGATGCTGGACACGTTCTGTGGCGATCCTGCCCGGAGCGACTGTATTGATTAAAATGCCATAAGGCGCCAGTTCTTCAGCAAGTGTTTTTGACATGCCTACCACCGCAGTACGGAATGTATTGGATAAAATCAATCCCGGTATCGGCTCTTTAATGGATGTCGAAGCAATATTGATGATTTTGCCGCCCCGTTTTTTCAAATAGGGCATTGCCTCCCGAATTAACCGTATATAGCTTAAAAGGTTTAGCTCAAAAGAATTCTGCCAATCATCATCTGACATCTGTGCAAATGTTCCTGCCGGCGGTCCTCCCGAATTATTAACAAGAATATCAATGCCGCCCAGCTGTTCTGCTGTTTTATCGATAAGCTGCCTGATCTCGTCCTTTTGAGTGATATCAGTTACCGTATAAAGCACCGTTTCATCTGTCATGATCCTAATCTCTTCCTGAACCTGTTTCAATTTTTCCTCATTGCGGGCAGCGAGCATAACATTAGCTCCCTCTTTGGCGAGTTCTATGGCTATTGCCCTTCCAAGACCCTGGCTTGACGCCACAATGAGTGCGATTTTACCTTTTAGCTGATAATCCAGATCAATCCCTCCCTATGATCGATATAATATATTTTCATTATAGCCTCTTGTCCTGAAAAATGAAAAAATTCTTGTTATTGATACAGTGTGCCATAACATCACCTGCATATCTCTATAAAAATTCATGTGGTTTTGCGGGAATGGTTTCCAAGCTGAAGTATGGCAGCAGCAAAAAATAGCCGGCTGAGGAAACCTCAGTCCGGCATCAAAGGGGGAAATGAGAATGTCAGCTGCTTTAACCGAGCTAAACAACTGTGCTTGCATTACATCTTTACCCGGCTGCCATAAAGATAAACCTGGTTAAGAGAAAATTTTTAGTTTCTTTTAAAAATTTTTAATACTACAAAGCATTACTGACAGTCATTCCTGACAAATCTTTGTACAAAAAGGGCCGAATACCAATTGCTCGGATATCCAGCCCTTTGCATTGTTCTATTTATTCACTGCTTTTTCGACAGCTTCTTTTACTGCATCATTTGTATCTAAATCTAAGACGGAAAGCGCAAGCTCTTCCATTTCAGCTTTAGAAAGCTTGCTGATTAGAGAACGTGCTCTCAGAATGGAAGTTGCGCTCATGGAGAATTCATCAAGACCAAGGCCTAGAAGCAATGGAATAGCGATTTCATCCCCCGCCATTTCTCCGCACATACCAGCCCATTTACCTTCCTTATGAGCAGCATCAATAACCATTTTGACCAGGCGTAAAATAGCCGGATTGTATGGCTGATAGAGGTAGGAAATTCGCTCGTTCATACGGTCAGCAGCCATTGTGTACTGGATTAGGTCATTGGTTCCGATGCTGAAGAAATCAACTTCCTTTGCAAATGTATCGGCCATGACCGCTGTAGAAGGGATTTCTACCATGATTCCCAATTCAATCTTATCTGCCACTTTCATGCCTTCTGAAACAAGCTTTTGCTTTTCTTCTTCCAGAATCGCTTTAGCCTGGCGGAATTCACCAAGAGTTGCAATCATCGGGAACATGATTTTCAGGTTCCCATATTGGCTTGCACGAAGAAGTGCACGCAATTGAGTACGGAAAATATCCTGTTCTTCCAGGCATAGACGGATTGCACGGTAGCCAAGGAATGGATTCATTTCCTTCGGAAGCTCAAGATATGGAAGCTCCTTGTCGCCGCCGATATCCAAAGTACGGACAACAACAGGATTTCCGTTCATGCCTTCCAAAACAGCCTTATAGGCTTCAAACTGCTCATCTTCAGTAGGAAGCTGGTCTCTGCCCATGTACAGGAACTCTGTACGGTATAGCCCTACGCCTTCCCCGCCATTGTTAATGACACCTTCAAGATCTTTAGGAGTCCCAATGTTTGCAGCAAGCTCGACATGATGGCCATCCCTGGAAACGGATTTTTCGTTGACGAGCTTGGCCCATTCAGCTTTTTGCTCATTATAGGCATGGAACTCTTTTTTATAATTTTCGACGACTTCAGGAGTAGGGTTGATATGTACTTCCCCATTGATGCCATCAACAATTACAAGATCTCCATTGTTAATGGAAGCAGTGGCTTCCTTTGTACCTACAACAGCCGGTATTTCCATGGAACGTGCCATGATGGCAGAGTGGGAAGTCCGACCGCCGATGTCAGTTGTAAATCCTTTTACAAACTGCCGGTTCAATTGCGCAGTGTCTGAAGGTGTTAAATCTTCTGCGATAATGATTACTTCTTCCTGAACCATGCTCGGATTCGGAATCTGGACGCCAAGAAGGTGCGACAATACACGCTTGGTCACATCGCGGATATCGGACGCTCTTTCCTTCATATATTCGTTGTCCATCTGTTCGAACATGGTTACAAACATATCCGCCGTTTCCTTCAATGCAAATTCAGCGTTAATGGATTCAGAGCTGATTTTATCCTCGATTGGGCCCAGCAACTCAGGGTCGCTGACGACTAATAAATGCGCATCGAAAATCGCCGCTTTATCGGCACCGAGTTCTTTCTCCGCCCTGTCGCGAATAGCCTGTAATTCAGTCTTGGAAACTTCAACTGCCTGCTTAAAACGTGCTAGCTCATCTCCGGTTGATTCAATCGTTTTCTTCTCTACAGACAAGTCTGGTTCAATTAAACGATAGGCCTTTGCAATTGCAATGCCGTTCGACGCGGCAATACCCTTTAGGATTGTTGACATTATTCAGCTAAACCTTCTTTGTTTAAAGTTTCTTGCAATGTGTTAAGAGCGTCCTGCTCATCTGAACCCTCTGCAGAAATAGTGATTTCTGAATCTTTGCCGATTCCAAGGGACATAACACCCATGATGGATTTAAGGTTTACTTTCTTGCCTTTATACTCAAGGTTTACTTCTGAATCGAACTTGCCTGCTGCTTGTACCAAAAGAGTTGCAGGGCGTGCGTGGATTCCTGTTTCAGCGATTACCTTAAATGTTTTTTGTACCAAAATAATCAATCTCCTTTACAAACAAAAATATTAAAATGTTCATTCCGGCTATATCCCTTTTCATCATTCCCTAACTTAGGAAAATCTATGTTACAACTGAAATGCAAGCCAGGAAGGAATGTAAGAGCTTTCAGCATTCTTTCATGATCTGAAGCAGTTCTTTTCCTAATTCAGAATAGCATTCCTTGCTTCTCTAGACAATCAAAAAGCGCCCTTTTACGCACAAAAAATGCAAAAAAATAACGGCGTTTTCATTATCGCAAAATTCTAAAATTTCAGCCGGGTAAATTCTGTTTTGTTCTTCCAATTCTTTCATTTTTCGACAATCCGGAACTTATTTTAAAATGAGGATACCGCGTTCAAATATATCGATATTCTGCTAAAAATTTATTAAGATAAAAAGGATATTCTACCAAACGGACCGGAGGGACAACATGAAAAAATCTTATCGCGTTATTTTCCTTTTCGTCTTTGCTTTTTCACTGCTGGCATTAACCGCGTGCCAGGGGACCTTGGAGAGCAAGAGTGGACAGGATACAGAACGTACAGGGCAGACTGAAAGAGATACGGCTCAGCAGAATGGTGAAGAAAAAGCAAGTGAATCACAGCCGGCAACAAAGGAGGCAGCAGGCAAAACCTTCCCGGCAAAAGTGGTGCACCCAGTCGATGGAGATACTGTCAAAATCAAGATTGGAAAACGAGAAGAAACAGTGCGGCTTCTATTGGTCGACACGCCTGAAACCGTACACCCTGACAAACCCGTTCAGCCATTCGGCCGCGAAGCAAGCGACTACGTAAAAAAGCTGTTGGCGCCCGGGACTGCGATTGAGGTTGAAACGGGAATCAGTGAACGGGACAAGTACGGGAGGCTCCTTGCTTATTTATATGTCGATGGACAAATGGCCAATAAGCTGCTGATCGAAAAAGGGCTGGCGAGAGTGGCTTATGTGTATGCCCCAAACACAAAATACATTGATGAGTTCCGCAGCCTTCAGGAAGATGCAAAGAAGAAAAAACTAGGGATCTGGTCAATCGAAAATTACGCAACGGACCGGGGTTTTGATGACACTGTCATATTACCCAATTCTCCTGCCGATAAAACAGGAAGCAACCAAGGTTCTTCATGTGCAAATCCAAAAATCAAAGGAAACATTAATTCCCGCGGCGATAAAATCTATCATGTCCCTTCAGGGCAGTCCTATGATGCTACTAAAGCAGAAGAAATGTTCTGCACAGAGGCCGACGCAAAAAAAGCGGGTTTCAGGAAAGCCCAGAGATAGTGCCGCCACTTTATAAAAAGACCCTGATGCAGCCAATCAGGGTCCTTTTGTTTCTATTCTTCATAAATCATCTTTCTTGTCATGCCGCCGTCAACGACAATATTTTCTCCATTTACAAAGTCATTTTCCGGATCAGTCAAGTAAAGACACGCTCTGGCAATATCGGAAGGTTTCCCTACCCGTCCAGACCAGTGCTGGAGGTGATCCTTTTCAGATAACTGGTCATAGTTCTCATTTTGAATCCATCCGGGGCTGATTGAATTCACCCTGATGCCCTGTTCACTCAAAGAAGCGGCAAGCGCATGTGTAAGCGCAAAAATTCCTCCTTTGCTCGCAGCGTATGCCTCAGAATCTTTCTCTGACATAAATGCGCGAGTCGAAGCAATGTTCACGATAGCGGCCCCTCGTTCCATATTTTTCGAGGCTTCCTTTGATGCAATAAAGACACTCCGCAAATTCGTGGACAGAATATCATCCCATTCGGCCACACTTAATTCATGGAGATTTTTAAATTTTGACACACCCGCATTATTGATCAGGACATGTATGGGACCGAATTTCTGTACCGCCGTTTCTAGCATATTCCTGATGCTTGCCTCATCCCTCACATCAGTCTTAATAAAGAAGCCCTTTCCCCCGGAAGAGGTGATCTGCCCTTCAACAGCCTTTCCTTTTTCTTCATCCATTTCTGCGATTATGACATGGGCTCCCAAGGACCCATAATGCAGAGCAACCCCCTTGCCTATCCCGCTTCCTGATCCTGTTACTATTACATGTTTTTTCTTCCAGTTCATATTCTTTCACCTCAATAAAGAATTCCATATATCCACCCTTACTATGTACCACAAATATCCTTGCTGCAACCATTCCCCTGCTCATATCATGCCGAAGCATCATATCAAACCTCTACTGACATTGATCGGAAACGCCATACTACCACACTTCTAATATTTGAAAAACCAGCATACAACTTCTCCGACCACATTGATCGGAAAGGCGTACTACTCCACTTCCGAGATTTAAACAAAGCACATACAAATTTCCAGTGATATTTATAGAGAAGTGCACACCCACCCCAGCCTGTTATAAGAGAAAAGGATTAACAATCCAGACAAAATTTTTTATCTGGAAAAGCTTGATTTATTCTATATTCTTTGCCCATTCTTAAATTTTCGATCACCTATGATGAAGAAATAATGTTTTCGCGTGCAATTTCTTGAATTACCCTGCCTGGCTATAAAAATTGTGTAAAGCTACATTGGTATCACCCGGGAATAAAGGAAAAGTGCACTTTTCACCAAGGTGATCACATTGGCTGCGTTTTCTGAACTAGCAGATTCCTACACTCCGATGATCGGCAGCATCATCCGCAAACTCTCCATTTATAAAAATAAGGAGGATTACTTCCAGATAGGACTGGAAGCTTTATGGGAGGCTCATACCAAATACGAAAAAGAAAAAGGCGTTTTTTCCACATACGCGTATTCCATGATAAGAGGAAGAATTCTAATCGCACTTCGAAATGATGCTGCGAGACAATCGAAGGTTACCCTAATGGGAGAAGAAACGGACAGCCTCAGTGAGGAAATGATTGTAGTGGACCATCCATTGCAAAAGGAAATCCTTCTTTCCTATTGCACGGGTTTGACCGATTGCCAAACAAAATGGGTGGTCTTAGCGTTTCTGGAACAGAAAACAATTTCTGAAATTGCAAATGAATGCGGTGTCACCGCCACTCTTGTGAAGTCGTGGAGGCAGACGGCCCTCGCGAAGATGAAACAAGAACTTTCTGGACTCCAAGCGGGGCAATAATCTCCACCCGCTAAAAGAGCCATCCTGGAATGATTTCCGGATGGCTCTTGATTATGATGGGCATTAACTTCTTGCTTCATCTAAGTACTGGTATAACACATTTCCTCCATGCTGGGCAATGCCACGGAAATGCTTAAAGTCCTCACGTTTGACCAGTACATTTCGAAAAGCAAGGAACTCATGCTTCTCCACTAAATGAGCTTCTATTTCTCTGGAAGCTAGCTTATCCAATATTTCATTTACTTCTTGTTCTGTCAAAGCAATCCCTCCGTTCTTCCTGTCATTCATCTAGTTTCCCATGTCTGGCGTTTTTATTCAATAACCTAATTTGGTTGCTTACACATACCGTTCTTAAATCCGCTTTGTATATTTGGGTTGTTAACGCTTTCTGCAATTTTTGCCGAGAATTGTCTACACCTCTGTGAAAATTGTTATATATTTGAAATATCATCTTTACGAAACTATCAAAATAGTGCAAACTGTATAGTAAACTATTAAAATTATTTGAATTTGCAGCAGAAACCCATCATGTTTTTTATTGTTTTAAACCCAAAGCTAAGCGGGGACAAATGGCAGTCAGGTATTCAAATTCAATTTATAATGCAAGTAAAGGATGGTGTCCAATGAAAAAAGCGGAAGTAGGCAATATCATTGAATTCCGTGAAGGTTTGCGGGGGGTTGTTGAAAAAGTAAACGAAAACTCGGTCATCGTAGATTTAACAATTATGGATAATTACCGTGATCTGGAGCTTGAACAGAAGACAGTTGTCAATCACAAAAACTACAAAGTCATTCAATAGTATTGTCGATGATACGGCAGGCCAAGATATCAACTTGGCTGCCGATATTTTTTTCGAAAGTGTTTTTTTCTGTAACCTTTAACATACAGGCACGTCTAATTATGTAGATTAAGAAAAACACCGGTAACCACAGCACAACTAATCTGAATCTAGAAAGGTCAGGGAAAAACATGCGCAAATTACACTTCTTAGTACTAGGCTTCTCACTAACCGGGCTATTACTGGCAGGATGCGGCACAAACCCGGAGAATCAGGCCGGAGAAAAGGCAAATCAAGAAGAAAAGGCGACAACCGATCAGAAAACCGAGTCTGAAAGCAGCCAGAAGAATGAGACCGAAAGCAGCCAGACAACCGGCGGTTCTGCCGAAAATCAAGAATCAGGCGACACTGAAAACAAGGATGAATCCAGTGATCAAGCAGGCGAAGAAAACACAGAACCTGCCAGCGACATAGTCCGTATACCTGAACAAAACCTCACATTTAAACAAGACGGTTCTGAAAAACAACAAACAGCATTTGTAAAAAACAGCGATAATCAAAATTTCAGCATGTATGTGCTGCCAGAATATGAACTGTATGGCGAGGAACCTGGCAAAGACAGCCTGGTATTTAAACAGAATGAAGAGTTGTTCATGAGGATTGAGGTCCTTCCTGCCGATGTCAATTGGGCTGATATAGAGCAAAATACAGACACTCTGTTAAAATCCATTGCGGATCAGGTAAAACCGGTAACGGATGCAGGGCTTTCAGTTCCAAACGGAGTGATCAAAGAAACAATCAGTGGCAACGATGTGGTAACTTCCGTCCTGATTAAAGATCAAGAAAATCCGGTAAGGCTCTTAATCTATACTACGAAAGATAAAGACTTACGCCAGCCGTTCCTGGAGATGGGCAAAACGATTGTCAAAAACAAGTAAGGAATACAAACAGGCGGACGATTGCCATATGAATCGTCCGCCTTTACGTATTCTGCCTAATGTCTGTCCGCCAAACAAGAACCAGGAATACCATGCTGATATAGCCAAACATGGGATATAAATAACCCAATAGCTTGCCGTATTGGACCTCGCTGAGCAGGAATGCAACCGAAAATATTCCCAGGATAATAACCAGAATAGGGACATTAAAGTACATGCTGATTTGCTGCTGCAATCCGAAAATATTGCCAATTACCGAAGTGAAGATTTCTCCATATATAACCAAAATAAAGATTAAATAAAAGCTTGATGCCACATTTTTCATCAGCTCCGCCGATGGTATTTCATATTGTCCGACACCTGGGAGAGTCACTAGCGAGAAATGTCCGGTCAGCAGAATGACTGTAAGGAATACCCCTCCGAGAATTGCCCCTCTCTTTATCAGTTTTTCATCATTCACTTCCTTGGCTACCGGCACCAGGACGGCCTGTGACAGTGAAAGATTAAAGGCAGTATAGGCAAACGGCGACAGGACCGTCTGCCATGTGATTCCTTTGGCAGGCACTGTGTAAAACGATTCTGTTACTCCTGTATTCATCAGTGTCAATACGCAAAGCATGACACTAAATGAAATCATGATCGGCACGACAAAGGAGTTTACTGCAAACAGCCCTTTGATCCCCAGCATCAGGACAATGGAAGCCGCAATGATCGTGAATAGCACCCCAGCAGTCCTTGAGAATCCAAGCTGTTCCTCAAACACCGCCCCCGCTCCTGAAATCATGACTGCCGTTACTCCAAGCAGCATAAAAAGGAATAGAATATTGACCGCGGCCGCCATTCTTCTGCCAAATAAAAACCTGTTAAACTCCTCATATGAAGCGGCACCCATCCTGGAGGAAAGAATCATCATTTTGGCTCCAGTAAAAATGAATATATAACCGGACATCAGGATTCCTAAAAATCCATAAAATCCGTATTGAGTAAAAAATTCAACGATTTCCTTTCCGGTTGCAAAGCCGGCACCCACAATGGTTCCGACATACACGGCTGCAATCTGAAAGGCTGCAGTCCACCTAGCAAACATCCCGTCCCCCCTTCCTCATATCATATATATGTACAGGCAGGAGATTTAACACAGGGCAGGAATATGTTTTGTTTTGTTTAATGGATGAATCCCAGTTATGCATGCATTTCTTTTTAGACTAATTGACCGGGCCTGAATTTACATCGCTGGTATAGATGTGCAATCTGCCTAAATAGCAATATACTCATTACGGTAAGCAAATTGCGACTTCGATCATAAATCAGGGAATTCGAGCATATTTTTGAGATTTCGAGCATAAACACCGGAATCGAGCATTAATTCCAGAATATCGGCTTGGCCCCCTAATTTAGGACACGATCTACTAATTTCTCCGTTTAGCTATCTTTTTCATTTTCCTATCCTCCTGCTTTACCTTTGCCGATTGTAAATGATGTCTCTGCAGTGTCAAGCCCACTTCGCTTGACACTTTCGCTCCATCACTTTCCTGGTTGGTAGGTGAAGAAGGAGTCAATCTGCACATCAGAGGCTTACTGCTCTCTCCTCAACAGGCCCTTCCTCCAAGAAAAGCTGGTGGTAACCCGAAGGGGAGAGGTATTTCAGGCTGCCATGATACTTCCTGTTGTTATAGAAATCCATAAAGTCATCGATCCAGTAGTAGGCTTCTTCGAAGCATAAAAACATGTCGCTGGTAACACTCCCGTTCAATAATACTGTGAAAGGATTCGATATAGGCATTCAGGTTGGGCGATTTTGGCGGGATCCGTTCATGGTACACCTTCTGTTCCATACAGAATTCACCAAAATGCTTACTCAGGAATTGTGGTCCATTATCGCTTCGGATGATGATGGAATACTCATCCTCTTTCTCTGGAATCGCCACTTTACGGCTCTTGAGTGCTTCCTTAAGCATCTCCGTAATGTCCTCTGCCCTGCAGCTTGACCCTCGGTAATGGCCGACAATGCTCCGGTCATAGACATCAATGGCACTGGCTAGGAAAAAGAACCTGCCACTCTCCTCGATGGAGCCATACTTGATATCCACCTGCCACAGCTCATTTGGCCCGTTGATCACGTGCTGCCTGGCCAGCCTTCTTGGATAAGGGGAGGGCGCATGCCGTACAGGCAAGAGGATCCCAAGTTTCCTGCATAGCCGCATGACCTTCTTTTTGTTGATCTTCAGACCATACCTTACCTTAAGGTGGTGGGTCAGCTTTTTATATCCGTAAATGCCTTCTTCCCCCTCGACTGCCTCCATCAGGAACTCCTCGATCTCTTCATCCGATATCCTATGACCCGACAGGGTTTCAGAGAAGCCCGGGAAGGGCCTTCCACGCCTGGCCGTTCCTTCTTCGTCTCTTTTTTCTTCTTTATAGTGATGGTAGTACAAGGATCGATTCACTCCCAGTGCGGTGGCTGCACGCTTTATTGGAAAACCTTCGCTGGCCCAGAGGTATATTTCCTCCAGACGATTACTTAGGGGAATTGTTTTTTTTTAACAGGTTCTTTAACATCGCCACCTCCAGTTCTTTTTCCCCAAGCAGTTTCATCGCCTTTTCATACTTCTCCATCAGTTCATCTTTCGTAGGGTTCTCTGAAAGGACGGCAGTCCCTTCAGCCTCCATGCCATCACGGACTTCATCATCGTATTCATTGATCCATTTTCTTATTGTGTTCGTCGAAATTCCTGCCTTCCTGGCAATGGAGGCCATTCTTCCACTCTCCAGCGCCATCCGGACATATTGCTTTTTTACATCCTCAATAACATCAATTTTCCTTTTGGGCATTTATGCACCCCCTTATTTTTACTTGTACCTAGTGTAAGGGTTAGGCATTTTCGGTGTCCAATGGATTAAGGGGTCCTAAAAGATATAGCGCATAAAATTAATAGTATCGCGCATACATCACCATTTTGCTAATAAAAATATGTATTTTACTTTCGTTCTTCCTTTGCTAAACAGTTTTTTATCATGTATTTTCTTAAAAAATTAAAATGTATGCCGGCTTTTTCAGCTCTAATACCTCGGATGTTAGATTCAAGCATGAATTTGGAATTGCGAGCATAAATTCCGGAATACCGAGCACTGATTCAGAATACTCGCGCATAAAATTAATAGTATCGAGCATACATCACTATTTTGCTAATAAAATATGGTATTTTACTTTCGTTTTTCCTTTGCTAAACGGTTTTTTATCATATTTCAATAAAAATTAAAATGTACCCCGGCTTTTTACTGCTCTAATACCTAGAATGTTGTATTCGAGCATAAATCTGCATTTGCGAGCATAATTTTTGAGATTTCGAGCATAAATCAAGTTAGTCTAAAAAGTGGACACGTAAAAAAGATAACTTATAATAAACATAATTATTAAAAGGACGTGTTCAGAGTGGGGAAACATCGTGATCCGGAATTTAAAGAATATGTAGCTAAATTAGTGGTTGAGGAGGGCCGGGTAGCCCGGGAAGTAGCATACGAGCTGGAAGTGCCGTATCCCACTCTTCGCAGGTGGGTTAGTGAATATAAGAAGAAATTAAGAAACGGGACAGAAAAAGAGACATATATAACACCTGCAGAACTTAAAAAACTACAAAAACAGCATGAAAAAGAGATTCAGCAGTTAAGAGAGGAAAATGAAATTCTAAAAAAGGCTATGCACATCTTCACAAAAAACCAAGCATAATTTACAGTTTCATCTATGCTCATCGGGATGAACATACTGTGGTGATGATGTGTAAAGTCTTAAAAGTATCGAAGAGTGGATATTACAAGTGGATAGATAACAAAGATAGGGTCGACCTCGAAAGAGAGGCTTACAAGAAAGAAATCCAGCAGAAAATAAAAAAATCTTACTATGAAAGTGAAGGAACTTATGGAAGTCCCAGGGTCCATCATGATTTAATCGAATGGGGATATACGATTTCAAAAAAAACGGTCGCCCGAATCATGAAGGATTTAGGTTTGCGTGCTATCCCGGAAGAAAGATTTGTCGTGACCACGGATTCCAATCATGATTTGCGCCTTTATCCTAATCTTTTAAATCAAGAATTTCGTGCGCAAGCGCGGGATCGGATATGGGTAGCAGATATTACATACATTTGGACCCTGGAAGGATGGGTTTATTTGTCGACCGTGATGGATTTGTTTTCCCGAAAAATAGTGGGATGGAGCATGGATTCCCATATGAAAAAGGAACTGCCGCTGCAGGCTTTAAACATGGCGCTCCTGACGCGGCAGCCTACAAAGGAATTAATCCACCATTCTGACCGAGGATCCCAGTATTGTTCTAACCAGTATGTGGAGAGGCTGCAGGAACTTAACGTTAAAATCAGCATGAGCAGAAAAGGCAATCCATACGACAATGCCTGCATAGAATCGTTTCATGCGACAATTAAAAAAGAGTTAATTTATAGAAGACGTTTTAAGTCTCGGGCAGAAGCAACAAAAGCAATCAATTACTACATCAGCAGTTTTTATAACCAAAGAAGGAAACACTCGACTTTAGGCTTCTGTTCACCTAATCAATTCGAGAGAAATATGGGTTTCGCAAGCTAGTTTATAACTAATAATTTCACCATTTGGGTATGAAGTGAACAGTCAGGTTTTTGACTGATCACTTTCAGAAACCTTCAGCAAACGAAATGCGCTAGAGATTTAGAACAAAATAAAATCAAAGCCTATTGTCCACTTTCTTGACTGAAGTCCATAAATACTTGAACTTCGAGCATTAATTGAGAATACTCGCGCATAAAAATCCTAATATCGAGCATAAATCACAATTATCCTAATAAAATATGGTATTTTACTTCAGTTCTTCCTATGCTAAACAGTTTTATATCATATTTTTGTAAAAAAATTAAAATGTATGCCGGCTTTTTCAGCTTTAATACCTCGGATGTTAGATTCGAGCATAAATCCCGGAACAGCTAGTTTATCTTATCACAATTATGGTTATAAAATTTGAAGATTTCCTTGCTCATTATTTTTGATAAATATATGAACCATGCTTCCCCTCTTTTTCCGTATCCTTAAAATTTGAAAAGCATGCAATTAAAGCATGAACTCCAGACTCCGTAACTCTATTAATAGTTCTGAAATTTACAAGTAACTCTCTGCCATTCATGCTCTATTTTATGCTCTTATTCTCTTAAAACGTTAATTCTCCCACTGTATAATGCCTGATACTGCTCCCTCACGACAAAAATCCCTAATCTCATATCATGATGCACCAAACATACAAAAAAAAGCTAACCCGCAAGAAACGGATTAGCGATTTTGCTACCATTATAGCTTTTTGTCATCTACTGATTCGAGCCATTCATCGATTACGCCGACCACGGATTCAACTGTGCCATCCTCGAACGGTGACTGGAGGTTTGCAGCCTCTACCAAGCCTAGGAATGACTGGCTTCCGCCAAGCTTGCACAGGTTGAGATAGTCCTTCCAGGCATCTTCGCGGTCCTCAATCGAACGTTTCCAGAATTGGAACGCACAAATTTGTGCAAGTGTGTAATCAATATAGTAGAAAGGCGTGCTGTAGATATGGCCCTGACGCTGCCAGAAGCCGCCCTTCTCCAAATATTCATTACCATCATAATCACGGTGAGGCAGATATTTGTTTTCAATCCGTCTCCACGCCTGCTTTCTTTCCTCAGGAGTTGCCTCAGGATTTTCATAAACAAAGTGCTGATATTCATCGACCGCCACACCATATGGCAAGAACAGCAGAGCGCCGCTTAAATGGGCATATTTATACTTATCTGTCTCTTCCTTGAAGAACAGGTCCATCCATGGCCATGTAAAAAATTCCATGCTCATGGAATGAATCTCACATGCTTCATATGTCGGCCAGTTATATTCAGGTATTTCAAAATTTCTGCTGCTGTATACCTGGAAAGCATGGCCCGCCTCATGCGTGAGGACATCGATGTCGCCCGACGTTCCATTGAAGTTGGAGAAGATGAACGGCGCCTTGTACTCCTCGATAAATGAGCAATATCCGCCGCCTGCTTTTCCCTTTTTCGAAACAAGGTCCATCAGCTCATTTTCTGTCATGAACGTAAAGAATTCATTTGTCTCAGAAGACAGCTCCTCATACATCTTTTTGCCGTTTTCGATGATCCATTCAGGATCGCCTTTCGGAGTGGCATTTCCCGATTCGAACTTGAAGCCTTCGTCATAGAATTTCAGCTGCTCTAAGCCTAGTCTTTCGCGCTGTCTTTCCTTAAGCTTCGTTGCAAGCGGAACAATATAGTCCTCTACCTGCTTGCGGAAGTTTGCCACCATGTCGGCATTGTAATCCGTTCTATGCATTCTGTGGTAGCCAAGCTCCACGAAATTTTTGTATCCGAGCTTCTGGGCAATTTCATGGCGGACCTTGACAAGGCTATCATAGATTTCATCCAATTTTTGCTCATTTTCCTTCATAAATCCGAAGCTGGCCTCGCTGGCACGCTTTCTCATCTCTCTGTCAGGGGATTCCATGAACGGCTGCAGCTGAGGAAGCGTCCGTTCCTCCCCTTCAAAATCGATCTTGGCGGCAGCAAGCAGCTGTGTATATTCAGAAGAAAGCTTGTTTTCTTTCTGAAGCAGTGGAATGATTTCCGGAGAGAAAGTTTTCAGCTGGCCTTCAGCAAGGGCAAAGAGCTGCTTGCCGTATTTTGCTTCCAGCTCGCTGCGGAATTTGGATGAAACGAGCTCCCTGTAATACTGGGACACAAGGTTCTCGAGTTCTGGAGCGATCTCATCAAGATAATCATTCTGCTCCTTGTAAAATGGATCCGTCGTATCAATGGAATGGCGTATGTATCCGAGCGAAAACATGGTGCTCAATTTATTTCTTATGCTGTTTATTTCATTCATCGCTTCGCTCTGTTGCTCAACTGTGGAAGCAGATGTAAATCGAGCCAGGGCTTCTGAGAATTGTACCTTTGCTTCATCCATATCAGGACGTTTGTATTCATATTCAGTAAATTTCATTTAATCATCTCCCAAGTCATTATCTCACCTGAACCAGACAGGCATGTTAAAAACCTGTACCAACCTATTATATTATAAATTCAGAAATTTCTTCTACTTTTTGTCTGGAATTATAACAAAATTCATATATAGCGAAGGGAAATTACTTTGATTGGTTACCGCAATCCCTTGCAAAAAAAATCACCTTCACTGAATGAAGATGACTTGTTTATTGACCCGCCGCATTCTTTCCGACTCTTTTTAGCAATTCGATTGCTGTATCTTTTTCCTCAGGTGAAAGTTCATTCATCAATTCATCGATTTTCCTTTCATGTTCCGGAAAAACGGACTCGATAAATTCTTTGCCCTTATCTGTGATCTGGGCAAATGTAACCCTGCGGTCACTCTTACAGGCAACCCGCCTTAAGTATTCCTTTTGCTCAAGTTTGTCAACCACATATGTTATGCTTCCACTGGCTAACAGGATTTTACCGCCTATCTGCTGAAGCGGCTGATCCCCCTTGTGGTACAGCAATTCCAGCACAGCAAATTCGGTAGGGTTCAGGCCTCGTTCGGCAATATACTTATTTACAATATCATTAAGGGATCGATGCGCCCGAGATAAAACGATAAATAGTTTCAAGGATTGTTTTATGCTGTCTTGTTCCAAATATTTCACGACCTTTATTATATATGAAGATTCTGATAAACCATCAGGAAAGTATCTCGAATTCAAGGTTATTATATGAAATTGGACAGCGTTTGTCAATTTCGCTCTGATAAGACTGGCCTACTATAGTTTTTTTTAGCGGTTTGTTATACTGAAAAAAAAGAAAAAAGAAGAGGAATGTATGTTTATTGGTAAGAACAGTATAATTTTTTATATCGGGATAGCCAATCGATTATATGGAAAAAGTCATTAAGATGTTGATCCCTGGCGTTCCTATATGGATTACCGGCAAGCTTGGATATACATTATTACATACCCGATGGAAAAGCAGCAAACAAAGGCAGAGAGCAGGTTCAAGTTCCTGCGGACGAAGTGTCCTGGAATATATAAGTCAAAAAGTCCGGCAAATATATATGGATAGACTATAAGTCTCTTTTTACTTTCTTGATCATTGCAGGCAACAGGTCACTATTGAATATCGTGAAAAATGGGTATGAAGCTATATCGGTATATGAGGCAGCCTTGAGATTATGCTATTGAAAGGACAATCTCCTGCCCTGCTGCAAAATTATTGATACCGGAACCGGAATGGAGAAAGCGCAGTTAATAAAGCCTTCGACCCTTTCTATCCATCAAAGGCAACGGGTACGGGGCTAGGGCTCTTTGTAAGTAAAAGAATTATAGAATTATTCAACGTTTCGATTCAGATTACAAGTAAAAGGAATCATGGAACTAAAGTCGAAATTTCGTTGCCGCAGACTCATTCCTAGATGTGAAAGCGGGAGAACATGCAGCAGCCCGAGACAGCCTCATTCTTTAGTGCTGTCCCATCATTTTGAAACCACTTTTTTGGTCTTGTCATACTTATATTGAGATTGACTGCCCGATACTAGGTGGATTTACCCTTCCTTTTACAAAAAAAGACGAATCGTGCGACAAATGGAAGAGCTGTTTATAACTCTCTGAATTTCTGAACTCAGCCAGTGAAAACAGTGCTGATATTGACTTCTATAAAAAGCAGAATTACAGAGCCTTTCTATATAAATATAAATATATAAATGGCGTTTTTTCGATAGATTCCAATAAAAGGGCGTAAAATGGTTTTATGATATTATATTTGAAACACATTCCGTAACCAGGCCGATTTTTCTATATGCATAAAGGTGATTTCGGCTGTTAACATATTTTCGTATTTTATGACAAAAATAGGAGATGACCTCATGCCAGGCACAGCATACGCTATAAAAAAACAAATGCAAGGCTCTACCACTTACGGTGTCCTTGTCATTATCGGACTTTGCCATTTGCTCAATGATTCACTTCAATCCGTGGTTCCTGCCATGTTTCCAATCCTTGAGAAATCAATGGGCTTAAGTTACACCCAGCTCGGCTTTATTGCTTTTGCCTTAAATATTATTTCATCTGTGATGCAGCCGGTGGTCGGCTGGTATACAGACCAAAAACCGATGCCTTTTGCATTGCCGATCGCATTGACAAGCTCAATGGCGGGCATTATTCTTTTAGCATTTTCACCGAACTACATTTCGGTGATATGTTCCGTGATGCTGATTGGGGTGGGTTCCGCCATCTTCCATCCAGAAGGTTCACGCGTCGCATTTATGGCAGGCGGTCCAAAACGCGGGCTTTCCCAATCTATCTACCAGGTTGGCGGCAACAGCGGCCAGGCTTTAGCCCCATTGATTACAGCACTCATATTGGTTCCTTTTGGACAGCATGGGGCCCTTTGGTTTGCCCCTGTCGCGCTGACGGCTGTCCTGCTTCTTTCATACATTGCAAAATGGTATTCCGGAAATCTTCACATGCTGCCGAAAAAGAAGGCTAAAAGTGATACAAAGGACCGGAAGAATAGCAGGGCTATTGGAATTTCCGTAGCATTGATCTTGTTCATTATCTTTGTCCGGTCCTGGTATATATCCTGTATGACAAATTTTTATGCTTTTTACATGCTGGAGGAGCATGACTTTTCCATCAGGACAGCCCAGTACTATCTATTTGGATTCCTGGCGGCTGGAGCCCTCGGTACATTTTTCGGAGGGCCTCTGGCAGACCGCTATGGCAGAAAGCGCGTGATTCTGGTATCCCAGCTGTGCAGCCTTCCGTTCACTGTCATGCTGCCGTTTGCTTCGCCAGTGATTTCCGCAATATTACTCTTTATTATTGGTTTTGTGCTCATGACGAGCTTTTCTGTCACAGTCGTATACGCCCAGGAACTGGTTCCCGGTAAGGTCGGGACCATGGCCGGCTTAACGGTAGGATTTGCCTTCGGGATGGGTGCGGTTGGTTCTGTCGCCCTTGGATCCATTGCCGATGCGATCGGCATAGCAAGCATGATAAAGCTGGTCGGGTTCCTCCCGCTGCTTGCCGCAGCTGGACTATTCCTGCCTTCAGACCAAAAGCTAAAAAAATGGAATGCGGCATAAAACAAACATGGAGAACATTATTTTATTTCCTTACGTAAACAATATTTGCCTTCCCAGACTGCGCCAAACGATAGGCCGTGCAGCAGATAAAGCTTGGGCGATGATAAACATTCCGCCCTGGCCGCGCATATAGTATTTTGGGAATTACGGACTGGAAGAAATCATTTTATATAAATAAAGAGGGGGATAAAATGAGTGAAGTTTTGATCGGAAGTATATTATCCGCCATGTCTACCGGTGCAGGTGCCCTGGTCATCCTTTTTATTTCCAGGTCAATCACTCACAGATTCAGGGATACGCTGCTCGCTTTCACTGCCGGAATCATGATGGCTGCTTCTTTGTTAAGCCTTATACCCCAATCCATTGAATCGGGGAGTTATATCCAGCTGGTTATTGGGATTACGCTTGGCGTAGCCGCCTTGACCCTGCTTGAAAAAAATATTCCCCATATGGATTTGGAGCATTCAAAAAGCGGCATAGAATTTGATGAAAAAGCGCTGCTGATTATCTCGGCCATTACCCTGCATAATATTCCAGAAGGACTTTCGGTCGGAGTCAGCTACGCCTCAGAGCACCAGGATACAGGGAACTTGATAGCTTTTGCGATCGGACTGCAAAATGCACCTGAAGGACTTTTGGTTGCATTGTTTTTAATCAATCAAAAAATAGGCAAGATTAAAGCCTTTATCCTGGCAACATTAACGGGAGCCATTGAAATTGTGACATCCCTGCTCGGATTCTACCTGACCACCTATATCAGTTTTCTTGTACCCTACGGCCTTGCCTTTGCAGCAGGAGCAATGTTGTTCATCGTATATAAGGAACTAATCCCGGAAAGCCATGGTGACGGGAATGAAAGGACCTCGACGTATTCCTTCATCGTCGGCCTCCTATTTATGATCCTCCTGCTTGAAATCGTGTGAAAGATAACTGGAAAACACATCCCCTCTGCATAAGGCGGAGGGGTTTTTTATGTATTATTCTGCATAAGACAGCGCTTTCTTCTCACTGGATTTAGGCAATGGGTAATTTCCATATACATACAAGCATTTATGTATGAAACCTCGTAAATATTACAGTATTGTAAACTTGGTGAAGGAAAGATCTGGCAATTCCTGCAGGCAGCCGTTGATTTTACAATCAACAAGGCACATTTTGGTAAACCTCTACAGTTATAAATATTTGATTGGTAAATACTATTTAGCGATCAATGGAGAAGGTCTTTCAATGGACTCTTCAAAATGATATAACCATTTTCAGGATCTTCCGCAATTATTTTTCAAATGCAAGTACTCATTAATCAGCTTGTCCAGTTCCTGACTGGAATTCAGGGTCCGTTTATGTGTCAATCCATATTCCTCCGCGTTAGTGATCATCTCTTTTCTTTTTATAGAAATCGTCGAAATTAAGGTACTATAATGGTTCACGTTCATTACTGGCGATGCTCCTTCTAAAAATCAATACTTTTGGATTATTACAAAATTTTCATAATATGTAAACGATATCGCAAAACTAGACAAAAAAATTAAAAAATCACCACCATTTCCCACTAAATTGTTAGAATATCTTTTAACATTCGACATTTTCCCCCTCGAGGAACAAGTTTTTAATACTCAGACAAGTGGTATACTAAAAGATATCGAAGGAGTGGTGTCTATGGAGAAGAATTCGATCTTGACTAAAGCTTATTCCCTCTTTAAATCAGAGGCTGAACGTTATGCGAGCGGAAAAAAAGATACGGGCGGCTTATTAAACAAGGCTGAAGGAAAAGCAAGCAAAAACGAACATACCCTATCTGGAGTCTGGGAGAGGATGCAAACACTCTTTGCGTTGGTAAAAGCGTGGTCCAAGGGTGAGTATAAACAGATTCCATATCGGAGCCTGCTTATGATTCTGGTTACTATTGTTTACTTTGTTTCCCCCATAGATTTTGTACCGGATTTTCTGATCGGATTGGGCATTCTTGATGATGCAGCCTTGATAGGCTTAGTCATTTCCCAGGTGGACAAGGATCTAGAAGCATTCCTGGACTGGCAGGATGAGCAGCAGCACACATTGCCTAGCGATGCACCTCTATCCAAGTCGATGGAAGCATAAACCGAATTTTGGTTAACAAAACAAAAGGGACATGCCTTGGGGCTTGTCCCTTTTTCGTTCCGCTTTCCACGACTACAGGTGATAAAAAACCGCTCCTACTCATGGGAAGTACAATAAAAATATAATATTTATAAAAATATGGTTAAACTGAGCTAAAATGACTATTTTCCTGTTATATATCTGGAGGCATCACGTGCAGTAGTAAAATTTTCTTATTTTTCCAAAAAACTTCCCTAATCGTTTGAAAATTTGACGATTACTGCCTAAAATTGTAACCGGATTACCAAATATTTTCCAAGGAGGACATTAACTTATGAAAAATTTGTTTGCATCTGTTTTGGCTTTCGCATTTTTGTTTGTGGGATATGCAAATGCAAGTGCTGAAACCGACAGGGATTGCGGTGAGTTTTCAAGTAATGAGGCAGTCATGGATTTTTGGTATGCAAATGGATACAGCGCAGATGATGACCCGCATGATCTGGACAGAGACAGCGACGGATTGCCGTGTGAGGTGTCTCAGGGTGAATACGATCAGTTCGTAGCCAGTCAGCAAAACGAAGATAACACGACCGATTCTGATTCTGAGTCTTCTACAGGAGCCGCTGACACATCAGGAGAGGATAATACGGCCTCCGGGGATTCTTCGGGTGAAGAATTGCCAGATACCGCAACAAACTCAGTCATGATGATCGGATTGGGCGCTCTTCTTCTTTTTGCTGGTACAATTCTCGTTTTCCAAAAGAAACAAATTAACTGATGAAGATATAAGGGGAAACGACAATGGTCGTTTTCCTTTTTTAAGGAGGACAAGGAGATGAAACGGTGGAAAGGTATATGTTTAATCCTGTTGGGATGCGGGATCGCCCTGCATTATTTTCTGGAATGGCATACAGGCAGTTCCTCTGCGGAGTCTATGAATAGAGAAGAAGTAAATAAATACAGCAAGATCGAGCGGCAAACAGAGGCGGTGCAATCAAAGCCTGTGGAGAAGCAGGGATCTAATCCCCAAACTCCTTCAACAAAAGAGAAACATATAAAAGGAAAGAAAATCGCTACCCTTTTTATCCCTGAACTGCAGCAAAAATACTCTGTATATTGGGGAGCAGAAGAAACAGTACTAAAAAAAGGAGTCGGGATGTACGTCAGTGACCTTACTACATCACCGGCCGGCGGCGGACACACCGTATTGAGCGGTCATAGAGACACTGTTTTTTTCAGGCTGCAGGAACTGCAAAAAGGGGACATTATGAATGTTGAATATGATGGAAATATTTTTTCATACAGGATCAACGAGATTTATATTACCGATGCCGAAGACAGAACGGTCATAGTCAAAAAAAGCTCCCCGTTGTTGACCTTAACCACTTGCTATCCTTTTAACTATGTGGGACGGGCTCCAGAACGCTACATTATCCAAGCAACGCTGATAGATCAATCAGTATAGGCAAATTGCCACAAGACATACGAAACTTTTAAATAAGGAGCTCATATATGTATTTAATGTCCTAATAAAGAAAAGGACATGCTGCTCAGTACATGCCCCTTTCGTAAAAACCTAACTATACTGACGGAGTGGTTTTCTTTTCCAGCTGCAAAAGCCATTCTTTGATATTTACCCTGCTTCCTGCATAACCTGTCAGGGCCCCGCTCTTTCCGACGATCCTGTGGCATGGTACGATAAATGGGAAAGGATTGGCCCTGCTTGCCTGCCCGACTGCCCTTACTGCCTTCGGACGATTGATTTCTTCTGCTATCTCACTGTATGATCTCGTTTCCCCGTAAGGAATCAGCTTCATTTGTTCCCACACAGCCCTTTGAAAAGGTGTCCCTGCCGTTCTCAGCGGAATCTGGAAATCGACTTCCCTGCCTGAGAAATATGAGTCAAGCAGCGGGAATAATTGCTGAAACAAAGGATGGTCATGTTTTCGTACCGCTGGATATTTCTTTGACTCCCTCTCGAAATCATCCTCGCCAATCGCCAAGGTAATCAGCTCTTCATCACTCGCTATTACATAAAGGCGGCCAATCACGGGATGACTATAAACGCTGTAATACAAGTTTTCCATCTTGGCTTCACCTCCTCTATTAGTAACATTTGGAAGGAACCTGCCGGATGCTTCCTTAAGTGGCCCTTCTCCGTTCTGCTCTCCCATTATTCTATAGCCAACTGCAATGCCCAGTCCAGTTTCAGTTATTTCCGTTTACTTGGCTACATTTCGTTTTTATAGTAATCCCGGGAAAAGCCCTGGCTGTTGAACAAATGTAAAACTTTTTCATATATTCCGAGTAACAGCTAAGTTGTGCAAGCATCCAATTTCATTCACTTCCCTGGTCGGGCTAAACCTTTGTAAACAGATTCTTCAATCATGCATTCCTTTTGAACTAAAATTCCAATTATTGGAATACTACCAGAAAAGACTGCAATCACGCTATCACAAGTTATCTGGATATAATTACATGTTTAGAAATCGGCATTTTTTTATATAATGGCGGGTATTAAAGGAAAAGACGAGCATCTACTTTAACTTCTCTACTGGAGGGTATCATGAAGCAGCGAGATAATTTCTTTGACAATGCCAAGTTCATTTTGATTGCCTTTGTCGTTTTCGGGCATCTTTTAAAAACATTCATCCATGACAACGAAGTGATTTACGCATTATATAAAACAATCTACACTTTTCACATGCCGGCGTTCATCCTGGTTTCGGGCTTTTTCGCCAAAGGCTTTTACCAAAAGGGATACCTGGCAAAGATTGCAAAAAAGCTGATTCTGCCCTATGTGATTTTTCAGGTCATCTACACCGTGTTTTACTATTATTTGTACAGCAAACCCAATTTTAAGATGGACTTGCTTGACCCCCATTGGTCGCTCTGGTTCTTAATCAGCTTATTCTGCTGGAATATTATGCTTCTCGGTTTTGCCAAACTTAAACCAATGACCGGTATCGCCATTTCCCTGATCATTGCACTGTTGGTTGGATATGTTGATTCCATTTCCAATTATTTAAGCCTTTCAAGGACCTTTGTTTTCTTCCCGATGTTCCTGATCGGCTACTACCTGGATCGTGACCAGCTTGAAAAGCTGTTTACCTTCCGGATAAAAGCAGCGGCTTTTATCATCGGAGCAATCGTGTTCGCAGGCTTCTATATTTACCCGGATATTAATTATAAATGGCTCCTTGGTTCTAAACCATATTCAGAGCTTGAATCTGCCAGCATCATTTCGATGTTCAAAAGGCTCGGTTTTTATGGATTAAGCTTGATCATGGTGTTCAGCTTCCTTGCCTTGATTCCACGTGGACAGTATTTCTTTACAAAATGGGGCAAACAGACGCTTTATGTGTATCTGCTCCACGGATTTTTTGTCAGGATATTCAGGGAAAGTGACATCCATAATTATTTTACCCACGCCGAGCAATTCATCATGCTGGCGGGAATATCTCTTGTTATCACAATGATCCTTTCAAGCAAGGTGATCGCTTCGCTAGCACAGCCGATCATTGAATTAAAAATATCCAGAACAAGAAAATTGCTGCAAACCATTGGCGTGTTTCTCAACCGGGGCCAGCAATCGGGAAAGCAGTCCTCCACATACAGGTAACAAAGCTAAAAATGCGCCGCCATGGCGCATTTTTTGCATGGACAGTGTCTCTCATATTCTCTTACGTTTTTTCTTCTGTTCGATAGTCAATACTGTGGTAGAATATAGTGTTGATATTTTTTAAAGCACAGAATTATGTCATTTTTAAACAGCAGGAAACATTTGAAAGGAGAGACGCGTTCATTCGCTCTTTTATATGAATATTATAGTAAGTACGTTAAACGCAAAATTTATCCATACGAGCCTTTCAATCCGGTATCTGAAAGCCAGTGCCGCCCCGGAATTTGATGTGAAGCTCGCAGAATATACAATCAAGGACCCTACGATGAATATAGTAGGCGACCTGTATACCAAAAACCCGGATGTGCTCGGATTTAGCTGTTACATCTGGAATATAGAAGAAACGATTAAAGTGATCCAGATGCTGAAAAAAATAAAGCCGGAGCTTATCATTGTCCTTGGTGGGCCAGAGGTCACTTATGATGTAGGATACTGGCTGGACAGGATTCCCCAGGCTGATTTTATCGCAATCGGTGAAGGAGAAGATACTTTCAAACGGCTGTTGGCTGAGATTGAAGGAAAGCAAGAATTCACAAACGTCCCCGGCATTGCCTACAGGGCAGATGGAAAGAAGAAAATACAGCCTAATGGCGCAAAGCTGGATTTAAAGGAGCTTCCTTCGCCTTACCGCTTTGAAGAAGATATCAAGGACCTGTCGAAGCGGGTCATTTATATCGAAACGAGCCGCGGCTGCCCCTTCTCCTGCCAGTTCTGCCTCTCCTCCATCGAAGTGGGAGTCCGCTATTTTGACAGGGAAAAGATTAAATCAGATATACGATACCTGATGGAAAATGGAGCCAAGACGATTAAATTCGTAGACCGGACATTCAATATCAGCAGAAGTTATGCTATGGAGATGTTCCAATTCCTGATTGACGAGCATAGACCGGGCACTGTGTTCCAATTCGAGATCACAGCAGACATCATGAGGCCAGAAGTCATACAGTTCCTGAATGATCATGCCCCTGCCGGTTTATTCCGTTTCGAGATCGGTGTCCAGTCCACCAACGACCATACTAATGATTTGGTGATGAGGCGACAGAATTTTGAAAAGCTTACAAGAACAGTAACCATGGTAAAAGAAGGCGGAAAAATCGACCAGCACCTTGACTTGATTGCAGGACTCCCGGAAGAAGATTATATGTCTTTCCGCAAGACGTTCAATGATGTATTTGCCATGAGGCCGGAGGAGCTTCAGCTTGGATTTTTAAAGATGCTCCGCGGTACAGGGCTTAGAATAAGGGCAAAGGAACACGACTATATTTACAGTGATTATTCTCCTTATGAAATCCTCGGCAATAATGTTCTTTCCTTTGACGATATCGTACGGATCAAACAAGTGGAGGACGTGCTGGAAAAATATTGGAACGATCATAGAATGGATACTACCGTTGAGTTCCTTGTTACGCAAGCATTCGAAACGCCTTTCGATTTCTTCCAGGAGTTTGGGACGTACTGGGACGAACAAGGATGGTCAAGAATCGGCCACCAGCTTGAGGACCTTTACCGGAGGCTTAATCAATTCCTTGCAGCAGCAAAGCCTGAATTTTTAGACGCTGCCGTCAGTCTTATGAAATACGATTACTTCGCCGGCCAAAAATATAAGCCTCGCAAACCATGGTGGGATTCTACGTATGAAAAAGACGACCGATCTGCTATCTATGGAGACCTGCTTGACAACCCATCCATTTTGGGTGCGGAATTTATGGCATTGGGTCTTGGCGAAAAAGAGCTCTATAAGCATACAATGCTCGAGGAGGTTCCCCTAAACATTAAGGAATACCTTGAAACAGGGGAAATCTCCCCTGGCTCATCTGTCCTGGTAGCCTATTTCGACCCTGCAGGAAAAGGTGCAAAAATCTATTGGTATCCGAAATCAGAGGCGGAAATTTCGCTGCAATAAAATAAGACTACACGGCCACTTTTTGAAAGTGGCCGTTTTTTTGTGCTGGTAACTAACGGAAATACCGGAATATATCTGATTTGGTATATAGGTCCCGCTCTTAAGGCTGTTCGCGTATATATTTCGTTTTACGTCTTCCGTTCGCTGAATATTGTCGGTATAAGGTCTTCATCGGAAGGCTGCTCGTCCGTAATAGCGGTTCATCTTTCATTGAAGACTGCTCGATTACCATATGTGTACGTCATTCGCTGATGACTGCTCGATTACAAAATATGTGTACGTCATTCGCTGATGACTGCTCGATTACCATATTTGTACGTCATTCGCTGATGACTGCTCGATTACAAAATATGTGTACGTCATTCGCAAAAGCCTGCTCGAACACAAAATATATGTACGTTATTCGCTGATGACTGCTCGATCACAAAATATATGTATGTCATTTGCTGAATGGGGCTCGATTGTACTAGTGTTACGTGTTTCTCTGAAGCCGGTACGGTCGTAAATTCTTTAACGCTTTTTCTGAAGGCAGTTCGAGCATAAATTCCGGATTTCGCTCATAAAGTGCCGGATATCGATCATATATTCCAGATTTCGAGCTTAAATACTTGTATTTCGAGCATAAGACCCACCATATTGAGCATAAGGGCAGGTTAGCCTGGCAATCATCATGTGTTATGGAAAAAAACTGTGATTATACGTTTTTTATAGGGAAAGTTACTGGTTTTTATATAGCAAAAGCAAAAATTCAGTACGCTTTATATCATTTTTGCTTTCTATTTACTTTGGCATTGGGCGGCCAATGATGCTTCTCACGACTTGTTGCTTTTTCATATAAGGTGACATTGTTAATACCACCAATATTAAATGCGGATGCATAAATTTTTGGCATAAGCCCCTTACAGCATGAATTTATATTACCTAGGAAGTTGCGAAGAATACAAATGACTAAAAGAGCCATACCCTGTGGCCCTGTTGCCTATGTAGGTATGGTGCAAAAGAAAACGGGCAAACAAGGCTTTATCCTAAAATTTCAGGGCTATGCTGGAGTGCAAGTACCCCTTCCTAGAGGATAAATTCCAAACACCAACTAACATTTTAAAGAATTTTGCTCATTATGTTCGATATAAGCAGCAAATACAAATTGACGAAGAAATCCACCTAAACAGTAAAGCTACAACATTCCAGACTCAACCTAAGGTTGTTCTGCCATTAATCTAATACTATAATAGAGCAGTATCTTCAGGCCAAGAAGAGATATGCGACCGAGTATGGTTTTGTATAATGATAGGAGTTGAACTGATTTGACTTGGACCGTTGTTATTTCTATAGCAATTGCTGTAGCTTTTAAATTTTTCATGAGTCCTCCAAGTGCAGTGGTAGCATGGTACTTAAGTAAGTTTGCACTTCATCCAAAACTTAGTTCAAAAGATGTTACTGTAACATGTAACGGTAAGCATTTAGAAGAGGAAGAGAAAATTAGGTTTATTGATTCTTTTAATGAAGCTGCATTTATAGAAGAATATTGGATTTATCCAGGCAATGAAAAATTATTTCTACATCCTGATACTAAGGTTGCTCCATTTATCATCAGCGTAAAAAGAGGAAAGAATGTCGTACATTTCTTTGTTTTTAGTTACGATGACCATGTTGACGTAGTCAAGCAGTACAAGGAGAAAGTAGTTTCTTATAGTCTCAGATCCGATTATCTGCAAAAATTTACGGTAGCAGCTGATACGAAAAGCAGTGCGATCTAGGAAACGAAATCCTCTGTTTTTTTGTAATTGCCTTTTCTATGATAATACTCCAATAGAGAACTTTTTAAGGAAATCTAGTCTCCTCTTTATGGGCCCTACTGCATTCAATAGGATCCTCAGCTTATATTTAACAGTTCTGTTTTAACCAGCATAGAAAAAATAAAAAAGGGCCCTGTTTGCTTACCGCAAATGGACCCTTTTTTTCTATCGCTTTTTCGTATTTCTGGAGTTTGATGCCAGCACATCATAGATTTTAGCAGCATTCATTCCACCAGTAAGCTCTGCGCCAAATTCTGTGCGGTTTTCAGCAGGCCTTTCCATTTGTTCGGAAGGCAGTCCGTCTTCCTGAGTGAAATGCTGCCCTGATTCTTTGTCCATTAATACCGCACCTCCATATTGGTATGTTACGTATTTTGGGAGGTTTGGCTCAAATTTATACAGGCTTGCAATGATAAAATATTTATTTTACCTGCAGGACCAATTTGCCCTTTGTCTGCCTGGACTGCAATAGTGTATGCACGTTGGCAGCTTCCTCAAGAGGATAAACTCCTCCAATGACCAGCTGCAGCCTGCCTTCTGCAACATACGTAAAGAGTTCCTGGATCGATGGGACGAGGAGCTCTGGCTTTTTCATGATCTGCGGCAAAAAGAATCCGATTACTGACTGATTGCGTCTCATCAAATGTGTCGGGTCAAGCGTGCTCGGCTGGGCGCTTGCGTTTCCAAACACAACCAGACGTCCGAACGTTGCCAGACAGCGCAGGGTTTTGTTAAAAATTTGTCCTCCGGCCATCTCTAGAGCGACATCGACTCCCTTGCCGCTGGTTGCTTCCCGAACCTTATCCTCCCAGCCCTCTTCAGTGTAATTAATCAATACATCCGCACCCATTGATGCGGCAAGGTCCAATTTATCTTGACTGCTTGCCGTTGCAATGACCTTTCCTGCCCCAAAGATTTTTGCAAGCTGTACGGCAATCAGACCTACTCCTCCTGCTGCAGCATGGACGAGAACAGTTTCCTCCGGCTGAAGCCTGCCCATCGTCTTAAGGACATGATAAGCACTTAATCCTTGAAGCGGGATTGATACTGCCTTATGAAAATCAACCTGATCCGGCAATGGAATCACGGAGAACTCGTTTGCTAACGCATATTCGGAATAGCCGCCTGATTCAATGAGGCTGACGATCCTGGTTCCTGGCTTTACCCTTGTTACTTTCTCGCCTACCTGAGTGACAATCCCTGCAATTTCTGCACCCGGAATGAATGGCAGCGGTGTAGGCACTACATATTCTCCCTCGCGGCGTGCCGTGTCTGCGTAATTGACACCTACTGCATGGATTTCGACCAGCACATCATGACCGGTTGGGACCGGAACATCCACATTCACCTGGTTTAATACTTCAGGGCCGCCGTATTCTGTAAACTGAATTGCTTTCATTTTCTTCAACCTCTTTCATTTGCCCTGGAATTCAGGCCTTCTTTTTTCTTTGAATGCTTGTACACCCTCCAGATGGTCTTCTGTAGTCACCATCATCGTCTGGGATATTCTCTCCTGCTCCAGAATTTCTTCTAGACTGGCTGTAAAGGAATGATTGATTATCTTTTTCATCATGCCGTATGCCTTTGTTGGCCCCTGTGCCAATTTCTTTGCAAGCATTAGGGCTTCTTCCTTCAAGGCCTCGATCGGCACCAGCTGGTTAATGACTCCCAATTGGTATAAACGCTCCGCCGGTATGGGTTCACCGCTGAAAAAGAACTGTTTGGCAAGATGCGGGCCAAGCAGCCGAGGTACGAAATAAGAACCACCGCCATCAGAAATCAGTCCTACCTGGCTAAAGCTTAAAGCAAACTTGCTGTCCTCCGCTGCAATGATTAGATCACAGGCAAGAGCCAGATTGAAGCCTGCCCCGGCAGCAAATCCATGCACCGCAGCAATGATCGGCACCTCAGCACTCTGCATGGCAAGAATGCACTCATTAAGTTTTCCTATATGATCATACACCTGTGCTGCATTCGTGTTACCCATCGTTTTTACATCGCCTCCCGCCGTGAAACTTCTGCCAGCGCCAGACAAAACGATTGCCCTGATCGTATTATTTTCTTTCACGCTGTTAACGGCCTCCGTCAGCCCAAGAATCATATCAGGACTAAATGCATTCAAACTTTCCGGACGGTTTAGCGTGATACTCATTATCGAGCCTTCTACATGGACCAATAGATCCTGTGTTTGTTCACCCATAACTTTCACTCCCTTTACATGATAAGCCAGCCGCCATCAACCAATAGGTCGCTCCCAGTCATATATGAAGCTTCCGGTGAAGCGGCAAAAGCAATTACATTAGCAATCTCTTCAGGCCTTCCTACCCTTCTTAAAGCCGTGTTTTTCCTGATGGCATTTACAAAGCGGTCATTTTTCAAACCATCCGCTGTCAGCGGTGTTTCAACAAAGCCGGGAGATATCGAATTAACCCTGATCCTGTAGGGTGCAAGCTCGAGGGCGAGGGACTTGGACAGGCTAATGACGGCTGCCTTGGCTGCACTATAGTGCGGGATTTGCGCACCGGCCTGGTGTCCCGAAAGCGAGGCAATATTGACTATGGAACGATCGACAGGGTCTGATTCATTTCCAGCCGCATCGGCCATCATTCTTCCCAAATGCTTTGAAGCTAGAAAAATACTTTTTAGATTGACGTTTTGTACCTGGTCCCATGCCTGTTCTGTTAAATCAAATAGCTTGGACTGGTGAGAGCCGCCAGCATTATTGACAAGAACATGCAAATTGCCATATTTCTCGCGAATGAACTTCGACAGCCTTGCGACCGCTTCCTCTGAAGTCACATCTGCCGAAAAAATGTCTGCTGGATGGCCATCTCCTCTCCTTGTTATTTCCTCCGCCGTTTCTTCCAGTTTGGATTGCGTCCTGCCAACCAGAATCACTGCAGCACCTTCGCTGGCAAGCCTTAGTGCGGCCGCCTTGCCAATGCCGGTCCCTGCGCCCGTAATGACTGCAACCCGATCCTGAAACCTCATATCATCCTCCACCGCCTTTAGCATTCATATTGGCAAGCCTCATATTGCATCCTGGCAATGCGCCTGTTTCTTTCTACACTTTCCCCTGGCATAAAGCGGCTGCCGACCCGAAATGCCAATGACAGCAATTGCTTCCTCTGTTCGCCTGACGCTAGCTCAGACGCAAACCTTCGTGATACTTTTTCAGCCATCCATAGAGCTTCCTCCAGGGTGGCTCTTGCCAGGTCAATCTTTGTCCGCGATTTTTCTTCACCGTTTGCAAGAATCGATTTGTAGGTTCGATACACGGCAGATTCTGCAGCAAACAGCTGAATGGCGATGTCGGCAAGGCCCATCAGGACTTCCTGCTCGGACGGAAGACGTTCGCCATAAGATTGATAGGCAAGCCCTGCGGTGACAAGGAACAGGCTGCGGATGGCATCCACCGCTTCCCTTTCCTTTGCGAAAACTCCATCATATTCCTTATTTTGGTTTGTCAGCGAGGTGAAAGCTGCTTCAATCTTTCCTTGTAAATCGAGTTCCCCCTTCATTGCCTTTCTGAATAAATGGGTCGGTATTAGAAGTCTATTAATCTCATTTGTACCTTCAAAAATACGGTTGATCCTTGAATCGCGGTATATTTGCTCGATGCCGTATTCCTTAATAAACCCTGCCCCACCGTGTAGCTGCAGGCTTTCGTCTGCCGTATAATCAAGTGTTTCCGATCCATACACCTTACAGATCGCACATTCTGTTGCATATTCACTGAGCCGTCTTGCTATCAGCTTATGATCCTCGGATTCATACAAACCTCCAAGTGATTGTTCGAGCAAGCCAGCGGTACGGTATTGTACTGATTCTGCCGCATAAATGCGGGCGGCCATTTTCGCTACCTTTTCCATGGATGCCGGGAAATCGGCTATTGCTGTTTTAAACTGCTTCCGCTGCTGGATGAATTCGATCGTTTTCTTCAAACCAGTCTTAGATGCACCCATGCAGGCCGATCCCAGATTATAGCGGCCGAGATTCAGCACATTCAGGGCAATTACATGGCCTTTCCCGACCTCACCCAAAAGGTTTTCGGCCGGAATCTCGCAATCTTCCAAAATCACTGATCTCGTAGAAGATCCCTTAATGCCCATTTTTTGTTCTTCAGGTCCAAGTGACAGTCCGGGAAAACTCCTTTCAGCAATAAACGCTGTGAATTTTGTGCCATCGACCTTGGCATAAATGATAAAAGTATCCGAGAACTCGGCATTCGTTATATAGATTTTTGTTCCGTTCAGGATATAGTGGGTACCGGCTTCATTCAGCCGTGCAACAGTCTGGGCTGCAAGAGCGTCCGACCCTGCGTTTGGCTCGGTAAGGCAGTAAGCACCGATGTATTCCCCGGAGGCAAGCTTCGGCAGATATTTTTCCTTTTGCTCTGCTGTGCCAAAGTAAGTGATCGGCAGGGTAGCTATGCATGTATGGTTTGAGTGTGCAACGCCATATCCGCTGGCAGGGCCTACCATCTCACCGACAATGCCCTTTGAAATCTTGTCCAATCCCAGACCCCCGTATTGCTCAGGAACGCTGTGAGCCAGAAGGCCAAGAGAGCCTGCCTTATGCAGGAGCGATACCACCGTGTCAAAATTCTGCTCTTCAATCTCATCTTTCCTCGGCATCACGTCTTTCTCGATAAATTGCTTGGCAGTCGAAGCAATCATTTTATGTTCTTCTGTAAAATCTTCAGGAGTAAAAAATGAATCCATATTAATATCGGAATATAGGAAACTGGTTCCTTTATGATCCTTAAGCAATTGTTCTTCCACAATTTTGCCCTCCTTGTTGCTATCAAAAATTTTTATTGGCCACTGGTGTAAGAATGGTCTTTTCCCCTGTCAGCATGGGTACTATGGAAACGATGTTTTTTCGGGACGCGAATTCCAGTTCCTCCTCTGCGTCATGCCTGGCAAACAGCCTTCCAACATAGGAGGATTCCAATACTTCAAATGCCTGGTCCTCTCTGCCCTCAAACATAGCCAATGCCGCCATGGCCGCATCCGTCAATTCGACCTCTGCCGCAATGTTTTCTGCCAATAGGCAGCTGATAAAATGGCCTGCACCGTATATATCCTCAAGACTAATTTCTCCCGAATTCCCGGAACAAACCACCACAACCGTTTCATCCTGCCATTCCCCGGCCAGTTTATTAGCAACAGCCAAATTATTTAGCAGGGAACTCACATACACCTTATTCGCTTTATGCGACTTTCGTAAAGCAACCGTTCCATTTGTCGTGGTCAAAACGAGCGTTTTACCCTTAACCAGCCTTCTCAACTGCAGTGGACTCGGATAGACCAGGCCATCGACCGGCTCCGCATTCAGCTCCCCGGCTACTATTATTTGTTTGTCCGGCTGATTTTGTTGAACGTCCAATGCTTCCTTTGAGCTTAATACCGGAATCACTTCAAGAGCACCATCCTCTAAGGCCGACACAATCGTCGTCGTTGCGAGGAGGACGTCGAACACCACGGCGATTTTGTCCCCTTCCGCCATTTTTTCTTCATCGATGTCTTCCTTTTTAACAAGCAGATGAATTTTCTTCATTAAAGCACTTCCTTGCCAGCTATGTTTGAAGCGTGGGTGATCAGGCTTTTCACGAAGTGGTTGAATGACGCAAAGCGCTGGTCATTCGTCTGCCCTTTTTTGTAACGGTAATAAATCTGCTGGCAAATGACAGCCAGCTTGAAGTATGCAAAGGTTAAATAAAAATCAATATTGGATACATCTCTGCCGCTTTTTCGGGCATATGACTCAATGAATTCCCGCCTTGACATGAACCCTTCATTGACGGTAACCGAAGCTTTGCCCATGCCAAACTTAAGGAGGTCAGGATCATTTTGTTCCGTCCAGTAGCCCATTGCAATCCCCAAGTCAGCAAGCGGGTCGCCAACTGTTGCCATCTCCCAATCGAAAAGGCCGACCATATCGGTACCTTCCTGGTTGAACATGGCGTTGTTCAGTTTGTAATCATAATGAATGATTGCATGGCCGGATTCTTTTGGAAGATGAGTGGCCAGCCAATTCAGTAATTGTGGCGCCTCTTTGATATCATCCGTCTTCGCACGTTCATACCTGGATATCCAGCCATGGATTTGCCGTTCCATGAACCCTTCAGGGCGGCTGATCTCCTGTAAGCCTGTTTCCCTATAAGGAATGGAATGCAGTTCAACCAGTTTTTCCACCATGATTTCGGACAGTCTGCGGCACAGCTGCCCGTCCACATTCCAACTGTCCGGAAAGGCTGTGTCCAGGACGACTCCCTTCTTCCGCTCCATTATGAAGAACTGGCTGCCGACGATGGATTCATCGTCTGAATATAAAATCGGCTTTGGCGCTTCCGGAAAATAAGGATGAAGAGTTTGGACAATGAAATGCTCCCTTTTCATGTCATGTGCTTTTGGCGCCACCGGTCCATGCGGAGGCCTTCTCAGAACCGCTTCCCAATCGCCGGCTTTTAATTCATAGGTTAAGTTGGAGTGGCCCGCTGAGAATTGCTTGATCTCGAGCATCCTGTCTGGATAGCCCTCCACATTTTCCTTCAGGAACTTCTCTAATACAGGAATGTTCAATTCTTCTCCGCTGCGGACGGATATGGTATCAGACGAATTAGTATTAGCCATATGTTGAAAAACCTCCTCAAATCCAGGATTACGAATATTCAGAAATCAGACTGCGAGCTTATGCTCTTCAAGGCCTTCCCTTAGCAGTGCCGGGATCGGCTTGCTGCGTTGCTCATTAAAATCGAAGTACACAATGACAGCATTCCCTTTGGCTATCAATTGGCCTGTCTGCGTGCAGGATATCTCATGGGTAATTTCAAAGCTCTTCGTTCCGACATGGGTCACAAACGTCTTAACGGACAGTATTTGATTAAAGTATCCCTGGCTGACGAAATCACATTTGGTCGATGCCAATATAAAGTTCCATTCATTTGTATCCATGCTATAGCCGAGCAGTTCAAAAAACTTTATCCTTGCTTCCTCCAGATAGATGAAATAGCTGGTGTTATTGATATGTCCCAAAGCATCCGTTTCGCAAAACCGCACAGTCAGCTGTGTTTCCTGCATCATAAAACCCCTCCTACTTATGCTTGAAGCTGGGCTTGCGCTTTTCAATAAAAGCCTGTACGCCCTCTTTTATATCTTCCGTCCGGAATACCTCTGCAAATAGAGTTGCCTCCAGGTCAATTCCTTCATCCAGGGATGATTGGAGACCCTCGTTCACTGCTTTCTTAATCCGGGACAGCGCCTGCAATGAGTAGCCGGTTATAGTGCCTGCCAGCTTCTTTGCTTCACTGAGGCCATTGCCTTTTTCGACTACCGTGTTAACCAGTCCGATTTTCTCTGCCTCCTGTGCAGTAATCGGCTTTCCGGTAAACATAAGCTCTTTGGCTTTTGCAGGACCTACCAGACGCGGAAGCCGCTGAGTGCCCCCTCCTCCCGGGAAGAGCCCTAGGGCTACCTCGGGAAGCCCTAGCTGACTATGCTCTTCGGCAATACGGATATCGCATGAAAGAGCCAGTTCGCAACCTCCCCCGAAGGTCATCCCGTTCAGTACGGCGATGGTAGGCTTCCTGAAATCATCGATAAAATTCAGGGTCCTGTGTCCATTCATAATCGTTTCCTTCAAATTTGAACTCCCCATCATTTGCGGGAATTCCTTAATGTCTGCGCCTGCTGCAAAAGCCTTTTCACCGGCCCCTGTCAATAGGACGGCGACAACCTCATCATCCTGTTCCAATTCTGAGAATACTTCATATAATTCCGAGAAGATCTGCTGGCTCAGTACATTCAATGGGGGGTTATCGATTGTCAGAATCGCATATTGATTTTCCTTTTCGACCTTTACGAATTGCGTTTGCTGTACCATCAGCGTTTCACTCCTTCACCGCTATAGTCATACCATCCCTTGCCAGTCTTACGGCCAAGATGGCCCTGTTTCACTTTTTCCTCAATGCATGCAAATGGCTTATCCTCCGGATTCCCGGTCTCTTTATAGCGCTGCTGCATCACAAAGTAACCCACATCGATTCCTGACAAATCCATCAGTTCGAAAGGCCCTATAGGATGATTCAATGCCTTTCTGCAGATGATATCGATATCTTTAAAGTCGGCAATCCCATTTTCATATAAATAAACGGCTTCCCTTTGAAGCGCCCCAAGAATCCTGTTCGCCACAAATCCGGAAATTTCTTTTTTCAGCAAAACAGCTGTCCGATTCATTTGCTTGCACACATCCATCGCAATCTGGGCGGTTTCTTCGGAAGTTGTATCACTCATGACTACTTCGACGCAGTCCATGACGAGGGGCGGAAAGAAGAAGTGCATATTAACAAACTTGTCCGGACGGTTCGTCACATCGGCAAGAAGGCTGTTGACGATTGTTGAACTGTTTGTGGCAAAGATCGCATGCTCAGGCGCAATCGCTTCCAATTTTGAAAATACCTCTTTCTTTACGTCCAGCTTCTCCACTACTGCCTCAATGATCAGATCCGCATTAGCAGCAGCCCCAATATCAGTTGTAAATTGAAGGCGGCTGAACGCTGCCGCTTTTTGGTCGTCTGACAGCCTGCCCTTCCCTACCCACTTATCCAGTATCCCATGAAGCTTTTCTTCCGCCTTTTTCAAAGCAGGTTCCTGTACATCCTGAAGGACAGTTTCAAACCCTCCAAGTGCAGAAAGCATCGCAATCTGATGCCCCATCTGCCCGGCGCCTATCACTGAAATTCGATTCACCTTGTTTACTGCCAATCTGATCACCCCATTAAGTTTTTCAAACTAACCGGTTAGTATGTTAAAGATTGATGCCTCCCGGGCAGGTCCCTCCCCGGGAAGCGAGTTTTGTGCTACATAGAAGCTTATGATTTTTTGGTCCGTGTCGGAATCATATGGTAAAAATGAAAATTATCACTTTTTGATTCCGCTCAAAATCATATCGGTAAATATCTGCGATACCTCTTTTTCATTCATAAGGCCTTCAGGATTAAACCACTGGTAGCTCCAGTTGGCCATTCCTAAAATGCCAAAGGTAGCGATGGGAGCATTCAGCTCAGGCTTGAATTCACCGTTTTCCGTCCCTTCCTCCAGCACTCTTTGAATATTCAGCCGGAACTCGTCCCTTTTCTGTACGATTTCCTCGAGCCGATCCTGGCTAAGATTTTGCATTTCCCGGAAGAATACCTTGGCACTTGGCCCCTGGCCTCTTATACTCTGAATCAGCATTAATACAATATCAGAAAGCTTTTCTTGCGAGGATTTCGTTTCATCCAGCAGGATTTTCTCCTGTTCGGAAAGCAATTGATCAATATATCGGTTATGGATATCCATCAATAATTCTTCCTTACTGGAAAAATAGTAATAGAAGGTTCCCTTTGTGACACCGATAGATTCGACAATATCCTGAATGGATGTTTCGGTGAAACCTTTTTTCTCGAATAATCGGATGCTATGTTCTGTAATTTTCTCCTTCAATCTAATATCCTCACAATCTGTTTAAAAAAATTTTGCGTTACACTTACTTGACTGAGGCTTCCTCTCTTAAGGCCCGGCGAAGGATTTTGCCCACGCTAGTCTTTGGCAGCTGGTCCCGGAATTCAACAATGGTAGGTGATTTATAGGCTGCCATATTGGCACGGCAGAATTGAATGATTTCTTCTTCCGTAGCCGTTTTCCCTGCTTTTAGCACAATCACAGCTTTTACGGTTTCCCCTCTGTAGGCATCAGGTACTCCTATTACCACAGCCTCCTGCACAGATGGATGCTCATAAATCACTTCTTCCACATCACGCGGATAGACATTGAAGCCGCTTGCGATAATCAGATCCTTTTTCCTGTCAACGATATAGACATACCCATCCTCATCCATACGGGTAATATCCCCAGTGTACAGCCAGCCGTCCCTTAAAGTCGCTGCTGTTTCCTCCGGCATGTTCCAGTAGCCTTTCATTACCTGTGGTCCCTTAATGATCAATTCTCCAAGCTCCCCGGGCGGCACTTCCTCCGTTCCGGTGGCAATGTCCACAACTTTATATTCGGTTGAAGGGTAGCCGATTCCTACACTTCCGGGCTTTCTTTCAGCGAAGGTAGGGTTGCAGTGAGTGACGGGCGCCGCTTCAGACAATCCATATCCCTCAACAATCTGTGAGCCTGTTTTCCTTTCAAATTCCCGAAGTAACTCCAGCGGCATCGGTGCGCTTCCGCTGTTGCATGTTCGGATGGAATCAATTCCGTATTCTTCTGCCTTTGGATGGTTTGTGATTGCGACGTACATGGTCGGTACTCCCGGAAAATTGGTAGGCTGTTCGTTTTTAATGGTATTCAGCACTTCTTCTACATCAAATCTCGGCAGCATAATCGAGTTTCCGCCCGTCAATATGGAGAAGTTCATGGCTGCAGTCATACCAAACACGTGGAATAGCGGAATGACCGTTAAAAAACTTTCCTGCCCATCAACGATATCATTTTTGAAAAATTCATAGCACTGATACACATTGGCAACCAAATTGCGGTGCGTCAGCATAGCCCCTTTGGAACGCCCGGTGGTTCCTCCCGTATATTGAAGGACTGCCACATCGTGTTCAGGTTCGATTGGCACAGGTGTCACCTGGCCGCTGCCTTCCTTTAAGAAAGCATCAAATGTGAAGTCAGGGGCAAAATCATGTTCTGACGGAAGAAGGCTGACAACGATGAGCTTGTCCAGCTCTGCTCTTGTCTGCACCTGTTTTGCCTTGGCATACAATCCGTCGAGCACTACCATGGTTTTAGCTCCGGAATCATTCAGGATGTATTCAATTTCTCTTTCAGCACTCATTGGGTTCACCTGTGTAACAATCCCGCCAGCTGTCAAAACCCCATAATATGCAATCACATATTGAGGGCAATTCGGCAGCATGATCGCCACGCGGTCCCCTTTTTGAACGCCATGGTTTTGGAGGGCTGACGCAAAGGCATTTGCTGCATAAACAAGCTCCTTATACAAAATCTTTTTGCCATAAAAGGTGATCGCGATGTTTTCCGGGAATTTTTCTGCCGTATTCTGAAGGAGCTGGGGAATACTGTAATCCGGTATTTCGGCTTCAGCTTTAATATAATCTCCATATACAGAAAGCCAGGGTTTTGAACTCATTGTCCTACCTCCAATTATAAAATATACATCGAAATGCCATTTATCGGCTATAAGGAAATTGGGCTTTGTCTGATAATTGACGCCCTGTGCTTACATCGCGTGTGTTCCTCCATCTACGATCAAAACATCCCCGGTTACATAGTTGGATGCATCAGATGCAAGGAACAGGGCCGCTCCTTTTAAATCATCCTCTGAACCAAAGCGCCTTAACGGAGTGGATTCAAGGATTGGATTTTTTCCGTGTTTGATGATGACTTTGGACATCTTGGTCGGGAAAAACCCTGGTGCTATGGCGTTTACGTTGATATTATGCGGACCCCATTTTACAGCAAGGTCCTTAGTCAGGGTTATGACAGCTCCTTTGCTGGTATTGTAGCCGATTGTATTCATCACCCTTGGGTCCGTGCCGCCAAGGCCTGCGACAGATGAGATGTTAATGATCTTCCCGCGGCGCTGCTCGATCATGACGCGGCCGGCTGCCTGGCTCATTAAAAATGTCCCGGTTACGTTTACATTGATTACCTTGTTCCACGCCTCAAGCGGCATCTCCTCAGCCGGTGCTCCCCAGGTCGCACCGCTGTTGTTAACGAGAATATCGATTCCCCCGAATTCTTCCACTGTTTTTTGGATCACATTCTGAACATCTTCGGGATTGGAAATATCACATTTCAGGGCAAGTGCTTTCACTCCCAGCCCCCTGATCTTTTCAGCTACTTCTTCACACGCTTCCTGTTTCCTGGAGCAAAGTACAAGGTTTGCCCCAGCCTCCGCGAAGCCTGTCGCAATTTGTTCCCCAAGTCCGCGTCCCCCGCCTGTTATGATCGCCGTCTTTCCCTTAAGGCTAAAAAGTTCCATTACATTCACATGATCCACTCCTCTTCCTGCTCTTCATCCATTTATTTTTTTATTTATATTTTTTATATTCAAGCCTGGCAATCTGGGCCTTATGGACCTCGTCCGGACCGTCAGCCAGACGTAAAGTACGCGCATTTGCCCACTGGGCAGCAAGTGTAAAATCATTGGATACCCCGGCAGCGCCAAATGCCTGGATCGCCCTGTCCAATACACTTAGAGCCATGGATGGTGCGACCACCTTAATCATGGCGATTTCAGCCTTCGCTTCCTTATTGCCGACAGTATCCATCATATAAGCTGCTTTTAGCGTCAAAAGCCTTGCCTGCTCGATTTCAATCCTTGAATCAGCCACCCATTCCTGGATTACGCCTTGGTTTGCTAAAGGCTTTCCAAATGCGACCCTATCTTGAATACGCTTACATAATTCTTCAAGCGCCCTTTCTGCTGCTCCAATCAGCCTCATACAGTGGTGAATGCGGCCAGGCCCAAGGCGTCCCTGTGCGATGGCAAATCCCTTGCCCTCTCCCCAAATCAGATTCTCTGCCGGTACGCGGACATTATCGTATGTAATTTCGGCATGGCCATGCGGGGCATGATCATAGCCAAACACCGGAAGCATCCTTTCAATGGTAACCCCAGGGGTATCAAGAGGAACCAGGATCATGGATTGCTGTTCATGACGGTTGGCATCTGGATTGCTCTTGCCCATGACAATCGCTATTTTGCAGCGCGGATCACCGGCACCTGATGACCACCATTTACGCCCGTTGATGATGTAATGATCCCCATCCCTTTCAATCCGGGCCTCAATATTGGTCGCATCTGAAGAGGCAACCTCCGGCTCAGTCATCGAAAAACATGATCTGATTTCACCATTTAATAATGGCTGCAGCCACTGTTCCTTTTGCTTTTCGGTCCCATAACGGACAAGCACCTCCATATTGCCCGTATCGGGTGCATTGCAGTTAAAGACCTCTGGCCCAATCAACGATCTTCCCATAATCTCACATAATGGCGCATATTCCAGATTCGTAAGCCCTGCACCGTATTCACTCTCGGGCAAAAATAAATTCCATAGCCCTTCTGCCTTGGCCTTCTCAGTCAGCTCATGCATAATGGATGGAACCTTATTCCAGCGGCCTTGCGTTTTTCTATCAAACTTTTGAAATGCCAAGTGGCTGGACTTATCTGTTCCCTCATTCAGCTGCTGTTCGAATACCTTTTCGTTCGGATAAACATGTTCTTCCATAAATTTTGTCAGCTTTCCTTGAAGTTCAATCTCCTTTTCAGAGTATGAAAAATTCATTCCTTCACTCCCTTGTTAACTAACCAACCGGTTAGTATGTATGTATTTATAAAAAGAATATACTTTAATAAGGCAAAATTCAACTATTTATCAAAAGATTGAAAAAATTCATTCCAGAGCAGCGACTCGGACACGATAAGCATTAGTAAAGTTAGGCATCGGGCACAATTTCAAACCGCTCTTCAGTTGCTTGAAGGCCAGGTCGGCCAAGGTTACTTTATATCGGTTATATTCACATCGATTTTCTTGGACAGCTTGTCCTGCAGTTTCCCGATGACGATTTCTCAGTAATTGACCGACTTTATGTAAGAATGGGATCGAATGTCATTCAGGAAATTCTTTAGTACAATTTATATAGATGTATATAGTGGATTGGGGTCTAAGACTAAATTTACTTATTGAATAAAGGGGGTAACATTCCTGTAATGAAGGAAAATGGAGTTTGAATAAAAAAATAGCCTCTTGATAGAATGGGAGAGTCCTAAGCTGGCCAATGATAAGGACAATACTTAAATACTAGGAGGCTGCGTCATGAATTTTAACCAAAATGGTAAAAATTACTCACGAGCCGTTTGTGAAGAAAAGCTGATAGTCTTCTTTATACCTACAGGCTAAGAAATATGACGATAAGAGAAAATCTACAGGGGTCCATCTTCGAGTAAAGGCTTAACATGCAAATCGAAGTGGTAGGGGGATTTTACATTAGTAATAACGTCTTTATGGTTTAAATTCGTTTTTCACCATCCTTGAAGAAGGGCATTAACCCTTTACATTTCAGGAAGTCTATCCTTATGCTGGTGAATAAACAGCTCCAAATGTTCCTCCATTAATTTCTTTGCCTTGGCTCCATCCCTGTCCTTAATGGCATCAACAATTTTATTATGGCCCTCTAATGAACCAGTAATATCCCACCTGAAATGATCAAATAAGTTTACAAGATAGAAGTCGTTCAGACCCCAGATTTGCACGGTGTATTCCCTGATTTTATCAGAATGCGCCATTAAGGCAATGTGGGAATGAAATTCACGATTATATCTTAGATAGAAGTACTTGTCGTAGAGTTTTTCCGGATTAAGACTAATCATGCGCTGATAATTTTCTAATGACTCTATTTCTTCCGTTGTATGATTTTTCGCACCCATTTCCGCACACAGACCTTCAATCGCTGAACGAAGTAAGATGACTTCCAGTGCACTTTTCTTGGAGTAATCAATCACCTTACATCCATACTGAGGTAGAATTTGTATGAAACCGTCGTTTTCAAGCATCTTTAGAGCCTCCATGACGGGTCTCCTTGAAACATTAAATCTTTCTATTAAAGCATTTACTAGGATTTTTTCTCCAAAATTCCATTTACCATTAATAAGTTCTTCTTTCATTTGCTCGTATACAAAAACAGATTTCATGACAGGTGCTTTTTTAAGAGTCTTATATAAATCCATGCTGAATACATCCTTTTCCCTTGGTTCTCTATGTATTGCTTATTATTATTTTTATATTAGCTTATTTCTTAAGTAAATCAATATTATTTCTGACGAAGTAAGCCAATAACCTTAGAAATTTTCATGTATGAACTTATTCCTAATGACCATTTTACACTGTTTACATCCCTTGATTGAATCAATCCAGTAAAAAGAATCCTCCTCTAAAATGCACGATTATAGGCCATTTATCTTTTACGTGTTCTAGAGGAGGATACTGCCTTTACGTTTGAGGAGTGACAGGGACCACATCATTTAGAGTAATAATTTTGGAAAGAAGCCCGAGTGTTTCGATGGATGCTTTATGGGCCTCAGGTGTTGCTGCTGAACAACAATCTTCTACAACAAAGACATGAAAACCATGATCTACTGCGTTTCTTACCGTATGTTCAACAATGTTGTTGGTGACTACTCCAAAAACGATGACAGAATCAATTCCGCGGTCTTTTAGTATAGCAGCCAATTCAGTTTCCTGAAAAGCGCCTACCCTTTGATGTACTATTACAGTCTCACTCCCGATTGGCTGCAAACCCTCAACAAAATCTCCACCCCATGTTCCTTCAACAAGCGCATCCATGTCCTTTACCATTGATAGAAGTGGACTATTTGGAACTAAATCTGGATGTTCGGGTTGAAATCTTACTGCTACATGAATAACCGGTATTTGTAAAGACCGGACCGTTTCAACTAACAACTTTCCTTTTTCAATAACATTGCGGGCGACAACCTGTTCACCGAAAAATGAACCAAACTTGCCGTCTATGGAAACAATATCATTTAACAGGTGTAAAGACAAAACAGCCGTTGTTGCTGGATCAAAATTCATTCCCATCTTATTAACCCCCAATTTATAAGATCTCATATGGTTATCTGCCTCAGTCTTGAGTAACAGGAAAATAAAGATACACTTCGCCCGATTTTTTTTGTCGGAACCCCAAGCCGACTCTTTTGCAGTTTTATTAGTTATGTAGATTTTGTCGGATATAAATGAGAACTTCCCCATCATTTGGAGTATTATTGTTTACGGTTTAACGATAATATTGTTCAATCCACCCGTTCGTTGGTCGGCAAAATCAAACGCTTCATTGACATGCTCCAAAGAGAAAGTTTTTGTATCATAATTGCTCAATTTTAATGTACCTGCAGCAGCCATATTTACCAGTTCTGAGAGAGATTGATTATTGTACCAAACGGATCCCATAATTTTAATGGCATTACCGATATAATATTCGTAATTATATTTAACATCATGATTTTGCATGGAGCCAATAAATACGGCGGTGCCACCCTTTTTAAGTCCGTCAAGACAATCATGAACCGATTGAATAGGAGACTCCTGGCCTGCGACAGATCCCATCGTATCAAGATATAAGTGTACTCCTTTTCCGTCAGTAAATTCTTTAATACTTGGTACAATTGATTCCTCACCGAGAAGGATTGTAAACACACGTTCAGGGTTTAATTCCTTTATTTTCGCTAATCGCTCACGATTACGCCCTGTTGCAATCACCTTTGCAGCACCCATAGCTAGGGATAATAGCACTCCTTCTGTACCTAATACTCCAGTGGAACCATTTATTAAAACAGTCATGCCAGGACGAAACCCGCCATTCTTAAGCGCTTCATATGAAATTCCTGTATAATTAAAGCGTGCTGCTTGCTCATAGGGAATATTATCATGAATACGTACTACGTTTCGCGCGGGAACTTTCACATATTGGGCAAAGCCACCTGGATAATTTTCAAGCAATGGCACTCCATTTGGCTTGTAAAGGGCATAATAGCCATGGAGTACCCACATATCGCAAAGACCTGGACGATTATCCATACAATATTCGCATGTCCCGCATGTAAGGATTGGATTGATAACGACTCTTTCCCCTTCTTGAAATCCATTAACATTTGAACCGATCTGGGAAATATTTCCTGCTCCACCCATCCCGAGAATGGCAGGGAACGTAGGCGGATATATATTTAAACTGTGTTCTGTTCTTAACATTGCAGCAGTATGATATTGGGCTACATGAACTGCTTTTACCTCAATGAGTACATCTTCATCTCCTAATGTAGGAAGAGGAACATTTTCCAATTCTAACGGACTTCCCAGCGAATGTATGCGGGCTGCTTTCATTGTGTTCTCCATTTTTTCTCTTCTCCTTGTCATTCATTTTTGAAAACTACTTAATAGGGCTATGGTTACCGTGTTCAATTTTACTAATAAAAAATATGAATAAAGTTTTTTCTCGAAATAACAGTGCCTTGGTTTTACATAAGCTCACCCCCTATCTAACTATAAAATTACGATTTTGCAGTATATAATTAAGTAGTTGTATTGCTATTAATTCCTTATCGATTCAGTACAGTATACTTTTGGCCATTCTGCATAATTTATCAATCATATCTTATATCGAACTGGCAAGTTCAGCAGCGATATCAAGAATCATGGAGACTATCTTCCTGTATACACAGGTAATTTGGATATTATGACAACTGCAGCGGTAAAGGTTGCCCAAGAGTTTTCCAAAAATAAAGCGAAAAGTTCATCGACAGTTTAATAGCTTGCGATAGGAAAAAGGGAAGGGCTATTAATAATGAAGGATATTCGAGATGTAGTCATTACGGAAGTTGCATTGCGGGATGGAAGCCACACTATTAAATTGTGACTTTATTTCCTTCAAATATTGGTTCAGTCCTTAAACTATAGCCTGAAACATACGACGGGACAGAACCGGCCATGTTTTCAATCTCCATGCTGTTTAATAAATGACCATAATCTGGCTGATCTACGCCAAGTAATTCCTGCATGGCTTTAGAGGTCAAACCTACTTTTCCCTACTTTATCGTCAATTGCTTGCAATTGAATGTTATAGGCATCTTCCATATTTATATGAAGATAAAGATCCGAAATAGGAGACACTGCATTTTTACTTCTTTCTGCCTAAGCAAGATGTTCGAAGGCAAGTTTCACTTCTTTTGTAATCAAATTTCACCCCTCCTATTTTACCTAATGGAAAAACCCACTTTCATCCATTCTTTATTTAGAGGTGTTGTTTCAAAAAATCGTTCCGGCACCGCTGCTCCCCACCAGAGTCTGCCTTTTTTGTCGTAATCCTCTTTTGACCATTTAATTGGCGCATGATCTAGGTCCCTGTGGTAATCACCTGAATAAATTTCAATTCTATGCCCATCCGGATCCCTGATGTACAAGAAGAAAGCGTTTGATACCCCATGTCGTCCCGGTCCATATTCAATGGAATCTCTATAGCCTGCATCAGCTAATAGATCAGCCGTTTTCACTACACCCAGTACACCATCAACGTTGTAGGCAACATGATGAAGAGCAGCTTTTTCCGCTTTTACTAATGCCACATCATGGGTAGTGGTAGTACGCCTTACCCAAGCTGCGAACTTGCCTTCATCTTCTTCAACGTACTCTGAAATGCTAAAATCCAGACTGCTCCAATATTTTAACGCTTCATCAACATTGGGAACCCGTAAATTAACATGGTCAATTTTCAATGGAGGCACACCTCTATGAAGATGGGAGCGCCTCATTGGTAAAGCATCCATTCCACCCATTCCATCTGTGTAATCGACTTGTGCCATCTCATGATAAAAAGCAATATGGTGCCCATTTGGCTCGGTAACCTTAAGACAAGCTCCTAATCCTGGATGAAGACGGTCTTCAATAAATTCATTTTTAATACCCTGTTCATCATGGAGCTTTTTTAAAACATGCAAGTAATCCGGATGGGATACTCGAAGACCAAAATGTCCCATTCCAGCATAGGAATTTTGTGTGAGAATGAGAGAGTACTTGTCAAACTCTTCAATTGCACGAAGGTATAAACTATTCCCTTTTTTTCCTGCTTCAATAAAACCAAGAACATTAACATAAAAATCTCGTGATTTATCTAAATCAGTGACAAAAAGTTCAGCATGACCCAAACGTAAAATCATTTTTAATCCCCTCACTCCATACATAGTGTGTTATATACAAATATATTAAACGTAAATAAATGAAAGGAAAGATAACTCTTACATTTCATATCATTTGAATGGTACGTGTCCTTTCATCCTGCCTGAAAGCCCTTTTTCTATGTACTAGTATTATTCTAGATGTCACCCTCAATAAAATATTGATAATGAATCGCATCAAATTCTTCAGGTTTTTCCCATTGTGGCCAGTGCCCGGCATCCTTAATCACAATGAGTTTGCTGCCAGGAATCATTTCCTGTAATAATACTGCTTCATCAACAGTAGATGTTGGGTCATGATCTGTCCAAACCAATAGTGTTGGAACCGTGATCTTTTTACACCAAGACGGCTCCCATGTATACTTTAATCGCGTTTCCATATCCTGCAAGGCCACAATATTATGTACAGCCTGAACAAAACCTGGTTGCTTATAAATTTGATATCGAACTTCAACAAGCTCTTCCGTTACCTGACTCTTATCATACATCAGCCATTCAAGCCTATTTCGAACATTTTCATAATTAGCCTCGACTACTGCTCTTACAGTCGATTCCTTTAACTTTTTCATTGTCTCTATATTATTTGTTACATTTCCCGGAGTGTTCAAAATCATCGCTTTAACATATTCAGGATGATGGGCTGCAAACCATGCCGCTACCCAACCACCTAAAGATTCTCCGGACAAATAAACAGAAGTTAAGTTAAGCGCTTTCAAAATATCCAATAAGTGCTGGCTGTAATAATCAATCGTATACGGACGATTTGGTTTATCACTGTAGCCATGGCCAACCATATCAATACAGATCACCCGAAAATGTTTACTTAAACTTTTGAAATTTTTGGCATACGCCTCAATATGCCCTCCGGTACCATGTAATAATATTAAAGGATCACCTTGCCCAGTTTCTAAAACTCGTGTCTTGATCCCATTTGCATCCAGATAGTACTGTTTAAAACTTAGGGACGATAACTGATTCCAAATACTATACTCCGTCAAGATTCACCACTCCTTCAACATGTATACGTTATTCACTATATTCAGTTTCTTATATACTAATATATTAGCATTATATTGTCAAAATCTTTTGATTTTTTTGTATTTTGTATTCAATTCTCTCTCGACAGAAATATAAAGTAACCTTACGTATTAGCAGACCAGCGTCCAATTGAACTTGGCTGGGAACCCGCATTCATGGGACTGAAAATTCATATTGACTTGCATTAAGTGCGCTTGCTGTTCCGTTGTCAACCGTGCGGTTTTCCGATGAGAAGCTCATGGTTAACCCGTCCAAACCTTGATCTCGATAGAAAGGGATATAGTTTTCAATTATTTTACTGCTAAGTTTGAGAATGGCGGCGATTTCAGCAACAGGTTTCCTCACGATATAGACGGATTGCCTGGTACCGTTCATACATGCCACGACTTTTTCAGTTGTCTGCTTTCCACCTCTTGTAATCAACATTGGATTTCATACATATCACCGCCTATTCAGGATCATCCTTTATTTCGACGTATGATGTACCAAAATTTCTTTTGGTTATCAAGCAAACTTTAAGTTCAAACTATATAGAAATTGTTAATGAGAAATATGTTTACCAAATAGAGAATACTTACAAAGTTTGTAAAGTGGTTGTAAATAATCCGGGCCAGATTTAGGACAAGGCTGCGCCAGATCCTGAAGGTGAAATCTAAGAAAATCGAAGGGCATTCCTGAAGAAATATCGCTAGCTGACATTGATCAGATTTCGTCGAATATGTAGCCTAACTTCGACAATTCAGGAAAGAAAACATGCCGACTTTTTTGAAATAAAAATACCGGAAAATATATGCCGGTACATGTCCTCATATCCAATTGAAAATGAAACGATAACTGCCTGGTTCCTAAGAACGAAACTTGATTGAAACTTAAATTTCCGAGACGGCACGGGCCCGCCGATTTACCCTCATCACATCGAATCAATGTTACATTTTGTCATTAAGTGGTGGGATTTTGAATCGCCGTCATAAACTTGTCGGCCATTATTTCGAAAACATACTCGGTATACTAAATATTACATTTTTCGTCTAATCAGATGTTTTTTATTTTACCTTTTGGTACCAAAAGATCCTTGTTTTCCATAGTATTCCAAAATTAGCTAAAAATTTTAGCGGAACTTAACTATCCTATCCTGGTCACACTGTGTTAAAGCTTTCTTTAATATTTGTTCATACAAATTTATCGACTATCCAGGATGAAATGGGTAAAATCACTAACATTAATGCGTGTGCTGTTGCGACCCATACAAGTTCATTTCGATACGAAAAGTGGACCAAAAGTTGAATGATAGATGGATCTGTCAGTCATTACCCTTTCAGCACAGAGACACGATTGCACACGAGACCATATATGACATAATCTTCTTCGTTATGGCTATCATTCCGCGTGGACAAAATAATCATGCATCATGGAAAATACAATCACAGAAGAATATTTTACCGACAAATATCCAAAATAAAATACAATTTGAAGCTGATATTTTGCACATACTATTAACACAGCGATGACAAGCGATCTACTGCTTCCTCCGCTGTAAGCTAGAGAAAAGGGGAGATTGGATATGGCAAACAGAAACAGCCTTTTGGTACCTGGAGTTGAACAGGCTTTAGAAACGTTCAAATATGAAATTGCACAGGAATTCGGTGTTCAATTAGGGGCTGAAACGGTCTCACGGGCAAATGGGTCAGTCGGAGGAGAAATCACTAAACGTCTCATCGCCCAGGCACAATCTGAACTAAGCAACCTAAATAAATAATTAAATATATGGCAGCCGATTGTTAATACGGGGCTATCAGAAGCCTTAAAAATGGAAAGCTGCCAAAGAGTGCAGCTTTCCTAGTAGTCATTCAACGGAATCATATTTTTTACTTTATGGGTACATGATTGCTTGTTTTTCCCAAACTATCTTCCAGCTTCTTTTTACCTGTCCCGGTTGTTCTCTCTTGTTTTATTCTTTGCTTTTTTCTTTCTATTCGGGCCTTCTCATACTGTTTTCTTTCAACCTTATCCTTTATTTTTTCGACAGGTTTTTTTATTGAATTAGTGCTATGCTTTTTTGGTGGTGCAGCCTTTTTTTGCTTATCTTTATGGAATTGTGATGGTGATGGCTCTGGCTTTGGCTTAGCTGTTTTTTTCTGCTCCGGTCTTTTGGTATCTGTATGCTTTCGGTTTGGCTGTCGCTTTTTGTTGTTCGTTGCTTCATGTTTTGGCTGATTGTTGGCCAGTTTGGCAATGGTCTTTTGTTTTACTGCAGCAGCGGCTTCATTGCTCTTATCTACAACGGGTTTACCTGGTTTTTCCTGGATCTTGTTTTTTTGTTGCTGAATAGCCTGCTGCCATTTTGCACTTTTTGCAGATGTGAGGGACTTTTCCTCTGTCATGGGACCGGGAGCCGCTGGTTCCGTTTTATGTTTTTTTACTGGCGCATCAGACCTGGCTTCATCCTGCTGCTGAACGTATCTTCCCGTAGACATCCCCTCTTTGATCGCGTTCTTGCGTTCCTTCTCGGTTGCTTCCAGGATGGTGATGCTGGAAGCCTTTATTGGCTGCTTTACAGAAACGGCTTTAATTGAATTTTTCAATTCCTTGTGGAGATTTTTTTCATTTTCCACCACTGTGGTACTGAACAAAATTTCTTGTTTACTCTTTTTCAGGTATCCTAGTTCTTTGCTCTGTTCAATAATCTGTCCCGTTACGTAGCGGATATCTTTATTCTTCCAGCCGGGAATGTTCTCTATCAGGCGTTTGCCATCCTTGTTAAGGCCCTTTATTTCTACCGCTTTCAGATCTTTATTTAGGGCTACTTCGACACTTGGGTTAAGATCAACTGTCATATATGCAGAAACTTTGTCGGAAAATACCCCCGGAAGCAATGCGGATGACAGAATCAGTATCGCAGCCGCACCGGCTATTGCAGTTTTCGGCCAGGAAAAATGAAAGTAAGCAGGTATTCTTCGTCTTTTCTTTTTCAAGTTTGGAATGAAGTCGATTTCGTCGCCGATTTCATAGCGTCCTTCATTTATCATCATTTTTAAAAATTCACCTTCTGGGGTCAAGAGGGTTATAAAATGATTATCGACCTCTAAAACTACTCCCTTTTTCATTCATCAATTGCCCCTTTTATATATTCGTTTAAATATAAAAACCCGCCGTTTAAGATGATCGAAACAGCAATGATATACTTTCTGTTGCGTTCGATTGTCTTTCTGCTTACTTTGACCCGTTCTTCCAGCTGCTTGATGGGAAGCCGTTTTTTTGTGAAGAGGATCTCATTCAGCTCTTGATCCTCCACAATAATTTTTGCAATGGCTATGGCGCCTTTCCTGGCATCGGCATGTTTAGGAGAATGTTCTGCCAGGTCCGAAAAGGAAACATCGAATTCCTTCAGCAGCATTTGATAGTGCAGGATTTCCTCTTTCCGTCTTTCCGCTTCCTTCGTTTTTTCATATTCCTGGAGCGACTTTTCGGTTTCCAGATAGGCTTCCAGCTTGTCCCCCTCATTTGCAGAGTGCATGTCTACAATGACGTCCTGGCGTCGGCTCTGGCTGCGTATGTAGTCTATTACCTTCCGCTTGATCAAGGTCTCCGCGAAGGAAAGAAGGGAATGGCCCTTATCCGATGTAAACTTATCTATCGCTTCATTAAATGCAATCAGCCCGATGCTGAACTCATCATCTGACTCATTTATATATCTTCGGCAAACCGATGAAACTGCTTTTGCAATGAACGGCTTGAAGTTTTCAATCAATTCATTTCGGAGAAGCAGATCGCCGTTCTGAATTTTTATAACTGTCTCTTCCAAAGAACGTTTTTTCTTAAACGCCGAAAAAATTACACTTAGCATCTGCTCACCCCATTTCTATGCCACATTATAACATAATGCGACAATCTTATTTTTTAATGGGGCGGCAGTAATGAACAGGTACAAAAGTCCTGTTTTCCTCAATACAATATTGTTTTTTCTAGCCTGGCATCATTAAAATACATTCGGCCAGGACAGGCATATTTTAGGGGGTGGCAAGAAATTATTTTTAACAAATTCCACTGCAATTCCAAAAAATTCGGTTTTGAATCTTCACAAAAAAAAGACCGGATTTATCCGGTCATTTAAGAGGCTGATTTCAGCTGTACTTTTTCCCGCGGCTTGGTTTGTCTTAAGAAAAAGAAAATTACCAGGATCAGCGACATTCCTCCAAAGCAGAGGACCATATTCTTGAACCCGATGGTATCGAGGAAAAAGCCGGTCCCAACCAGAATCAACTGAAACAAAATCCGGTCGACCATTCCCCTGAAGGAAAAGAATCTGCCGTGGTATTCCTTTGCCACAGCGGTCTGGAACAAAGTAGCCGCAACCGGGAAAAATACACCGGCAAAAAAGCCAAATACGGCAAACGATAGGATGGATAGAATCTTGCTGTCCGCAAAAAAGAGGGATAGATGGGAAAATGATATGATCACTGCACAAAGCAGCATAATCTTTACCGGGTTCTTTTCCCCCGTTACTTTTTTAATTAAGAAAGCACCAAGCATAAATGCCAATCCTTCTGCTGTATATAGCCAGCTCTTTACAGACGGGTCCTGCTGCAATTCACTTATTTCAAGTACCATCAAATTAAAGCTTCCTATGAAGAGGGTTGGTACCAATAGCAGGAAAAGCGCCAGTACCACCTGCGGCGACTTCTTTAGCAGCGGGATGATCTCCTTAAAGCCTCCTGTATTTTTACTGACGGACTTATCCGTTTTTTCATGCACTGCATCCTCTTGTATATCAAGGGCAAATGTGCAGATAAGAATGATGATGTACGAAACTAAGGTAAGGAGATATAGATTAAACAGAGAGATATATACAAGCAATATGCCTGCCAGAGCAGTTCCTATGATGCGGGCAATTGTGCCGACATTCATATGGACACCATTCAGTGTAAGCAATTCTCCTCCTCTTGCGATCATCGGAATGACAGCTTGGATTGCCGGGAAATAAAAAGCCGCTGCAAGCCCTATTCCTACCATGTAGGCAATCATCCAGGCTATGCTTTCGGTCCAGATGGCAATGAACATGAAGAACATTGAAAACACTCTGACCAAACCAGAATAGATAAGGATTTCTTTCTTCGATGACCTGTCGATGATTTTTCCCGCCATCGGCCCTGCCAGAACACCAACAAGCAAACCGGCGAGCAGGATTAGTGATTTATGAAAATCAGATGGAACGAGCTTCTGAAGAAATTCCAAATTTCCTATTATTCCAACCCACATGCCAAGCCCTGCTGTAAACTCTCCTGCCATGAGGATCCACACATTTTTATTTTTTAACATAAATTCATCCGCCAGTCTTTATTGTTATTTCGCATCACTAAATATATTACCGGCAATTTCAAAGTATGTAAACGATATTTAACAGAATACTTAGAATGAAAAATCGGGCAAGGTTAACAGAATGCCTAGATGAAAAACATACATTGTTTGCCGCTGTGTACACATAAATAGCTATCTTACAGAGAAAAAAGACCCGTCTTTAGGGTCTTTTTTAATTGCATATGTAAAAAAATTCAGCTGCATCTCCAGGATTGGCGTTTGTCCTATCAGTCATGCATAGTCTCGCTGCCTTCTACATTATCTGATTTATTTGACAGGCTATTCTCGTGTATCATATTTCCTGTCCCCTCTTTTGTATTTCGTGCATCCTGTACACCTGCAAATGGATCGCCGCCTGGTACGTCGTTTCTTCCAGTTCGTTCAAGCATGGTTTCTTTTCTTTTATTATCCATACGGTCATCTCCGTTCGATAAGAATTTGGCACCTTTCTATTCTTCTCAGCAAGGCAAGACTTTAATCCCACGATATAACCTTAATAATGTTCCCGAGGTGTCCCGGAAACCATTGTTTTGGACACTGCTTACAAAAAAAACAGATACCGATAAGCATCTGTTTTAAAAAATGACATGATTACTGTATACACCCTTATAATGACCCCATCCCGGTGGACCGAATCAGTGCTGAACCATTATTTCTCGCTGTCGAGTTCCTTAAACTGACTTTCTGCATAGCGCAGGCCGGCTACAGCCTTGGCGGGGACGGCTTCCTCAATTTGTTCCAGATCAGTTGCAGATAAATGCAATTCCATAGCATGTAAAGCGTCTTGAAGATGCTCGCGTTTACGCGCTCCAATTAACGGGATGACATCCTCTCCGCGTGATAGAACCCAGGCAATCGCCAGCTGTGCAACGTTCGTGCCTTTTTCCTCCGCCACCCTGCGCAAAGCTTCAACAAGCTCCAGGTTATGACTTAAATTCTCGCCCTGAAATCTTGGTGAGTAGTTACGAAAATCCCGGTTGCTCATTTCTCGTTCCCTCGACCATTTGCCGCTCAGCAGGCCTCTCGATAATACACCATACGGATTCAAAGCTATCCCCAATTCCCTGAGGGTGGGCAATATTTCTTTTTCAATGCCCCTGCTAAACAGGGAGTATTCAATTTGCAGCCATGATATCGGATGGACAGAGTGGGCACGGCGAATCGTTTCCGCTCCTGCTTCGGACAGTCCGATATGACGTACATAGCCTGCTTTGACCATATCGGAAATAGCGCCAACCGTTTCCTCGATTGGTACGTTAGAATCCACACGGGCCGGCTGGTACAAATCTATATAATCAACCCCAAGCCTGTTTAACGTATAGGCGAGAAAATTTTTAACCGCATTTGGACTGGCATCATATCCAAGCCATGAACCGTCCGGACCACGCATGGCACCAAATTTGACAGAAATGAAAGCCTTGTCCCGGTCTTTTCCCTTTAGAGCCTCTCTAAGAAGCAATTCATTCCGGCCCATGCCATAAAAATCGCCAGTATCGAAGATGGTAATGCCTTTTTCCATCGCTTCGTGAATGGTGGCAATGCTTTCACTGCGATCTGCATCCCCATAGAGATCCGACATTCCCATGAGCCCGAGGCCAATTTTAGAAACCTCAGGACCATTTATACCCAATTGTCTTTTTTCCATTGGCAACAAACCTCCAAATAATAAAATGGTTGAACCCGTTTACAGTAAATTAGGAAGAAACAGGGTATTGTTTATTATGAACATGATCAATTGGAATATCAAATGACATGACCCGCGGATTTTTGTTTACTAAAGAAATTCTACCTGTACGGATAGGCAGATTTTACGAAAGCGAGTACAGACCATTCCCTCATTCTAGCCCTGAACCCTCATCTGATTTGAATGTGATAGGCTTTTTCATTTTTATTCCTCAGGTAAAAGTCAATCATCGCAGGTGCCGTTTCCCTGAACGAGGGACAGTGGATGCCGGAATCAGCAAGGTCCTCGTGCGCCTGGGAACTGTCGAAAACGCCCCTCCAGGTAAAATAATCAAGAGCCTCCTTTTCGACTCCCAAATAGGAGCGGATCGGCTTTAGTGACAGCAAAGCCTTACTGAGAGACAATGGCAGCGTCCCCCTTGGCTTTCTTTTAAATAGCTCATTAACAAGTATTTCATATATTTCGGTAGCGGTTAACGCATGCGGATCTGTCAGGTGATATGTTTTTCCGGCTCCGTCCTCAAGCAAAGCCAGGTACGATTGTTGCCTGAATAATATAATCAACGGGGACGATATTAACCTGGCTGAGAGATTTTTTTCCCATATATGGGTGAACCGGCATAAAACGCAGTCTGTCCAAATAATGTGATGATAAAATAGGATCCATCAAACTTGATCGTTTCTCCTGTGACGGAGTGTCCGATAACAATACCCGGCCGGATAATCGTTACCTGAATGTCATTCTTCAGACTGTCAACCATGACCTCCGCATCAAACTTGGTGCTTTCATAATGGTTTTTACATGCAGGCGGCTGAATGAGTTCATGCTTATAAAGCTTCCCTTTCCTCTCGCCGGCGACATAGGCTGTACTGAAATACACGTAACGCTCCAGCTTTTTCAGCTTCCTTACCCAGTTGTTCATATTTTCAGTACGGTCACATTGACATGCCTTGCAGTTGGCTCCTCGACGGCAAGGTCGTAAATCGCAGCCAGATGGAACACATACGTCACCTGGTGGCGAACCTGCTCCTGTAGTTGCTTTTCAATGCCAAGGCCATCCAACGTAATATCTCCAGATACGATTTCAAATTGAACACGCTCCCCCTTTATGACTTTCTCAATGGCAGAAATTTCGCTCATAGCCTTTTGTTTTTGAAAAGGCAGGACCAGTAAAAAGATCTTATTAAGGCGATGGTCCCTTTTGAGTAATTCCCTGGTCAGCTGGCTGCTTATGAATCCGGGAAATCCGGTTACAAAATGTTCACGCTCCACCCCGTCTACCTCCTGTTTTAAATTCCTACTGATTGTAATGAAACCATTTCAAATGGTAAATAAATATTATTGAAAATTCCGAATAATTTTTACACAATTCGGCATGGCCCCTAATATAACGATAAAATCCGCAAAACAGAAAAAATCAGCTTTTGAACGTGTAAAATGGCAGTCATGATTTCAATAATATTTGTGCAAACCAGCTATTAAGCGGAATGGAACAACCGATAATAAAATCGAGGATGTTTTTCTTGCCAGGAAATCTGTTTGTAAACACAGCCATCTGAATGAAAATACTGTTACGAAAAAAAGAAGTAATATTTTATTATCAAATGCCGATTTTTCCGGTACTATAGAGTAATAGAAAACATGCAATACAGAGGTGATGCACAATTGAAAAGAATAATTAGAGCTTACGATTATCCTATATTCATAGCTGTTGTGCTGCTCTGCCTATTTGGATTAGTAATGGTGTACAGTTCAAGTATGATTACAGCAGTGGCCCGTTACGGACAATCGATGGATTTTTTCCTTCAAAAGCAAAGGACCTCCATGATCATTGGTTTTATCGCCATGTTGATGACCATGATTTTTCCGTATAAGGCCTATGCAAATAAAAAGTTCCTCATGACGATGATGCTCGGGATCGCCGGATTATTGGGATTGTTAGGAATTGTTGGACATACTGCCGGAAATGCGACCAGCTGGTTCCAACTAGGGTCAAGGAACCTTCAGCCTGCCGAATTTGCGAAACTGGCTATGATTATCTATCTCTCAGCTATCTACGGCAAGAGGCAGGACCGCATCAATAATATCGACAAAGCCGTTATCCCGCCAATCGTATTTCTGGTGATTATCACCGCACTCATTGTATTCCAGCCTGATGTTGGAACGGCGGTGGTGGTCCTTGGTATTTCCGGTGCCATCATCCTCTCCTCAGGAATGTCGTTGAAGAGCCTGAGTAAATTAATTGGCATTTTACTTGTCGCATTCGCAGTTATAGCGCTTGGAGCAGTAGTGACCGGCCAGGCATCAGAACTTGTTTCAAAAGAACGGGTTTCAAGGTTCACCGGCCTTGCAGAGCCATTCTCTGAAGAAAATGCAAAGGACGCAGGCTATCAGCTTGCGAATTCGCTGCTTGCCATCGGCTCAGGCGGCGTCACCGGGGTCGGGCTCGGTGATTCCGTCCAGAAATATGGTTATCTTGCCGAATCACATACAGACTTTATCATGGCCATCATTGCGGAAGAGCTGGGGATTTTTGGTGTAATATTTGTCCTGGGATTATTAGGGTTCATTGTCCTTAGAGGATTCATGCTCTCAGCTAAATGCCCTGACCCTTATGGCAGCCTGCTCCTGATTGGGATTTCCTCCATGATCGGAATACAAGTGGTGATTAATATAGGCGGAGTTACCGGGCTGCTGCCTATTACCGGAATCACCCTCCCATTTATCAGTTATGGAGGCTCATCCCTCCTCTTATTGATGCTATCCATGGGCGTGATGCAAAACGTCATCATGCGGATGAACCTTTTGGAGGAGAAACAAAAAAAAGAATCGAAAATTTCGGCATAAGATATTGGCATTTCCAAACATTATCTGTAATAAAAAATGGGGACAGGCGTTTACCGCCTGTCCCTTTTTCTATAGTCACCTAAAATGGCTGACTCTTAAATCCCTGAGAGTGCCGGTATCTTTGGCACCTCGCCTGGTTTGCCGATATAATACCCCTGAGCGAGATCCATTCCCAATTCCCTGCAAAACTCTAATTCTTCTTTCCTTTCAATTCCCTCAGCAAGAGTTGCAATGCCCAGGCTGCGGGAAACGGCTGCCAATTCTTTCAGGAATCGCTGTTTCTCTAGATCCTGGTCGCAGAACATGATGCTTGCCCTGTCGACCTTGACGTAGTCAGGTGTAAGAGCAAGCAAAACCTCCATTGTCGAGAAGCCCGCCCCAAAATCATCGAGCGCGACCTTCATGCCTTCCCTTTTATACACTTTGAATATGTTCTTCAAGTGCTCGATATCTTTAATTTTTTCTGTTTCCACCACTTCGAACACCAAATCCTCCGGACTTACATCATACTTCTCTACAATTTGAAAGGTGTGCTGCAGACAATATTCCGGATTGTAAATAGTAGACGGAAGGAAATTGATAAAGCTTTTGATTCCGTCTTCGACCTTCCCCACTCTAGATCTGATCGCTGTTTCGCGGGCTTTTTGATCCAGCATGCTATGCATTCCCGTTGCCTGTGCCGTGTGGAATAGCTTCCCGGGTGAAATCCGGTTAAGCGGGTCGCGCAATAGAGATTCATAGGCATATAATTCATTGGTTTGGAGATTGATGATAGGCTGGAAATATCCCTGGAAATCCGTTGTCTGGATAATGTGGACAGCCTCCTGGTTTCTGATCCTCTCCGCGAGTTCAGGAAATAAGGTTAAAAGAACGGGCTTCTTCATAATCTTGGTCAGCGCGGCTTCAACATGATTGGCTTCTTCGGAAGCAGCAAGCTTATCTATCACGCTCTCTAACTCCTGCTCTGAACCAAAGGGTATGTACGCCCCATCCTCGTGAAGGATGGTGAGTGGAAAATGGCGCAGTATGAATGATATAAGACCTTCTCCCGATATGTATAAAAATCCGTTTTCGATAGATACAAAGTTGACAGAACAAGCTGGACATTTGTGCGGCAAAGCTATTCTCCTTTACACTGTTGTATTATTTTCCAAATATATCATGAAGCGGTTAATTTTGATAGAACATCCAGCACATTACCCATATTAAATGTTCTCATAATATGAGAGTAAAACCCGACAGTACAATGAAAGCAAAAATCCCGGTTGCAATCCGAAAATAAATTGCTCGGCAGGATAAGGTCTGCATCCTGCCTTTTAAGCAGTTTTAACTTAGCTCCAAGTTCCAAACATACCAAACTGCGGATATTAAATTAATCGAATCTACCTATCCTTCCCTTAACCGGTTCCCCATTAGGATATAGCGTGGACCAGGAGACGCCGGAAAAAAAGATTCGCTGATACAGACCCAACCTAGACGCTCGTACAGACACCTTGCCCGGACATTGCTGTATTGGGTGCTGAGAATGGCGGTCTTACAAGTGGCCTCCTGCAGCAGGCGATCATGCAACATGGTTCCTATTCCATTGCCTTGGTGCTTCGGCCTGACCCCAAGCTCCACGAACTCATAACAATCATCCAGCCAGTAAGCAATTTCATCAGATGTTAATGCCGCTTCCATAAGTTTTCGATAGTACATACCCGGAAGGGAGCAATATCCATATACAAAACCTGCCATTTCCCCATCTGCGGTTTTTGCAGTGTGGCCAATAAAGCCATGGTAGCCTGAGTGTTTCTGGAGCCTGGCACAAAAACCAGACTCCGCTCCCCAAATCATTTTATACAGCTCCACAACATCACCGATCTCTGTATCATGTGCCATAAGAGGCTGTAACTGGATTACCGTCATTGACACCCTCCATATCATCCAGGCTATTTTGTTAAAAACCTCAACAGGTCTCGAAATATAATTTCATCAGATAAATTCAATTCATCATTGACCCTGGTTTGCAGACGCTCACAGGCACCATCTTGACGCTCAATGCCCGCCTTTCTGTCATAACAGACATCATCCTTGTACAAGAGGGAATCGGTTACAAAATCTCCATCCCTGAAAATGACGGGCAGGCTCTTGTCCCTTGTGAATAGGTCATGCCCAAAGGAAACCAGCTGGGACTTGCCTTTGGTCTTGATGCCAAACAGATGGAGAATGGTTTCCCGGATGTCAATCTCTCCTCCCGGGGAAGAAATCTCCCTTGCCTTCTGTCCTGGGATATGGATAATGACAGGCACTTGCTTATATGCTGCCTCAGATACAGGGTCCGAGTCTTTGTCTAACAGCTCATTCAAGGCTCCCTGATATTTTTCAGAAATGCCGTAATGATCGCCGTACAGAACAAAGACGCTGTTTTCATATAATCCTTTTTTCTTTAACGATGAAAAGAATTTCTTGATTGCTTCATCCTGGTATCTGACCGTTGTGACATAACGGTTCACTACTTCCTGTTCCGTATTGGCCTGCGGGATTAGCTGATCTTCTTCATTGAGAAGGAAAGGGAAATGGTTGGTCAAGGTGATAAATTTTGCATAAAATGGCTGTGGCAAATCCATTATATGGCTAATCGACTGCTCAAAAAATGGTATGTCCTTAATTCCATAATTAATAGAGTTCTCCGGGGTCACCTCATAATCCGGCTTTGAATAAAAACGGTCATACCCTAAACTCTGATACATATTCTGCCGGTTCCAGAACTCGGGATCATTGCCATGGAACGAGGCTGAATAGTAATTCCCATGAGCCTCCAAAATTTTGGGAAGACTGTTAAACGTGTTATCAGGCCTCCGCACAAATACCGATCCGCTAGAAAGAGGATACAAGCCGGCATCTATCATAAATTCCGCATCAGAAGTCTTCCCTTGTGCGGTCTGGTCATAAATCTGGCTGAAATAGAAGCTCTCCTTAATCAGCCCATTTAAAAAAGGGGTGATTTCCTGACCGTCCAATTCCCGATTCATCACAAAATTCTGCATGGATTCCATGCTGATCAGGATCAGGTTCTTTCCCTCGGCAGCACCAAAATATGGCGATTCCTTCCCCTTTTTATGCGAAACATAATTTTCTATCTCAACAGTGTCTTTTTTATCCGCAAACACACGGTCAATCGTAGGCCTTAAGCCCATTGCTATATCATAGAGATGGTAATTATACGGACCGACCGCTTTTACAAGCTGATGCCGGTTAAACTGGGACTTCAGCAAATTCGCGGAGTGGACTGCATTGATTGCAACCAGTGCTGCAAGCATGGCGATTCCCGCTGTCAGGTATTGTTTTTTCCGCTTTGGGCGAATGACCATTCTGATATTTCTCCATTTGTAAAACAGAGCGCCGAATATAAATAAATCGGCAAACATCAGCCAATCCCAGCGTTTTATCAGCTCAAACGTACTTGGCCCGATCCCTCCTACATTATGAAACTGGAACAACACTGAAACCGTAACAAAGTCAATATAAAAGCGGTAATAGAGCAAGTCCGCATACAGCAGTCCGGTACCCAACAGGAGGATAAGGAACAAAGCCAATCTGTTCAACTCTTTACTGAAATAAAAGCTGAATCCCAGCAGCAGAACAATGGATCCGGCCGGATTCGCAAGGATCACCAGGATATCCATCCAGGAATGGACCGTCAAATTGAAGCCGGCAAAGGAGACCGCTACCGTTTTCAGCCACAGTGAGCATAACGCAGCGTAAACCGCGAGTCTGGTTTTGGATAAGGAACGCAAACTTTTCATAGGGATCCTGCTCCAAGAGGCATCAGTTTTTCGAGCTCCAGCTTCAGCTTTTTAATCAGTCTATCCACATTCTCTTCAGTTTGGCTGCCCATAAAGGCCGCCTGCAGCCAGTTCCTCTTTAATAGATATTCGGTTTCATAGTTTAAGAGGTAGCCGCTTTTCTTAAGGCTGTCACCCAGTACCCGAGAAGAGATTCCTTCGGGAGCGACTATGGTGACGATCCCCGGCGAGTAAGCATCATCCCCTAATATATGAATGCCCGCTGCGGCAAACTTTTTTCTAATGGCAGTGCTTTTTTTCCATCGTGCCTCATCAGCCGCCATTTTGACAGCTTGATGCAGAGCCTGGACCAGGTTCGATGAATGAGTAAAGGGAACACTGCCATGCGATGCGTATGTCCCAAGGTCCAGATATCTGGGAAGGGTGGTATCAGGGCGGACAGCATCCCTATGATAAATGATTGCAAGGCCGGGAAATGAACCAAGCCCCTTTCCGCTGACCGTCACTGCCATAAAAAGACCCCGATAGTCGGCTGGAATAACTCCAATGGCACTGCAGGCATCCACACATAGCTCTGCATTATGCTTTTTGCAAACCTGGTGAATTCCGTCGATATCGTAAAGATAACCGGTCGATGTCTCACAATGGACCGTCCAGACCCAGCTGACCTCCGGATGATTTGTTAAAAACACATCGATTTCTTCTACAGAAACCGGGGCATTCCACTCCTTGGACAGTACGAGAAAATCGAGCTGAAACCGGTTGGCATGATCTATCAGCCGATTTCCGAATTCTCCGTTTACAAGGATGAGCCCCTTGCCCGGAAGCTTATTTAACTGGCCGGCTGCGATGTCGTTGCCAAGCGTCCCCGTACCGGCCACAATCTCTGCATGGTTTGCGTTAACCATTTGGCACAGCTTCTCGCGCAATTCAAGGATTTCTGCCAGGAATGCTTTATCCCTGTGAGAGATCGGGCGGTTTTGAAATGCCTTCTTGACTGTTTCAGAAATGGCTACCGGTCCCGGCAGGAAATTTAATGGCTCTGAAATGGCAGCACTGTTTTCCATCAGCCTGCTGAACGCCATGGAATACCGGGCAAACTGCTCCCTTGACAGATACATGGGCTGGAATCTGGCGTTGCCATTGCTAAGCATCGTGCCAAACTCTATGAAGCCAATTTTTCGATAAAGTGAAAGCTGCTGCTCCACCCCGGATATCAACGCCATATTGTAACCCTGTTTCAGGCAGTAGGATACAAGCACACCGACTAATTTATAAAAAACATAGCTCTTCCGAAACTTCTCTTTTACCGAGAGCAGACGGATTTCACATGGATTTGAATCAGCAGCCAGATAATCATCCAGGTTCGGAATCTTTTGGTCAAGAGAAAATGGACGGGTTCCCCTTACTGCAATCATCCCTACCACTTCGTCTGCCTTTTTGGCGATGATATATGTATTCTCGCTGTCAAACCGGTCAACGAGAGTAGATGTTCCATTTCTTGGATGCTGCGGGATTTCTTCCACAAACGTACGATAGTTTAGCGAATATATCTGCTCCATCTCATCGTTTTGGTCGGCTATTTTGTACACTAAAGATTGAGAAACCATGTTATCAGCTCCTTTTCAAACCGGATTATATGCGATGTGAGCATAGACCACTGCAGCAAGCATGAACAGCAATCCCGCAGTGTATATCCACGGATGGCCGGCAATGAAGGTTGTTACCGGTATAGAAGCAAGTGCGATCAGCCCCGGTATGGTAAAGCGCCTGAAGACTGCAAAAAGAACAGCCAGGATGGCAGCTGTCACCAGAATGGAAAGCGGAGTAAAATATAAGGCAGCAGCCAGATACACAACTACGCCCTTACCGCCCCTCAATTCTAAGTGCAGCGGCCAGATATGGCCCACCAGCACCAGAAAGGCTGCAAAAACTAGCCAGTATCCGTTACCTCCGCTTACCTTATTAGTTATTTCAAGGGCAAGCAGCGTCTTTCCTGCATCAATCATTACAGTACCTGCGAAACCCCATTTCCCAAGCAGCCTGCCGGCATTCCTTGCCCCGGCATTTTGGCTTCCAAATTGCCTGATATCCTTGCCAGCCACATGCTTTGCCAAATAATAGGCGCCATTTACACAGCCCATAAGGTATGAAACGGCCACAACAATTACAAAAACTAAGACGCTCATGTTTTCCCCACTCTTTGTCACATCTTTTGCAGAAAAGTCTTACAACTTTAGGACTCTTTTCCATTATATAACATTTTTAAAAGTTCAGCCTGTTTTTCTACTTTTACAGACAAAATGCGACTTAATAAGCAAGCTGAAGCTCTCTGTCCTATACTTCATGTGAACTGCAAGATAGCCATAATGAAGACCAAATCTTCAACGTTTCGTGTGGAAACGGGCTTTCATCATCTATGAAGATCCTTTCTTCTACGATTGTATGTAAATGCAGCTTCGTCTGTATGAAGATTCAATCTGCAATGATTTATATGGATATGCAGCTTAATGACCTGAATGAAGGACTTTCTTCAACGAATTGTATGGATGTGCGGCTTAATGACCTGAATGAAGGTTTTTCTTCAACGAATTGTATGGATATGCAGCTTAATGACCTCAATGAAGGTCTTTCTTCAACGAATTGTATGAATAGGCAGCTTAATGACCTGAATGAAGATTTTTCTTAAATGAATTGTATGGATGGGCAGCTTCATCCCTGTATGAAGAATTTAATCTTCAACGATTTGAATGGAATGCAGCTTGGTGCAGTTTCGTCGCAAGTATGAAGAACCCTTTCCCGACGTATTGTGTGGAAATGTCGTTCATAGCTTGTAACTCTCAGCACATCCCCTAAATCAAGGTTCATCGGCTAATTCGGCCGCTGGAGGAAGGTCAGAACCCGTCACCTCCTGTTTCAATGCTGATGATCCACATCCCGCGGGTCCGGCAACGCTGACGTCCCCCTCATCATGCAGGGCATGGCAAAGCCGATGTTGGCATGTCCATATGCGCTAAAAAGCCCCGGACACATTTTTCGTGTACGGGGCTTCGTATTTATCTCAAGTCCATTGGATTATACAGTTTTACATCAGGATTTTTATCGTTGAACCAGCGCAATGCGAACTCATTTTCAAAGAGGAACGCATATTTGTCATAACGGTCTTTTACAAGGATGCTGCGTGAGCTGTGAAGATTTTCATCCACTTTCTCATCTTCCACCCAGCGTGTGATTTTGCTGCCGATTCGTTCCATGACGACATCCACATTATACTCGTTTTTCATGCGATGTTCGAAAACTTCAAATTGCAGCTGGCCGACGGCACCAAGCAAATATTCTTCCATTCTCACTGTCTTGAACAGCTGGATGGCACCTTCCTGGACAAGCTGGTGGATTCCCTTATGGAAATGCTTTTGCTTCATGACGTTTTTCGCAGAAACACGGACAAATAACTCCGGTGTAAATTGCGGCAAACGTTCAAATTGATACATGTCTTTGCTTGTTGTGATTGTGTCGCCAATCTGATAATTTCCTGTATCATACAAACCGATAATATCGCCGCTCACAGCTTCATTGACGGTGTTACGGTCATCCGCAAGAAATTGTGTAGAGGATGACAGGTTAATAGGCTTTCCTGTCCGGCTTAAGAACACGGTCATCCCTCTTTCAAATTTCCCTGAGCAAATACGCAGGAAGGCAATGCGGTCGCGGTGCTTCGGATTCATGTTTGCCTGGATTTTGAAGATGAACCCAGAGAAATCATTGCTGACTGGCTCCACTTTGCCGTTTGTTGCCTCGCGCGGCTGGGGCTCTGGAGCAAACTTCAAGTAAGCGTCAAGGAACGTCTGGACTCCGAATGTTGTCAGGGCACTTCCAAAGAATACCGGAGTCAGCTCACCTTTTGCTATTCTTTCCTCTGAGAACTCGTTTCCTGCCTCAGACAAAAGCATGATTTCCTCAAGTGTCTGTTCGAAGAGGGAAGAATTCTGAAGTTCATGGTCAACCGCCAGTTCACCATCTTCATTTAATGGAAGGAATCTTTCCTCACCTTCCGTCTTGAATTGCTCAATTCGACTATTGAATCTGTCATAGATTCCTACAAAGTCCTTCCCCATGCCAATCGGCCAGTTCATCGGGTAGGATTCTATACCAAGGACCTCTTCAAGCTCTGCAAGAAGCTCAAGAGGCGCCTTCCCCTGGCGATCCATCTTATTGATAAATGTAAAGATCGGAATACCTCTCATTCGGCATACCTTGAACAATTTGATGGTTTGATCTTCTATACCCTTTGCTGAGTCGACGATCATAACGGCGCTGTCCACAGCCATCAAAGTTCTGTATGTGTCTTCACTGAAATCCTGGTGTCCGGGTGTATCAAGGATATTGACCCGGAAACCATCGTAATCAAATTGCATCACTGATGAAGTAACGGAAATCCCACGCTGCTTCTCGATTTCCATCCAGTCACTGGTTGCGTACTTTCCTGTTTTTCTTGCTTTTACCGTACCCGCGTCACGAATGGCACCCCCGAATAACAGGAGTTTTTCCGTAAGGGTTGTTTTCCCGGCATCCGGGTGGGAAATGATTGCGAAGGTTCTCCGGGACTGAACCTCTTCTTGTAATGCTTTAGTCATTTATATATACCTTCCTTATTGTTTAAATAGTTGGAAATACTTTACCGAATAGCATTTTAGTGTTTGGTCAATATAGAAACGGCCCTTTTCGGCCGTTTTTCGGAACTTCGGCTATTTAGCCACTTTTTTATACACATAGAAAAATATATCACAATGCACCGTTTCTTGCTACAATCCGTGAACATATTATCACTGGTTTCTTTTGTATACCTTTTGAGTATTCATATATCCATAAAAAAAGGCTCCCGGTGATTTCCGGAAGCCGTGTTCTATATAACTCATTATCTGGCCATATTGGTCTTCTGCATGTTCTTAACTGCTTTCTTCTTTTTCATATATTCCTTTGCCTGGTTAATCACAATCGGAAGTGCGGCGATTAATAAACGTTTCATTATTGATTTTGCCATGCTGTATCATTCCCTTCCATATGGTTTTCTATTCTATACCCGGCAAACCGGTTGTTAAAGCATGGACTTAGGCTAAAGCAGACTTTTATCAAAAATAATGCGTAACCTGATAAATTGTGGTTTGAAAGAGAAAAGCGCGGGGTAAATATAGTGTAGATAATTCCTGTTTATAATAAACGCACCAAGTATAAAAATTAATTTAACGGAAAATATAGGGATTGAAGAAAGTGCAAAAGTCCTTCCTTTTCTTGTTAACTCGTCTTTTTCCAGCTATAATATAGACAATTGGAACTTTTCAGTCACCAATAAATTCATATATTAGCAAACATCAAGGGTTTCCTGTTGAATTCCTTTGGGGCTTGCTAATGTGTGAATTTTGATGATTTGCCTAAGACGAAGAATGAAATGCGCACATTAATTTTTTGGTTAATTTTTAGGAGGATTTATCGAATGACAGTAACAGGTAAAGTAAAATGGTTTAACAGCGAAAAAGGTTTTGGATTTATCGAAGTTCCAGACGGCAACGATGTGTTCGTTCACTTCTCTGCTATCCAGGGAGAAGGGTTCAAGACTCTTGATGAAGGCCAAGAAGTCGAATTCGAAATCGAAGAAGGCAACCGCGGACCTCAAGCTAAAAACGTTGTAAAACTTTAATCTTACTTCCAATGGCAGAAAAAACTGACCTGAGGCTTGGCGCTTCGGTAAAGTATTTCTTTATCTGCAGGAAGCTAAATATACCATACTTTCCTATTAGCTTGATTCAGGATGCTGCTTATGCAGCATCCTTTCTTAATGACTTAAGGATTTCCTGTTTGTTTCTTAATCTCATCGATTTGCCTCTTGACTTTCAGAAGTTCATTCAATTCGATTTGACCCTCGCTGTTTACTAAACTTTCCAGCCTCGCTTCCAGCATCAGCTGCGTATTTTTAAGATTTTGCAGCTCATTGTTCCTGTGTTCATAGCCCTCCCATTGTTCAAAATTCCCCGGGAAGTCATGCAGAACGCCGCGTTCCAATGCAATTACCCTCGTCGCAATCCTCCTCAGCATAAACGGGTCGTGTGAAACAATCACAACCGAGCCATGATATGAAAGAAGAGCCGTTTCAATCTGTTCCCTGGCACTGATATCCAAGTAATTCGTAGGTTCATCCAGTACTAATAAGTTTGCATCCGAAAAATAAAGCTTCACGAAAGCAACCCTGCATTTTTCCCCCATACTCAAATCTTGGATTTGTTTGTATACCTCATCCCGTCTGAACAAAAAGCAAGCAAGAATTGTTCTGGCTTCTTCCTGTGTGACATCTTTTAGAGACAGTATTTCTTCAAGAATGGAATTGGCCGGATTCAGGCTCTCAAGTTCCTGCATAAAATACCCAATCTTTGTCTGGGGATTTTGTTTAACTTCTCCGCTATTGGGGGCAATCTGGCCGGTTAGCAGTTTTAATAGGGTTGTTTTTCCCGAACCATTGACACCTGTTACTGCAATCCTTTCTCCTCGTATAATCTGGAGACTCACATTATGAAATATGGGCTGTTCATTATAGGAAAAAGAAACCTTCTCCAACATAATCATAGTTTTACTTTCAAATGCATCACCTACAAAGGAAGCGTTTATTGCTTTACCTTCCTTTGGCTTTTGGATTTGCCTGCTTTCCAACTTTTCAAGTGCCTTTTCCTTTGACTTAAGCTGCACAGCATGCCTGCCTGCCTGTTTTTGCGCAAAAGGATTACGTACGCTTGCCGCGTTCGAGGCCTTTTGATACCACTGTTTATATCCCTGGATGATTTCCAGAAGCTTCTTCTTTTCTCGCTGCTGTTTTTGATATAATGCCGCGGCAGCCTTCTGCTCCTGTTCCTTTATCCGCCTGTATTGGGAATAGCCTCCGGAATATCTTTTAGTCCCTTGGTCTGTCAATTCATATGTGACGGTTGCCACTTGATCAATGAACTCCCTTTCATGGGATATAAACAGCACGGTTCCCTTATATGCCTGCAACCACTTGGCCAGCCATTCGACTGACTCGACATCCAAATGGTTGGTTGGCTCATCCAGCACAAGGAGCTTTGGCTGATTAATCAGCAGGCGGGCCAGCCTCAATCGAGTCTTCTGCCCTCCGCTTAAGCTTGAATAGCGGTTGCCCCATAAACTTTCGTCTATTCTCATCTCCTTCATGACCCGCTCTACACGCAGCTCCCATTCATAGCCTCCCCGGTCTGAATACTCCTGGAGCAGGCTGTTATACCTCTCAATGAATTCAGGATTTCCGCCCTCATGTTCCCACTGACCGCCGCATTCGGCCAGCATTAATTTTAACGAATAGAAATTTTCGTTCCCCTGCTCAACAAACGACCGAACAGTTGCTTCGTGACTCCTTGGTTCCTCGAGCATCCAGCCAACCTCTTCTTTTTTTACGCCTAAGCTGACACTTCCGCTTGAATAAGGATGTTTTCCGAGCAAAATGTGGAGGAAAGTCGTCTTCCCCGACCCGTTATCGCCTATCAGAGCTGCCTTTTCACCCGGCCGCAGTTCTATATTGACTCCCTGGCTTATAGTCATTCCATCTATTTCGAGTATAATATTTTCAGCCTTTAACACATGCATATGGATTACCTCCCGTTTTTGCAATCGAATGAAAGCAAAAAAGCACAGGGGTAGCCTGTGCATACATACAAAGAGATATGGAAACATGCCATCTGATCGAGCGAAGGCATTCTAAAAAAGTATAATGTACGTTTGAAATTGCTAATCTAATGTAGACATACGGATCCCATACCTCTGCACAGGCAGAGCACTTTTTTGCTATAAAATTAATTAGCTAAAAAGTTATGGATGTACATAATGTCTAAATTAGATGCCTCCTTCACACTATTTGTTTCTATTATACACTGAATTCTTTTATAGATGAACATCAGTTTACTGAAAATCTCAGTATTTATTACCTATACTTTTCAAGCATAATATTAATTTTTAATTAAAATTCATTTTTCTGTATAAGAAACGGTTATTTTGAACTATTTTTTTAGAAGAATAAATCAACATAATCATTATGGTTGACAAAAATGATTATTGTACAATAATATATATCTCATTAGAATTATTATATTTAAGCTTTTTAATCCAGCATGTTAACAACATGCTTTTTATAATTCTAACGCATATTTAAGGAGGAATTTTTCTATGTTACAAATTGGAACTGAAGTAAAACCATTCAATGCATCTGCTTACCATAATGGAGAGTTTATCCAGGTGAGCGATGAAAACCTAAAAGGCAAGTGGAGCGTAGTTTGCTTCTATCCAGCAGACTTTACTTTCGTATGCCCGACCGAGCTTGAAGATTTACAAGAACAATACGCAACTCTAAAAGAGCTTGGCGTTGAAGTATACTCTGTTTCTACTGACACCCATTTCACACACAAAGCATGGCATGACAGCTCAGACGCTATTGGCAAAATCACGTACATAATGATTGGTGACCCTACACATACAATCACCCGCAATTTCAATGTACTTGACGAAGAAACTGGTCTTGCTGGCCGTGCTACATTCATCATCGATCCAGACGGCATCATCCAGACTGTTGAAATCAATGCAGATGGCATCGGACGCGATGCAAGCACACTTGTTAACAAGATCAAGGCAGCACAGTATGTTCGCAACAACCCAGGTGAAGTGTGCCCGGCTAAATGGCAGGAAGGCTCTGAAACATTAAAGCCAAGCCTTGACCTTGTAGGCAAGATTTAAGGAGCCCGAACCATGGTATTAGATGCAGATATAAAAGCACAATTAGCCCAATATCTTCAGCTTATGGAAGGCGATGTTCTGTTAAAAGTCAGCGCGGGATCCGATGACGTATCTCGTGACATGCTGGCGTTAGTCGAAGAATTAGTGAGCATGTCTTCCAGCATTAAGTTAGAGAAAGCACAATTAGAGAGAACGCCAAGCTTCAGTGTGAATCGTGTCGGCGAAGACACAGGGGTTACTTTTGCCGGTATTCCTCTTGGACACGAATTTACTTCATTAGTATTGGCGTTGCTTCAAGTCAGCGGAAGAGCACCTAAGGTCGATCAAAAAATCATTGAACAGGTAAAAAACCTAAAAGGCGAATACCACTTTGAATCTTACATCAGCCTTAGCTGCCATAACTGTCCTGATGTGGTACAGGCACTGAACGTAATGAGCGTTCTCAACCCTGGTATTTCCCATACCATGATTGACGGTGCGGCTTTCAAGGATGAAGTAGAACACAAGGACATCATGGCAGTGCCGACCGTGTTCCTGAACGGGGAAGCATTCGGCAGCGGCCGTATGTCACTTGAAGAAATCCTTGCAAAGATGGGAAGCACTGCAGACGCATCCGAGTTTGCAGATAAAGATCCATTCGATGTGCTTGTTGTCGGAGGCGGTCCAGCAGGGGCAAGTGCGGCTATCTATGCGGCACGAAAAGGCATCCGCACAGGCATTGTCGCTGAGCGCTTTGGCGGCCAGATTATGGATACTTTAGGTATCGAAAACTTTATCTCTACGAAATATACAGAAGGCCCTAAGCTTGCTGCAAGCCTTGAAGAGCATGTGAAAGAGTATGATATCGACGTCATGAATTTACAGCGTGCCAAGAGCCTGGAAAAGAAAGACCTAATCGAAGTGGAACTAGAAAACGGTGCTGTTCTAAAGAGCAAGACAGTCATCCTTTCAACAGGTGCACGCTGGAGAAACGTCGGCGTTCCTGGTGAAGAAGAATTCAAGAACAAAGGTGTTGCGTATTGCCCTCACTGTGATGGTCCTTTATTTGAAGGGAAACAGGTAGCCGTGATCGGCGGCGGTAATTCAGGGATTGAAGCGGCCATTGATCTTGCGGGTATTGTGAAACATGTAACAGTCCTTGAGTTCATGCCAGAACTGAAAGCTGATCGTGTGCTCCAGGAGCGTCTTTACAGTCTGCCTAACGTAACGGTCTTAAAAAATGTCCAAACAAAAGAAATAACCGGCACTGATAAGGTTAACGGTATTTCTTACATGGACCGCGAAACACAAGAAGTTCATCACATTGAGCTAGAGGGTGTCTTCGTTCAAATCGGTCTTGTACCAAATACAGACTGGCTGGGTGATACTATCGAACGAACTCGCTTCGGTGAGATCATTGTCGATAAGCATGGCGCTACGAATATTCCTGGAGTATTTGCTGCTGGCGACTGTACAGACAGTGCATATAAGCAGATCATCATTTCCATGGGATCCGGCGCTACCGCATCCTTGGGCGCATTTGATTATATGATCCGAAATTAATGCAGCATTACTAACAGCTGTGTAATTTTAGAATAAACAACTCAATAGAATTTATTTTCCGAAAGCCGCTTTTACTATATCACTAGTAAGGCGGCTTTTTTGGGCTGAAGACCTGCACTTGACTTAGTGAGCAATTTTTACGACTATTCTTTCTGCGGGTAACGCATCAAGGACTAATTATTTTAACTAAAAAGTGCTAATAAACGTCGTTGTTGATCTTCACGTTGAGCAGATTAGTTCAACAATAAACAGTATGATAAGGATATAAGTGATTGGCTAATTAAATTAATAAGGGGGGATTAAGGGTTGGGCGTTGAAAGAAAAAGGTGGATTAAGATATGGTTTATTATCATAGCCGTAACAATCCCTTTGATATTGCTTCTTATACTAATATCCGTATATTGTTTCGTGATGTTTTACTAAAAGAAACTTGATAACAACTCCTTTTGTTTTGCTCAAAATCAACTTTATCGTTTAACAGAGGCAACTAAAAAAATATACTTGTTTTAACAATAGCGCTGCATATAGGCATTAACCGAAATTTGTCCATACACCCCCTTCTCTTTACTCTCCTGCCATTGTTTAGAGACAAAATATAAGGGAATTACTAATGTGAAATCTATAAATGGGAGTGATCAATATGAAGCCGTTATATACTGCTGCCGTAACCGCAACCGGCGGGCGGGAAGGAAGAGTCAAATCAGAGGATGGCGTTCTGGATTTATCGTTGAAGATGCCGAAGGAATTGGGAGGTCCCGGCGGCAACGCCACCAATCCAGAGCAGCTTTTTGCGGCAGGTTATGCAGCCTGCTTTGATGGCGCTTTGAACCTTGTAATCCGTCAGGAAGGAAAGAAAGTAGAAGGCACTGACGTTACTGCCAATGTAACGATCGGTAAGGATGAGGCAGACAACGGCTTCAAGCTGGCCGTACGGCTCGATGTCTCCATTCACGGAGTAGACAAGCAGGAAGCCGAGGAACTGGTACAAAAAGCCCATCAGGTATGCCCTTATTCGAAGGCTACCAAAGGGAACATCGATGTCACAATCATCACCATATGAAAATTGCGGAAAAAAGGCTGCAGGATGTCCTGCAGCCTTAGCTATGGTATTATCAAACCGTCTCCTTATAAGGGATTCTATCTGGTTTCCTTTCTTGTGCAGGATCATCATTGGTCTATCTGGATTTTATTCTCTTACAGCCTATCCAATTTAAACTCCTTTAAAAAACGCTCCTCATTTTACCCAAGCTCCCCTATCCTCTACTTTAATCAGGAAAACAAGGCCCACGAGTGCCATCAGCATCAGCGAACCAAGCGCCAGTCTGCTTGCGGTATCGCCAAGATCTGAGAAAAGCAATGTGATCGTCCCATACAGGAAAGGCCCGACAATAGCGGACACCTTGCCCGAAAAGGCGAATAAACCAAAGAATTGGCCTCGTTTTCCTTCAGGTGTAAGTTCTACTATAAAGGTTCTGGAGGTCACCCACATTGCCCCCAGCGAGATTCCGAACATGCTTCCTGCCAGCCAGAACCATCCTGCATTTGGCGCGAACACCGCTACTGCGAGGGCAGCCAGCAGGATAACTCCTACATATATGATGGATGTTTTTGATCCCTTTGCTTTTGTTATATAGCCAAACAGAAACGAACCTATGATACTCGTTACTGTTGAGACCAAGTAAAGAAGGATGAAAGCCCCCGATGAAAAATCCACGACGTTTTTTGCGTAGATTGCCATCATGCTGATAGCTGTCGCAATGGCATCATTCAAAAAGAAATAAGCAATCAAAAAGGTGAACGCAGCCTGATAGGACTTCATTTCCTTAAAGGTTTGCCAAATCTCCTTATACCCTGACAAAAAAGAATGCTTTTCTGTTTGTGCTGTTGGTCTATCTTTTAAGAAGAGAAATAACGGAAGCGAAAAAACTAAAAACAATAACGCAGTCGGGATAAAAGCCCTGTGATAGCCAGTGTCCCCTATAAACGGATATACGGCCAAGCCTGCCAGGGTGCCGACATACCCGACCGCTACGCCAAAGCCGGATATCAAGGGCAGCTCTTCCTTCGTTCCTAGATCTGTGATCATGGAATCATAAAAGACCAGGCTTGAATGATAAAAGAACTTTGCGAATATATATAAAATCACCACTAGGGCCAGTGCCATGGGTACACCAAATAATGTCCCGTCCAATTTAACGCCGCCAAAAACCCCCATGAGGAATGTGCCGGCCGCTGCCAGCAATGTGAAGAGGACGATGTACTTCTTTTTCCTGCCGGTACGATCGATCATTACACCGAATAATGGGGAAAAAACCACAAGCAGCAAACTGGCTATGGCATTGGCATAAGAAATAAAAGTACTTGCAACCTGGTCGAGCACTTCATTGCCGCCTATGGCTTCATCCAGATAGAAAGGCCAGAAAATGGTATTGATATTGGATGAAAAAATGGTGTTCGCAAAATCATATAAAGCCCACGACATTACAGGAAGCGAAAGATATAAGCCTAGATTCCCCTTCCGTTTTCTTGTTTCAGAACCAATCTGAGGATCCATTCACACTCACCCTTTTTCTAAAAATAAACCTGCAGTCATAATCGTGCTCCCATTAATGTACTAAGCACGTACTTTCAATATTCCATGCAGCCAATAAAAACCCTTTATTTTTTGACTGTCTCCGCAATGGAGGTTTACGGACAGACTTACAATCCCCCCTTTATCATCGTATTTGCTTGTTGGAGGTTTATCATTTGTGAAGTTAGGAATTCCGCCATTTGTAGCCGATAAAATCGAATTCAAATAAAAAAGACATTATGATTTCCGGAGACCATAATGTCTTTTAAATTTAACTGGCTTTTGGATGGATTCCTTCACGCATCCTGCCTGGAAGGCCTATAATCGATTCGTTAAGCATGTCGAGCTTTGCCTCTATTTTATGAAGCAAATAGAGTGTGACAACGATTGGGAAACCGACATCGCCAATGAACGGCAGCATTTGATCCATTTTCCTCACCCCTCCATAAAAAAGAGGGCTCCCAGGATCATGACTCCTTCGCTAAGAAGTATAACAGGGATGCCCTCATATGAATTAGACTATTTCGTACTCACTTACATTGCGCTCTACCAGGCGGGCACCCTTCTTGCCAATATAATCGCCTGAGGAAGATGTAAATACATTAGCTGCGATAATCTGGTCCATCGCTTGTGCAACCTGCGCCTTGTCCACAGGCTCCTTTGGATCCTCGATAGATAGGGAAGCAGTCTTTCCCTCCCTCGTAGCAAAGATCAATTCCAGCGTTTTTGCCATTTAACTCACCTCCTCCCTTCATCCTTTTCCTTACGCAGTGATGATTTTAGTATCCTGCCTTTGGACTTCTGTTAGCGGCTTTGTCTGCAATCCAGCGATTGCCTGTGCAGTCATCAGCAGCTGGTCTGAGTTTACCTGTGTTTTAACATTGGAGAATGCTTTCTTCTTGAACACAGGTTCACCCTTTTCATTGACTCCGTTATCGAACGTCAATCTCAATACTGTGTCGAAAAGCGCTTCGCTTGCCATGTGTATCACCTCCTTCACCCTCTTTATATAAAAAACTTCGTCTAAAGTAGAATGAAAGAGAAAAAAATTCTCCCGAAAAAATACATCGTCACTTTTCTGTCACAACTTGAAATACAAAAAGATGGTGGCAAATAGACATTTTATTTATGCAAAATAATGGGTATCATGAATGTTATAAACGATTCAAAATAGGAGAGACCAATTGGCGCTTTTACTAGTAACAATACCGATTCTTCTTTTAATATTTTCAGGTAAATACAACAGTAAAAAATCAGAGAAAAGAACAATCAGCCCAATGAGGATTGCACATAGGGGGGCTGCAGGGTACTGCCCTGAAAACACCCTTGCTTCATATCGAAAGGCAGTAGAATTAGGGGCAGATTTGATAGAAATAGATGTACAGCTCAGCAAGGATGGCAAGATTGTCGTAATTCATGATGAAACTGTGGACAGGACTACGGATGGCCAAGGGGATGTAAGGAATTACATGTTGAAGGATTTGCGGAAATTGGATGCGGGAAGTTGGTACGATAGCGGTTTTACCGGCGAACGCATACCAACGCTGAGAGAGGTATTGGACGAAATACTGCCCCAAGCCGGCCTGATGATCGAGATTAAGGATCCGCATTTGAATAAAGGCATCGAAGAAAAGCTTGTTGAAGAACTGAAATCACGCCACATACCCTCTGATCAGCAAATAATGGTACAGTCGTTCGATCAGCACTGCATCAAGAGGTTTCACAAGCTGCTTCCGTCCATTCCAGCAGGAGTTCTGTTCAAATATTCTCCCCTGGGAATCTCCAGCAGGAAAATAAGCGAGATTTCCGGTTTTGCCAGCTTCATTAACACAAAGAGGACTATGATGTCACCAAGGCTGGCCGCAAGAATAAAGGCCGCTGGTTTAGAGGCATTTACATGGACCGTCAACGAACCTCGAGAAATTGTGAAATTCACTAATATGGGACTGGATGGAATTACCACAGATTATCCAGATTATTTTTAAAATGATTGGGGTGGACTTTGAAATGGTTCACCCTTTTTACGATGAGGTTCATTATGCTTTTGCTTGGTAAGAAGTTATAAATCTCTCTGGATAGTGGCGCGAATCTAGTCAGTAACGGCGATGTCAGTGAGGTTAGTCCGGGTTGCGGTCATGAAACTGACTTTTTTAGACGATGAGCAGGCAATATTTACGTCACTACAAATCCAAAAAACTAGCTCCAATGAAATAATTACATTGAAGGGATTATTATTAAGACAACAAATCCCCTATTTCCGATTTCAAGCATAAGTATCGGGTTTCGCGCATAATTGCCGGGACTTCGCGCATAAATTTCAGATTTCGAGCATAAAACTCCTGCTTTCGAGCATACACTTAGTTTTTGGCAGTTTCAGAAGGCATTAGATACGGCTTAACAATGGATGTGTTGAAAAAATTTATGATAGATTCAAAATTTGTAGAGAAACGATTGTTTTTGAGCTGGCAAATCCTATTTTTCCGAGTTCGAGCATAAATATCGGATTTCGTGCAGACGTTGCGGGAGTTCGCACATAAATTTCAGATTTCGAGCATTGAACTCCTGCTTTCGAGACTAAACTTAGTTTCTGGCAGTTTCAGAAGGCAAGATATACTCTTATGATCCTTTCCTCATTGAATGCATTGATATGTAATGCAAATATCTCTAACATAGCTTCCCCTTGCCGGATGCTCTATCATAATAGACGATGCCTAGATTATGTCGATATGGCAGGATTTTCCACCATATGGAATCGGCTTATATTGAAACATCGAGTAAGTTAAGTAACATTGCATAATTATATAAAGAAACAGACCAAATCGTTTCTGAATGGTCTGTTTTTTGCGGGGCATCTCTAAAAGCACTGAAACGAAAGGATCCGGTCTGCGTCTGTACCATAGTACATCCATCTGCGGCTTTGGGGGCGCCATCTGTATCCGGCTACAGACATCCTGCCGATGTAGGTGGGATAGAACCAAAAGGAACGGCCGTTGCGAAGCCATACATAGGTAAATCGATATCTACATCTTCTCATCGCACCGGGATCCACCGCAAATGGCTGCGCCGTCTGTGGCTGAGGGGCAAAAGCAGGCGGCGGGGATGAAGGAGGGCCGTCCTGCGGGGCTCCGGCAAACGGAGGGCGTCCCCCGAATGGCGGGCGGCCTCCAGGCTGTGGTGGCCTCGGAGGGTAATATGGCTGGGCACCTTGCGGGAAACCGCCTCTGAATGGACTATAATTCGGGCTCATGCCTTCAGTGCTTTCATGCAGGAAATAGTCTTCTTCCAACGTTTGATCAACGAATGTATACGGAAAATTGTTATGGGCTGTTTCCAAATGAATTTCACCTCTTATTCGAAACTTCCCTGTATGAATATGTAGAGAGCGAAAGATAGGTGCCTGCCAGCCCATAAAATTGCGTATACCTCTGGAATCAGCAAAACATAATAGAATCTTCCTTGGCTCCCAAGCAGCTTAATGTAAGGTCGGCATTTACTTCGTGAATAGAAAACGATTAGGTCGAATATAGAGTCCCGGAGTATCAATAAGAGATTCTAGTTAGCTTTTTATTATAGGAACACTATACATCCCTTGTACATACACTTATTAACCTTCGACTTTAGAATCTATTCAACAAGTTATTTTAGGTAATCTAAAATTGACCACAACCAGCGCAATTTTACATTATATGTATTTTGAAAAAAAGCATCGGATATACCGATGCTTTCTTCGTTTCTACTGAACCAATTTGACAAGCAGATGCGCAAGTTTGTGCTGCTCCTCTTCGTTTCCAACCTTCCAGAGTTCCTGCAGCAGCTTTTCCTCACGATTTCGAGGTTCCTCATGGTCCGCTAAGTAATCCGCAACCTTCTGGGCAGTTTTTGCAAGCTGTTCTTCATTCATACCCAGCATTTGACCCTTAGAGACCTTTGAACTTAGATAGTCCTTAAAGGTGTCAAAGCTTGAAAGAATTTCATCCTTCTTTTCGGTACCCATTGAATTTAACTGCTCTTCAACTTTTCCTTGATTGATTGAATTATTTTGTTCCATTTGTAACCACTCCTTTTCGTAAGGTTGTTATTCAATAGCCTTTTTTCCGCTTATCTAAACATCGGAATGTGCTGTATGTGTTGACATCATTAAGGCATCATTGTTTCAGGGAGTGAATATGCTGCACCAATAACCTCTTCTGAACGGAGAAAATCAATCAGGTCGCGGTCAGATTGGAATGGCAGCAAGAATTCCTCTTTATAAGCCTCAGGACCTTTCCCGGTAATAAACACCCAATGGCCTTCATCTGCTTCCTCCCAGGCCTTGATGATCGCGAGTGTCCGATCGGAGATCACCAGCCCTTTCCCATTGCCCCAGCCTTCAGTCAGCTGCTCGAGCTCTTCAACCATATGTTTGGGATCGACACCATTCAGGTCATCAAAGGTCAAGATAAAACGGTCGCTGTAGGAAGCTGACGTCTTTACCATATGAGCCCGCTTGGAAACATCCCTGTCGCCGCGGAATCCGTAAATATGGGAAACTTGTTTCGCGCCAAATGACCGGGCCGTCCTTAGACAATATTCGACCGCATCGGTTGTATGGGCATAATCTACAATGAAGCGGGCACCTGACGGATGAGGGAACACTTCAAACCTACCCGGCACACCTTCAAAGCTCTTTAATGCACTGATAATTACGTCAGCGGGTATCCCAATCTCACGGGCCGCCATAAATGCCATTGCAGCGTTATACACATTATGAATGCCAGGCATACCAATTTCGATAGTATGAGCTTCATTTTTTTCCATTAATGTAAATGTCCCACCGAATGGACTCCATTCCCGGATGGTATAGGGATTCGAGCCTGTACGCCCAAGCGTCACGGCTGCTGTCTGGGTTGCGCCAAGCAGACGCGACAGCCTGATGCCCCATTCATTAAAATGATTGAGAATTGCCTTTCCGTCACTATTTAAGTGGTTGAGGAATAACCCCGCCTTTACTTTAAAATATTCCTCCATCGTTTGGTGATAATCCAGATGGTCATGGCTAAGATTAGTAAAAATGGCAAAATCGTATTCAATGGCTTCTACCCTCGATTGATGCAAAGCATGAGAGGACACTTCCATTACCACGAATTCATCATTGCTTTTGGCAAGAAGCCTTTGCAGCTGCAGGGAGTCAGGGGTTGTATTGGCAGGCTTGTAGCTTTCATCGTTGATTGAGTAGGTTACCGTTCCAAACAGTGAGCATGTTCTTCCTGCCGTATTCAAAATATGCTTGAGCATATAAGAAACAGTGGTTTTTCCGTTTGTACCCGTAATGCCGATCAATTTATGTTTTCTGGAAGGAAAGCCATAAAAGGCGCTGGCCGCTCTGGCCAATGCTTTTCTGCTGTCGGCTACCTGGATATAGGGCACGCTCAATGTCTGAGGTATTTCGCCGATTATGGCAGCAGCACCATTTTTTATTGCATCTTCTATGTATTCATGGCCGTCATGAGTGAAGCCCGGTATCGCTACAAAAACGGTTCCTGGCCCCACCTTTCTCGAATTCATTTCCAGACCGGAAATTTCAATATCCTGATCATCCTGATAATGAAGCACATTTTCAGAAATGGACTGTACAAGCTGAGATAGTTTCATGTCACAACTCCCGTAAATCTGTCGAATTTTGCAAAATACCTTTCTCTTTACCCCATTATCCTTATTTTCTACCATAATTCTGAAAATATTTTTACAATCTGTGATTCACCTATCCTAAATAGGAATTTGAAGCTTAATCTGATATAGTGGATATATACCATTTAAAAGAGGGATAAACAGTGTGGGAATTACTATTTGAAATTGACTATAATGCTATACCAAGCATGGTTTCGTTTGGACTGTTCCTGACAACCCTCCTTCCCTTCGCTGCCTATTTCTTCTTTGATAAAAGAGAAAGCCGTGCCGGTCTTAGGAATAAATACAGTCGCAATGCAAAAGGCAGCATTTTGGAGCCCTCGGTTCCGTTTGAATTTGAATTTTCCGGATTTTTCCGATATATCATTTGCATAAGAAGAAAGGAAGGTACGGCCGACACAGAGGAACCATTCAGTCTCATCGTTTGTTAAGAATGCAAACAAATGAGGAGGCTGTAAATTGAAAAAATTTATTTCGATCAGTATATTATCAAGCATGATAGCCCTATTACTAACAGGTTGTTCCCAATCAGGGAGCAAGGAGAGCTTTTTCCAATCTGTCCTCGTCGATCCGATGACCAAGCTCATAGAGTTTATTGCTGGTTTGGCAGATGGTAATTTTGGCATCAGCATTGTGATCATGACACTGCTAATCCGATTGCTGCTAATGCCGCTTGCCATAAAACAATACAAAGCACAGACACAAATGAAGACGAAAATGGATGCCATCAAGCCTGAAATGACAAGAATCCAGAAAAATCTTAAGGACACGAAAGATACTGCAAAGCAAAGAGAATTACAGCAGGAATTGATGGCCCTTTACCAAAAAAACGGTGTAAATCCCCTGAACATTGGATGTCTGCCAATCCTAATCCAGATGCCTATTTTAATGGGATTTTATTATGCAATAAAGGGATCGCATGAAATAGCGACGCATAACTTCCTGTGGTACAATCTTGGCCATTCCGATTATATTATGGCAATCATCGCGGGCGTGATTTATTATCTCCAGGCTAAAAAATCGATGCAGCAAATGCCAATGGAACAGCAAAAAAGCATGAAACCGATGATGCTTATGTCACCGATTATGATTCTATTCTTTTCGCTTAATGCTCCTGCTGCACTTCCGCTATACTGGTCAATCGGCGGCTTGTTCCTTATAGCCCAATCTGCTTTTCTGGCCAAGTTTTATAAAAAAGACACCGGCTTTCCTTCGGAAGCCGCGACACCAGCAGTACCAGATAAATAAAAATGGAAATGGCCGCCCTTTGGTCTTGGGCGGCCATTTCTATTTATTTCCTACTTTACACGAGGGAAACCAAAACCGGAAGCATAATCATCTCCAGCGGCTGACCCATATCCGCCTAAAATATCATATTGCCTTGCTTTGCTCTGAAGCTGTGCTCTCAGCTGAGTTTGAGTCAAAGATGGATTGGCCGCCCAAATCTTTGCAGCTAACCCTGATACATGCGGTGTAGCCATTGATGTTCCGCTGATCGTATTGTATCCGTTATTTAGCCATGTAGATTCGATAGCCGCTCCCGGTGCGGAAACCTCAATGTCCTTTTCACCAATCACGTAATCCCCATCGGTATTAGGATTGCCTCTTGATGAGAAATCAGCAATTCGATATGTTCCATTTTGCTGGACATTTTCAAGCGCCGCGACTGCTACTGCATTAGGCAGTGCTCCAGGATAACCGATCGTGTTGGCAGCATAGCCAGAATTACCGGCTGCAGCAACAACCAACACACCTTTGCTGTAAGCATAATCGACTGCGCTGGAAATTAACGTATCCTTTGTCGATGAACCCAATGACATCGAAATGATGACCTTCGAATTTGTACTTGTTTTCTGATCTGCAGCATGACGGATTGCAGCAGCAATGTCATCAGAGTAACCAGAGCCATTATCTCCAAGAACCTTATAAGCCCATAGCTCTGCTTCTGGAGCTACACCATAGATCCCCAGCCCATCAGAGCCGCCATTGGCAAGGACAGTACCTGATACGTGGGTCCCGTGTCCGTTCCGGTCTGTGCATGAATTGTTTGTATAGGGATTCCCAATAGTAAAATCTTTACATTGTTCTACGTTAGCAGAAAGGTCGATGTGCGATGCTGTTGTGCCGGTATCCAACACAGCTACCTTGACACCGTTTCCGCCTGATGCCTTTGTCAGGGAAGAATCATTATAAATGGCTTTTATTCCCCATGGAACTCTTGTTGACGGGACAGCTGCTGCCTCTACCGGCGCCGCTTTTGCCTGTGCAATCGAAACGATGGCAACCTCTTCCACATTTAGACTCTTGTTCTTCTTTAGTGCCTCATACTCCGGCCCGTTTACGGTTGTGGTAAAACCTTTGGTACCAAAGTCGCGTTTCTTTCCATATTTCGCTTTCGCGTCAGATAACTGTGCTGCCGACCCCTGAATCAATACCCGAGTTTCTTTCTGACTTGCTGTTGGATCACTTTGTTGCTGCTGTACTGCATGCGCCCCACCTGAGAACATCGAGAAACAAATTCCAACACTTAACAAAGCACCGCAAAGCTTTTTACCCTTTTTCATGCCAATTTCTCCTCTCCGGATTTAATGCTGACAACCAGCCAAGCTCTCGCTATATTTTTTATTTTATTTGCAATATTGAGATAATTAAATATGCCACAATACTCATTAAAAATCGTCATTTTTCGCGTTTAATTATTAAGAATCAGTAGCAATTCATCATCAAATAAAAAAAGCCCTAAAAACTTAGGTCTTTTATCCGAAAAAATATTCTTCCAGTTATAAATTGGGATAGTAGTAAATTTATGTATAAATATTTCATCCCAACAATTTCTTTTAACTATTTATAAATACGCCATATTTGAATCCATCAACCTATGGCTGCAGCGCCACTTTCTTCCCTATAGCCTACTGAATTCACTTGATCCGTTTTTAAACCACTGCATTAATACCAAATCTCATAGCAATTCTGAATTAAAGATACATTCGGCCAGTGCCAGTAGACAATAAAAAAATGTATAGTAAAATTTAAGCGAAGATTATTTGTATCATGAGATGATTTACTGATTTAGACCTTACCGGTATGCTGCGAAAAATACAATCTAAAGGTTGATATAATTTTAAGTAAGGCCAATATGCTAAGTGAGGTGTTCCCTGATGACAAAGAGCAGATTAAATCCCAAGGTTGATGAAATTTTAACTGAAGCTAACAAGTGGAAGAAAGAATATGAGAAGTTAAGAAACATTGTTCTTGACTGCGAGCTGACCGAAGAATTTAAGTGGAAGCATCCTTGTTACACGTTTGAGAACAAAAACATAGTTTTAATACATGGATTTAAAGAATATTGTGCGCTTCTTTTTCACAAAGGTGCCTTGATACAGGATACACATGGAATCCTAATTCGACAAACGGAAAATGTACAGGCTGCGCGCCAGATTCGGTTCACCAATATTCAAGAAATAGTTGAAATGGAAGCCATCTTGAAAGTCTATATTCATAAAGCCATTGAAGTAGAAAAAGCCGGTTTGGAAGTGAATTTTAAAAAGACTGCAGAACTCAAAATCCCTAAAGAACTTCAAAATAAATTAGATGAAATCCCAGCCTTGAAAACTGCTTTTCAAGCATTGACCCCGGGACGGCAAAGAGCCTACATCCTTTATTTTTCTTCACCCAAGCAATCCAAAACTCGAGAGTCAAGGGTTGAAAAATGTTTACAGCAAATTCTAAATGGAAAGGGATTAAATGATTAGCAACTTACACCAAAAGCTTCGCAATTATTGTAAGAAAGGAGGTCAGTCCAAAATATCTCCTCCGTCCATTATCATACAATGTTTAACGATACTTATTTTTTTAAGCATAAACCATATGAAAATGTCCTATGTTGATATTACGATGAAAAAACCAGCCAACAGGCTGGTTCTGTCTTACTTTGCGACGCCCTATTCTGCACAGGAATAGACGACCCCAACTATCATCGGTGCGCGATCTAATCCTGGACGGCCATGATCAGCGGAACTCTTCGCCAGAAGGCGGTCTCTGCGCGTTTCATGTAAATGGTACAATCATAGGATCAGGTTATGAAAGCGTTGCAACAGGATGCTGCGGTTTTAGCCTTCGTTCCTTTGTCCTCGCTGAACCGACCTCCTTGCTCCTCCCATCCAGGTTTTTGTGTTTTTATATATTTTGCCTTCTACAGTTTCCCTCTATAGGAAATTTCCCTATGGTATTTTTAAAACAACAAAAAACCAGCCTTTCGGCTGGCTTATCATTGCTCGGCGACGTCCTACTCTCACAGGGGGAGAGCCCCCAACTACCATCGGCGCTGAAGAGCTTAACTTCCGTGTTCGGAATGGGAACGGGTGTGACCTCTTCGCCATCGTCACCAAACATATAGAGGAACGTTGTTCCTTCAAAACTAGATAACAGGTAAGGTTTTTGCGTGTCTTCAAAACAGGATAATGTCTAGCTGCGAAAGCCAAACCGTACGGCTGTTTCGCTTCTTCTGGGCAAGACTTTAGGTCTTTTCCGCCAGAAGCTCCAACATCCTATCGGTTTAAGCGGGCTTTCTCCGCTTTTCAATTTGGTTAAGTCCTCGATCTATTAGTATCAGTCAGCTCCACGTGTCACCACGCTTCCACCCCTGACCTATCAACCTGATCATCTTTCAGGGATCTTACCAGCTTGCGCCATGGGAAATCTCATCTTGAGGGGGGCTTCATGCTTAGATGCTTTCAGC
>NZ_CP143547.1:700000-1750000 GCF_046237635.1 Peribacillus sedimenti | reverse complement strand
AAGGCAAGCCTTCTGGTTTGGGCTAATTCCGTTTCGCTCGCCGCTACTCAGGAAATCGCGTTTGCTTTCTCTTCCTCCGGGTACTTAGATGTTTCAGTTCCCCGGGTCTGCCTTCCATACCCTATTTATTCAGGTAAGGATACTGCCCCATTACGGGCAGCGGGTTTCCCCATTCGGAAATCTCCGGATCAAAGCTTACTTACAGCTCCCCGAAGCATATCGGTGTTAGTCCCGTCCTTCATCGGCTCCTAGTGCCAAGGCATCCACCGTGCGCCCTTTCTAACTTAACCATTGCTAATTTGTGATGACCGTCGGCCTTCTTCGTCAGCTTCACTCGCTCACTCCTCACGTATGTGTAATACGCTCCGGTGCTCGCTCGATTGCTTCCTCGAATCCCTCGGTCCTGACAAATTATCAGTTTTACATCTCGGTGTTTTAAAAAATTGACGCAAAAATTTGCCTTATTACTGTTATCTAGTTTTCAAAGAACAACCGGCAAATGATAAGCGGCGCTCTTCTTCGTCAGCTGCCCTCATTCACATCCTCGCGTATCCTAATACGCTCCGGTGCTCATTCAGTTGCTTCCTCGAATAGCTTGCTTCTAATTTGCCTATAAGTTTGAAGGAATCGCTCCTTCAAAACTGAACAAAACATAAGCGCCTGACGTCTGTATATCCTTAGAAAGGAGGTGATCCAGCCGCACCTTCCGATACGGCTACCTTGTTACGACTTCACCCCAATCATCTGTCCCACCTTAGGCGGCTGGCTCCAAAAGGTTACCTCACCGACTTCGGGTGTTACAAACTCTCGTGGTGTGACGGGCGGTGTGTACAAGGCCCGGGAACGTATTCACCGCGGCATGCTGATCCGCGATTACTAGCGATTCCGGCTTCATGCAGGCGAGTTGCAGCCTGCAATCCGAACTGAGAATGGCTTTATGGGATTGGCTCGGCCTCGCGGCTTCGCTGCCCTTTGTACCATCCATTGTAGCACGTGTGTAGCCCAGGTCATAAGGGGCATGATGATTTGACGTCATCCCCACCTTCCTCCGGTTTGTCACCGGCAGTCACCTTAGAGTGCCCAACTGAATGCTGGCAACTAAGATCAAGGGTTGCGCTCGTTGCGGGACTTAACCCAACATCTCACGACACGAGCTGACGACAACCATGCACCACCTGTCACTCTGTCCCCCGAAGGGGAACGCCCTATCTCTAGGGAAGTCAGAGGATGTCAAGACCTGGTAAGGTTCTTCGCGTTGCTTCGAATTAAACCACATGCTCCACCGCTTGTGCGGGCCCCCGTCAATTCCTTTGAGTTTCAGCCTTGCGGCCGTACTCCCCAGGCGGAGTGCTTAATGCGTTTGCTGCAGCACTAAAGGGCGGAAACCCTCTAACACTTAGCACTCATCGTTTACGGCGTGGACTACCAGGGTATCTAATCCTGTTCGCTCCCCACGCTTTCGCGCCTCAGCGTCAGTTACAGACCAGAGAGTCGCCTTCGCCACTGGTGTTCCTCCACATCTCTACGCATTTCACCGCTACACGTGGAATTCCACTCTCCTCTTCTGCACTCAAGTCCCCCAGTTTCCAATGACCCTCCACGGTTGAGCCGTGGGCTTTCACATCAGACTTAAAGGACCGCCTGCGCGCGCTTTACGCCCAATAATTCCGGACAACGCTTGCCACCTACGTATTACCGCGGCTGCTGGCACGTAGTTAGCCGTGGCTTTCTGGTCAGGTACCGTCAAGGTGCCAGCAGTTACTCTGGCACTTGTTCTTCCCTGACAACAGAGCTTTACGACCCGAAGGCCTTCTTCGCTCACGCGGCGTTGCTCCGTCAGACTTTCGTCCATTGCGGAAGATTCCCTACTGCTGCCTCCCGTAGGAGTCTGGGCCGTGTCTCAGTCCCAGTGTGGCCGATCACCCTCTCAGGTCGGCTACGCATCGTCGCCTTGGTGGGCCATTACCCCACCAACTAGCTAATGCGCCGCGGGCCCATCTGTAAGTGACAGCCGAAACCGTCTTTCCATCCTCCCCCATGCGGGGGAAGAACCTATCCGGTATTAGCTCCGGTTTCCCGAAGTTATCCCAGTCTTACAGGCAGGTTGCCCACGTGTTACTCACCCGTCCGCCGCTGACTTCCGGGAGCAAGCTCCCTTCTGTCCGCTCGACTTGCATGTATTAGGCACGCCGCCAGCGTTCGTCCTGAGCCAGGATCAAACTCTCCGATAGAATTTGTGACGCACATGGATGTGCTAACATCGGCGTTGTCACAGGACGTGACGATCTTAGCCGATGATCCTTAACTCTTGTACTTTTAAAGTGTGTACTCACTATTATTTAGACGTCTTATTTCTATAGAAGAAACAAGAATCTGGCGCTTGTTTTGTTCAGTTTTCAAAGAGCAATCTCATTGCCGTTTCTCTCAGGAGCGACTTTTCTAATATAACATAATGTTTATCAGTTGTCAACTTCCACGAATTTGTTAGTCACCTTTTTTTTAGCGACTCTCACATCATACATCGTATCACATAGTTAGTCAACAAGTTTTTATAAATTGATGTGTAATACTCTTAGTCAAATAGCGACTTAGTTATAATACCTCCAGTTGCATCATAAGTCAATGCTATTTTTTCAAATATTACTTTTACAAATCTATATTATTAAATAAGCTCCAGTGTGCTGCAGGTTCGATATAAATAACCCCCGCAGGAAATACTCCTGCGGGCTCCTTCAGCCTGAAATAAGTTATTGGCTGAATTTTTGCTGCAGCATTGTTTTTTCGGCCATTTCGAAAAATTTCTTAACGTAGTTGAAATCCGTATAAAAGAACAAAAGCAAATCGCCAGGTTTTGAAATCAAGAATGCTTTTTGGAAGGCCTGCAGCTCGTTCAGCACAATCATGGCCTGATATCGATCCTTCATTCCTGTTTCGATGGCGGCCCGGTGCATCAGCTGTGCCACTTCATATTGTTCTCGATCCCGCAGGTCATCATCTTCTTTAATTATGAAGACATCTGAATTCTTCGCCACTATTTTAGACATGGAGATAATTTCTTCATTCTTACGGTCACCAGCACCAGCAATGACGCTAATCGTCCGCTTTTTCGTAAAGCCTCTTACCGTATCAAAAATTGCCTGGACTCCGGCAGTGTTATGGGCGTAATCCACGATGATTGTTCGTCCCAGCAATTCCTGTATATTAAATCTTCCTTTGGAAAACGTTGAATCAGGAACGAAAGCCTTTGCCTTCTGCTTTAGAACTTCGATAGATACTCCCTGGGAATGAGCAGCTGCCATTGCCTGAAGCAGATTGGAGATATTATGCCTTGCGCTACCCTGTATGGTGACAGGAATTTCCCTCACAGGCAAGGTTCGTTCCATTTTTCCTTTCGTACCATAAACTATCCATCCATCATGGTCCAGGAACCAGATTGTTCCACCCTGCCGCATACTGCTTTGCAGATAAGGATTATTTGGATCCACCGAAGTGTAGATCACTTTCCCTGGAGTATATGGGGCCATCTCTGCCACATGCTGATCATCTGCATTTAGTATGCAAAAGCCGGTTTCTGTCACAACCTCTGGAATGAGCCTCTTTAACTTAACCAATTGTTCAAATGTCTCAATGCCATCAATCCCCAAATGATCCTCAGCGACATTTGTCACAATGCCCACATCACAGCGGGCAAAAGCTAGACCCTCTCTCAAGATCCCTCCCCTTGCTGTTTCCAGCACAGCGAAATCCACTGTGGGATTATGAAGGATTTTTCTTGCACTAACAGGTCCCGAGCAGTCTCCCTGATCGATACAGCGTCCTTTTATATACACGCCGTCTGAATTTGTCATACCAACTGTGACATCCAGAGAGGACAAAAAGTATTCGATAAGCCTGGTGGTGGTCGTTTTGCCATTGGTACCGGTTATAGCGATCACGGGGATTGCCGCTTCCTCACGGCTGCTGAACAAATAATCAACGATAGCTTTTCCCACATCACGCTTTGGCCCTTCATTTGGATATAGATGCATCCGAATGCCGGGAGCTGCGTTGATTTCGATGATAGCCATTTGATCCGGGTTAAAGGGCTTGGATATATCCTTACAAATGAAATCAATCCCTGCAATGTCTAGGCCGATTGCCTTCGCGGCGAGAATCCCAATATCTTTTATTGAGGGATGGACCTGGTCCGTCACATCGATCGCCTGGCCACCCGTCGATAGGTTCGCATTTCCCACCACCTGTACAATTTTCCCTTTATCAGGAATCGAGTCAAGAGACATATCCAGCTTCTCCAGATAACAACTTACTGTATGATTAAGAGGGATCTTTGACATAGGCTTTTCATGCCCGTCTCCCCGCAAAGGATTTTTGTTTTCTATTTCGATCAATGATTTAATTGTATCCTTTCCATTGCCTATCACAAATGGTGGTACACGCAAGCTTGCTGCTGAAAGCTCCCCGTTTATAACCAATAGACGATAGTCATTGCCATCATAGTGTCTTTCAATGATAAAGGAATCAATATGTTCATCGAGGCAATGGACAACATTAAACAACTCTTCTGCATCATGGATATTGGTAATAACCCCTTCTCCCTGCCGTCCGTGCAGGGGCTTCACTACTACAGGGTAGCCGATTCTTGAGGCTGCCTCAAAGATTTCTTCCATGGTGGATGCGACTTCCCCATTCGGAACCGGCAAACCGCACCCTCTTAGGATATCCTTGGTCAACTGCTTATCGCAGGAAGCCTCCACGGCAATATTCGAGGTCTGGCTCGTAATTGTAGCCTGTACATATTTTTGCTTTTTTCCAGTACCCAAACGCAAAAGGCTGTTGCTTCCGACTCTTTCGACAGGAATTCCCGCCTGGGCTGCTGCCTCATAAATCGCCTCTGTGCTTGGTCCCAGCTTGTTTTTGTAATAGAACTTGCTTGCATTTTCTATATATGGACTGGCGTCAATTCCACTTTCGCCTTTAAGGATGCGCTCCACGATTTCAAGAGCTGCCTCAAATGAATACAAACCAGATTCAGGCTCCTTATACGTATAAGTAACATAATAGATGCCAGGCTTGCTTGCCGTTATCGTTTTGCCCCGGCGGACGTCAATTCCCGCTTTGCACTGGATTTCGATTGCTATATGTTCAAGTATATGTGCCATCCATGTGCCGCGTTTCAGCCGTTCGACAAAGCCGCCTTCATACCCCGGGGAGCAGGTGTGCTGTTTTAAGCCAGGCAATGTCTGTAAAAGGGTTTCAATGAAACCAGGTATCGTATCTGATGGCCGGTATTCCAATTCCTCGATATCCAGTTCAATAAATATCGTGGGTTTGTAAGAAAAGTAGTTAGGACCCTTCAAATACCGTACACGGTTAATCTTCATTCTGGGATACCCCTTTTTTCAATAATAGCTTCCGTCCTGTCAAGTCAAAACGGTAACCCGCTGTCAAGGTATGCAGCCTGAATCCGGATATGGTTAATTCCTCACTGCCATTTTTGGATGTGGAAATATCAATATAATCACTGCTCTTTCCATCCATCACCAATACCTGATGCTCTCCATAAACCTCGAACTCATTATTGCGGACCAGGATCGCCGTATTTTCATCAATCCCTATTCCTATGATTTCATTATTATCGGCAATAGCGCTCAATAATCGGTCAAACCTTGCTCTCTGTGAAAAGTGCTGATCGATCAAAACATAATCCATAAATCCAAAACCTCTGCCCAATTCTATTTTTAGCTTGTCTTCATTTTGCTTCATATCGGATGCAACAATCATGTGCTTTGCCATTATGGATGCTCCTGCACTGGTGCCAGCGAGAACCATGCCTTCTTTCCATCTTTCGGCAAGTTTCATATGAAGCTTGGTGTTTCCAATAATGTCGGCTAGCCTGCTTTGATCTCCTCCTGAAATAAAGACGGCTGTCAGTGAATCAACAATTCGGCATACTTCCGGATCCTCTGCCTCTCTTCTGTGCTTGATATTCAGAACATGCAGATCCTTGACCCCGAGCTTCCCGAAAGTTTTAACATAATCACTGCTCACATCATCAGGTATTTCACTGGCCGTCGGAAGAATTCCAATTATACTTTCGGAACCTCCTGCAAGCTCCACAAATTTACTTAACACTTCGGCTCCGTGGCATTTTTCTTCAGCACCGCCAATAATCAATAAATCACCAGGATACATCAATGTCCTCACCTTTCTCGATTGGAAAAACATAGAAGCTGCGTCTGCAGTAAAAAAGAATTTTATCCTTTTATTCGTTTATTTATTGGATGTCCAAAACCACCACGAATTTAAAATGCATACAAGATAGTATGGATTACCTGCCTGCTAAACATTCACGGCTATTGATACCAGTTGTCTGGATGGGCTGCAGTATATTTTCTCTCAAATAAATTCAGCATATCCAAAAGTTTATTTCTTTAAAATCCGAGGAACAGTAGGAGGGGATATTATTAAATGAAGGAGTGATTCAGATGAACGAACAGGAAATAAAGAACAAAATTTCTGAGGTGCTCGATCAAAACAAAGCTGGTGTTTTGGCAACTGTCAAAACGAACAAACCCCACGCCCGTTACATGACTTTTTTTCACGAAGACTTTAACCTGTATACTCCGACCAGCAGCGATACACATAAAGTAGAGGACATTAAAGCCAATCCTAATGTGCATGTTCTGATTGGATACGATGGAGAAGGATTTGGTGATGCTTATCTTGAGGTGGAAGGACAAGTATCGATTGAAGACTCGGAAAGCATAAAGGAAAAGCTGTGGAATGAATATTTGGAGAAATGGTTTGATGGACCACATGATCCAAAATATATCATTTTGGCTATTAAGCCAGAATACATCCGGCTGATGAATAGCAATGGTGAACCTCCTCAAGAGATGCGATTGTAATTGCTGTTATGAATTACCAGAATTATAACGTTTTTATGAAGCTTGTGAGGGTAATTAAATAATAATTCAATCACAGGGAGGGTTTCACATGTCTGAGCAAAATAAACAACAGAACGATTCCGTTGAACAAGAAAAGAAGAAAGAACGAAATGTAGATATCAGCCCCCAAAGGGATCCCGAGAAGAACGATCCTCCGAAAAAATGACATAAATGAACGGCCTGTCTGATATAGACAGGCCGTTTATTTGGCTAATTTAAACAAGCTCTGACTCCAGGTAATGAAGCAGGAGCGACGCTGTATGCTTCAATGAAGAAACATGGGTTCTTTCAAAAGCATGCGACGCATCGATTCCCGGTCCGATCAGACCATGAAGGACATCATGACCTGCATTGATGGCTGCCGACGCATCCGAACTGTAATAAGGGTAAATATCTACCTTATAATCCACTTGATTTTCTTTAGCAAGTGAGACCAAGTGCTCACGAAGTTTATAGTTATAAGGTCCGGAAGCATCTTTTGCACAGATGGAAACACTAAATTCGTCCGTTGCCTGCCCTTCTCCAATTGCACCCATATCAACTGCTATGTATTCGATTGTTTCATTAGGAATATTGGAATTTCCTCCGTAGCCAATTTCCTCATTATTTGAGATAAGGAAGTGGGTAGTGTACTTTAGCGAAATTTTGTTTTGCTGGATCAGATCGATTAGATGCAGCAATATCCCGACACTTGCCTTATCATCCAGGTGTCTGGATTTGATAAACCCGCTTTCTGTCTCTTCTACCCTCGGTTCGAATGAAACGAAGTCTCCGACGGAAATGCCGAGCGCTTCTGTTTCAGCTCTTGAATGGACAGCTTCGTCGATACGAACCTCTATCGTCGTCTCATCCCGCTTTGCATCGCCTGCATTTTTATATACATGGACAGAGGTTTGGTTTATTAATATAGTTCCTGTGTAGACCTTGCCGGATGAAGTATGTATTTTGCAATATTCTCCTTCTGCAGAGTTCCAGCGGAATCCGCCGATATTGGTGAGCCTTAAGCGTCCGCTGCCTTTTATTTCTTTTACCATTGCACCAAGCGTATCCACATGTGCAGTCAGGAAGCGATGTTTGCCGTCGTCCTTTCCTTTGATGCTCGCTAGCAATGCACCTTTATTTGTAATCTGGTATTCCACACCATGCTTTTCCATAAAGGAAGCTGTATAAGCAATCGCCTGTTCTGTGTACCCTGAAGGGCTCGGAATCGAAACCAGATCTTTTATGTATGAAACAATATCTTCTGTATTGATCAAATTTGACATCACATGATCCTCCTTTTCATATCTTTCATTATATATCCTACAAGCAATATTAATATAGGTTTCTGTGGCAAAAAAATACAGCCCAATACAGGCTGTATACTTCCAATGCTTTAATTCACCTGGGATATTACAGGCGCAGCTGCCATAATGATCGCAGGAATCAGATATAAAAGGGTATTTTCAACGTTTAGGCGTCCCCTCCAGCGGTCTCGCCATTCCTTATAACGGGGTTCACGATTTGCATACCAGTCTCCAAAATTCATGGCAATTCCTCCTTTCAGGTTCTTAGTATATTAAATACCCGATAATAAGAGCTATATTCCGATATTTTGTTTATTTTTTAGCGTGCGCTTATAGGTTTGAATTCGTATAGAAAGCTTATCTATCAGCCGGTTCAGCCATTCAGGATGTTCAGTTGAACGTTCCAAATCAAGGCATCTGACAACCTGTGCATAAATGAGAAGCTCATGCATGCGCAGAAACATAGGGATATTTTGGAGGTCCTCTTTAAGCACCTTATTTTCTCGCTCGTATCCTTTTATAAAAGCAAGGAAATTCGGATGTCGAAGATTCACCTGATCCCCGAACAGGTCTCTGAGGGCAAAGGCGATATCTGCGGCGAACCAGTGAACCATACAATCATCAAAATCAATCAGAGTAAGCTCACCTTTATTGCTGCAGATATTATCCAGCTCTGCGTCAAAATGAATCAATCCATAATTATCAGGATTCTTCGGTAAGGTGTTTGCCCATTCCTGCAGTATCTCATACTCCCTCTTTACCAGCTCCTCTTCACAAAAAGATTTGCAGGCAATAAGCTTACTTTCCCAGGTCGGCCGCCTCTCCATTATTCGTCTTGGCATTCCCTTGGATTCCTTGTGCAGCTTTCCAACAAGCCTCCCTCAATAAAGAAACGAAAATCTTCCGATTTCTCCAGTATTCTTAGGTTTTCATAGTTATCTACTTGTCGGTAATATTTTTGTAGTTGGGGATTTATCACTTAAAAGGATATAATTGGACCTCTAAAGGAAAAAGAGTTATAACCCACTAACCAACCAATTACATTTATTGGTGGATGATCCAAAATATGATTGCACTGGCGGATGTCCACATTTCTCATGGAGGTCAACCCTCCCATGCCTCACAGAGTCTTCGCTCTCAAATTCCTTCGTCCAACCTTTCCATGAGGTGGATGTCGGCCATGCTGCCCCACAGGGTCTTCGCCCTTAATTTAGTTGCTTTGCCGACTAATCCGTGCTTCAAATGTCCCCAAATCAATAAAACAACATCTACTATTTCCCTAACGAAAAAAGTCTTAAGCGGCCATTTCTGTCTTCTTGGATATTGACTGATGAGGGATGTCTTTTAACATCTTGTCTTCACTAAAATCAAATTGCTTTTTCCCTATTCCAAAGAAAATTCGGATCAATTTATTACACAATGCAATAAGGGACTGCATCTTCTTTAAAGGGTTATCAGGACGTTGCGTATAGTACACATGTAATGAATGAAACGCTGAGTTTTTGGCTACGAGAACCATACAAACCCGGAACAACAGGGCCCGGAGCTTTTTACGTCCCCTCTTTGTAATCGTCGTTTTCCCCTTGTGCTTACCAGAAGTATTTTCTTTCAAACTCAAGCCGGCCAGCTTGATAATCTGTCGGGGATGAGAGTATTCGCTAAGATCACCTACTTCGGCAAAGAAACCGGCGACCGTGTCCCTGCCAACACCCTTTATCGCCAACATTTGCGGTACACCCGGTATTTCCTCAAGTAAACTATCTATCTGTGCGTCCAATTCTTCGAATTTCACCTGTATTAACTCATATTTAGCCAGAAGCGTTTTCAGTTCCAGTTTTGCCATTTCAGAGCCTTGACGAAGTCCGATGGACTTCTTCGCAGCCTGCTTTAATTCCTGAATCTTATTCAGACCTACACTCCTGGTTACGGCTTTTCTAAGATGAGAAAGCAATTCTTCGTCGGAGAAATCAACTATCTCATGCGGTAACGCATCGAGCTTTAGGAATTGTAACGCTGCCTTGCCCTCCCACTTCTTAAAGACCGTCAGAAATTCAGGAAAGTACCGGTCAATCCAGTTATGAACCTGACCTTGGACTGTCTGAAGATCCTCTGTCAAAAGGTCCCGTATCTTCTTTGCCACCCGTAGTTCGGCATAAACTCCCTGTGGAATTGTAGGTTCTGCGAACCTCCCGTCTTTGACCAGTTGGGCAATGACTTTAGCGTCCTTCACGTCATTTTTAGTGGGAGAATTATCATCAAGCTCCTTGCTTTTCTTCACGTGCAAGGGATTCACAGCTACCAATTTTATTTCATTTTCTTTTAATATGTGAGCCAAATTGAACCAATAATGACCTGTAGGCTCCATCCCCACCATCACATGATCCATGCCTTGTTCTTTCTTGATCTCCAACATCCAATTAAGGAAATGCTCGAACCCTTGTCTTGTATTTTCAAAATAACAGGGCGATCCAAATTCCATTCCCCTAAAGTCCTGGGCACGTGCCACGTGCTTGAATTTTGCAATATCCACCCCTATAATCAAGGTTTGGGAAGTAATTTGAGCAATCTTCTTATTTTGGTTATAATTCATTGTAAAGCCTCCTGGTATATGAGATTTGTCCTTTCCGCTGGCCGAGCTTCAGGACCCTCTCATTCTACCAAGAGGTTATTTTTTTGTTCAAACTCCATTTTCATTCATTACAGGAATGCTGCCCCATTTTTCAAAGTCACCGGTTTTTAAATTTGCCAGTTCTGGATGTATTCCTGATGCAGCTTTGAAAACTACGGAATCGAACCTGCCTATGTCCGTTTGAAGCGTCTCAATGTGTCGTCCTTCTTTTGATGCCTCGGCCGTCACACAAGGAAAGCCCTTTGTCTCTAGGTATTCAAGGATTTCCAGCTCTGACGAGACCCTCTCTCTATTTCTTTCTGTGTCTTCATTGAATCTAAGAAAATGCCTTTCTCCATTTTGGTAAAAAACAAATAGAAAATTCGCACTGGCTCTAAAATAGTGAACCCTTTCCGAATCATATTGCCACTTTTGCAGCAAATCCTCCGCAAGCTTGCTTTGCCATTCATCATTTACGGTCTCCAATACCTTCTTCATCAAAGTCAGTTTCATCATCTGAATGTCCTCCCCTTGGTTTATTCTTTTAGCTTTGTTCAGCCAATTTCAAAATCAATAATGAAATGCAACAAAGCTTTTCTATATAAGAGAAGAGAAAGGGTGGCATTCAGACGATTACCAGCTAGACCCTGAATTATATACCGCAGGCAGAGTAAGGCTAAGGGGCCGCAAGCATAAAAAAGACCAGGGGATATTGCTCCTCCGGTCTTAAAACATATAACAGATTAGAAATAATCTGCTGTATAAAGTCAATTCTACTCCGCAGGAATGAGGAACATCTGAATGGCTCCACAATCTATTCTCTATACAACGTACCATTCAACCTCACTCCCTTCGTTTAATTACTTAAAATTATAACACATTATGGGTTTACTTCCATATATTATTACATGTTTTTTCTGTACTGTTTTATAAATATTTCTATATTAAACTAGGCACTATCACTCTGAGACAGCCTTCCGCTATGGATACTGTGACAACTGCTTTTACTTAATCCGGGTATGCTTATTGATCAGTTCCTTCATCATCTCCAGATAAGCAATCCTTTTCTCGTCTGGATAGGCGATTACATCATCCAAAATTTCATCTTCTATTGGAAGCAATGTCCTGCCAAGACTCTCTATCAACAACGATCTGAGCTCACTTCGGGTCCCTTCTGGATCTCTAATTTCCATACTCTCAGCTCCTCCAGTTTTTTCTATATATATAACCCTTTGGAAGATTGGGTGAAACATCGAGAGGTGCGCCTAAACGGCAAAAAAGCAGACGGTTTCCCGGCTGCTTTCTTGTCGATCTTATTTTTCCGGTGTATCAGCTGTAACAGCCACTTCGTACCAGTCTTCCACCTGGCCACCCTTAATCTTGAGGCCTTTGACACGCTTGTTAGCTCCAGATAAAGAGTAACGGAACAAGGTTGGGATTACAGGAACTTCTTCATGTACAAGCTCTTGCCACTGATTGTAGACATCTTTACGGAACTCCATATCGAATGCTTCAGGCGAGATACCCTTCTTCAGCAATTCCTCGTTCTCTTTGTTGACCCAGCGCGGGTAGTTGAATGGAGCTGTCGTTGCCCAAAGACCGGATGGATCCGGGTCAGAGCCTGTTCCCCAAGCTCCCATATAGATATCGATTTTCGGATCGTCTTTTTCTACTCGCTCATAGAACGAGTTGAATTCATGCAGGCGTCCTTCCAACATTTCAACATCCAATCCGACATCCTTCCACTGCTGGATATAGTATTTAGTCAGTGGTTCCTGAATGTCGCCGCCGCTCATGGAAGCAAAGTTGATCTTGAATTCCTTGCCGTTCGGATCTTCACGAAGTCCGTCATCGTTTGTATCCTTGTATCCTGCTTCATCTAGCAATTGCTTAGCCTTTTCCGGATCGTATTCATAGCCCTTCATGTCTTTATTATGATATTCAGGGAAGGAAGGTGGAACAACGGAATTCGCAGGGAAGCGAAGTCCTTTATACATCCTTTCGCCCACTTCTTTATTGTTGATCGCATAAGCAAACGCCTGGCGCAATTTTTTATCCGCAAATTTAGGATTGTCCATCACAGCAGTGCTTTTGTCAGCATCCCAATGCCCTAACTTGAAACCAATGTATGAGTACGCTAAGTCAACCGTACCGACAAGCTCGATATTCTTAAGAGCTTTTGCCTGGTCATATTGGTCTGCAGATACTACTGCAAAATCAATATCACCTTTTTCAAGGGAGGCCACCGCCACCTGTGGGTTGACAACCTTCAATGATACGGAAGAAAGCTTCGGCTTGCCCTTCCAGTAATCATCGAATCTTTCAAATTCCACAGCTTCACCTGGAACGATTTTCTTAACCTTGAAAGGTCCAAAGCCGATCGGATTTTTGCGGATCTTTTCAGACTTTTCTAATTGATCGACTGGCACATCGCCCAAATATTTCTTATTAAGCGGTGTTGTCCAAAGGCCAGTCAGCATGGATGGGTTAGCTTGCGTCTGAGTGATGGAAATTGTCTTCTCATCGATTACCTTAACCCCTGAAATCTTGTCTGCTTTACCTGCATGGTAGGCTTCCATACCTTCAACCAGCTGGAATTGTGAATCGTAACGTACACCTTTATACTTAGGGCTTCCGATTACAAGATACGCATATTCAAGGTCTTCCGCAGTAACCGGGTTCCCGTCATGCCATTTTACATTGTCCTTGATTTTGATTGTGATAGTTTTATTATCATTTGAAAGCTCATAGGTAGCAGCTCCATCCTGATCATATACCCAGTTGTCATCTGTGCTTAAAAGACTTTCTTCGAAGAATTGCAATACTTCGTAATCAGGCTGGCCTGCATAGAATGCCAGATTCAATACGCCTTCAAACGGAGTATCTGATACCAAACCGTATGTCAATGAACCATCGACATCAGCCTTGTCATTTGAAACCTTTGCTGGAAACGCTGCGGTATCAACTTGTTCAGGTTTTTTTGCCGTTTTGCCTTTCCCCGGATCCGAGCTGCTGCTGTCAGAACAAGCTGCAAGGAGCAAGGCAGAGACTGCCAGGGTGCTCAATACTTTACTGTACTTCTTTAACTTCATCAAAACCAACTCCCTTATTTTTATCCTCTTCTTTGTCTAGCATCAGCAGAACGTTTTAACGCTTCACCGATAAAATTTATACTCAGCATCAGCATGAGAATCATGACCGATGCAGGTAACCAAATCCACCATTTGTTTTGAAGAACATCCGGGTTTGTCGCATAGCTGACAAGGGTACCAAGACTCGGCGTGCTTTCCGGAAGGCCGAAGCCAAGGAATGTCAGCCCGGATTCAATTCCCAAATTCCCTGCCAGGTTCAATGTAAAGTTCACGATAATAAGAGAACTTACGTTAGGCAGAACCTGGAACAGAATGATCTTCCAATGCGGGGTGCCAAGCGTCTGCGAGGCGTGGACATAGTCCAATTCCCTCTCTGCCAGGACCTTGGACCGGATCAGTCTTGCTTTTCCTGTCCAAAGGAATACTGACATGATTAAAATGAAATTTATAACATTAAATTTAGGGACAATCGTTACAAACACGATGATCAGCATCAAGGATGGTAGAATGATGATGAAATCGATAATCCTCATCAGGATGTTATCCACCGCTCCGCCGAAATAACCAGCAACCAGACCCACTGTTAATCCAATAAGTGCAGTAATCGTGGTGATGGCCAGGCTAATCGTAAATGAATTTCGTGTTCCGATGATCAGTTGTCCAAAGACATCGCGGCCGCCGTAATCAGTACCCAGCCAGTAATCGGCTGAAGGCGGCAGGTATATGGATAGAAAATCCACCTTCGTGATAGCATCCTGGTCCAAAATAAAGGAAGCTCCATAAACAGCAATCAGTATGATCGCCAGGAAAATCAATGAGCCCATGGCGAGCTTGTCTTTTTTAAACTCTCGCCAGACGGTTTTGAATCCGGATGGACTTATTTCTTCGGACTTTATATTATTTGGCTGTTCGATTTTTAATTCCATGACCTCACCCTCTTCCTATTCAATCCGTATGCGCGGATCAACCGCACTCAATATAATGTCCGAAAGAAGAGTCCCAACCAGGGTGGCAAAGCTGGTCATCATGATCAGCGCATTGACCACACTGAAGTCCCGCAGCTGGATCGAAGACAGGAAGAGCTGCCCGATTCCCGGATAGCTGTAAATCGTCTCAAGAAAGATCGATCCGCCGATCAACCCGGTAATTTCGTATCCAAGGAATGCTGCAATCGGCAGGAAGGAGTTCCTCAGGACGTGCCTGCTGTATACCTTTGATTCAGGTATCCCCTTTGACCTGGCCGTGCGGACGAAGTCCTTGATCTTGGTATCGATGATCTCGCTTCGCAAATACTGCACCGTGAACACGGTCTGGATCAATGCACCGCTCATCACCGGCAGCACCAGGTGATTGATCTTGCTCAGTACATATGCAAACGTGCCATTGTCCACCTTTGGATCGACGCTTCCCCCCACCGGGAACAGATCAAGCTTAAACCCGAAGATGAACAGGACGATCAGCGCGAAAATGAACAGCGGTGTGGCAAAGCCCAGATAGTTATAGCCGGTGATTGCCTTGTCTGCGAGTGAATCGTTCCAGCGGCCGCTGACAATCCCGAGCGGAATCGCGATCAGGTAACTGACGATCAAAATTCCAAGCGCCAGGAACACCGTGTTCCAGATCTTTTCGCCAATAACATCGGTAACCGCTATCTTCTGGACATACGAATCTCCCCAGTCACCCTTCAGGACATTGGATATCCAGCGGAGATACTGTTCATGGACCGGGTCATTCAGCCCCATCTGCTCCCTAAGTTCAGCGAGGCGTTCCGGGCTTACATTCGGGTCCATGACCGCCCCGCTCAATGCATCCCCCGGCATGGCCTTCGCAAGCATGAACACAAGGATACTTAGGATGAACAACTGGGGAATCATGACCAAAAAGCGCCTTAAGATAAATTTCCACATTTTTGTTTCCCCCTATGGTAATGCCACTCTGTGAGTATTTGAGATGGACTTCAGGTCAAAAGCCCTCCCAGTTTCGTCGAAGTATTGGGAGAAGGAGCGTTCATACTCTTCTTTTACTTCCCGCCTCATAAGGGCCTTTTCCTCACGGACCTCAGGCTTGATATCCGGAATTGCAGCGATCAGCCGCTTCGTATAGATATGCTGCGGATTTTCGTAAATCTCATCGCTCGTCCCTTCCTCCACCAGGCGGCCGCGGTACATGACGCCCATGCGGTCGCACATATGCCGGATGACGCCCAGGTCATGGCCGACGAACAGATAGGTCAGGTTGAATTCCTGCTGAAGGTCCTGAAGGAAGTTCAGCACCTGTGCCTGTACCGACACATCGAGCGCGGAAACCGGCTCATCGGCGATGATCAGCTTGGGCTTCAGCGTGAGGGCGCGTGCAATCCCGATCCGCTGCCTCTGCCCGCCGGAAAACTCGTGCGGGTATTTGTAGATCGATTCAGGATTCAGGCCTACCTTGTCAAGAAAATTCTGAACGACCTTTTTCTCTTCGCCCGCTGACATCCGCTCAAAATTGCGCAGGGGCTCGGCAATGATATCAAGTACCCTCTTCTTTGGGTTCAAGGAGGAATAGGGATCCTGGAAGATCATCTGTATATCCTTTCGGAGCGGCTTGACCTGGCTTCTGCTAAGCCTGGCGATATCCTGTCCGCCAAAAAGCACTTGCCCGGACGTAATTTTATTCAGCCTCATGATCGCTTTTCCGGTCGTGGACTTCCCGCTTCCGGACTCACCCACCAGTCCGTAGGTCTCGCCTTCGTGAAGCTCAAACGATACGCCGTCCACCGCGCGGACATTGTCTACTACTCTTCTAAATAAACCGCCCTTGATGGGGAAGTATACTTTTAAATCATCTACCTTGAGCAATGCCATGGTTCATCTCTTCTCCTTTTTCACCCTGGAAATAAAAATGCTGATAGCAGGTACAGCGTACCCAGTGGCCTTCTGAAACTTCATGCAGTTCAGGCGAAGATTCATGGGCATAATCAGGAACCCAGGGAATCCGGTCTTTGAAGCGGCAGCCCTGGCGCGGCATCTTCGCAATCGATGGCACCACACCCTGGATCACATGGAGTCGGTCCTGCTCGCTTGTAGCCGATGGAATAGAGTTCAGCAGCGAACGCGTATATGGGTGCTGCGGGTTTTTGAAAATTTCCCTGACGCTGCCCATTTCCACAACCTGGCCGGCATACATGACGACTATTCGGTCCGCCACTTCTGCTACGACACTGAGGTCATGTGTAATTAAAATGATACCCATCTGGGTTTTCTTCTGGATCTCCTTCAGCAGGTCGAGAATTTGTGCCTGGATTGTCACGTCAAGTGCCGTCGTCGGCTCATCGGCAATAATCACAGAAGGGTTACAGGCGATGGCAATCGAGATCATGACCCTTTGCCTCATCCCACCGGACAGCTCATGCGGATATTGCTTATAGGTGCGCTCAGGGTAAGGAATCCCCACCTGTGCAAGCAGCTCAAGTGTCCGGGCTTTCTTTTGGGCTTTATTCAATTCTGTATGGTAATCGAGGTTTTCCTCGATTTGTTTCCCTACTGTCATCAGAGGGTTCAAGGCGGTCAACGGCTCCTGGAAGATCATACCCAGCTCCTTGCCCCTTACCTTGTTCATTTGTGATTCGTTCATAGAAAGCAGATTCCTGTTCTTGAAGTTGATCTTTCCTTCAAGCTTTGTCCGCTGTTTATTATGTAATTGCATGATCGAAAGGGCGAGCGCGCTTTTGCCGCAGCCCGATTCCCCAACTACAGCAACAATTTCGTTTTCATTGACTGTAAAAGAGACATCGTCCACTGCTGCATGGTATTCGTCCTGGATGCGAAAGGATGTGGTTAGGTTCTCTATTTGCAGTACAGCTTTCTCCATCATTGTGCCCCCTACAATTTTTACTGAAAAATATATAATATTCAGATAATTATTTTGAGTGTAAAGTATTTTTAATGTTTATTCAATAGTTTTGTAAAAAAAGTACGCGCAATTTTCAATTTTCTTATAATTTTATATCAAATAGAGGGAATTTCCCCTAAAATATAGCAAATAACTTGTAAAATTTACCTTTATATTAGTGAAATATATGCAGTTAATTATCCATTTATCGTAGGCGAATCGACGCAAAAAAGTGATTAAAAAAATTTATAATAGGAAGAATGTATTAAACCGATAAAAAAATTATTTGTTTAAAATAATTAATAAAATTATTCATCAACAATAAAAAACTCCAGCAGCCAAATATGGCAGCTGGAGCAAATGGGTGGAATTTATTCTGTAATCAGTTTTTCCAATTTTTTGTTTCTTGCCTGTCTTTCTTCTTGATCAGCCAGATCATATTTTTTCAGCAAGTGGAACACCTCATTTAGCTTTTCCTGTGCAGTTTCTTTGTCCAGGAAGCTCTCCAAGGCTTCGCTTAGCCCCTCGGGAAGAAATGGCTTCTGGGACTTAAATTTCTTCTGTACATCTTCTATACTATGATCCAGTTTACATTCACTCATGTTAAACCTCCAACTTTGTGCGATAAATACCATATTATCATAACAATTCTTAACTGATACACCCTTCTTCCTCCGGCATTTATTCCTGGCTTTCGGCTTGCATGCCCATAAAAATGCAGTGGAGTTTAAAATATGCCGTCCATGAAACTATACGGCCAAGGAAATTGCCTGCCAAGAAGAACTCGGTCATAACTATTTATAGCCGTGAAACAAGTTGATAAAAATGCAGTTTGTCTGCTATCCTTAAAAGGAATTACATTTACCAAGAAACCTTTTCCATACAAGCACGTATATACTTAATAAAGAAAACAATGAGGTGATTTCATGTATTCACAAGTCGCACATAATTATATGCCATCAGTGCTTCGCTCTTTTGCGCTGTCACTTGCGGTCTCTGTGGTCGGCATGGGAGTAGGAATGTTCATTCCCCCTGCATTATTCCTGCCGCTTGCCATCCTTGAGCTTGTCATGCTGATCGGGGCCTTCTTCCTTAGAAAGCGAAAAGCAGTCGGCTATGCCTTCCTTTTCATTTTCGCGTTTATCTCGGGGATCACTACCTATCCAATTGTCGCTTATTATGCGGCATCTGCAGGTACAAATGTGGTTCTGATGGCTGGCGTCACAACTACCGTGATTTTTGGAAGCCTGTCCCTGTACGCCACCAAGACTAAGCGAGACCTGTCCTTCCTTGGCGGCATGCTTATGGCAGCCCTGCTCGCTTTGATTGTAATCGGGATCTTCAATATCTTCTCGCCGCTTAGCTCCGCAGCAATGCTGGTATACTCGTTCATTGGAATCCTGGTTTTCAGCGGATTTGTATTATTTGACGTGAACCGGATGAAACAGTACGGAGTCAGTGCCGAAGACGTTCCATTGATGGCTCTCAATCTCTATCTAGACTTTTTAAACCTGTTTATCAATGTTCTGCGCTTTTTCGGAATTTTATCCAGTGATGATTAACGAACTGCGGAAGCGTTTTGTTAATGGAACCTCGGGTAATTGCTGACACCTGTTTGTGGCCAGCTAAGTACGCCATATAGTGTACGTCGAGCCAGACATCAGTCTAAATAAAAAATTTTTCTTATCCTAAAAAAAGTGTCCCCGGCTGCGGGACACTTTTTTTCTGTTTACCACGGCATTTCAGCACCGAAGGTTTGTGCTATCTGTTCAGTATCTTTTCTGCGTTTTTTACGGGCTTCCGCTCGGGCTTTGCCTGTTTCGAATAAATTTTTCTCCGTCTCTGTACGCGGGATCAACCTTGGTACAGGTGTAGGCTTTCCATTCTCGTCGATTGCCACAAAGGTCAGAAAGGAAATCGCACAAATATTCCTTACGCCTGTCAATAAATCCTCGGCAATGACTTTTACCATGATTTCCATTGAAGAACGGCCGGTATAGGTCACAAAGGCTTCCAGACAAACGGAGTTTCCTTTGTAAATGGGATGAAGGAAATCGACTGAATCTGTTGATGCCGTCACTACCATTTTCCTGGAATGCCTCATGGCGGAAATCGCTGCAACATCATCAATATACGCCATGAGCTTCCCCCCAAACATCGTTCCGTGATTATTCGTGTCTGGAGGAAGGACAATGCTGGTCTTAATGACGAGAGAGTCCCTGCTGAATTTTGTTTCTTCCATCTCTTCCTGTTCCCCTTCATGTATATTCTTAACATTCTACCTACTATACTTTATCTTAAAATACTGATTCATGGCAAAGGTCTGGCATGAAAATTTTCAGCTACATGTTAAATCCATACCGTTCCAGGATTCGATTGGCAATCAGTTTATAGCCATTTTCATTTGGATGAAGTTCATCACTGAAATAACGCTGCTTTTCTTTATGTTTAAACAAATCATTCGTAGGTATATAAACAATCCGTTTATCATCTTCAATCGTGTTCTTTATGGTACGATCCCAATCCACTATCTGCTTTTCAATATCATTACCGGCTGGAAAAGGATTATATAATCCAAGAACGAGGATCGGTGCATCTTTGTTCTTCTTCTCTAGAGTATGCAGAATCTTGGTCAGATTCCTTTTGAATTCAGGCTTTGCCTTGTCGATCCTTTGTTCATGCAGTGGATGCAGATCGCCGCCATTACTGTTTATCAGATCATTGGTCCCTATAAAAACAATAAAATAATCAGCCTTATCCAGCTTAGTGTTTAATCTTTCATCCTCCAGCTGTTTTAAAACGCCGTCCGTTTCCTGACCTGGTATACCATAATTCCATATGCTTACATTTTTATTGCTATTTTTATCAAGCTGTTTTTCAATCAAATCCAAATACCCCTCCCCGTTCTCATCGCCTACCCCATTGGTCAGTGAATCACCAAGTGCGATAATGACAGGGTTCTGTTTTTCCTTCTGGTTGTGCCAGATAAACCAGATTAATGAAATCAGTATAACTGCGGTTAGTATGCTTGCAATTTTTTTCATCTCGGGCTCCTTTTATGTTGTTTTATGCTGCAGCCTTGCTGTACGGATGGAATACTCTTCTATACCCAGTTGTGCCCGTTATTTACCCTTCCGGCATAAGTTTCGGCAGGATCGTTCGGGTGCGCTGTATACACCGTTTTCCCCTGGCAATTCCCGCGCCATATGTGTATGATGTTACTATTCGTTTTGAAATAATATTGTAAGGAGTCATTACATGAACGAGGATTTTTTGTTAAAAGAAGCAGCGGCCGAAGATCTCCCGAGGATTGTTGAAATTTATAATTCTACCATCGCCTCCAGGATGGTCACTGCTGACACCATGCCGGTTACGGTCCACGACCGTCTGGATTGGTTTCATGGCCATACATCCGACAAACGGCCGCTTTATGTAATGGACCATAACGGAGTGATTGCTGGCTGGATGAGCTTCCAGTCTTTCTATGGGAGGCCGGCCTATGATGCTACAGCAGAAATCAGCATATACATAGATACATCGTATAGAGGCAAGGGGCTTGGAAAATGGGCATTGAACCAGGCAATGGCCCTGGGTCCGAAAGCAGGGATTAAGACCTTGCTGGGCTTCATCTTTTTCCATAATACGCCCAGCATTAAATTATTCAGCCAGGCAGGATTCGAGAAATGGGGCCATCTACCAAGGGTGGCTGAGCTCGACGGCATTGAGAGAGATTTAGTGATTATGGGGAAAAGAATAGAGTCTTGACTGCAAGAAACCAGGCGTATGTAGTTCATGCCTGGTTTTTTGATGTGTGCATATGAGTATTTATGAACGTTACGCAATCCCGTGTTAAACAATCATGAATTGCATCCATATCGAAAAACAAGGAGGTTGCCCGTTGAAGAGTCCGAGTAAACACTTCAGAACGTTACGGAATCAGAAGAGATTAGAAATCTTTTCATGCCCGGTTATACAGCAAATTTGGTTTTACAAAAAAACAGTCCCAGGGCAGGAACTGTTCTTAAATGATTATGTATGATTTCTTTTTTGAATACCAGGTAGCTTGCTTAAAAAGCTCTTCGTTTAATAGAGTATCGAGCTCCTGGCTGAATTTGATGGTAAACGGGTCCGTATACCCCAGCAATTCGGCCGAAGCTATCATTTCCTGCCGTTTTTCTTCTATCATTGAGAAGTCGGAAGCAATGGTAATCATGACAAAAGTCCTTTCTGTCCGTTCATTTGTTTATTATAATAAACAAAAAAATCGAAATAAACAAGACTATTTTCCCATTTTTTACTAAAAATCACCAAAGGTTGCCGTTCGTTGAACAATATTTACTTTTCATCACATAGCATGCTTTAAACATATCATTGAGCAAACAGAAAATGGGCCTAAATTCCTATTTTCGAAAAAATGCTCCTTTAGACCAATTGGGAAAATTTACAGGCAGTACTATAATAAACAAAAATGGCATAGAGGTGATGTCATGAAAATAGGTTCTCTCATCAAGTACTACAGAACAAAGGCAAATATAACACAAAGTGAATTGTGTGAAGGAATTTGTTCTGTTCCTCATCTCAGCAAAATTGAAAATAATTGGAAGGAAGCTAACGAAGAGACCATTTCACTCATTCTCAAAAAGCTTGATATCAACCTCCAGGATATTGAATCCAAAAACCTTCACATCAATCTTCTGCTTCAGGAATTAATAGAGCATATCCACTTTTACCAGAAAGAAAAAGCATTAAAGACATTCAAGGAACTTAAACATCACAAAGAATTGATCCCCTTCTCCGACTATCTGTATTTATACGAATTGTACAAGTTTCGCTATTACTTATTTGTCCGTTCGAACGACCAGGCCGCAACGCAAAAAAAATGGCTTAACAAACAGAAGATAAATTTTTCCCAACACGAGTGGTACTTATATTATTACTACAGTTCCATATATTTAATATTACAAAAAAAGTACTCACAGGCCGATGAAATCCTGGTCCGCATCGTGCACCAGCAGCCCGACGAGCTATTTCTCGGAGCTGAAGTATATTATCATCTGGCTCTTGTAAAAGGCCAAATGGAACAGCCGGGACATGCTGTGCACTACGGAAGGAAGGCTCTCGGACTTTACACCAACCAATATAATATTAAGAGAATCCTGCATACTCTTATGGTGCTCGGCATCAATTATACCCATTCCGAGATTTATCCAGAAGCCCTGGAATGCTATAAACATCTTAAAAGGAATGCGGAGATTTTGGGAGATTCGGAATTAATGCAGCAGGTTTTCCATAACATCGGCTATCTGAAAAGAAAAATGGAACTCTTGGATGATGCTATAGATTATTTTAAGAAAAGCCTCGAATATCAGGAACAGGATAGCTTCCACTCCCTTGTGAGCCTGCACTCTTTGGCGGAAACCTATTACACTAGCGAAGATCATGCAAATGCAAGAGTTGCCTTCAACAAGCTTATGGAGGCCTCGAAGGAAACAGGGAACCAAATATACAGGATGATTTCCACCTTTTATCTCAGCCTTATAAATGGTGAGGAAACTAAAGGATATGACTACCTTGAGAATAAGCTCCTGCCTGTCCTGAAATCCTCAAGTGAATACCGGCAAGAGCTTCATACCTTCTCTTATCTGCTAGCCATGCACCTCCAGAAGACTAGAAGGTTTGAAGATGCAATAAAATATATATCTTAATGAAAAGGGGCAGATTTTATGAAGAAATTCTTGTTGATTTTATCTTTGGCCGTTTTTGCCATTTCAGCAGGAGGTACAGCCGACTTTGCCGGCAATGGTTCGAGCATTGACCATACCACTTCCCGTCCAATTTATCCTCCAGTGTGATGCCCGAAAGGATTGCGACCTCAATCCGAAAAACATTCATGGTGTTTACCTTTCAAACTGGAAAAACAAAAGATATCAAAACAATACAAGAGTTAATGGACGGCTTTATGGCCGTTCTTTTTATGGTGACGCTATGAAAAAAATTCCGTTTATGTTTTTCTATCTTGCTAAAGAAAAACAGCTATGGGGAAAAACAAATAATAATCATCAATGAATTTTACGGACACTAGCCACAGCGAAAAGGCAGCCGCCGCTGGCCCCCGGACGCCATGGTGGCCGACAAGTTTTGAGATTCCAAGGAGAATGGATAAAATAACGGCAAAAAATATGTACAGGCCAATTGTGAACCCGCAAATAAAACTTAAAATATACATGATAAAAGCTGACAAAAAATACCAGTATGCCTCTTTCACTTCGTCCTCCCCCTTTTTGTCATGTTTTTTTATTAAACGATTCTGTCACGAAAAAGTTGCAAAATGCTTGTAAAATTGATCCGGTCATTATGGCGTGGTGCGTTTAGAATTCAAACCTAGAGAGGTTGTTTTTTGCCAGCCCTGTGATATGATAACAATAATTAAATAACCAGCAGTCACTGGGGGAGTCTGTAAAAGGCTGAGATTGAACGAATGTTCTAGACCCTTTGAACCTGAACCGGATCATGCCGGCGGAGGGAAGTGAAGCATTTCGTTCATTCATTTTAGAACCTTATGCCCCGCTTCTTTCACCGAAGCGGGGCTTTTTGCTTTTCCTTCGGCTGCATACTTAATTGCAACTGCTTGCTCCCCTGCCCGGGAAGTGTCTGCTTAAGCCATGCATTAAAACGTTTAAGGAGGAACTCTGAATGGTCCAGATCCTAAAGCTTACTTTGACGGCAATGATTACAGCAGCAACAGCATTGACTTCTTCATTTGTGTATATTCCGGCTGGATTTGTAAAGATTTTTCCGCTCCAGCACTTAGCCAATGTTTTGGCTTCAGTCATGCTCGGCCCGTTTTATGCAGTTGCCCAGGCTTTTATCGTATCAGTTTTAAGGAATATGGCTGGCACCGGTTCAGTATTCGCTTTTCCGGGAAGCATGATCGGTGCTTTTGCCGCCGCCATTCTTTATAGGCAGACGAGGAGCATTGGCTTGGCAGCTGTTGGTGAAATAATCGGCACAGGCATAATCGGTGCCATCGCCTGCTACCCGATCGCTGTCCTGTTTTTGGGGCAAAAAGTAACTCTATTCGGTTTTATTCCCGCTTTCATCTTTAGTTCATTTACAGGAGCGGCCATGGCATTCATGATTTTAAAAATCTTCTTAAAAAACCGTTATTTGGAGGGATTCATTTATGAAAAAAGCATTAACAATCGCAGGCTCTGATTCTGGAGGCGGAGCAGGCATCCAGGCCGATTTAAAGTCATTTTCAGCGAACGGTGTCTTTGGAATGTCGGTAATTACAGCGGTAACCGCCCAAAACACCGTCGAAGTCCGTTCTGTCCAAAATATCGACACTTCCATGATCCGCGACCAGATTGAGGCGGTCTTTGATGACATCCAGGTGGATGCTGTCAAAATCGGAATGCTCAGTACGGCAGAAATCGTAAACACTGTTGCTGAAACACTGGCAAAATACAAGCCCAAACATATTGTTTTAGACCCTGTGATGATTTCGAAAAGCGGCCACCATCTGCTTCAGGAAGACGCAGTGGAAGCTTTGAAAAGCAGGCTGGTTCCGCTTGCCACCGTGATCACCCCCAATATTCCGGAAGCGGAGGTCCTGGTTGGCACAGTGCTTCAATCCAAGCAGGACTTGTATAAGGCGTGCATGACTATCCACTCCCTTGGCGCGAAAAGTGTGCTGCTTAAAGGGGGGCATTTGGCAGGTAATCCCAATGATTTATTCTATGACGGCGAAACCTTCACCTGGCTCCGTACGGAACGGATCGTGACCAAAAACACCCATGGAACCGGCTGTACTCTCTCAGCGGCCATTGCTGCCGGTCTTGCAAAAGGCTTGTCTTATATTGAATCCATTGAGTCAGCAAAGGAATATATCACTAACGCAATCCGGGAAAGTTTCTCTATCGGAAACGGGCATGGCCCGGTCCATCATTTTTATCAATTTCAAAACAAAGAGGGTGAATCATTATGATCGAGGATATAAAAAAATTGTTTAGTACGGTTCAGCAGAGGAATCCCCTTGTCCATCAAATAACGAACACCGTTACGATTAATGATTGTGCGAACGTGACACTGGCAATCGGAGGGTCTCCCGTCATGGCATCCAGTCCCGAGGAAGCGGAGGATATGGTAAAGATTGCGAACGCCCTTGTGATCAACTTTGGCACACTGGATGATTCTTCATTCGAAGCGATGCTTTTAGCTGGGAAAACGGCCAATCAGCTTGGCATTCCGGTTGTTTTCGACCCGGTTGGTGCAGGTGCGACCCCATTCCGGACAAAGCGGGCTGTACAATTATTGCAGGAGGTAAGGATCGGCATCATTCGCGGCAACGCCAGTGAAATGAACAGTTTGATCGGCGGGACGGCCGGCACACGCGGGGTCGATTCCGGAAATGTCGATACGGATATAACGAGGCTCGCCATGGATGTCGCGAACCAATTCCATTGTGTCGCTGTCATAAGCGGTGCACGCGATGTTATAAGCAACGGAAGTACTGCAATTTATTGTGATAATGGCCATCCTTTCCTTACGAAGATTACAGGGAGCGGCTGTATGGCTACCGCATTGATTGGTGTCTTTGCAGGTGCTGCCGAAGATATGATGGCTGCCGCTGTGGCTGGCATTTCAGTGATGAGCCTTGCTGGTGAGATGACATTCGGTGAAATGCAGACACCAGTTGGCGCTGGAACCTTCAGAGTGAAGCTAATGGACTGCATTTCAACGATGACAGACGAAATATGGGAAAATGGAGTGAAGCTAGTTGAAATTACATAACACCCCCGATTATAGCCTTTATCTAGTAAGTGAAGATGCCATGCCGGCCGAAAGCCTTCTGTCCATAGTTGAAAAAAGTATATCTGGCGGCGTAACGGTAGTCCAGCTTCGGGAAAAACATATCAGCGGGAAAGACTTTTATAACAAGGCCTCTCAGCTGAAAAAATTACTGGATTCATACAAGATTCCGCTGATTATCAATGACCGCATCGACATTGCCCTTGCTGTCGGCGCAGCCGGTGTGCACATTGGACAGGATGATATCCCAGCGAAAGCGGCAAGGAAGATGCTGCCGGATGGCATGTTATTGGGAGTATCCGTGCAAATCCCCGCCGAAGCGGTGCAGGCAGAAGCCGACGGTGCCGATTATATCGGAGCTGGCTCCGTTTTTCCGACAGCCACCAAAAATGATGCCAAGCTTATGGAACCAGGTGCACTTAACCAGATATGCGAGGTTGTCAAAATTCCGGTAGTCGCAATCGGAGGTATTAATAAAACTAATATTGCCACGATTTCAGACAGCGGCATCGCAGGAGCTGCCGTAGTATCTGCGATCACTCAGGCCGAAAATCCAGCAGAGGCAGCCTCCCTATTAAAAAAGCTGTTAGGCAAGTAGAATTTCACATTGTTAGATTGCATTTGCTTTAAGCAGCAAACCCCTTTTCGTTAAGGAAAAGGGGTTGTTTTTACATTCAAAAAGGGTTGAATTAAGGGTAAAATATCAAAATTTCAAGAGCAACTCTGTGAATACTCCATAAAAATTGAATTTGGAGAGTTCCAGCATAGGATTTGCTGAATGTATGAACGATATATCCGGTTTTATGAGCGAAATCCGGCCAGTCATGCGCGAAATATCCTTTTTTATGCTCGATATACGAATTTATGCTCGATATCCAGTTTTTATGCTCGAAGTCTGCTTCCTGCTCAGCCTCACTATATGTCTGAATATAAAGTTATGAGCAAATGGATACTTCTATTTCCTGCGTTAGTACTTATGCTCTTTAACAGCTCGCAGCACGCCGCCTGATAATCAATTGAGGGCCCTATTCAGCAAGCTCGGTATTCTTCGTTTCTTTTCCCAGCAATAATACGGAAAACGCACCGATCAGCACAGCTACCGTAAAGATCGTAAAGATTGCCGAAATCGATATGTCCCTGGCGACCAAATAACCTAGGAGGAGAGGTCCGAGGATACCGCCCACTCTTCCAATGGCAGCCGCCATGCCGGCACCAGTGCCGCGTATAGCGTCAGGATATTGTTCAGGCGTGTATGCATAAAGCGCACCCCACGCTCCCAAATTGAAGAAGGAAAGGAACATGCCTGATGTAATAAGCATCGGCAGACTTTCAGCGGACCCGAAGAAATAGGCACTTATCGCTGTTCCTATCAAATAGGTAACCAGGACAAACTTTCTTCCGATCTTTTCGATAAACCATGCTGCCGTAAAATAACCAGGGAGCTGTGCAAGGGTCATGATCAATACATATTGAAAGCTTTTAATTAAGCTAAATCCCTTCATTGACATGACGCTTGGAAGCCACAGGAACATCCCATAATAGGAAAACACGACACAAAACCAGAGAATCCATAGCATTGCAGTGTTTCGGCTATGCTCCTTGGCCCAAACCTTTTGCATGTTTTTTAGTACGGATGTTTTTTTCTTTTTAGTGAACCTTGGTGAATCAGGCAAGTTTAAGCGCAGGTAAAGTGCATACAAGGCTGGGACGGCACTCAAAAGCAAAGCGATTCTCCAGCCGTATTCCGGGATTACGAAATAGGAGATCAATGCTGCGATGATCCATCCAGCCGCCCAAAAACTCTCCAGCAAGACTACGACTCGTCCCCTTTTTTCCGCTGCTACGCTTTCGGACACAAGCGTGGAGGCAACAGGTAGCTCCCCTCCGAGACCCATGCCGATCAAAAAGCGCAATATTAGAAATAATGCAAAGGAACTGACTGCAGCCGATAAGCCGCTCCCAATGGAAAATAAAAGCAAGGTAACGATAAAAACGGATTTTCTGCCGATCCTGTCAGCCAGTACTCCAAACAACAGGGCTCCTGCTGCCATGCCAATGGAGTTGACACTGCCAATCCATCCGACACTTTCTGACGTAAGATTCCATTCTGCAGCGAGCGCTACAACGATGAACGAAAGCATGCCCACATCCATGGCATCAAACATCCATCCTAGTCCTGCTATCCCAAGCAGCTTTCTTTCTGACAACGTTTTTGAAGTTGTGTCTGCCATACAGCCCTCCAGTATTGAATATGTATAAAAATGTCAGTGATGCGGCCGGCTTCCGGCACTAATCCTTCACATTTCCGCCATAATTTTAACATTTTTTGCGCAACATTCCACTTCTTTTTGAAAACGGTGTAATATGCCTAAAATTGTCGAGACGAATATTTTCATAATATGTTACAATATTGTTAATTTTAACCCTCAATACGTACATTATGGTGTTGTAATCGCAGTTTGCTTGCAGCTTAGAAAAAACCGCCCATAAATAGTCTGTCTTCTTAGTAAGGAGTGTTTGTTATCAATATTTTTTTCCTGGCAGCGGCCATCGTATTCTCCATAGCCGCAAGCTATCTATTTCTCAATGACCGGATGGATGCCGCGAGCAGCGGATCAGAGTCAGTGCTGAAACGCTCCATCAAGGTAGGAGCCAGTTTTTTCATCAGCCATGTATTTGTTACTTTATCGTTTCATTATCAATACTCAGAAAAAGCGGCCATCTATTATGCTATTTTTCATGCCCTTATTTTCGGAATGTACTGCTACCTTTCTTTACAGCTGATCGGAAAGAGGGGCATGCTGCCAGGCTCTTATTTTCCTGCACTGATAGTGTCCCTTTGCCTGGTGATCGGCAGCGCAGAATTCGCGGGCGCCTACTATCTTTTTCAAAATGACAGCGATGTGAAACTGTATCAGGTCATCTTGAATTATATCTTGATAGCGGCTGTGAGTATGGCTAGCCTCCGCTATTTTTCTCAATTCAGAATTGAAGCGAAAAACCGGATCACTCATTTATGGCGTCTTTCGGGCTCTGCAGTCATAGGCATTTCCATAGCAAGCCTGCCCTATTTGATGATTTTGTCAGTGGCGGATGTTGATTCCCTTTTCTTTAATGATAGTGAGGTTGTTATTTTCATTCCTTACTGTATTCAATTACTTATTTTATCCTGTTTATTCCTGCTTCCGGACCTTTTGCGCGAAAAGCAATTCTTCGAGCAGGAGAAAAGGTATGAAGAGCAGCAGCATAACCATGATGCCTTATTCAAGCATCATCCAAATCCGGTTTTCCTGCTGGATGAAGACGGCCGTTTCCTGAGTGCAAACCAGGAATGTACAAGCTTTACCCTGCTCCAGGAAAACGAGCTAATCCATAAGCATATTTACGATTTCATCATACCTAATGATGTGCACAGCGCTCAATCCGCATTCAACGATACATTAAAAGGGAATGCCAATACATTTGAGCTGACGTTAAAAAATACGAATGGAAATAGACACGAAGTACGGATCACCTCCATCCCCATGTGGTGCAATGAAAAAGTAAAGGGCGTTTATGGGATCGTACAGGATATAACTGAAGCCAAAACCGTTCAGGACAAAATTACATATCTTGCATACCATGACGAGATGACCGGGCTTTACACTAGACGGGCGCTCTTGGAAAAATTAAGCGAGCTGGAAGCTGAATTTTCTGTTTTATATCTGGACCTGGACCGCTTTAAAGAACTGAATGATCTATTTGGACATTCCTTCGGAGATGAAATACTCGTAGAAGCAGTGGCGAGAATTAGTTCCTGCCTTCCTTCGGATTCCGTTTACGCAAGGTTGGGCGGCGATGAATTTGCCATCCTCTTGCCGGGAATCGATGATACGATCCAAATTGAATCCTTGGCTGACAGGATTGTGGAACAGATCAGGCAGCCATTTTCCGTCGGCAAGAATGAATATTACATAACAGCAAGCCTAGGCGGGGCGATGTATCCAGTCCATGGCACAGATAAGGAACAAATAATTAAATACGCGGATACCGCCATGTATTCTGCAAAGAAGAGCGGAAAAAACAATTTTAAAATGTTTTCCGAAGAGATTGCCGAGGTTTCAAAAAGGAAATTCATGCTCGGAAACGAGCTTCGCAAGGCTATTGGGAATAAGGAATTCGAGGTTCATTACCAGCCAAAGATCACTCTGGACACAGGGCATTTATCAGGGGCCGAAGCGCTTGTACGCTGGAATCATCCAGCCAGGGGAATGGTAGCCCCGTTCGAGTTCATACCGGTAGCGGAAGAAAATGGCCTTATTATCGAGATTGAAAATATCGTATTTGAAAAAGTATGCAGCCAGCTTCAGGAATGGACAAAGGAATCAAAGCAAATTCCTGTTGCGATCAACTTGTCACAGAAGCATTTCTATCAGGAGGATATCGTCGAGAAGTTCCAGGAACATATGGACAGGTACGAAATTCCCCCGCATTTACTGGAAATAGAAATCACGGAAAGCATCATGTTCGACCAAAATCCTGCGATTATCTCCAGGCTTCATGCCCTTAGAGATATGGGGATCAAGATTAGCATCGATGATTTTGGGACAGGCTACAGCTCCCTTAGCTATATTAAACGCCTCCCTATTGATAAGGTAAAAATCGATAAGTCTTTCATCATGGATCTGTCGAACAACGAGGACAGCAAAGCCATCGTTTCTTTGATCCTGTCCATGGCAAACCACCTGAATCTCGAGGTGGTGGCTGAAGGAATTGAAGACGAACAGCAGCTGACCTATCTGCAAAGTATGAAATGTCTGGAAGGTCAGGGCTATCTCTTCAGCAAGCCGCTTCCTACGAATGATTTCAAGAAATTCCTGCTGCAAGCAGGATGAAAAACAGGAAACAAAAACCAGAGAAGCGCCGCCTCTCTGGTTTTTTAAATATATACAGATCGAATGAAATTTCGATGTGTTACGTCAGAACGGGAAGTCCCTCCGTTCATACAGTTGTTGATCCACATGAGCTATAAATCCAGTTACCTCCCCGGCACTGCAAATATATAGCTCATGCATGGCTCTTGTGCAGGCCGTATAGAAAAGCCTTCTGTCGCTTTCCTCGCCATAAACATCTTCTGATGCATCGTAAATAACGACCGCATCAAACTCAATCCCTTTGGCAAGATACGAAGGAATGACCACCACTCCTTCCTCGAACTCGGTTTGTCCTGTACCGACCAGCCGGACCGGGAGGCGTTCCAGCAGTTTTCCATGCGCTTCTTCGCTTTCTGCCGCTGTTTTGCATATGACTGCTATCGTGTCATGCCCCATTTCCCGAAGGTCATTTATCGCTTTTTCGGCAGCATCAGGAAGTTCTGCCCGATTCGATGTGGTGATGACCACCGGTTTGCTCCCTCTTCGGTTAAAGGGCTGAATTCTTTCCCCTCCTGGCAGCAATTCCTTAGTAAACTTCACGATTTCCATGGTTGAACGGTAGCTTCTCTGCAATTCAATTCTTTCCGTCTCTCCCTCCTCAAAGAGGTTTTCCAAGAAGTAAAGGCTCTCTTTCGTGCCATGTGCAAAAATGGATTGATTTATATCTCCCAGCACCGTCATCTTGCTGCGCGGAAACAATCTTTTCAGGAAGGCATACTGGAATGGAGAATAATCCTGCGCTTCATCGATGAATACATGGCGTATGAGAGTATTCGTCCTGAAGCCTTCTATCTGTTCCTTTAAAAATAAATAAGGCGTTGCATCCTCATAGCTTAGCCTTCCTTGATCAAGCTGCCCAATCGTTTGACTGCTTATCACATCCCATCCTTCGGGCTGGTTTTGAACCATGCCAAAAGCAAAAAAATTCCGGTAGATAGCAGGGATATCTACGAAGGCTAACTGTTCAATGGCTTTATATAACTTTCTGAACCTCTTTTTTACCAACATGGAGGCAAGAATCATGCTTTCCCTGTCAAAGTCATCGAAAGATTCATCTTTATCCGTATTTTGCTTACCGAGCTTGCGATAGCTTTTTAAGTAATCCTCTTTATCGAGGTATTGAATTTCCTCTTCTACCCAGGGCTGTTTCACTTCCCTCTTTTCCGCTTCCCGCAGTTGCTTCCGAAGCCATTCAGAAACAAGCTTCATCCGGTTTGGGATCGGCAATGTAGTGCTGAAACTATAAAAATGGTCATAGATATCCCGGGAAGAGACAAGCGTATTCCCGCGGAATTTTATATCAAGAAAGACAAGTTTTCCTTTTTTGAGAATCTCGATATAGTCCTCTATCTCTTTTAAGAAATCAAGGGAGGATTTATAATGTATCGATTTTAGGCGTTCTTCCAGCTCAGGTCCATTCTCAGCCGAGAGAAGGTATTCCGTCTGTTCAAATAGTGTTTCCAATTCAAAATCTTCATGGAGCATCTGATAAATATATTGCTGAAAAGTTGTCTGCTGCATATTCTCCTCGCCGAGTTCAGGCAGGACATTGGAAACATAGCTGTTAAACAGGGGGTTAGGCGAGAATAGCAGGATATTTTCCGATTGCAGCGTTTCTCGATAACGATAGAGTAAATACGCTACACGCTGCAGTGCGGCCGACGTCTTCCCGCTTCCCGCAGCTCCCTGGACAATCAAGAGTTTCTTGCGGTCATTCCGGATGATCAAGTTCTGCTCTTTCTGGATCGTAGCAACGATGCTCTTCATTTGGGTATCAGCCTGTTTGCCCAGTACCTCCTGAAGCAGCTCATCCCCAATCGTCACACCTGTATCAAACACGCTCACGATTTGTCTGTTCCTGATTATAAACTGCCGCTTAAGCTGAAGCATGCCTTCTATCGTACCAAACGGGGCTTCATAAGAGGCTGGGCCAATTGAATAGTCATAATAGACACTTGATATCGGTGCCCTCCAATCATATATAAGGAACGACTCTGATTCTTCATCATAAAAGGAACCAATACCAATATAGATTCGGTCCGCACGTTGCTCGCTGGATTCCAGAAAGTCTATTCTTCCAAAATAAGGAGATCTGTAAAGCCGGCTCAAGAGATCGAGCTGCTTCTGCGAATGCCGCTGCCTGCGTTCACGTTCGCCCAGCAGCTCCGTCTGCTGTTTAATGCTCGTAAACGTCTCCCCTATTTCATCCGGGTTTTCCACGTTTACGGTAACATCCTCCCAGAAGTTTTTGCGGATATGGGAGATATCCTTGCCGGCTTCTCCTATTGCTTCAGATAGTCTGGAAAGTTCCTTATGAATTTGTTTTGTAACCTGGTCTACCCTTCCTTGTTCATAAGCAATCTCTTCTTCCCGATTCATCTTATCTCTCCTTTTCCACCGCAGGATCACCAAACCAGCAGTCAAACACTTCATGACAAAAAACATTCCTATTTTGTATAAAAATATTTGACAACGGGGTTTGTTAGATGTATAATTTATAGTAGAGATACTATACACCTTTAACAAAAATCAGTTTTTAAAAATCTTTTTTATCATATCATATCCCCATGACAGATACAACATCTGTCTTTATTTATGTTTACATATATGATTGCACACTAAGTCACAAAAAAACGGCTGCCTTCGCAAGCCGTTTTTTTTGCTGTTTTATTCTAGAAGCTACTGGACAACGTCCTTTTTTCTGATATTATGTATGGCACGTTTCCGCATACCCATTTAAACCGCTGCCTGTATTGCTCGGGCTATATTATCCAGGACTGTAAACAATACAGACTTGGCCCCATCCAGCAAGGAACCCTGATTCCCCCAGCTGTCTGGGTCCTGTGTAAACTCCCCAGGAACAACTTGGCTTTCGGGATCACTCGTCAGGCTGCAGATTACATCTTCTGTAAATTCTGGATGAAATTGAAGTCCCACTACCCTCTCTCCATAAGCAAAAGCCTGATTGGTACAGCCCTTGCTTGATGCAAGGCGTACCGCTCCTGCCGGTAGATCGAATGTGTCGCCGTGGTGCTCGAAAGCCACGAACGATTTTGGGACACCGTTGAACAGCGGAAAATCCGATGCTTCACCGCTCAACTCGATCGGCCACCAGCCAACCTCCTGATGTGCATGGGGATAGACCCTGCTGCCGAGGGCATTTGCCAACAGCTGTACGCCAAGGCAGATCCCAAGGACAAATTTGCCTTCCTCAATGGCTTGTCGGATAAACTGCTTTTCAGTAATAAGCCAGGGATATTCATTCTCCTGGTATGCTCCCATTCTTCCGCCAAGTATTATAAGCAGATCAAAGCTGCCACAGCCAGGAAGCTCTTCATTTTCATACATCTTCGTACAGGTTAACGAATGCTTCCCTTCTTTTGCCCATTCCTCGATATATCCCAATGTCGCCAGAGGGTCATTTTGAATATAATGTATTCTCACAGTTCTTCCCCCGCCCTTCCATGTACAGGGCAGACCAGCCATGAACAGTTGTTTATCGCTGCATCTGCGCTATCTGTCCTTTTTTATATACATTTTGTTAATAAAACAAGTCATCTTCAAGGATACCATAAGCAAATAGTTTAGAAAATTTCAAGAAATCAAAAACGCTCATTTCCCACGCTCTATTAATAGGCTGATAGGGCACTCAATAGAAACATGGACAAATATACTTGATTCCATGGCTTTTCACATCCGAACCGTACCATCCTGTGACAGTATATTGCATCAAAAGCTAGTTTTTTAGAGTATTCATACATTTTTTGTCGGAAGTTATTAATTGAATATTCAGAGTCTTTTAGATATGATAGAAACGGTGAGAATGAGAACGCTTACATAAATCTCACTACCATTTCCAATTATCTAAGGAGGGTATTCTATGACAAATCTTACACTCGAAACCAGCCAGAAATTGCAGCAATTCTTGCAGGGGCCAAAAAAGCTGTTCATTAATGGAGAGTTTGTGGAAAGTGTTTCACAAAAGACGTTTTCAACTCCAAACCCGGCTACTGGGGAAGTCCTTGCCGAGGTCTATGAGGCTGATAAGGAAGATATCGATAAGGCTGTAAAAGCAGCAAGAGTTGCCTTTGATGAAGGCAAATGGTCCAAAATGAGCGCTGCAGCAAGAAGTCGCCTCATGTACAAGCTGGCCGACCTGATGGAAGAGCATAAAGAAGAATTAGCCCAGCTGGAAACATTGGATAACGGGAAACCAATCGGGGAAACATCCAATGCGGATATTCCTCTAGCAATTGAACATATGAGATATTATGCCGGATGGTCTACTAAAATGGTAGGACAGACAATACCGGTTGCAGGGAAATATTTTAACTATACACGTCATGAAGCAGTTGGAGTTGTAGGACAAATCATCCCTTGGAACTTCCCGCTATTGATGGCGATGTGGAAGCTAGGGGCAGCACTGGCATCAGGCTGTACCGTTGTCTTGAAGCCTGCCGAGCAGACTCCGCTTTCCGCCTTGTACTTAGCAGAGTTAATTCAAGAAGCCGGATTCCCTGCCGGTGTCGTAAACATCGTTCCTGGTTTTGGTGAAACAGCTGGTGCCGCGCTTGTTGACCACCCTCAGGTGGATAAAATCGCATTCACTGGTTCTACAGAAGTAGGAAAATTGATTATGAGAAACGCGTCCAATACGCTAAAGCGCGTAACATTGGAGCTTGGAGGAAAATCTCCTAATATCATCTTGCCAGATGCTGATTTTTCAAAAGCAATCCCGGGTGCTTTGAATGGTGTCATGTTCAACCAGGGCCAGGTTTGCTGTGCCGGTTCTCGTGTATTTATCCAGAAAAAGCACTATGATAATGTTGTAGCCGATATGGTTTCCCATGCGAAAAACATTAAGCAGGGTGCCGGCCTTGATCCGTCAACTCAAATCGGTCCTCTCGTATCCGAGGAACAGCAGAACCGCGTACTTGGATACATTGAAAAAGGTTTGAACGAAGGCGCCGAGGTTCTTGTCGGAGGAAGCAAGCCGCAGGACGAAGGATACTTTGTTTCCCCTACTATCTTTGCTGCTGTTAAAGATGAAATGACGATTGCCCGTGAGGAAATTTTCGGTCCAGTCATTGCCGCAATGCCGTTTGAGGATCTTGATGAGGTCATTCAGCGTGCAAATGAAAGCGATTACGGACTTGCAGCCGGCCTATGGACACGCGATATTTCGAACGCTCACTATGTGGCAAGCAAGCTCCGTGCTGGAACGGTATGGGTAAACTGCTATAACGCATTCGATGCTGCTTCTCCATTCGGAGGATACAAGTCTTCCGGTCTTGGCCGCGAAATGGGATCCTATGCACTTAACAACTATACTGAAGTTAAGAGCGTCTGGATTGGACTTGATCGTTAATCCGGCAATCGATATAAACCGCTGGAGCATTCCGGCGGTTTTTGTTTTAACTTGACTATATTAATAGATATTTATAATGCTCGATTAGTGTCTTATTGATTCGAACGGTATTTAAACTCCCCGCACTTCTCCCCGAAAAGCCGATTGCCCCCTCCAAAAAAAATTCATATCCCTCATTTCGGAACGTATAAATAGTTTCATAGCCGGCGATAATGGATATTCAGATAAATAAAATGACCAGGAGAGGAGATTTTACATGAGTCCATCAAGACTACAGATGCTGATTGAGACAGAAGCCGCTTTAAGATTGATATTGAAAGAGGAAGAATTATCAGTGGAAATGGCCGAGGCCTATCAATTTGTCATCGGCCATCTTAAATTGTCCACCATGGAATTCACCAATGCACAGCCTGCCCATTGAAGCCTCCTGAATTTACATATCTAGCCATAACTGCTAAAGGCTTCAGCGCTTGTTTTTGTCACAGCCGGCAATAGAATAGAATGCCGTATATTCCAGAGACAGCTGTTCACCAAATAACCGGTCCATACCTTCGCTTATTCCAATAGAAAGCAAAAATAGAGCACCGGCATCGATGCTCTATTTGTCATGCCTTATTCAATTACCCAGGAAAGGCCCAATGTCCCTGCACCTGTGTGGACTCCTGCTACAGGGATGAGCATAATGATTTCCGTCTTGATGGACGGGATGATTTCCTTCAAATGCTGTTCGATTTTCGCAGCTGCGTCCGGGCGGTTTGCATGGATGATGGCTACTGTATCAACCTTTCGCCTCTCTATATCTTCTTTTAATATGGAAATGACGGATGCGATGGCCTTCTTTTCACTTCTAACCTTTTCCTTGATCCTGGCTGCCCCTTCTTCAATCGATAAAATGGGCTTTATGTTGAACAGCGAAGCGATGAGCTTTTGGCTGCCGGATACCCTCCCGCTTTTATGAAGCTGATCAAGGTTCGATGGGATCAAATAGAGCCTTGTTTGGGCAATGTAGGATTCAAGGACCGTGACAATCCCTTCTGCCTCCATACCCTGCTCTGCCAGCTCGACTCCCTTTTTGATCATGAATGATAATGGATAAGAGCCAGTTTGCGAATCAATGGCAAATAGCTTGAAATCCTCCATCTCCGCTGCCATTTTTGAAGCCTGGAAGGTTCCGGTGAGAACGCTGGATGCATGGATTGCAATTCCCAGATCATATTCATTTTTTAATTGCTTGTACAGATCTGCAAAATCACCAATGGATGCCTGTGAAGACTGGAATGTCCCCTCTTCCTTTTCCATCCTTTCATAAAATTCCTGATCTGTAATATCGATTGTTTCTTTATAGGACTGCTGATTAATGATCACCTGCAAAGGTACCACATGAATATTATGCTTCTGGATAAACTCGTCGCCAAGAGAACTAGTGGTATCTGTAATCCAGGCAATTCTTGGTTTGGTCATCAAAATTCCCCTTACAAATCTATGATGTTAGAATTTTATACTATTAAATTACATATAAATATACACATAGAAAGTGAGCCAGACTCCCCAACAAGATGTATATATGAAAAATTTCATGAAATCCCCAATTCCTGAAGCTCATGAATTTTGGCTTAATTGCGTAAATCACTCCGCCGATTGTATAAATCACTCCACCTGCAATCAATAACAGCATGCCTTTCGGGCTGATTGCGGCCGACAGAGGTGTGCTGGCAAAAATGATAATCCAGCCCATGGCGATATAAAGGGCGGTCGATAGCCATCTCGGGCAATTGAACCATACCATTTTGAAAACTACTCCACAGACGGCAATAAAGGCTACAATGGAGAACAAAACCCATCCTGTTACCCCGTTTAGACTGATCAAGCAAAACGGAGTGTACGTTCCGGCTATCAGGACAAAGATCATTGAATGGTCCATCCTTCTTAGGAACGCAATAACCCTCTCACTTGCTTTGACCATATGATACGTTGTTGATGCCGAATACAGAAGGATCATACTGATCCCGAAGACAATAAGGGCACTAATCTGCAGCCCAGACGCACCGGCTGACACAGATTTAGTGACCATGGCAACCAGCCCTAAAACGGACAAGATCGCACCCGCCAGATGTGTGTACGTATTAATGGGTTCTCGGATTAATTGATTCATAACAACCGCCTCTTTCTATGTTATGTAGTATTAATAACTACATAGTAATATATCCTAAACTACAACAAGTAGTCAAGCATTTGCATAGATATTTAAATAATGATAAGATAGAGATTGTCAATTAATAGAAATAGAGGTTTTTGCATGGAGAAAGTAAATGAATTGCTAGAAAGCATGAGGCTCGAAAATAGGATTACATTAGATGACATTCCAGATATCGACCTATATATGGACCAGGTGATCCAGCTATTTGAAAATAAGTTATCCAGTGAAGATCCAAAGGAAAAGGTCCTTACCAAAACGATGATTAACAACTATGCAAAAGCAAGGCTGCTTGTCCCAATAAAGAATAAAAAATATACGAAGGAACATATTATCCTCATTAGCCTGATCTATCAGCTGAAGGGCGCATTGTCAATCAATGATATCAAGCAGACACTCCAGGAACTGAACAAAAAAATCACCGAAGAGGATTTCGATCTGGAAAGCTTCTATGACAGCTATCTTCAGCTTACTGACTGGAATATCGGGAATTTCAGCAGCAACCTGCAGGCACGTCTCGATGACGCCAAACAGCAGCTTACAGACTCAGATGATAGGGATGCTGATTATTTGGAGCGGGTCCTGCTCATTTCCTCCCTTGCCCATATGAGCAATCTTTATCGAAGCGCAGCGGAAAAACTCGTAAGTGAAATAGCTTCGAATAGTAAATAATAAGCCTATTCATGTACCTTTTAGGTTTGGCTGAAGTTTTTCCAGTACAAAAATCAATACCGTAAGTCATCTTTATGCAGACCGAATCACTTCTTGATTTGGTCTTTTTTATTGCCCTTACATACGATGTTATCATGCAGAATGAATCAATTATCGAAGCTTTCCATTTACATAATATGGTATAATTTTATAAATTGATTAAAAGACTGCACAAATCTGCAGCTTCTGCAGGAGGCAAAAAGGATGAAAGGAACGTACTCTATTAAACTAAATCTTTATTTGCTGCTTATGATCATTCCCTTATCCGCTCTCGGCTATTATTTTGCTGTACACGACAAAACAAGGTTTTTCCTGTATGAATGGTTGCTTGCAGCAATAGTTATCGTTTCATTATTCCTCTCCATTAAAAGCATCATATCATCCACGAATGGATCAAGATGGGCTTCCATGTCCATTTTTGCATTTCTGGTCCAGTTTTCAGTGCTGGCGTTATTTTTGGGACCGCTGACGCATTATGCCATGTTTTATGTATATTATGTCGCTACAGCCTTTTCGTTGACGGTTTTTATCATGGCCATTAGAAAAAAAACAGCTTTAAGGCTGATTCCGGCCATTTTCATCCTATTATCATGCTCCTTCACAATCTATGTTCTATTCCTGCACGCCCTCTGGGCACATAATTTAAGCTGAATAGTCCAGAATAGAAAATTAATAGAGCAAAAAAATAAGCACACATATCGTATGTATACCCACTTTTCTCTATATCCAATCGAACAGTCTATACCATGTAAAACTGGTTAAACTGTCGGAAACTGAAAGAGACACTTAATATTGATTCCAGTCTTCCGCGTCTTACTGCAACATGTCATATTTACACTTTTATGTCTCCATGCGCTTTTTTATTGTAACTGTATAGAAAACTTCAAAACTAATGGATGTAATTTTTCAGCGCCTATTCTCTATGAAGAGACTTCCCTATTTCTCGACCGCCGAAAAAAATGTTTATAGGCTCCCGAACCAATCGATACTCCTGTAATAATTAAAACAAGCCCTGCCAGATGGGATGGCTGTATTTCTTCATGCAAAAATAGCGCTGCACCCGCCAACGAGAAGAATGGGATGAGATTTAAGAAGATCGAAGCTTCGGCTGCCCCTATTTTCCCTATCGCATAATTATATGTAATATGGCCGGCAGCCGTCGAAATGACAGCAGCAGCCAAGAAAATCGCGTACGCTGCGGCTGATCCCCTGGCGAGAGTTTCAACACCATCTGGCTCGATCACGGTCCCCAAAGCCATTAGGCCGAACGATCCGATCACAAGCATATATCCAGTCAGAAGGCGCGGATCCATGGTGCTGGATGCTTTTTTAATGACAATGAAGCTTAACGCCTGTGAGGTAATCGACAATAACACACCCACATCACCCATCGACACTCCTTCCAATTCTGCATTTCCGTGCAATACTGTAAGCAACACCCCGGCAAATCCAATGATAAAACCTAAACACCTGAATAAGGTAAGCCTGAATCCCAACAGCATTACGGATAATAGAACGGTGAGCAATGGACCGAACCCCAGAATGATTCCCCCATTGATTCCAGTCGTATGCTTAAGCCCGACTGCCAGGAAAAAATGATGGCCTGTTACATTAAGAATAGCTCCAATCAGAACTGCAGGCAGCTCCTGTTTCGTCGGCAGACGAACCAGCTTCAAGAAATACAGAATCACAAATGCAGCAACCCCTGCTGTAAAAATTCGATAGGCGGTCATGGTCACTGGCGAGAATTCATCGACAAGAATCTTTGTCGCTGACACATTAAAGCCCCAGGAAACCATAACAAGAAACACAAGCACATAGATCTTGGCCAAAACAATCAACTACTTTCCGGTTGTTAATTTCCATTTTTTCGCTAAGCGATGGAATCATGCTGTTAAATATTTGCTTAAGATTTTGATATCACATTGTTGATTACATATTTTAAGTGTTGCATCGTGTTGCCTATCCATTTATCTCAGGCACTGTCCTGCTGTTAATAGACCGTTTCTGCAAAATGCTAATCACTTTATGTTTGGAGTTGGAATGCTGTTGTCTATAAATCTAGTTTAGGCGTTGGAGCCTCTTAACGTTTAAAATCCTGTCCTCCGTGTTCGCTTGTACAACACTTAGTCACCGGAGGCGGCGAAGTAACAAATATTTACAACAAAAGTATATCATACCCCTTTTATAAATACAGGAAAGGTTTGGGCAATATTTTTTGGGTTTGATACCAAAAAAGTTTCTTTTTTAAAGAACAATGGCTAAAATAAAAATGAAGATTCCGAAAAAAGGAGCCATAATAATGAGTGAATTCCAAACAAATCTAGAAAAATATGCAGAACTTGCAGTCAGGGTCGGCGTAAATATCCAAAAGGACCAGACTCTATATATCGATACAACTCTTGATGGTGCTGAGCTTGTAAGGGTGATTGTAAGAAAGGCTTATGAGGCAGGAGCACGCAATGTATTCGTGAATTGGAGTGATGATATCGTCAGCCGCACCAAGTTTGAGTTAGCACCTGATGAAGTCTTTTCAGAATATCCTGAGCATCGCGCAAAAGAAAAAATCGAGCTTGCTGAAAAAGGTGCAGCCTTCATGTCCGTCATTTCTTCAAGCCCTGACCTTCTGAAAGGCATTAAATCAGAGCGCATTTCCGCCTTCCAAAAGGCTGCAGGGACAGCTCTAAAGAAGTACCGCCAATATGTTCAATCCGACAAGGTGAGCTGGACGATCATTGCTGTCCCTTCAAAGCCATGGGCGGATATGGTATTCAGTGAACTGCCTGAAGAAGAAAGAGTACAAAAGCTTTGGGACGCCATTTTCAAAGCTACTAGAATCGATGCAGAGGATCCTATTGCTGCCTGGAGACAGCACGACGAAACACTTCATGAAAAGGTCCATTATTTAAATGAACGCCGCTATAAGAAACTGCATTACAAAGCACCGGGGACTGACCTTACCATAGAGCTTCCAGACAGCCATTTATGGGTTGGCGCCGGCAGCATAAATGAAAACGGCCATGAATTCATGGCAAACATGCCTACTGAGGAAGTTTTCACAGTGCCTTACAAAACAGGTGTCAACGGAACAGTTGCCAGCACCAAGCCTTTAAGCTATGGCGGAAATATCATCGACAATTTCTCTGTAACCTTCAAGGAAGGAAGAATCGTTGAAGTTAAGGCAGAACAGGGCGAGGAAATTCTGAAGCAATTGGTAGAAACAGACGAAGGATCACATTACCTGGGTGAAGTGGCACTTGTGCCTCATAACAGCCCAATTTCACAGTCCAACATCTTATTCTATAACACCCTTTTCGATGAAAATGCCTCCAACCATCTTGCCATCGGAAGCGCATATGCATTCTGTATCGAGGGCGGAAAGAAAATGTCGTCTGAGGAGCTTGCCAAAAACGGCTTAAATGAGAGCCTTACACATGTCGATTTCATGGTTGGTTCTGCTGAAATGGACATCGACGGAATCAAAGAAGACGGAACCGCAGAACCTGTATTCAGGAACGGGGATTGGGCGTTTTAATAAGTGATTTTGATAGACATGCCGTGTGCTTTTGTGGAGCACACGGTTTTTTTTGTCAACGGGCAGTTTGCACTCTTCCAGGATAATTAAATTGGTTCTTAGAGATATACGATTGCCAAAGGCTCTTTTATTCTCCGGTAATCGAGGTTCCAGCTGACGATTTCTGACTTTCATGCCGACATATACAATCGCATAATTTGCTGGCGGCATATACTGTGATACAATCCATGAAAGCAGGTGAGATAATGCGGAAATTGGACTTAAGCTGGGTTCAGCGGAAAGTAAAAAAAATCGATGGCTCAAGTAAGTACTCGCACCATTATTGGAACCATATTTATGATAACGTGTTTAATGATCCAACCTTGAAATACAGAAAAGGCGCCAGCTATACCTCATTTAAATGGTGATTCATAAAATGGCCCTGCCCCAGCAGGGTTTTTTTCATGTATCTCGTTCCAGGATTCATTCTTCACCTTCGAACATTCTCTCCTATCTTCTTAAAATCCAGCTGCATAACGATAGTCATACTCACTGATTTAAAGTAAAATGGAAAAATAAACCGCCTAATTCCACTACATTATCTTTACTCTCATCCTTATGGATTCTCTTTTGTTTACCCTTTTAACAATATCGCCATGACCCATACATATAATAAACCTATTGTTATAAAGCTTACTCGATTATATTACGCACCAGTTATTTATCCTTATCTTAATTTGAAGGGAGGTTTACACATGAAGCGGTTGAAATTTACGGTAAAACAATTCCTAAAAGAGCCTTTGTGGTTTAAAATACTGATTATTGCTACCTTGCTTGTTTCAGTTGTTTTTAGCAGTTCTTATTTTTCGGAACATGCTTATTTTGAAGCTGTTTCCAAATTGGCAGCTGCAGTATTCTTTTGCACGTATGGCATTAAATTCAGACGTAATGTAAAAACTTCTGTTACGTTTTTTGCTGTCGGATTGGCTGCTATTATCCTATCAATCACGGCAATTTCTTGAAACAATGTGGTAAGCATGTTTTTTACAATGACATTTTATGTGATCAGGAAGTGAAGATTATATTGTACAGCATTGACCTACTTTCAGCTTTGGTCCCTGAGGGCAGCATATATAACAGCAAATTACTGGCACATCTTGAGTGGAAACCAGAACTTGAGCATTTGATAGTTGCGACTACCCTTCTGGATAAACGGTACCTGATTGTGCCACGCGAACAAGATATTGATTTAGGAGCTTTGGGCAATGATCTATATTTCTACGAAATAACCAGGCACTCATCCGGCGGCATTCCAAACAAGTTCGTGGCAAATACGATGGATGAAAAGGACTGGCTCGGCTCATATTCCTTCCTCTTGAACACCAGGCATTTCAAAACCAGGCAGGAAAGAGAAGTGATTGAGAAAAATAATCTCACCTATTTGCAGGAGCCTGCCCAATACAGCCAATTTTTGAAAATGGAGCTTCGGCTTGCCCAGAACAACGAAAATGGCGGATGGGGCTTTTGCTGGGCCGCCGCTCACAGCCCGTTTTTAAGGGATGACGGGGTACTTTGCCCAAAAGTGAACTGTGCTACAGAAACGTTTGGAGTAATTTGGCTTTCACCGAAAGATGCCGAAATCGTCTGGAAAGCAGTGCTGCTCATAATAAGCAAGTTTGGTTCAGAACGCAGCAACTTCCGGCAATACCCAACCGCTAAGGACTTTATGGAGGACTTTGTGACTACAATGAAGAAGCTTTCTGACCATAAAATGCAGCCGAGGGAAATAGATGAATGGAGCAGCTTAGCTTTATCACAATATAGCATTGGAAGATAAGACTTGCTGCTATTGATAAGCGCAATGGTGTAAAGGTCGCTGACAAACACTATGTTTAGTTTGAGACTCGTGTGATTGAGGGCAGTCCTGCGGAACTGGCTTTAGGTTGGAGCATAAGTTTTCAGGTTAGAGCATAAAACTAAGATTTCGAGCATAAATCCCCGATTTCGATCATTAACCGCTAGCTTTCGATCATAAATGCAGTTATTTCGATCATAACGTCATATTGAGATAGTTAAATAATTAGTACTGGCAAATTATTATTGTTGTATCTACAATATAAATTTTTCTACCAGTTTTTTTACTTTGACCAGCCGTTTTTTGCTCTTAAAATCTAATAGTATTACATAAATAATAAAAAACACTGCCTGGTTTGCCCCCGCCTAACTCCATTTTATTGGCGAATATCTTCCCTGCAGTGTTTTTTTTATGTGTACGTAGCGCCTACTTTGAGGAAGTATCAAAGGTTGTCTCACTCTTTTGCTTGCGTAAGCTTTTTCAGGTGTAACTGAGCACCCCATCACCCACAAGTCAAATGCTCATATAGAATCTTCCCAATATCCGCAATCAGCCTCCTGCCTTCCTCATTGTTCGGAAGGCGGTCCGTCAGCACAGCCGCATAAGCAATCTGCCCCTTATATTTGAAAATGCCGCAATCATGGGAAACACCGTCAAGCCCGCCAGATTTCCCAGCGAAGCTCACCTCTTCCACATCCATATAGGCCGGCAATTTGTCAAAGAACTTCTGCTGCCTTAAAATCGTAAGAATATCTGCTTTGCTTTCATTTGAAAAAATTTCGCCTTCATAGATTGCTTTTAAGCAGGCTACAAGATCGGCAGCAGATGTAAAGTTATCCCTTCCCTCGTTGATTGCTCCAAATTCCATCATCCGGCGCTGGAGCACAGTCTGCTTGAGCCCAAGGATCTTTATACCCTTATTGATGTTTTCCTGCCCAAGCAGGTCAATTACCATATTCGTCGCCGTGTTGTCTGATACGATGATCATCAGCACAATCAAGTCTTTAACGGTCATTTTGACGTGTCTGCTTAGAGACTGCAGCACTCCCGAGCCTCCTGCTATCGCCGACATGGGAACATCAATTACGCGATCCAGCTCCACTTTTCCTGCTTCAGATTGTCTAAAACCTTCTAGTAAAATAGGAATCTTGATGGTGCTTGCCGATTGGAAGATGTCATGGCTGTTATGCTCGATCACTTCACCGGATGCTTCAATTTTATATGCTGCCCTTCCATTAAAGCCAGCAAGCATTCCTTCTATTTTCTTCTGAACAATAGACAGCTTCATGAACCCACCCTCTTTACTTCGTCAAAGCCATCTGGGATAAATCCCGGCCTCCGGACAGATCTTTATCATAAAGGTGACAGGCTGCGTAATGGCCTTCCTCTATTTCCATCCAGGCAGGCTTCACCTGTGCACATACATCCATTGCATACGGGCAGCGAGTCCTGAAGACGCAGCCGCTAGGCGGATTGATTGGGCTTGGAAGCTCCCCCTTCAGGATGATTCGTTCCCGCTGATCCTCTATATCCGGATCTGGAATCGGAATCGCCGACAGCAAAGCTTGTGTATAAGGGTGAAGCGGTTTATTGTACAGCTGCCTGCTGTCCGTCAGCTCGACGATCTGCCCTAAATACATAACAGCAATGCGGTCGCTGATTTGTTTGACCATGGAAAGGTCGTGGGCAATGAAAAGGTAGGTTAATCCTTTTTCCTTCTGTAGGCGCTTCAACAGGTTTACCACCTGTGCCTGCACCGAAACATCAAGTGCGGAAATCGGTTCATCTGCTATGATGAATTGAGGATCAAGTGCAAGCGCCCTGGCAATTCCGATGCGCTGCCTTTGTCCTCCGGAAAACTCATGGGGGTACCGGTTCGCATGATCCCGATTCAGTCCCACATCCTCCAGCAGTTCATACACTCTTTTTGTTCTGCCTGCTTTATTTTGATAAAGCCCATGTACTTCCATTGGCTCTGATATAATTTCAAGCACTGTAGAGCGTGGATTTAAGGATGCATACGGATCCTGGAAGATCATTTGCATGTTCTTGCGAAAGACGAATTTCTGCTTCTCGGTCAGGGTATGGACATCCTTCCCTTCAAAAACGACCTTGCCTTCCGTACGATCATATAATCCTATGATTGTACGCCCAGCGGTCGACTTTCCGCAGCCAGACTCGCCTACAATCCCGAAGGTTTCTCCTTTGTGCACCTTAAAGGATATGCCGTCCACCGCTTTTAATATTTCATGTTTTCCGAGAGTGAAATGCTTCTTCAGGCCATCTACTTCCAAAAGGACTTCTTTTTCCATGTTTTATTCCTCCGTCTCTTGCCAATAACGGCTTGCTGCGCAAAGCTCCTTTTCATAAATCGTGCCCTCTAGGTCAATGATCTCCACTGTTTTTCCTGTTTTTGGGGAATGTAAAAGCTTCCCGTCTCCATAATAAATACCGACATGATGGATACTCCCTTTTCCATCTTCGTAGGCAAAGAATAAGAGGTCACCAGGCTGGATTTTGTCTAGTTCAATCTCGGCTCCTGCATCAGCCTGTTCATGGGCATCCCGCGGAATCGTATACCCATTAGCCCGGCATACGGAATAGCTGAAGCCAGAGCAATCATAGCCATATGAGCTCATGCCGCCCCAGAGATAGGGCAATCCTAAAAACTGCTTGCCGGCCTCGACGATATCCTGGCCATTCCCTTTTCTCCTATTATCAATGCCTGTCCTCATAGACACATCTTCCGCTTTAAGCAATCCTATGCCGTCCGGTGTTTTAACAGTAATATATTCACTGCCTTTTTCCTGTAACGGAAGAATGGTCTGGTAGCTCAGTTCCATAACAGGCTCCCTGCCGCTCGAATAAAGGATGGCTTTGCCGCTATTGACCACCGCAACAGGACCGTTTGCAAGATCCCAATCAGCGTCAGGCGTTAATTGGCAGACTGGAATCCACCCGGGGTAGCCGCGTTCGTCTTTTTTAGACGGCTGCTCGGGGACAACCACCTTTGCCCACACACCGCTCTCTTCCAGCACCTGCACCGCCTGGCCGAACAATACCTGGGATTGTACCCTGTTCGCCTCACATAAATCGAGCCTGTTATCATAATCCATTTTTGTCAGCCATGCTTCTATGTTCAATGGTTTTGTGGTTGCTTCTTTATCAATGTCCCTGGCTGACTCAGGCTTCGTCCATAATGTTGCCACAGGGACATTGACTACATATTTATTGCTGGTTGGCAATCGTGTTTCCCCCTTTTATGTCCACTTGGCGGATTCCCAATCCTGGAGAATCAGGAATCGTAATGTTCCTTCCGTCATATTGAATGCCGCCATCAATAATATCTTCTGCCAGCATTAGCGGCGCATCGAAGTCAAAACGGGTGATGTTTTTCTTTGAAGCTGCAAAATGGGCCGCTGCAGTTATGCCAAGCTTAGTTTCAATCATGCTTCCGACCATGCATTCAACGCCGCATGCCTCGGCGATTGCATTGATGTTTTGTGCCTGGTAGATTCCGCCCGCTTTCATCAATTTTATATTGATCAAATCGGCACTTCTCGTTTTTAATACCTGGAGTGCCTGTTTAGGGGTAAAAACACTCTCATCTGCCATGATCAAGGTTTCCACATGATCTGTAACCTGTTTGAGTCCCTCGATGTCCTCAGCTTTTACCGGCTGCTCCACAAGCTCGATATCAAGGCCGGCATCCTCCATCCTCCTAATGGCTCTCACCGCATCCTTCGGGCTCCAGCCCTGGTTCGCGTCAAGACGGATCTTGACTTCCGGGCCAACCCGATGGCGAATGGTGCGGATCCGCTCCATATCCGTTGAAATATCGTCCTTTCCTACCTTGACCTTCAGCACATTGAATCCCTGGCTGATATAGCCTGCTGCATCTTCTCCCATCTCCGCCGGACTATTGACGCTAACTGTAAAATCCGTTTCCAGCTGATTCTTATGTCCGCCAAGAAGCTGGTACAGCGGCAGGCTGCAATGCTGTGCCAGGCAGTCATAGATGGCCATATCGACAGCCGCCTTTGCACTCGAATTCCCCACCAGAATGGTTTTCATGTCCTGGAAAAGAGACTCGAAGTGAACAATGTGCTTCCCGATAAGAGCTGGTTTCAGCACACCGATTATTGCTGCTTCGATTCCGGCCAGACTGTCCCCGGTAATCACCAATGTTGGCGGCGCTTCTCCCCAGCCTGCAATGCCATTATCGCAGGATATTTTGACAAAAATGGATTCTGCCCTTTCCACGGTTCTAAGCGCTGTTTTAAACGGCTTGATTAACGGGACAGAAACCCGGTAGGTTTGCACATTCTCAATCTTCATTCCTCTCACCTTTTCTTTCTGGTTATCTCTAATTAGCTGACTCCCGGCTGTATCCTGACTTGTTTTTGATACGTATCAAGCTCAGCGTGGACCCCCAAAGGAACGGAAATATGCGGTGAGCAATGTCCGATTTTAAATCCTCTCAAAGCAGGTTTTCCTGCCAGATGGATATAATGGTTGAGCACCTCATCAAGCGTCAGGGACTGCGGCCGATCGGGGACACAATTATTGAAATCGCCTACCAAAATCCCGGCAGCTGCCTGAAGCTTTCCCGCCATGAATAGCTGGTTAAGCATCCTGTCAACAGCCCTTGGCTCTTCATTTATATCTTCGATCAAGAGAAGCTTATCATTCGTTTCTACTTCAAACCGGGTTCCAAGCGTACTGGTAAGGAGCGAAAGATTCCCTCCTGTCAGCGCTCCCTCCGCCTTTCCTTCCACCATTGCTTCAAGGGTAGAAAATTCCTCGGTATAGATCAATTCATTCGGCTCAAACAGTTGATGGAACAGTTTTTTTGATAGCGGATGAGCATCCCCTTTTCCAATGTCCGAACTTAGCATGGGACCGTGGAATGTAACCAGTCCCGTTTCTTTATGGATCGCATTATGTAAGAAAGTTATATCACTGTAGCCCCATAAAATTTTCGGGTTGCTCCTAATCAGGCCATAATCCATTTGTGAAGCAAGTCGTGCCGTACCGTATCCGCCGCATGCTGAAAATATTGCTTTCACTTCTTGATCGGCAAACATGCCATGCAGGTCCTCAAGTCGCTCCTTATCCGTACCGGCGAGGTAGCCGTTTTTGTTCCAAATATGTTCACCCAGCTTTACCTTCAGACCCAGGGACTCAAGAAAACCCAGGGCCCGTTCCACATTGGTTCGATCCGGCGGGCTTGCCGGGGCGATGACCCCGACTGTATCTCCCTGTTCCAAACGTTTAGGTGTTACAATCATCTTAAAAAACCCCCTTAGCTGAAAAAGGGATGTTCCAAGGAACACCCCCTTTTCCCTTTTTGTTTACTTCTTATCAGCCCATTTTAATTCCAGGTAGCCGACAGGGTGGCGGACAATTCCGCTAACCTTGTCACTTTGCAGGTACACTTGGTTATAGAAATGCAATGGAATAATCGGAGCCTCATCAAATAGAATTTTTTCTGCCTGGTACATCATGTCATAACGTTTCTTCTCATCTGATTCATTTTTAGCAGACTTGATCAACTGATCGAATTTTTTGTTGCTCCAGCCGGTACGGTTCATGGAATGTCCGGTTTGGAAGTTTTCCATGAAGTTGATTGGGTCAGCATAGTCGGCAAGGAACGAGCTTCTGGATAACTGGAATTTCAGTGCCTTCTGCTCTGTAGCAAAAACGCTTGCTTCCATATTGGCGAGCTTCACATCAACATTCAGGTTTTTCTTGAACATTTGCTGCAATGCTTCTGCAATCTTTTTATGCACATCATCCGTACTGTATGTCAAGGTAACCTGAGGAAGCTTCTTATAGCCTTCTTCCTTCATCCCTTTTTCCAATAAAGCCTTTGCTTCCTCTACATTCGTTTTGATCAAGTCTCCGCTTTTTTCACGGAAATCATTGCCTTCCGGATCCTTGAATCCGTAAGAAACAAATCCATATGCAGGCTTTTCCTGGTTTTTCGTAACGAATTCCACTAGCTCCTGCTGATTGACAGCCATCGCGAACGCTTTACGGATGTTCACATTCTGGAATGGCTCTTTATTTACATTCATACGATAGAAGTATTCGCCGGCCTGATCCTCCACCTTCACTTTTCCTTCTTTAAGCAGCTGGTCCGCCATTTCAGAAGGTACATCGGAAGTATCCAGCTCTCCGGTCTGGTACATCTGGTATTCTGTGTTCGTATCATCAACCATTGCCCATTCGACTCTATCGAGCTTCACATTTTTGGCATCCCAGTAGTTTTTGTTCTTTGTCATGACAAACTTTTCATCATGTGTCCAGTCTGAAAGCTGGAATGGGCCATTTGCCACGAAAGAATCCGACTCTGCAAACCACTTAGGATTTTCCTTTGCAACCTTCTCGTTGATCGGGAAAAATGCCGGGTTGGTGATCACGCTCAGGAAATATGCCTGCGGACTGGTGAGCTTGACTTCGAACGTTTTTTCATCGACAGCCTTGACCGCTACCTGATCGGCAGACCCTTCGCCAAGATTATACGCTTCTCCTCCTTCGATAAAGTATCCAAGAAAAGCGGCTGAGGAAGCCGTATTTGGATCCAAAAGCCTCTTCCAGGCAAACACAAAGTCATTCGCAGTTACATCATCTCCATTTGACCATTTTGCGTCTTTGCGGATATGGAATGTATATGTTTTCTTATCGGAAGAAATATCCCATTTCTCGGCAGTCGCAGGCTGCGGCTCGTGATTTTCATCAAGACGGGTCAAGCCTTCCATCAAGTTATTTAAAGCATTCCAGGAAACCGAGTCAAAGCCGATCGGAGGATCGAATGACGTCGGTTCGGCCCCATTGTTCAACTTCAAAACCTTTTCTTCCTTTTTCCCATCATTTGAGGATGATTTCTTTTCTGATCCGGCATCCTCACTTGCCGTACACGCGGCAAGTACAAAAACCATAACTGCAGATATCAGTAGCGCCAATAGTTTCTTCATCTTGTTCCCCCTTCAATTGGTAGATATATCAGTATCAACTGTCCTGCGCAAGATGTCCCAGAGAAACCGCGGAAATCACCCTGAGCAGACAGATCACACCCAACCTGAAAACATTTACACCAGCAATCTGGCAATCTATCTGCCCATCATCGCCAGCATATTCTGTGCACGTTCATCCTGCAGCCAGCAATCCACATTATGCTCATTGCTCATGTGAGTTTTTGAAGGATACACTCTGTCACATACTTCCATTGCATATTTGCAGCGCGCAGCAAACGGACAGCCCACAGGCGGCGCAAACAAATCCGGAGGCGACCCTGGGATCGGCACCAGTTCCGCACCATCAAGGTCCAGCCTCGGCACGGAATTGAGCAGCCCTTTTGTGTAAGGGTGCTGGGGATTATAGAAGATTTCCCTTCTGGTGCCGGCTTCCACAACCTTCCCCGCATACATGACGGCAATTCTGTCCGCAACCTGTGCCACAACCCCCAAATCATGGGTAATGAGGATGATGGACACCCCGGTTTTATTTTGAATATCCTTGAAAAGCTCAAGGATCTGGGCCTGTATCGTAACATCAAGAGCAGTCGTAGGTTCATCAGCAATCAAAACATCGGGCTCACATACGAGCGCCATGGCAATGACGATTCTTTGGCGCATCCCGCCGCTGAATTGGTGAGGGTATTGCTTAAGGCGCGATTGCGGACTCGGAATTCCTACCAGGTTAAGCATTTCGATTGTTTTCTTTTTCGCCTCTGCACGGGAAATGCTTTTATGCTGGAGGATCCCCTCCATGATCTGCTCCCCAATGGCAATGGTTGGATTCAAAGCGGTCATCGGGTCCTGGAAAATCATCGAAATGTCGGCACCGCGTATTTTCCGCAGCTCTGCTTCTTTGAGTCTTGTTAAATCACGCTGTTTAAATAAAATCTGTCCTCCGGTAATTTTGCCGGGCGGCTCGGGAATCAGTCCCATTATGCTTTGGGAAGTAACGCTCTTGCCGCATCCGGATTCTCCCACGATGGCAAGTGTTTCGCCTTTATGTAAATCGAAGCTGACACCCCGGACAGCCTTGACTTCCCCTCCGTACGTTTTAAATGAAACATGGAGGTCTTTTACTTCCAGTACTTTTTCCATTCTGTTTACCTCCTCAGCTTAGGGTCCAGGGCATCCTGCAATCCATCCCCAAGGACGTTGAAAGCGAACATGGTCGCTGAGATGAAGAAGGCAGGAAAGAACAGACGCCACCATTGGCCCGATAAGATAGTGGACAAACCGTCGTTGGCCATCATGCCCCAGCTTGTATGCGGCGGCTGGATGCCAAGGCCGAGAAAGCTGAGGAACGCCTCCGCGAAGATCGCCGAAGGGATGGTGAGCGTCAATTGGACGATGATCGGTCCCATTGTATTCGGGAGCAAATTTCTTCTGATGATCCGTCCGGTTTTAGTCCCGAAGGTTTGGGAAGCCAGCACAAATTCATAGTTCTTAATTTGAAGCACCTGTCCCCTGACGATTCTGGCCATTCCGATCCACCCTGTCACGGAAAGCGCCAGAATGATTGTGGATAACCCCGGCCCAATTACGACCATGATCAAGATGACAACAAGCAGATAAGGCACCCCGTAAAGGATTTCGATAATACGCATCATTACATTGTCAATCCTGCCGCCTTTATACCCGGCAATCCCTCCGTAGGCGATTCCAACGATGAAGTCGATCATCGCGGCTGCGAAAGCTACAAACAAAGAAACTCTTGCCCCATACCATACCCTCGTAAAAACATCCCGCCCCAGTTCATCAGTGCCAAACCAGTATTTGCTGGATGGCGGCAGGTTCTGCTCGGTCAGATTTTGGCTGAGGGAATGCGGTGAAATCCACGGGCCGATAATGGCCATGATCATCAAAAGGAATAGAAAGACCAGTCCGCCCATCGCAAGTTTATTTTTCCTTAACCGGCGCCATGCATCCTGCCAGTAAGAAAGGCTGGGACGTACGACAGCTTCAGCTTCTGTTTTATCTTTCTGTTTAGGCACAAACCACTCATCGGGGATGCCCGGAGTTACATTCGTTTCCTCCTGTTTACGAAGCTCCACTATTTTCCCTCCTTTTTGCCCATTTTGATCCGCGGATCAAGGATTCCATATGCGATGTCAACGAGTAAAAGCATGGCCACAAGCACAGCGCTGTAGAACACGGTCGTGCCCATGATCACGGGATAATCACGGGTGCCGATGCTGTCTACAAAGTATTTTCCCATGCCCGGTATCGCGAATATTTTTTCAATGACAAACGTTCCTGTCAGAATGCTTGCCGCCAATGTCCCAAGAACGGTGACGACCGGCAAAAGAGCATTTCTCAATGCGTGTTTGAAAACGATTTTTACAGGTGACAAGCCTTTAGCCTTTGCTGTGCGAATATAATCCTGCGTCAGGACCTCCAGCATGCTTGAACGTGTCAGCCGGGCAATGATCGCCATCGGCCCCGTAGCAAGGGCCAGTACCGGAAGCACCATATGCTTCGGACTTGACCATGTCGCAACTGGAAAAATCGGATGTGATACCGCGAGCTGCTGGATCAATAAAGTAGCCATCACAAAGTTAGGCACTGATATACCGATAACGGCAAACGTCATCGCCAGATAGTCAATGACGCCATTGTGCCTAAGGGCTGCTATCACACCGAGAGTAATCCCCGATACAACCGCCACAGCAAGCGTCCACATCCCAAGCTCGAAGGAGATCGGGAATCCGCGTCCCAGCATCTCATTTACCGTTTGGGATGATTTCTTGATGGACGGTCCGAAATCAAGGGTAATTACCTGCTTTAGGTAGTTGCCATACTGTACAATCAAGGGCTCGTCCAGGTGGAAATATGCCTCCAGATTTTTCTGGACCGCCTCATTGGTTGTCCGTTCTTCATTAAAAGGTGACCCCGGGATCGAATGCATCAGGAAAAAGGTCGCGGTCAGGATCAGCCAGAGAGTGACAATCATGGCAATAATCCGTTTAACGTAATAAGTATTCATCTTTGCACTCCTAACAGAATGTAGTTCTCATGGCCAATTCCGTCATAACAAGCATTGCCTGATATGCCTCCAAAATGTCTTTTGCCTGAAAACGAACGATGGTGGTGCCTGGTTCTATTTCCGTGCCAGGCATAAGATTCGCCCATTCCGCCTCCCCGTAATTCGTGAACTCGATACTAAGCACTGGCCTGTCCGGAGGCGTTAGAGGCTTGACCTTATTCCTATTCCTGAGGGCCTGTTCCGTTTTTTCATGAAGAAGGCGCCCTGCTTTCTCCGGAGTCAGTGAAAGGGCTGCAGAACGGGAAATCGTTTGTTTTACTGCTGCTGTCGTAATATTAGGAATCAATTGCTCCGCTTCATGGGCTGCACGGTCATCCCCTGCTACCATCAATAGCGGAACATCATAATATCCTGCCACATAAGCATTGAATCCAAGTTCCCCGACCGCTGTATCATTTATGTACATGTTCCTTGCACCGAAAATCATGGAATGCGCCATCACGCCTCTTAACGGCGCCCGGGCATGATAACCGACAAAGAACGCCCCGCCGAAAGAAGAATCCAGCCCCTGCACCATGGAGAATGGCTTCACATCCCCAGTTATCAGCTGTGTTTCCGGATGAAGCCTTTCAATCAGCAGATTATTCATTTTTGAATGGCTGTCATTTACGATTACTTCCTCGCAGCCATGATCGAAAGCAGCTGTAATCACGTGATTTGCCTCGTTCGTCATGATTATACGGCCACGCTCATAATTATGCTTTTCGGAATCCACATGAGTATGATCAACGAGCCCTGTGATTCCTTCCATGTCAACTGACATATATAGCTTCATAGGTATCCTTCTCCCTGTTATGTATACTTTTGCTTTTAAAATTATTATACTAATATTCTTAAAATTATAAAATATCAAATTACCATTTTTCTTTCATATTAGTATGCAACTTCCATATATCTGCGAGTAAATCCTGTAACAGCAAGACATTTTACAAAAATATTTTTTTTTCAAAATTACGGGCAAAAGAAAATTACGGCCGAAATTAATTAAAAAATTTAGGAGGATTAGACTGAATCAAAAAAACTCCGTTCGAATGTTCGCAAGGATTCTTCCATCTTTACAAGAAGGTCTATTGCTTTCAGTATTTATTCTAAACTTGGTCCTTCACCATGACCTTTTTCCATGACAGGTACAGCTATTTGACCTTCATCCACCTTATTAAGATCCTTCCTCCAGCTCTGACGCTGATTTCCTATTTCCATCTTTCTTCCGCTCTTTGCCCTTCAGTTCCCCTATAAAGCCTCTAAATTCCGTCCTTCACCTCCGCATAAAAAAATCAGGACAGGCATTCCCTTCTTCGCTAATCTAGAAATTGGTTTATTCAATATGCTAAAAAACCTAAAGACTCCATCCGAATGTTCGAATGGAGCCTTTCGTAAGTTCTTCTGCTTATTCAAATCTTCTGCCGATAGGGCATATACGGCTGCATCGGGACATTTAAAACAGACAGAGGAACCTCCAATGTATCGCCCATTTGTATACTGTACGGGTTAGTTAGGCCGTTTGCAGCTGTTAAATCTTCCACTGACATCCCATATTGTTCAGCAATGAATTCCAGGGTTTCGCCGGTCGCTACCTGATGTTCCCTGCGAATCTTTTCAATCTTGCATGCAGATTGCTTAAAAGTCGGCTGCTTTGAGAGCGGGTCTACATAATCCACAGTCAATTCATTGGCAGCCTCTTTCTTTTCCCAGCTTCCGAAATGGAAGGGAACGAACACAAGCCCTTTTTGAACTGCATCCCCAATTCTTGCGGGAACCTCGATCCAGCCCCTAGGCGAAGAAAGTCGCACCAGTTCGCCTTGGACAATGGACAATCTTTTTGCATCATCTGAGTTGATTTCCACATATCCATGCTGGGCTGCCATTTGAAGATACGGGGACCTTCCCGTTTTGGTGCGCGTATGCCAGTGCCAAACAAGCCGGCCTGTTGTTAGCCACATTGGATAATCCTCATTCGGCTGTTCGGAAGGCGGCAAATACCGGGTCGGATGAAAAATCGCGCGTCCCTTCGCATTTTTGCTGGCGTATTCCTTTTTTGTAAGGTTACGGCCAGTGAACTGGTCCTTGGTATAGCTTTGCGAATAACTGACATCGGTATGGAATAGAAAATCTGAATACAGCCTTGGGGTCCCAAGCGATTCTCCGTCTTTTACCGGCCATCTTAGCCCATTATGTTCCTCCAGCCTTTGATAGGTGATTCCCGTCATATCACAAGGACGCCCTTTAGACACAAGTTTAAATTCCTCAAAGCATTCCTCTGGAGTCTTATAAGCGATTAAAGGCTGTCCCTCTTTATCCGTGAAATCCATCCTCCGGGCAAAATCCATCAATATGTCAAAGTCGGATTTTACTCCCTTAGGCGGGTCTACCGCTTTCCGAAGCAGGTTTATCGTCCGGTCGGCATTTTCCATCGTCCCTTCTTTTTCTCCCCATAAGGCAGCCGGCAGTACCACATCCGCAACCATTGTCGTTTCTGTAAGGAAAGGATCCTGAACCACCACAAACGTTTTCTCCAGAGCTTTTTTTGCACGCTGGCGGTTTGGAAGGGAGACAAGCGGGTTCGTGCCGATATTCCAGAAAAACCCAATCTCTCCGTTTTCAATCATTTCAATTTGTTCCTCAATTCCTTTTTCCGGTCCGACCGGCAGTGTCATCATATCGACATTCCATAGTTCTGCCATTTCCTTTATATGCTCCGGGTTCATCGGATTCCGGTGAGCGGGGTATGTGCCTACCCCTCCGGCCGTCCGATTGGCAGACGAGCTTGGCTGCCCTGCCATATGCAGCGGCCCGGAGCCGGGTTTTCCAATCAGCCCCCTGATTAAATGCAGGTTGTTAATAGCGACGCATGCTGTTGTCGCATCCGCACTTTGAAACGTACCCTGCAGTGTAGTTGTCACAAGCGAATCTGTATTGCCAAGCTTCATGGCAGCAAGCTTGAGGGTTTCTTCAGGAATACCGGTTACCTCCGCCGTTTTTTCAAGAGTCCATTCCCCGACAGATTTCATCATCTCTTCAGCACCAATTGTGTGCTTCCCAATGAAATCAGAGTCTATTCGTCCATTCAGCAGCACTTCGTTAATAACGCCATTGAGCAGTGCCACATTGGTTCCTGGATAAAGTTGAAGATGGAGGTCTGCTTCTTTTGCTGTCATGGTCTTTCTAGGGTCGACGACGATGATATACGGCTTCCCGGTTTTTTTCTTCCTTTCCATGATCCTTTCAAATAAGACTGTCCCTGTTTCCGCAACATTATGTCCGAACAACATGAGTGTATCTGTTACGTCCACATCATCAAAGGAAGCTGGTGTACCGTCGGCGCCGAAGGATTGAAGGAGGCAGAACTCAGTAGTAGCCGTACACAAACGCGTATTGGCATCCAGCAGATGGGTCTGCAGGCCGGCACGCCCTATTTTTGCAATGGTATAATAATCCTCCAAAAATCCCTGGCCTGTGGAATAAATGGCGACACTGTTTGAACCTTTTTCCTTCAAAGATTGCTTTGCCTTTCCAACAATAAGTTCCATCGCCTCTTCCCATGAAGCCGGCTTCAGCTTTCCTTCTTCGTTGCGGATAAGCGGTGTCAAAAGCCGGTCTGGTGCATTGTTCGCATGCCATTGATTCTCACCCTTCGGACCAAGCCTCCCGCGATTGATAGAATGTTTTGCATTCCCTTTAATACCGACAATTTTCCCATCCTTCACAGCAGTATAACAGCCGCAGCCTATTGAACAGATATTGCAGGTACTGTACACCCATTGATCCACCTCGCCCTGGCTGTACACATTTTGGTCAATTCGTTCACTTTCCCATGCCACTCATAAAACCCCCTATCGAAGTGTCGGGATGTAGAAAGTCGGAACAACAAACTTCACATCTTCTTTTCCATAAATCTTCTCCAGCTCCATAGCCGCCTCTTCCAAGTTCTTCTTCATTTCCGGAAATAACAGTTCCAGCTCGTTCACTATATTTTCTGACGGCAGCTTCATCCACACATTCGCTCTTTTCCAGGATCTGAATGTTGGATTCGCCAGCTCATGGTCATGATAGACAATACTTATATACTCCCTAATCTCACTGAGCTTGGCATTATTCTCTTCGTTCAGCTCCGGTATAAGCTTTCGGAGCGCTTCCTCCTGCTCCTCCAAGGATGACCTGACCAATGTAAGTAATGGATGGTTATATGGCTCTGTTGCTTCCAATATCTTTTCGGTCTTACTTAATACCTCGCAAAAAAGCTGCTGAAGTTTTGTTGTCATCCTTTTTCCTTCTTTCATTTATTTATATTTATATTCTTTAAATAACCTGTTACCTCTTTGTATAAACTTTCGTTTGGCTGTTGAGAGAAAGAGGAAATAAAGAGAGTAAAAACATGGGGAGCGTTTTAGTAATATGTATAAAAGGGGGAGATTCGATGTTATTATTTTTCATTTCGATCACACTTATAATATTCGCCATCAGAGCTATGGCCGGCTTGAAAGCCAAAGGACACAGCAGCGACGGCTCCATTGTCATGGCGGCAGGAATTTTGATTAGCGGAGCCTTGCAGAAACTTCCCTCTTTCTCATCCATCTCCTATTACGCCGCTTTATCACTGCTTGGATTGATTGCCTGGCTCTCTGCAGAATATCTGGGTGATGCATTCGATCACACTTTTTATCAGAGACACCTGTCTGACCCAATCGGCAGCTTTGCATTGGGCACCTGGATTGCCGCTCTCTCAGTCACCGTTGTATCACTGATACGCACTGAGTCACCTTTCCATTCTGTCGAAATTTTCCTTTATATATTGGCAGTAATACTGGCAGCTGCCTTCATCTGTTTGGTCATCTGGAATTATTATCGGATTTTACGTACACCCGCAAAGCTCAAAGACACCCACGGAATCATACTGCTGGCGTGCGTAGCGATCCAATCAATCGTCATCGCCGGAAACAGCCTAACGAATCAGATTCTTTCATTAAAATTATCAATATCGCTCATCATGATAGGAGGCTTCTTTTACCTAACAGGTTTTTCACTGATCCTAGCCTCCATTAGGACAAAAAAAATTAACAGGCTGCTCCATGATTGGCCCAATACAAATACGATCATTCATGGGGCCATTTCTATAACGGGTCTTGCCATGGTTACAAGTTCACCAAAGTTGGGAGATCTTATAGCATTTGTCTGGTTCCTAGCTTTGTCGGTTCTTATGATAGTGGAAATTTTCGTGGGGATAAGAGCTTATAAACGTATCAAGTCTTACGGCTGGATGAGAGGGATATTCACTTACCACCCTTCTCAGTGGGCACGGAATTTACGCTCGGCATGTTCCTGGCCTTTACCATAAAGCTCCCGATCTATAGGGGTTTTCTCGGTAGACATGATGGGGTCCTATGGCTGCAGAAACACATCATTTCAGCAGGGAAATATTTTGTCATTGTCTTATTTCTGATTGAAGCATGTCTTGCCCTAACCCACCTAAGGATGAAACTGGAAAAGTCCATCCAGGCCAGAAGATGGACGTAATACTCAGAGATAAATCAACACTAACCTACCTAAATGCAGAATACATTATGTAAAAAACAGTAAGGCCATATCAGCAAATGTAATATGGCCAGGTTTAAAACTTGCCATGAAGATCACAAGTTTTTATTTTTAGTCATCTTCACAAGACAAACTCATTCTCTATGATTATATGCTTTCTTAATAAATATGACCTTGAAAATCCCTGCAAGATGCGTTATACGGCTATTATTCGAAGGGTCTCCAAGTTGACCTGTCTAAGGTTAGTTTTGAATAGTTGGCCAAAACCCTCCGTATTATCGGGTTGTATTTGATTCGAAAATTTCAACCATTTGCTTCACAATGTGAGTCCAAGTTCTAGTAGAAAATCATAAATGTACTAATGCTGAGTTGCTGCTTCAGTATCTCAACAATGATATAAAAAATAAAAAAACGCCCCTGCAACTACGCAAATGCATAATTACAGGGGCGAGTTTTCTGCCTTGGCAACTCTTTAATGATTCTATCGTCTTTTCACTTGTGAATCGGTGGATGGATCTTTCACTAACTGATATCTGATTTTTTCAGTTGTATCAATCTGGGTGATCTCTCCTGCATGTACAGTGATTAATACTGACCCATACTCAATGTTTTGCAGACTGGAGATTATTTGATTGATCTTTTGTTCATCAATGCGTTTCATGTTATCCTCCCACATGCTTCCGTTTAAGAAATTTGGAATTTTTGTTTACAGACTATGGAAGAAAAAAACCCTTCCCAACTATAAGAAGAGGTTCAAGCAACAGTTCAGTATACTCTACTCGTCTTATCTCCCAAGCCCTAAAGCTTGCTGGAATTGGCACAGTACCAATGCTCGTCTGCTGCCGAGGCTTCTCCGGGCCAGTCCCTCCACCTCTCTGGATAAGAAAATATTTCTAAAAGTTATATACTACAATTTATATCGGAATACTTATGTTGTCAACACTTTATTTAAATATTGTGACTTTTTGGCCAGGTTTCTTTATGGACTTGAATACGAGCAGTAAAAAATCCCCTATTTGCAAGGGGATGTTGCAAGCCTATGTTTTTACAGTAAAATCAACCGCGTGCGATATGTCATTGATGGCATTCAACTCCTCAGCTTACTCTGCAAAATGGCATGCTGCCTGCTGGGACACTTTATTCCCTGCATATCGAAGGACGGGTTCCTGCTGCCTGCATATATCTTGAACAAACGGACACCTGGTATGGAACCTGCAGCCTGAAGGCGGGTTTAAAGGACTTGGCAAGTCTCCTTTTAACAGGATCCGTTCTCGCTTGATTGTAGGATCAGGAATAGGAATCGCAGACAACAGGGCCTTTGTATAGGGATGCTGTGGGTTGTCATATAAGTCCTGCGCATCTGCAATTTCAACTATTTTCCCTAAATACATTACCGCGATTCTGTCACTGATATACTGTACAACACTTAAATCATGTGCAATGAAAATATATGTCAAATTAAATTCCCGCTGGAGGTCCTTTAACAAATTTAATACTTGTGCCTGAATGGATACATCCAGGGCTGCTACCGGCTCATCAGCAATAATCAGCTTAGGATTCAAAGCTAAAGCTCGGGCAATTCCAATGCGCTGGCGCTGGCCGCCACTGAACTCATGTGGATAGCGATTTAAATGATTCTTATTCAAACCCACTACTTCCAGCAAATCTCTCACTTTTTGAATCTGCATTTCTTTACTCATATTTTCATGAGTTCGAAGTGGCTCCCTAATAATTTCACCAACTGAAAGCCTTGGATTTAAGGAGGCATATGGGTCTTGAAATACCATTTGCATATCTTTACGTTTTCTTCTTAAGTCGTTTTTGTTTAATTGTAACAGATCGTTCCCATCAAAATGGATTTCCCCTTCATTAGCCTGGATTAATCGAAGCAGCAGCCGGCCTAGCGTAGATTTTCCGCAGCCGGATTCACCCACCAGGCCCAAAGTCTCTCCCTGTCTTACTTCCAGGTCAATACCATCTACTGCCTTAACCACTCCCTTGCTTCTGCCGAAGATCCCTTTTTTAACCTCAAAATGTTTACTTAAATTCTGTACTTGCATGAGAGATCCCATTATCCTACCTCCTTATGGCAACGGACTAAATGGCCATTTCCGACTGATTGGAGTATTTGATCCTGCTGTACACACTTTTCCGACACAAAAGGGCATCGTGATGCAAATCTGCATCCCCTGATTTCTGTCGACATCTGAGGAGGCTGTCCTTGAATGGGTGTCAAACGATGGGTGGATCCCAATCTCGGTAGCGAAGCGAGCAGCCCCTTTGTATAAGGATGGCGTGGATTTTTAAATAATGTGACAACGTCTGCTTCTTCCACAATATGGCCGGCATACATTACTGCCACTCTATGACATGTCTCAGCAACCACGCCCAAATCATGAGTGATCATAATAACCGACATTCCCATTTTTTGTTGAACATCTTTTAATAAATCTAAAATCTGTGCCTGTATTGTTACATCAAGAGCGGTTGTAGGCTCATCAGCAATCAACACATCCGGTTCACAAGCAAGAGCCATTGCGATCATGGCACGCTGACGCATTCCACCGCTAAATTTGTGTGGATATTCATGTATCCGCTCTTCAGGTGATGGAATACCAACCAGTCTTAGCAATGATATTGTTCTGTTTATAGCTTCCGCTTTAGATACATTCTGGTGCAATAAAATCGCTTCACTTATTTGATTGCCGATTGTGTATACCGGATTGAGGGAAGTCATCGGGTCTTGAAATATCATCGCTATTTGGGCTCCGCGCACTTTTCTCATTTCTGTTTCCGACTTTGTTAAGAGATTTACATTGTTGAAGTTTATTTCACCTTCAACAGTGCCATTTTCTGAAATTAGGCCCATAACCGATAAACTGGTTATACTCTTTCCCGAACCGGACTCGCCTACTATGCCAAGTATTTCACCTTTGTTTAATGTTAAATTAACGCCATCTATGGCACGGATTGTTCGTTTATTGTCTGTTGGGAAGGTGACCTTTAAGTCTTTTATTTCCAATAATGCTGATTCCATTGTTAATCACCTCTGTCATTTTTTTAACCTTGGATCGAACGCATCACGCAGTCCGTCTCCAAGAATATTAAAGCTTAGTACGGTCAGCATGATGGCAATTCCCGGAAAGACGGCAACCCATGATGCTACTTCCATAAAACCGCGTCCCGTATTTAGCATTAAACCCCAGGAAGGGTCAGGCGGCTGTGTACCAAGACCCAAAAAACTAAGCGCTGCTTCTGCTAGAATCGCAAATGCGAGACTAAGAGTTGACTGAATGATGATAGGTGATGCAATGTTGGGTAAAATATGCCGGAACATAATGACTATATCTCTGACACCCTGTGCTCTTGCTGCTTCAATATACTGTGTTTCAGTGACACTAAGTACAGCGCCTCTAGTAATCCTGCAAAATATAGGGATGGAGACAATTCCTATAGCAATCATGACATTTGTAAGATTTGAACCCAGGACTGCCATAATCGCAATAGCGAGCAGTATATCAGGGAAGGCAAAAAGTACATCCATTACGCGGGAAATGACGTTATCAGTAAATCCTTTGTAATATCCCGCCAGCAATCCTAAAAAAACGCCAAAGACAATGGCAATTCCTACCGAAATGAGGCCAACCTTCAAAGAGATTTGTGCTCCATATATCACCCTGCTAAGTATATCCCTCCCAAACTCATCAGTACCCATGATAAATTCACCGGATGGTGCCTCGAGCCGGTGCTCGGTATACATTTTGGTCGGGCTGTGAGGGGCAATGTATTTGGCAAACACTGCAACAAGAATATTTATGATGATAAAAATTAAAGCAAACATAGCCGGTTTGTTCTTCATTAGCTTTTTCAAGGATTGACGATAAAAGCTTTCTGAAGCCTGGTCCTGCTCCAACTTCTCCAATGTGACAATAGTTGGGACTTCCTGAACTTTTGTCTCCATTTAAATCCCTCCTTTACTCATACCGGATCCTAGGATCAACGTAAGCATAAATAACATCTACAATTAAGTTGACCAAAACGAATCCTAATGCAAACATCAGTACAGTGACCTGGACCAGCGGATAATCACGCTGGTAAATCGCTTGTAGAGCAAGTCTTCCTACTCCCGGCAAAGCAAAAACCTCTTCAATAATGACTGCCCCGCCGAGTAGATATCCTGCTTGGATACCTACTACCGTCAAGACAGGAATCAAGGCATTTTTGAACGCATGCTTGTATTTATATAAACGTGGCGTTACCCCTTTAGCCTGCGCGGTCTTCATATAATCCTGCTGGACTACTTCGAGTATGGCGGAGCGCGTCATTCTCATAATCACTGCAGCCATCGAGGTTCCAAGCGTTAATGCGGGCAAGAGCATAAGTTTAAGATTCTGAATCGGGTCTTCAGCAAAAGGCACAAACCCTCCCGGCGGAATCAGATTGAGCTTTAAAGATAAAAAAAGGATTAACATGGTCCCCAGCCAGAAACCTGGAATAGAAATACCCAAAAGAGAAATGGTAGAGCTTATATGGCTGATAAGAGAATTCCGTTTGAATGCAGATAACACACCAATCGAAATCCCAATCAGAAGAGCCACAATCAATGATAGAAGCGCAAGCTCCAGAGTGGCAGGCAATCTCGAAAAAAACTCCTCCATTACAGGTTTGCCGGTTCGGATGGAATCTCCAAAATCCATCTGGAGTGCCCCACCCATCCATTCAAAATATCTAACATATACCGGCTGATCCAGGCCGAGGTTTTTCCTCAGTTCGGCTGCAGTCTCCGGTGTGGCGTTCGTACCGAGCATAACCGACACCGCATCTCCCGGAATAAGGCTGATCAAGAAAAATACAACGGTGCCAATGCCTATTAGAACAGGGACTAACATACCTAATCTTTTTAAAATATAGATTCCCATATTCCTGTCCTCCATTTTAAAAAATAAAGCCCAATAAGAATGGGCTTTATCCTTCAATAATTATTTTTTACTATCGGTCCAGCCATGACTTGCGCAATGCAGTGAACGAACCTGTTGGCGTTGTTACATAACCCTTGACCGCAGGTAGATATGCCTCATATTGATCATTGACATGCAGGAATACATAAGGGGCCATTTCCGCTATCCGTTGTTGGGCCTTTGCATAAATCTCTTTCCTGGCCTGCTGGTCAGTCTCCACCTGTCCCTGTTCCAATAATTTATCAGTTTCCGGATCATTAAGTCCGTAAGTATTCCAGTCTTCACCTGAGTGGAACTGTGAATATAACCAATCATCCGGGTCAACTGCGCCAATCCAGCCAAGTACAGTCAGATCAAAATTTTTGTTGTTGAAATCATCCAGGAACAGACCCCATTCCATTGGCTGAACCTTGACATCTATACCGATCTTCCCTAACTGTTCTTTCACTACCTGGGCAATTGCAACCTGCGATTTATATTCTGCACCAACCTTGATGGTTGTTTTTAGTCCCTTTTCAAAACCTGCTTCTTTAAGAAGCTGTTTTGCCTTATCTAAATCGTAATCATACGCCGTGTGATCGTCATATGCCCAGTGTGTCTTCGGAATCGGACCGCCTTTTATCACGGTAGCATAACCAAACAATGCTGTATCCACTATTTCCTGACGGTTTATTGCGTATGAAATTGCCTGGCGCAATTTAAGATTATCAAAAGGAGGCTTGTTCATATTAAATCCGATATAGTCGTAGAAAGTACCAGGACCTCCCTTCACGACAACTTTGCTGTCTTTTTTAAGGATATCGATATCTTTCTGTGGAATGGCCTCAATGAAATCCACGTTTCCTGTACGCAATGCAGTTGTTCTTGAAGTATCGTCAGGAATAGGGGTAAAGGTGATTCCATCAAGATAAGGCAGCCCTTTTTCGTGGTAATCCTCAAATTTTACTAGCTCTACCGAGGTTTGTGGTGTGTATTTCACAAACTTAAACGGACCTGTTCCAACCATAACTTTTTGTAAATCTTTGTTCTTCTCTACCTCTTCCTTTGGCACAATGGCATTCAGAGAAGAAGCCAGGTTTGTCAATAATGGTGCATACGGCTCTTTCAGTTTTATCTCGACTTTGTAATCCTCCAGCACATTTACAGAGGCTACCTTTTTAAACATATATGCCCTTGGAGAGCCTGTTTTTGGATTCATGATGCGCTCAAGAGAGTATTTGACATCGTCTGCTTTCATTTCCCGTCCATTATGGAATTTCACACCCTGGACTAAATCGAACGTATACGTTTTTCCATCTTCGGATATTGTCCATTTTTCAGCAAGATCAGGTTCAAATTCACCATATTTTTCTTCACTTAAACGCAACAGCCCGCTATATACCTGTTCAATGATTCTGCTGGAGGAAGCCGCACTTGTTAAGTGTGGATCCAGCCCTACCGGGTCAGCTACTACAGCAGCCTTCAGAATACCGCCTGTTTTTGGTTCGGAAGATCCTTCGCTATTGCTATTATTGCTGTCATTTGAATTGCTGGACGACTGTCCAGAGCATCCGGTGAGTGCTAAACTCAGAGTCATGATCGCAGCAAATATTCCTGAATAAAGTTTTCTATTTGATTTCAATGCAATTCCCCCTTTTCCGTACTATCATTTAAAAATAACCTCCGGATCCTTCCCCGAACGGATTACATCCACCCATTCGTCATACACCTTGAGCAGCTGATCTTGATGGATATTGTAAAGTCTCCTCATCTCAATGTCTGGGTCGGTATGATCATCGACTCTTAAGTTTATATAAGGAAAGTCCGGGTCTTTCTGGACGATTAGGGCTGCAGACTGCTTTCCTCGATGGTCTCCTCCCGCCTTCTGCCCAGCTTCAATCGCCTGCAGCAATCTATTTCCAAGTTCTCCTTCTGCATGTTCAAATGCTTCGGCCATGAGGCGGATTACTTCTTCCCCCGCAAGCAGATTTCCGGCGCAAACAAATTGATCGCCCTCGAAATGTCCTTTCCAATCATTCGTTTTTTGCCCGGTAAAAGCAGCCGTATTCCCTTGGGAATCTACAATAGCTAGCTGTCGTATCTCTCGTCCCGGATCGGCCTCGAGCAGCTGCGAAAGCACTTCGTCAGCTTTCATTCCCGTTTCCAGCAATTCAAGCCCTTTATAGCCCAAGGCAGGATTTACCCATGCCTGTGTTGATATGGCTCCTACTCCTGCTTTGACAAAGGGGCATAGCGACCCGACGGCAAATGCTTTTGTCAGTACAGCAACACCTAACATCCCTGTGTTCTTACAACGTGCTGTTATAGAAAAAGTCATCCGCTCCTCACCCTTCTTCTTTATTTAGATAAAGTAATTAAAAAAATTATAGAATAATAAGAACATTATGAAAATATACAAAAAGGACAAATCGCAGAGTGCTGATTTGTCCTTTTTGTACAAGCTAGCTCATATGGAAAGAAATTTATGGATATATACTGCAAGCATCAATTGAAACCCGTATTCTCCAGAAATACTTTCTGTTTCCAGTATTTTCTTAATGGTTTGCATCCGGTATTTAATTGTATTCAGATGGACAAAACACGCCTCTGCTGTCTCCTTCATCTTTTGTCCATTGTCAAAAAAAGCAATAAGTGTCGGAAGCAGTTCTGTTCCGTTGTTTTCATCATATCTGATCAGACCGCCCAGTATATCTTCCACAAAATTATGTAACTCTAAGGGAGCTATATTTAATAGCAAACTATGTCCTCCCAAGTCATCCCTGGAACAGATATAATGTTTATCTCCCTTCAATTTAATGTATTCCAAACATTTTATAGAGTCGTAAACAGAGTTATTAATATGATAAAGATTATCTAATACTCTTCCAATTCCAATAAGCAGCCTGGTTTGATATAATTCCATTACTTTTTGAATAATAGTTAAAAAGAAAGAGTGTATCTTATGAATGATTTGCTGTACTGGCAATTGATTTTTAATAATGAATAACATATTGAAATCCAGATTATTATCAAGAACTAATGCCTTATATTCAAACTCATTAAGTTCTCTATACAGCAACCTGACAAAAGACTGCCTGCTCGCATTAATTTCCTCAAAAGAACTCATGGAATGGAGCATTTCAAGCTTTACAAAGACATAACGATCCTTGTCTGAAAAGTAGATTTGAGATTGATTTGCAATTACTTCAAATTTCTCTTCCATAATCCGTTCCAAGAGAAAGCCTTCATATTTCAGCCGGTTTGAAACAAATCTTTCTTCGGCAACCATTTCAAGGGCAAATAATATGATAGCCTGTTCGACAGCAAAAATATCTAGAGGATCCAATATATCTTCCTCGACAAATATAGTAAGTAAACCTATATTCCCGGAAACTGATGAAATAGGAAAAAAGAATACTTCATAAGGCTTTCCATTCAATACGAGATACTTTTGGGTAAAATGGGTTCTCTCTATTGCCTGTTTTAGCAAGTCATTATTTTTTTGTTTCAGAGAAGCTGCCAAAGAATCAGTTTCGTCACATGAGGATGATAATAGATCAAAAAAGTCATTTATGATGGAAACTTTTTTCTTAATTAGAATGGAAAGTGTATACGTAATTTCCTGGAGGCCTCTTTGGGAAAGGGATACTTTTGAGAGCTCTGTATGAATCTTGTTTGCCCTTTCATTTTGAGAGAAAAGTGTAGCATTGTCGATTGCAATGATAGCTTGATTTGCAAAGGTTTCTAATAGATATAAATCCTGCTGTGAAAAATTCACATCTGTTGAGAAACTATCGATTGTCAATACTCCTATGCATTTATTGCCTGAGATGAGAGGAGTGCACATCGTACTAATCGGGTAAGTTAATGCACCAAGCGCTTTTGAATATAAATCCTGGTTTCTGGAACTTAAATTTGCCATCCCCTTACTGGTGTCTTCCACTCGGGAAAAAATTGTAGCTTTCCTCGTATGAAACGTTTTTCCGGTCATCCCCTCGTTATCCTTAAGAATGATGGACTGCATGTATCGATCATCAAACCCAATGCTGCTTTTAGGCACCAGACCGTTAATTCTGGAATCATATAAAAACAGTACAGCAGCATCAGCAGCTTCTATCACATGCAAAACTTCTTCCATAAGGCGTTGCAGTACCAAATCCAAATTCCGGGTTGAGGTAAGTACTCTAGTTGAATTAATTAAGCTATAAAGCTGCCTTTCAACATTCATTCCCATCACCAATTTTCTAACAATTTTAAAAATTCTAACATAAATTGTTAAAATTGCAAGATTTTATAGAAAAAAAGCATCTTTTAGTTGCTTCCTTCGATCCTGTTTTTTAAAGGAAAAAATCACAAAATCCCCTCTCTCTTCCAATCTTTACATCATTAACATCCATATTAATTTTTTTACATTTGGCCCTCATCCGTTTTTTCTGAACTGAACCGGGTACATTCATTATGTGTCAATAATCGACACAAATCTTATACAACAAGGAGTGCTGAAAATGGAAGCAAAGAAGCTTAAGAAGTTGACTGCAGGATTAGCACTGGCCACTTTGATTGGATCTTCAGCAGCACCATCGCTAGCGGATGCACATTGGGACTCCCTTAAGGATGAAGGAAAACATCACTCTCAACACAAATCGTGGAAGCATCATTATGGAAAACACCACGGCAATTGGCAAAACAAGTACAAGTTTTTAAATGGTCTCAAACAAGGTGATGTGCTGGGACCAGTGACTGTTGGCTCCATTGTAAAAGGTGATACTGCCACAACCATTTCATTAACTGGAGAAGTGGATGTGAAAGGGTTCTATTACCCTCAAACTGGACAATTCTCTCTGAATAAAAGTGGTTTTAACCCTGATTCATTCAACGGGTTCACTAGAGGAAAAACAATTCTTATAAACAATAAATCTGTTATAAATGACTTATTGCAGGGCCACACGGATTTGAGTAAATTAACAGGAACTTTAACAAACATCCAGCTGGTTGTATCTGCTAACGGAGTTACCGTTACAGCAGACTTAATAAGCCCTCAGCCCGGTGCACAGTAATACAAAAATTGACATTAAAACACAAGAAAGGCACTCGATTCAACGAGTGCCTTTTTTTGATTGATTTCTATCTGTATTTTACACAAAATCAAGAAGAGCCTTCGATAAAGTGAGGATAAATTTCGAAAGTACGGCTTTAAGTAATCTGCCTCCTCTTCAAAAAAAGCAGCGGAAAGCCTCTGTTGTTGAGAGGTTTCCACTGCTTTCGTCTAGTTAACTGGGATTGATGATGGCAATGATCCCCTGTTCATCATCTAAAACCAGTTCTATTCCAGAATAAGGGTTCATGTTCATCGCTTCATCCAGCCATTGCCGAAGCGCTTCGATTAGATTTTGAGTAATGAGGACCTGCTTTCTGTCCCCAATATAGGCTTCCGCTGAAAATCCAAAATCATCATCATACATGAGCTCAACCTCTACTTCCTGAGGCTTGATCTGACGCTTGTCAGCAAGGTATACGCACAAAGCATTGATGATATCCTGTTCGGAAATGATTATCTTCTCCATTGGTTATCCTGATTTCTGCGTCTGCTAAACAGCCTTGTGAAGATGGCGCGGATAATCATGATGAGAACAAGGATTGCCACGATGTTAATTAAGAGGCCCATCACTGCGCCAAGCGGTCCCATGTTACCAAACAGTCCGCCAAGGAGCATCCCGGCAAGACCGCCGTAAAGCATGCCTCTCATAAAGCCGCCTCTGTTTGTAGCACGAGGTGTCGTAGCCCTGTTGTTATTGTTGAACTGCTGCTTGTTCCTATTTTGGAAGTTGTTATTTGTATTTGGTGTGAATCCTCGTTTTCCTGATTTGTAAGACTTGGCATAAGCAGTATGTTCCTTCTCATGGAACACAAAGCCTGCAGCCGGGGTGAATGCAATCGTTAATGAAAGAATGGCTGTAAATAATTTTTTAAGCATGATTTTCCTCCAAATTTTATCGTATTTTCTTGCTGAATGCCGCAAACCTTATTCTTTCTAAATTAAAATCAAAGTATAACATATTACAGAGCAGCAGACTTACTGGCTTGCTCGAGATACTGGGCATTATTAATATGCACTTTACCCTAACAATGGTTAGTACTCCTGCCAAAAAGAAAACCGGCTTTGGCGATTACTCCTTCTATACCTTCTATTTACGGCTCCAAAACAAAAAGGTTTCATATTTTTATAAATAAATTATTTCATATAAAATTTACAATTTGCGTGTATAAAAAAAGGCAAGGGATTGACCCAAGCCTTTCAACGTTATTCAATAATCCGTTTTACACGTCCATTGAATCTTTCTCCGTAATATCCGCTTGTCATGTCAGCTATGGCAACTCCAGTAGAGCCCTGTGAACCTATGAATTTTCCGTTACCGACATAGATTCCAACATGTCCATCCGTTTTATACGTATTAAAGAATACAAGGTCTCCCACTTTCGCTTCACTGATGGAAACAGTACGGCCCGTATTTTTCAGAAGGTCAGTGTGCGCTCCCACCCGGATGCCGACCTGGCTGTATGCCCATGCCACGAATCCAGAGCAGTCGAATCTGCCATTTTCAACATCGCTTTGATTCCTTCCTCCGCCCCAGACGTAAACGGAATTACCGATATATTTATTTCCGACGGTTGCCACTGCAAGAGCCTTGCTCGAACTTCCGGAATAGCCATCATTAAATTTAACAGGCTGCGAATTATTTTCTGCAATCCTGGAGCTTTGTTGACTCTCTTGAGCCGCTCTTTTCTTAGCTTCTGCAATCTCTCTTTGCCTTGCAGCTTCCAACGCAGCCTGGCGCGCTTTTTCTGTCTGAATATTTCTCATGATTGCGGCCACCTGGGAACCAAGCTTAGCATCTTTTTTCTCCAGGCTGGCTTTTAGGATCCTGCTCTCTTTTTCTTTCTGCTGAAGGTTTTTCTTTAACGCTTCATTTTCTTTCTTCTGTGCTTCTATATCGGCTCTTAGGCCTTGCAGCTCAGCTTTCATTTCTTCCAAAGCTGTTAGTTTTTCTTCTACTGCGTTCTTTGTATCTTCCAGTTCTAATTTATCCGCTTCATGCTCTGCCAATATATCTTTGTCTGCATCTACAATCGTCGCAATTGCGCTGACTCTATCAAGAAAATTACCGAAGCTTTTTGACCCTAATATGACTTCAAGGTAATCGATGCCCCCGCCGCTTTCCTGGAAGGAGACAGCCCGTTCCTTTAGGATGACGTTCCGCTTTTCAATTCTGTCCTGAAGGACTTTAACGTCACCTTCCAAACTTTCGATTTCATCATTTTTCTCTTGGATGTTAAGAGCTGTTTCTTGCAGTTGAAGATTGTTATCTTTTAATGCCTGTACTATCCGCTTGAGTTGTGCAACTATTTTATCTTTATCCTTCTGGATATTGGCGATTCCATCTTGAACAGTCCCAATCCTTGCCTTTACTTCCGAGCGCTTTTTTTCTACTTTAGCCTTTTCACTCTGCAGCTTCTGCACAGATTCAGCATGAACAGCCGGAATGGAAAAAATGCTTCCCAATCCAATCATAATGGTTGTATTAAGTGCAATCATCTTTCTTTTCAAATTTCTATTCCCCCTGAATTCGAATCAGCTCAAAAATCTATATCTATCTATGTATCTATCATCTTAATGTTCAGCAATAAGCTGCAGCACCCAAAAGTCATAGTGGTTTAGCCCTGTTACACAATTCACAAATAGTCCTAATTGACCATTTCGATACCAAACATTACTAAGATTAGCCTAATATTGGCACTAATAGCAGTATATCATCACAATTTGTCAAAAGAGTAATAACAACATTACATTTATGTTACAAATGTTACGATAAAACATCAGAACTCTGCATCAATCCAAAAACATTTCTTCTATCGATACAATTTCTTGCATTAGAAGCTCCCGTATCCTTAAGAAATCGTTTTCTGTAACAGCATATAAGAGTGAAAGATAGTTAAATATAGGTCTGTATCTTATTCCAGGAGCATTTTATTGAATAACTGAAAATTTTCAGGTGATATTAAAAGTATCAAATGGTTAGGTGAATCCCTATGATTCTTTCGGTGTTCCTTTATATATTGACCCTTCTGATTATCATCTTTTTTAACACAAAAAAAGTGCTACACTTATTTGAAATTTTATTTATTTGGATGGTCGTCTGGTTAATAACTCATTCCATTTCTACTATCTTAATTTTAAATTTGAACCTACTGGATTTATCCCAGGATTATAGCGATTTCTGGACTCATTTCTTCAAAAGAATTCTTTTATATCCCTTACTCATCATTTTTTTCTGCGATCTTTTGCTTAGGGCAGATAAATTAATAGCAAAGGTATTCATCCTGATCACTAACGTCCTGGTCATGTCAGCATTTCCATTTTTATTTCATTTTCTCGGAGTAATCCGGATGAAACCAAATTATGGTTATCTACATTCTTTATTGGAGTGGACTGTCACAGTCTTATTGACGTTTTTTGCGTGGATTTGGTATAGAAAAAGACTTTTTAGTGAGGTTAGATAATCAATGCTATATTTTCCGAAAAGCTTTGATATAAATGAGTCCGTAATCATTTTACTGTTAACAATGAATGTACTCATTTTTATGCTTGTCCCAAAAAGGCTGCCAAAAGCAGTTACTTCATTAATCGTTTTATTGAGTATGTCTTTCCCTAAGGTCATGGATCATACAATTGCCGTGAAACCCTTTAACTATTATGATCTTGGCGATTCCGCTCGTTATGAAATTTTTGATCTGCTTTCTTATGGAGTTTTCCCTGCTTTTGGATATATGTTTATATATTTCATCGACCTGCTGGACCTCAAGCACTTTAAGTTGACCTTATATTTCATCGCCTGGTCACTATTTGCGGTGGCAGTTGAATACATAGCAGTTAAAGCAAAAATTTTCGAATATAATCGCTGGAAATTAATATATTCTCTTCCGGTTTATATTGTCGTTTTATTTATCACCTACCTGTTTTATGAGTTTTTGATGCAATACAGCAAGAAAAGCAAGATTGAATTAAAGTAACCCGGAAGGAACTGCTTACATTCTGTGGTAGCGGCGGTGAACCAACCCAAATGAAATAAAATCCTTTCTTACACAAATTTCAGTCAACCCACAGAGCTACCGTTATATATGCGTTTCGTACCAGGATGCTGGTCTTTATCAATTACTGGAGCAAAAAAACACCACTCTGTACTGCGCACTGGCAGCATAAGAGTGGTGTTTTTTTTCTTCATTCAGGTAATATCACGGAATCATCCAGGATAATATCCCATTCTGCAGGAAGGTCATGACTCCAATCAAAATGACGAGTATAATACTGTGCTTAAAGGTAAAGCGCAGCAGGTCGGATTCTTTCCCTGCGATTCCAACAGCTGCACAGGCCACAGCGATAGACTGAGGCGAAATCATCTTTCCGGTAACGCCGCCTGAAGAGTTCGCTGCCAATGCCAGTACCGGATCCATGCCGATTGAAGTCGCGGTAACTTTTTGCATGTTACCGAACAGCAGGTTGGAAGACGTGTCGGAACCGGTAATGAATACGCCCAGCCATCCAAGGATCGGCGAGAAGAACGGGAACAGGAAGCCAGTTTTGGCGAGTGTCATCCCCATCGATGTACTCATGCCAGAAGCATTCGTCACATATGCGTATCCAACAACAGATGCAATTGTAATGATTGGGTACTTCAGTTCATTCAAAGTCTCACCAAAAGTAGCGACCCAGTCACGCCAGGATATTTTCACAATAAACTTGGTTATGACAGCTGAGATCAATACGGCAGTACCGGCAGCGGCCAATAGTTCCAGCTTGTAAAATGCCGGGACAGGGTCTCCTGCTGCGTTGATGACCTTATTGTTCAGCAACGGAACATTTGGAACGAAAGATAAGGCATGTCCAATAGAATTAACCGCTGTCAGGATCGGATTCGTTCCTTCATAATGTCCACCCAGTGCCAGTTTAATGGACGGGATTCCCCAGACCGTGATGACGCCGGTTAAGACAAGGAACGGGGACCATGCTTTAAAGATTTGTCCTGCTGTATAAGTAGGTTTCACATCAGGCTGCTTTTCGGCAAGAGCAGCAGCCATTTCCTGTTCTGCGGAGAAACGGAAAATGCTTTTTGGCTTCCAGAACCTGAGGAAGATCCCTAAAGCAAGCAAGGATACAAGAGCTGACAAAATATCCGGAAGCTCAGGTCCAAGATAGTTTGAGCTGAGGAATTGTGTGACAGCAAATGAAACACCTGTAACTAAAATCGCAGGCATGACTTCCATTGCCTTCTTAAAACCTGCCATAATGACAATCAGATAGAACGGAATAACTACAGATAGAAACGGTAATTGACGACCTACCATCTTCGAAATTTCCAGTGCAGAAATCCCGGTAGGCCCTTCAAGCGCTAAAATAGGCGCACCGATGGCCCCGAATGCTACCGGTGCTGTATTGGCAATCAAACATAAACCTGCCGCATACAGAGGGTTAAACCCGAGCCCCACCAAAAGTGCTGCAGAAATGGCAACTGGCGCTCCAAATCCGGCTGCTCCTTCAAGGAACGCCCCGAATGAAAAGGCTACCAATAATGCCTGAAGGCGCCGGTCCTCTGTCAGCGAGATAACCGAGTTCCGGATAATATCAAATTGCCCTGTTTTTACTGTCAGTTTGTATAAGAATACGGAACTTATGATAATCCAGCCGATTGGCAGAATTCCATAAACTGCCCCATGTGTTGCGGACATGACCGCCATCGATGCAGGCATGCCAAATGCAACGACCGCAAGCACCAAAGCAAGCAGCAAGGTCGTCAGTCCGGCAATATACCCTTTCATGCGCTTGACTGCCAGCGCCCAGAAGAAATACAAAATTGGCACCACTGCCACCAGTGCGGAGAGCCACAGATTATCTCCTACCGCTGTGAAACTCTGAGTAAATGTCATAGCTTACCCTCCAATATAAAGTCCAATATCTCAGTTACAAAAAGTAATCGCTTACACAAGATTAAAAATTAAGAAATCGGCATCTATCATGCCATCAGCTTTCGTTTAAGATCAAAATGTAAGATGGGTAGAACTTTGTGTATTTTCTGGATGCTTGAGGCTTATCTTGGCTGTGAAAAGAATGATATTAGTGCATGGCAATGGAGCTAACAATTATATTGTAAAAAGCGGTATTGATAAGAAAGTTGCAAACGATGTTGAGGTCAAAATACATTCAGTTTGGGACCGCATGTCTTCCTTGGATTTATTTCTGAACTAAAAAATCTTTCGGGTCACATGCCAATGTTGGGGTAAAAAAGAAATGCTTTCTGTTAACAAAAGAAATGTATCAAACCATTCCCCCTATCTGTTTTGTAATAAGCAACAATGTTTCTGTTTGTTTGCAAGGATGGAACATTGTTATATAACGATAGATTTTATGTTATATAACAAAATCATAACCTAATTAAATTATACAAATTATCTGATTAATTACAATATTTTTTATAAAATTGCATCATTATTCTTACAAAAAAAATTTGCCTTGAATATCTTTAATACTAAAGATTCAGGCAAATTTCTTTATTAACTGATCCTGCTCTCGAAGCCAAGCCTTTTTGAGATTCGGTTTCCCATCGAGATCATCTGTGATTTTAGGTGGCTTAACCGCTCATCAGTCATTCGCATGGTTGGCCCCGAAATGCTGGCGGCTGCTATCACTTTTCCTAAATGATCAAAAATCGGCACGGCAATGCAGGTTATTCCATATTCATTTTCTTCCAGGTCCATGGCATATCCGTTTTTTCTAATTTGCACCAATTCCTGGAGCAGTTCTTCCTTTGTCGAGATGGTCTTGTCAGTATGCATAGGCATGCCCTTGCGTTCCAGAATGTCCACCACAACATTGGTCGGCAGGTACGCCAAGATGGCTTTCCCTACCGAAGTGCAGTGCATCGGCGCCCTCTTCCCCACTTTTGAGTGCATCCTTAAGGTCTCATTGCCTTCCAGCTTTTCAATATAGACTACTTCCCCTTGGTCGTATACTACAAGGTGGATTACTTCATTTGTCAGGTTTTCCAGCTCCTGCAGGTAAGGCCTTGCCTCAGCCCTGAGGTCGATGGATTCAAGCAGTTTTGAACTGATTTCGAGAAATTTGTAACCCAGCTTGTAGCGCCCTGTCTCACTATCCTGTTCAATATAGCCGTACTGGACAAGCGTAGACAGGATCCGGTAAACGGAACTCTTATTGATATCTATTTGATTGGCAATTTCTGTTACGCCCAAGCCGCCCTTCTTTAAGCTGACAAGCGTGATAATATCCAATGCCCGGCTCACAGACTTCACCATATTTTCTCTTTCCAACAACATTCACCTCTGTGGCTCCATTTATATTCTTCATTATAGCACATGGCAGGGACCGGGCATTTTCACCTTTTTAATACGTCTTGGCAGCTTCCTTAGCTGTGACAAACACATTGCGGAGATTGCCTATTTGCTGAATCTGGCATTCTATCACATCTCCTGCTGACACCATCTCTGCGCCTACAGGGCTGCCCGTCAATATGACATCCCCTGGTTTAAGAGTCATCACATTAGTGAGATAGGAAATCATTTTGCGAATCGGAATGATCATCAGTTCCGTTGAGCTGTTTTGCTTTTCAGCACCGTTAAGCCGTGCTTCCACCCGCACGCTGAATGGATCAAGCTCCGTCTCGATCACCGGGCCTAGCGGAGTGAATGAATCAAATGACTTGCCGATCGTCCAATGCCCGTCCTGATGGAAAAATTGCGGAGCTGTGACATCATTGCCTACCGTGTATCCAAATACATAATCCAATATATCGGATTCCGGTACATTTTTTGCTTCCTTGCCTATTACAATCGCAAGCTCGGACTCAAACTTGACCTGCTCGATCCCTTCTGGAATGATAATCTCCTCTTCCGGTCCGATCACGGAGGAAACAGGCTTGAAGAAAAATACCGGAATTTCAGGCAGCTGTTCCGGCAGGTCTTCTGTCTTCGAAACATAATTAGCCCCAATTCCAATGATTTGATTTGGCTCTAGCGGCGCGAGTAATTTTGCATCTGCTGATGAAAAAGTTTCGCCCGTAAATTCCCATTCACCGAAGAAATCGCCGTTAATGACTTTAATTGTGTCTTCCTCCAAAACACCTGTATAAACAGAGGAATTGGCTGTGAACCTTGTAAATTTCATTATGATGTCTCCTCTCAAACTTCTTGTTCTGATTTTTTTCTTGCAACTCCTGATTTTATCGCTGCCTTGGCAACTGCTTCTGCTACAGCACTGGCTACCCGGCTATCGAAAGCATTAGGGATGACATAATCATGTGCCAGCTCTTCCGGCTGGATTAAATCTGCAATCGCATACACTGCCGCCACTTTCATGTCTTCATTGATATCAGAAGCCCGCACCTTTAGGGCACCTTTAAAAATACCTGGAAATGCGAGGACATTGTTCACCTGGTTCGGCAGGTCTGAGCGTCCAGTGCCCACAACGGATGCGCCGGCCTTCCTTGCTATATCCGGCATGATTTCCGGAACAGGGTTAGCCATGGCAAAAATGATGCTGTTTCCGTTCATGGACTGGACCATGTCAGCCGTGACGGCATCGGCAACCGAAACCCCGATGAAAACATCCGTACCTTCGATCACATCAATAAGTTGTCCTTCCACCATGCCTAAATTCGTAATCTCTGCGATGGCTTCCTTCATGGCATTCATTCCAATTTCGCGCCCTTTAAAGATGGCTCCCTTTGTATCACACAAAATGATATCTTTTACTCCCATATTCAAAAGCAGCTTTGTGATGGCGATTCCTGCAGCCCCTGCCCCATTGACCACGACCTTGATCTCCCCGATCTTCTTGTCAACGACCTTCAATGCATTAATTAACCCTGCCGCTGTAACAATGGCTGTTCCATGCTGATCATCATGGAAAACAGGGATGTTCATTTCCTTTTTCAGTCTTTCCTCAATAATGAAGCAATTCGGCGCCGATATATCCTCTAAATTGATGGCGCCAAATGTGGGTTCAAGCGCTTTGACAATGGAGATGATTTCTTCGGCATCATTGGTATTCAGGCAAATAGGGAAAGCATCGAGACCTGCAAATGCTTTAAACAGGGCTGCCTTGCCTTCCATTACCGGCATGGAGGCGGCCGCACCAATATTCCCGAGCCCCAGCACTGCCGAACCATCAGAAACCACCCCTACAAGATTTCCTTTCATGGTGTAATCGTATATGGTGTCTGGCTGCTGATGGATTTCCTTACAAGGCTCTGCCACTCCTGGAGAATAAGCCAGGCTTAAATCATCCGCATTTTCAATGGTCATATTAAGATTCACGTGCAATTTTCCCCGGGACTTTTTATGAAGTTCCAGTGCCTTTTCCCTCAAGTTTTCCATAGCTTCGACTCCTCCATTCTTTTCATCTTAATTATGGGAAGGCTGTATAGCGCATATGCTGCCGCTTTAGCCAACAGCCTGATCAGGATTATCATCCATTTCCGGCCACAAATTAGGCCTGTGCAAAGAATCAATGTCTGGAATGCTGAAGTTTCAATCTGGCTAAAAACAGTCAGTGGTGGAACCGAAGCTATAGATGTTTGTCATCCTCTCCATCAACAGGACAATCGAATTAAGTTACATAACGGGACACTCTATTGATTAGAATGTCCCCCAGCATGCTTATTGTTTTACTGCAAACTTAGCCTTCGCCTCAATGCGGCGGCGGTGAAGGATTGGCTCTGTGTAGCCGCTCGGCTGATTATATCCTTCAAATACCAGGTCACAGGCTGCCTGGAACGCCACTGAATCGTCAAAGTTTGATGCCATAGGGCGATAGAAAGGATCACCGGCGTTTTGCTCATCGACTACCTTTGCCATTCTCTTAAGTGTTTCAAGCACCTGATCCCTTGTGATTATACCGTGGTGCAGCCAGTTTGCCATGTGCTGGCTTGAAATCCTTAATGTAGCGCGGTCTTCCATAAGTCCAATGTCATTGATATCAGGCACCTTCGAGCATCCGACACCCTGCTCTACCCAGCGGACAACATAACCCAGCATGGTCTGTGCATTATTGTCGATTTCAGATTGGACTTCCTCAGCACTCCATTCAGGATTTTTGGCAACCGGGATCTGTAAAAGTTCGTCCGTAAAATCCTTGCCTTCAGCATTTAGTTTTTCGTTCTGTACCTGTTTTACGTCCACTTCGTGATAGTGAAGGGCATGCAGGGTAGCTGCAGTCGGCGAAGGTACCCACGCAGTGGTAGCCCCGGTTTTCACATGGCCGATTTTTTGTTTCAGCATGTCATCCATCATGTCAGGCATAGCCCACATCCCTTTTCCAATCTGGGCGCGTGACTGGAAGCCGCTTGCAAGACCCGCTTTAACATTGGATTGTTCATACGCCTGCAGCCATGCCGATGATTTCATATCATTTTTGCGGATCATCGGGCCTGCTTCCATGGAGGTATGGATTTCATCACCAGTACGGTCAAGGAATCCTGTATTGATGAACACAACCCTTTCCTTAACCTGGCTAATGCAAGCCTTCAGATTCAAGGAAGTACGGCGCTCTTCATCCATCACACCAATTTTTAAAGTGTTGCGTTTTAATCCCAGCAGATCTTCCACACGGTCGAACAATTGGTTGGCAAAAGCAACCTCTTTAGAGCCATGCATTTTTGGTTTTACGATATAGATGGACCCAGTCGCTGTGTTTTGGAATGGTCCGTTTCCTAACAGAGTATGCTTTCCGATCAGGCTTGTCAGAACGGCATCGAGAATTCCTTCCTGGATTTCCTCGTTGTTTTGGTCAAGGATGGCACTATTTGACATCAGATGCCCCACATTCCGTACAAATAGCACAGAGCGGCCAGATAGCGTCAATTCCTCCCCATTTTGGGAAGTGTATTTACGGTCAGGATTCAATGTCCTTGACATGCTTTTTCCGCCCTTTTGGAAGGAAGCGGACAAATCACCCTTCATAAGGCCGAGCCAGTTGCGATACACAAGCACTTTATCCTCTGCATCGACAGCAGTTACAGAATCTTCACAGTCCATGATGGTTGTCACGGCCGCTTCTAAAAGGATATCCTTGACACCTGCCTGGTCTGTTTTTCCGATCGGATGATTGCGATCAATCTGAATTTCAAAGTGCAGGCCATTGTTTAGTAAAAGGATGGCATTTGGCTCTTCAGGCTCACCCTGGTAGCCTGCAAATTTTGTTTCCTCTTCAAACCCTGTCACTTCGCCGTTACTCAGTTCAACCTGCAGCTTGCCCGACTCAACGCTGTATTTCACAGCATCTTTATGGGATGCTCCCCTTAAGGCCGCTGTCCGATCAAGGAAGTCCCTTGCAAATTCGATGACCCTTTCTCCGCGAACCGGGTTGTAACCGCCTTCACGATGGGCTCCATCTTCCTCACTGATTGCATCTGTCCCATAAAGAGCGTCATACAGGCTTCCCCAGCGGGCATTGGCGGCATTGATGGCATAGCGTGCATTATTGACCGGTACAACCAATTGCGGTCCAGCCTGCAAAGCGATTTCAGGGTCAACTCCTTCAGTAGTGATTGTAAAATCTTCTGACTCCGGCTCAAGATATCCAATTTCATTCAAAAATGCTTTATATTCTTCAAAATCATATTCCTTATTTTCACGATGCCACGCATTGATCTGGTTTTGGATTTCATCGCGTTTTTCCAGTAATTCCTTATTGATTGGAGTCAGATCATGAATCAATTTTTCGAATCCAGTCCAGAATTGCTCGCGATCCACCTCACTCCCCGGCAGAGCTTCTGAATTAATAAAGTCATATAACTCTCTTGCAACTTGGAGATTTCCTGATTTTACGTAATCTGTCATGATTAATTCCTCCTTGGTTGGATTTGCATATAGAGAATCTTCATTAAGAATCTCAGATTTCATATTTTCATATGTAATTCTAGTTGTTTGTTATTACAAAACGCTGTTTCTTTCTTTTCTTAAAAAAATAATAGCATGGAATCTTTGCATCTTTCAACAATTTTCATAAAATTTCTTCTATTATATACTCAATTGAAATCAGGTCTTCCATAAGGCACGGGGAGAAGAAAGTCTCCCCATATTGCATGCCCAGGCAATCCTTATGAAATGGCTGCTTCCTTCTCTTTCAAATCTCTCTTGATTTCTACACAGCGCCCAGGCATCGGGAACAGCTTGCCGGCATTTAAGAGATTATATGGATTGAATACCTCGCGGATATCAGTTTGGGCGATAATTTCTTCATCTGTAAAGACAAAGCGCATTTCCTCCCTTTTCTCGATTCCGACACCATGTTCACCTGTAATAGTGCCTCCAACGTCAGCACACGCTTGCAGGCATGCGCTTCCTGCGGCGAGCGCCTTATCGCTTTCACCAGGAATCCTTGCGTCGAAGAGAACAAGCGGATGCAGATTGCCATCGCCTGCGTGAAAGATATTGGCAATGCGAAGGCCGAATTCTTCACTGATTTTGTTAATCTTGTTCAATACCTGAGGCAGCTTGCTTCGCGGAATAACCCCATCCTGAACTAAATAATCCGGCGAAATGGCACCCATGGCCCCAAAACCTGTTTTACGGTTTGCCCACCATCTTCCTCTTTCCGCTTCATCCTGGGCAACCTTGACATCGCGCACATTCCTGCGCCTGCAGACATCGAGAATCTGATTGATTTGCTCCTCAATGCCGGCGAGAATTCCGTCAACTTCTATTAGCAGTACTGCTTCAATATCCCGTGGATGTCCAACAGGAAAAGCAGCAGCTTCCACTCCTTCAATTGCTGTCTTGTCCATCATCTCGAGGGCAGCTGGAACAATACCGGCTGAGATAATATCAGATACAGCCTGGCTTCCATCCTCCACCTTGTCAAAATAGGCAAGGACCGTTTGCTTTGCCTCCGGATTCTTTAGAATCCGCACGGTGATTTTTGTTACGATTCCCAGGGTCCCTTCAGAACCTGTTAGAAGCCCCAGTAAATCATATCCTGGCGAATCCGGGATTCCATTTGTGCCAATTTCGATAATTTCTCCGTTTGGCAGCACCACTTCCAGTCCCAAAATGTGGTTTGTGGTCACTCCATATTTCAAACAGTGAGCCCCGCCGGCATTCTCAGCTACGTTTCCGCCGATGGTACAGCAATACTGGCTCGACGGATCCGGCGCATAATAATATCCTTTATGGGCAATGGAGTTTGTCAGCTTCAGGTTCACAAAGCCCGGCTGTACGACAGCTCGCCTATTCTCAAGGTCGACGCTTAAAAGCTTCTTCATTCTGACAAGGCTGATGACTACTTCTTCATTGAGCGGAATAGCACCTCCGCTTAAGCCCGTGCCCGCCCCGCGTGCAAGAAATGGCAGCTGGTTTTCAGAGCAGTATTTCACAATCCTTGCCACTTCCTCCGTGTCCTTCGGGAAAAGAACTGCCCTTGGCAAGTGCCTGTGAAGGGTAAAGCCGTCACTGTCATATGCAACTAAATCTTCCTTGTGGTAAAGAATCGAATCGGCACCGCCGACCAAGTTTGCCAGATTCTTAATATGAGGATCCTTGGATTTGATTTTTTTGATTGCCATCAATGTCCCCCCTTGAGTTCATCTTCTTTTTGATAAGCCCAATCCAGAAGCTGGACGGTATGGACGACCCGCTGGTTTCTGCCATATTTCTTCACACCCATTGCCATCTGCAGCATACAGCCCGGATTGCCCATAGAAATCATTTCGACATCCTCCGGGACATTCTCCATTTTGCTTTCAAGAACGGCACCGGCCATTTCAGGATTCGTAATGTTATATATGCCCGCACTTCCGCAGCAGCGGTCAGCGTTAGGCATATGGACCATTTCCACACCCGGTATGCTGATCAGGAGGTCACGCGGCTCCTGGCGCACTCCCTGTCCATGCGCCAGATGGCATGCATCATGGTACGTAATTTTCGTGCTTAACTCTGCCTGCGGGATTTCGTAGCCAGTATCGTACAGATATTTTGAAATATCCTCTACCTTTGCCGAGAATTCCTCCGCCTTATCATGCCACTCCGGCTCCTCCCGGAACAATTCAGCATATTCCTTCATCATGCAGCCGCAGCCAGCGGCATTCACGATAATCTTTTCAGCATCTTTAAATGCCTCTATGTTTTGCTTTGCAAGCTTTCTTCCTGTATCGCGGTCACCGGCATGAACATGCAGCGCACCGCAGCATGTCTGGGATTTCGGAATGGTAACATCATTGCCGTTCCTCGTTAAAACATTGATTGTAGCCTGATTGATGTCACTGAACATAACATCCATCACACAGCCGGTCATAAAGGCGACTTCAGCCTTCACTTCTCCTTGTGCTTTAATGACGGTTTCATTTTCATACCTTTTGCGCACAGGCTGCTGGATTTCAGGCATAATCGCTTCCATAGCCACCAAATGCTCAGGCATGAAATTCATCAGCCCGGTTTTGCGGGCTACCTTCTGCAAGCCGCTCTTTTGATAGAATTTTAATAAACCTCCAACCGCATTCAAACGGTTTGGATGCGGGAACAGCCCTTCAAGGAATACCTTGCTTACTGCCCCCTTGACCCCTTTCAATGGCATAGCCTGCCGAATCTGGCCGCGGGCTTCTTCTATCAAACCGCCTACATCCACATTTGCCGGACAGGCAGTTGTGCAAGCACGGCAATCTAGGCAGGCAAATACTGGATCCATGAATTGCTCATTTACCTCAAGCTTCCCTTCAGCCACTGATTTAATGATATGGACACGTCCGCGGGGGGAATGCTGCTCCTGGCCTGTCTGTTCATACGTCGGGCATGATTCCAGACACATCCCGCAGTGTACGCAATCCGCCCATTTGCTTTCGTCCGGCGCATCCTTCCAAAGATAGTTTCCAAGGCCAATAGTGGAACATGCCGGGTCTTGCTTTATGTCCAATTCTCTAACGCTCACTTAAATCCCCCCTACGAATCTTTTATTATTAAGAATTCTATTTGGATCAATCTTTGTCTTAATTCCTTCTAACAAGAAGAAATGTGATGGCTTCGGGCCCCACACATCCAGCTTTTGGCGAAGGGAAAACGGCAGATGTTTGACAATGGCATAGCCGCCCGATGACTCGGCCAGTCCTCGGATCTGTTTGATTCCCTGTAAGATGTCCTCCTCTTCCCCCTGTAAATGAACCTGGCAAAGTCCGTGCCCAAGCCCGCCGTGAGCTTCCACTGAAAGCTTGCCTGATTCATTCAAAACTTGGCCTTCCTTGAGCACCTTCAGAACATCCATATTGACCACCCCGACTTTCAAAGAAGCTCTTGATACATCCTCTGTCCCGGCTGCCGCACCATTTGGAGCGATGCAATAAAATTTACTCCAAAACGCTTGGGCCTCATTTTGGCGAAGGACGGTCATAGAACTGCCGACAGGGCGTAAATTGTCTACATATTCCACCTGGTAAGCGACAGAGCTTTCCACATCCTCAAAGGAAATGGCGAGAGTAAATACTTTTTGGCCTGTCAATGCTTCGGATAACTCTGGATTCATGAGTTCCAAAGAAATTGGCTCCATCACTGAATCCAAAAGCCGGGTAACGAACGAGCGTACATCCTCCAGGTTTTCATTGGGAAAGGAAAGCAATACGAGGCTTTCTGCCTTTGGCAGCGGGCGCAGCTTTACGGTCACTTCAGATAATACGCCAAGAGTACCCATGGAGCCGATAAACAGTTTGTTCATATCATATCCGGCTACATTTTTTACCACCTTGCCGCCGGCTCGAATGATTTGTCCATCTGGATAAACCATACGGAGTCCAATTACAGTATCCCGGGCAGAACCGTATCCTAACCGCTTAGGGCCGCTTTCGTTGGAAGCGATTATCCCGCCGATCGTGGAAAATTCCGGCCATGCAGGGTCGAGCGACACCTTCTGGTTATACTGTGCGAGATACTCCTGCAGCTCCTTGAAGGGGGTCCCTGCTTTTACGGTCAACGTCATATCCCCCACTGTATGCTCGACAATACCCTTATAGTTTGATAGAGACAGGAGGAGATCGGCGGAATCAAACAGCCCGCCAAAACCTCTTTTGGTGCTCCCGCCTGCTACATTGACCTTTTTGCCATTATCATTGGCAAACTTTAAGACGGCTGCAATTTCCTCCTCGGTTTCCGGGTAGACCTCAACCTGGGCACCGTTGCCCAGTGGGTGGCCAAGTAGATCCCCTTCTTTGACTCTTCCAAGGGGTAAAATAGCGTGCAACTCTGATAGTAGATTAGCTGTAATCACCACTGACTCCTCCTACTGTTTCGTAATAACAAACGACGTTTCTATTATTCTTTAAAAAAATCAGTTTGTCCGAGACTCATTTACACTGAAGCCTCTTGCCTTCTGATTACATATATATGGATTGTCCTTTATTGCAGATTATTGTAACGCTTACATTTAATTAAAACAGCACCTATTAAAATTTTCAACCAATATTGCGAATTTTATAAAAATTGAAATGCTTTTGTGCCAAAATGAATCTTAAACATTTATGCCAAGGAGTAAGAAAACAGAAGGAAGATAGATTTTCAGGTAATTACACTAGCGCGGCTTATTTATATATTATCGCCAGCTGATATTCAAAGTCTCCTTTACCGCAAGCAAATATATTTCAGCCTGTCCAATCGCTTGATAGAAGAGGAAAGATAGTACAATGCGTGCTAATTCCTATCTCTCCCCAGGATTTTTGTATTTTACAATACAGACAATCTGTTTTACCAGTTATTTTTTAGGACGACTTTACCTACTGCCTCTCCTGATTCAAGCAGGGCATGCGCATCTGATACCTGATCAAACGTGAAGCTGTTTGAATCGATAAGCGGCCGAAGCTTCCCTTCCTCGACAAGGCCGGCAATCTTTTTCAGGATTTCGCCATGCTGCTTGCGCTCATTTTCATTGATAATTTTCAGCAGCATAAATACTACATGAAGGGACAATCCTTTTGCATGAAGGGGAGAAAGGTCATGAGTCGACCTGGCTGCAATCGCTGCAACGGTGCCATGAATTGCGGCAGCTTCAAATGAACGATTTAGGTTTTCCCCGCCCACAGTATCAAAAACTATATCAAAACCTTTTCCATCCGTATATGCCTGTACATAATCCTGTACCGACTTTTCCTTATAATTAATGCCCGCATCAGCACCAAGGCTAGCCGCCATATCCAGTTTTTCCTGTGAAGAAGCAGTCGTATGGACCTTTGCCCCCGCCCATTTTGCAAGCTGGATGGCTACATGTCCCACTCCTCCGGCTGCTGCATGAATCAATACATTTTGTCCCGGCTGAATGTTTGCCCTTTCAAATAGGGCTTCCCAGGCAGTGATGCTGACCAAGGGAAGGGCGGCAGCTTCCTCCATCGTGATATTGCCTGGTTTTCTTGCTAGCAGCCTTGCATCTGCCAGCATGTATTCAGCAAGCGCCCCGCCAGTCCCTTTAAACCCGCCTGCACAGCCAAACACCTCATCTCCAGACTTGAAATCGGCGACTCCTTCACCGACCTCTTCGACTACGCCGGCCACATCCCCATGAAGTACGGCTGGAAATTCCGGAGAGACGGCTGGAACTGCACCGCCTCGTACCTTCGTATCGATCGGATTGACACTTGTTGCATGGACTTTAATCAAAACATATCCAGGAAGCACATCCGGCTTTTCAATCTCTGCTAATTTAAAGGCAGAGGGACCGCCAAATGCTTCAATTATTTGCGCTTTCATTTTGGTTACTCCTTTTCTATCAATATTTATTTTTATCATAGTCTTTCAGATGACTGTTTTTCCATCAAAACCGTGAACTGTAAAAGCAGTACTATACAGCTGCGGGTTCCTTGACAGCCTCCAAGAGAAGGTCGACCAGGTGGACTGCCCTCATCGTGTCCGACAAGCCCTCCCTCTCTATTCCCAGCTTCATCTGGAGCAGGCAGCCTGGATTTGCTGTTACGATGGTAGAGGCCTGGGTGGCTTTTGCCTGAGTCATCTTTGTATCCAGCAATTTCATGGACATTTCAGATTCAATAATATTATAGATTCCGGCAGAGCCGCAGCAACGGTCTGCCTGCTGCATTTCCTTATATTCCACCCCTTTGATGGACTGAATGAGCAGCCTTGGAGCGGACGCCGTTTTCATAACATTCCTTAGATGGCAGGAGTCCTGATACGTAATTACCTGCTGCTGAAGTTCCAGTTTGACTTTTTCATGGAAGCCGGAAGCAACCAAAACTTCTGCAATATCCTTTATTTTCTCTTTAAAAGCCGCCGCGCGTTCTTTCCATAATGGTTCATCCTTTAGCAAATGGTCATAATCGAACAGGAATGCCCCGCAGCCGCCGGCATTTGTAATGATATAATCTACATTCAAGTCCTCGAATGCCTGGATATTTTTCTTGGCAAGCTCCTTTGCACTTTCCTTTTCACCGCTATGTCCGTGAAGCGCTCCGCAGCAGGACTGCCCTTTGGGAATGACGATTTCACAACCGGCTAATTGAAGCAGTTTCATCGTGGCATTATTGGTTTCAAGAAAAACCGTATCCATTAAGCAGCCGCTAAAAAATGCTACCCTGCTCGTTTGGTTTCCGATCGCCGGCAAATGTTCAGGACGATTTTTCATTTCCTTCATCGTAGGTACCGCCGGCAATACCTTTTCCATCGAAGCAAGCGTTTCCGGCAGCAGTTTTATCATCCCTGTCCTTCTGACTACCTTCTGCAGTCCGGAGCGCTGGTACAGCCCGATCATTCCCGTAATGCTCTGCATCCTGTTCTGATAAGGAAATAGTCCGCTGAATACTGCCTTTCTGACCGTTTTAACCGGCCAGGAATGCTTTTTATTCTGATTGACGATATCTCTTGCTTCCTCCAGCAGATGGCCGTAATTCACTCCTGATGGACATACAGGTTCACATGCCCGGCATCCGAGGCACAGATCAAGCGATCTCTCGAAATCTTCATCAGGTTCCACCAGGCCGTCCACAACCGCCTTCATTAAAGCGATCCTGCCGCGCGGAGAATGAGATTCCTGGTAGCCAGATTCAATATAAGTAGGGCATGTCGGCAGGCAGAACCCGCATCTCATACAATTCAACAATTCATCCTTGTCCATTCGCCCGGCGAATTCCTCCTGGATTTTCTGCTGTTCTTTTAGAGTCGTCATTGTCCCACCTTCACCCGCTTTCTGCTTATTTCCGCGAATACTTTGCCCGGATTCATGATATTATTCGGATCCAGGGCATTCTTCACTGCCTTCATGGCGGCAATTCCAGTTTCCCCAAGCTTCCATTCCAGATATGGGGCCTTCATGACGCCAACGCCATGTTCACCCGTAATGGTTCCACCCAGTTCGATCGCTTTTTCAAAGATTTCCGCAAAAGCCTTCTCCACCCTCTCCATTTCCTCATGGTTGCGGGCATCTGTCGGGCATGTAGGATGTAGATTCCCATCCCCTGCATGCCCGAATGTACATATATCCAGATTGTACTTCAGAGCAATTTCGTTGATCGCCTTCACCATTGTTGCGATTTCAGACCTTGGCACGGTAGCGTCCTCAAGAATCGTCGTAGGCTTCAAGCGCGCCAACGCGGAAAGGGCTGTCCTGCGGGCTGTCCGCAATGCCTCGGCTTCCGCTTCCGATTGGGCGATCTGTACGGAAACAGCGTTCTCCTGCCTGCAGATTTCTGATATTTTCAGAATATCCCTTTCGACTACCTCAAGCGGGCCGTCCTGCTCAATCAACAGGACTGCCTGGACATCCGTTGGCAATCCGATCCTGGCATAATCCTCCACCACTTTTAGTGTAGGCTGGTCGAGAAATTCAAGAGTGGCAGGGATGATCCTATTTGCAATGATTTTCGAAACTGTTTTCGCCGCTTCTTCCATGTCCTGATATAACGCTAGCATCGTCTTTTTAGCATCAGGAATCGGAATGAGCTTTAATGTTGCCTCTGTGACAATTCCAAGTGTCCCTTCAGAGCCTACATAAAGACGGGTAAAATCATAGCCCGCTACATCCTTCGCAAGTTTTCCGCCTGTACGGATGATTTCACCGTTCGGCAGCACAACCTCCAAAGCCATCACATAATCCCGTGTCACACCATACTTTAATCCGCGCAGACCTCCGGAATTCTCGTTAATATTGCCCCCGATGGTAGAAATTTTCATGGAACCCGGGTCAGGCGGGTAAAACAGTCCTCTGGCTTCGACTGCCGTAATCACATCAAATGTTATAACACCCGGCTGCACGGTTGCCGTCAAATTTTCTTCATCAATTTCAAGGATTTTATTCATATGCTTGAACAGCATCACAATGCCGCCTTCCAGCGGGCATGTACCGCCGCAAAGATTCGTCCCTGACCCGCGGGGTACAATTGGAATATGATGTTCATTGCAAATCTTGACGACTTCGGCTACCTCCGATGTATTTCTCGGGCTGACGACCGCATCCGGAAGCGCCTGATAGTTGGGCGTGGAATCATAGGAATAGACGAGTCTGCCTGCTTTTGTATCATCGTAGTTTTGCTCGGTTACAATTGAAATAATTTTTTCTTTTGCTAGTGCCTCTATCAAATTTTCCTCCCCTTTCTTTTCTTCTCGGTTTTTAATGCACCTATAAAAAATAGCCGTATGTAGAATGCAATCCTGATTGCGGATGATTTTATTCGACAGCGGAGGCTGCATTTTCCCTTGTAATAGTAACCGCTTTCAGTTTATGATAAGGTCATCTGATGACTTGATGATTGATATATGTAAGAAAATTATAGGGTTAAGATTCAGAATTTTCAACCGTTTATACAAGGAATACTAAAATCTCCTCCATATGGCACCCTTTTGTCTCTACCTTATACCACGAATATTATCTCAACTGAACCGGGGGCAATCCAATTGGAATATAAAAAAATCAAACCCAAAAAAATATATGAACAGGTGGCCGAGGCGATTCATGACATGATCCGCACAGGCAAATTAAAGCCCGGCGATAAGCTGGACTCTGTCCAGCAGCTCGCTTCCCGTTTTCAGGTAGGCCGCCCGTCGGTACGGGAGGCGCTTACCTCCCTTCAGGCAATGGGACTTCTTGAAATCCGCCAGGGTGAAGGCACGTATATCAGGCAATTTGAATCAGAGCAGATTGCCTATCCGGTAACCACTGCTATATTAATGAATTCTGAAGACATCATTAATCTACTGGAGGTCCGCAAAATCCTTGAAGTAGGAACAGCCTATTCGGCCGCTCAAAACAGAACAGAAGCAGACCTTGCCTCGATGGAGACATCCCTGGCAGCCATGAAGAACTCAAATGGAAATGGAGACGCAGGCGAAAAAGCGGATGTCGACTTCCATCTGGCAATCGCATCAGGCTCGCATAATCCTTTATTAATCAGCTTAATGAACCATGTATCGGGCATGATGGCTGAAACGATGAAAGAAACGCGTCAGCTCTGGCTTTTTTCCCAGCAGGCGTCTACAGACAGGCTTTATGAAGAGCATGTTTCGATCTACCGTGCCATAAAAGAACAGAATGCGGAGAAGGCCCGTAAGATCATGCTGAAGCATATAGAAAATGTGGAAGAAGTCCTGCATGGCAGCATGAAGCACACACAGACAGAGCCGGGAAAATGACCTGGGGAGCAACCGCTTCACTGCCACCAAAGATGTATTTTTCAAAAAAGCATTGCAAACCCTTTCAATATAAAACTATATTGTAGTAATATTATTTTGAATATTGTAAATATTTGTTGTCTTATCGTCAGATGACCTGCTGTTTTATAGCGGAAAGAGCAGCATGAGTCTTATGCTTTAGTCGAAGTGTATCAGGCCCTTTTTCCCGCTTTAGTGCATTAAAAGGGGCCTGATCCCCTTCTATTTCTACCGTTACCCATGATCAGATAGTTTGGGCACTATCCCGTAAACAACCAGTCCAATAAACAGATAGAAAGAAACAAGGAGAGGCTAAAGATGAAAGTGACCCTTTTTGCTACATGCCTGGTTGATATGTTTCAAAGCAATGTAGGAAAAGCCACAGTGGAATTGCTTGAACGGCTTGGATGTGAAATCGACTTTCCCGAAAGCCAGGTCTGCTGCGGACAGCCCGCTTACAATAGCGGCTATGTAAAAGAATCCAAGGAAGCCATGAAGAAGATGATCACCGCATTTGAAAACGCCGAATATGTCGTTTCCCCTTCCGGTTCATGTGCTGCTATGTTCAAAGAATACCCGCATATTTTTGGCGGAGACCCTGAATGGGGTCCGAAAGCACAGAAGCTCGCAGAAAAAACCTATGAATTGACCCAGTTTATCGTAGATGTTTTACAAATCGAAGACGTTGGGGCAGCTCTCCCTGGCAGAGCTACCTATCACACCTCCTGCCACATGACCAGATTGCTCGGTATAAAGTCGGCTCCTATGATTCTATTGAATCATGTGAAAGGGCTGGAATTTACAGAGCTTCCGAACAAGGAACAGTGCTGCGGATTCGGCGGCACGTTCTCGGTCAAAATGGCGCAGATTTCCGAACAGATGGTGGACGAAAAAGTCCAGCATGTGGAGGAAACAGAAGCCGAATACTTAATAGGCGCTGACGCCGGCTGCATGATGAATATCGGCGGGCGGATCGAACGCACTGGCAAGCCTATTAAAGTGATGCATATTGCGGAAGTTTTAAACAGCCGCTAAACATATTACTCGGAGAAATATTATAGGAAGGAGCGTGATCCCTATGCCAATGAAAATTGGTACAGGCAATTTTAAGGAACGGGTCGACCAGGGCATCAATGACTCGTTTTTGCGCGGAGCGGTGGCTGGTGCCCAGGAACGGATTGGCTCACGTCGCCATGATGTAGTAGAGGAACTCGGCAACTGGGAGGAATGGCGTTCGCATGGAGAGGAAATCCGCAAGCATGTTTTGGAAAATCTCGATTACTACCTGGAGCAGCTGAGCGAAAATGTCGCCAGCCGCGGCGGGCATGTATTCTTTGCGCAGACGGCAGAAGAAGCCAATCAATATATCAAAGAGGTCATCGTCAAAAAGAATGCAAGAAAAGTGGTCAAATCAAAGTCTATGGTAACCGAGGAAATCTCCCTGAACAGCTGCCTTGAAGAGGCTGGCTGTGAGGTAATTGAAACGGACCTCGGCGAGTATATCCTTCAGGTCGATGACCATGAACCTCCTTCACATATCGTCGTACCGGCATTACATAAAAATAAGGAACAAATCCGCGACGTTTTTACGGAAAAACTCGGATACCAAAAAACCTCCAAACCGGAGGAGCTGGCAGCACATGCAAGACAAAAGCTCCGCGAGGAATTTCTTCAGGCGGACATCGGGATTACAGGCTGCAACTTTGCCATTGCGGAAACAGGATCCTTTACACTCGTTACAAATGAAGGAAATGCAGATTTAGTTACCTCCCTGCCAAAAACACAGATTACTGTAATGGGAATGGAAAGGCTAGTTCCTACCTTTGAGGAAATGGAAGTCCTTGTCAGTATGCTCACCAGAAGCGCGGTCGGACAAAGATTAACCAGTTATATTACTGTCCTGACAGGCCCCAAGGAAGAATTGGATGTGGATGGACCGGAGGAATTCCATCTCGTCATTGTCGATAATGGACGCTCTGAAATTCTTGGCGGCGAGTTCCAATCCATCCTTCAATGCATAAGATGTGCGGCTTGCATCAATGCTTGTCCGGTATACCGGCATGTCGGAGGACATTCCTATGGCTCCATTTACTCCGGGCCAGTCGGAGCCGTCCTGTCCCCGCTGCTTGGCGGTTATGACGATTATAAGGAACTCCCTTATGCATCGACATTGTGCGGTGCCTGTACGGAGGTCTGTCCGGTAAAAATTCCGCTTCACGAGCTCCTCCATAAACATCGGCAGGTCATCGTTGAAAAAGAAGGGAGAGCACCCATTGCAGAAAAGCTTGCCATGAAGGCCTTCGGCTTAGGAGCCGCATCCCCTGCCCTATACAAAATGGGATCGAAGATTGCACCTGCCGCAATGAATCCATTTACGGACGGCAATAAAATCTCGAAAGGGCCAGGGCCGTTAAAGGCCTGGACCGAAATACGAGATTTCCCTGCCCCTAATAAAGAAAGATTCAGAGACTGGTATAAGAACCGAGAAAAAGGAGGCAGCCACTGATGAAAGGAACCATCCAGAACCGGGATGCATTTTTAGACCAGGTCGCAAGCCGCCTTGGACGTAATCGTCTCTCTTCAGAAATACCCCGCCCTTCCTGGAAATACCATCCACAGGATGAGGTGCTAAAAGGTGCCACTCCCGATCAATTGGTCGAAGTGCTGAAAACTCACTGCCTAAAAATCCATACCAGCCTGATAGAAACCAATGTCGACAGCTTATGGATGACCCTGGATAAGGTGGTCGCTGATCACGGCGGAGGGCCGGTGGTTAAATGGAAGGATGAGAGGTATTCCGAATGGGGCCTCGAACCGCTTATGAAGGACTCCTGGCCTAAGCAAAATATCGAAGTGCATGAATGGGACCATACAAAAGGCGACGAAAACATCCGTATCGCCGAAAAAGCGAACGTCGCCATTACCATTAGCGAAATTACACTTGCCGAATCCGCAACAGTTGTCTTATTAAGCGATAAGGATCGAGGCAGAACGGTCAACTTTCTTCCGACATGCTTCATCGCTCTGATTCCTAAAAGCAGCATCGTCCCGCGCATGACCCAGGCGGCAAGAATCCTCCGCCAAAGGCATTTGGAAGGAAATAAAGTCCCCTCCTGCATCAATTTTATTACGGGTCCCAGCAACTCAGCCGACATTGAACTGAACCTGGTGGTAGGTGTACACGGACCGGTAAAAGCGACGTATATTATTATTAATGATTTATAGAGGTGCAGAGTCGGATGAAATTCCATTTGAAATTTCCATCCATTGAATGTGGCCATAACATATTTATGGCCCTGTTTTTATGATTACTGCATGAAGGATGTTAAGACACATTGATAGCCAATTGATTTGATGCCTCCCAACATGCTGGGCCTGGCAAGTGTTTTCATTGATGATGGTGCTGAATGGGTTTGGTTCGAGCAGAAAAGCCGGTGTTCAAGCATATTGCCCGGCTTCAATTCAAATTGGCTTCGAGCTTAAAAATTGTGTTCGTTCATACCTGCTCATGGGTTTCGATCCAGTTTGGCTTCGAACTAAAAACCGGGTCCAATCATACGCCTGCCCGGCTTCAATCCAATTTGGCTTCGAGCATATAATCCTGAATTCGAACATAGGACCTGGGCTTCGATCCAGTTTGGCTGTAAACTTAAAACCGTTCATACCTGCTTTACTTCAATTCAATTTGGGTTAGAGCATATAATCACGAATTTGAACATAGGGCCTGGGCTTCCATCCAGTTTGGCTTTAAACTTAAAACCGGGTCCGATCATACCTGCCCGGCTTCAATCCAATTTGAGTTAGAGCTTAAAAATCGTGTACGTTCATATCTGTACCTGGTTTCGATCTAGTTTGGGTTAGAGCATATAATCCTGAATAGGAACATAGGAACTGGGCTTCAATCCAGTTTGGCTTCGAGCATAAAATCCTGTGTTCGCGCGCAAATTCTGAATATCGCTCATAAAAACCGTGATTTCGAGCATAAATACCGAATATCGAGCATAAAATCGATGATTTCGAGCGTAAGGCCATTTTGGATACTGTCTGTTTGCCAGCATAATGTATATGATAAAGAATTTATAAAAAAATTCAGCAAAAGTGTAAAATTCAGCAGAAATTGCTAAGTTTTTTCTTATCAAATTGCATTTTTCCTTCATCTTAGCTAAATCTGGACAAATGCATATTGATGAGTCATAAAATCGGCTCGTCAATATCTTTTATATCATTCATAAAATAGGAATAAGAGGAGTACCATTATTCCTTCACAACTCCCAATATCATAAAAGTGGGCAGATGAACCTTGCAGAGTAATAGAAGTTGTTTCCTGACAGCATTTTACCAAGTCTCGCACACCTGCCAAAGTGCTTACACCAACATGATCTCCATATATCCCATTATCGCGCGCCACTCTATTCTCTAAAAAATAACCTTTCCACCTCTGCTTTCAGTTCATCAAGCAGCCCGAATGATGATGCATGTCCCAGGCTTTCAACAAGACTGCGATAGTACCATTCCTGTTGTTCACGCCCGCGATTGAATCGGTTCCAGACAGCATCTCCAACCTCTTCATAGTCGCGAACGATGGTCCGGATATTGTGCAGCTTATCTGCACATGCTACCAGCCTCACTTCTTTCGACGCAGTTTTGAGATATTCTATTGTGTGCTCCTTCCTCTTTTCCCAGGACAATGATTTATCCGGCTCTGAGCAGCCCTCCACAATCCTTGCAATGTTCGACCCAAACAGTCGCTCAATATCTCCCAAGGATATGTATGTATCCTCCACCGTATCATGCAGGATACCGGCCGCAACGATTTCTTCCGCGTATCCCTCTTTCAATAACAGCATCCCGACTGCTACAGGATGCGTAATATACGGAATTTCCGAGGCCTTCCTGTACTGCTTTTCATGTGCCTTACTTGCCAGTTCCAGGGCTCCTTCAATCAGTTTCATAAACTGTTTCCCTCCCCCCAAAAAATTACGTTTCTGCTCCAAGTCGTTGCATCTATAGAATACCCTCTTTACCTTCCTATTGGGAGCTGACCCCTAAACCATTTCAATCAGCTGTTCCAGAATGCTTCGGACAGTTCCCTGAAATGGAGAATGTGGAATTTCTTGTCAAGCATGCCGTAATAGAAACCAAATGGATTTTTCACTCTATCCATTTTCATTTTTCTAATGAGCATTTTAAAAGCTTGCAATGCTGTTCCTATTATATCGCCTTCAATTTTATGTTTCTTAGCGGTTATCCTGACGATCCTCCAATATTCTTCAATCGTTTTTGCGTCGTTAAAAAAACACTTGACGAGATGGGTAAAATCATTTGGAACACGCTCGCTTACAAAAGTCGAATCCAGCGGCATTTCAATGTTTCCGCTCGGTAAAACTTCCTGGCTGGGTCCATCATTCTGTTTTATCGAACCACTGTGATCGGCATCCAGTTTGGCAATTTGATTCTGGCATTCTGCAAATTGCAATCGTCCTTTCTGTATAATTTCAATTCTGTCACCTGCTTGTTGTACGGCAATTCGTTGGTAGCCTTGTTCATGATTTTCAGACTGTAGGTTTAGTTCCTTTTTAACATCCCCGATTTGGTTTGGAGAAGTTTCATGAGGCTCGCCTATACAGTCCACATTATTACGTGTTTTTATATTTTTTATTTTGCTGGTTTTTGAAAGATTATTAGTTTTAGGCTGGTTCAATTTTTGCATGTTGGGTGGTTCAAAACGATTGAACACATAAAGATTCGCTGTCTGAGAACCATTCTTTCTTTCGGTTTCGTGAATTTCAAGCAATCCGAAATTCCTTGCTTTCCCCGCCATTCGCTTAAATGTGGAACGTGAGATTCCGGCAGCATCCTTTGCATGGGTGGCAGCTACCAGCGTGCCGATTTTCGCATGGCAGATACCGGCTACCTTTGCTGAAAAACGGATTAATCGTTTTAATGCTGCCAGCTCTGATTTGGTGAACTGCGTTTTCAATTCCACCATCCACTGTTCGATCTGATTGTTGAAGTCGTGTATATCTCTGAAATTTGACATGTCCTTAAAGTTTTCTACATTTCCTGATTTCATTCCGGCTGTCTCCCCGCTGCCTCTCTCCCGCAAAGAAATTGCGGTGAACCAGGCAGCATTTATTTTGGAAGACTAATAGAAATCGATTTCTTCACATGTAACATTTTAATAATCACAGTGAACACTTGAGCAGTACGAATTGAATGCATACTTAGTTCCATACTGCTCCCATCGATCGTATCAGTCTTCACCCTTGTTATATAAACGAAGAGAGGAAGAGTAGAATGAGATCGATGGTTTTTGTGACAGTTATGTGAACTTAGTCATCGATTAAATTCAGCCCATACTCGGCTGGCAGAACAGACTACACCTGACAGGTAATTGAATCGGTTTCCAAGACTGGCGGACAACCGTCAAATCGTTCCATGCCGTGTAAAATAAAAAAAAGCCCTTTTAGGACAAACTACAAAAAAAATCTTTTGACATAAAATCACAAAGGGCTCTCCCATCCTGGGAAAAGCCCTTAAAACGTAAAATCCACGCTGTGAATTCCGCCGTAGCGTTAAAATATACCGAAACAATCCACCAAGAATATTAAGAGCCTACTTTTGCAAGTTTTTTCTCTTTATTTCCATGTGATGGTGAATCCTTCTTTTGCGACTTTGCCATTTTGTATCTTCCACCTAAAACAACACCAGCCACCACTAGAATCTCAAAGCCGTATTTTAACCATGCACTTTCAAAGTAATTGTGCAAGAATGGCTCACCTACAATCATTTTAGCAGCCGTCCATGCCAGTATCGCTGCACCGATGGTTACAATAAACGGGAAACGGTCGATCCATTTTAAAATCAAGGTGCTTCCCCACATAACAACCGGAACAGATATTAACAGGCCAAGGACTACAAGAACAAAGTTTCCATGTGATGCCCCAGCAACTGCCAGCACGTTATCAAGGCCCATCAAGGCATCTGCAACAATGATGGTCTTAATGGCAGCCCAGAAGCTGTCTCCAGCCTTTACGTCCGCATGTTCATTTTCTTCGACTAGAAGCTTATAAGCAATGACGACGAGCATAAGGCCGCCCACCAGATGCAATCCGGGAACCTTAAGCAGCCATACTACACCCATGGTCGCAATCACCCTGATCACTATGGCGCCGATAGAACCCCATAAAATAACTTTCTTCTGCTGCTCTTTTGGCAGATTCCTGGATGCTAATCCTATAAGGATGGCATTATCGCCTGCCAGCACTAAATCGATGATGATAATGGCTAGTAATGCTGTAAAAAAATCCGCTGTAAAAAATTCCACTGCTAAAAATTCCTCCTTCTTTAGGATCATTCCTGTGTTTTGCCCATATGCAGCCAAAAAAAGCGAGACCTCTGCCATGAAGGCAAAGGTCTCGCTGAGCATACAATATATGCCAACAAAGCCGATGGACGCGTGGATCCATGTAATGACGACTTTGTTTCAGGCTGCACCTGACGCTACTCCCCTTTACGGAGTGTGTAAGTATGTTCCCAGGTAATTTACTTGGGATAATGACTGATCCTGTTCTATCTACGTTTACTCATATAAATCATTTTTATAAAGAAGCCGTATTGAACAAGATTGGTATATTATTCTTTTATTCTATCACCATTTTGGGCTCTAGGCAAATATAATAAAATAGCTGCTGTTTTGATTCTTAAAAACAACACCCTGGAAATGCATTGTTTCAAGAAACGCCAGGCGGCATGCACCTGGCATTTCTAGATTTTTTTACTTCTTTTTAACCGTTATTGTCCAAGCTGCATCTGAAAGCTGCTCATAGCTTGTAACTGTGTGGCCAGCTTCCGCAACCCAGCGTGGGATGCTTTCAGTTGCCTGTGTGCAATCGAAATTGATGACTAATTCGTCACCTGAATTTAGTTCTTCCATTTCTTTTTTTGCTTCAACTAATGGGAATGGGCAAACCATACCCATCACTTCCAATGTTTTTTGCATATTTACTTCCCCCTATGCTGTAACAGCGGTTTTTGCCGCTGCTGATTTCTTATTAACATTCGGACGAACGAATACGAAATAAGACGCTGTCCAGGTTCCTAAAATGATGAATACTAATGAAACCCATCCTTGCCATGTCATCATCGCAGTCATGACCAGGCCGTTCCCAATGGAGCAGCCGCCTGCAAGACTTGCGCCGCAGCCCATTAGCAAACCACCGATAAAGCTTGAAATACCAGTTTTTACATCTGGCATTCTAAAACGGAACTCACGGCTCGCTTTAGCTGCGATAAATGACCCAAGGAAAATTCCAAGCACAAGGAAAACTCCCCAGTTAATGATTTTCACATCGCCTGTCACTAAATACTGAAGAATATTCGCTGATGGAGTTGTGATACCCAAACCTGACATCCTGCCTGTCGCTTCACTTAAAGGCCATGCAAGAATGGCAATAAGGCCAACCAAAAGTGCCGTAAAAAATGGGTGCCAGCGCTTTTCGAACAACAAATGCGCCAACCCTCTGCGCTTAGGCTTCAATGAAGGAATCATCACCTTCGGCTTGCTAAGTTCTCTTATTACAATCCAAACTACAATAACAGCAAATACTACAATAAATACCCAAACAGATAATCCAGTCGATTCTGCAATCGAGTTAGTTGGAAGCTGGACAGACTGCATGGAAGTGTTGAAAGGCAACAGCGGACCCGACTTCATGATCGCGCTCATCAGCATATAACCGAAAAGGGCAATCCAGCTTCCGATCAGGCCTTCACCTGCACGATACCATGTACCAGTGGCACAGCCGCCAGCAAGTACAATCCCGATTCCAAAAACAAAAGAGCCAACAATGACAGCCAGCCATGGAAAGGCTCCTGCTGTAAATTGAACAGCACCTGTCTGAATCAAGGCATATACACCGACACTCTGAACAGCAATCGCAATCAATAACGCATAAAACATGCGGTTATCTTTTGCTATATACATATCCCTGAAACCGCCTGTGAGACAAAAACGCCCTCTTTGCATGACAAATCCAAGCAAAGCCCCACAAAGCAATCCAGTAAGGATCATTTGTAACATTGAAGCTCCTCCTTAAATCCAAGTAATTATATGTGATTAATACAAGAAATTATATTATAATAGCATTTTTATAATGTCAACGGTTCTGCTTATTATGTTCCGGCACAAAAATGCTTACTGAGTTGCTATATTGATAAAAAACCGGTTACAAAACAAACGCTGTATCTGCAACTGATAGACCATCTGATTTTCAAATGGCAAAATCACCTGCATTAATGTGCTTACACCCTCGCATATATGAAGCAGACGTTTAACAAAGTGTTTAAAAACCGTTTACGTCTTGAAGACACGGCATCGTTTATTTATCAACGTTATAGGAATCGTCCATTATGTTGCTTATGAACAGACCTTTAACCTGTTTGAAAACGAAGTGCCAGGGTAAAACCATTAATAACGTTTGCTATGTTCAGACATTTTTCTGCATGATTCGTCCGGATGGGCCTTGCTTACGTGGATCACGATGGAAGGTCAACTAGAGGCGCCATGTATATGAAGGAAGGCAGTGCTCAGAACAAGTATGAGATAAATAAATTATCAGGGCGAGCAAATACTATCACTAAACAACTATAAGGGAGTGGACTACATGCGTGATAAAGATATATTGAAACAGGAAATTCTCGAAGCTTTTCATTTTAGACATGCAACAAAGGAATTTGACCCAAATAAACAGATTCCAGAGGATGACTTCCGGTTTATTCTGGATACTGCCCATCTTTCGCCAAGTTCATTTGGAGTAGAGCCATGGCGATTTGTCGTTGTTCAAAACCCTGAACTGCGGGAAAAAATCCGGAACACCTCATGGGGGGCGTACGGCAAGCTGCCGGCAGCGAGTCATTTTGTGATCATCCTCGCAAGGACCAAACTGGATACTAAATACGACTCTGAATACATAAAGGACCAATTCTTGAATGTCGCAAAAATCCCCGAGGATATCACTTCAAAGCTGATTGGGAGAATCGAGGAATTCCAAAAAGAAGATTTCAAGCTGCTTGCTGATGACCGCCTGTTATACGAATGGGCATGCAGGCAAACCTATGTGGCACTCGGAAATATGATGACGGCTGCAGCACAGATCGGCATAGACTCATGTCCAATCGAAGGCTTTAATATTGAAAAGATGAATCAGCTTCTCGATGAAGCAGGATTACTGGAGGATGGACATTTCAGCATTTCAGTCATGGCTGCCTTTGGATACCGGGTAGAGGATCCACGCCCTAAAGCGCGCAGGCCCTTTGATGATGTCGTAAAATGGGTTGAATAAAATAATGAACATTATCACTTAAATGATATATGGAAGAATGAAAAATACCCCTGATGCGAGCCGGCATTAGGGGTTATAATTTGCAAAGATGTTAGTATAATACATCATATCTCTGACATCGCAGCTTCTTCTTCCATAAAAGGTTTATTCACATAGTCATACATACAGCCCGTTAACAGCACCCCGCCGACATTTTTATAATTTGATTTCTTCGAAGTGCGGGGCCAAAATCTTCTTCAGGACGCGGGCACTTTCTTTAAATTTTTGCTGTTCATCCTTATCCAGCTCAAGCTCGACAATTTCCCTGATGCCGCTCCTATTGATGATTGCAGGCACCCCGATATACACTTGCTCTTCCCCGTATTGGCCATCAAGATGGGCGGATACAGTAAGTACACTATTTTCATTTTGCAGGATTGCTCTGGTTATGCGGACCAGGCCCATGGCAATGCCGTAATAAGTCGCACCTTTTCCTTCAATGATTTTATAAGCGGCATCACGGACATTGATAAAAATCTCATCCAGGTGCTCTTTTTGGTACTGTTCTTTTTCAATCATCTTCAAAACCGGAATCCCGGCAATATCTGCGGAACTATATACAGGAAGCTCACTGTCACCATGCTCACCAACGATGTACGCATGGACGTTTTTCGGCGCTACCTTAAAATAATCGCCTAAAAGGAAGCGGAATCGTGCGGTATCAAGGATTGTACCAGAGCCAATGACCCGTTCCTTCGGCAGCCCGCTATAGCGCCATGTCGCATAGGTCAAGATGTCAACCGGATTCGTTGCTACAAGGAAAATCCCATCAAATCCGCTAGCCATTACATTCTCCACAATGTTTTTAAATATCTTTAAGTTTTTATCAACAAGGTCCAGCCGTGTTTCACCTGGCTTCTGGTTGGCTCCGGCGCAAATCACAACTAAATCCACATTTGCACAGTTTTCATATTCCCCATATCGAATATCTGTTGGATTAGGGGCAAATACTTTTCCATGATTCAAATCCATGACATCACCAATTGCTTTTTCTTTGTTTACATCAATCATGATCAATTCTTCTACCAAACCCTGGTTCATTAGGGCAAAAGCGTAGCTGGAACCTACAAATCCTGTACCAATCAATGCAACACGGCTAACTTTGTGATCTGTCATATTGAATCATCCTTCTTTCATTAGATTATCAAAAGGCTTGTAAGTTTGTGAAACTTTTCACAATTAAAGAATACATCACCCTGTTCGATAATACAATCCAGCATCTATATAAATTCATGACACTTTGGTGAACTTTACCCGGCAATATTGATGTTAAACAGCCAAGGTCCAGCAAGCCTTACTGAGTGTAAAAAAACTAGGCCAGTCTGCCTCGATTCCTAATGTGATGATTCAGTAAACACTTCCATTTGATTCAGCAGCAAAAAGGTTTCCGTATCCTCGCCTTGACGTGAAAACCCTGTCAAATCCATGTTTTCGGGTGATATCAGTTCACCCTCCATGCTGCTGAACGGCAACCAACCAAACTGGAACTGCTGGAAACCATTATCTTTAAATAGGCTGAATGGCTGTGCAGCTGATCCCATTTTAATATGTGAAGTTAACGTGTGAGCCCAGCTAGCAGGCAGCTTTTGAACACCAAACGACTTTTCCCGGATATTAATCCCCGCTTCCATTTGGATATTAGGGATATAATTCTCCTTCCCATCGGATACTGAATAGCCTGCTTTTCTTTTCATAAATAACTTCATATAACCTAGCTCATGACTTGGATTTCCATTCCAAACCAGATAAAAGGAAGCAGGGTCATTTTCGTCAATCTTCCAAATATACGGATTTCCCTTCGTTTCAATAGCAGTGCACTCCCATTGATGCTTTTTCCATTCCCAGTTGCTTCCGCCATACTTTTGATCTTTTGTTATAAAAGGTACAAAAACATGACGCTCATCGACATTCACTGTCTCTTGTATTTGATCCACAGACGATTCCGGAAAATATGTATTGATATGATCAATCAATTGTCTTTCGGCAGGAAAAGAAGCAGACCCAGAAAAATAAAACCAATAACTAGCTGCTGACATAAACATTCCAAATGCCCCTAAAAATATGAGTGAAATTCTCTTATTTCTTTGCATGTCTATTCCCTCTCCCCTATGAACGAATCTCTCGCTCGAAAATACAGCTGTTCTTCAGTTGTAGAGATTAAGAGTCCTTTGCCGTCAGCTTCCGCATATATCAATGTCTTAAGCCCTCTTCCAAATTTGGGACTGGTCCCGATGAGCTGGTAGGGGAACCGCTCTTCTCTTTTAGTGGGATCTCCAGCCTGCTGTAGATACCACTGTTCACTATAAATAGTCTGTTGCTCCATAGTATCGATCTGTTCGATCAACCGTTTCCGGTCAAGGATACCAGCATGTGCGGAGGGATGGGTAACTATGACCTCGGCTTTATCACTATTTGAAATATAGGTACTTAGCCGATCTGTAGAATACACGGCATGATGCCATGGCACTGAAATTAAAGTGGATGCTAAAAAAATTAAATTAGCGGAAAATCCCAGCCAGGCGAATGGCCGATAATATTTCCAGCGTTTAGCCCTTCCCTTCCAAAAATACAAAATCCAGACACCGAGGGGCAAAATAGAAATCTTCATTACTAAACCATTCACCGGCCAATTAATCGAAAATGAAAAAAGGCCGATCAACGTGACGAGAAGAACCTTCCATATCTTTAACTTTACAGGCTGTTTCCTGTATATTCGAAATGCCATCATCCCAATAGTCATCCAAGCAAAAGCAGAGCTCAAAACAGCGATCATATCGATTTTCCCCATGTTTATTCTCCCTTACATATGTGCAGCCAGGTGCTTTGTGTACACCTTCTATTTCCAGACACTAGTACCAAGCAATCGTTGCCAAGTCTACTTTAAAAGTATCATGTTAAAAAGATTGGGTCACCAAAATTTTACAATCAGCACTTGTTTTTTCATAAAAATTCAGTGCGTTTTGAAGATTTCCTGATCCTACGATAAAAAAAAGGAGCCTAGCCGAATCTCTCGGTAAAGCTCCATCATGAATTTGATCATTATTTATTTCTTTTACTTTCATCATTCTGTTCCATGTTTTGTTTTAGGTCAGGAGAAAGCTCTTTTGCGGCCTCAACGTGAGCATAGGGACGGAGGGATTCCATCCTGTAACGCGTCCTTCTTTCTGCCATTTCCAGGCGCAGCCGCCGGGATTTTGCGACCCAATAAATAGCACTGTACAAAACAATCAAAGATAATCCTGCTGCCAGCCCGGCTCCCTGTCCCGGAACCAGCGGCATGCTGGCAATCACTGCAATTAGGCTTGCTATAACAATCCAGGATGAGTACGGATATCCTGGCAGGCGGCATTCGCCTTTCTCAGGGCAGCCATACTTCTTCCGGAATTTTAAATGCGTAACGACAATCACAATGTAGGTAAATAACAAAGCAAAACCTCCGGAGCTGACCAAAAAAACATAAACCTGCTTAGGCAACAGCAAGCCGAGGCCCAGCGCAGCGAGCATAGCTGCCCCCGAAAACAAGATTCCCCGGAACGGAACGTCTCCTTTTCCTTTAATCCACGAAGGAGCATGGCCTTCTTCAGCAAGAGATCGAATCATTCGCCCCAATCCGAACATGGCTGCAAGCATTGTAGAAAGAATGGCAGTAACTAACACAATCCCCATTACATTTCCAGCCCAGCCTACACCATGCGCGGCCAATGCCAGCACCAATGGGCTGACATCCTCCGTCAAGCCGGCAGTGGGCAGCAATGGCAGCATGACAGTAATTGCTGCAATATAAAGACCTACCAGGGTCAATATGGTTATAGTAATTGCTCTCGGTACGGTCTTATGTGGATCGCTCGTCTCCGACGCGGCCAATCCAATCACCTCAAAACCTGCGTAGGTGAACATGACAATGAGCATGCTTCCCGCAATTCCCCCAAGACCCGCAGGAAACCAAGGCTCTCCTGTCAATGCGCCGGCACCCACGCGAGGAGAGCCAGGCATGAGCCCAATAATTAATAATACGCCTAAAATCACAAAACCTGCGATTGCAAGGAGTTTTACCGCCGCAAGGCCGCTTTCCAGCTTACTTAGCCGGTCCGCACCCAGCAAATTAATTAATGTGACTCCTATGATGATGATGCTCCCGATCAAGGGCAGTGAAACAGCGGGAAACCAGTCGCTTAATAAAATCGATGCCGCCGTCGCTTCGCTTGACATTGCCAATACAAGGCCTGTCCAGTAAACCCAGCCCACTACAAAGCCCGCTCCCGAACCAAAGGCCTTTTCTGCATATGTACGAAATGAACCGGGTTCCGGGTCAGCTATCGTCATTTCAGAAAGTGCATATAGGATGATGTACACCAGCATACCACCTACTATATATGAAAGAATGACTGACGGGCCGGCCGTATGGACGGCTAATGAGACACCGAGAAAAAAAGAACCTCCTACCACTGTGCCCAAAGCCATCATGGCCAGCTGCCAGGCTGACAATCCCTTTTCCATAAACATTCCTCCAAAACATAACTATATATAATGATTATTTGCGGAATATTGGAAAGTTATGTTTTGCATTACATAGCAGGAGTAACCTGGGATAGGAAGAAATCATATTACAGGAAGGATTTTGAACAGGAGCTAAAATTTGCATTCCTCTATCATTTCCTGTTATGATAAATGTGAATTATTTTTGTTCGGTGGATAGGATTAGAGTAGACTTTTCGTTTTCATGTTTTTCTTCACTTTGGACAAGAATAGTAATACATCGTGCGTCATGCACTGGGAGGCAACAAAAATGGAACAAGGTACAGTAAAATGGTTTAATGCAGAAAAAGGCTTTGGATTTATCGAACGTGAAGGTGGAGACGATGTATTCGTACACTTCTCAGCTATCCAGGGTGAAGGATTCAAAACTTTAGAAGAAGGCCAAAAAGTAACATTCGACGTGGAGCAAGGCTCTCGTGGGCCTCAGGCTACTAACGTTCAAAAAGCTTAATAAAAACGAATGTCCATACAGGCTCTCCTTATACAGGGAGCCTGTTGTTTATTGTGTGGAGAAGCGTTATAGGAGGATCATTAGTACATAGTCCCTGTTATGCACAAGGAAAATAAAAGATAAGCATTAAAAACTAACTGGCAAAAGCGTAAATGGAATTCATACAGAAAATATCTTTTTTTCGCTCTTTTGATAGCGATATTATTATGAACATATACCATCCTGAACCTATTTCTTTGCAGCACACTAGCTGGAATCTCATATTTCTCGTATTGATAAAACACGTTGGTGCAGCAAGAAAAAAACCCTGTGCAACAAATTTGCCCAGGGCATAGAAGCTATTTTAAAAAGGGGTAAGCATTGGTAGCCCACTCTGAAAAGCCGCTCCTATGACGCCAGTCCTTTGCTGCCCAATATTTAGATAAACTGTTTAATATGAACGATAGATTGTTCGGTAAACTCGTCATAAATATCCGCACTTTCGCTATTTTGCGCTACTAAATAAGGATTTGAAACCGGAGGTAAAAACTCCATTGTAATCGGCCCTTTATAGTCTATTTCCTTTAATGTATCAATTACTTCGGAAAAATCTGTTTTTCCCAGCCCTGCGGCCTCACGGGTATTGTCTGCGATATGGACATGGATTAGATAAGGTGCGACTTTCAGCAGCGCTTCGCGATTATTGCGTTCTTCGATATTCATATGAAATAAATCGGCCATAATTTTAACACTAGGAACACTGACTTCCTGAATAAATTTCAGGGCTGTGTCGAAATTGTTAACAAGATAGGTCTCATACCTGTTCAGCGACTCTATAGCTAAACTAATATTTTTAGATAATGCATATTCCCCAGCTTCCCTTACACTTTTTACAGAATTGTTCCATTCTTCTTCAGCAGTTGTAAGAGGACCCTGTTTTCCTACAGCTGATGGCACCACAATTAAATGAGTTGCCCCTAGCAGAGCGGCAAAGTCAATACAATCCTTTACATACGTTACAGCAGCTTCTCTTATTTCTGGATTGGATGAAGACAGATCTCGTTCGGCGTTATAGATACCGCAGATTGAAGTGCATGAAAGACCATACTTCTCCATTAATTCCAATACCATCTTGACATCTATTTCTTCAGGCTCTCCAGCTAATTCCACTCCGTCATAGCCAAATTTCTTTAGGCGGGTAAAGCTAGTTTCTAAACTTTCGTTACCGAAAATCCATTGTGTAGCGCTAAACTTGAACATCTTATTCCTCCCCAGATAATTTCTTCAGCCCTTAACAGCTCCCATGGTTAACCCACGTACCATATGTTTCTGTACTGCCATTGTTATAATAGCTACAGGTATGATGATGATCGTTCCGGCTGCTGCGATTTGTCCCCATAGTACACTGACCGGGGTGGAATATTCATTTAGTGCAACAGGGGCGGTACGAACGTTGGGTCCTGACAAAATATTAGCGAACAAGAATTCATTCCAGGCAAAGATAAAGCATAAAATACCTGCTGAAACCAAGCCAGGACCTATGATTGGCAGGATAATCCTAACAAATGCTGTAAAACGATTACATCCATCAACTAATGCCGACTCCTCCAGTTCACCAGGTATATCCTGAAAAAAACCGTAGAGTAGCCAGACCGCTAAAGGAAGGTTCATAAACGTATACATTAACACTAATGAAATATAGCTATCCAGAAGATTTAATTTCGAAAATAGAAGATAGATTGGAAGAATGGAAACGATTGGCGGTACAATCCGTAACGTTAAAATCCATGTCAGTACGTTTTTGGCTCCTGCCATTCTATATCTTGCAAATGGATATGCAATTCCGCAGCCTAAAATGAGCACCAGTACCGTAGACGTTATGCCGATTACAAGACTGTTCAAAATATAATGTAAAAAGTCTTTCTCAAACAGCACGAAATAGTTGTTGAAAGTAATATCAAAGAACCACTTTGGCTTTGTGGTAAACGCATCATTCTGAGATTTGAGAGAAGTGGCAATCATCCAGTATATAGGAAAGAAAAATATCGCAATGGAAAGCAGTAGCAGTAAATACTGTAGTGTGTGAGTCACCGTTCCTTTCCTTTTCTTTTTGACCGCCTTTGATTTTTCAGGGGTTATAACCATTTGGCCGTTTTTTCTTGCGACGACTTGCATATCATTTGCCATTATTGACCCCACTTTCAAATAAATCGATTTTTCTTAATACGAACGATAACAATGTAACTACAATGATCAGCAAAATGATACATATAGCCGCTCCATATCCAAAATCCAGAAACTTAAATCCTTTATCATATACAATCCAGCTAAGTGTGGAGGTATAGTTAACCGGACCACCATTCGTCATCATATAAACCGTGTCATATATCCTGAAAGAATCGATAGTACGAAGCAGCATTGCTATATATATGATTTTAGAAAGCCCAGGTATGGTTACAAAAATAAAGGTTTGCCACTTGCTGGCTCCATCGATTTGTGCTGCCTCAATTGTATCGTCTGACATACCCTGCAATCCGGCAAGAAGAATAATTGCCATAAACGGAGTCCACTGCCAAATATCAGTGAGTATAAGGGCCGGGAGCGCTGTATCGGGATCTGAAAGCCAGGCTGTCCGTTTGATTCCTATTAATTCCGCAATGTAATTAAGAATGCCATATTGTTCATTCATCATAAACCGGAACATCAGACCGACGACTGTAGGAGTCATAACAATAGGGAGCAGTATTAGAGTTCGGAATACACGCTTGCCTTTTAATTGCTGATTCAGAAGCAAGGCAAGCGCCATTCCTAATACAAACTCAATCGTAACAGTTGAAACTACAAATATGGCGGTGACTTTTATCGCATTCCAGAAGTTATGGTCCTGAAACAGCCGGCTATAGTTTTCAAACCCAACAAACGGATTCTCAATATTAATTGGGTTATAATTTTGAAAACTTATTGTTACGAGAAATATAGTCGGATATATGGCAAATATGGCAAGTAAAAGAAGGCCCGGAGCCATCACTGAATATGGCCCCGTAAATTTCTGGATTGCTTTCTTCATCATTCGATGCTCCTATCAAAAGTGTATTTTCAGCAGACTCTTAATGGACAGAATCACTTGCTGATAATCTGGTTTACAGCATCATCAGCTTTTTTCAATGCTTCCTCCACATCCATATCACCTGTTTGAATCGCGCTTAAATATTCAGAAACAGTGGATTCCCACTTCTCTTCCTGTGGGAAGAATGGACGAGCCTTTGTAGTCTTCATCGCTTCTTCCAATGCTTCGTAGCGGCGGAACTTCTTAACATTAGTTCCTTCTATTTTCAGGTCTGCAAGTTTAGGGTCTTGATAGGATTCCGACCGTACCGGATCTCCAGCACCCATTTCAGCTTGCCTTACGTCATTTTCTTTATTTTCCAGCCACACAAGGAATTTAAATGCTTCCTCTGGATGTTTGGATGTCTTAGGGATAACTACAGGCCATCCTGCAAGGTGTGCTACAGAATCTTTCATTTTAGGAATTGGGGCAAATTCCCACTTGCCAACAGTTTTAGATTTAGATGGATCATCTACTTCAAACGCTGACCATGACCAGTGAATCGCCATTGCCAGTTTACCGGCAGAAGCATCTGCTGCTACTTCAGCAAAAGTATAATCGTTTATTCCAGGCGGTGAATATTTTAATAGATTTGCCCATGTTTTCGTAGCTTCAATTGCTTCAGGGGTGCTTAAAGAAGATTTCATGGATCCCCAATCGATTACGTCTGCACCATTTGAATAAAGGAAGCTTAACCATGTATGCACATTTCCAAACCCTTTTGACGCCTGTGCTGCCCATCCAGAAAGCTTCTGGCCATCAAACGTTTTGCCATGGAAATATTTTGCCATATCCTGAAATTCTTTCATTGTTTTCGGTGGAGCCAAATCATATCCGTATTCAGCCTTGAAATCAGCTTTCATTTTTACATCATTAAATAGGTCAGAGCGGTACCATAATAAATGTGGATGGATGGTTTGAGGCAATCCGTAAATTTCTCCTCCTTCACCAAATTCACCATTTTTTCCATTCCATTGAGTTAACGCGAGTGCACGAGGCAAATATTTCGATGTATCGACATTATTCTTTTTGATTAAGTCATCTAGTGGATAGAGGCTGCCAGATGCAGCGAATTCAGGAACCCAGGGATAATCGATATTGAACAAGTCATAGTCATTTTTACCGGCAATAGCCAGTGCCAATTTCTGATGGATAGCATCCCTTCCGACTAGTTCTACATTGATTTTAACGCCTGTTTCTTTCTCGTATTCTTTTGCCAGTTCTTTAGTTGCTTCACCCCACGATGCTCCAAGATAAACGGCATTAAGAGTGATCTTCCCATCCTTTTCTTGTTCCTTTGAGCCGCTTTCTGATGAACAGGCACTTAGTATGAGTGACAATGCTAGCACAGCTATAAAGCTAATTTTCGTCCAAACCTTCACTGGAAATCCCCCTCTAATATTAATTCTCAGTTTTCACCACTATTTTTATAGTATCTTTATTATGGATAGCCTCTTGGATACCCTCTACGACCTGATCCAAAGGAATTGATTTCGTAATAATATCCATTGGTTTAAAGCGCTTGCTTGAAATTAATTGGATTGCTTTTACCCAAGTATCATAAGTCCCTGCATATGAACCCACAATCGTCAGTTCTTTACTGTAAATATCGAAAGGCTTTAGTTCCATTGTCGCGTTCGCAGGCGCGGCTCCATAGGTAACCAGTGTTCCTCCCCGGCGCACCATTTCAAAGGCTTGCTTATATGTTGGGATAGACCCTACTGCCTCTATTACAAAATCGGCGCCGCGTCCATCTGTCAGCTGCTTTACCACGTGTATCGGATCTTGCTCTGACGCATCTATTACATGGTCAATTCCAAGTTCCCTCGCTTTTTTGATACGAGACTGGTTAAGTTCTGAGATGATAATATTGCTTGCGCCATTTAATTTAGATAGTAAAGCGTGTACGAGTCCCATTGGTCCAGCTCCGATTATTGCTACTGTACTGCCCATCGTGATATTCGCCCTGTCCTGGCCTCTGATTGCACATGCGAGCGGCTCAATGTAAGCCCCTTCTTCCCATGTCATTTCTTCAGGTAAAACATACACATTAGCACCTGGAGCTTTTATATACTCTGCGAAAGCGCCGTTTACATGGACACCAAGCTGGACTATATCCTTACAGAACAATTTCTGGCCCATACGACAGAAATAGCAAGTACCACAGCTTATATTGATATCCGCTGTTGCTCTGTCCCCAACTTTAATATTTTGAACATCCTTTCCAACCTCTGCGACAACTCCGACAAATTCATGGCCGAGAATTAATGGCGTCGGCGCAGGAAAATGGCCGTTAAAGATATGCGGGTCGGTTCCACATATACCGCACGCTTTTACCTGGATTAGCACTTCATCTTCTTTAATTTCAGGAACAGGGACATTATCGACCCTCAGATCCTTAGGCTCATGAAGAACCGCTGCTTTCATGATATTAGTCACTCAAATCACTCCTGTTTGTCTATTAAAATAGCTTTTTCAAAAAGTTAATCGACTCTTCTGTATACTGGTCATAGAATTCTTCACAGCGCTCACCATTCAACACCATGAACGGATCGGCGGCAGCTGGCAGTAATTCCATGGATAAATACCCCTTATATCCAATTTCCTTTAATGCAGCTGCGATAGGTTCAAAGTCGATATGCCCGCGCCCAGGCGCAGCCCGGTTACTGTCTGCGATGTGTACATAAAATAATTTATCACCCACCAACCTGAATGCTTCTGCGATATCCTCTTCTTCGATGTTCATATGATATGTATCACCCATGCATCCTACATTTGGAAGGTCCACTTCTTTCACCAAAGCCAATGATTGTTCCAGCCTATTGATCAGATAGTTTTCATATCTGTTCCAGGCTTCAACGGTTAATCGGATTCCATGTTCAAGTGCATAACTTCCTGCTTCTTTTAGCCCTTCAACGGCCCATGTCCATTCTTGTTTGATATCTGCTTCTGGCCTGATTTTCATGCATGCTGTAGGAGTGACAGAGATACCCTTTGCTCCAATTTTGGCAGCAAAGTCCACACATTGGCATATATAATTGACTGCATTCTTTCTTATTTTTTCATTGCTGGAAACAAGGTCTCTTTCAGGGGTGTAAATAGCACATATTGAGGACGCTTCGATGTTATTTTCTTTTAATAACTTAGTGATTCTTTCAGCGTCCATTGTCTCAGGCTCACCAACAAAATCCACACCATCATATCCATATTTAGCCAAGCGTTTGATTCCAACTTCAATATCTTCTCCTGCATAAACTAGAGTGTTATAGGAATACTTGATGTCTGTCATTTCCATTCCTCCGTCCTTCATATTAAGAAAACGTTTTCAAATTAGATTGACAACAATACAATTTTCCGTGGCAACACCCCTTTCATGATAACTTTCTCCTTATGTTAGATAGACAGGCTCTTGGTGAGAGAGCCGCATGATTCACGGATAATGAGTTCATCATGCAAGACGATCTGTCTTTTTTCGATAGGCTCGTTTCGTATCTCTTTTAACAGCAGTTCCATCGACTTCCTTCCTATTTCCATCTTTGGTTGGGATACCGTGGATAATTCCGGATCAACAATGGTAGAAAGTTTTACATTATCAAAACCCACTACCGCAACATCTTCCGGAACCCTTAAACCTTTATGCTTAATAGCCTTTATAGTGCCAATAGCCATCTCGTCATTGGAAGCAAATATAGCGGTTGGCGGCTGATTTAAAGATAATAGACGCAGGCACATTTGATAGCCAGATTCCATTGAAAAGTCGCCTTCCTGCACTAGCGATTCTTCGGGTTCGATTTCATTTTGATACAGGCTCTGCCGATAGCCCTTAAGACGGTCTCTGCTAAGAACAATATTTAGTGGACCCGTTATAATTCCAATTCTGCTATGTCCCATCTGAACCAGGTGGTCAACTACCTTTCGCGAGCTGCTAATGTTATCAATTGTTACTGTAGAAATATCAATACCATCGATATATTCACATGACAATACAACAGGAATACTGTGAGCCAGCTCTTGAATTTTGTGTTTTGGCATTCTTGCAGTGAGTAGGATGACCCCGTCTGCTAACCTTTCCTGAATCAAGTTAGTGTAAGCGATTTCATTTTCAACGTCGTTTTGTGTATCCCCTAATAGTACATAGTAACCATTGCAGTGAGCTACTTTCTTAATACCGAGGATGATATCCGAGAAAAAAGGATTCGAGATGTCAGGTACAACCACAACGATAGTCCTGGATTCCATTTTACGCAAACTGCTTGCCAGCTTATTTGGTTTATAATCTAATTGATTTATAGCTTCCAGAACCTTGATTTTTAAGCTTTCTTTCACGTTAGGATTACCTGAAAGCACACGTGAAACAGTGGCAGTTGATACCCCCGCGAGTTTTGCTACATCAATCATTTTCGTCATCTTTGGCATTTGGTTTTTACTCCTTAAATTGTAATCGATTACTGATATGTATATCGTTCTATGTAAAAATGGGTATTTTTGTAATCGATTACAAAAATTATATTCTGACTTTACTGAATTTTCAATCTATATTTTAATTGTTTATGCGACAATAAAATACATTTTAAGAACACCTTTTGTGATTTGATAACCCGGGCCTCCGTTGGTAGTTAATCGCAAATTTAACATTTTAAAGACAAAAAAAACACCCATTTTCGGGTGCTTGATCAAAATCTAAAGTTTTAAATGCAGACTATGTCCACATCCAAATGACTTACCTGAAGAAAACCTTATCAACATTGTATTTAGAATGAAGATTGTTAATGATATATGTTTCATATATTTCCCTGTCTGTTGGTTCTTCCACAAAACATACATCTATTGTATAAACCTCATCCCTATGCTCCCTGATCGGGGACACAGTGTCTTCAAAATGCTTTTTTATCCTTTGCCGAAGCTTTCTTGCCTTGCCAACGAATAATAATTCGTCGTTTATGTTATAGAACATAAAGATTCCACCCTTATCCCTTGGGATCAGATGAAAGTCGGTAAATCCATATATATTGCTTAGTTGCGGGTTATCCTGCTTTGTTATGGAAACGTCAGCTGTAGGAATTTCAATTTTTATCAAAGGTTTCACATCCTCTATGTAAGTAAACCATAATTATATCACAGTTAGAAAAATAAATATACGCGTTTACTGATCTATCTCTATTTTATCCAAAGCATAAGTGACCGATTCGGAAAAACACCAGTACTGTGGCATAAAAAGAAGGAATCCAACGGACTCCTTCCTGCATTCTTTACTATCAATCCACTACCGGGAACCAACCAGGGACACCTATGATCATATTCCATAATGGGTCTGGAATGACCAATTCTTGCTGGTCCTTTTTCGATAAGGTCACACGGATTTGGTCTTGCTCGCCATTTTGGACCTTTTCCACCCATTTTGGTTCCATGATCAGTTCGCGGCCAAGGGCCACCAAAGGAACTCCTGCATCCATTGCATTTGTCACGTCCTCTGGCGTGTGCAGCGAACCCACACCAATTACTGGCACGCGGTCCCCCACACGCTCATGAACCATTAGCGGCCTTGACTTTTTATCGTCCTGGTCGCGCATGGAGCCTGCCCAGAAGTCCTGTGTCGAGATATGAATGTAATCCAGATCTTGTTCCGCAAGTGCATCAGCTAAATAAAGTGTATCTTCCATTGTAATTCCCGGATTTTCGCGCTCCTCTGGTGAAAGACGGTAGCCTACGATGAAAGGCCCCTTGGCATGTTCAGATACAGCCTTTTTTACAGCATCCACGACAGCAAGCGGGAAAGTCAGGCGCTTTTCAAGAGAGCCGCCCCATTTATCCGTTCTGCGGTTGGAGTGCGGAGAAAAGAATTGCTGGATTAAATAAGTGTTCGCACCATGAATCTCCACACCGTCATAGCCTGCTTCAATGGCGCGGCGGGTAGTTTCTCCGAATGCCTGAATCACATTTTCGATTTCTTCTTCGGTCATTTCCCTCGGAACAGCCGCTCCCTCACGCTCTGCTGGAATTGCGCTCGCACTGATTGGCTGCTTATCAGGCAGCAACTCTGGAGGGCACATTCTTCCGCCGTGGAAGATTTGCAGGATGGCTTTCGCTCCCTCGCCCTTGATGGTATCGGCAAGTCTGCGAAGGCTTGGAATCAGTTCATCCGTATCGGCACCAAATTCACCGGGGAACCCTTTTCCATCTCTTGTTACATAGGTACACGCTGTAATGACGGCTCCTGCTCCGCCGGATCGCACGCGGTAATATTCCAGCTCCTCGTCAGTCACTTCCCCGTTATCGTTGGATGAAGAGTTGGTCATTGGAGCCATCAGGATACGGTTTTTAATTTCCATTCCTGAACGGAATGTAAATGGTTCAAAGAATGTATTGTATGTTGCCATTTCAGCATCTCCTTCTGTTTGTAAATCTCAGAAATAGTATCCCTGAGGAAAGCTAAATGATTCAGCTATGAAGTAATCCCCTTCTTAGAATCCGCAGCATCCATATTTATGTTGTTGGAAGCTTTCGAAAAAAGGTGCACTAAGTTCATAAACTAAAGTCCGATTTACTCTGCCATTTTTACAATCATCCTGCCGCGCGCCTGTCCTTTTAAGATAGTCGGCAAGGCATCCGGCAGTTCTTCAAGACTTAGTTCTTTTTGGATCATCTCTGACAGATTATCCGGCTTTAAGTCTGCTGCAATTCGATGCCACAGGTTCTCACGTACTTCCATAGGGCAATATACAGAATCAATTCCAAGCAAATTGACACCACGAAGAATAAATGGAAACACGGTTGCCGGTACGCTTGTCCCGGCTGTAAGTCCGCTTACTGCCACGGATCCGCCATATTGAATCTGGCTCAGTACGGCTGCAAGGGGCTCGCCTCCAACAGGGTCAATCGCCGCTGCCCATCTCTGTTTATCCAGCACCCTTACCTTGCCGCTGAATATGTCCTCCCTGGAAACGACTTCTTTTGCCCCAAGGCCATAGAGATATTCATGCTCATCAGATTTACCGGTACTGGCAGTCACATCGTACCCGCGTTTTGAGAGCATTGATACACCAATGCTTCCTACTCCGCCGGTAGCACCTGTCACCAGCACTTGCCCTTTGTCGGGGGCCGAGCCATTTTCCTCAAGCCTTTGAATGGATAGAGCGGCCGTAAAGCCCGCCGTTCCCACAATCATGGCTTCCTTTAATGTCAAACCATCCGGCAGCGGAACGATCCATTTAGATGGAATCCGGGCATATTCACTATATCCCCCAAAATGAGTAACGCCGATTTCATAGCTGGTAGCAATCACCTGGTCCCCTTCCTTAAACCGCGGGTCTTCGGATGACACCACCACACCTGCTAAATCGATGCCAGGGACAAAGGGATATGTTTTTACAATATTGCCGTTCGGAATGGTGGCTAAACCATCCTTATAATTGATTCCGGAATAAGCGACCTTAATCAATACTTCCCCTTGCGGCAGCTCATTCAGGGAAATTTCCTTAACACGCACCGAGAAATCGGCTCCCTCGGGATGATCTACAACCAATGCCTGAAACGATTCTTTCATTGCTAACTCCCCCTATGGAATGATCTGTTCCTTTTTGCTGTTATTTCCATGAAAAATAAGCATAGCAGGGAAAAAAAAGCCGTACACTTAGCGCCTATCCAGGAAAAAAACAGCCTATATATGAAACAGCCAGACATAGATTGACTGGCCGTTTATATACTATTCAGCAATGATCAATGATGGTGGTGTCCGCCTTCTTTGGATGGATTTGTGATTTCAAACCCTTCCTGTGGAACATAGAAATACTTCACCCATACACCATCAAGAAATTCTTCGTTTTTATCCAGAAGAACATCGATGCCTTTGTCAGTGTGGACAATTTCATCATTCTCTTTTGGCGTATCCAGCGTAATATCATAGTGAGCGTGGTCCCCATGCATATGTGTAATGAATACGCGGACCATTTTTCCTTCCGCATCTTCCCTGCTCAGCATTTCTTGCAGCTTTTTTGCAGCGTTTTTATTAATTGTACATTTCATGTCTATTCCTCCCGGGCATCTGGCTGTATGTATCTTTATCCTAGCCATGAAGAGGCTAGTTATTCGTCTGGATGAAGCATTGGAGCAAACATCCGATAATTAACTTATACTCCGGCATTAAGCGCTTGTCTATTAATCTGCTTGCTAATAAATCCGCACTATCCTATAATTCCTGGCTCGAGCGATCCGCAGGATAGATAACGCCGATCTGTTTCCTCGCCTCATCCATTACTTCCATAACGGCAAGTGAATTTTCAAATGAATTGATGGAGGATTCCGTCCTGCCCTCCTTGATCAGACGGATAAACTCGTCCACTTCATAAAACATGCCGTTTTTGACCTGTTCTTTCGAGATATCCTCTTCCGTTCCGTCACGGAACTGGATCCATGCTTTTTCCTGCGTGGAAATACGGTCGATCAGAATGTTTCCATCCTCACCCTGTATCTCCGCAGGCATGGTCGAATCGGTGATTTTTGAATACATGACCACTGCTTCCATATCGTCGTAAGTAAGAATGATGCTTCCCTGGCCATCTGCACCTGAGTCAAGCATGAAGCCGCTTGCCTGGATTTTCTTCGGCTTGCCAAATAGCAGCTGGAGCGGGTAAAGGCAGTACACGCCAATATCCATCAAAGCACCATTTGAAAATTCCGGCTTGAAAGCATTCAGGATGTTGCCCTCCTTATATGCGTCATAGCGGGAAGAGTACTGGCAATAATTCGCAAAATACCTTCTCACCTTGCCGATCCTCGGGAGATTTTCGGCAACGCTCTTAAAGTTAGGGAGGAACGAGGATTTCATGGCCTCCATGACCAGTACGTCATTTTTTCTTGCGGCCTCAAATATTTCCTTTACTTCCCTTGCATTGGAGCCAATCGGTTTTTCACATAGCACATGCTTCTTATTTTCTAAAAATAGGATTGCCTGTTGCATATGCAAGGAATTAGGGCTCGCAATATATACGGCATCAATATCGCCGCTTTTCGCAAAGCTCTCCAAATCTGTATATGTATTTTCAACTCCATACTTCCCGGCAAATTCCCGGGCCTTCTCCTCGGTTCTTGAATAAATAGCTGCAAGCGAAAACTCCTCATGCTGAAGAGCCGCATCCAAAAATCGTTCAGTAATCCAGTTGGTCCCCACTATTCCGAAACGAACCATTTCATTCACCTCTTCTTCCTTATGCAATCGTCTGTACGATACCATAAGCATGCAAATATAACAAATGGAAAGCCATATCTATAAACAATCGAAACAGCCTGCCGATACATTACCTACATAGCACATAAAAATAAAAAGCCCAAAGTTTATTGTCTTAAAAATAGAGAACTGGGCATACATTTTAATACTTCCAAGATGTAAGGGGAATGAGAATGAATTGCTTATGCGAAGTGCTTAGCCAAGAAAAATATCAGATGTCGCAAAGAGTAGCAATCATTGAAGATAAAAAAACAGTGTTGAAGTTTTCCGGCTTGATACAAAAAGACTGGCTGACTGTGTGGGATATTGACAGCCGCCTGCTGACGCTATGCTTTGATTCCCTGTCGGATGAATATGATAAGCTGATTGTTGTGTATGATTATGAGGCTTTTTGTGCGGACCCGGAAATCAAGGAAGCCATCTTGTATCACGAGCTTGGCCATTTGACATATCCTGTGCTCCAGGGGGAAACCAACATGGAAGCAGAGCTACAGTGCGATCAACACGCCATCGTAAATGGCTATAAAGCAGGGCTTGAGAAGGTTTTACAATTGATGCTTTCCATGGCCCGGTCACTTAATAATAAATTGCTGCTGGACATGACAACCAGCAGGCTTCATCAATTACAATTCAGTTTCTGAAATCAAGGAATGCCGTTCCTTGATTTTTTTTTGTTTATCGGCTCCATTATTAAGACTTTATGTACGAGTGTATGCCAAAAATGATATTTCATTTACTTTCATACCCATAAAGAGACTTATAGAAACAGTTCCTTTTAGCAGTTCATTATAGCAAAACCAATGTCCACCTTCAGATATTTTATTTAATGCTCGCTCATCTTCGTACTCTCAAACTGTACTCTTCACAGATGCAATATCGGGAGAAGGACTCGCCTTTCCTTTAGCTAGATTAAAGTACTTTTATTACATTATTTCTTGTTTTACTTTATTATGAAAATATACAATCGCAAGCAAAAAGCCATCTGAAGGACAATAAAAAATATAATTCCGCGAAAGGTTTGATTGAATATTAGAGAACAATGTGTATACACTGATTCTCTATATCAAAAAATGCTTAGTGGAGCGGCTATGTTTTCGAACCAGCATATAAAAGCGCTCCATTAAAGGCGTTAAACATTTGTAAAGAGTGATGAGAAGATGACAACCTATTACATATCCGATATTCATGGATATTTTGATCCTTTTATAACCCTTTTGAGTCATGTTAAATTCAATCCTGGAAGTGACCGCCTAATAATAGGCGGAGATATGATCAATCGCGGCCCAGACAGTGCCAAAGTGCTTGAGTGGGTACGGGAGAACTCTGCCGCTTATCCAGATTCTATACATGTAATCCTCGGTAATCATGAAGAAATGATGATCTGGTACATGAATAATGTCTCACATATCTGGCTGGAACACGGAGGCATCCAGACAATCAGAAGCTTTAACCAAATCTTCGGCAATGGGTGGGAAATGGCGGAAGATTATGCGAAATGGCTTGAAACTATCCCGCTTTTGTATGTTGATGATGATGCTGTATATACCCATTCAGGTGTGAGTATTCTTCACTCCTATAACCAGCAGCCGAGGAATATCTTATGGGTGGAGAGAAAAGAGTTACGGTCTTTAGATGAAGAAGAGCTAAGTAAGTGGAGCAATGGCAAAAGGATTTTCCGAGGCCATACGCCATCCAGTAAAGTTTCGGCTAAAGGCATTTTCGTTCATTGTGATCTGGGAATGGGAATATTTGATTCAAACACTGCCGGTCTAGCTCTAGTGGATATTAAAGAAAACAAGTATTTTCGCTTCAAGCATAATGGAGTGATTACTGAACATAGGATTGATAAGAAATAGCATCTAATGCACAGCCATGCATATGTTCCATGGAAGGTCTCATAAAATGATTTATGATTCCACCTGAATTCCTCCAGTCTTTGAACATACGAATACCTGGCCTGATCAGACAAAACCGGAAGCAAGCTGCACCTCCGGTTTTGTTGGTCGTTATTAATAATACTCCCTGATCGTGAAGTTCACCTTCCCAATAAACGCCTTTAGCATTTGGACAGCTTCCTCCCCGAGCTCCTTGTCAAGCTTGGTATTCTCGATAAATTTGGCGGCTGCCTGTTCGAGAGGCTGGTCCATATCCTCAAATTCACGGTATTCATTTGTACGATAAAGGACTAAGTTTAACAATTCCGGATTCAGATTGGTGCGGATGTAATCTTCTATGCTGACAATGAGCAAGCTATAATCTTCACGGTTTTCCATGATTAAATACGCTGTGTAGCCGACAGTCCAAATGCGCAGTGCCATGACCTCGCTATAAAAAATCAACTGCTTTGGCCCGTTATCAAGGGATTCATAATGCTCCCAGAAGCTTTCTGTCATATCATTCAATTGGATAAAATTTATTAATTCCTGCCCTAATTTTTGCATTATGCCTACCCCTCTACGGCTAAATTCATTCTAAGATGCATGTATTCTGATAATTATAACAATTACTATTTTACCATTATTTTCGCTGGAAGGATACGGCTGAATTTTCCAGGGTTATACCTGGAATCTTTCAAATTGATTTTCCCATGGAGAGCCATTCTCTACATACATGGCATTCTTGTATGGAAACATTTATAAATTGTAACAATAATAGCAATCTATTCTTACGAATTCAGGCGCTTTTTACAGTAACGCTTTGAAAATCTGGACCTATGCCAAAAAAATAGAGGGGACAGCTCTCCTGCTTTTAATCATGCCCAGCTATTCTATTAACGTAATTAAAATAACGTCCCTCATCACAACGATGAAGGACGTTATTTGACAAATCCCCTATAGAAAAATTTTTCTTTGGCTAGTTGAAACCCATAGTCCATCCTTCGCGCAAACCAAATCCTGTTCACACTTTGGCCTATTTCAAACTCCTATTCAAAAATGCTTTCGTACGTTCGGATTTAGGGTTGGTAAACACGTCATCCGGGTGGCCGGATTCGATGATTTCCCCATTGTCCATGAAAACGACCCGGTTTGCGACTTCCCTCGCAAAGCCCATTTCATGGGTAACAACAATCATGGTCATATGCTCCCGTGCCAGTTCCTTCATCACCTGAAGAACTTCCCCGGTCAATTCGGGATCCAACGCTGAAGTCGGTTCATCAAAAAGGAGGATTTCCGGGTTCATCATGAGTGCCCTTGCAATGGCAACCCTCTGCTTCTGTCCCCCTGATAAATTTGCAGGATAGCTTGAAGCCCAGGCAGAGAGCCCGATTTTCCGAAGAAGGTCCGCACTTCTTTTTTTAATGGCTTCTGGCGGCTCCGTCTTTAACATCTTGGGAGCAAGCTCAAGATTTTCTTTTACTGTAAGATGCGGAAACAGGTTGAAATGCTGAAACACCATACCCATTTTAGAGGTGATTCGCTTGATATCCTGTTTTTTCGAATACACACCGTCCTGCACAAGATAGTCGCCGCCGATCGAAATGCTTCCGCCATCGATTTCCTCAAGATGTGCAAGGCTGCGGAGCATCGTGCTTTTTCCAGAACCCGAAGGCCCGATTACAGCAATTACATCATTCTTATTTACATCAAAGGTAATCCGTTTTAGCACGTCGAGATTGCCAAAAGATTTTTTTAGATTTTCCACTTCTATGATCGCCACTTTTGCCACTCCTTCCTATTCAAATTTGAACCGTCTTTCCAGCCATTTAAAGAGAACAGTCAAAATAAGCGTCAAAATCAGATAAATAATGCCGGCCAATACAAATGGCACGATCGTAAAATCGCGGTTTACAGCCGTCTGGGCAAAGTGAAGCAATTCCGGGACTGCAACGGCATACAAGAGCGCCGTATCCTTTATAAGTGTCACCGATTCATTGGACACTGCAGGAAGTGCAATCCGGAACATCTGGGGCAGAATGACGCGTGTCGTGGTCTGCCATTTATTCAAACCAAGCACCTGTGAAGCTTCGTACTGTCCTTTATCGATCGCAAGCAGGCCGCCCCGGAAAATTTCGGCGAAATATGCTGCATAATTAAGGACAAAACCGATGCATGCTGCAACAAATCTATCCAGCACCATATACTCTCCAATCACAGGGAGCATCGGCAAGCCGAACACGATAAACAGCAATTGCAATAAGAGCGGGGTACCGCGCATCAAATAAATATATACCTGGGCAAGCCAGGATAGAGGCTTAAAGCTGCTTCTTACAGCAAGCGTAAGCAGAAAGCCGAGTGGAATGGACATAACAATCGCCACTATAAACAGCAGGAGTGTCATTTGCGCCCCTTCCAGCATCGGCATCAGGATGGAACGTATATAATCCAGGGACATGATAATCTCCTTTCAAAAAACAAAACAGGGTTCCAAAAAGAAATCCTGTTTTGCTTCAATGGTTATTCTTTTAACATAACTTCTTATAATACTATTTTACCATATTAGCAATATATCCGACAGAGCAAGCATATGGAAACATCCTCGCTTAAATGTTGTCCAGCCAGGTCACTGAGTTATTTTAACACCTTGTCCTCTCCGAACCACTCTTTCGAAATTTTTGCGGAAGTGCCGTCTTCATTCATTTCATCAAGAGCTTTTTGAAGCGTGTTCAGCAACTCTTCATTGCCTTTTTTAACACCAATTCCATACTCTTCGGGTGCAAGGGACTCATCAAGAATTTTGAAGGAATCCTTCTCTTTAGTCATGTAATAGTTGATGACTATTTCATCGACCACCACTGCATCTATACGGCCTGTTTTTAAATCATTCAGAGCCAGCACATTATCTGAGAATTCCGTAACCGTCTTGACCTTGGATTTTAACGGGCTTGCATTCAATGCATCCGCAGCAGATGAAAGAGACTGCAGGCCAACGACTTTGCCTGTAAGGTCTTCAAGCTTTGCAATCTTTGAATCAGCCTTTGTTACAACGACCTGGGCGTTTTTCAAATAAGGCTTTGTGAAAAGCACTTTCTTCTTGCGCTCATCTGTAATCGTGTAACCGTTCCAAATCAAGTCAATTCGTCCGCTGCTAAGTTCAGATTCCTTCGTAGTCCAGTCGATTGGCTGGAACTTGGCCTTCATGCCCATCTTTTCGGAAGCAGCCTTAGCCATATCGATATCAAAGCCGACGATTTCATTATTTTCATCCCGGAATCCCATCGGAGCAAATTTATCATCTATTCCAATCACAAGTGTATCGTTTTTTTCTTTCTCTGCTCCCTTTGAGTTAGAGCACCCCGCCAATAGCGCCATCATCGCAGAAAGCGCCAGAATAATAGTTGCTAAACGTTTCATTGCTGTAATTACCACCTTTTATGATGTACTTTTTCGAGCATAGCCTATTAACATGTCTGTCTATTAAACAATAAACCACCATGACTAACAGCCCGCGCTTTAGTTCGATAATATATTAGAGAATAAAACTATCGTAATAAAATTATCATACATCAAAAAGGAATGTCAACAGAAACATTTAGTACATTAGCAGACTAAAGCATTTATAAAATTTTTCAACTTAATTCAGGGGTTTTATTTCATTCATTCCTTCATCATTCCAGTGCCTTCGTAACTGACTCGACAGCGTGGATTAAAGTCGTATCAAATAACGGTACGTTTGCGTCCCCTGGTTTTATCAATAAACCGATTTCCGTACAGCCAAGTATGATTCCTTCTGCCCCTTGATCAACCAATCGATTAATAACTTGTTTGAAATAAGCTCTAGACGATTGCTGAATATTCCCTAAGCATAGCTCGTCATATATCACCTTATTGATCTGCTCTCTTTCCGTTTGATTCGGTACGAACACCTTGATGCCCTTTGACTCCAATCTTGATTTATAAAAATCCTGCTCCATTGTATACCTTGTGCCCAACAATCCCACTTTCACAAGATTTGAAGTTTTTATTTGGACTGCCGTGGCATCGGCTATATGTAAAACGGGTATGCTTATGTTTGCTTCAATATAATCGATTATTTTATGCATCGTATTTGTGCAAATGACAATGAAGTCGGCTCCCGCTTTTTGCAGTGAACAAGCAACGCCGCCTAAAAGTTTACCTGCCTTTTCCCATTCCCCTTCCGCCTGGTAACGCTCAATTTCTGCAAAATCCAGGCTATATAACAGGCACTTGGCAGAATGTAAACCCCCTAATCTATGTTTAACTTCTTCATTAATAATCCGGTAATATTCTGCCGAAGACTCCCAGCTCATCCCGCCAATCAGTCCAATCGTTTTCAAAAAAACACTCCCCTCGCTCTTTTATTTATCCATTCAATTTCTGACAGAATTCCAATTTGTGCCGGTCACTTTTCTGATGCTATCTTATCTATCCTTTTGTATGGCCTGCTGACATAATTATAAATGTGAGGTCATCAAAATAAGTTAAATGACCCGAAAAAAATTCAAAACATTATCAGCCTCCCGCCTGGGTGAATCTTTCAGCAACCAGCTTCCAATCCTCCAGAAACAACGGCCATAAATTGGGACGCCGCCTTACTGCCAAAGGATGATAGGCAACAGTGGTGCTGATTCCCCGAATTTGATGCCATTTTCCCCTTAAATGCTTCACTTCTGCCTCCGGATTTTGGAAGAAGGATTCAACTGCCACATTCCCCAAACAGAGAATCAAATGAGGACTCTTCTCCTCTAGCTGCTGTAGAAGATGCCTCATGCATGTCTTGCGGGCTTCCTCTTTGTTATACGCTTTGATCGGCCTTCTCTTAAGAATATAGGTAACATATAGGTCGTCCATTAGCAAACCTGCTTCATTTGCTGCCTTCTGCAATGTCTGCCGGGTTCCGCATACAAATGGCTCTCCCTGCAGATTTTCCCTCGCTCCCGGATTATCCAGTATGACCATAATTGGCGCATCCGGATTGCCCTCTCCCCATACCATCCTCGAACCATGTGTATACAGTCCGCAATCCTTGCAATCTGCAGAAGCAGAAGGAGTTTTTTCTTCAGGCCAAATGACAGGACACAATTCAGGCATTACTCATCCACCTTTTTTCTCCTAGTATCGACGATATGGGTCTAATCAAGTCTTTAAATGGAAACTTTCCTGTTCAAACGCCCTAAGCATGGCGACACAGGATTGATCGATGGCATGTGGTCTTCCACAATATCTACTTAGGAACGGGAAATCTCCCCAGACTTTTTCCTATGATAAAGCATGTCAGCAAGGTAGAATTTGCGTTTATTTCCATTCATACTTTTATAAAAAACATTAAAAATAAGGATGTAATCTTATAAGGGGGCCAGTCATTTGACACTTTACAAATTACATATTCTGTTGATTTGTTGTTTTATGTTGATTATTTCCGGGTGCAATAACGGGGACAAGGACAAGGATTCAGCGAATGAGAGAAAGAAAGATCGGACAGAACAGGCGAGCAAAAATAACGGCAAGGATACGGCAAAAGGCGACAATCGTTATACTGAAGGAATTGACACTCTGGAAAAAGGCGCAAAACAAAAGAAGAATAAAAACCAGGACATTTCCAGTTTGTGGACAAACATGTCAAGTGATGTATACCCACAAACGAAAGCTGTAGAAGAACAGGATGCAAGATTTGGATTTGAGGAATTAAATCCGGGACAGGGTGACAACGGTGGTACTCAGGTACAGACAGACCAAGGAGATTCAAATCAAGAAAAATCTCAACAGCCTGGGATTCAGCAGCAGACACCGCCAGCCAGACAACAGCCGGCGCAAAAGCAACAGACGCCACCCCAGCAGCCAGCCCAGCAACAGCCATCACCACAACAGCAGACACAACCAACTCAGCAGCCAGCTGGACAACAAACTAATGGGCAAACGGCCGCAAGTGACGTATATCAAATAGTACAGCGCGCCATAGAATTAACGAACCAGCAGCGCAGGCAAAATGGGCTGCCCCCTTTACAGGCAGACACTCAATTAAATGGAGTCGCACAGACCAAAGCGCAGGATATGCAGCAAAACAATTATTTCTCTCATACAAGTCCTACGTATGGTTCGCCTTTTGACATGATGAGGGATATGGGTGTAACATACAGCGCTGCAGGCGAAAACATTGCGCAAGGCCAGAACACCGCTGAACAAGTGATACAGGCTTGGATGAACAGCGAAGGGCATCGTAAAAACATCTTAAGCACTAAGTATACACATATTGGAATCGGGTGTGAGACTTCCGGCTACAATTGGTCTCAAATGTTCATTGCAAAATAGGGTTCTCCGGAGTTGAATTACGCATTATTTTAGTTAAAAACCGAAACAGGCTTGGCACATAAAATCGGCAAACCCGTACCTACATTAATTTGATTAGCCAAGAATGCTCAGAGTACTATAATCTCTGAGCATTTTTTATTAACATCTTTAGTAAGCCTCGTTTCCTAAGCCGGATTCATTTGTAAGATTTTTCCTGCCGTTCGACTTTCATAGAAATAACTTCCCGATTTTGATCAAAAAGAAATGTAAATCTGAGGTCATGTACTAAAAACTTGCCTACCGGCTCCTGCTAATTTACATTCCATACTATCAATTATTTTAGACGATTCCCTTTTCATTTCAATCATTATATCTCTCTGAGAATAGCACGCACCGGGCTCCCATCCGCTTCGACCAGCGGCAGGGGCAGTGCTGCCAGTTCATATTCACCTGAGATCACTTCTTCCAAGACAAGCCCCTCCAATATATGAATCCCATGAGCTGTCAGTTCATGATGTGCAGGCAGTTCTTTGCTGTCAAGCGGATCTACGGAGGGCAAATCCAATCCCAGCAGGCGGATTCCCTGCTCAGCGAGATATGCTGCGACACCGGTTTCTACATGGGGAATCGATTCAGGGAACTCACTGCGGTCTGTCCAGCCATCTGTCCGGATGATCAGACGCTCCACCCCTTTTATAGTATGATTCTCTAACTCTCTCAATCCGATACTGGAAATGCCGCCGAGGTGAATTACCTTAGCCTTCCCTATGTATATATCGACATCCAGCTCGATTACTTTTTTTCCTTCATTATCAAAATGAAAGGGTGCATCAATATGGGTCCCTGTATGGGTACTCATGGTCAATTGCCCTACATTGACCGACCCGCTTTCGTCCTTGCTCCAATTGACGTTGTACGTAAACGGCGTATCACCAGGCCAGGTGACAATATTATTGTCCAGAGGCTGAGAAATATCTCTCCATTTTTTCATATTTATCTCCTATTCTATAAAAAAATCCATAACAAGTCTGATGGTTTTTCATGACCTTTTGTCATTACAACTTTGTCCTCAAGCTCCACAATTCAGGGAAAAACTGATGGTCCAGCAGCCTTTTTAAATATGGAACACCTGAAGAACCGCCCGTGCCCTGTTTATGGCCGATAATCCTTTCAACCGTAGTCAGGTGGTTAAAACGCCAAATTTGCTGCTGGCTGCCTATATCCACCAGTTTTTCAGCCAGTTCATAAAGGTCCCAATATTGGCCAACATCGCGGTACACAGTCAGCCAGGCCTTCTCGACACTGTCATTATGCTGGTAATTTTGAGACCAATCGCGAACCAAAGCTTCCTGGTCAATTGGAATTCCTTTGGATGCCAGAGCCTGGATTGCCGCATCATAAATACTTGGTTCGTTTAGGGCAGCCTGCATTTTCCCGTACAGGTCAGCATCATGCCGGTAGACAGCCAGCATCCTTTCATTTTTGTTCCCCAACACAAATTCAATCAGCCGGTTCTGATATGATTGAAAGCCTGACGAGCGGCCGAGCATATGCCTGAACTCCATGTATTCCGAAGGAGTCAGCGTAGAGAGGATGCCCCATGACTGGATAAGCTGCTGCTGGATTCTTGAAACACGGGACAGCATTTTGAAGGAAGGTTCCAAATCATTATTCCGGATACAGGCTGTAGCCGCCGACAGCTCGTGCAGCACGAGTTTCATCCACAATTCACTTGTCTGGTGGATCACGATAAACAGCATTTCATCGTGATGGTCCGATAATCGGTGCTGGCTTGAAAGAATTTTATCCAAATGAAGATAGTCACCATAGGACATATCTCCTTGAAAATCTGTATGAATTTGCTTTTCATGTTTTTCCTGTCCGGCATCCTCACCCATGTTTCCCTTCCTCCCCCCAATTCAAAGATCAAGCTACTATATCGCGCTCATTTTTAAACTTTTCATATTGCTTTTCTGCCATAATCTTTTTTAGTATTTGGAGCGTTTCCCATATTTCATAATAAGAGGTATACAATGCAATGGGAGCAAGCCTGATAATGTTTGGCGCCCTAAAATCAGGCACTACCCCGTTTTTCTTCAGGGCTTTGCAGATGCGTGCCGCCTCTTCATGCTCCAGGCTTACATGCCCTCCTCTCGACTTATCTTCTCTTGGAGAGCCTATATAAAATTTCATTCCGGCAAGCTCACAATCTATTAAATCTATCAAATATCTGGTCATTCCCAATGATTTCTCGCGAATCCTGTCAATGCCGGCTTCCATAAACATCGCAAGTGACCCGGCTAAGGGGGCAAGGCTCAGGACATGCGGCGTGCCAATTTGAAATGCTCCCGCCGATTCGGCTGGCGAAAACGTATGCTCCATATCAAACTGGGTAGCTTTTCGAGAACCGAACCAGCCTGCGAGACCCGGCTCCGTCCCGAAATGGCGGCGGTTAACGTAGAGGCCTGCAACACTCCCTGGCCCTCCGTTCAAATGCTTATAATTGCACCAAAACGCAAAATCCACGTCCCAGTCTGTAAATGAATGAGGAATCGCCCCTACAGAATGGCAGGCGTCAAATCCAATCAAAATTCCACGCTTATGCGCTTCTTCAGTCAGCCGCTTCATGTCTAAAACCTGGCCGCTTCGATATAAAACTGCCGGCAGCACAATCAAAGCGACCTCTTCAGTCATCTGGGCAATAATGACATCCTCATCCAGAAACCGCCCGTCCGTGCTTTTCACCTGGACCAGGTGGGAGTCAGGGTCGTATGCATGCAGTTTAATCTGGCTTTTAAGAGCATAAATGTCGGAGGGGAATGTTAAGTCATCGGCAAGTATTTTTGTGCGCAATCCCTGCGGTTTGTAAAAGGTTGCTGCCAGCTGGTGCAAATTTACAGTTGTGGAGCCAGTCATGATGACCTCCTCCTCCGAAGCACCTACCAGCAGAGCCATGCTTTTTCCCAGATTTTCCGACATATAAAACCACGGATTTGTTCCTTTAGTCCATCCTTCTATACCATATTGCTTCCAATCATTCAGTGTGTCCAGCACGGCTCGTTCCGCTCTTTTTGACAATAAGCCAAGGGAATTCCCATCCATATAAATCGTATTCGGATCGATATAAAATTCATCCCGGTAATGCTTCAGTTCATCTTGCTCATCCAGGCTTTTAGCATATTCCAGTGAGTAAGTATCCATGGTAAAGCCTCCCTTTACATACTATATTATGGAAATCGTATCGAAGAACCTCCAGGTGTGTCAATGATATACCAGCTAATATACATCGGGTCGGCATGTAAAATAATTGGCTCCAAGCTTTGCGGATAAATTATAATAGAGAAAAATCGTTGGTGGTGATGAGGTATGAACGAGTATAGGGTGACCGTAAAAAATGGAAGCGACGTAATCCTGGAAGATATAATCTTAGGTGAGGACGAACGAGACGCCATCGGCAATCTCCTGATCAGGAGCGAATTATTCAATCAGGAATTTACGGAAATACGGATATTCGAGAAGTAATTTAAGATGAAAACCCAAATGCTCTTATGCGAGAATAGGGTGCGGACTCCATGTCGGCACCCCATTATATATATATTAGTGCAATGTTCTTGATCAGCTCTCCTGCATCAGCAACTGTAAACGGCCTTAGCATTAGGTCACAATCAGCCGTATGTGAAAACATCCCTCTCTCCGCTTCCACCATGCAAGTAGTGGCAACACCATTGATACGCTATTATTTCTATGTAATCAAATTGCTTTTTCGCCCCTGCAATTAATCATGCTTATTTTATAAGAACCTGCTTCAAATCCTCAATAAAGCCCATTACCTTCTCTTCTTTCGTGGCCCAGGATGTTACCAGGCGAATGGCTGATTGGCCCTCGTCCACTTTTTCCCAGATATGAAAAGAATATTTTGTCTGCAGTTCGGCGATGATTTCATTTGGCAGGATCGGGAAGATTTGGTTCGATGGTGAATGAGTAAGGAATGTGAAGCCTTCCTTGCTTATTTCATCTCTCAGGATTCCCGCCATTTTATTCGCATGAAGGGCCAGTTCAAAGAAAAGATTATCCCTGAAAAGTTCAGCAAACTGAATCCCCAGGAGTCTTCCTTTCGCAAGGAGCCCCCCTTTTTGTTTGATATGGTATCGAAAATCCGCCCTAAGCGAATTTTTCACAAGGACCAGCGCCTCGCCCAGCAATGCCCCGTTTTTCGTCCCGCCTATGTAGAACGCATCAACCAGATTCGGAAGGTCGCTTAACTCAATATCATTTTCATCCGAACATAAGGCCGAGCCCAACCTTGCACCATCCAAAAATAGGATAAGATCATGTTCCTCGCAAAAATCCTTTAATTGCTCCAGTTCGCTCTTGACATAAATAGACCCAATCTCTGTAGAATTGGAAATATAAACAAGCTTCGGCTTCACCATATGTTCATCGGTATGGGCCTCGAGTACATCCTGCAAATGTGAAGGAGTAAGCTTTCCGGCCACGGCTTGGACCGTAATCACCTTGTGCCCGGTAGCTTCGATTGCGCCGGTTTCATGTGTCGCAATATGGCCGGAATTCACTGCGATTACAGCCTCATGCGGCCTTAAGAAAGCAGAAATGGAAGTCAGATTGGTTTGTGTGCCGCCTGTCAGCAAGTGAATTTCCACATCCTTGCTTCCCAATCTTTCTTTTAAAAGCTCAATCGCTTCCCGTGAATATCGATCTTCCCCGTACCCTTCTTCCTGCTCCATATTGGATTCAATCAAAGCATTCAATATCCGAGGATGAGCACCCTCGCTGTAATCATTCTTAAAGCTGTACATATGTAATCCTCCTATATTTTTAACACCTCTTGTTTTATCGTATCATATCATGGTTTGAATCTACCTAATGTTTTTCAATACTGCGTGCTGAGATTCGCACTGCCCGTAACCCTCGCATTGTTCGACATAAAAAATACCGCCTGGATTTATAGCAATGTGCCCGGAAAATGTCTGTAACAGCAGACTCCCATACGAAACCGTTCAATCATAAATATCGGACTTCGAGCATAAAAGTCAGAGTTTCGCTCATATTTCGGTTGCGAGTATAAAAGTCATAGTTTCGCTCATAATTCGGTTGCGAGTATAGAAGTCAGAGTTTCGCTCATAATTCGGTTGCGAGTATAGAAGTCAGAGTTTCGCTCATAATTCGGTTGCAAGTATAAAAGCAGGGCATTCACTCATAGTATTTGGTTTCGAGCATTTAAATAAGAAATCCGCTCATAAATGTTTGATATCGAGCATAAATCCCGGCATTTCGAGCAAAAAACGCCTAATTTCAATCATGAACACCCTCAATATCACATATCCATATACCTGCATGCAGGTTCTACGGAAAAATAAGTCAATTTTTCTGTTAGGTGCTTTTTTTCTATAAAAATAGAACGAAAAAAGCGATCCACAGACCGCTTTTTAAGAGATTTATATTTTTTTAGCATGTACCGCAGAATGGTACTCTTACCTTGTGTGTGTATGTCCGTTACCTCATAGTCCGCTCTTCAATTCTTCAATCTGTGCAAGATGCCTTTTTTCATGTAATCCCACAAACGGAATCCATTGTTTTAAGCTTAATTCACCAAACACCGGATGGACGTACGATCTTTGTTCTAATAATGTTGGGTCAGCAGTATTTACTACGTTAGAAAATGCTTCTCTGGATTTAGAAAGCTTATTCTTCATTTCTTCCAGCGTCATAAAATCTTCGGAAGGCACCATAAAGGAAGGGGACTGTGCTTTAGTCGTGCGAACAACGGTCAATTCAATCGGTTTATCACTGACCTTTTTACTCCCTCCATTTACTAATTGATGCGAAATCATATTCGTAATCGTCCGTTCTGTCAGGTAGAGATGTTCCAGGACCTGCATGATGGTCCATTTCCCTTCTTCCAGCTTTACATTCAATCCTTCATCAGACAACCCCATGACCGCTTGCAGAACTTCTTCTCTAATCTTGTTATTTGCCTCCATCGCTGCTTCTCCCTCCATCAAATTGTAAGGATATTCCAAATCCTATTATAATATGAATATAAAAGAATTCCATCTGCTTTTCACAAGGTCCCCACAAAACCACACTGAATATCGTTGCATCCTCCATAAAGTGATTTTTAATAAATGGTACATCGGAGGCATGGTTCTCTGGGCATCCATCCCCGTCCGAGTAAGCAGAATATACAAGAAGCGATGAGCATATTTTATAGTGATATGCCTTGCATTATTTGATTAAAAACCTTCAATTCCTCTTTGTGTAGATACAGCTTCTACATACTTTGGCACATATGAGGCCTTCCTCCCATGACAGTCCTCAAAGTCCAGCGACTCTACAGACCCTTCTGAATTTATTTGGAATATATATTGATCACGAATGAATTCACCATGAAACATAACCTGTCCCGAAGCCTCAGAAACCGGTACTAGTTTTAATTTATATGGCACACCGTACATTTTGGGCACTATTGCATAAAGGTCATTTTCCAGACTGATTTGAATCTCGGTGTTTCCAGATTTGTAGCTGCCTGCAAAGATTCCTGGACTTTGCATTACATTCAGAGGAGATGTCTTGTTGACTTCCTTGACAGGGCGTCCCAATACCATATTCGCCAAATCCCCGCTAATTTGAGTTACTGGCGTTATGTTAATATTGCTCAATACAATGACCGCCAGCTCTTTGTCCAGGTACAAGTCAATATTGCTTGCAAAGCCGTTGATATCACCAAAATGGCTCACATGATTCTCCCCATTTTTGAACCATCCATACGCATACTCATGCTCGCTGCCCGTGAACATTTGATTCTGCAGGTTATCTGACAGGAATTCATTGTTCATCAAAGCCTGTGTCCATCTGTACAAATCCTCGGCTGTCGAATAGAGCCCGTACGCCCCTAAAGGGAATGACATATCTATGAATTCCGTGTGGATCACATCCTTCCAGACCGTATGCCCGGTTGATAGAGACTTTATGATGGTCCGGCCGTTATCTACTCCCGTGTTTTTTAAGTTCAATTTCTTAAGGATTGTTCTATCCAAAAATTCAGCATATGTCATCCCGGACACCTTTTCAATCATCGAAGTTAACAGCAAATACCCGGAATTGCTATACTCCATCCTCTCTCCAGGCTGAAAATCTAGCGGGATGTCTTTAAAGGACTGGATAAGCTGACCCAAGGTGGATGGCAGCCGCATTTGGTTTGCCCAATACTCAGGTGAGCCCGTAAAATTCGGAATTCCGGCAGTATGGGTTAATAGATGACGGATGGTGATCCTATCTCCTCCGGGATACTCCGGAAAAATGTTTTGTATCGTTTTGGAAATGTCCAGCTTTCCCTCCTCATGAAGGATAAGGATCGCCATTGCTGTAAATGCCTTTGTAATAGACCCCACCCTAAACTTGGTAGCGGCTTTATTTTGTATATCATATTGAAAGGAAGCTTTGCCGTAACCCTCCTTTAGCAGAATTTCCCCTTTATATCCGACCAGCACCGAACCGGTGAAATGGTTGTTTGCGGCCATGTTATCCATGTAGTTCTTTAATCTGCCCCTAAGCTCTCTCATGTTACCTTCTCCCTTCTTAATACCATTATAAAGCATGGCCGCGATGAAATGACATGATGACTGGTGCGTATAAGCCAGCTTTCTGTAAGGATACATACTAAAAAACCGGTCATACTGATATCCCTGGTTTATCGTATACGGCACTTCTGAAGAATGAGAAACGGTCGGTTAAAACCCCTGTGTATAGCAATTTGACAGACAATTACGATAAAAACATCCTGGAGTTTGCTGCTATTTTTTCTTCGTCCATTGCACCATCCCTTCAACCTTTTTCGCTGCCTGAGACGCCCCGCAGCCATCCCGATACAAATCTCACCAAGGCATTTAAAATAAAAAAACAGCAACCCCTTTACAGAAAGGGATTGCTGTGTGTAATTCCTGCTATTTTTTAGTATCTATTAGAATGGGAATTCGCGGTACTTGGACTGGATAGAAACCCACTTCGTTACCGTAAATTCTTCCACAATCCAAGGGTTCCCGAAACGGCCCATTCCGCTTGCTTTATTTCCTCCAAATGCAACATTAGGAGCATCGTTTACAGTCTGGTCATTGACGTGAGTCATACCGCTGTCAATTTGAAGCGCAAGTTGCTCGCCTCTTTCGATGTCAGTTGTGAATACTGCTGAACTTAAGCCATATTCTGTGTCATTGGCAATATCGATTGCGTCTTCGTCTGAGTCCGCTTGAATAATAGAAACGACTGGAGAGAACATTTCTGCCTGTGCAATCGCATCAGAATTCCTCACATCACGGAAGATGGTAGGTGTGATGACGTTGCCAATGCGTTTTCCTTCCAATGCCAAGGTGTTTCCTGCATTTTTGGCTGCTTCAATGAATTGTTCTGCCTTTTCTGCCTGGCGTTCATTTACAAGAGGCCCTACTACAGTTTTAGGATCCAATTGGTCACCGTAAGGAAGTGCTTTTGCACGCTCTACAAATTTGGCAAGGAATTCTTCATACACATCCTTATGGACAATGATTCGGTTAATACACATGCAAATCTGTCCCTGGTGGATGTATTTTCCGAAAATGGCTGCGTCCACTGCACGATCCACATCTGCATCCGACAGTACGATGAATGGATTATTTCCGCCAAGTTCAAGGGCAACACGCTTTAAATTCCTGCCGGCAATTTCACCGATATGGCGTCCTACAGGTGTAGAACCAGTGAAGCTGATCAATTTCGGAATCGGGTTTGTCAGCATGCCGTCGCCAATTTCGGTCAAATCGGTCTGAATGACATTCAGCACGCCTTTTGGAAGGCCAGCGTATTCAAACGCTGCTGCAATGATGTTTCCGCCAGTGTACGCGACCTGGATGTCAGGCTTATGAACGACTGCATTACCCAATGCGATTGCTGGTGCGATTGTTCTCATGGATAAGTTCATCGGGAAGTTAAAAGGTGAAATAGAAGAAATAACTCCCAATGGAAGGCGGTGAATATGGTTCACTTTCCCTTCGATTGCTGAAGATATTTCACGTACCTGATACACTTCATCAACGAAGGTAGCTGCCTCTTCAAGGATTTCAATTGTCAGCTGCAATTCAACGTTGGATTTGATCAATGTGCCGCCAGTTTCTCTTGACATAAGCGGAACGATTTCTTCACGATTGTTTTTAAGGAATTCCAACGCTTTTAAAATAATATCACGTCTTGTTTCCGCAGAAGTCTTTGCCCATTCTTTTTGTGCTTTTTCAGCAATAACAAAAGCCTCTTCTAACTGTTGTAGGCTCGCAATGCTCATATCATTGATGACAGAACCGTCATAAGGGTTCAGAATATCGTATCTGCGCCCGGTTTGCCCCTCTGTCCATTCTCCATTGATGTAACTTTTGTTTAGATTCATGAAATTAACCATCTATGAATTCCCCTTTGTGTTGAAATCTATAATCTTACAACAGGATTATAGTACCAATAATATTTTGAAGTCAAAGTAAAAGCTCGAAAAATGACGAAAAAAGTCGTTTCCCCTCATTTAGTTATGGTGTGTTAATGTCCTTCCACCGTTTTCTGTCCTGTTGGCCTTACAGCATAGCGTCCATGCAGCAGATAGTATACAGCAAGACCGATCAAGACAAGAAAAGCACTATAAAAATACAGAGAACTATGGCCAATTTTAGCGATCACCAGTCCGAAAACAAATGAACCGATCCCAAATCCAAAATCAAAAATAGAAAGAAAAGTGGCCGTTGCCATCGGTCTCTTTTGTACAGGTGCCACCTGGATGGCTATAGTCTGAAGACTTGGGAATACCGTTCCCCAGCCGAGGCCAATCAGGGCAGCTGACAATAGGAACACGAATGCTGAATGGGTTTCACTAAGCAGGAAAGTCCCTATTGCAAAGAAAAGGATGGCCGGATAGATAATGGAATTCGCACCGTAAATATCGAACCACTTTCCGGTAAATGGCCTCGAAACCAAGAGTACCGCAGCATAGACGACAAAGAAATAACTGGCTACCTCCACCAATCCGAGTTCACGTGCATATACCGAGACGAATGAAATGATTGCTGAGTAAGCCAAAGCGAAAAATGCAGCGACAATTGAAATAGGGATGGCTGCCTTTACAAATAATCCTTTTAAGCCTGCCTCTGCCTTCGGGACATCTGCCTTTAGTTTCACTGGTTTATGAGGGATTCGAATGAATAGCCCTGCTGCCAGTGCCAAAACAGCGCTCGCAAGATTTACGATAAACATCGCAGTGGCGCCTGCGTGCTGCATGATCGTCAATCCCAGGAATGGACCTATTACCATGCTGAGATTCATGGTTAAGCCATAATAGCCCATCCCTTCCCCTTTTCTTGATTCAGGAATCAGGTCGGCCACTATAGCACCAGTTGCTGTTGTAGCCATCCCAAACCCAATCCCATGAAAAAAGCGCAGGACAATCAGCGCCGGAATGGTTTGCGGAAAGAAATACAGTGCTGAGGCAACAGAAAGAATCAATAGGGAACCGATGAAGACCATATATTTGCCTGCTTTGCCAATCCACTTTCCTGCCAACGGACGAACAAGTATCGCGGAAATCAGAAAAATCGTCGTAATAAGGCCTACAAGTGTTTCTTTTCCATGCAGATCCTGCAATGAGTAAACAGGCAATGTCACCAACAAATAATAAAAAGTCGTAAAAACAAAAAAGTTTGCTATCGCTATTCCAATAAAATTTTTAGTCCATAATTTAGGTTTATCCAATCATCTGCTCTCCTCGCTATGTAGTTTTTTATGGATAATATTGTTCCCCGGAAGAGTTTTTTCTCTCTTCACTTTTGCTTGGCATGAGAATGATATCATGTTTATAATTATATGAAAAATATCTATATAGTAATTTTTATATATGTTTTCGATATAAAAGGAAGTGTGAGTATGGATATAAGACAGTTTCGCTATTTTCTTGCAATTGCCGAAGAGGGCCAAATTTCACGTGCTGCAAAAAAACTCCACATGGCCCAGCCCCCTTTAAGCCAACAGCTGCAATTAATGGAACAGGAACTGGGAGTGACGCTGGTTGAGAGAAAAAGAAATGGTAAAAAGCTGGAACTGACCGAGGCTGGAAAAATCCTCTATAAAAAAGCACGAAATATGCTGGAGATTTTTGAAGATTCCATCCAGGAAGTGAAAGAAACAGGGGAAGGGCTCAAGGGTACGTTATCCATTGGAGTGGTTCGATCATGCGTGTCATATCTCCCAGAAAAAATGGACACTTTTAATAAACTATACCCTTCCGTCTCTTTTAAACTTACAGGAGGAGATCCTTACGAAATAAGTGAATTACTGGAGCGCCGGGAAATAGAGCTTGCCCTCGTACATCCTCCCCTCGAAATGAAGGGGCTCGTCCAAATTGACCTCGGTAAAGAGCCATATGTATTTGTGTTTCCAAAAGACTGGCCTGCTGCGGCTGGGAAGCACGCCATGGCGTTCAAGGAAATTGAGGACACACCCTTATTATTGATCCGGAGGATAATGGGACAAGGCATTTACGAGCAAATCATCCACGAATGTGAACGGCTCCATATAAACCCGCGGATTATCTGCGAGTGCCCTGATGTCAATATCCTGCTTTCTCTGGTTGCTTCCGGACTCGGCGCAAGTATTGTGCCAAAAACGTCCATTCTGCCATTATTGAGTGAACAGGTCAAGGTGGTAGAAATCACTGACAGCACGCTTTATTCGGACACCGCACTCGTATGGAGCGAGGAACGTTATCTTTCCCAGGCCGCCAGGAGATTCATCGAAATGTTTTAAACATGCACTCAGGGGACATGCCATTAGGGAGCAAGGATGGCGGAACATGTCCCATGCAGTTAAAAAAAGCTGATGCTTCTATTGCATCAGCTTTCTTGGTAATACCAAGTTTTTATGCCGACTTTAGGTTCTCTGAATAGGATTTGGAACAGAAATTGATAAAAATCAAGCTTGTATATCCTCATATTGGCAATGAAGGCCCATAACTTAGTAAAAAATAACCTCGAGCTCCTTCAGGCGACAAAATTCGGATAAAACAGCGGCTTAATTAACAAGAAAAATAATAAGATTGGAAAAAGAATGTGAAATCCTTCATTATGATCTTGAACGAAACATCCTTAATAGGCAAAAAAAAGACCGCCGAAAAGTCATGCTTTCGGACAGCCTTAACGCTATTCTGTATACGATATCATTAAAAGGTAAATCATGATCCCGATTCAGAGGCAAGAAAGTGCGCCTCTCCCCAACTGCTCCATTTCCAGATGTAATGGTTAAATTTTAAATCTGTTAATGGACTGGCCAAGCCTTTCTGCTAGAGCATGCAAGGTTGCCGTGCTGGCAGATACGATCTGCATTTCGTTTTCCTGCTGATCTGTAGAGGCTGCAACTTCCCTTGTCACGCCTGCTGTTTCTTTCGATAATTGTGTGAAATCCTGGACTGAGGCAGCGATTTGCTCCGTATTGGCTGACATTTCTTCCGTTACTGCAGAAACCTCTTGAATTTCCTCGCTGACTTTTACAACAGAAGAGAGTATTTCTCTGAATTGTTCTCCTGTCTCACTAATCGTGCGTGTCCCCAGTTCCACTTCATGAAAGCCTTTTTGCATATTCAATACGGATTCCTGGATTACGTTTTTAAAATTATCCAGAAGTACAGTGATTTTCTGGGTCGAATTTTTGGAGTCCTCTGCCAATTTGCGGACTTCCTGGGATACAACTGCAAACCCCTTACCATGATCGCCTGCTCTTGCTGCCTCGATTGCCGCGTTTAACGCCAGCAGATTGGTCTGTTCTGCAATGCCGGAAATGATATCCAAGATTGATTCAATTTCCGCAGCTTTGTGTGCCAGTTCTTCTATGTTCCGGGTTGAATGATTAACCGTATTCCTTAGACTGTTAATTTGACCAATCGTTGTACCGAGATTATCCAAACCGTTTCTTACCTGCTCTGTTACATTATTCGATTGGTCGCTAACATCAGAAGCCGCAGCAGCAATCCGCTGTATGCCGCTTGCCATCTCCTCAATCGCTCTTACTGATTCTTCGCTGCGCAGCATTTGATTGTCACTGGCTCCGGCAACCTTCTGGATTTCTGCTAAAATCTTGAGGTTTGATTGGTTACTATTCAAGACTCTCTCATCTATTTCCTTAGATATATTGACAATTTCGAATGAAGAATTTTTAATTTCGCTCACCATATCCGCTGTATTCTGGGTCATATATGCAAAAGATTCATGCAGGCTTCGAATTTCATCTTTTCCTCTGACCTTTATGCCTTCCACTATTTTGCCGGCTTCATTGATTTCCCCCTTGGCCATCTCTTCCGCTGCAGCAGTTAACGTTTTTAATGCCTGGAGTTTTCTCTTTAGATACCATACGAGCAAGCCCACGACGACGCCTATAACAAGGATGCTCCAAACCGCTAACATCGGAAGCACCTTCCAGCTTACCTGCCTGGTTATTCCCTCAACGGACTTTGCATCCGTATCAACCCCCAGCACTCCTATGACCTTTCCGTCTTTCTTAATCGGAGCGAATGCGGACAAATAATCCCCATATTCAGGATCCTTAACGATTCCTGTGCTTGAGGTGGCGCCTTTGAAAGCACCTTCTACATCCTTAAAGGTCGTTGCGGTCGTTGGTGCATTAATTTCTGCAGCCATCTTTTCCCCTTTTGGAAATCCGTCCACCATAATACTTAACTTGTTTCCTTCATTGACCGAAACCGTGTAGACATAGGTGGAACCCGTCTTAACCCGTAACTCATTTAACTGGTTTCTCAGCTTCCAATACGTTTCTGTTTCTTTAGGATCATTAAGGAATGACTCGTACTCCACTGGGTCGATTTGCTTTGCAAAGCTTTTTGCAAGATTGATGCTGTAATTGGATACAGATGATTCCACCGAATCGGTAGTGCTTTTATACATCATGAATAAATTCACAACCAGTGACAGCAGCATGCCTAGTACTATGGCACTGCCAATTTTAGAGCTTAATGTCTTCAAAATAATCTCCCCCGCCTAAAAAAGTTATCGCCAACTAATATTGAATGCTATGGACAAGGAGGAATAGTCCACCTGAACCATGTAAAAAGATTCATTATCGTGTATATTTAATATACCAATTTATCCATTTTTTTCAACTTTTTTCGACACAATTATCAAAAAAAACAGAAAACTGGCTGCCGGCCATATTTAGGGGTTTGGAGTACAGAAAAACTGAAGACTGTAGAGGTATAGAATCGCATGAGGCATTATGAAATGTTTTGGCGAATCACATGGGGCATTATAAAATGTTCTGGACATATTTCAGCAGCATGAGAGTTCGGGCGGTGTATGGTTATCCATCGCTGGAATGGTGAGCACAAACCTAGTAACCCGCAGCAATGAAAAGAGCCAAGAGCCATTCCGAAAATACTATAATAAACCCCTATAAACATACTAAAACCCTTCTTGGTTTAAGAAGGGAATAACCGTACATCTTCTTCAGCTGAAGCAACCTATCGCATAGAGTTAATAATCCCATAATACACAAGATTTATATAACGATTTTCTTTCCGGACATGGTCAATTAATATCCCTTCTTGTTTCATTCCTATTTTTTCCAAAACTTTACCTGAAGCTGGATTTGAACTAAAGTAGCGGGCAAATACTTTATGGTATTGCTTTTCAATAAATGCAAATTGTAATATAGCTTGCGCTGCCTCTGTAGCATACCCGTGTCCCCAAAATTCTTCACCAATCCAATACGCTATTTCACCGTTATTAAAATTTTGGTTATTAGAAAGGGCTATAGCCCCATATAATTCTCCAGTTTCCTTATTCGTTATAGCAAATTCATATAATTTATCGGACTTAAAATGGTCAAGATGACGTTTGATCCATGATAAAGCATCTTCCATAGAGTATGGATAAGGCAGGTACAAGGTATGTTTATAAATATTATAATTATTACAAAGTCTAGTAACTGCTGCTGCATCAGATTTTTGAAAAAGCCTTAGCACTAGCCTGTTAGTGGTAATTGTTTTATTTTGAGGATCATATACCATAAGAATGCTCCCTACATAATTTTGATAGCACTAATACCTCAATTAGCCATAAAAGCACTGAACGCTATGTAACCAGAACCATCAAAAATTTTTTAGTACTGACTTTCCTCGTTATGATCTAAATGCCTTATAAAAATGAATGGAACACTATCCTTAAAGCCTTTCCTCAAGTAATCCCTTTCTCAAATTTAAATCTGCAAAATTTAGACCCTTAGCGAGCCACGGAACCCCCTTGCAGCATAATAGGATTCCGCTCCATTGTGATACACAAATACAGTGTCGTAGCGATAATCACAGAAGATGGCCCCGCCAAGTTTTCTAATATTAGCAGGTGTCTGCACCCAGCTCGATGTTTTCATATCGAAATTTTCAAGTTTCTGCAGAACCCGGTATTGCTCTTCTGTTAAAAGTTCAATTCCCATGGCAGTCGCCATATCAATAGCGTTATTTTCTGGCTTGTGTTTTTTTCTTGATTCCAGAGCTTCACGGTCGTAACAAACACTTCTGCGACCTTTGGGACTTTCCGCTGAACAATCATAAAAAATGTATTCGCCCGTCTCTTTATCATGGCCAACAACATCGGGTTCACCGCCAGTTCCCTCCATTTCATTGAGCGACCACAGTTTGTCGGTGTTAGCTTCGATCCTAGCTTGAACTTTAGCCCATTCAAGCCCGTTATGTCGGTGCATGTTTTTCTCAAAACGTGCTTTCAAAGTTCCGAGTAGTTTTTCACTTTGTTCTAGTGACAGCTCCTTATTTCTCTTTGTCATATTATTTTCCCCCTTGGTTTTCCTCTAACTGAATAAGGGCTAAACTGCTCCTTAATGCAATAACTTCAACAAAAAGATGCGTTATCCTTCTTGGAAAACGCACCCGTAACTTTAAAATGCATTTTTTCACATTATTATTATTCACCTTCAAAAATAATAAAAGGCAGCAACTCGTTACCTTAAAGCAACAGTTTAGGGAAGGGAAGCTTCAAGTCTCTTAGACCTCCCTGAACTCCCTGAAAGGCACTTTTGTTTCATCACTAAAAAGTATTACAGACTTTAATTGCGTTCAGCTACTGCCCCCCTATATGTCCTAGTGACAATTATTTGCAATTTAACAAATGTCAATAATTGTTCTAATACGCATTCTCTTCTTTTATGATTAACATGTAAATAATTATAGTATTTCTATATACCCTTCCGTTCCATTCACCCTGATCCTTTGTCCATCCTTGATGATCTTCGTTGCATTTTCCACACCGACAACTGCTGGCAAGCCATATTCACGCGCGATAACTGCACCATGGGTCATCAGTCCGCCAACCTCGGTGACCAGACCTTTTACGGATACAAATAATGGTGTCCAGCCAGGGTCAGTAAAGGAGGTAACTAATATATCTCCATCTTCCAAATGAGCATCTTCCATGTTTAAGATGATGCGTGCCCGCCCTTCTACAATTCCGGAAGAAACAGGCAAACCTAACATAGCTTCGGCTGGAGGATTTTCTCGTTTGTAGTTACCCTCAATAATTTCACCATCAGACGTGATAACACGCGGGGGAGTTAATTTTTCATATAATTTGTACTCGTCTTTTCGTTTACTGATGATCTGATAATCCAGTTTGTTTGTACGTACGACTTCGTAAAGTTCTTCAAAAGTGAGATAGTATATATCTTCTTTTTCATGAATAACGCTGGCTTTTACGAGTAGTTCGGCTTCCTTCAGTAAAGCCTGCTTATAAATGAAATAGCGATTAATCATGCCGTATTTTGGATATTCCCTAAACCCGCTGAAGTTCCGTATTAGGCTGATCATTCGTTTTGTCTCTTCGGCTTTTCGATCACCGTCCGGTAATTGCTTCAATCGTTCTAATAACTCTTGTTCTTTTTTCAAAGCTTCCTGTCGCCCTTGCTCAAATCTCCGATTGCCAGAATTAGGCTCAATTTCTTTGATGTTATTGAGAATCATTCGGACAAGTGCAGTTGGTTTTTCACTCCAACGAGTTTTAGTAATATCGATCTCTCCAGCACATCGCATTCCGTATTTGTTAAGATAACCATAGATAGCGTCTTGCGTTTCCTGTCCACCTTCAAACTTAACCAGTTCATCCAAAAAATTATCATCTTTTACATGTTGTAAATAATCAATTACTTCTGGATAAGGACGAATCACATCTCCAACACCCAATAACTCCAGGCCCATTTCTGAAGTAATGTTGTTTGGTACAGATAAAGAAAGCATGTCTGCTGCGTTTTTTTCACCTAACCACTCGCTGATGTTTTCATTGATCCATGATGAAGCATCCATAGCAGCCATAATAACAGCTGAACTTTGTGGGTCAAATAAAATCTTTTTTAATTGCTGGATATCTTTCAGGATAAAATCAAAAAGATCCGAACCTGATTTCGTTTGGATGTTTTGCGTTAACTCTTCAATCGATGTTTGACTTCTCTTAATCAAATCAGAAACTATTGCAGGATTGTTTTCGATTTGCTCTTGAAAACCCGAAGACGATATACCTTTGTTGCTTTTACGGGGACTGAGTTCTTTTTTATCATTCGATAACGATTTTATAAAATCTCCCCGCTCTAGGACGGTCTTAAGTGCGTCTTTTATGAGTGGTTCAGACTTTCCCAAGACACCCACCACAATATCTCTTTTAACAGGTGAAGCCAGATCTTTTGTGATATCCACAAACAACCTACCACCAGCTTTATACATGGGTCGGGCAGCTGTTAACTGGAATAAAGACAATCCCAATGGTTTCATGGGATCGGTCATCATTTGTTGATGACCGACAGATACATAGACGCGGTTTTCTTGATCATTCACTTCAGGGATGGGGTATAAAGTAGTGATTGGCCGACTCTGGACAATGTAAAATGTATCATCAACCAAACACCATTCTATATCTTGAGGACAGCCAAAATACGCTTCAAGCTTTCTGCCGATCCTTTCAAGCTCCAACACTTGCACATCTGAAAGTGTAGACAGATTCTGGTGATCCCGCCTAATTTCCTTTTCCTCCGTTCCGCCTTCTTTTCGTGTGCATATAGCCAGCTTTTTGGCAGAGATCGTCTTTTCCACAATACAACCTTCCCTAACTTTATAATTGTCCGCTGACACCATGCCAGAGACAAGCGCCTCACCCAGTCCAGAGCTGGCGTCGATCGTCAGCACCTTTCGGTTTGAGGTAAATGGTTCAGCTGTAAAAAGTATTCCGGAAGCTTGCGGGAAAATCATCCTTTGGATAACAACAGACAGATAAACCTTTCGATGTTCAAATCCGTTTTGCATGCGATAAATAACTGCACGATCAGTAAATAGTGAAGCCCAGCACTTACTAATATGTTGTAAAATTGCAGTTTTCCCTTTGATGTTTAGATAGGTATCCTGTTGACCAGCAAAGGAGGCATGTGGTAAATCTTCAGCAGTTGCACTGGAACGAACTGCATAAGCATGTTCACTGCCATACCGGGAGAGATAGTGGGCAACAGCTTTCACAACATCCGAAGGAATTCCTGTTTCCAGAATGACTTTCCGAATCTCCCTGCTGACTTGACCAATTTGCTCTAGATCCTCTGCTTTTAGCAGGGTTAGTTGATCTAACAATGCGCGGAGGGCTTCATTTTTTTCGAGGGATTTTCTATAAGCTTTAGTCGTAACACAAAATCCTTCTGGCACGTGTATTCCATGAATCTTCGATAGTTCCGCTAAATTAACCCCTTTTCCTCCGACCGCCATTTGTATCGTTTTATCAATTTCCGGAAACTCTAGAACATATGGTGTCATTGCTTCCCCTCCCATTTATCGCTACTTACCAAGACGGATCGTATGACAAAAATCGTTCATCTGACCAACCAATTACGGTTACATGTATCACCGAAGAAGTAAATTCATTTGTTTAATACTAACAATTGAATAAATAAAAAACAGACTGAAAATGGTTAGTTAATAATGGTATAATTAAATTAGGGAAAAGGACAGTTACCGTATTATTTATCGTAACTGTCCTTTTTTGTAACAAATCGTCATAATACTATCCTGATCCTTTAGTCCAGCAAACAAAAAAAGCTACTTATAAGCAGCTCAGTTTCTTTTGTCCATACATACCAATGTCACAGTTGGAATCTCTTCTTAATCATTCCCGCTACTTCTTTTGCACCCAGGTCGGTAATGTTTATCCTTATGTAATTTTCCTTTTTAATCTCGTCTTGAATATAGAATTCGGAGAATGAGCTCGAATAAGGACTACTGGCTACTATAGTTCTTTATTAAATATAGGGACAATTAGTAACAGATATATAAAGCCTGTATCGCAGCTTATCAATTAATCTACAATACAGGCCTTTTTAAAATGAACTAAATCCCCCGAATAGTAATGTAACTTTATTTACTTTCTGAGTTAAAACTCATCACATTGGCAAATCAGTTTTTCAGCCTTATGGCATTTTACTCATATCCATATATAACGCGTTCCACCGATGACCGTCTGGATCGGCAAAACCGCATCCGTACATCCAGCCATTCTTTTCGCCCGGCTTGCTGAATACAATGCCGCCGGCACGTTCAGCCTTCAAGGCAAACTCATCAACTTCATCCCTAGAGTTCGCCCCCAGAGAGAACAACACTTCAGTTCCTTGCCGCGAATTCGCCACAGCATTACCAGCAAAACCGCGGAATGCGGTTTCCGGAAAGAGCATTAAAACAACCTGATTGTCCCCAACAATAAAGCTGGATGCCCCGTCTTGACTCACATACTGCTCATTCAATCGAAAACCGAGCTGCGTATAAAAAGTCTTTGCCCGCTCTGGATCTCTGACTGGCAGGTTCAACCATAATTCTCTCGACATACCTAACAACCTCCTGATATAAAGATTCAGTGCATCACATACCCCTTTATAATTCAATGCTTTATATATTCAATGCTGAATATAATCTTCCCTTCTTATTAGGTAATAAAATCCTCATTCAATTATCCTGACCGTAAATGAAAATCAAAAAAGGCTGCTGTAGCAGCCCCGACTTATTTCACTAATGTCCTCGTTTGTTTAAGTGTAATCCTTCACAATCTTTTTTATACTTTAACTCTAATTTAATGTGCTGTTTTTCAGCGTCTGAATGGTTTGAAAAAGACACAAAAAGCTGGCCTAAGACGTAATTGAACAACCTTTAAGCCAGCTGCCAATTTTCATTACGATTTTGCAAGATTTATCCGGTAAAATACAGATTGTGTTTATGCAGACATTTTATATTATATGTCTTTTTTCTTTTTTTCTTCTGTTAATTTTCCAGGTTCAATAGATGCTGCTACTTCATCTGACATAATGGACGAACTTTTGAGCGGCTTCACGTTGTCTACAGCTATTGAATGGCTAGGCTGAGTAGGATTCGGGCTCTGCACATGAGAAAGATTATTCGTTATATCTCCTTCTTGAGCTATCCTTACATAGTCATCAACGTGAACCTGTTGTGCGGTATTGGCCAGGTTTGCATCCGGTCCGTGATAAGATAAGTTATTAGTAGGATCACCATCTGGTGCTGTCCTTACATAGCCATCAACTTGAACCAGATTGGCCATATTGGGCGGCTTTGCATCCGGTCCATGGTAAGATAAGTTGTTTGTAGGGTCGCCGTCTGGTGCTGTCCTTACATGTGCCTGTACATGCTGTAAATGAGTACCGTTCACTGTTCCCGTTTCAGACGACGGCAAAATGGTATCGGAAGCCGCCATTACATTCGAATGACCACTTGTGCCGACATGATTCCCGCCAGCCATCACATGTCCATCTGTAACTGCAGCATCAGGGGCAAAAAAATCGCCGCCAATATGCATCTTTAGAAATGGAAGGATAAATGAAATGATGATTAAAGGAGCGCTTCCCATTATGCCTAATGCAGTAGAGCTATTATAATTCTGTTGGTATAGCCAGACTAAGGTAGCCCTCAAAGCAAAGAATGCAATCAACGCCACTATGACCGCTTCAAGAAAGGCTGAAAAAGTAAAATTGATTGACAACCACCTGTAGGGGTTCGCGCTAATTTTGCCGATAACCAGACTCGCACCTCCATAGATAACGATACCAGCTACAAAAGGCCGCCAATTTTTTATGACAAATCCGATTCTCATGATAAATAGAACAATCATAATAATTAAAATAATCGGTGCTAACGGTGGAATAAGAGCCGATATACTGCCTAATATCAGCATGTACAATAGCATTGTTTTTAATAGTCTAAATGATGTGACCAAAAAGAACGCAACCATTCCTATTCCTGAAATCATCGGGTGAAAGTATCCCAAAAATAGAATCATAGGAAATAGAGTTACCGCAGTTCGGTGATGTGGTGAATCTTTTTGTATTTGTATCCAATCCTGCATATTATGTTTCCCTTCTAGGTTGCAATGTGCCATGAAAAATTATTTAAATATGTATATATTTTACTATGACTATAAACCCGAAGTAATAATAGCACTATTTGTTTTATGTGAACATAACTTTTTATGGCATTCATTCAGGTAAAATGTACCATAAACCTGTTTTCCTTTTTTATGCTTTACCTTCCAATGTGTGTCTTCCCCCTGATAAATCTATATTCGAATGAGCCCAATACCCGACAATATTGTGGACATATAGTTCCTGATTTCATCACCGTTCTTAGCGATGAAACCATTATTCCAAGCATTAAAATAACCATTTAAGACTTCCTGTATAATCTCCACTTCTAAACTCTCCATTAATATTCTAAATATATTAGTTCAATTAAATTTCAACAAAAGAGGCATAATTGCTCCTGAGGCAATCGTCTTTAATAACTAATTTAAGTAATTTCGTTCTTCAACTAACCTGCCACGTTAGCTCAATAAGAAAAAGCTGCAGAAAAGCAGCTGTGAACTTCAACTCTCGCCCCTGTCAGTTTAATTGTATCACTTAACAAAGGTACATTGATTTTAGCGTATATACATTGTAACTTTTCTTACTCACATTTCATTTTGTATCTTATAGAGAACTTCCCAGAACAAAAGGCACTCTATACACAAGAATCAGTGAACTCCTTGTTATTCTTTTCCGCTAAACTCTAAAATATTTAAACCCTCGGATGCCTTTGGTGCTTCAAAAAAACTAGTAACATGAATAAACACAGCTTCCGTATCAAAATCTGCTCTTTCGGGTTGTTCGTTACGCCTTTGTGCAATTTGGCGTAAGCATTGCTCGTCATTTAGATTAAGGAAAATTAGTTGATGGCCTGCATTGATCTCTGACGCGATATTCAACAACCACTTTCGCAGTTTTTGAGTGTTGCCTGGAAAATCCATCACGACATCTGTACCGACACTTAATATGTTTTGCACATGCTTTTTCACCAACGGTTTGAGCTGCGTTGAGAATTTGAGATAGTCATCAAATGATGCAATCTGATTGGGATAAAGAGATGAAAGCCATTCATCCTCAGACAATAATACCGCATGTTTATCTTTCGCCAACTGTTTTGATTTAGTTGATTTCCCAGCTCCCATTTTTCCACAGAAAAAATATAGCGTCCCCAATTGTTTCATATTTTTTTCCCCCACTCTTTAATTAGTTTAAACTTTTTACCTCGTTACATCCCATAGACATTCTCCCCTTAATAATATTTAGACGTTAAGATTTATATCAAATTTACTTATTCTACCAAATTCATTTATATTCCTTCTGCAACAAACCTGCCACTTTAGTTGAGTAAGTACCGAGCAGCCTCAAAAACTCCGGTCCTTACTCTCATTCTAAATAATGTAATGTACATTACTACAATCACACAATTTTAATTCCACATTATGTTAAAATTTCCAAAAGGAGTCGATATAAATATGAATTTGAAACTACTGGAATTAACTATCAGAGAACTATTTGGCAACGATTTATTAGAACAGTTTGCAGATGATTATGGCTTCACTAATACGACGAACAACTTAATTTCAAAAATTGGATATGCTACGAACCTTTCAATAGAGACGATCGAAAAGGCATATTTAAATAATATTGATCTGATGATAACTCACCACGATGCCTGGGATTTTATATACGGATTAAGTGATCAATGTGTAAAGAAATTAAAAGAATACAATATAAGTCATTTTTGGATACACGCTCCTTTGGATTTTGTTGACTTTGGTACGTGTACCTCGCTAATGAAAGTAATCGGTATAGATAATATTGTGAAGTATTCTGTATACGACAATGGTGATAGACCTGGAGTGGGCGAGTTTATCGATCCAATAAAATTTGACACTTTAGTAGAAAGAATGAGGAACGAATTGAATGAGCCCGTAAGAGCTTGGAAAAACAACCGGAAAAATGTTAAGAGGATTGGTGTCTTAACTGGTGCTGGTCATTCGTCAGATTATATTCAATTAGCTCTAAATGACGGGTGTGATACTTATATACGGGGGAGGCAACCTTATATTCTATTCAATACGCACAATTCGCAGGGATCAACCTTGTAGCGGGTAGTCATACTTTCACTGAACTATTCGGAGTAGAAAGTTTTGCCAAGAAACTGCAAGAACGACATAACGACATAGAAATAATCCAGTTAAAAGAGGAGCACTTCGAACTCAACCACTAATACTTGATAAAGGGCCAATTAAATTGGTCTTTTTCAATATGCAGTATTGGCGAGGAGACTATCTTGATATATTTCCCTTCTTCAACTACGTGCCCGTCTGTTCAATAAGAAAAGCAGCCATAAATGAAAGCTGGCCCGCACCCCTTTCCCTGTCAGCCGAACAGAGTTGAGGAATATAGACTTACTACTGACTAGATTTTGCATTATTTCACTCCGGTACTCTGATATTGGAATTATAGCCTTTCTGAAAAAATTTTTTTAAAAATGAAACCAAACTAGAGACTAAAAACGACTTATTACTAGAAACAAAGAAAATGGAGGTACCCCATTTTGAAAAATGATAGCAATTTGATGAACCGCATCCGCTTAGGGGATGAGATAGCATTCAGCCAACTGGTTGAGGAATTTTTAGCATCTGCCTATAAAACCGCCTATTTGGTTCTACGGTCGAAAGAAATGGCAGAGGATGCTGTTCAAACTGCATTGGAAGACTGCTATATAAGTATTATGCGAAATAAAGAGATACGAAATTTTAAAGCTTGGTTTTATCGTCTTGTTTATCTTCGATCCATCGATATCTATCGAAAAAACTCCCGTCAACAAACGGGCAATATTGACGAAAATCCCGAAGCATTAGCTGCGCTCAATTCTGCCTCCGCACAGCAGCAAGCCATCCAAAACGAGAATACTAAGGAGATGCTCGGGATGATTACCAGTTTAAACGAGGAGCAAAGCGTGCCGATGCTGCTTTACTATTATGAGGGATTTTCGGTAAAGGAGATCAGTCTGATCCTAAATGAGAATACAAATACAATTAAAACCCGACTTAGCCGTGGCAGGAAAAAGCTTGCCGAAATGATGCAAAAAAACAACGAATATCCTTTGGAGGTAAAAACCTATGGTGTCTAATAAAGAGAATATGGACAAGCACACCAATCTGGATCAGCTTCAAGTCCCAGTGTCTCTTGAAAACTTTACGAAAAAGCTGCCTCAACGTTATCAAAATGGTGAGTTTGATGACAGCCGCATCAATCAGGTTGACCGAGAATGGGAACAGCATGAAAAAAGAACGAGGAAACAGTGGAGTACAGTTAAAAAATCAGCTGCGACCGTGTTGGCTGCCTCAGCCTGTTTTCTATTACTCATTGGTTCCGGCTTTGTTTCGCCAACGATGGCAAAAATGGTCTCAAAGATTCCCCCGCTGAGTACTATTTATGATCGCTTTGATACACCAGTACAGCAGATTGAAAAGAACCTTAAAAAAGAAGGATTCCCGATTAAACAAGTGGTCGAACATGTAGGCGGCAGCAAGGAAGGTGTTTATATCTTTCTTGATGCTTCAAAAGAACAGGTAGAGGAAATGAAAGAAGGCGTTGAAAAAACTGCTTTCAACATAATTAACAGTAACCAATACGAGGGTACAGTTTATGAAGATTATTATGTGAAGGTAAAACAACATAAAGAGCCTTCGCAGGAATGGAAAGAAAAAGATGCCCGTTATCAAAAGGAATGGGATGAAATAGCACAAATAGTTGAGCCGATCCTCACATTTCACGATTACAAGCAATCATGGGGAGGCGGACAGAACACGGTTCACCTCGAATTCCCCAATACAGAAAGCCCCGAAAAAATTGCTGAAATTGAAAAAAACATAACCGATGCTTTGAAAGCAGCCGGTAAGGACAACGTAAAGATAGAACGCCGTATTTTTAACTTGGCAAAGGAACAGCAGTACCAGCGGTGGGGAAATGCGATTTCCGGTATAGGTAGCGAATTAAAAATGTACAAAAAATACAAAGTTTCTAGTGTCGGCTATAAGAGTCTAAAGGGAAAGATGATGCAAATCCACATTGGCATTAAACTCCCAAGTACCGACCCGAAAGCAGCAGTGCTGGCAGCTGATCTTCGAACCATGATTGAAGAGTTTATCCATACTGACGAGATCTGGAACCAAGTAAAGCAAGACGATGGCCATTATGAAATCATCATTAAGGGTAAGGATAAAAAAGTCATTACTGAATAAACGGAAAAAGATTAGGGACCAATTCTGTGAGTTGGTCTTTTTCTGTTGCATTCCAACATTTTACTTTTGCACCCATTAGTTTAAGTACAACTTCTCACATTATTGTAAATAAGATGCACAATCACTCTTGTTTGGTGAAAGGAATTATCTCCTTTAGCCCTCTTGGTGCAACTGTCAGTTGATAGTTGCTTTTTTGATGAATGTAAACAGAATGGCAATCGAGGTGAGTTACAAAACCAAGAGAGAAATTGAAGTAGCTACTAGAGTTGAAGTTCCACTACAAATCCCCTTGCTGGACGTCCTAGATCTCACGTATGCAGTATACAAGAAGATAATAGATGTAATAAGTCAGTAACCAATAACCTCGCTGGTGAGTCTTCACCAGCGAGAGAAATTTATTCTTATCTGCTTTGATTGTTCTGGTTTTGGTTGTTACGGTTTTGATTATTGTTTTGATTTTGACCTGTAACAGTGTTAACCACATTTTCTAATCCTTCACCAATGGAATTAAGAATACCACCTTGTTGATTGTCTTGTTGGTTATTATTTTGTCCATTGTTGTTCTGTTGGCGTTGGTTCTGATTTTGGTTTTCCATAATGATCACCTCCGAAACTCTATTATGTACAAAGAAGAAGAATTATAATCAGCCGAGTATAAAAAACATTTATGGAAATAAACATAAAAAAATGACCTCCTTAAGGAGATCAAAAATACATTTATATTGATAATAAGTTATTTCAGGTCTTGTATGGCCTGTAATACACGGTCGATTTCTTCCGGGGTGTTAAAAATCCCTGGAGTAATCCGAACGTATTCACTTCGATAAGGTGCGACTGTTGCTACTATTTTTTTTTCGTAAAGTTTCTGGACCGCTTGTTTTGAAGTTTGCCCTTTTACTTCGAAAGCAATGATTCCCGCCGATAACCGGTCCTCCATCGGTGTATGAAGGCAGACATGGTTCATCGATGCAAGGCCTTCTTTGGCTTGTCGGGTAAGTTCATGGACTCTGTTATATATACGATGCTTCCCGATTTTCTCCATGAATTCAAAGGCTTCTTTCAGTGCCCAGCGGTGTTCCATTGCATGAAATCCTCCAGGAGTCATTTGTTTTCCATCCATTTTTTCAGGGCGGGATTGCTTTTTAGAGACCTCATTCATGATTCTAAAACTAGGTATAACGGGATAAACGTGCTGCCACGCTTCAGATGTGGCTGCGATGAGTCCTGTTCCTCTAGGACCATATAGCCATTTGTGGCCACTGGTAATAAAGAAGTCACATCCCAGTTCTTCAAACGTCTCCTTTTCAATGCCGAAACCATGCACTCCGTCCACGATTAACAGAATCTTCTCGGACTCTTCCCGCTTCTCGTTAATCTTTAAGAGAGCGTCTGAAATTTTGGAGATGGGCATTTTTAAACCAGTATCTGAATGCACCCAGGTAATCCCAATGGCCTTCGTATTATCTCCTATTTGCTTTAGAACTTTATCCACTATTTCTTCTTCCGTAACAGAGGATAAATGGTCATATATAGGAATTTCTCTGTATGTAGCACTGGTCCTGTCTGTAGCTCTTTTTATTGCTTCCTGCTGAGAGTAATGGTTATGCTCACTAGAGAGGATTTCTTGACCCCTTTGTAAGTTAAGCCCTGTATAAATGATTCCAAGCCCCATAGTCGCACTATCGGTTAAAGCAATATGATTAGGATTTTCCATACCGAGATATTTAGATGCTTTTATACGGACGTCCTGAGCATAATCTTTCTCATTATTTTCAGTAAATTTTGTTGGGTTCTTGTCCAGCTCGCTCCTGTAACGTTCAATCGCCTTATGGATGTACATGGGGTGGGAGGAGATGAATTGAGAAGATCCTATATGGATAAGGTCCTTCTCCAAATTAAATTGTTCCCGTAAAGAACTCCAATCATAAGCCACTTTTTGATTGCTCACACCTATTCACTTCCTTATTGTACTTATTAAAATACCCAATCATAGGCAATTTGAATATTTTTAGTAAATTGTACGGACTTAATTCATAAAATAACTTAAATTGACTAATCGATTTGGGGAATGAGAACTATGACAAAATCTTTTATTCAGACTTATATCCGTTGCTACCACGCGAGATTTTTTCAAAAAAACTGTATGTATGTCCAATATTGCAGAGAGCAAATATGGAACAATAAAACATGAAATAAGAAAGTAACATAAAACATGTACTTACTAAGATAGGAATAAAGAGAGAACCTAAGCTATATGGATCTATTTTATCTCCTTTACTTTTCATATTTGATTCTCCTTTAATCTTTTATACATATCCATCAGCTAAAAGACGTATTAAGTTCTATAAAAATCAGTGCGTGCCCTGATTACAAGCATTGAATCAATACATAGGTAAATTGGAAGTAGATAATAAATCAATTTTTCGAGAAGAGAGTTGTTTTGGCAACTCTTTTTGAATCGTAATTCTGTTTATCAGAAGCAGAATTATCTAAATTCTTTCTTGAACTAACCTGCCCCTTTAGTGTAATAACGTTTGGCTCTGTTAAATTTAAATGTTGATAATAATAAAAAATAAGGGAAACCCTCATAAATTTGGGTTTCCTCTTGCTTATTATGGTACATATCTAACATTTTTATAAGAAACACCAAAGATGTACAAGCAATCCGTCACTTTTTTCATATTTTATATAACTGAGTGTTATTAGAATCAATCTTCTAAGCTGCCACTTTTTGAATTTGAATTAGATAAAGAAAGGGTGAGAAAATTGACTCAGGAAAATCGGAATAAGAAGTTTTCTATCATCATTCCTGCCCACAATGAAGAAAAATATATAGCAGGGTGTCTGGAATCCATCAAAGCTGCTTCAGAGCGGTATAAGGATCAGGTGGAAATTATTGTTGTGTTGAATCGGTGTACAGATCGGACGGAGGAAATCGCAAAATCCTATAATGCAATCACGATCAAAAATAAGGACAAAAATCTTTCAAAAATTAGAAACGCAGGAGCGAAGGTTGCCACTGGAGATATTCTGATTACGATAGATGCAGATACCAAAATGTCTAAGGGATTCCTATCTAAAGTGAATTTATTATTATCCAGCGGGTTGTTTATCGGTGGCGGGACGTCTGGGTTATTTGACCGTATGTCTTTGGGGATTCTAACATCTGTTGCTGCCATATCCATTCCAATGCTGATCAAGTATGGTTTGATTTCGGTTGGGATTTTCTGGTGCTATAGAAAAGATTTCGTGGCCATTAACGGATTCAATGAGGAATTGCTTATGGCCGAAGACGCTGATTTTGCCCATCGGCTGATGATGTGGGGGCTGGTAAATCGAAAGCTTTTCGGCATCATCCCTTTTGGCATGCTCACATCAAGCAGAAAGTTTGATAAATTCGGGGATTGGGTTATGGTCAAAAACCCTCGCTATATATGGTCTTATCTGAAGGGAACGGACAAGAAGCGGGCGGAAGAATTGTATTACGATTATGATCATTAAGCAGGCGAAAGGGCTGGCGGATATCCCCAGCCCTAAATAATAGGTCCTATAAAAAAAGGAGAAACCAGTAAAAATTGGTTAACCCTATAATACGGACGCACCGATAGTTGAATAAGACTATGTCAATTAAATTTTTTGTATATTTTTTTCGATAACAGTCTTATAAAATTCAATTTGATGAGGTACAAATTTATTCCTCCCTACATTCTCATCAATTAAAATTTCATTTCCATCTTTCTTTATTTCAATTCTTCCTATCTTAATTGTCTCTCTTTCACCAAACCACAGGTCAGCAAAATGGTGGAATTCAGCTTTCACAATGCCCGCAACTTCTTCTTCCTGAAGCGTAAAGTTATCAAAGGATTTTTTACTTTTATACAAAAATACGTTTGCTATTTCCTTATCTATAAAATCTTCTCTTATTACACAGTAGTCTATTATTCCCAAAGGTATTAATTACTGATAGGAAATATCAATCAACGCATCCGTTAGTGAAAAACAAAACGGCATTAATTCAGCAAAGACTGCAAAACATTAAAGCTTTAGTCTTTCTTTTTCCAAGTCATTAGATCGGAAAAAGCCAATCCAAATGATACACCTAAAGGAATACCAAAATCCCAAACATCCATTTCCGAGTGTCTAAAAAAATAATCAATAAGATATTGTGCAGCACTTAAAGAAATAAACCAAGTAATATATGTGAAAAGCCTTTTTCTTATTTGAATCCAATTTAAATTCTTTGTCTTCGCAATCACTAGAAAGATGGAGAACAAAACATATAAAAGAAGATAAATTACATATCCAATAATAAATTTAAAAGAAAGCGAAGTATCAATATCCTTATTAATTATAAATACGATAACTATGGTTCCTGCCAAAAATAAAATAAACAAAATTAAGTTTAACGGTATATATTTCTTCATCTTTTATCCTAGGCCTTTAAAGTTTCGATACCTTTCAATTATCACAAAAAATGAGTTATTTATGTCTTGGTAATTCGTTCCTTGTTCAACTAATCTGCCCCGTTAGCACAATAAGAAAAAACCTCAGCCCAGCAGCTCCGTTATTCCAAGAAGGATTATCCAATTAATTTATTATTGTTTCTATCTCCATATCCGTTCCATATGTACTTCATTTTTGATTAGTATTAATTGAAAAACATCAGGATTACTTAAATTATTCCAACCGTCAAATCCAAACTTATCATTATAATGGTTTAGCAGCAGCGACATTATGTTCCCGTGAGTAACGATTAATGTGTTTTCTATCTTACTTTTAAAAACATCATCCACGACATTTAATATTCGGTTTGCTGCTTCATTACTTGACTCTCCCCCTTCGAACTTTAAATGCTTATGTTTAAATGTGTCTTTAAGTTTTCCGTACCAATCGGGTAAGTCTGTTGTAGAAAGAATTCTTTCTGACAGACGCTCATCAATTTCTATTTTTACGTTTTTGTTGTTACTTAAAGGTTCTACCGACTCAATAGCACGTAAAAATGGACTTGAAATTATTCGTTCAATATTCTTATTGGAGAAAAATTCAACCAAATATCGCGACTGCTTTAGTCCTTCTTCTGTTAGGGGTGATTCTGAAGGTTGTCCCACTGCTTTACAATGTCTAACAACATAAATGATCTTTTTTATCATACAAAGAACCTCCAGTTAAATGATATAAATGGAGTTCGACTAAATGTTTAATAATCCTTCTTCAGCTAACCTGCCCCGTTATTTGAAGAAGAAAAAGCCTTACTCCTTATTGAAGTAAAGCACTCTTTAGTTTAATAAGCAGGCAAAGCCTATGATTTTAAAAGTTAGTTTTTTTTTAGCTTTTTAAGTTAAATATGTCCTCGGTGTTTCAATGTTGTGTTAGACTTTATATATAAAACTATTTTATCCAAGGAATATCCGACTTTTCTTAGTCATCCCTTGTATGAGGGAAGGAGTATAAGAAATGGAGACAATTAGCGTTTTCCTGGATGACTATCGCAAAGCACCTGACGGTTATGTGTTAGCCGAGACCATTGATGAGTGTGTAGAGCTGCTGAAAAACTTCGATATTAATCATCTCTCTTTGGATCACGATTTATTAAATAAAACAAGAAATGGTTTTATGCTTGTTCAAAAAATGATTAAGGAAAAACTATTCGCAAAACGCATAACTATTCATTCTGCCAATTCCGTTGGCGGTAAAGCTATGTATAACTGTTTAAAACAAGCACAACACGACTTTATAATGCCCCCCAGCATTATTGTATCCTTAAGACCACTGCCGCTCAATTTCTTCCCGCCAAAGGTTCTTCAACATTATTATGAAATTCGGTAAAAGTTATAATTTTTTAAGAAAGAGCTTTGGAAATCATCGTATAACCAGAGCTTATTTTTATTTCTTATTACACTACCTGCACCGTTTGTTCAATAAGAAATTCAAAAATAAAGGCCGTTAATCCTGCTGGATCAACGCAACCGTTAACACATAAGTCTAATTTAAGTACACACCCATTCATAGATACATTTTTCCTTTTCTCCTCGTTGATGCATATCATTGTCTTCTGGGATATCAACGATTTCTAAAAGATTAGCTCCGATATATTCACAAGTTTTTCTTGAAGCGATGTTATCTGGATTACAAGTAATAAACAGTTTTTCCATTTTTTGAGTCTGTGCCACTTTCCTCAAAAGCAATACAGATTTTGCAGCATAGTGATTACCTCTATATTCCTCATTTACTGAATAACCAATATGACCACCATAATATAAGTTTTCAGTGTATCCAATTCTTATATCTATCTTACCAATAGGTTTGAGCGAACCACTTAAACAAATGTTGAAATGATAAGCTGGAACCCAGTTCTTTCCCTTGTTTCCTGGTACTGTTTTTTCAAGATATAAATCAATTTCCTCTCCTCTAATAATATCAAAATCCAAAAATTCGAATTCCACTATTCTCCCCCCTAATATACCTCTACTCATTCCACTAAACTGCCCCTTTAGCTAAAAACAAAAAAGCTGCATTATCTAGAAGCACGATTAGAGTGTTTATTTTTGAGTTAATAATTTTGCCATCTCTACTTTTTTCGCAAACGTAATATAACATACATAATTAATCCAGCCATTAATACAACTATCATAATTGGCAAAAAAGCAGTTATTGGCGAATAAAAGGTGGATGTTTCAGTGACTGGCAATTGCAACCCCCTTTTGGACGTTAAAAAGATGAATCAATGGTCCTGCGATAAATTATACCGTATTTTGGAAAGTAGTATCATTTTAAATTACAGCTTTGACGCTATGCTTAATCCAAAACGGCCAAGGCCTATAACAGCAAATGATACTTCGAATGCCAATTCCATCACTTTCCTGACGTGTTCTGGTTATCCAATCATGATCTTTCCTTTTGGATGCTTATATGGATCAGGTTTTCTTCTTGCAGATACCGCAAAGGCAACCGTCAAGGGTCCGAGCCTTCCCATGAACATGGTGAAAATGATGATGACTTTCCCGATTGGCGTAAGCAGTGGCGTCAAGCCGAGCGATAATCCAACCGTTCCAAAGGCGGAGGTTGCTTCGAAAAGATAGAAGATGAAATTATGGCCCGTCTGTGTCATCGTCAATAGCATAGTAACGAGTATGACCAGAAACATGGCGGACATTGCTACCGTTATGGCTTTCAGGATGGTTTCGATGACGACTCTGCGCTTGAACATCACCACATCCTCTTTCCCTTTGATCTGGGACCAGACAGTGGCTGCAAGGGTGGCCAAGGTGGTAATCTTGATTCCACCCGCCGTTGAGCCTGGTCCAGCACCGACGAACATCAGGAAGATAGTCAAGAATAATGTCGACTGGGTCAAATCGACGAGGTTCAGTGTGTTGGCTCCGGCGGTCCTTGGTGTAACAGCCTGGAACAGGGAGCCCAGCACTTTCCCCAGGTACGAAAGGTGCCCGAGCGTCTTTTCGTTTCCATATTCAAACAGGAATATAAGCAGTGTTGCACCAAGTGTCAGAATCAGGGTAGTCACCAGGACAATCTTTGTATGTACGGACAATCGATTGGTGTCATGGTATTCATACAGTTCATTCATGACAATGAAACCTAGCCCCCCCAGCGTAATGAGGGCACAGACGGTCAGTACGACAGTCGGATCTTCCACATATGGAGTCAGGCTCCTGTATTCACCCATCAAATCAAACCCCGCGTTGTTGAAATTAGATATTGAATGGAAGATTCCATAATAGATGGCCCTGCCCACAGGCATATCGAAGGAAAAGCGAATGGCAAGGATGGCCGCACCAACCAATTCGATAACAGACGTAAATATAAGGACTCTTTTTACCAGTCGGACAATCCCTGCAAAAGACGTATTATTCAGTGCTTCCTGAAGCAGGAGCCTTTCCCGCAAGGAAATCCGTTTCCCCAGCAAGAAAAAGAAAAAAGTCGCAAACGTCATGAAGCCGAGGCCGCCAACCTGGATTAGGGACAAGATCGTCAACTCCCCGAACTTGGTGAATGTATCACCCGTATCTACCACCACAAGCCCTGTAACACATGTGGCGGAAGTGGCGGTGAACAGGGCATTCAGGAATGAAAGCCCATTCCCATCTTCCGTGGCGATAGGAAGCATCAATAAACAAGCTCCCAATAAGATCAAAGCTGCAAATCCCATTACAAGTATCTTAGGGGGATCCAAAGAAGGTTTCTTGGTATTCATCTTTTTTTCTCCAGTCATTAATCTTAGGGTTTAACTTTAGCCTTACTTTATTTCTTAATTGTTCACCTAATAGGTTACACATGATTTTATTTGTTTGTAAACCCATTTTATAAAGAATTAAAACATCTGCACAGTAGCCAGAAAAAATCTATGAATACTTTATCATTCCACTTTAGTCATACTCTATGAAGATAAAATAAAAAGCCTAACAAAATTGTTAGGGTAAATAGTGCGTGATTACTTGCATGACAAAAATATGCTTCTTTTTCATCTTCTTGTATGTTCCTGTGCTTTTCTTGCGGCAAACCACTATCGGACAAGGTTGGTTGGAAAGGATAAAAATATCTAACCATCCTAACTTAAAAAGTGCAGAAAGATTGATGCTTTGGGCACGCTATTATAAGAGAATCTGGAGAGGAGGGCATTGTAATATGTGTTTACTGCTAAATCCTGGTTTAAAATTTTGTATATCTGCTGGACTATATTTTTTGGATGTTGTAATGCTCAAATCATACAGAAACCCTACGTTAAAGGAATGGAATATATGACGGAATGGTTAGATACTCTGCCATCGTTGCCTTATCCCCTTAAAGCATTACTGATTGTGTCAGCCGGGATTGCTTTTCTGCGACTGGCTGGCAAACGTTCCCTAATGGAGATGACTGTTGCGGAAGCGGTACTTCGTATTTCTGTCGGTACTGTCATCATATCTCCTCTCGCAATGAAAAAGGAATGGGGGGCATTGTACGGTGGTGCCTTACTCATCCTCGGCATCCTGCTATTCACCTGGACCATGCAGAAATATCCGCGTGCCAGGAATCTTATCATTGGTCCGCCGTCGGTGGTAGTGAAAGACGGCAAATTGTTGATGAACGAAATCAAGAAAGCAAGACTTACAGCGGATGAAGTGGAGGTAGCAATCCGACAGAGTGGAATCTCCAGCCTGGAAGATGTTGAGTTATGCATTTTTGAGAGCAGCGGACGTTACTCTACATCTGTTAAACCATTAAAGAAAGCGGCAGCTGTAGAGGATATTCAAAAGGTGGCCAAAGAAGTAAAACAGCTCCAAAAAGACATACAGCAGATCTTATCGTTGCTAGGACAAAAAAATCAAATTCCGGACAAAAGTTCTAAGCAACAATCACCCCCAAAAACAGGGTCGCTGTTTAAGGAAGCATATGACGAAGCAAAGGGGGATGGCTTTGCGGGGAGCGGGAAAGATAATCAAAAGTGATGAGTCAGCAGTTGCATATGCTGACTCATTTTTTTGTCATCGATGCTTATATTCTTCTGAAAACTAGCCTCTATTGTGTTTTTTGCCAAATGAAGGACCCAATAGGTCCTTATGCTATTCCCTTCTTCAACTAAAGCCCCTTATAGTTTAAGTGCATTTTTAGCAAGCTGGAGCTTCGCTAGTAGTCTAAATAACAACAAAGCTGACTTCATTACCAGCAAACTGAATAAGATTAGTTTGAACACGCTCTTACTAATAGAACGAAGCCTACTACAATTAAGACAGAAAATACATTGACGAAACAACCGCTACTTGGTGCTCCAGTATTAGCTTGAGACCAAGCACTGTTTAATGCAACTCCAGGCTGTTTCAGTAGTTCTTTTGCTTTCAATCGTTCTCTTTCTTCCTCGGACATATTTTCTCCCACCCTAGGTTGTGCTTTATATTTTATACGTTCTGGAACGGGAGTAGTTTCGCATTTCTAGAAGTATCCTGCTCCTTTAGTTGAAGAAGAAAAAGCCTTACTCCTTATTGAAGTAAAGCCGCCTTTAGTTTAAGTGTAATTGTTCACAAACTTATTAATTAAATAGTACATCTATTTTTTTTCAATCGCCATACGCAAGCTCGAGATAACTCCAATAAGCAATACTAACGAACAAACCATTTTTTCAAAAGGTGTTCCAAACAATTGTTGTATAAATCCAAAAGACCAAAGTACAACAAAAAACCAACAGATAACGGTTATTCCTCTTTTGTATTTATATAGTTTAATTCCACCAACAATCAACGTAAAAACTACTCCAATAATTGAAATAACGATATTTACAACAGATATTGGTAGCTGTTCAGCGAATGATTCAGACCTTCCACCGTTAACCCATGTGAATGGAATACTTTCGCTTATAATAAGAAAGTGGATTAATATAGTCAAAGAGTAAAAAATGATTCCCATAAATACAGCAGTTCTCATATTAATTTTCCTGAGTTTTTCTAAAATAAAATCACCTCATTTTTCTTCCTGTGCTCAATTTTATTAATCCAGTAATATACTATTCCTATATCTCTTACCATCTGACAGGTAACTGAAAGTAATATTTCGAAAAGTTATCAAAAATCACCATTATCTTAAACCGAGCAAAAAGCATCGGCTAGGTATTCTTGTTGAACTAAACTGCCCCTTTAGCGAAATAAGAAAAGCTGCCTAAAAAGCAGCTTCTGATCTCGCTCTTGCCCCCGTTAGTCAAAGGCACCGTATCAATATTAGGCATTATTTTTCATAAGGATTTGGTTGTTAATATGATGTTCCATATGTTTAAGATAATCTTTTACGAGCCACTCTAATGTTTTTTGTTGATTATTTCCTATATCACAAAGATTTGATAATCTCTCTTTTGGAACATTCGATATAATATTTATGATTTGCTTATTTAATGCTAAAAAAAGGTTTAATATCTCATCAATTGGTTTTTCTTGATAGTTCTGTAGGATTACCCATTGGTTTTGATTATATGATTGGATAACAAATGGTTGTTGTTCGTACTGAATTTTTATAAACCTATGAATATTATTTGTTGCAGAGTCGCATAGATGTCCTAAAATCTCTTTTTTTGACCATTTATTTGGTAATGGTCGATTTGCTATTTCTGTTTCTGACATTGAGTTATATACCTTCGGTAATGTTTGTATCCATTGGTTTATTGCATTAATTATATCCTCCACATGCCTTCACCCCTTCAATATGTATCTAAAAAACAAATTCGTCTAAAACCATTAATATCCCTTCTTAAACTATACTGCCCCGTTAGCTCAATAAGAAAAGCCACCTTCTTCGGTGGCTCTGCATGTTAACAAATGCAAATCAGTAATTTCTTCACTGCATTAACGAACCAATTATTACTACTAGAATAGTTAATGATATGAATCCTGCAACCAATGTCTCGCAATGGTTTAGGTAGCTTGCCTAAATCCATATCATCAGGGGCCCCTTCGATCGTTTTCATATGTTTTATAACGTCGTTAAACGGTTTTTTTATTATTATCTATAGCAATAGCTCCCTATATCAAAATCCCCAAAAGTCGCATTGTACCTCGTTCGATTGCCGCCGTATAAACTATCCAATGTTGCTCTACTTGTAAATTCAATATCTATATAACAATTTCCTTCTTCCCCTAACCTGTCCCTTTAGTAGAACAGGAAAAGCTGTCTAAATGACGCTCCGTTCACAACTCAAGCACCCGTTATTTCATAAAGATTTCTTTGTGTTACCGGGTGAACTAAGTGTAAAAAAATCTGTTTCGCAGCTCCGTTCATCATGGGTTCCTTGAAAAGGAGTGCTGTTCTTTGGTTTTGACTGCTTGATAGAAATCACCTCTTTTTATGCAGTCACATACTTAATTTACATATCATGTTTAATTTTGGGAAACATGTACCTATACAACAACAATGAATGGCCTTCTCACTTTATGCCTTTTTAATTCCTACATCCAGCGAGCTACATGAATTCTTAGGTCAAAGTTGATAACGGGGTGAACCATGGCAGCGAGAAAAACAAGTACACGACTTCCCCGAGACTATTTGGGGCTTCTTGATACGCCTGTGCTACATTTAAGAAATCCGTATCTGATTGCTTGGTGGTCAGTGGCATTCCCAGGTTTTGGACACCTACTCTTAGGAAAGTATTTTCGAGGTCTTGTCTTAGTTATGTGGGAATTTTTCATCAATCAATATTCGAAAGTGAATGCAGGCATGGTTTATTCATTCATGGGAGATATAGAGACAGCAAAAGAAGTGATCGATGTTAAACTATTGCTTCTGTATATGCCCGTATATTTCTTTGGGATATGGGACAGTTACCGTACAGCTGTAGATTTGAATGATGAATTCAAACTGAGCGAACGGGAGAATTCTCCAATCAGGAAATATACAATAGAGTCCATTGGGATCAATTATCTGGATAAACGCAGCCCTGTGATTGCCATTCTATGGTCACTGGGTGTTCCAAGTTTAGGCCAGATTTATCAGCACAGGCTATTACAAGGTTTTTTTACACTGATCTGGACCATCATCGTGGTCTACTATTCGCATTTCATGGAAGCGTTGGTCTATTTGATACAGGGCGATATAGAAAGGTCTACCAACGTATTGGATATGCAGTGGCTGCTCTTCCTCCCTTCTTTCTATTTCTATACGGTATATGATGCTTACATCAACACTGTTGAAATTAATAAGTTATTTGACAAAGAGCAGAGCACCTTTCTTACGAAAAACTTTCAGGATCTCGACTTCAAAATTTTAAAAGGGAAGGTGGTGGAGTAAGTGCAAATCTATGCCACATTCGAACATTCCCGAAAGCTCGAACTTGGAATTGCGAAATTACAGAGCAACGGGATTAGCGATATCTTTGCGGTGCCTCTAAAACGTATAAAAGATGGACCTAAGATCATCGATTCCATCGATCATTCAGATGGCCGTTCCTTATTGGACAAGGGATTTGTACTGGCCACCGTTTTTTCAACAATCTTAGCAAGCAAAGGTTTTGAGTGGGATTTGGGACCTATATACTGGGGATTGATTGGAGGAGCAGGTGGCTTCATTCTCGGTCTGCTCATTGAACTAGGTGAGTACAGATGGCAAAACAAAGATAAACTCGTTAACGTTTTGAAAAACAACAAATACTCTGAGGTCATCCTCATTGTTACTTGTGACAAAAATCAGGCTGACACGGTATCAAATATACTTAAAGAACATCTGGCATTATCTTTGGCGAAAGTAGAATGTAATCCTTGAGGACTTGCAGCAGCAGACGTCACAATCACGAGGTATTTCATGATATATAACATAGTCCCTTACGAACATGTGCAACGTGCCAGGGAAATGTATGCCCGCATGTCTCAGGAGCACTGGCATCAAGATGACCTTTTTAGTCCACAGTGGTGGTTTTTATTAACAACTACCATCGCCCTTGTGTTTGTCTGGTGGAAAATGGTTGATAAAGAGCGTGACCATTTCTTGGAAATATTCAGCTATGGCATGTTATGCAGTGTAGCCGCGTGCTTACTTGATACAGCGGGGGTGGAATTCAGCCTTTGGACGTATCCAGACAAACTGGTTAATATGATTCCTCCCCTGATACCAGCAGATGTCATAGTCATACCGATTTCCGCGATGCTTCTATACCAATACTTCAAAACCCCCATTTCGTTTATGCTTGGTTCCATAGCTCTGGCAGCCATTTTTGCTTATGTAGTAGAGCCTTTATTCGATAAATTTGAGCTTTTTGAGTTGTATCATTGGAAACATACATATTCGTTTGGAGGATTCATCGCATTTTTTTTAGGAATTCGATTACTGTTGAGGCAAATTCTTCACAGTCTTTACATTCAAAAGTGAACATGGAAGCTGGCCCTATACATACTGTTCTGGACTATGTTTATTGTTTGAATGGATGGCGAGGAAAACGGTATTATTCTATTATCATGGCTGGAAGCAATATTCTCCCATCGCCTATCCCGTCCTTTTTTTCTTACTTTTATTGAATCTCTGGGTAATCCGGAAGTTGCCCGCAAACCCAAAGTGAGAAATGGTTCCTAATAAGGTTTGAACGCATTTTGATATTCCCTTTTTACACATCTTTCAACTAGCATTCTTCAACTCCCTCAGTATGATTCGATTTTCTCCCAAATGCTCGCTCATTCGCAGGATTTCAAACTCCTTGGTCTTAGGTCACCTTTTGTTCGAAGTAAGTTTGGGCCAACTTGGCTACGTGAAGGCATGGTTAAATAAAGGAGTTGGAAAACCACTCCATAATTTGCCATATGATGTACTACTCCACGCCGCCCCTGGAGGCTTTCCCTCCCATGTCTCAACGGGTCTAAGTTGCCCTGTCATTCCTTCGTCATGCCTTTCCAAGGGGTGGAGGCCAGTTATGCTAACCTAATGGGTCCGTGCCCTTTTGTTGAAGAAATCTGGTGCTCCGTACATATTTGAAATCCTGCGAATGAGCCAACATTTGAAAATCTATTGCTTGGTTTAGGTGTGTTCTCTCCGAGAACGTAAGAGTTGTATTACGCTGCGATGTCTTTTATGGGCTGCACTTTATGGGCATAATACACTTCGTTCTTACGTGCTATTCCAACAAAGATCCTGGCCAGCTTGCCAATCAATTTCATGATGGATTTCATTTTTTTCATTTTCTTCACTTTGACATTATGGGCATGTATCGCCTTAAATTCTGGATTGTTCATCACAAGGCTCATAGTGGCTAAGTAAAGGAAACGCCGCAGCCTTGACCTTCCACGCTTGGATATGACGGTCTGGCCTTTCCACTTTCCCGAACTCGCTTCCACCAGGTGGAGTCCCGCATGGCGAAGCAGTGAGTTGCCATGCGAGAAACCACTTAAATCCCCAGCTTCACCCAGGATGCCAGCCAGGGAGATCTCGCTAATCCCTTTAATCATAAGCAGCTTTCTTGCGAAAGGAATCGAGTCCAATACCTCCTTGACGGCCTGTTCCACCCTATCCATTTGTTGGACCGCAAGATCATATTCCTCCAATAATTGCTCAAGGTGGAATCTATAAGCACTAAGGGCCTGCCTTGTACCAACAGAGTTCATGGCCACCTGGACAAGCAATTGGGCTTTCTTCATTCCAGGCTGCCTCTTCATGACGGATCTCCACCCCATGACGATCTGTTCCGGCGTCATGGAACGCAGTTCCATCGGCAATGGGAATAGCCTGAGGGTAGCGATCGCTCCCTTGGCCGTTATATCTTTAAATACCTGCCTGAGTTCAGGAAAAACGATGTCCACCCAACGGTTTAATTGATTAATAGAGCTGACCAGCCGTTTGACAATCACATCCCTGTTCGACATTAGCACCCTGAGTTGCTCAAATGATTCCGAAGTGTTTCTCACAAAAGCATAATATCCGTTCTTCACCATATCAGCTATTACAAGGGCATCTTTCCTGTCACTCTTTGATTGGGTATTATCTCGGTTTTCCTTGTTCCTCTTCACTAAATGCGGATTCACGGTTACTACTTCGATATCTTGTTTCATCAGCCATTTGGAAAGGTTGATCCAGTAATGGCCCGTAGGTTCCATACCGACTGTAGCCGCCTCGAGTTTATGTATTCTTTTAATCTCGTGTATCCAGTTTAATAATATCGAAAATCCACCTTCATTATTTTCAAAGGTGATGGGTTCTCCCACTATAATCCCACGATAGTTCACGGCTCTCGCTACGTGAAAGTGTTGTGCAATATCCACGCCAATAATCAGATGCTTATCAGTAATTCTTTCTATTAGTTGATTTTGTTTGTCCTGCATTTTAAACTTCATATAAGGGGTTCCTCCTAAGATGTTGAGTTTGAGTCGAGTCTTACTCATCTATCTTACTGAGGGCCCCTATTTTTATCAAAGTTCAAAATAACGATCTACAGGAATGCTAACCTGCCCGGTAGTTGAACAAGAATGAATTATATATAGAAGTGTAGCGATCTGAATAGTGGTGCTAATTAAGTTCCCAGTCAAGGGGACTGTCCTCATTTCGCAGGCAAAGGAAACCAGTATCACTGTACCGATGGCGGACTGTCCTATTCCCTGAATTAAAAAACCGGGCGGCATCAGCCGTCCGGTCCATGCTGTATCGATTATTGTTTGCGAGGTTCAAAGGTTTTACAAGCTGTATCCGCCACACTGTCAGCATCATTGTTATGAAGGCCGACGACAAAAATAGAGTCGGCAGCACATTGATTCCCCTCGGCCCAGTACGTACAATTCTCTACGTTGCACAAAACTTCGAGTTTCATAAAATGTCTCCTCCTCTTTATCGTTTAGTAACATATCCCCGTTTTTAGATATGGATAAACTCAATAATGCAGTCCCCTAACCTAGGTACATGGGCAAAATAAAAAAGGTTAGGCACACCTAACCTTCATTCGTATGATTTTTATTAAACTGAACTTCTCATAAAGAAAAGTATGATGTAATTCAATTGGAAGTGTCTCTTCTACTTAATTGGTAATTGTCCCTGCGTGTCGGGAAAATTGTGCCGCTTTATCGGTAACTTACCGTCTCAAAGTAACACTTTGAAACTCTTAAACAGTCGTTTTCAGAATATCTTTGGCAGTAATTTATCATTGCGGTCTGTGTATTGATAATTTCAAAATATTTTTGCAAATAAAGAAAAGTCCTCTACATTACGACAAAAACTTCCAGTAGATGCTTTGTGTTTGTTTAGATTTTTGTTTTTTATTTCCAAGTCGATTCTGTTCGTACCACTCCAAGACCTTCCTTTGCTTTCCAGTGAAATAACCGTATTTCATCTTTACCGAGATATTTTGGAAATTCTTTTTATTCATATTCAGTCCCCAAGGCTCAAGAAAGGATTTTCCCTTTAAGATTTACATTCTAAATATAAAGTAAAAATGCGTGTTATTAATGAAAAAACACATTGAAGCGTATTTTTTTGAATAAATCGTACATTTAAAATGAAATATAAATATAGTGGAACTCAATTTATTTATATTGCTGGAGGTTATTTATGTACTACTATAAAGAAGAATTAATCAATCCGATCGTTCCAGATAAGCCTGATCCAGTTGCTGCAAAAGCCTTGCAAGAAATCCTTGGGGGCCGGTTTGGAGAAATGCGAACCATGAATCAGTTTTTCTTTCAAAGCAGCAATTTCCGGGGTAAAGCCAAACAGTTTCGCGACTTGCTAAAGGGCATATTTTTAGAAGAAATCGCACATGTGGAGCTAGTCCAGCATACGATCAATGCACTATTAGACGATTCAGGGGCACCAACTCCCGGAAACTCGGGCGTAGATGAAGCACCTCTTGACGAATCCGTTAAGCATGCGTTGCCGCATCACTATATTATGGGTGCACAAAGTTCATTGCCGGAGGACGCAAATGGTAATCCTTGGTTGGGCTCCTATGTGTACAGTCATGGAAACTTAATCGCAGACCTGCTGGATAATGTCGTCCTGGAATCCACCGGGGTCCTTCAAAAGACAAGGATTTATGAAATGAGCTCCAACAAAACATTACGGGAGACACTTGGATTCTTGATTGTCAGGGACAATGCCCACCAGAATGCATTTGCCAAGGCATTGGAAACTTTAGGTGTGGATTGGGGCAAAATATTCCCTGTCCCCAACTACGATATCAATAAATACCCGGAATGCAGGAAATACGTAGAGATGGGATACCATAACGTCCAATTTAATTTCAGACTAGATGCCACTAGGATCGGAGAAATCTTTTCTGGAGAATCTCCTAGCAGGAATGCAGGCGAGTTATCCATTGTTGACCCCCCTAACGGCTTCGAAGTTCCAACTCTACCCGAGAGACCTAATGAGCATAGTCCAGGCTTAACAGACTTGGGTCGATAAAGGTAAGAAAAGAAGGGACTGGAGCCTCAGGCTCAGTCCCTTCTTCAACTAACCTGACCTTTTAGCACAAGAAGCGCCTGTTCATATAGAACAATCGCCTCTGTTAGCTGAACATAATACTATTCTTATCAAAAAACTTCTTAATGTCCTGAGTAAATCCGTGGTCCTCTATCCATTCAAAAATTTCAATCTCTAATTTATCTATTTCTTCATTTTCAGTATCATCATCTGAATAAAGGTAAAAATCATTAAAGCGTGCTATCGCTTGAAAAAGGTTGCTTTCTTTTTCCTTTACTTCCTTTATTTCATTATGGTTATCTTTACAACTAAATTCATCATGAAGTTTATTTAATTGGTGTGCTCCCTTTTGTAGAAAATACATCGCAATAAGTAACTTACGTTTTTCCTCGTCTGTCATTTGATTAAACTTCATAAAATTCACCTCTCTATAGTCATTCCCTAGTTCATATGAGTCATTATCTTAATCAACCTAACCTGCCCTTAGCGAAATCAGAAAAGCTGTCTTAAAGACAGCTCTGACTTCCATGTAAGCAGCCAATGATAAAAGGAATCAGCATAGGCTGCTGAACATATATCTATATGTCTTCTTGATAAATGTTCAGCTCAATAGGTTTATGATCTAGAGAAATTTTGAATTCCGTCAGCTGTTCTATTTCATCAAAAAATTCTTCAATGTCACCATCACTGTCAAAAACACCATTGTGAAGCTTCTAATTGATCATTATAGAATCAACATAAGTAAATGGCCTGTTAATATAGCTATCTGAGAAAAGCCCTGAGTGCTATTACACAAAATAGAATAAACTGGGTGATAAAATACTTAATTAGCTTCAAACAACAGTTGCTCCCTCAATTCACTTTTTACTCCACCATTATTGTAGTTGAAATAGACTGATGTATGAAATGGTAGATATTGAGACGGTCCTGTCCACTAACCTGCCCCGTTTGTTGAAGAAGAATAAAGAGCTGCCGCAGCAACCGTTTTTGGGTTCCGACCGTGTTGTTGACCGTTACATAGTCTTATTCGCATCCATTTCAGCAGATGGTTTCTTCATAAACAACATAAACCTCAAGTCAATCGCAATATGCAGCAAGATTGGGAACAGTAAACTACCCGTACTAACATATACCCGTGACAGGGCAAACCCTACCAACGCTGTCCCAAGGACGCCCTTCCATCCTTGGTAGTAGTGGGCGAGCCCAAATATGGCAGCCGCAGTGAGCCCGAGGATAAGGTCTTCCAAATGGAAGGGAGAGGAGGACAGAAAATGCATCAGAAACCCGCGATAGATGATTTCCTCGCAAATTCCTGCTGTAATGGCTGCCATAATCCCAAAGCGTTTGTCGAGCTTCCCGGTTGGAAACAGATAACTTACTGGTTCAGCTTGTTTTTGCTGGTATCGCTGGTAAAATGGCAACTTCATCATGAGGAACATGGTGCCAAATACCGCCACAAGAAAGCCTGTCATTATCCCTAAAGATTGGGAGGAATTCTCGGCGGGCAGCGAAAAACCGATATCTGTAAAAGTGGTCGAAGTTACTGCTACCACTGCAACAATCAACAAAGCGACCGTCCATTCTGAATAGATGACATACTTAAAATAAGCAATACGATCCCGTTCCTGCTGAGTAACTTCCAATTTCCTAGTGTATTTCTTGTCCCAGAAAGGATATATACCAACCAGGAATAAAAGCAAGATCATTCCGAATACTAACATACTAGTATAACTCTCCTATCATTCCAAATTACATTACTTTCGCAAACCGACTCAATTAAATTCCACAGAGCTAGTGAAAAACCCTTTAATTGGTATGGGAAATCCTCCTGGTTCTTCAACTAACCTGCCCCGTTTGTTGAAGAAAGAAAAAGCCACCGTAAATGCAGGCAGCAATAACTTGCTTTTAATTTACACTAACGCTTTCCGATAACAGGAAATACACTTACAATATCATCCAATTCTTTTATTAACCTTGGTAAAAATGTCTGATTTGATTCAAATTCAAAATTAAGAACTGCACCATAGCCGGCTGGATAGCACGTTTCCGCAGTCCAATTAATTTTCCCTAATTTGTCCATATGGCATTCCAATTCCAAGTAATTATCTAAATTGTTCAGGTTTGCTTTTCCCTTTAACAATCGATTCATTAATTTGAGATCAGAAACGAAGTCCCTTAATTCATCAGTCCGTAAATTTGCATCAAAACTTGCAACGCAACCTGGGATATCAATATATATTTTTGAGTTTACCAAGTTACCATCCTAATAATCGGTGCTGTTTGGGTAGTTTCGACGTAATACATCAATAACTATTTTTGTATCCTCACCTAAAAGATGAAATTTCATAAACCCACCTCTTAATCCAAAAATACGACATTAGAATCAATTAGACAAATCTTTTAAAACTAACTGTCCCTTTAGTTTAACAAGAACATAATAGTAATGAACAGTATAGTCCGAATGCGTAACAAAAAAAAGCCAACATACGCTGTTGACTTTTACTAAGCTACTGATTTTGATTCCTTTCTTCTAATGTATTTTCGAAATCATCAAGGATTTTTTCAGTCTCTTTCACTGTTACTTTTTTAAATTTGTATGTTTGGTTATTGTAAGTCATTAACCATTGGTTGTTTTTTTCTACGCCGTTAAAGTCATCTTCAAAAATTCCGATATTAAAACTCAGCTTCCCATCTTTTTTCTCACCAATTAAGCCGCCTGCAGAGGACGAGTGACCATACTTTCCTTCTTCATCTTGGGTAACTTCATAAACTGCACTATAACCATCTAGCTTTGCACCGGTGTCTTTTAGAACTTGTAAATAAATAAGTATTTCATCATCGCTGTAGATATAATTCAAATAATCTTCAGGTACTGGTCGTTTTTCAGACTTGTCTCCAATGACTATTTCTTTTTGTCCACATCCGCTAAGAATAAGTGATATAAGAAAAACTCCTAAAAAGAACTTCATTTATTTATGTCCCTCTCTGCATATCAGTAATTATTATTTACCCTAAAATATATCAGAAAACTATATTATGGTCCTTATGTAACATAAACAGCTATTTTTGTTCAACTGACCTGCCCCGTTTGTTGAACAAGTAAGTTGCCCTCACTAGCAGATTCCAAAAGCATCCTTTTATTTTTCATCGCTAATGGTCATATCAGCACCGTACCCACAGCAATTCAGACAATAGCTTTAGCAACCGTCATTTCTGCAAGATTTCTCTTACCTAACATGCGGAAAAGGATAACTGCAACAACAAGAATCATGAATCATTTAATTTCAGAAGGTAAACTTGGCAATTGATTAAGAAGCTCTCTCAATGATGTCAGTCCTCACTTCATATTTTTGATTACTATGTAAAAATCACGTTTTTTCTTGAACTAACCTGTCCCCATATAAGAAAAAGCCCTGATCATAATTTATTCCAACTAGAAAAACACCTCTATAGAGAAGTGCTTTACATTTTCAAGTTAATTCAACCTCATGACTTTTTAACTTGCAATATTCTTTTTAGAAAAAGCCCCAATCCTACTCCTGGAATAACACATAACATCGGGAACCAAACAATTCCCAATAATATTCCAAACATTTCAATTCTTTCAGAAAACATAATTCCTACTGTTACAAAGTAAGCGGATAATACGAAAGGAAGGTAGGAGTACGGTTCTTTACCTCCTCCTGAATCCTTGAATGCATCCCACATTGCAAAAAAGTATATACAAGGGTAGAACATGAGCCACTGATAATTAGCTACGTGAATAGATTTTTCTATTTCACCATTAAAACTATAGTAAATGGCCTCATTAAAATTAGACATAACATTGATGATTACTTCCAATAGAATAAAAACAATCCCCTTAAGGTATTTGCCATTAAGTAATTGTCCAAAGCCAGGTAGAGCGATGCTCCACATTAACCGTTCTTTAGCTTCCACGCAAATTGTCCTTAGCCTATATCTTCATCTGTTGATGTAGTAGGAGGTTTTTCCATCCACTTGTTTTCTATTAAGAGGTTCATCCCATCTTCTGCGTACTTTAAAACTTCTGAACTTATCCTGGTATAATCGACAATTAAATCACTTCTTAAGCTTTCTGAAATGGACATTCCCAGATTCCCTACACTAGAGTGGTTCATAAGACTGAAATGAACCATTAATAATTTATCAGAAAAGGGCGATTCCGTTGAGTCCGTAATTTCCAGACCCTCTATGGCGGGGATAGTGAGGGAATGATTCTCCAGATAATCACTATAAATCCTTACTTGTTTTAATGAAAGGTCTTTTCCTCGCAGGATATAATCCTTGACCTGTTCAGAGCGTGCGACTCTGCCGAATGCAGTTGCTATTGCCATGCCTAGTTCATTTGCGGTGATATTGTTATAAAGGTCAGCAATTTCAGTTGCTGAAAGTGCCCTTTTCTTCCCCAGCCATTCATATAAAAAAGAGTGTCTGCGAATGACATCTACTTCCTGCGGGTAAGGGATATAAGGGGGTCTTGCTTCCAGTCCCTTTTCTAATAGGACATTCGCTATTTCATTATCTAATTCCACGGAGGACGCAATACTCTTAGCGGCAAAAGAGCGTATATCATGGCGGTAGAGATTTCCAAGTGCCCAGCCGTGAGTGACTAGCCCTCCTTTTGACATATTCTTAAGGTAATGTAAATAAAAAGTATCTGAAAACAGACGTTTTGCCCTTAGATTCACATCTTCTTCAGTAAAGAAATTAGGAAGTACAATTCCTTCCTGTGTACATATGTTTCGAATGATCTCCACATGTTGTTGTGACAAATCTAAAGCATGGCTTATAACTGTCTTTATATTCGGATCATCGATATGTTCAAGAAAATATGTAAATACACATATATGCATACTATCAGCTAGTTTTACACCCCACAGATATGCTATTTCAGAGGATGTCAGACGAGGGGTATGCTGTATATCCATAAATATTCAACCTTTCATCTTGTAATATTGTTATATTAACCGGAATCATAGCAAATTATTTAGTCATGTTATTATCTTATTTGATTTGTACATGTCACAAAAAGGCAGCATCAGCCGCTAATAGTTCAATTGACGCACCCGTTAATTACACTTCATCACAAGTTAAGGATTGTAACCTGCCACGATAGGCAAAAAATCCATCCCGTTTTCAAATGCATGATTGAAGTCGATAATGATGCTGACAGGTGAAATTGTGTCCCAGGGAAAGAGCAGGATCAATCGGTAGAATCGTTCTTTCGCAGTAAGGGGAAAGGAGATAAAGAAAGGAACTTATAATTCAGTACCTGTTGGGAAATTTGCTCTATATAGAATCTTAGGCTACAAGCATGAATAAAAGTAGATAATCTACAAATACTTATTCTTGAAGTTCTATTTTCTAGATCCTCCTTTCTATAGAAATGGACTTCCGCACAGCAACTAGAAAAAGTCCCAGAAACTGTATTGAATCCTCTCGCTTAGTTTCTTGGATTTTTTCTTGTATAAAAACCATTTGAAATTCACACTCTAACTCAGAGGTTATTTCCGATGCTCCTCGTCACATGGTCCATTGATCATAACTTCAAAAAAATAAAAGTTCTCAAGATAAGTCCTTGATGCCATTTTCCTGTATGGTTTCTAGGATTTTTCTTGTTATACACAAATATCATATAATAACATACAGACTCTTTAGGTATTACCTTCACCTATGACATTATCGATGCACGTGCTACTGCAACTACTGAAACAAAAACCATCATGAGCAGACAACAGCCCGTGACATGAATGTTGCTTGGAGTTGTTTCTAAGCCGTATGGAACCGGAAATCGGTCTGATATCGGGACACCAATATGGGGGAAAACCGGAACAACAGAAGGGAAAATCGGAAATAAAGATGCTTGGTTTGTCGGATTACCACCGATTTAGTTACTTCTATCCCTGTTGGTTGTGACAGGACCGACCAAAATCATTACCTGAGAGAGGGGCTATTCGACTCTTTTGGTACATAACACAAATAAATTAGAATATTTTTTATTCAACTAACCTTCCCTTTAGTACAAGAAGAAAAAGCTGCAGAAAAGCAGCTCCGGATCTTCTTCAGCCCTACACTTGTTAGTTCAACAAGAGAGTGAAGGATTTTTTATTCTGCTTTATTTTTTAGCTTCATAATAAAAAAATAATTCCCTAATAAACCGAGAAATAAAAGAGGATACATTAAAGCAGAATATATTAGTTTCCAACCACTATGATAAAAAAAGTCTGTCTTTACTGCTATCCATTCATAAAAAACAGCAAAAGCAGAACACATAACTATATACCAGCCCTTTCTCAAAAGTGTTTGATGAAAAGGGTAGAAGTTAAGAAAAATGACATTTACAGCTGGATATATCCCAAAGGTTACACCTAACATTGCCCAGTTTACAACTTTTGGGTCAAAGTATCCGTATAACCCATATTTTACGTCAAAGAAAATATCAATTATTAAATGTAATCCTATTGCAAATAAGGAGGTAGTGTACATCTCTACTTGCAGAAGTCTCTTAGGCATAAAGTAAACGATGCTGTTGAACACTGCTATCGTGAGAATCATAAGTAACATAAAAGGCTTCCGCCCTTCGGCATATTATATATATTATATTTTCCTCAAATGCCTATAATATTTACGCTATCCTTAGGACTTTAATAAAGTCCATTTAAACCTGCTTCTTCTTGTAAACTTCCCTTTTCTCATTAAGAATTCTTCAACTAAACTGCCCTTTTAGTTGAGCAAGATTTTAACATTAATACATAAGGATGTTAAGCCATTGACCATCGGGACCAATGGTTATATGAGGGATATTGTTAGATTCAAATATTTTGTAAATATCTAAACTATTCTTGGTTAATTTATGTAATTGTTCGGATGCATCAGTCTCGGAAAAAACCAAATAGTCCATTGTTGTAGACCGTAAATAAAATTCGTAAATATATTTTTTTTGGCTGTCTTTTATATATCCTAAATGTCCCATTTCCCTTGGAAAAACTCGTGGTAACGGAAATTTATTAACTTCAATAAAATCATGAGATAGTTCTTTTAGGAGTTGTTCTTCAGATTCAGGGATCATCGCATAAATGTAACATTCTCGCTTGTAATAGCGATTAATTATATCAACAAACCCCTGTTCTTCAATTTGTTCATCGAGTATCATTTCCTGTTTCTTCATACAATTAAACAAGAAATTTCCTTCTTAAACTAAACTGCAAGTTAGTTCAACAACCAAGGTACATTTAACTGGAATTCCAATTGAATCACAGGTTTTGGCAGCTCTTCATCTGGGGTCATTGCCAGTTCATTAGTAAAAGCTATTTGTATACCATTTACTGTTTCAAAGTTTGGCGTTAAACCTTCCACAGTGTTTACCCAAAAGTCAGGTCCGCTTATTATATTTCCTACAATAAAATAAAAACCACCATAAATATATGTCCCATCGTTGTTTTCTTTGTATTGATTGACCTCACCTTGCTTACGCGGGTCTACTCCAAGAGAATGGAAAAAATCGTTTACTTCTTTCGGAAATGTTTCACAGGCTAAAACATAATTTTGTTCGAAATCTGAATCCCATTCTTCCGTTATTAAAGGTTGTTTTTCATAAAAGGCCTGTGTCTTGCTATTATCGACTTCAATAATCCAAGACCCTATCTTTAAACGCTCCATATTTATCCCCATTTCCTGTTCGATATTCAACTAACCTCCCCAAAACCAAACAATTATTTGTAGAAAGCAGACACTATCTTTCTACCCATCTTCGGAATAATTCCAGTATTTCCCCTAAGTTTTCTGTACCTCCGTAGGCCATAAAGCTTTTACCCCGTTGTGGTACATGTTTCAACCTGCATTGGATCAACCGTGTTCCTCGCGTGGCAGTCCATACTCTGAAATACTTTATCCTCTAAAATGATTTCTTCTAGACAAATGCTGCTACACCACCCCGGGTTATCGAGTGTCGTTATCCTGATTCCAAATTCAAGTTCCCAATCCCCGTTACATTCCTCCAGGTACCATTTTTGGAGCCACTGTAAAGCCTCCATCGTGTCCTCCCTACTACATTTCCCCATATTTTAACCCGGGTTTTGGTCGTTATATGATAACGTTTCTTAACTGCCCTTTTAGTGGAATTAACAAAAAAGCCGCCCGATAAGACGACTTCAATCCTTTGGTAGATTCCTGACTTGCGAATCTGCCTTAGTTATTCTGTATTTTGCTTGTTCTAAATCAAAATTTTGCTCAATCCTTATGAGTGTATCAATTAATTCATTATCTGCTTCTTGTGAAATCCGCTCTAACCTTTTAAGGATCCTCTCTGTTGCCTGCAAATTGATTCCATCATTACGTATTGTCATCGTTTGTAAAAGATATGATTTTATCCGTTCAATGTCTCTCAGTGTATCTGTCAATAACTTAAATAGCTCCTTATTCACTACCCTCCCACCTTTTTTGCTCTGAACTTTATGATTTCCTTTACCCACGATGAAAATGGCATATGCACAGTGACTGAAACATCCATTAGTTCCCATTATCTTTGGAACATATCCTATCAATAAAACAGGCGTCTTGCATCAGTACCTCTAGTAAGGAAAAGGAATAAAGCTATACAATGGCGAAATGGACTAGAACTCTTTGAAAAGGAGCTGGGATGTCGTGACAATAAATATTACCCCTTGTATTGTAATGGGCGGAAGTGCCAAGGAGGCTATACTGTTTTACGAAAGGGTTCTGGATGCCACGGTTGTTCAATTTCGAACTTTTGGAGAAATGTCGATGCCATGCCCGGGTTCATTAAAAGAATCAGTGGCATACTCTCTCCTTAAGATTGGTGAAAACGAGCTCATGTTATTTGATTCTCCTATTAACATCCCAACAGGAAATACAGATGGAGAGGGCAATCCTGATAATAGCTCCCCCCAAACGGTTGTTACTATTAACATGTCCATTACAGGTGAGGAAATGAAGACTTACAGCAAGGCGGCAATATCGTTACCCCTTTAGAAGAGACACCTTTTAGCCCTGCCTTTGGCACAGTTATGGACAAGTTCGGTGTAACATTCATAATTGTAGCTCAAACAAGGGAATGACTTCTTTCTTTATAAGTAGCTTTTGACAATGTAAATGCATTGGAACCAACAAAATCCCTAACTTTCTACTTTGAATAGGAGATTCTGTTCTTACTCTCTGGTTGGCTGCTAGTTAGTCATTAAAACAACGATGAAAGATGGATATTTTTCTTCAACTAGCCTGCCCCGTTAACTCAATAAGAGGTATTCAATACAAAAGTCCGTTAATCCTTTCTGGATCAACGCAACCATTAATTGAATATGGAATTGTTTTGTAGCAAGCCTAGTCTGATATAAGAGAAAGGTTCTTTTAAGATAAGATTTTTTAAAACCCCAATGCTTGTTAATGAAAAGTTGGCTTGCGTTCCGTTACACAGATTGGAAGGAATATGAGAATACAGCGGCGAATAAAAAGATATGTTGCTTAATTCGTGCCTGTTTACTGACCGACACGAACACCACTTCGGCTTTTTGTTTATTCTTGTTAAGATAACGGGCGAATTGTTTATTCTGCCATCCCCAGTTAAATTAAAGTTGTATTCGGTAGTGCCCGGTCTGTGCACACATTAGCAATCCATGAGAAACCGGGCCTGCTTTACAAAATGTAGACATAAGGAGGCTGCATATGGGACGTGTTATCCTGATGATGAATGTGACATTGGACGGTTGCTGTGACCACACGCAGGTGATTGCAGATGAAGAGTTACACCAGTATACGGTGGACCTGATGGACCAGGCCGATGGTCTGCTTTTTGGACGTGAAATCTACCAGCTGATGGAAAGTGCCTGGCCAGCCATTGCCAGCAGCGGCGACGGACCTCAATTCTTGGTCGACTTCGCACGCAAGCTCGATCGGAAACCCAAGTACGTCTTCTCCCGGACGCTGGATCACGTGTCGTGGCAGAACTCTTTCTTGTTGAAGGGGCCTGTTTCCGAGGAGGTGCCACAGCTTACGGCAGAAGGGAAGAACCTAGTCGTTAACGGCGGTCCCGGCCTCGGTTCCACCCTGGCACAACTAGACTTGGTGGATGAGTATCACTTCCTGGTACAGCCAATCGTTGCCGGACGTGGCCCCCATTTATTGGGGGGAATTCGTGATCGACTGAATCTGAAGCTGAGCGGGACCAAATCCTTCGGCTCTGGCGTCGTTCTGCTCCAATATACGCCCGTTCGTTGACTGCTTGGCTGATAACTCTGCTTGGCACTGCCAGACGAATACGTACGGGCACAAGATGAAGCCGGCAAACATTTGACGGCTGATTCCTCTATATCACGAGGAGCATCTCCTCCGTCTATAGTCCAAGCATATAAACGTAGGTGGTTCTGCTGAAATGATCACTAACTTTTTACTCCGTTTGCCCCATTCGCTACGCAAATAGAGTGTGTCAACATGTGTCAATTAATCCGGAGTCTTCATATATTCCGTATAGCTCGTTAACATATACAGAATTTTTCTCCCAACTGTTATGGATGGTGGTGGAATAAAATTTCTTTGTTAAGTAGAATCCATTTCTTTTCTTCATAAGGTTACTATACGACTCTGGCAACTCCACTTGTAGTTCTCGTTCCACTTTTTGAAGTGTTTCCTCATTCAATCCTCCTTTAAGATTTTTACCACTCTCTCCATTCTTCGGTAATGTCTTCATCGGATTCTAAACCGGCTATATTTGCTGCTTCAATAATATATTCACACAGTTCTTCTCTCTCCATTGTCTCAATAAAATAATCATATTGGTCATTTAATTCATTTATCCTGATTACAACATCTTTAACAAATATCATTATTTCTTTCTTTTTCGACTTAACTCCAAGTTTTATTAGGTTGTTAATGTAAGAATCAAGAACTTTGATAGTAGCTTCAATATTTTCAGGATTAAATATTTCATCTCCATCGGTCATTCTCTTTGTCCATTCATTTGTAGGTTTAGTTAAGTCCTTAAGATTCCCTTTTCCACCAGAAATCTGCTTAGTTTTAAGTTTCTGTTTCGTATAATAAACATACTCAATTCCGTCACAAACTGTTAAATTTTGATCTAAGATATTCGTTTCAGGAAACACCAGACTCTTCAGTTTGGTTAATTTTGGGACAAAGCTAAGGGATGGTATATCACCACAGGCTATAATTTTAAGATCTTCAAGTTCCATTAAATTCTGGATAGGAGAAAAATCCTCTACACTTTTACAATTCTCAAAAAACAATTCGGCTACTGGAGCTTTTAATTCTTCAAATGCTGTTATATCAGCTAATGTTCTTAGGTAGTACAATCCCAGACTCTTTAAATTTACAATTCCTTCAATACCATCAAGTGTGTGGAGGCTTGATTGCGTCATACTAAGTTCCTTCAAACTTTTCAAGTTTTTAAATTCATTAAGATTCTTTGATTTAGGTTTATAACCCCACAATGCCACCTTTTTTAATTTATTTAACTCATTAATCCCTACGGTTTTTTTCGGTAGTGTACCATATAGTTCCTCTAAATTCTTTATCTCGTTTATTGTGAATTGAACTTTTGTAGTTGTTTCATTAATTGCCAACACACTTAGTTTTTTTAAGTCATAAATACCACTAAGGTCTTCTACATAATGATTAAGTATCGACAATTTTTCAATAAATGGGCACTCCTTTAGAAAATTTAAATCATTACAATCAAAGTCCTCGACATCTACTTTCGTTACATTAAACTCATTAATATATTTAATACTTTCATTAATTGCACTAGAATCCTTTATGATTACCATATCTCCATTTGAATCCCTTTTCACACAAACATTTCCTATTTTTAAAATCGGCATAAATTCCTCCATACTTAACGAGTTCTCTAATATAGAATAGCTTATAGAAAGATAATTTCTATATGTAATTGATTTCCCTTGTTACACTAAACTGCCCCTTTAGAGAGCAAGAATAGCTGTCTCGGAACTTTATTTCTTTATTTGGATGTGCTTAAGAAGTTCGTCAGATTTATGAACACATTTAGAATAGCAACGACCGTACTTTAAATTGGTTTATTTAATGGTACTATGGTAGGTAAAGCCCAATGATTTGCAATAATTTTGGTCTCTGGTATAATAAAGAAGAATTATTTTTGTTCGGTGTAAAGGGATAGCATTAATATAGACTTTTCGTCTTGAAAATCACTTTGGGCAGGCAAGGATAGTAATACATTGTGTGTTATCGCACTAGGAGGCAACAAAAATGGAACAGGGTACAGTAAAATGGTTTAATGCAGAAAAAGGTTTTGGCTTTATCGAACGTGAAAATGGGGACGATGTATTCGTACACTTCTCTGCAATCCAAAGTGAAGGCTTCAAATCTTTAGACGAAGGTCAAAAAGTAACTTTTGACGTTGAGCAAGGTCCTCGTGGAGCTCAAGCTGCTAACGTTCAAAAAGCTTAATCTCAAATCAAACTTTAAAACAGGCTATATAGCCTGTTTTTTTTTATGTTCTCCGTATAAAAAAGCTCATAAAAAACCCTACTCAATATTTGAGTAGGGAGATGGTACAGGTAAAAGTAAAAAGATTCAAAGCTTAAAAGGTTGTTTACAGTATAACATACTGATTAACAATTTGCGGAATATATACGCTGTTAATTTCAGAAAAAACACAAACTGGCCCGTTAGCTTAACAAGAACAATAGAACGAATATGCTCAGGAGCGGACGTTGCCACAATTATCACAACGTCGAAGGAACCTGGATTAATGCATGCCAAAGTGATATAGGAATATGCAAAAAACGGGGGTCCCACTCGACAAGAAGGAATGGAGAGAGGCGTTTTAATCCCTCTCTTTCTTTCGCCAGTTCTTCGGGTTAAGGTATGATTTGAATTTGCCTGCCACTTCCTTACCGACAAATAACGCCCCTATCCAGAAGAAAACTTCACCCAGCACGATGGAACCCGTGATGCCAGCTGCCTTGGCTCCAGCACTTAAATTCAGAAAAGGTATAACCAGGATAACGACCCAGCATAAACAAGACAGGATGATGGATAACCACCCCAGCTTGTACAATCGTTTATTTTTCAACGTTAGCCACTCCGTTCACCAATGTAGTTATTCACTAACTTCTATCATAACTTGACCATGCTGCTATGTATATCATATATGAATCATTAAACGATCGGTCCTTCAGCATAGTAACGCAAAGAGCCAAACATTCCGCCCTTTCATTGGCGGACAGAAAAAGCCGGGGATACCCCCGGCTATCGTTATAAATTCGATGTCTTCCCTCCAAGGTCATACACATAAGGGAGGGTGAACGGCAAACCTTCCTTATATGCTTCGCCATTTAAAAATGGATAATTATTTTCACTTGAGTGATATTCAGGAATAGGTTTTAATGATAGCGATAAAATAATGAGCTGTCATTAAAAAATCCATTTGATAAACCGCATTATTTTTACCTAAAGCAATACATCACTAGGATAACCTTGAATAATATCAGAGTTAAATTTCAGCTAACTCTTCTTCCACTAACCTGCCCCTTTAGCTCAATAACACACTCGGCAGCCTACAAGAGCAGCGGTCCTCTGCAACACCCACTTATGTTGTTGACTTTTCAATTGCCTCTTTTAATGCAGAAGTAAATTTTTCAGGAACAAACGTATGACCTAGGATAATATCTTTTAAATAGCTATAGCTACCTCTTTTCTCTCTCTCCCATACAGTAACCGTAAAGCCATTATCGATATCCCAGCCATAACTAATGTATTTTTTGTTTTCAGAGAATTTTTTATAACTCTTTATATTGAAATGCCTCTGCAAGATAGTCATTTTGTGAAAAGAGGGCTCCTCTTTATGACTATGCAATAATGTTTTGAGTGCTATTGACTCAAATTCCTTATCTGAAAAAGGAGGTTTCAATTCAAAGAACATATCCATCTGAACTGGTCCTGACTGCGGTACAAAATAATGGATACCTGTTAATGTATCTGCATAAATGCATGCCGAAGTGTACTCCATGCAATCTATTTCCATACTTTCACCTCTATGGGATTTGTAGAACTTTCAATGTTAAGACTAGCTTTATTATAAATGAAGATTCTACTATTTTCTTGTTACACTAACCTGCCCCTTTAGTGCAACTGGAATGGTGCATATTATTTCTAGTTGGCGAAACAAGGAAAAGGAATTAGTGTAAATTGAAACAGATTCATGTTTCTCCAATTCATCTTCTCTTTTTGCTCATCCATTTTCTGGTTAACTGAACTATAGTTGCGAATAGCAAAAGGAATAGAGACGGAGCCGCTATAAGTCCATCTGATGCTATCTGGTATGCTTCATTAGTAGTTAGCAGTCTCGGTAAGAGAAAAGAGATGATCGTCCATGCCAAAAAACTAACCAACAAGCCCCGCCAATATGCTTTACCTTTATAATTAATATATACAACCCCCTGTATCGCTACAGGTAAGAATATCATAAATAACACCCCTATTATCCATAGAATAGTGTATAGGATACCTAGCATTTCTAACATATGAGGACACCTGCATTCAAACTTTGACTTTTCATCTTCTCACCTCTGAATCTTACAATTCGGTATACCAAATTAACAATCCTTCTTCAGCTAACCTGCTCCGTTAACTTAAAAACCTTTCTATAACTTTCTGATTCAATAAATCGTATCAATCTGAATTAAATTCCATAATTCCTTAATTGATTTTCCATCAATAATCACTTTTGAAAGTAAGTCTTAAGGATCTTTACCTATGATTTCACTTCCAGAATCATCGAACATCCAAAACATATAACTGCCTGGTCCACATCCGATGTAGTAGTTGGTATTTTTATAAATAAACTCGATTTCTCGTCCCATCTATACCTTCAATAAGTTCTGCATAACTATATTGCAAATGTTTCCACTTCCTATTTTAGAGTTTGGCAGCTTAACTGATATTCAACTCCCTCAGTATGATTCGATTTTCTCCCAAATGCTCGCTCATTCGCAGGATTTCAATCTCCTTGCTTTTAAGTCATCTTCTGTTCGAAGTAAGATTGGGACAACTTAGCTACGTGAAGGCATAGCTAAATAAAGGGGTGTGATAACACTCCATATTTTGCCATATGATGTACTACTCCACACCGCCCCTGGAGGCTTTCCCTCCCATGTCTCAACGGGTCTTAATTGCCCTGTCATTCCTTCGTCATGCCTTTCCAAGGGGTGGAGGCCAGTTATGCTAACCTAATGGGTCTGTGCCCTTTTGTTGAATAAACCTGGTACTCCGTACATATTTGAAATCCTGCGAATAAGCCAACATTTGATAATCCATTGCTTGATTTAGGTGTGTTCTCTCCGAGAACGTAAGAGTTGTATTACGCTGCGATGTCTTTCATGGGCTGCACTTTATAGGCACAATACACTTCGTTCTTACGTGCTATTCCTACAAAGATCCTCGCTAGTTTGCCAATGAGTTTCATGATGGATTTCATCTTTTTCATTTTCTTCATTTTGACATTATAGGTATGTATAGCCTTAAATTCGGGGTTGTTCATCACTAGGCTCATAGTGGCTAAGAACAGGAAACGCCGCAGCCTTGACCTTCCACGCTTGGATATGACAGTCTGGCCTTTCCACTTTCCTGAACTCGCTTCCACCAGGTGGAGTCCTGCATGACGAAGCAGTGAGTTACCATGCGAGAAACCACTGAGATCACCAGCTTCACCGAGGATGCCAGCCAGGGAGATCTCGCTAATCCCTTTAATCATAAGCAGCTTCCTTGCGAAAGGAATCGAGTCCAATACCTCCTTGACGGCCTGTTCCACCCTTTCGAGTTGTTGGACCGCAAGGTCATATTCCTCTATTAATTGCTCAAGGTGGAATCTATAAGCATCAAGGGCTTGCCTTGTGCCAACAGATTTACTGGCCACATGGACAAGCAGTTGGGCTTTCTTCATTCCTGGCTGCCTCTTCATTACGGATTTCCACCCTATGACGATCTGTTCAGGTTTCATGGAACGCAGTTCCATGGGCAATGGGAACATCCTGAGAGTAGCAATCGCTCCCTTGGCCGTTATATCTTTAAACACCTGCCTGATTTCCGGAAAAACGATGTCCACCCAGCGGTTTAATTGATTAATAGAGCTGACCAGCCGTTTGACAATCACATCCCTGTTCGACATTAGCACCCTGAGTTGTTCAAATGATTCCGAAGTGTTTCTTACAAAAGCATAATATCCGTTCTTCACCATATCAGCTATGACTAAAGCGTCTTTCCTGTCACTCTTGGACTGGGTATTATCTCGGTTTTCCTTGTTCCTCTTCACTAAATGCGGATTCACGGTTACTACTTCGATATCTTGTTTCATCAGCCATTTGGAAAGGTTGATCCAGTAATGGCCCGTAGGTTCCATACCGACTATGGACTCCTCATATTTATTTATTTTCATAAGATTATTTATCCAGTTTAATAGAGTCGCAAATCCCTCTTCATTATTTTCAAAAGTGATGGCATCGCCCACCACAATCCCACGAAAGTTCACGGCTCTCGCTACGTGAAATTGTTGGGCAATATCCACGCCAATGACCAGATGTTTTTCAGTAATTCTTTCTATTAGTTGATTTTGTTTGTCCTGCATTTTAAACTTCATATAAGGGGTTCCTCCTAAGATGTTGAGTTAGAGTGGTGTCTTACTCATATATCTTACCGAGGGCCCCTATTTTTATCAAAGTTCAAAAATAACGAACTACAGGAATGCTAACCTGCCCCGTAAGTACAACAAAAAAACCGCCCGATGGCAGCCGACCTTCAAGTAAGCACAAAGATTATTGGATTACATTATTATTAAATATTTTTATTGCACAATCTCTTATTGTGTCAATCACGACTCTTGGCTCTGACATCTGAGGAAAATGCCCGCTTTTTTCGGCGACAATCTGTTTGCTATTTCTCGATAACGATAATAGCTCCAATTGGTTTTCGCGTCTTTTTTTTCGAGCCTCTCTTGGCATCATTCGATTTTCTTTGCCGCCGACAACGACATATACAGGTATTTCAGGGAAGACAGAATGTTGATTAATTTGGTTCACGGTTTCTTCCACATAATTAACTTCATTGAATTGTTTAAGGGAAGATAACGAATCAAACTTTTTCAATACCTTATTGATTGTTTTTATAGCCTTACCTTGAAATTGCTCCAGAGTTAAGTCATTCGGATGGCTAGATTCTACAAACACAATACCTGCTACTTCGTTCGGATAGAGTCGTGCATATAGATTTGCATACAAACCGCCAAGCGAATGTCCGACTAATAAAAATGGAGGTTCAAATCCCACTATGGATAATGCTTCACGTAATGTATCAACAACCGTTACGCCGTGTTGAGGCTCTTTTGGTTTGTCGCTATCATCGACACCAAAACGATTATAGGAAAACACTGATGCTGATTCCGAAATTCCTGGCAGAATTCTCATCCAGCCTTCTATTGGTCCTGAACCACCGTTGATGAGAATAATATTTGGTTTCCCGTTTCCACTAATATTGTATTGTAACTGCCCTTTTGATGTTTCCATTTTAGATTTTACAATTTTCAATGGCCACACCTCACTTTGTTTATTAACCTTCACCTGTCTTTACGTTTGTTATAGATTTTAGGTTTCAGAATATTCCCGTTTGCCTACTTCTTTCTTTACTAAAGCCTCGTTAGCTTTATATCCAGCATAGAAGCAACTACAGCCAATGATGATTAATAAAATGAACAGCACTACGATGAAGGCAAATCCGCTGCCATACCAACTCACCCCTTTTATAGCTTAAATAGTTCATACGATGTAGAAAGAAAAAAAGGACAGGGCCTTCTTACCATTAAAAGACTACCTCCAGAAAAGAGGCAGTCCCACAGGAGTGATGACAAAAGCAAACTTCGTTGGCCTGGATTATGACATCTTATTCAAAGAAGACAATTCCACTTATACATTCGTTCAGTCAGCCATTAAGTATTAATATTGTGTCTTTTTGTTGCTCCGCCCCATAGTATGTAGTACATCACCCCCCGAGGAATCAACCCCTTACGTGTGTGGAAATGTACATGTGGGATAGTCATTCGCAAGCTAACGCTGTGGGGGATGGGATCAAGGGATCCAAAGGAAGCCGATTGACTTCGTTTAGATACAAAAGCCTATGAAGCTAATATGCCTCATAGGCTATCAGTGCTATCAGTAACCACCATAGAAGCAAGAACAACCGATGATGATTAACAAAATGAATAGGACGACGATTAAGGCAAATCCGCCACCATATCCTCCAGCATATCCACCCATATTGGACACCCCTTTAGAATAGATTCATGTAGCTCCGATTTATCTTATGTTACCCCCGTTATGAGTGATAGGGCTTTTTACCTTTTTTAAAAAAAGAGGGAAAAGGATACATACAAAATTTATTGAACAGGAGCATCTATTACACAGAAAAAGCAAAGCGATGTGCTTTGCTTTTGTAAAGGAGATCATGCCTGGTTTGGATACGGCGTATTTCATTCTCTGCATTAACATATGCAATAAAATCTAAAATGGATAAAAGTCAAATGACTATTTTCCTCCTTATTTATAGTTAACCAGGGAGGATAACTTTTTTGAGATACAGCAAAAAACTACTCAGCAGAATCTTCACTCCGGAATATGCAATCCCTGGTACTACTAAGAATTTTTTCACCATGGACGTATGTCCCTGCATAGAATGTATTATCCCATATTTAGTGCCTCCTCAAAAACTTAAATTAAATAAATGAGGAGTTGAGTTACATGTCAGATGGTGTTGCTTATGGGTTTGGTGGTGGATTTGCATTAATTATCGTATTGTTTATCCTCTTAATCATCATTGGTTGCTCTTGCTTGGGCGGATATGGTGGATCCGGATACGGTTACGGTGGTCATGGCATCTATTAACTGAACAATAACAAAAGGCGGTCATTAAGACCGTCCTGTTTTATATTTGGGACCAACCCGGGCAAAGACAGTATTCTAGTACTGAAATATCTTAAATAATTCATTCAAAATATTCCACTATTATGGTTAACCCTTTAGGTTATAACTTCTTCAACGATACTGCCCCGTTAGTGCAGCAAGCAAAAAGGCTACTAAAGGACTTCGGAACCATCCTACTTGAATAAAATGACATTTAAATTCTTTTTTGTAAAAGGACAGAATCCCAAAACCAATAAATAGCTGCTGCGATACTTGCACCATAATATACTTTAGTTTCGACTAAACCTATTAGTTCAGTACCAAATATATTTGAAGATAACAATACTGCGGCGAATGAAAGCAATGTGTAAACAAAAAGATAAAATACATTAAACTTGCTCGGATGCTTATTTAAAATGATTTGCAAGGGTACTGCAAAAAGTAAGTAGGGGACAGAAATAAAAATAGAATATATGATGACAGGCAGCAAGCGTAACCAAGCTAGTTCTCCATTAAACACAATCAGAAACACAGAAAAAGAAATACAAGAAAAAAACAAACTAGAAAAGTAATACGGTATGACCTCGCTAAGTCTCGATACTTTATCGCTTATTTTCCAAATCTCCATACCTAACCATCCCTCATAAAAGACAGTAAATTTATTCCATATTAACATATTTCTTGATCAACTAACCTGTCCCGTTAGCCCTCCATGAATCGCAAAACCGGCGATTCACCACAGAGAATGAAAATGGCTCCAAACCGTCGATACTGTTCTTAGGCTGGATGAGGAAGGTCGATGAACTATGGTGCCATAGAGCCCATCCGTTAGTCTGACTCCAACGACCACGGTGCACCACCGACTGTCGCTCCCCTTCCGGGGAAGCACTTATGGTAGATTAATCCTAATTCTGGTTGCTGCACCAGCCTCTATTTTAACTAGCCAAGAAAGGAAAAGTTCAATGGATGTAATCATTGAAAGAGCTTGCGGGCTGGATGTACATAAGGACAATATTACTGCCTGCATCATGACATCTGAAGGAAAGGAGGTTCGCACGTTTTCTACTAAAACAATCTTCCTCTTGGATCTAATCGATTGGATTAAGGAACAAAAGTGCAGTCACGTTGCGATGGAGAGTACAAGTGTTTACTGGAAACCAGTCGTCAATCTGTTGGAAGCTGAAGGTATTGAATTTCTCGTGGTCAATGCCCAACATATGAAATCTCTTCCCGGTCGTAAGACCGACGTGAAAGATGCCGAATGGATTGCCCAATTACTAAGACACGGATTGTTAAAGGCAAGCTTTATCCCGAACAGGACACAACGGGAGCTTAGGGAACTAGTCCGTTATCGCCGAAGCATTATCGAAGAACGTGCCCGGCAACACAATCGGATTCAAAAGGTGCTTGAAGGAGCGAACATCAAACTTGGTTCTGTCGTTTCGGACATCATGGGTGTTTCGGCAAAGGACATGCTTCATGCTATCGCAAACGGTGAAGACGACCCTGAGAAACTATCAAATTTGGCACGCCGTACAATGAAAAAGAAGAAAGATGAACTTGAGCTGGCTCTTCGAGGCTATGTAAACCCACATCAGCGATTAATGCTTAAAACAATTTTGACTCATATTGATTTCCTCACTGAACAGATCGAGATAATCGACAAGGAAATTGCCGAGAGGGTAAGCGAATATCAGGAAGATATCGAACGGCTTGACTCCATTCCTGGGATAGCCACAAGGATGGCTGAACAAATACTCGCTGAAATTGGTACTAATGTGGGTTCGCAGTTTCCTAGTGCTGCACATTTATGTTCCTGGGCAGCCTTGGTTCCTGGCCACAATGAAAGTGCTGGAAAGCGGAAATCTGCAAGAGCCAAAAAAGGTAACAAGTATCTCCGTTCTGCCTTAACTGAAGCAGCCCAATCAGTAAGGGGTTCGAAGAACTATCTCGGTGCCCTATACAGGCGGACAGCCGGACGAAAAGGAAAGAAACGTGCAGCCATTGTAGTCGCACATGCGATGTTGCGTATCGCGTATTACCTTCTCACCCGAAAAGAAATGTATGTTGATTTGGGTGAGGACTACTTTGACAAGCAAAGACAAGTTTCAATCGTACGGCATTCGGTTCGGAGACTGGAGAACTTAGGATATACAGTGACCATTTCGGAAGCATCCTAGTCTTTCAATAATCGATTCAGGAATCAGACGCTCTCCTTTTTAAAAAACTGATTGAGCTGCGTCTATTTAAGTATGGCCATTTTCCTGAAGTTACAGAATTTAATTTTCATGGTAGCTCAATAAGAAGAGAACAACAAAAAAGGCCGCTAATCCCTCCCGATCAACGCACCCTGGCTTTCACCAAATTTACCTTGATGCTTACCACACCTCTCAGTAACTATTACCCAATTTATTTAATCCTTTGCCCCTGAATAATACGTAGAAATAATTTCATCATAAATCTCGCTACTGTATTCTTTGTTTCCTGACCCCTCTGACATAAACTCTTCTCCGCACTGGTTTTTGGTCACTTGGATGCCTGTGTAGATAAAGTCCGCCCCGTCTGCTGTGACACCGCCATTGCCTAAGGTATGCACGCATTCTTGTTTAATAGGCGTTCGGTTTCCGCGTTTGTCCACGTAATAATACCTGTCTGTGACTTCACCGTAGTCCATGTCCTGGGTTGATGTCACAAAATAGCCTTTCTTGTTGATGGTATGTACTTCATATCCATCTTCCATCTTCACCTTAGGTGCTCCCTTCACGTTGTAGAACGCAAAAGCATTGCCCTCATATCCTTGAGGGATCAGGTAGATGTCGTGGGTCTTCCCATCCTGGCCAAGCAAATAGAATGCAAGGGATGTGAGGCCGGCGGAGACCAGGATGCTCCCACTCACGTTAACCCATCTCGGAAACCTTTTGTATTTCCTAAATGCCGCATACAAAACGAAGGCAAGGGTGCTTGAAATCAAAAGCGCAGGAACCAGAAAGAAGAGACCCCAGAGAAAGCTTTCCCAATACGAAGGATAGTACATGTCCCTGGGATCCCTTTCTGATAGGGAAACATACGTCCACCATGCGTCGAGGAGCGACAGAATTACGGAAGCAAGAAGGGAATAAAGAATGACTCTCAGATAATTCACACGATAACACTCTCCTTTGATGTGATTGATTTAAACCTATAAAGCTACAGTAATTTAGTTCCTGTTCCTGAACTGAAGCAGGCTTGAATATTGGTATAATAATACCAATAATCTTAGTGAAAACGAAAGAATTTTAGGGCTTTTTGCAATTACTGAAAAGTAGTCTTACCATCAAATGAAATGAGAAAGGCCTTGATATACTTGCTGCAGATTCTGCTTACCTTCAATCAGATTAACCCAAACTTGGATAAGGGAGGTCATTGATGAAGAAGAGACGCATAGCCAGTGTTGCCATCATTCTTGCCCAATAGTAGAATCGGCCTTTTATTATGTCTCAGGAAGGACGGGGGTACATGTATCCAACCAAATGGACCAGGTCATTCATGAGTACTTGCTAGAGGAATACCAGTATTCAAGGTCGGTCCATACCGTAGAATCGCATAAAGTATTGGGGGTAACAGAACAGGAAGGAATCGCCATGGTCTGCCTCTATGCGGTGGTAGAAGGCCATGACGCGGTAAAAAAACATGGGACGGAGAAGGATTTTCAATGCCGTTCCATTTAAAACTGATCAAGATAGGAGACAGGTATGCTTTGGCAGAAGGAAGGCCGGCTATTGGTGGAAAACAGGTTCTGGAGATCATGTTTCCGATAATGTATAGATACAAAATACGTTGGCGTCCAAATGAGTGGATCCTAAAGTTGGCAGATAATAATCGAAAACAGATCGACTTGTCCGAAAAGTATGGAAGGAGGGACTGAGGGATGCTTCCATCGGTTCTTTTTTTTCTTAGGAAAGCAAAGGGACAATGAGCAGACAGATTCCTTAGTCGTTGTTTAACTAACCTGCCCCGTTAGCTCAACATCAAGAGGAATTCAATAAAAAAGGCCGTTAATCCTTCCTGGATTAACACCCCCAATAGTTTAAATACATTTCTTCACAATCTTAACGAAATAAATCAAACATTGAGATATTCATTGGTATATCCCCTGATATAATCTAAGACCAAATTGAAAATTCTCCAAACCCAAAATAAGTAGTATGTTATCTATTTTTTTGTGCATTTTACTTAACTCCTCACTACATAACTATGTGTAGTAAGACGATTATAAATATTCCTCTTCCAGTCCCTTTAAATAGGCATTTCTAAACATAATATAAAAATCCGAATCTTCTCCAAAAAATTGTTTAAAACCATCTAATACTTTTGCTTGAAATTCTTTATCGTTTTTCCATACTGGCATAGCCCCCAATGATTCTTCAATTGTATCTTTTATAAAATCCTTTTCTCTTTCAGTAATTATTTTCCAACAATCTTTAGAAAGATGAAAACTTTCCATCCAATCACTAATAAATTCCTTTGTGTGTTTATCTATTATGGTTTTTCCATTATTAAAAATAAATTCCTCTACATCAGTCATAATACGGCTAATAATACTATCTATGGCTACTTCACCAAAGTTTTTATATCTAAAAGATTGTTTTAATTCTTCTGGATACTCCATACAATTTAAATCAGCATACATTCTAGCTGATGAAGAAGGAGAAAACCTAACTTTATAGTTTTTACCAAGTTCTTTCTTCACTTTTTCCGTAAGCTGCTGCCCAAGTTTATTATGTTTATCTTCTAATTCAATTCCGTTGACACGCAATGTATCATTGTTCCAATCCATCCATTCCCCATACCTCATAGCCCATCTCATAAGTTCTTCTTTTAAATCACCTGAAATGGGAACTTCTTCAATATCAAAGTTACACCCACATTGATTGCACCAAATTGGGTCTGTACCTACATCACCTTCAACTTTTAAATCATAAGTTTCCTGATGTTCACAAAAACATATCATTTATCATTTAACACTCCTCAAAAACTGTAGTTTCTATTGTATGGGAATTCGTATTCCACTATTCTGCCCCATTTGTTAAAGAAGAAAAAAGGCAGCAGAGTTTTTGGGCCGCCTTTATTAAATCATTTTCATTTCAACTTTACGTATACCTTTTGCCCTTTTTGCATCGCCCAGGAATTTCCAAACCCCATTATTTATCTGGTGAATTTTTCTTTCTGCACATTCTTTATGAAATAAAGTTGCGTCACAAAAATTATCCATAGCTAGCAAGCTTAACTCTTCTCCATCCACAAATTGTCCCCATAAAGCAAAAGTTCCATCTTCAAGTTCAACAACATATCTCTCGATAAAGTCCATAAAATCCTTCCTTTTTTTCTATGCATTTTCGTTGCGAAAACATCACTGTTAGCAATATATTTTCTGTTCTCACTAAATGAAATCCTTCTTCAGCTAACCTGCGCCGTTAGTGCAGTAAGCAAAAAGCTGCCCAAAATCTGCTCCAGTTTTTGAACTTACAGATACGTTTCCAATAATTGAGCATGGATAATAAACGAACTATTCCCTATAATTTCTCTGTAAATATAATGAGTTAAGGGGATAACAATGTATATTTGGAATATTAACAAACTAGTTACTGCATTAAGGGAAGGAACACTCTCCGATAAACAAAAGAAAAGGTATCGTATAGGTTTTTGGATAATTGCAGCTCTTACTGTCTTGTCATTACCATCCCTTTATAACCCTTATTCCATGAATACATATGATGTTATTGATTTAATCTCATTTCTTTGTATAAATGCAATTGGTGTTTATCTCTTAATCAATATTTACAATAAGAGAAAACAAAAGGATTTAGATTTTTTCCTGCCTTTCTTCAGCTTATCCATCCCCATATTTTTGAGAAGTGTTCTATTAGGCATAATACTATCTATCATTGGCAGCATATATATTCTATTTTTCGCACCTCATCATTCATTAGAAGAAACTAATTTAATCGACTTGATTACATATATGATCCTTGATGTTTATGTCAATGTTGTCTGCATTTACAATTTTAAAAAGGTTTTTCAGTAGGAAGCACCATTTTGGTGCTTTTTCTTTTCGCAATTTGGACGTAAAAATTATATCCAACTTCAACTAACCTGCCCTGTTAGTTAAACAAAAAAGACTAAAAGAACCATCGTTGTTCAATCCCCAATTGTGTATAAATGTTTTTTAAACTTTAATGCTTCTTCACACATATTTCTTAATTCTTTAACAAAATTGCGTATTAACGGTTCACATCCGTCTTCACTGCCATATATGCCGGATAGATTGTGACAAATTTTAATTAAATTTGGGATATCTTTTCTATAAATAATTCTTGTCTCATAACGATCTAATTGCAATAACAAATGGAAAGTTGGATCGTTTCCAAACTGCTTAAGTAGATATTGATGAATTTCTTCATCAAAATGGACATACTTTTCCGCCATTACAGCTTCTCTATCTGTAACTGCCATTACAATATCTATACCGGACATAACAAAAAATCTCCTTTAGTTTATTATCTGTTTTACTAGGGACCTAGGAACCACATCTTAAACCAGCTATACTTTAATAAAACCCTCTTGAGCTAGATGTAGTACTTGGTATTTTTATAAATGAACTCGATTTCTCGTCCTAAATCTATATCTTCAAAAAGTTCTGCATAACTATATTGCATATATTTGTTTCCACTTCCGAATTTAAAGTTTGGTAGCTTAACTGTTCTTCAACTAACCTGCCCGGTTTGCTCAATAAGAGGAATTCATTAAAAAGCCGCTAATCCTTCCGGGATCAACGCATACGCATCACTCGTATCGAAGTGAAAACAACAACTGTCGACCGAGTGGAAGCATAAACGAAAGTAATAAAGACCAGCGAGAGGAATCGCTGGTCCTATCTTTTTTGGTATCGTTCAGGGAATCAAAATTCTTCGTCATCCCCGCCGAAAAACGAATCGAATCCTTCTTCCACGTCTTCAATTTCACCCATGGCATCTTCCATCATGCCTTCTGCGTCAAACCCATCCATCAGTTCATTTAAGGCCATAGAGCCCAAGATACCTACGGCAAGTCCGCCTATCATGCCAGGAATCATACTGCCCTTGCCTGAGCCCTGATGCCCATGTTGGCGGAAGGAAAACGGCTGGGAGTAAGCATATGGCTGGTTGGCAGTCTCCTGGATGACGGACAGGAGCATGTCATCCAGTTCGCTTTCTGTTTGAAGCACCCCATTTGGAATGAAGAATTCCCTTTTTGCTTCTATTTCATGGTATCCGTTTCTGATATCCACTTCCATAAATACCTGGATCCCTGAATCCTGCCCGGCTAAACGGAGTTCCACTTCATTTATGTGGCCGGCGAATTGCTGGTTAGGGAAAAAGGCAAATTCCTGCCCATATGAATCTACCTTCCCGGAATCCGGCTTTTCCCTAAAGCCAAATCGCTCTAATGACCGGAACACCGACTGAATGCGTTCGGAAGGTTCTATCACCAGACGATCAACATCTGTCCTGTCGACCCCTCCTTCAATATCCAACAGCGTTTCAAAATGATAGGACACGTAGCTCCTTGTGAATGGAATATCAGTTGGAATAGTGTAATGAAAGGGAATGGCTTTTCTCTCTTTCGCTTTAACCACGCGGTCAATCGGTAAAGGAATCGTCGTTACAGCTCTGGACAATTGCCCACGGCTGGATGTGACATTGAGCATAAGCCGCACCGCTAGCGAATTCAGTTTTTGATCCACGTCTCCACCTTGCAGGATAACCTCTCCATGAATGTCTTCACCCGGTCGATAACATTTGTTTCCGAATGTTAAATCTACAGTCGCCGCCCCTTTTCCAAGGCTCGCTAATATTTTTTTAAACATTTGCGTTCAGTCCTCTCGATTGAATTTATTTTTCCTAGTGGGACCAGCAGGACATCTTACAACCTACCAGTTGTATTACGCAATGGAATGAAAAAAGTTTCGCCACATCTAAATACCAGAAGTATCTTCATATAATCCTGTCTTTCTTAATATAGGATAGACTAAAAGAAGATTATAAAATATATACTGGTTTTAATCCTTCTACCTGATTCCCTTTCTTCCGTGTTTAGGATCTATATTCTTTACATTTCCCTGGCGTTTGTTGTTAAACTAACCTGCCCCTTTAGCACACATAAGAAAAAGCTGCAGTAAAGCAGCTTTGGATCTTCAATCACTCACTCATTAGGTTAAGTACAATCCCTCTATCGATTGCCTGTTGAGTTACTCTGATAATTTTTGATCCTCAGTGATTAATCGCGATCTCTCCTCATTATGTAAAATGCTCTATCTACCGCTTCTCTATTTCCATACTTCACCATGGCCCAAATAATGCTAATTAATAAAGGGATTGTCCACGCCCAATGAAATTTGTTTACAATCCCAACAATTGAAAAGATAAATAGAATTAATGGAAACATAAAAAACCTCCTGGCATTCTTTGGTTATTATTAATATTTAAAATTCGCTATCGTCAAAAAGTCACCTTTTGTTTGTCTGTATAATTTCGAAATCCATCTTACGTAACTAACCAACCGAATCCTTTCTTTAAAGATTCTACTCTTTACCTTCTTCTACTCCCTCAGTATGATTCGATTTTCTCCCAAATGCTCGCTCATTCGCAGGATTTCAAACTCCTTGGTCTTAGGTCACCTTTTGTTCGAAGTAAGTTTGGGCCAACTTGGCTACGTGAAGGCATGGTTAAATAAAGGAGTTGGAAAACCACTCCATAATTTGCCATATGATGTACTACTCCACGCCGCCCCTGGAGGCTTTCCCTCCCATGTCTCAACGGGTCTAAGTTGCCCTGTCATTCCTTCGTCATGCCTTTCCAAGGGGTGGAGGCCAGTTATGCTAACCTAATGGGTCCGTGCCCTTTTGTTGAAGAAATCTGGTACTCCGTACATATTTGAAATCCTGCGAATGAGCCAACATTTGATAATCTATTGCTTGGTTTAAGTGTGTTCTCTCCGAGAACGTAAGAGTTGTATTACGCTGCGATGTCTTTTATGGGCTGCACTTTATGGGCATAATACACTTCGTTCTTACGTGCTATTCCAACAAAGATCCTGGCCAGCTTGCCAATCAATTTCATGATGGATTTCATTTTTTTCATTTTCTTCACTTTGACATTATGGGCATGTATCGCCTTAAATTCTGGATTGTTCATGACAAGGCTCATAGTGGCTAAGTAAAGGAAACGCCGCAGCCTTGACCTTCCACGCTTGGATATGACGGTCTGGCCTTTCCAATTTCCCGAACTCGCTTCCACCAGGTGGAGTCCCGCATGGCGAAGCAGTGAGTTGCCATGCGAGAAACCACTTAAATCCCCAGCTTCACCCAGGATGCCAGCCAGGGAGATCTCGCTAATCCCTTTAATCATAAGCAGCTTTCTTGCGAAAGGAATCGAGTCCAATACCTCCTTGACGGCCTGTTCCACCCTATCCATTTGTTGGACCGCAAGATCATATTCCTCCAATAATTGCTCAAGGTGGAATCTATAAGCACCAAGGGCCTGCCTTGTACCAACAGAGTTCATGGCCACCTGGACAAGCAATTGGGCTTTCTTCATTCCAGGCTGCCTCTTCATGACGGATCTCCACCCCATGACGATCTGTTCCGGCGTCATGGAACGCAGTTCCATCGGCAATGGGAATAGCCTGAGGGTAGCGATCGCTCCCTTGGCCGTTATATCTTTAAATACCTGCCTGAGTTCAGGAAAAACGATGTCCACCCAACGGTTTAATTGATTAATAGAGCTGACCAGCCGTTTGACAATCACATCCCTGTTCGACATTAGCACCCTGAGTTGCTCAAATGATTCCGAAGTGTTTCTCACAAAAGCATAATATCCGTTCTTCACCATATCAGCTATTACAAGGGCATCTTTCCTGTCACTCTTTGATTGGGTATTATCTCGGTTTTCCTTGTTCCTCTTCACTAAATGCGGATTCACGGTTACTACTTCGATATCTTGTTTCATCAGCCATTTGGAAAGGTTGATCCAGTAATGGCCCGTAGGTTCCATACCGACTGTAGCCGCCTCGAGTTTATGTATTCTTTTAATCTCGTGTATCCAGTTTAATAATATCGAAAATCCACCTTCATTATTTTCAAAGGTGATGGGTTCTCCCACTATAATCCCACGATAGTTCACGGCTCTCGCTACGTGAAAGTGTTGTGCAATATCCACGCCAATAATCAGATGCTTATCAGTAATTCTTTCTATTAGTTGATTTTGTTTGTCCTGCATTTTAAACTTCATATAAGGGGTTCCTCCTAAGATGTTGAGTTTGAGTCGAGTCTTACTCATCTATCTTACTGAGGGCCCCTATTTTTATCAAAGTTCAAAATAACGATCTACAGGAATGCTAACCTGTCTAGTAAACAAGCAAAGTTCCCCAAAAAACTGTTCCGTTTCAATCGTCGGTCAATAAGTATTACATTATTTTATTGATAACTCTAATTAAATCAGCTCGTGTAACCGACAACATATTTTTAATATTTTCATTTTTTAAAGGCTGTTCCAAATAGAAATCAGCAAACGACTGCTCCTTATATCGAGGTACAACGTGCATATGAAAATGAGTTATTTCGCTAAAAATTCCTCCATTTTGGCATATGGTCATCCCGTCAGGTTTATAGAGTGTCTTTATAGCTTTTGACACAAGCCTGGCCGCCTGTATTATTGCATTTGCTGTTTCTGTATCAAGATCATCAACATCTTCAAAATGCTGTTTTGGCAGTATCATAACGTGTCCTTCATTAAATGGATCGTGGTCTAAAATGCAACAAACCAATTCGGTCTCGTAGACTACATTCACGTCGGCTATTTTATTCGCTAGACTACATCCTAAACATTTCATTTTTCTTTCTCCCTTAACTCTATACGCAAATGACTACACAATGCAGATATAGCCTAAAAGCATCGATCTCCACTAAACACCCACTTCTTTTAACTAACCTTCCTCGTTGTTCATTGTGTTTCATACAGCTTCTCACTCTTACATAATCATAATACACTCCCTATTGCTATATTTTACCATTACCTAACCTGCCCTACCATGCCAATATCAAAAAACATGTCCCTTCTTGCAGGAGAAGAGCGGATTTGCACTACGAATTATTATTTGGTTCAAAAGCCTCTGTGGAAAAGTGTGGAAATTACGATATATTAAATTAAGACCCTTATAATGAATCACATAGTCAATAGGATATTGGGTAGTAGTAAAGTTTATCCATATCTATATTGACCACACAGGGAGTTAATAATGAGAATGATCATTAAAAGAATGTTTAGTCATAGATTGTCTTGGCCACAAATAATACTGACTGCTGCTATGGTTGCGACAATCGGCATGACCGCTAAGTTTTTTGTAACCATGCCAACCGGCTGGCAAAAGGGACTTTTGTATTTCATACTGTATATTGTATGTTCCTGCATTTCTCGGTTAATCATCAGTAATGAAGACTAGTAAGAGCCAGGGAATTTCCTCCTTGGCTCTTCATCTTTGTCTTACCAATATCGACTTAAGATCCTATCCTTCAATGCTCCATATTTATCCCCTATTTCAGTTCGATATTCAACTAACCAGCTTCGTTAGTAAAGTAAAAAAACCACATCTTGGTAGCTCGTGGTTCTGTTTTTAGCAAATAACTCAGTTCTGTGTTTTATTCATCTTTTCTAACGAGAAAAATATTATTGAATTAAAAGCAAACAATGCTGTTAAAACGATATTAATTGTTTTAAAGCCACCTAAAATCCCTGCTGTAAGAAAAGAAAGGCCCGCAATTGCAAAGCAAATCGCTGCAAACTTATATAGTTTTTCGTTATCAATATGATTCAATCTGTTCACCCTTTTAGTACAATACTATATTATTCCAATTAATATAGTAACATAAATCTTTCTACAACTAACCTGCCCCTTTAGTTCAACAACATATCCGCAAACGACAACCCAGTTCTCTTAAATATTGCACCGGTTACTGTCCGTACCATTTCCAAATAGGTTCTTATAATATTTCTTTTTCAACTGTTTGTCCAATGAATCTTAACAGTATTTTGACCAGCGATTGGCCAAATAGAAAAGGATTTTAAGTATTTGTATAGGAGTGAGATGCCCTAAGCCCTTTTGGTTTACAAATAACTAAAAAAGAAGTATTTTTGTTCATTGTATACTGTATAAATACGTTGCAGGGAATTGAAAATAAAAATCATTACATGATGAATAGAAGGAGTTTGACAGCTATGACAACACAAAAAACGAATAACTTTACCGAAATTGTTACAGGGCGTCGTTCAATTAAGAATTATGATCCAACAGTAAAAATCAGCAAACAAGAGATGGAAGAGATACTTACACTCGCGACTACAGCACCTTCTTCCATTAATATGCAGCCTTGGAGGTTCATTGTAATCGAGAGCCCTGAAGCAAAAGCTAAACTTGCACCGCTCGCCCGCTTCAATCAAAACCAGGTAGAAACTTCTGCCGCGGTGGTTGCAGTGTTCGGCGATATCGACAACTACGAGCGGTTTGAAGAAATCTATGGCATGGCAGTAGAAGAAGGTCATATGCCGCTTGAAGTTAAAGAAGGTATTCATAAGTCTTTCGCAGGCTATTTTGAGACGATTTCCCGTGCCGAGATGGAGGATGTAGTCCTAGTAGATGGCGGTCTTGTATCCATGCAGTTTATGCTTGCTGCCCGTGCTTACGGGTATGATACAAACCCTATTGGCGGTTATGAAAAGGACAAAATCGCCGAAGCATTTGAGTTGGACAAGGAACGTTATGTTCCAGTTATGCTTATCTCCATCGGTAAAGCAGCAGATACAGGGTACAAATCTGTTCGCCTTCCAATTGATAGAGTGGCACAATGGAAGTAATCTGAGCAAAACATAATGAGGGTTATCCACGCTTCAACGAATCCAGTCAAGTTTGACGAATTTTAAAGAGAAATACAGAAGCTTCTAGCTGCTTCATGTGAAGAAAACGGAAATATTTCTTACAACCTGTACAAAAATACAGAAAATAATAATGTTTTCACGATGGTTGAAGTGTGGAAGGAGCTCAGGCAGTTGCCCTTCATAACCAAAGCATTTTTTACTTCATTCATAGGAAAAGCGAAGGAATTCCTGACTGCACCGCTTGATGTGAAAGCATTTGATGGACAGCCTGCAAAACTGTAAGATAAATGATAAGAAATCTTTCATAAAAAGAGATGAGGTTAAATAACGATCTCATCTCTTTCACCCTTAGTCGAAGATAAGTTTGTTTTTTCTAGCCCTGCCCCTTTTGTCCTTTCTCTCCGTACCTCCATCAATAATTATCTTCTACTGCAAATCTTGGGGGATTCCAAAAATTTAAACCTTGGCAAATAATAAGTCGATCCAACCACAATTCGAAGCTTAAATTCAACAGATGAGCGACCCCGCTAGGTTCACAAGCATCTCGATATAGTAAGCAATATTTGTTACCGTTTTGGAACTTGTCACAATCTATGAGTATCTCATCTCCGTAATGGTACCCAATTGATATCCAACCTGAAGGAAAGTCTTCTTGCCAATCCAAGTAATTTTCAAAAACGTAATCAATGTCGTATAAATAACATTCTCCGCCATATTCTACATCATCAAATAAGGTAACCCCGTTATGCGTCTGCAAAAATCGCTTATAATCTGGTGGCAGGGAAAGATTTGTTTTAAGTTCGAATTCCTCAATTCTTTCAACAGGGGCAGGCTCATTAAAAGTACAAGTAACCTTAATGATTCGACCCTCGCCTTGATAAATTTCGAAGAAGTTCTTATCCGCCAACCGACTTTTCAGATAACCCAATGATTGCTCTACTAGCATACCAGCACCCCTAATAACCATTTCTCTATTACTCTGTGCATTAAAAAAATAATTAAATTAATTTTCCTAGTTGGCAGCCAATCCTGGACATGGACACTTTGTAGATAAATAAGGGGAAGGTTCAAACAGAGATTTCGCCAACAATCCAACCTTTGATAAACTCTTCAAACGATAAAGCGATGACACTTCGACTATCATCTTCATGGTTCCATACATAAATATCCTCAGTCTGAATCATTCCGTTTACTATTGAATAGCCAAACAAGTCTCCATTGCCAGCATCAGAGAAAAATAAAAATGTATCTAGTGGTTTTATAAAGTCCCTTTGTTCATGAATGGTCCAAAAAAATAAGTTTTCTCTGACCATTTGTTCTATTGACCAAATAAATGAAATTCCATAGTTGCCGTAGACACCATTTGTTTCATTGTATAAATCAGCCAATTTTGTTGGCAAGCTGACATTTAGTCCCTTTTTAATGGAAGCTATCTCCGCTTCGGTTGCAGGTGCTTTAAACTCAATCTCTTCTGAAATACTGCTTAAATAATCTCTCCACATCATTGACTGCTTACCACCTTACAATTCTTAATCATTAATAATTCTCTCAAGGATCTTATTTCTCCTTTATAAAGCTGCCCCTTTAGCGCAGTAAGCAAAAAGTCCGCCACAAAATATTTAATTTGAAAAAGAATTGACTAGATCCTTGATTGCTGGTAGATCTGGTGGGTTTATTTGTAGAGGTAAATTGGTCAATTCACAAAACTGCAAATCAGAAACCTCGCTACTATCCTTAATCATTTCACCTTTATAGTCAGTGCAAATATAGGTCGCAGTAACATTGTACACTTCATCGCCGTGCGGATATTTATAATGTAGTTCTTCTCCAGAATATACTTTGAATAGTTCCAAGCTATTGGCAACTAAGCCCGCTTCCTCAAATAATTCTCTTGCCGCCACTTCTTCTAATGTTTCTCCTGGTTCCATAGATCCACCGGGCAATGCCCAGTATCCGTTGTCCGTTCTTAACTGTAAAAGAAGTCTATTACTTTGGTCTAGGCAGATAACACTTGCTCCGACCATAATTATTGGACGGTTACCGACTATCTTTCTTAAATCCATTATATATCCCATAATATACATCCCCCCGGATGACTTTAATTTAACTAACTTTCGATGTAATCATCCAAATTCCTTCTTCCACTAACCTGCCCGGTTAGCTAAAAGAGGGATTCAATAAAATAGGCATTAATTCTTCCTGGATCAACGCACCAATTAGTTTAAGAACATTTCTTCATAATCTTGTGGGTAATCCTACTTTAATAATGCACTAGTAACTAAACATCGCAGTTTAATTTTAAATTTACCATCCCTTTTAACTTATTTTGTTTTAATCTGTTTTGATCTCATAATCAGTGACTTGGCCTTTTTCATCGAACCAAATTACCAGCCATTGACTCTCCACAGCCATAAAACCGCTCTCGCTGCCTAAATAATATACAAGATTGTGTAGTTCTTTAAAATATAACTCTTCCTCTTGCTTTCCCAAAAGGTCTATTATTTCTGCTTTTGTCTTACCTTTTACCCTTTCTTCCGACAGCAGACTGTCAACCATATCTACTCGTTCCTCGGGTTTATTTAACCATCTGTCTTGATTAAACTTATCAGGTGAAAATGCCAAAAATAACATGTAAATTACTCCAACTATAAGTAGTCCAAGTGACAGTAATGTTAAACTTATAACTTTAATTGGTTTTTTCAATTAATTCTCCCTATTAAATTTACACTCAATATTCTCGCTAATAATTTGCCATTAAGGAAATAATATACCAGTAACAGTTTTGTCGCGCCCTTTGTAAAAAAGGAAAAAACTGAACTAACCTGCCCCTTTAGCACAATAAAAAAAGCCGCAAAGAAGCAGCTCCGTTATTCAAAGAAGGACGAGCTTGTAAATTTATTATTACTTCTTGTTTCCGCCCATTTTTAAAACTCATTAATTACAGACATTACACCTTTTAACATCTCAATAGATTGTATTGGTTCTCTATCAAGTTCTAAATTGTGATTTCCACCATCAACCACTTTTAATATAAGATTGTGAATATTTTTCAATTGTTCATAGCGATCTAAAATAAAACAAACATTATCTTTTTCTCCAAAAATACAAAGTCCTTTATTTTTACTGTTAACCATTGCATTAAATACATCATCATTTTGAAGTATCGGTGTCAACCAAACTACTTTTGCATCTTTAAACATTGTGTTATCCAGCAGATAACTCAAAACTTTTGTTCCGATCGATTTAGCAACTGCATAATAATTACTGTATTTCTTGTCCTTGATGGCATTGTCAATTGCAACTTGAACATCTCTTGCTAAATTCCTTTCATTCAGAGCAGACATCTCTTGCCTACTAAATGTATAGTTAATATGTAATACATCAAAACCTTTAGTGTAGAATAAACCTGTTGTAAAGTGTAATAATGGAGCTTGTGTTGTGTAACCAGCCCCAGGTAAAACAATAACTAGACTATTTGTTTCTTCTTTTTGTTCTATCAATCTAAAAGGGATACTTTTAGACCCAATAATTTCATTGTTTGTCGTCATTTCCTCACACCTAGAAAAATTTTATAAATGCTGCTTTATTCTTCACTATTCATCTATATTCCTTCTTTAATAAAACTGCCTCTTTAAGATAGCGGAGTTCCGGATTTGAAACACTCATAACCCTTTTATATTTTTTACATATTAGATCCAATTACCGAAGCTTTTAAACCATCTCTTTTTACCAATTATTGATATATAATTAACAAAAATGGAGTGGGTGTTTGATGGCAAACTCTGAAATGAAGTCCGAAACCCAAAAACGCATTAAACCAATATTCTATACACAAATAGTGTTAATGGCTGCACTATTTCTAATCATATTCACTGGTGTTTTGCCTGATTATCATTATATTATCATTGCACTGGGGTGTGCTTTATCATGTGTAGAAGGATTCCTGCTTAAAGAACACATAGCAAATCAAATCTTTTACTTGTTTATAACTATCTTAATGACCTACTTGTTTTTAATTCGATAGTTTTCGATTCAGTGCTTGTTTTAATTCCTTGTTCAACTAATCTGCCCCCTTTAGTTAAGAAGTACGTTCTTACACCCAGACTGCCCCGTTTGTTCTATAAGGACCTTATTTGACTCTAAGAACAATCTTCCCCTTTGTACGCCCACTTTCAATGTGCTGGTGAGCCTCTACAATCTGTTCCAAAGGATAACATTTTTCAATAACAGGTCTTAATTTTTCTTGTTCCACAAGACTACTTAAAAAAGCCAAGTCTCCATCATTTGGTTTTGTAAAATGAATCTTTGCTTTTTTGGCACCTAAAAATGTACCAATCATAAGTTGAAACGGATGGTATTTAGGAAAAAACAGGTGTTCAGTAATATAAACACCTTTTTCGGTTAAAGAGCGTATGCAACTGAAAAAGGTACGCTTACCAACTGCATCCAGAATAACATCGTATTTATTTCTATGATCAGTGAAATCTTCCTTAGTATAATCAAGGATATAATGTGCCCCAAGATCTTTAACCCAGTCTAAATTGGAGGTACTACAAACAGCAGTTACTTCAGCCCCATAGTAATTTGCAAGTTGAACAGCAAAGTGTCCTACGCCCCCTGAAGTTCCATAGATGAGAACTCTTTGCCCGGTTTTTATCTGTGCTACGTCTCTCAATGCCTGTAACGCAGTTTGAGCAGCACACGGAATAGCAGCAGCTTCTTCAAAAGTTATATTTTTCGGCATATGACTTAGGAAATTCTCACGTGGAGAGACATATTCAGAATGGGACCCGAAGCAACTCCCGAAAACGTGATCACCCACCTTAAATTTGCGAACATTCTCACCGACAGCCTCAATAGTCCCCGCAACATCTATGCCCAGTATAGGATTTTTTGGTTTTGTTAACCCATTATCCAACCTTGTTGGTAAATAACCCTTTCGATACAAATAGTCTAAAGTATTGACAGATGCACTGTGTACACGAATCAGCACCCTGTCTTGTTCCTTGATGGATGGCTGTTCGACATCCTTTATACCCATAACTTCAGGGGGACCATAGGTACTATAAATTGCTGCTCTCACCTGCATACCTCCAAAATAATAATTCTATTTTAAGGCCTTTTTTAATGGAAGCTCTTTCTTCTTATTATATGATGGTTTACGGAATATTTGGACTTTTCAACGTTATTTTTTAAAAGCTGCTCCGTTAGTTCAGGAGGGCTACCAAAGAACAAAAACCACCTTCTCTTCTATTGCACATTCCTCGAAATATGTATTAATGTTATCCATATTTAATTTGATTTCATTTCATTTATAATGAAATCAATAAATTCAAGGGAGAGAACAGAAAAATTTATGATAGATATTTTTTGGTATTGCTACTTAGTGATTTTAGCAATCGCTGCTATTGCAATACTCATAACTGGCTGTAAAAAAACTCTTGGTATAATAGATTTTCTATTTTCCGTAATTACTTGGATAGGTTTATTTGGTTACGTTACTAGTACACAGATTCTTACTCCTCTTGTATGGAAATTTGTATTTGTAATTGGTTTGATATGGGATGTTTATTTTAGTTTCAAAAAGTTCAATGAAAAGGTTGAAGGTGACGAAGATACACCTCAATCCATTAAACTAGCAATTATCGGAATTACATTAATTTTCTTAGTTGGACCTTTATATTTCGGCTTATTTAATTATGCGTTTAAATAAAGTGTTTATTTTTTCTCGGAAACTAATACTATTATTTTAACCAGCTGCCAGAGTACCCCAGCAAGGGTACTTTGATTATTTATTGAGATTTTATTTTGCTCCTTCACGATATGGTTCAATTCGAAATAATAAGACTTTCCTTGTTGAATTAACCTGCCCCTATAGTTCAGCTAGAAAAGCGGGCCTTAAGAGCTTGGAAAACCTCAATATCACAATATTATCTATTGTCTTTCCTATCTCTATAAGGATATAACACGTTGGCGACCCACTTACGAAACACTTCATAGGCATCGTCATCTGTCTTCGCGTTTCCTAAAAATACCCCCTTAAATTCATCATAATAATGTTCCTTTGCGCCAAATAGAGCTATAAACTCTTCATGATCTTCCAAATCATCGAAAAATATGTCCATTGATCTATCTTGTCTTTCCCAAGCAACAGCCTCTAGGTAAGGAGTTAAATCATCTGTCCAATTATTTATATGAAGGTGGTCACCGGTGTAATTCTCATTTGAAAAGTATCCGTCCTCAAACATTTCTAACCCTCCTAAAGATTACATATCGATTGTATCTGTTATTCCACTAACCTGCTCGTAACCTTGATAATAATTATTAAGGATATGGCTTGAATATAGCAAAAAATGTTAAGAGCAAGTTTTTAATTGCTGTTATAGTAAGTGTAAGGCAGGTGAAGATAAGTGGGTTATCAAGAAATTATGCAACAAATAGTGGATTATATTGAGGAGAACTTGCATGAGCAGGTAACATTGGAAGGGCTAGCTAAGCTTGCTAACTTTTCTCCTTTTCATTTTCACCGTGTATTTCAGGCAATGGTCGGTGAGTCTGTAATGGACTACGTAAGAAAAAGGCGGCTTACGAGGGCGGCCGAGCGATTATACTATTCAGGTGATAAGGTGATCGATATAGCTTTTGATACAGGCTTTCAATACCAGGAATCTTTTAATCGTTCATTTAAAAAGCTCTATGGAGTCTCCCCAAAGCAGTACCGTGACTCTAACAGATTAGCTGGGCCCTTAATCGGAAAAGCCTGCCTAGATATACCCCAATTATTAGGAGGGAATAGCATGGAACCTAAAGTAATCACGAAACCAGCTTTTCACGTCATTGGCTTCGAACTCGAAACGAGAAATGTTGACGGCCAGAACAATAAGGATATCCCGGAATTCTGGCAACAATACATGCAAAACAGTTTAGGCTGCAGGATTCCAAACCCGGTATATAAGAACCAAGAGCTCGGTATCTGTACTGATTTTAATCCGGAGACAGGTGAATTTATTTACTTGATTGGTATGGAAGTTGAGGAAGGATCTGTAACACCTGAAGGAATGGTATACAGAAGTATTCCGGAGGAAGAGTATGCTGTTTTCACAACTCCAAAGGCAAATGACCAAACTTTCAGCCTTACCATTCAAACCACCTGGAATAAGATCTTTACAGAGTGGTTTCCAAAGACGGGTTATGAACATGCTGGTACGACCGAGTTCGAACTGTATGATCAAAGATGTCACGGTTCAGAAAAAAAGTGATGGACATTTATATCCCTATTAAAAGGCAATCAGAAAAGGTTTAGCTCAAATATAGGCACTAAGCATTTTGCTAAGTGCCTTTTAAATCAATTGTATTTTTGGCAATAAAAAGACTTATTTTTAATTTATCTAAACCTGCCCCATTAGTAAAAGAAGTAAAATCTTTTGCACGCCAGCATTTATTCAAATTAAAATATTTGGTATCAATTAATCAGGTTTTTTATTCTTTAGGATTCCCAGGACCAATATCAAGATAAAACAGATTATATTAAATATCCTGTAAATATATCGTTGTCTACGATGATATTCACAATGGTCATAAGAATTAAGCCAACTATGCAGATATTTACAAACTGGCTTTTAAGGAAATGCATTAAACTCACCTCTACTTGGCAATTAACCTTCTCAAATTATAGCAGTTCTTCTTCCACTAACCTGCCCCGTTTGTTCAATAAGAGGAATTCAATAAAAAAGGCCGTAAATCTTCTTGGATCAACGCCCCCGTTAGCCCTCCATGAATCGCAAAACCGGCGATTCACCACAGAGAATGAAAATGGCTCCAAACCGTCGATACTGTTCTTAGGCTGGATGAGGAAGGTCGATGAACTATGGTGCCATAGAGCCCATCCGTTAGTCTGACTCCAACGACCACGGTGCACCACCGACTGTCGCTCCCCTTCCGGGGAAGCACTTATGGTAGATTAATCCTAATTCTGGTTGCTGCACCAGCCTCTATTTTAACTAGCCAAGAAAGGAAAAGTTCAATGGATGTAATCATTGAAAGAGCTTGCGGGCTGGATGTACATAAGGACAATATTACTGCCTGCATCATGACATCTGAAGGAAAGGAGGTTCGCACGTTTTCTACTAAAACAATCTTCCTCTTGGATCTAATCGATTGGATTAAGGAACAAAAGTGCAGTCACGTTGCGATGGAGAGTACAAGTGTTTACTGGAAACCAGTCGTCAATCTGTTGGAAGCTGAAGGTATTGAATTTCTCGTGGTCAATGCCCAACATATGAAATCTCTTCCCGGTCGTAAGACCGACGTGAAAGATGCCGAATGGATTGCCCAATTACTAAGACACGGATTGTTAAAGGCAAGCTTTATCCCGAACAGGACACAACGGGAGCTTAGGGAACTAGTCCGTTATCGCCGAAGCATTATCGAAGAACGTGCCCGGCAACACAATCGGATTCAAAAGGTGCTTGAAGGAGCGAACATCAAACTTGGTTCTGTCGTTTCGGACATCATGGGTGTTTCGGCAAAGGACATGCTTCATGCTATCGCAAACGGTGAAGACGACCCTGAGAAACTATCAAATTTGGCACGCCGTACAATGAAAAAGAAGAAAGATGAACTTGAGCTGGCTCTTCGAGGCTATGTAAACCCACATCAGCGATTAATGCTTAAAACAATTTTGACTCATATTGATTTCCTCACTGAACAGATCGAGATAATCGACAAGGAAATTGCCGAGAGGGTAAGCGAATATCAGGAAGATATCGAACGGCTTGACTCCATTCCTGGGATAGCCACAAGGATGGCTGAACAAATACTCGCTGAAATTGGTACTAATGTGGGTTCGCAGTTTCCTAGTGCTGCACATTTATGTTCCTGGGCAGCCTTGGTTCCTGGCCACAATGAAAGTGCTGGAAAGCGGAAATCTGCAAGAGCCAAAAAAGGTAACAAGTATCTCCGTTCTGCCTTAACTGAAGCAGCCCAATCAGTAAGGGGTTCGAAGAACTATCTCGGTGCCCTATACAGGCGGACAGCCGGACGAAAAGGAAAGAAACGTGCAGCCATTGTAGTCGCACATGCGATGTTGCGTATCGCGTATTACCTTCTCACCCGAAAAAAAATGTATGTTGATTTGGGTGAGGACTACTTTGACAAGCAAAGACAAGTTTCAATCGTACGGCATTCGGTTCGGAGACTGGAGAACTTAGGATATACAGTGACCATTTCGGAAGCATCCTAGTCTTTCAATAATCGATTCAGGAATCAGACGCTCTCCTTTTTAAAAAACTGATTGAACTGCGTCTATTTAAGTATGGCCATTTTCCTGAAGTTACAGAATTTAATTTTCATGGTAGCTTAATAAGCCTTAATTAAGAAGTCCATTTTTTAGTGAGTTTTTAAAGGTATATTCTTATTCTGTCTTCGAATTTTAAACCCTAAAGCAATTGCTGCTCCAATACAGCTAGATAGGCAACCTATTACCAAATAAATTGATGGATCTGATTCACCAATTAAAACAGAAGCTATCCCCCCAATTGCTGGGAAAAGGGCTACCATATACCCGCTTTTTGCACCTCCAATTTTTGCTACAAGTTTTAAATAAAATAACCAAGCCATAAAAGATGCAATCAAAGTTAAATAAAGCAAAGCAGATAAATATGTAATTGATGTTGGAAGTATCATTTTTTGTCCTTTGAACAATACAATTACCACCATTAAAAAACTGCCCACAGTAAAGCCAATAGCATTTGCATATATAGGATCAACTTTTTGTTTAGCATTTCTTGCAGAACTGGCATACCAACAGCTGTAAGAATCGTACCTAACAAAGCAACCATTATTCCTTTTAAAACAGTAAGTCCTTGTAAATTATGTAAGGTCGGATAGATAAGGACACATACACCAAATACCCCTAGAATTCCCCCAAGTAAAACGCGAAGATGTAATTTCTCTTTTAGAAAAGCACGGAGAGCAATCGGAGTCAGTATTACTTTTAACGAAAAAATTAATGTTACAATTGCAGCCGAGCTAAAAATTGTGGCGTAATAAAGGCACAAATAACTTAATGCAAAATTACATACACCAAATACAATTATAAAGGGGATATCTTTTCTTTTTGGTCTTCCCTTTGGTTTAAGGAACCAAACAAGAAGACAAAATAAAAATGCTGTCATTAATAATCGATATGTTAATGATAATTCCAAACTGACTGGTGTTCCTTGAATTTTCACTGCAATAAAATTAAGTCCCCATACTATTAAGCAGAATATGTACATAAAATTTGTCATTGTATTTCCTATTCCTTATTTTTAACTTAATATGTTAATTACTTCTACGTAAGTAATTGTAACAAAACTACCAGTTTATGTTTCAATTTAAATAAGTCTTTTTCACCACGACTTTAATAGCTTTCTAATTGAAATAACCTGCCCGTTCTTGGACCAACACACCCGTTAGTGCATTAAGGACTAATTTCTCTTTCTCAGCAGTAAATAGATTGTAAAGCCACTCAAAGTAAATATTACCATCCCCACTAACACCCTTACTAATGAGACACCTATTTGAACAGAATCTTCAGTTGCATGTTTTATCACATTGACTGTCCACCAGTTACCTATTGAAGATTCATATATTGCAAAGTACAGCCATATTAACAAACAGAGGAAAATAAATAAAATAACGCCGATTTTTCTATTCAAGACATTCCCCTTTTACAATAGGTGTCTTTATACAAACATTAACACTACTTGTGGTAACCTGCCGCGGTAGTTCAATAACAGGAATTCAATAAAAAAGGCAGTTAATCCTTCCTGGATCAACGCTCCCATTCATAGAATAAGACTTATTCAATTGTAAGGAATTCTCTTGTAGCAAGCGTAGTCTGATATAGGAGAACGGATTCTTTTAAAATATGATTTTTTAAAGACTCCATGCTTGTTATTGATGATACATTGTGCTTGATGTTTCTTACTAACTCACTAATGAATTGGTCTTTTAACACATCTTGATATCAACTATGTCGGTGGTGCTGCCATCCAGTTCAAGATCAAATCTCAACCGTACATTTCCGTCCGTATACTTCGTGCTTGTCATTTAAGACTTTTATTATATATCCTAAATTAAAGTAATAGCCTGAAGAATAACTTGATTTTTGCAACCCAAGTACAACCCTTAAATCTTCACCCTCTAAATACTATTTCTTCTTTTTATCAATCCGTTAGAGACAACAATTTAATCCACTATCTTTTTAAATTCCATAGTTTCCATTAGGATTTTCTCCTCTTTTTCCTTTAAGAACAAATATTCTATCCTTAACTCCTATTTTCCTTCTTCCACTCACCTGTCCCTTTAGTTGAAGAAGAAAAAGCGTAGTCTGTAACTGGGTACGAGAATTAGCCCTGGATTATGTAGGTTCAGCATACTAAGTACGAAACAAAAAGAGTAAAAGAACATCTTGAAAATAAGAACAGTCATATGAAAAAAAGAGTCACTTTCTGGTATCTATCTAGCTCAATCCTTTATGGTTGAGCTTTTTCTATGCAAAAGGGGAATTCCCGTCGATATGCTTGTAACATGTAAATGTCAGACATGACATTTGTCATGCTTGATGTATGACATCTATGTCTGCAAAAAAAAATTCCTACCATATATACTGTTGTAAACCAATCATATGAGGAAAGGAAAGATGTAGATGATCAATGAAAATACTAAAAATCTTAGGAAGCAAGTTGCTCCTTTTGAAAAATCCAATATGAAAGCCAGCATCTGGCAGCTAATTAACACAATGGTTCCTTTTTTTGTATTATGGTTCCTTGCCTATCAAAGCCTAAGCATTTCCTATTTATTAACCTTGGTAATAGCAGTGTTTGCAGCGGGTTTTTTGGTTCGTATGTTCATTATTTTTCACGACTGCTGCCACCACTCGTTCTTTAAAAACCGTCGGGCAAACAAAGTGCTAGGTACATTGACTGGCATTTTAACGTTGTTCCCCTATAGCCAATGGCAGCATGATCATTCCGTCCATCATGCAACCAGCAGTAACCTCGATAAGCGCGGGACTGGGGACATTTGGGTATTAACGATTGAAGAATATTTGGCCGCTTCTTTCTGGAAGAAAGCTTCCTATCGTTTATATCGAAATCCCATTGTCATGTTCGGATTAGGCCCTGTTTATGTGTTCCTCATAAAGAATAGGTTTAACCGAAAAGGGGCCAGATTTAAAGAAAAGATGAACACGTATATAACAAACTTGGCAATTGCCTCATTGGCGGGTCTGTTCTGTTGGGCACTGGGCTGGGAGTCCTTTCTGTTAGTTCAGGGAACAATCTTTTTAATTTCTGGCTCTTTGGGAATTTGGCTTTTTTATGTACAGCACACATTTGAAGATTCATATTTCGAAGAAGACGAAGAATGGGAATTTGTTAAAGCAGCAGTCGAAGGAAGTTCATTTTATAAACTTCCAAAACTCCTTCAGTGGCTCACTGGCAATATCGGCTTCCATCATGTCCACCATTTAAGCCCAAGGGTACCGAATTATAAACTTGAGGAAGTCCATAAAAATACTGCGCCGTTACAGAATGTGCCGACCATTACACTTTCTACGAGTCTGAATTCATTAAAATTTCGACTATGGGACCAACAAAATAAAAAATTTGTAGGTTATGGAGCTTTAAAATCAGCATCAAAATAATCTTACTACAAAAGGCTTCCATTTTACTTCAATCTGTCCGGAACAAAGCTTTCATAGCCTATCCGGTCCTTTACGAAGGATGAAATGGAGGCCTTTGCCGCATCAAACCATCTAAGCCACAAAAATTCTTTATGTGAGGCTCTTTCCGTAAACTTTGTTGCTTTTGGAAGTTAAATATTTGTTCATTAGGTAAGCTTTCCTTTAAGGTTATACGAAAAGATACCACGAAATCCCTGGTAAATGCGTGTTGTGTTTACTTGCGGAAAACAACAGCAACCTGTGAAATAAGCCTTATGATAAAATATAAGTACACAATTTTCATTAAAAAGAGGTTCCAAGAATGTTCAAAAGTTATATGGTTACCTTAAAAAGCACTGGGATTTCTCCATATATATGGGCAGTCCTAAGCATTCTCCCGTTTTATTTCATTTTTCAGTCATCATCCAAAATCGAAATCAGTATGGGTATTCTATTAACGATTTTATTTTTTATAACATTTCGATTTGCATTTATTTCAAAGGGTTGGTCTATTTATATATGGACCAGCATATTAATTGTTATTTCCATAACAACAGCAATCGTTTTTCATTATATTTATTTCGCTTTTTATATAGCTTATCTAATAGGAAATATAAAAGACCGCCTTCCCTTCATTATTTTATATATTATTCATTTAATAATTACATCTGTTGCAATCAATTTTAATTTTTTCTTGCATGCAGATTCGTACTTAATGCAATTGCCATTTATTATTATCATATGGATAAGCGTTATATTAATGCCCTTCACTATTCGGAGCCGGAAAAAAATGGACCAGTTGGAAGAAAAATTGGAAGATGCCAATAAGCGAATTTCAGAACTTGTTAAGCTGGAGGAAAGGCAACGCATAGCTCGGGATCTTCATGATACATTGGGGCAGAAACTTTCACTGATCGGCTTGAAAAGCGACCTGGCACGAAAGCTAATCTATAAGGACCCGGAAGAAGCAAAGAATGAATTGAAAGACGTACAGCAAACAGCAAGAACTGCTTTAAATGAAGTAAGGAAGATGGTTTCACAGATGCGCGGCATCAGGTTGAGGGATGAAATCATTCGTGTAAAACAAATCCTGAAAGCTGCACAAATCGACCTGGATAGTGAGCCTGACTTATCATTGACAAATGTATCACTGCTTACCGAAAACATTTTAAGCATGTGCCTAAAGGAAGCCGTTACCAACATAGTAAAACATAGCAATGCCACTACTTGCTACATTGCAATAGATCAGACATGGAACGAAGTCATCATTTCTATTAAGGATAACGGAATCGGAAAGGTGACACAAAGTGACCTGGCTAAAGGTAATGGGCTGGCCGGTATGAAAGAACGGCTGGAATTCGTTAATGGGAGTCTGGATATTTACAGCCAGGATGGAACAGAGTTAATAATTAAAGTGCCGAACGATGTTAAGCAAACCGATTGGGGAGGAATAGGCGGATGATTCGTATTGTAATAGCAGAAGATCAACGAATGTTGCTCGGGGCTTTAGGCTCACTTTTAAACCTGGAAGAGGACATGGAGGTTATAGGAAAGGCAAGCAATGGTGAAGAAGCTGTTACCCTTGTCCAGCGTCTTCTACCGGATGTTTGCATCATGGATATAGAAATGCCCGGGAAAACTGGTTTGGAGGCAGCAGAAGAACTACAACAACTAAATTGTAAAGTGATTATATTAACAACCTTTTCTCGATCTGGTTATTTCCAGAGAGCACTAAAAGCAGGAGTAAAAGGGTATTTACTCAAGGATAGTCCAAGCGAAGAATTGGCAAGTTCAATCCGCAGCATTATGGCCGGCAAACGTATTTACGCACCTGAATTAATGGACGATGCGTACAATCAGGAAAATCCGCTTACCGAGCGAGAAAAAGAAGTATTAGAACTTGTGGCAGATGGGAAAAACACGAATGAAATCGCTGATCAGCTAAGTATCAAAACAGGGACGGTCCGTAATTATATTTCTGCCATCTTAGATAAACTCGAAGTGAAGAACAGAATTGAGGCTATAACCCATTCAAAGGAAAAAGGCTGGTTCAAATAGTCCGATCCTTAACATAATAAAATGCGTAATATTTTGCAAGTAAAAGCTAAGCAAAATAAGAACACAAGGCTGAATAATAATCTTTTGTGCATAAACACTACCTTCCTCCAATGTCTCCTATCTCTCTCACGGCTGCGTACACATCTTATAATATTAAGCAAAGTTTTAAGTCGTGTTGAATCCATTAATGCGAAATATCACATAAAATGCGAGTGTTAAGCACTCATGTGCTAATTTAGCTTTTATTTGCCTGGATGGCCGTCCACACATAGGAAGGCGCTGGATAAGGCGGAGCTCAGGGCAGTTTCTTATGTTTCAGTGTCGACATGTTCCCTTTGCTTGATTTTATACTCCGAGAATGGTCAACGCCATGAGGTGGCTAGATGAAATGCGTGATTCCATCGCGTCATTTCGGCGGGAAACAAAAAGAGCGTGCTAGGGCTTTCATGACCCAGGCGTCGAGTCATAAGATTCGGCGCTGTTTCTGTAATTACTGCTCGAACTCTAGGTCATAGACGTTTATATTTATAAAAAAGGCAGATTAAAGGGAGGGAATCATTTGAATTATTCACTAAGTACGGAGACCAAGAATGTCCTAAATGCAATTGGGGAGAACATTTTTATTGCCGATGGAAATTTCGATATCGTCTGGATTAATGAATACTCCGAACGCCTGATTCAGCGACTAAGCAAGTATATTCCTATAAAGAGCGCAGAAGACATAATTGGAAAGAACATTAGCATGTTCCACCAGAACGTCTCTAAACAGCGACGTATTTTACAAGGTGCGCTTCCTCATGAAACCACCATCAATTTATTCCATGAGCTTACCGCAAGCATTGTAATTAAGAAATTCATGAACGGGGATAACGAGCAAGGCTATATGCTAACTTGGAAAGATGTGACGGATTATGAAACAGAGAAGAAAGAGAAGGAAGCCGAATTCAGGCAGAAGATGGGAGAGTATCAGAAGCATCTAGAGGAAGTGGCTTCTAATTTAATTCCTCTTTCAAGCACAGTCGGCCTCTTTGCGATGATGCCGACGCCATTCGGGATGGATACTGACAGGTTCGAGGAAATTGGAATTAGATTGATTGAAAATGCGCAGAAACTGAATCTTAAATACCTAATTGTAGACGTCTCCAAAATGACAAGTATCGGAATGGTGACTAATGTGCCTATGTTCAAGACCTTGATAGACAGCATGCATATGTCGGGGATTAAGGTAGTTTTATCTGGGGTTGGACCGGAATTAGCAAGGCAGTTAGTCCATTCCAGTGTCCAATTCGATTCAACTAAATCATTTGGGAAATTGGAACAAGCCGTAAATTATGTCAATGGAATAACATGAGGGGATTCGGCTCATTCAAGGTTGTTCAAACGTTTATAGAAAGAGAGGTGATACTATATGGTTCAGTGTACGTGCACTATGATCGGCATTAGGTATGGTAATAGCTTGTGTGATTACAAGGATTGTAGACTGACAAAGAGTAGAAAGAAGATTCCCAGTATTTCACCGATAAAAAAATGGAAGATTTCAGGAAAATTATTTCAAGTGTTTTCCGGATCCTTTTTGTTTCCGTACGTCCTCCTGCCTTCATTTTGACTAGATCGGCTCTGGAGCACATGCGTAAATATTCATCTCTTTCCAAGAGAATAAAATTACTGGGCGAAGTTATTGATTTGCCGATTTATAATTTATAAGCCTAAACCTGTCTTAGTAGCATACGGGTGTTGTGTCTAAGATCTGTCCCTACTTTCGAACTGTGGGAGTTGCACTGCCCACTTCTTCTGCTACTTCCTTTGAAGAGAAGCTCGTTCATTCCGTTGTATATCGTGTCGCATAGCGGACCTTCTCCCCCTCAATATGCAGGTTATGAAATTGATTAGCAAGAGTCATATCGCCCATCTCAATCTCAGTGGAGAGATATTGATTTTCCCTACATGCCTAGTAAAAAAAAGAAGGTCACCCACCAGTTTAGTAAACTGTTGAAAGACCCTTTAGCATTAAAGTTTGATTGCCTTCTACATCAGTCCTATAGGTGCAAGGCGATTTCTGTCTGGAGGAGTTCTGATAGAATTTTGTCCACCTGGTTCGTGTATTCCCCGCCTTCGGCACAGAACAATCCAAAGTGACCGCAGATGCTTTTAATCACCCGCAGTTCGCTGTTTGGAATTAATTTTTGTTCAGCGGCGCAATCGCGGACCGGGAAGAACATGTCTTCATCAATTGGCATTACAAAAACCTTTGCCTTAATGGTGCCGAGTGCCTTTGCGAGATCTCCTCCATACATTGTGCTTACATCCCCGCGCTGCCACTTCCACGCCATGCACAAGAGGTCGTTCGGGTCCATTGAACAAAACAAGGGCTCCATAAATTCGGTGATAAATGCCTCTTTTGTATCCACCCCGAACAGTTTCCATTTTTCCTGCTGGTAGAACTCGGTGGAAAGACCCATCGTAGCCCAAATTTTTGCATGGCGCTTTAATCCATCCGACACTTCGCTGTTGTCATGGTAATTGCCTTTCTGGTAGCCAGGGTCTGAAGTGATTGCTTCAATAAGAGTGTCAGTGAAGAGGAAGTCATGGTAGGTGTTTTTTGCGGTTCCTGCGATTGGGGCTGCTCGCTTTACCATATCCGGGTACCGAACTGCCCACTCGTAAGTCTGCTGGGCACCCATTGAACCTCCTATAACAAGTGCGATTTCTTTGATGCCCCATTTCTGGGTTAGGAGAATATGTTGTGCTCTTACGTCATCGGATATCCTGACAAACGGGAAGTTCGGTCCATAGATGGGATCGGGGCTGTTATGAGGGGAACTTGAGAGACCGCTTCCAATTTGATTCACCACGACGATAAAGTATCGATCTGGATCAAGCGCTCGCCCTTGTCCGATATATGCCTCCATGTTCTTGCTTGTACCTGAGTACCAGGTCGGGATAAGAATGACATTGTCCTTCTTCTCATTGAGCTCTCCATAGGTCCGGTAGGCGATCCTGCAGTCAGAGATGATTCCTCCTTCTTCTAGCTTCAGTTCTCCGATGGATTCGACCTCGAAAGGTCCTTGCAATTCCTGAGAATAGTACTGATTTTCTATCACAAGCATCTCCCCTTTTCATTTTTTTTCTTTTGGATTTCTCATTGAAGTATGTACAAAAATCCCTTCTGAGTAAATATTCAGAGTTTTTTGTATATTTTAATTATACTATACCTTATTAATTTTTTCAGGCTCCGATGCTTCTTCCTTCTTCCACTGAAAATGAAAGGAGCAGCTCATATGACTGCCAGATGCAAAAAAAGAGCTTCCACCGGTTCAGTTAACTGATGAAAACCCTTCTACCTATCATACATTTGCGAAAAAGTGCCTGCTACTAACAAAGTAAAAGGACCCCTCCCAATCGGAAGAGATCCTTTAAAATTACAATTTTACTGACTTACACCATGCCGCCCATTCACTTTCGTATAACATAGAAAGAAATGGTGTATAAGAAAAGACTTAACATCAACGTTATTAATTAGTTTAACCTAAATGTTTTAAATGGATATAAAACATTGGAGGACAAAAAAGTACAATTTAGATGTAATAAAGTATAAAGCCCTTAATTGAGTGGGGCTTTTTGCCTTTGAGTAGACAATCCTTCTTCAACTAACGCCCCCTATAGTTTAAGTACAACCTTTCACAATCTTCTTCTCCTGCTCCGTTACCTTATTTCATCTTAGGTTTTATATTCTGTTCAAATTCTTCTTTAGTAATTTCCCAAACATCATACTCTTCTCCAAACTTTTCTCGAACATCTTGACCCATTAAATCAGAGATTATTACATAATCATCTATAATATCTTCATTAAGAATGCCCTTCACTGTATTCCATTTAATGAATTTTTCATCATTCGGACTGACAATGTAAAAATATCTAGTTTCAAATGTGTTTATCATAATAGCTCCCTTAAAATTTGTACTATATAAGCATATAACCTTCCTAGATTAACGAACCCATTAGTTTCTTTTTATCTTGTTTCTAAATTGCCTTATTAGTTCATTTAACGTAAAAACAAAAACAATCGCCATAACTGTCCCATTAATATATCTACCGTTTGTTAAATTCAAGATTGATACTATAAAAGATAAAATAGCTGATAAACTCAATAATATTCGGCCCATACTTTTACCTATTTTCTTTCTCCGTTCTTCTATTTACTACGATTTAAAGTTATAAAAAAGAGCTTCTGATCTTCAGCTTTTCCCCACGTTAGTCAAAGAAGCCGTATCAATTTTTAATAGTCGAAAAACAAATGCCGCTTGTTTGGTAGCACAAGAAGGAACTCTGGCACCTGTTTAAAACGCTTCACCGTTTAAAGAAGTTGTCCTTGTGAGACACGGGAAAAGATAAAAACAATTCCCCCAACAATCAGTAACTTAATATATTTTGATTTACTTTTCTTTTCTTCACTTTTCTTGTTTTTCGTGTCAATAATCCACATATTAATAACGCTAATAAGCATCAGTAAAACACCTAAGAAGGCAAGTAAATAAAATAAAAACTCCTCCATAATATCACCTCTAATGCTATATTACCCAAACCAACCTTATTGAGCTAACCTGTCCCGTTAGCTCAATAAGGCACATACTTTATCACTTGATTGTCAAAGTGAGAATTATAATCAACAGTAAAAATATATGTATCCAAACCACAAATTTCACGATTAATTCCGCCCAGTCTTTCTTCTTTAAACCGTGATAGAGGATAATAGAAAAAAGTAAAAGACTAACTACTCCGCGAAGGATGCTATCATTTGTAAACATTAAAATTACATTGATCAATGCAGAAATAACAAATAAAACCACATATATCTTATATGTCTTTTCTTTTCTTTGTGCCTCTTTTTCAAATTGATACATCGCATTTACCTCGGGTTCCTCATTTAAGTACATCAATTAGATTATACCTTTTCGTCAGCTAACCTGTCCCTGGTTCATAAGGATCCAGAAAAAATGCATTAATCTTTTTAGATTAATGCATCAATATTTTACGAGAGACTCGATTTCCTAAATACGCAAATAAGGAAGTGTATGGAACAAAGAACCTACAATAACTAAAATAATGACAGTACTCACATAAATGTACATCACAACGCTACCAAATATCGGACTCATTATAGGAACTAATAGGGTCAGTACACCCATCGTAGCTAAAATATAGCCTACTCTTTTAGCCAGAGTATTCTTATCACCGAAGAATCTTTTTTCCTCGTAACCGATAATAAGGAATAGCATTTTCCGTTTCCAGATTAGATATGAAAATATGAAGAAGGCAGTAGCGACAAAGATGCTTGTAAGTAAATTCATCATTACACCTCACCCTTATTAGATAAACTTTTCCTCATTTTAACATATTTCTTATTATGCAGTTTGCTTTTACTTCTTCCACTAACCTGCCCCGTTAGCTCCATAAAAGGAATTCAATAAAACGGCCGTTAATCCTTCCTGGATCAACGCCTTCTTTGAACAAGTCCCCAAAATTTCATGACATAAAATGTTCCGGATGTACAATAATAAGAGTCCTGTAATCAGGACCCTAAACTTTATTTTACTTTGTGTTGCGATATTTCTTTATCAACTCAATACTCTTTCCTGCATACTTATTATTTATATACCTGCTACTTAAGATTAACCCTGCACCTTTTGCATAGTATTCTTTCTGGTAACTTCCTTTATCGAAACCTTCCAAATGCATTTTAACTTCTACGACATTTTTAAAAGTTCCGGCACGGACATTAACAGTTTTATTAGTAGATAAAATAGTAAAATCTAATTTAATATCGCTTTCTGATTTCACAGACCATTTCAATCCTTTTTTCATTGGAAACTTAATGACTTGTATTGATCTATAAATATCCGTATCATTACGAGTTTGAAGGAAGAAACCGTTCTTATTTTGAACTTCTAGTTCAGCATATGTAGGATAGTATCGACCTAAATCAGAGATCCCCCATAAATTCCCTGATTTTTCTTTACCTTCAAACTTATAAATCTTCTGCGAACCTAAAAAATTATAAATATAAGAATACCTCGTATCTTTTAGATAACTGACAGTTGCTGCTTCTGAAGTAGAGTGCAAGTACGATAACGAGACACCGATCACTAATGTAAAAATTAAGATGGTCTTCAATAAAAATCTCAAAAAATCTCCCCCTATTTTATATTACCATCTTATTTTAGCAAATTATTCCTGTTGTGTTATTCAAAAAATAAATCAATATTTTTGAGCTCCTGATCTTCAGCTCTAACCCCCGTTAGCCCTCCATGAATCGCAAAATTTAAGTACCTCTCTTCACAAACATCTCATCAGCACTGTGAATCTATTGTGACTATTTTTTATAAGACAACCATAGGATAAATAAATATACAATTGCTTGGATTAAGTAGCCTGGGTATTCATCAACCTGATTGCCATCCAAAAACAAATAAATTGAATAAGGGATATTAAAAAGGAAAATATAAGCTAATAAGAGGTACTCATACCATTTTAATTGTCTAATCCACTTATACTTCTGTTTTTCTCCAGGTTACATCCCCCCATTACTGACCACCATGCCCCATTGTTAAATAAAAAAGAGATGCCACAACACCTCCCGTTCTTTAACTCAAGCCACCGTTAATCGAAGATCGCAAATAAATTATTATTTAATTTCTATGTTAAAAAATGCTATTACCATTGATATAGGTACACTCAAAACAAAAGTAAAAAATAAGGTAGTCTTCAAGTTAATACTAGATGAAGGGGTGTATCTGCCCCTGAACACGCTAAGTAGCATAATAAGTAAAAACAGACACAACCAAACAATTAACAGGGTAGCCAATGTATTAACGTCACTCATCAAACCCCTCCAGAAGCTAAGAACAAGCGTCTTTTTATCATTATATAATATTCAATGTTATTCAACTCCCTCAGTATGATTCGATTTTCTCCCAAATGCTCGCTCATTCGCAGGATTTCAATCTCCTTGCTTTTAAGTCATCTTCTGTTCGAAGTAAGATTGGGACAACTTAGCTACGTGAAGGCATAGCTAAATAAAGGGGTGTGATAACACTCCATATTTTGCCATATGATGTACTACTCCACACCGCCCCTGGAGGCTTTCCCTCCCATGTCTCAACGGGTCTTAATTGCCCTGTCATTCCTTCGTCATGCCTTTCCAAGGGGTGGAGGCCAGTTATGCTAACCTAATGGGTCTGTGCCCTTTTGTTGAATAAACCTGGTACTCCGTACATATTTGAAATCCTGCGAATAAGCCAACATTTGATAATCCATTGCTTGATTTAGGTGTGTTCTCTCCGAGAACGTAAGAGTTGTATTACGCTGCGATGTCTTTCATGGGCTGCACTTTATAGGCACAATACACTTCGTTCTTACGTGCTATTCCTACAAAGATCCTCGCTAGTTTGCCAATGAGTTTCATGATGGATTTCATCTTTTTCATTTTCTTCATTTTGACATTATAGGTATGTATAGCCTTAAATTCGGGGTTGTTCATCACTAGGCTCATAGTGGCTAAGAACAGGAAACGCCGCAGCCTTGACCTTCCACGCTTGGATATGACAGTCTGGCCTTTCCACTTTCCTGAACTCGCTTCCACCAGGTGGAGTCCTGCATGACGAAGCAGTGAGTTACCATGCGAGAAACCACTGAGATCACCAGCTTCACCGAGGATGCCAGCCAGGGAGATCTCGCTAATCCCTTTAATCATAAGCAGCTTCCTTGCGAAAGGAATCGAGTCCAATACCTCCTTGACGGCCTGTTCCACCCTTTCGAGTTGTTGGACCGCAAGGTCATATTCCTCTATTAATTGCTCAAGGTGGAATCTATAAGCATCAAGGGCTTGCCTTGTGCCAACAGATTTACTGGCCACATGGACAAGCAGTTGGGCTTTCTTCATTCCTGGCTGCCTCTTCATTACGGATTTCCACCCTATGACGATCTGTTCAGGTTTCATGGAACGCAGTTCCATGGGCAATGGGAACATCCTGAGAGTAGCAATCGCTCCCTTGGCCGTTATATCTTTAAACACCTGCCTGATTTCCGGAAAAACGATGTCCACCCAGCGGTTTAATTGATTAATAGAGCTGACCAGCCGTTTGACAATCACATCCCTGTTCGACATTAGCACCCTGAGTTGTTCAAATGATTCCGAAGTGTTTCTTACAAAAGCATAATATCCGTTCTTCACCATATCAGCTATGACTAAAGCGTCTTTCCTGTCACTCTTGGACTGGGTATTATCTCGGTTTTCCTTGTTCCTCTTCACTAAATGCGGATTCACGGTTACTACTTCGATATCTTGTTTCATCAGCCATTTGGAAAGGTTGATCTAGTAATGGCCCGTAGGTTCCATACCGACTATGGACTCCTCATATTTATTTATTTTCATAAGATTATTTATCCAGTTTAATAGAGTCGCAAATCCCTCTTCATTATTTTCAAAAGTGATGGCATCGCCCACCACAATCCCACGAAAGTTCACGGCTCTCGCTACGTGAAATTGTTGGGCAATATCCACGCCAATGACCAGATGTTTTTCAGTAATTCTTTCTATTAGTTGATTTTGTTTGTCCTGCATTTTAAACTTCATATAAGGGGTTCCTCCTAAGATGTTGAGTTAGAGTGGTGTCTTACTCATATATCTTACCGAGGGCCCCTATTTTTATCAAAGTTCAAAAATAACGAACTACAGGAATGCTAACCTGCCCCTTTAGTTGAAGAAGAAAAAGCCTTACTCCCCATCTTACGTTCTTAAGCTAACCTGCCCGTTAGCCCTCCATGAATCGCAAAACCGGCGATTCACCACAGAGAATGAAAATGGCTCCAAACCGTCGATACTGTTCTTAGGCTGGATGAGGAAGGTCGATGAACTATGGTGCCATAGAGCCCATCCGTTAGTCTGACTCCAACGACCACGGTGCACCACCGACTGTCGCTCCCCTTCCGGGGAAGCACTTATGGTAGATTAATCCTAATTCTGGTTGCTGCACCAGCCTCTATTTTAACTAGCCAAGAAAGGAAAAGTTCAATGGATGTAATCATTGAAAGAGCTTGCGGGCTGGATGTACATAAGGACAATATTACTGCCTGCATCATGACATCTGAAGGAAAGGAGGTTCGCACGTTTTCTACTAAAACAATCTTCCTCTTGGATCTAATCGATTGGATTAAGGAACAAAAGTGCAGTCACGTTGCGATGGAAAGTACAAGTGTTTACTGGAAACCAGTCGTCAATCTGTTGGAAGCTGAAGGTATTGAATTTCTCGTGGTCAATGCCCAACATATGAAATCTCTTCCCGGTCGTAAGACCGACGTGAAAGATGCCGAATGGATTGCCCAATTACTAAGACACGGATTGTTAAAGGCAAGCTTTATCCCGAACAGGACACAACGGGAGCTTAGGGAACTAGTCCGTTATCGCCGAAGCATTATCGAAGAACGTGCCCGGCAACACAATCGGATTCAAAAGGTGCTTGAAGGAGCGAACATCAAACTTGGTTCTGTCGTTTCGGACATCATGGGTGTTTCGGCAAAGGACATGCTTCATGCTATCGCAAACGGTGAAGACGACCCTGAGAAACTATCAAATTTGGCACGCCGTACAATGAAAAAGAAGAAAGATGAACTTGAGCTGGCTCTTCGAGGCTATGTAAACCCACATCAGCGATTAATGCTTAAAACAATTTTGACTCATATTGATTTCCTCACTGAACAGATCGAGATAATCGACAAGGAAATTGCCGAGAGGGTAAGCGAATATCAGGAAGATATCGAACGGCTTGACTCCATTCCTGGGATAGCCACAAGGATGGCTGAACAAATACTCGCTGAAATTGGTACTAATGTGGGTTCGCAGTTTCCTAGTGCTGCACATTTATGTTCCTGGGCAGCCTTGGTTCCTGGCCACAATGAAAGTGCTGGAAAGCGGAAATCTGCAAGAGCCAAAAAAGGTAACAAGTATCTCCGTTCTGCCTTAACTGAAGCAGCCCAATCAGTAAGGGGTTCGAAGAACTATCTCGGTGCCCTATACAGGCGGACAGCCGGACGAAAAGGAAAGAAACGTGCAGCCATTGTAGTCGCACATGCGATGTTGCGTATCGCGTATTACCTTCTCACCCGAAAAGAAATGTATGTTGATTTGGGTGAGGACTACTTTGACAAGCAAAGACAAGTTTCAATCGTACGGCATTCGGTTCGGAGACTGGAGAACTTAGGATATACAGTGACCATTTCGGAAGCATCCTAGTCTTTCAATAATCGATTCAGGAATCAGACGCTCTCCTTTTTAAAAAACTGATTGAGCTGCGTCTATTTAAGTATGGCCATTTTCCTGAAGTTACAGAATTTAATTTTCATGGTAGCTCAATAAAGAGAATTCAATAATGAAGGCCGTTAATCCTTCCTGGATCACCTACCCCTATAGTTTAAGTACACCTGTTCACAAACTTATTACAGAAATGTTAACCTGCTCTCTAGCACAATAAGAAAAAGCTGCAGAAAGCAGCTCTAGATGCTCAATAATAGTTAGTCAAAGAAGGAAAAAATCCACTGACGGTTTGACACATTTAACAAATCCGCTACTGTTAACGCAACTTGTTCATAATCTTCTTCTGTTTTTGCATTTTCATAGGCAAACCAATTTCCGTCCTCATCTTCTGTCTTTGCCCCTAACCTAATACGCTTGTTTACATCATGGACAGTAACCTTATTCGGCGGGATATGTTCACCCCGTTTCATGATCACACCTTCTGTTGAACAAGTAGCCAATTCAACGACAAAGGAACCGCCCCATCGGTTGAATTGAAACGTGATCAATTCTATATTATTTTCGTTATTTCTTCTAAAGTGAGGTAACGAACCTTTAAATTCATATTCCCTTAAAATTGGTACCACTATTTTTTTCAAAGCATTATTCATCTTTTTTCTCTCATCAGAAGGCATTTTTAATCCTCCATAATTCAAACTTAGTCCCAATAATTATAGCAAGCCTAGTTCAACTAACCTCCCTCAATAAAGAAACAAAAATCTTCCGATTTCTCCAGTATTCTTAGGTTTTCATAGTTATCTACTTGTCGGTAATATTTTTGTAGTTGGGGATTTATCACTTAAAAGGATATAATTGGACCTCTAAAGGAAAAAGAGTTATAACCCACTAACCAACCAATTACATTTATTGGTTGATGATCCAAAATATGATTGCACTGGCGGATGTCCACATTTCTCATGGAGGTCAACCCTCCCATGCCTCACAGAGTCTTCGCTCTCAAATTCCTTCGTCCAACCTTTCCATGAGGTGGATGTCGGCCATGCTGCCCCACAGGGTCTTCGCCCTTAATTTAGTTGCTTTGCCGACTAATCCGTGCTTCAAATGTCCCCAAATCAATAAAACAACAACTACTATTTCCCTAACGAAAAAAGTCTTAAGCGGCCATTTCTGTCTTCTTGGATATTGACTGATGAGGGATGTCTTTTAACATCTTGTCTTCACTAAAATCAAATTGCTTTTTCCCTATTCCAAAGAAAATTCGGATCAATTTATTACACAATGCAATAAGGGACTGCATCTTCTTTAAAGGGTTATCAGGACGTTGCGTATAGTACACATGTAATGAATGAAACGCTGAGTTTTTGGCTACGAGAACCATACAAACCCGGAACAACAGGGCCCGGAGCTTTTTACGTCCCCTCTTTGTAATCGTCGTTTTCCCCTTGTGCTTACCAGAAGTATTTTCTTTTAAACTCAAGCCGGCCAGCTTGATAATCTGTCGGGGATGAGAGTATTCGCTAAGATCACCTACTTCGGCAAAGAAACCGGCGACCGTGTCCCTGCCAACACCCTTTATCGCCAACATTTGCGGTACACCCGGTATTTCCTCAAGTAAACTATCTATCTGTGCGTCCAATTCTTCGAATTTCACCTGTATTAACTCATATTTAGCCAGAAGCGTTTTCAGTTCCAGTTTTGCCATTTCAGAGCCTTGACGAAGTCCGATGGACTTCTTCGCAGCCTGCTTTAATTCCTGAATCTTATTCAGACCTACACTCCTGGTTACGGCTTTTCTAAGATGAGAAAGCAATTCTTCGTCGGAGAAATCAACTATCTCATGCGGTAACGCATCGAGCTTTAGGAATTGTAACGCTGCCTTGCCCTCCCACTTCTTAAAGACCGTCAGAAATTCAGGAAAGTACCGGTCAATCCAGTTATGAACCTGACCTTGGACTGTCTGAAGATCCTCTGTCAAAAGGTCCCGTATCTTCTTTGCCACCCGTAGTTCGGCATAAACTCCCTGTGGAATTGTAGGTTCTGCGAACCTCCCGTCTTTGACCAGCTGGGCAATGACTTTAGCGTCCTTCACGTCATTTTTAGTGGGAGAATTATCATCAAGCTCCTTGCTTTTCTTCACGTGCAAGGGATTCACAGCTACCAATTTTATTTCATTTTCTTTTAATATGTGAGCCAAATTGAACCAATAATGACCTGTAGGCTCCATCCCCACCATCACATGATCCATGCCTTGTTCTTTCTTGATTTCTAACATCCAATTAAGGAAATGCTCGAACCCTTGTCTTGTATTTTCAAAATAACAGGGCGATCCAAATTCCATTCCCCTAAAGTCCTGGGCACGTGCCACGTGCTTGAATTTTGCAATATCCACCCCTATAATCAAGGTTTGGGAAGTAATTTGAGCAATCTTCTTATTTTGGTTATAATTCATTGTAAAGCCTCCTGGTATATGAGATTTGTCCTTTCCGCTGGCCGAGCTTCAGGACCCTCTCATTCTACCAAGAGGTTATTTTTTTGTTCAAACTCCATTTTCATTCATTACAGGAATGCTGCCCCTTTAGTGTAACAACAATAAACGGCGGCTATCTTATAATCATCACCTCAAAATAATGAGGTACCGCATGGCAATAATTAGTAATGCTTTGCTCAGTAAAAACCAATGACGTTTAAAACTATTACTCCGATTACTGAGATTAAACAGCCGGATAGTAATGCAATCCAGACAGTTTCCTTTTCTTTGGTGCTATACCAGATACTCCATGCCATAATAATACTGAAAGCAAGACCGAAGAACATAGAAGCGAATGGATTTGTCGGAGTTATCAAATCATACCAATTTATCCAACTCATAAAATCACTCCTTTATTATCTACATTATTATTAATACCCAATTATATAGTCGTTTTCAAACAGTTTCTTATTGAACTAACCTGCCCCGTTAGCTCAATAAGGGTACTGGAAAGGGAAAACACTATTCCGATTCAAAATCAGTCACCAGCTCAACCTTTTCCGGCATTATTTTTTGAAGATAGTCTATTGTTGAAAAGTTTTCATCATTTGAGAATGCGGCAATATAATCTCCATCATGCCCTACCCAAAACATAGTGGAACTCTCATTTAAAGTTGCTATCAGGGTATTGGCTATCCATTTTAGTTTAATAAGTCTTGTTATGTTATTTTTAGTCCTTTTTATGGGATAAGGTGACTCATGTTCCCTTTCCTCTAGTTTGAAGACATCCTGTTTTAAGGACCATAATGATAAGTTCAACATGCTCCCATTCCCGTGCAAATAAGGATAATATTGCCTAAATTGCTGAGGGCTGCGGATAATTGCCTTTACAAAGAACGAGTCTTTGCTACTCCCCTTCACATAATTGAACTCTATATTTTGCATCTTAAACAACTCTTCGTACTCTTCTAGTTGAAAATCATAGATTTCCGCAAGTGAATAAATAGGGTAATAATTTGGGGTTTCCAGCCAATTGCAAAAGAATTCTTGATGGGCATCTGTATAATCCCCCTCAATATAACAAGAAAACTCTACGATATATTTGAACTCACCGGTTATCTCAAAAGGATAAGTGGCTTCTGGGCCAGGCTTAGTTATTATTTTTTCTGGTGGGAAGTAGCTTATGTCTACCTTCATGTTATTCGCCTCTCTTAAAAGGTTCGGATAGTTACATTTTTATTATATATCATGTGAAAATGTTGTTTTCACTGTATCAGAGTTATCAGCTTGTTGAACTACCCTCCCTCAATAAAGAAACGAAAATCTTCCGATTTCTCCAGTATTCTTAGGTTTTCATAGTTATCTACTTGTCGGTAATATTTTTGTAGTTGGGGATTTATCACTTAAAAGGATATAATTGGACCTCTAAAGGAAAAAGAGTTATAACCCACTAACCAACCAATTACATTTATTGGTGGATGATCCAAAATATGATTGCACTGGCGGATGTCCACATTTCTCATGGAGGTCAACCCTCCCATGCCTCACAGAGTCTTCGCTCTCAAATTCCTTCGTCCAACCTTTCCATGAGGTGGATGTCGGCCATGCTGCCCCACAGGGTCTTCGCCCTTAATTTAGTTGCTTTGCCGACTAATCCGTGCTTCAAATGTCCCCAAATCAATAAAACAACATCTACTATTTCCCTAACGAAAAAAGTCTTAAGCGGCCATTTCTGTCTTCTTGGATATTGACTGATGAGGGATGTCTTTTAACATCTTGTCTTCACTAAAATCAAATTGCTTTTTCCCTATTCCAAAGAAAATTCGGATCAATTTATTACACAATGCAATAAGGGACTGCATCTTCTTTAAAGGGTTATCAGGACGTTGCGTATAGTACACATGTAATGAATGAAACGCTGAGTTTTTGGCTACGAGAACCATACAAACCCGGAACAACAGGGCCCGGAGCTTTTTACGTCCCCTCTTTGTAATCGTCGTTTTCCCCTTGTGCTTACCAGAAGTATTTTCTTTCAAACTCAAGCCGGCCAGCTTGATAATCTGTCGGGGATGAGAGTATTCGCTAAGATCACCTACTTCGGCAAAGAAACCGGCGACCGTGTCCCTGCCAACACCCTTTATCGCCAACATTTGCGGTACACCCGGTATTTCCTCAAGTAAACTATCTATCTGTGCGTCCAATTCTTCGAATTTCACCTGTATTAACTCATATTTAGCCAGAAGCGTTTTCAGTTCCAGTTTTGCCATTTCAGAGCCTTGACGAAGTCCGATGGACTTCTTCGCAGCCTGCTTTAATTCCTGAATCTTATTCAGACCTACACTCCTGGTTACGGCTTTTCTAAGATGAGAAAGCAATTCTTCGTCGGAGAAATCAACTATCTCATGCGGTAACGCATCGAGCTTTAGGAATTGTAACGCTGCCTTGCCCTCCCACTTCTTAAAGACCGTCAGAAATTCAGGAAAGTACCGGTCAATCCAGTTATGAACCTGACCTTGGACTGTCTGAAGATCCTCTGTCAAAAGGTCCCGTATCTTCTTTGCCACCCGTAGTTCGGCATAAACTCCCTGTGGAATTGTAGGTTCTGCGAACCTCCCGTCTTTGACCAGTTGGGCAATGACTTTAGCGTCCTTCACGTCATTTTTAGTGGGAGAATTATCATCAAGCTCCTTGCTTTTCTTCACGTGCAAGGGATTCACAGCTACCAATTTTATTTCATTTTCTTTTAATATGTGAGCCAAATTGAACCAATAATGACCTGTAGGCTCCATCCCCACCATCACATGATCCATGCCTTGTTCTTTCTTGATCTCCAACATCCAATTAAGGAAATGCTCGAACCCTTGTCTTGTATTTTCAAAATAACAGGGCGATCCAAATTCCATTCCCCTAAAGTCCTGGGCACGTGCCACGTGCTTGAATTTTGCAATATCCACCCCTATAATCAAGGTTTGGGAAGTAATTTGAGCAATCTTCTTATTTTGGTTATAATTCATTGTAAAGCCTCCTGGTATATGAGATTTGTCCTTTCCGCTGGCCGAGCTTCAGGACCCTCTCATTCTACCAAGAGGTTATTTTTTTGTTCAAACTCCATTTTCATTCATTACAGGAATGCTGCCCCTTTACTTGAGTAAGGAAAAAGCGTTCCTGTTATTTCAGAAACGCACCCGATTGCGGAATATTGTTTATTGCAAACAAAGTAACTATTTTACTCCATTTGAAATATTCAGTTAATAATTTCGCCCTTGTTTTCGGCTAATTTTTTGTGCCATTCACTTCGCTCCGTAGTTGTCAGTTTCGCCCACTCAGTTTCTTCACCAATAATTCTTAAAGGTTCTTGAGAACGATAGGACCGTGTTAAGTTACCCGGGAACTTTTTGTCAGTAACATTCGGATCGTTTTCAAATTCACCTGTTGGTTCTATTTTATAAACGCGTTCTCTTCCTTCTCCTTTTGCTAATGCTGCTGCAAGCCCTGCACCATTGGCATTAGCAGTGAAATAAATGTGGTTCATTTTAAGCTCAGGTTTGTAATTTGAATTCCCACCCGCTGTCAGCAAATCACCAACCTGTAAATCTGCCTTTGTCCCATGATAAAATGGTCCTTCATCAGAAGGTGCACCGCGATATGAGTTTGACAATTCATAATTTCTTTTTGCATTATCAGAATCACACAACTCCTCATAGCATTTGGCAATGTTTAAATATAACGTTGAGTATGCACTCTTAACATTATCATCATTTATATTTAGTGCACACTGTAAAGAGGTTTCCATCCATTTCAATTTGTCTGTAATACTCTTTTGTTTACGAGCCAAATGATAAGCTGCAATAAACCTTTCATATTCGTTTTTTGCTTCGTCCCATGCTTGATGAAACATCGTGATTGCACCTTCAACATTTCCGCTGTCTTCCATGTTCATCCCACTCATACAGAGTTTAATAACGACGTTGTTTGGATCAAATTTTATATTCATCAAATCTTACCTCCAAATTAATGAAACCACATTTTTGAACTACATTTCTCCAAAACCTTTATTTAAAAGCCCCTGCCTTCCCTATGATATTTTAAAAATAGATTTATTCCGCTAACTGTCCCATTTGTTCCTAACTGTAAATCCATTCGACGCTAATGAACAGGGAGGGGAAACTATTAAACAAGAAACCAGGAAATATAATAGTCGAGAAATCCCAATAGTTACTGAGGCTCAGAACCGAATTGAGCATCTTTTAAAAATTTAAGATTAATTAGCACGAACGAGTTTTTTAAAATTTGGTTTACCACTCACTGAACCTGGCTATATAAATAGTACAACCTGCTTGATCATCACGTATAACCCCATTCATACCCAGTAATTATATTCGCTGGGTTTTGTTGTATGCATTGAATTGTTGTTGGTAATAATATATCTAATGGCAGAAGACAGTTTCATCATGGTTGACACTCTCTAATTTCCCAGTGGATTATATCTGCTGGGTATTTTTATTCTGCTTACACTCTCAACTTTTATTGCAAATATTCTTCATAATATGCCATAATTCATCCTCGAATATCCAATTATATGGTGACATCATCCCTGTGTTTACATACCAAGGGGGATATAAATGAAAAAGTAGCTACTGTGCCTGGCCTCTATCCTATTGTTCCTGTCAATCTTGCCATCTCAGTCATTTGCACACCGAGGAGCGTATGACAAACTGGGCGGCCATTTTGACAACAAAACATGTAATTATCTATTGTATAAACCTACATCACTAGCAAAAACAGCTAAATCTAAAGCTGAACTTGTCTCGCTCGTTAAAAAGTAAAGTAGTAATTCATGCAAAGGCAAACTTACTACTGGATAGTTTTAGAAGGAATGTCCTTACCAGGCGGATCTGCAACAACACCAAAAGCACCTGCTACAAAACCTGCACTAAAAGCAAAGTACACTGCTACTTAGCTTCATGTACTGATGGAGATACTGCTAACTTTAGGGTCAATGGTAATGTAACCAAAACACGCTTCTTATTCATCGACACTCCGGAGTACACGACAACTAAGGAAAAGTACGGTAAAGAAGCAGTCGAGTTCACTTGCAAGCGTCTAAAAATAGCAAAGAAAATTACTTTAGAGTTGGACGGCAAAGATTAATATGACAAATACGGTAGATTACTAGCTTGGGTCTGGACTGATGGAAGGTTGCTTCAGGAGGACATCACAAAAGCAGGACTAGTCGAGGATTTCTATGACTATGGTACTTACAGATACGAAACTAGAGTGCGTACTGCCATGACCTATGCTAAGGTTCATAATTAAATCTGTGGAAATGCATATGTTCGATCCAAGTGGAGAGTTAAGACGGATTAGAATAGTGCTGGTTGTAATGACAGTCATCATGATATTTAGTGGAGGAACTCACAGGATACAAGTTGACACAAATTGTAAATGGTAGTCAAGAGTACCAGAATTATAACTTTGCCAACATGGTGCCCTTAGGAGACGGCTATTTCGCAGTACTATCCAGTGACACTGACAATTCACAGCAAATGGTTTCAATATATTATTACGACAAAAAGCAGAATAAAATGGTTTACAAAACCGAGGATTTACTATTTAATTTACATCCTGCATCAGCAAAACATTAAAAGCCCTTTGAGGAGGGCCTTTAATATGACTTATAATCTTATAAATCAATTTTCCCCCTACATGGTTTGTTCGAGGTGAACCTGACTATTCGGACGCGTACTTAATTAATCCATGTAAACAAACTGAATGCCCATTGTCCGCAACAGCCCTTATCTTGATTTTACCATCTAATTCTAATTCTTTTGCCATATCTCCGATAGAATTATATCCATCCCCTATGATCTTTTTAATCTCAACGGTAAAAAAGTTACCAATACTAGCATCTTTCAGATTCTTTAATAGGTTATTTTTATTCATTGGGACATCCCTTTCTGTGCTACACTAACTTATTCGACTTGTCTGAGGTAATTCCCTGCATCCCCTCATCAAACAATACCCGAATTACATTTTATGTACAGTACTACCCTTTCATCCCTAACCCATCCCAAACCACAAATGAAAAAGCCCAATCTGCTGATGATTTTCCTGATTCACCAATGGAACAACCCGTTAAAAACAAAGATAAGAGGATTAAGATTAAAGATAAAACGAAATGAGAAAATAACTTCAATAATATCCCTCCTTCCTTATCTAAGACGTAAGTTTGACTTTTAGTTTCAGTCCTTCTTCACCTAACCTGCCCCGGTAGTTTAAAAACAAAAATGGTGTGCTATGCATAAAATTGTTTTAAGATTACTTACTTTAACAATGATACTATTGATACTTTCCGCATGTTTAGCGGCTGGATTGGCCTGTAATTTGCCGGATATAGTTTAGCAAACACGCTGATTTGCGATCCTGCCATTTCTATTGGTTCTCTAAAGATGAACCATGTTACGTTTTCGGTGCAGGGCGGGGTTGTTAAGGAACCCTTATAGGTATATAGATCCCTTACCTTAGGCAATAAATCATCGAGCTTTATTTCAGTTCTTCTTTGCTCTGAACCTGTCGTATTTGGCATGTGATCAAGAACATCCTTCAAAACTTCGTTTTTTTGCCCTTCTTTCACAAAAACCCCGACAACTGCAATATTTCCTTTTGCATTTTGGTGAACGAGGTGGATTTCCATCGAATACTTCAGATTGTTGATTTCATGTTCGCTTAAATGATGAATGTGAAATTGCTTAAGGGTAAAAGTTTCATTATTAATCAATAACCTGTTTTTCTGATTGTGTGGCACCGCCTGAATTGTGTAGCCGGTATTTGATATGTTGAAGCTTGCAGTGGCATAGTGAATGTTTACGAGGGGGTACTCGGAAGATTTCTCTACCACTGCTGTTTTTATATTAATTGGAGATTGGGCTTTACCTTTCTTGCATGCTTCATATGATGGGTCCAATGTTCCCCAATAAAGAGGCCCGGTGGTTCCGGAGTATGACCATTTTTGTTTTTGTTCCGGTTCAGCTGACTCTGCACTTCCGCCAGCAGCGAGCAAGTTGAACATCATGAGAGCCATTAACATTTGTTTCATTTATTTTTGTCGTCCCTTCATTTGAGTACCTTCTAAAAAATTCCTTATATCTGTAATGTAAGGTATTTGGCTGATTTTATTCAGAGAAGGACTTTGTTTCGCAGTGTTGCTTTTTATCTTTAACAAAAAAATAGATCTTAGAAGATTTCTCTAAGGTCTTGGCCATTTGTTGAATAACGAGCTCCCTAAACTGCCCCGTTTGTTCAATAAGAGGAATTCAATAAAAAAGGCCGTAAATCCTTCTTGGATCAACGCCTCCACTAGTTGAATAAGAACTAGTCCTGCTTAACTAATTTTCTGCCATACTTATGATGCAATCGCTCCTTGCATTCATCCCAGGTAGGCTTATTACCTGCTTCCCAATTGATAAATTCTAATTCGTCTGCAATTTTTCTTGATACTTTCATTGCATTTATATGACTCCCTTTATTTCTGTACTCTTTCATAGTATTTTTATTCTCCCATATTGTTAGTGTCCAGTACGTATTCCAACCTTCATTATTCAACGAAGAATACAAAAGACCTTCGGATTTCCTAGCTTGACGATCCGATTTTAGAGTATGCCAAATAAAGAGAGGTAACTTTCTCTTGCCTTTTAAACGAAGCCTTGTAACTGAGACAAACATATTTTACTCCCTTCAATAAAGTATTTTTTTATAAATTATTCTGTTTTTGGGTTTGAAATTCCTTTGAGCTAACCTGCCCAGTTAGCTTAACAAGAACACCATAGCAAATATACTTGGAGCGACAAAAAGAAAAAGCCAACTAAATGCTGGCTCTGAACATAAAAATATTTATTTTTCTCCATACTTTCCTTGTCGAAGTGCTTTTCTATACTTACCTTCTTGTTCTTCCACTGCTATTGCTGCTTCTGGATTAATTCACTTAATAGAATAATATCTAGTACCTTCTATGTATCTATTTGAAAAAATTCCAGAGTATGTTCCCTCCATATCAGAATTCTTTGTTACCCGTCCAATTTCCTTGCTAGCTTCATTTTATAGATATACCCATCCCAAACTACAAAAGACAAAGCCCAATTTGCTGATGTTTTTCCTAATTTACCAATAGAACAACCCGATAAAAACAAAGATAAGAAGATAAACATAAAAGTTAAAATGAAATAATAAGGACGTAATTTCATTATAGAATCAGTAATGAAAGAAAATAGGGAGCCCCGTTAGCGGGCTACATTTTATTTTTGGTAACTTCTTCAAACGTTTTCTCTTCGCTTGTTCCAACGCTCATTTCTAATGTGTGTGTCAACCAATTCATTATCCGTTTTCATGTGCAATGCGTTCTAACCTTTTAATGATTCTTTCTGTTGGATTTTACGCAGCAGGAAACGGATTACTACTTGGGAAGAGGCTACGAGGGAATACGTTGGAATGCTACATAGGCTGTATGGATGGAATAAGGTGATACATTGCGAATTAGATAAACAGGAAAGGTATCCAATGAAGGTTAAGTTTTCGGATTGTGAATGTGCAGATGATAATGCGAAATGGTATAGATATGACAATTTTGTGTTATTTCTTACATTAATCCAAAAAAAAGCCATATTTTGTCGATAAAATGGTATTATGTTTTTATCCATAAATGTAAGGTGGGATCTATTTGGCTGAACCATTATTATGTGACATGATAAAGTCACGTAGAGAGCAAATGGTAGAACTAGGATTAAAAAAAGGATTTACTTCCCCTGAGACAGTTGAGTTAAGTCAGCAATTGGACTATTTACTGAACATTTATTTTAATTTAGAAACGTATTATAAGGATAAAGTAGCAACAAGCCACCAGACAATATGATTTGGTGGTATTTTTTGTTCGTATTGATATTTGTTGAGAGTCGTTTTATTGCTAACCTTTTGGGCAACATACTTAATATATGGTTAAGTAGAAGGAGAATTGTCATATGGCTGCACAAGCAAAAGCAGGAGACAAAATAAGGTTTAAAGGTAATATCGAGGGGCGAGTACGGAAAGTTAATGATAACTCTGTGATTGTAGATATTACTAAGAACGAGACGGATACAGTCTTTCAAGGAAATGTCACAGTAGTTAATCATAAGAATTATCACATTGTTAAGTAATAACCAACATACAGCAGGTTTGTTGTTTTAACTCCTCAAACTTAGTTGAGTTTTATTTTCGGTTATTTCAATAATTCGATCAAAAGTGTAGGTTTGAACAAGCACGCTTTTTGCGGATTCTCTATCATCTGCTTCTATTTTTAAAGTTGCCGCACTATCCTTAATAATAACCTTACAGCGAAATTTCTTTTTGCGTTTAGCCATTTATATACTTCCTTTCTATTTTTAACATTTCCTATGTGTCTATTATCGGAATAGTCATTATAGTGTTAAATATCAAATGAAATAATAAAAGACTCCCCGAAAAAGGAGAGTCTATACATTATTTCTACAGATTCAATGTATGAACCTTGGCATATGTGATAACAGTACAAAGTTATAATTACCCCTTATATGAAGTTAAAATGCAGGACAAACACCTTAAAGAATTAATTCTTAAAACGAACTACTGTGGAAAATCCAGTTTGTCCCTGATCTTGATTTGTTTGAGGAATTATCACCCCTAATAATTCAGCCTCACCCAGCTTGTTTATAATTCCTGTACACTTGACGTTCATGATAGGAGATTGCTCAAAGCCTCCTTTCGGCAGGAATGCTTCTGGAAATTCACATAGATATGCTTTTTGAGATTGACTATTTGTTGTAGTTTCTTGAAAAACACCTCTTATTGTTTCTTCAACATAATAGTCTAAAGAATAGAATTCTATTTCTGTCTCTAAGAAGTTTATAAGATTATTCTCAACAGCTTCACCAAACAAAAGAATAGAAAATCCCTGTGACCGGGCACCGCCATTTACGAAATTAAATGAGACGGTACACGGTTTATTAAGATCTTCTTCTATTGAAGCCTTCCATGAGAACATTGTCAGAAAAGGCAAGGTTGCTTCGGGATGTCTAAGAACATAGTCTTCTGTATACTTTAACTTAATCTCCAAATAATTTTCCCAGTCTTTGTTTCCATCGTTAACATCTTGATATCCTAAGAAACAATCCTCCATGTTGAATCCAAAGTACGCTGCAGATTCTTGGAGAATATCTTCTGGCCAAATTTCAGGAGATCTCCATATCTTTTTGAGATTTTTCGCCGAATAACCTTCTAATAATAACTCTTTCCAAAGAAGTGGATTCCCCTTTAATTTTTTTATTTTATATTCTGGCAAAGAGTCACTTAGGAAATCCGGCACGTTCCAATAATTATTTATTGTTTGTCCTTTATCAAATAAACACATATTAAGGGCATCACTGTCATGTACAAGAATAGTAACCGTACTGGCATCTAATTCACTAGAAATATCTTTTGCCAATTTATATAGTTGCTCTAAATCTTGGCTATCTAATTCTTGATCATAAATTGTAGACCAGATATTTGTACTTGGTTTAATTAAAATGACCCTATCTGCATCCTCGCCAGGAAGTGCCTCCTTATAGTCGGAAGAAAGTTTATTTAGAATGGCTTGCTTAATCTTAGAAAGATCATTCTCATACACTTGTATGTTAGTGAAAAATGAACCCATTTTATTTATCACTCCAATATTTTTTACATAACAGCACTATTAAACAAAATCGAGTAGACATTAATACATTTGGAACCATAACGCACAGCAGATTCCTGGATAAGCTCGCTTTATTCAACCAAACTCCCTCAATAAAGAAACAAAAATCTTCCGATTTCTCCAGTATTCTTAGGTTTTCATAGTTATCTACTTGTCGGTAATATTTTTGTAGTTGGGGATTTATCACTTAAAAGGATATAATTGGACCTCTAAAGGAAAAAGAGTTATAACCCACTAACCAACCAATTACATTTATTGGTTGATGATCCAAAATATGATTGCACTGGCGGATGTCCACATTTCTCATGGAGGTCAACCCTCCCATGCCTCACAGAGTCTTCGCTCTCAAATTCCTTCGTCCAACCTTTCCATGAGGTGGATGTCGGCCATGCTGCCCCACAGGGTCTTCGCCCTTAATTTAGTTGCTTTGCCGACTAATCCGTGCTTCAAATGTCCCCAAATCAATAAAACAACAACTACTATTTCCCTAACGAAAAAAGTCTTAAGCGGCCATTTCTGTCTTCTTGGATATTGACTGATGAGGGATGTCTTTTAACATCTTGTCTTCACTAAAATCAAATTGCTTTTTCCCTATTCCAAAGAAAATTCGGATCAATTTATTACACAATGCAATAAGGGACTGCATCTTCTTTAAAGGGTTATCAGGACGTTGCGTATAGTACACATGTAATGAATGAAACGCTGAGTTTTTGGCTACGAGAACCATACAAACCCGGAACAACAGGGCCCGGAGCTTTTTACGTCCCCTCTTTGTAATCGTCGTTTTCCCCTTGTGCTTACCAGAAGTATTTTCTTTTAAACTCAAGCCGGCCAGCTTGATAATCTGTCGGGGATGAGAGTATTCGCTAAGATCACCTACTTCGGCAAAGAAACCGGCGACCGTGTCCCTGCCAACACCCTTTATCGCCAACATTTGCGGTACACCCGGTATTTCCTCAAGTAAACTATCTATCTGTGCGTCCAATTCTTCGAATTTCACCTGTATTAACTCATATTTAGCCAGAAGCGTTTTCAGTTCCAGTTTTGCCATTTCAGAGCCTTGACGAAGTCCGATGGACTTCTTCGCAGCCTGCTTTAATTCCTGAATCTTATTCAGACCTACACTCCTGGTTACGGCTTTTCTAAGATGAGAAAGCAATTCTTCGTCGGAGAAATCAACTATCTCATGCGGTAACGCATCGAGCTTTAGGAATTGTAACGCTGCCTTGCCCTCCCACTTCTTAAAGACCGTCAGAAATTCAGGAAAGTACCGGTCAATCCAGTTATGAACCTGACCTTGGACTGTCTGAAGATCCTCTGTCAAAAGGTCCCGTATCTTCTTTGCCACCCGTAGTTCGGCATAAACTCCCTGTGGAATTGTAGGTTCTGCGAACCTCCCGTCTTTGACCAGCTGGGCAATGACTTTAGCGTCCTTCACGTCATTTTTAGTGGGAGAATTATCATCAAGCTCCTTGCTTTTCTTCACGTGCAAGGGATTCACAGCTACCAATTTTATTTCATTTTCTTTTAATATGTGAGCCAAATTGAACCAATAATGACCTGTAGGCTCCATCCCCACCATCACATGATCCATGCCTTGTTCTTTCTTGATTTCTAACATCCAATTAAGGAAATGCTCGAACCCTTGTCTTGTATTTTCAAAATAACAGGGCGATCCAAATTCCATTCCCCTAAAGTCCTGGGCACGTGCCACGTGCTTGAATTTTGCAATATCCACCCCTATAATCAAGGTTTGGGAAGTAATTTGAGCAATCTTCTTATTTTGGTTATAATTCATTGTAAAGCCTCCTGGTATATGAGATTTGTCCTTTCCGCTGGCCGAGCTTCAGGACCCTCTCATTCTACCAAGAGGTTATTTTTTTGTTCAAACTCCATTTTCATTCATTACAGGAATGCTGCCCCTTTAGCACAATAAGAAAAAAGCCGCAGAGAAACGGCTCCATTATTAGTGTTTCTAGATTCCAAATTCGTTTCATGTGTACTTCATTTTTGATTAGTGTTAATTGAAAAACATCAGGATTACTTAGATTCTTCCAACCGTCAAAACCAAAGTCATCATGATAATGATTTAGCAGAAGCTATATTATGTAACGATTAATGAGTTTTCTATTTTACTTTTATAAACATCATCCACGATATTTAATATTCGGTTAACTGCTTCATAACTAGACTGTCCCCCCTTCAAATTTCAAATGTTTATGTTCAAATATGTCTTCATGCCCTCAAGTTGCTATAAACATGTTTATGATGACCTTCAGCTAATCAAAAACCTGGCTGATACAGCTAATCCGCAATTTTGGAAGGGAACACAATTGTATCATCAGTTAGCATTACACTGTGACATCTAATTAACATTTCCTTTAAGCTATGAGGTGTTCGGTTAACATCATAAGCACAGACTGAAATTAATCCCTTTTCGTTAACGAACCGATCCACCTTTTTTTCATAATCTTCTATTTGTCGTATTATTTCATTATCATCTCCCCATTCCACTAGTCCCCAAGTCCATACAGGGACTTTGCTTTCCAAATGAGGTAAGATGTTTTGCTTAAAGTGAGCGAATATCCGTTGCGGTTCAAAACATTTATTCTCAAAATAAAAGTCATAATTGTTTATAAAATGAACTTTAGCGATTTCTCCTTGTTTCAGTTCTCTTTGTAACATTTTATTTATACTGATTAAATTCCTGTCGTTTTCAATAAGAATAATATGGGAACCAGATTTAACACCTGTAGTTATAAAAGTGACTACATTCTGAAGGTAATGGTCTATATTTTTAAAGTGATAAAATATATGTCCTTCATTATCTCGATATTTTTTTATCAAATCCAACAATAGTGTATTATCCACTTTTATATCTCCCTGCAATGAAAGTAAGTTAATGTTTAAATTATAACTTGTTCAAGCTACTTTGTAACTAACCTGCCCGTTAACGAAAGAAGCCTGGGGATTCTGTTCCCAGCTCTGTCTCTTTTACCTTATATTTGGCACTTATTACCACCGTTGTTTTTCTTACTATTGGTTATTTATAACTATAATATAAATGCTAGAATTGGAAACACAAACCCCATTCAGATCAGTACCTGGTGGTGGAAAAAAGGTGGAAATGGAATGCTCAACAAAGTTTGTTTACTATTAACCGCTTTCGCAATAACGTTCGCATTATATGGTTGCAGCGAAAAGGAGGAAAGCGTACAAACTACTGCGGAATTTTGGAATGGACTGGACAGGAACCAGAAGCATATATTGGTTTCAACTGAGTTACATTTGTTGAAAGCGAGTGGGTTCACCATATTGGTTGAGGAATATTACTTTATTGACCGGTTAGATTCGTACTATAATGACAATCAGCCCGGCCATTTGCCTGTGAAAGACGCATTGAAGAAAATAGGATTTTCTGCTGGGGTAATACAAACGTAGGAGGTTTTCTTCACGCCCAGCAAAACAAAAGCTACAAGTATGTAGCTCCCAGTTCTGTACTAAAGGGGTAGCGTTTTTATTCAACTAACCTGCCCCTTAGTTTAAGTGCATTGTTTCACAAACATATTCATATATCCAGAACTCTGCTCTAACTTTAATGATTCACTTAACTTTCCCTGCAACGTTACACTTAAATATTCTCCACCTATGCTCCTTTTAAAGATCCATATCCAAACGTTTTTCCTGTAACCATAATCGATTAAAAATTTTCATTACAATAGTTGCATCTTATATGTTTTTCAAGTTTTTGTATCAATTGCTTTTGAATTAACCTTTTGTCTATTGCTCTATCCAGTTTATTAGTAATTTTCACAACTTTACTATTTAATTTCTGTATCAATATTGATTCATTTAAGTTATGGTGTAGAAAAATAAAGATTCCATTGAATATATCTTAAGGGCAACTAGACAAAGGATTTTGTTTTGTGATAAATTATTACAATAAAAATTCATTTAAAACTACATATTTTTAAATCGATGAAGAGGAAAGTAATTTTTGCTGTATTCGATAGCGAGCCGGGGACGGTGGAAGCCTGGCGATGAAGCATGAATGAAGAACACCTTTGAGTTCTAACCGAAAGGGATATCTTAAGTAGGCTTAGACGTTACCAGCACGTTATTGACTGGGGTAAGCATATTAGCTTAAAAGTTGGTCATATTATTGACAATTTGGGTGGTACCGCGGAAGTTAGCCTTTCGTCCCTTTTTTGGGGATAGAAGGCTTTTTTATTGTGAAAAATTACCATATGGAGGTTAATTATGACAAAGACCGTAGTAAAAGATTTATACAGAAATCAAGAAAATTTTAAACACAAAACTGTTCAAATTTCAGGCTGGATCCGTACTCTTCGCGATTCCAAAACTATTGGCTTTATGGAGTTAAACGACGGAACATTCTTTAAGAGTGTACAAGTAGTTTTTGAGGATACCCTTGAAAACTTTAAAGAAATTACGAAGTTACCTATTAGCTCTTCTGTCTTAGTAGAAGGTGAATTTGTTCCAACTCCTGAAATGAAACAGCCTTTTGAAATTAAAGCGACAAAAATTGTTGTTGAAGGATTATCGGATGCAGATTATCCTTTACAAAAAAAGAGACATTCCCTTGAATATTTAAGAACAATCGCTCATTTACGTCCGAGAGCCAATACCTTCTCAGCCGTTTTCAGAGTAAGATCTCTAGCATCTTATGCCATTCATAAATTCTTTCAAGAAAAAGGATTTGTGTATGTGCATACACCGATTATTACCGGAAGCGATACGGAAGGCGCCGGGGAAATGTTCCGTGTGACATCAATGGATTTGAACCAGCTTCCAAAAACTCAAGACCAAAAAGTGGATGACAGTGCAGATTTCTTCGGCAAAGAAACCAACTTAACCGTTAGCGGTCAATTAAATGCGGAAGCCTTTGCTCTTGCTTTCCGTAATGTGTATACCTTTGGTCCGACCTTTAGAGCAGAAAATTCTAATACGGCACGACATGCCGCAGAATTCTGGATGATCGAGCCGGAAGTTGCCTTTGCAGAATTACCGGATATCATGGACCTCGGAGAAGAAATGGTCAAGTATGTCATTAATTACGTTTTTGAACATGCACCTGAAGAAATGGCCTTCTTTAATAGCTTTATTGATAAAACACTTATTGAAAGATTGAACAATGCGTTAGGATCCGATTTTGGAAGAGTTACTTATACCGAAGCTGTTGAATTATTAAAGAACTCCGGTAAGGAATTTGACTACCCTGTCGAATGGGGCACGGATTTGCAAACGGAGCATGAACGTTATCTTAGCGAGGAAATTTACAAGCGTCCTGTCTTCGTAACCGACTATCCGAAAGAAATTAAGGCATTTTATATGAGAGCGAATGAAGACGGCAAGACAGTAGCTGCGACTGACCTATTGGTTCCTGGTATTGGCGAGTTAATCGGGGGAAGCCAACGTGAGGAAAGAGAAGAAGTCCTTGTAAATAGAATTAAAGAACTTGATATGGCAGAAGAAGATTACTGGTGGTATCTCGAGCTTAGAAAATACGGTGGTACAAAGCATTCTGGCTATGGAATTGGATTTGAACGACTTGTCATGTATTTAACCGGAATGAAGAACATCCGCGATGTAATACCATTCCCTCGTACACCAGGAAATGCAGATTTTTAATTAAATAGGTGTGAAAATGAACACTAGGATGCTGCGGCATCCTATTTTTTCTTATGAAGCACTTTTCAATCGTGCTTCTGACTAGTTTTGGCCTTCATTCCTCTCATGGCACTTTACTTACAGCTTTAACAATCACTGCTTCCCGTTCCGTTACAAAAATAGCAAGAAGTTGAGCTCAGGTGCTAATCAAAATTCATTGCTACAGGTTCAACACCAGCAGGCCGTCATATTGGTCGTATTGCTGGTGTTTATTATAGCCATTAGGTGGAAATACTCCATTTGTTGTTCTAAAAGATGCAGATGTTAACTTAGATGTTAATGCTGCAATTTTCGGTAAATCCTTCATCAGTGGTACATCTGCATGATGATTAATTCTCAAAGCTGTTTATAACGCTTTTTTCACTGTTCGATCAAGTGTCCAGTCCTATAGTCCCCTTTTATTTTTTACATTTATTTAACGCCTTGGAGATGCCATTCATAATAAAATTACCTATTGAGTTGCCAGTCAACAGGTAAAAATCAATGGCAGTTATACAACGCTAATATAAACTCCAAGAACAAGTAAAGACAGGGTAATGATGACAGCGTAAATCAAGGTTAAATTGACGGTGTTTCTTTTTGTTGAACTCCTATAATTCTTATCACTTTCACCCATGATTGACAATGTTAATACGATCGATATGACCACAATGATAATTACCAATGCATACAGAATCTTCATGCTACACCTCTACAGCCGATTTCGTCAAAATGTTGATACAAATCACTTTCATAGGAATACATCTGTTAATTGATTCAATTATAAAAAAATTTCCCTGAAAAATCACCATCCAATCCATGCAGTATCAACTTTAACCCTTCTAATTGATCGTAGCTATAGATAACTTTATTAAAAATATACTGAGTAGTTTCGAATGCCAGTTCACAACATTAATCGGTTTGTTTGTCATATGCAGCATTCCAGCCATCAAAAGGATGGGTGGGTTGAGCAGGAGGCTCAGAAACAAGTGGATGATTGTTATTCTTGGATGATGCATTGACATTAAATTTCTATTATTATTGTTGTGGTAATCATATTAAATGAAATGTGTGCCTGTAAATAAAATCGCAACCAGACATTGATACTAAAGGAGTTGATATGATAGGACTTGGACAGTTGTTATATCGAGTGCAATTGCAGTTACATTAAAGTTTATGATGAGTCCCCCTATCGCTATTGTAGCATGGTACTTGAGTATATTTGCACTTCATCCAAAGCTCGTTTCAGATTCTACAACTTTAAAAGACGATTGTTGAAAAAGGAACCTGAAGTAGGTGAGTCCATTTTCCGAACGATGGTAAAGTTACAAGAACTGCAAAAGGAAAATCGGCGGCCGCGGTTAGAGTAATCCCTGCATCAATGGCTCCCCCTTCCTTCCTTTCTTTCACACTTCTATTCTGTTAGATGAGATTCAGATAGAAACGTTTCATTAGCGACGCCTAATGGTGCAATGAGGGTGAACTAAAGAAACATTCTCGCCACATTATTAGCCGTGTTCCTTATTCTTAATACTGAACCTTATTTAACAAACCTGCCTCTTTAAGACAGCAAGAAAAGCATGTCGGGATATCTTCTCGAAAATCATACCCGTAAGCAAGCCCTGTTAAAAAAGCAAGAATCATTTGATTAGCCATTCTTCTTCCGGTAACCTACTTAGTCAAATATGCAGGAATCTTTAGCAGTAATTCTTACACAGAAGTAAAATTAACAGCAAACAGCCTAAAAGTACTGTATTTTCAATTAAATTCATATGTGGATATAAATTCGGTAATGTAAAAACTACCAGGTTATACACATGAGAAATGGGTAAATATCTACTACAACAGGAGGTGCACATCTTGAGTCTTATAGAACAAATAAAAGAAGAAATGTTCCAAGAACACTTTCCTCATTTACTTGAAGTAGATACTGTTGAAGAAGATACAGACGAAGAGTAGTAAAACGTGAATCAATTAGTAGTAAAAAAGCCCTGTGAACGGGCTTATATTATTCCGTTGATGACGGATGTATATTAACATTAATTCTTCTTTTTGGTACACCATTTTATTCTGTTTTTATCGTAATAGTATATGGATACCATTTGTTGTGATGCATCAGTATCACTGATCAATACTGCGAAGTAACCGTCTTTCCGCTGGCCAGCTTCTGGACCCTCTCTTTCTACCCAGAGGGTTATTTTTTTGTTCAAACACCTATTTCAGTCATTATAGGAATTCTGCCCCATTTGTTTAATAAGAAAAATGTGCCGCCAATAGCAGGCAGCACACTAATAGATCAATACATTCTTATAATAAAAGTGGAATCATGTTACTAAATGTTCCAGCAATTAATGCATGTGTGGGGCCTAAAACTGGGTCCTATCATGCCTTTATGATTATGAATTTCATTCTTTTATTAAGATGATGAAGCGACTGACGATTTGTCTTTTTGCCATTTAAAGATTTTGTTAAGCACCTTGAATATACTCTTCGATTCCCGGGTCAGCAACGGTCCAAGTATCGCAAGAATCAATACATACAAGGCCGAGAACGGCTGCAGGACGGGAGAGAGGCCGCCTGCTATTCCGAGGTTAGCAACAATAATGGAAAACTCTCCGCGTGACACGATAGTCAACCCTATGTTGGCCGATGCTTTATGGGACAGCCCGGCCCGCCTGCCCGCTATCATGCCTGCTACAAAATTCCCGAAAATGGTAATAGCCACTGCCCCGAGAGCCATCCAAACGGCTCCCCCAAGTGAAAAAGGGTCGATCGTCAAACCGAAGCTGAAGAAGAAGATCGCTCCAAAGAAGTCCCTGAATGGAACGACCATATGCTCGATTCTTTCCCCTTGCTCCGTCTCGGAAAATACAAGCCCAAGCAGCAGGGCACCAATCGCTTCTGCGACGTGAATGGTTTCAGAAAAACCGGCGATAAAGAACAGGGTAGCGAAAATGACAATGATAAATACTTCATTGGATTTAATATTCAGGAGTTTATTCAAAATCGGGGTAGCCTTACGGGCAATGATAAAGAACAGCAGCATATACCCTAAAGCCGTCAATACAGATAACAGGGTTCCTACAAAAGAGGTGGTTCCTGACAGGACAAGTCCTGAAATGATTGATAGATACACAGCAAGGAAGATGTCCTCAAACATAATAATTCCAAGAATCAATTCCGTCTCCCTGTTCCCTGTCCTTCGAAGGTCAACCAGGACTTTCGCGACTATCGCACTGGACGAGATGGTAATAACACCTGCGATGATTAATATTTCCATCAAAGGGAATCCCATGACCCATGCATACAAAAACCCTAAGGAGAAATTGATGGCAATGTAAATGGAACCGCCAACAGCAATCGACTTACCGGACTTGATCAATTTTCCGATGGAAAACTCAAGACCTAAATAAAACAGCAGGAACAGGACACCAATCCGCCCCAAGAAATGAATGATTTCTGCACTCTCGATAAACTTTAAATCGATAATTCCGATTTTGGGTGCGTGAGGCCCAACCAGCATCCCTACAATGATCAGGAATGGAATGATGGAAAAATTCAATCTCCCCGCAATTAAGGCGGCCAGGGCCACCAATAAGAGGGCCGTTCCTACTTCAAATACTAAGTGATCCATGTTGTCATCCCCCTTCTCTTATCAGCAATTCACGGATTGCATTCTTCAGATTTTTTCTTTCTCCCGAAATGACGAGTGTATCGCCAGCTTCAATCGTGGTCTCTGGCCCTGGGTTTAGGACCTTTTTGTGATTCTTCTTAAGGACTGCGATGATCGTGATGTCGTATTTGCTGCGGACATCCAATTCCGCTATGGTTTTATCGACAGCCGGGACATTGGAAAGGACCTTGTACCATTCAATGACCAGGTCATCAAAGGCCATCTCCACTGTTTCCAGTGCTTTCGGCTTGTAAACCATGCCGCCGAGAATGCTCGCAATTCCTCTCGCTTCGGCGTCCGTAAAGGTGACCGTCGAAAGACTTTCTTCAAAGTCATCATCTTCATAATGGTGGATTTCCCTTCTGCCGTCGTCGTGAATGACAATCACAATCTTGTCGTCATTTGCAGTTACAATTTCAAATTTCCTGCCGATTCCCGGCAGTTCGCTTTCCCTGATATTCATTGCTTACTCCCCTTTACTGATTATTTCCTCTGATTTTTTTGCCTTTTTCATGACTTACTTAAACTTCTCATCGCTCACAATATCCTGTAAATTATGAAGTGATTGCAGGTCTGCCTTTGCTAGGATCACCACGCCATTCTCTTCGATGTACGCGACATGGTCACCCTCATGTACGTCTAAAACCGACCTTATATGTTTCGGAATCGTAACCTGCCCTTTGGACGTCACTTTTGAAAACTCCATTATGCATCACCTCACTATTCCTTACTTTCCTTACTTTCCTTACCTTCCTTACTTTTTAGTATAGAGAAAAAGCGATGGCTTATCAAAAATATGTACTTGTCACTTATTGCCACTGTCATTTCGCTGCTTTTCTTAATATCGGTTATTTGTAAGTATAATATCAATATTAGAATTGGTAACAAAAACTGCGATTCAGTCCAGCGTTTTACCAGGTGGTGAAAAAAAGGCGGCAATGGTGATCTTCAAAAAGTTTGTTTACTATTAATCGCTTCTGCAATAACGTTTGCATTGTATGAAACCAACCAATGCTTCTGGTTCCTGTCCAGTCTATTCCAAAATCCCGCAGTAGTTTGAACGCTGATAACGACAATCAGCCCGGCCATTTGCCTGTAAAAGACGTATTAAAGAAAATAGGGTTTTCTATTGATGTAATAAAACGCTGGCGGTTTTCTCAAGATCTGCAAGAAAAAAGAACTACAAATATGCAGTTCCCGGTTTTGTACCTAGGGGTAGCGTTATTATTCAACTCCCTCAGTATGATTCGATTTTTCCTCCATATGCTCGCTAATTTGCAGGATTTCAAACTCCTTGGTCTTAGGTTACCTTTTGTTTGAAGTAAGTTGGGCCAACTTGGCTACGTGAGGGCATGGTTAAATAAAGGAGTCGAGAAACCGCTCCATAATTCCATCACCTTTGAAAATAATGAAGGGGGATTTGCGACATTATTAAATTGGATATACAAGATTAAAAGAATACATAAACTTGCGGCTGCTATAGTCGGTATGGAACATACGGGCCATTACTGGATCAACCTCCCCAATTCGAGGGCCCCTATTTTTATCAAAGTTCAAAAATAACGAACTACAGGAATGCGAACCTGCCCTCTAGCACCATAAGAAAAAAGCTGCAAAAGAAGCTGCTATTGCCACCTCGAAAGTTAACCTATAAGACTGTATTGGAAAAACCTTTTATCTGGTCATAAAAAGTAAAAAATTTAGTTAGCTCATCTCCACCCATTGTATTTTCTTTTACTTCTTTTCCAGTAAAAGTTCGGGTTTCTTCTAATCGCTAGGAATAATACAGTTTTCTACGTTCCAGAAAAAGATAAGTTAAATCGTATTCGATTAGTTTTTTAAGGATGTGAGTTGTAGTAAACGGGTTTTTGGTACGTACCAAAAGGTTTTGGGGGAGTTATGTATACATCGTTTAAACACCTAGGCGTCATTCTCTTCGTGTTGGTGATTAATTCTATCAATTTCCCTGTTATCTAAAGTTACCTTATCAGGAGGAAGCCCTATCCCTCGGATATCTGAAGGACGCCGGGAAACTACATATCCCGGCCGCTTTACTGAAAAAAAACATTCCCTTAACGGAGCAAGAGTTTGAAAGGATTATATTACAACTGTGATTGGGGAAGGAATCACAAAAGGGCAGACTGGGTTTCCTGATTACTATTCCATTTGTGTTAGGTTTCATCATGGATTTTACGATACTTCTGGTTGTTTCGCTCTAAAAAGAGAACAGTGCCTTTTTTATTGAGGAATGATTCGGATCGTAGCTAATAGCTGTATGGCCCATACGAATGGAACCAATGAATCGGCAAAGCTTATGATCCAGTTTGAGCTGAGCAGCTTACACAGTACCTACGTACAATCTCATCCACATTTTTAAGGCTTCGGAATATTTAACGCTGTGTTTGTTGTTTGAGCATCCACTGCAAGCTGTTCATTAACATTCCGGGGATGATAATATCCGCTGTCTATCATGTAATCGCTTATGTTGCCGTGCAGATCAATGGCATCATTTAACTGCTGGTGAAGGGCTTCACGTACTTCTGGAGTCGCAGCCTCTGTAATGGCAAAAGCATAGTTTTTAATTCCTGACTTGGCAGAGATCAGCAAATCAGATGCGATCACCTGGTCTGTAATATCTCCCATGCCCATTAGGTTTTGGACGATTTGGTTCATTGTAATTGACCTCCGTTTGCAGAAAGTAAATTCTGAAGCTGTTGTACAGCCCGTTTTGATTGGGTAACGTCTTGTTCAAGAATGGCTTTTAAGGCAGGGTCCTGTGCGAGAGCACTCATGGAAGCAGACTTTGTTAAACAAGTATTTTTAAAAATCAGTAATTCATGCATCTCGAGAGTTTCATGAAGCCCTAAATTTCCTTGCATATTATCTCCTCCTTAATTAATTAATTACGTAGTTTATATTCTCTCCGCTGTTTTCCTTTTATACAAAAACCTCTATCCACTGTAAAGATCACGCTTTTAATAGTTCTATAAGAAAACGATTGATTTCAGAAAGGATAAACAAGCTGTCCATCTTCTCTTGAGCTTATTGGATATTTTGGAAAAAGGACTGGGCTTTGTATAGAAGACAAAGGAAAATGCATATACGGGTTCGGGATGAATATGTGAGTACACCGATTACATTCAGTAATGATATAAAGGTCCTATCAAAATATTTATCAATACTTAGGTGAAGCAAAGAATACTTTTTAATCCGTAAAGTTAGCGTTTCCGTCTATATATTATAATCGTGTAACACATTAAAAAAATGCCGAAACACGGGTCCACCGTTTTCTTCCACCTACTCCCTCTAATATTTTTTGAGGAAATATATACATTAATACAGAAAGTTACACTGACAGTCACTGGAAAGGAGCAGGATGAAAAGATGCCAAACGGAAAAGGGACACATGGCTATGCCAATGTAGAAAACTTTGACCCGAACAGGGAAGTAAAAGAAAGACCCAGTAAGAATGACCCTAAGAACAACACAGACTCAAAGAATAAATAAGAAAAATCTCCAGTGATCAAAATAGCCCCGTAACGTATTGAGAAAACAACTATAGCAGAAAATAGCTGTGTTATTTACATGGAGGTGAACCTATTGGATTCAAGTAATTTAGCAAATCACGAGACGCTTGAGCTGCATGAAATGATCAATTTTAAGACCACATGCGTGGTCAAGTCCAAAATGATGTCTGGGGTAGTCTTTGACCAGGATCTGAAAGCATTAATGGAAAAAGATGTGCAGCAATCCATGCAGGCATTGGAGTCATTGCAGAAGCTGTATAAAGTGCCAAACCCGGTGAATGAGGTGAATTATAATGATCAATGATTATATGGAAGTCGAAAATGCCGAGGGGATGCCCGAGCTGGCTGACGCTTCTTTAGCGATGGAATTCTTGTTAACGGTAAAAACAGGCGTGCGGAATGCAGCAAATGCATTGGCGGAAACGGCCACACCCGAACTGAGAGAGGCGTTCAGGTCTCAAATGGAAGCGGGCCTCGCCCTGCACGGGGAACTGTCCAGCTTCATGATAGAAAAAGGATGGCTGCATCCATACAACTTGCAGGATCAATACAAGATGGACCTTAAGTCTGTAAAGGGAGCCTTAATGATAGGCGGTATGAATCTGTTCCCTGGGGATACCTCCCGTCTTGGGATGATGGCACAAATAGACAGTGATGAATAATAGGGAGGATGAAAAGAAATGAAAGCTGTTACCTTTCAGGGCATTAAGGATGTCAGGGTAAAGGAAGTCCCGGATCCGAAGATTGAGAAAAAAGACGATATTATTGTGAAAATTACCACCTCAGCGATTTGCGGCTCCGATCTTCATTTAATACATGGAATGATTCCGAATTTTCCCGAGGATTATATCATCGGCCATGAGCCGATGGGGATTGTCGAAGAGGTCGGTCCGGATGTGACCAAATTAAAAAAGGGCGACCGTGTAATCATCCCGTTTAATGTGGCATGCGGAGAATGTTTCTACTGTAAGAATCATTTGGAGAGCCAATGCGATAATTCAAATGATAATGGTGAAATGGGAGGATTCTTCGGCTACTCGGACTTGACGGGCGGCTATCCTGGGGGGCAGGCTGAGTTTCTCAGGGTACCTTTTGCGAATTTTACCCCATTTAAGATCCCGGAAAACAGTGAAGTGGCAGATGAACAATTGGTGCTGCTTGCCGACGCCGCTTCGACGGCCTTTTGGTCAGTAGATAACGCAGGGGTAAAATCCGGTGACACGGTCGTGATCCTTGGCTGCGGCCCAGTGGGACTCCTTGCCCAGAAATGGGCCTGGTTCAAGGGGGCAAAAAGAGTCATCGCCGTGGATTACATCAACTATCGCCTGGAGCACGCCAAAAGGACGAACAAGGTTGAAATCGTCAACTTCGAACAGTATGAAAATACAGGAGAATACCTTAAGGAAATAACAGGGGGCGGAGCCGATGTTGTCATTGATGCCGTAGGAATGGACGGAAAAATGACACCGATGGAATACCTGGGTACCGGCCTGAAGCTTCAGGGCGGTACCATGAGTGCACTGGTCATCGCAAGCCAGGCGGTTAGAAAAGGCGGCACGATCCAGGTCACGGGTGTTTACGGGGGCCGTTATAATGCATTCCCTCTAGGAGACATCTTCCAGCGGAATGTGAATCTACGAACAGGACAAGCTCCTGTAATCCATTATATGCCTTTTATCTACGATCTTGTTTCCCAGGGGAAAGTCGATATCGGCGATGTGGTCACACATGTTCTGCCGCTTGATCAGGCAGAAAAAGGCTATGAATATTTTGATACCAGAACAGATAACTGCATTAAGGTGGTTCTGAAGCCATAAGGAGGAAAGTGGGAATCTTTTTCTCCAACTCCGGCTTAAACCGTACATTCATGAAAAAGGCCTTTAGTTCCGCTTAAATAAAAGAATATATGTCTTACTAACATAGCACTGGCCTAAAGGCGATTCATAAGTGTAAGAACAAGACAACATCCGGAAAGCCAACTAAGTGCTACCTAATATTTCACCTGGGGTTGAAATTATAGGCCCTCACATTTTTAAACAAAACGCCCTTCTATAATCGGAAGGGCATTGTCCTTCAAAAGTTATTAGGTTAGTCTAAAGAATCTAGCAATCATTCATTCCAATTTGCTTTTTCAACCTTTAGCACTACACTGTCCATTTTTTTGTATCTTCTAGGTTCTTAGTCCTCTATAATATTCCTCCGTAACCTTTTTATCATAAAAAACTCGTCCCCGCTCTATATTGATTGGAATTCCCGCTCTTCGACGATATTTCTGGGGTTTCTTTTTTCTTTTAATACCATTTTTAAAGAATGACAAGCCTCCTCCCACAATTAATAATATTTTACTATTTACTATCCAGATAGGTTTATAAAAAGGAAATACGGGTATAAGATAATGGGGTAATATATTTACTAAAAAGGGGTATAGAATGGATACATTTTTCCAAAATCGTGTAGTAATTGACTTCATCAGACAAAACAAACAGAGATTTGAAGATGCTTTATTACAGGAAGCAGCAAATGTCAGGGATAGAATAGAAGACATTCTTAAATTCGGGAATATTGACCTTGTCAATAATGCCCATAAGTTGGTAGGCTTTATTCTTCATGGTAAAAATGAAGAACTTAGACTATTTGCTAAACAGGAAGGTATAGCGTGGGCATCCCATGAACTAACCTTATCATTCAAGCTAGAGTGGGTTCAGGCAATACGTCGGACATTGTGGGCATTTATACAAGAATACAACGAAGAAGCAACTGAAATTTCACTCGAGGACTTTTTTTCCCTAGAAAAACAAATCAATAATGGCGTGGATGAATTTTTAAATGCCTTCTTTATTAATTTTAGTACATACAAGGATGCCTTGATCAAGTCCCAAAGAGAATTGGTTGAGAATCTCTCCGTACCTATCATCCCCATATCACAGACGATGTGTATCTTGCCGTTAATTGGAACGGTCGATACTTTCCGGACAAATGTGATGGAAGAAAAAGTCTTAGAGGAAATAGGGAAATTGCGTATCCAAACATTGATCATGGATTTATCAGGGATAGCAGAGATGGATAATGAAGTAATTGATCATTTATTAAAGATCATCGATGGCAGTGCAATGATGGGATGTAAGACCGTTATAACGGGGTTAAGGGCTGAGGTCGTTAGGCAAATGATTCATTCAGGTTTCAAGTTTGGTAAGGACACCGAAACATTAGGATCTTTACAACAAGCATTGAATCAATACATTAGTCAATAGGATGGTTAAATCCAACTAGGAGGAGAGTTGCTAAGGCAACTCTTTTTGTTTTGCTTGTTAAATGTCGAATCTTCTAAATTCCTTCTTCCACTATCCTTCCTCTTTCAGAAAAAAAGAGTCACCATGTGAGCGACTCCGAAATGATAAAAAAATACAATTGTAAGGTTGAGCTATGTTTTACATTAATGTCTATTTTTCAAAGCATCACTATCCAAGTTTTGTGGAGGTTGCTCCATCCGCCCTTTTCATCATAAACTCTAACCTGCCCCGTTACCACAATAAGGAAAAGCTGCAGAAAAGCAGCTTTTGATCTACCGATTATTATCAAGAATCCTGCTGTCCTTTGCTTACTATCGTAGCCCACCCAAACAACATCATTTTGTATGTGATGTTACTTTTTTGGTTCGCTGTCTTTTGATAAACCTGATTTTTTAATGCTTATGTTTTCTAAACCATAGAGAAAAACTGAGCTTCAAAAAATGCCGTTTAACAATCCGTACATACAGCTGCTGCATTATGTATATTCGGAAATGTTTTTCGCCTGATACGTCATCTATCCGATAATGATTCGTTCTTTGGGATAGTGATATGCATGTTTAATCGGTTTCCCACCCATAAAGAATAAGAAGGTAAACATACCTATTTTTCCTATAAACATCAGGATCATGATCACAACCTTACCAGCAATGCTTAAATCTCCTGTGATTCCAAGGGAAAGACCCACGGTACCGAATGCAGATGAAACTTCGAATAAAATCTCCATTAATGAAAACGATGGTTCTATAAGTGTAAGAATGATTACAGCCCCACCGCATAGAATTGCCGCCGTTGTAAACACGACAAATGCCTTGATGATATCCTCCTGATCAATTTCCCTTCGGAATACTTTTATAGTCCTATTGCCATTCGCAAAATAATAAATGGTGAGCATCATCACCGCAAACGTCGTGGTTCTAATGCCTCCTCCGGCACTGCTGGGAGACGCACCTATGAACATAAGGACGCTAATCACCAAAAGAGACACAGTCGAAAATTGCGTGATGTCATGTACTGCCATCCCGCCTGTTCGGGATGAAACCGAATAGAACAAGGAATGAAATAATGATTGGTACCAGGACTCATCTTTATAGGAGTGATTGTATTCAAGCATAAAAATAAAGATAGTTCCGATCACAATCAATAAGAAAAAAGTGATCGTAGTTATTTTTGTAAACAAACTAAATCGGAAAGGTTTCTTCCCTCTGTACCTGAACCACTCGCGTATCTCCATGAGCACCGGAAACCCCAGGGCACCGATGATGAAGAGTATCAAATTGAAAGACAACACAAAGTAGTCACCAGCAAAGGGGATCAATGATTTTCCAGTGATATCAAAACCCGCATTGGTCGCCGCACACACAGAGGCGAAGAATCCCTGCAAAAACGCCTCCTGCCATGTCGGAAAAAATTTCAGGAAATAGGTTCCCAATACAACAGCACCAAACAATTCAATAGCAGCAAAGAAAACAAGGACCAATCGTATGAGCCGCACAATTCCGGAAATACTGGGGCTGTTTTGTTCGGTCGTCATGAGAATTCGTTCCCGGAAGCCTATTTTCTTTCCTGAAATAAGCCAAAGTATGGTCCCGAAAGCCATGATTCCAATTCCGCCGAATTGCAGGATTATAGCAAATATGAACGTGCCTGGAACACTGAGCAGCTGGCTTATATCCAGAGTGGACAAACCTGTTACAGTGACGGCACTAATGGCAAGAAATACAGCATCCGTAAATGTCAGCTCTGCATTTTGCTTTTGAGTGACAGGAAGCAATAATAATATGGTCGATATTATGACAGCTATTGAGTAATACACAACAATGATTTGAGCTGGTGAAAATCGTCTTGTTAAATTCTCTATTATAATAGTCATTCCTTTCTAATCGATAGGTGTTCTCAGAAAATTATACATAATGCTGTACCACAATTAAAGTTAGATCTTATTAAACAACCTTTTCCAATGACAAGTCTCTTCGACTCGGTGTTGTTCAGCAAACGATACCTTAACTGTTCAAGAAAAGCCACCTTATCTGTGGCTCCTTTTTCAAAGGGCTATTTTTACAAATGATAAGGCACTGTGGTGACGACCACGTCTCTCCGATACAGTAAGAAGGCCTGGATCAGTAAACTTGATTGGTTGTGAATAATATTGTGCCATCCCTTTTTCGGAATGAATTGTGGGATGATGACCGTTAGCAGATAATTCCCTTCCTTTGCTTTATACTCCCTCCACGATAGGAATCGAGCACCAAAATGCTGCCCCACCTACTGTTACCAGAACGATCAAGATTTGTTCAGGTCCGTACGCCACTGCCGATAGGGCATCTGAAGACAGATGGCTAATGCTTTATCCTCATATCCATTCACAGAGAACATCATTTACACGGAAGAAGTTGATGAAAGACAATTTGGGCAACTGTTTCCTCCAATAGGGATGCCACCTGGTCAGACATTTGTTCAAGTGAACTCAATCACTGCATATAAGAATTCTATAACTTTATGGGCATTGACATAGTCATTGAGGTTTTACCTACATATTGTACACAAGATATCACTCTGATTTAGAAGATTATTGGTAGGCCGCTTGTCTTAAGGAGGTATGAGAAATGACAAATTTTTATTCTTTTCATGGGACCGTCACTATGATTAATGATTTTATCACAGGGCAAAATGGAGAAAAAGAAGGATGTTATAAATTAATAACTGTAGAAAACGGATTGGGAACAGTGGTAAATTTCGTGGTTTCACCCACCACTTACGTTGTAGACCATGTAATCGTGGCAGCCGGAGATCGAATAACTGGATATTATAATGGGGATGCACCTGTTCCTCTTATTTATCCTCCACAATATCAAGCACTTGTCATGGTAAAAGAAAGTTCTTACCAAAATGTAAAAGTTGATTATTTTAATAGTCAGTTAGAGAGTAAAGATGGACGGTTACGATTAAATATATCTTCATACACCCAAATTGTATTAACCAATGGGCAGCCCTTCTCAAGAAAACCTGCTAACCGAGATTTAATTGTTATCTATGGTCCATCTACGAAAAGTATTCCCGCTCAAACCACACCCTATAGAATCATAGTTCTATGTTAAAACATATATTAAATCCATTTCACTTCTTCAAGATAAAGCCACATTTTTCTCTGCAGCTTAGTTAGCGTTCAATCTTTTTAATTCCCGTTTTTGGACCATTCAGCTATCTTTTCTTTTACCTTTGAAAATCATAATAATTAACTGGTGACGCACCTAAAATATTATCGAAAAGAAACCAGTAAACATACCCACACAGGTTGGCAGTAGTTAAAACCAGTAAGGCTCCAACGAAGAGTGAAATCATGATACACCACTCGTTCGCATTAAAATTATTATCATAACGAATTATACTCATGTTTTTTTGAATTCCATGCCAAGAAACCATCAGGAGATCCACCATATTAAGACCGCAAATACCCCATACATTAGAGCGGAATGGAATTGACCACTTATGGAAAGTAATGAGGCATGCCCATAAATATATCCGGTCTTCCACGGATAAGAACAATACGATTATCGCCGATAACACCCATCTCCGTTTTCGCTTTTAAGTGCGAATTAAATACCATACGTATAAAGCCTCGGGAACACCGTAATATCCCCATAGCCTGCGATGCAGCAGCCCATGAACGATGCCTTCATGACGGCTTCCCAGATTTACAGCCCTTAAATTATGAAGCATTCCACAACTCTCTGTCCTCCCCAAAGCCATAGAATACACTTACCGTTCTCTCCTGGGGTTAATTTGGCTCCACATGGACGTGGACATCATATACTTCATGCTCATCCATTAGTTTCTTTTCCACGATGGAGGAGATATCATGGGCCTCTTTGATGCCTAGTGTAGAATTGACCAATATAACGACATCCACCACTGCATTATTCCCATAGCTCCTTGCCTTCACGCTCTTTATGCCTTTTACACCTTTTACTTCCATGATGGTGTCACTATATATGTCCATCTGCTCCACATCGAACCCATCCATTAAATGGTGTGATGCCTCACGAAAGATGTCCCATGCCGTTTTGCATATCAGCAGCCCCACAATGACAGCCGTCACTGGATCCAGCCAAGGAAGTCCCAGCTGAGACCCAAATATCCCAACTGCTGTGCCGATACTGACCCAGGCGTCTGACAAGTTGTCTTTTGCTGCTGCCATGACGGATTGGCTATTAATCTTTTTCGCAATCCTATGATTATATCGATACACCATATACATGATGACAGCACAGAAAATCGCTGTCCATGCAGATATAAGGTCCGGTGTACTTTCTGTCCCTTCCATAACCTTGGAACCCGCTTCATACAGCACCTGCAACCCGACGGCCGCCATGATGAAGGAAGCGACAAGGGAGGCTACCGTCTCTGCTTTCCAGTGTCCGTAAGGATGGTTCTTATCGGCTGGACGCCGGGATATTCTCAAACCAATCAATACGGCGATGGATGCCACAATGTCCGTTGAGTTATTCAAGCCATCCGCTTTCAAGGCTGCCGAGTCGCTTGTTATGCCAATAAATAATTTTAAGGCCGACAAGCAAATATAAGCAATGATGCTAATATAAGCTCCCCGTTCGCCGAGCTTTAGATCGTTGTATTTCTGTTCATCCATCGAATCACCCTTCTAAAATTGACTGTTTGATCATCATATCAATGTATCACTGGGTGGGTCTACAGCAACCTTTTTAGATATCAGAATAATATTAATAAGAAGGCAAAAGAGTTGCCTTCGTGCAACATATTGATAATTGTACGGTCAAGTGACTTTTCACTTACCTCTCTCTCCATAACAAGAAACTTTTTTGTATAAAAGATTGCAGGTTAGCGTTTTCCATTTGGGGAATGATAACCATTATACCCGCCAAATATTCTCAGCAGGAGGTTTATATATTGGAAGATATCGGTCTTTTACTTATCAGGATTATGATCGGCGTTGTATTCATATACTATGGTTCCCAAAAGTTGTTTGGCTGGTTTGGGGGACACGGAGTAAAGGGAACGGGCGGATGGTTTGAGTCGATCGGGGTCAAGCCGGGGCATGCCATCGCTGCGTTTAGCGGAATTGCCGAATTGATTGGAGGGCTGCTTTTTATTCTGGGCATATATTTACCCCTGGCTGCCTTACTGATTACCATTATCATGATTGGGTCAATCACAACGGTCCATGGTTCGAAGGGCTTTTCGAATACTGCAGGGGGCTATGAATATAATTTGTTCTTGATTGTCGTTTCCCTCGGAATGGCGCTAATTGGCCCTGGGGACTTTTCCGTTCTATCCTTGATGGACTGAATAGAAAACAGGCTCCCCTTTCGGGAAAGCCTGTTTTTTTTCCGGTATCTTGCCTTCAATTTATAGAGCTTTATACTCTTTTTTTATTTCTTTAACTGTCTTATCTAATTCTTCTCCCCACAAATCATTGGCGGTATGGAATACAATATTGCCTTTTTCATCCATCATCCCGTAGCCCCTGTATGCCTGTTCGCCGTTTTTCATCTCGAAAAGATCGATCAGCTTAAGCTCCGGATCCGAAATGAATGTTATGCTTTTCCCATATCTGTCTTTCAGTGCTTGATACAGTTGGACCTGCTCTTCTGGCTTGTCGCCACTTACGATGTACATATTGACATCCAGATCTTTTAGTTGATTCAAATTCTCATGAAACTGAACCAGTTGCTGCTGACAGTGGCTTCAGGTGTACGTAGTGATAAAAAAGAATAAGGACGGCTTGTCCGAAGGGAATGTCACTTCGTTTTTATCTTGATCCATCAGGGTAAGAGGATCGTCCAACTGTGCTTTCCCACATGCCGACAACATAAGGATTGCCAGCAGCAGCATAATCATTGATTTACTCTTCATGATATCTCCTTTCAAAATTCTGTCATCACACAAATGCCGACATATTTATTGTAGGAGGAAGTTGTTTTGAATTCAAGATAATGTTACTCATATAGAATGTGAGCCATGACTTATACATTTGCTGGTCCACTGTCCCCTTTTGTTTGGGTACATAAGCTCTCCCTTAAACAGAGTAACCTCGAAACCACTAATACACAAGCTTCCATACATTTCGGAAATATTGATGATTGCTTTAGCATCGTCTGTGTTTCTAATTGAAATAAGAACCGATCCTTCAGTACCAGTACAGACTCATGTTCATGCGGTTCCAAGCCTGTATAAGAAAGCACTCATTAGTATGGCTGCACGTAATGCCAAATCAAAGGCTACATATAGAGACTATTTGAATAAAGGTTATGGTGCTAGTTTCCATTTCAATCATCCTGCTCCGTTTGTTGATGATTAGAAAAACGTATAGTTTTTTGTTTATCCCCCCTTATTCCTTTTCTTTATCCGCGTGGAGCTTCGACCACATCCATACATTCTGTTGCATCGTTCATTGAAAAATGTAAATACTCGGCGAGCGGAAGATAGACAGAAAAAGTCGTCAGGTCAGGAGTGGATTGGCAATCAATCCGACCGCCTTGCTTTTCTATGATTTTCTTGCATACATACAATCCAATCCCAGTTCCAAGGTCCTTTGTGGTAAAGAAGGGTTCAAAAATCTTCCTAGTATGTTCTGGTTTGATGAGCGGACCGTTATTAGCGATGCTGATAACCAATTCCCTGCCGGTGGAATGGACCCTCACAAACAGATTGCGCGGCGATTCCTGTTCTTTTAACGCCTCTATCGAATTGACGAAGAGATTCAAAAGTACTTGCCGAAGTTCATCCTTATTCCCGGAAATCAGATAATCACCCTCGTATTCTGCTGAAACGTTAACATCCGTATCCACGATGCTCGGATAGGTAAGCTGCTGGATATCCTTGAACAGACTATTGATCGAAATACCCCTCTCATACACCGAATTCAATTCGGACTTTGACGTATGAAGGAACTGGGCGATTCGGAAATTTAATTGTTCCAGTTCATTTTCCATAATATCCAAGTACTTCAGGTCTGGGTGCTGTTCCTTTAAGAGCTTATTAAAACCGATAATGGACGTGAGCGGATTCCGGAACTCGTGGACGAAGCTTGAGGAAATTTGTCCGAGCACAGCAAGCTTGTCCTTATGATTTTCGCTGATGTACAGGCTTTTCTCCTGTAACTCCATCTCCTTGATATCCGTGAATCTGGATACGGCATGATAGCAGAAATTATCAAACTGCTTATTGATATGGGCAATGATATCCTTCAGGTCCCTTTCAGGCACATCGGATTCCAGGATATTGTTGATGATGATTGTCCTGCCCAGATTGACGTTATAGATAAAATTGCCGATATTTACACCGGCCTGAACCCGCTCGGCTGCCACTTTGAACGCAAGCTTTTTTAGACCTTCCGAAGAAAGGGTGCCTTTTAAGGTCTGAGTAATGAGTTGATACATCATCAGGCCATTCCCTTTGATTTGCTCTTTAAAAGGGTCCAGCTCATCTACGATGATCATCTGGTGCCAATCAGCCAAAAACCTATGTTCCCACTTCTGGAGGAACTGAACAAGTATTTTTCTTTGTTTATGAAGCAAGGGGGTTTCCATATGATTCTCCCGTCCTTTTCCTGTCTCTATACAATACATTTCTAGCATTCTACAAAATAATACAATATTTCCTATATTCTAACATTTTTACAACGGAGAGTGTTACTGATTCCTGGTGGTGAATCTAGCAAAAATAGTTCTTATCAGCCATTTTAGACATTTGATATTAGCTGTCCCTTTAGCAGAACAAAAAAAGCCGCTCCAGAAGCAGCTCCGTTCTTAATACTATAACACTCTATGAATCTATTGTTTTTTCCTTATACATCACCGAAGAAAGATGGTAGTACATCACTAAGAAGCGTTAGGCATTTCAACGCTTCCCCTTTCATATTAGCTCCTTAATCGTCTGGATCCCGATTTCTTACAAATAATGACTTCACAGCTTGTTCGATTTCTTGGTAGCCTGTACACCTGCAAATAGTAGATTCCAACCATACTTTTACGGTTTGGTCATCTGCGTCTGGATGCTGCAGAAGCAAGGCTTCGCAGTTCATGATGATTCTGGGGGTACAATAGCCGCATTGACATACAAAATGCTCAGGCGAAAGCATTCTGTATGGGTCTGTTTTTTAAGCCCTTGATTGTAATTTTTTCCTGCCTGCTCCTTCAAATGCCAGCATCAAGCAAGACTTCATCGGATTTGTATCTATCATTACAGTACATGCCCCGCAATCCCCATTCAAACAACCCGGCTTTGCTCCTGTCAGCCCAAGGCCTTCCCATTTCCCTTGCAGCATAGTGATCCCTTTCTACTTAGGATATTTGTTCAATAAAAAAACCAGCACTTTTGCTGGCTTTTCTTAGTGAATGTTTTTCTTTTTAAACCGTCCCCCGCGGACTTCCGATATGTCTCCAATCGCCAGGAATGCCGAAGGATCAATATCCTCGATAATGCCTGTTAGTTTTGATTCTTCCAGGCGGGTAATGACGCAAAAAATCACTTTTTTATCATTTCCCGTAAAGGCTCCCTCGCCGGCCAGGTAAGTCACCCCTCTGCCCAGCCGGTTGGTAATGGCGTTTCCTATTTCTGTTGCTTCGTCACTGATGATCCAGACAGATTTGGAACCTTCCATTCCTGCCACGACAATATCGATGGCTTTGGCTGCCACAACATAGGCAAGTATCGAATACATAGCCCGGTCCCATGAGTACACAAATCCTGCCGAACCCAGTATGAATACATTAATAAACATGATAATCTGACCGAGGGAAAGGGGGGTCTTTCGTGTTATCACGATGGAAAGCACTTCTGTACCGTCTAGGGCCCCACCGTTGCGAATCACGAGCCCTACGCCTACACCAATAAATATGCCGCCGAAAATTGTAGCGAGAAGGAGGTCTTCGGTGAATGGTGGTATGGGGTGAAAGAAGGTGGCAAAAATAGAAAGCATGATGATTCCATATATCGTGGAGAGGGCAAATGTTTTCCCGAACTGTTTGTAACCCAGATAGACGAAAGGTAAATTTAAAAGGAATAGGAAAATTCCAAGTTTCCATCCTGTGATATGGGACAGCATGATGGAAATACCGGTTACGCCACCATCGATAACATGATTGGGCACCAAAAAGATTTCCAGTCCTGTTGCCATGAATAATGCACCAATAGTAAGGAAGATCATTCTCCGGACCACTTGTAACGCTGATAATTTACGATGCTGCTTTTTGATTGGAACTACTACTTCAGACAAAAAATCACACCTTTATTGCTTATTCTCTATCTTAGTATACCTTAAGAAACCGATAAAAAGCATAACTGTGCCCAGGCCGGCTTCGTTCATTTACCAATACTCGTGAATAGTGACTATATTTTATGATCAAGAGTCGCAGGTTTGGCTCCTCAACTCCAGAGTCCTTGCTCAACTAGCCCGCCCCATTAGCAGAACAAGAAAAAAGAGCTGACAATTTAGCAGCTCCAGTTTAGGCACTCAAGCACTATTTATTATTTCTATAAATATATGCTGTTGGATTGCCGAACATATAGCATATATGTGTGCCTTTTTCTTCTTCCAATTCTTTTATGGCGGCTTACATTAACTCGTTCATCACTGCTCCCCTTAGCTTTACAAATTTACTTCATTAAAGGAATTTATCGAATTCAGTTCATCCTATTTAGAAATTGTTCTTAAACTTACCGCCCCTTTAGTCGAAAAAGAAAAGCTGCTTATTGGCTAATAATCATTCCTCAAGAAGCACGGATAAGGCTTCTTTTTTTTATTAAACCATGCTATCGTTAATGTTTGTTGAGAAAGGAGAGTTTTTTCTCCTTATCCGCATTCCTTTGATATAGCGTAAAAAAGTGGGGGGATTAGAATGGTTTTCTCTGTACTGTTCCAGCAGTTTCCAGTAAAAATTTTAACCGTGGCACTGCTCATTATATTCACGGTTTATTTAATCCGCAAATCCATCAAGCTTTTCTTTGACAAGACAAGCTTCTTGGATGAAAAGCGGGAAGAGACATTGATGCATTTCTCCAACCAGGTGACAAAGGTATTGGGACTGGTGTTCTTCTTTATTTATGTGCTTAGCCATTTCTTCGACCTGGCAAAGCTTGTCACTGGTTCTGTGGTGGTGGCAGGTGCGTTGGCATTAATCCTTCAGCATATCATCCGCGATTACATAATGGGGCTGACCTACTTATTTGAGCGCCAGATCCACCACGGAGATTATGTCATCATCAATGGAAACCGCGAGGGGAAAATCGAGGAAATCAGCATGCGTCACCTGAAGATCCGCCAATATGACGGATACCTTTATTCAGTCTCATATAGCAGCATCATAGAGCTTCAAAATGGGAACCGGGGAAGGCGCCGGGTGAACGAAAGCCTGGTGCTCCATTATAGGCAAAATCCGGACGATGCCTTCAAGGTAATGGAGGAAGTGGCACAAACATGTAACGAAACCTACAGTGAATTCCTCTTGAAGGATGAGAACGGCGTCCCAGTGGAGCGTTTCAAATTTAACGAAATCACCGAACTGAACGTGGATTTCAGAGGTCACCGATATTCATTATCGGGTCTTGTCAACGAAGCGCATTTCCTGGAAGCGGGCAAAAAGGTGAGGTATGAACTGGCGATGGCTGCATACAAGAATGACTTGATGATGGCAGAAAGCCTCCACACAAGTCAAAAAACATCATAAATAAGCAGATTACATGCCTAGAGGGTTCCGTTTTTAAGTACAATTCTAAAAAAACGAACAATTGACAATCTTTTTGGAGTCGTAATTATCATATAAAGTAGCAAACCTCGCCACATTATTGGCGAGGTTTCCTTATTTTGAATCCGAACCTTATTTAACGGGTTTATCATCAATGTTAATAAGGGTAGGGGTGATGGTGGTGATACGGGTAGTGATGATGATAGTAAGGATAGTGATAATGGTGGTACGGATAATGGTGATGAGGGTAGTAAGGGTAGTGTTGGTGCGGATAGCCTGGAGCCCCAAAGCCAAGTCCTGGTCCAAAACCAAAACCTGATCCTGGTCCACCTAAGCCAAGTCCTGGTGAAAAACCAAAGCCCGACCCTGGACCACCTAAACCAATCCCTCGATCTGTCGGAATATGGGCATTATCATTAGGAAACATTTTCATCCTCCTCTTTTTTATTTTACATTAAAGCATATGCGTTTTTGGGTAATGTTCTTGGGTATTTGTCTTTAATTCTAGAATTTAGAGGGCATTTGCCCCATCCAACAAATAAAATGGACTTTTCATTCACAATAAAACCCATCTTCTTATTCCTAAACGCACCGTTCATAAAAAAAGCTCGCCTTAATTAAAACTCAAATCTTTCTCTAAAGCCCCCAACAAAAGTGTAGAAATCCTTCCTGGAACACCCACCGTTTGTTCAATAACCAATGATTATTCCTCTTCAATTAATTCCTTTAACCAAGTTTCGTACCATTCAAATGGAAGCTTAACTTCTTTTAAATCCAGCCTTTGTAATTCTTCTAATCAATAGGTGTTAACCAAAAAAAAAACCACTGTCATTCTATATCACGAGCTATTAAAAGAGCTTTCCCAACCCTTAAACAAAAGCTTCTTCCTTCATATTTGAAAACTTAGGCGGGCTATTAGGCATAAACCCATTCCAAGATTTGACCCCAAGCATAAACTGGTTATCAGTCTAATTTCAATAGGAGTGAACCTCGAATTTTGGAATATACACGACAATTGCCACTCTATGCCCAGAATACCCGGGGGCTTCAAAATTGTATTTATCGATTCACCTATTTGTGGCTTAGAAACGGAGACAATTTCTGGTTTTTTTTAACGCCTGTCGGGGAATCAAGAATTTATGGTTATAGATTTTTCGGAGGAAGATGGAATCAATATTCGGTTGCTGTAAGAGATATTGTTAACTTCTATTGTTCTCCTCCGGCTCCAACTCTATATTAAAACACCACGCCGGACCTTCGTCATCGTATCGTTCAGCCTTACTTAGAAGGGCTTTCATTATCAGAAATTGTTTTATTTGGAATTTCCAGATTCGCCACTTACGAGTCTTATCCCATCAGTATAGGAACATTAATCATTTTCGGCTAGCGTTCTTTATACTGTAGATTAAAATTCACAACGAACACAAGTGAATTCTGAGGCTTCCTTAAACTGTACCTTTACGTGTGCAAAGAAAAAGAATGACGAAGCGGTCATTATTTTCTTATGCCCCGTTAGCATAATAAGAAATTCAGGAAACTATGCATAAATTCCTTCCTGATTCATCGGACCCATTAACTTAGTTTTTAGTTTCATTTAAAAAGAACAAGAACCAAAAGGTCCTTGTTAAAGACCGTTAAGGGTGAATGAATGTGTCCCGCACATAACCAAGATAGATGGCGAATTGAGCTTCCAATAGACCGGGAGCGAGCTGCGATAACACAAGGCCATCTTAATAATGGGCTTCCGAAATGTAATTCCTTTTCTTCACTATTCTCTGTACATGTATCCTGTTAACGCAACAGGTCCGCCAAATCCAATCGTGCCCAACTTCAAGAAATATAAAATCATTTTCCAGAGAGTGTAGACTGCTGCTTGAGGACGGACATCAGGTGCCAGTTTCAAAGGATTTTCCATCGCCTCTCCCCCTTTGGTAATTTGGTTACGTTTTTTGGGGGTTATTTCACTGATGAAGACTTAAGTGGCATCATAATTCCATAACTTCATAATTTCTTCAAATTTTATTCTTACCATTAGAGCAAGAACAGCGAACAGATCAAGACCATCACTGAAATTGTAAGTAGATATCATTTACAAATTCTATTAGGTGAAGGGGATGAATCATGTTTAGTTTCACTGGTGGAAAATGCAGGCTCAGGCCATTTAAGAAAGAGGATAAAGAGTTAACCCTAAACTGGCGAAATGAGCCAGAAATAATCGAAAACATCATGGGTTATCGATTTCCAGTCACAGAAGTTATGGAGGAAAAATGGTATGAAAGCATTTTGGATGACCAATCACGGACCAGGGTATTATTTGCGATTGAGGATTTAAAAGATGATGCGTTGGTCGGCTATATCCATCTCAATCAAATTGATTGGATTTCAAAGACCGCATATTTCGGGATTACAATAGGAGAAAAATCACGTCGCGGGAAAGGCATTGGCACTGATGCGATGGATATCCTGTTTAGGTATGCCTTCGAATACCTGAATGTAAGGAAGATTTATTTAGAGGTGGCGGAATATAATCATGCTGCTAAAATCACTTATGAAAAATACGGATTCAACATGGAAGGGATTTTGAAAGAGCATTTTTTCTTAAGAAACCAATACCATGATGTGATTGTTATGTCTCTCTTCAGCTCAGATTTTTACACTAAATTTAATGATACAACCTCAGAAATTACAGCCATAAAATAGAGGGTCCATCTGGAGATGGACTTTTTTCATGTACCCCTTTTATTCTCTGACTCAAGAACAGCTGTACAAGCGTGAAAAAGTATGATTCTCTCCATATAGTCAGAAAATTAGATATAATTAAGTAAATTAGGAGCCAAGGAGCCGGATGCATGAGAAAAAATGTACTTGTGATAGATGATGAATGGAATATGAGGAATCTATTAAAGATTTACCTGAGCAGTGAGTATACCATCTATGAAGCAAGTGATGCGAAGGAAGCCTTTGAGGTTTTGAGCATTGAGGACATACAAGCTATCATATTGGATATTATGCTGCCAAAGAAGGACGGTTGGGAAATCTGTAGGGAAATTCGGCTCCGCAGTCAAATCCCTATCCTAATGTTGACAGCCTTGGATGAGCTCAAGGATAAAGTCTATGGATTGGATATAGGGGCCGATGATTACATGGTGAAACCATTCGAACCGGCGGAACTGACTGCGAGGATGAAAGCCCTGCTTAGGAGGGTTAATGCATCAGACCCCAGCCACGAAAAGGTGTTGAATTTCAAGCATGGCCTTCTAAAAATTGAAATGGAGGCTCGTGAAGTCACAGTAAAAGGCCATAAAATAGATCTAACGCCAAAGGAATTCAAATTACTTTCCTTATTAGCCACCAGTCCTAAACGGGTTTTTACACGGGACCTATTACTGGACATGGTATGGGGAATCAATGATGTGTTGGATGACCGGACGGTTGACACCCATGTAAAGAATATACGAATTAAAGTAAAGAAAATCTGTCCATCCTATAATCCAATCAAGACGGTGTGGGGAGTCGGGTATAAATTCAATGAACTGGATGAAGGCAGATGATCAAAAAAAGTATTGTGTTAAAACTTAGCAGCACCATCATGATTCTGTTTTTGATTGTGCTGCTGCCTCTCTTCTTTACCATCAGCCACCTGTTTTCCGCGTTTTACTTGAACCAAACCCAGCATCAAATTGATAAGTTAGCGTCACAATATGCCGGTATGCTCGCAAAAATGTCGGAAGAAGATTCGCTTCAGTCCTTTAGGCAATTGGCGAGTTTAACCCATACAGAATTTTTAATGGTCAATAGCCGTGGAACCCTTGTGTTCAGCACGGAACAAAGGGCGTTTCCGGAAGGCACACGATTAGATAAGATATTGACAAATCCTGTATTCAGTTATAATAATATCCGGACGGAATACCGCAATCCAAATACGAGCGTAACCTATTTAATATCTGGCGAGCCCTTCATGCACAAAGATGAATTGGCAGGGGGCATTTATGCGATTGCCAATGTGGGTCATATTAAAAATTCCCTCTATAATATGGAAATGCTGTTGTTGATTTCCGTTCTGGTTTCCTTGATGGTCGCCTTAGTGTTCACCTACTTCGCCTCCAAAAAACTGTCAGCCCCTTTACTTCATATGGAAAGAGTGACGAGGGAAATTGCAAAAGGGAAATTATCACGAAGGGTAACGGTGTCTTCCCATGATGAACTGGGTACGCTAGGTACAGCAATCAATGACTTGGGTCGGGAATTGGAAACGCACCGTAACAACCAGAAGGAGTTTTTTGCTAATATATCTCACGAACTTCGCACCCCCATTTCCTACATTAAAGGGTATGCCCAGGTTTTAAATGATGGGCTGTATGGCAATGAAGAAGAAAAGAGATTGTATTTATCCATCTTGCAGGATGAGTCGCAGCGACTGACAACGTTAATGAATGACTTATTTGAACTTTCCAAGATTGAGGAAGGACGGATTGAACTTACATATGAATGGGTAAACATTGGAGAGATCCTGGAAGACTGTATACAGAAGAGCTCGCTAAAGGCAAAGGAAAAAGGCGTCACCATCTATCAAGAGCTGGAACCGAATATGCCTTTACAGTTTACGGACGGTCTGCGTATCGAGCAAATCATTTTAAACTTGGTGGAAAATGCGATCATGTATAACAAAATGAATGGCAGTATCACGATCAGATGCTGGATGGAGCAGCAGCAATTGTGCATGGAAGTGCAGGATGCTGGTGTGGGTATCCCTACAGAAGACCTGGAATACATCTTTGAACGGTTTTACAGGGTAGATAAATCCCGTTCCAGAAGTTTTGGAGGAACAGGGCTCGGTCTATCCATTGTAAAGAAATTAGTGAAGCTGCTGAATGGCGATATACAGGTGTGGAGTAAGCTGAATAAGGGCACTGTATTCTCCATTAGATTCCTATTCCAAACGAAACAGGAATCGTGAACAAGCTCTATCAATTTCCGATGGTGATGTCGTAAAAAACATATGCAAAAAACCAAAGAAAATTCAGCTCCGCTTATTCGGAGCTTTTTTATTGCAAAATCTGGGCAAGCAACAAAATGCGTGAGATTATCCATTTGATGAAGAGACAAAAACAACATGAATATTGTCAATCCTTGTTCAACTAACCTGCTTCGTTTGTTCAATAAGGAATTCACCAAAAAAAGCGATAATCCTTGCTGGATCAACGCACAAGTTGCTTCAATAACAACTAATATTTGACGAAGGTGGTCACACTTCGCTTTGATGCAATAGTGCGTCTGGAAAGCTCTTCTTTCCATTTCTTTGAATCAAATTGATATTCACCGTACTGGTCTTTGTAAGTTTTTTTTAAGAGATTGATCGTTCTCGCCTCTTCTGGATTATTATGCGATAAGGAATAACCTTGTCGTCCTTCTTCAAATATATATAATTCTACAACGTCCCCTATATCCATAATTGAATCCAAAAATGTTATAAATTCAATGTCTTCTCCTCCAAGTTCATACACATAAGGAAGGGTAAACGGCAAACTTTCCTTATATGCTTCACCATTTAAAAATGGATAATTATTTTCACTTGAGTGATATTCAGGAATAGGTTTTAATGTAGCGATAAAATGATGAGCTGTCATTGAAAAATCCCTTTCATAAATCGCATTATTTTTACATAAAGCAATCCATCACTAGGATAACCTTGAATAATATTGTTAAATTTCACTCAACTCTTCTTCCACTAACATGCCCCTTTTAGCTCAATAAGAGGAATTCAATAAAAAAGGGACGTTAATCCTTCATGGATCAGCGTCCCCGCTGTTTAAGTACATGGTTCACAATTTCCGTCATTATTTCAATTTGCTTAATTGGCTCCACTTGTCTTCACTTCGTTTAAAGAATCACTTGCTTCCTTCCTCCAGAACAATGTAATAACTATTCCCACAGAGAGTATCATTGTCGCAAAGTAGTAAGGGTAGTTAATATCTATATCAAATAATACCCCCCCTAGAATTGGTCCGCTGATGTTCGCTAAACTTGTAAACATAGAGTTCATTCCACCCACGAAACCTTGTTCGTTCCCAGCAATATTTGAAAGGTATGAGGTAACTGCTGGCCGGAATATATCGAAGCCTACAAACACAATAAATGTAACAAGTAAAATAGAGAAATAGGAATGAACAACAGTCATTAAAAAGACTAGAATGGCTGATAATAGTAAGCTATATCGAATCAGTTTAATTTCACCCCAAATTTTTGTAAGCCGATCAAATAATATGACTTGTGAAAGTGCACCAAAAATGGCACCACCCGTGATCACAATGGCTATATCGGATGGTTTAAATTGAAATTTATGGTCCACAAATAGACTAAAAAACGATTCAAAAGCTGCTAAACCAAATGAGGCAATAAAAATTAAAATAAACGCAAGGAAATACTTAGGGGCAATAATCCGTTTGAGGCCAATTGTACCATCTGAGACTTGTCCATTACTATCATCTCTACGATCAGGCTCTTTTAATAAGATAATTGAAAGTATAGCAGCTATGGTACCAAATCCGCCTGCAAACAAGAATGGTATACGTGTTCCAAATTCCGCTAAAAATCCACCAATACCTGGACCAATTATAAATCCTGTACTAATTGCAGCTGACATATATCCTAGCGCTTTCGGGCGAGTATCCAAATTTGTAATATCAGCAATAAACGCTGTAACAGCTGGCATAATGAACGAAGCACTAATTCCACCCAAAATACGAGAAATAAATAGCATTTCGATTTCTCTGCCGATCCCAAATAAAAATTCAGAGATACCGAAAATAAATAAGCCAATGACAATCATAATTTTTCTGCCGAATTTATCTGCCGCTTTCCCCGCAAACGGTGAAGCAATCAATTGAGCAAATGCAAACGCTGCTGTTAAATAACCAATTGTTGTTCCAGTAATGCCTAGTTCATTCATCAGCGTAGGTAATACTGGAATTACAAGACCAATTCCCAAAAAGGCTATGAATAAATTCATTAATAATAACCCTAAGGTGACTTTATGAGCCTTCATCTTTTACATTCTCCCTTAATAAACAAATTCCCTTAAACTAATTTGTATTTTTCATTTATTTACAATAACCATCCTAGTGTATATAGTAACTATATAGTCAAGGGTGGTGCTGTAAAAAATGGATAAAAAAATGGCAAGTATTTAACTACTGGGGAATTTGCGAAGCTTTGTAAGGTAAACAAACAGACGCTCTTTTATTATGATCAAATTGGACTTTTGTCTCCCCTATGGAAAAATGAAAAAGGTTATCGTTATTATTCAATTCACCAAATAGAGCTATTCTTTGTTATTGATTTATTAAAGGACCTAGGTATGTCGCTAAACGATATTCAACAATATACACAAAATAAATCGCCTGAAAGTTTTTTATCATTAATGCATCAAAAAAAAGAAGAGATTGTGAAAAAGCGTAAGGAGATTGAAATGAAGGAAAGAATGATTGATGCAAAAATAGCATTAATGGAAGAAGCATCTCACCTGGATTTCAAACAAATTACGCTTAAACAATTACCGGAAGCAACACTATATCTAAGTAGAAACATTGAAAATATAAGTGATGAAGAATTTGTAGAAGTTATTTCAGATTTTATTAATGAATTGAATATATCTCATCTTGATTCAGGATATCCAATAGGTGGAATTACAAAGCGGGAGCACGTAATGAAGGGAGAATTCTCTAATTACAGCTTTTTATATATTGAGCAGCCGCATCCTAAGGTGGGGTATCCGTATTTTCAGGCGGTGAAAGGTGAGTTTCTCATTGGATATCATATCGGGGATGAGAAATCAATACATAAAACATATAAGCGACTTCTTTCAGAGATGAAACGTTTAAATTTAGCCTTAGGTGATTATGCTTTTGAAGAGTATATTTATGACACAGTTGTAATGAATGATAAGGAACATTACGTCACAAAAATTATGATACAAGTCGTTCAAATATGAAGGAAATTCTTCATATCTTTGTATAGAAGAGCTTGGGAAAAAATGTAACCCAAGCTATTTTTCCCATTGCCCATTATTCTATTTATCAAATATTTACCATCTAAGTAATAGAGCCAGAAGCATATATAATCCACTTCATCTCGTCACTAAACCAAAACATTTCCCGATAACGGCCATACTAACCTGCCCCTTTAGTACAACAAGAAAAAGTGCCAATGGCGACTCTCTTTATTCGTTGTAGAAATGCCGGTTGTTAACCCGGAAACATCAGAAGAATATGAGTTTGGCTGTAATAAGTACGCGGCTTTCGTTTTAGAAGACAGAAAAAAAGAAGGCTTAAGCCCTCATTTTTCCGGCGTCCAATCCATAGCGTCCTCTACCGCAGAAGCCAGCTCCATTTCTGGGATGAGTAACGCATAGTGGTCGGTCATTAAATAGCCGTGACACTTCATCAATTCTTTCTTCAGCTTATAAGAGAGCCGGTCTGATTCATAAGCACATACGGCGATTACCTCCATGTCGGGCATCAGCTGGTCCACCTCGCGTTCAAAGCTCTCGAGCGTCCGCTCGATTTCATTTTGTGGCCCCCACTCCACATGCCCCCATAACCGAAGACTCAATCCTTGTTCATAATAGGGGTCCAAGGTGTCAAAGAAATGATTAAAGATCGTCACAGGATGAAAATTGCCATTGGAAAAATAAAAATCGAAATTATTGATGAATTGGATCCGCTTTAGCTCCTGAACCGTCAGACGGCGGAATAGCTTTTCTGCGATTTTTAAGATAATCCGGTCATTTTCCACGAATACGATATGGTGTCCGTTCTTAATGCCGGTTACAATATAGTCTGCCGCATTGGCCACATATTCCCCCTCGCAGTTGGAAAAATACAGGATGTGCCCACCCCCGTTTTGCTGGATGGTTTGAGTAAACTGTGCCATATTATTTAGCATTCAATTATCCCCTTTATTGCCTGCCTGCTTTCCCGCAGCCGTTTTATTCTGTTTTTATCTACCATTCCTTTCAATCTGGATGTTCGTTTCCAGGATGTACCAGGGGTAAGGAGTTACCAAGAGCTATAGGATAGTATTCTCGATGGCCAGTGCTGTTTCCTGTTAAAACTTTGAACAAAGAGAAATCCTGAATCTGCTGCGGAAGGATTAATCACGTAATTTCGAGGATTTTTTTCATCGGTATTTCATTTTGAAATTTATGATATGGGGACATCGAAAAACCGTTCAAAACTTAATTTCCGGCTATTAAATAAAATAACTACACATTTATGCAGTGTATCATTGATCTTGTTCAACTGACCTGCCCCGTTGGCACAATAACCAATTCAACAAAAAAGTGCCTTAATCACACTTGGATCAAAGCACTCGTTAGTGAAGTAATGGTTATTTTTTAATAAGACCACATTTCGTCTTCTGAAATCCATTTATTATTCTTTAAATCATATGATTTATATTCATCGTGAAAAGATAAATAAGAAGGCAATTTAAAGTCCTGTCCATTCGCTTTTTCCCAGCAATCTAAAAACCATTTTTTTACGGTTTCTTGTTCTGCAATAACAATTTCTTCATCATTCTGTTCATAAAATTCAAGGAACTTATCCATTTGGTCAGTTGATTCTTGGTAATATACTATCTCCTGTAGTACATTCATACTCCCCGCGAACATCTTTGGATCGTCACCTTCATAAAAGACTTCATTAGCCTCTTTATCCATCGAATACATTACGATTGATAATTCATATCTTGTAGGTTCCATAAATGCTGAAAAATCTAACAACTCCACTTCGGAATAAATCTTCAAACTCCGTATTTCAGTTAATTTTTGTATTAGCATTTCAGAGTTTAATTCAAGATTATTTGTTATTGTGTTTGTATAATTGTCTATCGTAAACATAGATTCTCCTTCATTTTCATTAGTTTTATTTTCTACTAAATTCTCTTTTTTATCATTACTGTCTGCCCCTTGGCAACCAGCTAATAATAACAAAACCACGAAACTATATAGTAATCTCTTCATACAATTTACTCCGTTTTCACTTTTTTTACACACATGATAAATATTAACATTTTCATGAGTACATTTGGAGGGTGTTTCTTCAACTAAACTGCCTCTTTAAGGTGCTGAACCAATAGATTTAGCCCACTAATAAAAAAAGCATTACGAGGTTGTAATGCTCCACATGAAAATTATTTGGTTTGTTCAAGAAGCCACCTAAAGAGATTAGGATTCTTATAAGCTGCCCCCCAACAGTTATGACCAATTTCAGGATAATATGTATATCTAACATTTCCACCGATCTTTTCTAATGCACTCACAAGCCGTTTTGTATTTTCTATTGGAACAGATTTATCTTTCTCCCCATGAAATGCCCATACAGGCAAGTCCTTAAGTGTACATATTTTCTCTGGCATTATGGCTCCACCACAGATAGGGGCTATTGCAGTTAATTTGTCTGGAAATTTCATTGCGAAATCCCAAGTGCCGTAGCCTCTCATACTTAACCCACTTAGAAATACCTTCCTATCATCTATTTTATACAACCGTTTGATTTCTTCCAATAATTTACTTAGAGCATCAATTTCAAGAGACCATACGGTACCATCTGGACACTGGGGGCAAATTAGAATGAATGGCAAATCTGCGTGGGAAAGGATTTCTGGTATCCCGTAATTTTTTACTTTTTCAATGTCATTTCCCCGTTCGCCAGCCCCATGGAGAAAGACTAGTAATGGATATTGTTTGTTATCCACACTCTCATAATCTTCAGGCAAGAAAACAAGATAGTTTAAATCAATTTTTCTAGTGATTTCAGTATTAAATTGATTTATTATTTCCTTCATGATAACCTCCAACATGAAATTAGAAACAAGATTATATACCACCTGGGTATTTAACTAACCTCCCTCAATAAAGAAACGAAAATCTTCCGATTTCTCCAGTATTCTTAGGTTTTCATAGTTATCTACTTGTCGGTAATATTTTTGTAGTTGGGGATTTATCACTTAAAAGGATATAATTGGACCTCTAAAGGAAAAAGAGTTATAACCCACTAACCAACCAATTACATTTATTGGTGGATGATCCAAAATATGATTGCACTGGCGGATGTCCACATTTCTCATGGAGGTCAACCCTCCCATGCCTCACAGAGTCTTCGCTCTCAAATTCCTTCGTCCAACCTTTCCATGAGGTGGATGTCGGCCATGCTGCCCCACAGGGTCTTCGCCCTTAATTTAGTTGCTTTGCCGACTAATCCGTGCTTCAAATGTCCCCAAATCAATAAAACAACATCTACTATTTCCCTAACGAAAAAAGTCTTAAGCGGCCATTTCTGTCTTCTTGGATATTGACTGATGAGGGATGTCTTTTAACATCTTGTCTTCACTAAAATCAAATTGCTTTTTCCCTATTCCAAAGAAAATTCGGATCAATTTATTACACAATGCAATAAGGGACTGCATCTTCTTTAAAGGGTTATCAGGACGTTGCGTATAGTACACATGTAATGAATGAAACGCTGAGTTTTTGGCTACGAGAACCATACAAACCCGGAACAACAGGGCCCGGAGCTTTTTACGTCCCCTCTTTGTAATCGTCGTTTTCCCCTTGTGCTTACCAGAAGTATTTTCTTTCAAACTCAAGCCGGCCAGCTTGATAATCTGTCGGGGATGAGAGTATTCGCTAAGATCACCTACTTCGGCAAAGAAACCGGCGACCGTGTCCCTGCCAACACCCTTTATCGCCAACATTTGCGGTACACCCGGTATTTCCTCAAGTAAACTATCTATCTGTGCGTCCAATTCTTCGAATTTCACCTGTATTAACTCATATTTAGCCAGAAGCGTTTTCAGTTCCAGTTTTGCCATTTCAGAGCCTTGACGAAGTCCGATGGACTTCTTCGCAGCCTGCTTTAATTCCTGAATCTTATTCAGACCTACACTCCTGGTTACGGCTTTTCTAAGATGAGAAAGCAATTCTTCGTCGGAGAAATCAACTATCTCATGCGGTAACGCATCGAGCTTTAGGAATTGTAACGCTGCCTTGCCCTCCCACTTCTTAAAGACCGTCAGAAATTCAGGAAAGTACCGGTCAATCCAGTTATGAACCTGACCTTGGACTGTCTGAAGATCCTCTGTCAAAAGGTCCCGTATCTTCTTTGCCACCCGTAGTTCGGCATAAACTCCCTGTGGAATTGTAGGTTCTGCGAACCTCCCGTCTTTGACCAGTTGGGCAATGACTTTAGCGTCCTTCACGTCATTTTTAGTGGGAGAATTATCATCAAGCTCCTTGCTTTTCTTCACGTGCAAGGGATTCACAGCTACCAATTTTATTTCATTTTCTTTTAATATGTGAGCCAAATTGAACCAATAATGACCTGTAGGCTCCATCCCCACCATCACATGATCCATGCCTTGTTCTTTCTTGATCTCCAACATCCAATTAAGGAAATGCTCGAACCCTTGTCTTGTATTTTCAAAATAACAGGGCGATCCAAATTCCATTCCCCTAAAGTCCTGGGCACGTGCCACGTGCTTGAATTTTGCAATATCCACCCCTATAATCAAGGTTTGGGAAGTAATTTGAGCAATCTTCTTATTTTGGTTATAATTCATTGTAAAGCCTCCTGGTATATGAGATTTGTCCTTTCCGCTGGCCGAGCTTCAGGACCCTCTCATTCTACCAAGAGGTTATTTTTTTGTTCAAACTCCATTTTCATTCATTACAGGAATGCTGCCCCGTTAGTGGAACAAGAAGGACCTTCCTTAACTACATCGGCACTGTGCCCGCTGTTGAACATTACGGAATTGTGATGCTTCATTTTACTTTTACGACAAACACATGGCTTGCACTGCCCTTTTCCCAACTTGCAGAGACATCGTATACATAAGTCCCTTTTTCATTTGGTGCTGTAAAGGAGTTCCCTTTTAGGGAGACTGTTTCGCTTTCATTATCCGGACTCCAACGGTTCGCTCCCACGCTGCCCTTGTTGGGCTTCTTCCCGTATTCCAATGTGATTGTAGTTCCTGGAGATATCGACATGGGCTTAGCTTGGTGGTGTTGGATTATTCCAACTGGACCGATGGTATCGACGCACCTTCCGTTAAGCATGGAATTCCAGCAATACGACCCAAGATATACCCGTATGAATTTCCCATCTGCCTTCACAGCGGGTTGTGGTGGTTCTCCCTGAAGCAGCCCCTCACCTATGTATAGTCCAAAAAGAATCAAACCAACCAGTCCGACTCGCAATATGGTTTTTTTCATGAACATTCCTCCTATTTTCATAGACGGATATTTTCTTGGTTGCGTTACATTCCTACTACAAGAATATTGAGAACAATTAGTAATACTAAATAAAGAATATGGAAAAAGAAGGACTTTTTCTTCAATAAGAAAAGCTGCCACAACGGCAGCATTTATTTCTCTTGTACATCTTTCAAAAGGACCTTGAAAGCATCAATAATTAATGGAATACCACACAGGCAGGAGATGATTAAGCCCAAGTAACGATATATTTCTTCTATATCATCCATCCAATACAGTACACTTGGTATTGGTGAAATTAATAAAGTGAATCCTATTATAAATCCATAGAAAAGTGTTCTTTGTCTATCCATAGTTATAATTCCTTTATTCATAGATTATGTCAGATTAAATTATTCTGCTTTACAGAGGAAAATCCTTCTTCAGCTAACCTGCCCCTTTAGCAAAATAAAAAAGCCACTATGGAAGCGACTTATCTGTATGATTTTATCCCTTGTTAGGCAACCCGGAAGGCTGATAAAAAGGTGTAATCCTGCCAATCAACGCACCCGTTAACCTAAATACACTCGTTCACAATTCTCTGGTTCAAGATAACATTATTTCTGATTCCCAGGCTAAGAAAAATTCTTCTACTGTTGAGTATCTGTCTTTTTTGCCCCTTCCTCTTCTCCGCTAAACTGCCCCTTTAGCCCAATAGAAAAAGCTGTCCAAACGATCAGCTCCCCCCATTCAATGATTTGCCTTTTACTAATTTTTTTATCGAAGGTTCGTTACATTAGTTCAATATCCATTTCCTTATAAGTAGTAAAGTGCAAATCCGATATGTCCTCAACAGTAATTAAGTAGTCCAGATCAGAAACAGGACCCACAATATAATTTGAAATGGTATTGAGTTTAGTTCGGGTTATAAGGCACGCAACCTTGTTCGAACTTTTTATCATTTGCTGCTTCACATACGACTCTTCCAGATTGGGGATACTCAATCCGAAATCAGGATGTAAAGAATAAATACCCAGAAAACAAAGGTCAGCTCTTATGCTTTTCAGCTTTTCCACTACTTCAATCCCTATGTTTATCAACGATTCCTTAAAAAAGGTCCCGCCTAACATCACAATATCGATATGAGGATGATTTGCCAGCTCGATACATATAACGGGGCTATTGGTGATAATCGTCCCCTTGAAATCAAGGGGAATCTCTTTAGCAAGGAACAGATTTGTTGTACCGCCATCCAAGATAATGACCTGCCCGTCTTTGATCAGCTTGACCCCTTTTTCAGCCAGAGCTTTCTTGATCTCTACATTCTCCCCGGTTCTTACTGAATGGATGACAGATCCAGTAGCCACAGGGAATGCCCCGCCATGAACCCGCTGTAATAGGCCCTTGGAATCCATTTCCCTCAAGTCCCTGCGGATCGTATCCTCTGAGACATTCCATCGTAAACTCAATTCTTTCGCGACCACTTTTCCCTCGTTGTCCAAAGTATCCAATATCTTTCTTTGCCTTTCTTCTCGTAGCATGCCGTTATAATCTTCCTTTTTTCTTGATTTTTCTTGTATTATACCTTTTTTATCCCAAAACAACCAAAATTACAAGTATAAACGCGGATATTATTCTTGATACTTCTCATTTTTCATTGTATCATTGCTTCAAAATCTAAAAACGGAGGAAAACAAGATGAAACAAGAAAAAATAAGAATCGGCATCCTTGGATGCGGTGCGATTTCCCAGGCTGCCCATATTGATTCCTGCAGAAAAGGGAAAAATGTAGAATTGTATGCATTGTGTGACGGAGCAGAGGATTTGCTTGCAAGGGTATCAGAAATCCATAGACCGAAGTTTTCATATTCAGATTACGATGAAATGCTTCAAAATGAGGAGATAGATGCCGTCATTATCGGGATATCTGACCACTTTCACGTGAATGCGGCCATCAGGGCACTGCAGGCTGGCAAACATGTTTTAGTAGAAAAACCATTAGGCATTGCCATTGAAGAATGTCTGGAATTAGAAAAAGTCGTAAAAGAAACAGGGCTGGTCCTGCAAGTGGGGAATATGAAAAGGTTTGACGAAGGGATTGCCACTGCGAGGGAATTTGTCCAACATGAGCTCGGAGAACTCCTGGCTCTGAAGGCCTGGTATGGTGACAACTTTCAACGGTATACGGTTACCGATAATGTCATGCCGATTATCGAAAGGAGCCATCATGCGATAAGACCTAAGCATAATATTAAGGCAGACAAAAAACAATATTATATGCTGGCACATGGAAGCCATTTAGTAGATACCGCACGTTTTTTTGGGGGAAATATCGTAAGTGCCCAGGCCCACCATACGGAAAGGTTCGGGGCCCACAACTGGCTGGCGACGGTTGAATTTGAAAATGGAAGTTTCGGACAATTAGATCTCACGGTAGGAATCAGGATGGATTGGCACGAAGGTTTTCAAATTTACGGGGAACACGGAAGTGTTGTCGGCAAAACCTATAACCCCTGGTTATTCAAATCGAGTGATGTGGATATCTTTTCAACGAAAGACAATCAATTTCATCGCCCATTAGCTTCAGACGGACATTTTTATCGCCGGCAGCTGGAGGGCTTTGCCAACACCATTTTACATAATGAACCGATGCACGGGGCCACCGTCCATGACGGAATCGCCAACATGAAAGCGATGGTCGCCATTGCCAGGTCCGTAGAATCTGGCCGACGCATCCACCTATCAGAAGTAAAAGGAGCAGTATGATGGAAATTGGTATATTTGCTAAAACCTTCAGCCGGAATAATGTGATGGATGTGATCCAGGCTATTCAGGATTATGACATTCATACCGTTCAATTTAATATGGCCTGTGCCAACTTGCCGACACTGCCCGCAAAAATGGAACGAGCAACCATACGAAAACTGCAGAACGTTTTTAGTACTTCGAATGTTCATGTAGCAGCTCTGTCGGGAACATTTAACATGATTCATCCCAGCATCCACGAACGTGGCAAGGGACTAGTTGGATTAGAGAATCTGGCCTACATCTGTGAATGTATTGGAACGAACATCATTACCCTTTGTACGGGCAGCAGGGATGCAAACGACATGTGGAAATTCCATCCTGAAAATAATTCACAGAAAGCATGGGATGACTTACTGCAAACCATGGAGAAGGCCCTGAAGATTGCTGAGAAATACGATATTGTTCTCGGCATTGAACCGGAACTTTCAAACGTTATCAATACGGCAAGCAAAGCAAGGTCAATGTTGGATACGTTCCAGTCTAAGCATCTTAAAATTATTATGGATGGTGCGAACCTGATTCCAATCCATCGAATCCACCGGATGAACCCTATCCTGGATGAGGCTTTTGACCTCTTAGGAGAAGATATCATTTTGGCCCATGCAAAGGATTTGTCCATTGAACAGGATGATTTTGTGGCCGCGGGCCAGGGCAATCTTGATTACAGGCATTACTTGTCGCTATTGAAGTCTGTTGGTTATGAACGCCCTCTCATCATGCACGGGTTAAGAGAAGACCAGGTTTCTACAAGCAAATCGTTTCTAGAGAAACTAAGCTAATGATGAAAATGCCGCTCTTCGTTCATGATTCTATCCGCTACATTATAAGATCAAAGAGACGGAGTCTCATTTCTTTTATGCAGGCCTCTGGATAAACCCATTATCCCGTCATGTATGATATGCCAATCTCCGTACGGATCTTAAAAAATCTTTTATTTCGGGAACACATTCCAATTAACGCTATGATCACCCGCCAATATTACTTCAACCAAATTTCATCTATTTCTTCTATTTCTTCATCGTTCTCAGACTGCCCTCGCCGTTTGCACATCAAAAAAAGCCTATAAACATTCTTACTCGACTTAATTTAATGACAAAGGAAAATATTACAAAAACGGCGAGTTCTCCTTCAATAACATGCCGCATCAGTGAGCACAGCAAAAAAACCAAGGAGGATTGTATTCCTCTTTGGTTTTTTATTTAGTTCCGGAATGTTATTCTGTTTTCTTTCTTCCGAATGGCCACCAGTTACCTTCCCCTAGCGTAACAACGATTGCCGGAACTAAAAGCGGCAAGATTACAAGGCCATATAACAGTAAACCAATGATGATTACTGTTGCTACTTGGACAAGTGTAAGCACTCCTGAAGGGATCATAGCTGCGAAGGTTCCTGCCAGGATGATGGATGCTGTTATGATTACAGAGCCCATTTTAGTCATTGCCGTCACCATTCCTGGTACGATGCCGACTTTAACCTCTTCATTGAAACGGTCAAGCAAGAAGATTGAATAGTCAATTCCCAATGCTACCAGTATTACAAAACTAAAGAAAGGCACTGCCCAGCTAATACCGCTGTATTCCATACCATTAACGAAAACTAACTCTGAGATAGACATCGCTGTGTAGTACGTCAGTAATAAGGATGCAATCATATAAATAGGCATGATCATTGAGCGGAATAGGATGGTCAGAACCACAAATAGCCCGGTCATCATAATAATCATAGTCCGTGTCAGGTCTGTGGTAGAAATTGATTTTAAATCTGCATTTGAACTGGAGACCCCGCCATACGCAATTTCCGCTTTTTCGAAAGGAGTACCCAGTACTTCACTGGCGACAGCTTTTTTAATCTTATCTACTGTTTCGATCGCTTCCTCCGAATAAGGATTTACACCAAGTACCACATTCAAAGTTACCCCTTTACCTTCTGCAAAGGAATAAGTATCAATGGCTTGCTTGAATCCCTCTTCTTTCAGAGCATCAGGTGGAATGTAAATACCAGTTTCATTGATTGTTGTGCTATCACTCATTTTGTTCAGCATATCAGTAGCTTTCGTGAGACCTTCTGATATTTTGGCAATTCCATGATCGGCACTCGCTACTCCTTGAGAAAGTTTGTTAAGATTCTCGGTTAGTGCTCCAACTTGCTGTTGTTGTTTGGCAAGTTCTGTACCTGCCTGCTCCAAACCTGATTGCACTTGTTTCAACTGTCCGCTAATGGCGTTTAGTTGAGGAACCGTTTGTTGTACATTACCAGTATGTGCAAGCTGCCGGCTTACTAACTGTAAACCGTTATTGATTTGGCCAAGGCCATTTGTTGCTTCTGACAGCGGATTTCCGGAAGATCCACCCGCAGCTGCCCCTGTTTGTTTGGCGATCTGACTCAATCCGTCTTCCACCTGTTTCAGACCGGTTTGAACGTCCCCTAAACCTTTTACAGCATCATTGATCCCCTTGGACATGGCCCCTAATTGGGAATCAATATATAAATCTTTTATTCTTTCACCTGTCGGTTGAGTAATCGTCAATACTGAATCAACATTATCTACCTTTTCAATGGCCCTGCTTATGTTTCCTAGATAAGGAATTGTGTCGGCTGTTGTTAAGTCTTTATCTCCTTTAATCACTATATTCACAGGGAAGGCTTTTCCTTCACCCATAGCGTCTCTTATTGCATTCAACCCTTTAATAGACTTATATTCACTGCTGATTTCTTCGGTATTGTCGAACGAAACCTGTTTATCATATGTCAGGATAAACGGCACAGTAATAATGGCCGTAATGATTAAAAATAATAATGGACGGGAAACGGAGTGTTTACCCAGAAATGCCCAAAGTTTGTTGTCGCTATGAGATGCCGCTTTCTTGGATGGCCAGAACAGCTTCTCACCTAATGTCACCATGAACAGCGGCAGCAAGGTAAACAGAATGAGAATGAGTACACCGACTCCCACTGCCACCCCAACGGCAGACTGGAAGATTGCGAACTCAGCGAAGCCTATAGCAGCAAACCCGATCAGTACTGCAACTCCGCTGATAAATAATGTTCTACCGGCAGTACGGTAAGCAATAATGGTTGCCTCTACCTTATTATGGCCGTTCGCCAATTCTTCACGGAATCGAGTTAAAAGAAGGATACAATAATCCGTTCCTATCCCAAATAGAATGGCAACCAGGAAGGTTTGTGTAAAGGTTGAGATCGGGAAATCCATTTTTTCCACTAAAAATGCAAGCACCGATTGACTTAATAAGTATGTGACACCAACAGCGATAAGCGGAACAAATGGAGTCACTATAGATCGAAAGACTAATAGCAATAACCCTAAAATCAACACAATTGTAATTAATTCTGTTTTCTTTAACCCTTCCTCAGAACTATGTCCAAAATCCTGATTAATGAGAGAAGATCCAGTAACATAGGCAATTATGTTATCTGGTACCGCCTCATATATTTCATCAGCTATTTTTTCCACCTGTTCGTCTGAACCCGTAACCGTCACTGGTATAAGGATGGTTTTCCTATCTTTTGACATCAGCTGGTCGCGGATCTTCTCGTCTTGTGACAGAGGGGTTGTGATACCCTGTACACCCTTGATATCCTTCATGTCAGTGATTACATCTTGTAGCTGCTTCTCTGTGTCATTATTCAGCGCCTTGTCGAGTGTAAGCACCACACTTATTGTATTATCGTCCAAACCCGCATCCTTTAGAATCTGAGCAGCTCTTGAGGAGGAAGCACTATCTGGAAGCTGAGTCTGCCCTTTTTCATTAGCAAGTTTCGTTAAGTTTGGAGCTAACATAAATAAGGTAACAGTTAAAGCTACTATTAAAGCAGCAATGACCCATTTAAATTTTACGATGAACCTCATTCTTTGGTGTCTCCTTTCTCCTTCAGCTTCTCTTTAACTGTAGTGAAGATATCAATGAAAGTATCTATTTTTTCATCTTCAATATCAGCCAGTAGCGTTTCGACTTTTTGAAAAATGGCAGTTTCTATTTCCTGTAAGGTCTTTTCCCCTTGGACAGTAAGCCTAACAAGCTTGGAGCGTTTATCTGCAATAGATGAAGTTTCATCGCATTCGATCAAACCTTTATTAAGTAACTTGGTTAACCTGTTTGAAATGGCACTTTTATGAACACCTTGCGACACAGCAAGACTCCCGGGAGAACAGGCACCCTTTTTCTTTAATATGTTGAGTAAATCTATCTGTTCTCTAGATATGTGCTTCAAGATATCTAAGTTAATTTCTTTGTTTATCATTTCTACGCCCTCGAATAATACGTCACCAAAAAGATTTACAGCTTGATATAAATTCTCTCTGCTCATTAAGTTCACCTCATTCCCGAATATAGTTTATAGGGATAAACCATTTGATGTATGTAGTTTACACCTATAAACTATTTTTAGTCAATGCTAAAGAGCTAATAAATTTGCTTCTTCTTTGAAAGTATAAGGCCAATTCTTTCCAAATATTCGCTAATTTCAGGATTTCAAACCCTTGGTCCTTGTGTTTATGTATTAGGAAGTAAGCCTGTGGCAATCGGGCACTTGAACACATTGCGATAAATAAAAAAGTGGGATCACACTCCGTATTTTTCGATACCTTCAAAAGGAGAGGAGCTTGCATACGTTCCTTTGTATTATTCAGCTGCTGTCACTTTATTGCTGAAGAAAAAGTCACCCAGTTTGCAACTTTTCTTCAACAATAGCACCCAATGTAAATAAGATATTGACATATTCAGATTTCATAAAAGATATTGTTTTATTATCAGCATAGGGGCAACGCATATGAAATACAGACAATCAGGCATGCCCAGCGATGACACCTGGGAAGGATTTTTCGATACACAATTGGTATTAAAGTCATTGGATATTACTAAGGATATTAAGAAATTCATAGATATAGGCTGTGGATATGGCACATTCCTCATTCCTGCTTCACGGATCATATCTGGTGTTGCAATTGGTGTGGATATCGACAACTGGTATCTGGAATTGTGTCAGAAACGAGTTTCAGACGCTTCCATCGAGAACATCAGGTTAATCAATGGAGATATATCACAATTACAGGATGATTCGTTAAAAGGCGCTGATTATGTGTCTCTGTTTAACATCCTTCATTGTGAAGAACCTCTTGCATTAATGAAAAATGCAATGTCCCTCTTAAGAGATGGAGGAAAGATAGGAATCATGCATTGGAAACACACAGAAACTCCGAGGGGTCCATCGTTAGATATCCGCCCTAAACCGGAAACCATCATAGAATGGACAGGCGAACTCAGTTTAAGTGTAATCAGGCAAGTGGAGCTTCCTCCGATCACTTTGGCATCGTATTTGAAAAGTGAACACCCATTCATATGAATGGGTGTTTGTTTGCGTCATTCAAATAACCTGCTCTCAAGCTATCTAATGATGTTTGAGAGCTTACTGATAAAGCAAAAATGAGGATTTTCTTCATTTCAATGGCACTTTAAAGAAATAACAGCGATGAGTTTCCATTCAGTTCCAAAACGATTAGAACTGCAAAAAACCCATAGCATGCTGCTGTCCGGCCAGCAGATGCAGCAGATCGGGCGGTTATGAAACTCCTTCACCGTTTAGTCGTGAGTATTCCGCATGTTTGGTTTTACGCCGATAAAAGCAATAAAACGATTGAGAGTACAAAAGAATCATCTATACATGGGGATTCTACTTTTTTAACGTCACTTCAGGCATATTTGCAAACAATGTATCTTAACTAAACTGGCCACTTTTGTGAAAAAGCAAAAAACGATCTTAATGGAAGCTTCAAACTTACGACTACATACATCTCACTCTGTTCGTACATTAAATGCATTTGATTTGCAATCTAATCGGCCCTAATGAGCGCACCCCTTCTTTATCCACCACATAATCGAGATGAAGGACCGAAATCGGGGAGATGGTTGTGAAGAGGTCGTTCATGAGGTCGATGAAGGCCAAAAACCAGTGAGAGAAGGCGGAAAAGATTCTTCATAGGCGAGATGAAGGCCCAAAATCGGTGATAGAGTTGTGAAGAGGTCGTTCATGAGGTTGATGAAGGACCAAAATCAGTGAGAAAATGCGAGAAAGGTTCTTCATTGCCGAGATGAAGGCCCAAAATCGGTGATAGAGTTGTGAAGAGATTATTCATCAGGTCGGTGAAGGACCAACACCTAGTTAGAAGAATCGAGAAAGGTTCTTCATGAGGTGGATGAAAGACAAATCTGCTGACATCATTGTCAAGAGCTCGTCTTTAGAAGGATCAAAAACAAAACTAGTGACAGATGTCTGCCATCGAGGCTGTTTAGATATCAATCGCAACATAGTCATCAAAATGGAAGGCAAGCTTTTTCGGAGAAGCCTATTAAATATGTACGAAGAAGACGGCATTTGTATCCGTGCTTCTTCTGGAGGTTGTATGTCTGAATAGGGTAATACGGTGCTTACATTAAAGTATTCCTTAACCGTTATTCTGTCTGGGCTATTTGCGAAAAAACAGTATTCATAAGAATTTCACATAAGGAAAAAGCAGAATCTTAATTAGATGGTTAGTTAAAAAAATAAGGTCCTTTGAAGGACCTATAAACACTTCAGTTAATAAGCACAGGCACATCCAACAATAATCAACAGAATAAATAATACTACAATCAAAACGAATGTGGACCCGTAACCGTGACCGACGCCGTATCCATATCCATATGGTCCGTAGCCATACATAATCATTCCCCCTTTCTTAAGAGTATTTTGTTAATTCAGAACCAACATCCACCAAACGCAGCGCCTGCCACATTTAGTAAGATAAATAGGATAACGATTAATTAATTCCGCTGCCGTATCCTGCCCCATCAAAAACAATTTCCTCCTTTCACTGTTGTTATAACCTATGTAAGTGTGTAAATATTGTGATGTGATGGATATGCTTTCTTCCATAAATTTTCATGGACGTTGGATTGATTTTCAGTGAAAACCCCAAAAATAAGAAGACTGGATGCGGGACCGATCTTCTTATAGGAGATTGTATTTGAAGAAGAAGGTATTACGGTGCTTACACTAGAGTATTCTTAAAAGCACATTCTGTATGGGCTATGTAAGGTAAAAATAAATAATCTAAAAATCCCATATCTGCAAGGTGCAGCAATGTATGGACATTCATAAGCTCTTCAAAAAAAATAAAGGTCCTTCAAAGGACCCTTAAACATTTTCATAATTAGGACAAGCACATCCAACAATAATTAAGAGGATGAATAAAACTCACAATTAATACGAATGTCCGTCCATAACCGTAATCGCCGTAGCCATACATAATAAGAAATACCCATTCTTTAAACCATTAATATTTTCTTGCTTTATTACCAACCACCACAATACGCCGCACCTATAACGATAAGTAAGATGAACAAAACAACGACCAAGGCAAATCCGCTGCCGTATCCTGCCCCATCAGCCATAATTTATTCCTCCTTTCGAACTAATACTATAACCTATGTCAGTAGAGAAAAATTGTATGGGCTAATGATTAAAAAACCCAAGAATCGAATCTAGGGGCATTAATAAAACACTGACAAGGACCATACATAGTGCTCCCCCTCGCATGCAAAGTCCTGATCAATCCCCCATCAGGAGAGATAAAGACTCTATGCTTGTGAAAGGTGATTCGTAACACGGCTCCACTAGAAAAAGTGCCTCAGGTTACAGGCACTTTTTCATATTTGATTTATTCATTTGTGTCTAATTTTTCGGATACAGCCTTGATTGCTTTATCGGGCAGAGCACGGCCCAACCGTTTTAGGGCAAACCAACAAGATTCTGCTGCCATCCATGCATATAAAATACTGCCTATCCCTACGAGCAATAACGGACCAAAATGAAAGGCTGTATCAACTTCAGGTCCTAACACAGGAAAGCGGAAAATAAATAGGAGCGCCATGATTCCTATAAATAAGGCCGCTCCCGCCAGGATTACAACCCAAAATCTTGTTTTCCGCTTACAGAAGGAACCGCCAAGCACCAACCCTAGAATTCCCGTTGTGAAAGCAAAAATGATTAGCTCGCTAGGCTGGATGAACAATAAAAGCAGGAACGTAACAAAATAAGAAAGAAATCCGTGCCTCACGGATACCACCGTTGCTAAAAAGATCGGTAAAGTCGTCATGGCACTTACGAAAAAACCGATGCCGGGCACATATCCCCCTGCTGACTGAGACATGGCTGCACACGCGCTTAATGCGGCGGTAAGTATTAGTTTTGTGGTAGAAGACAATTCGATAAGGGCATGCGGTATTCCCAAGAAAGGCCTACGCCAATACTGTACGGTTTTACTTTTTACCATCTTCGTGAGCCCCACCTCCAATAAACTTCTACACTACCCTCATACTATTCACCGCTTTATCCAACTACCACCGTATATGTGCGCCACTTCACCATAGAGGACTAATAGACCAGTTCTATTCATATTCTTATAAAAAGAAACAATGAAGGAGTGCAAAGGTAGTTGACAAACCTTAAGGTTAGCTTACGGCCCATCGTAAGTAAGATAAACTTACCCACTGTTATGAAAACAGCTATACTTCCGGGTGACTCAATGGAAAGATTATTTATTGCAACACAGGCAGGAGAAATCTTTTACATAAATGACGGAGATTTAAGGACTTTTTTAGATATTCGTCCGAGAATCATAAAACTGGGTGTTTTTGGTGGTGGATATGATGAACGGGGATTGCTTGGGTTAGCGTTTCATCCTGATTTTTATTCTAATGGTCTGTTTTATCTTCATTATTCAGTAGCTGGAACACAAGGCCCAAGTCCCCTTCCTGAACCTTTTGAGCCTAACCCGTGCGATCCAGGAACTTTAAACCTTAGGTGGATACATAGAGAAACTCAATATGATCATATTGATACAGTTGAGGAGTGGGCATTACAATCCAATGGTCAACCTCAAAAACGACGGACATTACTTAACTTAAGAAGACCATTCTTTAATCATAATGGTGTCAATAGCCTAAACTTTTCACCTGAAACAGGAAAACTTATTTTGACAACTGGAGACGGCGGATCCGGCTATGATCCATTTAATTTAAGTCAGGATGATATGGAAATCGCCGGTAAGATAATTGAAATAAATGTAGATATGAATACGTTTAGCTATAATCCACCCGCTGTCACACGTTTTAATGAGCTGCCCGCACCAATCCAGGAAACACTTGCGGTCATTGCCAAAGGGGTTCGCAATATACCAGGCATTTCGTTTCAAAGATTTTATAATCAGTATATCAAATATGCGGGAAATGTCGGGCAGGACTTGGCAGAGTCAATTTTTTCATTCATTCGATATAAACCAGTACAGGTCACTGAGCTTATTCAAGCTTTTTTAATGAGAACTGAGTTTGACCGCGAAGGGTTGATTAACTTTGGCTGGCGCGGGTGGGAAGGGGCTTTTCCTACTTCATTTATACGGGGATGCCCTTCAAATGCGACTTTGAATCAGAAAACAATTGCTTATTACGATGAAGCAATAAAAACTACAGTGGAGCGTCTTCAGCCTTTAACCAGTTATTTCCATAAAGATCCCCGACCCGATAAGTTTGGAGGAACTGCACTGACAGGCGTGCAAGCCTATATGGGGAATCGAATCCCTCATTTAACGGGAAGCGTTGTGTTTACAGACATTGCCCGGAAAGAATCAAAATCTCCGGGCCGAGGGGTGTTAGCTTATACCAGGGCAAGAACAGATGGTCAACTAAATGATGTAAGTATTATTGATACCGATTATAATTTTGGGCCTCAATCCGCCTATTATGTTAGTTTGGGAACGAATCGGAATCAAAACAGACTTTTTTTAGGGGTTTATGGCTCTATGAGTGTGACTGATTTTAACCAAGGTACTGTTTTTGAAATTGTTCCATGATACATCACCATAAAATACATTTGATGTCAGTCCTTCAAGCACCTTCAAATATCCGTTTGGTCCGTTATCTTTAGCTTATCTGCCCTGTTCGTATGATTAGTTGAGCCAGATATTTGTCGTTGAACATTTATATATTAGTTACATTTCGGTATCAGGGGTAGAACGTACCAGTCGTGGGACAGAGTCCCTTCAGCTAAACAGTTCACTCCCTACTTGCTAATACATGATTTCGCTCTTTATTTTCCACTGAACTCCTATTTAATAATAATAATTATTCATTTATAATATTGTATGTCTCCTTCCCCAATTAACATTTACAAGGAGGTTTCATATATGGCTAAAAAGTCTATGATCATTAAACAAAAACGCACACCTAAATATCAGGTTCAAGAATACACTCGATGCGAAAAATGTGGACGTCCACATTCTGTTTACCGTAAATTTAAACTATGCCGTATCTGCTTTAGAGAACTTGCATATAAAGGGCAAATTCCTGGAGTAAAGAAAGCTAGTTGGTAATAAGTCTCCTTTATAGGAGGCTTTTTTTATGTAAGTTTCCAAACATGACGCAAAAAATAATAAGCTATTAAATGTGAAGTATTTTCATAGGCCATTGCTTATCTTCCGTTTTCCCTCATTATGCAACCTCGATAATGTAACAACAAACTATTCCTCTTCTTAGAGAATTGTATTTTGCTCGGTTAATAGAATGACAAGCTTTCGACGTAGTCAGTTCACATTCATTTAATCAAAGAAATGTGCCCGCTTATCCTATCACCTTTTTTACGCGTTCATACTCAAGTCCCCTCTTGCAAAAAGAAAAAAAGAGCTGCCGCGCAACTCTTTTCCTAAAACTAAAGCCTGCCGATGACTAGCGATTTGTCTAATTACTATAGCCTGACTGGTGGAGAGTAACAGAATTCTCTCCACCAAAGTATTATTTGAAATGAAAAATTTTTTACGAGAGATTCTGTATCCAGGATTATGCGGATTTTTTCATCAGTCCAGTACGAACGTACTCCATGTTTTTTTCGAAATCGGATATTACAGTATCCAAAGTCAGTAGCATCTGATGTTCCTCAAGTGCCAATGAAACCATTATACTTTGAAGTTTATGGGGCTTGAATGAAATCGCGTAACTTTTATAAGTTTTTAGATTCCCATGAGCCTTCATAAATATGGAAGCTTGTTCCCGCAGCCTTTCAAGCTCCGTTTGTTCCTGATATATCCTATGTATCTCTTCAATCCGTTCTTTCATCTTGTCAAACGCGAGGTACATACCCTCGTCTGCGCCCAGCATTTCTTTTCTCAAGGCAGTGAGGAATTCTTCAACGGTCCTTTTATAACCAGCAAGCGGTACAACGTACAGTCCATCTTCTACAAAAAAGCACCGAAGTTCCTTGCTCACCGGCATATTAACTTCCGTCTTTAGCCTCATCCTGTAGGGATGGTCTTCTAAGCAGGAGAGGAGACGTTCAGCTATTCGCACATTGGGTCGCTCTTGATGGTTCTGCCGAGAAAGATACCCATTTTCAGCAACCACCTTCCTTATACCCCATAACACAATACACCCCGCTACCGCTCCCCCGATCGATGTTATCAAAAGAGGTCTCCATACATCCGCCGAGAATCCTTCCCCTGTCAGAATAGATATCCAAGCCAAAAAACCTAGGGAGATCATGGTCACCCCTATCAACACAGCTATCCCGATTCCCGTCCATTTTGCTACGTTGTTCATGCGATGTATCATTCCCCTCATCTCTGACTTTGTACCTGATTCCTATTGTACTAAAAAGCCTGAAGGGGATATATCATTCTTTTGACCTGAACTTCTATGGCATGTCCGGATACACCCAAAGAAGATAGAAAGAATCAATCTACTCTTTCAAGGCCTATTATATTAAAATATATGTGTCTCCTTTTCGCCAAAGCTTCCTGAATCCAGCGGGTCGCATCCTTCTTATGGAGACGAAGGCACAGGCGGGAGCCGAATCTGCAGGTCCGCTTGTCCAATATGATGCCGGTTATCGCAATTATGTTGACGAAGAGGAAGTCAATAAGGAACTGGAACAGCTGCAAGCAGAAAAGTATAATACGAAACAAAAATGATGTGTGTACCTCACACTTCTTTTTTATGACATATGCAGATATATATTTTTACACTTCTAATTGATTACCTATATAAACTTGTGAATAGATGATTACAACACTCCGGTGAACCTGTATGGTTATGACTGCGAAAAAAGGGAGGCCTAGAAGGCTTCCCTATCATTTGACTGTTATTGTTTTTGAAGCACTATATACTCCCTGGCCATTTTTTGCCACGATGGTTAATACAGTGCCCTTTCGTTGTTTGGTAATTTTGATGGAATATGTCCCTTTACTGGTTGCCTTCCCGGAAGCAAGAATCACAGTTCCCTTTTTCACATACACGGTAGTTGCTGCCTGGGATTTCCCGGAAACGACAGTTGATGTGCTGTAAACACTATTCACAGTTGGAGTAGCGGGAGCTTTCAAAACCATGATCGTTACAGTTTTGCTCATATTCTTTGCAGCATCCATCGCACTGATTTTCAAATACGTCCCTGCAGGCTGCTTTGGAATCTTAATGGAAAAAGCTCCACTGCTTGATGTTTTCCCGCTTGCCAAGACAGAAGTCCCTTTTTTCACGTATATAGTAGCATATGGCTCCGCGGTTCCGGTAATGGCTGTCGCTATATTGCTCTGGGGTTTAACCCGCGGGACAGCAGGCGGAATTTTATCAGCAACCCTTGTGACGGTTGTCTTGCTTTGATTGCCAACAAGGTCCTTCGCTGTTGTCCGGAAGGTTCTGCCGCTCAGTTTTACATTTGGGATTACCATCTTAAAACGGCCCTGCTTATCTGCTTTAGCGGAAACCTTTATTGTTGGTTGTGTGCTGGCCCTGACAAATCCGGCACTTCCGGTGTCATCGACTGAAACGCTGATCGCAGCATTTGGTTCCGTGATTCCCTGTACTTCACTGGTTTGTTGATTTACCTCTGTGATTTTAGGGGCAGCAGGTGCCACTGTATCACGTAAAACATTCTCGAATAGGTAATCACTTCCGGGAGGTGCCTCAGCCGGATATAACTCTTCCAGATAATACATAAACCAGACGCGGGAACCTGCCTTTAGTGGCTTATCCAAAAGGAAGGTAAATGAACCATCACTCCCTGTAGTGATGCGGTATTCCCTGCCCGCATAAAACCCAAACAGTGTAATATTTTCAGGGGCCTTGCCTGTTATGGTTAAAGACGAATCATATAGTGGATCCGTGACGATCCGGGAGCTTGCCAGGCTTTGGACCTCAACCGTAAGGAAATCGGTAAAGTCTTTGTAGGTAGCTTTTACATACGTGCTTCCTGGCTTTTTGGCAATTATTTTATTCGCCGCATTGATTTCTAAGATTTCCGGGTCCAGTGCTTCCAGCTTCACATCTTTCGGCTCGAGCAGTATACGATTTTTATATTTGTCTATATACTCCAAACCGTAATAGGTAGAAGAACCCTCTCTTAGCTGAATATACGGATCTTTAAATTCAATTCTCTCTGATGCATTAGTTTTGATGGGATAATCCCCAACGACCACATGCCGCGTATAATCCCCTGTTGTTTCATACGCGACTTTCTTCATATCTTTTGAAAAAACAGCATTTTCCATCTGCGCAGGAAGGCTATTTCTGACCCGCTGCTCCGTGTCGAACGATTCAACCAGTGACTCACTATAATTTTTTAAGGCATCAAATTGTTTAACTGAATCGTCAATCCCAGCATTGCTATATACTGTAAGCAATTGCCCGTTATTGCTATATTCCAAAAGGCCGATCGCTTGATATTGTTGATTCGTTGTCAACTTAAACGGGTTCCGTATCATCTTGAGCGTTTTTTTGGATTGGTAATCAATAACTTCAATATCAAGGCCGCAGGATATGGCTGCAATCGGTTCCGTTGGGTGCAGAGCAACCCTCATTGGTTTATCGGTTTCATATTCTTTTTTAAAGATTTCTGTTCCTGATGATAAATCATAAATAGAAACTGTATTTCCATCCAACAGTTGTCTATTGGATGAATAAGTAAATGCTGCGATATCCTCATTACTTTTCTTGAATGAATACCGAGCATAATAGAATGGCAGGGTCGATACCTGCTCGCCATCATCGCCGTTTAATATATTCGTGTAATCTCCATTGGAAATCAAATACTTCCCTTGGGGGCTGAAATCATAATAAGCCGAGCTGTTCGGACTGTCTATTTCCTTGAGAAGCGATCCGGTGGAGACATCGTACATACTTAATCTATAAAGATCATCATTACTTGGATCAGGCTGCCCCTTCCCTACAAAAACCGTTTTTCCGTCCGGTGACAGGGCTGGATGGATTCCAAATGTAGAAAACTCGGCCCCTTTATACTCTTCTGGAGACCCGGCCATCGCTAAGTCCCCTTTTCCCGCTTGTGTGCCGATGGATAACAATACCGCTGACAACAATACTTTACCAATAAACTGTACTTTCATCTCTTCCCCCTGCATTCGGATAAATTCCCCAAATACTTTTCCTAATTTTGTATAACCTCTATTTTCCAGCAATTTTCTACATTATACAATGGGAAAATAAGGTAAAGAATGACACCATATTCCTATACCCCCGTAAATTCCAAACCGGATTGGCCATCACTCTCTTTCTGGCTTGATAACTGACGAAATCACCAGTTAAAAAAGTATACAAAATTCTTCTCCTTTGAGTTGCCTCTTACTTCATAGGTGGCTATTAGGCAGCATGATGTAACGATGTCCCTAATGGGAGAAGGATTCACCTACTCCCATAAAGTATTCCGTTATATTTATGGAAAAAGGATGAAGTACGCATGAAACCCCAACCATGACTCCTTCAGCGTCTATGCCATATTTTTCAAACATTGATCATTCGCAGTATTTCAAATTTCCGGATTATCGTTAGAAAGTAAGATAATGCTTCGGCCCCTGCTTTATGCAGGCAGTAAAAATGATTTTCACCATACAATTTTAGAATCTGATAAACGAATGTACGAAGCTAAAGAACAGAGGAAATAATTGAAACTGTAATATAAAAAAGGGAGAATTTAAGCTTCTCCCTTAGAATTAGTCTAATGCTGATTTTATGCAAAAAACGAAAATAAATATCTTCTTTTATTGCGTATATAGAATATCTCGAAGTTCGTCAGTGATTGGAATTACTTTTCTACCGTCTGTATCCCATCACCGTTACATAATTAATTCATTCTGTAATACCGGAAAAATGGTATATGCTAATATGATTGTGACGATAGCTGCTGTAATCATGGCCAGGCTTGCAAAGGTGCCTTCTAAGTCTCCGATTTCAAAGGCCCTTGATGTACCCGCACCATGCGAGCTCATCCCAAGCATGAGTCCTTTAGCTGTCGCTTTTTCTATTTTAAATAGTCGTATCATTGCCGGTCCCATAATGGAGCCTGTTATACCGGTTATGATTACAAACACAGCTGTCAAAGTAGGAACTCCACCGATGGTTTTCGATACGTCCATCGCGACTGGCGTCGTGATGGAACGTGGGACTAGACTGGTTATCAGAGATGGACTGAGACGGATCCAAACAGCGTAAAGAAAAGAAGAGACAATGGCAACTGCAGAGCCGACCACTATGCTGGCTGCCACTTCAAAAAGATGCTTCTTTAATAAATGGACCTGTTTATACATAGGCACTGCAAAGGCTACCGTGGCTGGCCCTAGCAAATAACTGAGCCATTTCGCTCCCGTGTAATAGGTGCTGTAGGGTACTTCAGACAAAGATAATAACAAGATTAGAACAATAGGACTGAGCAGAAGCGGGGAGAATATAAAAATTTTCCACTTGGAATAAGCCTTCTTGCTGCCCCAATATACAAAATACGTAATGAGAATACTACCGATGACGATGACGAGAGCCACTAAAAAAACCCTTTCCGCGTGTTGCTATATATTGTGCTGTAAGTCCTGTAAAAGCCATGACAGTGAGGGAGCTTAACACAATCACGATCAACAGCTTGGCCCATTGTGAACCTAATGCCTGCTGATAGTTGACTACCCCCACTGCCGCAGGAATAAAGAATAACATCAATTCTGCAAGAAGCCATGACGCCCCTGATTCAATCCATTCAAGTTTAACCAGATTGAATGTCAGCAGTACAAATAAAATGGCCAATCCCACCATACTCCCTGGAATAGGGAGATTCCAAACATCCGTGATCCGTGTCCCAATCTGAAAAAGGATTACAAGAAATGCAATCTGAAATATGATTTTAACTGTTTTCATTGGCTGCCCTGCCTCTTCCTATCCAAACAGATGGATAAACAATATGAGTTTATCATACCCAGACTACCTGCAATGCACCCGGTTTAAAGGGGCCGTTGTTAGGAACAAGGGAGCGCCCCCTTCCCCGCTTCTGGCTAACATTCAAAACTATTCTTCACAATCTGATAAGTGGGTGGGTGCCATTTTGTCAAAGTCCATTACTATTATTCCCTCTTGCTCATTTCTTCTTATATTTCCGCCTTATCGCCATTTCATTCAAAAAAGGAGTATCAGAAAACCCTCTTCTTGTAGTTAAAGCAAAGGAATTTTATCAAGATGATTTCAACCGCTCATATTCCTATTTAATTGTCTAGCACATATGGCTATTCCTAACGCGTCACACACTTTAATGAGCTTGAAGTACAAGGTTAAATTATTGATAAAAATAAATTTTTTATAAATAATTAAATTAAGCTGCCCATAGAAAGGAATTGATAGAAAGTGGATTTAGGATTACAGAATAAAACCGTACTCGTGACAGGCGGTAGTAAAGGTATTGGAAAAGCCATTGCTTTAGCTTTTGCAGAAGAAGGATGCAACATTATCATTTGTGCACGCGGGGAACAAGAATTACAAGAATCGGCTGTCGAAATTGAACAACTGGGTGGGGAAGTGCTGGCGATTCGAGCTGATTTAACCGTCCAATCCGACGTAGAACATCTGGTCTCTTCTGCCATCGACCGCTACAAAACGATTGATGTTCTTGTGAATAATGCAGGAATAGCCAGCGGGTTTGATGATTTTGAAACACTGGACATAGACGCATGGAAGAATATATTTGATGTAAATGTATTTGGAACCGTAAGGGTAACAAAAGCAGTTATTCCTTATATGAAAAAAGCAGGATTCGGTCGTATTATTAATATTTCATCAGAATCAGGTATTCAGCCAGATGCATTCATGCCGCATTATAACGCTACAAAGGCCGCCCTGATAAATTTCACCAAAAGTTTGTCAAAAGCCTATGCATCACAAGGTATACTAGTTAATACTGTATCGCCAGCATTTATCATGACACCAATGCTGGAGGAATTGTTAAAAGACAACGCAAAAAAGCTGAATATAAGTTACGAGGAAGCCATTCAGCAGTTCCTTAAGGAAAATCGCCCTCATGTCGAAGTCAAACGGCCTGGTACAGTTGAAGAAGTTGCAGCTTCTGTAGTTTACCTTGCCTCAAACAAAGCTTCTTTTATTAATGGTGTGAACCTTCGGGTTGATGGCGGCTCCGTCGCAAGTATATGACATTTCAATATTAAACGGCGCTGTTTACAAAATCCCCAAGAGTATAATGCCAGCAAATTAAAACCCCAAGAACAGATTCCTGGGGTTTTAATTTTAAAAGCGGTTCGGCTCTTTCTATTGTTATGTATTGCAACTCAATGTTTAAATCTGAGACGTTCGGCCTGATGTTTATAATCGCTGCATTTATACAGAACAGGTGAAAATCAGCAACATTCTTTACATGCGCCAGTTTTAAAAGCAAAAAACTGCCGCAGCAACTCCCGATCCTAACTTATTTATCCATTAGCAGCATGCAGCGAAATACAATCACTGCATCACGAAGAATCATGGGAAGGAACAAAAAGAGTTGCCAAAAGCGGCTCTGAATCTTAATTCAAACATCCGGAGAAAATCTGCTGTGAATACAGCTCCAGTAACAATCATAATGACTGTATGTTCTCTTTTATCGCAAGTCTACATTAATAATGTCGTCAAAAAGAATCTTCATGATATACCCATCTTCCTTTTCCAATTCTAAATAAATGATCCTATTCCATTCATCAAGCCTGTGAATCAACCCCAGGTATTCCCATTCATATCCGTCTTCCCATGTGGTTATGTTGGCCTTCATTGCAAATTCCATTGCTTCAAGCATTTTGTTTTCAAATTCCTGGATTTGGTATTCGTCCAGGACGGGTTTCATGGTTTTATAATAATCACTTTTTAATTCGTTTAGCATTTTTATGTGTTCTGGCATAAAGAATGCACCATTCCATTTGATTTTCCCACGGTCTCTAATTGACATAGTTTCAGCCCCTTTTTGCTCTTTTTATATTATAGAACAAATGTTTGGTTTTGAAACCTGAAAATTAAAGAAAACCGTAATGTTGTTCTACTGACCTGCCCTGCAGCTAAATAAGAATGAAACGGGTATTGAGTAGAACTCCAGAGGTGCTCACGTTTTTAAGCAGCTAATTATTCTTAGTTTGAATTTAATAAACTATTGGGTAAAGTACTCATGCTACAGCCAAGGTTGGGTATCGACTATCATGATATTAGGCGGAGGTGGGCCTAATATCTTTTTCTTTTTCACATTTCTTAAACTTGTTCTTATTTGAATTTCACACAAGGTAATTTTATTTCCTTAACCTTTTATTGGTTGCATCTAATGATATAAGGAGAAGCATAGATGGCTATAAATCAAATCAAGAACATGTTACATGATTTAATCCATTATAAAGATACGGAAATCACTCATATCTATTCCAGATATGAAGTTCCTTTTTCAGTGACATTAAAAAAGGGAGAAAATTCGCATCGTTTTGTAATTACTTTTATGGAAGATGAGGATGCTGAACTAGTGGCTGATCTGGAAACAGCGGCTCGGGTTATAGATGAATTAATGGAATTTCCGAAAGAGGTGACATAATTCCATTAATGGAACGGATAGGCTGGACTCTAGACATGTATGACAGTGGCTTTTGTGATTACGCTGATTATCTACATACTGCAAATGGGTCAAACCAATGACAAGATATATGACTTTTGCAACGTGGATCACCGTAAAATATGTGGAGAACTAAGAAATAGCGCGATATACTCAATACTTATTTAGAAACCTTTTGGGAACAAGATGATTACTTTGATAAACAATCTTGCTCCCTTTTTCTGTGTATTTTATAGAAAGGAACGAATTTTCCTTACAAAATAACAACTCAATTACTTACCATAATAATGCAAACACCTTGATCGGTTAACGTGCCCAGGGTTTCCAAATTGGCTGGCAGCTCGATGCACTTCATCCTTTTTATATTTTCTAGCATTAAGATGCTGGTTTTCTTGCTTAATTATAAACCTTATATGTTTTCAGCCTTGGTTTTGACCCATATAGATAGGTTGATGAGATTTTTGTTCGATTAATTTAACTTTTACCAAACCTTGCAGCTCTTCTTCGGATACAGGATTGTATAGAGCTTCAGGATGACCATTCATAACAGCCCAGTACCTGTCTCCATAGGACCAGTGCCACCATTCTGTGAAGTAATTGGTAAAGCCCACAGCTTGAAGAGCGTCACGAAGGATATACCGGTTATATCTGGCTTCTTCCGATATATTAGCAGCATCAAAGAAAGTGGCGTAATCCACTTCATGCGGCAAGGCATCAAAATCTGTCCCAAGGTCCAATTCCTTGCCATCCGCGCCCATAAGGGTCACATCGATGGCACCTCCGGTCGGGTGGGGAGCTACCTGTGGCGGAGCTACATATTTGGATGACTCAGCAACTAAAAAGTCCATGCCCTGATTTGAATTATGTTGTTTGACCCTTTGCAGTGAGCGTTCAAAGGCCTGTTCCTGGATATGTAACGGCCGGTAGCCTTCTTTTACTAAAAATCTAATATCTTTAGGCAGGAATTGTTTCGCTAAAAAAAGTTTTTCTGCCACTGACAGCCGGACAAATGAAAAAAATGGAGTCCTGCCTGCCAGAGCTGGATCAACTGATATTTCCGGGTCATAGCCATTAAGATCTACAAACGGTTCATCCGAATATTTTGTGCCAATCTTCTCAATCAATGGGTGACTCATTAAAATCCTTCTCAACTCTTCCATAAACATCCCCTTACCGGAAAATCCCTTACGATTAATTGCATAATATTGGTAAATACATATTCCAATTATACTAGAAATACACGTATTACATCCAGAGAAATTTTACAATGTTCGAGTAGCAATGACAGCCTTTTAACAAAAACTAGCATGCTATCTTGATCGTGGACATCACTCGACAATCAGGAGCTTAAACTCTATAATATGGTATAATTATCCAAACGGTGTTGGAGGTTTATGAATGGACGAATCTGTATTAGCTTTATTTCCTATAGTATCCTTGCTTTTCACAGCAGCCCCTTTTATTTTTATCATTTGGTTTTCATTCAAACTCCTTCAAATTCAAAAGGAAAAAAACAATATTTTAAGAAATATATCAGATAAGCTGGATCGGTTGAACAAAAATTAAAATTGCCGCAAACCAAAAAAGGACCAATCAGGTCCTTTTTTGGTTCATTACAAGTTGTCCATCACATTTACTTTGCTTTTTTCTTACAATAAATAATAATCTCTTTTATGCGGAAATTACTATCCATACTTATGTCTTGTATAAGCGCATTTTATGCCTCATTCCTGCTCAGGCTTGAGGGATTTCATTTGAAATCTTCTCTTAAGTAATGATAAAGGATGACTGTGCCAATAAAAAAAACACGCATAAAAACCATGGGATGGTTAACTTGTAATAAAAAGCCAGTAGAAGTTATAACAACTACCAGCATTTCGAAATGAAAAAAATCCTTAATGTTTCTGTTCGTCACCTTTTCTTAGTCGGAAAGGAGCTCTTTCGCTCGACAGCGAAGTAATTATCTAAACTGCTTATTCCAGCTCTCAGCCTTATCCAAAGCCGCTTTATCGTTGACTATTTCCCCCGGCTTTACTCCGGCACCAATTATGTAGTCTGCAAATTCCATATTCACGAATTCAAAGATAAATTGAAACTGCTGGACAAGGGGCAAGCCTGTGATCTTGGCACTGCTTCCGCCTGTTATCACAACATAAGCTTTTTTCTTGGCAAGCTCTTCTTTGAAATTAAACCGTTGATCACGCAGATATTGACTCCAGCGGTCGAAGTAATTCTTCATAGGGCCGCTCATTCCGTACCAATATAGAGGCGTGGCAAACAGCAGAACGTCGTGTTCCTCCATCAATTTAACAAGTTCCTCGTAATCATCATTAACAGGGGAAAAACCTTCTTCGGTATGCCTCATATCAACGATGGGCTGGATATGTTTATCTGAAAGATAAACAATGGTGTGATCGGTTCCTTCTACAATTTTTTTTGCAAGATATTCAGAATTGCCATTCTTTCTCGTGCTTCCTAAAAAAGCCAAAACCTTCATGATATACACTCCTCTATCGATTGATTTCGCGGATAATTATATGTCCTTTCACATATTAGAGTTTATATCTTGAATGAAAGTATATCAATTTTATATAAGGATTTCTTTTTGACCGCGTATGGACTTCCGTTTATAATGCCGCAACGGGGGAATTTTTTCATCAGCTGCTTCTAGTGAAGTGTGTCTAAGTTTAGGGTGTACGGGTAACATTAGGAAGAAGTAAATTCCCCGCCATTCACATGAAGCGTTTGTCCAGTTACATATCTGGAATCGTCTGAGGCCAGATAGACATACGTAGGAGCAAGCTCGAAAGGCTGCCCTTGACGCTTCATAGGATTATCAACAAGCGGAACCTGGTCTGCAGAAAAGCTTGATGGAATCAGCGGAGTCCATACTCGTCCCGGTGCCACGGCATTTACCCGGATTCCTTTGTCTATAAGGTTGTTTGCCAATGCACGGGTGAACCCAACGTTGGCTCCTTTGGTTGCTGTATAATCGATCAATTGTTTATTGCCGACATATGTAACGACAGATGCAGTATTAATGATGGAGCTTCCTGCTTTTAAATAAGGAAGTGCAGCCCTGGTTGTGTAGAAATGGGAGTAAACATTCACCTTAAAAGTGTCGTCGAATTGCTCATCGGTGATATCAAGCAAACTTAATTGCTGAAACTGTATCCCCACATGGTTGCAAAGAATATGGAGATGCCCGAATGTTTGAATGGTTTTTTTCACAATGTCAATGCACTGCTGCTTGTTCCTTAAATCTCCAGGCAGCAATACACACTGTTGTCCAAGCTCTTCGATTCTGCTCCTGGTCCGTTCTGCATCCTCATGCTCATCCAGATAAGAGATTGCAATGTCCGCCCCTTCCTTGGCAAATGCTATCGAGACGGCTGCACCAATCCCGCTGTCACCGCCTGTAATAAGTGCAATCTTGCCCTGCAGCTTTCCGCTTCCTTTATAATTAGGATTTTCAATGATCGGCCTTGGAACCATCAATCTTTCTAGCCCTGGCTGGCGATATTGGCGCTGTTCCGGCACAGTAACCGGGATGTCCTTGTATTCAGTAATTTTTCCGAAATTCGGGTGCATAGGATACCGCTGCTCGTTTGGATTTTTATGATCCTTCGACATTAGAATAACCTCCTAAAAAAAGAATCCATAGGTTACTCTATGTATGAAAACTCCAAACCATGAGTCTACATGTACCTTTATTGCAGCATGTGACGAAATGTAGACGGACTCCAAACCGTTGCCTAATGAATATAATGGCAGTAACATCTGTCTATAGGGGGCTATTTTATGAATAATTCATTCCAATTAAATCCCGAGATAAAATTGTTACTGCTGCCATATTCCAATGAAAAAAATGTGGTGCTGTATAATTCAAATCCGCAAAGCTGGCAAATACCCAAGATTGGCCCCAGGCCGCCATATTACTGTAATCCCAGGTATGTACAGTACTATCCCATCATTTGAAGATAAGTAGCTCCAGGATTTCCAGCAGGAGCAGAAGCAGAAGCATATCATTTATGAAGGAAAGTATTCCATGGGTTCTGTGCAATGTACATACCCGTTCTTCTTATAATAGTTAATACTCTCATCACTTGGCCAAACGATGATAAATTCATAATCATGATCTTTTGCCCACTGGTTGATCCGGGAGAGCAGCTGACTCCCGATTCCCTCATTTCTATATTCTTTCTTTGTAAACATATTGGTCATATAGGCAAATGGATTGGTCTTCCTGCCAGGCCTCGGCACTTTTTCAATTAATTCAATGTATATGTGAGAAAGAACCTCATTGTCCTGCTCAGCCACCCAGATAAACCATCGTCCGCTTGTAAGTGCTTTTTGGAAAAAAACCTGGCATTCCTTTGCAAAGTCATCATAGGAAGCGGCTTTTTTACTTTCATCGTGTTCCAAGGTAAAATCCCATCTCATCCTGATTAACTGCTGAATATCTTTTTCTTCGGCAAGCCTTATGTTCATAAGTATCCCTCCGTGTATTTCCTGTAATTCTTATGTATTTAGTGAGTCGCAATCTTATGTATCCTGTGCATGAGCTTGCAGCTTTTACTGGCAAACCCCCAGCGGATTTCCGTCTGGGTCAAAAAATGTAAAGAACCTGGTATCCCCTTCTCCCCCTATAGGGTTCACTTTTACACCTTTGAGTTTAAGCTCCCTATAAGTTTCTTCGATGTCGTTAGGAATAAAGTTATAGTATTTGCCGACACCAAAGCTGTTTTCCGGGAAGTTCATCGGCTCATGATCCGGAGTTCTTACCAGGCAAACTACAGTTTTGGAGTCTGCAGCTATTTTTAACACAGCTGCTTCCTCCTCTATGTATACAAGACTAAATCCCAAAACGCTTCCATACCATTCTGCTGAAGCTTTAGGGTCTTTCACAGGAATAAAAATACCTTCCAGTCCTTGCAATAATGGTTTTGACATATGAACCCTCCAATCTCATTTTTCCACAGTGCCAATTTATGTAATTCTCCAAATCTCATGCATAATCCTTTCAATCCGAAAATGCTGCTCCTTAAACAATAAAAGCTGCCAATAGGCAGCTCATATTTTTCACGTATTCTTTATTTTTGTGTTACATCCACACAAATGCGGCAATTCCTTGCGAGGATATTCAATGGTACACTGATACCACCAAATCTATCAGCCAGTAATAGGGAAAGGATCAGGCTGAGGTATGTTCGGCCACTTCGCCGCAGGTTGAGTATTGTAAAGCGGACTATGAAATTTGCAAGATTAGAAGATTCTCAAAAGGTTTCCGCCAAGTATTTTTGCCAGCTCTTCTTCCTTATAACCCCTATTAACCAGCCCTTCTATCAAGCTGCCCAGGCTCTGGTGGCCAGAGATTACATCAAACGGTTTACGCGGCATACTGGCCAGATCATCAGGTGATACATATTTAAAGAAATCGTCGCACAAATCTAGGCCAATGGCTACATGATCAATCCCAACCAATTTGACAATATGGTCAATATGCTTTATATATTGCTCCAGGCTGCTATTTTCATCTTCAGCAGCAACGATGATGCTTACGGCGTTCACTCCTATTACACCGCCTGTTGAAGCAATGGCTTTCATTTGTTCGTCAGTCAGGTTACGCATTGTATCGCAAAGTACTCTGGAATTGGAGTGGGAGGCAATAATCGGCTTGTTTGCAAATTTGATGACATCCCAAAATCCTTCATCATTCAAATGGGAAACATCGATGGTCATTCCGAGCCGTTCTGACTCCTCTATCACCTGTACCCCGAATTCAGTTATTCCGCCTTTCATCCCTTCTTTTACGGGACTGAACTGGCTTCCATCACCTACAGCGTTCCGTCTGCTCCAAACCAACCCAAAGTTTCTTACTCCCAATTCATAGAACACTCTAACCAGGCTAAGATCTGTCCCAAGTGGTTCTGCACCTTCAAGTGACAGCAGAAAACCTATTTTCCCTGAGTTTTGCGCCTTTAGCATATCATCGGCATTTTTACATAGCATCAATTTATCCGGAGACTCTGCTATTTCCTCATATAAAGCACTCACCTGGGCCAGCGCCTTCCTCAACCCCATTTCAGGCAGATACCCGCTATCAATAAAAATGGCAGCAATGATGACATTGACACCGCCCTCTACAAATCGAGGATAATAATCACATTCAATCACTCTGTTCCTGCCCTTCTCCCTCTGTATGGCCACGTCCATCAATATATCAAAATGGCCATCGATGATTAACGTTTTGTTTTTAATTTCATCTATGTATTCCTTTGAACTCATCGTCTATTCCTCCATCATTTAAAAAAGCTCCAGAATGAACCGGAGCCTTTTCCCCATTTCTTAAACCAATTCGCTTACTTCAGCCTGAGCCAATTCGCCTGCTGCTTTTACACGTATACGGGTCGCATTGCCAGGCATGTATGCAAGTGGCACATCTTCAATATCTACAATCACTAGACTTTCACGGTCAGCCCCTGCTTTCACCGCTTCGGACATAGCGATTTCCTTTGCCATTTCCAGCGCCTTTTCACGGCCGATTTCTGCCAGCGCATAAACCTTTTCGATTTGCCCGCTAACCTGGGCTATCGCAGCACCGATGGCATTGGCCACACCAGAATGCTCTGGCCGCAATACCTCTGAAGCGCCTTGTAAGGATTCAGGCAGCAATATGCTTCCTCCTCCAACGAGGATAACCGGCACTGGTGCTGCGCTGGTCTTCATCTTATCAATCGCTTCTTCCACCATTTCGACAATTCTGTCGTATACCCTGTTCAAAAATTCCTTGTCTAGATGAGCGACTTTAGAAGCATCGCCAAGCTCCACTTTTCCAAGTGCTACCGCAACATCTGTAGTCGTTAAGGTGTCTCCTCCAAATATAAGCGCCTTTTCCGGCAGGCGGTATCCTACACTGTCCGGTCCAATTGTGAATTCACCGTCTTCCTGAATCCTTACAATCGTTCCGCCGCCAAGTCCGATGGAAATCAGGTCTGGCATCCGGAAGTTTGTCCGCGCTCCACCAATTTCTACCGCCAATGAAGATTCCCTCGGGAATGACTGGACAAGAACACCGATATCAGAAGTTGTTCCGCCGACATCGACAACAATTGCATCGGAGAGATCACTCAGATATGAGGCACCGCGCAGCGAGTTCGTTGGTCCACATGCAATCGTAAAGATTGGGTATTTTACTGCATATTCGACTGACATCAATGTTCCATCGTTTTGACCGAAGAAAACTCTTGCTTCGATACCTTCGTTCTTGAGCGCGTTGATAAATCCATCCGCCGCAGTTTTAGCAACATTTACAACAGCCGCATTCAGAATGGTCGCATTTTCGCGTTCTAGAAGTCCAACTGAGCCAATTTCAGAAGATAGAGAAACAGCTACATCATCACCCAAAACTTCCTTCAATATTTCACTTGCTCTTTGTTCATGCGCTTGCGATACAGGGGAAAACACAGATGTGATGGCAACCGAATCTACCTCCCCTTTGATTTGTTGTGCAATTTGATATAAATGGGCTTCATCCAATTCGACGATTTCCCGCCCATCAAATTCATGTCCCCCGCGAATGAGGTACACATGCTGTCCGAGAGCCGAGCGAAGGTCGTCCGGCACACCGACAAGCGGCTTCACAGCCAGTGTGGCCGGAGCGCCGATGCGGATGGCAGCAATTTTATTTAATCTTTTCCGTTCCACAATTGCGTTTGTACAATGGGTTGTCCCAAGCATTGCATACTTGATATGCTCACGCGGCACATTTGCATCTGAGATGATTTTTTTCATTGCTGTGTAAATGCCTGTAGCCACATCCTCGGTTGTTGGTGACTTTGTTTCAGAAATTACATTATTTTGCTGATCTAAAAGTACCGCATCTGTATGGGTTCCCCCTACGTCAATTCCAATTCGATAAACACCCATTAGACGTTCACTCCTTTTTTTGCAAGTTCTTCAACTGGAACATATTCGACATCGTAGCCAAAATACTTCGGCCCTACGGTCTCTATCCCCTTTTCCGTTCTCCATTTTGGATGGCATGGCATACCGATAATGACACATCTTGCGCCATATCGGATTCCTTCAGTAGTGATTGGAAGGCCCGTTTCCATATCCAGGACAGCAATTAGATCCGGTGTTACGCAAAGAAGGCGCTGGTCGGTTGTTTGGGCAAGCAAATGTTCGTTTTGAAAGCGAACTTCAAGCGTTTCACCCTTATATTCATTGATTCCCTCGAAGGTTGCCACTCCTCTTGCAAATCCGGTTTCCGTTTTACGGTTAATATCACTGACCTTGCCACGGAATAATTCAAAGCCATTTGCCTGGCTTAATACTTCTTTAATCGGGTCCACATTGTTTTGTTTAGCCAGCCTTATTGACCTTCCTATTTGTTCTTCAAGAGTCAGGATGCCGCTAATTCCGCTTTCCTTAATGTTTTTCCCGGTCATCGGGTAAATGGCAATCATGGCTGAACCGCCCATTTCAATGGTTGCAGCACGTGCAATTCTTTCGGTCCAAACATTATTGATGGTTGAAAGAAGCGAGGTATTGCCTTTCTCATCTGCAAGGACCATCGGCGTAGCGGAAACCCCGTCCAGATAGAACGTTACCATTTGTAATTCAGGGAACGCCCTGCCCATGCCATCCACATCGACAACAGGAAGCCCCAATTTTGCTGCAAGAGCCAAAGGAAGCATGGAATTCAAGCCCCCTGCCTCAATCGGCATGGTTGCAAAGATTTCTTTACCTAAATAGGATTCAAGGTTTTTGAAAGCAGCAGTAGCTTCTTCTCCGCTTGGCGCCTTTTCCAGCATGACTGTCGGTGCACCCATCATGGCAGAAGGAACAATTACTGCATCATCTGGAACTTCATCCACATCGAGCAGTGTGATTTCTCCAAATTCTTCGATTGCCTGCAAGGTCATAAGCTTGCCGATGTACGGGTCTCCGCCACCGCCAGTTCCAAGCAATGCTGCGCCAACAGCTATATCTTCTATTTCCTGTTTTCCTAATTTTCTCATTTTCTAAAATCCTCCAATATTCAGAATATTTATGATGCGATTTTGCCCTTTAACTCACTTCGGCTTTTAGCTGCATTTATGATTAACATACACACATAATACACCACTGCACTGACGATCAGGGAGTTGATGGATGGGATTCCCGCCTTGATGAAATAACCTGCTGCAAACCCGACAGCCCAGGCAACGATGGTCACTGGATTTAGTTTTTCAGGCTCGGCAGGAAGTGTGTCTTCTGCCCTGCTCTCATCCAATGCTTTGCGGTTTGTCTTCAATACAAAGTAGTCTACCACAATAATGCCGGCGATCGGCGGAATCATGACTCCCAGTAAGACAAGAAAGTCTACAAAGCGATCTAATATTCCGAGAATCGAAAGCACTGTTCCGATTACACCGATAATCAGGGTAACCATTCCCCGACTGACTTTGATTTTGAATACGGAGTCGATAATATTAGTAAAGCCTAAGGAAGAAGAATATAAATTCAAGTTATTGATTTTCACAGTCGAAAACACAACAACAGCAGCACCAATCCAGCCTGATGTCTGCAGCATGATGCTGACAACATCGCTTGTTTTTGCAGCATGTGCCATCAGAACAGCAATCATCCCTACTCCCATTTCGCCTACGATTGTACCGATCGTTGTCATCCAGAATACGTCTTTTCCACTGCGCGCAAACCGGGTAAAATCCGGGGTAATGACAGCGCCGATCATAAAACCTCCTGCAACCATCGTTGCCCCTACACCGATTGAAAGAGCCTCTCCAGGAGGAGGTGTACTCATCAAGCTTATGATGGATTGATTACTTAAGACATCATAAATCCCGAACGCCACAACTAACAAAAAGGCGGGAACAGCCACTTTTGCCGTTGCACTTAATAGCTTGAATCCAAAAATAACAAGCACGGTAACGCCAAGTCCAGTGATTGCGGCTGCAACGGGAAGAATCAATTTACCATCCGTTGCCTGGACCAATCCATTGGCGAATACCGAGTTTTGTACACCGAACCAGCCGATACAGCAAATAGAAATGACAGCCCCGATAATGGTGGAACCATACCGGCCAAACCCAGTCCAGCGGGACAGCAGGCTGGTAGAAAGACCTTCCCTGGCGCCTGCATATCCAATCAGAAAGCTTACGACCTGTAAGATGACACTTCCAAAAAACATAGCCCAAAATGCCTGCCAAAACGTCATACCGTAACCTAAGGCAGCGCCCAGCAAAAATTGCGACAATGTCGCCAATGCGCCAACCCTTACCAGCGTGATATCCCAGAGTGGCAACCGAGCCGATTTGGGAACCCTGGACAGCGAGTAATCGTCGCCTAATTTCTTCGTATCTTCCATTGCTTTCAACCCCCTGCTAAATATTTTGCATCAAGTACCCGTTTCTTTTTTTCTAATTGGGACTTTGCCGGCATTCCTTGTGGTTTGTGGCAAAGTCCCGCCTTAATCAGTTAAATCATGCCGTTGGCTTAGGTTAAGCTTTTATTCTTTCTTTTGACGGCGGCGTCATGTAAGTCAGCTTACTTTGTTTCAGACCCATTGAAATCACGCTTTCCAGCATTTTTGTTGCGGCAAAAATCGGATCGATAACGGGAACATCATATCCTGCTTGCTTCAGCTGTTCCTGAAGCTCGGCCGCAACTCCCATGAATCCAGTGCAGCCCAGTATCAAAGCATGAGCTCCATCATGCTCGATTGCTTTGGTCATTTCCACATATAGTTCTTTTTTCAAACGGTCCTTATCGTGAACTTCCAGGACAGGAATATTCACGTAACGAACAGATTTAAGATTGCCGTTCACCCCTAATGTTTTACTAATGTTTTCAATCATCGGCACAACATTCGGAAGTACGGTCACGACAGAGAATGATTTTGCCAGAGAACTTGCGAAAAGCATCGACGATTCACACGCACCAGCAACCGGAATATTAAGGATTTCCCTGGCTGGCTTAACTCCCGGATCGCCAAAACAATCACTAATGATCCCATCGTATCCTTCAGCTTCAGCCTCTATCGCTTTTTCAAGGAAATTAGGCACGCAAAGCGCTTCATCGTATTCACTTTCTATGGAGGCCGGGCCGTAATCCAAGCTGGTTACTCCTACTTCAGTCGATTCAGATGCATAATAGTTAACTTCCTGCAGAATCTCCTCATTAAAAATATCCGATGTGATTGGCATAATTACTTTAATTTTCATTTCCTCTCACTCCTCTTAATTTATTGGGATTTCATACATTCATTATTTGTTGCGGCATGCTGCAGCCGGACTAATTTCCAAGTCTCCCAAAACCTTCAAACGTATTCTCAAAACCTCGCCCTTCATATAATCAAAGGGATATTCCTCAATGGATGCAAGCCGTATACTTTCCCGGTTTGCACCCTTTTGTATGAGCTGCTGAATCAACTGTTCTGTTTGTTCATCAATTATTTGCTGCTTTGTTTTATCCTTAAGCCAAAATACTTTATCAACCTGGGCGCTCAGCGGTGCAAAACAGGCACCGACTGCATTGCAAATAAGGTAGCCCGCAGGATGTATAATCTTCTGGTATTTGCCGAACAGTCTATTGAGAATTAAGGGGCTGCCACCGCCTACCAAAACGATTGGAAGCATTTCATTATTAGGCTGAAACCTGGCTATTTTCGTTTTAATTTCCATCATTACTTTTTTTATCACTTTTCTGCAGTCGGCTTCTGACAGATTTTCCAAACCCTTTAAGTTAATCTTGTCATCCGAGAATGATTCGGGATAAACCTTAAGGAAGGAATCCGTCAATGTCCAGGTGCTGCCGCCCCAGGAAATACCGTATCGTTCAATATCATTTGCGATGGTCTCCTTGATATGGACAAGTTCTTGTTCTACCGATATGAGGCTTCCTCCCCCGAAAGGCAGGGAAGACAATTTAGGCACCCTCATGTTCACAGCAATATCTAAAAAAGAAGTAGAACTGACGGATACTTCAGGCTGCCCGTCCACCACCTTGCCGATATCAACCGTACTGCCTCCGACATCCACCACAATGCAGCGGGCAATATCGCTCAAAATACTGGCTCCCCTGAAACTGTTAGTGATCCCGGAGCCAATCGTTAACACCGGGTAATCTATCGCTTCCTGGATTTCCATCAAAGAACCGTCATTCTGTGTGATCCAGCAGGGACAATTTAAAGAAAGCCGCTCAAAAACGGACGACAAATCTATCATTGCCTGCCGCATCACCTTCGAAAGAATGGCATTTAAAAGAGCTGCATTTTCCCTTTCTATAAAACCAGTACTGCCAATATGATGCGACATGGTGATTGGAATAGCGGGGAAATATGCTTCTATCTGTTTTTTCACTTCTTGCTCCTCAGCATCATATAGAGGCGAGTAGGCCCCGACAATACAAATAGATTCTATATTACCTTCTTTAATCCCATATAATAGATTGTTAAAGTCATGGGAATCCATTATCAAAGGGCCATTTTTTCTGCCTGTATAATCGTAGGAACTTTGAAAATGATAGATACTGGAAAGATATTTTTTTAAATCTTCCGGCCAATCCACTGCCGGCTTAATCAACGATGGCCTGTTTGTAATACGGATTAATGCCGTCTTCGAAAGATTAACAGGCTGATAAAGCGCATTAAGCACATGAGTGGTCCCGACAAATACTCCTTCAATTTGTTCCGGGCTGATATTTGCGTCCTGTAGCACTTCCTTTGCAGCTGCACCGATTCCGGAAGTGATGTCCGCAGTTGTTAAATGCTTGGACCATGAAAGAAGCTTTCCATTATTCCTGACAATAACTGCATCTGTATTGGTTCCCCCGACGTCAATTCCCAGCTTCATGGTCTATTCCCCCTGATACAGGATGATAGGAGTCTGGTAATTTAAAAGGGCCGGGACCAACATATTCAAGCATGGCTTGTGTCCGAAGAATACTCGGAGCCGGGACCGCAAAAACAATCACTGAATGTTCCGACTGAATTTCTGACACATTATACGGATGGAGGCTGTCTTCGTCCAAAACCAAGATCAAATCAGGGGTCGTACAAATATAACCATCTTCTTTAATCGCAATGAATTCATTCCTGAATTCCAATTCAATGCTTCTGGATGAATAGGGGCCCCGCCCATCAACATGCAGCTTACCAATCAGTGAACCATCTTCAAACCAACGGGTTACTTTTGAAACCTCACCAGCGATTATCTGTAAAGGCCTTCCATAAACCGAATTCTCAAAAACATTCTTCATTTGAGCAATTTTCTTTCTGTTTTGCTGCTCACCAGTAATAACGGCGCCTAATCGATAACAAAGCTTCAATGAACCAGGAATCATAGAAGTCTTTATTGTTTTTGCGTCGGCACACAAGCATAACAAATGCGCAAATCCACCGTTTCTAAACATGAATTCTTTTGCCATCTCCACGGTCTCATGTATATCGTGATTACCTTGTATGTACATGTTTTCCTGATGGGTTTGCATCACGAAAGGTGTGAGGGGAATATCAGCATGGTAAAAGGTCGTCATAGTTAACTCCGGAAAGGCTCTTCCCATGGCATCTCCATCGACAACTGGCAGGCCGGCCATGAACGCAGTCACCAATGGAGTAAGTGCGTTCACTCCGCCAATCTCAAGTGCAATCAGCGCTTCTGCATTTTTACCGCTGACTGATTCATACACTTTAAGAGCTTCAATACCTTCCTGTCCTGTAGGGATATTTTCTCCATATAAAATTGTCGAACCCATAATTCCCACCGGAGCAATCCATTCCTCCTCAAGATCTGAAATGGTTTTAACAGTGATCGAATCGTTATTGTCCATGATTGACATTAATAAAGTTTGGACAGTCCTTGTATCACCACCCCCGCCACATGATAAAATTTTTGCTCCAATTGCCAACAAAGGTATATCCTGCTTTTTAATATGCCAAGCCATGATTGTTTCCCCTTCCTAATACATAATGCAAGAAGCGTGCCAAAATAGAGATTCCCGTCAAACCTTTTATGACGGGAAGAACTCGACTCTATATTTTTATAAATTATAAGAAAATTAAGATAATGAGAAAGCCATGAAAACACTAACATTTATTGTTTATCATATCTATTCTCTTGTTTTCTCATTTTTTCTCAACTTTTCTCAGTTTTATCATTTGTTTAAAATATAGATTATCACTTAATTTGTAATTTGCTGATCCTTCTGTACAGAGTCGGCAGACTGATCTTCAAATGTTTTGCAACCTTCTTCTTGCCTTGAGTGTCCCTGCCATACAGGTCCAATAGCTCTATAATCATGTCTTTTTCCGTCGTATGTATAATCGTATTGGGTGTCACAGCAAAGTTATTTTCCTTTTTCAAACCGGATTCACTCATATATAAATCTCTCAAATAGCCTGGCAAACTCTCCACCGTGACCAGATTACCAATCTGCAATTGCACAAAATGATAGACTACATTCTGTAATTCTCTTATATTGCCCGGCCAATGATAATGAAGAAGTATGTCATATACCTGGGTGGAAAGACTTTTCGGAGAAGAAAATAGCTCGCCGGAGAATTTTTTCAAAAAATACTCTACAAGCAGCGGGATATCCTCTTTTCTCTCTCTTAATGGCGGAATCGTAATCGGGATGACATTCAGCCGGTAATAAAGATCCTCCCGGAATTCTCCCCTTGCTACAAGTTCCTCAAGATTGCGATGGGTAGCCGTTATGATTCGGACATCTACAGGCGTACTTTTCGTATCTCCGACTCTCTCAATCTTCCTTTCCTGCACCACCCTGAGCAGCTTTGCCTGCAGAGAGAGGGAGAGATCTCCAATCTCATCCAGAAAAATCGTTCCTCCATTTGCGAGCTCGAATCTGCCCGGCTTGTCTGCGTTTGACCCCGTAAATGCTCCTTTTACATGCCCGAAAAGTTCGCTTTCTAACAAAGACTCTGGAATGGCGGCACAATTTAATGCGACAAATGGTCCCTTGCTGCGATTACTATCATGATGGATCGATTGGGCGAATACTTCTTTCCCCGTCCCGCTTTCCCCTCTAAGTAAGATGGAAGAATTGCTGGGAGCTACTCTTTTAGCCATATCTATAACGGTCAGGATATGTTCGCTAATCCCTTTGACATCATCGAAGGTGTATAGCATTCTTTGCTCCATGGCACCTTTTTTTACATCTTTGGCGGGCTTCAACTGGATAATGAATGAAACAAGGTCTTTATTTACCAGCAGCGGCTTGACTTTAGCAATAGCGTGGGCATGTTTGACAGATGAAATTTTGATTTTTAGCTCCTGCTGGGTTTTGACAGTCTTTATTTTCAGCCAATCGGCGGGGGAAATGAGTTCCTCTATGTGTTCACCTGAAATAGTTGTCCTGTCTATGTCAAAGTCTAAGCTTACTTGATTGCTGATACTATGAATTGTACCATCATGCCCTACCAGCAGGATTGGCTCCTGGATAAAGGAAAACAACCCAACCATTTCTTCCAGTACGAGGCTGTTTTCCTTTCTCAAATCTGCGATCTCCATTTTATTGCCAATCCACTCGCAGCAAAGCTCCATTTGCAGTTCGATAACGCTTAGGTTCTGGCTCAGCCATCCATCCTTGTTATCAAATGGAGTGAGCTGCAGTATTCCTACTACCCTATTATTCTTAGTAACAGGTTTGAGCACTGAATTTGCAGCAGGGCATACAGACACAGAACAGCCGTCACACGCGACAGGCTGCACATTGCCTCGCACCAAAAAATCCATTCCTGTCTTCTTCATTTTATTTATGACTGGGCACTTTGGATGGAATGCTTTATGATCTTCGTCAATGAAAAATTCAGCGTGAACAGGAAAAGACTCAAACCATTTGCTAATCACCGAATTTATTTCCGAAGCATCGACGCTTGTTAACATTCTCATCATCCCTTTGTATTAATTTAATCATGAAGCATTTATCAGACATCATAAGCATTAAAAAATTTTACTTCATCAAAAATATCATATTGAGCGTAATTAAGAAACACACTTTACCGAATATTCTAAATAAGACGGACAAAAGAGACTTGAACAAACCCATATCAAAATCCATTGCAGAACCTACAGACTTTCTTGTTACAAATTCTATTATTCATACTGAACACCTAATTGTTTATTTACACGTTTAAATAACAAAATTATTTCTATAGTAGTAACTTACGAAAAAGCCTTCAACCAGTCATCTCATGTGAATTGCTATCCTTTATTTCCTTGATATCTTGCAAGAAAAAAATCTTTCAATATTCGAATTATCTGTCAGAGAAAGAACAGCGTAAAAAAGGATAGAGAACTTGAACTGTTCTCTATCCCATAAATTATAACTATAAAAATTTAATATTAAAAAGGCATCCAGTGACATAGAACCAGGCCAAATCAATATGATGCCTAATGCAATAGCTATCATACCAAATTTCTTAAACGACAAGGAAAGGCTCATTCGCCCCCGCTCGAGTATTTATTGTCTCCCATCGTATAATTCGTGCTTTCACCTGCTTTTGCATTTGGGTGGATGGATTTAGTAAGGTTGTTATTGATTTTATTATTCCTCCGGTCAATCAATTGAGCCAACAAAACAAGACCAGCTATGAAAACAACAAGCCCTAGCATAAGCACACCCCTTTTTATTACATTATATTCCATATCCGCATATCTCTCCATGCATTCGGCATGATATGATATGCTTAAATCCACAATAAAAATCCCCTCCAAGTAATGATATCAACCAATTCATCATTGGTATTCTAGCAACTTGAAGGGGATGTCCTGCTAAATATGTTGTTGGCAGATTTCTTTGTTATTTGTTGTTCTCGACAATAGGAAGCCAGCCCGGTATGCTTGTGTAGTATTCCCACATACGATCTGAAATCGCCAGCTCTGTTTGATCCTGTTTAGATAAGGTAGTGCGAATTTTTTCTTCTTCACCTGCTTGTACTTTTTGTATCCAATGCGGCTCTACTATTAATTCCCGCCCTAACGCGATTAAAGGTACTTCCGTTCCGAATGCATCCATTACTTCATCGGGTGTCCGCAGCATACCCACTCCTATTACCGGTATACGGTCTCCAACACGTTCATGGATCATGACCACACGTGACTTTTTGTCGTTTTCATCACGAATTGAACCGTTAAAAAAGCCGCCTACTGAAATGTGAAGATAATCGAGTTCCTGATTAGCCAGCGTGTCTACTAATTGCAAGGTATCTTCCATAGTGATCCCTGGATTCTCTCTTTCTTCAGGCGATAAACGGTAGCCTATAATGAAAGGTTTTGAAGTATGTTCTTTAACAGTTTTCTTAACAGTATCTACCACAGCAAGCGGGAATGCCATCCGTTTTTCAAGCGTGCCTCCCCATTTGTCTGTTCTTCGATTGGAATGCGGAGAAAAGAATTGCTGTAATAAATACGTATTGGCTCCATGGATTTCCACTCCGTCATACCCTGCTTCTATGGCTCTGCGGGTCGCTTCCCCAAATGCTGTAATAATTTCTTCTATTTCATCCGGCTCCATTTCACGCGGAACCACCGCATCGTCCCGTTCCGCTGCTACGGCACTTGGGCCAATGGGCTGGCGATCCAGCAACTCCTCTGGCGGGCACATTCTTCCACCGTGAAAAATTTGTAAAATAGCCTTCGAGCCCTTTTCTTGGATGGCTGCAGCTACCCTTTTCAGACTCGGAATCAATGAATCGGAATCTGCTCCAAATTCACCGGGAAATCCTTTTCCGTTCCGGGTGACGTACGTACACGCGGTAATTACGGCGCCTACACCGCCAGCACGTTCTTGATAGTAGGCAATTTCTTCGTCGGATACTTCCCCATTTTCATGTGCTGCAGTGTTAGTCATGGGGGCCATCAATATTCTGTTCTTTATTTCAACGCCGGAACGGAATGTAAATGGTTTGAATGCAGATTCATATTTTGAATTCAATATAACTCGCTCCTTTTGCAAAGCGCCATGTTTAAGGCGCGTTTTCTTTATCAGTTAGCCATGGATTTTTTGTAAAAAGCCTTGCATTGATGCACTGCTTTCGAGCACCTTTCAATAGGATTAGTAAAATGCCTATTGATATACATCCATCACTGTGTAACTAAAACCATAATGAGTGGAAAGCAGGCTGGTCACACCAGCCTTATTTCCCCTGGACAATATCCGCCAAAATTTCAAAAGAATGAAGGCGGTCATTATGATCAAAGACCTGTGCAATTGCCATGATTTCATCGGCATGGCTTTCATGTAAAAACTTCTCCAGCTTTCCTTTTACCGTTTCGGGACTGCCGACAATAGATGTACCCAATTGATTCTGAAGTGCAGCTATTTCATAATCGCCCGCTATATCAAGGATATTATCGACTGGCGGCTGCAGAGGTACCTCGTTTCCACGCATCAGATTCAAAAACTGCTGCTGAAGCGTCGTGGCAAGACGCTGTGCTTCTTCGTCCGTGTCTGCTGCAATGATGTTTAAGGCAACCATCGCATGCGGCTTGTCCAAAACTTTAGACGGCTTAAAAGAACGGCGATACAGGTCAATGGCTGGCAGTGTACTGCGTGGAGAGAAATGGCTCGCAAATGCGAATGGCAAACCAAGCTCGCCTGCCAGTTGAGCACTGAATCCGCTTGACCCCAACAGCCAGATGGGAACATTCAGTCCCTCACCTGGTACAGCTTTAACATGTCTAGGGCCTTCTGCCAAAGATGGGTCAAAATACGCACGAAGCTCAGCTAATTCTTCAGGAAAATCATCTCCTGTACTTCCAAGATCACGTCTCAATGCGTAGGCTGTACGCTGGTCAGTTCCTGGGGCACGCCCAAGTCCAAGGTCAATGCGGCCGGGATATAAAGATTCCAAAGTCCCAAACTGTTCAGCGATGACTAGGGGTGCATGATTCGGCAGCATGATTCCGCCTGAACCAACCCTGATTTTTGATGTACCTGCTGCAACATGGCCGATCACCACAGAAGTCGCGGAGCTGGCGATAAATGGCATATTATGATGTTCAGCCAGCCAATAACGGTTATATCCTAATTTTTCTGCAAGCTGTGCCAGCTCCAGAGTACGGCGAAAGGACTCAGAGGGATTACTGCCAACTGTAATAGGAGAGAGGTCCAGTACCGAAAAAGGAATATCACTCAGCTTTTTTGTATGTTCATTTTGGGACATATTTTCAACTTCTTTCTTATTTTTTTATATTAATAGTTGCAATAGCAGTTATATTTTCGGCGAGATAACCCTACTATTTGCAAAAGCGCTGACATTCATTAAATATTAATCATAGTATGTTTGCTGCTTCTGCCAGAATTTCATAAGAATGCAATCGGGCCTTGTGATCAAAAATTTCCGTATGCGCCATGATTTCATCAGCACCAGTGTCTTCTGCCAACTTGTGTAACTGTTGTCTCACCCCTTCAGGATTCCCAATGATGGAAGTGAACAGCTGCTCTTCCACTGACGTGCGTTCAATGTCATTCCAAAGCTCATCCATATCATCAACCGGAGCTAAAATCGGTGAAGGCTGCCCCCGTGTTAATAAGAGAAATTTTTGATACATGGAGGTTGCAAGCCTCTGTGCCTCCTCATGAGTACCAGCTGCCACCACCTGAACCGCTAAAAGAACATAAGGTTTTTCCAGGAATTGCGACGGACGGAAATGGTTGCGATAGACTTCCAATGCCTTCATCATGTTGCCTGGGGCAAAATGTCCAGCGAAAGAAAACGGTAACCCTAGCATTCCAGCCAGTTGTGCACTATATAGTCCGGAACCTAACAGCCAGATTGGCACGTTTGTCTTTTCTCCAGGGATTGCATGAAAGCCGTGCGAACCATCTCTCGTGGTTGTTCCTGAACCGTATAAATAAGCAAGAAGCTCCTGCAGTCGCTGGTCGAATTCCGGTTCACCAGCCACTCGCTGCCGCAATACATTTGCGGTATATTGATCCGTGCCAGGCGCACGCCCTAAGCCGAGATCGATTCGTCCAGGAAAGAAGGCTTCCAGCGTCCCGAATTGCTCAGCCACCGAGAGTGGTGAGTAATGGGACAGCAGCAGCGCACCTGAGCTGACACGTATTTTCTCTGTCACTGAAGCGACCCTGCCAATCACGATAGGCGATGCGGAGCTGGCCATCCCTACCCAATTATGATGTTCAGCAAGCCAAAAACGGTTATAGCCCCACTCTTCAGCTTTCTTAGCCAAATCAAGTGTATTTTGAAGGGAAAGTTCGGCTGATCCGCCTTCTATGATTGGCGAAGGATCGAGCACAGAAAGTTTTATATTATTTGTCATTAGTCAACCGGCCTTTCATTTTTTATTTATGAAGATTGCAGCGTACCTTCATGTGTAGAAAAGTGAGGCAATACAAATTCTCCAAGTTCCTGGATTACTTCCTCTGGAGGGCGGCTTGAAAAATAAAGCACAAAGGCCAAATGATTGATGCCGATAGACTGGAATTGGTAAAGCAAGTCCACTAAATGGTTGCGTCCAACAGAGAAACCAAGTGGGATAGGCACAGGTAATGCATCGGGATTTTCCGATAAGTCGATGAATAAGCTCTGAGAGAACGGTTTGAACACTTCCGGAGCGAGGGTGTCAGATAGGGCTCGGTAATCATGTATCAGCCTTGCCTGCTGTTCTATGCTTCTCGGATATTGAATCCATCCATCCCCATGCTCGGCAATCCATCCCAGCGACTGATTGCTAAAACCAGTAACCATGGTCGGAATGGAAGAGACAGGCTTTGGAATCAGTCTCATATCTGTGCCATCTACAACTCCTGAAGGATTGTCTATCATCGGATGATCCTCCTTTAACAGGCGATCCAGAACTTCATAATGTTCTTTAAATAAGGGGCCGCTTTCTTGTTTAGATATTCCCAAAGCGATAAAGTCCTTTTCCCTGTCACCGGATCCTACGCCCATAATCAGCCGTTCAGGAAACAACTTGTCAATCGATGCTGCCTCCTTCGCTACTCGCACTGGGTGGCGCAGAGGCAGGACTACGCTTCCGGTTACCAAAGCAATTTTCTTTGTGTGTGCTGCAAGATATGTCAGATAGATCCATAAATCATACATTTGGCCGTTATCATCGATATTCAGGTTCTGCATCGTAATGTCACGGAGCCATAGCGAGGCAAACCCAAATTGCTCAATTTTTACGGCAAGCTCCAGCTGATTTTCCATTATCGGATATTTGGACATTCTAGCAGTCGGGAGAACAAATCCGAGCGTCATTTTGTCTTTTTTATACAAGCTGTTATAGGCACGGTGATTTAGATTAATCATGATAATCCTCCTTAATAAAAGTCTTATATTTTTGAGCCGATATATTTTTCAAACAGTTTGATTGTTTCTTCATTGCGGCGATAATATGTCCATTGTCCAATCCGTTTCATTTCCAATAGCCCACTTTGCTGCAGAATCGATAAATATTGGGAAGTGGTCGACTGTGACATCCCTATTTTGCTGCGAATATCACTTACACAAACCCCCTTTTCAAATCCTTCATCTTTAATGACATGGGCTTCCGGGGAAAAATGAGGCTCAGGGTCTTTTAACATTTGAAGAATGCTTACTCTGGTTTGATTGGATAACGCCTTGAAAATTTCAACCGCCTGTTCGTCATTAAGTGGATTCAATTCCTGATTCATAGTGCAATCGTCCTTTCACATGCTATTTAGAATAACGGTGGACAAACTGATTCGAGAACAAAATAGAATATCGAGAATTTGCGATAGGCCTATATTATGCCTGTTTCATCTTGAAAGCAAATCATATGACTAGCGTAATTAATAATTCATGTTTGCGGTTAAATAAGATATAGTCTATACATTATGGCAAAACACAACCAATCCAGTCTGTTATGTGTCCCAACTTTCTTACTCCACTTTGTTTCTCAGAACCTTTTTAACTCCGTGTGCTGCTTCATTAGTGATGTCTGCCCTCCACACTTATCAAGGTACCTTCTCCACCTTGATCACTGATTTCCAATCTTTATCACAATTATGAAGATACCTTCTCTGCCTCAATTATCGATGAAAAAGTGTACTAATGATAAGGCAAAAAAAATCCCCCATCACATGGAGGAGATTTCTTCTTATAAATTCTCAATAATTCCCTTGCCGATATTCGCCCCATTTTCAATGCAATCCGGTATGCCTACTCCATAATAGGAGCTGCCCCCAATCCATATCCCAGGATAATTCTCGTTCAGCTTGCGTTCAAGTGCAGCTACTGTTTGCGGATGGGTGATCAAATAATTAGGCATACTGTCTGTCCAGCTGGTTACCTCGCTTGCAGCGGGCTGAGCCGTAATGCCAAGGCCTTTTTCTATATCCCTTAAAGCCATCTTCAGCAATTCTTCCTGATTCATTTCTTTTAGCGACGAGAAGCCCGGATGGCTGCTTTTATAAAATAACCTGACAAGCAGATTGCCGCTTTCAGAAGTGTGCTCCCATTTCCGGCTTGTCCATGTACACGCGTTACAGCCTAATTCTTCTGTATTCGCGGTGATAAATCCCGTTCCATCTTCTGGCAGCATGCTGTCCGGCACATCGAAGCCTACATAAATGGAGATGAGCGAGCTGTTTTTCAGACCCCCAAATTCCTTTTCCAACGCCTGGTCTGCAAATAATTTTTCAGCTGCAGGATGCGGAATGCCCAGGACGACATGGTCTGCTTCCATGGTTTCTCCATTAGAAAAAGTAATGCGATAACATCCATTCGCTTTATCAATTTTATCTGCCTTTTTATTTAGCAATATTTCAGTCTGATCAAGTTTTTGTCGATAGGCTTCGACCAGTGCACTGAGGCCACCCTTGAACGAGATAAATTTCTTGCCGCTGCCGCTTTGCCACTTCTTCTTGTTTTCTTCAAATCCTTTGATTATACTGCCATAGCTTTCTTTATAATCGAATACCTGCGGAAGGGTAGACGCTATCGTCAGATCATTCAAATCCCCGGAATAGACTCCTGACAGAACCGGTGCAATTTGTTTTTGGACCAATTCTTTCCCGAAAAAATGCTCCAGAAATTTACCGATGGAATCTTCCTTTGTAAAGCCCTCGTTCCTGGTGTAAAAATCCTTCAGCGCCTCCACCTTGCCCTCTGCCGATACAAGATTGCTTTTGGCCAGTGATTCAACGCTTGCCGGGATCCCAAATACAGAATCTGCCGGAATGAGCTTCAGTTCTCCCTCGCTGTAAATGAATGACCTGCCGGCAGCATTATATACCACTTCTTCTTCCAGTCCCAGCTCCTGGATGAAATCCATGGCATTGGCTTTACGGGCGACGATTGAATCGGCCCCTGCCTCCATGACAAAACCGCCTGCCTTGACGGTATTGATTTTCCCTCCCAGACGGGCGGAGGCCTCAGCCAGGACAAGCCTGACATCTGAATGGTTTTCTTTTTTCCATCTATTCAGTTCATATAAAGCGGCAAGCCCAGTTACTCCGCCGCCGATCACTAATACTGTTTTCACCTTCAACACCTCTAGCATCCTTTCATATTTCCAGATTACCACAATAAGATCAAAAAGATAGCATGGTGATTTGTCACTAATGTGAAAATTGAATGCTGCATTGATTTTAAAAAAATCCCATCAGTTGTCATTTATTTTTTGAAAAATCTCTGCATATTTTATAGTAATTCGGTAACCGCCCGCACCAAATCGGAATTAGTATCATCGTCGTTTCGTGAATGGAGACCATGTAGGTAATCACGAAGCCAGACGGTCCCTTTCACCTAAGACCGAAGACAAGGTATAGTCCAAAAAAGTAGTGATTAACAGTATCGGGTAACCGCAAGCACGAAGGAAACCCAGTCACAAAGCGATGTAAGGACTTTCAATGTTTTCTTGTTTTTTTCAGAATATTTGCTAAAGTAACCTTAAGAGGTGATATTATGAACAACGTATCCACCAAGACGAGCTACCTCATCGGTCTTGTCTTCCTATTATCTGGCATCCTCTACTTCTTTGCCTCCAACTGGCAGGGAATGGAGCGTTCAGAAAAAATTCTTCTCTCTGTCGGCCTTATGCTGCTGTTCTATCTAACAAGTTTCATCGTCTCAAAAAGCATAAGCCGCCATGTGTTTTTGTCTCACTGGACCTTCCTCTCGGGAGCCACCTCGTTCGGAATTTCTATCGCACTCCTTGGCCAGGTCTATAACTCACACGCTGACAGCTACATGCTTTTCATTATATGGCTGATCCCTGTATTTCTCTTTAGCCTTATTACCGGATATCAGCCCTTTTATGTGATGAGCTTAATTTTGCTGAACCTTTCCATCTGGTTTTATCTCAACCCATCAAGCCACACCATTTACCGGACAGAAGGTGAAATGGCATTGCTGTTCCTTGGGTTTGCTATCCTAAACCTTCTCGTGTTCCTTGTGACACAGAAACACTGGGTCGCATCTAAGCTTCTTGAATACCTGTCGTTCCTTGCAGCACAAGGATTTCTATTCACCGCCACGTTCCTGGAGTTCTTTCCAGGATTCAAAATCCTGTCGTTTTTACTCTACCTGGGGTTCTTAGCGGCTGGTTTTGTTTACTTCAAGAAGAAGGAAGAGAAAGTCCTGCTTGTATTCACGTGCCTGATTGGGGCAGCTTTTTTATTTGCGGAGTTTATTGATTTCAGCTTCACCTACATGCCGGAGCTATTCTACCTGCTCGGCTTCGCGATTACCGTCGCACTCCTTGCGGGAAGCGTGTTTTTCGTCCGCTGGATTTCCAAGTACGAAAGCCCGGACAACAAATTCATCCCATTCATTAAAAAGATTGTAACAGTCACAATCACCATCGTAGCAAGCCTGATCGGAATGAGTTCGACGCTTGGTGTTGTGTTCCTTGCAACCGGCCTTTTGGAAAATGGAATTTACATGTTCGGGATGGTGTACATCATCATTGCTCTCTTCGTTAAGGAACGTATATATACCGTGAAATACACGCTCCTTGTGATTGGGTTTATGATCAGCGGCGGAACCGCTATCGTATCAGGTGAATGGTGGCACGTCTTGATTCTTGCTGCCGTTAGTCTGTATGTGTATTTGACGGTATCATCCACCATCATTCGTGTATTTATGTACATTTTACTGAACTTACTGCTGTTAACCGAATTTGTAAAAGTTACTGATGCCGTGGAAGAAGCGCTCATCATTTTCGCCGTCCTGAACATCATCTGCTACCTGTTCACAAAGAATATACTCCTAAAAAGGAGTTCGTATATAGTAGCCCTGGCACTCGCGTTCTCGCTAAGCTTCGTTGACAGCTCGCACCAGATTTTCTACTACTTATACAATGCTGCGTTTATTGTCATCGCACTGGCCGCACTTTACCGTGCCAACCAAAAGGATGACCATTTCGAACGCTGGGGGTCGGGTATTTTTCTGACCTTGTATATAGGGTACAAATATTATGACATGCTCTGGTCACTCATTCACAAAAGCGTTACGTTTACCATAATCGGAATTCTGTTTCTCACGATTGCTACTTATCTGGACAGAGCATCAGACAAAGGTCAGGAAAGAAAGCTGTCATTCGTGTCCCGGAAGGCATCGCTGCTGATCGGAGTTGTCCTTCTTCAGATGGCCTTCCTTTCCGTGCAGGTTTTCAAAAGCGAGAGCATCCTGAAAAACGGGAAGGAAATCACCGTTTCTCTCGTACCTGTTGACCCAAGGAGCATGTTGCAGGGGGACTATGTGATACTCCGGTACAGCTTCAGCACGATACCGGAACTGTCGGAAAACGGTGAGTACAGTCAAGAAATCCCGGACGGCGATGTGGTCTCTGTGCTGCTCCGAGAAAATGGCAATGGCATCTACCAGTACGGGGGCAACTTCGCGCATGACGGAAAATGGATGGATCCTTACGAGAAGCAAGAAGGCGACGTCATCATTGACGGCAGGTATGATGCATACAACAGTGTAACCTACGGGATAGAGAACTTCTTCATACCGGAAGGAAAAGGGAGCGAATACGAAGGCAGGAAATTCGCGGAGCTTAAAGTAGGCTCAAACGGCGATGCCATCCTCACCAGGCTAATCAGGTAGAAGCATGCCGCCTAAAATGAATTTTTTTAATCTCTGGAGAAAAAAGTCTACCGATTTAAGGACACTGGAAAGAGCCTTTACGCTATAGTCAAAAATTAGTTGCTAACAGCGGTTCACAGTTGAACAAAATTTTGAGGGACCTCTAAATGGGTCCCTGTTTTTAATTGCATAACAACATTTTTGGTACAGATCCGTTTAGTGGAAAATACGAGTGGTCCGTATTGTAATGTTGATTTCTGCAATCATCAGCTTTTTTGTTTCCGTCTGTCTTCTTTAGATAATTCTTCTCGCAGTCTAAACTCTTGCTGTCATTATCAAATGGCTGCTTGTTTGCAGCTCGTTTCAGAGGTCAGGCAATCCAAATTCCTGTCTATTATTCCGAAAGAATAGGCAGGTAAATTTCTACCTCTTCCCCGCCCTTTTCAGCAGGGTGATAGGTCTCTGCTATATACGAATTCAGGTTTCTTTGATAGCCCTGTTCCTCGCCCCATTTTACTAAATCGTTATGCAGGCTGGCAATCTCATTCATTTTGCCTCTAGTCATAATATAATCCTGTTTCAATTCGATATATTCCATTCCAGCAGGGATGTCATCTAATGGTTCTTTAACCAGTAAGCCTACTATGTATTCGCCTTCGAGGTGCTTTTCGTCCCTTTTAGGTTCATAAAGGGCAGCTTCGACACTCATGCCGCCTTGTATTTCATCTGACCGCTTCATGAATTGCTGTGCTGCAGCTGGCACTTCACTTGCAAAACTTGTAAAAGCACCGCTATTTCTTATTCCTGCCATTCTAAAATGTTTTCTTACCCTTTTACATTCCATGATAGCTCCTCCAAATATGAAAATATGTATTAAGCCTTGTATCAATTTTTCTCATCAACACTTGCATACCATAAGATGGTTTCCATCTGGGTCAGTAAAATTAAAATAGTGATTATGTTGAATTCCTGATATGATATTTACCTTCTTTTCCATCATATGCTCGTAGGCTGCCTCAATATTTTCTGTATTGAAATGAAAGGCGGGAGCTTTAAAAACATTGTCTTCCGAATAGATTTTGCTGTCTAAAACAATGTTTGTACCATTCATGGGAATGACATAAATATGGCCAAACTGTATGTCCCCTTCCCCCTGCAGCCCTAACATATCACAATACCAATCCCGCGCTTTTTCTATATGGCTTACCGGAATAAATACGGTTCCGATTTGATTCAAGATAGGACTTCTCAATAACCATTCCTCCTCCAAAAATTTTATTCATTTCATAATCGGCTCATGAAAAAAGCCAACAGGATTCCTGCCGGCCGCATCCTTCATTTTTCATCAGGCTGGAATATCCCCAGCGTCAATCCTTCAGGCCCTTAGCAGTATGCAAAAGCAGATGGTTTTTATATAGAATAAACCTTATAGGCAGTATCTGTGGGCTCATTGCCCGCGATGCATATCCTCCCCAAATAAATTAAGTGACTATTCCCCAAATCTATTGAAGCTCTTTTAGCAGTATTTCCAGCCGATCCATTTGCGAGGAATATCTTTCTATGACGCCCATTTCGATAACCTGCTGCAGCTGCTCGACTGAAGCAAATTGAGAATTTGAAATAACGTTCGTTTTTCCTTCCTGCTCAATGAAATTCATCGTGATCAGCATTCCCGGCATACCATCGACACTATTGCCTTCTTCATCTGCAAACGTATCTGTGTAAATGATGGTTTCAGGCGGAGTAATCTTATGGTACACCGCTTTCCCCCTGGATTCCTGGCCGTAAAAATCACCCTGTTTCTTATCCATGCATGTCATGGTGTAGAACCATATGCCGTCAGGCTTGAACTCAAATTTGTGAATCTCCGTTTGCCACCCCTTTGGTCCCCACCAGGCCTGCAAAAGTTCAGGATTCGAAAATGCTCTAAAAACAAGTTCCCTTGGCGCAACAAACACCCTCTCCAAAACAAGATTTCTGCCATCAACGGTCCATTTAATCCTTGTTTCCTGGTTTTCAGCCATACATTCCCTCCTGCCTTATCGAGTCCTACATGAACCAATTCTTCACCCTGAGGACCATCCCCTTCCATTACCTTGTAAATAAAAATCGACATTATGCCAATGTAGCAGGATGGGCCGACAACTAGTCAAGTTACTTTGCCAAAATCATAATTACCCGGAGCTACTTGCAAAAGAAAAAAATGCAGTAACAATAAGCTATTTTTCGTTTCTCTGCTCTCTTATCTTTTTTTCTACTGTTATTGCAAGGTATCCAAGTTAAAACAGTGCAATGCCGTCTAAGGTGACAGCTAGAATGCCAGGTCGATCAGCTATAAAATCAACAGACGAAGTACAAAAGCTAATGCCAATGATACTGAGTGTCAACCAGTGAGAATACCTCGAAGACTCATTTCACATCATTTCCTCCATTAAAAATTCTACATATGCTTCATTCTCCTTTACATTCCTTACCTGCTGTGAGGCTCTGTACCGCTACTTTCAAAAAATAATAGAGTGTATATTTTCCAAGTCATAAAGCATTGATAAGCACTTAACTATTTCTTCAACTCCTGCCTGGTTTTCCCTTTTCACATAAATCAAGACCTCTTACCGGACTACCTTACCTGAATAAGACCTTCCTCCCCTTAAAAAAACCTTTTTTGCAAAATCCATCAACCAGTTTGGCGCTTCATCAGATTTATGAAGGTCTTTTTTCCAGCACCCCCGACCAGTTTGGGCCTTCATCTGACTTATGAACACCCTTTTTGACTGCTCCCCCGACCGGCTCGGGCCTTCATCTGATTTATGAACGCCCTTTTGACTGCTCCCCCGACCGGCTTCGGCCTTCATCTGACTTATGAACGCCCTTTTGACTGCTCCCCCGACCGGCTCGGGCCTTCATCTGACTTATGAACACCCTTTTGACTGCTCCCCCGACCGGCTCGGGCCTTCATCTTACTTATGAACACCCTTTTTGACTGCTCCCCCGACCGGCTTCGGCCTTCATCTGAATTATGAACACCCTTTTTGACTGCTCCCCCGACCGGCTTGGGCTTTCATCTGACTTATGAACACCCTTTTGACTGCTCCCCCGACCGGCTCGGGCCTTCATATGACTTATGAACACCCTTTTTGCCTGTTCCCCCGACCGGCTTGGGCTTTCATCCCTTTGTGAACACCCTTTTGACTGCTCCCCCGACCGGCTTGGGCCTTCATCCCTTTGTGAACGCCTTTTTGACTGCTACCCCCGACCGATTTGGTCCTTCATCCCCCCTTATGAACGCCTTTTTGACTGCTCCCTCAACCAACTTGGGGCTCTTCCTGCATCCTTATGAAGGCTTAACACATATCCATGAGTAAACAAGTAAATATAAATAATTTTTAAAAAATTTGTTGACATCTGCAGATTACCTTTTTACAATATACCTAAATGATAATGAATATCATTTTCATCATGCAGGTGTTTATTTTTTCATTTTGATTGATAATGATATTCAGTTTCATATATTTGAAACTAAAAATTCTTAACGGGGTGTTACATATGAAAAGAAAGTTAGCTTTCCTCTTTATTGCTATTTTGGTTATTCTCTCAGCATGTGGACAACAGGAGGCTTCTCAAAAATCCTCCTCTTCTTCAAGCAATAAGGAATCACAAGAAATCACTGTGAAACATCAGCTGGGTGAGACAAAAGTAAAGAAAAATCCAGAAAAAGTAGTTGTGTTCGACTTTGGTTCCCTGGATACACTGGATACGCTTGGTGTAAAGGTAACAGGCGTACCAGTGCAAAATCTACCAAAGTATCTTGAAAAATACAAAACAGCTGAAAGTGTCGGCGGGTTAATGGAACCGGATTTCGAAAAAATTAATGAGCTAAAACCTGATTTAATCATCATTTCAGGCAGGCAGCAAGACTCCTACGATAAATTTAGCGAAATAGCACCAACTCTTTTCATGGGTATCGATAATAAGAGATACATAGAGTCTTTTAAGGAAAATGTAACGACATTGGGGAATATTTTTGGAAAAGAAACACAGGCCAAAGAAGAACTCGCCAAGATTGATGATTCGATAAACGGCTTGAAAGAAAAGACATCCGGCAAAAATGAAAAAGCCCTTATTACACTTACATCAGGCGGCAAGGTGACTGCTTATGGACCTGCTTCGCGCTTCGGTCTGATCCATGATGTATTTGGAATAAAGCCAGTAGAAGAGAACCTGGACGCCGACCCAATCCATGGCCAGAATATTTCCTTTGAGTACATTGCCGAGCGTAACCCTGACATGATGTATGTGATTGATAGAGATGCAGCGGTTGGTGAAGGTGAGAATGCAAAGAAAGTCATGGAAAATGCACTGGTAAAGAAGACGAACGCTTATAAAAACGAAAAGATTGTCTATTTAGATCCTAACTATTGGTATCTTTCTGGTGGCGGGCTAGTTTCCCTTACTGAAATGATTAAAGAAGTGGAAAAAGGTTTAGAGTAATACTAAACGATGTATAAGGTAAACAATGGCAGCCTGGCTACAAGCCGGGCTGTTTCTGTGACTCACACGGATGTTGGGCGTTGTCAAGCCTTACAGGACGTGAGGTAAATCAGCGTGGTCACAGGATTTGACGGGACTAGCTGACCTTCCACACGGGACGAAGTTAGCCGATGATCCTTATATGACAATTGAAAACACATTTATTGCAAATCGATCCATTTTCATAGCAAGATAGCGTTCCGTTTAAATTTTAAAATAGTAATATATGTATAGTCATGTATTTTTTGTATTGAGTTCTATTGTCTTCTTACACTTCAATTCATTCCTTTACCTCACCTGATATACCGTGTCTTCGCTCTTTGCTCTCACTTACTATTTTTAGATTCTCTCAAGGCACACGCAAAAAACACCCACTCAGCCGTTTTAATGAAACTAACCCCTTTGTTATTTCAATATAACTTGTTATTATATTAATTATAAGTTTATTCATAGCTAAATAGCATATGGAAAGAAAAACTTTTTATTAGAATAATGATAGGAATGGTAAAGTTTAATGAGTATCAAAGGTAAGTTACAAAGCTATGCGACAGAGCGGGATGTCGTATCTATAAGTGAAAAAGTAAATATGAAGGAAATTTCTGATTGGTTCAGAGAAAATAAGCAGAAGCTGCTGGCCCAGCCCTATGTAATCAGTAAGGGCTCCCTTCTTTTTCAGCAAGAAGGCCAAATTTCGTATAACACACGTTTATGCTTTGACCTGTCGCACGGGACACACCAGTTCTATGAAGTATATAATGTCAAGATAGGCACTACTGCCGAAGAATTAATTGCCCAATACAAGCTGGAAAATAATCCAGACGACGGGGCGCAGCAAAAGATTCAGCTAATTTACCCGAAAGACATAAATAAAGGACAGGCAACAGCCTATCTCACCGAATTATTGGATATTTTCCATCCTATGTTGTCATTTGTTACTAGATTTCAAGATAGCAGCAATATAGATATACTTAAGAATCAGCTCACAAAGGTTAAGCATCGGAAGAAACACAAGAGCGTTGTGAGAAAATCCAGAACAACATATTACGTAACTGATACAGTTGTTTTAAAGGAAGCCGTACAGCAAAGTACAGCAAAACAGAAAAAAGCCGAGCCTTCCAATACATATACTCGCAAAGGCCATTGGCGTACAATCAAATACAAGGACGGCTCCACGAAGAAAATATGGATTGAACCAAAGGTTATCGAAAGAAACATCAAATAGATGGAGTATCCTCATTAAGCCATATTCTTAATGTAGCATGACAAAGAGCAGCCAATGGGCTGCTCTTTTGTTATGCCGAGCCGAGTCAGACAGGACATTGTTCGCTTATGCATTTTTCGTTATTTTAGGCCGTGTAATTGCTAGTATGTCGCCCCTCCGAGAAAACCGGGAGACATATTTGCTTAGGAATTGTGTCATCGGCTTTTCAAGGGTATTAAGCAGCTGCTATAGATTGACCCTCAGCAGCTCTTGGTCGCAATAACGCAGTACAGTTTCCTTCTTCCAATAAGGTATGCCGTTCATTTGTAAATCGGCTGCAGGCACCTTTGCATTTTTAGTAAAGGTAGCAGCTTGATGTCGCTTTAAGCCTTGCTTTACTAGGTATTGGACGAACTGCTGTTCATTTAGATAGTCCTCTCCCTGGCGCATAAACATGAACGAAGAAGTATCAATTAGAGAAGTATCCTCCCGGAAAAATTCAACGATTAATTTTAAAGCGAGCTCCAGCCAGTCATTATCAAGGTTTCCATACATATCCTGCAGATCGAATGTTTTTTCCTCCGGACGCTCGAAGAACTGTGCAAGCTTTAAAAAGGTTTTTTCAGTATCCGACAAGGATGTCAATTCATTTGACTGTCCGAACTCGTTGATCATTTGCTCCATGTACGGAAATTGATCCATGATTTTGCGGGTCGTCTTTTTCATTGCCACCACTCCTATTAATATAGTTAGTGCATACTCTTTTATTGCAACGCTTGAAGGGACTTCCCTTCCTGATGTGTTTTTTATCTGTTTGTCCCCTTTAATTAAAATCCCGGTTTCCGCAACAAAAAAAGAGAACAATTTGTTCTTTATATAGAATTTTACAATGTTTATATGTAGAAGTAAAGAGCCCTCAAGACATAATGGAGATGTAACATTCCCATTGTTTTAAAGAAATATAGCGATATCAGGGAAGAATTGATTGGGCGTGTTTCCAAGTGTAAGAGATTCAGTGCTGAACAGATAAAACCTTTTATTTCACTGCTAAAAAGCGATTTCTAATTTTAAAGATTACGTACATAACGTGCTGTCAGGAAACTTTATTGTTCATATGTTATTGGCCTTGTCCATTTTTATTAAAATAAGGAAGCTAGCGGCTTGATAGAAAAAAATCTACATTTCCTATATTAAATCTTTCAAATCTTTCCTAATTTCTTCTCACACCTCTGCCAAGTGATAACAACAGGCAAGCAGATATAAGACAAAGTGGCCTTATCATCTATATCGTCGGCTTTATGATCGAGCTCCAAGTTTTTATGAGCGAGATTTCAAATTTATGACCGAACTCCAGTTTTATGAGCGAGATTCCAAATTTATGATCGAACTCCAGTTTTTATGAGCGAAATTCCAAATTTATGTTCGAACTCCATTTTTATGAGCGAGATTCCAAACTTATGATCGAACTCCAGTTTTTATGCGTCGAAATTTAAATTTGATTGGGACCCAGGAATATAGAACAATCCGTACCATTCCATTTCATTTACCCCATTTGAAGCCTGGGGTAATGCGTCATCGAATGTTTCAAAGAAAGAATCTTGTTATCCACATTTCAAAGTATATAAAACTAAAAAGAGGGTAGACAAAAGATAGTTAAGAATTAATTGTAATGGATAAAGGGGGGAAAGAAGTGGATTCTATAGGAGCAAATACAGGACTTGCTGTGCGAATGCTAGATGACATAGAAAAGTTTGCTGGCAGGTTTCCATCGTATAGGCGTGCACATGCCAGGGGCAGATGCTACGCCGGAGTTTTTACTCCGAATGGAAATGCAGCACCCTTTACATCAGCACCCCATCTGCAAATGGAGAAAGTGCCTGTCATCGTACGTTTTTCGAACGTCTCTTCCAACCCAAATCACAGCGATGGCCTGACTCCGCCAAAGGGTATGGCAGTTCAATTTTCGCTTCCAAATGATAAAGTGACAAGTCTGGTTTGTACGACCATTCCTGTATTTTTCGCCCGCACGCCTGAAGCTTTCGGGGAAATCATGCAATTCCTTGCATCCGTCAGGACTGGGCTGCCACGTATTAGGTCAGCAATAAACATAATCAGAAAATACCCGGAAACAAGGTCCTTCCTTAAGGTGATAAGAGAAACCCGGTTGCCTGCCAGCTATGCAATGGCCCAGTATTATTCCATACATGCTTTTTACTTCATTAATAAGGAAGGGCATCGCCAGGCAATTAAATATCAATGGGAACCAGATGCAGGCATAAGCATGTTCACAAAAAAGGAGTCGGCTTTATTGCTGCCAAATTATCTGGATGAGGAGCTGGCTAAACGAGTCATTAATGAACCAATTGGCTTTAAGCTGAACATTCAAATCGGGCAAGAGGACGACCCAGTTGATGACCCAACTATTTTGTGGCCTTATTCCAGGCAGAAGCTGACCATAGGCCATTTAACGATAACCGATGCGCTGGACAGCTCTGCAGACCAAACCCTATTTGACCCGACCATCATGCCAGAAGGGATTGAATGCACCGAAGATCCCATCCTTCAGTTTCGGCATGAGGCGTATAAGATTTCTTATAAGCGCCGCATGGATTATTAGGTGTTACAACTACTTACAGAACCTGCAGCGTACTTAGAAAGGGACCCTGAAAAACCCGGGTCCCTATATGTTTTATACAGGAGCCGGTATATCGGTCCCCCACTTTACATTCTCCTTTTTCTGTTCATTTACATGAAGCTGAAATATATCCGGCCTTGAATAGTGGCCTGATGCGTCGAAATCAAATTGACTGAAGGCTATATCCCGCAGATCAAGATCGGCTATCAGAATATCTTCTTTTCCAAAAACCGGTTCGGTAATGTAGTCCCCTAAAGGGCCAACGATAGCGCTTCCTCCCCGGCACATCTCCTCGGGAGACGATGCCAGCTCGTGATAACCGGCTAAATCAATTGGATACATGCTTTTATTTACATATTGATTGCAGGATAAAACAAAGCATCTCCCTTCCGCTGCTATATGGCGGATGGTGGACTGCCATAGATCCCGTGCGTCTGCGGTTGGAGCGATATAAATTTGTACCCCTTTCGCATACATGGCGGCCCTGGCTAACGGCATATAATTTTCCCAGCAAATCAGTGCCCCGATTTTTCCATATGGAGTATCGAAAACTGAGAGAGTACTGCCATCGCCTTCTCCCCAAATTAATCGCTCGGAACCGGTAGGCTTTAATTTTCGATGCTTGCCAAGCAGAGCACCATCAGGGCCAAAAAATAATACAGTGCAATATAAAGTACCACCACTATATTCATTATCCCGTTCTATGACGCCGACTACGAGATAAACACCCGCCCTGCATGCAGCTTCGCCCAGCTTATCAGTAGTGTCGCTGGGTACAACAATTGAATTATCCCAATAACGGAACCAGTCCTTCCTGCCTTCCGGAGACCGGCTGCCAACCGTTGCCCCAAAACTAAGACCCCTGGGATATGCAGGAATGAACGCTTCTGGAAAAACGACGATATTGGCCCCTTTTTCTCCAGCCTCTAGCGTCAAGGAAACTGCCTTGTCCGTGCTTGCTTCCCGGTCCATGATAACAGATGCAGCCTGGATGACCGCTACTCGTACCTTTGGATTAAGTTTAGTCATACTTAACCATCCTCTACTTATGTAATATTGCCTCACTCCTTAATTGGCTGATATAACAATTTCCACATTTACAGCCGCTATCCCTTCCCAATCGTATGGGATTTAAAAATCCTAACTCTCATAAATTTTTATAAAATAACGTTATTAACGAACAATACTTTTCTGTACAAGATAAAACTACACATAAAAGTACACCTCCAATTGTATCTGTCACTAACAATTGGGGTGCAGTTCAATTTCCATATAATTTTTCTTAAATTTTTAAAGATTAACTGTTCCCTATTTGCTATGTCCTCATAATCTGTGGCCAACGACTGTCCCAACAGTATAAGCCAACCGAAATCGTATGAACCGCAAACCGGCATTTAATGATTCAAACTCTCGTTTATGATCAAAACACCCGCCTGTTTGTTCAAAGCATCGCATATTCAATCATATGCTTTTTGTAACACTCTATTCTGCGATAAGAACCAGTTCCTCATACAGCCGGTACTGTGCTGTGCTCGTTTATCACCCTTCTTTGATATACGGCATTCGACAACTGCACGCTTATGTCATACCCATCTTTGCTTAATAATTCCTTTAATAAATCCTTACGATCAGATAAGTGGGTTATACCAAGTTTTTTTATCGTTATAGGGGGCTGATCGGAAATCGAACCTCCGGACCATGAAGAGGACCTGTAAAGACAAAAAGCATGGATGAAAGTAATCATCCATGCTCTCCTAATATTTATATCGTAAAGAACTATGCGACCCACCAAAGCTAGTTCAACTTGTCCACAACCATTTATTATTTAGTTCCAGTTGACCCATGTCCGCCGCGGTCTTCATTTCCCAGCTGCTGGACTTCCTCGAACTCAATTTCAGGCATTTTCTCCATAATCCTGAATTGGCAAATACGTTCGCCGAACTCAATCTTTGTATCACGCAATGCATACGCAGGAAAGAACCACTGGTCATTATCGCCTTTGTATGATTCATCCACTACTCCCATGGAGTTTGTTTGGATGATCCCGAAGTTTTTAAATGTGCTTGATCGCGGTACAACATGCGCTTCATAATTATTAGGCAGCTCCATACCTACACCCAAAGGAATCAAGGTGAACTCATCCTTTTTAAGCTCGATCGTTTTTGCTGCCCGCAAATCGATCCAATCTCCCTTTTCAATTTTGGTGATTTTAGGTAATTCTTCATTGAAATATTTAATCCTGATTTTCAGTTTTTGATCTATTTTCAGCACGATGCATACCTCACATTATCAGTAATCATAATCGTCGTCATTCATTTGCTCTACAACCGACATAAGGTATCCATTTCCCACAGCCGAGAAGAAATCATGGTTCGTTGTTCCGGTTGACAAGCCATTAATGACAATAGGATTAACATCATCTGCTGTGTCATTGAATAGAGGTGACAATCCAAGATTCATTAATGCTTTATTCGCATTATAGCGAAGGAACACTTTTACATCCTCTGTCCAGCCGACTTCATCGTATAGATACTCAGTGTACTTCACTTCGTTTTGGTACAGCTGGTACAGCAGCGTGTAAGTCCATGATTTCAGCTTTTCTTGCTCCTCTGGAGACAGTTCATTAAAGCCCAGTTTAAACTTATAGCCGATATATCCGCCATGCTGTGACTCATCGCGGATGATAAGTTTGATCACTTCTGCCACGTTCATAAGTTTAGACTTTCCTAAATAATACAAAGGTGTGTAAAAACCGGAGTAGAAAAGGAAAGATTCCAGGAATACACTGGCTACCTTCCTCTCCAGTGCTGTCCCGTTTCGATAGATTTCATCTATAATACTCGCTTTAATCTGCAATGTTTCATGTGTTTCTGACCATTCAAATATCTCGCGGATTTCTTTGTTGGTATTCAAAGTACTAAAAATGGAGGAGTAGCTGCGGGCATGCTCAGATTCCATGAAAGCAATGTTATTTAAAACGGCAATTTCGTGCTTCGTCCTGGCGTCCGGCTTCAATGCATCGATCCCAATTTCTGATTGAAGAGTATCCAGCATTGTCAAGCCCACGAAAACGCGTTCCACCAGCCGCTTTTCGTTATCAGGCAGATTCGTCCAATCCGCTTTATCCTTAGATACAGGCATACGAGTCGCTAACCAAAATTGCTCGGTTAGCTTCTCATATGTCTTTTTATCCATAATATCTTCTAATGCATTCCAATTTATTGCTTTATATTTTGTCATATTTTGATAGCTTCCTCCTTAGATTGAGCACGATTCGCAATAGTTAGCCCCAACTTCATCCCCATCATCAGTGAAGGTTCTGATATAATACACTGATTTAATCCCCTGCTTCCAGGCATAATTTCGCAGGATACTTAAATCCCTGGTTGTCTTCTTTGTTGGGTGGTCACTGTTTGCTTTCCATTCATACATGCCTTCTGGAAGTTCAGACCTCATGAATAGCGTCATGCTCAATCCTTGGTCGACGTGTTTTTGGGCTGTAGCATAAATATCGATGATTCTTCTCTGATCGATATCATACGCCGATTGATAATATTTAATAGTCTCGTCAGACAAATATGGAGCCGGATAATATACCTTGCCGCGCTTGCCTTCCGTTCTTTCTTCAATGCGCTGGGTGATAGGGTGGATGGATGCCGTAGCTTCATTTACATAAGATATGGACCCTGTAGGCGCTACAGCAAGCCGGTAAGCATTGTATATGCCATGTTTCTGTACTGATTCTTTCAGTTTTGCCCAGTCTTCCCTGGTCGGGATCTGGATATGGGAAAACAGCTCTGCCACCCTAGGATGCTTTGGCGTATAATCCGTTTCTATATAGTGATCAAAGTATTCGCCTGTAGCATACTTGGACTTTTCAAACTCGTAGAACGTTTTTCCTGTTTCAATTGAGATATTATTGCTTTCCACTAGAGTCCAATAGTTTAATAGCAGGAAATACAAATCTGTAATCTCAATGGATTCAGGCGATCCATACAGGATTTCGTTTTTAGCAAAGTAACCGTGTAAGTTCATTGCTCCGAGCCCAACAGAATGATACATATCGTTTCCATTTTTCACTGTAGGCACTACATCGATTTTGGATTCATCTGATACATGTGTCAGTGCACGGAGCATGACTCTCACAGATTTTCCGAAGTCCGGTGAAGCCATCAGGTTCACAACATTGGTCGAGCCCAGATTACAGCTAATATCGTTGCCCAAAAACTCAAACGTCTGGTCGTTCGAAATCATTGAGTCTTTCATGACCTGGAAGATTTCCGTGCACAGATTGCTCATTACGATTCTTCCGTTGATCGGATTTGCATTATTAGCGGTATCGATATTGATGATATATGGATAGCCACTTTCGTTTTGCAAATTGCTAATCTCTGTTTCAAGCTCGCGTGCCTTAATTTTCGACTTGCGGATATTAGGATTGTTAACCATGTTGTCATATTCTTTTGTAATATCTACATAAGAGAATGGAATACCATATTCCTTTTCAACATCATGAGGAGAAAACAGATACATATTGGCGTTAGCCTTGATTAATTCATAGAATTTATCAGGCACTACCAAGCCCAGTGACAGGGTTTTGATACGGACTTTTTCATCTGCATTTTCTTTTCTTACTGAGAGGAAGTCTACTACATCCGGGTGAAAGATGTTTAAATACACTACACCCGCGCCATCTCTCGCTCCGCCCTGGTTGGCATAGGAGAAAGCATCTTCAAACATTTTCATTACAGGGACCACACCATCAGCAAGTCCATATACTCCCTTAATCGGGTCATTGTTTGCACGAAGATTGGTAAGGTTGATGCCAACGCCCCCGCCCAGTTTGGACAATTGCAATGCAGAGTTAATGGAACGGCCAATCGAATTCATATCATCTGATACAGTCAGTAAGAAGCAAGACACCATTTCTCCTGCCCGTTTCTTTCCAATGTTAAGGAATGTAGGAGTCGCAGGCTGATAGCGCTGGTTGATCAATTCTTCTGCCAAATCCAGGGCCAATTCCTCGTTGCCATTTGCCAGTGCAAGTGCATTGAAAGCAAGCCTGTCTTCAAATCGCTCGAGGAAGCGCTGCTTATCATCTGTCTTTAAAGCATATTGCTGATAAAATTTATAGGCACCCATGAATGAGCGAAAACGGAATTTATGTTTATAAACTTTCTTGAATAGTTCTTTAACAAATTTCCTGCTATATAGATTCAAAAAGTCTTCTTTCAGGAAATTATTTTCTATCAAATAATCCAATTTTTCATTCAAGGAGTGAAAGAAAACTGTATTCGGGTTTACATACTCTAAGAAGTAAGCTCTGGCAGCCTGTTTATCTTTATCTAATTGAATCTTGCCGTCCTTTGGTATATTGACTAAGTTATTCAATTTGAAATAGGTATCTTCTTTAACTTTGCTGATAAGTTCTGGACTCTTCAATTGCTAACACATCCTTCTTAAATTGCCTGATATCTTTATCGGTACCGCTAAATTCGAATGTAAATAGCAGTGGCTTTTTGTATTTCTTCGACAGATTCACTGCATTGAAACAGTAGCTATTGTCAAAGTTTTTATTGCCACTTCCAACAAAGCCTTTCAAAAAGTGGATATTATTGTCATATTCGATGAAATTGCTTATCACGTCTGTAATATCATCATCATAGGTAGGGGTTATAAGAATATATTCTCGATCAACCTCTGTAAGAGGGTTGGAATAGTTCAGTTCTATTGAATCCACCCCAACCTGCTTTACGAAGCTCCTGACATTGCCTGTCAAAGAAAGGTAGACTAACAGCATTATTTCTTTAACGCTTGTAACTTATCTGGCTGGAATCCAGTGAATGGTTCCTGCCCCTCTGCGACAACGACAGGCATTTCTCGCAACCCCAGAGTATTTACGACAAAGTCATAAGCTTTTTCATCCTCTTCTACATTGAACGTTTCAAATTCAATGCCTTCAGCATTCAAGACATTCTTGGTCATATCGCACTTAGGGCAACCATTTTTTGTGTATACAGTAATAGTACTCATTTACCAAAACTCCCTTACTTCATATTTTTTAATTTTATCATTTTGCCGTCGATTTTTGAAGTCTTTTGTTTTGTATAAATATGTAATAACCAATAATATTATCGGAAAATGTAAGTTATTGATAATACTTGGCAGACATTTCATCGGGATTGTTTTTTTACCACTACTTGGTAAAATCACGTAATTCACTGATGTAATCGCTGTCTTTTACCGGCTGCCACCCTGTCCATAAATTCTGCAATTTTCATTTTAAAAATAATATATCAATTCCCGTTTCCCAATTAAATTGACAATATCAATGTCAATATACAACTTACGGTCCTTTTGAAAAATAGTTTTTGCGTCCAACACATTAAAAAGCCTCCCCATGCAAAGAGACTATTTATTATTCTGGGTCTATATGTATAGCCAAGGACACAAAACCATATAATCTGACTTTGGCTGGCTTCGTCTCCATCCTTCTGTGTCACCGCTGTACAAATGTGAAATTCCAGGGGGTCATTGATCCTCTCCACCTGCGGCTCCTTACCTGTCGGCCGTTTCCATTGTCGCACCAATCCAATTTACGGTCCGGCTCGGCAATACCTGTCAAAGATAGGCAGACACCTTCGTATTTCGTGGAACCACCTACTGCTGTCTTCTGGTTTGCTGCATGTAAAAAATACAAATCAAATAGGTTCCCGGCAAAAATGCAGGGAACCATTGTTGTTGATTCATTCTGTCGTACGTACGCTTATTGGGTAAGGTTGGTAATCAGGCGTCCAAGGCCCTCTACTTCACAAACCACTTCATCCCCCGGCTTCAGCCAGTTCTTCTCCTGCATGCCCAGGATCACTCCTTCAGGTGTGCCTGTATAAATGATATCGCCTGGCTCAAGCGTCATGATCTGGGATAAGTCACTAATCAACCTTGCAACTGGGAATATCATATCTGCCGTATTTGAATCCTGGCGCAGTTCACCATTAACCCAGCATTTTAATTGTAAGTTTTGAGGGTTTGACACTTCATCAGAAGTGACTATATATGGGCCTAGCGGCGCAAAGCCGTCTAGCGATTTCCCGTAAAGCCATTGATTGCTGCGGAACTGGAGTTCTCGTACTGAGAGATCATTTCCGGCAGCATAACCAAACACAAAATCCAGAGCTTGTTCAGGAGATACTCTTTTGGCCGGTTTTCCGATTACAACGACCAGCTCGACCTCGTAATCGACTTGCTGTGCAAAAGACGGTACTTCCACATTCTGCCGATTTCCTGCGAGACTATTAATAAACTTCGAAAAGTAGACAGGATATTCTGGTATCGGCAGTCCGGATTCTTCGGCGTGTTTGCGGTAATTCGCTCCCACACATATAATCTTGCCGGGATTATGTATAGGAGGTGCATACTTGACCTGTTCTTCTGGAACTGGATCTTTGGAAGCCGCCACGATTTCTTTTAATGATGCCAGCGCTTCCGGTCCCTGGGTAATCACCTCAAGAATGGTGTTGGGTGCAGGAATTCCTGCTTTCTCAGCTGCAGACTGAACATCAACGATACCGCCTTCTGTTTTTACGCCCAATTTAATCTCATTAGAATCATAGAATGAAAGCAATTTCATTTGTCATCGACCTCCCCGATCATAACTTTTGGAATATCTTGATTTGTTGCTGCTAAGTACGGCTGTCCATGATAGGAAGCACAAAATAGTGCCCGGGAACACCTTCCCCTCCAAGAACCGCTTTCCCCATACACTTTTTAATAAATAATCCGGCTCCGACCATACAATTATAAATGAATCAGAATAAAATTTGTTAAATTTCGGCAAAGTTTTAAGAAAATTCAAAATAGATCAGATATAGTAATACAAATTCATGTTTTTACAAATCCTCTAATTCTTACCCTCACATTTAACTCGTTCTAAAGACTGCTTTATGCAAAATAGCCTTCGGTGGGCTTATTTAACTTGAAACCACGATTTCATAAAGAGGCTAATCTCTTTCATCTGCCAAATTTTTTTCATAAAACTTATTCTTTTTTGTAAATAATAACCTTAAATTCAACATGAAGTAATTTATTTATTCAAATTCAAGGAGGATCAAGATGGGCACAATAACAAAATTCATAAGAAACATTGCTCTGATATTGCCGCTCTTATTCCTATCAGCATGCGGCGGCAATGGAAATAATGATAATAACAATCAAGGGGGCGGCGACGGCGGAGGCCAACAGCTCTCAGGAAGCATCAGGGTTGATGGTTCATCAACCGTGTATCCAATTATGGAGGCAATAGTCGAAGAATACGGTGCGGAACAGCCTGATGTAAAGGTATCAGTTGGATCATCAGGGACAGGCGGGGGCTTTAAGTCGTTTGCAGCCGGAGAAACCGATATAACGAACGCCTCTCGCCCTGTAAAGAAAGAGGAAGCAGCAAAACTGAAGCAGAATGGAATTTCATATACGGAGCTCCGGCTTGCTTTTGATGGACTTTCAATAGCGGTGAATAAGGACAATGACTGGGTCGATCATTTGACAGTGGAAGAATTGCGGAATATGTGGCTAGAAACAGGAAAGCCAAAAAAATGGTCGGATATCCGAAAGGGATGGCCGAACGAAGAAATCAAATTTTACTCTCCGGGAACAGACTCCGGTACATTCGACTATTTTAATGAAATAATTTTACAGGACAAGCCAATGGTGGAAGCGGCTACCCTGTCAGAGGATGACAATGTTCTGGTTCAAGGAGTCAGAGGAGACAAGAATGCCATCGGGTATTTCGGCTTTGCCTATTATTACGAAAACAAGGATGACTTGAAAGTCGTTCCGATCGATAACGGAAAAGGCCCTGTCAAACCGACGCATGAAACGATCCAAAATGGCGAATACAGCCCACTTTCACGGCCGCTGTTTACCTATGTCAGCAATAAGGCTGTGACGGACCAAAAAGAAGTCCGGGACTTTGTCAGGTTTACGATTGAGAATGCAGGTGAATTTGCAGAGGATGTCGGCTATGTAAAACTCCCTAAGGAAGAATATACAAAAGACATGCAAAAGCTGGATGCTATCAAATAAAAACTGCGGTGACAACTTTCAGACCGCAATCTTTTGCACAAAACGCCAGAAAGTTTCCATACTGGCCGCCTTCGGAAAACTATATTTCCAAAGGAGAACTATTGCATTTAACGGGGGTTGAATATGGCTTCGGAAAAGATCGCAAACACGCTCTCTGTCCGGGAAATGATTGATGAGAAAATGACTAAGGATAAAAAAGGAGGATCGCTTCAAAAGGCTGTTCCCTTCCTTTTATTTATCATTGCCGCTGTATCTGTACTGACCACAATCGGAATTGTCCTTACACTCATTTTCGAAACGATCTTATTTTTCCAGTCTGTATCCTTCAAGGAATTTCTGACCGCGGAGAAATGGTACCCCTTTTCGGAAACGCACGCATCATACGGAATATTGCCATTGATATCCGGAACTTTAAGGGTAACTGCAATCGCAGTGATTGTAGCGGTGCCAATCGGGCTGGCAGCCGCTATTTATCTAAGCGAGTATGCCTCCGATCGTGCACGCAGAATCATTAAACCCATCTTCGAAGTTTTGGCCGGCATCCCGACGATTGTGTATGGATATTTCGCTTTAACTTTTGTTACACCTGTTTTAAGGGAGATCATACCAGGCCTGGCTGTTTTTAATGCTTTAAGTCCTGGTATTGTGATTGGGATCATGATTACCCCGATGATCGCATCCCTGTCTGAGGACGCCATGTCCTCAGTTCCCAACGCCATGAGAGAAGGTGCACTTGCACTCGGCTCCACAAAAATCGAAGTGGCATTCAAGGTTGTTCTTCCTGCTGCCATATCAGGCGTTGTAGCCTCCATCGTTCTTGCCATTTCCCGTGCGATTGGCGAGACAATGATTGTATCTGTAGCTGGCGGTTCCTCTCCTAATCTTGGCTGGAATGTCACCGAATCCATACAAACGATGACGGCATACATCGTCCAGGTAAGCCAGGGAGATGTCGGCTATGGAACCACCATTTACTACAGCATTTACGCAGTCGGGATGACACTCTTCGTGTTTACATTAATCATGAATTTCATTGCCCAATATGTCTCCCGCCGCTTTAGGGAGGAATATTAATGAAATTTGTAGACGATAGTAAGGTAATCAGCCATATGCGGCCCAGACTTTCTGCAAACATCTTTTTTCGTACGCTTTTCCTGATTGCAACCCTATTTGGTTTACTGGTGTTAGCGATCTTGCTGTACCGGATCCTTTCTCAGGGATTGCCATACTTTGACCTGCAGTTCCTGCAAAGCTTACCCTCCAGGAGGCCTGAAGCGGCGGGTGTTTACACAGCCTTAATCGGTTCAATATGGCTGGTTGCAGTGGTGGCGCCGGTATCTTTATTTCTTGGAGTCGGGACAGCTGTCTATCTGGAAGAGTATGCACCCAAAAATGCGATTACTACATTCATCCAGATTAATATCTCAAACCTGGCAGGTGTGCCCTCCATTGTTTTTGGATTATTGGGCTTAACTGTCTTTGTCCGCGCCCTGAGCCTGGGTACAAGTGTACTGGCTGCAGGCCTGACCATGAGCCTTCTTGTGCTGCCGGTCATCATAGTTGCGTCACAGGAAGCGATCCGTGCTGTTCCAAAAGAGATGAGGGAAGCGTCCTATGGATTGGGTGCTACAAAATGGGGCACCATTGTCCGGATTGTACTGCCTGCCGCCATTCCGGGGATATTGACCGGGGGCATTCTGGCATTTTCGAGGGCCATTGGTGAAACCGCCCCATTGGTGGTGCTTGGCATTCCATTATTCGTTGCATTTTTGCCGAGGGGTGTGCTCGATACTTTCACAGTCCTGCCCATGCAGATTTACAACTGGACCAGCCGCCCGCAGGAAGCATTTCACGCACTGGCCGCAGCGGGAATCATTGTATTGCTGATCCTGTTGATTTTATTGAATACAATCGCAATTATCATAAGAAACAAATATCAGAAAAGATATTGATGAATGATCACCCTCAAATTAGGAGGTAATCCATGAGTACATCCGCTCCAACGAACCAGGAGAATCGACCAAAGTCTGGCACTGCCAATTCTGATGGGAAAAATATCGTTTATTCAACAAAAAATTTGAATCTATGGTATGGAAACAACCAGGCACTAAAAGAAATCAACCTGGATATAAAAGAAAATGAAGTAACCGCAATCATAGGCCCTTCAGGATGCGGCAAGTCTACATATATTAAAACTTTGAACAGAATGATCGAACTGGTTCCCGGGGTTCGAACCTCGGGCGAGATTCTGTACCGCGGCAGGAATATCCTTGATAAATCATATAGAGTGGAAGAATTGAGAACAAAGGTTGGAATGGTTTTTCAGAAACCGAACCCTTTTCCAAAATCAATATTTGAAAATGTCGTCTATGGACCCCGAATTCACGGGATCAGGGATCGAAAAATATTGGACCAAATTGCAGAAAAGAGTTTACGCGGCGCGGCTCTCTGGGATGAAGTAAAGGACCGCTTGAACCAAAATGCATTTGGCCTCTCAGGCGGCCAGCAGCAAAGGCTTTGCATAGCCCGCTGCATGGCAATTGAGCCAGACGTCATTTTGATGGATGAACCAACCTCTGCACTGGACCCCATCTCCACTCTGAAAGTAGAGGAATTGCTCCAGGTTCTGAAAAAAGACTACAGTATCATAATCGTCACCCATAACATGCAGCAAGCAGCACGAATTTCCGATAAGACGGCTTTCTTTCTTAACGGGGAGGTTGTTGAATTCGCCAAAACAACAAAGATGTTTTCCAATCCTGATGATAAAAGGACAGAAGAATATATTACCGGCCGATTCGGTTAAAAATGGAGTTCCCATTGAAAGAAGGAGGTCACCTGCGATATGCCGATCCGTGAAAAATTTGAGCAGGATCTAAAAAAGCTTCAGGACAAACTGATCGAGCTTGGGAGTTTTACGAATGAAGCCTTGATTCGCTCCCTCGAAGCGCTCGAATCCCAAAATATTGAATTAGCTTTGGAAATAATGGAAGATGATACAAAAGCGAATTTATTAGAAGAAGAAATAAATGATATTGCGATTTGGCTTATAGCTAAACAGCAGCCGGTGGCCATTGACCTCCGGAGAATAGTTGCTGCCATAAAAATTGCTAACGAGGTGGAGCGAATTGCGGATTTTGCAGTAAATATCGCAAAATCCACCATCAGAATCGGCAAAGACCCTCAAGTCGAACTTCTTGATAGTATCAGGTCGATGCATAAATTTACCCTGGATATGTTAAATCAATCCCTGGATGCTTTTATGGAAGATGATATTGATAAAGCAGTCAAGGTGGCTGATATGGACGATAAGGTAGATGAGCTCTACGGTGAGTCAATCAAAGAGCTGCTCGGTTTGAATAAGGGAAATGTGGAAATGCTGCCAGAAATTAGCCAGCTGTCGTTTGTATGCAGGTATCTGGAGCGGGCTGCCGACCACTGTACCAACATAGCGGAGAACGTATATTATCTTGTTAAAGGCAGAAGGTATGATTTAAACACTTAAAACAGCTCCGTTTGGTAACTGGTTTACGTGGTTGTTGAGCAAGTATAAAAAAGCACCTTAAGGGTTAAAATCAGTACCTGGCTGAGAATTATACCTTCATAATGGCAATGAAGACCTAAACCAGTGACAGAGAAAAAAATTAGACCTTCATAAGGGCGATGAAGGTCTAAAATCAGTGACAGAGGTGACAATTAGACCTCCATGGGGGAAAGGAAGTTCCAGTACCAGTCGATAGTAAGAAATGTGATCTTCAGAAGAACGATCAGCACGAAATCCTTACAATAGCTGCGAACCAGCGTGATCAAGGACAAATAAAAACAAAACTGTCTTAAGCTTACATGAAATTAAAACCTTCATCGAAAATATCGTTTTACTTGCACGAAGCAATTCGTTTTCTCAGACTGGTAAAGCAGTGCCCTATGTACCGGTTTGCTGATGTACTTTGTTCTACAGCCGGGGTACTGTTTATAGTTTTGACCACTTATATTACGGACGATTGGTCCTTAAAATTTTCTCTGAGCATTTTCTCAAACGCTTCTGCTGTTACCGGACGGCTATAAAAGTAACCCTGAGCTACATCGCACTTCTCTTTCTTCAAAATCTCCACATGCTGCTCCGTTTCCACCCCTTCTGCCACTACCTCAAAATTCATCGCATGCCCCAGAGTAATGGCTGATTTAACAATGGCCAGATCCCCTCTATCCGTGTGGATGTCTTTTATGAAAGACTGGTCAATCTTTAAGCCATTTACCGGAAATAGCTTAAGATAGCTTAAGGAGGAATAGCCGGTGCCAAAATCATCAATGGAAACGGATATGCCCATTGACTTTAATTTTTTCAGGATCTTTACCGTCTCGTTTCCATATTTCATAATGGTGCTTTCAGTGATTTCCAGTTCCAGCCATTCCGCCTTCAGCTGTGTTTCTTTCAATATCTCTTTCACAGTTTTTACGATGTCCTCATGCTGGAATTGCCTTGCGGAAATATTGACAGCAACCCTTAGGGGCGGCAGACCTTCATCTTGCCATTGTTTATTCTGTGCACAGGCAGTTTTAAGAACCCATTTGCCAATTGATACGATTAACCCTGTCTCCTCTGCTAGAGGAATAAAATCATTGGGCGGAATGATGCCAAGTTCAGGATGTAACCACCGAATTAAAGCTTCCATTCCGATAATTTCGTTAGTCTGAACCCTGTACTTTGGCTGATACACCAAGAATAGCTCATTATCCTCTACTGCCTTACTGAGCATCGATTCCATTTTTATTTTATCGATCAGACGGGAATTCATGTTTGAACTGTAAAATTGAAACTTGTTCCTGCCCTGCTCTTTCGCACGATACATAGCGACATCCGCATTCATCAATAATGCTTCTGCAGTGTCCCCATCATCGGGAAAGATACTGATTCCAATGCTCGAAGTGACAAACAGGTCATAGCTATCTACCAGAAACGGTGCGGAGTGTATATCCTTAATGTTTTCTGCTATGGATTCGACTTCTTTTAGATTCGTAACTTCCGGCAATATAATGATAAATTCGTCACCGCCCAATCTGGCTGCCATCCCGTTCTGTGGAACAACTTTAGCAACCCTCTCTGCCACCAGCTTAAGCAAATTATCCCCTGTTCTGTGTCCCAGGCTATCGTTAATATATTTAAAACGGTCGAGGTCAAAATACATCACAGCCACTTTCTGATTGTGGTCCCGTGCATTTTTCAATGTTTGTTCTAAATGTCTAGAAGAATAACGGCGATTTGGCAGTTCTGTTAAATAATCATAATTAGACAATCTATGTAACTGCTCGAATAATTTTATGATATTGTCCTCTGCATGGGCCATCACCTTTGCGGGTATTTCCTTAATGGATGATCCCGTCGCTACTTGCTCGAGCGCGGTTTTAAAATGCTTGAGAGGCATCAGGATACGGCGCTGCAGGACAGCAGTCAGGATCACCAGGAGAAGGATAATCATGATACCATTAAACAAGCTCATTTGATTCATGTTTTTAAGCACTTTCGTACTGGTGCTCAAAGGATATTGTATGTACACTGTGGCCATTTCCTCATTGGAAATATCAGATATCGGTTTGTAAACATGCACGGTGATGGTATCATTGTGAGACGTAGTCTCGTACGAAATAGAATAGTCTGGTTTGTTCGGAATATCCTTTGGCAGTTTTGTGATCCCTCCTTCAGCAGATATTGCCTGCCCATGCTTCGTGGCGAGCACAAGGTTTGCCTGTAATGTTTCCTGAATATCGCTAATATCCTGCGAATTTAACAGCCTGCCAAAAATCAGGTTGCCCGTTGGAGGGGCATTACCTTCCTCATTCGTTACTTTAGACGCTGAAATAATCGCTAATCCTTTAGTCGTCTTTATTAATCCTGAATATTTTTCTTCTTTCGTTAAACGCTGAAGAATAGATGCGTAATCCAAATCTTTCACAATGCGGCCATCCTTCTCTGCAGCAGAAAGAATCTTCCCCTCATTGTCAGTAGTAACGACAAAATCCAGTATCGGTACGGATTTAAGGTTTTCATCCACATTCTGTTCGATCCAGGATAAATCCTTATCCTTGATTGCCGTTCGGTAATCCTCCCAATGTGAATTGGAACTGACAACTGCCAGAAGGTCCTCCCCAAGATTTTCTATTAGCCTTTCAGCGATATGGATAGATGTAATAGCCTGTTCTTCGCCAATCTGTTCCATGCTATTCATGGTTGATGAATAAAAGTAATACACTATGGCGAAGAGCGGCAAAACAAGAATAATCACTATAAGAATAATGATTTGATAAGTCAGTTTTAGGTTTTTCCGTTCCTTTAACCCCTTTAACATGCATTCCCCTCTTTTAATGTATATTTTTTGTCGAATTTCAATTAGTGTCCAACTGTAAAATGAAACGGCAGGGTCTACCACTCAAATACACAAAGAGTATGATGGTAAACTCTTACACAAGTCACTTCATTATCAATAATATCGGTGTGCTTAAATAGAATGTTATGGTAAGATAAAACATTTTACAATCGTTATTGAAATATTCTGTTACTTATTCATTATATTTTACATACCAAAAAGGGAAAGAACGAAACAATAATAGCCTGTCGGAAGGTTATTTACTAATCAATAAAAAAACCAGCTCCCTATATGGAACTGGTTTTTTACATTTCCTATCATGATCTTCAGGGCTGTTGGTACCTTCTCCTGATTTCCCAATATTTCATCGTAAGCCTGCCCATCTTGGAGCTTGATAGCGCCTTATACTTATGTTCAAGATTCGCCTGTTGCCTGGTCAGCTTTTGCAGCAGCCTGGACAACTCCTTGTTCTCTCTCTGAATTGCTCTGGTATTTGTGCCTACACCCATTTGTTCTTTTGAATCTGCTTTCCTTCTCTTAATCCTTCCAGGAGAACGCTGAACCTCGGTGCCTATATACGGAAAGAATGCCTTATTGGCAATTAAGATCGTCTCCAAATCAGCAGCAACAGACTTAATTTTCACAAAATCAAGGGGACCCATTTTTTCAATGTCTTGTATCACCCCTGATTTAGAAAATCTGATGAATTGCTCCATCTTTTTCATTTCGTTACCTGGACTTTCTATTATAAAACAGGTCTGTCCTTCGGGTTCATTTTTCAGCAATGCTTCTTTTATATTGAAATGCGGGATTGCTGTCAGGAATGGCAGGCTTTCTGCATCTGCTTTTATGGAAATTCCCTGCCTAGCCATATCCGTCATATACTGCTTGATTCGCTTTCCCCAAAGCATTGGCTGCAGGCGCTTTAACGCTTTGGAAAATACAAAATTGCTGCTCACCTGGTACATCCTTGCTGCAGCACTGTCATATATTTGTCTGTCATTCAGCGCGTTTTTTACAGCGTCGCGGAACTCCTTTTCTGTATTTGCAAACAGCGGATAGTCCTCTCCAAAAAGCTGTTTGTGCATCTTAGTAGGATTCATGATAACAGGCTTTTTCAGAATGCCGTATTCCAATAGTTTAGTGGATAACTCAAGGCTGCTGTCCATCTCCGGGCTTCTCCATGTTATACCAATGTCGCTATTTACGATTAGCTGCTGGGCATCTTTCCTGGTCAGTGCACCATACCAATTCAGGCCATCTGTATTCCTCAGAAGATACATCGCCTCTTCCCTGAAATTAGGCTGCTGCTCTCGCCTATTGAATTTATCACCTGCTATATGAAGGGTTAAATCTTCCATCTCCCGTTTTAACTCTTTAAAAGCAGTGATAATTTCGATTGTCCGCCAGTCTGGATCAAATTTCCCAGTGTATACCAGCTGTCTGGTCAATTCCTGATTTTCTTCCACTTCCACGTCAGGTATCATGGGTGAAAGCAAAGCAACTTTATGATCTGCGGGCAGTTCCAGTAAATCGATGACAAATTGGCACATCTCTTTTGTCTGGCATAAAAAATATGCACATTTTTCATAAATGTTCTTTAAGGAATCATGGCTGCTGTCATTAAGGTTTTGATCTGCATGTGTTAGGCCTGTTACATAAACCAGCGTTTGTTCGATGATGCTGCTATGTGGAAGGATCCTCTCAACCGTGTCCATGCTTCTCACCAAAAGCCAGTCATACCGATTTCTGCTCCAATAATGGCATATTAAGCTTTCCGCATCGGTATAAGACAAAAATCCCTTCCTTAGCCATTCTTCCCCAGACTGCTTAAATACCTCGTCTTCATATGGATTGATTACAGTAATGTTATCAGCTGCCTCAAGCGGTTCAAGGAGGATATCCCGTTTGATAGGCCTTGCCAGCAGCAAATCAACATGTATATTTTTGTCCAATGCCAGGGCCGTAGCAACGGATGACAGGAAAACCGCAGAACCATCCATCGTATTCATATCAATAAAGCCGAACACTAGTATTCTTAGCTTTGTCTCGGATGTGTTGCCAATTTGTTTCAATTTGTTCACTCCAATTTGGATTACCTAATTTCTTATCGCATTTTTATGAATGCTTTTACTGCAAGCCATTTGTTTGTAATGGTTCCTGACCGCTTAACATAAGCTTCCTTTTTGTTCAGTCTTTCCGCTTCCTTAGCCTTAGGCAACAGATCCTCGATTTGTTTTTTACATGCTTCCAGTTCCTCTTTATATCCGTTTGCTTCTGCCTCATAGCGTTCCGCCAATTCCAGTGTCATTTGCATCATATCCTTCATCTGGGCCTCGAGTTCCTCGTATAAGGACTCCCTATTAGCCATTAATAAGTTCCAGCTCCTTGTTAATTACTACATTTGTTGCGCATTTCTCCTGAATAGAACGGGATGCAGCACTTGAAATCCTGGAGAACACCTCTGGATTAAAATATAGGCGTTCAATAGCATCTGCAATATCCACAGGATTGTCCTTCTTTGTCAGAAGGCCCGAAACATCATGCTCGACAAATTCAGGAATTGCTGTCGTATCTGTTGAAATGGGGACCAGTCCGCTGGACATAGCCTCACACATAGAAACTCCCTGTGAGTCCAGCCGCGTAGGACATAGAAAAACTCCAAACTGTTTATGCAAATCGGCAATTTCATTTTGAGGAAGGAAGCCTTTGTGAACTGTTACATTCTTAAATTCAAGCAGAGGCCCGGTTATCTCATCAAATAACACTCCGTCTCCGTAAAACGAAAAATCCAGCTCCTGAAAAATTGGCCTCTTTGAAAGCTCCAATACTGCATTAACCGATAAATCGTTGGCATATTTCCTTGAAGCGTACGGACGGATGGTTAATATTTTCTTACGGTATTCCGCCGGTTTTTCCTGATAGCTAAACAGTGTTTCATCAATGACATTTGGAATAATCACCGATTTTCTTGATACTGCCCTTGCATCGCACTCCGCAATATGTGTTTTGAACCATTCGGAAATATGGACAAAGGTTACGTCGAGGTCTGTCGTTCGATAAAACCAATTCATAAAAGAAAGCTGATCCACATAATAAGTGTCGGCCATGTTCAGAACACGGCGCAAACTGGCAGCATTATCCAGGAAATTGAACCAGCGCCTATGCCAGGCTTCTGTTTCAAATCCATGGACCCAGGTGATGATCGGCATATCTGGGCATGTTTCTTTTATTGCATGGACCATTTGAGGGTTAACAAAGTGGATGAGTGCTTTTTTATGTGCTTTATAACTAAGCAATGTCCTTAAATGGGCTTCCGTTCCCCTATAAACTTGTACTTCCTCGTACACATAACCTCCTGGATTTTTATAAGCCGGATGCAGCACAAATACATCGATGGCAATATCAGACTCCATGTAAGAAAGCACCCGCCGATGAATAAAACCATTCCGGTACAGCTGGTCAGGATGCGGATACGCATTGGTAATGATCAAGATCCTATCCCGACCTTCAAAAACCAGCTCATTTATATCAATAATGCCGCCCATAACCCTCACCCCATCTCATTTAATACATAAAAGAATTGCAAGGGGTCAGCCCCCGTTTACTATGTTAAAAAATCACAGAGTATCTGCCCCGTTTAGTATGTTAAAGAATCACAGAGGTCTGACCCATTTAGGATGTTAAAGAACCACAGAGGGTCTGACCCCGTTGCGAACGATAAAGCGTTGTACAGTGTCTGACCTGTTTAGCAGCCTCGTTCTGCTCCTCGCTCACCATGTTGGCAGCATCAAGAAACAGGCTCCTGAATTGGAGCCTTCTGTTTTTGCAAGACGATCAGGACCTTGCTATGTCAGCCTTGTCATATAATTATCAAGAAGGAGACCCATCTTATACACTATTGAACTGTAAGCAGACTGTCAGAGTATAGTAGACTTTTTTTTGTGGCAGAGAACTGGTAATTACACCGGCTCTAAATTGCCCTGCTGGATTTAAACGATGCGACTTGGTTCGATTTATATTGATAGAGATTTCCCATATTAATGACATTGACTTGTTCATACCGCTCCTGATTGATGCAGTTTCTTGTATCTAGCAGCAGCTTGTGTTTCATGCTCTTCGTCAAGCTGTCCAAATCCATTTCTTTAAATTCATTGTGGTCCGTCAGCACTAATATCAAATCTGCCTGGTTAACTGCTTCCTCGGCGGGTACAACCGGCATTTTATTAAGGGCGACATGCGGGTCATGCAGGGCAACCTCGATATTCCCCTCGCTCATTAGCAGGTTAACCACCTCTACAGCAGGGCTTTCTCGCAAATCATCGACATTGCCTTTATAGGTAAGTCCAAAAACTGCAACCTTAGGCTTTCTGACTCCCTCTAGAAGCATTTTTACATTGTCCACAACATAATGCGGCATGGAAACATTGGTATCGCGAGCTGTTTTAATCATTTTGGCAAGCTCTGGCGCTTTTGCAACAATGAAATACGGATCTACGGCTAAACAATGCCCTCCAACGCCTGGGCCAGGCTGATGAATATTGACACGCGGGTGCTTGTTCGCCATGCTGATCACATTGAGGACATTGATATCCAGCTTCAAGCAAATCTTTGAAAGCTCATTAGCGAGCGCAATATTAACGTCCCGAAATGTATTCTCCATAAGCTTGGACATTTCTGCAGTCTTTGCATCCGTCCGGATAATATCACCCTTAACAAACGTCTCATATACGCGTGCCCCAGCATCTGCACAGGCCTCTGTCACCCCGCCTACGATCCGGTCATTGTGGATGAGCTCATGCATGATTCGTCCCGGCAGAACACGCTCCGGACAATGAACCAGATAGATATCCTCTCCTATGGTAAATCCAGCCTTTTCAAACAGAGGCCTTACCCCATCGTCCATACTTCTCGGGGAAATAGTTGATTCAACAATGATTACATTCCCTTTCTCTACAAGTGGAATGATTTTTTCCGATGCCTGTATAACATAGGACAAATCACATGATTTATATTGATCCTGCTTATTAGGAGTCGGAACGGCAATAAGAAATACATCTGCAGCTTCAGGTGTCAAGGAAGCACGAAATTTTTTATTCTCCACTGCTTCACGCAAAACGTCCCCAAGGCCCGGCTCTTCGATATGGAGTTCTCCAGCATTGAGCTTACTAACAATCTCGGAATATATATCCACTCCTACTACATCCACTCCATGTTTTGCAAACATTACTGATGTTGGCAGTCCTATATACCCTAAGCCCATGGTACAAAGTTTCATATTCTCCAGCTCCTCTTCGCATGATTATTACTAAGATCGAAATGAATTACCTATGTCAGTTTGTGTTTCATGCAGATTCATAGATATCGATAAAGTTTTGTTTTTCATTCATCCAGTTATATTTTTCACGTGCCGTCAAACAATTTCGGCTCATTACCTTCCGTAGGGCCGGATGATTCAATAGATAATTAACACCTTCGGCAATGGATGCAGGATCATGAGAATCAACACAGATCCCGATATTCTCGTTCTCTACTACTTTTTGAATCTCCGGAAAACTGCATGCTATCACAGGAACACCGCTCATCATGTATTCGAAAAGTTTATTGGATGACGCCGAATAATGGTTAAAGCACACATTGTTCAATACCTGGAATCCTAAATACGCATTGCGTGTATAATGCAAGAGCTCGTCCACCGGGACTTTCGGGATGAACATGACACGTTCAGAAAGGCCTTTGACACACACCATCCTTTCCAGGTCACGCTTCAGTCTTCCATCCCCAATGAATACGACGGTGCCTCGCTCTATCAATGGTACAGCGTCCACGATTTTTTCAAGCCCCCGCCCAATTTGGATGCCCCCCTGATACAAGAGGATCGGTTCTGTTTCAGGAAGTCCCAGCAGCCCGTGCAAATTGACTTCAGAGCTGGTTTCCGGCCGGGAAGGAATCGGGTAATTATGGACGACATTAGGGTATATTCCGTACAGATTCTCGTTATATTTGGCACGAGTATGATTTTCAGCTATCATTTCGTCTACAAACCTCAGCAAAAATCTCTCCATAATGCCGTATATCCTGCTGTTATAGCCCGTTCTGCTTGTCTGTACTTCGTGCGAATCGTAAATCAGCTTCCTGCGGCGAAACAGCTTCGCACTTAATACCCCCTGCAAAAGAGTGTTAAGATCATTGGAATGGTAAAAGTCATATCGTTTCGAATGACCCTTGTGTACCATTTGGAAAAAGATAAAAGCTCTCGTCAGCAGCTTGGGCAATTTTGTTTTGGTCATGGCGAAAACTATCCCTGCCATAATTGCGAAAATGGGTAATGAAACAATCGCCAGTATATTTTTTGGAATAATCCCTAAAAACAAAAGCATAATCAGACCCACAAGACCAAGGACAAACAGCTTCTTCATTTTTCCAGCATATTTGTGTAGCCCGGGGATTCTATTTTTCACACGGAACACCTCGAAACCATTCTTATGCTGTTCATGTAAAAGCAGCTTTTCATCTTTCCAATCGTGAATCGCCACTAAATCCACTTCATATCCCGCTTCAGACAATGCAGAGCATTCCCGAAATACCCTGGCATCATTTGTGAAATGGTTCCACACAAACATGCAAACTTTCTTGGACATATTGACTGAACCCTCCCATTGAACAAACAAAGACACTATTCAAAACAATATTCCAGATAAAACAGCAGATATTAAGCTTCTAGAATATTGAGCAAACCTTTGATATTTTTGGACCACTTGAACTGTTCCTTGGCATACCTGTAGCCATTGTCGCCGAGGGAATTCCGCAGCTGCCTATCACCTGCAAGCTTCAGAATATGCTGACTAATTTGTTTTACATCCCTCGTTTCAGCCACCAGTCCGCACCCTGCTTCTGTGATAATTTCAGCTGCGAATCCAGAAACATCCCCCACAATCGGCCTTCCTACACACATATAATCTATTATTTTTCCTGGAAGTACTTTGTTAAAGGCATCTTTTTCCGCTAGACTTACATAGGCAATATGAGAAGACGAAATCTCCATCAATGTGACTCTTCTATTTTTTGCATCGATCAGTTTGATGTTGGTCAGGCCTTTTTCTGTAATCATGTTTTCTACTTCATTGATGCGAATACCGTATCCAATAATCATAAATTCGATATGCCTGTGGTCACTCAGGCAGTCTGCCACCTCGATCAGCTTTAAAATGTCCTGCGCAAGCCCAATATTTCCTGTGTAGATGACCTTAACCCTCTTGGCTGAAGCAGGAGGAAGCGAATTTTTAATATCCAATTCCTCTTCCGTAAGTGAATTAGGGATAAAACGAATACGGTCCGGATTGATTCCTTTTGCCAGGATATAATTACGAAATCGCGGACTGTTTACAATGATTTGGTCAGAACTCCTATACAGCATTTTTTCCAAAGTGAAGGAAGCCTTTAAGATCCCCCTGTTAGTAAACGCACCGACACCGACAAGAGATTCAGGCCATAAATCACGAACATCCGTAATCAATTGGGCTTTCATTCTCCGTTTCGCTATCATTCCTGCTACACTCGGGAAAATAGGCGGTGTGGAAACAAATACATAATCAAATTTTCGTTCCATACGTAAAATGGTGATGATAAATAACAGCATTGCTTCCAAGTAGTGAAACAGCCGATACCAGAGATTATGTGTATATCGCTTTATTTTCCCTGGCTGTATCCTGAGGATATCCTGGCTGTCTATTTCTGTTTCATCCCAAAAATGCTGATCCTCATAGATGCCCCGGCTGGGATAGCTCGGCGTCATCGTCAGCACCGTCACTTCATAGCCACTCCGCTTCAGGTTGAGGTATACGTTCTTCAGCCGATTCCCTGCGCTCCCAATTTCAGGGTAAAAATTTTGCACTACCATCAATACACTTTTCATCCAACACCACCTCAGTCATCAACTGAATACTTACGCCTTGGTTATATTATTGCGAATGAATATGTAGAGGGTATTAATAGAAAATTAAGATTTTTTGAGGATTTTTACAAAGTTGTATAGATGGAATAAATGGGCATAAGTCCTCTTCCGCCAAAAAGGTAATAATGGGAATATGGAAGATTGTCAGACTGCAGCCGGCAAAAAGGATAAGGGTAAAGTAGAAATGGACAGAAATCTGCATGAGGAAAAAAAGTAAAGCATGTGGAGATTATTCGAGTATCTGCATAAGGAAAAAAAGTAAAAAGCTATGCGTACATTATTCGAAAACTACTGATTAGGCCAAAAAAAGTAAAAAGCTATACGGCCATTACCGAAAAACGGAATAAGATAACAAAAACAGGAGGCAGCTTCGCATCCCGTTTTGTAAGAATTTAAATTTCTCACCTTAATAATTGTAAATTTCCAACGGTCTTTCTACCTGAAATGAAATCTACAGAAATACTTTGGCTGTAGCCGCATGTGATAGGTACAATCCTCTGAATTCGTTTCTGTTACGGATCAAAATGGCAACTTTGCCTGCTCAGCTGCTAACCGAGTGCGATGTTACATGACTTTTAGTCTGCCGCAAATCGCATTTTGATAGGATGTTAACAAAAAGGCGAGTGCCTAGACTAAAAAGATCTTATACTCAGGCCGATTTCTTCTTGGAATTACATATATACCATGTTTATATACTCATTTTTCAAAAATTGAACTTACACACCTGTGAATATTGAGTTCATGCTCGAGCTAGGAGGTTTTATGATCGATATCCTCGATTTATGAGCGAAACTCCATGGGCTATGCTCGAAATCTTAAATTAATGCTCGAACGTGTTTTAAAAGCGAACGCATCGTGATAGGCGTAAACCACCTGTCCCTGTGAGGTTTATGGCAAAGAAGCTTCCCTTGGTGCAGCGGAAATCAACACCCATTTTATAGAAAACCTTAATTTCAATGTATATAGTTAAAAGATTTTACTGAGGAAGTGGATGCCAGCTGTAAATACAACCACCTCTACAACTAAAATGTAAATCAGCTTTGGCAATTTGCCCTTGTATCTCTGCCTTTCGAACAAAAACTGAACGAATACACTACCAATCGCTGCTAGTAAACTATTCAAAATGGACATCTAATCTCCTTCCACTATATTATTTAACGTATTTTTTAGTATATGTGACCGAGCCATCCTTCTTAAGAGTGAACGGAATCCTTCTATGCCACGAATTAGCCCAATTGATAAAAAATAGCGTAAGCGCCCTACCCTTTTTTCTGGCTTGTACATATTATAAGACGAGTAGATATTTAGAAAGGAGTGAATAAAATGGCAAATGGCTATGGAGGAAACTTTGCCTTAATCGTTGTATTATTCATCCTATTAATCATCGTTGGTTGCTATTACTGGGGCGGCTACTGATCTGGAAAAAGGCGCTTTAGTCTCTGGTAAGTATGTCACCTGATAATTTATTGCCTCATGTACGATTTAACGGCTGCTCTCTTCCGGGAGCAGCCGTTAATGTTAACAAAGGACCAACATGAAGCTGGCAATTCATAAAAGGTCTATGTTTTGTCCATGCACTTTTAAAAAAAAATCAGTAATCTTCATTCCATACAGAAAAAATGCACTTTTTTGATGAGATTTACGTCCAAAATATAGCTCCTTTTAATACAGCAGCGGGATAAACAGAACTTGCATGCCAATATGGCAAAACATATGAGCTATCATGGAATACTCAAGCCCCTTCTTCCAATAGAGGTAGCCGAACAAAATCCCTCCCAACCCGTTCAAGAGGAAACTCCTTGCGATCATAGTAGCGGTAAGGTCGCCGAACAGCGCCTCTGTGGCTGGAAGATGTCCTGCTGCGAACAAAACAGCTGCTACAGTAATGGCACTCCAATAAATTGCAGCAGGAATTTCATCCTTTTTTCTGGCAAAAAGGTTTTTTAGAATCCAGACGAGCAGACTCATGAAGAAAAGCCTGAGCATGACTTCCTCAAACACACCTCCGTAGAGGATTCCAGCGAGCAAGCCCTGGAAGGAAAAGTGTACATCACCCTCCCCTAACTTCTCAATCTTATCCGCGAAGTAAAATCGGTCTGCAGCCACCGTGAAAAAAGCAAACATAATCCCGCCTGCAATGGATGCAATCAGACCGTTTTTCTGAAACTTCGTTTTATCCTCTTTCAAAAATAAGGATTGCAAAATATCTACTGTCAGACCCGTTCTTCTAACAAGTTTAAATCCAATAAATGAAAGAATAAAGCCTGTGACAATCATTTGCAGTGCTGTAATCCCTGTCAGCTGGCCAGTCGTTAACGGGATCTCCTCCCTCACTTCTGCCGAGATGTTCCCCAATTGGTAAGGAACCAATATAACTGCTCCAATGGCACACACTGCCGCTAGCAGCAGGGAGAGTTTCAGATCAATCCGGTTCATTGTATAGTCTCCTTCTTAATACATTATATTTCTCATTCTCTCTGATTATATGATGTTAGCAATATTTTCCTCCATTGATTTTTGATGCAAAATAAAAAAGGCAATGGATGCTTTCCATGCCTTTGTTTGAACTATATATTATTCCATTTATTATCAAACAGTTTCCACTGTTCGCCGCTCATTCCGGGTTCCAAAGACAATCACTCCTCACAGTCCGTTTGACGCCTGTCGCAACCAGCGCAAGATGAAGCATCATTTATTGTTAATCCCTGTAATTTATGATTGCTTTCCTCAAGCACCTGCTTGATCTCCTCCATTTGTTTCATCGCGGCCTTATATCCCAAGTCAATGAAATCAGCTGCTTTTTGGAAATCCAAAGCACTGACAAACGGCGATTCAGGATATAGCACGAAGTCTGCAAAACTATGCTCTGCCTTCATTTGTGTTTTTAGATGGAAATAAATCACTTGATGCAGCAAGGTACTTAACCCAACCGGCCGATCAGCCGTTTTCATCGGCGATATAGGGTCTACAGCTATCACATGTTTTGCTCCCATTGCTTTACAAACCTGGACCGGGCAGTTCACTAAAATGCCCCCGTCATATAATGTCCTTCCCTTGTAATGCATCGGCTGGAATAATAGCGGAATGGCAAAACTTGCCCTTACTGCTTCACCTATGAGAGCTTGATCATCCCAATCATAGCCTTTGACATGTGTATTGGAAAAAACAAATATGCGTTCTTGATCCATATCCGTTGCGACAATCCCACACGGAGTTCGCAACGATGATAAGGACTTTCCTTCAGTCAGTTCATCCATAAGTCCTTTCAGCCTGTTTCCTTTTAATAACCCTTCAAAATCACGGTTCAGAAATAATGCCTTCTTCAGAATAGCCCGCCAGTCGAGATCGAGATGCCGTCTGTTAAGTGTCGGAACAATTTCCTCCAACTCCGATGGGCTGTAACCGAACGCATGCAAGGCAGCAATCATTGAGCCTGAACTGGTTCCTGCTATATGGGAAATCGTTATTCCGGCTTCATTCAACGCCCTTATCACGCCTATAGCTGTACAGCCTGGGATTCCGCCGCCGGCAAGTGCCAAACCAGTTTCCATCTGATACCCTCTTTCAGCTTATCTAATAAAGGTCCTGATTATATTATTAAATTCCCTAGTATGGTTCCCCGGAACTTCATGACTGGATTTTTTAATTATGACCAGCTGGTTGTTTGGAAGAAGACGAGCCGATTCATCAGCATACCTTCCTGAAATCCTGTCCTTCTCTCCATATACAAGCAAAACAGGTTTTTCTAAGGAGGGGAGCCAATCGTGGCAGGAATAGTGAAGGAATGCTTTGTAATATGAATGTGCATCTGCCGCATTGGTCCGCCTTGAAGCTTTGTACAATCGAAGAAACCTGTCAAATGTATTAATATTAACAATTGATCCAACAAAAGCTAAAGGAAACATGATATGTCTGCCCGCCAGAAACATCGCTCCTTTTACCAGCCCTTTTAAAAATGGGTCTGCAACTTTTGGTGCAGTGCCAATCTGTATCAGGCCTTCCACCCGCTCTGGATATTTTTTAGTGAATTCGAATGCAACCGAAGCACCCGCTGAGTATCCGCAAATCCAGGCAGTTTTAACATCTATATGGTCGAACAGACAGAGCAGGTCCTCTGCAATGTCGGAAAAATCCCAGTCAGTCTGGCTAGGCGACGAATTTCCATGTCCCCTCAAATCAAAAAAAACTGTTCTATACGACTGTGATAAATCGTTTACCTGACCCTGGAACACTTCGCTTGGAAATACTGGCGGATGAACAAATACGATTGGGGTCCCATTGCCCTTGACTTCATAATAAATATGATTTCCTTTATTGTTAACGAAAGGCACTGGTTCCATCCACCTTCCCTGAATGCTGTTAGGATATCAACACATAACTCTTATTTTTTATACCTTAAAAACTGTAAGATAAACCCTTTTGAAGATTCAATCCACACTTAAAGCTGAAAAGGAATGCTATGAAAAAATAAAAAGCCGCCTAAGCAGCTCTAAATTATTCTAAATTCTTTATAATCTTTAAACATAAGAAAATATTAATTCTAACAATCTAAAAAGAAAGAATTTAATACCTTAACCAAAACATCAGGCGAGAATAGTTTCTTAATGAAAGCTAATACTGTAAAAGCTAAAGAATATAAACACATCATGTACCCGTTTTCGCAGGCGTATCGTTGGTGTGTTCTTTTAACCTTTTCCTGGAGTTAATTAAACTGATTAGGCATAGGAGACTCATAGGGGCACAATACCAGATGAAAAGTTGCCCGCCATCATTATAGAAAGGAATGTAAATAACGGACACAAAGAATAAAACAACAGATAATACAAAATAAATGCCGACAGAGTTATGGTAAAAGGAATAGCGGCTCCAATTTACATCGCCAACATGGCTTTGTATTTTCTTGTCAGTTTGATAAAAAAGATATAAGGAGATAATTAAAAACAGGGCATAAAACGGAAGTGTGAATACATACCAGTAGACGTCTAAAATTCGTAAATAAAAGCTTAGGAAGAAGAAAAATCCGGATATAAGCAAGGGTGTAATAAATTTGTATGCGTTTACATTATTAGGTAAACCAAGCACCTTGATCACTCCTTTTTGTAAATCTAAATATGCAGCAAAACTCTTACTTTAATTATACTGTTTCCCGCCGCATGCAGTCCAGTAATTAACAGAATTGGCAACACTATAGCAATCTCTTAAACCCTAAATTGGTAAATCCATAAACCAATCCTTTACTTACCCGGCCGCCTGGAAAAATGATAAACGGAAGTATAAATGATGCTGTTTGCCAGCGAAGCCCTAGTCCGACAACCACTAATATAAGTATCCCTTCCAATGCAAACCCCTTTCCAGATTAGGAAAATCCAATGGCCATCATTTTCAGGATAAGGTGTAATAATAAACCCGATACAATTCAAGTAACAGCGGGAGAAACAAAGCCAATCCCAAATCGTGCGTGATTTTTACCCATCCGGTTGGTGTCGAATCCATTACAGTTTCTTGTATTTCAGCCTGCCGGCTTTTAATCCATGCCCCCCTCTCCACAAATGTTTCCTATCATATTATCTTTATTAAACCATCTCCTGAACATTCCATTGGCCCAGCAAAATTGATGTGCTAAATAAAATGACTACAGGTTATAAATTTGACCTGAGTGTAAAACTAAGTAAAAGATTAGAGCAAAGGATGGGTCTTATGGATTTTTTTCATAGCCACGATACACTTACTGCAATCGGGTGGATACTAAGGGGTTCACTTGCTTTTTTCTTTTTGGTGATTGTTGCGAAAGTCTTAGGGCGTCGTGCTATTTCCCAATTACAAATCCTGGACTTCGTTATTGCGTTGGTTGTCGGAGACATTATCGCCCACCCATTGGCAGAAGCCGATGTGGACTTTAAAGGAGCAATGATTACAACGGTTGTAATTGTGATCCTCTATCTTGGGGGCATTTTTCTAAGCCTTAAGTGGTCCTGGTTTAGGGTGCTCATTACCCACCCTCCAGTCACCATTATCAAGGACGGAGAAATCCTTTATCAGGGATTAAAACAAGCAAGAATCTCAATTGATATGATATTGGAGAAGCTGCGCCAAGAGAAAATAAGTGATGTGAAGAAAGTAGCATTGGCAATCTCGGAAGCAGGCGGTAAATTTTCGGTTTTCCTTGACCCAAAATACGAACCTCTGACCCCTGCGCTTTGCAAGCTGGAGACAGAGCCATTCAATTTGCCAAGGACGATAATAAAGGATGGCAAAATAAATGCAACCGAATTAAAAGAAACTCACAAAGATGAACGTTGGGTGATTACCCATTTGGAACGGTTTTATCAAACTGAAGTCAAAAACGTTCTCCTAGCAACCCTTGATAGGAAGGAAAATCTGCACGTTTTTTTGTATAAATGAAAATCCACTAAGATTTGTGCCTGGCGATATTCTTCCAACATACAAAAATTTCCCCCCTGCATTTTAGAGTTCAACTCGGGATTTTCTATATAATTACGGTTAATTGCTCCCCATCACAATCTATCTCTTTGTTAAACTGTCTTTTGATACAGAGCCCAACATATAGACGAAATGCGGGAAATGCTTCTGCAATAAAGGAAGGTGTTTTTTTTGTTCGCGGCCCACCGTAAGATAATACTCATATTCATATATTGCTCGCATAAATCCCTTGCTATAGACCCACAACTCCAAAGCTAACCTCCCTTCTGTGGATTGAGTTCAATCATCCCCCGCCCAAGACATGACGATAGTGTCGAGAAGTTCTCCTCCCTTTGCTGTGGCTTTATCGTGGTCAATTCCGGGCTGGCGCATTATTTAGGGCTAGCACTGCAAGCCCGATCACGCCATTCCATTTGTTGTCCCCAGCGTACTATTCAGGCGCAAACAAGACTACATGTGTTTTAGCGGTTTGGAAATATTAACTGTATGTACAATGAGTAGGAGGAAGGATATGGACTTACAATCAGGAAAATATTTTTGGCCAACGACTTTCCCCGACGCGCCATCCTATCCAGCAGTGGAGCAGGATCTCAATTGTGATGTGTTAATAATCGGAGGAGGTACTTCCGGTGCACAGTGTGCATACTACCTTGCAGGAACTGACCTTGATGTGATCGTAGTGGAAAAGCAAAAAGTGGGCAGCGGCAGTACTGCCTCTAACACCTCACTCATTCAATATTCAGGGGAAAAGATGTTTACCGATTTAGTTAAAACATTTGGAAACGATTATATTCAAAGGCATCTATATTTGCTGAAAGAGGCAATCAAAGAAATCGAGGCGGCGTCCCAGGCAGCCGAAATCGAATGTGAATTCAAACTCAGAGACACCCTTTATGCTGCCAGCTCAGAGAAGGATATCGATCGCTTGAAAAAAGAGTATGAATTCCTGAAAGAGCATCATTTTGAATTGACCTTTCTGACAAAGGAAGATATTGAGTCCAAATATCCATTTAGCAGAGATGCAGCGATTTATTCATATAATGATGCTGAACTAAATCCTTTTAGATTTACCCACGGCTTATTTGATTACGCCGCCAAAAAGGGTGTCCGCATTTTTGAAAAAACAGAAATGACTGACCAGAAGTATGATGAAGAAACGGAACGGACGATCATTTCAACAATGGCCGGGCATACCATTTCCGCCCGCTATGTTATTTTTGCAGCCGGCTACGAAAACACGGATATAAAAAAGGAGCAAAAAGCATCCTTTGTCAGCACCTATACGGTAACAACGAATCAAGTCGATGACCTCTCTTCATGGTATAAGCGGACACTGATTTGGGAGACGGCGCGCCCCTATTTTTACATGCGTACCACCACCGACAACCGTATCATTATTGGAGGCCTGGATGAAAATACAACTGAACCTGAGGAGAGGGACAAAAAACTGATACAAAAAAAGGATAAACTCATTGAACAGCTCAACAGCATGTTTCCGGATATAAAAGTTGAGGCGGAATATTATCTTTCGGCTTTTTATGGAGGAACGTCAGACGGAATTCCCATAATCGGAAAATACGACAAGTACCCCAAAAGCTACTTCCTAATGGGTTTTGGCGACAATGGCACTGTATATAGCCAGCTGCTTTCTAAAATTATTGTCCGGGAAATTGTCGAAGGTAACAGCCCGGATATGGAGCTGTACTTGCAGGACCGTCCTTTGTTACAAAAAAAATAGTAAAACAGGGCACTGCTGGCAGTGCCCTATAATTTATATTATAAAACGGATAAAAAATAGAGTATCTGCTTTAGGATAAGTCTGGACGCCATGTTTTATTTCTTTCAACCATAAAATGAACAAAAATTAAAATGCTGAACTTACAAATCATCCTTTTTAGCATGCGTGTTACAGGATTGGAATCCGATCAAATCCGACCCTCTTCTTCTAATATTTTTACAAAGGCATCTACCACTTCTGGATCATAGTGGGTGTCAGCCAACCTTCTTAGTTCATCGACAGCAAACTGAATATCTAATCCCCGGCGATAGGCACGGTCCTCTATCATAGCGTCAAATGTATCACTTACTGCAATAATGCGGGCTTCCAGAAGAATTTCATCACCTTTTAATCCATGCGGATAACCGGTACCATTCAATCTCTCATGGTGCTGTTCAATGATTTCCGCTATCCCATCGTAATAGAGATGTTTAACCATTGCCGCCCCATCCAATGGATGACGTTTTATTATTGCAAATTCCTCGTCCGTTAACTTGCCAGGCTTGTTTAGAATTTCTTCAGGTGTATTTATTTTTCCTACGTCATGCAATAGGGAAGCTATATATAAATTCTCGAGTCTTTCCTTTGATAGCTTTAAGCTCTTTGCAATTTTCATTGCATATACTGAGACTCTTTCACTATGTTTCAGGGTATATCGGTCTTTTTTCTCAACTTCATCCACTTTATTTTTTAAATCTGTAACACTATCACTTAACTGATAAAAGGTTGGCTCAGTAATTATCCATAAATAAACTACATCTGTTATGGTGGTAAAATGGACAGGATCTTCTAAATTTTTTGCTGAATAATAGTCATTTGGTCCAAGCCTAATTTTTTCGCCATTTAGCTCACAAACCATTTCACCTTGCAAAATATAAAAAAACTCCATTACATTAGGGTTGTCACTGGGATATACATAAAATTCATTATCGTATGCAATAGTTTGTATCATGCATTCGACTCCGTCTCCATGTGCAAGCAAACCAATACTATACAAATCAAAAGAAACTTGTTCTATGAAAGAATTCTTTTTCCCTATGGTAAAAGCCACATGTACCACCTCTAAATTATGGTTGCATAAAAAACGAGCCTACTTTAAAAATAGACTCGTTTTCTCATTACAATCATATAACAAACCATGTATTACCATCAATGGATATTTATTAAAGGCTATCGTGAGAATTTAATGACGCGCACAGGATCAATCCACACCCATCTGTCAGCAAAGCGGACCAATGTCCAGCTGCATTCTGCAATGACTCCTTTTTCAGCAGCCTTTTTAATCGCTTCATTGGACATTTTAAGTGTTTCATTGTAAACAGTAGTAATGACTTTATCAAGATCCTCTGTAAATTGTTTTGTTTTTTCCTGATATTTTAGACTTTTACTATCTAACTTCTCTTTAAGCTTATTTATTTTTTCGTTTATTTTCTTTTCATCCTTATCTTCTTCTGTAACCATCTGGTATGTTGTTGTTTCTATCTCTGCTTCGATAGCTGCCATTTGGCTTTGTATTCTAGATTGCTCTTCTGCCAGCTTTCTATCAATCTCTAAAAGTTTCTCATTTAATTTACTTCTGCTATCTGCATCTCTAGCTTGGTCTAATTCCGCCAAAGTCTTTGCTTTTTCTTCTTTTAATTTAACGACTTTGTCGCCTTCTTCTATCTTACGTACTTCGTATAAGTATTTTCCATGCAGCTCATCAGCCTTTTTTACTGCGTTTTGTATCTTCTCATCAATCTCTCTATTTGTTTTTCCGATCATTTCCAATGCTTTTGAAATATCATCGTCTGTCGATGCAAATGCAGGGGATCCTACACTTAAAAATAATAGAGCTGAAAATAAAATCGCCAATACTTTTTTCATGAAACTACCCCTCTCCTTTAATCATATCGAAATATTAAAAGGCCCTTTTCTTTGCAAAAGGGCCCTTAGGTTTGCAACTGGCTGGCATAGCAAAATGTTCCCTGCTTTAGCCCCTTTAGCTTTGCGTCCATATCCTTTCAGATAGGTTGCCCTTATTGAATATGTAATTTAGTATATTTTTACTATAAAGGGAAAAATGAACCAAGTCTATGTCTACTTTTGTAATATTATGTAAATTATTAAGACTTTTTTAAAAAAATCTATTTATACTGCTGAAAAATGCAGCAAAATAACATAGAAATTTAGGAAAAACTAGTATTTTTGATGCGGTTTATGTAAGAGTGTCTACTCACCCGCCATTTACCACAAGTACTGAACCTAATGCATGGTAAGGGGCACAGTCCAGATTGCTTGAAATCCACTTTCTGCCTGGGTCATAATGAATGTAAATGGAGCGTGCGACCTTTATGTCGCACACCACGTTATCATATCAAGATATTTACACGCATAAACGCTACCAGTGGGGTGATTTAAATTGAAAATAGGAATCATTGGACTCGGGGATATTGCACAAAAGGCGTACCTCCCTGTCCTTTCTGAAAAAGAAGGCATCGAATTGGTCCTGTGCACGAGAAATGCTGAGACTTTGAGCAGATTATCCAAGAAATATAGAACGGAAGAAACTGTCCACAGTGTGAACGAACTGATCAGCAAAAACATTGATGCGGCCTTTGTCAGTACGGCGACAGAAGCACATTTTGAAATAGCTGAGAAATTGCTTCAAAGCGGAATACATATTTACGTAGACAAGCCTATATCAATGAATTATGAGGAAACCGAAAGAATTGTCCAGCTTTCACAAGAGAGTGGCAAGATTGCAATGGTCGGCTTCAATCGAAGGTTTATCCCGAGGGTGGATGAGCTTAAGGAGCATGGGAAAGCGTCCTTGATCCTCATGCAAAAAAACAGATTCGCTGCTCCGGATCATGTAAGGAGGTTTGTGGTAGAGGATTTTATCCATGTGGTAGATACGCTTAGATTTTTAATGGGAAGTCCGGTACAGGATGTAAAGGTAGAGTTCCTAATGAATGACGATATAATGGATCATTTGGTGATCCAGTTAATTGGCGACGGCTGTATTGCCATCGGAGTCATGAACAGAAATGGCGGCGTTACAGAAGAAACTATTGAATATCATACAGGACGACATAAATATGTAGTAAACAGCCTTGTGGAAACAACACATTTTCATAATAAAGAGATAAGCATAACTAAATTCGGCGACTGGGAGCCGACCTTGTACAAGCGGGGCTTCTATCAAATCGTGGACCATTTTATCGATTGTGTACAGAATAATAAAACTCCCGATCCATCGATTCAAGATTCCTTGATCACTCATGAGATTTGCGAAAGAATCGTTATCAAGATAAACCAAGATTCGTAAACATATAATATCGATATAATGGCAAGCCAGAGATAGTTCTGGCTTGTTTTCATATCTATGTAAAACTGCCCTGTTAAAAAATAGCTAATCTCGAAATGCATGAGTTTTTTATAGTAAAATGACAGCTTTGCCGGTTTAAAAAGCACGAAATATCCACATACGATTCCTTGTCACTTTGCCAGACCTCCCATTCTTTCAACTCTTTCCCCTATCCCCTTTAAACTTCAGCCTTTCTTTATTCAGTCAGACCCAGCTGATCTCAGCCTCCCCCATATTGCTCTTTGATTGTTTCTAGGACTGTATATACTAGCCTTTTCTCACCGTTTACATGTATTTTCAAAAAATAGCCATCCTAATAATAATTCTAATTATATAGAGGTTACGGATGAAACGATCCACTCGCCTTCTGCAATGAACGTCATTATGAAACTTGAAGGGAGATCTGGTTTTGAAACTGTATCAGATAAGAAAAGGGCAATTTGTATACTATAACAACGAGTTACACAAGGTATATGGAGTAAAACCAATGTATAAACTATCTGTCCATCTTATTAAACTGAGGGATTTGACACAGCATATCACCAATGCTGCCAGTGTGGAAAGGTATATCGCTAAGGAAAATGACAGCTTTATTTTCAATCATAAGGTATACACGCTCAAGAATAACCAACATCCTCAGGCAGGAGATTTTATTTTGATTAACAATCCGACTCCGGATACCCTGGATAATTATTCATTAAATGAAATCGAAATAGTGGAAACTGTTGATAGAAAAGGAGTAGTAACAAGTGATTCTAACGGAATCAAGCACCATGAATATTTATTGATGGTACCTGGCCGTGCGTCTGACAGCCACCCTATTGATTATAAAGATATGGTCAATATGGCAGAAGAATTCATAGATGAAACGGGGCAGCACATTAACAATCAATTAACTCCAAAGCTGGGGGACATCTATAAAAAGGTGGACAGCGATATTTTAATCGAGACGATGGTCGTGGCAATCAGAGGTGAAGGCGTTTGCCTTGGAGGCGGTTTAGAGGTGTCGCAAGACGAGCTGTCGGATTTAAATAAGTGGGAATTCCAATATAACGCCTTCGATACCTGACTTCAAAACCTGACGTTACTTTCCCTGCTGAATGAACAGTATAACGGAATACAATATTCTTCAAACGTGCCAGGAGGTCTCTATGGATCGTAGTAAATTACAAGAAAACAGTGTTTTTATTATCTCATTATTGCTTACCCTCATTTTCATTGTTTGGGGAGTTTTTTTCACCGAAAATCTAACCAAGATCACGAACGCCATTTATAATGGCTCCATTGATTATCTCGGATGGGTTTATCTTGGTTCTACCCTATTCTTTGTGTTTTTTTCCGTCTATTTACTGTTTTCAAAGTATGGCAATATTAAGCTCGGCAGGCAGACAGACGAGCCTGATTTCAGTACTGGATCCTGGCTTGCGATGTTGTTCGGTGCGGGAATGGGGATCGGGATAGTTTACTGGAGTGTAGCAGAACCAGTAACCCACTACACAGCTCCTCCCTACGGCAAAGGATATACTGTCGAAGCAGCCAACACAGCTTTAAAATATACCTTCTTTCATTGGGGGCTGCACCCATGGGCTATATACACTGTCATTGGGTTAGCCCTTGCATTTTTTCAATATAACAAGAGGCTTCCCGCGGCCATCAGTTCAGCATTCCATCCGATTTTAGGCGACAGAATCTATGGACCGATAGGCAAAACGATCGATATCCTGTCCATCTTTGCAACAGTTTTCGGTATCGCCACTTCCTTAGGGCTTGGCGCCATGCAGGTCACTGCGGGAATGCATGATATATTCGGTATCCCCCATACGTTATATAGCCAGCTGATTGTCATTGCTGTCGCAACAGTCATTTTTATCTTCTCCATTACCACAGGATTGGAAAGGGGGATAAAATACTTATCCAACTCAGCCATCATCCTGTCTGTAGCGATTATGGTGCTGATTCTGCTTGCAGGTCCGGCGCTGACCGTTATTCAAGTGTTTTTCAATACGATGGGTCTTTATATTAGTGATTTTTTAGAAATGAGCTTAAGGATAAATCCCTTTGGCAAAAATGAATGGATTGCATCATGGACCTTATTTTACTGGGCATGGTGGATAGCATGGGCTCCATTCGTCGGAATGTTTATTGCCCGGGTCTCAAAAGGACGGACACTAAGAGAGTTCGTTGTTGGGGTATTGATTGTGCCTACCCTGGGAACATGTCTGTGGATGTCTGTATTTGGGGGATCGGCACTTGAATTGGTCCAAAATCAAGCAAACCACGACCTGGCTAAAAATATCGCAGAAAATGTCTCATTGTCCATTTTTATATTCTTTGACCATCTGCCATTAAGCTCCCTGTTGAGCATCTTGGGATTTGCGGTGGTAGCCATTTACTATATCACGGTTGCCGATACCGCCACCTTTGTATTGGGCATGCTAAGTGAAGGCGGGACACTTAACCCTTCAAACAAAATAAAAATAACATGGGGTGTCATCCAATCTGCTTTAGCGGCTGTATTACTTTTAGCTGGCGGGTTAAATGTACTGCAAACTGCATCCATTGCAGCGGCCCTTCCCTTTGCTATCATCATGTTCGTCATGTGCTTCTCATTGGTAAAAGGGTTAAGAACTGAAGTGGCCATAAAAAGAGGCAGCAAAAGAAGTGTGCCCCATTCCTAATCTGTATGAAATAACTATGTTTACAAATATCTTCGGTTAAAAGATTTTCCGCTTAGTTTTGTAATGTTCACTGGATTTATTTTCATCTCGATGAGGCTCAAGCCTTCTTTATTTTGAATCTTGGCGTTGGAGTGCATTTCAATTGTAGTTGCCAAAAACTCAGTCTGCACCGCCTATACCTGTAACTTTTCCAAGCGAGGACGTATATCCGAGAGAGCCTTTCACCATAAAGGCTCTTTCCCATTCCACTTTTTCTTCGGATTGCCAGCATCTTCATTGCATAATTGATCCGCCCCTGTCCCAGTAGATTTATTGGAAATCAACATACTGAACGAACCCCTGCTAATTCTAAAACATTGTATATATCTATTGAACACCCGCAGAAAGACGATGTTATTGCGGTAAATAAAAAAACGTTTTCATAAAATAATAAAAGCGCTTGCAAAATTAAAAATGCACGATATAATACTTGTATACAAGTATACTTAAATAAAAACGAGGTGGATATATGGCTGATTCTATGGAATTCCTCTATCCTGCTAAATGGCTTTCAAAAGCATCAGCCGGTGACCGGGTAACCAGTGAGCTTCGAATGCGCATTATTTCCGGCATGATTGAAAGCGGTACCATCTTATCCGAAAATAAATTGGCTGCTGATTTTGCCGTCAGCCGGTCACCTGTCCGAGAAGCGCTGAGAACTTTGGCATCTGAAAATATAATCCGATTAGAACGAATGGGTGCCGTCGTTATTGGCCTGACAGAAAAAGAAATAGAAGAGATCTATGATGTCCGCCTTCTGATTGAAACATTCGTATTCGAACGGCTTGTAAAGATGGATACTGAAACCTTGGCAAAGGAACTGAGTAAAATCCTTGAAATGATGAAAGTTGCCATTAAATACAGTGACGCTGATGAGTTCTCCTACCAGGATGTCATGTTTCATGAGACTATTATCCGGGCGATTAAACATTCATACATTCTGATGATCTGGAATAATTTAAAGCCCGTGATGGAAGGTTTCATTTTATTATCCATGCGCATGCGTTTCAAAGAAAAATATGAAGACTTTGATCGGATTGTCAAAAATCATGAACTTTATATTGAAGCGATCAAAGCAAAAGATAGAGCACTTATGGTCAAGTCCTTGCATCAAAATTTTGATGATGTTCAGGGAAGCGTAGAGGACCTGTGGATGTCACAGGAAATGCGGTCTAAAGGAGTAGAGAAGTCAAATGACTGACTATATGTTAGGGATAGATATTGGTACAACAAGTACTAAAGCAGTCTTATTCAGTGAAAAAGGCGAAGTGATCGAACAGGAAAATATCGGATACCCGCTATATACACCCGATATTTCAACAGCTGAGCAAAACCCGGAAGAAATCTTCCAGGCGGTTCTAGAGGCCATGGCGAACATAATGAGACGTCATTCCGCAAAGAAACTATCGTTTGTCTCATTTAGCAGTGCAATGCATAGTGTGATTGCCATGGATGAAAATGATGAGCCGCTCACCCCTTGTATCACCTGGGCAGATAACCGAAGTGAAGCATGGGCGCAAAAAATAAAAAATGAATTAAATGGGCATGAAATTTATAAACGGACAGGCACTCCCATCCACCCGATGTCACCATTAAGCAAGGTGGCCTGGATCGTGAATGAACGTCCTGAAATCGCTGCCAAAGCCAAAAAGTATATCGGGATTAAGGAATATATCTTTAAAAAGTTCTTTGGCCAGTATGTTGTCGATCATTCCCTGGCATCTGCCATGGGCATGATGAATCTGCAGAATCTTGATTGGGATGAGGAAGCTTTAAAAATAGCAGGAGTTACACGGGCACAATTATCAGAGCTTGTACCGACAACGAAAAGCTTTACGGACTGCAATCCCAAGCTGGCTGCACAGATCGGCATCGACCCGCAAACACCTTTTATCATTGGTGCCAGTGATGGGGTTCTCTCCAACCTAGGTGTAAACGCGATACGACAAGGGGAAATTGCGGTCACGATCGGGACAAGCGGCGCCATCCGTACCATTATTGATAAGCCGCAAACAGATGCAAAGGGCCGGATCTTTTGTTATGCATTAACAGAAAAACATTGGGTCATTGGCGGCCCGGTAAATAACGGCGGTATGGTTCTTCGCTGGATCAGGGATGAGTTTGCCTCTTCCGAAATAGAAACAGCCAAAAGACTGGGAATTGACCCATACGAGGTATTAACCAAGATTGCCGAGCGTGTAAGGCCAGGAGCTGATGGATTGTTATTCCATCCATATCTGGCAGGTGAACGGGCTCCCCTTTGGAATCCGGACGTACGCGGATCATTCTTCGGCTTAACCTTGTCACATAAGAAAGAACATATGATTAGAGCTGCGCTTGAGGGAGTCATTTACAATTTATATACAGTATTTTTAGCCTTGATGGAATGCATGGACAGCCCTGTAACCCGCATTCAGGCAACTGGAGGATTCGCAAGATCGGATGTTTGGCGCCAAATGATGTCCGACATATTCGAATCCGAGCTTGCTGTTCCAGAAAGCTATGAAAGTTCCTGTTTGGGAGCTTGTATCTTAGGCCTTTATGCCCTGGGGAAAATTGAATCTTTTGAGGTGGCTGCCGAAATGGTTGGAACTACCTACACACACAAACCAAATAAAGAAGCCGTGCATGAGTACAGGCAATTATTGCCGATATTCATTAACCTATCCAGGGTTTTGGAAGAGGACTATAAGAATATTGCAAACTATCAAAGAAGCTTAATAAACCACTAGAATCATACTTGGAGGAATGAAAAATGCCATTAGTTATTGTAGCAATCGGTATTTTAGCCCTATTGATATTAATTATGGGCTTAAAATTAAATACCTTTATTTCCCTGATCATTGTAGCATTTGGAGTGGCTTTGGCACTTGGGATGCCATTAGATACAATTGTAAAAACCATTGAAGCCGGTTTAGGCGGAACACTTGGACATTTAGCTTTGATCTTTGGGCTTGGGGCCATGCTGGGCAAGCTGATTGCTGATTCAGGAGGGGCCCAGCGAATCGCGATGACCCTCGTAAATAAATTTGGAGAGAAAAATATTCAATGGGCCGTTGTCGCCTCTTCCTTCATTATCGGGGTTGCTCTATTTTTTGAAGTAGGTTTAGTATTATTAATTCCAATCGTATTTGCTATTTCGAGAGAATTAAAGGTTTCTATATTGTATCTTGGTATTCCGATGACAGCTGCATTATCCGTAACACACGGATTCCTGCCTCCTCATCCCGGACCAACTGTTATTGCCGGAGAATATGGTGCAAACCTTGGCGAAGTATTACTTTACGGCTTTATTATTGCTGTTCCAACAGTCATTATCGCTGGACCTATATTTACAAAGCTTGCGAAAAAAATTGTACCAGACTCATTTAATAAAACAGGAAGCATTGCTTCTTTAGGTGAACAAAGAGCATTTAAGCTTGAAGATACTCCAGGTTTTGGAATCAGTGTATTTACTGCCATTCTTCCAGTTATTCTAATGTCAATTGCTACTATTATTACACTGGTTCAAAAGACAATGGGAATTGAAGATAATAGTTTCCTGGCAGTGATTCGTTTCATTGGTGAAGCTGGTACATCCATGCTGATCTCTTTATTAGTTGCAATCTACACAATGGGACTTGCAAGAAAAATACCTATCAAGAATATCATGGAATCCTGTACAACAGCTATTAGCCACATCGGAATGATGCTCTTAATCATTGGAGGCGGCGGAGCCTTCAAACAGGTTTTGATTGATGGCGGTGTAGGTGATTATGTTGCCGAATTATTTAAGGATACTTCCTTATCGCCAATCTTACTGGCTTGGATCATCGCTGCAATCTTACGTATCTCTTTAGGGTCTGCTACTGTTTCAGCTTTGACAACAGCTGGGTTGGTCATTCCTATGTTAGGACAATCTGACGTAAATTTAGCATTAGTCGTTCTTGCTACTGGAGCTGGAAGTTTAATAGCTTCGCATGTCAACGATGCAGGCTTCTGGATGTTCAAGGAATACTTTGGTTTAAGCATGAAAGAAACATTTGCAACATGGACTTTACTTGAGACCATTATTTCGGTGGCTGGATTAGGATTTGTGCTTCTGTTAAGTTTATTCGTATAATAAATCTTTATCGTACACTCACAGATTTCATAATTCACAGTCGGATTTGTAATCGCTTCCCAAATAAAAAGAACCATATATAGACGTAAATGACTTCTAAGCCCTGACGGATCCGGGATTTTCCCTTCGTTAGGGCGTTTTGCTGTTGATTGTTTGGGTATCGATTAAGACTTTCTTTTCTAGCTGCATATCGTCCTACAGTAGCTTGTGTTCTCTTGTTCAGTGATAAAAGCAATTAATTAAGTGTCCTTTATAGATTGCACTGGGGTATCCCTTCCTCTACGATTTGCTATTGAATTATAGTTACCTGCCTGGATATAAAGCAATGCCTGGATATTTTTTGTTAACCTACCATAAAGAAGCGGCTACCATTTATGGAAAAAGGTCAATGCGAATTTCATCAAAAGGAATCGGGCGTCTTTTTCGGTGCAGCAAACCCCGGGAGAAGTCTGTTCATTTGTAAATGGAAAAACCCGGGTTAAAATATGAATTTTCCGCTTTATGAGTGGTGTTTGCTATACCGCTGTGTTCTGTGGCAGTGATAAATAAGTTTTCGCCGCAGACGTTAAAGCTGGGGGTTTTTATGAAGGAGGAGACATAAATGGCTGGTGAATATGCTATAGATATTCGGCTTGTAGACTTGGCAGATGCTGCACTGCTGGAGCTCGAAAAAAATAATAGATATTTCTTCCAAAAATATACACCTTTAAAAAAAGAGGAGTTCTATACCTTACAAGGCCAAATCGACCGGATAAAGAAGAGCATTTCAAATGCATCCCAGGACGCTGGCTATACGTTTGGCATACTCCTTAAGGACGCCGGGGCATTGATAGGAGTCGTAAGTTTAACTGAGGTAGTCAGAGGTGATTTGCAAAGCTGCTGGATTGGCTATTGTCTCGACAAAAACAATAACGGGAAAGGTTACATGACTCAGGCGGTAAGACTTGCAGTAGGATATGGCTTTGGCAAGCTAAAGCTGCACCGAATCGAAGCGGGAGTAATGCCGCATAATAGAGCTTCGATAAGGGTTCTTGAAAAGGCCGGCTTCCACAAGGAAGGAATTGGCCGGCAGAATGTAAGAATCAATGGCAAGTGGGAAGACCATCAAACATTGGCGATTATTAACAACGAATAGCCATATCCCCTGCTTGCATCAAGCTCCCTGAAGAATACAGGAATCCAGGGAGTTTTTCTTGTATCCATCTTAAACCTTACTCTTCCTTCTTGCTCACTCCAAAATGTTCAAGCGCCTGTCCCAAATTGCCAAAAGTCTGCAGATGGCTTAAATCTACTCCCAATTGAATCGCGGTTTGGGCCATCTCCGCGCCAATACCCGAGATCAGCGTATTAATGCCTAGTAAATTGATAACTTTCACCAATTGATACAAACGTTCTCCGACAACTGTATCAATATAATTTGCGCCAGACATATCGATAACCAGATGAACAATGCGCATATCCACACATTTTTGCGGTATTGATTCCAATATAGAGTGTGCGCGCATTTCATCGATATGCCCTACTAAAGGCAAAACGGCAACCCCATCCACCACCGGGATCACCGGACTGTTTATTTCTTCAATCAAATCTTTTTGTACCTTAATCTTTGCTCTGGTAGCCTCATAATACCGTCGGGAAAACTCAGTGATCAGGGTATCCAGGATCGAATTATATAATGAGCTCCAACGAAGTATAGTTTCTCTGTTTATTTCTTCGTTTTTCCTTATATACTCCTGCACAAACTCCCAAATGATTCTTTTGGTTTTGCCAAGGGCCTCTACCACTTGATAAATAGGTGTTTCATATTCAACACGGCTATTGACCACTTCCTCTATCCACGTGTCGAATTTATCTTTGAAGATCGTCTTGTCTTCCAAAAACCCGCTCGCAATGGTATCAATTGTGTAAATATGCTGCTGTTTTAATGTATCTGTAACCGATTCACCCGCATCACTGGAGTAGATCGAACCAATCTCTACTTTTCTTGTACTAAACCATATATCACTTATCTCATTTGATTGATTAATGATATATGAATATAAATCTTCTTCTAGCTGACCCATGTTTTATTACCTCCAGAAATATAGCTATGTTAAAATTATACTCTTATATGGTAAACAAAAAAAGAAATCTGATATTATCATGAATTCCTTTATACGGGTATCTCCAGCTTTGACGTAGCTTTCTATCCTTTAGATATGAAAAATTTCAAAAAGATAAGTAGTAATTTGAGCCCGGCAAACAACATATAATGTAACTATTTTTATGAATACTTTGCTTGTTCTCTTCTCCGGTCAGTGAGAGTGACCTTACACTCTAAATTGATTATCATTGGCGCTATGAAGACCTTTCTCTAGTTTTTCATAGACTTTGGACCTTCATCGGCCCCCTGAACGTCCTTTCTCTTGCTTTCCCATCGACTTTGGACCTTCATCGGCCCTATGAACGTCCTTTCTCTTGCTTTGCCGTCAACTTTGGACCTTCATCGGCCCTATGAACGTCCTTTCTCTTGCTTTCCCATCGACTTTGGACCTTCATCGGCCGTATGAACGTCCTTTCTCTTGCTTTCCCATCGACTTTGGACCTTCATCGGCCGTATGAACGTCCTTTCTCTTGCTTTCCCATCGACTTTGGACCTTCATCGGCCCTATGAACGTCCTTTCTCTTGCTTTGCCGTCGACTTTGGACCTTCATCGGCCCCCTGAACGTCCTTTCTCTTGCTTTCCCATCGACTTTGGACCTTCATCGGCCCTATGAACGTCCTTTCTCTTGCTTTGCCGTCAACTTTGGACCTTCATCGGCCGTATGAACGTCCTTTCTCTTGCTTTCCCATCGACTTTGGACCTTCATCGGCCGTATGAACGTCCTTTCTCTTGCTTTCCCATCGACTTTCGACCTTCATCGGCCGTATGAACAGCTTTTTTTTGCAGTTGTTTTATAAGCTACTGGCCTTTACTCAAAGAATCTTCTTCGACTCTACTTTCACAATTTCACTTTCAGCTCCACCAAGACGGAGTGAGGCTGCCTGCCGGGCAGCCTTACAAGTCATTCTTACCAATTACCTTATTGCGGATTATTTGCTGGTACGTTCCGCGGATCACCCTTTTGGATCGGTTGATCATCCATGGTTACTTCGACCCTCGCAGCTACCTCCGGTCTTCCGAGACCTGCTGCATCGGGATTATTAATGGTACGAGCCTTATTTTCTCGTTTTTCCAAAATATCACCTCCCGTCCCTTAAGGTAACCCTGAACATATTTTTTATGATTCAGTTAGAGCTCTCTGTCTTTGCATATCAAAAGTAAAAATGAGCTGCCTCTATACGACAGCTCATTAAAAGGCTTATAGGGATTTCAGAGCATCCGAAATATTCCGGTCGCCGGAAACAAGGTCAAAGGACCGTTTGAAAGTTTTTTCCTCCGTTAAAGCAGCCAGGATTGTTCCCGCCACATCTTCCCGCGGTATAGTAGCTCTTTCCAAATTCTCTCCGGCAGCAACTTTTCCAGTGCCGGGCTCATTGAGCAAACCGCCGGGACGGATGATGGTATATGTTAATTTGCTTTGCTCCAGAATCCTGTCAGCATAATGCTTCGCTACATAATATGGCCTGATTTTTTCATTCCAGTTCTCTCGATTATTCGCCTGGAGGGCACTCACCATTATGAACCGCTCAATCCCCAGCTGTTCTGCTGCCTCAACCGTTTTGACGGCACCATCCAGGTCGATTAAGAGCGTTTTGTCGGCGCCGGTATGGCCGCCGGAACCCGCCGCAAACACGATGGCATCACAGCCTTCCGCTGCTGCCGCGATTCCATCCACACTGCCCTCCAAATCAGCAAGCACAGTCTCCACACCTATTTTGTTAAATGCTTCAGCTTGCTCTTCTTTTCTGACCATAGCCCTCACTGTATGTTGATCACTCTGTTTTAATAGATGTACGAGTTGTTTTCCAATCTGGCCGTTGGACCCTACAACAAAAACCTTCATATTATCAGCTCCCGTCGAATTTTTTTCTCCTAAATTATTTCACTAACAGAATGACACATCAAATAATCTGTCCAATAACATGAAAAGCGATAAATCATTTTCCTGAAAACACCTTCACCTATATAAAGATAACGAAAATAAAAAAACTCGCCGGCATTAGCGAGTTAACATGTTTATTGCATCAATCAGCATAGACATCGAAGATATCCGTTTCTAGCGTCCATCGTAGCCGTCTCACCCATTCCTTCTGAACATCCTGACCAGCTTGCGCCAATCGCTGAAGCACCTTACATACTTTGTAAACACCAAAACTCTGTAATGTATCCGATTTCAATTCAACCCGCTGATGCAGCCTGTATTCCTCCAAAAATAATCGAAGCCATTGATTTGCCTGGTTTGGATAATGCAGGTTGGTAAACCACAGTACCCATGCAATATCCGTTAAAGGATTGCCCCATTCAGCCCATTCCCAATCTAGAATGGCAAGCTGACCGTCCTGATATAAAACATTGTGAACCCCATAATCACCATGCGTTAATACCCATGTTTGGCTATGATCATTAAGCCTTCGCAATTGATCTCTGGTCTTTATCCTAAGATTTTCAGGTACAAAATCCAAATCCAGGTTTAGATTTTTGATACTGTATTCATGGATTCCATTTGCTGAAACAGCGTCAGGTCTCAATGAATGAATGTTTTTTGCGAGCGTTCTTCCAAGGAGTTTATATAGCTCATTAGCCTTTGCCCCTTCCTTGCCATCTAGAATCGATTGTCCATTTATGCCTTCTTTGTATTCCATAACGGCAACTCTGGCTCCATCAGTTTCGATTAAATCATATGCCTTCGGAACAATGTCCGTCTCAGAAAGTAGACGCATGCAATTCATTTTATTTTTAATATCATCATTACTTGAACTGGCTACTTTTGCTATTAAAAGTGATTGGCTTCCTTTTAGCAAAAAAGTGTCATTGGTATATCCTCCAGTTAGTCTGTGAGGAGTAAGGTCCCCATATGTATCTTGCAAAATAGTCTTTAATGTTTGTTCATTCAAGAATAATACACCCTTCCGTCTGAAGCTATCCTGTTGTGGTTGGTCTATATTTCAGCACATCAAGACTATAAATTTCACCCTCCCGGCAAAAAATAATCCATGATATTTTCATCATGAAGCGTTTCATCGGTTTCCACAAATCCTATTTTTTTATAAAAGGATATAGCTGATTGATTTTCCGTTACTACGGAAAGGCGAATCCGCTCACAGTCTTCATGCTTTGCGTTCATGTCCATGATTTGCTGCATAGCCTGCTTGCCATACCCTTTTCCCTGAAACTGCTCCCCAATCATATACGAGCTACCCAGTGGCGGTCGTACGGTTCATTTTCAACTATATACTCCACCGCAGCCAGCCCGACTACCGCTTCTCCATCACAGATGGCATAGGGCGTAAAGTCAGGGTCAACATAAGCCCAGGCTATCGTACCTAGTTGAGACAAATGGCTTCTGTTCCCCGCTTACTTCCAGCTTCGCACAGGCCCGAATATTTTCCTTGGTTATATATCGGATTTCCAATAAAGTTCCCCTAACTTGTCTTCCTTTCTAAATTTGTGCGATTTTGTCCTAAACGATAAATTCATGATTTCCCATCTTGAAAGTTCTATTTTGCTGCAGGAAATTCCTCTTATCCTGCAAATCTTACGTATCAAAAAAATTGCAAAATCTCATTAGTAGCCTTGAGCGGTACACCGCAGTTATATAAGGCTTTCGAGCACAATTTGACCATTCAATCATAAATGGCAGATTTCGATCATATAGCACAGGATCATTGGAAGTCAGTTACTAAAATTGCAAAAAATAAGAGAGGATGTACAACATCCTCTCACGTTACACTATTATAATACTTTGCTTAAGAATGCCTTGGTCCGCTCATGCTGCGGGTTTCCGAATAGTTCATGCGGTTTATTTTCCTCTACGATATAACCGCCATCCATAAAGATCACTCGGTCTCCAACTTCACGTGCAAAGCCCATTTCATGTGTTACCACTACCATGGTCATTCCTTCATTGGCCAGCTGTTTCATGACATCCAATACATCGCCAACCATTTCAGGATCAAGTGCAGAGGTCGGTTCGTCAAACAGCATGATCTTTGGGTTCATGGCGAGTGCCCGTGCGATTGCAACACGCTGTTTCTGTCCGCCGGATAGCTCACCAGGGTAACTGTTAGCCTTTTCTTTAAGGCCTACCTTTGCCAGCAGCTCCAGTGCCTTCTTCTCCGCTTCGGCTTTATTCGCGGAGAGGACTTTAATCGGCCCAAGAGTTACATTTTCCAACACAGTTTTATGCGGAAAAAGATTGAACTGCTGGAATACCATTCCGACGTCTTGTCTGACTTTGTTTATATTGATCTTCGGATTTGTTATGTCATGTCCATTCACGATGACATGTCCACCCGTAATTTCCTCTAGGCGGTTCAGGCATCGCAGGAATGTACTTTTCCCTGAACCGGAAGGGCCAATCACACACACAACTTCTTTTTCCTTTATTTCCGCATTGATATCCTTCAAGACTTCGAGATCTCCAAACGATTTCTTTAAATTTTTCACCTGAATAATACTCATCGCAACACAAATCTCCTTTCAAGGAAATTGGCAAGTAAGGATAGTAAATAAATGATAATAAAGTATATTATACCGACCGTCAGCCAAATCTTGAATGCTTCAAAGGTTGCGGAAGCCTGGATTTCCCCTGCCTGTGTCAGGTCGGCAATCCCAATGATAGATAGCAGAGAGGTATCCTTCAAGCTGATGATGGACTGGTTCGTAATAGTAGGAAGCATCCTTCTGAACGCTTGTGGAAGAATAATGAAACGCATGGTTTGGGAAGCCGTAAGCCCGATTGACCTTGCTGCCTCTGTCTGTCCTTTATCAATGGACTGGATCCCGGCACGAATAATCTCGGCAAAATAGGCTCCGGCATTGATAGCAACTGTTATGATACCTGCTGTTGTGCTGTTAAAAGAAATCCATGACAGTGAATTCAAACCAAAATAAATGAAAAACAGCTGTACAAGAAATGGCGTTCCTCTGATAGCATCGACAAAGATCCTGCCAATCCAGTTTAATATTTTAATAGGAGCCAATCGGAACAGAGCCACAATCAAACCGATGAGGAAGCCAAAAATAATGGCTATGACAAATATATAAAGGGTAACCTGGAGGCCTTTTAATAAGAAAGGCAGCGCAGTTGTAATTGTATCCATCTATTAATCTCCTTTCATGAAGAAAGCGCGCAAAGTGCGCGCCATCCCTTTACATCAACACATTATTCACCAAGATACTTTTTGACAATCTCGTCGTATTTCCCGTTTTCTTTTAATTTCTTAAGACCATTGTTGATCTTTTTCAATAAATCCTGGTTTTCACCCTTCAATACGGCGATTCCATACTGGTCTCCGTTCAAACGCTCGCCCACAATTTTTAATCCAAGATCCTTTTGGGCAATTGCATAGGCGATAACCGGATAATCTTCAATAAGGACATCAGCATTCCCATTAGATACTTCCTGGAACATTGCCGGGCTGTCATTGAATTGGACTACCTTGAAACCTGCTTTACTAGCATTGTCCGTAGCATATTTCGCTCCAGTTGTACCTTTTTTAACGGCAACCGTCTTACCTTTTAGGTCATCAACTGATTGAATGTCAGAGTTATCTTTGTTTACTACCAATGTAAGTCCAGCGTCAAAATAAGGCGTTGAGAAATCCACTACCTTTTTTCTTTCATCGGTAATACTCATTCCAGCAATCGCTACATCCAGCTCGCCAGATTGCATAGCCGGGATAATGCCGCCAAAATCCATCGGGGATAGTTCAATTTTGAAACCCTGATCTTTGGCAATCGCATTGATCAACTCGATGTCGATACCTTTATAATCTCCGCCTTCTTCAAATTCAAAAGGTGGATATGTAGTATCTACCCCAACCTTATATACCTTATCTTTGTCGCCTTCACCGCCGCTGCTTTCAGTGCCGCATGCGGAAACGACAAGGGCAAGGATGAAAAGTAATGATAACAACCCGAATTTCTTCAAATCCATCTCTCCTCTTCTTGATTTCATACAAGACTTTTAACCTATAAAAGTAGTTACACTTTTTCTAAATATAACACACAAATTAGAAAAACATAAACTGATAAATTTTTCTATGCTTCTGCTTCTTCAATAATTTGTCCTACTAATTCTATAGAAAGTTAGCAAACCATGAATATATCTCCATTTATCTCTAAAAGCGCATCCTATTTTTTCTAATATATCTAATGTTTTTTCAAAAAAGTATTATACAAAAAGGACCAATAAAATAATTTATAACCACGCATAACCATCCCATATATGTAACATAATGGAAGTGAGCAAGGTACTGTTATCAATAGAATTGATGGAACGGGAATATTTCTGAAAATTTAGTGTTTACTTTTTTTTAATATACTAGTAAAATAAACGCAGAGCTTTCGACTTTTTTCGACAACTATGATTTTGGAGGACATTTTATGGATTTATTCAGGAAAAAGCATGTGGGTGAGATTTCGAACCACTCACTTAACAGAGTATTGGGCGCATGGGATCTGACGATGTTGGGCATAGGCGCCATAATTGGTACAGGAGTATTTGTATTGACAGGTGTGGCAGCTGCGAAGTATGCAGGCCCTGCCTTGATCATATCTTTTATTATTGCTGGCCTTGCCTGCGTATTCGCAGCTTTATGTTATTCGGAGTTTGCTTCCATGATTCCGGAAACAGGAAGTGCCTACACATATAGCTATGTGGCATTTGGCGAGCTGTTGGCGTGGATACTTGGATGGGACCTGGTCCTTGAATATGGCTTAGCCTCCTCAGCGGTGGCAAGCGGCTGGTCGGGATATTTCCAGAGCCTGTTGTCCGGTTTTGGGATTCATCTCCCAACAGCATTAACAAGTGCTTTTAACCCGGCAGAAGGCACATACATTGATTTACCTGCAGTGATCATTGTACTATTGATTACTTTGCTGCTCTCAAGAGGAGTAAGGGAATCTGCCAGGTTCAACGCAATCATGGTTATCATTAAGGTGGCAGTTGTTCTTCTTTTCATTGTAATAGGTGTTTGGTATGTAGAACCGGTTAATTGGCAGCCGTTCATGCCTTTTGGTTTTTCAGGGGTAGTGACCGGAGCAGCGGTCGTAGTATTTGCTTATTTCGGGTTCGACGCGGTTTCCACAGCTGCCGAGGAAGTCAAGAATCCTCAGCGTAACCTGCCTATCGGCATCATTTCAGCTTTAGCTGTCTGTACCATTCTTTATATTGCAGTATCACTTGTTCTTACAGGGATTGTGCCTTTCGATATGTTAAATGTTAAGGATCCTGTGGCATTTGCCCTTCAGTTCATCGGCCAGGATTGGGCAGCCGGATTTATTTCTCTTGGAGCCATTGTCGGTATCACGACTGTATTAGTCGTCATGATGTTTGGCCAAACGCGTCTATTTTACGCAATAAGCCGGGATGGATTGCTGCCAAAAGGTATGTCTTCAGTACATCCTAAAACAAAGGTTCCCCTTAACAGCACTTGGATTACAGGTCTTTTAGTTGCACTTTTTGCCGGCTTTGTCCCACTGGATAAACTGGCTGAATTAACAAGCATCGGTACATTATTCGCCTTTGCCACAGTGTCTCTTGGGGTGGCCGTACTCCGCAAGACACAGCCGGAGCTAAAGCGGGGCTTCAGGACTCCATGGGTTCCTGTTATACCTGCGTTAGCCGTAATCTTTTGCTTCTATCTCATGCTGCAGCTTTCCGCATTTACCTGGAAGGGATTTGTTGTTTGGCTGGCAATAGGCCTTGTCATATACTTTGTTTACGGTTATAAACATAGTGAATTAAATAAAGCCAAATCGAAATAATAGCCTTATCTACGGCAAACCAGCAGTTCTGCGGCTGCTGGTTTTTTATTGCTAAAATGAACAGTACCTGCTTCTTGGAGTCATCAAATGCATTTTAAACAACCCATCCAGCACTGACATTTCGGCCATGTTATGGGAGTTAGAACAAAAAAAATTATAAAGCAACATGCTTTTACAGGCAAAATAAAAAAGAACCCACTTCCGCCGCCAGCGTAATACAACTTTGGAAGATGGGTTATATTTAAATTTCACATAGAAGCTGAAGAATTCATGCTCATCCTTACTGCAGCATCTTTCCTTCCATGCAGGAAATAATAGAAGACAATGGATACCAAAGCCAAAATCCCCATTATTACATAGAGTGAGCTATAGCCAGTTACAGGAATGATCAATCCCAGAACATAAGGACCAAAGCCTAGCCCTGCATCAAGAAAAATGAAGAAAGTGGATGTGGCAAGCCCCATTCTATGGGGAGGAGTCAATTTAACCGCGACCGCCTGGGTACACGACTGCATGTTCCCAAAACCAAGACCAATTAAAACGCCGGACAGCAATAAAGCGGTACTGCTGTGAGCCATGCTGAGCACAATCATGCCTGCTGAAAGGAGCAGGAACGCAGGGTACATAATAAAATTTGCCCCCTTCCGGTCCATTGTCCGCCCGGTAAAGGGACGCGATACTAATACCGCAATGGAATATACGATGAAAAAGAAGCTTGCAGTATTCACAAGATTAATTTCAATGGCATAAAAATTGATAAATGAAAGCACACTTGAATAACAGATGGAAACGGCCAGAGTAATGAAGGCGATGGGAACTGCCTTAGGCTCAATAAAATCGGATACCTTCGTTCCTTTCATGCCGGCTGTTTTTGCTGGTGTTTCCAGTACCGGTACATACAAGAAAGATGCAATGATCAAACTGATTATTCCCAATGCCAGGCAAAAGCCAAAAATCACAGGGAAGGTTGTATGCTGGCTCATATATAAGCCGATGAACGGACCGATTGCAGTGGCAAGAGTGGCACTCATGCTATAGTAGCCAATTCCTTCCCCTTTTCGTGACGCTGGAATGATCTGTGCGACAATCGTTCCCGTTGCCGTACTCGCCACACCAAGCGCGAGTCCATGGATAAACCGATTCATCATTAAAAAGGTAATACCCAGATTACAAAAATACAAAAGGGTGGTAAGCGTAAAAAATGCCAGTCCAATGAACAATGTCTTTTTCCGCCCGATGGAATCAATCATACGCCCAATGAACAGCCGGCCGATCAGTGTCCCAATAATGAAGATACCTGTAACGAGTCCAGCCTCACTGGTTGAAGCATCATATTCATTTACAGCATAAACCGCAATCGTCACCATCAATAAATAAAAAATTAACGTTAATAAAAAATTTACGGACGAAACGACGATAAAGTCCTTCGTCCATAGCTTCGCTTTATCGAGATTCATTTTCTCTCCCCCTGATCCAAGACGTTTTTTCGAATTTCACCCATTATTCGGATAACCTCCAGCTGTTCCCCCTCAGAAATTCCCTTCAAGATACCCTGCTCAAACTGATCAATCGTCTCCCGCACATGTTTGTAAACCGTTCTTCCCTGCTCTGTAAGCTGCATCCTCTTTTCCCGTTTATCCTGGCTCGGGACCTGTCCTACATATCCCAGCTCTTCCAGGCGATTGATGGTCCTCGTGATGGTAGGCTTCTCAACTCCTTGATAATGGGAAAGCTCCACCAGGGTGGCAGCTCCGAAATTGGATAAATAATATAGGATTGTCCATTGTGCCCTTTGAATCTGATGCTTGCCAAGCAGTACATTCAGCCGATTCTCAAAAGGCCGGTATAGCAACAATAATTGATGAAAAAATTTTTGATAAGTTTCTATAAAAAACACTCCCGACACAAAATAGTTACCCTCCATAATAATTACCTTGGGTAACTATTTTTTATTTTACAGAAAAACTGGAAAAAAGTCCAGATACCCTTATGAAAAAATGGGGCATTTCAAATTTACTCTGCTTCAAAATGGAAAAGCGCAAGCGCCCTGTGGCGACCTCGTCTCTAGTACCATCGTGTACGTCGAAACTAGACATCAGTCTTTGTAAAAAAGTTATACTTTCTTATCCAACAAAAAAAGGATGCCGAAGCATCCCTTAAGAATTCATAAAATGAGGCTCATACTACTGGTTCAGCCGTTTTTTCTAACTGGCTAAAAAATGCTTCCACCATCTGTTCGAGTTTCTTAAGCTCGGTTTTGTCACGCAATATGTCACTTGCATGCAAGGCAGACAAAGTGCTTTCAATCAGGAATTTCCTCGGGGCCTTTGAATGTGTAAGTTCGTGCTGGATAAATTCAAGCAGCTCCAGATACTTTTGCTCTTGTGAAGTATTATGCAATTCCTCTTTTAAATTCATGACCGTACGGAACAACTTCTGCTGTAGAGCCTGGTCTGTATGTGTGTGTTCTTCCAGCCACCTCTCTATCAGCTCCGGACTTAGTAATTGATCGCCTGCATCGGCTACTTCATCAACCATTTTCACAATTCTCCCGACACAATAGCGCACGACCTGCTGGATGTTGACGCTCTGCCCATTGGCGAGCACATTATATTTTACGTTATATTTCAATATCCCCATGAGCGTTATTGCGGAATCCAGCAAATATGGCTTTTTTTCATGGCCAAAGATGTCCAGGAAACGCTGGTATAACCAATTAATCGAGAGCAATTGGCCTCGTTTCATAAATTCCTTCAATTCCTCGTCATTTGAAAAGATTGCCTCCTCAAAGAGAGAAATTAACTGATTGGCCCTGTTTGTCTCGAATTGAAGCGATATTTGTTTGATGAGGATCTCTATATCAGCCGGGTCCTGCCCAATGAGCAGCTCGTTCCGGTCCTGTTCCAGCTTTTTATATATCATTTTAAAGAGGGCCATCAGCAACTCATTCTTCGACGAAAAATAATTATAAAACGTTCCTTTCGATATCCCGCTGTACTCTAAGATATCCTGAATGGACGTGGCATGAAAACCTTTCTCAACGAACAATTGATGGGCCATTTTTATGACATGCTGTTTCCTATCATTCATATGATCAACCTTCTCATTTAATTAGACTGCCGGTACAAACTTATAGTACATTATTCGAAATAGTTTTTCAAACCCGCTTTATCTCTTGGATTTTTCTAATTGCATTTTTTAGACCCATGGTATATTATAGCATTTGGATGTAATGCAGGTACAAATTTATGAACTTAAAGTATATAGGAGGAACACCATGGAACATTCCATAAAAAAGACTGATCGTCCACCGTACGGAATTATTGCGGTATTGATGATCGGTGCATTTATCGCATTTTTAAACAACACGTTATTAAATATAGCGCTACCTTCCATTATGAAAGATCTGGACATTGAGGCCTCCACCGTTCAGTGGCTTACAACAGGCTTTATGCTTGTAAACGGAATTCTGATTCCAACGACAGCTTACCTTATTCAAAAATACTCGGTCAGACGCTTATTCCTGGTTGCCATGACTTTATTTACACTTGGTACACTTTTGGCAGGCTTCGCCCATGTATTTCCATTATTATTGGCTGGCCGCATGATTCAGGCGTCCGGTTCGGCAATCATGATGCCGCTATTGATGAATGTTATGCTTGTTAGCTTCCCAATTGAAAGACGGGGAGTTGCAATGGGTGTATTTGGACTTATCCTAATGTTTGCACCGGCAATCGGGCCGACATTATCAGGCTGGATCATCGAGCACTACGATTGGAGAATGCTGTTCCACTTCATTACCCCAATTTCAATTATAGTATTATTGATAGGCTTCTTCATGCTGAAGGATAAAAAAGACAAAATTGACCTTCGCCTGGATGTATTCTCACTTTTACTGTCCAGCGTCGGATTCGGAGGACTTTTATACGGATTCAGTTCAGCCGGAAGCAAGGGCTGGGACAGCCCTTATGTGTACGTGTCCATCATAGTTGGCGCCATCTCATTGGTATTATTTATCCTGCGCCAGCTAAAAATGGAATCGCCGTTGCTTAACTTCAGGGTCTATAAATATCCTATGTTTGCCCTTTCCTCTGCCATTACGATGATATTGAATATGGCCATGTTCTCCGGCATGCTTTTATTGCCGATTTATGTACAGACACTTAGAGGAATCACGCCGTTTGATGCGGGCTTGATGCTGATGCCAGGTGCGCTTTTGATGGCAATCATGTCTCCTATCAACGGAAGGTTATTCGATAAATTTGGCGGACGGATCCTTGCTGTAATTGGTTTAGCGATTACAGTAGTGACAACCTATTATTTCAGCCAGCTAACTCTCGAAACTAGCTATACCTATTTAATGGTATTGCATGCTATCAGGATGATAGGTATATCAATGGTAATGATGCCAGTTTCTACGAATGGACTGAATCAATTGCCTGCAAGATTTTATCCGCATGGTACAGCAATGAACAATACCTTAAACCAGGTAGCTGGTGCTATCGGTACCGCATTGTTGGTTACTATTATGTCCAACCGTACAGAAACTCACGCTGAAGAATTGGCGAAGGAAGCCATGAAGAATGTAACGGCAAAACCGACAGAAGCCGCAGCTGCAGCCATGCAGCAGCAAATCGGCATGAGGGCTCTGCTTGAAGGGATCAATGATTCTTTCTTTATTGCAGCCTGCATCATCATCATCTCATTTATTCTTGCTTTCTTTATCAAACGCTCCAAACAGGCAGAAGACCCTGTTGAAGTGAAGGGCACACAGATGCACAAAGCAACTCAGCTTTCAAAAAATTAATATCAGAAGAATGAACCCGGATGATGACTTATAACAAGTCGTTCACCCGGGTTTATTTTTATTGGAGAATTTGGGTATTATAATTTACCCCCTTTTTGTCAAAGAGCTTAAGTGACAAAGACTGCTGTGTATGGACACGGCTATTCATTTGGTTAGGGCATTTTTTACGAAACTGGATCAAAAAAGCAAAGCTAAAAAAATTTCTAATCGCTGAAGGAGTAATCTTACTTTATCTCCCCGCACCAACATTCAGGGTTTTTGTCGTAAATCCAGGTCCTATGCATTGGATACAGTATATGACCAAATACCCGCTTCAATTATCGGAATCGAAAATTATGATCTGGACGGACCTCGCGATTACGCATATTCCTTCTATAAAAATCCTTATCTAACATCCCATGACCTGCTAATTACGGAAACAAATATCAATTTTTTTCAGCGGATCTGCGCAAGGACAGAAACTCACCCCAGTCCAAAGTAAAAAGGATTCCAAGCGTATAAGCTTTGGAATCCCTCTAATTCTCCATTTATTTATATTTCTTCCCTAACTGTCTGTTCTATCTTTTGTTTCTTAATTAAAGGCACCATTGTCAGAATTCCGAATGCCATTAAGAAAGCTGATGCCTCATATACAGCCACAAGGGAAAACGTTTCTTTCAGCCAGCCGGATACCGTCATCGTGATAACCATCGCACCCATGAACAGGGGGTTTAAAATGCCGTTTACCCTGCCGATGAATGCTTCCTCTGTATTTTTTAGAATCATTGTATTGATTCCTATATGAATGCATGGCATAAAAAGTCCGGACAGGAATTGAATAGTTAGGGTCAGCCACAACATCGTAGACAGCCCTATGAATAGAAAACCAAGTGCACTTGACGCCAATCCAATTGCAAGCAGAACCTGCGGCTGTACTTTTTTCGCCCAGGTCATGGTAAGGCCGCCGCCCAGGATCATGCCCGCACCGAATGCAGCCATCATCCACTGCAAATTCTCCTTTGGCAGCTCCAGCCTTTCGGTGATCAGAAATACTCCAAGCGGCTGGGTAAGTCCCATCGAAAGTCCCGCTGCGGCAAAGCACATACCGAGCAGGGTTAATGACCGGCTGTTCCAGACATAGCGGAACCCATCCTTCATTTCATGCAGAAGGCCAGTGTTCGTTTTTCCATCAGCCATATCACGGTCTGGCGGAAGCAGCATCAATACCGCCGCAGACAGGAGAAATGCAACACCCATGATCCCGATTGCTGCTTGAATTCCAAAGTGTTGGAATACCAGAGTTCCGATAATGGGACCTAATATCATGAACAACGCAAACATGGTTTGATACATGGACATTCCCATCTGAATGAGCTCCTCAGAAACATGCAATTTAAACAGCTTCATTCCTGATGGCTGCGAAAACTGTGAAAGAATCGAGGAAACAAGAGTTGCAAAGAATATAACCTTCCAGCTTCCAAAAATAAGCGTCAGCAGCACAACGAAAATTGAGACTGCACTCAACACGTCACACCAAACCATTGTGCGTTTTGGACGCCAGCGGTCAGCAAAGGTCCCTCCAATAAAGGAAAACAGAAATATAGGTGCAAATTCTGCAACTGAAATCATTGATACAGCGACAGGATCCTCATTTGTTTGTTCTATTACAAACAGCAATATTGAATAGTTTCTTACCCATATGCCAATCTGCAGAAACAAGGTGGAAAGCAGAATCGTCCTGATGACGCGGTTTCGGAACAGGGCCCCGACACCTGCATTGGATGAAGTACTGCTGTTTTTTTCAATCATACATAAATACCTCCTTTAACACTCCCGGACAGGAGGCTTGAAAAACGAGAAGAAAGGGATCAGGCACTTACTCTTACCCCGTACTTATCGAATATACAAAGCCATGACTAATCCTATCCAGAAAAACATCGTAATATACGAATTTCTCAGAATAAAATTAAAAATTCATGGCTGCGGGTCACCCTTTCCGTCTTTTGTAGGTTAATACTAAACCATCACACAACTGTTTTCAACTCCCATAATCCCAAAATTCCCCAAAACCATTTGGTAATACAAACTGAATGCACTCACGGCACTCGCCCCTCTTAAATTTCGCAGTAAAATGAAAAACCCCAGCGACTCCGCTGGGGTTTTTCATAAATATAGGGAGTATTATCTATTTCTAAGTTCGACACGGCGAATTTTTCCTGAATCTGTTTTAGGAAGGGCCTGGATAAACTCGATAATCCTTGGATATTTATAAGGTGCTGTCAAATTCTTAGTAAATTGCTGAAGTTCTTTAACCAGGCCTTCGGACCCCGTTACACCATCTTTCAGGACTACAAAAGCCTTCACGACATTGCCCCTGATCGGATCAGGCGACGCGACGACCGCGCACTCTTTCACAGTTTCATGCCTCATTAAAGCATCCTCGACTTCAAAAGGGCCAATCGTATATCCGGAACTGATGATCACATCATCATTTCTGCCCTGGAACCAAAAATAATTGTCGGAATCCTTGCAAGCCCTGTCGCCTGTCAAAAAGTAGTTTCCGTGATAGGCATTCTTCGTTTTCTCTTCATCTTTATAATAGAGCTGAAAAAGGACTGGAAAATCCCTGCGGATGGCAATCGTACCCTCTTCGCCCACTGGCAGCGGATGACCGTTTTCATCTACAATCTCAATAAATTCCTGGAGAAGCGGCTGTCCCATCGAGCCAATCTTTTCAGGGTCGACATTAAGGTTAGCAATTAGCAGCGTGCTCTCCGTCTGACCATAGCCATCCCGGATGTCAATATTGAAATTACTTTTAAAGACATCTATTACTTCCCGATTCAAAGCTTCCCCTGCAGATACGGCCGTGTGCAACCCTGAAAGGTTAAACTGAGAGATGTTATCCAATTTGGCCATCATCCGATATTCGGTCGGTGTACAGCATAACACGTTAATCTGGTTATCCTGGAGAAGCTGCAAATATTTCTCTGGCTTGAACCTTCCATTATAGACAAAGCCGGTAGCTCCAGAACCGAGAATGGAAAGAAACGGGCTCCACACCCACTTTTGCCAGCCTGGTGCGGCAGTAGCCCAAACCGTATCATCCTCGCTAATATTCAGCCACTTTACAGCAGCTGTCCTAATATGTGCGTAGCCCCAGCCATGGCTATGGACAACCCCTTTTGGAAGACCGGTTGTTCCGGATGTATAAGCAAGAAATGCGTAGTCATCCTTGGAGGTTTTTACCGTTTCAAAATCTTCCGGCTCCCCTTCCATCAGACGTTCCATGGCTACCCAATTGTCAGTTTCCTCTCCAAATGCAATTTTGTATTTCAGATAAGGAGTTTCTTCTTTTATATTATCAAATTCCGAAACATACTGGTGATATGTAATAACAGCCTTTGCTTCTGAGTGGTTTAAACGATAGACCAAATCCTTCGCTCTGAGCAATTCGGAAGCTGCACTAATGACGAGGCCAGTTTTTAAGCATGCTAAATAAATCACATAGGAATCAAGTAGCCTGGTTGTCATGACAACCACCCTGTCGCCTTTCTCAAGACCGAGCTTTATCAAACCATTGGCAAGTTTATTGGCCTTTTTGTTTAACTCTGAGTACGAGAGAGTGTTTCGTTCGCCGCTCTCATTTTCCAAAATTAATGCGTTTTTATCTGATATATGTTTCTCAATTTCGTTTGCAATATTATATTGTTCCGGTGCTATCAATACCTTCTGATCCATTGCTGTCATCCTCTATTCTTCAGGAGTTTAATAATTCAAATTACCAATTTCCTTTAATAAAATTATTTCCATCGCTTCAATCAAATTAAGGCAACTAGAATATGGATAGTCCCAATGCTTAAAACCACTATCCCTATCTTGCCCAGCCAATCCTGTTACTTACCTAATTTTGAAAGCAGCCTATTTCTTCTGACATTATTATAACAGTAACTATTAATACTTGGTACTAATTTGTATCATTAATATTTCGTTAGCCTTTTCATAGGCTAATAGATGAAAGCCCCTTGAATAACAAGTAATAATAAATAGAACCTTCATGGAGGCACAATAAAATTCTCCAAAAAGAAAAAGACGCATGATGATTCATACGTCTTTCAGCAAATTATATTCTTTTCCCTATAATCTCTTTGTCCCCAAGTATCTTTGTGACCAATAACTTTCGTTTAAAGAACTGATGGTCACACCTTTAGAGGAAGAGGCGTGAATGAACTGATTGTTGCCTAGATATATACCGGCATGCGAAGCTCCTGGCTTGTATGTTTCGAAAAAGACAATATCTCCAACTTTCTTCGAGGAAACACTGACACCTTTTTTATAAATGTCGGCTACTGTTCTAGGCAGAGTGATATTGCTCTTTTCGAATACATATCCTAAAAAACCGCTGCAATCAAAGCCGCTTGGAGTAGTTCCTCCCCATACATACGGTACAGATAAATATTTCTTTGCAGTAGATACTAGCGAAGCGGCCGAAGAGGTTTCTGACACCGAGGCAACAGATGCCTTGACGGCTCCGCCTGTCGAGGACCCCAATGCCTTATATGTCTTCGGGCCAACAATACCGTCTGCTATCAAACCTTTACTTTTCTGGAATTTGATTACCGCACTTCTTGTGATTGGACCAAAATAATTCGTTGTGTTACTGTTCTTAAAAAAGCCTTTTTTCTTTAAAATTTCTTGTAATTGTTTTACATCACTATTTGTCATACCGGTTTTTAAGGTACGCTTGCCAAATGAAGAACTGGTGGTTGCAGGAGTTCCCTTTGTGATTCCTAATGCTCTATATGTGTTTTTCCCGGCTATGCCATCAGCTGATAAACCGGATTTCTTTTGAAAATTTATTACGGCTGATTTTGTAATGGTTCCAAAATATGTAGTAGTTCTACTATTTTTGAAATAACCTTTTTTCTTGAGGACTTCCTGCAATTGCTTAACGTCGTTATGGACCATGCCACTTTTCAACGTCTGATCTCCGAGGGCTGCATCACTGACTAATGGACTGCTGACAAGCAAAGCACCTGTCACAACAACTGACGTTACTAATTTTTTCAAGTCTCTTTTCCCCTAACATTTTTATATACCTCAATGCTATCACTATAAAATAACAAAAATATTATAATTGGATAACAATTAGTTTAAGAAATCCTACAGTTTGAAATATTTTTGAAAAAAAGAGGACTTTGTAACTGTCTTTTGTTATATTTCTCTTTTTACAATCCGCTAACAAACAGCACCAATTCTGCTGCTCCTTTTCAGATAAGATAATTTTGGCAGTTGTTCTTAATCTTATTGGTAAATATTGAAATCCCCTATCATTAAAAATCAACTAGTTGACTGAGTACAGTATGCGTTGTAACCTGTTTAGCCATAGAGCTCTATTAAGAGAAGCATATAGCAGTATAAGAATTACGATATATCCGCCAGTAATGTCTACCTGACCATTGCTGCTTCCAGCACTATTCGTTCCAAAAACAGAGGCACCCGCTATAGTTGCCTTTAAATCATCAATATTTCTCGAATATCTTCTTCGGTAAGTTGGGCAGCAGCGTGGTCAGAATCGATTAATTCTTCTACTAAATGCCTCTTCTTTTCTTGCAGCTCATTCATTTTCTCCTCAATGGTCCCTCGGGCCACCAGCTTTATAACCTGCACCTTTTGTGTCTGTCCCATACGGTGTGCCCTGTCAGCCGCCTGCTGTTCGACTGCTGGATTCCACCATAAATCGTAAAGGACTACTGTATCGGCACCCGTTAAATTCAGGCCGGTCCCCCCCGCTTTCAGGGAAATCAAAAATACATCACGTTCACCAGCATTATATCGATTGCATAGCTCCACTCGTTGTTCAGGGGGCGTTTGTCCATCAAGATAGAAAAAAGGCAGCCCTTGACTCGATAAATCCCTGCCTATCATCTCAAGCATTTTCGTAAACTGAGAGAAAATCAATAGCCTTCTGCCAGACAACCTTGACTCCTCAAGGATTTGCATGAGCTGCTCATATTTTGCCGAGCTTCCCCGGTATTTATCTACAAACAGCCCGGGGTGGCAGCAAATCTGGCGCAGCCGTGTCAAGCCTGCCAGTATCCTGATTTTGTTCTTGCGGAAAGTATCCTTGTCAAGATGCTTCAATGTATCTTCTCTCAGCTTGGCCAAATAAGCAGCGTATAGCTTTTTCTGATCCGGAAGCAGCTCCGCCGTCTCCATCAATTCCACCTTGCCGGGGAGCTCGGACAGCACATCCTCCTTGAGCCTCCGAAGCAGAAATGGGCGGGTCCTCCTGGCAATCGCCTTTCTGGAAAGTCCGCTGAACGCCTTTAACCCCTGTAACAGTTCGGGGAATACAACATGGAAGATGGACCACAGTTCTTCTATTGAATTTTCAACCGGAGTTCCCGTCAGTGCAAACCGATGATCCGCCATTACTCTCTTTACTGTACGCGCTGTCTGGGTAACAGGATTTTTAAATGCCTGCGCTTCATCAAAAAATACAGTATGGAAAGTATATTGCTTGAACAAATCAATGTCCTTTCGCAGCAAGGGATAGGATGTAATTACGACATCCATGCCAATCGCTTCCTCAAGCAGCCTGGCTCTGTCTGTTTTCTTGCCGTCCACTACAAGTGCCTGAATATCCGGTGCGAATGACAGGATTTCACTGGCCCAGTTATACACTAAAGAAGATGGGCAGACAATGAGGACCGGCAGTTCCCTTTTCCGTATATCCGGCAGCACGGATTGTATAAAAGCAATGCTTTGGAGTGTTTTTCCCAATCCCATATCATCTGCCAGAATCCCGCCAAATCCGTAACTCGCAAGTGATTTCATCCATTTGTAGCCCCGCACCTGGTAATCTCTTAGAACGGATTCCAGGCTTTCTGGCACCTGGAATTCAAGGTGTTCAGGATTACGAATATCATGGAGGAACTCCCGGAATGATTTTTCAAGCAAAAATGCATCATTACCTTCCAGAGTATCAAGCATCTGAATTCCTGTAATGAGCGGGACTTCCAGACCGCTTTCCCAATCTTCCTTCTGAGCCGGAACAGCTTTAAGGAAACGTTGAATCTCCTCAAATTCTCTCGTCTCCAGCGACATCAAAGATCCATTGCGCAAACGGTAATATTTTCGCTTCTCCTCAAGAGCCGCCAGCACTTGACGCATCTCGGTATCAGAAATTCCATCCATCTGGAATTTGAATTCCAGCCAATTGGTCCGTTCCTTTTTGATCCTCACACTTATTTGCGGACGTGCGTTTTCTCTGAAGATTCGGGTCCTGACTGCTGTAGTCGCATAAATTTGTACAAGCTTTTCCAGTTTCGGCACAAGATGAAATAAAAATTGGTACTCCAGAACTTCATTTTGGAGAAAATATCCGCCGTCTGTCTTGGCAAATGAAGCCTCCTCCAAGATTGCCAGAATTGCCTCCTCCTTCACCATATCCCTGACTAACAGCGTATTACTCGAGTTAGCGGCTATTTCAAAAGGATTGATCACTATATGGCCATAATGGAACTCAAGCCCTGCCAGAAGTCGGTTTTTCAACCTGTCCAAATACAGTTTTGCAATTAAAGGCGGTTTCTCCAAGCGGCTTGATATACCGTCAGATATTTCGACCTTCCCAAGCTTTTTCAAACCTGGAACTGCTTTTTCTAGAAAAAAATCGAGCTGATCTTCAGCAATTGGAAGCTGATTTGCCCCTGATTCAGCTATCATCAGGCGCAAGTCTATCAGCCGTTTATAGTCCTCTTCTACCAGCTGGATTATATTCCCTTCACATAAGACTGAATGGTAAGTATCCAGCATGATCAGCATGTCCAATCCCTTTGTCTCCAATCGGAAACCCTTTTTATCTGTCTCTGTCAGTATAAATTGCAAAGGAAGCGGTGCCTCGGATATACGCAGACCTTCAAACGTCCTTCCATCATTCTGCAGCTTTACATGTGGTGCTGTAGCGAGAAGCGGTAAAATCCGTTCCCATGAAGATGGAGGCATAATTAAAATAGAATCCTCTGTAAAAAAATCATCAGGCAGTGCACTTACATATACCTTTTCGTCATCGGTCACGTCTATCAGCTGCTGGATAACGGCATCTGTCTTATGGTCAAAACAGTGAAGCTCAGGATCGTATGCATAGAAAGGTGAAAGCAGGATCGATGAACCTGTCCTGACATGCTCCAAAAACTGCCTTATATTTTGAACCAAATCGCCTCCAATCTTAAGCTCTATGCCAATCCTATAGTCCTGGCCAAATGAAACAGGTCTGCATATTAATTCTGTCTCAAGCACCTTCCTATTTTCAAAATGGCGCTGATGTCCGCTCCGGCGTACCGGCTTCTCGCGAAATAACGTCAAAAAGTTCTGAACTGAATCTTCATCCTGCCTGGATTCATCCCGATTTGTATCCACAAATGGCTGCGTACCTTTTCGCTGATGCTCAAGGATTGCAACCAAAACTGCCGCAATATGCTGACAATCCTTTCCAAACGAAGCGAGTGAAGGACAGCTGCATGTTGTCTTGATGCTCCCTGCTGAATCTTTTTCTATAGTTACGTAAAAATCGTCATTCCCTATAACAACTGCTCTGCAGACATCTTGGCTGTACAGTTCGAATCGGACTTTATCTGCACGGTAAAAAGCGTCACCCCGTTTGAAGGAGACCAGACCGCACATATCCTTAATCATTTTTTGATGTAAATGAATATACAATGCTATCTCCTTTCCTGTGACACACACCGATGTGCTGACATCGGCGTTATCAGGCCCCACAGGATGTGGGTCGTCAGCTTTGCCCAGGCCCACAGGATGTGGGTCGTCAGCGTTGCCAGGCCCACAGGACGTGGGTCGTCAGCTTTGCCAAGCCCACAGGATGTGGGTCGTCAGCTTTGCCAGGCCCACAGGATGTGGGTCGTCAGCTTTGCCACACGACGTGGCGTTCTTAGCTGACCTTCAACACGTGGCGTTCTTAGCTGACCTTCATATGTTCCTTGATTGAATTCTCTGCTAGATTGTATTGTACCATTTTTTTTATAACACTCCGTAGAAAGAGAAATCCTCCTTATAAAAATATGCCGCGCTAGTTTGAGACCCCGAAGCTCTACATACTGGGACTTAAAGATTAAATCCTGAAATAAATACAGCAGATCAATTATTACGCTGTTGCTAATTGGTAACCAAAAAACTACATATCTCAGTGGATTTATGATTTTTTATCCACCATTAGTACCTTTTACATCTCCTTTCCCACGAAGGAATCCTTGTAACGATCCCACCTTGTAATTTTTTCACTTTAAAACCAGCAGGGCGATTAAAATTTCCATTTAGAGACAAAATAACCGAAAAACAGGTGGCATTTGAATGTTTAAGAATTTGCTTTCGTTCTTACATAAGAAAACAAACAAAAAAAACAATGCGCAAAAGACAGAAAAGGACTCGTCCGCCAAAAATTCAAAAGTAAGCCAAACGCTTAATAAGAATGTCGCCCTGTTAAAGAAAACTTATAATTACCCTGACAATGTTGATGTGACATTCCGGGAACTTACCGTTAATAAGACAAACCAGAAGGCTTGTATTATTTTTGTAAATTCCTTAACAGATAAAAAACAATTAGACGCGCATATCATTAAGCCTCTTTTGCAGAATATGGCTGAAAAAAAATCTGTAAAGGATATCATTACTTTTGATTCCGTTTCTACCAGGCAATCAATGAAAGATGTGATCACGGACATTAATAAAGGCAACGCAGTATTGCTGCTGGAAGACAGTTCGTATGGTTATGTGGCCCAGTGTGCAAAACCGAAGGCACGGAGCGTGGAAAAGGCAGAAAATGAGTATGTTTTAAAAGGCCCGAAGGAAGCTTTCAATGAAACTGCGTATACGAACATCTCCCTTGTAAGGAGAAGAATTACCAATGAATCGTTTATGGTGGAATCAATTAAGGTATCTAAGCGTTCAAACAATGAGGCCTTTCTAATTTATCTAAAGGATTTAGCCAACGAACAATTAGTAAGCAATATAAGGAACCGGCTTAAAGCTTTAAATGTCGAGCATGTCCAGAGCTTGGGAATTCTTGAACAATACATTGAGGAACGAAGGAAATCCGTATTTCCTACCATATTGTATACTGAGAGGCCTGATCGTGTAGCGGCGTTTTTAGAAGAGGGACATATTGCGATCTTGATGGATAATTCCCCTGATGCCCTGGTCCTCCCCGCTACCTTTTGGTCTTTTTTCCATTCGCCGGAGGAGCATTATCAACGGTTCCCAGTAGGTAATTTCACGAGACTGCTTAGAATTTTTGCCGTTTTCACCACTCTCTTTTCATCAGCCATTTACGTTGCTGTTACCACTTTTCATCAGGAAATGATCCCCTCTGATTTGCTCTTGGCCATAGCTGCAAGCCGTGAAAAAGTTCCGCTTCCGGCTTTCGGTGAAGTTCTGGTAATGGAATTGGCATTCGAATTAATCAGGGAGGCAGGATTAAGGGTTCCTACACCATTAGGCACAACAATTGGCATAGTCGGCGCACTCATTTTAGGGCAGGCTGCAGTAGAAGCAAACATCATCAGCCCCCTGGTGATCATTGTTGTTGCCTTGGGTGGAGTAAGCTCTTTTGCGGTAAGTGACGTGAATTTGAATTATAGTATCCGGATGATTAAATTCATGTTTATCTTTAGCGCAGCATTGTTCGGTTTTTATGGGGTGACAGGACTCTTCTCTATGGGACTTACATACATGGCATCCATCAAATCCTTTGGGGTACCTTTCCTGGCCCCAATGACTCCACGATACAAGTCATCAATGGACACCATTGTACGCAAACTTTTGACCTCTGAAAGATTGCGTCCTGGATACCTAAAGCCAAAAGATCAAGTTAAAAAAGGCGAGTGATCCCCTACATGCAGGAATCATCTGAAGGAAAGTTAGGCGTGCGCGAATATACCGCTATTATGATGCTGACCATTGGGGTGAAGCTTGCTGATGACACCCCGACGATCATCTACAATAAAGTACACAACTCGGGTTGGATGACAGCTCTTATAACAGGAATCATTGCATCCATACCGATATTTTTGACATTGAACGTATTGTCCCGTTACAAGGGTAAAAATCTGTATATGGTCTTCAAACTTCTATTCGGTAAGGTTTTTGGCTTCTTTATTTCACTATGTCTGCTTACCATTATGTTTGCACAGACTATTGTCGATATGCGGGTTAATGTGGATATCATTTCAACACTTTATTTTACAAGAACCCCAGCCATCGTAATTTTTGCCCTACTGATTACCGTATGTGCGTATATGGCAAAGAAAGGGATACAGTATGTTGGTTCGACCGCATGGATGATCCTTCCTTATGTGAAAATTACCCTCTTGTTAGCATTAGTCCTTACTTTTTTTGAGGGCTATCTTTTTTCAATATTTCCTTTTTGGGGTCCAGGAGTTATAGAAATTGGCAAACAAAGCGCCGCCTTTTCATCCCTATACTTTGATTTCTTCTTGGCAGCCATATTAGCAACGAGCATAAAAAGCTTTAAAGACTTTAAAAAAGGTACTTGGATTGCCTTTGCTTTTCTCATAACAGAATTGACAGTATCCCTGTTAGCATTTATTTGCCTGTTTGACTTCCCGGCCGTTACTGAGCAGGCATATCCTTTCCACTCAGTCATCAGATATATACGGCTTGGCAATTTTCTAACGCATATGGAGACATTTTTCCTGCCTTTCTGGGTGATAGCTACCTTTGTGAGATTTGCGGTTTTATTATATATGAACGCCATGTTAATTGGGGATATTTTCCACATTAAAGAATTCGAATATTTACTGCCTGCTCTGGGAATTATTATGCTGCTAATCGGCCTAGTCCCAGAAAGCCCTTCCTTTGTTACGTACTATTTAAAAATTGCAATCCTTCAGATCGAAACCCCTGTATTCATTTCTTTGCCCATATTAATGTGGATCTTTTCCAAGGCAGGTGACAGCAAGAATGAACCGAAAAAGAATCATTACAATTAGATATGTCTTGATGTTAAGTATGATGGTTTTCCTGTTAACTGGATGCGTGGAATATAAAGAGGCTGATGAATTGGCGTATGTCATTGCCATCGGCCTGGATAAATCTAAACGGACCGGTTTGATGAAAGTAACCTACCTGATTTCTAACCCGGAGGTGGGAACTCTCCCAACAGGCGGAGGAACGAATGAACCTCCAACTGAAACGGTGACGGTGGAAGCGAGTGATTTCATTTCCTCTCGTAACACAGCGAATGTCTCGGTTACAAAGGAGCTCTCTTATGATTTATTGAAAGTGTTTATTATCTCAGAAGAGCTTGCAAAAGAAACGCAGTTTATCAGGCATATTTACGATGCGACAAAGGACCGTGAAATCAGGAGGGATGTAATCCTGGTTGTTTCAAAAGAACAAGCACATACCTTTCTGAATAAAAACAAACCGAAGCTTGAAACGCGTCCGCATAAGTATTTTGAATTAATAACAGAACGGGTCATCCAGACCGGCATGTCCCCGCCTTCCGACCTCCATCGATTTATCAGAATTACCGAGGGGGATGAAGGACTGTTTTTGTCGATGTACGCCACTACCAAACTGGCAAAAAAACCCAGAAAAGGGTACGAGGATGAATTCCTGGCCGGAGAAGTGAAAATGGAGGGTTTCCATGATAAGACACAATTTTTGGGGTCTGCAGTCTTTAAAGAAGGAAAGATGATAGGCAAGCTGACTGGAGAAGAAACAAGGCTGGCACAGCAATTAGACCCCACTTCAGAACTAGCGGATATTCTCGGAACCTTCCCTGATCCATTTCATAAAGATTTTCGGATTGCAGCAAGGATAATAAAAGATAGGCCAAATGACGTTAAGACAAGCATTTCAAGGGGACGGGCCACTATAGACGTGACTGTTCCATTAACCGTGGAAATTTTGTCCAATCCAAGCATGGTAGATTATGCACAGGATAATAAAAAAAAGGAGGCACTTAAGAAGTCCCTAGAAAAAGGAATTGAAAACAAAATGATGAAATTAGTGAAAAAAACTATGAAAGATTACAAGGCGGAACCTTTTTATTGGTCTTCATATGCGCGGAAAAAGTTCAAGACGGCCGAGGAGTATTCAAAATTTGACTGGATGAGGAGCTATCCGGATTCCATTGTAAACATCAAGGTCAAAATAAGGTTTGGAGAATTTGGCCAGCAATACAAGGTTCCGAAAATGAAAGAGGTTAAGGATTAATATGGCATTTATAATATGGATCAGTGTCATCTTGATCAGTTTATATACAGCTGCTTTTGGCTGGAGCATGTGGAAGGAGAAAAATCGGCTTGGAGCCTCTGTAGCTTTTGCCCTTGCTGTAATCATCGTGTTATTACCGAAGTTTACTGTCTTAAAATAAAAATAGATCGACTCACTTCCCCCTCTAATTTATTTCTACATATTTGTTCAAAAAACACAAAAGCAGTGAATTCGTTAAATTCACTGCTTTTGTGTTTTTTTGTATTTGTACTTCCCGATGAGGGTCTCTAAGAGAACGGCTTACTTAAAAAAAGTTAGTGGCTTAACCGTAGATGTCCATTTGACATTTCCTCAGAAAAAGGTCTTCACAATTTCTTCCTGTTTGTCACAGTCCCTGCATGTGTATTCAATATCCACTGCACTCTCACGAACCATATGCACTGTTTCTTTCCCGCAATTGTTGCAAAACCTGGTTTGGGTCACTTCTTTCATCCTATCATCCCTCCCTATTGGCTCCGTATAACATATTTTTACCTTCTCTCACACTTTTAAACAGTGTTGCCACACGCTTGCGCATTGCCATAGCTTGTTCAGCGAAAGACATAAAGACATTTTTGAAGCACTTTCAGTAGTGTTTTTGGTATAATTTGGTTGTTAAATCACAAAGGAGAATGTGTGTAAGCCCGATTATTCAGGAGGCCATATGCTATTTGATTTAATTGTTATAGGTGCGGGACAGTCGGGCCTTTCAATGGGTTACTGGCTAAAACAAACCTGCAAAAAATTTATCATACTAGACAAATGCAGCTCAATTGGGGAGTCATGGAAGAATCGCTATGATTCACTTATATTATTTACCCCTAAAAAGTACAGCTCCCTGCCAGGACTTAATTTTCCCGGCGCACCAAATGACCTTCCAACAAAAGACGAGGTAACAGCTTATTTAAGGGAGTACGCGGAAACATTCAAACTTCCTGTGCAGCTTGAAACGAAAATAACTTCACTGTCAGGGTCTCGTGAAGAAAACCTCTTTACAGTCACAACCAACCAAAAAACATATCAAGCTAAACAGATTGTTATTGCAACGGGTCCGTTTCAGACCCCTTTCATCCCGCCATTTGCACACAACCTTCCGAGTGATGTGACTCAAATACATTCTTCTGAATATAAGAACCCGTCACAATTAAAACCGGGACCTGTTTTAGTTGTAGGAGGAGGAAATTCAGGAGCCCAGATAGCAGTGGAATTAGCAACCAAGCACCAGGTATCTTTGTCTGTTGGCCAAAAAATCCGCTATCTTCCATTAAAATTCATGGGTAAGCCCATTTTTTGGTGGTTCGACAAACTTGGGATATTGCGCACAGACCGTGAATCTGTAATGGGTAAAAAAATTAGAAGCTCTGGTGATCCTATTTTTGGACTAGAATTAAAGAAGCTGGTCAACCAGAAGCAAATCAGGATCTTTCCCAGAACCAAAGGGCAAGACCTGGGCGAAATCATTTTTGAAAATAATGATAGACTAAAGCCTTCTAATATTATTTGGGCAACCGGCTTTAAACCAACCTATGGATGGATTGACATTCCCGATATTCTGGATCGGCACGGCAAACCCATCCATAACCGGGGAGTTACAAATATACCTGGAGTAGTGTTCTTGGGGCAGCCATGGCAAAACAAACGAGGTTCAGCCTTGCTTCTTGGAGTTGGGGAAGACGCGAAGTATCTAGCTGAGCACCTGGCCAGCAGCATCGAGAAAAACGAGTTATCTATCAAAAAGAATGTTATGTAGTGCTAACTCAAAATAGACAGTGCTTCGATAGAAAGGCACTGTTAAATTGGTTTAAAAAGTTTTTCAATATATATAATTCCCCTTTTGAGATTCTATCAACACAACATTAATTGTCATAGCCACGCCGCGCCTGGAACTACATGTGGCTAAAAACCTTCTGAATTATGAGGGCAGCGAATGCTAGGGAGCAGATGGATCGCTTATTCCACACTCCCTTATACAACACATTGAGAACGTTTTTCGTTATTTGAGTATCTCCTCTAATCTGTCTTTAATTCAGGATATTTGATCCGGATCCCCGCCACTCTCTGTCATCGGACGATCTTCAGCGTGATCGTAAATAGTTGCTTTGCTGTAATTTAAGGCGGGTTTTTTGCATGTTAATACAGCATGCCCCAAGAGTTCGGTTGCTTGCGTTCTGGAAACATAATTTCACTTTTTTTATTATCCCTGCACCTGCAGTTCACCGTTTTTCCGGCAAGATTAATGACTAACTGCAGGATCTTCCAATGTTTCAATGATACCTGCCTGATTGTCCCATGTTACATGAGCAGAGGATCTCGAAATAATAGCGTCTCATAACCAAGCTTCTGAAACTCGTTTGAAAATTATTTCCCAATAAAGCCAGTACCTTCCGCCAACACCACTTTCTTTTTTATGCAATCCTCTCATAAGTGAATCCCTTATCACAAAGATTCTCACCCCGTTCATTCAATCTTTCCTTTCATTATGAAGTTATAAAATGGAAATACTTTTGAAATATAATTAATTGCTATCCCACAACTTATTATGTATAAACATTCAAGGGAATAATGCAAATTCTTTTATTATATTGAAAACGTTTAAAAACACATTCAACACATTTAACTCCTCCAAGATCAGGGCGAGAAAAAGAGGCATACCCCTGCTCTTTCAAATAATTTATCTTTCGTTACCAAAGTAAGTCTCTTTTTCGGTTTCAATGTCATGAACTATAAAAATACGTCTTTCCGCCTGCCTAAAATCTGGATTTCTAGTTATTTCTGTCTATTGTTACTCATCAGCAAAGGAATTAATATAAATCTAAAATAATATTTATACGATTGGAGGACTGTCGTTTGGATAAGAAACAAGTATTTTCCAGTATTTTGGCAGTTAGCTTTTTAGCTGCACCACAGCTTTCGCCGGCTAACGCGGAACCGATTAAATGGACAAATGTTAATACATACGAAGAACAAGGTGGAAGCAAGTTTAATAGTGAAAACTATGACTTTATGAGATTCTCACAAATCGGGAGTAAACTCGCTGCACTTGAAAAACAATCAAACCGTATAAAAGTGGAGGACAGAGGAAAGTCAACAAAGGGACTTCCCTTATACGTCGTTACTATTGCTGACCCGGAAACACAGGGGAAGTTCGGCAAGAACAAGGCGTTACGCAAACAAATGTTCAAAAATCCGGAAAAAGCGCAAAACTGGATTGCCAAAAATCCTGATTTCAAAGTTCCCATCATGATTAACGGCTCGATCCACGGAACCGAGTTTGTTGGCTCAGATGCGGTCATACAGCTTATTGAGCGCTTTGCTACGCAAAATGACGATGTGACGAAGAATATTCTAAGCAACAATATTCTCATTTTCAATGTCGTTCAGAATCCGGACGGACGAGTGGACGCAACCCGCTTTAACGGGGAAGGGATTGATTTAAACCGGGATTTCATTACTCAGTCCCAGCCGGAAACAAAAGAAACCGTTGAATTAATTAAAGAGTGGAATCCAATGGTCTTCCTCGATACACATGGTTATGTAAAAAATTACGGACCAAACCTGCAGGGTTTGATTGAGCCTTGTACACCGCCGCATAATCCAAATTACGAATATGACCTTTATAATAAGTGGGCGCTGCCGCAAGCCTATGCAATGGAAGCAGAAATCCTCGCAAACAAGGACAAGTACTCCGGTTCCCTGTACAAAACAATGGAAGGCAGTTACATCCCTCAGCGTGATGATAGCGCAGGATGGGATGATTATCCGCCGATCTTCACGCCTATGTATGCGATGTACCATGGTGCATATGGACATACTTTGGAAGCCCCTACCAATGATTTGGACGGAGTTCGCTGGCAGTATGATGCGATTATGGGGGCTCTGCAATTTGCAACCAATAATAAACAGGGAATGATTACAGATCAAATCGAGATGTTCAGGCGCGGTATCAATTTTGATCATCCTTTCCATAATGAAGGCTTCTTTCCAGAGGCTTATATTTTGCCGGTGGACCAAAAGGACCCTACCGTGACTGAAAAAGCTGTAAACCATTTGCTTAATAATGATATCGAAGTGGTTCAGGCTGCAAAATCCTTTGTCGCTGATGGGGTTTCTTACCCTGAAGGCACTTACCTGGTGAAAATGGATCAGGCAAAGGCAGGTCTTGCGAATACCATGCTCTGGGACGGGGAAGATATCACGGATGATACTCCTGCCATGTATGACATCTCGGCATGGAGCCTGCCTGAACTCTGGGGCTTTGAAGCGATTGCCGCCAAAACCGCTGTAAACCCCGTCGCAAAAAAGGTCACTGGCCAGATTAAAGGCCGCGGAACCCTGTCTGGCAAAGGTCCATTCCTGATTCCAAACAGCTCCATCAAGGCAGTGAATCTAGCCAATACACTGGTACAGCAAGGAGTTGCTGTCGTAAGGGATTTACAAGGGGATTTTTATACTGATGCACCTGCCAATGCGATTTCTGCAGCGGTCCAAGAATCAGGACTTCATGTAGGTACTTCATCTATTCCTGGCAATGTAGAGCGAGTCCTGAACGTAAAGGTTGCCATTCTTAAGGATGGCGGCATGGGCAAGCAGCAGTCTCACTCTGGTACAAAGCTTGCATTGAAACGTCTTGGGTTCCAGTTAAGTGAGGTAACACCTGTCCACGTTGCTGAAAATGGCCTTTCCGGTTATGATGTCTTCATTTACAGCGGAACTGAGAACCTGATTTCGACAAATCTGTCTGCAGCAAATAAAGAGTTTGGTTTCCAGAATACCGGGCAGCTGGATTCATTTAAACAGAATGTAGAATCATTTTTAAGCAATGGCGGTAAATACATTGCCGTAGGTGCTGGTGCATCCAGAGCAACTAAGACGCTTGGCTTGTCGGATGATACCATTAATGTCGGCGGTGCAAACAGCAATGGCATCGTAAAGGTAGCAAATTCCGATACAAATTTAACCGCTGGCTACAACCGTGATGATATTGGATTTGTCTACCGTCCTGTCTGGTATTCCGGAGACGGTGTAAAAAATGACAAGATTGCAGCAACCTATGCCAACTCCACTGACTTCTTTATTGCAGGACACTGGGCAGACAGACAGGGTGCGCAAGGCCAGCCTGTCATCGTCCAGGAAGGCGACAAAGATGTTACTCTGATAGGATTGGAACCTGGTTTCCGCGACCATACTGATTACCTTTTCCGCTTACTATCAAATGCAATCTTTGCTAAATAAATATAAGACGGCCCCGTCTCTTTAAGGCGGGGCTCTTTATATTATTGGATGCAACTCACAAAAATAAAAAAGGATCTCGGAGGAGAATCCTTTTTTTCAAAGATCTTATAATAATAAAGACCTCACAGGTGCCAAGTGAGGTCCAGCGGTTGGTTAAGTTCCGCAGTCGTTGGTGAAACGGCACCCAGTAAAAATATTCCCTATTTTCATAAGAATAACCATCTTTAGGATAAAAAAGCTCAATGATGTTTAGAAGTTTTCATCCATTATACTGTTTTAGCATAAATAACAGTATCAGTAAGCTGCTCTCCATCCACCGACAAATCTTCATTTTTTAGAACAGCTTCCAGCGCAAACCCCAATCTTTCGGGAATGGCGCGGCTTTTCACATTCTCTGTTTCAATTCTGATTTCTATCCGTCTGCAATGTAAATCGTCCACTGCTATCCGGGTCAATTGTTCAATCGCTTCGGTCATATAGCCTTTGCCGCTGTATTTAGTACGGATCCAGTACCCTGCTTCACACTTCGGAACATCCCAATCAATATTGTGCAGGCTGCACGTCCCAATGAATTCCTGTGTCTCCCTGTGAAAAATAAGGTAACGCAAATCCTCCCGCCTCAAAAATCTGGCATGAGCCTCCCTTATGTTAACTTCCGTTTCCTCAACTTCAGGCGTATTCTGAACAAAAGGAAGCCACGGCTTCAATTCACGAATAGATTCCCTGATTGCCTTATTCACCACTTTACCGTCGCCAACTAACGGCATTCTTAACAATAGACGCTGTGTTTCAACAGAAGCGGGCAATTCCAATAAACTAGGGTTCAATGTTCTCACCGGCCTTTACACTTTGTTCATTTATTTTTTAATTAGAAGGAATCAGGCTCCTTTCACCTAATCCTAAGGAAAATAAGGCAGGCTGTTACATACTGGTCCCGACGCCCTCCGAGGGAGCGCCTTCGTCCACTAAATTTGGAACTGGCACATCTCGAATAATTTCTAAAACGAACAAAAAAATAAAGCGGTTTTCATTATTACCAGTTCCTTAACCGACAATATATTTGCTTATCCCCTTATTATTCTTTACGTCCCTGATCATTTCCTTCTTTCTCCTGTTATGTGCTCTCGTACCAGTCCACGGGTAAAGGTTTTTAAAAAAGAACAGAAAAAAGGAGGGAGATATATCCCCCTCCTCTCTATTGATAACTTAAGCTGCTTTTTTATTGAAAGATACCTGAGTCATTTTTGTTTTCGCAAAAACAATTGTCAAAATGAATGGTATAACGATTGCTGCAGCCATACTAACTGCGAACATGCCCATGTGCTGTGGCTGGATGGAAAGAATGCCTGGCAGTCCGCCCACGCCGATGGAGTTTGCCATTACGTCGCTTCCTACAGAAATAACTGCTGCAACCAGAGATCCGATCATGGCAGCCAGGAACGGGAAGCCATACTTAAGGTTGATACCGAACATCGCTGGCTCAGTTACTCCCAAGTAACAAGAGATCGCTGCCGGAATAGAAACTTGCTTTTCTTCTTCATTTTTGCGGTTGATGTAAATCATCGCTACAACAGCAGAACCCTGTGCAATATTGGATAAAGCAATCATAGGCCATAGGTTTGTTCCGCCAAGCTCACTCATAAGCTGAAGGTCGATTGCATTAGTCATGTGATGCAAGCCAGTGATAACAAGTGGGGCATACGCAAAACCAAAGATTGCTGCGAACAGCCAGCCAAATGCTGAAGTTAACCCTGAATATACTACATTAGAAATGAATGAACCAATTTGCCAGCCGATAGGGCCTAAAACAGTATGTGCAATAAGAACAGTTGGAACTAGTGCGAAAAACGGTACCACAATCATTGAAATCGCATTAGGAACGATATCACGCAATTTACGCTCTAAGAAAGCTAGTACAAGACCAGCGAGAATTGCCGGGATAACCTGTGCCTGATAACCGATCATTTCAATCTGTGCAAATCCGAAATCCCATACAGGTATTTCTTTAGCGCCTGCTACTCCATATGCGTTAAGCAGCTGAGGAGAAACAAGTGTTATACCAAGTACGATACCCAAAATCTGTGAAGTACCCATTTTCTTGGTGATTGCCCATGTAATACCAACAGGCAGGAAGTGGAATACAGCTTCCCCAATAAGCCATAAGAACGAATGGACACCCGCCCAGAACTGAGAAATTTCAACAAGCGACTTTGTGCCGCCTTCAAACATTTTAATGTCACCGATTACATTTCTGAAACCAAGAATCAAACCTCCGACTACAAGCGCCGGAATTAGCGGAGTAAAGATATCTGCAAGATGGGCAATCAACCGCTGTAAGAGGTTCATGTTCTGCTTGGCTGCAATTTTTGCCTCTTCCTTAGACGTCCCATCTATACCTGCCAACTTCACAAACTCATTATAAAATGAAGAAACCTCATTGCCGATGATAACCTGGAATTGCCCTGCCTGTGTGAATGTACCCTTTACAAGCTTAATTGCCTCTATATCATCAACATTTGCTTTCTTCGGATCATTTAATACAAAACGCATCCTTGTCGCACAATGCGTTACCGCGGCGACATTATCTTTTCCACCAATGCGCTCCAGTAACTCTTTGGCTGGATCTGTATACTTACTCATGTTTCTTCCCCCTGTAGATTGAATTTGTTCCAATCCTTTTATCTCTTTTGTCCTATAATCAAATACTGTACATGCAGGTCTGATTACGCTTACAATAAGGGCTGTCTGCTCTTATTCCAATCCCTGTATATACAAGTTTTTGTTTACGCTTTCATCATATCCTGTATATACAGGTTTGTCAACAAAGATTTTGTAAAAAAATAATTGATTCCTAACAAAATAGTGTATATACCCGGAAAGCACCTCTTATTGCGGCTTTATTCTGTTGCCAATCCCAGGCTTGCCATATTACGGATAAATGGTCCGCTGCTCCGCCATAGGAGTTAGTGATCCGAAAAATCCCGCCCGTTTTGTTGCATCAGTAAAGGGTATATAAAAATGAAAACAAAAATTATGTCGAAAGGGGTAATGATTGTGGACAAAAATGTACCCAATAAAGGATTTAATCTATTGAATAATGGGTTGTCAGACACTCAGGAAGTGCTGTACAGCGGGGAATTCAAAAAGGCTTATAAAGCAGAAAAAAGTAAAAAACCCTCCTATTCCGGAAAGAATACAAATAATAAAGAATAACATGTTAAAGCTCTGCCATTTCTGGCAGAGCTTTATCTATGCGAAAAAGCAAACACTATGTCTATGAGCTTCTTAAGTCCCCCTCACCTTAAGTTGGAGGTAAGGTCTTCCTGCATTGACATTCTCCAAACCATTATCTGATTTTCCCATCCAAAATTAGAACTGCAAATACTGGTTAACTATAAATTAATATTCAATTAATATACTGTACACACATCCATGCTACCCTTAAATAGAAAGATGGAGCCAATAATTCTACTAGAATAGGATGTGTGCTGCATGAAGATGCTTACCAGGGTAAGTATAAGCCTCATACTGTTAATGACCCATTTCTATCTGCCTTAGATGATGAAACAGTTGAACATTATCAATACGAAAATAAAAAGATGACCTCCAGGAAGAAATCCAGGTCATCATTATTTTTTGGCTCTATTTACCTAAAATGCAGCAATATCAACATTAGGCCAAAACCATTATTCTGGCTGAAGGCATTTATCCCTGGATAGAAGGGGACAGTAAGAACATCTTTCATTGCCCGGAACCATGTAATAAAGACAGCATGTCACGCGTGCAAAACTTGCCATCGCTTCCTCGGGAGTTTTGCCTTGCAAAAATTTTTTAAATGGAGATGATCTTTCAATATCTTTCCACACATCATGATCGAGTAATAATTCTAAATCCTGATGAGCCCGTTCTGCAATTGGGCCCGATTCCTGAAATAATTGAACATACATCCACAGCACATATCCCCAAACATTTTCCCATAAAACCATTGGAGAGGATTTTGTTTCGATGGCTAATGCCTTTACGATTGGCCCGCATTCATCACAAATCATTCTTTGCAGACTCAGAAATACGTCTTCTTCTGATACAGTCACCCAGCTGCCATTTTGTAAAATCCACTGCGGTGCCCATCTTCCCCCTATTGTACGGTTCGCAATAAATATTTCCCTTCCATCTCCCGACCACTTCAATCGATATTTGCTAAGAGCATACAGCTGTGCGACAAACACAAAAGCAATACTTCGCATCAATACAGAAGCAATTGCATAAGGAGGTTCCGTGCCCGTGCCCTGTTTAGCAATCTGGAGCAATGATGATAGATCCTTTAGTGCAACAGGTTTCCCATCATGGTCCTCGATTATGTTAAAACGCTCCAGCTCCCGCCATATCGCTTCTTTCATCAGCATTATACCCCATCCTTAATTAAATCGTATGAAATCATGGCAGGCTTGCTCGTCCTCGGGTCTGTCACAATGGTCGTTTCTATATTGAAGACCTCTTTTAAAATAGACTCTTTCATGACCTCGCTTGCCGCACCTTGATGGACAATCCTGCCTCTTTTTACTGCGACTAACTCGTGTGCAAACCTTGATGCTTGATTTAAATCATGGATGACCATAATGATTGTCCTGCCTTCTTCCCGATTCAATTTTTCCAAAAGCTGCAAAACTTCTAATTGGTGGGCCAGATCGAGATAAGTAGTCGGTTCATCCAGAAGCAGCAGTCCAGTTTCCTGAGAGATGGCCATTGCAATCCATGCGCGCTGGCGCTGTCCTCCCGATAAAGTGTCGACAGCCTGGTGCTGAAGCTCAGTCAGCCCTGTAACCTCAAGTGCCCAGTCAATGACTTCTCTATCGTGTTCCTGCAGCCGGGAAAAACCGGACTGATGAGGGGTTCGGCCGTAGGACACAAGCTCATGTACAGTGAGGCCGCTTGGCGCTTCCGGCGTCTGTGGCAGAATCGCCAGTTTCTTTGCTATTTCCTTGGTAGGAGTCTGATGAATCATTTTCCCATCAAGATAAACCGTGCCCGAAGATGCTGGATGAAGCCTGGCCATTGTTTTAAGTATCGTTGACTTGCCGCAGCCATTTGGTCCAATAATAGCGGTAATATTACCCGGTTTAAATTGTAAATTTAAGTCCTGCACGATAATCCGCTCTTCATATCCAATCGTCAATTGTTCTGCAGACAGGTTACTCATCCTTCATTCTCCTTACCTAGTTTTCATGAATATTATTAAAAAGTACGGAACACTCACAATCGCAACAACGAGTCCCGCAGGAATCTCCGTGGGGGAAAGAAGGTTTGTCCCGATTGTATCAGCAAGGACCAAAATGATTGCCCCCACTGTTGCTGCTGCCGGAATTAATAATTGATGCTTTGGTCCAACGATCCGCCGGGCGATATGCGGCGCTATCAATCCCAGAAAAGCAATGCCCCCTCCTGCTGAGACTCCAAGAGCGGCCAATGCAACAGCTGTCAATAGCAATATGATTCGCTCACGCGTACTGCGTATTCCCAATGCTGTTGTCATTTGGCTTCCTAAATTCATCACATTGAGTGTATGGGATTTATAGAAAGATCCTGCAGACAATATGATAAACCACGGCAGCAATGCCCATACATACTGCCATTGCCCTGCCCATAAATCTCCGGACAGCCAAACCATTGTCTTAACGAAATCATTGGGTTCCAGCCTAAGTTGAAGGGCTATGATGATTGCGCTTAAACCAGCATTCACTCCTATACCGATTAAGATCAATCGAATCGCATCGATTCCTCGCTTCCACGCAAGACCCATTATTAACCCGCCTGTAAGAACAGCTCCTAAAAACGAAAACAGCGGAAGAATATAAGTACTCAATGGACTTAGGCTGCCTGCTGCGTTTTGAAAGAAAGTAATATATAGAACTACTGCCAGGCCAGAACCAGCGTTTATGCCAAGAATTCCCGGATCAGCCAATTCATTTCGCGTAATGCATTGAAGAATTGTCCCCGATATTGCCATTCCCGCTCCAACCATGATCGCTAAAACGATTGATGGCAACCGAAAGTCGAATAAAATCAACTCTTGTTTGGGTGATCCCATACCAAACAAGGTTTGAACCACCTCCATCGGTGCAATGGAAATCGCACCAAGGTTCAAGCTCAACAGGCAGGATATAAAAAGCACCGAAATTAATGCAAGAATGCTCCATTTAAAGCTGAACTGTTTTGCTTTTATTGGAATCTCCTCCTTCCGCTCCGAACTAAATAAAGAAAGAATGGAACACCAATTGCAGCTGTAACCACTCCAATAGGCGTTTCATACGGAGGATTGATCATTCTCGAGCCTATGTCGCCAAGCACTAGCAGCAAACTGCCAAACACCGCGGATACAGGCAGGGATAGCCGGTAGTCTGAACCCACGAGCATGGCACTTATATGCGGCACAACAAGGCCCACAAAAGCCACAGTTCCTGATACTGCGACGGAACTTCCAGTAAGCACAAGCACTGCGATTACCCCGAGTATATTAACTGCCCGCACATTGATGCCCAATCCCTTTGTGACATCTGTTCCGAGACCCAGTAAAGTTAACGGTCGAGCAAGTATAATGACCATGACGATGCCAGCCAATCCAGCCAGGCCAAGCATTTTTACACCTTGCCAGTCCGAAGCAGCTAAACTTCCCGCGTACCAGAAGCTTAACTGTTTTGCAACGTTAAAGTGTATCGAAAACACAGATGTAAGGGAACTAAGAAACATCCCGACCGCAACACCTGCAAGGGATAACTTGGCCGGATTCCCTCCCCCCCTGGCAATGGAAGACAGTGAAAATACCAAGAGTACTGATAAACCGGCCCCAAGCATTGATACTAAAATGGTGCCAGTTGATGATACTCCCGGAATCAGTGTAAGAAAGAGGACCATGGCAAATGCAGCTCCCTGGGATACCCCCAGCAAAGAAGGCTCTGCCAGAGGATTGCGCGTCAGGGCCTGCATAATCGCACCGGAAATAGCAAGAAATGCTCCGACCACTGCGGCAATTAAAGCTCTGGGAAAGCGTATTTCCCTTATTATTTGATGCTGAGTTACATCTGGATCAAATCGGAAAATAGCCTCCCATAATGTATTCAAAGTAATATTTGTTGAACCATAGATAATTGAAACTGAAAAAGCACATAATAGAGCAATCAATCCGATACATACTATCCAGGCTGTGCGAAGTCCCCGATTTATTTGAATACCAATGTTTTTATTAGGATCTCTCTCCACCCGGATCGAACCTCTCTATTTAATATATAATGAGAATCATTTTCAATGATTAAGTATATGATTATCTTACTATAGTTTCAAGCAATTTTACTATTTTTTCTCAATGGAAATAATTTTATTGACACCGAGACTGATAATGATTATCATTTTCGGTAGTTATAGATGATCAGGAGGAATTATCATGCTAATTGAAAAGCAAAGTATACTTCTTATTTCAATCCTTTCTTTCTTTTTGGTTTTAAGTGCCTGCGGTAAACAACAAAATGAAGGAAAGCAGGATACGGAAAAACTTAAGGATGTTACTGTTACAGACGCTATGGGCGAAGTTACGATACCTGCGGATACAAAGCGAATCGTTGCTCCATATATGGAAGATGCCCTTTTATCGCTTGGAATAACTCCAGCTGCACAATGGTCTATCGGAGAGACAGTATTGGATTATCTTCAAAAAGATTTGAAAGACGTGCCTAAGATCGGCTGGGATTTACCACTGGAACAAACAATCGAAGCAGATCCTGATTTAATTATCTTCAGCTCTGCAGGTGCCGTTCAAAACGGAAAATATGAAGAGTATAAGAAAATAGCCCCAACCTATGTATTCAAGGATGAAGACAGCTCTGACTGGAAAAAGCAGTTAAAAGTTATGGGAACTTTGTTTGGAAAAGAGAAGGAAGCCAATGAAAAAATTGCAGATTATGAGAAAAAAGTAAAAGCAGCTTCTTCTGATATCAAGGCTGCCATTGGCGAGGAAACAGCAGCAATTATTTGGGTTGCAGGTGATCAGTATTATCTGTTTGAAAACAATCGTTTTGCAGCTAACGTACTTTATCAGGAATTAGGAGTGGCACAGCCGGAAATGATTAAAGAACTTCCGAAAGCAGAAGCCACCTGGCAGCCGGTGTCCCTGGAGTCTTTATCTAAGCTGGATGCAGATCATCTCTTTATAGTAAGCAAACCTGGAGACGCTGGCCTGGAAAAACTGAAGAAAAGCTCAATCTATAACGGATTGCCTGTTAAAGCAGGAAATGTCTATGACATGCAGGACCCTACCCACTGGACAATTAATGGCATGATTGCGAACAGCCTGACAATTGACGAAATCACGAAAGCATTGACGGAAAAATAATCGTTAATCCAAATATGATTAAGCCTGTAGAATGGAAGTCTTTCTACAGGCTTTTTTATTGGATTCATCTAATTTAAAGCCAATAATTCCAGCTCACTATGACTCCTATGGTCATTTAAAGAAAAACCGGAATAAAACCTCATTATATAAGAAGCCTTTCTTAAATCGTTTTAATACGTTGCATTTGAAACCTGCTTGTCTGAAATACTCTTAATAATCCTTCTCCCTAATAATCAATATCATCACCTGAATCATACCAATACATGAACCAGTTGCTGATCCCTGTTTTTTCACCCAGACACGGCACGATCACAATGATGCTGCCCTTCAGTATTAATATCCTCATAAACGGACGCAGAAATAAGTTTTGACAAGTAAATAGAAATATTATATCCTTAATTCAAGACATTTTAATTAGAGATAATTGAGTGCCAAGAAAAAAGCAGTAAATAGGTGATAAAACATGGGATTTTTCAGCAGGATATTTGGAGCAACTAACAAGGAGGAACACCAAGTGGAAAAGTTAAATATCGGGATTATTTTGGGCAGTACACGCCAGGGCCGCGTCAGTCCTGAAGTTGGCAATTGGGTTAAAGAAATGGCAGATAAGCGCGGAGATGCCAATTATGAAATCGTGGATATCGCAGATTACAAATTGCCTTTCGTGGGTGAAGGAACCGGTGAAGAACCTGGATTGAAAGCATGGTCAGAAAAGCTTTCCAGCCTGGATGGATTTGTATTTATCGTTCAAGAGTACAATCACAGCATCACTGGTGTTTTAAAAAATGCACTTGATTCCGCACGCGATGAATGGAACAATAAAGCGGCCGGTATCGTAAGCTATGGTTCAACTGGTGGAGCACGTGCAGCAGAACACCTTCGCGGCATCCTGGGTGAATTGCAGGTTGCAGATGTTCGAGTTCATCCGACATTATCGTTATTCACAGATTTCGAAAACTTCAGCCAGTTTAAACCAGCTGACCTGCATCAGGATAATGTTAACCAGATGCTAAACCAGGTGCTCGCGTGGAGCGGTGCTTTAAAAACTTTACGCTAAAAATTACTGGGAGGGATGAGCAATCATCCCCCTTTTGATTTTATGTATGTAATCCTAAAAACGCATGCAGATAGAGTCATTTATGTCGCCGCCTCTTCCAGCCCTGGAACACATTTTGGATCCAATATTATCCCTTATCCCTCACTCAAAAAATTGCATATGGCTTTTCTCACGGTAGTAGCTTAACCGTTCCTCAAGTGTCCCGGTATGAAATTCAAATTTATGACCATCAGGATCGGTAAAATATATAGACTTCTTGTCCTTATCGTCCCTCTCTCTGCCTTTCAAAATATTCACACCTAACTGTGACAATTTAACCTGCAGCGCGTTTAATTCAGCTTCTGTCACAGAGAAGGCAATATGCGTATACGATTGTTTAATTTCCTCGCGCGGTATATCCGTTTCTACATTCAGCGCCAGCCATAATCCGTGAAGATCAAAATAAGCAAGCGAACGCCCCTTGACCAAGAGTTTCGCCCCAAACACCTTCTCATAAAAAGAAATAGACTCGTCCAAATCGCTTACCGAAAATAACAGATGATTTATTTGCACACTATAACTCCCCTCTCTATATCCATTACACTAGCATCGTAAACAGGGATCTATCAAGTGTGAATTTCCCATTAAATACTAATGAATTTAATACGTAATTTTCCAGGGATTCATCATTTTATAAGACTTAGTTCATATAAGTTACTAAAGTTCCATAAGAATAGAAAATACTAACTCAACTCACACTCTTCAGCAGTTAGTTAACAAAAAAGAGAGCCCCTTTTATCAGGCGCTCATGCACATCCGTCCCAAAAATCAAACTCCGAGATACTTATGTTGAATTTGCTCATTTTCCAGTAATTCAGAAGGTGTGCCCTTCCAGACGATTGTTCCTTTATTCATGATTAGGATTTTGTCTGCAGCCTTACAGGCAAGCGCTATATTTTGTTCTACCATCAGTATAGAGAGCCCTGTCTCCTTCAGTTTGCAGACAATGTCGCCAACCTGATCAATGATTACGGGTGCAAGTCCCTCCGAAGGTTCATCCATCAGCAGAAACTGAGGGTTGGTCATCAAGGCGCGCCCAATCGCAAGCATCTGCTGTTGTCCGCCTGATAGCTGGGTTCCCATATTCTTTTCTCTTTCTTTAAGGACAGGGAACAGTTCATACACCTTTTCTATATCCCAGCCTGTGTCCCCGCTTCCTGCACTTTTCCGGGATGCCATAGTCAAATTCTCTCGTATGGTAAGAGAAGGAAAAATCCTTCTTCCCTGCGGCACCAATCCAATTCCAATCCGGGAAATCTGATGAGAAGGAAGAGAACTCACTGTATGCTCTTTAAATCGAATGGTACCTGTCCTCGATTTATGAAGCCCGGCAATGGTATGGATTGTCGTTGACTTTCCGGCACCATTTCTGCCAAGTAGAGCTACACACTTCCCCTTTGGAACCGAAAATGTTACTCCCTGCAGAATATGGCTTGTTCCATAATATGAGTGTATCTCCTGTAATTCAAGCATGCGCTTTCGCTCCTCCCCCGAAGTAAATTTGCCTGACATGCTCGTTATTGCGCACTTCCTCAGGCCTGCCGCTTAAAATTACCTCGCCATGGTGCAGAACCGTTATTCGATCCGCGATGGCAAATACAACCTCCATATCGTGCTCGATCACAAGGATTGCGATCGAACGAGGCAGCTTTTGAATCATTTGCGAGGTTTGTACCGTTTCCGCAGGAGACATTCCTGAAGTCGGTTCGTCGAGCATTAAAATCTTCGGCTTACTGGCCATCGCCAGAAGGAGCTCCAACAGCCTTTGCTCACCGTATGAAAGGTTGTTCACTTTTTCGGTGCGCCGCTTGGATATATCCCATTGTTCCAGCAGCTCATCCGTTTCCCTTTTCAAATCACGATGATTTGATAAAGCATTAAATATTTGAAAACGATAAGGCTTTGTCGAAGCTAACGCTAGATGAAGATTTTCTTCTACAGAAAGATCCCCAAACAAATTATTCTTCTGGAATGTACGTGACATCCCAAGATGCACCAATTTGTGGGATGGCAGCCTGCTGATCTCCTGCCCCTCCAAAAATACCTTCCCAGAATTAATTGGAAGTGTACCCGTAATACAGTTAAATAAGGTGGTCTTTCCTGCGCCATTGGGGCCGATAATCACATGCCGCTCGCCAGGCTGGACTTCAAGGGACACACTTTGCAGCACCTGCAGAGTTTTAAATGATTTGCTGATATTTTCAACCTGTAACAGACTCAACTGACTACCTCCTTCTTCTCAACCTGTTGCGGAGGAGATTCCTTCTTTGGTATTTTTCGCCGGAAAACCAGCCTCGATTTCAACAGCCCGAGCCAATGAATGATGCCCCCCTTGCCGACAAGGACAAGAACCACCAAAAGCACACCCATTATGATAGGCCATCTCTCTGTATAGGTACTGATGAAGTTTTGCAAGAAAATAAACAGCCCTGCGCCGATAGCCGGTCCCATTAGAGTACCAACTCCTCCAATGATCACCATAATCATGACCTGTCCGGAAAACATCCAGTTCGTTAAGTCAGGACTCACGAAAAGATTGTAGTATCCATATAGCGACCCGGCAAATCCAGCCAGGGCCCCTGAAAATGAATAGGCCAATAATTTATAATTACGTATGTTATAACCGAGCGCACTCATCCGTGATTCATTTTCCATCGTTCCTTTTATGATCTTGCCTGCCGGAGAATTGACGAAAAATTGGAGAAGAATATATACAAAAACAAACGCAAACGCCATTACATAATAAATTCCCAGGGGCCCTGTAATGTCACCAAAGCCGAAATTCATGAAAGTGGAAACCTTCATTCCATCTGCTCCACCTGTCCATTCTTTCAATTGCCAAGAAAGCGCAAACAAAAGCTGGCCGAAAGCAAGAGTAATCATCAGAAAATAAAATTTGGATGTCCGTATGAATATCGCCCCGGTAATAAGAGCAATTATGCCGGATATTAAAATAGATGACAGCAGTAAAAGATAGAAGTTTGGTATTTTTGGTCCTAAGATTGCAATAGAATAGGAGCCAATTCCAAAGAATGCAGCGTGTCCCAAGGAGACCATGCCGGCATACCCCATGATCAATCCAAGGCTCATTGCGAAAATGGCCATTATGAATATTTCAGCGGCCAAATTGACAGCATACGCACTGGCGATAAATGGCAGCGCCGATACCAGCAGCAAAAGCAGAAACATAATCAAGATATTCCTTTTCACTATGCCACCTCTCTTCCAAACAGTCCCTGAGGACGGATTAACAATACGGCTACCATTAGCAGAAACACGATGAGCATGGATAGTGAAGGGAACCAAACCTTCCCGAGCGTTTCGATAAGTCCGATTAGAATAGCACCGATAAATGAGCCTTTCCAGGAGCCCAGCCCTCCAATTACTACCACAATCAAGGAAGTTACTAGAATGTCAGAATCCATTCCCGTATACATTCCAATTAAAGGTCCGCCAAGCACACCGCTTAGTCCGGCAAGGCTTGCACCAAATGCGAAGACACCGGTAAACACAACGCCGACATTAATGCCCAGTGCTGCTACCATCGTTCTATCATCAACACCGGCCCGTATGATTGCTCCAATCCGCGTGCGGCTCTCAAAGTACCATAACAGGAATGCCAGTGCACAGCCGACCAATACGACGAACAAACGGTAAACAGGAAAAACCATAGACCCGATGGATATAGACGAATCCAGCAAAGCCGGTACAGCGATCGTTTGCATCTCAGTACCCCAAATCCATTTAGCAGTGTCAGCAATGATAAAAGTAAGTCCAAATGTAAGGAGCACTTGTTCTAGCTCCTTCCCGTATACCCTTTGAATCAGAAGCCGTTCAATGATAATGCCCAACACTCCCGTAATCACGACCGAAAGCAATAACGCCATCCAAAAGTTAAAATCCTGGCTGATAAAGGTAAATGCTATATAGGATCCAAGCAAAAACAATGTTCCATGCGCCAGATTGACAATGTTCATTACTCCCAAAATAATCGTCAATCCTGCCGCAATCATGAAATAAAGCATCCCGTATGCCAATCCAGTCAACAGCTGTACCGAAAAAATTGACAATGACAATGTTATCCCTCACTTTCTATTTGATATAGCGAAAAAACCTACAAGCTTTCTTTTAACCGTTAAATACGCAAGTGCCCAAACTTTCTTTTTGTTTTAATAAGCAAATAGGGATTGAAGACAAAGTCTTCGAATCCCAATTCTGTTTCACTTGGGTTATTTCGAAGGGGCTGTTTCCGGCATTGTTACTTTTTCCACCGTTTCCAGCACTTCAGGGATAATCTCATTATCCTTTTTTGTATTCTTTACGATATAAAAATTCTGGATCGGGTTGTTGGTTTTAGGATCAATTGTGATTGGTCCACGCGGGCTGTCAAAGGAAATACCCTTTAAAACCTTAACTAAGTCATCAGATTTAATGCTGCCCGCTTCCTCAATCGCATTATCAATAACCTGGGCTGAATCATATCCTTCTACAGAGAAAGTGTTTGGTAGCTTGCCGTACTTTTGTTTATAGGCATCTACAAACTTTTTGTTTGCATCGTTTTCAAGCCATGGAGAATACATGATTCCCGAAACGATTCCCTCAGTCGCATCTCCTGTCGGTTCAATGATCAGCTGATCGCCAAACTCCATTGGCCCCGCTAATGGAATCTTTCCTTTTAGGCCGAAATCATTATACTGCTGGACAAAACGGATGCCGTCGCTTCCTGTCATGAATGTATAAACCAAATCTGGCTTAGCCTGGGCCACATCCGTAATATAGGTTGCAAAATCATTGGTCCCCAATTTTGGATAAATCTCTTTTTGTACCTTTCCGCCTGCCGCTTCAAACGCAGCTTTAAATGCAGATATTACTTCCTTGCCGGCAGGATAGTCAGGTGCTATGGCTATAGCTGTCTTGCCGATGTTTTTTGATAGATATTCAGCTGCACTGCTGCCGTTTTGCCAGTTCGAAAAAGAAAGTCGATAAATATAATCACTCTTTTTGCTCCAGGATAAATCGTTCCCTGCCGCATTGGCATCAATGAGGATCACCTTGTCCTTCTCAACTTCATCGCGCAGCGCATAAGCCACAGCAGAGGAAATTGGCCCAACGAGCATATTGACCTTTTCGCTTGATACAAGCTGTCGGTATTTACGCAATGCCACCTGAGGATTCGCTTCGTCATCTTCATATTTAATCTCTACCTTTTTTCCGCCCAGTTTGTTATCATGCTCTTCAAGGTACAAATCAAACCCATTTTTAATACTCTCAGCCAATGGAGCAAATGTACCAGTTTGCGATAATATGATTCCGATTTTGATAGTGTCGCTTTTCTTTTCTGCCTCTGCCTTATTATTGGTGACAGCAGATCCTGCACAGCCCGATACGATCATCGAAGCTGCCGCTAACGTAACGCAAAGCATCTTCCATCTTTTCAACATTTCCTTGCCTCCTAGTCCTTTAAATAAAACGCTTTCATTTCTTTATGATAAAAATACATATTTTTCAGTATTTTTAGTTATTATGGTATAGTGTAAGACATGTCCCTACAACGTAACCGTTTCTTTATGTGAAACAAGGGTAATTTTTTTTACTTATTTAACTAGAGATTGTAGTGTGTAACATATTTATCTCCAGTGGAAGACCGACGTAATTTTCCGCAAGACTTGCAGCTGCATGATTAGATGATGTAACATAATCCAGCTCGGCTAACTGGATGCCCTGCTCATAAGGAGTATGTTCATAGTCTCTATGCAGCATGGTCGTCATCCACCACGAAAATCTTTGCGCTTTCCATACACGGCGAAGACAAATTTCTGCATAACGGTTTAGAAGATTTTCCTCGCTGATTTTGTAATATTCATGCAGCCCTTTCGCCAATACCTGAACATCAGCAATCGCCAAGTTCAGTCCTTTTGCTCCTGTCGGCGGAACAATATGGGCGGCATCCCCTGCAAGAAACAGATTTCCATAACGCATGGTTTCACAGACAAAGCTCCTCATAGGCACGATATTTTTTTGGATAATAGGACCATCCTTTATTGTCCAGCCATCTTCCATATCTACACGTTCATGAAGCTCCATCCATATCCTGTCGTCTGACCAGTTATTGATGTCATCTTTCGGATCTACCTGTAAATAGTGGCGTTGTATCTCAGGCGACCGTGTACTTAACAAAGCAAAGCCTTTCTCGTGATTTGTGTATACTAACTCTGAATTCACAGGCGGTGTTTTCGCCAGGATTCCCAGCCAGCCGAATGGGTATATTTTTTGCTTTTCCTGTCTGGCCTCTTTTGGGATGGCTTTTCTGCTTGGCCCATGGAAGCCGTCACAGCCCGCAATAAAATCACAGTAAATTCGCTGCAGCTCTTCGCCCTCTCCCGAACGAAACTGTATGTATGGATTCTTGGTTTCAATATTATGCAAACTGACATCCTTCACATTAAAAAATATCTGGCCTCCGGTTTGGAGCCGTGCTTCAACAAGATCTTTGATGACTTCGTGCTGTGCATAAAGCATGATATCTTTGCCGCCTGTCAGATCATGCATGTTGATGCGGTGTCTTTTTCCATTGAATTGAAGCTCAATTCCGTGATGAATATGGCCTTCTTTCATCATCCTCCTGCCGATTCCGAGCTGGTTCATCAAATCCACCGTACCATGCTCAAGTACTCCAGCACGAATCGTTCCTTCAATTTCTTCACGAGACCTGTGCTCTAATATGACGGTTTCAATATGATCAAGATGCAATAGATGGGACAGCATTAGGCCAGCGGGACCAGCTCCTATAATTCCTACTTGAGTGCGCATACATCATGCTCCTTCCAAATTATTAGTAACCGCAAGAAATGACAGCGCTTCCATATACAATGTTATACTGATAAAAATTACAATAAAAGCCCATTGTTCCTCTATATGCAACAAACTGAAAATATTTTATTCAACCTATACTTTTATTTACATCGATATCTAAAAATTGGAACAATATAAGCCGAAATTCCAGGTCATTCTCTGATGTGTTCCAGTCTCTATAACCCTTTTTCATATCCGATGACTGCATAACTAAAAAAAGCCCTGCCTGAAATTCCATTCAGGAAGGCTTTAATTTTAGTATTTAAATTTATTCAACTCATCCCGCAGTTCAACCGCGAGCTGGCTCAATGTATTGGAAGAAGCAGTGATTTCCTCCATGGCAGCATGCTGTTCCTGTGCCAGACCTGCAACATTTTGAGTTTTTGCCGTAGCTGTTTCTGTTATAGACTGTACCTCTTCGAAAGAGGCGGATATTTGCAGAGCATTCACCGACATTTGATCAGATACAGCGCTTACCTCTTGAATTTGTGATGAAACCTTTTGTGTAGCTTCTAAGATTTCGTTGAAAACAAGACCGGTTTCCTGTATGACGCTGACCCCTGTTGCCACATTGTTGGTAACCTGCTTCATTTCATTTACTGTATGTACAGTATCATTTTGGATGGACTTAATAATTTCTGCTATTTGCTGGGCAGAGCTGCTGGACTGCTCGGCAAGCTTTCGTACCTCATCCGCTACAACAGCGAAACCTTTTCCATGCTCCCCCGCTCTTGCTGCTTCAATGGCAGCGTTGAGTGCAAGAAGGTTGGTCTGTGCGGATATATCCGTTATAGCGACGACAATATTTTCAATTTCTTTAGAACGTTGGTCCAGAGTCTGAATCGACTTGGATGTATTATCAACATCCTTTTCAATCTCTTTCATTTGGGCAATGGCATTTTTCAGGCTTATCTGTCCAATCTCAGACTTCTTGTTAGTATCTTCAGATGCTTTAGAAACTAGGGAAGATGTCTCTGCAATCAATTGAATGCCTTTTGAAACCTCCTGAATTGAAGCAGCACTTTCCTGAACCTGTTTTAACTGGAGTTCAGCTCCTGAGGCCATTTCTTCAATGGAAGCTGATACCTGCTGGGTGGCATAGCTGGTTTGTTCAGCACTTGCTAGCAGCTGTTCAGAAGATGAAGCTACATTTTCACTTGCCTGGTGGACAGAGTTTAACAACCTTTTTAGACTGGCAACCATCCCATTGAAGGATTGAGTTAATTGTGATACCTCGTCTTTTGATCCTGTTGCTATTTCTTCTACAGTCAGGTTACCTTGTGTAATTTCTACTGCATATTCATTCAGCTTTGTAAGTGGGCGAATCCTTCTGAAAAGGGCAACGAAGGTCGCACTAGTTGCTATCACTACAAGGACCGAAGAAATAATCATAACAAACAGGCCTGTTTTCACCTTAGCATTTGCCGACTGTGCCTGGTCGGAAGCCCATTTGTCAATCTTCTTCTGGAATTCGATTAAAGGCCCGGATATGCTTTTTTTACCATTGTTATAATCGTACCCAAATACGAACTTTCTTGCTTCTTCCAGCTTCCCTTCTTTTACCGCCTTCATGGCCTGATTTTCTAAAGATACTAGCTTGTTCGAATTTTGCTGGGCCCGTTCCACTAAATCCAGTAATTCGTTAGGCACCTTTAGATCTTTTAAGCGCTTTACGACCTTTTCACGCGTCTTTGTTTCATTAACCTCACGCCAATAGTTATTATAATACCCCTGTTCGCCAAACTGGACGTAAGCCCGTACTTCGTTCGTTAAGTAATCAGAAGACTGTTGGAGCTGCATGGCCAGGCTGCTTAATTCTTTTTCCTTCTCAACGGTATGCTTCTGTTCTGTTATGCTTTGCTGTAAAGAGAAGACACTCCAGCCCGTAATGAGAAAAAGTATTGCCATAATGGCAGCCGTCATTTTCAAAATGGATGATATTTTCATAGCTGTTTTCCTTTCTTGATTGTTCCTTCTAGAACTATATTTCTTTAACTCCCTTTAAAACTATCGGTTAATATTAATATTGTTTTAGTGTGGAGGAAAGGTTAACTCTTTCAAAAATCACCCAATATTAACCAGTTTATGTATAACTATACCAACTAAAAAAGACTCCCATATGATTATGATGTCTCATGTCAATTGTTACTAATCTCTTTTGCACTACAAGTTCTCATTAATAGTATGGATATGAGTTTTACGTTCCTGTATCCGTTAGAGTGTGCTTGAATTTTCTTATGCGTGTGAACGCATACTTATTTATTCAGTTCACACGAATAAAATAAAATTATTCCGCTGTTTTTCCACTCCAATTCTCCTAATAATTTGGTTCGAGCGTAAATTTGAGATTTCGAGCATAAATCCCTGAGAAGCGAGCAATAAATTGAGAATATCGAGCGCAAAATTTCTAATATAGAGCATAAATCACAATCAGTCTAAAGTAGCATGGAAATTAATTTCATTTTTTCCTTCACTGTTCAGTTTTTATCATATATTCGATAAAATTGAACCTACTCCCTGTTTTTCCGCTCCAATACTAAAATTGAGCAAAGATTAAATAGTTGAAGCGTAAATCCCTGAAGATCGAACATCATCACATCAGTCTATTTAAAAAACAAAAAAACAGTAAGAGGAAGCTGTAAACGTTCCCCATACTGCCATTTCTCGAATTTATATGACATATTCACTCTCATTGTTAGAGGTTACTAATGCTGCCTGTTTCTTCTCAAAGGTAATTAGCGCATTCCAGCTTCCCGAAGACTGTCCATCAGCGTAATATGTTGGCGTACATCCGTCTTCAATCATACTGAATAGCATAGCGAGATGCCTTCCTCCCGATTCCACCTTTGCAAATCGGGCATACTCCGGCAGCATATTATATGCCGATTCATAATCTTTATTCATCACAAACTCTACGAACTGCTTATCCATCGAATGCTCTGTGACTGTTGGTTTATTATGCCTTCCGCGGACCAGATTATGAGATAAGGCGCCGCTTGATACAAACACTATTTTTTTCTTGCTTTGCTTTAGAACCTTTGCAATTTCCTGGCCCCATCTATTTGTTTCTTCCAAACTCGCTGCAAGCGTCACAGATAGATTAATAACCGGGATATCTTCATTCGGGACCAAATACCGCAGTGGTACTACGCTGCCATAGTCCCATATATAATATGGATCATTTACTCCTTGAACCTGTAGGCCCGCATCCTGTCCTGCCTTAACAAGCTCGTTTGCCAGCTCCTCATCTCCCGGGTAATGATAAGGCAAATCTTTGATTAGGTCTGGTGCTTCAAACGCAGTTAAGATTCCATCATGGACAGGTGTACAATCCACATAATGAAAAAAGGTGGACGGCCAATGACAAGAAACAAGGACAATAGCATCAGGCTTTATGCTTTCTATTTGCCTCGCGACTTTCTTCATCGATAGCACCAAGTCTTTTTGAAAATCGGGAACTTGATCCTCGTGGCACATACTTGGCACATGGGGTGCGAGCATACTCAACTCAATTGTCATTGCTAACCTCCTGTATTTCATATTTTTCTTGCGGGGATTAAATGGCATTCTAATCGTGAAGCAATATGTAAACAAGAAATGACTGTTGCAAGTGTCTTGTTCAGAATAAAAATATTGATAACGCTTTCAATAAATCGTCTGCGGAAGCTGCAAAACTTATAGCTTTTGCAGGAAACACGCATCGCATTTTCTGTATAACCCATGCTTTTTCATGTTAATTATGATGTCAGATATCACTTTGAAATAGGTTCCCCTGCCTTGCCCCAATGGGTCTTGGGAATCTCCGTCACTATTACTCTAATGTTCTCCTTTGGCGCATCCAAGGTTTCTGAAACTGTAGTTGTAATATTCTGAATCACTTCTGCGATTTTTTCTGCCGGTCTGCCTTCTAATATTTGCACGTTTATGATCGGCATGCCTCTGCCTCCTTTTTATAAGATTTCCCTATTCTGTCACAGTAAAAGAGACTTCACCGAGCCCATCGAATTTCCCGCTTATAAAGTCACCTTGGTGAAACATGATGGCACTTGTAATAGCTCCAGTTAAAATCACATCGCCCTTTCGAACCTTTTCTCCTTTTCTGGAGAGCATGTTTGCAAGCATTGCGACAGAATTTGCAGGATGGCCAAGTACAGCAGCACCTGCGCCCAATTCCTTTATCTCACCATTAATAGACAGTGTGGCTCCCACTAAATCCAATTCATATTGTTCTGGGCGCTTGAGGGCAGTTCCAAACACAACCCTTGAAGTAGAAGCATTATCTGCGATTACATCAGGAAGTGTAAAATTAAAATTTTCATAACGGCTATCGATGATTTCAAGTGCAGGGAGTACATATTCCGTTTTCGCCAACACCTGGGCACCCGTTACTCCTGGCCCTTCAATGTCCTCACCAATAATAAAGGCAATCTCCGCTTCAACCTTCGGGTGAATTAACTGGTTTAGCGAAACGGTTCCGCCATTGTCAATCAGCATATAATCAAAAACATAGCCATATATAGGCTCATCAACATTCATTTGTGTCATTTTAGCCTGGCTGGTTAAACCCATCTTGGGGCCAATTATTCTTTTCCCCTCATTTAATTTGAGATTAACAAGCTCCTGCTGGATAAGATACCCTTCCTCAACGCTTAAATCAGGTTTCATCTCTGCAGTTACTTTTACAACCTCACGTTTCTCAACCTCTGCCGCAGCCAAATATTGCGCTATATTTTTGTATTCTTCATTGCTCATTCATCTTCCTCCTTCCGCTGTCGAAAATACGCTCAAAGCCATCCACCGATGGCCTCAAGTCAAATAAAAATTCACATTTGTATTTTTACCTCTCTCCAACCAATGTTTTTCGTTTGGAGATTTCCGCTGCAACATCTATAATCATATCTTCCTGACCGCCAACCACATTTCTTTTGCCTAATTCGACCAGGATATCGCGTGAATCAATGCCAAACTTTCGGGCAGCATGCTGGGCATGCAGCAAGAAGCTTGAGTAAACTCCTGCATATCCAAGCACAAGGCTATCCTTTGTAATTTCCTGAGGCTTTTCCAATATTGGAGCCACTAACTGCTCTGCAATATCCATCATTTTGTAAAGGTCAATTCCTGTCTTAATTCCCATTCGGTCAAGCACAGCAGCAAGCACCTCTGTTTGGGTGTTGCCTGCGCCGGCTCCAAGACAGCGTATACTGCCGTCAATTCTTGTCGCACCTTCCTTAATGGCAGCAAGGGTGTTGGCCATGGCCAGTGAAAGATTATTATGGCCGTGGAAGCCTAAATTAATGGAGAGGGTGTCTTTTAATGCCCGGATTCTCTCGGCCACCTCATGCGGGAGAAGTGCACCAGCCGAATCGACAACATATACAGTATCTGCTCCGTAGCTTTCCATGAGCTTGGCTTGCTCTACCAGCTTGGAAGTCGCAGCCATATGGGACATCATTAAAAACCCTACCGTTTCCAATCCCAGATCCTTCGCCAACGCAATATGCTGCGGAGCAACATCTGCTTCCGTGACATGGGTCGCAATTCTGGCCATTTTTGCACCCAGTTGTGCTGCTTGTTTTAATTCTGGCATTGTTCCGATACCTGGAAGCAATAAAACTGCTATTTTCGCATTTTTTGCTGTGGCTGCCGCTGCCTCGATCAATTCCATCTCATTTGTTAATGATAACCCATATTGCAATGAAGACCCGCCTAGGCCGTCTCCGTGCGACACTTCAATGTAAGGGACATTTGCTTCATCCAATCCTTTCACAACCGCAGTTACCTGATTCACTGTGAATTGGTGCCTGACTGCGTGGCTGCCGTCACGGAGTGCAACTTCTGTAATCAAAACATCTCTGCTATCCGACATCTGGTTCCACCCTCCTTTATACGGTTAATTGGGTAATCTTATATTTCGCCCATTCTTCAGCAACTTTTACAGAGGCTGCTGTCATGATATCCAAATTTCCGGAATAGGTAGGCAAATAGTCTCCTGCCCCCTCCACTTCAATAAATACGGTTACTCTGTTGCCATCAAAGATTGGTTCCTGTCTCAGTCTATAGCCTGGTACGTAGGCTTGCACCTGTTTCTCCATTTCCTTAACCGACTCAGCAATCTCTTGTTCCTTCACATCGGGACCTTCCACCAGTGCATGTATCGTGTCCCTCATGATAATTGGAGGTTCTGCCGGATTTAGAATAATAATCGCTTTCCCTTTTCTGGCTCCTCCGATTATTTCGATGCCGCGAGCAGTTGTCTGTGTAAACTCGTCGATATTCGTCCTTGTTCCGGGTCCAGCACTCCTGCTTGATATGGTGGCGACAATTTCAGCATATTCAACAGGCTGCACACGATTGATGGCATGTACGATGGGAATCGTCGCCTGGCCGCCGCATGTGATTAGGTTGATATTGTCCGCGTCCAAATGTTCCTTTAAATTTACTGGGGGAACAACGAAGGGCCCAACTGCTGCCGGTGTTAAGTCCAGCACCTGCTTGCCTGCTTCCCGCAGCAATTTCGCATGTCTTATATGCGCCTTTGCAGATGTCGCATCAAACACAATATCAGCAAGCTCCGGACGTTCCAAAAACCCTTTAATGCCGGTATCGATGGTTTCATATCCAAGCTCCCTGGCCATTCTTAATCCATCGGAGTCAGGATCTATCCCAATAACTGTTGTGAGCTCCAGAAGATTTGACCTACCCAGCTTCAGCATCAGGTCTGTACCAATATTTCCGGAACCCAATATAGCAACCTTAACTTTAGTCATGCCTGCTCCCCTTTCTTTCCAATACTAAAATCGGACACTTACCTGGCCCAGGTGCGCAAATCTCGCGGTAAACACATCGCCAGATTTGGCCTCTGCTGCAGCGGAAAGGGCACCGGATAAAATAACCTCGCCAGGCATCAATGAAATATCAAAATCTGATAATCTATTGGCCAGCCATGCAACACAATTAGCCGGATTGCCAAGGGCCGCTGCTCCAACTCCTGTATTTACAAGGTCTCCATTCTTTGTAAAAGCGACCCCTAACAATTCAAGGTCGACATCTTCCACCTTGGCCGGTTTGCCTCCCAATACATAAAACGCAGAAGAAGCATTATCTGCAATAGTATCCTGCAGCTTGATTTTCCAATCCTTAATCCGGCTGTCGACGATTTCCAGTGCTGGCACGATGTAATCAGTAGCCTGAAGCACGTCAAGCGCCGTTATATTAGGTCCTCTTAGTTCTTTTTTTAAAACAAAAGCAATTTCTGCTTCTACCTTTGGCTGAAGAACCTGCTCCATGGAAACCAATCCGCCATTTTCAATGACCATATTGTCCAGCAAATGTCCGTAGTCCGGCTCGTTCACGCCAAGGAGCTTCTGCATGGCCAAAGAAGTAAGGCCGATTTTTTTCCCTACTATTTTATTTCCCTCTTCTACTTTTTTCGCTATGTTTTCCAGCTGGATGGAATATGCTTCATTTACAGAGAGATCAGGATATAAAGCTGTTAAAGGGTCTATCGCAATTGCGCTGCTCTCTGCTTCAGCAAGCAATTCTGCATATTCTACTATTTTGGCAGTCACCGGCACTTGCCTCCTTATAATTTAATAGTTATATTGGAAAGCTCAGAGTAAAAATCAATGCTGTGCATACCGCCGGTTCTGCCGATTCCGCTGTTCTTCATTCCGCCAAACGGTGTTCTCAAGTCACGCAGGAACCAGGTGTTTACCCAGATGATTCCTGCTTCAATCTGATGGGCAACGCGGTGAGCTCGCCTTAGATCATTGGTCCAGATCGTTGCACTCAGGCCGTAGTGTGTATCATTTGCCTGCATGATCACTTCTTCTTCCATATCAAATGGGGTTACTGTCACAACAGGACCAAAAATCTCTTCCCGTACACAGCGGGAATTACGGTCCAAGCCAGTTATTATCGTAGGTTCCAAATAATATCCTTTCTCCATTCCTTCCGGCCGTTTTCCGCCTGTCAAAATATCGGCCCCATCTTCCCTGGCTATATCAATATAGCTGTTAACCCGGTCATAATGCTCCTTGCTCACCAGAGCTCCTACATCCGTATCATCCTTTTCTGGATTCCCAACCTTTAATTCTTTCACTCTTGCAACAAATTTGTTTAGAAATTCTTCATATGCCGGACGTTCTACATAAATCCGAGAACCGCACAGGCAGACTTCCCCTTGATTGATAAAGCTGGATTTGATCGTAGTATCGATTACTTCATCCAAGTCAGAATCGGCAAAGATGATATTTGGATTTTTTCCTCCCAGCTCATAGGAAAGTTTTTTTAACGAGCTGGCAGCTGCTTTCATAATCGCACTGCCTGTCCCCGGTTCGCCGATGAAGGATATGGCATCGATATCCGGATGCTCTGAAATTGCACCGCCAGCTGAATTTGGACCGAAACCGTGGACGAGGTTTACTACTCCGTCCGGAACTCCCGCTTCCTTGCAGATTTCCATTAACACTGTAGCTGTCATCGGTGTCCATTCAGCTGGCTTGATGACCGCAGTATTTCCCATACCTAAACAAGGAGCAAGCTTCCAGGTCAATAATAATAGCGGCAGATTCCAGGGCTTGATGATGCCGACTACGCCTACAGGGCGCCGATAAGAATAATGAAGTGCCTGCTGGTCCTGCTGATAGGCATCTGTTCCGACGGATGTTATATAATCTGCGAAAAAATGAAAGTTAAAGGCCGCACGGGGAATATCAATTTTATTTGCCAGCGCGAATGGTTTACCCGTATCCAAAGATTCCAAATGGGCAAGCTCTTCCTGTCTTTCCAGGATTAAATCACCAATGCGGCGCAGGATCTTGGAGCGTTCGGCCGTTGTCGTGTTCTTCCACGGACCATTCAGTGCACGCCTTGCAGCCCTTACTGCAAAATCCACTTCTTCCTTTCCGCCTTCAGCGACGGTACCGATCACTTCCTCTGTTGCAGGATTGATGTTTTCAAATGTTTTTTTGTTTTGAGATTCAACAAATTGCCCGTTGATAAAGTGCAGGCAATCAATGGCACGTACTCTGCTTTCTACTAACATTTTTAGTCCTCCTCAAGCTAGTAATACTATTTATAAAATTCATAATTTTATGGTAACGCTTACTTTTTACGCATACAACGTTATCGTTGCTGTATGTGCAACAAACCAAAAATATTTTCGTTTTCTTTATTTACCGAATCATGATTCTTCATCCCGGCGTAAGAATCAATGATGTCCTGGCCGCGCTTGACAAGAAATTCCCTGGAGACCGAAGGACCTCCTTAAATATGGCGGAGGCTAATTTAGGCCAAGAAATTTAGGCAAAACTTCACTTCATCTATTCTGGAGGATAAGAAGACTTGTTTGTAAAACCAAAAAAACAAGGGCAGTCCCTTGTCTAAGCTTTAGCGTATCTCGATATTTTTTCCAGTAGATCTTCAGTGGTGAAAACTCTTCCAAACACTTTGGAAATGGTAGCCAGGGTAGCTTCATGCGACAGTTGATCCAGCCCTCCGTTGGCATCACTGACAAAGGCAACCTTGTAGTCACGCATAAACGCACTCCGGGCAGTAGACTCACAGCAAACATTGGTTACCGTGCCAGTAATGATGATGGTGTCGACCTGATTCATTCCCCGGATATTGTTGATTACTGTATCCAGGGCTGTATTATAAAAAGCATCATACCTATGCTTTGTTATCACCGTTTCATGTGCAAGCGGCCTCAAATCCTCCACGATTTCCGCACCATATGAATCATTTCGCATTCCTGATTTTTTCAACAGCGGATTATATGCAGTTTCAAGGGGCGATATATCTACATGGTCATATAAAACATGCCGGGTAAAAATCACGGGAACGTCATTTTCCCTGCAATGCTCCACCAATCTTTTCATATTGGGCAGCAATTCCCTAGCCATGGGCACTTCCATCACTGCACCTTCGTTGACAAAATCATTCTGCATGTCGACCACCAATAATACTGCCTTGTTTTTATCAAACTCCCAGGGTGCATACACGTTTTCTGTCATATCCATCTCTCTCTTTCATGATTAATATTAGCTTTTCCAAGCACTGCAAGAATGGATGGATCATAGTTTTCCATCTCTCTCTTTCATGATTAATATTGGCTTGTCCAGGCACTGCAAGAATGGGTGGATCGTAGTTTTTGAAACTTACCCTTGAAGCAGAAGCACACCATATTTATAATAGGACTTAAAAATTGTCTGAAAACTACAGGAGGGAGGCCAATATGCAACTTCATCAATTACGGTATTTCTTGGCAGTGGCCGAGCATCTGAATTTTACCGAAGCGGCAAAGCATTTATTTGTGGCTCAATCCGCTGTAAGCCAGCAGATTGCGTATCTGGAAAAGCAAATAGGCGTTAAGCTTTTCCAGCGCAATAAACGGTCCGTCCAACTGACCAAAGCAGGCAGCGTCTTCTTGCAGGCAGCGGTAGAAATCGTAAATAAAGCGGAAGAAGCGATTGAAAAAGCGCGCAAGGCTGAAGCAGGATTCATAGGACGGTTAAAAATAGGTTTTCTAGCTGCTCCGGTTAGGGCCTTTTTGCCAGAGTTGATCCGGCATTTCAATCATAAATATCCGAATATTGAAATAGAACTGAACCATTTCAACTTACGCCAGCTTAACGAAGAGATTAAAGACAATGATTTAGATATAATGTTCACAATTTCGCATGGCCTTGAAAATATTGGCGGACTGGAATACAGGACTCTCTTTTCAGAGGACTGCTGTGTCTTCATGCATAAGGATCATCCGCTGGCAAAGAATGAATCGGTGCACATGGCAGATTTGGCAATGGAACCATTTGTGCTCCGGGACAGGCAGGAATCCCCGCAATGGCACGACCATACTCTGATGCTTTGCCGCAGGCATGGTTTTTATCCAAATATAGTAAGCCAGACAAGACGTATTGAAACTGTATTGATGTTTGTCGATGCAGGTATAGGAATCACTGTATTTCCAAGGTATCTGCAAATGTACGCAAGTCCTAACCTTCGTATTATGGATATTGAAGACGCAGAGATGATTGATATTGTCGTCTGCAGGAAGAAAGCAAATCTGAATCCATGTATCTCCTTGTTTCTCGAAGAACTTGACAGCCTCATAACACCGCATTCCGACGAATTCGTTCCCACACCAACCTGATACACTTTTATGCATTTAACGAAGATAGGCACAAGCAGCCTTTTCACCTGGTTGTGCCTATTTTTGTTGAATTTTGTGACCTAGTTTACCGGCGGGGCATGGGCTTCCAAACGCTGTACGCTCTGCTTCAGCTTGATTGGTGCAGTTTCTGACAGGCCGAAAGCGATTATGCCTCCTATTAATGCCCCCGCAAACGCAATCCAGAGAGGTGCTTCAAGTCCCCAGGCGTCTGCAGCCATACCTGCCACTACTGGTGCCACACAGCCACCCACAATTTCACCTACCAGCTGAGTAACTGAAATTGCGCTGGCTACCAATCCAGCCGGCATTGATTCTCCTGGGATAATTGCCATAAATAGCGGGAAGCACGCCTGTCCTACCGCAGTGAGGAAACCAAGGAGCATCATCGTTCCAACAGAACCATGTATCATGGCCAATACAACCGGTGACAGGCTTGCTACCAAGCTAAATATGATTAGGGTAGGCTTTCTCCCAAACTTGTCTGAAATGGCCGGTCCGCCGAATCCCCAAACAAATGAACCAAATCCGATTGCTGCCATGATTAATCCCATTTCTCCAGGCGTATATCCTTTTGAAGTCAAATAAACCGGTGCAAATGTTGTAAAAACGAACAGCCATGTCATAAACACTGCAGAAATAATGGTACATAATAAAGTATTCCGATTTTTATAAACTTCAGCATATTCCTTCCTGGTTATCTTTTTCGGTTCCGCAGCAACATCTGAAACCTTTTTAGGCTCCCTCATATATTTGGCCAGAATAATAAACATGATCAGGCCAGGAATACCCACAAGATAAAATGCCCCATGCCAGGAATAATGAACAGCGACTGCTGTCACAATGATCGGTGTAAGCGTAGAACCAATCAGCCCCACGGAGCTTTGCATGAAACCTGAGTTGAATCCGCGGCGTTTTGGAGTTGACTCGGCAAGGATAGCAGACTGAGCAATCGGCTGGACAGGACCTTCAGCGAGACCCATGGCTCCGCGAACTAGAATCATGCTCCAAAAGCTGGTCGCAATCCCGGATAGAAAAGAACAAATCGAGAACAGCAGCGTTGCAGGCAAAAGGACTTTCCTCTTTGATCCGATTAAGTCGGAAATTGAGCTGAATATCCAGCCCGATAATGCCCATGTAATCGCAAGCACTGATACAATCAATCCTAAATCTGTATTGGATAATCCCATATCTGGGGCAATAAAGGGAAATAAGAACACGATACTTAAACGTTCCATGAACACAAAGCCAAACGTAAAAAACATCATTAGGACGATCCCATTCTCATATCGGAAAAAAGATTTCTTGTTAAGGTCGTTCATACTGCATTTCACCTTCTTTTTTTATTTTTTTCTATACCTTCACAGGCTCACTAACTTTAGCAGGAGCAGGTGTTCCATAATTCCAATATGATTCCGCGAAACCAGCTCCAATACCTCTCTCCGATACATCGTTCACATTGTTCCAAATAACAGGCTGCCAGGCTGGATCAAAGATTAAATAACCTGCATCCCCAAATAACTCCACCCGGTTTCCACCCGGTTCATAAACATATAAGCAAAGAGCCTGGCTTATGGAATGTTTTCTTGGCCCCAATTCAATGAATATATCATTCTCTTTGCACAATTCTGCTACATCAAATAGATTCTGAGGGACGCCATACCAATAGCAGACATGATGGAATCTACCGCTGGATCCAGTAGGATCACCCATGAATGCTGTTTCATGCACTAGATTCGAGACACTAAGCCAGCTTCCCAAGACTTTGCCGCTTGGGTCAACGATTTGCTCGGTAAGCCGGAAACCCAATGCATCCGTAAAAAAGCTTGTATTTTTCACGGTATCCGCAGCCATCAGGTTTATATGGTCCAGCCTTCGAACTGGAACACCGCGCCCCGGCCGTTTTTGCGGACGGTTCAGCAAATTTGTCTTTTGCTCTTCAGAAGCCTGAAAATATTCTATATCCCAAAGCAGCTCCATCCTATGTCCATCAGGCGTTGCAAATTGGTATGCCGCACCATGGCCCAAGTCGCCCTCAATCCAGCCTTTTCCCAAGCCGCTTGCTTTGATGGCTTCGACCCGGCGCAGCAGGGCATTTGGTGAAGTAGCGCGCCAGCTGGCATGTCCAAGACCCGCTTCACGGGATTCAGTAACCTTTAATGAATGGTGGTACGTATCCTCATATGCTCTTAAATAGATGGATTGGCCCTCGCGGCTGCTAACCTCCATTCCCAGTATGTCCGTGAAAAAACGCACCGTTTCTTCCGGCTTTGGGCTCAATAGTTCAACGTGGGCGAGCTGGGCAATATCAAATACAGGTTCCTGAATATTATGAACCAACTCTACTTCTGACGCTGATTTGAATATAAACGCAGGTTTTTGATTGACTGACATTTCTTCCACCTCCATGGAATTGTTTTAATCCTAATTATTGGCCAGTTGTTTTAAGCTTCCCCAAATTACTTTTCCGGAATTACAGGCAGTAACAGATATGAATCTCTCCCTCCCCCGGTATGAATCGTCACATTTCCACCAAAGACATTTTCCGGCCGGTCCGAAGGATCTTTATGTAAGAACGGACCGCATCCCTTCGACGGATACCGGTGAAACTTTCTCGACTCTTCATCGATTTCACCGCCATACTCATAATCTTTGCCTCCAACTGATAGAGCCAGACGATAGCCTGCTGGCACTACAATGGATGTCGGCCATATTTCGACTTCCACTTCATATATCTCTCCTGGTGTAAGAGGCTCCGTGACCGTATGACTGTGGTAAGGCCTATAAGGAAGGCTCTTATCGGTATCGAGCTTTCTGTGCGAAGCGCGCAGCCACCCTTGAGCTACCGGTGTATGAGCATCCATTGCCCCGCGGAAAACTACTTCTTCCCCATCTGGAGAGATAAGCTGGAGTGTCAAAAATAAATCTGCATCGGTTGTATCAGAGCTGATAAATAGTTTTGCTGCCAGCGGGCCAGTAATTTCCGTATCTTTTTCCATAGCAGGAGTAAAAAAGATAGCGCTTTCATTTTGAGGATCGTAGATAGACCTAGCTTGTTTTTTTAATGGATTGATGTCTAAACAGTTATTGCCCGCATCCAGATAATACCGTGTCCATTGCGTGCCCGGTATAGGCCATGCCTTCTCTGTTCGCTCGACAAATTGATTTCCGGGATGCCGGATTTGGAGGCGTACCTTTGGCTCGTTTTCCCAGCCATTTTTTTCACCCTTAAGGAAATGATCGAAGAATCTCCTTTGTAAATCGACTCCATATGGTGTGTAAAAATGAGTCCAGTGTTCCAGCCCATGTACCTCCAGCCATTTATGTTCTGACGAAGCTTGAAGATAACCTTCAATATTTCCACGCAGATGCAGCCCCTGCCCGCCCCAATTTGCAGCAGAGAGAAACGGAACCTTAACCTTAGACCAGTCTACAGTTATATCCTGATAATACTCGTCATCTAGTGGATGAGATTTGACCTCCGCTGCTATGTCTACCCGGTTTTGCAGCAATTCCTCCTCTGACAAAGTAACAGGGCCCGAAACTGACTCTCCTGTGATCGGATTTTTCCTTGCCCTGCTGCCGACACCATACTGCATTGGCAATTGCTTCGGAAGCCAGCTATCAAGAAAAGTGCATCTTATGCCCCCATGGTAGTAAAACTCCCGATACCAATCCGAAGTTCCCTCCCAGGGAATCATCGCCTTAAGATGCGGCGGCTGCATCGCGGCCACAAGCCATTGGTTGGCTGCATAATAAGAAATCCCTAATAGTCCAATGTTCCCGTCACTCCATGGTTCCTTGGCGGCCCATTCAATACACTCGTAGAAGTCCTCGATTTCCTGCCTGGACCATAGCTTCTGCACTCCCTCAGACCATCCTGCCCCGCGTGAATCTATACGAACTACTGCATAGCCATGAGGTGTCCAGCGTTCTGGATCCGCTACCTCCCAGCATTGGTATTTATTAGTTGTTCCTTCCATAATTTCCGGGAAGTCCTCAACCATCCGGTTCCATTGGCCAGCATATGCCTCCTGAAAGGCTTGCCCTTTGCCATACGGCCCATATGTCATAACGGTCGGATAAGCTCCTGCTTCAACTGGCAGGAAAACATCAGCCCTCAATATGGTACCATCACTCATTGGAATCGGAACCTGCCATAAAATGCGCATATGATCCTGTACTGCCTGATGCATTACTTTGTCCTTTTGCTGCAGCATTGTTATTCACCTGCCATCCCTTGTTTATTATAATCCCACCAGCTACAAATTTTTTTCTCTTGGGAGCCAGCCTCCTTTCGACTCCTGGGTGATAAAATGTTGTATTAATTTACAAAAATGATACTCAATATTCTTTATAATTTGAAATATCGTATTTTTATTACAGTAATCAGTTTTAGTGATTACTGAACTCATCTTTCCAATTGTGCCACAATTGTCTGGGTGTCTGACTCCATGAATCTTCTGACAGTTCACTACAAAATTTTATAAAATTCGAAATATTTTAAATTTGTCTTTTCAAATAATTTTGTTTTTGATATATTCTCCCTTATACAGCAACGTTGTACATCTTTGTTTCTTATTTTGAAACCTAAGGAGGAAAACGAGCTTTGGAAGTCAGAAAAGAAGAGGAAAACCACCTGTCTTCAGTAAAAAATGCACTCCGAATTTTGAAAAGCTTTACTATGGACGAACCCGAAAAAAAAATCAGCGATCTTTCCACAGCGTTGGGGCTGAATAAAAGCACAGTAAGCAGAACCATGGCCACGTTAGCGAGCGAAGGATTTGTGTTTAAGGATCCGGAAAGCAAGAAGTATCGTCTTGGGTTGTCCCTCCTTTCGTTAAGCGGAATCGTAAACAGCAATATGGATGTATACCAGGAGTCCCAGCCGGTGCTCACCAGTTTGGTGGAACAGATCGGTGAAACGGCCCACGTTTCAGTCTTGGACAACCTGGAGGTCATCTATTTGCAGAAGGTGGAATGTAACCATCCCGTAAGATTCCTTACCTATGTAGGAAAAAGAAATCCCCCATACTGTACCAGTTCAGGCAAAGTAATGCTTGCATACTCTGATGACAGCGTTGTCCAGGCCGTTATTGATAGAGGACTCCAAAGCTACACGAAAAATACCATCACAGACCCCAGGAAATTACGCACACATTTGAAGAAGATCAGAGAAGATGGCTATGCCCTGAGCTTTGAGGAGTTTTTCGAAGGCGTACATACCATAGCGGCTCCTGTGTTTGACTATAGAGGAAAAATAATCGCCGCTATTTCCGTCGCCGGCCCCAAGCAAAGAATCCAGCATCATAAAATCCAGAGCATTGTGAAAAAGGTCGTTAGTGCAGGCTCAGAAATTTCCTCGAGGATGGGATTTAGAAAATAAGCAAACATACAGAAGCATTAGGAGGAACGTGAATGTACGATTTCCATACACATTTTATTCCACAAGAAGTTTTAACTTGGCTTAAGGAGAATAAAGACCTCGTCCATGCTGAATGGGTCAAGCAGGATGCCAAAAAAGGTGATTTTTTAGTGGTGAATGGCAAATGGGGATTCGAACTAAAGAATACATTTATTAATAAGGATCTATTTTTAGCGGAACAGAAGCATGCTGAAATTAAGCATTCCGTTATTTCACCAGTACCCCAGCTGTTTATGTATGATTTCCCTGCAGAAATTACAGCTGAAATTTCAGGTGTATATAACGACTCCCTTGCTGGATGGTCAAAGGCAACCCCAAAGAATATATCTGCCCTGGGCACCATACCACTTAATGCCCCCGAAAAAGCAGCCCTGGAATTGAAGCGGATCATGAATAACGGGCTTAAAGGGGCAATCATTGGTCCTGGTATTTCCACTCAAATGCTATCTGATGACTTTTTCACTCCACTTCTTGAAGAAGCGAATGCATTAAAAGCGATTTTATTTATTCACCCATTGCTATCTGAAGATCCACGGCTTAAAAGAAGGATGCTGCCGAATTTAATCGGTGTACCATGGGAGACAACCATTTGTGCTGCTGATCTTGTACTAAGCGGGTTAATAGATAAATATCCCAATGTAAAAATCCTGTTCGCACATGGCGGGGGCTTCCTTCCATACCAGCTAGGCAGGCTGGACAAGGGATATCAGCAATGGCATCAAGTATCTGCCCAATTAACCGCTCCCCCATCAGAATACATAAAGCGTTTCTGGTATGACACTGTTTTATGGAATCCTGACAGCCTCGATTTGCTTATTAAGTCTGCTGGTACCGAAAGGATCGTCCCGGGCTCTGACTTCCCTTTTGACCTTTGTGCATGGCCTCCTTCAGGCGAACATGCAATGGGCGCTGCTTCTCTTCTCGATTAAGGATTATCGTTGTGTTTTGTGCAAATTTTTTCAGGATTTCTTATCTTGTTGCATATATAGCAACATCACGATATACATCAGTAAATGTCCTGATATAATGTAAACTAAACTAGGATAAAAGTCAGAAATACAACAAGGTATCTGCTCCGAAATTGTTTTTTACCGACCGTTTTGAAAGCGTTAACATCAAAGGCTTTGAAATACCAATCAGGGAGGGGACCTATATTGCAAGGTTATCAGGAATTGGAAAAGAACTCTGCTTCTAAATTCGAGGAAATGAATAAGAGTTTTATCGGAGGCAATTGGACTGAAGGCAATAGTGAAAGAGAATATGAGATTTTAAATCCTTATGATCGTTCAGTGATCACCTCTGTACGTCTAGCTACAAGGGAACAGCTTCATGAAGCGTTTGAGATTGCAAAGGAAGCCCAGCGTGAATGGGCAACTTCCACTGTGGAAGCTAGAAGAGAAGTCCTACATAAAGCTGCAGATTATTTAAAAGAAAACCGCGAAGAAATCGTGAGTATTTTGGTGCGTGAAACGGGTGGTACAGTATTAAAATCTAATGTGGAACTGCATCTTGCTTTGGAATTCCTGGAGGAATCCATCAAATATGCAGATGAAATTTATAAAGTGAGAGAAGTACCGGGTGGCGGAGATAAATTGAACCATATTCATCGTTTGCCGCTCGGAGTCATCGCATCTATTTCACCGTTTAATTTTCCTCTGAACCTATCCATGCGCACCATTGCCCCGGCCATTGCATTAGGAAATAGCGTGGTGCATAAGCCTGATATTCAGGTTGGGCTCTCAGGCGGATCCATCATTGCCAAAGCGTTTGAACATGCAGGCCTGCCAAAAGGCGTGCTCAATGTAGTATTGACGGATATTGAGGAAATCGGGGATGACATGCTGACTAACAGACATTCGAAATTGATCAGCTTTACCGGCTCCTCTGCAGTAGGCCGTCATATTGGCGGAATTGCGGGACAGCATTTAAAAAGAGTGGCATTAGAGCTTGGCGGCAACAGCCCGTTTGTTGTGTTATCAGACGCGGACGTTGAACAGGCAGTCAATGCAGCAATCTTCGGCAAATTTATTCACCAGGGCCAAATTTGCATGATAATCAATCGAATCATTGTCCATAAGGATAAATACAATCAGTTTGTTGAAAGATTTATTGAAAGAGCTAAATCCCTGCCATATGGAGACCCTGGCAATCCAGATACTGTTATTGGTCCATTGGTCAACGAAACTCAGCTTCAAAAGGCGCTTGCTTATATCGAACAGGCAAAGGCTGAAGGTGCTACTGTGGCCCTGGAGGGAAAACGGGTTGGAAATGTCCTGACTCCATTTGTATTTACCGATGTAGCCAATGGCAGCAAGCTCGCTCAGACTGAGCTGTTTGCACCTATTGCAACAATCATAAAAGCCGAAACGGATGAAGAAGCAATCTCGCTTGCCAATGATACTGATTACGGACTGAGCTCTGCCATCTTTACAAATGACCTAAAACAGGGCGAAGCGCTAGCCCTTCAAATTGACAGCGGCATGACCCACGTCAATGACCAGACTGTCAACGATGCACCGAATATACCTTTTGGAGGAAACAAAGCCAGCGGTCTCGGCAGATTTGGGAACCCATGGGTTGTCGAAGAATTTACCATAACCAAATGGGTTTCCATCCAAACAAAAGACCGTCAATATCCTTTCTAATAATAGACAGCCAGGGCTTGCAGACATATTTTTGAGCAAGCCCTGCACTTTATTTTTCATTGAGAATGTTATAAATGAATCTGGTAACAGGCGAATCAATGTGAAGCCGAATGTTACGTTTTGTACGATTAAGAGATTAAGACCTACCGGACTCAAGACATTGACAAGCCGCACAACAAGACTATAAAAATGCAAAACCTAATTCATAATTTTGGGGTTTGGCAAGTAAAATATAGGAAACGGGATGTGGCGTAGCTTGGTAGCGTGCATGCATGGGGTGCATGAGGTCGCAGGTTCAAATCCTGTCATCCCGATATAGTCGTAAAAGGCATGAGGCGACCCTCATGCTTTCTTAATGCAAAAATAAAAGGCAGCACCGGATAGAGTGCCGCCAATCTTATCATGTATTACTTTGTTGATGTACTAAAGTTATAGAAGAATTTCGCCGTTAATGATCCATCAGGATTTTCTTTAATGTCCGTTACATGAATTCCAGAATCAGCTGGTGTAGAACTATACCCTTTCCAGAAATAATAAGAGCCAGTATGGACATTGCTGGTAACTGGTGTAAGCTTGCTGCCAGTTTTAAAGAAATCAGCTGCATCACCACGGTTGACATTATGTTCTAAATCATAGCTGCCATCTGCCTGGACAACAGATAAGCCATAGTGAGTGATCACAGTCCCGTCTGCCAATGTCTCGGATTGATTAGATTGAAACCGCTTGTTCATCCAGTTTTCTACATTATTTGGTGTACGGAATTTTTTCAATACATTTTCATCTACATGCCATGCTACTAAGCCGTGTGCATCCTTGCCCTGGCGAATGAGGCCTTTGTTAAATCCTTGCTGCTGAACATTTTCAAAAAGGAAATACTCTGTTCCATTTGAACCGGGCACGTCCATTTTCACAATCCCATTGTTCGCAGCCGACTTATTCGCTGCTGGAAGAGTGATGGTTTTTACTCCGTCCGCTGGCGTTACATTAATTGGATTCGCCCATCCAAGAAACATTTTTGAGTAAGGATCAAAGTGGGTTGGTGAATTTCCTGAATATTGGCCGGCATCCGGGTAACGCATCCACGAACCGCCTGCCATCATTGTATAGTTACCAGCACCTGTTGATGTATAGGCAGTGTCATAGAAATCCGGCAATCCTAAAGCATGTCCGAATTCATGTGCAAAAACGCCAGCCTGGCCAGGGTAAGGACCTGATTTGGATGCTTCATCATATCCGCCTGTGGCCAAATTAAATCCGGCAACATTACCGCCGATTTCCGGCTGGATATTATAATTATTCACTAATACCCCATCAAATGTGTGGTCTGTAAGGAATTGGTTGTACCAGGTATCCCATTCTTCATCTGTTTCCTGCCCATCCTCATTCAAATCGGCAGAAGCCTTCCCTGTTTCATAATACTTTCCATAATATAAAGCGCTTAGCGCATTCCATTTATGTGACCAGATTTGGGCAGGATCACTGCTGAATTCAGCGCCTGTTCCTTCATGAACGATAAATACATTGTCTACCTGGCCATTTACAGCATATTTTGAGAAATCGACAATACCGTCTGCGGCTTTAAATAGGTCTGTTACAAGTTCACCCAAGTGGGCATCCCCGTTAACATTTCCATATACATACTTGCCGTTTTCAGCATATTTGCCTTCCTGATCCAAATAATACGAGGCTCCTTTAGGCAGCTCCACCCAAAGCAAATCCGTATTGTCTTTTTTGACTAATTTGGCTTTTCCATAACTGGATTCTTTATAAATATTCTGCATGGTGCTGTCTGTTGGTGCTTTTACACCGTTATATTCAGCATATTGCTTGAATTCATCCAGTTCATATGGATTGTATTCATTTCCAAAAATTAAATCGTTAAAGTACTTCGCAGGAACCTGCCCATTTGGATCCCCAACCGGTTCATCGCCTTCCTTGAATTTTGCAAGGATGACCAATACAGGAACGTCCCCTGTTGCCGGCTTTGGCGTAACACGGTTATTTCCCGGCTCCTGGAATTTAGTGCCCTTCGCTATTTTTTCAGCAGGATCTGATTTTGCAAGATTCTTGCCAAGCTCTTTAGATTTTTCCGCCAATTCAGGTGACGCCTCTACATAATGTGCGAGACTAAGCTGATTATTGTCCTTTGCTTTAGCCGTAACGGTGCCACTTGCAGTTGTTCCTGCCAACCCGATGCTTCCAGCCAAAGCTATAGCCAGGGCAGATTTTGATAATACCTTCAGCACGCTCTCCAACTCCTCTATTTGACCAGTGTATTTTTTCGATATATTTGAATAGTCTGAAATATAATATTAGCACCTTCCCTGCATATTTAATATAAATCGATAGACCCCTTTATTGCACAGCAATTCGACTGAATGACTGGGTATTTAGACTTAACTGTTTCTAAAAAATATTTATATAATAAAGAAGACAACTCCTTCAGGAGCTGTCAAAAATCACTTTATACTATGTTTTTATTCCAGCATACTTTTTACATATCCGGAGAGCGTTCGAATAGATGTGCTATGACCGCACCGGTTAATAGAGCCCAGACAGGAGCACTTATATGCAAGAAAGAGACATTTGAGAGCGGTATTATAAAAGCGGCCAACGCACTTAATCGATATTTTCCCCCGCTGAAACCCAGCTGGAGGTTTGACAGCAATACTCCTATCAGCGCAAATCCTGCCAGCATCGAAACAAAGGGCTTTGGCAAGGATTGAATAAACGGTACGACTTTCCACGCAAAGATGCCAAACAATAAAACGACGACTCCTGAAACAGCTGCTGCCATATAACGCTTTCTTTTCGGGCCAGAATCCGGACCTGAACAGATTGCGGTCATCATGCCTGCAATATTGGCGCACTGCCCGCCAAAAAAAGCAGTAATGATGGAAAAAATTCCACTTAAGGAGACAATTTTACGAATGGGAGGGTTAAAGTCCGAGCTTTCCAACGCCCCTATGCCCGGGGCCGCATCATTGCTCAATATCAGCATGGCTAGCGGCAATGCAAGTGTAAGCATCCCCTGCCAGGTAAACTCAGGCATCTGCAGGGACGGCATGGAAAAAGGAATGTTACGGGCTTCCATATCCAGTCCCTGTGTAGCAATCAAAGTGATGAAACCTGCTGCTATTGCCATCATGACTGGCGGCAGCCGGTTGATGAATTTTGTAGTAATCAAAAAGCTAATCAGGGCTGCTCCTCCAATCAGCGGCAATTCATTTATAGAAGAAACCAGCCTGACAACATAAGTAGTCACAAGCCCTGCAAGCATCGCCGCAATCACTTCTCTCGGAATCCATTTAATAATTTTTGTAAACAAACCCGACATGCCCACCAGAAAAATCAGCAGGCCGGATAGTACATAGCCGCCAATAAGCTGAGGGTATGTAAAATGCGCTGTCATTGTTGCTAAAAAAGCTGCTCCAGTGATAGAGTGACCTCCGGTGATAGGAATCCTAAGCATCAATGGCATCACGATGCTGAAAAGCCCCCCGAAAAAATGCACGGCAAAGATCCAATTAATCGTTTGCTGATCCGTAAAACCTCCGGCTGCTGAAGCTTCCAGGATGATCAGTGCAGGACCGGTCATAAGAAGCGTGCTGGAAATTAGACCAGAAGAAACATTATGGCCATTTAGCTCCTTCCAAAAAGGAGCACTTTTCATATTTCCCGGTTCAATAGAGCTATTTTCCCCTGTCATAAACTTATCAATCAGCCCCATGCGACCACTCCTACAATCTCATTCACGATATTCTATTAATTACGACAGGAAAGGACATCTGTCAAGGTGTCATTTTCTGAATCCTCATAAATAAATCTAAGTTGTTCAGGAGTTGTACCCTCTTAGTTGCCTTGATGCACTGCAGAGTCCGCGACTCCCTATTATGATTTAACACTGCAGGGAAAAGCTAAAATTCAGTATGAAATGATTGAGAAAATAGGCAGCCATCCAGTTTGATGGCTGCCTATTTTGAAACTATTAAAATCGTGTTTTTTGCACCATTATACTTCCAGAACTCTCGAAGCAGATCAGTGGGTTTGTCCCCCTACTTCAACGATATCTTCTGAGTTTGTTAGAGCAGATTCCACTGCCAATTCAAGACCTTTTACGATTGTTTCCAATGACATGCTTGGCTGTCCCGGATGATGGGCAGCTTGTTCCGGCAGGAATGGTATATGGATAAAGCCACCCTTGATTTGGTTACCGGCTTGATTCAGCAAGTGCATGAGTCCGTAGAAAATATTGTTGCACACAAACGTTCCGGCTGTTTGAGAAACAGAAGCGGGAACGCCGTTCTCCCTCATATTTTTAACAACGGCCTTAATAGGCAATGTAGACCAATATCCGACCGGTCCACCTTCAACGATTGGCGTATCGATCGGCTGCTGGCCAATGTTGTCAGGAATGCGGGCATCATTTACATTGATTGCAACACGCTCAACCGTCATATCCGGACGTCCTCCTGCTTGTCCTACACAAATCACGAGCTGCGGATTCACTTCTCCCACAAACTCTTCCAGTGATTTAATGGCTTCATCAAATACAGTGGGCACCTTTTTCGAAACGATTGTATAATCGCCGAACTTTTTCCTATCCAGTTTCATCACAGCTTCAAGTGCCGGATTGGTCTTTTCCCCGCCAAACGGATCAAAACCTGTCAATAAAATATTTCCCATCCTAATCCCTCCTATAAATGACCAACTTTTGGTTAAAAACGGTAAACAAGGAAGTACATAAGTAACATGTTAACAATAAATAATGGAATTGCAATCGGAATTTGCGCTTTAATCACTGCATTCTTGTCTTTTAACTCCAAAAGCATAGCCGGTACGATGTTAAAGTTCGCAGCCATCGGGGTCATAAGTGTTCCACAATAACCGGCAAACATGCCGAGTGCTGCCATTATGGCAGGATCCCCCCCGTGCATTTGAACAATAAGAGGAAGCCCGATTCCACCAGTAATAACTGCAAAAGCAGCAAATGCATTCCCCATGACCATCGTAAACAGCATCATTCCTAAACAATAAGCGGCGACGGCAACAAATGCGAATTGTGTTGGCAGTAAATCGCCAACGATGCCTGATACCACATCACCTACACCTGATTTAGAGAAAATGCCGCCCAAGGCTGCGAGCATCTGCGGCAGGATGACAGCCCAGCCAACCGCCTGCAAAAGACGGCTTCCTTCATTAACAGGAACCGTTGCTTTAGCACGAGTAATCCCCAAGGCAGCGGCAAATGCCAAAATTGTGGCTACACCAAGAGCTATAAGGGTAACTTGTTCGGGGTCAACCAGGTGTACAGAGCCAAACTTGATTTTCCCCAGGGTAAGTGTTCCGGCAATGGTCAAAATCGGAATCAAGATGGCTGGCATAAAAATCTTATTCTTCAAGCGTTCAGCATGTCCAGCCCTTTCCTCCACTTTGCTCTCTGCCTCATTTGATTTCGTTACTTTTCCCATCGAAGCAACCACTACCATAAGTAATACAAGATATCCTACATAAAGGGGAGGAATTTGCTTGCCAAATAGGAATGTGAAAGCAAATATCCCCCAAAACAGGCTGGACCCCATCCGATGCGGATGATTCTTATCCAGTGCTATGCGAATCGCAACGAAGGCCACAATAATGCCAAGAAGATAGTAGATGGTATTTAGCGTGATGATATTCATTATTGGACCTCCTTAATCTTTCCTTCAGTTCTGTTATAAGCACCAGTGCCGGTCACACGTGCTTCCCTTGCAATCCTTCTATCCAGCCTGTTAAATCTAAACCAGCTGATGAAGAACGCAGATAAGGCAGTGGGAATTCCCCATAATGCCATATCCCAAACTCCTACATGCAGGCCAACCGAATCGAAGAATCCTTTCATCAAAAGAATGGCTCCCGTTGCGATGAAGATGTCTTCCCCGAAAAACCAGCCTGTGTTTTCCGCCGCTGCTGCATGAGCTTTGATATCATTTCGGGTCTTCTCAGACAGCCTTCCATACTGAGCCGCAGCAGCCCCTTCTGCCATTGGCGCAACCAGTGGACGTACAGTTTGCGGGTGGCCGCCTATATTCAGCCCGATTGCAGCAAATCCTTCGCGGATCGCTAAATATGTAAGCAAGACACGTCCTGTTGTTGCATTTTTTGCCTTCTTGATTAATGTCTCCGCTCTTTCCTTTAGCCCGTATCTCTCCAGAATCCCAATTACAGGCAGAGTTAAAATGATCGGCAATGACATATATCTATTATCGATAAAAAATTGACCGAATAATGACAATACCTCATTAAATGACATGCCTGAGACCATGCCTGTCACAATCCCGGCTACCATCACAACCAGTAATGTGTTGAAGCGGAAAGCAAAGCCCAGCGCTACGACAATAATTCCAATAAGCTTAATCAATCTGTTTCCCTCCTGTGAATAATCATGCAATTTCTCCCAATACCGCTTATCCCGTTGGCCGCAAAAACGGATTTACTTAGGGATAATTCTAAATAGTATAAGAATTTTATAAATTCAGGTATTTGAATTTACTTTAAAACATTATGTATAAAAATACAATGTCAAAGGTTTTCCAGCTAACCTCCCAAATTTCTGTAAAAAGTGCATTTCATAATACAATTCACAAAAAATAATCCCTTTCTGGCAAGATACCCACTCACATAAAAGGGAGGATTTACAGGAAACTACTTGAACTATTAGTATTCATTCCCTGATTAACACAATTGATATCTATAAAGATATCAATATGGGCAGTTCTTTACTGTCCAAAACTTGACCTCCCCCAAGAGAATGCAGCATCTGAGTTTCTGTCATCCTGCTTACAAAGGTAATTTCGGTTATTTCTTTGAAACAGACAATGTAGAAGTTAAATGGAGACAACGTGTTAGGGGACTACCCATCTATAAATCTTCTAAAGGGCTATATCGCTGATTTAAAGAAAGGGTGGGAACCTCAAAAATATAAAAAAAGCACCCCAAGCCCGAAGGCGGCACTTCAAAGAGATAGAGCCGTCTTTACGTTAGGATGCTTTTTTTTACCTATTAATCTATTAAACTTCAAGGCTGTTACTTCGCGATGGCCAAAATATTATTCTGCTGATTATTGCTGACTAAAACTAAGGCCCAGGGTTAAACATTTTAATAGCTGTTATTTTTTCCGGGCATGCTTCCTCATATCGAATGCAACTGCGACAATGATGATTAGTCCTTTTACAATGAATTGGATGTACGGGCTTACCCCGAGGAAAGCCAGGCCATAGTTGATGATTTGGAATATAAGTACGCCCGTTATAACACCTGGAACAGTCCCTATGCCGCCTGTCAAGGACACACCGCCGACCACACATGCTGCAATGGCATCGAGCTCGTACATATTCCCTGTATTATTGGTGGCACTGCCGACCCGGCCGGCCTCAAGCACACCTGAGAACCCATACAGAACCCCTGCTATAATGTAGATAATAATCAGATTCTTGGCTACATTGACCCCTGAAACCTTGGCAGCCTCAGGATTACCGCCAATTGCATACATATTTTTTCCTAGCTGGGTTTTATTCCAAATGACCCAGATGATAACTGATACGATGATGGCGTAAATCACCAGGTAAGGGATTTCATACTGTCCGATCGGAATGCCTCGCTGTGCAAACGTTGTAAAGCTTTGACGGAATCCGCCAATTGGCTGAGCTCCAAATGGAGGCCGGTCAAAATAGATTGAGGTAAGTCCATAAATGGCAATCATCGACCCCAAGGTTGCAATAAACGGCGGTACATGGAATTTTGCGACGACAAACCCATTTATCCCTCCAAGAAATCCTGTTATGACCATCGCAATGAGAATCGGAACAAATAATGGAAGTTGAGGCAGATCAGGATACATCCGGTAAGCATAATCGGATGCCTGAAGAAGCGATGCCGATACTACTGCTGCAAGGCCAACCATGCGTCCGGCTGACAGGTCAGTCCCTGCTGTTATTAAAATGCCCGCCACTCCTAAAGCGATGATAATCCTTGAGGACGATTGGCTTAGAATATTCAATAAGTTCGTGATCGATAAAAAGTCTGGAGATGCAATGACAATCCCCACAACAAGCAAAATCAATACCACATAAATGACATTATCAACCAGCCATTGTGTGTTAAAGAACCCTTTCCTTTCCGATGCGTCATTATTCATCCTAATTCCCTCCTTAATACAACGCTGCCAGTCTCATAATTTCTTCCTGGGATGTCGAAGCTGTATTTACGATACCCGCAGCCCTTCCGTTGCTCATGACCAAAATGCGGTCTGTAACCCCTAATAGTTCTGGCATTTCAGAAGAAATCATGATAATGCCTTTCCCCTCAGCTGCGAGTTTGTTCACCAGCTGGTAAATCTCAAACTTGGCTCCGACATCAATTCCCCTGGTCGGTTCATCGAGCAATAAAATTTCAGGGCCTGTCAAAAGCCAGCGGCCGATTATTACTTTTTGCTGGTTACCGCCCGACAAGCTTCCTATAGGAGTCCTTTGGGACGGTGTTTTTACCTTCATAGAATCAATCACCCACTTGGTATCTTCATGCACCTTGCTGTTAGACAAGAACCCGCTTTTTGATTTGTATCGCTTAAGATTGGCAATGATCGAGTTGAAGCTGATGCTGAGTTCTGGATAAATGCCTGTGGATCGCCTTTCTTCAGTCACTAGTGCAAAACCGTTTTTTATGGCTTGTTGCGGAGAGGAATTCTTAATTATTTTTCCATGCAGCTCGATCGTGCCCGATCTGATGCCTCTTATACCAAAAAGCGCCTCCACCACTTCAGTCCTTTTGGAGCCGACCAGGCCTGCAATCCCCAATATTTCCCCCTTCCTCAGTTCGAAATTTATGTCTGAGAAGGATTTTTCCATTTCTGCTGCAAAATCTGACACTTTTAGAATGACCTCTCCCGGTTCATTGATTTTATTCGGAAAACGATGCGACAGATCCCTCCCAACCATCAGCTTGATAATTTCATTCGTCGTCAGATCCTTTGCTGCCTTCGTTGTGATGCTTTTGCCATCCCGCATGATTGTGACCTCATCCGATATTTTTAAAATCTCTTCCATCTTGTGAGATATATAGATGACAGCTACATTATCACTTTGCAGCTTTTTAATGATCTTAAATAAATGATTTACCTCTGTTTCTGTAAGGGAGGAAGTCGGTTCATCCATCACAATGATTTTGGAGTGGTAAGATACGGCTTTTGCGATTTCCACCATTTGCATTTCAGAAACCGACAAGGAGCTTACCTTGCGCCGCGGATCGATGTTGATAAACAGATTTTCAAAAATCGCCACTGTATCCTCATACATTTTATTTTCATCGACAAAAATTCCTTTGCGAGGATAACGGCCAAGCCATATATTATCCATCACATTCCGCTGGCGGACCTGGTTCAGCTCCTGATGTACCATCGAAACACCATTTTCAAGGGCCTGTTTGGAATTCGCAAAACTTACTTCCTGGCCGTCCAGCAGAATGCGGCCTTCATCCATCGAGTATATCCCGAACAGGCATTTCATTAATGTCGATTTTCCGGCCCCATTCTCCCCCATCAATGCATGTACGGTACCGGGCCTTACTCTGAGCGTGACATCCTGAAGCGCCACGACCCCGGGAAACCTTTTCGTTAAATCAAGCATTTCCAGTAAATAACCAGTACTCGTTTCTGGCATAACTGAACCTCCTAGCTTCAATCAGCAGGTTTACGTTTATTCGCCCTTTGACCTGCCCTATTAAATAGCATGTAAAAAATATGAGAGGCACAAAAGTGCTTCTCATATTAGTTGGCGAACTATTACTTATATGCGTCCTTACCGACTTGGATATTGTCTTTTGTGACTTCTACATAAGGAACACGCACAGCTTTCGTATCATCCAATTTCCACTCAGTCCCTTCAAGGACGTCTTTTCCATTGGCAGCGTTAATGGCAAGCTGTACAGTTGCACCACCCTGGTTTTTCGCATCGTTCAAAACAGTTCCAACCATTTTCCCATTTTCAATCATGGAAAGCGCTTCCGGGATTGCATCCACACCTACGACAGGCATGAACTTATCTCCGGAGAAGTAGCCAGCTTTTTCAAGGGAAGCAATGGCACCCAATGCCATGCCATCGTTATTGGCAATAACAAATTCTATCTTGTCCTTGTATTTTGCCAGCCACGCATCAAGCTTTTCGGTAGCCTTGGTAGCATCCCACATCGCTGTATCCAAAGCCAACTCTTCCACATCAATGCCTTTTTCTTTCACGGTATCAATTGAGTATTTGGTCCGGGCTTCGGCATCTGGATGTCCTGGCTCCCCTTTTAATAGGACGTATTGAATCTTGCCATCCTTGTTTTTGTCCCACTTATCCTTGTTTGCTTCCCACGCCTTTGCAATCATCTCTCCCTGGATGACTCCGGATTCAGAAGAAGTTGTTCCGACATAGTACGCTTTGTCGTAACTGGCCATTACATTGGCGTCAGGCTCTTTATTGAAGAAGATAACAGGAATATTCTTTGCTTTGGCCTTGTCAATGACAGTAGTGGCCGCTTTAGGATCGACCAGATTGATCGCCAGGGACTTCGCACCCTTTGCAATCAGCGTATCAATTTGCTCAATCTGTTTTGCCTGGTCATTCTGGGAATCATTCAGAATGAGATTGGCTTTTCCTTTTGCCTCTGTTTCCATGGCACGGCGCACATAAGACATAAAGTTGTCATCATATTTGTAGATGGTAGCGCCAACAGAGACTTCTTTGTCCCCGCCTCCTGAACCGCCGGAGTTTCCTCCTCCTCCGCCGCTGCTGGATGATGAACTATTGCAGCCGGCAGCCAATAGAATGCTAGAAGCAACTGTTAAAGATAGCATGAATCCTTTTTTTCTCTTAAACATCAGATCAGTCCCCCTTGTTTATTTTTAAAACCAGTGTAAGCCCTTACAATTATGTTAGCATGTATCAGTACATTCCAATATCCAATTGAATAGCATTAAATTGTGATTATCTAGATTATTTTGTCTCTTTGACCAACCACTCATATTGTTCTATGTATTTTCTTGCTATCGGCTAACGAAAAAATCCACTACCCGCGAGAATAGTAGACTACATCAGAGAGCGCTTTTCGGTATTCGGATGGCGACAAGCCGGTATGTTTCTTAAAAACGCGGCTAAAATAATTTGGGTCTTTGTAGCCGATGGAATAGCAGATTTCTTTCAGGCTTTTTGCCAAGTCGGACATTTCCTGCTTGGCATGCGCAATGCGGATATCTGTAAGATAATCGATGAACGTCATTCCAAAGCGTTCCTTAAATAGCTTGCTGAAATAGTACGGGCTCAATTCAATGTGCTCAGCCACCTGCTCCAGGGTCAACGGCTCAGCATAATGGATTTCCAGATACTCTTTAGCCTTTTGCAGCAAGCCCTTTGTCTCCTTATTCCTCCAAACCTGAATATATTGCACAACGGCCATCACAAAGGCTTTCCCTCCCTCAATTAGAGGATAAGCCTCATTATGATCATCAACCGAAAAATTGGGTTTATACTGGAGCCCAAGTTCATGCAATGTACGCGATATAACAACTAATAATTCCTGGAAAGACTTTTTCAGAGCGGAAATATTCCCTTCCGTACGTGCCAGGGCATGCTGAACGAATTCTTGATAATGAGTAACTGCAAGACTAATGTCCCCTTGCGTGATTGATTCCAAGAGGCTCCGCTCCACTTCAAGGTCATGAGCTGGTTCGGCGGTAGAAAATGATTCTTTCCTGGCAAAGGAATAGTTCCTCTTCTCCCTCCTATCCAGCTGTTCCAATGCAAATAATGCCTGAATAAATGAATGGGACAGTTCTTTGGCGAAACGATAAGGCTCGCCAATCCCCATATATAATTGTGAGTCAGCAAATTTCTCCTTAAAAAGCATATTAAACGCCCGCATCATCGCCTGGCATTGGGATTTATATTTGATAATTTCCGCTTCGTCCCTGCATAAAAACAAAACAGGTATCTTGCTGTCCATGGGTGTTCCAATGATTGTTCCCTGATTACTGACCCTCTTCAAGGTATCCTGCAGCCACTTCATAAACATATCTATTTGAGCGCTTGCTGAAGAGTAGAATGAGAAAACGATAGAATACCCGGCTTTAATTTCAAAACCCAGCAGCCTGCTCATTTCCTCAAAGCTTGTATCGTGAACCGGATTGACAAGCAATGATGACAGCCATTCCTTTTGTGCAAATGTAAGGGCCTGCTCATAATTGGTCAATAATTTGTTTTTCTCCAAATCCTGCTCTTTCTCAGCCATAATTTCCTTACAGACGCGGGAAAGGGATTCAAGGATGTCATCCTTCCGGCTGGGTTTAAGTATGAATTCCTTCACTCCCTGGTTCATCGCCTCCTTGGCATAATCAAATGTATTAAAAGCGGATACCATAATGAATCTTGTATGGGGATTGTATTGTTTAATTGCCCGTACCGCCTCAAGTCCATTGATGCCTGGCATCTTAATATCCATGAAAATAATATCAGGAGAATGCTGTTTTGCCATCTCGATCGCAACCCTGCCGTTCGACGCTTCACCTATCACTTTTACATATTCCATATGTGCTGAAATTATTTTTGAAAGCGCAACACGCTCCAGCACTTCATCGTCAGCTATTAATACTTTTAGCAAGCTGTATCCCTCCATCTTTTGCATACGGAATCATCAATCTGAACAAGGTGCCTCCTTCTAGTTCTGATTCTATTTCAATTCTGGCACCCTCATCAAAAATTTGAAGTCTTCTTATTACATTTCTGACTCCAATGCCTGTACCGCCCGACTTTTGCGTTTGTACGGGGTCATCCTGTTCCTGGCCGGCAATAAATTTCAAGAGCCTGTTCCTGGTAACAGCATCCATCCCGACACCGTTATCGCTGACTTCGATCCAGACCGAATTGTTGCGTTTAAAAATAGACAAGGAAATAATCGCTCCCTCTTCATACGACTCTACCCCATGTACAAATGCATTCTCTACAAGAGGTTGCAGTATTAATGACGGTACATACATATCTAGGCATTCTTCCTCAATATCTGTGGCAAATTGAATTCTTTCTCCGAATCGTGTTTTTTGGATGTAAAAGTATTCCTTTACCACATCCACTTCCTTTTTTAATGATGTTGGTTTGTCAGCATGTCCCAAATTATAACGAAGCAGTGCAGACACGGCCTCAATCAATCGTGTTGTCTTCTCCGCATCCTCCAGATATGCCATTTTTGAAACTGTATTCAACGTATTGAAAAGAAAATGCGGATTAATTTGGTTTTGCAGGCTTCTCAGTTCGAATTCCTTTAACAATTTATCCAGCTCGGACTTTTGCTTGATCTCGATTATTAATTCACTTATATTCATCCTCATCTGATTAAATGTTTCAGTTAATGGTTTAAGCTCATCCTTTGTTGTGACGGGGACTTCTTCACCGCTAAAGTTTCCTTTTGCAATTTCACCGGCCGCTTTAGACAGTCTGCTGATTGGGCGTGTAATTCCTCCCGAAATCCAGAACGCAATTAAAGAGCTTAATAAAAATGTAGAGATGAATAAGGGAAGTGTCATCTTTCCAAAAAGCTGGTTCCGCTCCTCGATATCATCATGGAATTTTTGATAATTATTCAACTCCCGATTCAATAAAGAAAGTGTGCTTTCCTGAATGAAACCTGCAATTTTTGTAGCCTGGTTTACGTGCATATAATAGTCACTGATCTGGGAGCCATGGAAAGAGCGGATTGCCATGTCACTCTCTGTCACAAAGCTTTCCAGCATATTTGGATAGCTGTCCATGATCACGCTCTCATCGGGGCGCTGCAGGCTGGAAAGCTTTGCTTTCATCTTCAGCAGCTTTTCTTTTTCTTTCTGGTAATCATCCAGATAGCGCTGCTCTTTTCTGGCGAAATAGGCCTGCCATGTATCCATCACCAGTTTTGTCTGCTGGGATGTTTCATTCAGTAACAGAAAGCTTGCGAAACTCTCATCATATTCCCGGATCGTCCGTTGGCTGCTCTGATAAAAAAACAGAGCGACAGAGGACATTAACAGAATTAACACAAAAAAATACAGCAGAAGTTTTGTTCGAATGGAGAATATCATCGAATAAGTGCCTCCTGTGGCATTATTTTGTGCAAATCACTCTTTCTTAAAATTGTGGTGCTTGTATGCTTGATTGGAGCTACAGCCTTGCCATGGATGGCCTCAACCATCATTTGCACGGCTCCGTACCCCATCTCGAATGGCTTCTGGGTGACTGTGGCTCTTATGATTCCTTTTTCCATATACACAACGGTCTCTGGCAGCGTATCATACCCGATGATATAAGGTTTTTTCGAAAGCTGTTCTGCGACCTGGGCAATCCCTATGCCATCGAGTGCACTGGTTCCATAAAAAGCATTGACTTCAGGATGCTCCTGCATCAGTTTGTATGCTTTTTCCGCAGCGCCCACTCTTGTAATTTTTGATTCTTCTATACCGACCACGGAAATTCTCTTCTGGCTCTTAATGGCGTCCATAAATCCTTTCACACGAAGCTGCTGATGATTTGTCCAAAGATCACCTGTGATAATTCCTACTTTTACCTTTCCATCTGTATCATGTATGAGTGCACTGCCGGCTAAATAGCCGGAGTAGTAATTATCAGTGCCAATATAGGCAATCCGATTGCTTTTAGGTGCATCTGTATCTATAGTGATCACAGGAATGTCGGCGTCCACGATCCGGTTGATTAAGGGTGTGAACTGCTCATCCGTCAATCCCTGGGTAATGATCCCGTCCACCTTTGAAGCAGCTGCCATCTCAAGGGTGGTTAAATGCTTCTCGATATTTGCTTGTTCAGGTCCCAGATACTCCAGAAGAATCCCTCTTTCGGCAGCAGCCTTTTTCGCCCCTTTTTCAACAAGCCTCCAATAGTCATTGTCGAGCTCCTCTGGCACAAGTACAAAATGGTACTTATGCTTTATGGGTGCCTGTCCATGGACAGGAGTGAAGAAATTAAGTTTGTAAATATAATGGATGGTAATTGCACAGCTGATGACAAAAGCAATGATTCCGACCATGTAAATTTTTCTTTCCATTCTGTCCATAGTATCCCCCATTTTTGTACCAATGCTGATGTCTATGAAAAAAGAATTCTAGCATAAAAGAAAGCGCTGTCAAAAATTGCAACTCTCTACATGTTCTATCAATACAAAAGATATTCCTGTAATAGTTCAGTTTTTTTATTCGATTTTCTAATCTCCAAGCACACACAGGAAATTGGGACTAACCGGTAGGATTCTTTAGCCTTATATACTAATGAGAGGTAATAGTTAGATAGTCTTAAATCTTGAATTAAGAACAAGATAATCCAGACAATCGCAAATAAATCCATTATCTTGCAGGATTTTCTGTTTTTTACCCATGATATAGTCTGTTTGTAAGTGCATACATAACAATGCGGAAGGAGGGTCCTTACAATTCTTTTTTATACATGAATCAAAAAATGTATGGGAGGTACTAAAATGGCAATAAGAAAAGCAGCAAAAAAAATACTTACAGGTTTGACCATTCTCTCCTTGTCTGTTGGTACAGTAGTTGGAACTGTATCCAGCAACGCAGAAGCAAAAACGAAAGACGCCTCATACAAAAACTCCAAGCTCCCTATTGAACAACGGGTAAGCGACTTGCTCTCTAGAATGACGCTCGATGAAAAAATCGGCCAGATGGTGCAGCCGGAGCGCAATGCCCTGACTGCTGAAGATGTCAAAAATTATGGCATCGGCTCCATTTTAAGCGGGGGAGGATCCCTGCCGCCAACAGGGAATACTCCAAAAGATTGGGCTGATATGGTCGATAATTTCCAAAGCGGGGCTCTGAACAGCAGGCTTGGGATCCCAATCATCTATGGCGTGGATGCTGTGCATGGCCACAATAATGTTTATGGTGCTACTGTTTTTCCTCATAATATTGGCTTAGGTGCAGCAAACGACACCGACCTAATGAAACGCATTGGCGAGGTAACGGCCAAGGAAGTCCGCGCTACAGGTATTTCCTACACATTTGCACCTGTCCTGGCCGCCCCTCAAAACATCCGCTGGGGCAGAACGTATGAAGGCTATAGCGAGGATCCACAAGATACTGGCAAGCTCGGTTCTGCGCTGGTAAAAGGGCTCCAAGGTGATCTAAAGGATAAGGATTTCCTTAAAGGTGAGCATGTGGCGGCAAGCATTAAGCACTTCGTCGGGGACGGCCTGACTGAGGGCGGCGATGACCAGGGAAATGTAACAGAATATACGGATGAAGAAATCAAGAAGCACATCAAGCCTTATAAAGAAGCAATCAAAGCCGGAGCACGCACGGTGATGGTTACGTATTCAAGCATTAACGGACTAAAAACGCATGGCGACTATCACCTTATTACTGAAGTATTGAAGGGAGATCTTGGCTTTACCGGTTTTGTCATCTCTGACTATAATGGCCCTCAGCAAATCGTTCCAAACGACTTTAGGGAATCCATTAAACGCAGCGTAAACGCTGGAATCGACCTGTTTATGATTCCAAATGATTGGAAACAATTCATATCCACTGCGAAAGAGCTTGTAGGTACTGGTGAGGTTTCACAGAGCCGTATCGATGATGCCGTTACCCGGATTCTCCGCGTGAAGTTTGAAAACGGATTATTCGAAAACCCTTATGCCGACAGAGACCTGGTGGCACAAGGAATAGGTACGGATGATCATAGAAAAGTTGCCCGTGAAGCAGTAAGAAAATCTCAGGTATTGTTAAAGAATGAAAATGATATACTGCCTCTAAAGAAAGATGGATTGAATATATTTGTCGCTGGGAAGAAAGCAGATAATATGGGATACCAGGCGGGAGGCTGGACAATCAGCTGGCAAGGCGGATCCCCTCAATGGATGGGACAGCCTGAAAAAGACCTGATTCCTGGAACAACAATTTTGGATGGCATTACGGAGGTTACCGGTCCAAATACAAAGGTTGAATATAGTGAGGATGGTACGGGAGCACAGGGACACGACGTTGCAGTTGTCGTGATCGGTGAACCGCCATATGCGGAAATGTTTGGAGACCGTGATGATTTGGGACTTCTGCAGGAAGATATCGACCTGTTAAATAAGGTGAAAGCTTCCGGCGTTCCAATGGTAGTGCTTCTGCAATCCGGCCGTCCAATGATCGTAACCGACGAGGTTAAGGATTGGGACGCATTCGTTGCTTCATGGCTTCCGGGAAGCGAAGGAGCTGGTATTGCTGACGTTCTATTCGGCGACTATCCTTTCACAGGAAAGCTTTCCTTCACATGGCCAAAGAATATGCAGCAAATCAATACACATGATAAAGTCCATCCGCTGTTTAAAAAAGGCTTTGGACTGCAAACTCATGTGAAAGGCAAGAAGCATTAGAAGCTTTGATGCTATAAAAAAGGGAACGAATTCGCGGGGATTCGTTCCTTTTTATCTTTTTTCCACAAACAGTTCGGTGCTTTTCCATTTTCCGAATAAATAATATGATAGAGCAAACGCACTGCTGATTACAAATCCAATGCCCATCCCGAGTGCAATTCCCTCTTCCCCTATAAGCGAGGAGCAAAAGTATGTCAGAGGATAACGCAGTACCCAGAAAGAAATAATGTTTAGAACGAGCACCTGATACATGGCACCTGATCCCCTCACTACCCCATTCAATATAAAATTCATCCCGATAAATGGATAGAAAAAGGCAACGATTCTCAGGTATTCTGCGCCAAATCCCACAGCGTCCGGTTCCTGGATAAACAACTTTATCGCAGGTTCAGCAAAAATAAAAATAATGGCGGCTATCAGAAGCATGATGACTAGATTATATAATGTTCCGTACCATGCAATTTTATGGACTCGATCCCATCGCCCTGCGCCAATATTATGACCCGCCATGCTGTTTACAGCCGTGCCCAGCGCCATTGCCGGCAAGGTAATCAGGCTATCGAGCCGCTGTGCCGCACCAAAGCCGGCAACCGCATGCGCACCGAAAGAATTGACTACAGTCATGATTGCGGTGACTCCCGCGAAAATAACGGTCATCTGCAAACCGGCCGGTATGCCTAATTTTAGGATCAACAGAATCTCTTCCTTGTCTGGAAGGAAAGGGACAGTAAACGGGACCGCACCTCTCCGAAGGGTATAGATGACTCCTAGAATGAATGACAAACCCTGAGAAGCAACAGTGGCATAGGCCGCCCCTTCTACTCCCCAATCAAGTACCGAAATAAAAATCGGATCCAATATGACATTAAGGACTACGGCAATAAATACAATCCTTAAGGGCGTTTTACTGTCGCCCAGCGCTCTAAGCACCGTGCTGATAAAATTGTAACCCAATAAAAACAGGATTCCGACAAAATTAATCCTTAAATATGCAGCCGCATCATCGATCATTTCTGCGGGGGTGTCCAGCATATGCAAGATCGGCTCTGTACATACATAACCGACTGTTCCCACTGTCAGTGACAAAACGGTCAAAAGCACAACGAACGCATTCAGGTAATTTTTAAGCCCGGAATCATTATCCTTGCCGCGCTGCTGTGACAGAATCGTCAAAGTGACATTATTAACTCCTATAATAAATGAAAGCACTGTCAGAATGACTGTGCTGGCAACTGTAACCGCTCCGAGTGCATTCGCCCCAATCAGATTCCCGACCCACAAACTATCAACAAACTGATAAGAAACCTGAAGCAAATTCGCAAGCATAATCGGAGTAGAAAAGAAGAATAGCTGTCTAAGAATATTTCCCTTTGTAAAATCCAGCTGTGGCAATTCAACTGCTCCTTTTTCGCTTTTGTATTTTCATATCTTATCATAATGGTGTCAGGTTATTCAGAAATGGCGCTTAAGCAACTATGTCCACTCCCTCTGCCTGTATCGTTACTCGCGAGAAGGCATTTATTATACCTATATTTCATACTCTTCTTTTACATTGTTAGCTGCCATGGTATATACATAAAAAAAGAGAACCAATACGGTTCTCCCTGATTTAACATCCGTCATGAAAATGATAATACGGCGCCTCTTAAGAGCCATTTTCTGTGCGCTGGCTTAACACGGACGCCATTAAGGCCATTATTCTGATTTCGCATGTTATACCTGCAATCCTCTGCTTGGCGGTCACACTATCAAAAAAGGAATGACCTTGCGAACTAAGAGCTAGCTGCAGTTCCTTAATCTCTATTGATTTGCCTGCTTAATCATTCCTTTGTGATACCAGATCATTCATAAAATTTACTACTTTTTTATCTACATAACCCTCCGCCTGAATACGTTCATCAAAATTCTCTATCAGATGAAATGACTGCAGCGCTTCAAATATTTCCTGATCGGAAGGCTGTGCTGTTTTTATATAACCCAACTTTGTTAGAAGTCCAGCCATTTCTGCTTTGAATTCACCTTGCACCTCGAGGATGTCTTCATTCGCTGATTTGTGAAAATATAGCTCATGCAGCCGTAAAATCCTTATTAATTCTTTAACTGGCTCCTGATGGTCATCTACACGCAAATCAATATACCGGTCAGTAATTCCTCCATAGCCTCCATTTTCCTTAACAACCAGCAGTGCTGCCGATTGCTTCCCGCGGCTGTCCCCTCCAGCGTCCTCCCCTGCTTTCAATGCAACTGCAAGCCGTGCTGCCAAGCTTCCTGTGGCACTTTGAAAAGCGTCAGCCATTGCTTTTACGACATCTTCCCCTGTTAAAATATTCCCCTGGCATGCGAAATTAGGACCAGATATACCTCCCGCCCAGGAATAACAGTCACTTCCAGTAAATGTAGCACTGTTTCCTTCAGCATCTACCAGACCGACCTGCCGGCTCTCTCTCTGTTCATCCTTTTCCAGCAACAATTGCAGCGTTTGTTCAGCATCCTTACCCTCTGCCATCCACTCAAGCCCATCTTTCCCATATAGAGGGTTTGCCCAAGATTGCGTCGCAATAGCCCCTACTCCAGCCTTTGCCCAAGGCACAATCGAACCTACAGATAAAAATTTGGATGCAACCGCAACTCCTAACTCTTCTGTTTCCGGGTCAAACGCGACAATTGAAAAAGTATTTACATAATCACGCGGTAATTTATTCATGGTTAATCCCCTCCATTTATATTTTTGAGTCTAAGTTCTTCTGTATGGCACGCAAGAAAAATGGACAAGCGCGAACCACATGCTTCCATGCCGCATTACAGTTCTAACTATTCTTCTTCCACAAGAAATGTATTGCTGTATATTTATCATATTGTTCTTTATGGCAACAAAAAAATATACTTTGTATATGCCTGACCGTCATTGAGTCAATTCATTGCTACCATTCAAAAGCATCGGTTACTGATCCCTATACCCTTTACAAGCGTACCATGGGTTGCATGAAGCAACTTGCTAAAAAGACCCATTTAAAATCATATGTAAGTGTAAGCTTATTCATCCAATTTAAGAGATTCATATTGAAAACCAAGATATTGGTAGTTTTGTTTTCGATACATTTCTTTTGGTGTATCTTCCCCATCGGCTACCAAAACGACGGTCTTGTCCAGAAACTCATCCATCACAAATTTTTGTATCCGGCTCCCGATACCTTTTCTCTGAAAATCTTCCTTAACCACTAAGCCATCAATTTCAGCAGTATCTTCCGCAATAATAACATCGGCCGAACCAGCGAGGCCGCCTTTGTACAAGGCGATGATTTGCAATATATTTTCATCTTTGAAATTCCGTAGATGCTGTCCCTGTTTCTGTTCGGCATAATTATGACCGTATACAGCATCCTGTTCATACTGAAATTGTAAAAAGGATTCCAATGTATCGTGAGCTACCTTCTCAACCACAATATCAGGATGATCTGCTACAGCAACGAAGTCAGTTGGCTGGATCGCAAAAAGCTCCAAAAAGCCAATGGTGTAATTCGCTTCATGATTCATGTAATTCGATAGTTTCGTAGTCAATTTTTCCCCTTCCGGAAAATAAAACCGCAGATGGTTCTGCCCAAATTTCTTATGGTAAAACCTTAAATACTCTTCAGCCTGCTTAAATTCATCCATCGCCGGCATTCTTTTAAACCTTATGAAATTGCTGTCGTACTGCAGCAGCATCTCTGGGTTATGGACATGTATGTAGAAATCGTTTTCAAACACTTTTTGGCCGAGCCTGCGGATATTTCTAAATGTTATGTTTTTCATTTGTTTCTCCTTTATTTGATACTAAGGCCCGCCCTCTATAAATTCTGACATTTGAGCCATAAAGGCGAATAGATAACTAATACGAAATGAATGCCGGGGAATCCTGCAATTTACTGAAAATTAATACGTAACAGTACGTTGTACGAAAACAGAAAACAGGTTGGTTTTTGTTTTAAAGGTCAGTAAAAACCTTTGATAATAGTTATATTTTCATCATAATAAGCCCAACAATCAATTTCTATTAAAAAATGTTTTCAGGAAAACCATGCTTATGATCATCGAATCCTTTGTTTTATGAGCAGAATCCCAAGATTTATGCGCAAAATCTTAAATTTTTGATCGAAATTTTAAGATTTTTGCGCGAAATCCTTTTTTTATGCTCGAACGGTTCATAGGTCCAAAAAATTCGCAGGACTCCCCCTCGTCTATAAAAAAACTGCACCCTAATTGCAAGTTTAACAATCAGGGTGCAGTACACGTGCATGTTCTTTATGCAGCCTTCCGAATATCTATGGTTTTTCCTTCTTTACGCCACTCCCTGAATTCAGCTGCAGCCGTAAAGAGGACGTCTGTCGATGAGTTAAGGGCCGTTTCAAAAGAGTCCTGTAACACACCGATGATAAAGCCTACTCCCACTACCTGCATAGCAACATCCCCCGGGATCCCGAATAAGCTGCATGCAAGAGGGATCAGCAATAAGGAACCGCCAGCAACACCGGAAGCGCCGCATGCACATATTGCAGACAGTACACTAAGGATGATAGCAGTAGGAATGTCCACTTCAATGCCAAGTGTATGGACCGCTGCAAGTGTCAAAACAGAAATGGTAACAGCGGCACCAGCCATATTGATTGTTGCACCTAATGGAATTGAAACTGAGTAACTATCCTTATTCAACCCTAGCTGTTCAGATAGTTTCATATTAACCGGGATATTTGAGGCTGAGCTTCGTGTAAAGAATGCTGTAATGCCGCTTTCCTTCAAGCACTTAAAAACAAGCGGGTATGGATTTTGGCGTATAACCGCGTAAACAATGGCCGGATTCACAACCAGCGCTACAAAGAGCATGCAGCCGATCAAAACAGCAAGCAATTTTCCATAGCTGAGCAATGATTCAAGACCATTTGCAGTAATCGATTCAAATACCAGACCTAAGATTCCTAATGGAGCAAATTTAATGACCCATGTAACCAGTTTGGACACTGCATCCGAAAAATTGGAGATGAGGGTTTTTGTGCTGTCGGCGGCATTTTTTAATGCCAGCCCCAATAGAACCGCCCACGCTAAAATACCGATATAGTTCGCATTAACAATTGCTTTGACCGGATTATCCACAACATTCATCAGCAATGATTTCAGAACCTCTACAACACCGCCAGGAGCCGTTACACCCTCGGCACCCTTTGCAAGTGTTAGGCTTACAGGGAAAATAAAACTTGCAATAACGGCGATTAATCCTGCTAAAAAGGTTCCCAAAAGGTAAAGGCTAATGATTGATTTCATATTCGTCTGCTGGCCGCTCTTATGCTGTGCAATTGCCGACATGACCAGGAAAAGTACCAGTACTGGTGCAATTGCCTTTAGAGCACCGACAAATAAAGAGCCAAAAATCACAACAGGCTTTGCTGCTTCAGGCATCGCAATAGCCAAAATAATACCGATAACCAAACCAATGATAATCTGTTTTACCAGGCTCAATTGATTCCACTTGTTCCATATATTTTTCATAGATGTCCCCTCCATAGGTTCGAATTTAGTTCTGATAACCTGGAAAATACAGATGGCTTTTAATTAGATAGGAATTGTTCTTTAGTTTCATGAAAATGAAGCATTAGCTCATCTAAATATAGTCATGCCTGATTCCTCTAACTGTTCCACGTTACAAAGACAACTGTCTTTCTGATAAATACTATTATAATCATTTCTTGATATATTACAATATTAAAAGTTTTGTTGAAAATATTTTTAATTATCGCAATATTCAAACGCAGAATAGTGAACCTTTAAAAAATTACTATTCCAAAACAATTTTCCAACCAAAAACTATAAAATTTCTCAATATCTACAAAAAGTCATAATCAAAAAACCCCAATCCCTTTAAAGGAATTGAGGATTTCATAGTATATAATTTTAAACAGTTTTATATCAATCTAGCAATTTCTCATAACTCACGCAAGAATTGCTTCAATCCGTTCCGTAGTTTCTTCCGTTAAAGTAATCCCGCTTGCCTTGACATTCTCTTCAACCTGCTCTGGTCTGGTTGCCCCGATTAAAGCACTGGCCACATTCGGCTGCCTTAATACCCACGCTAATGCCAGTTGGGACACGGAGATGTCCAACGAATTTGCAACTTCCTCAAGTTTAGCTACTTTTTGCAGCACATCATCCTGTAATACGGAATCCATGAATCTATTAGCCTTCGGGTCTGTTGCGCGGCTCCCTTCCGGCAGGTTTTCACGGCTTTTATATTTACCCGTCAGCACTCCTTGGGCAAGCGGAGAAAATACAATCTGGCTGATGCCATTTGCTTCGCTGAACGGAATGATTTCCGACTCTATTTTACGGTTTAGCATATTGTAGGCAGGCTGGTTGACCACAATCCGGTCGAGCAAATACTTATCCGCTGTCCCGAGGCCAAGCTGAATTTGCTGGGCTGTCCATTCACTTACCCCTACATATAAAACCTTCCCCTGGCGAACCAAATCATCGATTGTCCGCAGTGTTTCATCAATTGGTGTTTCCGGGTCATATCTGTGGCAATAGTAAATATCTACATAATCCATTTTCAGGCGCTTTAAGCTTGCATGCAGCTGCTCAATGATATGCTTTCTGGACAGTCCTTTGTCGTTCGGGCCGTCCCCCATCTGTCCGAATACCTTTGTTGCCAGTACAAAGGATTCACGCGGATATTTGCCCAGTGCTTCTCCGACAACCTTTTCTGCTTCGCCTCTGGCATACACATTGGCGGTATCGAAGGAGTTGATGCCTAATTCGTATGCTGTTTCAATTGTGCTGGCAGCTGTATCGTTTTCTGTGGAATTTCCGTATGTAAGCCAGCTTCCCAAACTAATCTCACTAACCTTTATCCCTGTCCGTCCCAGTTTTCTATACTTCATGCCATCCCCACTTTCAGCTCTATTTTTTCGTTAAACATCAGTTTATCGATACTAGTCTTCAACAACAAGTCCATAATACTAAATGCTGATTTTTCTGACAACAAAATACCCTTTGGGATAAGCTACGCCTGTGCTGTAACGGGATGCTTGAAATAAGCTGGAAATGTTACATCGTCTTTCGACTTTACAAATAAAACCTCTGTTCCACGAAACGGCACAATTTCATATTTTGAAGGGTCTTCTGGTGTAAAATGCAGAATTGCCTGCCTCGTATCCTCTGAAACGAAGGCTCGTAAAATGGTCTCCAAATCAATATTTGTACTGGAGACCATATCGAAGAGATGTAGTTGGTCACCAGCTTCTTTACAAAAAACAAGCGTATCTTGCTGCTCCAGATAATACATATCTTCAGGGAAAACGTATATGGAATAAAACATCAACAGTTCAGCAGTATTAACTGTCCCAAAGGTTTGAGATCCCGGCATTCTCCTTAAAGCAAGATCATATATTAGCCGTTGATCCTTATCAACCGAACCATTAAGCTTTCGGAACCCTTTTTTCTTACCCGGAGCTTGTTTTACATCCATAATGTACTGGCTTTCTTGTGCCTGCTTAAATCCAAACTTAGGGTAAAAATCCAAAACCGTATCGTTTGCAAACAGATACATAAGATCCACATTTCTATACTCCTCCAGCACAATTTCCATTAATCTTTTGGACAAACCCTGATTCCTATATGCGGGGTCGGTCATTACTGTTCCAAGCTGGATGCCTGTCTTTTTTTCTCCATTTATAAGTAAATCAATCAGGTTAACTGAAACATTTGCAACCACTTTGTCGCCATATGTAAAAGAGAATGGTATATACTTGTCTGTCCAATAACCCTTTTGATACCACTCTTCAAAGCTGATACCAAATACACTGCCTGCAAGCCCATTAAAACTCTCTCTTAATTTTTCATTCTCCTGAAATCCTTTAATAAATCTTAACTCATCATTCATTTATCTTCCCCCGATCCCCTGTCCGTCTCCGTCATTACGTGTAACAGCTTCTCGACCCAATTCCTGGAATTGCTTCACTTCTCCTAATGTAAATTCACTATAGTATTTATCGGTGATTATGCAATCAACATCATTGTATCTCGTAAAAAACAAGGTGCTTTTATCATTAAGAACTGCAAATAACTCTCTCCTCAAATAATAGTCCTTTTCAAGCCGTCCGGCCATCTGGCTTACCGGGCTTGGCGAAAAAGATAGCCTTTCCTAAAGTTGATTAATGGTTACTGTTATCCCGTCTCACAGTTTGATAATAAAAAAAGCTGCTTGGTGCCCATTCACCTTTTCCATCAGGGCAAAGGCTTCCTTGACATAAACCCTTTTTTCTATCGTGAAATTTTAAATACATAATATATACGCTATCCATATTGTAAATAATTTCAAGAAAAAAAGGAACCTTCTGGAGGTTCCCTTTCCAGGCATTATCTTATTGCTGTCGACAATGCCGATGTTTCAGCTCTTTTTTTTCTTCCGTACATATGACCCCCGAAAATTTCTTTGTTTATTTGACCAGCATTGGCACTACACGCTGCCCGATAGCTTCAATAAGCTCCTTTGGAATTGGGAAGTTGATAGCTGCCGGATCTGAAGCTACCGCAGGTGTCGCCTTTTGCAGGCTTTCTTCCGAGATATTGTATTGTGAGAAATCAGAAGGAAGGCCAGTCTTGGACTGCAGCTCCCTGATTTTCTCCACAGCTTTTGCTAGTAGCACTTTCGGATCTTCCGTATCCTCCTTAATTCCAAAAGCCTCTGCCAGCGGTTTTGCCTTAGGTAAATACAGGTCAGGGATATATTCCATGACGATCGGCAAAAATACGGCATTTGCCAAACCATGCGGTATTCTAAACATCGCTCCGTATGCATGTGCAAGGTTATGGACAGGGATGGCATTTAACGCAAAACTGAACGCCGTGATTCCCATCAGGCTCGCCTGCAGCATTTCCATTCTTGCCTTTACATTGGAACCATCACTTACGGCAATCGGCAGATTTTGATTGATCAGGCGAATTGCATGCAGGGCATACGAATCGGTCAGTGAAGTTGCAGTAGGAGACGCAAGTGCCTCAATGGCATGCGTCAGGGCATCCATTCCGGTAAAAGCCGTGATAAGCGGCGGCAGCCCGACAGTCAGATCCGGATCAAGGATAGCCGTATCTGCAGCAATGAACGGATTGATGATATTCGTTTTTAACTTGATTTCTTCATTGTAAATAACAGCAATCGGCGATACTTCAGAACCAGTGCCAGCAGTAGTCGGAATTGATATATGCGGGATCGGTATATGCTGTGCCTCCGGGAAAGACTCGGCGACAAACCCGCCTGGAATGGCTTCATTTATATCCGTCAATCCTTTGAATAATGAGTATTTCACTCCCTTTACTGTATCAAGGACACTTCCTCCGCCAAGCGCAAGCAATGCATCCGCGCCTACCTCCCGGGCATACCTTGTTGCCGCATTGACGCAGCTGCTTTCTGCATCCTGTTTAATATCAACAAAAGTACCGACGAGTTCAGGACCAGATCCGTGCGGCGTAAGGCTGAATATTTGTGCTACCTTTTCCACCACACCAGCCTTCTCCAAGCCTCTGTCACTAAAAAGGACGACACGCTTTGCCCCCATTCCCTTGAATATATCAGGCACTAATGCTCTTGTATTCGAACCAGTGTGAATGGCTGTTCGCAGCCAGTAACTGGACATTGTCGTTGATAACATAACGTTCACCCCTCACTAAAATTATGATTGATTTGTATTTGAAAATAGTAGCTGATACCAGGTTTTGCGATGTGCCTCCGGAACCATTGAAGTATGGACATGCTTGAGCTGGGTATAGGCATCAAGCGAATGCCTGCCCATCTCCCGGCCTATGCCGCTCTGCTTATAACCTCCGAAAGGGGCGTCATTTCGAAGCATATGCCAGTCATTGATCCAGACCACACCTGCCTGAAGCTTTCGTGCGGCATCGTACGCTTTATTGACATCCCTTGTCCACACTCCTGCAGCAAGGCCATAGATGGTATCGTTAGCCATCTCGATCGCTTCATCAATATTGGAGTACCTGATTACGGAAAGCACAGGTCCGAATATTTCTTCCCTTGCTATTTTCATATCATTTGTTACATTGGTGAAAATGGTAGGCTCGATAAAATGGCCGTTCTCACAGCCCTCGACAGTAATTTCATTTCCCCCGCAAACTAAGGTTGCGCCATCGCGTTTGGCATCTTCAATATAGGCTAAAATGCTCTCCTTCTGCTTTTTGGATATAACAGGACCAACATCAGTAGCCAAATCCAGTGGATTTCCTGGCTTTAGTGTCTTCGTCAGGGAGACAAGCCGGTCGACAATTTCATCATGCAGCTTGTCCGGAACAAACAGGCGTGTGCCGGATTCGCAAAGCTGTCCTGAATGTAAGAAGACCCCAAATAAGCTTCCTGGCACAGCGATATCAAGGTCGGCATCTTCCAGAATGATATTAGGCGACTTTCCGCCAAGCTCGAGGGTCGTATTCTTGATTGTTCCAGCAGCAAGAGCCATAATGCTCCGGCCGACTTCGGTCGACCCCGTAAAGGCCACCTTGTCCACTTTCGGATGGCGAACCAGCGCCTCTCCTACTTCTGCACCCGGTCCTGTGACAACGTTTATAACGCCTGGCGGGACAAATTTGGAAATGATCTCTGCCAATTTCAGAGTCGTTAATGGTGTAAAGCTTGCCGGTTTAATGACACCCGTATTTCCCATGGCCAGTGCAGGGGCAATCTTCCAGGTCGCAATCAGCATCGGCATATTCCATGGAGTAATGGCTGCACATACTCCGATTGGCTCCCTCCAGATAAAGTTATGCGCAGGTCCTGGAAAGGGTGGGGAGGGAAGCGTTTCAGAGAATGGATATTCCTTTACAAATTTCGCCATTGTGTTGAATAGGTCAACCATCTGTAAGACATCATTGGAAGACACTCTGCGCACGGTTCCTCCGCTTGAAATTGTTTCTAGATATACAAGCTCTTCCGCATGCTCGGCAATGCCATGTCCAATCGCATTCAGCACCTTGGCGCGTTCCTTTGGTTTCATGTTCTTCCAATCAGTCTTGTCGAAAGCATCTCTTGCCGCCTTGATTGCCAGTTCCACATCTTCTTCGCCAGCCCTGGCCACCCTGGCTACTACATTACCTGTTGCTGGGTTGAAAACCTCAAAGGTTTCACCGCTCTTCGCCTGCTGCCATTCTCCATTTATAAATAATGGGAACGTTTGAACCTCTACTTGAACAGTCATTGTTATATCCTCCTTTTCCCTGTTAGACTACTCCCATTTCGCTTTCCTTCTGCTTGTATATTTCATCAATCTTTTTTCCTTGTGACCTTGCGAGGATTTCCATTCGAACCGACAGCTGCTTCATCGTGAAATTCATGGTTTCTTCCACATCGTTGCCGAATGACGACCCATTGACGATCCCCTCCTGGTTAAGCTGGATTGCGAGGGGTGTCAATTCCTCCATCTTTGTCGCTACCATATCAAAAATATGTGGATGCTCACTGATCAAACGCTGAAGCAAGAAGGTTCCGTAAGCAATATGGCGTGACTCGTCCTTTTTCAATAAGCCAATGCCCTTTAAAAGATTTGGCATAGCCCCTATTTGCTCAAGTGATTGATAAAACGCATAATATCCGGTTTCAGCCAGTACACCTTCTACAAACATGTTGTAGACCGTAGAAGCCTCCGCCAGAGCTTCTGGTGTATGATCGTCCACAAGGCGTTCCATTGCAGCCGGAAGGATTTCGTTAAAAATGGTGTTATAGGTTGCAGTGTGGTAGCGGGAAAGGTCACCCTTTTCCCCAATGGCGTTCAACACCAGCCTGAAAAACTCAGTGTGCTTTGCTTCCTCGAATAAAAAGGTTGTCAAAAACATCTCTTCCTCAAGGCGCCCTTCTTTTGCGATTACCATCATCAACGGCAAAAGATCCCTTGTCACCGCTTCTTCTCCAGCCTGAAATTGTGAAATGAGCCGAAGAATATCATCCCGTTGTTCAGCGGTGAAATTCTGCCAATCATTTGCATCCTGGGTAAAATCAAAGTCTGAGGGATTCCAGACGCCAAAACGTTTCGCTTTCTGAAACAGCCTAAACGGCAGGGAATCCTCCAATAGACCTCTGCTGCTGGTGGTCAAAATCCTGTTCTCCATGCATACCCTCCTATGACAATTTAGCCCATTAAATTCACTAGATAAAATTGTAAGGGCTTTCAATATATTGTAAGATTTAAAAAACAGGCTATAAATCACTGAAAATGTAGGGAGGGAATTTGACGAAATATGGAACATAGTATGTACAAATATATAAAACGGGTGGCCGAGGTTACTGATTTACGGAAAAAAGCAGAACTTATGCTGCGGGGCTGCACTCATTATTTCCCATTCGATCGTGCTTTGCTGTTTACATACTCTCCTTTAAGCCATACGGGGGAAGGGATTTTTTTAATAGAAAAAGATAAATTGTATTCAATTGAAAATATTAAAGAAGATGTACGGCGAATTTTCCCTCTTCATCAGAGCCTGACCCGAAACAGGCCGGTATTTATTAACAGGGAGGAAATCATAGACTCCTTCCCTGCTAAATATGCAGAAAATCTCGAATCAACCCTTGCAATTGTCCCCATCAGCCTGTTGAAGATCGTTGTAGGCTTCGTTTTAGTAGACAAATATACTGGCGAATATCCATTTAGCAAAAACTATTTATCACTGCTGTCACACTATTTCACCTCACCATTCCTGCCTGCGCCTAAAGAAAACTCATTAAGCAAAAGAGAGACAGAAGTCCTTCAATACCTTGCCAATGGTTACTCCATTAAAGAAATGGCATCCATGATGTCCGTCAGTGCATTTACAGTAAGAGATTACCTCAGTTCAGTCGTCAGGAAGCTGGGTGTAAACCACCGAACCGAAGCAGTGGCTGTCGGCATGAGAAAAGGCATCATTTTATAAAAATACGGATACTTAAAGGCCGCTCTGTTTGTCAGTGCGGCCCTGTTTTCATACATTCCATTGTATTTACAATAATGATAAGCATTGGACTTCTAAGCTGCCTCGCATGCTGAACTCAATTAATTGCAGCCTATAGTCCGCTGCATCCACTGCCTTAGTTTGAATGTGCAAGGAGACGTCTGATCATCCTGATTTGCCCCCTGTGGCTGATTTCATCCTCCATAACATGAAACCAAAGCCAGTAGTTATTATAAGGAATTCCGTTATCCCATCTCTTTTCCGCAAACAGCCATTCATCGTGTTTCGATTTTAACAGCCTTATGGTATTTTCGCGTTGCGCAGCCAGCTCAGCTATGTAATAATCAAGAGGTTTATCTCTATATGTAAGACTTGCCTTCTCTCCTAACTCTAAAGCTGTCCCCCACTTCAAACGTTCTTTTTCATTAATATCCCTTTCTTCGAAAGAAATGATCTGGTGTACGAATTCAATGGAAGCAATATGGCATAGCAGTGCACCAATGGAGTTGGAGCTCTGATCAGGCATATAATCCAGCTCAAATTGGCTCAGATTTGCAATCTCACTCAAAGTGACCGACCTTGCATGTTCTAGCATGGATACAAGGGATCACAATGCTTCCGTAAAATTTTCCGTCTGGCGTATCCGGTAATCTATCATTTTCCTGCCCCCCTCGCATTTCACATAATAGATTATCTAAAAAACAGAGATAGAAAAAGACTGATATAAAATGGTTAATAATGGTATAATAAAAAATGGGCATACCGGATCTGGGTCTCCCATTTGTGCTTACAGCACCTCAAATAAAACAGTCAACACAGGACGGTTACCTTTGCTTCTCTTGACGAAAACCAAGTTCATACAGGGCCTGCTGCATGTTTGCCCGTGTCTTGACATCACCGATATGCACACCCAGATTAACGATGGTCTGAGCGATTTCTGGACGGATTCCTGTGATAATCGCCTGGATTCCTGTCATCTTTAACGCTGATATAATTTTGATAAACTCGTTAGCAACCATCGTATCTATAACAGGAACACCCGAGATATCCATGATAATCGTCTGTAAGCTTAATCTCGCACTCTCCGATAATGATGTTTCCATGATTAGCTGGGCACGGTTTGTATCGATTGCTCCCACAAGAGGGATAACCGCAATGCCAGTCGAAATCGGCACAACTGGGACCGATAATTCTTCAAGTGCCGAATAAGCGTGTTTCATTAATTCATTGCTATGGTTTTCATATACCTCTCCAATCGTACTGCACACTTTGTCGAGCAATGGATCTACTTTTTTAGAGACATCCAGCATCGTAATTGCAGCAAATTGATTCTTTTCCAGCTCTTCGGTAAACACTTCCCAAATCACAGTCCGGTAAAAAGAAACTGCTCTTAATGAGTCACTCAGAGAGACATTGTAACGAATGGCGAATTCAGCAGCCATGATCCCCCACTCGACAGCTTTTCCAACCATGGAATCCGTATCTTCATATAAGGCTTGCCCAAAATAACGAAGCAGTTCTGCCCTGTAATTAAGAAGTTCATCTATCGGCATTCCAGCTTCTTTCAATTTTACGCTATAAGCAGGGTCTATGGATTCAAATACCGCTTCAGCTAATTTAATGTGGTTGGTAACAATTTTCTCGCCTATATACCTTAATTCATGCTTCAATATACATTCCCCTTACCCCTTGATTTTGCTTATGCTTCTCTATCACTTGTTATACATCGTCTAGCGAAGTCAAAAGAATTCTCCAAAGTACCATAGTAAATTCTATATGTTTGCCTTATTTTCCTTCTGACATTATGTTAAACAATATGAGCAGAATGTGTAAGATTTGGAGGGAATCATCAACTTATGTCGTATTAAAAAGGTAGACTTCAATTTTGACTGGAGCGGATCAATGGTTATTGAAAAGCTATTGTTGCATATCCTTATTATCCTGATGCCCGTTTTTGCTTACAGTGCTATTTTTGAAAATAAAAAATATGCGGGGTCTCCTTATTTATGCGGTGTCCTGCAGAGCATGTCTGTAACCCTGTGCGTCATTTTCTCATTCTATGACCATGGCATTCATTGGGATCTTCGTTTCGCGCCGCTGGTTCTCGCCTTCTTGTATGGCGGTCCCATTGCAGGGACAATGGTTTTAGCGGCACATCTGGGGATTCTTATATTTATTAACGGAGACCATATTATATTCGAGTACATTAGTGCTTTACTGGTTGCAGCAATTTCTATTTTTTCCCTCAAGAAATTTTGGTCGTTTGAAAAAACGAAACGAATCAGGATTTCTGTATTGATCGGGATATGGCCTGCGGTCGTTATGCTTGTTTTGTTGGCAGTCCATTATACTGTAAATGACGTGTCCGTTTCCGATTTGAATGACATTTTACTAAACATAGCCGTATTCGGATTTATTCATATTCTTGCCATCTGGTTTGCAAGCATCCTAAATGAATCATTGATCGAGAGAGATAAAATGCAGCAGGAAATGTTGCGGGCAGAAAAACTAAACACACTGGGTGAGCTGGCAGCCTCAGTTGCCCATGAAATCAGAAATCCTTTGACCGTGGTAAAGGGCTTTTTGCAGATCATGCAGAAGGATGACAAAAATACAGATAAAAACCATCCGTACCTGCCATTGGTTTTAAGTGAACTGGGCAGGGCGGAGCATATCATCAATGACTACTTGAATTTTTCCAAGCCTCAGTTTAAAAAGCTAGAGGAAATACGATTATATGAAGTAATATCCGAAGTTTGCACCCTCCTCCAGCCCTTTGCTGTGAAAGCCGGCATTCAAATCGTTCGAGACCTGGAGAAAGATTTCATCCTGCATGCGGACCGCGACCAGATTAAGCAGGCTCTGATCAATATCATTAAGAACTCCATTGAAGCAACCGATTCAGGCGGAAGTATACTGATCTCCATGACATGCAGCCGGAACGAAGCAAACATATCAATAAGAGATACAGGAAAGGGCATGAGCACTGAGCAGCTGGAGCGAATAGGCACTTTATTCTACACAACAAAGGACAAAGGAACTGGTCTGGGCACCTCGGTCTCAAGAAGTATAATTGAAGCCATGGGCGGACAATTATTTTATACGAGTGTCCTTGGCCAAGGGACCGAAGCAAGTGTATTCTTGCCAGGAGAAGCCATACAGCCATGTGACACATAACAAAATAAGGGTCAGACCCCCTCTATCACATTAACCATAGTAAAGGGAGGCTGACCCAAAGAATGTATGCCATTTCTTTTATATGTATATAATTATTACTTGGAGCCTTGTTTCTGTGATATAGAGTCCCTTTCAATTATGATTTCTGTATATGTTTTTTGCCCATGCTGTCTTTCTACCTCCGGGAACCGCGCATCCTTCATTGGCTTTTCCTGCATTGCAAATAAAAAAATCCCATAAAAAGCACCGGTAAGCATCGCGATTGCAGTCAAACGCGATGTTATACGTTTAATAACAGCCTTATTCATCAATGTCATAATGCTCCTTAATAAATTTTTTCTCCTCTTCAGCAGACAATATGCCGGTAGCTTCACCAATTGTTCCTCCCTGCAGCTCCCAAATCGAGTTATGGTCTTCATCCACCGTTAAAAAATCATATTTGGCCCATTTATTCAAAATATTTTGGTACAGTTCTGCGTTTTCATATTTCGCTATATTCTTTTCCACTACAGCTGCCAACCGTTGAACACGCTGTTCTGTAAGCGGGATAAAGCCCCATTTATCCTCAGCAATGATTTTCTGATGTGTCATGCCATGGATCGCTTCCTGTATATCGAATTCCGGCATATCCATTGGGAATTCTTCTGCCAGATCAGTCTCTTCCGTTTCGATTACTTGAATAAATGATTCTCCCTTAGGATTTGTATCTTCCTTAACCGCGAGGGTCGGCTTTGCTTCTATATCCGTTTCACTTGCCATGAAAAAGAAATACAGGCCGGCCGATACAATAGCCAATAACACAATGCTGCCAGATATCCAGGCCAGTATTTTTAAGCTCCTCATGTTTAACTCCTTTCAGTAACCTAATTCTGTTTTTAGTAAAAACAATCTCATTCGTGCTTACAATGCATGATTCAAAGGGCCCGAACCGGGACGACAACCATTAAGTTGTTATATACTTCTCGAATACTGTTTTGAGTTCCTGCTTCGTTTGTCGAATCATCCAATTTTTACAAAAATATATGAAATCTAAAGAAGCACAAACAGACATTGACATTTATCAAGAATTAATTCTGAAAGCATTATATTTCTTTTCAAATTGAAAATTGTGGTGGAAAAGACAAAGGTTCACCTTCTGAATTCAAAAATTTATTATTTATGACTGAATTAACATTATGAAAAACATAGAAGATCTTTGCTAATGCAGGAATTCAGATCCAAAGCATTTTACTATAACGGAACATAAAAAATAAGGCTGATTATACCATCAATAGCCAGGTTTGATGGGGGGATTGGTACTGTCCTGTTCAGGTAACATGAAAGACGCCAGCAAACATTGAAGCAAATAAAAAAGGCCAAAGCGTGCTCTGATCACGTTTTAGCCTTATTGCCCCTACAATGCGCCTTTACAGGGTAAGCGGGAAGACTGGAATCCTATTTTCAGTAGTGTAAAAAGTTAAACGAGGTTTAATACTATAATTCAAGAAATATAGCTTCGTTCTAATGTTCAAAAGTACTGCACGGTCAGACTATTCCCAGATCAGTTACACGATATATCCGATGCCATTCTCTAATTCTTGCTTCATTTGTTTCTTCATATCATTGGTAATGTTATCAAAGGTCCAATTCTCGTCATATGTCGGCCTAGCGGACATTCTACTGCCATGTTTTTGGATATACTCGCTCGTTGGACAAATGATGGTTGCCGGATTTCCGCCAACAACTGTGTTATCCGGTATATCTTTGGATATTACACTGCCGGCACCAATGATTACATTATTTCCAACTTGGACATTCGGTAAAATAACGCTGCCGGCACCAATAAACACATTATTGCCAATGATGACTTTCCCTATCTTCGTATATCCCAGATGCATTTTTGTACTTGCATCATGTGCTAATATATGTACCCTGGGAGCAAGAGTAACATTGTCTCCAATTTTTATAAGCCAGCAATGTGAAGGATCGATAATACATTGAGCCTGTCTCTGGAAATTTTCTCCCACTGTCAATCCATACTTTACCAGAGTTTCTGTGGATGCCTCTCCTCTAAATCTATCAATGATCCTCTTTAACATAACACACACCCCGCTTACATTTTTTGTAAATAACTATATATGAATCAATCAGAATTGTCGACAGTTTTATGGATTTTTAAGAGAGCTGTAATATTTATAATGTTGCATTCTAAGGAGTAAAAATTTGCATTAAGCAGCACAGCTAAATGTCGGTGGTTACCCGACAAAACGTCAGTAGAAAAGTTGACATATATTTATGTTGGAAACGAGGAAACCTGTGTGGGACTCAGAAAGGCTGCCTGGTACACTGCTACAGAAAAACTTAAAACTCTACCTAATAATGGGCGACACCATTCCAGGGAAGCGTGCCTGGTTTAATAAGAAATCTGATCGAATAATATAAGGTGGAAAGAACTATGAAACTATGAATTTGAGGAACCATAAATTTACCCACTTCTTGACTCACAATCCATACACTTTTCAAATTTGTATTAGTGACATCATCCCAGAAACCTGTTCTGAAAAAGAAACTGATGGTGAACGTCTTTGGATCCGAGTATTATTGAAAAGGGTATTTATTTTTCCAAATTCCTGCACAACCGCTGGGATAGCCGCTTTTAGTCGGTAGGTATTATCCATGTCACAGGGAACGATCATACATCTTTGTCCTAAATCCTCAATTTCCTTTTTACAGCGTCATTTTCCACATTTCGCTGAAGCAATGCTATGGATGCACCTGGCTTCTGCCGCAGCTATAGACATTGCTCTTCCAATCCCTCTTGTAACACCGATAATAGCAGCCACTTTTCCAACTAATCTAAACATTTCTTTATTCACCTTATATAAAATGTACTTAAATTGGTATACAGAAAAACGTAAGCGCTATAAAATTTTAATAACAACAGTACTGTCCTATTCAGGTAAAATAAGCACGCCCTTTAATGCCCTACAGGGACGGCGATGACCACGTGGTTGGCCAGCTTCTTTTGCATGCTGATACAAGTTTAATTTATGTCGGTAAGGGAAAGATATTGATAAAAGTGTTGACGGGGGATTGTTATGGCTGCAACTGCAAATATTGGAGACAAAATCATTTTTCAAGGCAAGATCGAGGGAGTAGTTCGCAAAGTAAATGAAAACTCTGTGATTGTAGGCATTACAAAAAATCCAACTGACATAGTATTCAATGGTGATGTTACAGTGGTAAACCATAAGAATTATAAAATTGTAAAGTAGGAAACCTATAGCAAAAGGCTTCAAGAAAACACAAACCCCTTTGTTCAAGTATTCTGAACAAAGGGGTTTTATTCTGCAACCATATGCTGGTCACAAGGATTTCATACCCTGGCTGCAATAACCCTTCAAATCCCGATTACAGCTCCGAAAAGAGGAACAGCTTTATTCAATACACAGATTCATAAAAAATAATGGTTATGCCTCTCCTGCTATTACGCTGATGCCCGACTGTGGAATTAGACTTATACATTTGATTTTAATGTGTTTTCTCAAACATAGGCCACATATATTTTTAGATTTCTATAAACAGCTCATCGCTCATATGATATTTAAGGGGACCTTTTGTTAACAAATTCCGATCATCTTAGGGGGACTTACAATGAGCTGGTATTTTAAAGTTTTGCAGAATTATGCAGGGTTTCAGGGGAGGGCGCGTCGTAAGGAATATTGGATGTTTGTTCTCATAAATGTAATTATCTCATTTGTTCTATCGATTTTGCAGACCATCTTGGATATAGAATCCTGGTTGACTTCGTTATACTCTTTAGCCATACTGTTGCCTTCCATAGCTGTTACGGCACGGAGACTTCATGATACCGGGAGAACTGGATGGTGGCAATTAATTGCACTTATTCCGCTGATTGGTGCTATAATCCTCATTGTTTTTTTGGTTCATGACAGTGACGCGCATGATAATAAATATGGCCCCCTGCCTAAAATTTAGCCACTGGAAACCGCCTGTCAATGCTGGCGGTTTTTTTGTACTTCATCAAATACTCCATTTTGCAAAATTAAGCCCCTCTATAAGGTCCTTTTCGATTATATATACTCCAACTCCATACTCAGAAAGTTTTTCAATCCCTTTGGCCAAAAGATTCTTTCGCAAGCTACATGTACTTTGTATTAAAGAGTGATCGAAGGTTGCGAATATGTATTTCTTCATAGAATCAAATATAAAGGATATTAGACAAACGTTACAGGAAGGGAGATTGCTTAACGCTCTAACAGAATTAACGACAAAAAAGCCTTTCTCCTACTCGGAGTTCCATGTGTCTTATTATGTTTTCTTCGATGTTTAAATTCATATATATACGACATCGTCTCCTACTTGTTTTCCCTCAATTCTAATATAAGGGAATCGGCATTGACAGAACATTGTATATGCACCTAAAAAACCCTATCCTAGAAAAATAGGGTTTGTCAGCGTTTCTGAGGCATTCAAATCTAAGAGTGCCTCTTCATTTTAGAATTATTTTTCTAAACGTAAGTATTCCAGTGCACGTGCAGCATTTTCTCTTGCTGCTTCAACTGCATCGGCTGCAGATAAAGCAACTGCAATTCGGCGGCCAACACTTGTTACTGGTTTTCCAAATACACGAAGCTGTATGTTAGGTAATCCCAGCGCTTGGTCAAATCCGCCTATTGAGTATTCAGTTAATTCATCCCCTGCTTTTAAGGGCCGGCTCGCTCCGGGTGTATTCAGAGTAATTTCAGGGATAGGAAAACCTAAAACGGCTCGGACATGTAAGGCAAATTCAGAAAGATTTTGCGTGACAAGGGTGACTAAACCAGTATCATGCGGGCGTGGAGATACCTCACTGAAATAGACTTTATCTTGAGAAAGGAAAAGCTCTACTCCAAATACTCCATATCCTCCAAGCTCATCAGTAATGGCCTGGGCAATTCTCTTCGCCTCTTTAATCTGTTGTTCTGTCATATCATGAGGTTGCCAGGATTCAATATAATCTCCTTCCTTCTGAATGTGACCAATCGGAGGACAAAACATTGTCCCATTGACCGCACGAACAGTAAGAAGGGTAATTTCCGAATCAAACCGAATAAATTCTTCGATGATGACCCTTCCGTTTTGCACCCTTCCACCCTCCATCGCTACTTTCCAACATTTCTCCAGCTCATCTTCGGATTGGCATACACTCTGTCCTTTACCTGAAGAACTCATGAGAGGCTTAACAACGCATGGAAACCCAATTTCTCTGGCAGCTTTAACAAATTCTTTATATGTATCTGCAAAGCGATAATTAGCCGTAGGAAGCTTTAGAGTTTCAGCGGCTAATCGTCTTATACCCTCACGATCCATTGTTAATTTAACCGCACGAGCAGTTGGTATTACATTGAAGCCTTCTTCTTCCAGCTTAATAAGTTCAGATGTGGCAATGGCCTCAATTTCCGGCACAATTATATCAGGTTTCTCTTTCTCGACAATATCCCTGATTTGCTTTGGGTCAAGCATATCAATCACATAGCTCTTGTGCGCCACCTGCATGGCGGGAGCATTTCCATATCGATCGACAGCAATTGTCTCGATACCAAGACGCTGAGCTTCAATCACGACCTCTTTTCCTAATTCACCTGATCCTAATAATAAAACTTTTTTCGTTTTATACATATAACCGCTCCTCCCCAGTCTATTCAAAATCATTATAAACGAACATTACATTAAGTTAAATATAACTTTATTCGTTTTTTTACATTTTATAAAGTATCTATAAATATAATTTTAAGAACAATACAGTTTATTGCCGCACAATAAATAAAAATGAATGATGGTTACTCGATACATTTCTTCAGAAGATACTTAGCCATTCTAGCCATTAATTAAAGAGTAAATGGGTCCAAGGGTTTTATTTCATAAAATAAAGATCCAAAATTACTTTTTGGCAAGGGATCGGCTAGGGTCATCACGATGAGTGAAACATGGGGGCTGCAATAAATACTTCTTGCTGGTGGTTGGATATGAGGCTGCTGCTCTTCTCATGGGGCTCGCCACCTTGACGATCGTCCATTATAAACAAGGTGAAGAAGATAATGGGGGAAGACGTATAATCTGAATAATGCATGAGGAATAGAAAAAAGGGATTCAATATCCTTTAAGGCATCGAATCCCTTTGTTCAAATAAAAAATACTTTATTTAGATTGGTGGCTAGCTCCAGCTATCTGGTTTCTGCTGCATTCGAAACACCAACAGGTCGAACAGGCAGGGCTTATTACCGGCCGCTCGCGCTTTCTTTAATTTATAACTTCCTCGCCAGTCAGTTCAATATGTCCTTCTCCCCACTTGCACATGGCATCCAGGATTGGACGAAGGGACCAGCCATAGTCGGTTAGTGAGTATACGACTTTTGGAGGAACCTGGTCAAAGACGGTCCGATTCACAACGCCATCTCCTTCAAGCTCCCTAAGCTGCTGGGTCAGCATTTTTTGCGTAATGCCAGGCATAAGCTTTTTCAGTTCGCTTGTCCTTTTTTCTCCCTTGATCAAATGGCACATGATGACCACTTTCCACTTCCCCCCGATGACTTCAAGCGTGGCTTCTACTGGAATATTGTATGCCATTTTTCTTCCTCCACTATATCAATAGGCACCATAAGGCATCTATGGTACTTCAAAGTACGTACTGTTCATTTTAAGTCCTTTTTCATAATAACAAACACCTTGCAAAAAGAAAACCACAGGCACTAAAAAGTACCTACAGCACTTTAAAGTGCGTACTTCTCTTTTTGTCCTGTGTATTCCATAATAGCCAGGTGCCGGCGTAATACATGTATGGGCCCGATTACGCTGTGTCGCAGTTTGTTTTAATTTTCCATCGGGAGGACCTTAAATAATGAGTTCACAAGCAATAGATGTTAAAGCTAAAGGGAAGACTCCGGCATTACTGGCATTAGCCATAAGCGCATTCGGAATCGGTACGACGGAATTTGTCCCCGTAGGCTTATTGTCTTCCTTAGCTGGAGACTTAAATATTTCCATTACTTTGGCAGGCTTGCTGATTTCAGGGTATGCAATGGGAGTGGCTATTGGAGCTCCTATCCTGACAGCAATAACCAATAAAATGAACAGGAAATCTTTATTGATGCTCCTGATGATCGTTTTCATCATCGGGAACTCGGTCGCTGCCTTATCGACAAGCTTTGGATTATTGCTTGTCGCAAGGTTTGTAACGGCTTTTTCACACGGAGTGTTCTTCTCCATTGGCTCCACGATTGCCGCAGACCTTGTGCCCGAAAATAAACGGGCTAGCGCGATTGCTTTTATGTTTACGGGATTGACCGTTGCCACGGTAACCGGCGTTCCGCTTGGCACATTTATTGGCCAGGCATTCGGTTGGAGGGCAACTTTTTGGGCTGTGGCTTTTCTTGGAATCATAGCAGTCATCGGAAGTGCCATATTGGTACCTAATAACCTAAAACAAGCACCGGCATCTAAACTCGGCGATAACCTGAAAGTCTTGACCAATGGCCCTCTTTTAATGTCCTTCGCCATCACGGCTTTAGGATATGGGGGCACCTTTGTGGCATTCACGTATCTTGCTCCGATCCTGGAACAAATAACAGGCTTCGCTCCAAGCGCTGTAAGTGTCATTCTGCTTGTATACGGCATCGCCGTAGCTTTTGGAAACACGATTGGCGGCAAGGCAGCCGATAAAAACCCGTTACATGCTTTATTTTGGATGTTCGTAACCCAAGCCGTCATATTAATCATTCTTACATTCACAGCACCATTCAAGGCAGCAGGAATCATCACGATCTTTTTCCTTGGCTTATTCGCCTTTATGAATGTCCCCGGCCTGCAAATCTATGTGGTGCAGCTGGCTGAAAAGCATATGCCAGCGGCCGTGAATATCGCATCAGCCTTAAATATTGCTGCGTTTAATATAGGCATTGCCCTTGGAGCCTTTGTTGGGGGCATCATCGCAGATTCAATCGGGCTGATTCACACTCCATGGATAGGCGGGGTAATGGTCTTTGGAGCAGTCTTGCTTACCTCTTGGAGCCGTGCTTTGGATAAAAAACAAAATTGATGTGATAAATATTCTATTTCGTGTAAAACAAAACAATACAATATTCGTAAAAGGAGGAATTATAGTGATTAAGAATCTACAAGATACGACAACATTGCATAACGGGGTAAAGATGCCCTGGCTCGGGCTGGGTGTGTTCAAGGTTGAAGAAGGCCCGGACTTAATAAATGCTGTCAAAATAGCTATTAAACATGGATATCGCAGTATAGACACAGCAGCCATCTATCAGAACGAGGAGGGCGTCGGACAGGGAATCCGTGAAGGAATCCAGGAAGCAGGTATTTCCAGAGAAGATCTTTTTGTCACTTCAAAGGTCTGGAACACTGATCTAGGCTACGAATCAACATTATCGGCCTATGAGGGGAGCTTAAGTAAACTCGGACTTGAATACTTGGATTTATATCTGATCCACTGGCCGGTGGATGGGAAGTATAAAGAAGCTTACAGGGCAATAGAAACAATTTATAAGGAAGGACGGGTGAAAGCAATTGGAGTCAGTAATTTTCACATTCATCATCTCGAAGATTTGATGAAGGATGCAACGATTAAACCAATGGTCGATCAAGTGGAATACCATCCGCGCCTCACACAAAAAGAACTGCAGTCATATTGCCGGGAACATGGCATCCAGCTGGAAGCCTGGTCCCCTTTAATGCAGGGCGAGCTTCTGGATAATGAAATCCTTAAAGGTATCGCACAAAAATATAACAAGTCAGTTGCGCAGATTATATTGCGCTGGGATCTGCAAAATGAAGTGGTCACCATTCCCAAATCCATTAAGGAACATCGAATTATTGAGAATGCTACTGTTTTTGATTTTACATTATCCGTCGAAGACATGAAAGCGATAGATGGCATGAACGATAATCGCCGGGTAGGTCCGGATCCTGACAATTTTGATTTTTAATATACATGTAAAGCTCGTAGCCTGGATTACTTGGTAACCAGTGTTACGAGCTTTTATCATTCAGAAAAATATAATTCCCTGTTACAGAAAAGAAAGCAGCCCGTTTGAAGATATATTCAACGTTTACGAACTTTCTCTCTTACTTTCTTACCTGAGGTTTGTTTTCATTAAGCCAAATGTCAACCTGAATTAACCATCTTTCTCCTCGACTTGCAATGAAGTGGAAGGCGGTAAAGATAACAGCCTCACGTGTTCCTCATCATTTCAGCCAGTTTATATAGTTCCTTGTACTGCTGAATGCGATAGTTGCGTCCGCCCTTTTGTAAATACCCTTTATCGCAAAATTGTGCAAGCACATGCAATAAGTGTCGATAGGAGACGCCTAAATAATCACAAACAATTATGTGTTTTTCTCTATAAACTTCTTCATCGGCAGTTTGCAAAATAAAATCTGCAAGCCGGTTTTCAAGCGGGAAGGCGAGACTTTGCGAATATTTTGCCGCCATTTTAGTTGCTTTTACACTTAAAAACTTGGTTAGTTCACGTAGAAATGTCGCATCTTCGAGCAATTGTGCACGATAACGTGAAAAAGGAAGAGCAAAACAAGTGGTCTTCGTAGTGGTTTGGATCCCCTTTGTATAATACACCTCGTTTAATAATTCCATTTCCCCAATATAATCATTTGCGTTGATGAAATTAATCAGGGAAACTTTCCCGTTTTGATGCGTTACATAAATTTTTGCTTTTCCTTCAATTACATAAAATAAAAAATCCGGTCTCATGCCTTCTTGAATGATCCATTCACCAGGTTGATATTCATGCACTTCCATGAACTCTTCAATCGGAAAAGAAAATAAGTGTGCAATCGAGTTTTTCTCCAAATACCGGTGCTTTTTCTCCCTTTTATAACTTTCCATTATCCACCTCAAAAATATGAGATATCTCATATTATTGTACGTATCTTCATGATATCATGCAAACAATGGAGGGATACAGAATGAACACTCAACGCTGGATGAGCAAACAATTTTTTAGTTTTTTTATGACATGGGGTATTTTTCTGCCCTATTGGACAGGATGGATGATTCATACAAAAGGGATAACGGTTTCACAAGCCAGTTTGATCATGAGCTTGGGTTTAGTTGCAAGAGGTCTTTCTACATTAATTGCATTTCCTTACCTATCAGAGAAATTCAGCAGTAAAACTATCTTAAATGGGTCGGCAATCGGCACGTTAATTTCAATTATATGTTACATCCCTGCAAGTTCCTTTTCGAGCTTGCTTATTGTAACGTTATTTTTACATATTTTTTACCCAACGTTGATGCCTGCTTTAGATAGCGCTGCTGGCGTCCTAGTACAAAATAAACAATTAAGACATTACGGGAGAAGCCGCCAGTGGGGATCCATCGGCTTTGTCGTGAGCGGTATAATCCTGACCCTCTTTTCGGGGAGGTTTGGAGATGAAGTGATTTTATGGGCGATGTTGCTAGGTGCATTGGTATTCACGTGTCTTGGCCAAATGAACACACCTGCTGTATTATCCCAGAGGCCACAAGCGGATTTAACCAAAACAGGCGGCATGCTACAATTATTTAAAATCCCACACTTTGGCTTAGTGCTCATCATTGTAATTTTATTGCAAGCGGCACATGCTTCTTATTACAATTATGGCTACCTTTTTTTACAAGAAATCCATGCACCGAAATACTTGATTGGCGTGATTATTAACATTGCCGTATTGGCAGAAATCATTTTCTTTGCTATCGCAGATAGAAGATTTCAAAACTTTTCAGTTGGCTCCTTACTGGCGCTGGCTGCTCTTGGTTCATCCATAAGATGGATATTATTATTTGCCTTCCCGAATGTCACTGTTTTCTGTATCGCTCAAACATTGCATGCATGCTCATTTGCCATGGGGCATTATGCCTTTATGAAATACTTAATCAAAAATATTTCACCTAGGCAGATTCCTAAAGCACAAGGTATGTATTCAGCGCTCGCACTTAGCTGGAGCACTGCAGTATTTACGATTTTCGGCGGCTATTTATATGAAATCGAGCCAAGATACGCCTTTATCGGGATGATTATTTGTTCCATTCCATCCATGCTTCTTGCGTTTATTTACCAGAAATTAGAACTAAGAAGGAAAGACCTTTTTTCCAACGATGGAATTAAAGCTTAATCCCCTCTATCTGTATGGTGGAGTACTTAACGGTTAGGATCAGTTTAAGACTTGCCTTCTTTCAAGATGTATGACTGGTCCAAATTTAAATACAAGAATTAAAACACCCATGTCAAAACACATGCGTCAGGCTTTGCTGATCCATATAATTGGAAAACAGTAATTAAGTAAATTCTAATAAAGCTTGTATCCCAGATTACTTATTAATTAGGGATACAAGCTTTTATAATGCGTTGTTACTTCACCGAAAATATAATCAAAATGTTAAAAATAAAAAGCTGTCAGTTGTATGAAACTTCCTCTTTAGTTTCTTAACTGATTGTTTCGTTGTAATGAAGGCAAATGCCATTTATAGACGTATATCTTCTACCGTTAATCAACTGGCTTAAGGAACATGGATGCCATCATGTAGTGAGGAGAGTACAAGTACAATTGTGCTGGCTAGAAACATAATTTCAGTGATAAATATAAAAAACGACCAAAACGCTGATAAGCGCTTTAGCCGTTTTGATGACCATTGAGGGGCTCGAACCCCCGACCCCAATTTCAATTTTCGAATTATTCTTTTATTCAAGGTTTTGGATAACATGTGCGGGGGTCGATACGCCTGTGTAAGCTAATAGTTCAAACACGGTAATCATCCTTCTCTTTTGTATTTGTTGGGCAACTTGGACAAAAATTAGGCAAACCAAAAAGCCCTCGGTCAAAAGGGCTCTTTGGTTCAACTAATATTCCAAAGGGATGCGGGAACTTATACTAATGATATTGGCTTATTAGGGTCTTGATATAAAGCCTTTATTTTGTCATCAAAAACACCATAATTTTTAGCTAAAGCCTTTTTCTGGTCGAAAACAGCCTGTTCATTGTCAAATTCACCAATAAACACGAATCCAGCTACCTCTTTAATAAAATCGCTTGTGTCCTCTTCACTAAAATTTTCAGGGTCAATCAGATTCCCATCTAAGTCCCTGGCTTATTTTCCTTGTCCATCATAACCCTCTGGTCCATTGTTTTCACAGAAAGAGATTCAAAGATACCGCCTCCACGGACACAGGCAATGTGGAGTAATGACCGACGGATGGATTGAGGTCTAAATTGAAGGAAATTCCTAACTAATCGTTTTGGAGAACAAGGCTTCCTTACGGAACGACGTGGGAAAGGGAGTACGAGGAGACCCTCTTCCAAGCCCCTTTCCGCAGAGGAAAGGCTAAAGAAAGCAGAGGCTGTATCAAATTCCTGGAAGCTGGAGTGGACTTCCTAAAAAAGCTCGAAGAACTGGAAAGGCAGGCGTTGAAGAAGAATTAAGCCCTTTTATGATGAAATCTTAACTAAGCGTGAATCTTCCTTAGAATGTGTTAAAAAGGCACCTCCAACAAGAAATGCTCCACTTACTAAAAATACGGATAGTAAGCCCGCACCGCTCCCTATGATTCCAAATAATATAGGAGCCATTAATTGTGATATGCGATTGGTCGCTAATCTTAAACCTAATACTTCCCCTGTTTTGGATTGTGGGGAAGCATTATAGATCGTAGTCATGGATAAAGGCTGGCCGCATCCTAATCCAGCCCCCATAAGTACTGATAAAAACATCAGGAGAAGAATATTTGATGTGAATGGGATGATCGCAAAGGCAATGCCTGCTGCAAGAATTGATATCAAAAGTAATCTTTCACGCCCCATCCATGCAGTCAATCTTGCCAGAAAAAATCTTACTGGTACCATTGCCAGGCCTTGCAAGGCAATAATCCAGCCGATTTTGGAATCAGAGATATGCAGGGAAGCTGCATACAGCGGAAAGTAAGCTACAAATATATCCTTGGAATACAGGACTAAGGCACTTCCGGCCAAGGCTTTCCGAAGCACAGGTATTTTCAATAATTGTAGGGCACTGCCGGCTTCGGGAAGAGGGCCTGCTAATGATTTTTCTGTGATCACCGGAATCCAAACAGCAAAAACAATCGGAACTATGCCAATAATGGCAGCTGCGAAGAATGCAAATGAATAGGTAGTGTATTCGGCTAAATAACCGCCTATTATTGGACCGACAAATTGGGAGATCGCTACAACCATGCTAAAGATCCCAAAATAGTGGTCGCGATTCCCGTTCGTCGATATATTTCCCAGAACATTCTGCAGGGAAATAATGATAAAAATATGCGAAACACCGACAATAATTTGTGATACATAAAGGCTAACAATCGAGTGAAAAAAAAATGGAATCATGAATCCCAATGTGGCAAAGAGCATTCCTAATAGAATTGGAAGCCGGTCTCCCATTCGATCGGCAATTTTCCCGGCATGAATCGCCAATAATAAAGGAAAAAATGCGTACACCGCTGTTAAAGTCCCAACCTCCATTGTACTTGCCCCTAATTGACTCGCATACAACGGAAGCAATGGTCTAGTTAAATTGGTCATTAATTGAAAGAAAAAGAGAATTATTAAGACTACCTTCAATGTCAAAATCTATCATCCTCTATTACAGGATATCCGAAAGATTGATACCCAGATGCTTTGCCTCATTATGGAGACTGTCTCTTACTTCTATTGTTAAGGGTATTCCTGACTCCAGTCTTTCTATGGCTTTTCGTTCTTCAGGCTCGCCCGGGATTAAAATTTCCTCAAACCCTTGTGCTCTCGGAAGGGATTTCACTCGTGAAACAAAAGTATCCATACGATTTTCAAATTCTTCTTTCGAAATAAACAGATCTGGTTTGATCGCTATAAATAAATGTTCATCTCGTTCCATCATTTTGATTGAACAATCCTTTTAAATGAGTAATTGCTTTTTCCAGAAATTCCGGTGTACCAAAACTTCCGGATTTCAATACAATTAACATGGAGTGGTCTAATGTTAAGCCTGATGGTAATCCTGCTTCTATTTCTTCCAAGACATAGTTCCCTTTAATCCCCAAACGGCGACAAACGGTTCCGGAAGTATCCCCGCCAGCTACCACCAATCTTCTTAAACCTGTATTTTCTATAATTATTTGGGCAGCTTCCGCTAAGGCTGCTGAAATCATTTTACTTGTGTCCATTTCATTAAGCAGCAGCTGTTTACCCAACTTTTTTGTTTCATCTACGATTTCTTGTCTATGATCAGCCATTACCAGTGCATTGTTTCCGGATTTAATGATCGAAATAGCCTCTCGCGTTACTCGTTCAATTTCCGTTGCTTTTACCTGTTGATCAAAAACCTTACGAGAATCCAGGATGATTGCAGATGTTCCAATGTCCATTAAGTGGGCGGTCTGAGAGCGCGTTTGTGGGGTAAGACTTCCTGAGATGACTAATACACCATGGGGATCGTCAATGATTAGATCCTCTAGGGAAGTTTGAACAAGCTCCTTATTTATAAACGACGGCAATTCTTCTGCAATTGCCGAACTGCCACAAAGAATAGGCATATCATGAATGGCTTCTGCTAGGATGGCTAAATCGGATTGGTTCTCCGAATCGACAATGCAATATTGGCCGTATTCACGCTGTTTTTCTATTTCTTTACGCAGCTCGACGGGACCTTTTCTGACTATTTCCAAAGGTACCAAAGTTACTTTTCGCGCCGTTTGTTGCTGCAGGATTTCCACAAGGTTTGATTGTCGCATCGGATGCACCGGATCTTTGGCAAACTCCGATAACTCCAAAAGCCTTCCGTGCACCGTGTGAATCCCATTTATCGTTTTCCTTCCGTTTTTAGGGAAAGCTAAACTAATAACCGCAAAATCCTCATTTAAGGCATCTAACATCGCATCAAATTCTTTGCCGATATTCCCGCGAAATACAGAACAGGTTTTGTTGAAAAAGAGGGAACTTCCCAATTTTTGTAAAGTTTTTGTCGCATTAAAAACCTTATCATAGCTTTCTTCAGGGGAATCCAATCGGCTGTCCGTATCGATGATTAGTACATCCACATCAGCGCTAAAGTCCATTTGTTTATCAAAGGCTACCACTTTTGTTGAATAATGATTTTTACTGAACATAAGACCTATATCATTTGCACCGGTTGTATCATCTGCAACGACACCAATCATCCTTATTCTCTCCCTGACACAGATTCCGGGCTTACAAGCCGTTCAATAATGGCACTAGTAAACTCTGATGTGGATGCATTGCCACCTAAATCTTTTGTTTTTACACCTTCTGAAACAGCTCTGAATAATCCATTTTCAATAACCCGTGCTATCTCTGGTAATTCAGGATCATTGTGCTGGACACCTAACCAATCAAGGAACATAACCGTGGACAGCATGATCCCGGTTGGATTTGCAATATTTTTCCCGGCAATATCCGGTGCAGAACCATGTGCAGCTTGTGCCATCGCTTGTGTATAATTACTATTGATTGATGGCGCTAAACCTAAACTTCCTACTAATTCGCCGGCTAAATCTGATAAAATATCACCAAACATATTTTCCGTCACAATTACATCAAAGTCCTTGGCACGTCTGACAAGATGTGCAGCCATTGCATCGATATGATAATCATCCACATCTACATCAGGATATTGCTGACCTACCTCACGGCAAACATCGAGGAATAACCCACTGCCAAGCTTGATGACATTAGCTTTATGGACAATAGTTACTTTCTTGCGACGTTGTTGTGCCATTTTAAAAGCTGCATGTGCAATCCTCTCAGTCGCTTTTCTGGTAAAAACTCCTGATGAAATAACTACATCTGGTGTTACCTTCCATTCCCCGACTCCAACGTACATATTTCGGTCACTATAAAAACCTTCCGTATTTTCCCGGTAAATGACTAAATCCGCCTCACCTACAACACTGCGGATTCCTTCAATCGTTCTTGCAGGTCTGACATTTGCATATAGGTCAAAATAAATGCGAAGTTCACCACTTGGATTACGATTTTTCTTATGTTCTGCAGGATAGGCTGCTGAATCATGTGGTCCCATGATCCATCCGTGTGTCTCCTTAAGTGCATCTTTTGTGAATTGCGGCATAGGGTTATTGTATTTTTCAATACCCTCCCACCCCATTGGGAGCTCAATGTATTCAAATTGAGTGTTAGCTGTTAATTCAGAAGCTGCTTTAAGCACCTCCACCGTTGCCTTCGTAATTTCTGGACCAATTCCATCCCCGTAAAGAACACCAATTTTATAAGTTGCCATGAATAAACCATCCTCCTTCGGATTATTTGTAGTTAAGAATGTTAGTTAAAAATCCTGCAGCCCTTTTTGCTTCTTCATATCGATCCTTCTCATACCCCACCTCCAGTGAAAGATATGCATCATAATGCAGCGATTTCAAGGTATCGATAACCGGTATAAAATCAAATTCCCCTTCTCCTGGAGACCTGCGATCACTGTCCGCCAAATGAATGTGCGATAGCTTATCTTTTGCCTTTGTTAATGATGAAATGGGATTATCCTCAAAGGACATATGAAAAATATCCACCATAAGATACAAATTAGGTATGCCAATCATTTCAATAAAGTCTATCGCCTGTAAGGCAGTATTTAAATTATTTATATTTTTTATATTTTGAGGCTCTATCATAATATTAATCCCGCATTTATCAGCGTATTCACATACATCCAACAAACACTCCCTCATCCATTTCCATGAATGATGTGCTTGTTTTTCGTCGATATCTCCACGCATCTTACCGATATTTATGGGAGCACCAAATAATGAGGAAAAATTTATGATATCCTTTACTCTATTTACTGCTGCTCTTCTAATATCAGGGTCACGGTCTGTAAACGTTATAGCATCATCAATCACAACGGGTCCTGTACCAATGGCTGCTACATCTAATCCAAACCGATTCACAGCTTTTTCAAAGGCTGATAGATTCATAGAATTCGGATCCCGTACAAATGGCTCGATTGCCTGATAACCACATTCCTTAAGTACGGGAAATATACGATCGGGATTCCCTCTTGCTCCTAAAACTGGAGCAATCGTGTCGTCAGTTCCATAGACATAAGCTAGTTTCATTCCAAGCCTCCTTCCACTGCTTCATTACTAATCTAAGTAATTCATTTTCTTTCTCGTTTTATATCTTGACTCCTCTAAAAAACTCCTCCTGACATGTGCAGGTATTTCACTCAACTCAATTCCTGCCGATTTGGCCATTATGATCATTCGGCATGCCATTTCCAATGTTTCAAGCCTCATTAACGCATCATTTAATGTGTCATCAAACACTGTAGCTCCATGATTGCGCATAATGACAATATTCGCATTAGAAGATTGTTTTGATACAGCTTCCGCTAATTCTGGTGTGCCGGGATGAAAATAATCAACATATGCCACATACTCGAGATAATACATGGTTTCAATGAACAAATTGGAGAGAATGGGTTCTTTACTGCAAGCAATCAAAGTAGTATAAAAGGGCGAAGAATGCAATATAGCTCCGATGTCACTTCTTCGTTTATAAATTTCCGAATGCATGGGTGTTTCTTTCGATGGTTTCTTAAAACCTCTATTTTCACCTGAGTGAATATCATACTCGACAAAATCCTCTGGTGAGAGATTTCCCATAAACGTTCCGGAAGCTGTAATCAACATATTTTCTGTATCAAGCCTCATACTAATATTCCCGGAAGTTCCCCATGCCAGATGATTGCTTAACATATATCTCCCTGCTTCTATTAACGGTTGGGCTTTATCCATATCTACATCCCCCAGACTAGTATTATCTGTATTAAGAATGTATAACAGAAGTAACCTGAAATAAAATACGATTTTAGAATGCTATTCCATAGCTTTCATTTATGGATAATGAAGGACAATGGATCATGAATTTCTTATCTTTAATTCTGGATATTTATGCTAAACTGGAAAAGAATTTAATTTTGGAAAGATTCTGTATTGTTTATAATCATAAAGAAAAAAAAGGGGTGGGGGCAACAATGGATGAGCGCGACTGGAAAATACTTGAGGTGTTATATGAGCAGAAAAATATTACAAAATCAGCTGAAATCTTATTTATATCCCAACCAGCATTAACTAAAAGAGTTATGCAAATTGAAGAACACTTTGGGGTTAAAATCGTTGATCGAGGGATTAGGGGGGTCCAGTTTACCCCACAAGGAGAATACCTGGCTCAACGTGCTGCTGAAGTGCTGACCTTATACAGAGAAATTAAAGAAGATGTATCGAATATGAACGATGAGATTGTCGGGACCCTGCGCATAGGAGTCACCCAATTCTTTGGAAAGTATAAACTTCCAGGGATTATTCAGCGGTTTTCAGAACTATATCCAAAAGTTTCCTTTCATGTGGAAACAGGGGTAAGTAAAGAAATCTTTAATTTAACCTATAATAATCATGTTCATGTTGGGTTTGTCCGGGGAGATTATAGTTGGCCCGATCAAAAATTCTTATTATTTCAAGAAAATATCGTTATAGCCAGCAAGTCGGCAATTGATATAGATGACCTTCCAAATCTTCCAAGAATCGATTTTGAAACGGATCACCTCTTTAAAGCATTGATGGATAATTGGTGGAACAATCATTTCTCAAAACCGCCAAATATTTTAATGAAGGTAGATCGTGGTGATACCTGCCGTGAGATGGTGACAAGAGGCATCGGGTATGCAATTATGCCTAATTTGTTTCTTCAGGATTTGCCGTATATCAACCAGATTCCATTAAAAAATCGTGACGGCATTCCCCTTACCCGCCCTACTTGGGTTTTTTACCATGAAAATTCTTTAGTTCAAAATGTAGTAAAGGCATTCATTGATTTTATAAAAGAAACTTCGATATAAACATAAGTTATAGCGACTCATATGTAATTCATATTTTCCAAAAAATATTTTGAACTTTATACTACTCTTAACTACAAAGTTAGGGGTGGATAGTTCATGGGTCTTCCATCAAAATATGTCCCTAAAGTAAGTTCGACTTTAGAGATAAATGGAAAAGTCTATCAGTATTATAATCTTAAAAACTTAAAAAATATGGGATTCTCTCAAATTTCAAAACTCCCATTTTGTATTAAAGTTTTGTTAGAGGCCGCCTTACGTGAATATAATGGAGTTTCTGTAACAGATGAGCATATAGAAAAGCTGGCAACTTGGGACGGTAAAAGTAATCAGGAGATACCATTTAAACCAGCCCGGATTTTGCTTCATGATACAACTGGATTACCAGCAATTGTAGATTTAGCAGCGATGCGGGAGACGGTTGCCCGTCTTGGAGGAGATCCGTCCATTGTTAACCCGACCATACCGGTTGATCTTGTTGTCGATCATTCAGTAATGGTCGATTACTTCGGTTCCCGAGAGGCTTTAGAAGTAAATGAGCGGCTTGAATTCGAAAGAAATGATGAGCGCTATCGTTTTTTTCATTGGGCCCAGAAAGCTTTTCAAAATGTAAATATCGTACCTCCTTCTACTGGAATCATGCACCAGATTAATATGGAGTTTCTCTCATCCGTCGTCAGGGAAAAGGAAATGGATGGAGTAAGTCTGTTGTATCCAGATTCTCTTGTAGGGACAGACTCTCATACTACTATGATTAATGGAATGGGAATCGTTGCTTGGGGTGTGGGTGGAATTGAAGCAGAAGCTGCAATGCTGGACCAACCTCTCTATTTTGTCACACCTAAGGTGGTTGGTCTCCGTTTAACTGGAGCACTTCCCGAAGGTTCGACTGCTACCGATTTAGCTTTGACCATTACGAATCTTCTCAGAATTAAGGGTGTAGTAGGCAAATTTGTAGAGTTTTTCGGCCCTGGGGTAGCGAACATGAGTGTTGCGGATCGTGCGACAATCTCTAATATGGCTCCTGAATATGGAGCTACCATGGGATATTTCCCGGTAGACCATGAAACACTAAAATACTTAAAGTCCATTGGTAAAAGTGAAGCTCAGATTCAATTAATCGAATCCTATTATCAGGCACAAGGAATGTTTATGTATCCTGAAACCACCGCTTCTGATTATCCTGAGATCATCGAGTTGGACTTATCTACAGTGGTTCCCTGCCTTGCTGGCCCTAAAAGACCACAGGATCGCGTCGAATTAACCATGATGAAACAGACCTTTCAAAAATCACTTAACGATTCCGTTGAACAAGGTGGATATGGTGTCACTATAGAAAAGCGACAAAGGGAAGTACAAGTCGATGTGCCGCCTGGTGAAAAAGCAGCGATTACACACGGTTCAGTTGTTTTGGCTGCGATTACAAGTTGTACAAACACTTCAAATCCAACAGTTCTTATTACTGCGGGATTACTAGCAAAGAAAGCCATTGAAAAGGGATTACAAAAAAAACCTTATGTTAAGAGTTCGTTAGCACCTGGTTCAAGGGTTGTTACTGATTATCTGTCACAATCAGGATTATTGGACTATATGGAGAAGCTAGGCTTTTATATTGCGGGTTACGGCTGCACTACATGTATTGGCAATTCCGGTCCTTTACCCGATGAAATTAGTGAGGCCATTGTGAACCATGATCTTGTCGCGGCTTCAGTACTTTCAGGAAATCGCAATTTTGAAGGGCGAATTCACCCACTGATTAAAGCCAACTATTTAGCTTCCCCGCCGCTGGTAATTGCATATGCCTTGGCTGGAACTGTTAATATTGATTTTCACAACGAACCGCTTGGTTTTAACAGTGCTTACGAACCAGTATTCTTAAAAGATATTTGGCCTTCTTCTGACGAAGTTTATGAGTATATAAACAAATGGATTCAACCTGAATTATTTCGTAAAAGGTACGAGGCAGTATACGATGCCAATAAGAGATGGAACGAAATTCAAACACATGATAGTGAGCTATATGAATGGGATCCACAATCGACTTATATTCAAGAACCACCGTTTTTAAAGAAAGTCTTTTCCTATCCTAATGGAATTGGGGAAGTACGTTCTGCACGGGTATTGGCATTATTGGGTGATTCCGTTACGACAGACCATGCTTCCCCATCTGGAGCCATTAAACCGGAAAGTCCGGCAGGATCATATTTACTTAACCATGGTGTTTCGAGAAAGGATTTTAACTCCTATCCGTCAAGGCGGGGTAACCATCAAGTGATGGTCCGAGGCGCATTTGCAAATGTACGGATTCGAAATAAACTTGTTCCCGGGCATGAGGGAGGCGTTACGACATATTTTCCTACTGGTGAAGTAATGTCCATATATGATGCAGCCATGAAATACCAAGAAAATGATACAAATTTGATCATTCTTGCGGGAAAGGAATATGGGACTGGCAGCTCCCGCGACTGGGCTGCAAAGGGGCCCAACCTTCTTGGAGTTAAAATGATTCTCGCGGAAAGTTTTGAGAGGATTCATCGAAGTAATTTAGTTGGGATGGGAATACTTCCTTTACAATTTGCCGAAGGTACGAATATTGAATCCCTTGGAATTACAGGAAGGGAAACCTTCGAAACACAAGGTCTAAAGGATCAAATACAACCCGGTCAAATGATAACGATGATAGCAACACGCGATGACGGAAGTCAATTTACTTTTGATGTGATTGTTCGTTTAGATAGTGTAGTGGATATAGAATACTATAGTAATGGGGGAATTATGCAAACTGTCGTACAAAAATTGCTTGCTGATTCTGCTGTAAAATAATTCAAGTAACAACCCCAAACTTGGCCTCTCTTTAGATTGCCAAGTTTGGGGTTGTTATTGATCAAAGTGCAGAAAAAATTAGTTTAATTTCCTGATCGGCTGTCCATTCAAATAGGCTTGAATATTTTCTATAGCCTCACTATAATAAGTCCGATAATTATTCTCTGACACATAACCTAGATGCGGTAAGGCGAGAATACTATCAAGCTTACGCATTACATGGTTCTCTGGCAACGGTTCTTGTTCATACACATCCAGTCCAGCACCGGCAATCCACTTATTTTCCAGAGCAGTAATAAGCGCATTTTGATCGACAATATCCGCTCGTGAAGTGTTAATTAAATAGGCAGTAGATTTCATCCATTGTAACTCTCTTACTCCGATAAGATGCCGGGTTCGTTCACTAAGGACCAAATGAATGGATATAAAATCATTTTGATTTAGTAACTCTTCAAGGGATCGAGCAAGAGATACTTCTTCCTTTCTGGCTTTTTCTTCCGTAAGATTTTGACTCCAAGCTGCCACTTCCATTCCAAACGCCTTTCCGACACGCGCCATCCTACTTCCGATTTTCCCTAACCCAATAAGACCCAGGCGCTTTCCATATAAATCCACGCCAACTGTACTTTGCCAAGGGCCATTTAAACGAAGCGATTGATTTTCCTTAACCACATGACGGGATAATCCTAAGATTAATGCCCAGGTTAATTCAAGGGGAGGTTCAGAGCTGCTTCCTGTCCCGCATACGATTATGCCTTGATTACTTGCGGCTGCTAAATCAATAGAAGCATTTCTCATACCTGAGGTGATAAGCAGTTTTAATTTAGGCAGTTGGGATAGAACTGAAGCCCCAAATGGTGTTCTTTCGCGCATTATGACGATCACGTCATAATCGGATACGGCATTTATCAATTCCGATTCATTTTTAAGATTCTCGTGAAACGCCTTAAATTCTATATGATCCTTGATAGTTGACCAATCTGCAATTTTTAAAGCAACGTTTTGATAATCATCCAGAATGGCACATTTAAGTTTCATTTTCGCTAACATCTCCTATCATCAATTTATAAAAAAGAAAAGGGAACATTAAAAACGTTCCCATTACTACCTCATTATCATCCTTCATCATTTATGACAACATCTTTCCCTTTTAGCTTCATTAAAATCGGAATCGTAACCCATAAGAATGCAATAATTAAAAAAATCACGGATAGAGGTTCTCTAAAAAAAACTGAATAATCGCTATTCGATATGGTTAATGCTCTTCGGAAATTATTTTCAATCATTGGCCATAGTACTAATCCTAATACTAATGGAGCGATCGGATAATCGTTTTTAGTCAAATAATAGCCAGCTACACCACAAATTATAAGAAGCATAAGATCAAAAGTAGTTACTTGTACGGCATACACCCCAAAGACAGAGATTGCTAATATTATTGGGATTAAGTATTTAGGTGGTGTTGAGATAATTTTGGCAAATATCTTTACCAAGGGTAAATTCAGGATTAATAGCATCAAGTTACCTATAAACATACTTGCAATGAGGCCCCAAGCAACATTTGGATGTTCTTCAAATAACATTGGCCCCGGGTTTACGTTATACATGACGAGAGCACCCATTAATACTGCTGTAGTCCCTGATCCTGGTATTCCCATTGTTAATAAAGGGATCATCGCCCCGCCAGCAGCAGCATTATTGGCTGATTCTGGTGCTGCAACACCTTCAATCGCACCATTTCCAAAATTAGCTTTATTCTTACTTATTTTCTTTTCAACAAGATACGACATAAATGATGCAAGTGTTGCCCCTGCCCCTGGCAAGATACCAATAAAAAAGCCTAAGAGTGATCCTCGTCCAATTGGAGCGGCACTATCCTTCAGTTCTTTTTTTGTTGGTAATAGTTTTTTAATTTTTGCTAATTCTCCCGAATGAATTTCGTTGTGAAGAATGGTTTTAAACACCTCTCCTAACGCAAACAAACCGACAGCAACAGTCAAGAATTCCAGACCGGAATAAAGCTGAGGAAAACCGAAGGTGAACCGGGCAGTTCCAGAAACAACATCCATTCCGATGGAAGCTAAGAGTAATCCCAAAACAGTCATCATTAATGCTTTTGTAACCGATTTTCCTGATAAACCACTAACTGCGCAAAGTCCTAATACCATTAAGGAGAAATAGTCAGCTGGTCCAAAATCTAACGCCACACTGGATAAAGGTTTAGCCAGAAATACCAAACCAATTAATGAGACAATCCCTGCTACAAATGAACCTATTGCCGATATAGCTAACGCCGCTCCTGCTCTCCCCTGCTTTGCCATTTGATAACCATCTAAAGTGGTTGTAACCGAGGAGGATTCACCGGGTGTATTTAAGAGAATTGAAGTGGTAGAACCCCCATACATGGCACCATAATACACACCAGCTAATAAAATAAGAGAACTTGTAGCCGCATCTGCAGGACTTAATCCGCCTGTCAACGTTGCTGTAACAGGAATAAGCAGTGCCACTCCACTGATTGGCCCAATACCGGGAAGAACTCCGACAGCCGTTCCAATTAATACTCCAACAAAAGCAAAAATGATATTTCTCCAGGTAAAAGCTACCGCAAATCCATCAATTAAATATTGTAATACGTCCACTGTGGCATCCTCCTTTTATATACCCAGCCACTCAGGAAAACCAGGCAATGTTCCTTTCATTACATCAACATAGACAAAATAAATAAGAAATGAAATAACTGCAGAAAAAATGAACGAGTACAAGATTTTCCCCTTTTCCATCACTTGAAACGCAATAAGCAGGAATAAAAATGTGCTGATAAGATATCCAAGGGATTCGAGTAATAAGCAATATAAAACGGAAGCACCCACTAGAATCCAAAAACGCTTATACTGTAACTTTTCCTTCTTTTCGTTACTATCTTTCACCCGGAAAGTTTGATAAAAATTCATGAAGGATAATATGGCTAAAACGATTGCCATGATCATTGGCAGCAAACCTGGTCCAATCGTACTCCCAAAAGACCCCTTCAACATCTTGGTGCTTTCAAATATAAAAGTCGAACAAACTGCGACTAAAACTAAACTTAAACTTCGGTCAAACGTTTTGTTCAATAATAGCTCCCCCTATAACAATGAGTGAGAAGGAGGAACATCTCTTCTCACTCATTTATAAAATGTAATGACATTTAATAAAGACATTCTGGAACAAGTCCAGAAAACACCCTTACTCTTTAGCTAAGCCAAGTTTTTTATATAATTTCAGATAAGACTCTTCTTCAGCTTCCATGGATGCAATCCAATCCTCAGAATTCATGTAGCCATCTTGAATTCCCAGTGCTTCTAGTTCAGACTTCCATTCATCGCTTTCAGCAATGGTTTTTAATGTTTCTTCCCAGAATGCTTTCGCTTCAGCTGACATATCCTTAGGACCATAAACACCACGCCAGTTTTCTGTTACTACGTCAAAACCTTGTTCTTTGTATGTTGGAATGTTATTAAATTCCCCTTCTACTTTTTCATTAGAACTGATTCCTAATACTCTTACATCTCCAGATTTCAAATATTCAGCAACACTGGATAAGTCAGAGGTAAGGACATCCGCATTTCCTCCAAGCAGCGCAGTAACGGCTTCTGAACCGCCATCGTACGCTGTATACTTCACCTTAGTACCATCAATTCCATACGATTCAGCAACGAGAATGGCATTTAAGTAATCCCATGTTCCTGGTGCTCCACCACCAGAAATGGTTAATGAGGACGGATCTTCTTTCATTGCATCCATAAGAGATTTTAGATCTTTAAATTTTGAATCGGCTTTAACCGCAAGGACACCATAGTCTACCTGCAAACGGGCCAGAGGTGTTACATCACGAAAGGAAACCGTCGCTGTTCCTTCACCCTTAATGAAGTTCAGAACGAATGGAGTGGAAGCTAGCATAAGTTTATTGTCATTTCCTACTTCCTGTGTTGCAAATTCAGTCGTACCTAAAACTTGTCCACCGCCTGGTTTATTCTCCACATTAATCGGCTGATCCACCAAGTCTTTTTCATTTGAAAGTTTGGCTACGATTCTGGCAGCCGTATCAATTCCGCCTCCAGCCCCCGATGGAGCCATAATCGTGATCGCCTTTTCAGGTTTGTATTCTTTTTTTTCCTTTTCAGAATTATCACCTGAAGTTTTGTCAGTTTCTGAACAGGCCGCCAAACTAATAGTCAGAAGACCTGTCATCATGCCCATTAACCATTTCTTTTTAATCAACTGAACCCCTCCAAAATTTTCTATATTTGTTACCGCTTTCATAATTAACTTTAAAATAGAAATCTTTTAAAATAAAATAAACTCTTTTTATCTACAACCATAACTTTTTATTATGTAATTATTTGTATATTTTCAATCTACTGAATATTGCGATTTTTTGTTTGATTGCGGATTGATATATTACGAACCTCATTTGATTCCTTTTTGTTATATCCATACATTCCTATTTACTATTATAGAAAGTCCAAATTTTTTTGTAACATGAGATTACATTCAATTCTACTAATATATTAAAGAGGAGGGTAATAATGAGTAAGATAGTTTCAGAATTTCAAGATATTCCAACCACATGCATTTCTGACACCATGCAAGGACTAAATAATATGGATCCATTCATTAAACCTTTAAAAGAGGAATATAGAATGGCAGGTCGCGCCTTTACTGTTAAAATGCCTGTTGGTGATAATCAATGCGTTTTACGTGCCATTCGCGAGGCTAAACCTGGAGATATTATTGTTGTGGATGCCAAAGGAGATACCTATCGAACCATCGCAGGGGATTTCATCATTGGGCTTGCACAAACATTAGGCATTGCTGGGATAGTGACCGATGGGGTTATTCGTGACATCCTTGGTGTAAAAAAGCTCAATTTTCCAGTCTTCTGCAAAGGTACAACTGTTGCATCAAGTGCCAAGGGTGGCTGGGGAGAAGTAAACGTGCCAATTTCTTGCGGTGGAACCTCAGTAAGTCCTGGAGACATCATTGTAGCGGATGCTGATGGTGTGGTAGTGGTTCCGAAAGCGATTGAGGAAGAAGTATTAAGGAAAGCAAAAGATAAACTTGTTCAAGATCAAGTACGGGATGAGAAAGTTTCCGGTAAACCTGATGAAGTTATCCGTTATTTAGATAGTATGTTGAAATAAATAGATTAACAAAAAGAAGGGAAAACAAGTTATTCAATTTTCCCTTTTCTATTTATTTTGTAAGAAATGAGAAATATATATATTATTATGACCAATAGAATTGGAGTGAACATTGTGTCAGATGACCAATTAAAATCAAAGGTTCAGGATCAGTTTGGCAAAAATGCCGAGAAATATGTTAAAAGTGCGATACATGCAAAAGGTACGGACCTGAATGCTATGATAGAATGGCTTACACCTTCAGATAATTGGGTTGTAATAGATATCGCTACAGGTGGTGGACATGTAAGCAAAACACTTTCCCCGTTTGTCGATCATGTCTACGCTACTGACCTTACTCCTCAAATGCTTACAACAGCCCGAAAACATCTTGCCCCTGGTTGCAAAAACGTTTCCTATATCATTGCTGATGCAGAAACCTTGCCATTTTTGGAGAATACATTCGATGCAGCTGTCTGCCGTATTGCCGCCCACCATTTTCCAAATCCCCAAAAATTCGTGGCCGAAATTTCTAGGGTACTAAAACCGAAGGGCAAGTTTTTGTTAATTGATAATATAGCCCCTGAAGAGGCTGAATTAGACCTCTTTATGAATACAACTGAAAAACTCAGAGATGACAGTCATGGACGATGTTTTACAATAAAAGAGTGGTCCAGCTGGTTTGAGCAGAATGATCTCGTGATAACAAAGTCTGAAAAACGAAGGAAAACATTTGATTTTCCGGTTTGGGTAAAGCGTACAACAAGTTCTGAGGATCAAGTCCAGTCGGTAGTGAAACACATTCTTAATGCCAATCAAATTACTTTAGATTATTTTTCAGTGAACGCCCAAAATGGAGAAATTACATCATTTCAGATTGATGAATGGATGGTATTGACAGAAAAGTCTTCTAATCCTAAATAACTAAAATCCCAGGAAGCATAAACTTGTCGTTTGTTTCGCACCATTCGGGCACCACCTAATAAAAATGAACGGGTGCCTGGTACTATCCCCATTATAGAAAAAGCCCTCTAACTACGTGGGAATGATACACTCCTACTTGGAGGGGAGTTTTTTTTGGCTAAAATGGGGATGAAATTTCAATCTTATATGGAACAATTTGAGCGTATAAGATTGAAAGATATGGGATGGTAGCTGCATGTCTCTTTCAAAGAGTTAGGATTTTGCGTAGCCCAACTAAATTAAAAACATGTATTTCATATACCTCCGCTGTATTGCATGCATTTCCAGATAATAAAAGATTAATGGAGTTTTTGATGAACTCTCTCTAGAAGTGGCCAACTAAATATGGATGATTAATTTAATTATCTTTTCAAGCTAGTTAATTTCAAGTAATCTATAGCAGCTTCTGGGCTAAGATGGGCTATCTACTTAAAAGGCACAATCAATGATTCATTTGGAAAAGCATTGAAATGTTATATCCTTGACGTTCCCCTTCTTCACAAAGACTCTGAATCACTTCTTGAGTAAGCGGGATTCCAGTCTCTAAACGCTTGATTGTATTTCTTTCCTCTGGTTCACCGGGAATGAGAATCTCGTCAAAACCCTGTGCCAATGGCTGATTCTTTGCCCTATTTACAAATGTGTCCATCCGATCTACAAACTCTTCCTTTGTGACAAAGAGGTCTGGCCGAATCGCGATAAATAGATGCCCCACGTTCTGTGGCTCAGAGTGATCAAAGTAAAGGCTCTTAACCTCCCCTCCAAAATTTGCACCAGTAAGAACTCCTGCGAGTAAGTCCATTAACATTGCAAGTGCGGCGCCCTTTGCTGCACCAAAGGGCAGGCAAACTCCTTCAAATGCTTTTTTCGCATCTGTTGTCGGCGCACCATCTGAATCTAATGCCAAGCCAAGAGGAATAGATTCACCATGAGTAGCTGCAAGTCGAATTTTTCCACGTGCAATCACAGTCATCGCCATGTCTAAAACGTAAGGGACTTCTTTTCCTCCAGGAACACCCGCAGCGAATGGACTGGCTCCAAGAAAAGTGCTTCGCCCCCCCCAAACTGGAATTGCAGGTGATGAGTTGGTATAAGCTAGTGAGATGTAGCCTGCGTCAATTGCCTGTTTTACATAAAGGGCAGCCATACCATAATGTGTACTGCGTCGAACTCCAACCAGACCAATTCCGCAGTCTTTCGCCAATTTTATCGCCTCATCCATTGCCTTATGACCTGCAAGAAAGCCCATACCATCATCACCATCAACTAAAGAAACAGCCGGTGTTACTTTCTGAACCGTAATGTTTGGTTGCGGGTTAACCACTTTACGTCTAATACGTTCAAGATACATCGGGATACGCGATACACCATGAGAATCCAGTCCTCTTAGATTAGCTGCAACTAGATCACGTGCCACTATCGCTGCCTCTTGACTCCGTAAACCGCCTCCTTCAAACAGTCGTGTCGCAATATCAGTTAAATCCTTATAATGAATAAAAGCTTCAATCTTGCTCATAGTTCCTTTCCCCCAGTCCTATTTTCGTTTTTTCACATGAACTCCAAGGCGAAAATCTAAATCAAAATCATTTTTCTAATTCAGGACTATACTTTTTTCCAAACAATCAGTTAATTGCTTAATCGATCTAAACAAATCGTAAACCACCCGTGATTATAAATAAAATATGAATAAGCCATAGCTGACCATACAAAATTTGATAACTACTAATTGAAATATGACCATCTTTGTTTCCGTAACGTGATTTAATATCTGCAAAATTAACGCTAGACGCCTCTACCTTAATTAATAACTGGACGGGTTCGGCTATTGTTTTTTAAACCTGGGTATACTTCAGGGCCTCACATTCGAAACCAGTGTTTGCATGCATGGTTAAAGCCCTCCCTCCTTTTTCATCAAACGAATCCCCCCTTACGTAACAGTATTAATAATTCTCTTACTGTTTCTTAAGAGGGGAATCTCAAGCTATTATTTATATTAGAATATAAAATCAAATTCATTTTTTTAAAAAGCTTTTCCTCTAAAAATAATTTCTTACAGAGAAAGGCTTTTTCAAAGTCTTAAATAGCTGTCCATCCACCATCTACACGGATTGTTTCCCCTGTGATAAAATTAGCCATATCAGACGCCAAAAATATTACCGCTCCAGTTACATCACCCGGTTTAGCCAATGTTCCCAATGGGATACGGCTTATAACATCCTTATAAAAGACTTGATCCTCGAACATCGTTTTTGTAAAATCTGTCTCAATAAAAGTCGGTGCAACCGCATTCACCTTAATATGGTGTTCAGCCAATTCAATTGCCAATGCCTTTGTCAACTGTACTGCCCCGCCCTTACTTGAGCAATAGGCGGCACGTTTAATGTAGCCGACAAAAGCCATCTGTGAAACGATATTGATGATCTTACCTTGAATACGTTGTTCAATCATATGTTTACTTGCCCGTTGTGAACAGAAAAAGGTTCCCTTTAAGTTTGTATCCAACACACGATCCCAATCCTCTTCCGTCACTTCCAACACTGATTTAGGAATGTTAATACCAGCATTATTAATCAGTACATCGATCCGGCCCAAACGAGAAAACGCAGAGTCTATCATGTTGTATATTTCATTAACATTTTGTATATCAGCTGTTAGATAGAAACAGTCGGGATTAAACTTCCTTAGTTCTTCCGTCGTTTTACTGAGATCCTCTTCATTCCTGCCCGTAATGACAACATCTGATCCGAGTCTGGAAAAAGCCAGGGCAATATCTCTGCCAATCCCTTTGCTTCCACCAACTACGAGAACTTTCTTTTCTTTTAGTTCAGTAAAATAATTCAAGCCCTTTCCTCCTTCTTATCCCACTTAAAAGGATGGATATCAGTCTCTAGATAACGTGAAAATTAGATTGTGACAAAGGAGGCTGTCTTTACCGAACCATATGCTTCTTCATAAATCTTTTGAATTTCTTTTACTGTCAGCCACCTTGGATTATTATTAAGTAAACGATCCACTTTACTTGCTTCTTCAGCGAGTGCAGGAATATCTGATGGAGAAACTCCTACCTCCTTCAGACTTTCAGGAATGCCTACATCCTTAGATAATTGAGCAAGCGCTTGAACAGCACGATCTGCGGCTTCGCGCAGAGATAACCCTTCTACATTTTCTCCCATGACTTTAGCCACTTCTGCAAATTTCTCTAAATCAGCGACTACATTATATTTCATGACAAAAGGCAGCAAGAGAGAATTGGCAACTCCATGCGGAACTTTAAATTTTCCGCCAAGAGGATAAGCAAGAGCATGTACCGCTCCAACTCCTGCATTCCCTAGAGAAATACCGGCAAGTAAGCTTCCCATCGCCATGTCTTCACGAGCTTTTAGATCCTTTCCGTTAAACACAGCTTTACGAAGAGAACGTGAAATGAGCTTAATCGCTTGTAAGGCAATTCCATCTGTTAATTCATCTGCGCGAATGGCCGTGTAGGATTCAACAGCGTGAACCAGAGCGTCCATACCGGTTGCTGCAGTAACGGAAGGTGGTACTGTTAAGGTTAATTCTGCATCCACAATAGCTACCTTAGGAAGCAAATAAGGACTCACAATCCCTTTTTTCACCATGTCCCGGGTATCTGTAAAAATAGCATTATAGGTGACTTCCGAACCTGTACCGGAAGTGGTCGGAACTAGAATAGTAGGCACTCCAAGATTTTCTATGTTTCCTATCCCGATCATGTCACGAACATCACCCTTATTCGTTAGCATCACAGAGAGCACTTTGGTAATATCAAGGGCACTTCCGCCTCCGACCCCAATAAGTAAGTCATATCCTTTTCCTTCTATTTGAGTAAACATCTCTTCTAAGTTTTCAAAAGGAGGCTCCGGAACTACATCATCAATAATATTCGCTTCAAGACCTGCAGCCATCAAAGGCTCTGTCACTCTGGACAGTAATCCCGTTTGACGAATAATCTTATCTGTCACGATAATGACTTTAGTTGCGTTCAATTTTTTGGCTTGTTCCCCGATTTGTGAAATCGATCCTGTTCCTGTAATCAATGTCTCTGCTGTGCGAAAATAAGTAATCCCCATGTTAAAGTCCCCCTTATCCTAATTTGATCCCAATAAACTTGATTTCGGTCATATCTTCCATTGCATACTTAACACCTTCTTTTCCAACGCCGCTTAATTTCACGCCACCGTATGGGTAGTTATCCTGGCGATATGTTGACGTCTCATTAATCCAAACTCCTCCTGTTTCCAGTCCTTCAGCTACACCCATAGCACGATTGATGTCTGATGTGAATACTCCTGCCTGCAGTCCAAATACAGAATCATTCGCCATGGCAATAACTTCCTCTTCTGTGTCAAACGGAATTATTGAAACAATCGGTGCAAACGTCTCTTCACACACTACTTTCATGTCTGCGGTGACATTGATAAGGACTGTTGGCTGAAACAATGTACCTTTTCGGTTGCCGCCTGTTGCAATCTCGGCACCTCCTTTTACTGCTTCATTGACCCATTCATGGGCTCGTATCGCTTCCTGTTCACTAATCATTGGTCCAACATCCGTTGTTTCTTCCATTGGATTACCGAGGATTAACTTTTCAACAAGAGACACGTATTTATCTAAAAACGTATGATACACTTCTCTCTGCACGTATATGCGTTGAGCAGAAATACAAACCTGGCCAGAGTAAGCAAAAGCACCGCGAACAAGGCCAGTTGCTGCTGCATTTATATCTCCATCATTAAAAATAATGTTTGGAGAGTTCGATCCAAGTTCCAATGTTACTTTTTTCAATCCTGCTTGCTGTCGAAGTTTAATTCCTACAGACGGACTTCCCGTAAATGTCACCTTACTTATACGATGGTCAGTTACCAAAACATCTCCTATCTCCGATCCATTACCAATCACTAAATTTAAGGCTCCCTTAGGCAGTCCTGCTTCCTCGAAAAGTTTGACAAGCATATAGGAGGAAAGAGGAGTTTTCCCGGCAGGCTTTAATACGACTGTATTCCCTGCAGCAAAGGCAGGGGCCAGCTTGTGTAAAGCCAGATTTAACGGGAAATTGAAAGGTGTGATTGCCGATATAACACCGATTGGATAACGACGGACCATACCGATTCGGTTTTCTCCACCTATCGCAGCATCCATAGGAACGAGCTCACCTTCAATTTTTTTCGCTTCATCAGCTGCGAAACGAAGCACCTGGACAGCTCTTCCTATTTCACCTCGGCTATCACGAATCGGCTTTCCAGCTTCCAATACCAAAACTTGGGCAAATTGCTCTGTTCTTTCTTCTAACAGATCTCCCACTTTACGGAGAATATCCGAACGGCGATAGGCTGGAAGTTTTTTCATTGTCTTATGAAATACACGGTATGCTGTTTCAATGGCTCTTTTTGCATCCTCACGGGTAGCTAAATTCGCCTTGCCCACTACTTCCCCATTAAAAGGGCTCGTCACATCCATTGTTTTCATTGCAGAATGGAAAACCTCTTCTCCATCTATTATTGAACTCACATGCTTTATATCAAGATTTATCATTTCAGCATCCTCCATTCTTATTAATTTCTCCGGTATGTTTCATTTCACCTGATACTTTGGCCACGATGGATTTGACGCTTATTTCAGGGCTCGTAAGGATCGGTTTGGTTCTCGCTTCTAAAGTTTCCAAAGCCCTCGCCATTGAAAACTGAGCTAAAATGATAACATCGCAATCACTGGACAATTCAGATATTGTTCCATGAATAAGTTGGTCATGTCGGACGCGATTTCCATTTTGCAATGCTTGGAAAGCCTCCGGGATTACTCTAGTTTGAATATTCACTTGTTTTCCCCGTTCTTTTGCAGCTTCTTTTAGCAGTTTAGTCGTTGTTGGCCCAGCCGCTTCTACCGTTGCAATGACACCAATACATTCCGCCATCTCAACGGCTTTTTCTAACATGCTGTAATCAGCGCTTAACATGGGAATGTTGAATAATTCACTAATCTGAGGAACACATGGAGTAAAGGACGAACATGTGAACAAAATACCGTCTACGCCACTTTCTTCAGCGGTTTCCACTAAATTCATTAATCGTCTTATCATAGCCTTCGAAATGATACCGGTTTCATTTAATTCAAATATGAGGCTCTCATCCATAAAATTTAATAAGGTGACATGAGGTGCATGAACACTAAACGCATCGAGTATGGGTTGGACTGAATTCATTGTTGCGTGTATAAGCCCTATTCGGCATTCTTTTTTATTCATTTAATCACTCTACCTTTTTGAAAAATTTATACTAATATGTACTGTTCTTGTTATTGGACATTTTCCTTGCACAAAAATCGTATCATAAGATAAATTTCAAAAAAAATACATATACTTTATGGTTAAATATCAATTTTTTGAATGTCTCTTAAGAAGAATAACCTTGATTATTGGGTCCATAAAATATAAAACGATTTCTAAGACATGACGTATCCTGCCTAGAAATCGTTTTTTATTTCCCTATCATTGTTCCTTGCAAGTCTAAACTTTCAATAAATTGCAAAAGAGATTCTTTATGGTAGTACATTCATGTTCTATACAATGGGATTTGCTTCCCGAATGAGTAAAATCGTAGTTGCCAATTTCCAGAGAAAGGCAGCTCAATGTATGAGTAGAAGGGGTAAGTTCAATCAACCATGGCAAGAAATGTTATGTAGTTCAATTAGTAAAAAGAGGCCAATATCCGCTCTAACTAAAGCCCCCGTTCTTTCTCGACTATCAGATAATGAAGTATTGTACTTAAAGTACTCGGTGTTTTAGTCCAGGAACGAACGAAGCACCTTTTTGCTGGATTCCTTATTAAATAAACGGGACAGCATTTCTATAATGAATCCGAAATTCAATAAGTTTGTGAATAAATGTACTTAATACTTTTAGCTTTCTCATAGCTTGTTATATAAATTAATGATTTCAAAAACTGCCTGTTCCGCTGACTGAAGTGCACCTTCCAGATGCCCACTACATTGTGAATTCGTCTCTGTCCCTGCAAAAATAATTTTCTTTTCCCATACACCTTCTACTGGCGGTTGACCGTAGCTCTGGTAACTTTTAAGTGGACTAAAGTCTTCCTCAACAGCCGTTTCAGAATCACTGGCCCAATCTTTATAAAGAATAGCCTTTACGTTTTCAGCCTCACTTCCAAAGAGCTTAACTAACTGGTCAACAACCAATTTTAAAATTTTCTCTTGACCCATTTTTCCACGTGCTTCTGGAGGCATTCCGAAGAATCCAAATAATGCACCAGAGCCTTTATTAGGAGAGGCATCATATATTTCTTCTAAGGGACCAACGGCACTCAAAACATATCCGGAAAGCCCCAATTCTCTCCAGAAGGGACGATCATATACTGCAACTACCTTGGCCTGTCCCGCCATCCACGTAGGTTTTTTTACAATGTCAGTAATAAGATTTGGAGGGAGGGAAGGCGAAAATTCAATGTCATGTGCCACGAGACGAGGTGGCAATGCCAAAATAACCGCATCTGCAAGGAATTTTTTTCTCTTTCCATCAGAAAGCTCTGCTTCAACCGTGATATCACCAGCTTCATTGATTTCAATTTTCTTAACTCGGGTTTCTAGCTCAACTATTTCAGAGGGAATAGTCTCTGCTAAAGCATCGATAAGAGACTGCACACCCCCAGTCAAGCGGACCCATCTTTCGTCAGAATTTTCTTTCAGGACGCAACGCTCTGGTGGCTTGATTTGGAAACGTTCTATAAGAATTTCGCCTTTCTTATATTGTTCGAAAGTTTCTAAATCTAGTTCTTTAACAAGATTAGCGATATGGCTCTCATACTGTGGCCAAAACCACGTCGGGCCAAGGTCGAACCTGCCTAGGTCAGGTCTATTTGTAACAGAAGTACTCAAAACCCTGCCACCAATCCTATCTCTAGCATCTAAGACCCTACATTCAATGCCTTGTTCAGTAAGTAGTGATGCAGCTCGCAGGCCACTTAAGCCCCCACCAACAATGATTACAGGATTGTTCATATCTTCTCCTCCTTCTGACTGTGTTTTTGTTTTATAGATTTACTTGAAACGAAACTTATTGAACTTTTAACTCTTTAAGACTACCTTGGAACACATCTAACCTTTCTAGAAATTTAGTTCTAAATTATAATCCCTCTACTAGTTTGAATCATCATAACACGCACAAAAAAACCATACAATATTTAAATTGTATGGCGAACAATATTAAGAAACCTCGTTTAGCAAACCTTTAAGAATCATTAATCCTTGCTCAAGCTCTTCAAGCGTTTTCGGTGCACAGACAGATATCCTTACAGCTCTTTCTGGAGAACTATTTCCCACCACGAACCGTTCGGCGGCATATACTTGTACTCCCTGCTTTGCAGCTAATGTTTCAAATTCAGCACCTGTAATCTCACCAGGTAATAACAACCAGCGGAAGATGCCCGTTTCAACACCTAAACACGTATACTCTGCTAAATATCGATTAACCATTTGGTTTCTGCGAATGGTTTGTTCCTGATGACCCTCAATTAAGACTTCAAATTGATTTGATACAATCGTACGTGCTGTCAGTTCTGCTAATAGCGGGGAAACTGTTATGTTTAGATTATAAAGTGCCTTTGAAATAGGCTCATTGAATTGTCTCGGCACTGCTACATAGGCTAGTCGTAACCCCGGTGCTAAAGATTTAGATAAACTTGCAATATAGATGACCTGTTCCGGGGCAAATGATGCGACTGCTGGCAGTGGTTTTTTGCCCAGCAGATGGTACGATGCATCTTCAATAACAAACTGGTTATACTTTTTGGCAATTGCTGCAATCAATTTTCGATTCTCAACAGACATAAAAGTAGCTGTAGGATTATGATAATCTGGAATCAAGTAAATCCCTTTAATACTTTCATTTTTACACGCATATTCAAAGGACGTTGGCCTCATTTGATAGTTTTCAGATTTAATCGGTACTAATTGCACACTAAGCATTGCTGCAACCGTTTTTAAGCCAGGGTATGTATGATGGTCAACACCTATGCGATCTCCAGGCTTACAAAGGCTGGCCAATGTAGCAGCAATCGCATTTTGACCTCCATTTGCAAATAAAATGCAATCAACGGTGGTTTCAAACCCACCTCTTCGGATTAGCTTAATAGCTGCATCCTTTTGCCAAAGACTATCGCCTGCCCGGCCATAACCAAACCATTTTTCATAATCTGTCTCTTGGAGCATACTTTTTAGTTGGAGTAGCAGCGGTTCGTAAGAAGCGTTATCTGGGAGTGTTGCTCCCATCTCAATTAAGTGCTTCGGTTTTGTATCTTCAAGTAAATACGCATTTGATAACGCATCATACGATACAAATGTGCCACTTCCCACAGTTGCACTTAACAAGCCCTTTAACTCACACACTTTAAACGCTTTTGAAATGGTACTCAGATTTAAGTCCAAATAATCGGCTAGTTCTCGCTGTGGAGGAAGTTTTGTTCCAGGTAATAAAACTCCGTTTAAAATATCTAGTTCCAATTTACTTGCAAGTGCTTGATAAATTGGTTTTTCTGTTTTATCAATGTATGGCTTCCAACTCATAGGATAATTTTCAAATGAATTAATCGGCATGATACGCGTCCTTCTACATACAATATTTTCTGCATCCTTAATTATAACCATTCGACCCTAATTGTACTAACCTGCCACTTTAGTTGAAACTAACAGGGGCTTTACTTCAATAGGTGTAAGGCTTTTTCTTTTTAAGTACAACATTTCACCAACTTTTTACACAAGATAAACTAGAGGCCGTTAATGACATTAACAGCCTCTAGAGGTTTTAACTCTCTTTCTTACATTTTCACTTTGATAAATTTCCGTTTTCCTACCTGCACAATTAAGCCGTCAGTGACAATTAGGGTTAATTGAGGATTGTCCACTTGTTCCCCGTTTACTTTTACGCCTTTATTATCAATCATTCTTCTTGCTTCGCTCTTTGAGGATAACATTTCCAAACCAACTAATAGTTCGATGATTGATGTTTCCTTATCTCCTTTCCATTCAATTAGAGGAATATCATCAGGCATAGAGCCCTTTTGGAAGACCGAGACAAAATGATGTTCTGCCTGCTCTGCCGCTTCAATACCGTGGTACATTCTTACAATTGTCTTACCAAGCAGCATTTTGGCATCTCTTGGATGAAGCTCCTCTGTTGCTAACTGTTTCTTAGTTGTCTGAATTTGTTCAGGTGTAAAATCTGTTACTAGCTCGAAGTATTTTGTCATTAACTCATCTGGAATGGACATTGCTTTTCCGTAAATTTCCTGCGGGCTCTCATCAATGCCGATGTAGTTTTTCTTGGATTTAGACATCTTTTCGACCCCATCAAGCCCTTCCAGTAATGGCATTAGCAATGCAATTTGCTTTTCCTTCCCAAACTTTTCTTGAAAGTGTCTTCCCATTAGGATATTAAAATGCTGATCAGTCCCGCCAAGCTCAACATCGGATTCCAGTACAACAGAATCGTATCCCTGCATCAAAGGGTAGAAGAATTCGTGGAGTGAGATTGGTTTCCCCAATGCGATACGTTCTTCAAAATCGTCCCTTTCTAAAAGCCTTGCCATGGTTATCTTGCCTGCCAATTGAATTACATCTTCAAAATTTAGCTCAGACAACCATTTAGAGTTGTAATGTAATTCAACTTTTTCCATGTCGATAACTTTTGCAAATTGCTCGAAGTATGTTTTGGCATTATGCTTAACTTCTTCATCAGTCAATTGTTTTCTAGCCACCGACTTCCCTGTCGGATCTCCAATTTTCCCTGTAAAGTCCCCAATAATTAGTTGGATAATATGTCCGTTCTCTTGAAACTGTCTCATTTTGTTAAGGACCACGGTATGCCCAAGATGTACATCTGGAGCAGAAGGATCTAAGCCAAGTTTTATCTTTAATGGTTTGTTTTGCAGAACCGACTTTGCTACTTTTGCCTCTAATTCTTCAAGCGGAATAATGTCCTTTACCCCTTGTGTGTATATCCTCATTTGTCTTGTTACCTCAACTAATTGTTCTGCGTTAAGTTGATTCATTACCTCATTCATGCTCATTCCTCCAATTTAAGAATATAAAAACCACGCCCCTATAAAAGGGACGTGGTTTAACTTGTGCACGCGGTACCACCCTTGTTGAAGGAATTCACCTTCCTCTCTACGAATAACGGCTCGTCCGTTCTTTGCTTAAAATAACAAAGAAAGCTCCAGGAATGTAATTCGTTGTTATCTGTGTGTCGATTTGCACCAACCATCGACTCTCTGTTTACAGGGAGATAACGACTACTGGGTTTCCCATCAACGCTTTTAATATTCAGTTGTTTTCTAAAAATTATTATCCATTATTACTCTTCTTAGGACTCTGGATAGGTTTTTTTGTTCATCGGCAGATAAACCCGACACAATCTGAACCTCGCCATTATGGAACTGGGGATAAAGGTCCTCCATCACTTTTTTTCCCTTATCAGTTAGAGAAACATAGGTAATTCTTCTGTCCCTGTTATCCGTCTTCCTAAAACACAACTCTTTTCTTTCAAGAGTTTTGGTTATATTGCTTATTGTTGCTTTAGAGACTCCAGCGGACTCAGCTAATTTTTTAGTCTCAATTGATTCCCAGATCCACAAATCATAAAGCATAGAAAATGCCGTCCAAGATAAGCCATATTGCGATAAAACTTCCTGTTCCATTTTATTTCTCAATCCTTGTGCTACTCGATAAATATTCGTGACGACTGATATTGCATCTAGATTTAGGAAACTAATAGGAATTTTAGTTAAGCGATTAATTGTATCTATTTCTTCAGGGAGTAATTCTCCATCTTCATTAAATGAATGAATAATATCCCCTCCTAATTTTTCGAATCGTTAGCTATGAAACGATAATAACAAAAAAAGAAAAAGGTTGCAACACCAAGTTTTAGTTATTTCACTAACCTGTCTTTAGCGAAATAAGCAAAAGCTGCCCAAAAAGCAGCTTCTGATCTTCAGCTCTTGCCACCGTTAGCTTAAGTACATCTTTCACAAACTGAAGTATCCATCAAGAGTATAAGCCAATTACCTAAGGCAATAAGGAATCGGCTTTATCTAGTTTAATTTAATAAATTTTTGTACCCATCTATGAAGACATGACCAGCAAAGTAAAGAAAAATGATGGCTGCAATAAAAGAAAAGATATTAAGTATTTTTGGACCTACTAGATGTTCTGCTTTTTTAACAACGATAGGTAAAAAAAGTGACCATAAGAGATTAAATAAAAGGAAACCACCAAAAAAGTAAAGGATTTCGGCTTTCGACTGATTATTTATGGTTGCAGAAATAATACTTCCTCCAACAGTTGCAAACCAAATAAAACCAGTTGGAGAAGAAGCTGTTAACGTAAATCCTTTTAAGTAATCCTTATATAATGAGCTTTTACCTTTACTGTTTTCTGCTTCTAAGTTTAAGCTTCTTTTCTTAAACGCATCTTTTAACATGAGATAAGTCATATATACAAGAACTAATGTACCACCTATCCAAAGTATATATCTAACGTAAATATTATTTAGTAAAAGGGATAAACCTACAAGCGATAAAATTGCATAAATTAAGTCTGAAGTGGTTGCACCTAATCCCATGGAAATACCAGGTTTAATACCTCTAGTTATACTTGTTTGCATAACAGCCACATTTGCAACACCAATATCAAAGCATAAAGAAGCGGAAAGAACCAATCCTACCATAAAAAGTTCCATACTGATAATTCTCCCTTTATTTAAACATTTTAATGTAAATTATATAGCTTGTGAGAAACATTTTATATAGCGTTCTACTCTCTATTTTATCATGTTTCCTTGTTCAACTTTCCTGCCCCGTTAGTGCCATAAGAAAAAGCTGCCTTATAGACAGCTCCGATCTTCAGCTCTTGCCCCCAATAGTTTAATTGTACTATTTCACAGGTGAACAGCTAATTTTTATATTTTTTGTATGCTAATGGTGTCATGTTTATTGACTTTCGGAATTTATCTATGAAATAGCTTGTGTTGTTAAATCCTACTTGATAAGCAACATCTGTAACGTTGGAATCTGGTTGTTGTAGTAAAATTAAACTTTTGTGTATACGATAATCGGTTACATAATTCAATGGTGTTTTCTTTAAAATTCGTTTGAAATATCGACAGCACTCGGAACGGCTTAATTGACCAGCTCGTGCAATATCATCTAAAAGGATTTTTTCAGCATAATGTAGGTGTATCCAATTAAGCATTTGCTTCATTCGATGACTCTTTAGCATTTCCGTCTGTTCGTGCTCTAATTGGATACCATTTATTATTAGGTTCTTCCAAATTAATGTTAGTTCAATGCTGATGTCAATTTCATAGTATGGTGGATTTTGTTTGATCAATTGATTGATTTTCATAATAGAGGTTAAAATATTTTTCGCCCAAAGCTCCCTTGGAAACAAGCGTAAATACGGTAAATTAGTCGCCTGAATATAAGGGTTCACAAAGGTTGTATACAGTTCTTGTGAAAGTACGAAACTTGGAGAAACATTTAAACAAATATAGGTACAGCCTGAATTATTGTTATCTTTTGCTAAGTGCAGGCAGCCACTATTTATAAATAGCCCCTCGCCTTCTTGAACTGTAATATTCTCTTCATTTATTTGAAAAATTGCTTCTCCTTTTACAACGAGAACTAACTGAAATTCATCATGCCAATGAAGTGGTATATATCCATTTATATTCTGGTTAATTGTTGTTTCGTAACATGCAATTGGTAACACAATGGTACGATGTTCAGTTAATTCTTTTAAATTTTGGTCAACTATAAAATCTTTAATTTGCATATTACCACCTCAATATACTTATATTTTTTCATTCGATTTAGGTATTATTTCGAAGGGTTTACCCTTATCATGAAAAATATTATAACACTATTTTTATATTTTTAAAGGTGGAGATTCAACATGAATAGAAGTAAGGGGATATTTCTTGTAATAACGGGAGCAGTGTTTTGGGGGATTGGTGGCACAGTTGCAAAAAAGATTTTTCAACAGTTTCAAATCGATATAGATTGGCTTGTAACGACCCGATTGCTCATAGCTGGTTTTTTACTCTTAATAGTTCAATTTTTTGGAAAAGACCGTTCCCAGATAATTGGTGTATGGAAAACTCGAAGGACAGCTATTCAGTTGATTATCTTCGGGTTACTCGGTATGCTTGCGGTTCAATACACATATATGGCCTCCATTAAGCATGGAAATGCTGCTGTTGCAACACTATTACAATACTTAGCACCTGTTATGATTATCGTATATTTAATTTTCCGCAAACAAACTGTTCTATCACGAAGAGATTTGTTGACTGTTTCTCTGGCTTTAGTTGGCTGTTTTTTCTTATTAACAAATGGCTCCATCTCTCAATTATCCGTACCAACACTTGCAATCGTTTGGGGTGTTTTATCTGGCATAGCTTTAGCTTTTTATACTCTATATGCCGTTCCATTACTGAAGAAATACGATTCACTTGTCATTGTTGGATGGGCAATGATTATCGGCGGTTTTGCATTAAGTTTTATCCATCCACCTTGGCAAATGAACTTTACAAGCTTAACACTAGAAGGTTATTTATATTTAGTCTTCGTTATCATTTTTGGTACTATGATTGCTTTTTGGTTCTATATAGAAAGTTTACAAAGCCTTCTACCAAATGAATCAAGTCTTCTAGGAAGCATTGAGCCACTAGCTGCCGTTTTAACAACAGTCTTTTGGTTACAAGAACCCTTTGGTTTTTTCCAATGGGTTGGTACAGCTTGTATCATTGGAATTATATTATTGTTGGCTTTGAATAAAGAGTCTTCTTCAAGAACTAGCCAACATCCTAATAGTGGCGAGCCACTAAATGTTAGTTGATTAGAGAGGGTTTTTTGAACTAACCTTTCCCGTTAGCCACCCATGAATCGCACAGATCAGCGATTCACCACAGAGAATGAAAATAGACTGTACGGACGATACTGTTTTAATGCTGGAGAAGAAGGTCTTTGAACTATGGTGCCTAGAGTCCATCCGTTAGTCTGACTCCAACGACCACGGTGTACCACCGACTGTCGCACCCTCATGGGTAGCACTCATGGGAGATTAATCCTAATACTGGTTGTTGCTCCAGCTGCACTCATTTTTCTCCAACGAGAAGGCCCTGAACTTAAGCCGCGAGCCTCTTTTTAAAAACTGGTTTTTCTGGGTCTATTTTCATATGCCTTTTTTCGGTTTTTATTTTCATGGGAGCTCAATAAGAAAAAGCTCCAGAAATGCAGCTCCGAATCTTCAGCTCTATCACTCTTTTTTCTACGATTAACGCTCCCGTGGTTTAACTACATTGGTTAACAAACTTTCTTTTAATCCTAGCCCGACACTTTATTCTCTTTTAAATACAGCTGTTGGTCCATTATTCCTAAAAGCTCTAAGAGTTGTGATAGTAATCAAGAAAGCCGTTTTGCACGCGGACTTTTTTGTTTTCCCATTCGGCATTCTTCTTCCACTTATACAGTTTCGATTTGCTAGTGAAAGGGTATATCAACAAAAATCGACATGGTTTGGTATTTATAAGATAAAACGATTATTCAGACTTGTATACTGGCACTATCGGTACAAACTTTCTATCAAAACATGTTGAATGATTATCAAAAAGTACATAGATTCTATCAGCAGAGGTGGGCTTCATTGGTGGAAATAGTGAATTGGCTTAATGGATATGTCTGGAGTTCTGGATTGGTTTATGCATTTTTAGGATTAGGATTACTTTATACAATTTTAACCCGTTTTGTTCAAGTGAGGTTTATTAAGGATATGATCAAACTGACGTTTGACGGAGGAGGTTCCAAAGCTGGTGTTTCTTCCTTTCAAGCGTTGGCGATGTCATTAGGAAGCCGAGTTGGTACGGGCAACATAGCAGGTGTAGCCACAGCAATTGCCTTTGGAGGACCAGGTGCTGTTTTTTGGATGTGGGTGGCAGCCATTTTAGGAAGTGCCACTTCATTTATTGAAATCACCCTTACTCAAGTTTACAAAAGGAAAATAAATGGCGAATACCGTGGAGGTACACCTTTTTATATTGAAAGAGGATTGAAATTAAAGTGGTTTGCTGTCGTATCGGCAATTTTAACACTTATAGTCATGAGTTTTTTATGGCCAGGTGTTCAGGCTAATACGGTGGCCTTAACCATGAAAAACACTTTTGGGATACCATCCGTAGCAACTGGGATTGCTATGAGTCTGTTACTGGGATTTATCATTTTTGGTGGTGTAAAAAGGATTGCCAAAGCTGCCGAAATCATGGTTCCATTTATGGCTATTGGGTACATCCTGCTTTGTATAATCGTTCTGAGTCTGAATATTCCCCAGATTCCAGATGTGATTTCTCTGATTCTCACCAGTGCCTTTAACGTAAATTCTACTTTTGGAGGATTGATGGGTTCTGCCATTGCTTGGGGTGTACAGAGAGGAGTGTACTCAAACGGAGCGGGACTAGGCAGTGAAACGTTTGAAGCTGGGGCTGCAGAAGTATCGCATCCGGCAAAACAAGGCTTAGTTCAAGCTTTCTCTGTTTACATAGATACGTTAATTATCTGTCCTGCCACAGCATTCATGATTCTGATCACAGGCATGTACGATGTTAAGCCGGAAGGAATGGCTCCTATTACTGATAAACTTGGAAATGCGGAACCCTCAATTTATACACAGCTCGCTGTGGACTCTGTTTTACCGACGTTCGGAGTTTCTTTTCTGGCTATTTCATTGTTCTTTTTCTGTTTTACAACGCTTTTGTCATATTATTATAAGGCAGAGACAAACCTTGCATTTTTAACAAGTCAAAAAAACATAAAGTCTGCATGGGCAACTCATTTATTAAAAGTGATCTTAATAGTGGCTTCATTTTATGGAAGTGTCAAGTCAGCAACATTTGTCTGGGCAATGGGTGATTTAGGAATGGGTGCCATGGCCTGGGTAAACCTTACTGTTATTCTTCTGCTGACCAAACCAGCAATACGAGTATTTAAGGATTACGTAAGACAGAAGAAAGCAGGCAAAGATCCTGTTTTTAACCCAGCAAGGGTAGGAATACAAGGAGCAGATTTTTGGGAAGAAAAGCATAGAGATTTTCCAAATACTGAACTAGCAGAAAGTAGATCAGTAACTATCTAGAAAAGTTCGACACATGGAATTATGCAACTTGCTTATTTGTACACGCACTAAGAAATTCGGGATAAAGACCTACTCCGTATAGGTCTTTTTCTTATACAGACGAACGCCTCTTCCTTGTAAAACTAACCTGCCCTTTAGCACAATAAGAAAAAAAGCCGCAGAGAAACAGCTTCGTTAATAAAAGAAAGGACTTCTTAAACAAAAGAAAGCCTAAACCCTTACCATTGTGATTGTACCGTGCAGTTAATGTGCAGTATTTGTGCAATGCATAAAAATCCAGGAATAAAATGGTATATATCAGACATAAAAAAACGACCAAAACGCTGATAAGCGCTTTAGCCGTTTTGATGACCTGTGAGGGGCTCGAACCCCCGACCCCAACCCTGTCAAGGTTGTGCTCTCCCAGCTAAGGAGAAAAGTCATGATATATGTAGGTTTCTTCGGATTTGCACATTTAAAAATAATAACTGACCACTAACCTTCTATTGATTACATTTATTATTGTAAAGTGGTCATCAACTATCGTCAAGTAATAATATAGTGCAATGTTTCACACGTTAAAACAATACTGTCATTAAAGAGTATTTTCTATTACCTTACACGGTAGTGTTTTTAACTCAGATTGCGGGAGTGGAATTGCTAAAACCATATTTGCATATACTAACCATAGTTTTGGTCAAAAATAGCCCCCTTTAACACAAAAAAAGACACTCTTTTTGAGTGCCTACAATCAATTACAATACAGTCTGTAAATCGACGGACATTATTCTAAGATTTACGAATAAAACTTAAAGCGATGTAAAACATGCATAATTAAAAGACACCGCTATCACATATTTCCATTCTTATCAAACTATCGCAAATTCCATGAAAATTTTATATCTTCTAGTTTTTTAACTTTTTCTAAATCTAATTTCCCTTGTTTATACACTTTCCTTTGTCTGCTTACCCATGCACCTAGCTCTTTATAATCTTTACTCGACTGTGGAACATTACAATTTCCATATTTCATCTCATATTCTTTTAATTCATTATACATTTTCATCCATTGATTCTCATACACATTCCATATGAAGCCCAAACTTGATAACTTTATTATTTCTTCATTAGTTAACTTACCCTTTTGGTGCTTAAAACGTTGTTGATGTACCCAATCACCAAGAGAACTATAGTCCTTATTTGACCTCAACACAAGACAGTCTCCAAATTGTTCCTTATATACTTTTAGCTCTCTATACATCTCTTCCCATTTACTAATATTAGGCTCCCAACTAAAATCTATCTCTTGTAACTTGTTATATCTCCCATCGCTTAATGTTCCTAATTTATAATTCCTTCTTTGAACTAGCACCCATAATGCCAGTTCCCTGTAACTCTTAGACTTGTTTGGAACTAAACAATCACCATATACTTCTTTGTATTCAACCAAACTTTTATACATTTTATCCCAATTATCGTACAACACATCCCATGAAAAGCCGATACTATCCAATTTTGCAATTCTTTGTTCTGACAATTTTCCCTTCTTCCGAGTTGCTCTTTGAGTTGTCATCCAACTATTTAACTTTTCATCCAAAATTTGTTCAACGTCTATACTATTAATACAACTGCTAAGTTGCTTGAACATTCTATCCCAGTTGTCAGTTTTCACATCCCATATAAAGCCAATCTCCTCTAACTTATTTTTTCTTTCAAAGCTTAATGTTCCTTTTTTGTTTGAATTACGCTGATTTTGTACCCACTGAATTAATTCTTTTTTGTTTCCCTTCGTAACATTACCATTGTTGTTTTTCATTTCCTCCACGAGTTCACTAAAGTACTTATCCCATATGTATTGATTGTTATCCCACACAAATCCAATGTCATTCAATTTTGTTACCTTGTTAATATCTAACGTTTTATTTTTATAATGGTTTCTCTGTGTTCGTACCCATATTCCCAAAGACTTATAATCAATGGAATGTTTAGGTACTAAACAATGTCCGTATTTACTAATATAATCAAGAAGTATTGTATACATTTGCTCCCAATACTCATCGTGTGTATTCCACACAAATCCAATGCTATTAAGCGTATCGACTTTTTCCTTATTCAATTTCCCATTCTTAAAAGATTTTCTTATACCTGATACCCATTCTCCTAAACCTACATATTCCTTATCTTCTTTTGAAACTTGACAGTGACCTTTACGTGATTTATATTCATAAAGTTGTTTTAATCTAATATCCCAGTTTTGAATTAATCTTTCTTCAATATAACTAAATAATTCCAAAGCTTTCTTTGTTTCATCATAGATAGTAAAATTAATTTCATTATTTTTTAAGCCCAAACATTTTCTTTGATTGTGTATTTTCTCATTAGCTTCTTTCAAATCATATAAAAAATTTCCACTTTTTATACTGTTGAAATTATTAACCAAATCAAAAATTATTGGGTTAGTTCTGCTCCCTACTTGAATTGCTCGACCAATTTGTTGATAAAATACCGTAGGTGAAATAGTATTCCTAAGTAGGATAACCCCTGAGATATCTTTTATATGTAGTCCCTCATTTATCATATCTATTGAGAAAAGTAAATGAATGACTTCTTTTAGATTACTATTTTTAAATTCTTCTAATTCAATTTGGTTGTAAGGCTCTCCGCTAATTACCCTATATTTTTTTACTCTTTTTCCAATGCCAGCTTTTTGAAACCAGCTTTCAACTAACCATTCCATTTCATATAAATGCTCTTTGTCTTTACAAAAAACAATGAACTTATGAGTCCCCTTTGGTATGTGTTTCTTTAAGATATTAGGTATGCCTTTACTTTTTTCCCATTTTTCATTAAACGTATCAATTTGTTTTAACAATATATCCTTTTCCTCATCTGTGTTAAAACTGCCTTTTATTTTTGCTTCAGTTATTAACATTTCCTTCTCCAATGTATACAAGGCAGATATATATTTGGGCATAGGTAAAATTTTACTAACAATCGCTTCAGCTAAACTTAAGCTTACCGCTTCATTCTTATTAAAAAGTTCATCCGACATATCTCTATTTTCATCTAGATAACGAATAGGAGTGGCGGAAGTTCCGAGTATTTTAACATCATTAAATACTTCCAGTATCCTCTTAACCCCCCTTCCCCATTTTACTGCTCCACAACGGTGAAACTCGTCCAAAATTATTAAAGAAGGGTTTAGTTCTTTAATCTCCTCATCTGTTAAATAGATAGCTTTAGAATATGTAATATACTTTGTAGATTTAGAAGCCCATAAAGCATTATTCTTTATTTGACTTAAAATATATTTTGATGGAGCTAAAACCAATTTATTTTTACTCGTTGCATCAGCAAGTGTTTTAATTATTAAAAAGCTTTTCCCCGTCCCAGTGGCTTGGACGGCTACTACTCTATTGGATACAGTCCACTTCTTGCATATTTCTCTGTAAGCTAGTTTATTATGTGCATAAAGTTGAATCTCAGGCTTCTTAATATCTAAAGGAGAATAATTTCTTATTAGATTTTCGATATATGACCATTCTTCTAGACGCATATTAAACTTGGATAGCTCGTGTGCATTCTTTACAAATCCACTAATTGAAATTAACAAAAATTGGTTACAACAATATTCATTACTTGCTTCATCTTCGAATTTGATTAATTCGCTTTTAGTTTGTTCCAAATTTAATGGACTTTTATGATTCTTTACTTGAATTATTATTGAAACTGTTGTTGGTTCATCTGGATGATATAATAAGATATCCCCACCTTTATCACCTCTTTTACCACTCCGATAGGTTAACCAACCATTCCCCTTATAGAGTTCCTCGACATAGTGTTCAAATATATCCCCTTTAATATTTTTAGGTAAATTCTCTAGTAGCTGTTTGATTTTTGTTATGTTTCTAGAATGCGTGAGTTGCATAAGTTCGTTCCTAATGTTAATATCCATTTCTCCTCCTATTATTTACATACATTAAAGTCGGCTAGTTAATTTAGTTGTTCATAGTATTTAATACTTATGTTGCAGGGACAAAATACCCTGCAGGCATATTGCTATAAAAAATATTTAAAATGGTGAAATTATACCCCCTACCTAATAGGTCTGTTTTAAGAGTGTGTTTAAATAAAGGTTACCTAATGCCCTCACGATCCAACAATCTATAGATAGTACCCGTACCGACTTTAAAGGTTGTACGAATATCATTAATAGATTTCCCTTGCATATATGCTTCAATTATTGCTTTCATTCTTTGTTCTTCTTTTCCGCCTTCCACTAACTTTGTTTTCCTCCCTTTGAATTTACCTTGACTTTTGGCAATCTCAATTCCTTCCTTTTGTCGTTGCTTAATCATTTTACGTTCAAACTGTGCTAGGCCAGAGAAAATAGTGAATAGAAATTCACTCATAGGATTGTCATCAGATAAGTCCAACCATTTATCCGTTATTGATTTAAGTCCTGCTCCTTTACTCTGAATGACTTCAACAATTGTTAATAAGTCTTTTGTGGAACGGGATAAGCGACTTATTTCATGAATGATTACCGTATCACCCGCTTCAAGTTCCTCTAACATTCTCTGCAGTTCTGGTCGTTCCATTGAAGCTCCACTTAGCTTTTCAATATAAAACTCTGTACATCCTGCTTCTTTCAATGATTTTTTTTGTCGTGCAATGTTTTGACCTTCACTACTTACCCTTATGTATCCGATTGTTCTCATTTTGAACCACTCCATTACCGTTATTTATGATTAATTTTACTAATTAATACGGTAATAGTAAAACGGTAATATTTTACGCCCTTAAAACCCCTTATATTACTAGGTTTTCTAATTCGCCTGTTCATTACCGTTTAAGTGTAGTCTATCGGTAATAAGATAATAATTCTCCTATAACCGGTGTATATCGAGCAACAGCAATAGTATAGTTGTCTTATAACTACCTAACTAGAGAATATTTTGTACTGGTGAATATAGGAGGAGATTGGCAGTGACATATTTTATTTATGATGATAAGAAGCATTCAATTTCAAACTTCAAAAATATGGAGAAAAGGTGTACCTGTGACACTGACCACTATACATTAATAGAAAATCCAATATCTATAATATTAAAAGAGGGGAAAGTACCAACCGTATTTAAGACCACAACAAATGAGCCATATTCAGATAAGAAATATCGAAGTAGAGCCATTAGTTACAAAGGTTGCATATGTGAACTAGATAAAATTAGTGAAAGCTATACAATATATGGTGCCAGACACCCATCCCAATATAACTGGGGTACATTAGAAGTAAATAAGGAAACTGAAAAAAGAGTGCATAGTCGTTTACCTGCTGAAAAATATTTAAAATGGACGAATTGGACAAAGAAGTAAAAAGGAATAAAAGAACTGAGGGAATTAAAACAGATCCTTTTTAACAAGATAGCTAAGTCCTCTTCTTGAACTTCCTGTTTGTTGAATAATTTCACACGTAAAAACATTGTCAATTAAGCGTATTATCTAACGTTCACACGGTAGCATTTTTCACTCCGATTGCGGGAGTGGTAGAGCATTAACATTAATGATTTAACAATTATTTATGTATGGTTAAAAGCTCCCCCAAAGTGTCCTGTTAAGGAACAACTGTAGGACATGTTATAATTTTCTTAGGTTTTCCTTTTTATAAACATTGGCATATAGATTTCATCTTATTTGGAGGTACGTAATGAAGGCTCAAGAGGAGTTTTTGATTAGATTTCTAGATGGTGCAAATAAAAACTTTGTTATACCTGTCTATCAAAGAAACTATGAATGGAACAACTTTACAACGATTTAATTTCTATCGTAAATGATGACTACAGAACTCATTTTCTTGGGTCTGTTGTACATTTATATAACCAATATGGACGATCGAGTAATACCGAATTTCTTATAATTGATGGTCAACAAAGATTAACAACCGTAACATTATTACTTCTAGCAATCCACAACGTAATTATTCAAGAGAGTATTACTATTGAAACGCCTAGTTTGGCCGAAAAAATTATGGAAGTTTACCTGATTAATAAGTGGTCTAATGAGAAAGAAAAAAAGATTAGATTAAAACCTATAAAGGATGACCACCAAGCATTTATACGGCTTTTTGATTCCACATTACAAGTAATAGAGGATTCAAATATAACCGAAAATTACCGTTACTTTTATAATAGAATATTAAAACAAGAGATTACAGTTGATAGTCTATTTAGGGCAATAGAACATCTCATGATAGTTGAAATTGAATTACAACCAAATGATGACCCACAATTAATATTTGAAAGCCTGAACTCAACTGGTCTAGATTTGACTGAAGCTGATAAAGTCCGAAATTTTATTCTTATGAAGAAGGAACTTTCTGAGCAAGAACTCTTGTACAATAAATATTGGAATAATATAGAAAAAAACACAAATTATGATGTTAGTTCATTCATCAGACACTATTTAACATTCAAGGAACGAAAGATTCCTAATATAAATAAATTATTCAAAGAGTTTAAGAGATATGTAACAATAAAGAACATTGACTTAGTAGAACTACTAAATGAACTGCTTGTGTATTCTAAATATTACGATTACATCATTAATGCAAACTCTTCAAATGAAAAGTTTAACCAAGTTATGAAAAGGCTTAATAACCTGGAAAACTATACAGTTTATCCATTTTTACTTGAGTTATATAATGATTACTCATATGGATTAATAAATGAAGAAGAACTTGTAGTTGTTTTAGAAAATATTGAGAGTTATGTTTTTAGACGTCTTATTTGCAGTATTCCAACCAATACGCTAAATAAGACATTCATGTCATTAGGAAGAGAAATTAAACGTTTTGAAGATTATACAGAGAACTATTTCTCTATTTTTCAGTACCTCTTAATTAATAAAGATGGAAATCAAAGATTTCCAAATGATATAGAATTTAAAGAAGCATTCAAAAATAGGGATATATATAATTTTAAAGCTAAAAATAAGACCTATTTGTTTGAGCGATTAGAGAATTATGGACATAAAGAGAAGGTAAAGGTTGAAGAACTCATTTCCGAAAATATCATTAATATTGAACATATTATGCCTAGAAAGCTTACTCCCCAATGGATTGACGAATTAGGTATAAATTATCAAGAAGTTCACGATAAATATCTCCATACTATAGGTAACTTAACTTTAACAGGATATAATTCTTCCTTGAGTAACCGAACATTTAAGGAAAAAAAGGAAATGGAAAATGGGTATAATGACAGTAAACTAACGCTAAATAAATACCTTAGAACGATTAATACTTGGGGAGAAAAGGAAATTCTAAACCGAGCAGAAAGTCTTAGTATTATCGCTGAAGAAATTTGGGGGTATCCCTTAACAAATTACGAAAGAAAAATTGATAATGAATTAATATATTCTATTGTAGATGAATCGAAGGATTTTACAGGTCAAAGGATCGATGCTTATCTATTGGGAGACAAAAAATTTGAAGTGGATTCTTGGAGAGATTTTTCAGTAAGTGTTCTCAACATCCTAAATGACCATGATTCAGTCAAATTGAGAAAAATTATTCAATCTCGTTCACAGTACAATAACCTTCTTACAAATAATATTAGCTTTCATCAAATGGATCTAAGAAAACCTATAGAGGTTTTTCAAGGTGTTTATTTAGAAGGAAACTCTAATACAAAAACCCTTTTACAAATCCTTAAGCAATTAATTGAAGTAATGGATTATCAAGAAGAAGAAATCTTTATTGTATTAAAATCTTGAATAGAACTAATTAAAGCACTTGATGTCTCCAAGTGCTTTAATTTATGTGAATTTCTAAACTTTATAGTATATTGAGATATAAGTATTTAAGTGGTTACTACCTACCGCTTAGTAAATGCAAAATGCTCTAAAGAGTGTCTCTATTTCCGTTCAATTACCTTTTCTAAAATAATCCGCCTTTCAAACCCCCCTCTCTCTTCTTTTTTGCTCTCTTTAATACTTTTTACTTTATCCATATCAAGATTGAATATGGTAACAAGCCCATCAATAACTTCTAAAATATCAGCTAATTCCTCTTCTATCGGTGTTTCTTTAAATTCTTCTAACTCTTCGATTAACTTATCCATTAACATTTGTTTTGCTTCATTCTCTGTTGCAATATAAGTTATAGGTTCTTTGTTTCCTTTGAAAATAATACTAGGGATATTATCTCTCACTAACTTGTTATAAACCTTTTCCATATTTTTTGAACCCCCTATCTTACTTAATGGTACGTAAAATAAACAATGCTTGCTATATCTTCCGAGGTTTGGAAAGTTGTCTATTGTCCCCAAAATGTGCTTCTCTATGGCAATTTGGACATAGAGCCATAGCATTTTCAATGGTATCCTCTCCACCTAACGCTAACGGGATAACATGATGGACTTCTAGATAAGGTGTACCATTACTCGCCCGAACAAAAGGTGCATCATTTCCGCAAAACTCACACACGCCATCCGCTCTATCTAAAACTTCGGCTACAACGTCTGGATTTCTTTTAAAATTTGTAGTTACTACTTTTATAATTCCTGGTGTTTTCGGTGCTATTTTAAGTCTTTGCTTTCTTCCAGCCACATCGGATAAGGATTTAACCACTTTTTCAGTAAAGTCTCTCTCATACTCTATTTCATTGACTGGATTATCAACTTTATATATATCAACCTTTTTTAAGGTGAACCACATAGAATTGTCTGGCTCAATAGTATAAGTAACAAACTCAAAGATGCCTGATAGAGTACAAATCGTACCTTCTTTGATAAATACATAAATAGGTATATTCTTTACCTTAGAAGAAAGTATTGCTTTATTAACTTCATACTCTGTACTAAACTTATTTTTAAGGCTATAAAAATAATATTTTAATACTTCATTTTGAACTAACCATTCATTTTTATACTTTCCGTTTTCGAGCGTAGCTTTTATAAATATTGCTTTCAATTCTGGATTACCAGGAATTTTATAAATACCAGATTGAACATCATAGGTTTTTGAAAAAATCGCAATATCCCAAGAACTATATTGTTTACCAATTGTAAAATCAGATAAAGTTGTAACTTCATCCAGGTAATTATTAAATTCATGTTGAAATTCGACATATAAATCCTCATAAGTCTTAAGTCCAAGTTTCTTTAACTCATCATAGACTAACCTTTCCCCTTTTGCAGGTACATTAGAAAATTTACTGAGATAATTGTATATATCACCTATTTTTTTCATTTTACTTATAACAGTTTTTGACCTTTGCACCTTATTTTTAATAGATTTATCTAAAGTTGGGTGGTTAAGTGCTGGATTATGTACCTCATTTAGAACATAATTAATTGCTTCAGTAATCACTCTTGTTCCTCCAGAATTGTAGTATTCTTTAGAGTTAAATATTATTTATAGATTAATAAATTCCGTATGAAAGTTTTATAAAAGGGGTCTGATACTGGATTATAACCATGTATACCTTTCCACGGAGATAAAACTAATTTAGCATGCTCATATATGTTATCTACAGTTACTCTTCTTTGTTTTGGTGTATTACCGAGCTGTGCTTTAAGTTTATTACTAATTGGATGGTTACTCTTAATAAAATACTCATTTCTCTCAATAAGTTTTACTATATAGTGTTTATCTGGTAAATTGTCACTCTTTTGCAGGTTACAGAAACCATGTGATAATACTAAGTTCCAAATGTCATCATGATTGATAAGTTGTCGAGGTATCACATGGTCAACATGCACATCATCATCAACCATTATTTCTCCACAATAGAAACAAACGTTGTTTTGATACCCGTTTAGAACAGAGCGATTTTTTGTTATATCAGTTCTTTCATACCCATTAACTAAATATAATTTTCTAATGTCATTCACGAGCTCACTATTGGTTCTTTTTATTTCAAAAGCACTTTCAAGTAAATCCCAACGAGCATTTAATTCATTCTGCAATTCAATATTTTTTCTGTCTGAAAAAATGTCAAACACTTTATCAAAGATAACTAAGCCTTTATCAGTTTTTTCATAAAAACTTACTGGCATTTTTAAACTATCTACTGTATGAAACCTATCAATAACATCATTAAAAGCTTCTCTTTCAACTTTCTCTATTGCTTGGCTTCTTGATAGTTTTCCAATATTGAACGAGTTTACTATACGTTCCATAGCAGTTTGTCTGTTAGGAGTTGCTAACTGTGGTTTCCCATTCTTTAAACGCTCTTTATACATGTCAAAAAAGTCTTCTGCTAATTCGTTCATTGACACGAAGTTTTTTTGTTCCTGAGAAAAACGAATTAATGACTGTCCTAAAGCTATTTTGTAAGTTGCTTGATTTAATCCATAAAGTATTATAGTCCTCCAATAGTCTTCTTTATTAAAGTCATTTACATTCAAAAGAACTTCCTCCAAAGAATTGCTTAAATTTATCGGTTATAATTTTATCATAGATATTTCCAAACGACTTTAAATTTTGACAAGGCTAAAAACAAAGGGAATATGTGTGCAAAAGAAAAATAGACACCCTTTTTTGAGTGCCTACATTGTGTTCTCATCAGAAATTTCTATCAGTAGTTTAAATATAAGTTTATTGAACAAAATTAATTATTTTTCACTAACTTTAATTGTGTGTCTACATTGTAAATATTATTATTAGCATCTAAAACTTTATATCCTAGTAATTGATAAGATTTTATTTTTGATGCAGGTTCTGGATACACAGTTTCATTTGAACCCCCTACAGATTGTCCATTCATTAAAGTATTAGGTATTATAATATTATCAACTAAACTTTGTCCATTTTCAAATTCTAACTTTACATTTAATTCCATTGTCTGTACTGGTATTGGAGAATTATTTTTTATTTGATAAGAATAATAAACTCCTCCAGCACTATCAATTTCTCCAGTTGGAGTAACGTTTAAAACAAAATCATCAATTTTAAATGGAGGATTTTCAATAACTCCAGACATTCTATTAGAATCATTTACATCAATCTTCTTTAATTGTAAATCGGCAACATAAAGGACGCCATTAGCATCTAAAACTTTATATCCTAGTAATTGATAAGATTTTATTTTTGATGCAGGTTCTGGATACACAGTTTCATTTGAACCCCCTACAGATTGTCCATTCATTAAAGTATTAGGTATTATAATATTATCAACTAAACTTTGTCCATTTTCAAATTCTAAATTTATATTTAATTCCATTACCTGTACTGGTATTGGAGAATTATTTTTTATTTGATAAGAATAATAAACTCCTCCAGCACTGTCAATTTCTCCAGTTGGAGTAACGTTTAAAACAAAATCATCAATTTTAAATGGAATCTTCTGTTTTTCTTCGCTTTTTATATTTTTATTTTCTGTGCTAACCTCTACTTTCTGCCCGTTTGAGCCTTGTGTGGATTCGGAACCTTCTGTAGACTTAGAACTTTCTGTAGATTTAGAACCATTAGTAGAAGAAGAACATCCTCCCATAAATAAAGTAAAACTAAAAAGAATAATTAAAATAATAAAAACATTATACTTTTTCATCAAAAACTACACCCCCGTAAATATTTCTAATATATGTCAATTTTACCATTTCCATTTAATACAGTGTGAAAATATATAGAAAATATCTTAATATTCATAGGTAAAAGAGCGTAAAGTTTCATAGATAAATTATGTATAATTTTGTTAATCTATATTTATCAGTCTTCAGATACAAATTATTTAATCCGCTATAATTAAAAGGCTTTTATGTTTAAAATATGTTCCGCTCTTTATGATTTACACGATAGAAAATGCTTTATAGAGGTATTTCTGAATGTTTTTTTAATCGTAATCATATTTTTAACACAAATGGAGGGATAAAACACATCACATCATAATGTACCAAATCCATGATAATAAAATTCAAATTTCTTCAGGAATAAACCCCATCAGACATGGGGGTTTATTCCTTTCACTTTATGTTTGAAATGCTAAATTGGGCATTTATGTTTGTGTTTTGATTAAGGAATAATCGTGTTTAAATGAAGTTTTATGTTTAAGGGGATTTGTGTTGTGTTTACGATGCGTGTGGGTCGCACCTTTGTGTTAGAGAGAGGTTTACTATTTCCGACTAAATTCATAGAAGACTAGTAGCTTTTCCCACAATGGGACATACTCTTTAAATGCCTTTAACTGCTTAATGTGTTTGCTACCTGTTGGATTATCTTGTCTGGTGGTCGCCAATTCAAGTGACTTTTCGCCAAACAACTTCTTGAAGTTAGCAATGATAGCTATTAATCTTTCTTCATTTAATTCATGCTCATCCTGTAATTGACCCTTTTTATTAAGTTTGTCAATGAATTTCTCAATCTGCTTATCAGATGCTTGTACAACACAGGCATGTGTTTCATATAGATATTTAAAGCCCATCGCTTCAAGTTCTGCATCTAATTCCTTCTTATAAGCAATTACATCTTTGTTTTTTGTCTTCCAACCTACCTCATCAAGAGATACATTGTGCTTAGTTGATAGGTCACGCTTTAGATTTGCGACCTTTTCAATCTCACCATCTGTTAGTTCTCTGTGGTTTAACTCGTTACCCTTGTCATCTTCACCAACAGGACATCCAAACATTGATTTGTTATGAATGATAATTCCTGCACCTGCTAATTTTTCAAATGTAGATGATAAGTTTCTCTTCAAGCGTTTCAATTCAAGACTTGTGAATTGCTCTAACACCTCAATATCTGATTGAGTAATTACTATATTTTTTTCATCATTGTACTGTTTCATCAACTGTGCTATATGGCTCTTACGTACATCCTCAGACCAACCTGCTTTGCCTAATCTTGAATCAATTAAACGCAATGCAATCAACCATCTGGTAAGCGACATGTTTATCATTTTGTTCTTACAGTTATCTAAGATGAATTTTAGAGTAGCGTTATGAAGTTCATAACCATAAATCATTTGCCCTTGACCACAATTGTCATAGTTTAAAAACTGTTTACGGTCAATTTCTTCATCTAACTTGTCTGCCAATTTATAACCTTTTCCTCGACCCATATCCTCAACGACACCCCATTTTGTTTTAGCTGTTGTGATAGTTGAATCTTTATGACCACCAAGCTTTTTATACTTTGCAAAATACTCCTTGCATTTATCTGTTCCAAACATCTCAGCAAATTCTGCTGTTGTTACAATCAATTCATTATTCATTATTTAACTTTCCTTTCAAATTTTGTTTAGGATAGGAACTCGCTTACTATATATTTTATAGTTATTTATCAAGCAAGTTCCTATCTTGAAGTATTGGTCTTGCACTTTGCCACCATCTCTGCGAAATGCTCGCAATTACTGCGAAATGCTCGCAATTACTGCGTAAATGCTCTCATTTCTTCGACCTCGCCCAAAGTGCCAAAGGCGTGATATGTATGATAATGATTTTGTTGTATTAAAAAATTACTCACCAACACATCCGATCAGTCTAAGTCATATCAGCGACTTTTTGCTTCGTGTCGCAACACGTTGAACAAGTTGATATTAGCGAAGCGGGACAACTTGTTTAACGTGCTTCTACAAAAGAAGAACTTGCGAAGCAAGTTGCAGGCGTAATTAAATCTAAATTTCTGTTTCCTCCCTTACATCATTTTTTTGTTCTAGAAAACAAAAAAAACACAAATAACCTCTTTTAGAGAGGAAAATTTGTGTTTGGGTTGTTTCAAATTTATTAGCGTTTATTAAGCTTTAAATGTTATATAGTTTAGTCAGTTAGCTGACTATAATTATATTATACCACAAATAATGTAAAAAGTCAAAAAACATGCTATATAACTATTGACATTAATATAAAACAGTGTTAAACACTTTCACCCATTCAATCTATATACGACATCCATTTTATGTGTAAATATGGGGCGAAGCCCACCGAACGAAGTGAGGTCTAAGCGGAGCAACGGAGTAGCTACCGAAAGTGTTTACAAATTCATTAGCGAGCTTGTTGTTGATGTAATTTCCAAATTTTTATCTGTTTGTATAAAAGAACTGAATTTCAATTATTATTCTATATTTTTCCAGATTATAGAATTAGTAAGGTTATACATAAACCACTCTATTAATGACATTTACTTCATTTATTCTTATTGAACTCTCAGTCGTTAGACCAATAAAAATATGTCTATAAAGCAGTTATTGGTTACTTTTTGATAAAATCACAATTTTAACTTGGTTGGTATTCCTTGATTAACAATTTTTTTAACTCATCGATGGACAAAACATCATCTTTACTTCTATGTATCATTCTATGGCAATTCGAGCAAACAGGAAGTAAATCTGTTTCTGGATTTATCGCTACTTCTTGTTTAACAGTTCCTAAAGGGTTCACATGATGAACTTCAATAAAGTCTTTCCCTCGGTCACCATAAACCTTTTCAAAATTAAAACCACACACATAACAGTCAAAACCATGAAGTTCTAATGCTCTTGCTCTGTTTTGTGGATTCCGTTCATATCGTTTACCATAATACTCAGTTATCTTTCCATCCTTTTGGAGTGGTTCACCTGTTTCGTCAGCAATTTCTGAATCTATATCCATTCCAACTTGTGTGATAAAAAGGTCAAATTTGGAAGACTGTTTATTCCAAAGATTATGCAATTCTTCTGCATGCTCTTCTGCTAATAAGTAGTTTGTTTGCTGTCGAAGTCTTAAAATTAATAACTCCTTTAAGGTTTCATGTTCGAGAATTGAAATGCGATTAACAAATCCATTTTCTAATCTCACCTCTTGTACTTCCAACTTTACAGCTAAGTAATCATTGTCCCAATCGTCTGTATACCAATAGTTTTGAGTTTCTTCACTTTCAGTATGATTAGCGGGTAATTCGACTACTCTAGTTTTAGCTAAAATACCTCCAGTACCACGATTACCTCCGTCAGAACGCCACAAAAAGACTACATCATCGATATTTATCTGACTTTCAAAATGTTCTTGTCTTAATGACCACCAGATATATTTATTATTTTTTACGTAATTATCAATATCAAAAACTTTGGGATTCCCTTGAAATATCCACGTTTTAACTTGTTCTTTTTTCTTTGTTATAGGCTTATCTGTTAACTCAAAACCATATTCCTGTAATCGCTCTCTTACTATTTGTTTTTCTTCAACACTAAATAAATTTGCGTACTCTGGTGAAAGAACTAAGGCTTCAACTGTTAAATCCAATCTACCTAATTCCCATAAGCTAGTGAATCCATCCGAAGGAGTATTATTCTTTATAAATTTCTTTGCGACATTCAGACCACCTTGATTCGCAACCATGTTTCTAAATCTGGAAGCATTGTACCCTATTTTTTTGGCATTATCATAAATTTGTAACATTGCTTTATGGAAGTCTACTTCAAGTTGGTTCGCGACTGACATAAAATGTTATCCCCCTCCATTTAATGATTTATTAAGTTAACTATATTGTAACAATTTGTCACTTTTTCTCATAGGGATTGTAATATAAATCGTTGAATGTCATTTCTATAAAACTTAATGAGGTGATTAGTATGCGAGAACCAAACGTTATTTTTGATAACGACTTATTAGAAGGCACAGAAATCGAATCTGTTATAATTAGCCCTCTGAAGCCTGATATAGGTATTACTATCCTTTCTTCAGTAAACAGGTTCACTAACAAGAAGCTGGTTTATCTCTATTCTATTAGCTGGAATAAGTATGAAAATGCGTTTACTGTATTTGATGAACTACAAACCTTTTCATTCAATGACCATGTCTATACTTACCACTTCATTTGAAACCTCCCTGAGATGTCTGCTTTGGAATTAATCTTATGTATGAATAGTACGCAACAATCTTGAGTTACGCACCCAATAAATAAGAATAAACCACTTTTTAAGAGTGGTTTTTCTTATACATTATTATCGTTTTTTCTATCTCTTAGACTTTCTAACAAATATACTCTGTAACTTGGAATAATGATTATAATGCTTTCACAATTGATAACGAACTGCATGCGTTTAGTTTTAAAGACCACACGCAAGCTTTATAATTCATTAGTAATCTACCTGATACGTCTGCTATTGAACTTATGTTTTTAATCAATACTCCTTATGTCTAGGGTCTTCTTTGAAAATTACAAATAAAGACACCATTGAATGGTGTCTAATGTTTTATCATCTCCTATTAAATTTATACACTTTCCAGTTAGATTTCGAATTCTCTTTCATTAAGTACAGCTTTCCTGTATATGCATTTCTTATCTCATCTCTGTACCAATACTGAGAAATAATTAAATATTGTTTACCATTTTTATCATAATACGTTATAGTTGGTGGCTTAGTGTAACTACTCTTTGTCCATATGTAGTGCATGGTGTAGTAATTGAAATCAGAAGCTCTATATTCATACGTTTTATTTCCATATTTGTCTTTTCTGTATTCCATGACATCGGTTTTAAAATAACCATCAATAAACGAAGTTGTGTAACCTTGAGACATGCGAGCATAAAGTTGATTTTTGGTAAACTCTCCTTTTACAGCTTCTTGCTCAATTTTATTTATTCTATCGACTATTTTCTTTGCATTGATAGCAGACATTTTAGTATAAAACCTTAAATACTGGTTGGATATATATGCTTTCTTGTTATTATAAATTATCTCAGACCAACCATTTTTGGTTTGAGAATAAACAGTCACTTTTGCATTGTTTTTTAATGAGCCTACTATTTTATATTTGTTACCTGCTCCACTGCGAACACTTAGCCTTCCACTAGAAACATCTACAAATGCAGTTTTAACTTCTGCTGAATTTTTTTTCCTTAGTTCTTTTAATTCCATCATTACATTTCCATCAGAATCTTGACGAATTAGACCCACACCATTTGCATAAAAGTTATTAAAAATAACTTCTTCATAAACTCCCTCTACTTCAATAACATTTTTAAAAGTTCCAGCAGGAGTTTTAACCGTTCTACTTAATGATTTGACAGTCCACTTGCCACCTTTCATTGTCCAGCTTGTGCCTACTTTCAGGGGATAAGAAACTAGTAAATCACCAGTATTATAAACATCCGAACTATATAACCCTTCTTTTGTTTCTTTTTCCAAAACCTGCCCCTTATACCCACTACTATTATTTAAATTCCATACTTCATACCCTTTTTTAACATTATCTTTCCCTTTATAAATACCATTGTATGTTAATGTCTCCCATTCATTGTTATCACCATAGTAGCGATAAGTGTAGTTTTTCGTCGTATCTCTTAGATAACTAACTTCTGATGCTTCCGTTCTAAATGAAAGCGGTAAGATACTTATTAGCAAAGTAAGTACCATTGTGATTGTAAGCTGTTTCATACGTAATTCCTCCACAATTGGTTATTTATATCACAGAAACGTATCGCCTGTGTTATGTCGAAATTATTACTTCATAAACTTAAGAGTTGGAGAGAAAAAAATTCAATAACTCCATTGGTATCCAATCTTTTTTAATATCATTTGCGAAAAAATTTCCTAACTCAATAAGCATTCCTTCGAACATAATTCCATATTTGGTAGTCTAATAACGTGATGTAATGTGAGAGAGTTCGTTGATAAGTAGTTCAGATATAGTTGCAACAGGCTTTGTGCCTCATTAATCTTTACTTTTCTTTCTAGCACGTTCTTAAGAAAAAGAATAATCATTCTGTCTGGTTTAACCCAATTGTCTTCACCTACAATGTAAAAATAAACGAGTGAAATACCACTCTTCTGACCCTGTATAGCATTTATATCTGTTTCATATTCTTTTTATCATAGAGTTTGTTTACATCCTGTATGTAATTCACATCATATTTTTGTAGTATGTTACAAAAGTTATATACTGCTTCAGCTTTTAAAATTCCATTTCTTGTTGAAGTTCTCTGTATATTTTGGAATACCTTTTGTACATATGTATCCAAACCTAACTCATTAAAGGAGTTCAACTGACTGTTGCTCACTTAAGGTTGGATGCTCTGTTCCTTTTCTCTACTTATTCAAATTGAATAGTCACAATACCTAGCTACTGTATTATTCAGACCTTCATACCTTACACCAATAGAAAAAACGGAATCTATAACGCAAAGCGGTACACTGGTATAATAATACTCTTCAGGAAGCTTTGCTGTTTCAAGTTACAGTATCTTCTTACAATATTCAGCTATTTTATATTCCTCTTTGTTCTATAGGGTGCATGTTTTCATTTCCTTTCTAACTTAGCTTTAACTTCCTATAATACTTTAATCGTATTATGATAGGTATATAGGAGGGATAATATGCCAAGAGGAAATAGACTATTATCGGATGAGGAAATTATTAAGTTATATAAAAGTGGAATGCCTTTTAAGCAACTAGAACCATTGGCCGGGATCGGTGCCAGGGCTATCCGAAACATTATGTACAAACACGGAATAGAAATGAATAGGGAGCCACATTCAGGACAGCCTAGAAGGTACAAAGTTAATGAGAAGTTCTTTTCCGAGTGGACTAATCGAATGGCATGGGTACTAGGTTTGATTATCACTGACGGTCACATTAACCCCAAACACCATCAATTAGGTCTGACTCAAAAGGATGAGAATATTTTAAGGAAAGTAGCAGAATACATGGGTGCCGATTATCGCTTGGGAACGATTAGTAAAACAAGGAAAACCCCTGTTTTAATAATTAATTCAGCTAAGGTGGTACAAGACCTAAATAACTTAGGAGTTTATGCCAGGAAATCTTTAACTGTGGAATTTCCTAAAGCACCTAAGATGTTTCGCCCTTCCTTAGTTCGCGGGGTTATAGACGGGGATGGTTGGGTACACCCTTTAGGTTATGTATTAAACGTTACGTCAGGGAGTTTATTATTTGCTGAAGGACTACTCAGTGTTTTTCAATCATGGGGTTTGCGTTCAGAGATAAGAACTCAAAGTACTCCAAAGGGTAACCCAATCTACCGCATTTGGGTGAGTGGTAAACATGAAGTGGCACGCCTTGCAGAGATTATTTATGAAGATGTAGAACCAGGTGCCTTTGTTATATATAAAAGAGAAAGAATGTCTCAACGCTTATACGGGCAACTTTCGCTTTTTTAAAGTTTAACCTATCGAAGGGTTAGGCTTTTTTCTAGTTTACACCTTGTTTATTGATTTTTTTACATATTTTATCAATAGTACAAGCAATACCAGGGCGATAATGCCATCAAATATAGCTACTCCCTCATATCCCTGCAGGTACCATAAGATACCTGTGTACACATTGAACATCATAACAGAATAAATACACCATTGGTAGCAGTAATTTATCAGACATATTCCGATCCCCCTAGTAGTCGTAATCCGACTCTTGCATCTCCTCAACAATGGATAGACGGTATCCGTTCCCACCAGGCTGAAGAAGTCATGGTTATTGGTTGCAGTCGATAGGCCGTTCAATACGATTGGGTTTACATCGTCTGCAGTATCCGGGAATAAAGGTGGCAGTCCTAGATTCATCAATGCCTTGTTTGCATTGTAACGAAGGAATACCTTTACGTCCTCTGTCCACCCTATTTCATCATATAAGTACTCAGTGTACTTACACTCATTCTCATAGAGTTTGTACAGCATTGGGTAAGGCCATGACTTTAGCTCCTCCTGCTTATCATTAGATAGCCTTTGGTAGCCTAATTTAAACTTATATCCGATGTAGCTTCCGTGTGTCACATACTACTCAAGCTTATAAAGATTTTTTATTAGTAGTTAAAGGAGAAGTCATAAAATCAAAACCGCACAAAATGGTTTAATAATACCAAGTAAAGACAAAAATATTTCTATTAAGTTCATTGCACCTGTAAAAGCATATCCAAACTCGGATTTGAATAACTGGAGCGGAGTATTAATGGTTAAACATGGTAACAAGAAGTTCTTGCTTAGTGGTGATGCAGAACTAAAATCAGAGAATGACATGCTTGCTAAGATACTTATTTCTAAGGTAGATGTATTGAAAGTAAGCCACCACGGAGCAAAGACGGGAACTAGTGCAGGTCTTGTTAATATCGCAAAACCCACATATTCTGCTATTAGTGTAGGAAAGAATGCATACGGTCACCCAACCTCTGAAGTTGTTAAGCGTTTAATTAATGCCAAATCAAAAATCTATAGAACTGATAAGAGTGGAAATATCATCTTCACTTCGAATGGCAAAACAATAACTATAAAGACGGTGAAGTAACAATGAAAAAAGGAATTATAGACCGTTTCGAAGGCGATATTACTGTTATTGAGATTGATGGAGAGACGCAGGATTTTCCGAGAAGTAAGATACCAAAAAATGCAGAAGTCGGCGATGTATTGTTGTTCGATGGTGATAAAATAACTGTTTCAAAAGAGGAGACAGAAAAATTAAGAAAAGAGATAGAAGAGTTAATGAATGATGTTTGGGAGGATTAATTAGGAGAGCGAGAATTTCGCTCTCCTTTTATATTTTCAATAGGTGATGCTGTTCCACTTTCTGCCTTAATTTTAATACATCAGATTCTAAATCTAGTATATGAAGTTTATCATGGCAATTGCTACAGACAGCTATTGCATTATAAATACTATCCTCTCCACCTTTAGATAGCCATATTATATGATGGCAATGCAAATGTGGCTCTCCCTTCTTGTTCATAAAAGGAGCTGGTCTCTCACAAAGTTGGCATATCCCTTTCGACCAGCGTTTTGCATATTCCGTAACGAAAGGATTTCTCTCAAAATTATTTGTAGTAACAGTCCTAGAGGTGGCTTTTTTGCTTGCATGCTTTGCTCTTAGGGCTAGCTCTTCGTCAGATAACTTTTGTGCTAGTTTTTCTCTTGCTTCTTCCTTTGAATCTATTAATCTCTTAGGGAGTCTAAGAGGCTTTTTACCACTTACTAACTCTAAGGGGAAAATCCAAACATTTCTTAATATTTTATCTTCGTCAAATTGTTCATCTTGGTAGGGTTCTCCAACTAACTCCACCTGTCCCATGTATACATACTCTGTAGGTCGCAATACTTCAAATAGATGTACTGCTACATCATTATTATTTGATTCAGCTAATGTTTTATTTTGAGCAAATGAAAGACTTTGGTCACCCTTTTTACCCATACCAGTATAATGAAATAGTTTTCCTATCCATTTATCTTCGTATAGTTTTGTGTGGTCTGAGATGATTACAAGTGTATTAGTTGCATGAGAACGCCTCATACCACCTTGCGTCGAGCATTTAAATACTTCTGCTATCTGGTTATTGTTTAAGATTTGTCCAATTTTAATGTTCGGTTGAAAGACCAAGTTTGTCACTCCACTCTGATTTGAACCCAATATCTCTATTATATTTTACTGGATATATAAGTGAAAGATATATAATTTTCAAATTTGGTATGTACGAATTCTATGTAAAAAATAACACTCGTATATCGTAATATAATACATCTGGGTGTCCGTATTGAAGTATTCACTTGCCCTCAGTAATGGTAGTGGTGTTTTTTCCTGTCAACCATCCCCCCGTTCAAGTATGGCTGACATTTCGTACTTGATTTTGCAAAAAATACAGAACAAAGAGGAGCAAAGGTTTTTAATCCTCTTCATTTTCATTCATATTTACAAATTTAAATTGCTAAGCGGATTAAATTTTTCGTTTTGCTCTCTTAATGCTGTGCCCCAAATAGCAAGATACTTTTCCGTCATCTTTAGGTTGCTGTGTCGTAACATTTTCTGAAGGGTAAATACATCCCCACCATTCATTAAAAATCTGTGGGCGAATGTGTGTCTAAAAGTATGTGCTGATAACCTAACATCTTTGAAGTTCATGATAGCTTTCAACCGTTTAAAGACATTCTTTACTGCATCAGTTGTCATAGGTTTATTTTCCCTATTTACAAATACATGTTCAGATTGTTCTTGAAAATATTGCTGACAAAACACCTTGTATTCCGCTAATTCCTTCACCAACTTATCAGTAATTGGAATACTTGCCTGTGTTCGATTTTTACCGAAAACTATTATAGTGCCGGTAACCAAGTCAACCTCTTTCCATTTGAGATTACATAACTCACCTAAACGCATTCCACTTCCAAGCAAGGTAAGGATTAGAGTGTAATCTCTATAGGCATAAAGGGCGTGTTCCCTGCCCTTTAATCTTCTGTAATAATTCAACATCTGCTTAATGTGATTGTCGCTAAAAACGTCAATTTTAACATCCGTCTTAGCTTTCTCAATTTTAGACATTGGGTTGGCATTCTCATTTATTATTCCACTTTCAACCATGTAATTAAAAAATGCTTTTAGATTCTTAATCTTCGTATTGACCGTCACAGGATTATTGTTTTTCAATTTCATACAGTAAATGAAATACGATTTCATTGTATTAGCAGTAACATCTTCCACATTAAGAATTTCCTTTTTAACGCAGAATCCTTGAAACTCATTTAATTGAATCATGTACGTTTTGATTGTTTGTTCAGAAAGATTTTTGAACTGCCTATCATCTTTGAAATCTTGTATAGCAAATTTCAATAACATAAAAAGACCACTTCCCTCTCAAATTTTTCAGAAGGTTAGTGGTCTTAAATGTGAGAAAGGGGTCTAACTGCGTCCACTTTCTCAACCGAATTTAAACCTATGCAATAAAAAACGGTAGAACCGCTGTAATATCAACGTCCCTACCGTTTTGATGACCTGTGAGGGGCTCGAACCCCCGACCCCAACCCTGTCAAGGTTGTGCTCTCCCAGCTGAGCTAACAGATCGTATGGAGCAACTTAGGTACATATTTAATTATATGTATTTCTGTGTAAAAGTCAATAGCTATTTTAAAATAGTTCGTCATTATAAAAGTGATGTTATCTATGCCGTTTTTCCAGGCATATCCTTCGTATTCCGTGCAGGATTATTGATACACTACACCGTAAAAGGAGGAGTTATACATGTCATTGAAGATTCGAATTTATTCCGATTTTGTTTGACCGTTTTGTTACATAGCGGAGGCTCCGCTTAAAGAAGCTATACAAGGAAAAGATATTGAAATCGAATGGATGCCATTTGAATTGCGCCCTTATCCGACTGAAACCCTTTCTACCAAGAATGAAAGGTTTCAGCAGGGCTGGCATCAATCGATCAAGCCTATGGCCGAGAGATTCGGTGTCAAGATGAATATGCCACAGCTAGATCCTGTTCCCCATACACATCTGGCGCATGAAGGCTTTCGATTTGCAAAGGAACATGGCAAAGGCAATGAATATGTGGAAGCAGTCTTGAAACAATTCTGGGAGTCCAGTGCAAATATCGGACAGGTATCTGTTTTAGCGGACATTGCTGAAACGGCAGGACTCGATAGACAGGAATTCGAGGCAGCCCTTACGGAACGAAAATATGAACAGCATCACAAACAGGCGTTAAGGCATGCTTATTATGACGCGAAAATCACCGCGGTCCCTACCTTCTTCATAGGTACACGGCGTGTACAGGGATTGCACACCCGCGAAGCACTTGAAAGAATCATTGCAGAAGAAATAGATGGAAACCAGCACTAACTAAGGGCTCGGTATAATCAGGAGCGGCCATGTAGGCCGTTCCTTTTTCATGATTATCAAAACAGAAACGAAACGTTTGTTCGTGTTTTTCATTTGCATAAAGAACATTCGTTCGTATATAATATAGTTATAAAGTAACAAGGAGGGATTTATGTGCAGACAATCTTTCTGCGAAATTTAGAGGAAGGTGTCCCTTTAGAAATTATCTACCTTACTGATAAGGGAGCAATCTCTCAAAGAAGAATTCAGATATTGGAAATAAAGGGAAATCTTATACGTGCATATTGTTATTTGAGAAAAACTAAACGGACATTTAAAGCCGAAAACATCCTGTCAGCCAGATTAATCCGCCCCCGCTACAAGCAGCCTGGTTAAACGTACACAATTTCAAACACATCATGATCACCGACAGTTCATGGATATGGACCGGAAGCTTTTAACCGATTATTTCTTCCTGCTGTCTTTCATCCATTTCATTATCAGTCAGTGCTTCCTCTTCATCCCGCAGTCTGTGCGCGAGCCTGGAAGCGGCTGAAGCAGCAATACTGGCAACCATATCATCCAGAAAGGTATGTACCCTGTCCGCTTTTTTCGTATCTAAATCCCGGATGATCCCTATCTTATTTTTATCCAGATGGCCGAAGGTGGTAACGGCAATGCTTCCGTAGCCTAAGACAGCACCGAAGGCAATTGTTTCATCTACCCCAAATAACCCTTCATCCGACTCGACTATGCTTTGCAGCGGCTCAGATAACTTTTTTTGCTCCGCCAGCCTGTCCAGTTCCACCCCGACCAGGATCGCATGCTGTATCTCCCTTTTCACGAGCACCCTGTCGACACTTACAATACAATCATTCAAAGTTAGATGGTCATGATAAGGAAACTGCATTTCATATACAATTTCTGCAATAGCCTCTATGCTGACTCCCCTTTCCTGTAACGCTTTCTTTGCTGCGAGCGTAACGTCCCTGCTATGGACACGGTTGACGGTCATAATCTGCTTCACCCTTTCTCCTTTATATGCCATATTATATCATGGAGTTTTTACCTGAAGACAGAATACGACTATATTAAATTGAATAATCTAAAAATAATCACAATATAGACCATTATGCTGCTTATTTCCAAAATATAAGTACTCCATCTTGTATTTTGCACTTTCTGAAAGGCCATTCACGCATTTCTTATGCTAAAATATTCATGTAATCCCTTACTTACTACTATCGTTATGGGGTGTGGAGATGTCTAAACCATCAGGTACTATAAAGGAATATACTTTTCAAAGTAAAGAACTGGCGGAGGAAGTTGATTTACTTGTCTATCTTCCGCCCAATTTTTCCAGTCTGTATAAATACTCCCTTTTAATCGCTCAGGATGGAAGAGATTATTTTCAGCTCGGCCGCATCGGAAGGATATTGGATGAGCTTGTACTAGAGCAGGAGATCGAGAATATCATTGTGGTAGGTGTCCCATATAAAGATGTACAGGATCGCAGGCGCAAATACCATCCTGAAGGGGAGCAGCATGCACAATATATAAGATTTCTCAGCCATGAACTTGTCCCCTTCCTGGACAATGAATTCCCCACATATCATATAGGCCAAGGAAGGGCACTGATTGGAGATTCCCTTGCAGCGACTGTTTCCCTTCTAACAGCGCTAAAATACCCGAATACATTTGGTAAGGTTCTCCTTCAGTCCCCTTATGTGGACGAGGCAGTCTTAAAGGCAGTTGAGGATTTTGAGTTTCCACAGTTAATCGAACTGTATCATGTCATAGGGACACAGGAGACGGAAGTCCCGACAACGAATGGAGAAATCCAGAATTTTATCGAGCCCAATCGCCGGCTGAATCAACTCATTAACCAAAAGGGCTTTTCTTATTTTTATGAGGAATTTATGGGCAATCATACGTGGAAATATTGGCAGCCGGATTTAAAGCGTGCTTTAAAGGAAATGTTTTGACATTAGTTAGCCATCAACCTAATTCGTTACCGGTTTATCGGAAGATTTTGTTATAATTATGAAAGTACATACTTTTTTCAGGAGGTTCAAAGATGAAATATGGTGTCGCAATTTTCCCATCGAAAAAACTTCAAGATGTTGCTAACTCTTATCGTAAACGGTATGATCCGCATTACTCGCTTATCCCTCCGCATCTTACATTGAAAGGCCCATTTGAAGCAACTGAGACCGAAATGAAAAGCATTTCGAATAAATTAAAAAAAATCGCTTCCGGTGCTCAACCCTTTCAATTAAAAGTACTAAAGGCAAGCTCTTTCCAGCCTGTAAACAATACGATTTATTTGAAGGTTGAATCTACTCCTGAGCTGGAGTCTCTTCATAAGGATCTGCACAATGGAGAATATTTTAATGATAAATCAGATTATTCTTTTGTACCCCATATCACAATCGGCCAGAAGTTGTCTGATGATGAGCACTCCGATGTGTTCGGACAATTGCGGATGTTAAATATGACACATGAAGAGGAAGTAGATCGGTTTCATCTCATGTATCAGCTTGAAAATGGATCGTGGACTGTGTATGAAACTTTTCATCTAGGAGAGGAATAACCAGAGTGAATATAAAAATCGTGCAAACTAAAGAAGAACTGGAAGACGCCTATTTTGTCCGAAAAAAAGTCTTTATCGAAGAACAGAACGTTCCCGCCGAAGAAGAGATCGATGAATTCGAAAAGGATGCCACCCATTTCGTGTTATATAATGATGAACGATCGCCGATTGGCGCCGGCAGATTCAGGATATTGGACGGCATTGGCAAGGTGGAAAGGATTTGTGTGCTTTCAGAAGGACGAAATAAAGGTGCAGGTGCCTTAATCATGAAAGCCATTGAAAGCTATGCTGCCGACAAAGGCATTGAAAAACTTAAGCTGAATGGTCAGACACATGCGATTCCATTTTATGAAAAACTTCATTACCGGGTTGCCTCTGAAGAATTTCTTGACGCAGGCATTCCGCATAAAACAATGATAAAAGAGCTGAAATGACTGTATAAATTCCCCTGGATTACATGATCCAGGGGGTTTTTTATATTCGTTATAATATGCTGTTGCTATACCCATCACCTTATCCCCCATCAGTATTTCTGCTCACTATTCAAATTCCACTGGTGCCCTATGGCAATTCGCCTCTGTGTTCATAGTCTAATATAGGAATGTGAAGGAGGGATATCTATGACTGAGAACAAATTCGACGTGGACCAATCACATCAAAAACTTATGGAACTCCTTGTTTCCCGCACACTGCGGAAGCACGGTATCAAAAAAGGAAAAGCCACACTTAGCAATGATGAAAAAGATAAACTAAAGAACACCATACAATACTTGCAAATGCAGTCCCAAAAATTATTAAACCCAGCGGGGAATGCTGCATCAATTGCGAACACACAAGCGGATATTCATGAACCCGAAGCGGTCATTGCGGAAAGAACGGAGGACAACATTCTTCAAACGGAGAGCAGCACCACAAAAACCAGCCGTCCTAACAAACTGAACTTGGCCAGAAGAAGACGAAAAAAATAAACATTTAAATTAGTAGTGCATTCGTCCAAACAATGATTCCCAAACAGCATATTTTATAGGGAATACTATAAAAGGAGGATAACTTTATGAATCAAGATGTATATAAAAGCAATTCATACAGTGGAGAAAACAGATGGTCTGCGCTGGATCCACAGTCCCGCCATCCAATGGATGAGTTCTGCGGCCGGGAGCTGGTCGAACAAGAAGCGGAACAAGTAAGCTCTGATCTCCAGCTTTCTGAAGAATTAGTTTTTATTAAAGATTCCTGTGATGTTCGTGTAACTTCCACGGATGTAAAAGCAGCACTTTCCCTGCAAGCCGCTCTTCAGGCCGCCATCGTAGTGGTAATCAGCATTTCGATTGCTGATGGAGAAAGAGCAGAAAGAATTACTCAGGAATTGCTGCAATCTTCCAGAATCCGCCAGATTACACGCCAGAAAACGATTGTAGAAAATTCCAGGGATATCGACGTTACTACAACCGACGCACAGGTAGCCGTAAATATCCAACTACTGCTGCAATTGCTGTTGGCGCTGGTTGTCGAACTGGAAATCCTATAAAAAGAAAAGGACACTCGGGTGTCCTTTTCTTTTTTCTTTCTAAATCATATGATTAAACACTCTGCCCTTGCCGGTCAGCTCAGCAGAAGTCTGTTCTATAAGTTTCGCCGGAATATGCCGTTTGAAGTTTGATAACGGCTTTTCAACAGGCATTGTCAAAATCGGGACATTTCTAATTGCCTGATCAGATTGTTCATGTTTTTTATACTGAGCTTCCAGATGTTCTTCAAATGTGAGAACCGGCGCGATCGGTTTTATACCTTGTATATTTATTAATGGCGCTTTCTCCGCCTCTGCAGTTCGATTTGCATATTGCATATATTGATATGTTGTAACCGGCATTATGTATCCCATTTGAATCACCTCTGCTAAAGTTTACGTTTCCATTTGTATCTATATGGGGGTTTACCCAAAATTAAATTGCGTTAAACATATATCAAGTCTTTTTGTTTGGATTCTCTTCTGTTATTATGAGTATCTCGATACCCAATTGAAGTCCATACTAACTTGAACTATCTACTAGAGAACGAGGTAATGCTATGAATGCACCAACAGGCCAGAATGCTCTGCCTCTTGAGCTATTATCCAGCGAACAACTTCAAGCCCTATATGAAAAGGGACGTCGTGGAGAGCTTCCATGTCCGATCTGCGGTGAACTGGTCCGCGTCAAGATTGGAATCCATGAAGCTCCTTCCTACCTACACCATACAAAAAATAGTACATGCCCTGGCAATACCCGCATTTTGGAAGCCAGTAAACAGGAAACTTTTGATTATAAAGAGCACAATGGGTTCCGGATCCCTCTTGCTAGAAACATAAATGGAACAACGGATTCTGCAACAAGTTATAAAGCTCACCAAACAATAAAAAGCAAATCAGCATTTAACAATCAAGCTCCCTCCCCAGCCAAAATGCGTGATACATATATAAGTCTCCTCGCAGAACAGGGAGTGGAGCTGGATAAACAACAGCACACAGCTGCAGTATCAATAGATGGACCTCTCCTCGTCCTGTCTGGAGCAGGCAGCGGCAAAACTAGGGTGCTTACCGTCCGAACTGCTTATATGATAGTGGAACGTAATATCGACCCCAGAAGCATAATGCTTGTTACGTTCACAGCCAAAGCTGCGTCGGAGATGAAAGAAAGGCTATTAGCCTATCCAGGCCTAGGCAGTGCGAAAGTGAATCAATTAGTTTGCGGGACCTTCCATAGCATTTTTTTCAAACTGCTAATGTTCCACCAGCCCGGCAAATGGCAGCGGGACCTGTTGATCAAATGGGATTGGGAAAAGGAAAAGATCATTAAGGAAGCAGGCCGTCAAATTTCTCTTGATGAAAAGGAGTTTGCATTCGACCAGGCCCTCCAGCAAATTGGTTTTTGGAAAAACTCACTGGTATTCCCTGAATCCATTAAAGCAGCGGATGACTGGGAAAAGTCCTGTGCTTTCTTATATGCCAAATACGAGGAATATAAAAAGAAGACTGGCAAATATGACTTTGATGATATGCTGACTGGCTGTTACTTGCTTTTACTGGAGAATCCAGACTTACTTGAGCTGTACCAGCAGAGATTCAACTATTTCCTGGTCGATGAGTTCCAGGATATAAACAAAGTACAGTATGAATTAATAAAAATGCTATCTGCAAAATCAGGGAATATTTGTGCAGTGGGAGATGATGACCAGGCGATCTACTCGTTCCGGGGCAGCGACCCTTCCTTCATTCTTAATTTCCCGCATGATTTTCCAGAGGCTAAAATTGTTAAACTGACGGAGAATTATCGCTCGTCACATGAAATTGTTTCTGCAGCCAATGAAATCATCAAACGCAATAAAAATCGAATGAAAAAAACGATGAAGGCCCAGCACAATTTTGCCATGCCTCCTGTGATGTTTTTCCCATATGACGAAGAAATTGAGGCAACCATGATCTTGACCGACATTCAGGACAAAATGGCGGACGGAGCCAATCCGGGAGATTTTGCTATTCTTTATCGTACTCACTCGATGTCCCGTGCCATATTTGAACGGCTGGTATCCTCCAATCTCCCGTTTAAAATCGATCGCGATGCGGAATCCTTTTACGACAGAAAGATTGTGCGTGCGATGCTCGCTTTTCTAAGATTGAGCATAGACCCACATAATCAAAAGGCTGTATCAGACATTTTGTCATCACTATTCCTAAAACAGAGTGTACTGCAGGATATGAAAGCTCAGTCAATATTGCAGGACTGTGATTACATCGAATCATTTTCCCATATCCGGACAGGCCATGCTTTCCAGGAAAAGAGGCTGAGAATGATGCCGAAACAGCTTCGTTCACTTAAGAACTTGCGTCCATCGGTTGCGCTCGAGATCATTCAAAAAGATATGGGTTTCCAGGATTATGTAAAAAAGAGGGGGAATGAAGGCAGCATTGAAAAAGGCTCTGATGATATAAGGGATTTAAAGGTTGCAGCTAAACGTTTCGATACTGCGGCTGAATTCTTAGAGCATGTAGACCATGTAACCGCCCAAAACAAAGCTCTGAAACAAATGGCCTTCAAGGAAAACGATGCAGTACAACTGACGACGATTCACAGAGCCAAAGGCTTGGAATATAAAACAGTGTATGTCTTATCCGCCGTTGATGGCAGCCTTCCTCATGATTTTGCCCTGGATGCTCATCGCAAGGGAGAAAGTGATGCCTTGGAGGAGGAACGCAGATTGATGTATGTTGCGGCTACAAGAGCAAAGGAACATTTATATATATCTGTACCGCAAACCAGAAGAGGCAAGACAGCCCATCCATCCCGATTCCTCAAGTTTTAAATCAAACAGTTGTCAAATGAACATTTTCCATAGAAAACAAAAAAGCGGGGATGCACATCCTCGCTTTTTCCTGCCTATTTTTTTTTATTATTCAACATTCCCGCAATCGTGCCAAAATCCAGGTTTTTCCCATCCTGTGTGATAGATTTGACCAGCTTATCCTCCATTTCCTTGCTTACAGGCTTATTGGCGATTCTGGATACCCGCTTTATTACATTTCGCACTGTATGTTCATCCTTAAAATTGGCCCCCTGGAGAGAATTTGCCAGCTCAAAAATATCCTTCATATTGACGCCGGTTTTGCTTTCCACGTTTTTAAAAAAGTTATTATCCATCTCTAAGCCTCCCTCTCTGTTTTTATACTATGAGTGACAGAGATTTTGGTTACATGAAAATCGGCGTCTACGACTGCTGAAAAAATTTGATACAAAAAATTAAACGGGCTGGATCAGCCCGTTTTATGCTGGGAATTACGCGTAAGAGCAGCCGATAATAATTAAGAGAATGAATAAAACAACAATCAAGGCAAAGGTTCTAAAACCGTAGCCATATCCATATCCATGTCCAAATCCATATCCGTACCCATACATGTAAATCACCTCGCTTTTTGCTTAGCATACTAATAGCATATGTACTGATAAAAAAGCGGCATAGACTTCTCCCCAGCATCTCTTACTTTTACGTGCTAAACGATGAAATTTTGCGAGGTCGGTCAGCATGGCAATCCAGAAATGGATCATTATCCTTTAGGTTTGAAAACCAGTGCTCCGATAAAACCGAATATGATGGCTGCGGAAATACCTGCACTGGTGACTTCGAACATACCCGTAACAACGCCTATAATCCCGTGCTTTTGAGCCTCCTGCATGGCTCCGTCAACTAAGGAATTGCCAAAGGAAGTAATCGGGACGGTTGCTCCTGCACCGGCAAAATCGATAAGCGGTTCATAAAGGCCCAGCCCGCCCAGTACAGCACCGATAACGACCATGAGACTAAGCGTGTGGCCAGGCGTAAGCTTTAGTACATCAAACAGAATCTGACCCACCACACAAAAAAGTCCTCCAATAACAAATGCCCAGAAAAACATTGGCAGCATAAAATCCCTCCAAAATTTTATTTTTCGATATATTCCAGCGACACTGCGTGGGCAATACAGGGTATACTCTCTTTTTGCTGGAACGATAATTGTGATAATAAGGCGCCTGTAGCTACAACTAATATCTTTTTGTATTTTCGTTTTTTCATTTGGTTCAACAAATGTCCATATAAGACAGTCGACGAACAGCCTGCTCCACTGCCGCCGGCTTGTATTGGCTGATCATCCTTATAAATCAGCAAACCGCAGTCTTTAAATTTTGCCTCGTCTAATTCGTAGCCCTTCTTCGAAAGTAAATCCAGTGCTGTACTTTGTCCAATTCTGCCGAGGTCGCCCGTCACGATCAAATCGTAATCATCTGGTGAAGTCTCAAGATCTTTAAAATGGGCAATGATCGTGTCGACAGCTGCTGGCGCCATAGCACCCCCCATGTTGAAAGGATCCTTCAAGCCCATGTCAATGACCTTGCCAACCGTTGCCGACGTGACTCCGACGTAGGCGCCGTCTATTTCATCGGAATCTCCAACAATCGCAACACCGGCTCCAGTGATTGTCCACTGGGCAGTTGGGGGCTTCTGTCCTCCATATTCAGTAGGATACCTGAATTGTTTCTCCACGGCTGAATTATGGCTGGAAGCACACGTGATCGCACGCTTAGCTCCCTGTGTATTCACAACATATGAAGCTAATGCCAATCCTTCCATAGAGGTTGAACAAGCACCAAACAAGCCGAAAAAAGGCACACCGATAGAACGGGCAGCGAAACTGGACGGCGTTATTTGGTTTATTAAATCACCGGCAAAATAAAACTGAATGTCATCAGGTTTAAGATCAGCCTTTTCCAGGGCTTTATCCACAGCTTCTTCGATTAATATGCGATGGGCTTTTTCATACGATTTTTCTCCGAGCCACAGGTCTTCATGTAAAATATCAAAATCCTCAGCTAGGTTGCCTTTTGCCTCAAAAGGCCCTCCGGTAACTCCAGTTGAAATAATTCCCGGTTTTTTATTAAAGGTCCAGGATTGCTTTCCTGTAAGCATCTTTATCCCCCTAGCTGTGTAAAAATTGTTTTAATTAACGCAACTACAAAAGCAGAAAACACCCCAAATACAATCACTGAACCAGCGAGCTTAAATATATTTCCTCCTACCCCGAGAACGTACCCTTCCGTCTTGTGTTCAATCGCTGCAGAAATAACCGCATTTCCAAATCCGGTTACAGGTACTGCACTTCCGGCCCCTCCAAACTGTGCCAGGCGATCGTAAACTCCAAAACCCGTAAGCAGGAGAGCAAAGAAAACCATCGTGGCAACAGTCGGGTTTCCGGCAGTCTGCTCTGTAAAATTAAAATTATAGATATAGAAATATGTAATAGCCTGTCCGATTACACAAATAATCCCTCCAACTAAAAAGGCCCTGATGCAGTTTGCTAAAACCGGTCTTTTTGTTTCATATTTTTTCTGCAGCTGCTGATAATCTTTTTGAGTAGCAGACATCCCTTTTGAATTAGCCATTATTGGATCACCCTTCCGTTTACTAGGTCATTTCCTTAGACAGCTTTTCAATTTCTTCAAATCTTTTTGTTGCCTTCTTCTGCGGTACATCCTGCGTTTTTAGCATCTCGTTCAACCTGACAGCCTCCAAAAAAATCTTATAATCACTGGAGATAATGAATTGGCTGCCTTTAAATTTGTTAGTAAGTTTCTGATTTACCTGCTTTTCTATTTGTTTCATCCTAAACCTATTCAGATGATTTACTTTATAGGCCACCAGAAATTTTTTGCCGTTTTGTACAACCACCACATCATAAATCCCCTTCATGTCAGCGACTTCGCGTTTTACCTGTTCCGGAAGGGAGTCATTAGTATGCTTGATTCCTTTCACATTCATCGACTGCTGATTAGCCCGGCCAAGAAGTGCTGCCTGCTCCTTGTCGTTTCCCTTATTGCCGCTGCAGCCAGCCAGCACACTGGAAGACATTATAATCGCTATTGGCAGTATCAGTCTTTTAGTCCACCTGGTCATTATTTTTATCACTTCCCACTTGAAGGATTATAGTTGTATTTTCTTTATTTACCTGTTTTTTATGAACCCTTGGAGTTGGTAATAATATCCCGGTACAATAAAAAAGAGCCTTATCCAGTGATGGACAGGCTCATTTAGCTATTTCCAAACAAACTTTATTCATCTTCCCTTGTTACATCCACAGCCCTTTTTTATCTTGGGCGGCTTACTTTTAATCGGCTTTGGATAGGAATAGGGATATGGCCGGTTTTGATTCATATGTTCGTCTCCTTTTTAGGAATATACCATAATATATGAATCAGACGAACAGGTTGTTCCTTCATTCCGCCAATAGCTTGCCAATGATTGTCTCAATGATGGCACCCATGGCTGCAATAGCCAGCACTATTATCAGAAAATCACCAGTGCGGCTATGCAATAGATGCACCCCTAAAAGCAGAAGGCTAACCCATATGCCGGTGCACCAGTAGCAGCTTAGCAGCTCTCCGATCCAGCTTCTGATTCCATTTTTTTTAGGGATTAAGTAAATCTCTGTGCTTCCATTTTCGTCGCTTTCTTCTATCTCATCAAAAAAAGGGCGTCTGATGAATTCAGTGATTTTATCGAATACAATAAGCCTCGTCAGCCTAAAGGATGCCAGACCCAACAAAACAATCACCGTCAAATCCAGGGTGGCAAGATTCATGTGTACCTCCTGAAGGTTATTTTCGCCCAGGGAAAGAACTTTTTACATCACATTTAATCAATATGCAGCATAGGCTATAAATACAATGAGCCCAGATCAAATGACGTTGTGACCTGGGTCAATCTATTGCAGGATAGAATGGAGGGAAAGTCTTGCAGAACAGCATTTGTCAGGTATTGCTTGATATTGTTGCAGCCCAGGAGCAAATTTTAAGTGAACGATCTGTAACACGGGGGCATAGCAAGGCGATTCAGGAACTCACTGGAGATTCCTATACTCCGCCATATAATACAATCCCTATCATCCTTACCTACGGATCTACCGGTCTGCCGTTTGCTGCCATTGGCGCTGGCAGGAGCGGTAAAGACCCTTCCTCGCAAGGGTCAGCTTTTTTGCCATCTGCTGTCTTCCGTGTGCTTGATGTGGACGCCCAAAACTCAAGCGCACTGCTGGAGCCGCTTTTTTCAAAAGACGAAGGTATTCCATCTCTTGAATATCTAGAGAAAATCCCCGCTTTATTAAATAAACTCCAGCATACTCAGCTGGCAGGCAACGGCTGCTCATTGACCGTGGATTTGGAATGTTTCTCTGCGGTCACATGCCTTGCACCGCAAAATGTACTAAACATCAATATTTTTGCTTTGGCTGATCAGAAAATCCCAAAAACAACAATAACACAGGAGCAGTCTGATGGTTTATGATTATTTGTTATACAAATTTTAAATCCGATATATCATTTAAATTTACCGTATAGCTATTAAGCCCGGCTTTAATCTTTACTGTATCCCCTCGCATGCTTACTACCTGGAACCTCATGGGCGCTCCTTTAATCCTAGCCTCACAGATCGGCTTTCTAAAATTTGCTGCATTCTGAAGCATAGTTGCAAGCTCTTGCCGTACTGTCTGATGCTTGTCATTCAATGAACTTTCCATTTGTTTCTTACTTTCTCTCTCTACGGCATTCTTCAATATGGACTGTGCGTTGTATACCTTTGATGGTTGCTCCGCGGAACCTGGTTCGGCGTATTCTTCAACCATGTAATCCTTCTGGGTAGGTTCTTTTTTACGGGCTTTCGTTTGAGGATTTATGTTTTTTTCCAACGGAACCATATACTCTTGTCTTGCCGCTTTGGAGAAATCTGTATTTGTGTTTATCGGCACGGTATTTGCATTGAATGCTGTCTCTTTGGCAGGGGCCGCCGTGCTTGCTGCGGCTGACTCTGTGATTTTTCCTCCATCATATACCTCTCCGGTCAATTTTCTAACTGCTTCAATCTCCCCCGCTATTTCCTTCATGGCGGCGTACACGCCAAATTCATGTTTTAGTCTTTCAAGCTTTGCCTCTTCCGCCGCTTTTTTCTGACTCTCCCGTTCTTCAGCTTCCGAAGCAGCTTGATCTGAAATTGATTGCGATTCGGCAGAGGGTGTTCTCCGCTGTTTATTGGATCTATACTCCTGCTGCATGAGCGGCTGCTTTTGATTGCCTATTTTAGGCTGAACAATGTATAAAAGTGGCTGGGGCACTTGAACATCATTTTTCTCTGGCATACTGTCCTCCTGTGCTGTAAAAATATTCGCATAGTATACAAAAGATGACTGCACTTACTATGGCTCTTGTCGCCTTAATAGAGATTCTTTTTTTATCTATATTAAATGGAGGGAGATTAGATGCTTGCCTGCTTCATATTTTAGGCAATAAAAAAGCCTGCCCGGGAGGACAAGCGAGAAAATTATATAATCAGCCCATTATATGGTATCCGGAATCTACATGGATATTTTCTCCGGTTATTCCTCTTGCCATATCACTGAACAGGAACACTGCTGTATCTCCTACCTCTTCTGGTGTTGTTGTCCTGCGCAATGGAGCTTCTTCTTCTATTTTTTTCAATATAGTGTTGAAATCACTTATACCCTTTGCAGACAATGTTCGGATTGGTCCTGCTGAAATGGAATTTACCCTGATCCCGAGTTTTCCTAAATCAGATGCCAGGTACCTTACGCTTGCATCCAGAGAAGCTTTTGCAACGCCCATTACATTGTAGTTTTGCAAAACTCTCTCACCGCCAAGATAAGTAAGGGTAACAATGCTTCCTCCTTCTGTCATAAGGCCCCTGGCAGCCTTTGCGACTGCAGTAAGCGAATATGAGCTAATATTATGCGCAAGGAGGAAACCGTCTCTTGTAGTATTCATGTAATCTCCGCTCAACTCTTCTTTGTTGGCGAAAGCGATACAATGCGCAATCCCGTGAATCACACCGGCTTCTGCCCTGATTGCGGCAAAACATTTATCAATCTCTTCATCGCTTGTTATATCACATGGCAATACGGGTGATGAAGCCCCCAAAGAATCAGCAAGCTCCCTTACACTTTTCTCAAGACGTTCTCCTGCATATGTAAAAATCAGCTTGGCTCCTGCGTCGTGCAATGAACGCGCTATTCCCCATGCTATACTCCGTTTATTGGCAACACCCATTACGACATATGTTTTTCCTTGTAACGATAGAGTCATATTGATGGCCTCCTATTTTATACATGTTATTAGTATCAGGTACTAATAACAGTATAGCAAACAATGTTTCAGAAAAAAACTTTTTTATCGAATTTCTAGAAGACCGAAAGAAAGAATGTGCAAATATACAAGGAAATTCCGGATGTCAAACCTGTATTGTAGTGGCCGAACCAAATTTTAGTTACGCAAAAAGGCTGAGGCAGATTTTCGGAATCCGCCCCAGATGTTAAGTAATATGTGCTAAGAAAGATATGACATAAACAGTGTAGCCATACCGAAATAGATTAAGATACTTATGATGTCATTAATAGTAGTGATGAATGGACCAGAAGCCACTGCCGGGTCTATTTTCATCTTATGCATAAATAAGGGCACAAGAGAACCAGCAAGAGTCGCAACAATCAAAGTTGCAAAAATGGACACCCCTACCAAGGCACCGAGGACGATATCATGCTTCCAGAAGAATACCACCAGAGTGACCAGAAGCCCGCAGGTTGCTCCTGTAATAAGGCCAGTACCCGCTTCCCGAATAATCAGCTTCCATTTGCTCTCTTCTTCCAAATCACCGGTTGCTATACCACGCACAGCGACAGCAAGTGCCTGGGTCCCGGTATTGCCTGCCATCCCAGCAATCAAGGGAATAAAAACCGCTAATATCGCTTTTTGGCTAAGGGTCTCTTCAAATTTCCCAATCAGGCTTGCTGTCATCATTCCTAAAAACAGCAGTACAACAAGCCATGGCAGCCTTTTTTTTGCTGCACCCACAGGATTCCTGTCGACTCTGTCCAAGTCCGTAATACCGGCAAGCTTTGAATAGTCATCTGAAGCTTCCTCCTCCATGACATCCATAATATCATCAACGGTAATGATTCCCATTAAATGATTTTGAAAGTCTACGACGGGCATGGCGAGCAAATTGTAGTCGCGCATCTTCCTCGCAACCTCCTCCTGATCCTCGCTGACGGAGGCAGAAACGATACGGTCATGCATGATTTCGGAAATCATCACTTCATCATCTGCAATAATTAAATCCCGCAATGACATGACTCCAACGAGCTTATTATCCTCATCAACTACATAAATGTAGTATATGGTTTCTGCCTGCGGTGCTTCTTTTTTCAGGATATACATGGCTGATCGGACAGTCTGGTTAGCCGAAATAGCAATATATTCGGTCGTCATGATACTTCCAGCTGTATACTCAGCATAATGGAGGAGCTCTTTAATTTCCTGTGCAGCTTCGTTATCCATGATGGTCAGATAACTGACAGCCTGGTCCTTATCGAGTTCGTTCAGAACGTCTACCGCATCGTCAGCATACATATGTGAAAGCATTTCTGCTACATAAGAAGGGTCCATCTCCGCAAGCAGAAGTTCATAATCTTCTTCCTCTATCTCGATATTCTCAAAGAGGGCAGCCATTTCTTCAGGCGATAGATAGCGATAGACCATCATCCTTATTTCAGGGTCGATGCTTGTATAAAATTGAGCCTTATCATACGGGTGAAGCTTCATGAACTCTTCCCGGAATCGATCGATATCTTCTGACTGCAAAGCATCCAGCAGCATTTCATTTTCGATTTGAAGCTGCCTTTCTTTCTCTTGATCTGCCATATTGCGCCTCCCCCCTTTCCTTCCAAATCTGTGCCATTCTACAAATCAGCTATAAAGGTCAATTGGTATATTGGTCTATTTTAAAATTACTTAGCTGGTAATTGAATTTCAAAAAAATGTTCTCTCTTCAACTATCAGTTAATGCATTGAACATCATATGGGGCAACCACCCTGTATAGCGCGCTAAAGCATGTCAATCCACGGCATGTTTTCACAGATAGGCACATGCCTGTATTCTCTCGTTTTATTATCATCCATGCAAGTCCTCTCCTATCCGTCTGTACAGAACGTTTGCTGCAATTTACCATCTAGATTTCACCTGAGGCCCATTCATATATTTCCACTATTATCGGTTATGCAAAACATCCGACATACTCGGCACAAAAAATATGAGTTTCCATTTGCTTTATGGGTAATATACTATTACCTCATGACGGAAAAACACAGGTAGGAAGTGATATAGATGGAGATAGACATTATAGGTGATATCCACGGCTGCCTAGAAGAATTTCGCGCCCTGACCCTAAAGCTGGGTTATTCGTGGGATGATGGGGCACCCGTGCATCCGCAGGGCAGGATCCTTGGGTTTGTTGGGGATCTGACCGACCGCGGCCCCCTTTCACTCGAGGTGATCGAAATTGTTTATGAGCTTAGCGTAGTCAGACAGACCTCGCTTTATTGTCCGGGGAACCATTGTAATAAATTGTATCGTTTTCTTCAAGGTAACAACGTCCAGATTGCACACGGTTTAGAAACCACTGTCGCAGAGTACGAAGCATTAAGTACAAGGGGGCAAAAAAAAATTCAAAAGAAATTTATCGAGCTTTACGAGAACGCTCCTTTGTATCATATTACGGATAATGGGAACCTGATTATTGCGCATGCCGGAATCAGGCAGGATTATATTGGGAAGCACAACAACAAAGTTAAGACATTTGTCTTATATGGAGATATAACTGGCGCCAAACATAGCAATGGGATGCCTGTCAGGCGTGACTGGGCACAAAATTACCAGGGAGAGCCCTGGATTATTTATGGACATACCCCTGTACCTGAGGCCCGAAAAGTGAATCACACCTACAATATTGATACAGGATGCGTATTTGGCGGAAAGCTTACTGCACTAAGATATCCCGAAATGGAGCTAGTGGACGTGCCTTCAACCATGCCCTTCGTTCCGGATAAATTCCGCACATCCTTTGATTGAGCGTCTGGGTGCACTTTCATCCGCCGGCATAAAAATAAAACCGGCCGCCGATTGCTGTACCGCAGCTGGTGACCGGTCCTTATCCATATCATATGCAGCCTTGCTGTTTACGTGTTACTGGCTGATAACGCCAAAATATCGGCAGGAACTTCGGTGTCAAAAATCATTGTTCTCCCCTCGAATGGGTGATAAAATTCAAGCTGATGGCAATGGAGGGCCTGCCGTTCAATAAAGCTCCTATGTCCTCCATATAAAGTATCGCCTGCCAGCGGATGTCCTAGATATGACATATGAACCCTAATCTGATGGGTCCTCCCCGTTAAAAGCTGCAGTTGAACATGGGTGTGGCCTGCCATTCTGCCGAGTACCGTAAACAAAGTACAGGCATATTGTCCGTCTTCTCTGACTTCCCGTTCAATGATGCTTTCGGGCCTTCTCCCGATTGGAGCTTCCACTCTCCCGCTGTCTTCCTTGATATGCCCCTCGACTACCGCCTGGTAGCTTCGTTTCACACTGCCGCTCTTTTGCTGGTCACTGAGCAGGTGGTGGAGGTGGCTGTGCTTCGCAACGAGCAGGAGCCCTGATGTGTCGCGATCCAGCCTTGTCACAATATGCACTGTGGAATGAATGCCTTGCTTCTTGTAATGCCCGGCAAGAGCATTCGCGATGCTTCCGGATGGATGTTCCCTCGACGGGATTGTACTCATGAAAGGCGGTTTATTAAGGACAATGATATATGGATCCTCATAAACAATATCGAGGTCTATTTCCTCCGGTACCAAGCCGGTACTGCTTTTTTCTTCAGGAAAGGTAACCTTAATTTCATCTCCCTCCGAGAGCATGCAGCGGACAGTTGTTTCTGCTCCGTTTACTTCGACTTTTCCGCCCTTGAACTTAATGGCAGTCAATGCCCGCCGTGATATACCGGCTCTGCCCAGGAAATCCCTTAGCAGCGTCCCGGAATCCTCTTGGCCCGCAATCCACGCTAAATAAAAAGGTTGGTACCCCATGTTGGAAAATCTCCTTAATTCGCAATAAAAGAATCATGTACCCTTTTCCAAAATGGAAATGGCCTAAAACGGGCAAATCTGATTTTTTCATCAGCTACCCGGAATTGAATGGATTTAACATCCTCATGTACCAAGGACAAATGATCGATGGTAATTTGGAAATCCACATTGTTCACGGGCCTTAGCATACATGTATGGTGTGATGGGAGCAGTAATGGTGACCCTACTGTCCGGAATACCCGATTATTAATGGAAGCCATTTCGGCAAGCTGGATAGCATCAATAGATGGATGGATGATGGCTCCGCCCAGTGCTTTATTATAGGCCGTACTGCCGGAAGGAGTGGATACACAAAGCCCGTCTCCCCGGAATGTTTCAAAATGCTGCCCTCGAATCTCCACATCCATCACCAGCGTACCCTCTACACTTTTCACAGTGGATTCGTTCAATCCCAGGAACCTGGATTCCCTTCCTCCATGCTGATATCTTACGATTACTTCAAGGAGAGGATACTCAACTACCTGGAATGGCGTTTTGGCAAGAGCGATGACCAGTTTTTCGATTTCATCAGGAGTCCAATCTGCATAAAAACCGAGGTGGCCGGTATGCACCCCTACAAATGCCGTCTTATCCAGACGATTTTTATATCGGTGAAAAGCATAAAGAAGTGTACCATCCCCTCCGACTGAGATGACGATATCCGGCTGGTCCTCATCATATTTCAAGTTAAAATCCTGGAGATACGTTCTCATCTTGTGCATTAGTGTATTTGATTTAGCGTCCCCTTTTGAGGTAATGGCAAATTTCATAAGTCTCACCCGATCATAAATTTTTTCAGAATATGTACAGCAGCAAGGCTACAGTCCGTTGGAGTCATAGATTATCGGACTGCATCTCCATGCATGAATTTCTCCCTCTGCCAAACTACAAATTCTAATCCGGCTGTTCCTGATTTTCCTTTTTCCGAGAAAACAAGCGTTGTGCTTCCTGGATTTCAATACGAATTTTAGACATTTCCTCATCAAGCAGAAATGCTGCTTCGGCTGCACGCTTCAATCGGTGCTGAATATCCTTAGGAAAGTCCCCCTTGTATTTATAATTGAGAGAATGCTCAATGGTCGCCCAAAAATTCATGGCAAGTGTTCTGATTTGGATCTCTACAAGAATTTTTTTCTCGCCATGGATGGTTTGGACGGGATAACGAATCACCATATGATATGACCGGTATCCGCTGGCTTTATTATGGGATATATAATCCCTTTCCTCCACAATCTCAAAATCGTTACGCTGTCTGAGCAGCTTCACCACTTTTTTGATATCATCCACGAATTGGCACATCATTCTGAGGCCTGCAATATCCTGCATTTGAGTTTCAAGCTTGTCGAGAGGGATTTCTTTCTGAATGGCTTTATCGAGAATGCTGACAATTGGTTTTACCCTGCCAGTAACAAATTCAATAGGGGAATGGGTATCTTCCCGTAAGAACTGCTTTCTCATTCCTTTTAATTTTACTTTTAACTCCTCTACTGCCTGTTTATACGGAGCCAAAAAATCATCCCAATGTTCCATAAGAGCACCACCCGCATTTCTAAGCAATAATATTACATAAATACTTGTTCTACTTTAGAAACGAATTCGTCCCCATAATTACCGTTGCCTTCAATGTTCACCAGCAGATCGGATAGCTCTTCATGTATACCTGTTAATTCTAGCCGGTTATCCCCGGATACCAGAAACACCGGATTATTATGTTCCCTGGCTTCTTTTAAAGCAGCCCATACTGCTTCCGGGAAAGCTATATATGTATAATCTTCCGCACCCTCCGCGATATAGATGAATGCTGCCCCGTCGGAATCAACAAGCATCTGATTCCTTGGAGTGAGTCCCTCAAGATTAGTTTCAGTTTCGGCAATCAATTCATTTTCTTTTATAAAAGCGTTTTTTACGATTATTTTCTGTCTCATAATCTACCTCCAGTGTCCGAATATATTTTAACACATCATTCAAGGAAATCGTAATTTTTCAGGTTTGCCCATTTATCCAGGAAAAGTGATAATGGGAACAGAAAAGTGACAGGGAAGGAAGGATATAAGTGAATCAGGAAATTGAGATTGAATTTAAAAATTTACTCCTTAAATCAGAATTCGATAGGCTGGCTGATGCTTTTTCGATTTCCGGAGAGGAATACATCAGGCAGGAAAACCACTACTTTGACACGCATTCGTTTGACCTGAAGGAAAAAAATAGTGCTCTTCGCATCCGCCAGAAAAATGGGGTATATGTACTGACTCTAAAGCAGCCGGCGCAGGAGGGCTTGCTTGAGACAAACCACCCTCTGACCAGAGAAGAAGCTCATAACATGCTCGATGGGCTTCCGATGCCTAAAGGCATGATTTATGACATATTAGCCGAAACCGGGATCCTTCCGGAATCCGTCCAATTATTCGGTACACTGTCTACCGAAAGAGCAGAACGTGTGTATAAATCCGGTCTTTTGGTACTGGACCATAGTTTTTATTTAAACCAGGAGGATTATGAGGTAGAATATGAGGTGTCCGATAAAATGGTAGGCCAGGTAATTTTTTCCCAACTGCTAAAAAGTCTTAAAATTCCTTATCGGACAACCGAAAATAAGGTTAGAAGGTTTTATAGAGCCAAATTTAACTCCTAATTACTCTTTAAGAGGTGTAAATACATTGAAATTACAAGATTTGAAGGTGTTGATGGAAATCCAGTCGCTTCAAAACCTTGGTGGACAAAAGGACCCGGCCTCTTCATCAGGAGGGAATCTGTTCCAGACGCTGATGAATGAAGTTCTCGAACAGGACACAATCAGCCCTATCAGCCAGAAGCTAGGCGGTATTGCGGATTTATTGATGGATTCCCAGACATTTGGAGCAGTTCAAAGCCTGATAGGCATCCAAGCGGATACAGCCAACGATCCAAGCGGACAGAATTCCTTGCCACTAAGCATAAAGCCTGCGCTTCCTCCACTATCATTGAACAGCACGAAGGATAAAGAACCTTCGAATTTTGAAGAAATGATCGACAAAGCGGCCGGTGTTTTCAACATTCCTGCAAAATTAATTAAATCAGTGATAAAACATGAATCCAACTTCAATCCAAAGGCGGCTAGCCAGGCAGGTGCTGCCGGGCTGATGCAGCTGATGCCTGGCACTGCCCGTGAATTGGGTGTCACCAACAGATTGGACCCCATGGAAAGCATCATGGGAGGCAGCAAATATTTAAAAAAAATGATGGACCGTTATAATGGGGATATTAAACTCGCTCTTGCTGCATATAACGCCGGCCCTGGCAATGTCGACAAGTACGGCGGTATCCCTCCATTCAAAGAGACACAGCGTTATGTAGAAAAAATAATGGATACCTTTTACAGTTAAATACACATAAGGTATATAAGGTAAATAAGGTTATAATAAAAAGGCTGGCTGGAAACATTGGCCCGGAGAACAGTATTATTACTGGGATCTCAGGGATTTCACCTTTCCAGGACAGCCTTTTTTGGCATATTTTTAAAAAACGGGACGCAAGAAAGATGTCCAATAGGCTAGAAATTTGAGATATTCCCAGGGCATTGATAAAATAATCTTACAATAACAGCTAAAAAGGAGTATCACCAATGAATCAAGGCAACCCTACACCCTATGAAGTAATTGGAGAAAGGGTTTTACATCGCTTAATTGATGTGTTTTACTCCAAGGTGAGCAAACACCCTGATTTAATACCCATATTTCCTGATGATTTAACAGAAACTGCCCGTAAACAAAAACAATTCATGACCCAATACTTGGGCGGTCCTTCCCTATATACCAATGAACACGGCCATCCAATGTTAAGAGCAAGGCATATCCCGTTTGAAGTCACTCCTAAAAGGGCGGAAGCATGGCTTTCCTGCATGAGGGACGCTATGGATGAAGTCGGCCTGGAAGGAGAATTCCGAGAATTTTTCTATCATCGTCTTCATTTAACTGCACAGCATATGATCAATACTCCAGATGAGGACGGGAAAGGAGAAAGCATTTGAACTCTCAAAAACCGGTTTTCAATGTTTCGGATTGGATCTCTTCTCAGCATTGTTATGGAGTAGGGAAAAAACCTATTGAAATTTATATTTTTATAGATCCTTTATGCCCCGAATGCTGGGCATTGGAGCCCATTGTTAGGAAATTGCAAGTAGAATATGGCCAGCTTTTCAGCATAAAGCATGTTCTCAGCGGAAAATTGGCTTCTCTGAATAAGGGAGCCCGGACGTATGAAAGCCTGGCACAGGTATGGGAAAAGACAGCCAGCCGCACCGGCATGTCATGTGACGGCAGCCTCTGGTTTGAAAATCCAATTTCTTCTCCCTATGTCGCATCGATCGCATTGAAGGCTGCTGAACTTCAAGGCAGGAAATTGGGAATCCGGTTCCTTCGGAAGCTGCAGGAGATGCTGTTTCTTGAAAAGCAGGATATTTCCAACATAAATGTGTTAAAGAGGTGCGCAGAAGAGGTTGGACTTGATGTAGAGGAATTCAATAAGGATATAACGTCACCGAGTGCTGCGAAGGGATTTCAATGCGATTTGAAGGTTACTACAGAAATGGATGTCACCGAAATTCCGACACTTGTATTTTTTAATCAAAATATTGAAGAGGAAGGAATTAAGGTTTCTGGCTTTTATCCATACGAAGTATACGTCCATATTTTGGAGGATATGCTGAATGGCCTTCCCCTTCCCAAAACTCCACCGACTCTTTTGGAATTCCTTAAAATATTCAACCTCGTTGCGACAAAGGAAATCGAAGTGGTATATGGAATCAGTAAAAATGAGGTCGAACGGGAAATGAAGAAATTGGTGCTGCAGCAGGCTGCTGAGAAGATCCCCGCTAAATACGGCACCTTCTGGAAGTATATAGACCAGAAAGAAGCAATAAATCAATAAAAATATGAGAAAGGCCTTGCAGCAATGCTGCAAGGCCTTTCTCTATATACGAACAAAGGGGATGGGAGAAATTTTTCACGGTCAAACAAAGGGGTAAATGTTTGTTTGTGAACAACTTCACCTCTGTACTATACAAAGAATCAACTACTTTTTCAAGGTTATTGTGCATCCTTTCACAAATTTGTCATATTTACTTTTTATAATGACATACTTATGAATATTGTTAGTCCTGTATCATACATATATGGTAAAAAGTGACGGAGGAATCGCAGATGAAAACAAAACTCCCTTTGACTGTCTTTTTTATTATAGCAGCCCTCTTTTTCCATCTCCTCGGTTTAATGCATATCATCCCGGTGTATATTAGTGCACCAGTTCTTTTCTTTACTCTATTCTTTTCGCTCTTTCACATAAACCAGAAAAAGAAATTTAAGGGATACTAATTTAAGGGATACTAATTTAAAGGTGATGACAAATCATCGGCAAGCTATATGTATATTGTTCTGTTGCCGAAAAGAAATCGTTTAAGGCACTTTCTACCCTTTGGTCATACGGAATACCACACGATTGATTCCACACTGCCATTTAATAAAGAAAGAAAACAGCCCGATTTTTTGCAATCGGACTGTTTCTACAACTGACTTATAATTAGCCGAGTAGTGCCTCAAGTTCTGATAGCTTTTCCTCGAACACTTTCAAGGCTTCTCTTATCGGCTCCGCCTGAGTCATATCCACTCCTGCTTTTTTCAGCACCTCGATTGGATAATCTGAGCTGCCTGCCTTAAGGAATTCTATATAACGCTCCACTGCTGGCTGGCCCTCTTCAAGAATTTGCTTGCTCAGTGCCGTTGCAGCGCTCATTCCAGTAGCATATTGGTATACATAGTAGTTGTAATAGAAATGAGGTATTCTAGCCCATTCAAGGCCGATTTCCTCATCTACGGCAATATTCTCTCCAAAATACTTCTTATTAAGCTCATAGTACTCTTTTGTCAGCATTTCAGAAGTCAATGCTTCGCCCTCTTGTGCCTTTTTATGAATCGTATGCTCAAACTCGGCGAACATTGTCTGCCGGAATACTGTTCCACGGAAACCTTCTAAATAGTGATTTAACAGATAGATCCTCTTCTTCTCGTCCTCGATCGTGTTAAGCAAATAATCGTTTAACAGATTCTCATTGCATGTAGATGCAACCTCGGCAACAAAAATGGAATATCCGCCATATGGATAAGGCTGGGTTTTTCTAGTGTAATAGCTATGCACGGAATGGCCGAATTCATGGGCCAGTGTGAATAGATTGTTTACATTGTCCTGCCAATTCATAAGGATATACGGATTTGTCCCATATGCCCCGGAAGAGTAAGCTCCGCTTCTTTTTCCTTTGTTTTCATGGACATCTACCCAGCGGCTTTCAAAGCCTTCCTTAAGTACATTCAGGTACTCATCCCCTAGTGGTGCAAGTCCCTTAAGGATTAGATCCTGCGCTTCCTCGTACGAAATTTGCATTTTAACTTCTTTTACCAGTGGGGTGAAAAGGTCGTACATATGCAATTCATCCAATTCTAATACCCGTTTGCGAAGGTCTACATAACGATGAAGCAGATGAAGGTTCTCATTTACAGTGTTTACAAGGTTATCGTAAACACTTTCCGGAATATTATTAGCGCTAAGAGCAGCATGCCTTGCAGAATCATACTTTCTCACTGTCGCGTTAAAGTTATGGCTTTTCACCGCACCGGATAATGTACTTGAAAAGGTGTTGCGGAACTTGCCGTATGTTGAATAAACTCCCTTGAATGCGTCTTCCCGGACACGGCGGTCTTCACTCTCCAAAAAGCGGATGTACCTGCCATGTGTGATTTCTACGTCGTTTCCTTCCTCGTCCTTGATCGTAGGAAATTGAAGATCCGCATTATTCAGCATGCCGAACGTATTGCTTGAAGCATCGAGCGCTTCTGAAGCCTGGGCCAGCAGGGACTCCTGTTCAGCACTTAATACATGCGGCCGCTGCTTTGAAATTTCCTCCAGCACCTGTTTATACAAGCTCAGTTCTTCTTTTTCCTCAACGAATTGCTGTATCGTGTTCTCGTCAATGCTTAAAATTTCAGGAGTCATATAGGAAAATGCACTGGACGCCTGGGAATACAAGCTTCGTGCACGATCATCCATTCCCTGGTAGAAGGAGTTGGTAGTATCCTGATCATAACGCATATGAGCGTATGTATATACCCTGCCTAATCTTTCGAAAATCTCATATTGAAATTCGAGGGCAGCAAATAACTTTTCAGCGCTTTCACCCAGTGTACCCTGAAAGGTCTCTGATTTCGCAAGATCCTCTTTTATCCCTTTGAACTCGGCTTCCCAATCTTCTTCGGTAGCAAATATATCTTCCAATCTCCATGTATCTTCCGCTGCAATTTCACTTCTTGCAGGCAGTGTTTTAATCGTTGTTTCTTGTGACATTTATACATCCTCCAATTAAGAAATTTCCCTCTAGATACATTCTACAACAGGAAACAAATCCCTGCTATTTTTTCGAGTTGCGAAATAATTCATTTCAGGATTTCTTCTGAAAATGGTCTTGATGCTTAAAATAAAAGTCTTTCTCCATTTCGTGCCATTGTTCTGCTGTTTGTGCGATGCAAAAGGGTTCAACTAGCCTGAATTTCCCTTTCCTTATTCTATGTAGATACCCTGAATTCATCAGAAATAATATATAATTTTCAATCACACTTTTAAACCCGGATGCTTCAATAAGCGGCAGATTTCTCATTTGAATATATCCCTGTTTTATTCTGCTGCTAATGGCATGATTACATTCCTTCAGACTTATTAAGGCACCTTGCGGCTTTCCAAAGAAGACATCTAAAAACAGCCATGTCTGCCACTCTACGGAAGGTGTCTCAAATAAGTACATCTCTTTTACAGGTACACCCACTTCGACAGGAAGATAAGAGGGAGAAATATGATTTATATATAGACTGTTAAGCAAGGGGTCTTTGGCATTAGAGGAAAAAACACGCTTTGCCGGCCACGATGACCTATATGCTCTCCATTGTGGAAGATACGGAAGTAAGCCTCGTATGTTTTGGCGGAAGGAATGTGTAATGAGCGCTTCAGGTGGCAAAAGGCTTTTTAGCGCTATTGTTTTTCTTTTGGTATAGGGGATAAATTGTGACAATGCATATAATTGTTTTCGATGGGGACAAAACGTCTGGATGGCTGCTTTATTGGAAGGTCCAGAGAGGAACAGCCATTGAAAGGTAGAAAGCGAGTATTCATTCTTTTGGAGGGCTTTTACATTCTTGTCTGCCAGGACCCAAACAGGCAAAATATCCTGCTGTATATAGGCATTGGTTCTCTTTTGGAAAACAGCTTCCGATACAGTCGAGCATTGAAACTCAATTGCTAAGATTTGTGAATCTGTTCTGACCAGTATATCGGCACGCTGTCTAATTTCGGGTATATAGGCCTCCAGCATGGCATCATATCCATGAGATATCAAAAGCTTAAATAGCTCTTTCTTGCCAAGCAGGTGGTATTCCGATTCAGGTTCCGATGAAGCGCTGCAAGAAGCGTTTTTCAGATGGGCAAAATGGGGTATTTTTATACTGCCGGCTTTCAGCAGCACAGGAGTTTTACAGCAGGGGCAAAATAAAGTCTGGGAGCGCAGCTTGCGTAAAGCCTCTTTATCAGAATTCCCCGCCAAACTTATCAAAAAGCCGGCCTTAGTAATGGCATTTAACATACATCTCCTCCTCGGGATAAGGTAAACTATTATTGAAATCCAGTCCTTTTGCCTACAATCAAACTCTTAAAATTGGTTATAATTCCGCAATCCAGCGCTCCACGGGCAGGGCGTTCTTCAAATGAATCAATTTACAGCGAAATATCCTGATTTTATTCAGGCTCGTCTTCAACGATCAATTCCTCTACCTCTACAGCAACAAGATACTTTCGGTCAATAAAAATATGATGATTCTCATAATTGCTGTAGGTGATGGGTTCTCTTGGAAAAGATTCAGTCCTTGCCTGTTTAACGTTTTCTGCTTCTATGATCCGCTGAAAAACTGTACCGCTTACCGTATGGTAACTTACAAGAAATTGCATGCGCGATCCCCTTTCTCTATTTGAAGATATGAAACTATTTTATGTATATTTGTCCCTTTTCGGCCGAGTAAGACCAGTTCCTTATGCTTTTCTTTAATACTGGCTAAAATGGTTAAATTAAAAAGGCTTAAGCCCTCCTAAACCTTTTATCTACATTGCAAAAAGAAACGACAACCATACACATTCTTATTTTGAAAATCCAAGAATCTTAACTTTATTAAACTTTATAGTATAAGATAAATCTAGAATTTTCTCCCCTTTACACTAAATTTTCGACAATAAGGGCAAATGTTCCTCCTTTTACATTCCTTACAGTAGCAGATCATTTAAAAAACGCTGCCGATTTCTCGACAACGTTTTTATCCTTTGGACTTAAAGAAGAGGAGACAGCAGCCTGCATGTAGATTCTATGATTTTTAAACCTATATGCCTTTTAGAGAAGGTCTCCATGTGAATCTCGCGAGAAACAAGCAGATCGTGCAGAAAATCATTAACAAGCTTCTGCGTACTTCCTGTCTTATAAAGGAAGGCATTTACCTCAAAGTTCAGGTGGAAGCTTCTCATATCCATATTCGAAGTCCCAATGGAGGCAAGTTCATTATCAACAATGACAAATTTACTATGCATGAAACCATTCTTGTATTCAAATATTCTTACTCCCGCTTCCAAAAGCTCAGGAAAATAGGATCGGGATGCATGAAAAACAATCCTTTTGTCCGGGTTTTTAGGTACCAGCAGCCGGACATCCACTCCGCTTAATGCTGCGATTTTCAAAGCCTGGAATATGTCATCATCCGGAATGAAATACGGTGAAGCTATATAGACAGATTCCTTTGCTGAAGTAATCATGGAGAAAAAGATGCTCTTAATCACTGCCCATTCATTATCCGGACCTCCAGCAATCATTTGCACACCGCCATGGTTATGTTCGATTGGCATGGGAGATAAATATTCATCCGTTAGGAAACTGTGGTCCGTACTATAGTACCAATCCTGAAGGAAGATTAATTGCAGGGACCTGACAGCTTCACCCTTAAGCATGAGGTGAGTGTCTCTCCAAAATCCAAAATGCGGATTACGCCCAAGATACTCATCCCCGATATTAAGTCCGCCCATAAACGCTGTCGATCCATCTATCACGATGATTTTTCTATGATTGCGGAAATTAAACTTATTATTTAAGAAAGGTAGCCTGACGGGTCCAAAAGCAACAACTTCTACCCCGGCGTTTTTTAAATCATGGATGTAGGCCCTCGATAAATTCCACGATCCTACAGAATCATACATGAAGCGGATTTTCACTCCTTCATGTGCTTTCTGGATCAAGATGGATTTAATATCATTGCCAATCTTGTCATGCCGTACAATGTAATATTCCATATGAATGTGATGCTTTGCCTTTTGCAATTCATCCAATATATGTTGGAATGTCTCCTCGCCATTAGTGAGCACCTGGGTTTCTGTGCCAAAGGAAATGGGGCTATTTGCTATTCTCTGAGCAAGCTTAAATAATCTTTGCTGATGTTCCCCCATTTTCTGGATTCGATCTTCCCTGACATCCGGACCACCTAATCTGAGGAAAGCTTCTTTGTCCAAGAAATATTTCTTACGGTACATTCTCTCTTTTCGATAATTCCTTCCGAAGAGGAAATAAAATATAAAACCCACAATCGGAAACGCTCCAAATACCACAACCCATGTCAGTGTGTGGGCGGGATGCCTATTCTCAAGGAAGATAATCAGCCCAATGATGATGAGGGAAACCGTTAGCAGTAAACTGAAATAGCCAACCACACCGCCATGAATGTAATCTCTGAATAGAAACCCTAACACGCCTAATATTACCGCTAAGATAAGTATTCTTATCGTATTTTTCATCAAAACACCACCAATGCCATCCAAGAGTCTCATTTACATTATATTACACAGAAGTTGTTTTCTCGAATAAATGGCAACATAAGTGATGCTTCAATACATAATCTGTCGCCTTCTGTCATAAATTACCGATTATAGAACATTAACCATACTGGCCAAATGACCATATACTATAGAAACAGCACAGCCGGCAGCCCTTCATTGACCATGTACTTTTTTGATTACCTGCCATCCGTACTTTCTCCTGAACATCAGACCTACAGTGGAAGAACATAGACAAAAAAGCCGATTCCTGTTCGAAATCGGCTTCTAATCATGAAAAGTATTGATCGATTGTCTCAAATACGTTGCTTTCCATTACAAGCTTACCGTATTCCTCCAGCATGTGGATCGTGACAGGTGATTCATTGCTGTATTCAAGGAGAATGCTTAAGACGTTGTCAATCTCATCTTCATCAAAATCCTCTTCAGAGAATTCTACATAGAGAAGGTATTTGTTTTCATAAGCAAATAGCTTCGTAGCCATCTTATCCAGGCCTTGGCGATTGCTTAAAGAAATCAAATCTTCAAAATCAGCAAACTCTGTTACGAACTCCAGGATGCCGTCTTCGAACTGAAGGACACCGGCTTCCTCTTGTTTTCCATGAAAATGGTGATCGAGAAGTGATTCAATCTTTTCATCGACAGGCAAGTCCTTTAATTTTTCTTCGGAAATAGGAAGTTCCAGCCTTTGTCCGTCCTTTGACAAATGAGCTTTGGTAACTAAAACCTCAAGTCCTTTCTCCAAAGCCTGCACCTGAATCCAAAGGGGACCTTCGATCATGAACTCTTCCTCTTGATGAACTTCATCCATCATTTCCCAGAATAACTCTTCGCTTCTTTCACGGCTGTACCATATTTCTTCGCGATCGAATCCTCGTTCCTCGATATCTATATAAGAAATGTAAAACTTAACGGTATCTTCATTGATTCTTTCAATTTCCATAAATGTCCCTCTCCCTTCTTTCCCAATTTTGAAGGGATAATAACCCCCGAGCAGCGATAGCTCTATATAATATATATTTACCCATGAAGCAAATTTTGTAATCACCTGGCTTAGGTAAAAAGATTCTGTTTTCTTTATTTTATGACAAAACCCTCAATAAGGGAAATAAAAAACACGCCCTTGTTTAAAACAGTTATTTGCCTAAGATTTTCATCATTTTATAAGAAAAACACAATAACTTCAAGCGCAGTATTTTCCTGCAATGGGTGGAGCAACATATATTGGTAATAGATCCTAAATAACGTTCCTGGGGCTTGCTTTACCATGCAGGCCGCAGCTGAAATATCCGGCAAACTATTAGCATCTGCAGATATGTGCTCTTTTTAGAGTATTCGATTGAGACTATAATGACAGTATTTCCTTAAATAGCCCCTTCAAAACAAGGCTGATTAGAAAACCATTTTTTACTGTTTAACAGAAATTCACCCAATTTCAACAAAATAAACCCTGTCAGGGCTCTGACAGGGATATTAAGTAATTTAGTTAACCATTTTCTGCGCTTCACGAAGCTGGAACGTACGAACTTTCCGAGGCAAGAATCTCCGGATTTCATCCTCGTTGTACCCAACTTGAAGCCTTTTCTCATCAATTATAATAGGTCTTCTTAATAAACCGGGGTTATCTTTAATTATCTTATAGAGCTCCTGCAAAGGCAGCGCCTCTAGATTAACGTTTAGTTTTTGGAAAGTCTTAGACCTAGTAGAAATAATTTCGTCTGTGCCGTCTTCTGTCATTCTTAGAATTTCCTTTATTTCATCGATTGATAAAGGTTCAGAGAAAATATTTCTTTCCGTATAAGCAATCTCATGCTCTTCTAACCATGCTTTCGCTTTTCTGCATGAAGTACAGCTAGGTGATGTATATAATGTAACCAAGTACATTCACTCCCTCGAAATAGAATCGACGATCTATGCTGGGAAATATGATTTTTATTTTTCCAGTTTGAAATTACTTTAAATAAGTAATTTCTATTAAGTATTATACACTAATTTCACAAAAATGAATACCCTCTAAAAAAAATGTGCACATCTCTTTAACTTTGCTTATATAAATGCTCCAAAATCCTTTCAAACTTCATTCCAGGGCAAATCAAATCTAACTGTTAATAAATTCCCAGATTCTCAATTAAAGTCTCGATCTTTTGATTAAATGATAATTAAATTGGCACTACAATTAATACATACCCCTCGCGAATTATAATCAAACCTGTCTAAAGGTATATTATTTGACTTTTACTGTAAGATAGACTTCAGAGCATTAAATGTATATATGAAAAAAATTCTCTTCAAAATGATCTATACATAAAATACAATATATATAAACTTGATACTCGTCTTACTTCACATCCAAAACGGGAGGAATATTATGGCCGGTTATATTTTTGATTTGATTGTGGCAGCAGGATTAATCATTGGTATTACCGCATTGAATGGCATCATCACCAATGGGATTGGGGAAAAATTCTTCGGAGGCAAACAGCATTCCGATATATCTGATCATTCCAGCCGTATCCAGGAAGGATGGAATGAAGTCGGCGGCAAAAAATCGTAAGTGTCCCGTGTTCAGTAGTTACTTTATGCTGTGCCAAGATGCTGCATGGGATACATCACCGGAAAAGACCCCCATCTAATTAAACCATAATTTATCACTATCATGATTTTATCCATTTTCCTGAATGTAGATAATCTAATTGTATCTTATTGCATCATGACATGCAGCAGCGACTGTAACATTCTTCAAAAAAGGGGGCTCTGGTTTTCAGGGCCCCTCATCTGTCGGCAATAGCTACACTACATAAATCATGCATGCCACCATATTTTAATTGTCATCCTACTATCTTTTTTTATAAATAACAAAGCTCTGGATACTTCCTGAAAATTCTTATTCAGCTCTGATCATGGGGTATAATCCACTCCTGCCGTATAGCGATTAGCGGCATTCCAGAGAAGGTATTCATTAATTCCCTGGTCCTTTAAGGCCTTTATTTGTGCCTCTACTTCAGCCTTTCCGTACTTTTTATAATTGCCAGCTCCTAAATATGATGCTGTAAAATCCTGCAGCCATGGCCTGGAAACAGGCGGAGTCTTCAATTCAGAGAGCTTCTTCTTTTCCAGCTTTGCATATTCTGTTATCAGCTTATATGGCTCCAAATCCGGTTTTGCAATTCCGAAATAAGATGTCCAGTGGCTAGGATAAATCATGGAAGAGATTACATCGACATGCTCTGAGATTTTAGAGAAATTTTGTCCGATTCCCGGCGCTTCCGGCAATGTAGCGCTGTACCCGAAAATATCCACGGATACTTTCACTCCATATGGCTTTAGTTTTTCTTTTGCATAAGCCACAAAGTCCGTAACAGCTTTAACACGTTTCTGGGTATTTTCTATTTTTAAATCCTTGTATTGTCCCATATTATACTTGAGAGTCTTGTCTCTTTTTTCAAAACCTTCCGGAAATCGCACATAGTCAAATTGGATTTCCTGAAAACCCATCTTTGCCGCTTCAATGGCGATGCCTACATTATAATCCCAGACTTCCTTTAAGAAAGGGTTGACAAATGACTCGCCTCTGCCGTTTTTCCAAACAGCTTTGCCATCCACATACGATAATTCAGGCTTTTTCTTTGAAAGGAGGGAATCCTTGAAAACTACTACTCTGGCAATTGGATAGATCTGTTTATCCTCAAGTATTTTGAGCACCTTTTTAGGGTCTTTTATGTAATTTTTCCCGATGTCGGCGTAGGGAGATCCTGGCACGCTTGATTTATATGTAACATTGCCCCAATCATCCTTAATATCAATAACCATGGCATTTAATTCGGTCTCATTCATCATTTTTACAAGCTCATTAAATTTGCTTCCACCCGCAGAATGTCCCGTTACATAAATCCCCCTGACCGCTTCCGGACGTTCGAAGTGCAGCCCTGAATCAAAAACAAAACGCTTCATTCCATTAGGGATTTGCTTGGCAGACAAAGTGACCTGATTAAGGCTTAGGTTCGCAGGCGCAACACTTTCCTCTGCATGAACAATGCCGCCAAATGGAACAAGCAGCATGGCTGTCATTCCGGTTATAAGCCCCTTTTTTACAAAATTCATGTAAATTCCCCTTTTCTCGATTCTTTCTTTATTATAATAAAACCAGACCTGAAGAATAAACTTGTTTGTAAAATATCTAATGCATCCATTGTGATATACCACAAATCATGTATGTATATGCCAAAATATCATATTCTATCTAACTCCTAACGCAAAATACTAAATCCATACTAAAGGTCTCATGCGAACCTCCTAATTTGCAGCCAGCACCTTGCTCTATCCGAAAGACATGTAAATAATATCTAGAGTTAACAACACATGAAGGCATGGCAAAGGACATCGAACAAACACTTTAAATAAAGACCCTAAAATGAAGACTGAATGCAATTTAGAATGCACTGCACCACTCCTAAACAAGACCTTTCCAAAGACATCGAACCTCGAATCCTAATACAACATACTTCGGTTTGGATTTAAGGCATATTTAGTATATCAGCTGTTACTCTGCAACTATATATAATCGCTGCCTTATACAAAAAAAATAGGCCTCATAGAGAGGCCATTCCATTATTTTGCATATATTTTCTGATATTGTTCCAATTCTTTTTCTGAACAATTCACAAAATGTCCTGGCTTTACTTCGCGCATTTTTACTTCTTCACCATCAGCGTAATTATGGATATTAGGGTTATATACCTTTCTTTTCCTGGTCCTTTCGCTTTCTGGATCCGGAAGCGGAATGGCTGACAAAAGGGATTGAGTATAAGGATGGATTGGGTTTGCATACAGCTCTTCACTCGTTGTAAGCTCTACCAGCTTCCCGAAATACATAACACCAATTCTATCACTGATATACTTAACCATCGATAAATCGTGGGCGATGAATAAATAAGTCAGGCCTTTTTCCTTTTGAAGCTTTTTCATCAGGTTTACTACCTGTGCCTGTATCGAAACATCAAGGGCGGATATCGGCTCGTCTGCAATGATAAATTCAGGCTGTACGGCCAATGCGCGTGCAATACCGATACGCTGGCGCTGCCCCCCTGAGAATTCATGAGGATAACGGTTTGCATGCTCGCGGTTCAAGCCTACTGTTTCAAGCAAATCATAAACCATTTCCATTCGCTCTTCTTTCGTCTTTGCAAGGCCATGAATATCAATGCCCTCTGCTATGACATCAGAAACTTTTAGGCGTGGATTCAAAGAAGCATACGGGTCCTGAAAAATCATCTGGATTTTCCGATTAAAATCCTTTAATTCCTTCTTGGATTTCTTTCCGTGAACATTTTGCCCCTTGAACAAAACTTGTCCATCTGTCGCATCATAAAGACGGATGAGGGTACGGCCTGTTGTTGACTTACCGCAGCCTGACTCACCAACCAGACCCAGGGTTTCTCCCTTGTATATATCAAAAGTGATGTCATCCACAGCTTTGACCATGGACGGTTTACCGACATTGAAATATTGTTTTAGATTCTTTATTTCCAATAATTTTTCCTGTGCCATGATTATCTTCCCCCCTGTTCTGTAAGGAACTTCTTCATGCGTTTCTGTACAGCTGCCGGAGGCTCGACTTTTGGTGCATCAGGATGAAGCAGCCAAGTGGCGGCATAATGTGTGTCAGAAACCTTAAACATCGGCGGCTGCTCCTCCAAATCGATTTGCAATGCATATTCGTTTCTTGGCGCAAATGCATCACCCTTTGGCGGGTTTAATAAATTTGGAGGCGTACCCGGGATGGCATATAGCTCCTCATTGCTGGAATCCAGGCTCGGCATGGAGCTGATTAATCCCCATGTGTACGGATGCTTAGGATTATAAAAAATCTCATCCACGGTTCCAATCTCAACGATTTTCCCCGCATACATAACAGCAACCCTGTCAGCGACGTTAGCAACCACTCCAAGGTCATGCGTTATAAAGATAATGGAAGTGTCAATTTTCTTTTGAAGATCCTTCATAAGTTCCAATATTTGAGCCTGTATGGTAACGTCAAGTGCTGTCGTAGGCTCGTCCGCAATCAATACCTTCGGATTGCAGGCAAGTGCAATGGCGATAACAACACGCTGCCTCATCCCTCCGGAAAATTGATGTGGATATTGTTCAAAACGTTGTTCGGGCTGAGGTATACCTACCAGTTTCAGCAGTTCTATTGCCCTTGCCTTAGCCTCAGATTTGCTGGCATTTTGGTGCTTCAAGATCGGCTCCATAATCTGCTTGCCTATTTTCATGGTTGGGTTTAATGAAGTCATTGGATCCTGGAAAATCATCGCGATGTCCTTACCGCGGATTTTTTGCATCTGCTTTTCGCTTAATTTAGCCAGATCCTTGCCTTCAAACAGCATTTCACCCTGTTTTATTTCGGAGTTCCCCTCTGGAAGGAGCCTCATAATCGACTTTGTCGTAACCGACTTACCAGACCCTGATTCACCAACAATCGCAAGGGTTTCCCCTTTCTTCAAATTGAAGTTTACACCTCGAATGGCCTGGACCTCTCCTCCAAAGGTATGAAACGATATATTCAGATCTTTTACTTCTAAAATGTTTGTCATCTATATCACCTGCCTATTAATCGCGCATCTTCGGATCAAGGGCATCCCTAAGTCCGTCCGCGAGCATATTAAAGCATATCATAATAATACTGATCATGATTGCCGGAGTAATCATCATATGAGGATACAGCCTCAACGTCTTGAATCCTTCATTTATCAGCGTTCCAAGGGAAGCATGTGCTGAATCAAGTCCCAGACCGATAAAGCTCAGGAATGCTTCAAAGAATATTGCATTCGGTATTGTAAACATGGTGTTAATAATAATGACACCAGCCATATTCGGCAATAAATGCTTGAAGATAATCTTGCCGTTTGAGGCACCCAGCGTCCTCGAAGCAAGGACAAATTCCTGCTGCTTCAATTTAAGGATTTGTGCACGTACAACCCTCGCCATCGTTACCCAGCCTGTCAATGCCAAAGCGAGCGTAATGGAAATGATTCCAGGCTCAAATACCAGAATCATCAAGATTACGATGACAAGGTTTGGAATACCGGACAAAACTTCCGTAATACGCTGCATGATGTTATCAAGCCGGCCTCCAAAGTAGCCGGAAACTGCTCCATAGGTTACTCCAATGAACATATCAAGCAAGGAAGCAAGCAAAGCGATATACAATGATATTTGTGTGCCTTCCCATACTCTCGTAAATAAATCTCTGCCGAGTGAATCGGTACCGAACCAATAATACTCGTCGACATTTTTCTGCGCGTAAGCATCTACCTCTGTACCATTCTTCATTGTCTTCATTCCGTCGAATGGCAGCCAGCTTATATTCTCCAAGCCTTGAATCTTAGCTGGAAGGTTAGCATGAGGAACGTTTTGCTTCTCTCCGTCCCTGCCGCTTATGACTGGTCCGAGGAACGCCATTATGATGACAATAGCCATGATTACGAGGCTGACGATTGCCGCCTTGTTTTTGCGTACACGCAGCCACGCATCCTGCCAAAAGCTTAAACTTGGTTTAGAGATTTCCTCATTTTTTGAAGAATCAATAATGGCAGGGGCAAATTTTTCTTTATCGATTTTCTGTTCAACCTGTGCCATTATTTTTTCCCTCCTGACACCCTGATTCTTGGATCGATTACCCCATATAGAATGTCTACAATCAGGATAATGACGACAAACAAGAAAGCAAATAATAGAGTCGTACCCATAATAACCGGGTAATCATTCACTATGATGGAATTAACAAACTGCTCCCCGATTCCAGGGATTGCAAAAATCTTTTCGATTACCAGTGATCCAGTCATAAGAGACACCGAAAGCGGCCCTAACACGGTAATAACCGGAATCAACGCGTTCCTCAATCCATGCTTGAAAGCTACTTGAAAATAACTTGCACCTTTCGCTTTTGCCAAAGTTATATAATCAGAACCCAACACATCTATCATTTCTGTTCTCATGAAACGCGCAGCAATGGAAATCGGGAACATAGCAAGAGCAATCGTCGGCAGAATTGTATAATCAAATCCCTTCCAAAATAGAACCGGAAGCAATTCGAGCTTTACACCGATGTAGTATTGCAAAACACCTGCAAAAACGAAACTTGGGACTGATTTTCCCAACACTGCTATAAAGGTAGATCCATAGTCAACCCAGGTGTTCTGCCTAAGCGCGGCAATAACCCCGAGGATAATGCCTAAGATTGTTCCAAAGAACATCGCCTGGAAGCCAAGCTGTGCAGACGGACCGATACGATCTCCAATCAATTCAGTTACTGGTGTATTATTGAACTGGAAAGATACTCCCAAATCTCCTTGAAGCAAATTCCCCATATACTTTGCATATTGTACTGGCACCGGCTCATTCAATCCATATTTCTCGTTCATGATCTCAAGCTGCTGGGGCGGTAATTTCGAAGCATTCTTGAAAGGAGACCCAGGCAGGACTTTCATGAGGAAAAATGTCGCTGATGTAATGATCAGCAACGTAATTAACATATAAATTATTCGTTGTGTTAAATATCTGGCCATTGGTGCACCTCCTTTTTAAATTCAATTTTCCCTATTGTTAGACAATTCTCACACAGGGAAAAAGAGAGTATATTCACAAATATACTCTCTTTTCAACTTCTAAACTATTAAAAACCTAGAAAATGAAAATTATTATTCTCCTTCAACAGATACCCACTTGTAGCTGTATTCAGGTCCAAATAAGTGGTAAGTGAATCCTTTTACTTTTGGAGCTATTAATAGGTTGCTTGCACGCTGATAGATTGGAGCGATTGCAGCATCCTCCATAAGGATTTTTTCTGCTTCCTGAAGTGCTTCCCAACGCTCAGCAGGCTTACCGCCAAGAGTAGTTAAAGCTGCTTTGATGCGCTTGTCATACTCAGGGTTGGAGTAACCCATTCTATTGTTTCCTCCGCCAGTTACCCATAGGTCAGAGAATGAAATCGGATCTAGGTAGTCAGGACCCCATCCAGCATCCTGCATATCGTAATCCATTTTTGTATCGCGATCAAGACGTACACCGAACGGTACGCTCTCAAGCTTGATCTTTAAACCAGGCAGGTTAGTTTCAAGCTGGTTCACGATGTACTCATCGACTTTCTTTCCGGCTTCAGTGTCACCGCCAAGCAATCCGATTGTTACTTCTTTTGTTCCAAGTTCTTTCAGGCCTTGTTCCCAAGCCTTCTTGGCTGCATCCAGGTTGTAAGTAAGCATGTCTCCGTTTCCTTCACGGAAGTCTTCGCCAGTTTCAGGATGCTTAACGAAATCTTTAGGCACAGCATAGTTTGCAGGGATAGAACCGTTAGCCAGCACTCCCTCTGTTAAATCTTTTTTATTGAATCCTTGTGCAATTGCAAGACGGATGTTCTTGTTCTTAAGAGCAGGATTCTTAGTTGTATTCAATTTCAGCCAGAATACAGTTGGTTCCAACCAGCGTACCAGACGGTCGTCACCTTCAAAGTTCGGTACAAGGTCAGAAGAAAGCTTACCAGTAATATCAGCATCTCCAGCCTCAAATGCGTTTACCATTGAGTTAGGGTCTTTTACAACGTTAAAACTGATCTTTTCCAGTTTAACCGTTTTAGCATCCCAGTAGTTTTCGTTCTTTTCGTATACCCATTCAGAAGCAGTAGCACCCTTCCACTGAGTCAACTTAAACGGACCATTGTATAAAAGGTTTTCTGCATTCTTTGCGTAATCCTTGCCTTTTTCCGTTACAAACTTCTCATTTTGAGGATAGAAAGTAGGGAAAGCTAGGTATGACTTTACAAATTCTTCTGTTAATGGATTTTCAAACGTAATTTCAAGAGTCTTGTCATCAAGTGCTTTAACACCTAATTCATCAAGATTATATGGCTTCTTTGCTGTAGCAGCATCCGTAATTTTAGAAGCGTTTTTGATTTTGCCAGCCATCATGTACGGGCCATAGGAGGAAGCAGTCTTCGGATCGATTGCACGCTTCCAGGCAAATACGAAGTCATTTGCCGTTACAGGCTCACCATTTGACCATTTAGTATCTTTTAACGTAAATGTGTATACAGTTTTGTCTGCATTTACTTTCGGATCTTCAGCAGCAATTGCAAGTTCAGTCTGCTGGTCCTGGTTCAGGCGATACAGACCTTCATTGGTATTGTTAAGCGCTGTGAAGCTTGTAGTTCCTTCTGCAAGAACGCTGTCCATTGTCGGAATCTCTGCTGTTTCCAACACAGTGATTTCTTGCTTAACAGATTTATTGCTATCTTTATCCTTTGATCCAGCATTGTCCCCGCCGCCGCTACATGCGGATAGGATTAAGCTGAAAACAATCGTTAGGACTAAAAGCAATGAAAATTTAGAATTTTTCATTGTTGACCTCCCAAATATATTTTCTGAAAATTTACTACATCGACTATTATAAAAATTATATCGAAAAATGTCCATTCATTTTTGCGAAAAAATTAAACCTATCACCCAGAAAAATTTTGGCAGGCATTTACCCGGGTAAAAAAATACAGATCCTATATGTTTAACTAGCGTTAAAAGTGGGTAAATTATATAATTTACTTGATAAATCGTGAACAGTTTTTTTGGCATCATATATATTAATAAGTTTTCTACGATACAATATTATGATTATTCTTTATATTTAAATAATTTTCTGTTCTTAAAAATACCACGTGATTTGAGAACTTGTTCACTACATTAATCAAGCCTGTGAGGTACTTTATGATAAAAAAAATGCTGCTGTGGACAGGGCTGTCCCTTTTTGCGGTAATTCTACTGTCTTTTTTTGCTTACAGAAGGATTAACCTGTTTACTTTTATTAATTCGTCCTTTTATGTATCTGGTGCTTTATTGATTATTTCTTTTTTAACCCTAGTGATCCAGAAAGGATTTTTCGATGGAATATTTTACGGGTTTAGGTCTTTGACCCAGCTACGTGACAATTCAGAAGGTAATGAAGAAATCACGCCCCTTTCGGAATTGATAAGCTTTAAATACTCCACCATGCTGGGCACTGGATTGATCATGCTGTTCCTCATGCTGATTGCCCTGATCGGATACTACTTATAATTTTTTGAATTTATGGACAGGCTGAAGCAAGCTTCTATTTTAAAAGCTGTGGAATTCCCAGGGATTTATCCTTAAAATAAGATAGAGATGCTAATAGAGGAGTGACTTTGTCAGTGAAAAGAATTTTTTCAGGAATACAGCCCACCGGTTCAGTAACGTTGGGCAACTATATTGGGGCAATGAAGCAGTTTGTTGAACTGCAGCATGAATATGACTGCTTCTTTTGTATAGTGGACCAGCATGCGATCACCGTTCCCCAGGACCGTCTTGAGCTTAGGAAGAACATCAGGAGCCTGGCAGCCTTGTATGTGGCTATAGGGCTGGACCCGGAAAAGAATACGATATTCATACAATCCGAGGTTCCCGCACATGCTCAGGCTGGTTGGTTATTGCAATGTATTTCCTACATAGGCGAATTAGAGAGAATGACTCAGTTCAAGGATAAATCGGCGGGAAAGGAAGGCGTTTCTTCCGGATTGCTTACTTACCCTCCACTCATGGCAGCTGACATTCTGTTATACAATACTGATTTAGTGCCTGTCGGTGAAGACCAAAAACAGCATATCGAGCTTACAAGGGATCTGGCTGAGCGGTTTAACAAAAAATACAATGATATCTTTACGATACCTGAGATCAGCCTTCCAAAGGTTGGCGCCAGAATCATGTCGCTCCAGGAGCCATCAAAAAAAATGAGCAAATCGGACCCAAATAAAAAAGCGACGATAACCCTTCTTGATGACCCAAAGCAAATTGAGAAGAAGATCAAGAGTTCTGTGACCGATTCTGAAGGAATCGTTAAATATGATAAAGATAACAAGCCTGGAGTATCCAACCTGCTTTCAATTTACTCCATTTTCAGTAAACAAAGTGTTTCAGAGATTGAGAAGGAATATGAAGGCAAGGGATATGGAGATTTTAAAGCAGGCCTTGCCGAAGTATTGCTGAAGGAAATTACCCCAATCCAGGAACGATATTATGAGCTGCTGGAATCCAAAGAGCTAGATGAAATTTTGGACAGAGGTGCTGAAAAAGCAAATGCGGAAGCAAACAAAATGCTCCGTAAAATGTATACTGGCATGGGCTTGGGGAGAAAAAGATAATAATTTATTATCGGAAGCGCCCTGATTGAATGATCCTCGGCTAATTGCTGCCACCTCCTATGGCAAATGCCGAAATCAGCACAGGATGGCAACGTCTTTACTGCCACATCCTGTGCGTAGGGGCTGGGCGCTGGAGCTGGCCACCGGTTTAAGTCAAAGTTTAATTCCGTTGTCATAAAACAGCAAAGCTGCAGCCGCCATGTTTGGCGGCTGCAGCTTTTTGAATTAAATAATTACCGAAAAATATTTTTGCATTAATAAAAGATTCGAAGCCGGTCCAAATTAGAGAATCTGTTAATTACAGTGAAAGACTCCTGCAGATCAGCTGGACAGGTGAGACTCCTTGATGTACGGCAGCATGAGAAGGCTTACAGCCCGCCCCACGGAAAGCGAAGCGTCTGTAACGTAAATAACAGACTTGATGCAGCAAGCTAATAAAGAAACTGTAGGTAAGAGCGATTTACATCGAGTTTGCCTACAGCCTGCCTATAGTGCTTACAGCATGGATGGGCTATCTCCCACTTCCATTTCCCACAGTTTTTCAAAGAAAGGCTGTCCCTTAACAAGGTGCTCGCACAGCAGCAGATGCTTATCCGACCATCCTTCCAGCAGCTCCTGGTACAGCTCCTGCCAGGCATTCTCGAATTCAAGCTCCATAATATACCCGTATTTTTCCGGTGCCCATTCTGTATACCAGTAGCGGATTTCCGGTGTATTCTTCGCCGTGAACAACTGATCCAAGGCCATGAAAAGCAATTGCTTAAGCTGCCGTTCCTTACGGGTAAGCCCCTTCATATAATCTGGACTAAGTGATAGAATATGGTGCTCTTTCTTGGCATTCTTTTTCTCAGAAAATGTGTAATCCATCGCATCGTGATCTTCCACCATATCATAAACAATTTGTTCCTGGCGCGGGATAAGCCTGCTTTTTCTTATTGGTATATGATATCCAATGGTATCAACAGCAAGTATGCCTTGACCATCCGTAACAACAAAACAATAGTCCATTTGAATTCGCTCATGATTTTTTCTTGCAAACGCTTTTTGGTAGACGTCATTGAGAAGGGCCTCAGGTAATTCCGAAAGGTCATTTTCTATGTAGTTAAACAAAGGAGCTGAAATTTTCAGTAATGGTACCTGATCAAGCAATTCGATACCGTCATCTTTTCTCCATTCATGAAAGTGGCAGATATTATAGCCATTTTCTTCACCTTCAAACCAATTCACCCATACATCATGAAGATATAACATCATCTAACCCCTCGCTTACAAAGAATCTATTTGTCCCTCAGTATAGGCATTGTATTAATAAAATATTCCTATGTTGAGCATGCATACCATAAAATAGTCAAAACAGCTTTCATATAATAGTTCATGTCTATATATACAGACTTCCCCATATCATAACAAGCCCGATTGGCAGAAGGTAAAATTCAATGCTGGTTAATAAGAAAAAGATGTACTCAAACACATTATGTCCTGCTGCAAGTAAATTGAGGTAGGCGACAGCTGTCAGGCAACCCGAAACCGCGAGTGATAACCCGACAGCTAAAACCAGGAATCGGAACAATACATCTGCTATCCTTGCCGATAATGGCCTCTTCTGATTAGAATACATATTTCAGTCCCCTAATTCCGTTTTGTACAATATATGGAGGGGGTGTTTCAAATATGTGGAGGTGTTATGAATCGGCTGCATAATTTAGTTTCTATTTTTTATACTGCCTAATACCATCATTGCCCAAGCGGCAGTTTCTAAATATAAATTCATAAGTTCTTAGAAAGGTCTTTTTATTCCTATGCATGCCTGCCAGGGATTTCAACTATTGCCCTAAGATCCCGAAAATCGGCGAATGTAATATACATATAAGCATTGCCTCAACTTTCAGAACAAATTTAATATATGCATGTACTTGATAAGATAACCTGAAATATAAAACTCCAGCTTACCTTTAAGCATGATTTATACATCATTTGTATTTATTCAGGTAAAAATTCGGTTGACTCGATAGTAAAGGTCTTTGATATAGGAATGAAGCCTTTCTTCTTTACAAGGTAAAATCCCGTGCTGTAACCCATCATACTTGGATATGGCCGCTTGCCGAACAGTAGTTTATCATGAAGCGGGTGCTGGCGCGGAATTTCGGCTGCCCCCTTTAAATACTTTTTCCAATATTGCTCCATCTCCTTGTCACTGTAGAGTTTTGTCCAATTAGCCAGATACTCCTTCCCTACATGCTTTTCAACTGCGTGCTCTGCCAGCCCCTCCATAATCATTGAATCAAGCAATCCGGCAGTTTCTTCTTTTGCCTCCTTCTTCTGAAGGCGGCAAACATGGTGGTATTCATGGACCATTACTGCCTCCATCTCCTTGTCATCGTAACCTTGATGCAAAAACAGAAAAAGTTTATCTCTGAAAGCAAGCCCTGCTTTATTCTCCCTTCTCCTTAAAAATCCATTCACGGCCTTCATTGGAAATAAATAAACCGGAATATCGGGACCCCCCCATAGCTTCTTATATTTTTCAAATAGTTGTTCAGCCTTACTCCATGCATCATTTTTCACGAGAAATTCAAAGGATTTTTTGGCCCATGCATCTGGCTTATACATCCCATGCTGCTGCAGATATTCATATACTCTATCAGGCCTATCTTCAGAAAATGTATCCATGATTGAGCCACAAATCTTAACTGGATTGGAAAAATTGTCATTCAGCCACTCTTTCGTTTGTATAACAGCCATGCGCACACCTCAAATTGAGATAGAATAATAGGCAAATTTCATCCCTTATGCCTAATAAACAGAATTTCCTTATCACTTTAACTCCTAAAACGGACCAATCCTTAGAACTTCGCACTCTTAAACAGGGCCCCTTCAGGGTAGTTTTAATAAGGGACCGGGTTGCTGCTTTTTATATATTTATGCGCGGTTTTAAGTGGAGGAACCGATTTTCCTCTTATATAATGGAAAACAATCCCTGATGATTCTAGGTTTATATGAAGACGGATAGGGAAATTTCTTACTGTGGTGCATAAATCATCTTTTAGTAAGGAGGCTGAGGAGAATGGATAGAAAAAAATTGCTTATGAGTGGATTAGCCTTAGGAGCAGCGTATCTATTAAAAGACAAAGGTTCCCGTCAGAAACTAATGAATCGAGTGTCTGGAAAATCTGGAAAACATAAAGCTTAATGGCAGCCGTTTATTCCAAAATAAACAGGTGACGATAAAAACAGTATTTTTTGCATACAAAAAAGCACACGGATTGGTGTGCTTTTTGTATTTGTTTCAATTATCACTTTTCAAACTTCTTAAAAACAATGGTAGCATTGTGGCCGCCAAAGCCCAGGGAATTGCTCATGCCGATAGAAACATCTTGTCTTCTCGCTTCGTTGGCGACATAATCAAGGTCGCACTCCGGATCTGGAGTTTCCAGGTTGATCGTCGGAGGAACGATGCTGTCCCTGATTGCCTGGATCGTAAAAATCGCTTCCACTCCCCCAGCTGCACCCAATAAATGTCCGGTCATGGATTTGGTGGAGCTCATTAAAAGCTTGTATGCATGGTCTCCAAATACATCTTTGACAGCCATGGTTTCATATTTGTCATTATAAGGAGTACTTGTTCCATGTGCGTTTATATATTCTATATCCTCAGGAGTTAAACCTGCGTCTTCAATAGCCATTCGCATAGCACGTGCACCGCCTTCTCCCCCCGGAGACGGAGCGGTAATATGGTAAGCATCGCCTGTAGCACCATAACCCACGATTTCCGCATATATTTTCGCACCTCTTGCCAAGGCATGCTCCATTTCTTCGAGGACAACAATTCCTGACCCTTCTCCAATAACAAAACCATCACGATTTTGGTCAAATGGTCGGCTTGCCGTCTTTGGATCTGGATTCGTGGACAGGGCAGTGTTCGCACAAAATCCTGCTACGGACATTTTTGTAATCGGTGCTTCTGCTCCTCCAGTTACCATAGCATCTGCGTCTCCGCGCTGAATGACCTTGAATGCATCCCCGATAGAGTTTGTACCGGTAGCACATGCAGTTACAGTACAGGAGTTGACCCCTTTTGCTCCAAGCATGATGGAAACCTGGCCAGCTGCCATATCAGGGATAATCATTGGCACGAAAAATGGGCTAACCCGCTTGTATCCCCTGTTTTGAAAAATTTCATATTGATTTTCAAATGTCTCCATGCCGCCAATGCCTGAACCAATCCATACTCCGACCCTCGGTGCATTTTCCTCGGTTATTTCCAGTCCGGCATCCTTAACCGCCATCGTTGAAGCAGCTATGGCATAATGTGTGAAACGGTCCATCTTTCTGGCATCTTTCCGCTCGATATACTGTTCTATGTCAAAGTCCTTTACTTCTGCGGCAACCTTGGCTGGATATTCATCCGCATTCAATCTTGTAAGCGGGCCAACACCAGATTGACCAGCAAGAATGTTTTTCCAGGTTGATTCCGCGTCATTCCCTAAAGGTGTTACCGAACCTATGCCAGTAACTACTACCCTGCGTTTACTCATTTGCAATTTTCTCCTTTCAAATATACCTCATCCTATTGTAAATGATTTTAATTGCTGATTATCTTCCCCATCTTAGAGCTATGGCGCCCCATGTAAGTCCGCCTCCAAAGCCTACCATGACAAGCAGGTCGTCATCTTTGATCCTACCGGCTTCCTTCTCTTCAATCATGGCAATGGGAATGGATGCAGCAGAGTTATTGCCGTATTTATGAACCGTTTTAGACATTTTTTCAACAGGCAGCTCAAGCCTTTCCCTCGCGGATTCCATAATTCGGATGTTGGCCTGGTGAGGAATAAGGAAATCCACATCTTCCTTTTTTAATCCTGCCTTATTCAGGACATTAATACAGGACTCTCCCATTTGGCGGACCGCAAATTTAAATACTTCACGGCCATTCATTACGATTTTTTCCTTTTGGTACAAATGCTTTCCTCCCGTACCATCAGCACCCAAATCAAATGAAAGGATTCCCCTTCCGTCGGATACCGGACCCATTACGGCAGCACCAGCTCCGTCCCCAAACAGGACAGCTGTATTGCGGTCTTCCCAGTCTGTGATTTTAGAAAGCTTCTCGACCCCTACAATCAAAACGTGCTTATAAACTCCATTGTTAATGAACTGCTGGGCGGTAACCATGGCATACATAAAGCCTGCACATGCAGCACTAATATCCATCGCTGCAGCTCTCATTGCGCCGAGCTTTTCCTGGATCATGCACGCGACTGAAGGAAAGGGCTGGTCAGGCGTAACGGTTGCGACCAAGATCAAATCAATATCTTCCCCGCTAATGCCTGCTTCTTTTATCGCCTGGCTCGCTGCCTCATATGCCATGTCTGAGGTGTCAACATGATCATCTGCGATTCTTCTTTCCTCTATTCCAGTTCTGGTGCGAATCCACTCATCACTAGTATCCATAATCTTTTCAAGATCTGCATTTGTAACAACTTTGTCGGGTAAATAGCGGCCCATTCCTAGAATGCCTGCATTCATAATGACAACCCCTTATAGTAATTTTCTCGCCAATTTATATAATCAATTATTATTACCTGGTACTAATTTTATATAAATTCCTACCTTCATGCAATAGTTACGACCCCGGTTTTTCTTTAGTTGATAATCTATTGGACAAGAGCCTAATCATAGCCAGCTGTACATACATACTTTGTAATAAGAGATTAACGTAAAGGAAGTGTCGGTTCTTATGGATAATTTCGACAGCAAAAAACCTGTACCCCGCAACGACCGGCTGTCACAATTAATGTATGGGAAAAGAAGAGAGCCGCCAAAAAGTGAACCTGAAAACATAATAGAAAAATACGCCGGCAATATTGACTATGCCCAGCTCATGGAGAGTATGCAGACATTAATGGAAGCGTACCATGAACTTAAGCCGGCAATATCAAAAATAAGCCCGCTCATCACCCAGTTTATCAATAAGAATAAGCAATAACCGTGGCAGGCAGCACTCGGAACATGCGATTGATACTCCGAACTCTGCTTGGAGAAACGCGTTTAGAGCAGGCATAAAAAAGCTGTCAATCCAGGCAACATTGCCAGAATGACAGCTTCCATTGTGATAAAACTGCGCGATATAACTTAACAACTACGATACTAGTTGCCGGGCAGTTTTCCGGTTTCCATGTATTTGTCGATTTCTTTTTTTACATCATCCTGGAATGCTTGGCCCACCAGCGTGCTAAATTTACACATGGAAATCACATCCTCTTTGAAATCGAAATAAAGGTCTGCTGCTTATAGTTTTTTGTTATTAAATCTTTCTGCAGCGAGTACATGTAAACATGTCGACATGCTGGATTGTACTCGTCAGCACCACCAATTCTAAATCAGTCTGGTCTGACACATAGCCAATAGCGTAAAGGCCCTTTTCCTTCAGTCTTTCTATAACGGTACATTGCAGCCATCTCCTGCGGGATAAACGACACCTGTTCCCTTAATCTCCATTTCAGTCTGCAGTGTAGACGCTTTATCGAGACCATCCCAATTTCCTGTATAGTGAATGTATGTCTACTGTGACATCTTTGTTCTGATAATTTGCTCCTTGTTCAGAACCTTGTACCTCCGGCTGCCAGTCAAAGGCCGCCCCAACTCCTGCCTTTTGTTTTTGACATATCGGCAGCGACCATTCCTCCAAAAAAACCATTGCTTCCGCCTTAAAATTTAGGTTCAGTTGCATCTCCGTTAAAACTGACGAAAAACGTATATCCCTGTAGTACTTTGCAAGCTTATTAAAGATGGCCGCAAAATCACTTCCATGCCCAACGATTAGATTGACCCTTTTTTCATGAAAGTCCTTTACTGCCTGCCCTGTTACGAGATCGAAATTCATGCCTTCTTTATAATAGACATTTACATCAAATCGGGATTGTACATTTAGCAGCCCTTTATAGCCCATCGTTCCCCAAACCTGATCATTAATGGTTTCCGAAACCAATAGCCCCACCTTTTTTAGCTTTTCCGAAGCTAAAGGCCGGTCACAGCTGCCAAAAGAAATGATAAGATAGAAAGGCTGAATGTTATTTTCCTTATCATGAAATGAATCCCTTCAAAAACCCGAAAAATCTGTAAGAAAAATAGGTATCGGTTATTATTGAAAAGCCTTTTTTACACAGAATAGGTCTATTTACAAATCAAATCACCAATTACAATGTACCTTTTTGAAATAATACTTGGAAGGCATTTTATTTATCCCTGTCACTCATTGATCAATCCGATTTTTTTTGCATGAGCTCTTTGCAGGGCAATCCCTGTATTCGGTGTTATGCTGTTTTCTATTTCATACAGGAATCCTTCTATCATTGGTTCCGGAGTATTTTGAAAGGGAGGAGGGGCTTTATGGAACACCTCTTTGAAGCATTCAATCCATTGGCCCCTCCGTGCATTTTGTACAATTACATTCTTCTGCTGCAGCATGGAAATTCTTTCAAAATGCTCTATGAAGTCACGGATATATAATGCATCTTCCTTATATTCCCGAGCTACCTTATCCCTTATGTCCCCGCTTTCTTTTTGCTGGAGGCCTGACTGAAAGACCATGCTTTTATGTTGCCATGGCCCATAAATGGTCGGGAGCAGCACTTGCATATATGGTTCATAGTCAGATAATTTTTTTTCGGTTCCCAGGCTGCCAACAAAAAATACCCGTGGACTTTCCTGGTCGGGCATACTGTTCAAAGAAAATAACCAGCTGTTGATCTCCTTTGCAATGCTCGAAATATCTGATGAAGGGGATTTATCAATATCATACCAACAGACAATGATATTCGTTTTGGAGTGAGCAGCATATTTTGTTATTTCATGAACATGACTAAAAGTGAAATTGGCATTCCTGCCAATCTCAAGCCGTTTTTCTTCTAGTAGTTGTGTATCTTTTTCCCAGTCGAACCCAAGTACTTCATATCCTTGCTCTAAAAGGTGACTGCTTAAATGAAAACCAACAAACTGTAAGGCACCTAAAATTATATATTGCATGAGCCAGGCCTCCCCCGCACACCTTTTTCTAGCTTCTGTATCGTATGCATCGCCAACCGGGAATATATCTAATTTTTTCTATAAGATTTCTTCATACTTCTTACAAAAGTGCTCTATCTGATGAGGGATCTTGTAACGTTTCTCTGGCAATAGGTATTGGATTTCCATCGTTTCTCTGCCGGGATTTTCTTCCAGTAACCTATAATATTCATATTGTTCTTTGTCGTTGGTTCCAATAACATGGATGATCTTAAGCGGAATGTCTATAGGCGGTCCGTATTCGGCAAGGCTCTCTATCTGTTTTTCACATTCTTTTGTTTCCATCTCATATGCTTGTGCTACTTCTTTAATCCACTTTTTATAGAAAAACTTGCTTTCCTTTTCCTTCGCCATGTTCTTTTTTAATGATAAAACAGGATTGATGAACACTGCAGAACGGATGGCATCCTTCATCTCATGCATTAGCTTCATCGCGGTCAGGGCTCCTGAACCCTCTGCAAGAATATGGATCCGTGAGTTTAAGATTTCATTTTTCATAACAAATAAATATAGCTCTCTGGCCAGTTCGACTGATTTAGGGCAGCCCCAGCTGCTCCCATAAAAATTGGAGGAGAACATCATATACCCAGCCGATTTCAGGTAGTCCAAGATTTGCAGCCTGCCCGGATGCTGCAGCCAATAGCTGCCTTCTTGATCAACGAATTGATTCCTGTCTCCAATTACCAGCACTGCAAAGCCGCTGGGACGCCAAGGATAGTAAACGATGCACCACTCGCTGTCAATTTGAAATGTCCGCTGCTCCATCTTTCATGCTCCTCTTTTGGATAATTCCCCTTTTAATGTATGCTTGCCACATTAAACGGAAAGTGAATCCGCCCATTCCCCCCGCCTAAATCAAGATAATGTGATATTGTTCTATTCGCTAAAGAGGAGAGCGTTATCCTTTATAAAAAACAGAAAAATGCTTTTATATACTTTTCGTAATATGTTAAAATAATAGTGATTGAATTGGAACGAGGTGAATTCAGTGAAATATTTTTGGACACTTTTCTGGACATTCTTATTAATTCACATGGTTACATATGTGGTTTCCTCTATGATTGGAACTCACTATGACTTTGGGACAGCAACAACACTAGCAATAATAACTGCTATTTTAATTATGATCGTGCCATCAATAATCCCTAATGATCCGGTTGAAAAAACACATCATTAAGCATTGGATAAGAAATGCGGAAGCGCCCTAAGCAGCCCCGGCCAGCATAAGACGTCACTCGCAGGGAGGCCTGCCTTCAGGTAGGGCGTGGACTTATGACCTCGAGTGGCTGGGCGCTGAAGCTAGACATCAGTCTAAACGAAAAAGTTATACTTATTTCTCTAATAAGAAAAGGACTTCATGCGCATGAAGTCCTTTTTTGTATACATTTTTTATCCCATACTTAAAGCCGTTCCCGATGCAGGGGAACGGCTGCAGCCTAGAATATTTACGGTGTCTTTACTCGTCTCCATACTCGGTCATCATTCGCTGTTTCTGGAAAACGCTGCCCTGCTCTAAGCTTGGCCATTCTTGGTTCCACTACCATGCTTCCTGTTTCACCAATTTCAACATAAATACCGTTATTAGGAGCTTTTTGACCTGGTTTGAATCGATTATTCTGTGCCATGCAATCTCTCCTTTTTGGCTGCCAGCTTATTCTTTCCTTTTTTGCGTGCTTAAAAACGAGGAAATATGAAACCCTCTGGCACTTACATGCCAGAGGGTCAATAACCTTTATTATGCCATGAGGTCTACCAGGATTGCCTTTTGTGCATGCAGCCGGTTTGCTGCCTGATGGAAGACAATGGAACGCGACCCGTCAATTACATCCTCAGTCACTTCCTCACCGCGGTGGGCGGGTAAGCAATGCATAAAATAAAAATCTTTTTTTGCATGTGCAACAAGGCTGCTGTTAATCTGATAATCTTTAAACGCATCTAGCCGAATGGCATTCTCCTTTTCCTGGCCCATTGAAGTCCAGACATCGGAGTATACGATATCAGCATCCTTTATTGCTTCTTCAGGACTTGTATGAATGGTAACCTTCCCATTATTCTTTTCAGCTTCTTTCTTGGCATTCTCAGAGATTTGTGCTTCCGGCCTGTATCCATCAGGACACCCAATGGCAAAATGCATACCTGCCTTAGCACAAGCCATCATCAGAGAGTGGGCCATATTGTTCCCATCTCCAATGTATGCCAGTTTCAGCCCCTTTAATTTTCCCTTCTTTTCCTGGATGGTCAGCAGGTCTGCCAGCGCCTGGCATGGATGTGCAAGGTCAGTTAGTCCATTGATCACAGGAACGGTGGCCGATTTTGCCAGTTCTTCTACCTTGGAATGCTCGAAGGTACGAATCATGATTCCATCTACATACTGAGACAGAACTTTGGCTGTGTCAGAAATCGTTTCTCCCCTTCCAATCTGCAATTCACTTCCGCTTAAGAATAAAGCATGGCCGCCCAATTGAAACATACCTACCTCAAATGAGACACGCGTCCTTGTTGAAGACTTCTCAAAAATCATGCCGAGCGTCTTTCCTTTTAATGGGTGATATTCCTCTCCCATTCCGTGCTTCGTTTTAATCTGCTTTGCCAGGTCCAAAAGCTCAAGTATATCCTCGCCTGATAGATCTGCAATCGCCAGGAAATCCTTTTGTCCTAAAATGTTTTTCCTCGGCAATGAAACTGCCTTCATATTTGTTTCACTCCTTCATCCTGTCTGGATAACCACCGGTTTAGTGAAGTAACTCCTATGTCAGTGTTTTCTTGAGACTGCAAGTAAGCGATAAAGGTTTCTTCTTCCGAAAACGCTAGAAGCCTATACTTTGCAGACATTAACCTCAAATATTTATCAGCGTCACTATTTCCGTAGGCTAGCACAATTCCGCCGCTTCCTGATTTTAGCCAGTTGTCAAAATCATCATTGGTTAACGTAAATCCTTGTATATTCAGTTCCTTATATAGCTGCATGTTGAGGCCAGATGTTGGAGAAACAAAAACCCTCCGTGAAGTGTTATTCGCCTGCAGATGGAAAACTTTTGCCATTGCTTCCGAAAACGTTTCTGCTATTGCAATGCCCTCTCCTGTAGACTTCATCTCAGGACCGATTTTGGAATCTAGCCCGCTTAATGCAAAGGTGGAGAATACTGGGTACTTCACGACTTTGTATGGGGTTTCCTCCACTAATCCCGTTGTTTCGAAAATATCCGACAGCTTATATTTCCCAAGCAATATCTTTGTAGCGGCCTGAACCATGGATACACCAGATATTTTGCTGATGATCGGGATGGTTCGGCTTGCGCGGGGGTTTACCTCTAAAACATAGATATTGCCTTGATTTAGAACAAATTGAATGTTCATCAGCCCTAAATACCCAAGCTCATTGACAATTTTTTTTGCATAGTCCGCCATAAGATGTTTTTCATGCTCAGAAATCTTCTCTGCTGGAAGCTTTGCAATGCTGTCTCCTGAATGGACTCCAGCCTTTTCTACATGCTCGGCAATCACAGGAATATAAATATCGTCTCCATCAGCAACCAGATCGATTTCTGCTTCCATGCCAGGTAGATAGGAATCTATTAAAACAGGATATAAAAGTTCAGGCCCTTCTTCCAGGCGATTGATGAGCTGCTGCCGCTCCTGAAAAATTTCCATTCCCTGGCCGCCTATTACATAGGAAGGCCTTATAAGGACAGGATAACCTATCTCCTCGGCATGCCTCGTCAGCTCTGTTACATTTTCTGCTATCGTACCTGGTACATGCGGAATGTCCAGTTTCCTTAATAGCTTATAAAAACGGTCTCTATCCTCGAGCTGGTCCAAGGTATCAAAGGAAGTGCCCAGAAGATTCACTCCGTATTCTTCAAGCCCTTTCGCCAGATTAATGGCTGTTTGACCGCCAAATTGAACAATCACATCCTTAATTTCCTCTGCTTCTATTACATTTAAAACATATTCCAGAGACAAGGGCTCAAAGTAAAGTCTGTCCGCAGTCGCAAAATCCGTGCTTACGGTTTCTGGATTATTATTGATCATGATTGTTTCGATGCCTTCTTTTTGAAGTGCATAGACGCCATGCACGGAACAGTAATCGAATTCAATCCCCTGCCCAATCCTGATTGGTCCGCTGCCTATGATAAGCACTTTTTTCTTGTTTGTCTTCATCTGTTCATTATTGCCAAAGTATGTGGAATAGTAATAATTGGTATGAGATTCAAATTCAGCCGCACAGGTATCTACCGTTTTATAAGAAGCAGCAACGCCATGATCCAACCGCAGCTTCCGCACTTCCTGTTCCTTGACCTTCCATAGTAGTGCAAGATGCCGGTCGGAAAATCCCTTTTCCTTGGCGAGTTGAATATCTTCCCTTGAAATGGTTTGTGGAGTCTTGTTCGCAAGTTTTTTTTCCATATCAATCAGGGAAGCAAATGAATGCAAAAAGAAATAATCGATATTCGTTGCAGCATGAATATCCTCCAGGGCCTCCCCTTTGCGGATAAGTTCAAAAACTGTAAATATCCTTTCATCTGAACATTCTTCAAGGTACTTCCATAGTTCTGCTGCAGGTTTATCATCCAAAGCAAGTAGCTGAAGGCCCACAGTCTTCAGTTCCAGTGAATCGACCGCCTTTTGGAGGGCTGCTTCAAAATTCCGGTGCAAGCCCATTACTTCCCCCGTTGCCTTCATCTGTGTTCCGAGTTTTCGGTTGGCATTTGTAAACTTGTCAAATGGCCATCTCGGGATTTTAACTGCCACATAATCAAGGGCCGGCTCAAAGCTTGCATAGGTGCTTTGGGTGACAGGATTGATGAGTTCTGACAGTAAATATCCTGCCGCAAGCTTTGCAGCAATCCGGGCTATCGGATAGCCTGTCGCTTTCGACGCTAATGCAGATGAACGGCTGACTCGCGGATTAACTTCTATCAAATAATAGTTTTTCCTTTTAGGGTCAAGTGCAAATTGAATATTGCACCCTCCAATAATGCCCAATGCAGAAATAATTTTTATAGAAGCTGAGCGCAGCATCTGAAATTCTTCGTCCGTTAAAGTTTGGGATGGGGCAACGACCACAGAGTCCCCTGTATGGATACCCACCGGATCAACATTCTCCATGTTACAGACTGTGATACAGGTGTTATTGGCGTCGCGCATTACTTCGTATTCAATTTCCTTGAATCCCGCGATACTTCTTTCAATAAGACACTGGGTAATCGGACTTTCCTGCAGCCCTCCCCTTACGAGCTCCCTGAGCCTTTCCTGGTCTTCGGCTATCCCTCCACCAGTCCCTCCAAGCGTGTATGCCGGCCGAACGATAATGGGAAAGCCGATTTCTTCGGCAAAATCCTCTGCCTCCTTAAGGGTATGGACAATTTTGCTTTCTGGAACAGGCTCATTGAGCTCAAACATAAGCTCCCTGAATAGCTCTCTGTCTTCTCCCTTCTTTATGGAATCGATGGGGGTTCCCAGGAGCTGAACATTATACTTGTCTAGCACTCCCGCCTCATAGAGCTGATAAGCCAGGTTAAGGCCGGTCTGTCCTCCCAAAGATGCGAGCAGTCCGTCCGGCCGTTCTTTTTCAATTATTTTTGTCAGCACCTCGCACGACAGCGGTTCTAAATAAACCGCATCCGCATGCATGCTGTCCGTCATGATTGTAGCGGGGTTATTATTAACAAGGATGACCTTATAGCCCTCTTCCTTAAGGGCAAGGCAAGCCTGCGTTCCCGCGTAATCAAATTCTGCAGCCTGGCCGATTACAATCGGTCCTGACCCAATCACCAAGATGGAATGTATAGATGTGTTCTTAGGCATATGCTTTTTCTCTCCCGCTGAAGTCATTAATCATTTTCATAAATTCCTGGAATAGCTGCATACTTTCTGCTGGTCCAGGGTTTGCCTCCGGATGGTATTGTGTCGTAATGATAGGCAGGTGATTATGAACCAAACCTTCGACAGTGCCATCATTTACATTACGGAAACGTACCGACAAAGCAGTATTCTTAAGGCTTTGTTCCTCTACTTCATAGCTGTGGTTCTGGGAGCTCATATATACTCGTTCTGTCTGCAGGTCAATCACTGGCTGATTCGCTCCCCTATGTCCGAAACGCATCTTCTTCGTATTTCCCCCGAAAGCCAGGGCCGTGAGCTGATGGCCCAGACAAATAGCCATTGTCGGGTAGGATGAGATAACTTTTTTTATGTTGCCAAGCAAGTGTTTAAGCTGTTTGGGATCTCCAGGACCGTTCGAGAGCAGGACGCCATCCGGATTTAACCCCCTGATCGTTTCATAGTCAGCATCATAAGGGACGACCGTAACCTTGTTATCCAATAAAAGAAGGGACTCCAGAATCGATTTCTTATAACCAAAATCCATTAGTACAACATGCTTCTCTCCATTCCCAAATACCTGTAAATCTGGTGAGGAAACCTCATGCACCACATTATTGGGTTCATTTGTCAATGTTAGAGCATTGAATTTTTCATTTGTTGTAATGACGGCTTCCATGGAACCTTCTTTTCTGATCTTTTTAACGAGCTCTCTTGTGTCCACCCTGCTTATCAGGGGAATATTCCATTTTTCCAGGTAATCTTTCAATGAATACTTCGCCTGGAAATGGGAATGGCTCATATTGCCCTCATACACAATGACTCCGGCAACATGAGGCTTCCGGCTTTCAAAATCATGCTCATTTATTCCGTAATTTCCGATTAACGGATAAGTAAATACGATAATTTGGTCCTTGTAAGATGGATCAGTCACAACCTCTTGATATCCTGTCATTCCTGTAAAAAAGACAACTTCCCCTGTGATTTCTTTCTGAAGGGCGTTCGTCATGTTAATACCTTCAAAGGAAGCCCCATTAGCTAAATGCAGATAAGCTTTCATAAAAAACACCTCATTTTTTTTGCATATTTATATATGAACAAGTATTTTTATACAATGTTTTTCTGAAAAAAACAGTCTTAAGAGACTGTTAGTGACTCAGAAAGGATTTTTGAAATTTTTTCAACCGCCGTATCTATTTCAGCGTATTCTACTGTTAAAGGAGGAAGAAGCCTTAACACATTTGGACCTGCCGTTAGAACAAGAAGCCCTTGTTCCTGGAGATCCAGCAATGCCTGCTGAGCCTCTACATTCAGCTCAATTCCTGCCATTAATCCAAAAGTACGCAGGTCTTTGACCATCTTTGTATCCTCCATTACTTTCTTAAGCGCGTTTTGGAGATACTCTCCTTTTTTTGCCGCTTCCTCCATAAATCCAGGCTGCATGATGGTTTGCAGCACAGCTACGGCAGCCGACGCACATAAAGGATTTCCTCCAAAAGTAGAACCATGGCTTCCGGGACCAAAATATTCTGCCAGTTCCTTCTTGCCAATCATGGCGCCTATCGGCAGGCCATTGCCAAGCCCTTTTGCGGAAGTAATAATATCGGGTTTAAAGTCGAAATGCTGATAGGCAAATGGTTTGCCCGTCCGGCCGATGCCCGTTTGAACCTCATCCACAATGATCAAGGCTCCTTTGGCCCTGCAAGCCTCTGTTATAGTATTCAAGAACTCCTGCTGTGCCACATGAATTCCGCCTTCTCCCTGAACAATTTCGAGCATTACAGCGGCAGTATCTTCATCCACAGCTTTTAATAGTTCAGCAGAATCATTGAAACTGACATATTCAAAGGTGGGAAGCATTGGCCCATACCCTGTTTTTATTTTATCCTGTCCCGTTGCAGCCATAGTGGCAAAGGTCCTTCCATGAAAGGAATTGTGGAAGGTTACAATTTTGTTGCGCGTGGTTGCTTTCCTGGCAAGCTTTATGGCAGCTTCATTAGCCTCGGCTCCGCTGTTACTGAAGAATACACAGTCCAGTCCTGCCGCCTCAGCCAGAAGATCGGCCGCTTTTTGCTGGACTCCAATTAGGAACATATTAGATGTATGCCAGAATTTACCTAGCTGAGTCTGTATAGCTTCGGTTACCTGGTCATTGCAGTGGCCCAAATTGGTTACCCCTATCCCGGATGTGAAGTCAAGGTACTCCTTGCCTTCCGTACTTGTCAGCCATGAACCCTTTGCATGTTCAGGTTCTATATTCCATCTAAGATAGGTAGGAAATAAAGAGTTCATTGATATATAGCCTCCTCACGGACAAACCTTGTCCCTAGAAATCGCTCATTTTCATAAAAGGTGTCTTTGCCGCTTACAATCATAACCTCTTTCGTGCCTTTCTGGAGTACCGAAAGCGCCGTTTCTACCTTTGGAATCATCCCTCCGTAAATATCACCCGATTCAATCATTTCACTGGTCTCCCTGGCGGTAAGCTGCTCGAGAATTTTCTTCTCCTTTAAAACCCCTTTTACGTCAGTTACAAATAAACACATTTCAGCGCCAAGAGCCTTTGCTACGGCTCCAGCCGCCATGTCGGCATTTACATTCAGCTTATTCCCTGTATCCGTAATAGCTATGGGAGTCAGGACAGGGCTGATCCCCTGATCTAAGACTAGCTTCAGTAAATTGGTATTAACATTCGAAACCTCACCGACAGCACCTAATTTAGTTTCATCAATGAAATTCCCCTGGAGGATTCCATCTGAACCATTCAAACCAATGGCCCGAACCCCGTTCATCTCCAGCTTATGGACAAGGCTCCGATTGGACTTCCCTGCAAGCATCAATTCAACCACCGCCAACACTTCTGCTGTGGTTTTTCTAAGTCCATCCACAAATACTGGCTCGATCCCATATTGTGAAAGCATATTATTTATATCAGAACCCCCGCCATGCACAAATACTAAGCGATATTCTTTAGCCTGCAGCTCTTTAATACTTTTAAAAAAGGAAGGGGACAGATTTTCCATGATGCTCCCCCCGCATTTAATAACAAGGATTTTCATCAGGGGCCTCCTTAGGAACGATAGCTTGCATTAATTTTCACATAATCGTATGTCAGGTCACAGCCCCAGGCGGTACCGGATTTGTCGCCTTCCTGCAGCTCAACATTTACCACCACGGTTTCGTTTTCAAGATACAGCTTTGCTTCTTCCTCTGAGAAGGAGGCAGGTTCTCCGTCTTTAAATACTTGTATCTCACCGAAGGAAATATTTACCTTTTCCGGAGTGAAAGGAACATCGCTCCTTCCCATTGCAGCAATCACTCTTCCCCAATTTGCATCCGAGCCATAGACGGCTGTTTTTACAAGATTTGATCCTATAATCGTTTTTGCCATTTTCATGGCATCAGGCTGTGTTTTCATGCCTGATACATTTACTTCAATCAGCTTTGTGGCCCCCTCTCCGTCCTTTGCAATCTGTTTAGCCAGATTCTCTGAGGTTTCACGGAGCAGGTCTACAAAAGTATCCCATTCCGGATGCTCAGGAGTTAAAGGATTGTTTCCTGCCTCGCCATTCGCTAATACAATCACCATATCATTTGTAGATGTATCGCCATCCACTGTGATTTGATTAAAGGTCACATCTGTTACCTGAGACAATGCTGCCTGAAGGTCCTGGCTTTCAATTGCAGCATCAGTTGTAATGAAACCAAGCATTGTAGCCATATTTGGGTGGATCATGCCCGACCCCTTTGCGGCACCGCCCATCTTGACCACCTTGCCATCAATGATAGCCTGGTATCCGCAGTTTTTTGTAATTGTATCGGTTGTAAGTATAGCCGTTTCAAAATCCTCGGCGCTTTCAATTGATTCACTTGGACATAACATCTCTATGCCTGCTTTGATTTTATCCATTGGCAAGAATTCTCCAATGACCCCCGTGGATGCAACTGCCATATAATGATCAGGAAGCCCGAATTGCGATGCAGCGTGCTTCCTCATTTCATACGCATCCATCATGCCCTTCTTTCCTGTACATGCGTTGGCGCAGGCACTATTGACGATTACTCCCTGAAGCTTGTTCTCTATTGTAATGCTGTCCCGGGTGACATCAAGCGGGGCAGCCTGTATGGCGCTTTGTGTATAAACTGCCGCACAGGCTGCAGGTGTTTCTGACAGGATCACACCGATATCCTTCTTGGAATATCGTAATCCAGCGTGAACTCCTGCTGCTTTAAAGCCGGATGGCGACAGGATATTCCCGAGCTTGATTTGTTGAATTCTTTCAACCTTTTGTAAAGTTTTCATGTCAGCCTCCTAAAAAGTTAAGGGTATAACGGAATATTCACTAATCCTGCCGTTTCTTCGATACCCATCATTATATTTGCATTTTGGACAGCCTGGCCGGCTGCTCCTTTCATCAAATTATCTATGACTGATGCAATGGTAACTTTATTGGTCCGTTCATCATAAGCAATTCCTATATCGCAGAAGTTAGAGCCAAAGACCTGTTTTGTGCTTGGAAAGGTATCCAATGGCTGTATTCTCACAAAATAGTGGTTTTCATAGATGGATTTATATAATTCTAGCAAGCTCTCGGTACTAGTCTCCTTCTTTAGCTTGACATACATGGTAGCCATGATGCCTCTTGTCATTGGTACTAAATGAGTTGTGAAGGATACTGGTCCCAGGTCTTGTGACCATATTCCGAGCTGTTGTTCAATTTCGGGTATATGCTGGTGCTTATGCACTTTATATATTTTGAAGTTTTCATTGATTTCGCTAAAATGTGTGGCTTGTGACGGTGTTTTCCCTGCCCCTGATATGCCCGATTTAGCATCTACGATTACGTCCTGCCCTAATCCCCATCCTTCTGTGAAAAGCGGAGCAAGCCCAAGCAAAGTGGCTGTTGGATAGCACCCCGGATTTGCAATCAGGCTGGCCTTTGCAATCTGTTCCCTATTCCATTCAGATAGACCATAAACAGACTTATCCAATATCCGCGCTTCTGCTGGTTGATGGTGATACCATTTTTCATACAGCTGCGGATCTTTCAATCTTAAGTCCCCGGATAGGTCGATTACCTTTATACCAAGTTCCACCAATGCGGGTACCAGTTTATTGGACACGCCGCTAGGAGTGGCAAGAAAAACGATATCTGCCTTTTTTGCAATCAGTTCGGGATCTATTTGCTCCAGCTTTTCATGCAGATGAAGTAAATGATGATTCTCTTCTCCCAAAACACTTCCAACCTGAGAGGATGTATGCAAGGATGCAATCTCCAAGGACGGGTGATTCTTGATGATTCTTATTAATTCCAAACCTCCGTATCCAGTGGCTCCTACAATCGACGCCTTCAAAAAACCATCTCCGTTTCAAAGAGTTACCAGTACAATAAAGAAATATTTTAAATTTTTTAATATGTTTTCCACCATTATATGACTGAATAAAAATAAAATCAAATGTATTATTATAAATTCCAACTAAATAACCAATCATTTTTCGGATAGGCCATGCATCTGCTCCAACAGGAACATCCCTAATATTTTTTATCAAATAATTATGTACAAAGACCCTTATACCCACGGAATTCTAGTTCAAACCTGTCTATTCAACTTTTTTTTGCGATTAATCCGCTTAAAGATAGAGAACTTATTACCCCTTCAACTTGCATGTTTATAAATCAATGACTATTCTGTAAATTTTATTTTAAGAATTTGGCAAGTTTATGACATTTCCACTATCTGCATAGTAATTAAGCCAAAACAGGTTGACTAAGGGTGTTTTTTCCTATTAAATCAATATCAAGCAAGAAGCGATTTCGTATCGGAGGGAAACTCATGCATCAATATGCTATACCTCTTCAGCTTCAGGAGATGATATACGATCATTATCCAGTCCGGAAAATAATGAAAGGCTGTTATGTTTTTCAGGAGAGCACCCCTGCAAAAGAGCTATTTTTCATTCTGGAGGGAAAAGTTCAGCTCTCTAAAATTATTCCGGACGGCAGAGAACTCGCATTGCGGGTATGTTCCCGAAACGAGATAGTAGGAGAAATGGTTCTTTTCTCTTCATCACCGAAATATATGATGAACGCGAAGATGATAGAAGCTGGAAAGGTTGCAGTTATTCCAAAGGTGGACCTGGAGGAGAAAATTACCTTGAATGGAGAGCTTGCTATCGGAGTCATGAAGTGGCTGGCTGACCAGTATAGAATTACCCAGACTAAATTCCGGGACTTAATCCTTCATGGAAAAAAAGGGGCTTTATATTCCACCCTCATTCGTCTCACAAATAGTTATGGAGTCAAACATGAAGCCGGAATCACGATCAGCCTTCCTTTAACAAATCAGGATCTGGCAAATTTCTGTGGTACATCCAGGGAGGGAATCAACCGAATGCTCAGCGAACTGAGAAATTATAGAATCATCTCCAGTGAAAAGGGGATTATTACGATCCATGATTTGGAACATTTAAAGCGGGAAATCCACTGTGAAGATTGTCCTATAGAAGTATGCAATATAGAATAGGACCGGCACAAAAATCTCCCCAGTACAGGACGGAATACGATGGATTTTTTGCATAAGCATAAAAAAGAACATGGCTGACCGCGGGCCTTGCGGCAAAAAAACCCCAGCAAATGCTGAGGTTATCCGCCTATATATGACATTTCTATCTTTTCCTGATTATTATTTTTGCCTTCCGCTCTTTCATCGGAATAGCGGTCTTTTCGATGATTCCAGATGGACGCGATTTGGCTGGTCAGCTCCTCGTCAGTCATATCCGAACGCAGCAATGCTTTGATATCATGCCCATTCCCATTAAATAAGCATGTGTATATACTCCCATTCGCTGAAATTCTGGCCCGGGTACAGCTGCCGCAGAAGGATTCAGTAACCGATGTAATGAATCCAACCTGAGTGTCAGTACCTTTATACCGGTAGCGCTTTGCTACTTCACCAAAATAATCAGGATCTGTCGGTTCCAGCTCAAATTCTGTTTCAAGAAGATTGATTATTTCTTTCTTGGTCACCACGTTATCCATTTGCCAGCCATTTGTGTTGCCAACATCCATGAATTCAATATAACGGAGCTGAAAGCCTTCATTTTTACAGAAACGAGCCATCGGCAGGATTTGCGATTCATTCAATCCTTTTTTAACAACCATATTGACCTTGACGCCCAAACCTGCGTCTCTTGCCGCAAACATGCCTTCAATAACTGGCCCCGTTCCGACATTCCGGCCGTTGATTTCTTTAAACAATTCATCTTCCATACTATCGAGGCTGACATTAACTCTGTGCAGCCCGGCCTCTTTCAGTTCTTTTGCATATCGGTTGAGCAAGACGCCGTTGGTCGTCAAACCAATATCGTTAATTCCTTCAATTGCTGTTAGATTTTTAATTAAGGCTGGCAAATTCTTACGCAGCAATGGTTCCCCGCCTGTGATCCGCAGCTTTTCCACACCCAGTCTCGCAAAAATCCGTGATACACGCTCAATTTCTTCATATGATAAAAGTTCTTCGCGGGGAAGGAACTTAAAACTTTCATTAAAAATTTCTGCCGGCATACAATATTGACATCTAAAGTTACAGCGATCTATTACGGAAATCCGTAAATCTCTTAAAGGTCTGTCCAGAGTGTCTTTTACTTTGATGTTGTTCATTCCTTCACTCCCTCAGGAAACGGTATAATCATCAAACCATTTTCTGTGTATGATTCTTCAATTGTATAATAATATTTGATTTTATCATGTTTACGTTACAAATTACACTAATATGCAAATGATGTTGCTTAGTAATGTTATACCCACTTGGAATTGGTTGTAAGTCCATATGCGGATATAATTTCTTACATTACCCATTGACATTCTTAAAGAAAAGATTACATTTTGTAAAAGCAGCGCAATTATAAAAGTTTTTTTCTGATAAAATATATTTCAAAAATAACCCGCTCTTCACGAAAAGCACCACCAACATGTTGGTCGAGCAATGCAGACGGCCAACCTGCTAGGAAGCAATCCGAAAGCAACACAGCCGGATGACATATGGAACCGGGCGTCTACATTTTTACAGTGCCAAAATAAGAAAAAGCCAGCTCGCTTTTGGGCAGCTGACCTTTACTTTTAATTCATCCTTGTCTTGTCTTTCTGTACCGGAATATCGCTATTATCTTATACCCAGTGCTATTTTGGCATAGCGTGACATCCGGTCCTTTGACCACGGCGGGTTCCATACGATGTTGACTTCTGTATCCTTTACCTCGGGTATATCCTCAACAGCAATTTTCACCTGGTCGACAATTGTACCAGCCAACGGACAGCCCATTGCGGTTAGGGTCATTGTTACTGTCAAAATCCCCTCGTCATCTAAATCGACATCATATACAAGGCCCAGATTCACTATATCTATGCCAAGTTCAGGGTCAATTACCTGCTCAAGCGCTCCATAAATATTATCCTTTAGGTCCTGATCCATATTAAACACTCCTTTACACATGTATGATACTTTAATCCATCATACCAAAACGGATGGATTCGTTTAAGCGTTTTGCATTTGCTTTAAATGCCTGTCAAACCATTCTGCTGTCTGCAGTACACCTTCCCTGCTCACTTTATGCCCAGCCCCCTGATCCAATATAAATGATAATTTATCCTTATATTGTTCATAATCCGGCTTAATTAATTCGTAAAAATCCTGTGCCCCGGTTGAAGGCACGATCGGATCTTTTGCCCCGTGCCAGAAAAGCAAGGGCCTTCCAGCGAGTTTTTCCCTCTGCATGCTTAAGTCGTACTCAGATATATAATCGAGCTGCCGTTCGATTTCCTTTTCTGTGAGGCTCACGTTTACATTGAACTTTTTAAGAGCCTCAATTTGCTGCCTGGCGTAGGCAACATAGGCCGGGTTCCCCATCAGGCTTACAGCAGCTGCAATCCAATCATGCGTTGCTAATGCACCCAGGGTTATAATACCGCCCATGGAAGTACCAGCCACGCCTATTTTCGATGAATCGGCCAGCTTCCTGGATAAAAATTCTTCTTTAATAACTTCCAAATCGTTGATGCTTCGTATGACAATTTCCCAAAAATGCATCATTAAGCGCGATTCAGAAAAATCCTTCTCCCTTTCACCGTGCAATAAAGCATCAGGCAAAACGACCCGGAAACCTTTTTCCGCCATTAAATAAGCATAATGCAGATTATGCTCCTTTGCACTCGTAAAGCCATGATGAAATATAATGAGCGGAAGCGTTTCATTTGATTGTTCCTGCTGTGCCACATGCAAAATCGGAATATCATTGACAAGCTCTTTTTCTATAATAATCAATTGGAACCCTCCTGTGCCATTTACTCTTAGGAGTAAATTTCCATACTACTTGTACTATACAACTAAAAGCTGATGAATGAAAAAGATTTACTTTCAGTTAAAAATAATAATATATAATAAAGACAGAGGCCCCAAAAAGTGCCTGAATGAAACCCTGCGATCCGGAATACAAATTCGGCGTTTGTAACCGATGTGTTCCATTCTAAAAACAAAAAAGACTGAAGGTGTACTATGAAAGAAAAACATTTAATCTGCCTTGATCTTGACGGTACGCTGCTAACCGACAAGAAAACTATTTCTCCACGAACAAAAAAAGCATTGCACAAATTAAAAAACGATGGCCACAACATTATGATTGCTACAGGCCGTCCTTTTCGCTCAAGCGAAATTTATTATCGGGAACTTTCCTTAGACACACCCATTGTCAATTTTAACGGTGCCTTTATACATCATCCTCTGCATAACCAATGGGGAACCTTTCATACACCGCTTGATATATCCGTAGCAAAGGAAATTGTGGAAGCATGCCAGGAGTTTCATTTTCATAATATTATTGCCGAGGTAAGGGATGACGTATATTTTCATTATCACGATGAAAAGCTTATCGATATTTTTCAAATGGGCAGCCCGAAGGTCACAACTGGGGATTTGCGAAATTTTCTCTCAGACTCTCCTACTTCCATGCTGATACATACGGATGGCCAGCATGTTTCTGATATACGAACCCATCTTTCAGAGGTGCATGCCGAGGTCATCGACCACAGGAGATGGGCTGATCCCTTCCATGTAATCGAAATTGTTAAAGCCGGCTTAAGCAAGGCAGTCGGTATACATAAAGTTGCTAAGAGCCTCGGCATTCCCAGGGAACGGATCATCGCTTTTGGTGATGAGGATAATGATTTGGAAATGCTTGATTATGCAGGCACCGGGGTGGCCATGGGAAATGCGATCCAGGAATTGAAAAATATTGCTAATGTCACGACTCTCACTAATGAGGAAGACGGAATCGCGGTATTCCTCGAAGACAAATTTAATATTGCTACCGCTTAATACTTGTTTTATGTCATTCCCATTTTTTTATCCTGATTAATTGTCCCCTGTAAGGAAAAAACTAACGGTGACACAGTAGCAAGTACCTGTGTCTAAAGCTCACCGTGGAGGCGATAAGATGGGAAAAAGCAACAAGTCTAAACGTTTTGTACAGCAAGGTACACATTCAGTTACAAGGCATGCGAACAGGATTCCTTATCATACGACATACGCGGAAGCGGAAGCCAGCAAACTTCAAACCATGTCTGAACAAAGCTACGGTGGATTTTAATGGGCCATTTCTTCAAACAAACGTCAGCTGAAGGATTGATAAAGGATTTCTCTATAACGAGCAGGGAAGCAGGACGGAGTTATGAAGATTACAGGAACAATGCGATTCCTCCTCCGATTTCAGCAGAAGGCGTTTCTTTCCTCAACAAGTATATTACTTAACACAAAGGCCTCCATCTTTTCAGATGGAGGCCTTCTTTCAACTCTATTTACTCATTATCTTTGTTCCTGTTATTGTTACGGCTGTTTCCACCCTTTTCGCCAATTTCTTCATAGAACTCCCTGTCATGGTTTTCGGAAGTGGCTTCCCCGCCTTTTCGGCCTATTTCCTGATAGAATTCCTTATCATGATTTTCTGCAGTAGCTTCCCCGCCCTTACGGCCTATCTCCTGATAAAATTCCTTATCATGGCTTTCGGCAGTGGCTTCCCCGCCTTTTCGACCTATTTCCTGGTAAAATTCCTTGTCATGGCTTTCGGCAGTGGCTTCTCCGCCTTTTCGGCCTATTTCCTGATAGAATTCCTTGTCATGATTTTCGGCAGTGGCTTCCCCGCCCTTACGGCCTATCTCCTGATAAAAATCTTTGTCGTGATTTCTAGATGTAGCTTCTCCGCCTTTTTTGCCTGCTTCTTCTCTGCTCATCTTGCCGTCGTCATTCCTAGCCATATAAATCACTCCTAATAAAGATTTTTGTACGATAGTTGGTACACTTATCAATTAGCCAGAATACGACGCCCTTAAACAAAAAACAGGTACTTTTTTCATAACTGCAATGATATCGTAATATCATTACAACAATGCTGTAATAATGCTTTTTCTTACAAGTGGCTGTTAATTATATAGTTTTAGCAAATTGGTACCATCAGTTGGCAGAAAGAGCTTGAGAATTACAAGGCTGATAAATCCGGTCAACGAAATTGTATCAAGCAAAGCTGCTCTAAATAGAAGGGCACAATTCGACACTATACGCAAATATACTTCAGTCCTTCCTGAATGCTCCCAGTATCCCTGACGTTTCTATAATATTTGTAAATGCGGATGGGTCAACTTTGTGAATAATATTCTCAAGGTCATAAAGTTCATATCTTGTAATCACAATCATGATCATTTCCTTGTTTTCATTTGTAAATGCACCTTTTGCAGGGATGATTGTTATTCCTCGAACCAATTTTGAATGAATGGCTTCTTTCAGCTCTCCGCTTTTTTTAGTGATGATCATGGCCGTCAGCTTTTCATGTCTTGTATGGATGGCATCTATCACTCTGGTCGATGCATACAAAGCAACAAGCGTATATAAGGCGTTTTCCCATCCATAAAGGCTTCCTGCAGTTATAATGATCACGGCGTTTAAAATAAAGAAATAAGTGCCTACTGGCTTGTCCTTTAAACGGGACAGAAGCATCGCAATGATATCCATTCCCCCGGTTGATGCGCCATATTTTAATGTGATTCCTACGCCGATAGCTGCAATGACGGCACCAAAAACTGCATTAAGCAGAATATCATGGGATACACGATGAACGGGTATTACCTCAAGAAAAAATGACATTAGTATGACACTAAAAAAGCTATATAACGTAAATGATCTGCCTATTTTTTTCCACGCTATGATCGTAACCGGCACATTTAGCAGGAAAAGTAATATCCCCGTAGAAATATGTACCGGGGAAAATGTACCGAGGATGCTGGATAGGAGCTGTGCGGCCCCTGTAAACCCGCTTGCATACACTTTAGCAGGGATCAGAAAGAAATTCATCGCAATCCCATTCAAAAAAGCTCCGATCACCACCACCAGGATTTTTTTTATTTCTGCTACATACATGGCTGTCCCTCCTGATTCGTATAACATAGTATCGTAATACCCAAAGCATGCTATTCTATACAATGAATAGAGTGTTTTTTTTGCATATGTTTGCTAAACTGAAAATAGTCGCAAATACTCTTACATACAATTGTTACTAAATAAATAAAGGCTGGTGTAAAGATGTCCGTTCAAATTATCGCGGATAGTGCAAGTGATTTGCCAATGCAATTTTACAAAGAACATAATGTACAGTTTGTACCATTGCAGGTTTTATTAGACGGAGAAACCTATCAGGACTTACAAACAATATCACCCAAGCAAGTATATGATGCTTTGCGTGAAGGAAAAGCTCCAAAAACTTCACAGGTTTCGCCTGAATATTTCCTCAAGGTATTTACAGACATAGCAAAGCAAAATAAACAAGCCGTCTATATTGCTTTTTCTTCCGAATTATCCGGAACTTTTCAAACTGCTGTAATGGTAAGAAACCAAGTAAAGGAAGAGTATCCTGACTGTGATATTGAGATAGTGGATTCAAAATGCGCTTCACTTGGATATGGCCTTGTAGTGCAGCATGCTTCCCAGCTTGCAAACGATAATGCTTCGAAGGAGACAATCCTTGATGCTGTTGAATTTCATGCAAAGCATATGGAGCATCTCTTTACAGTCGATAATTTGGAGTACCTTGCAAGAGGCGGCCGTATTTCGAAAGCGTCAGCTTTTGTGGGCGGCCTTTTGAATATCAAACCTCTTCTTCATGTGGAAGATGGAAAGCTGATTCCCCTGGAGAAGATCCGCGGGAAAAAGAAATTGTTGAAGCGCGTGATTGAATTGATGCATGAACGTGGTATCGATATTAAAAATCAAACCCTGGCCATCAGCCATGGGGACGATGAAGAGACAGCCCTGGAATGGAAGCAGGCGATTCAGGAAGAATTCGGCGCCACTGATTTTGTTATCAATTCAATTGGTGCCGCAATTGGAGCGCACGTTGGACCTGGAACCATGGCGCTGTTTTTCTTAAATGAGCTGCCGCCGCAGGAATAATAATTACGGCTCCAATCGAACAATATAACCATATTGACGAAGGGAGCCATGAATTTATGTCTCACACAAAAGACGATGATAAAAGGCCTGAAGACAATCAGGCACGCAATGAGCAAAAGAATATTTTATACCAAAGGAACAAGCAGGCTGGCAAGCATTCCTATTCAAAAAAGACGGATCACAAATAAAATCTTTTGAATGGCAGGGCGACAACCCCTGCCTTTTCATTTTGTACAGACGGCATTAGTTGTCATTGAATAGAGGATTACTCTATAATTAAAGAACCTAAACCTGAGTATCTGGAGGTTAATTATGTCAAAAGAGAGTTCATTCGATATCGTTTCGAAAGTAGATTTTTCAGAAGTGTCAAATGCCGTTACAATGGCCATGAAAGAAGTACAAACCCGGTATGATTTTAAAGGTAGCAAAAGCAATATCACGCTGGAAAAGGAAGAGCTGGTATTATTATCTGATGACGAATACAAGCTTGACCAGCTCAAGGATGTATTGCTCAGCAAGCTGGTAAAGCGCGGAGTCCCAATCAAGAACCTTGATTACGGAAAAATCGAAGGTGCTTCCGGCGGCACTGTTCGGCAGCGTGCCAAGCTTATACAGGGGATAGATAAAGAGCAGGCAAAAAAAATAAACACAATCATTAAAAATTCCGGCCTCAAGGTGAAAAGCCAAATACAGGAGGATCAAATCCGTGTAACCGGAAAAAGCAGAGATGATCTGCAAAAGATCATTTCCGCCATCCGCGATGCCGATTTGTCCATCGAGGTACAATTTATTAATTACAGATAAGCAGGCAGCTGCATTTTGGGGTTGTCTACACAAAGGGGGGCGGGATGGAAGTATTCCGAATCCCTTTTCTTAGTACAAAGACACCAATTCAAGCCTTGGCCTCCCTAATGTCAAACTATTGCTCCCTCCTGGCCCAATTGGCCATTTCCTGCATCTGCAAAGTTCCCTTTGATGCCCAAAGCATGCCATGCTTTCTTTTGCATATTTGAATACAAGCTCAATCGTTTCCTTACGTTTCGCATAAAACGGTTTGACATCCTCTTAATGACCGAGATAGGTCAGCTTCTTCCACATACTCCTGCCAGATTTTTCACTGGACCAAGAACGCTGTCCGCCCAGCGGAAAGCGAAGTACATTTTACTGCAATCAATATACGCCGTTAACAGGCAAATTACTAGATTGCGTTTGTCTATATTCTGGGAGAAGTTTTGTTTACTTTCTGAGTATTAATTACTTAGTGCACCTTTAATCCCGGAATCCTCCCTCCTTTATATCCGCTTTCTATTTTTTTCCATGTTTTTGCTCTATGCATAAATGGAATAAGTATAGAAGAATCATGAATGGAGGGATCTATATGAGTACTGAACAAAATAACAAGCAAGGCTTTCCGCCACAGCATCAGGACCATCAGCCGGGAACAGAACAGGAGATGCACCCGAATCCGGAATCGGTGAAATCGAATTATAAAGGCAGCGGCAAGTTAAAAGGGAAAACAGCCATTATAACAGGCGGTGACAGCGGAATTGGTAAATCAGTGGCCATCTACTACGCTAAGGAAGGAGCCAATGTTGCCATTGTATACTTAAACGAACATACGGATGCGGAGGAGACCAAGCAGCTAGTTGAACAGGAGGGCCAGCGCTGCCTTCTGCTTGCCGGGGACCTTGGGGATGAAGCATTCTGTAAGGACGTTGTTGAGAAAACAGTTGGAGAATTTGGATCAATAGACATATTGGTTAACAATGCTGCCGAGCAGCATCCTCAGGAAAGCATTCTCGACATTACTTCTGAACAGCTGGAGAAAACCTTTAGGACGAATATTTTCTCCATGTTCTATCTGACGAAGGCTGTACTGCCGCATTTTAAAAAGGGAAGCGCAATTATAAATACAGCGTCGGTTACTGCTTATGAAGGGAATCCGCAATTAATTGATTACTCCTCCACAAAAGGAGCCATTGTTTCGTTCACCCGCGCCCTGTCCAATTCCATTTCCAAGGAAGGAATCCGCGTAAATGGAGTCGCTCCCGGACCGATATGGACACCGCTCATTCCATCGACATTTACAGCTGAACAGGTAGAAAAATTCGGGACCAATACACCAATGGGCCGGGCAGGACAACCTGAAGAACTCGCACCAGCTTACGTATTTCTGGCAAGTGAAGATTCTTCGTACATCAGTGGACAGGTTATCCATATTAACGGCGGCAAGGTTGTCAACGGGTAATGAATGTAAAAAAGGAAGCTTTCCTAATTGGAAGGCTTCCTTCATTAATGCGAATCCGTATTGGAAATATGGATGCATGAACAGCGTTCTACCAATTGATGCGGAACAATAATCCTCTTTACCGGCTCCCTGGGCTCTTCAACCATTTGGATCAGGCTCCTTGCTGCCTGATACCCAAGCTCAACTATATTTATATCGACAGACGTTAGAGGCGGTTTGGATAATTCAGAGAATAATACATTGTTAAAGCTGATGATAGAAATATTGTCAGGTACTGAAATACCCATTTCATCCAGTGTATTCACTACTCCCAGGGCCATTAAATCATCCGCTACAACCAGGGCTGTTGGAGGACACTCCAATCCCAGCAGCTCTTTCACTGCCTCCTGGCCCCCTTCTCGCAAAAACTCTTCATGGATTATGTATTCAGATATCGGCATGATTCCTGCTGCCCTCAAGGCGCTTTCATAGCCTAGCTGCCTCTCCCTTGTTACCACAAGGTCTTCTTTGCCTCCAATGAAACCGACCATCTCATGCCCTAAACCAAGAATATATTCCGTAGCTTCCCTGCCCGCTCTCACATTGTCATTATCTACATGTGTAATTTCCTCTACATGTTTAAATGGCTTGCCAATCACCACAAAAGGAAATCTCCGCTCTCTTAAATAAGTCAAAATAGTGTCATCTATACGTGAATAGAGCACTATAATGCCGTCGACCCTTCCCCCCTGTACCATTTGGACAACTCCATCAAATATTTCGGCTTCAGTCTTTCCAGTGCTCATCTGCAGGGCATATTGCTTCTCCTGTGCCCCTTCGCTTAATCCACGCAGAACAGCTGGAAAGAATGGATTCTGGAAAAATACATCTGTAGACGGCAGTACAAGGCCAATTACTCTTGTTGACTGGTTTGCCAGGCTCCTTGCGATAAAATTTGGGTGGTACCCTAATTGGTCCATTGCTTTCCTGACTCGTAGTTTTGTTTTTTCACTGATTCGAGGATTATTCGCAATCACTCGAGAAACTGTGGAAGGAGCAACGTTTGCCAATTTTGCTACATCCTTTATAGTAATGGCCAACTGTCATCGACTCCTTTCACCGAGCACATACAGAACCGCTGTTCATAAAGATTTATTTTAAAATGCTTGTTTTATAACCGCCATACGCTGGAGTGAAATACTCCTATGCTCATTATATTTTGCACAATTTCCATTTGCGATATATCAAAAAAACTGGTTACACCCGGCCAGCAGCAAAGTGTAACCAAATATACTCTCAGTCACAGGTATACTTTCGTTTCATACGGACGAAGCATCAGGTTTTGAAAATCCGTATGTATTGCTTCATAATTGCCAAGTGCCAGCTTTAAGCCAGAGATAGGGATTCCCTCCAGATTCACTATAAGCTCTTGATTGCTGAAATTGCAGATGATAGCAGCTGTCTTGCCTTCCCAATTGCGGGTGTACGCAAACACTTGAGGATGGTCAGGGAGCAGAAGCTGATAATCGCCATACACAAGAATTTCATTGTTTTTCCGGAGTTCAATCATCTTTTTATAAAAGCTGTATATGGAGTCGTCTTCTGCCATCTGTTTTTCAGCATTGATGTCAACAAAGTTTGGATTCACTTTCATCCATGGTGTGGCTATGGAAAATCCAGCATTAAGACTATCGCTCCATTGCATGGGGGTCCGGGAATTATCACGTCCGCTGCGCCAAATGATATGCATGATTTCTTCGTGGGAACGTCCCTTCGCCGTTTCAATACGGTAATAATTTTTCATTCCTACATCGTCATAATCATTGATGGACTCAAATTGAACGTTAGTCATTCCAATTTCCTGCCCTTGATAAATAAAAGGTGTTCCCTGCATCAGGAAGTAACAGGCTCCCAACATTTTCGCACTTTCTTTCCAATATTGCCGGTCATTACCCCAGGTGGAGACGCTCCTTGGCTGGTCATGATTTTCGAGAAACAATGCGTTCCAGCCTTTTCCCTGAAGACCGACTTGCCACTTGGTCAAGGTCTTTTTCAAACCAATGACATCGACACTCTTTTCTGATCCTTTATCCCAGAGTCCCAGATGCTCAAATTGGAAAATCATATTGAATTTTCCACTAGTGTCACCAACCCAATCTTCTGCCTGCTCTATCTTGACGCCATTCGCCTCACCGACTGTCATGATGTCATATTTCTGAAAAGTTTCCTGCCTTAACTCGGTTAAATATTCCTGGATGCCTTCCTGATTTGTATGCATCTCGAAAGAAGGAACATATTCCAGTCCGTTAGGATTTGGCATATCCGGGAAACCGTCACGCTTCTTGATATGGCTTATGGCATCTACGCGAAAACCATCAATTCCCTTATCCAGCCACCAGTTTACCATTTCATAGAGCGCTTGTCGCACTTCTTTGTTCTCCCAGTTTAAATCGGGCTGCTTTGTCGCAAAAATGTGCAGATAATATTGGTCCGTATCACCATCATATTCCCATGAACTTCCAGAAAAGATACTTTCCCAATTATTTGGCTCTTTTCCATGATTTCCATCCTTCCAAATATACCAGTCCCGCTTAGGATTATCGCGTGATGAACGGGATTCTATGAACCATGGGTGCTCATCGCTGGTATGATTGATTACCAGATCCAGTATGACTTTCATGCCGCGCGCATGGATTTCCTTCAATAATAAATCGAAATCTTCCATGGTCCCGAATTCTTCCATTATTTCTTGATAATCACTGATGTCATATCCATTATCCGCGTTTGGAGACTTGTAAAATGGACAAATCCAGAGAACATCTACTCCAAGATCCTGCAAATAGTCCAGCTTTGAAATGATTCCTTTTAAATCGCCGATGCCATCCCCATTGCTATCCATAAAACTCCGTGGATATATTTGATAGCTTACTGCTTCTTTCCACCATTTCTTTTTCATGCCATCGCCTCCCGAATCCTCATTGTCCGTCATCACAACAGACTTCTATTTATCTATGAAAAAAACTTTTCCAACTAAGAGTACCCGTCGACTAATTGTAATACCCGTTAAGATTGTTTATGCCTGGACCTTTTCAAAACCAGGATAATGAAGGCTGCAAATGCCGCATAAACTCCCGCCAATGTTGCCATATAGGCAATATTAATCCCTGATTCATCAGCAAGTTTATATACCTCTGTTTGTTCACGGTCCAATATAATAGAATATTTACCGTCCTTGCCGCGGACAAGGTCGCCTTCAAGCAATCCTCTCAATTCTTTGTCCTTCGCTAAATCTTCATCATCAATCGTTACCGTCTGTGATTTGGATGAATTATTTACAGCCACAAAAAGGGTCTCACCTTCATATTCCCGCTTGAATACGGCCATTCCATCTTTGTCGTACAGCAGTTCAGTCTCTCCCCGCACAAGTGCCGGATGCTTCTTTCTCAATTCTGCAAGCCTAGTTATGTAATCAATTAGGTCTTTTTCCGCCTTGAAAGCCATTAATTTGCGATTATCCGGTTCTTCTCCTCCATTTAAAGCAATCTCGGAACCATAATAAATGATAGGAATTCCAGTTGTTGTGTACATGTAGGATAGAGCCATTTTCCAGCGTGTACCGGGATTCTGCCTGTTATTCACTGCTTCATAGGTGAACCTTGTCATGTCATGGTTATCGATAAAAGTACCTAGCAGCCCGGCGTTTTTATAAAGCTCCTTATTTTGTGCACCTACTGTAAACAATCCCTCAAGACTTCCATCGGGAGCCATGAATGCTTGTCTAAGCTGTTCATTTTTCGGGAAATCAAGAAAACCATCGATTCCGGTCTTCTCATAATCCGATATAGATTTGGAATCGTTATCCCATACTTCACCGAGAAGATAAAAATTCTGCTTCTCTGCCTTTACCGTCTTAGCAAAATCTGCCCAAAAATCCTTTGGTACATGCTTGACTGCATCAAGCCTGTAGCCATCGATATCTGTTTCATCAATCCACCACTTGGCAGCATCGAGAAGATATTTTCTTGTTTCAGGGTTATCCTGGTTTAAATCAGGTAAATCATAGAGCCAGCCATTTTCTACCTCTGTCTGATCATCCCAATTTTCGATTGGCTGTTTTTCATGGAACCAATCCTTTTTCTCAGGATCATTCAGCCAGGGGTGATTATATCCTACATGATTGACGACAAAGTCTGAAATTACTTTCAGATTCCGTTTATGGGCTTCTTTCACCAGCTGTTTAAATTCTGTCAGCGTTCCAAAGTGCTCATCCGTTTTGTAAAAGTCTTTAACCCAGTACCCATGATAACCTTTATCCATATTATCAAATACAGGTGTCAGCCAAATGGCGGTGAACCCCATATCCTTTATATAATCCAGCTTGTCGATGATTCCTTTAAAATCCCCGCCATTATAGCTGCCCGGTTCATTTACATTCACGTTCTTATCATTTTTTGTATCGCCATCATTAAAACGGTCTATCATCATAAAGTAAATAATTTCATCTTGCCAATTACGTTCTTCTTTTTCAACAGCACTTGCAGGCACGGCGTAAAAAAGAAGAAACGGAATCAAAATAAGTGAAACAACTCTTTTCCCCATTTCCGCTCCCCCTAGTTTTGTTCTACGCTTTTAAGATTATCGTTAGTCCACATGCACGTCAATCCTATGGCGAGTTTCTGCCTGCTTAGGGAACAATCGTTTGCACAATATTCGGCAATTTCACTGCGTCAACCTTTGTTTGCACCTGCTTTTAATCCTTCTACAATATGTTTTTGGAAAATCATAAACAGTATTGTAATAGGAATAGCTACCAGCACCGCTCCAGCAGCAAAATTCGTAAACTGCGTACTGCTTTTTCCGGTAATCATGTCAAATAATCCAATAGCCAGTGTCTTTTTTTCCGTTGAAGTAAGCACCAGCCTGGCAAAAATAAAGTCCATCCATGGTGCTATGAAATTGTTCACAGCAACAAACACCAGTATAGGTTTGGACAACGGCATCATTACCCGATAAAACACAGTAAAATGCCCTGCTCCATCAATTCTCGCAGCTTCTTCCAAACTTTTTGGAATCCCGTCAAAATAGCCTTTAACCAACCATGCACCAAAGGGAATAGCTCCACCCGCATAGACAAGAATTAAACCGATATGTGTATCCAGGAGTCCAGTGCGGTCCAATAAAAGGAATATAGCAATCATTCCCATGAAGGAAGGAAACATCTGCAGCACCAGCATCGTCATCAAACTGTACTTTCTTCCCTTAAATCGGTATCTAGAGAAGACATATCCTGCTGTTACGACAAACAAAGTGGATAATACCATATTGCCGAAAGCGATCTTAAATGTATTCCAATACCAATTCAAATAGTTCGTTTCGGAAAATAAATATCTGTAATGCTCAAAAGTCCAATCACTTGAAAATAGTTGTGTTTTCGATAAAGAATCTCCGGGATTCAGGCTTCCTGCGACAACCCATATGATTGGATAGAAGACTATAAAAACCAAGATGATTAAAAATAAATAGCTTGCTGTAAGCAAAATATTGTCTTGTGTTTTTTTATTTTTAATCATGACATCATATCCTCCTCTTTAAATGCCTTGGTACGCCTAAAGTTCCAAACGGAGATAGCTGCGATAATAATAAAGATCAAAATCGAGACGACCGCTGCCATATTGTATTGACGCTGTTCCAGAGTCATTTTATAAATCCATGAAATAAGAATGTCGGTTGAGCCTGCATACTGGTATTCCGGATTTACAGGGCCTCCCTGGGTCATAAGATAAATCATGTTGAAGTTATTGAAATTGCCCGCAAAGCTCATAATCAATAAGGGTGCAGTAGAGAACAGTACAATCGGCAGAGTAATTTTTCTAAACATTTGCTTCCCGTTTGCTCCATCTACTTCAGCAGCTTCATATAATTCTTTGTCTATTGAAGTCATCACGCCGCTCATTAGTACCATCCAATAAGGGAAACCAAACCATATATTGACGAGAACGATTGTAATTTTCGCGAGCAATGGATCACTTAACCAGTAAATAGGATTGTCAATGATCCCTGCGTCCAACAAAAATCGGTTGACAGGTCCAAACTCGCCGTTGAAGATATTCTGCATAATCAATATAGAAACGAATTGCGGGATAGCCCAAGGTAAAATGAAGATGGACCGCCAAAAGCGCTTAAATTTGATTCCTTTTTGATTAACAATAATTGCGACAAACAATCCTCCAAAGAAGCAGGTAAACGTTGATAGGACGGCCCATACAATCGTCCAACCGAACACTCCATAAAACGTATTGCTCCATCCTTCCATCTGGAACAATTTGATAAAAGTATCGAAACCGACCCAATCTACCAAATTTTTAGACGGAAGATGATTAGGAGAAGAATAGTTGGTAAACGCCAGCAATATCCCGAATAAATTAGGGAGTATAATTAAGAAAGCCGTAGCAAAAATGGATGGCAGCAACAGCAGAAACGGAAAACCATTTTCATAAATCGATTTGAACGTTTCTTTAATATTATTTGGCTTGATGCCAATCTCCCGTCGCTTACCCACGGTGTATGCGTCCACCGCGTTCATAATATGGGATATCAGTATCAATAACAAAGCTATCAAGAAGATCAATCCATTTATTAACAAATGTATGGAGTTATCACCTTTTACAATCTCGAATCCCTCTATTCGATCTACTTCACTTCCCAGTGTAACCAATCCCTGCATGGCAAATTGTAAATCCGCCGCATAACCCACTACTAAAAAAATGCCGACTGCCATCAAGACAATTCCTTTTACAAATTGACGATTATAGATTTGACCCAGGCCCATGAATAATGCAGAGAGTAGGGCTGCCTTTTTTGAATAGGAATTCATAGAAGCCATCCTTTCATAGAGTAAAAATTGAGCCAATCCATTAAGGTATTGGCTCAGGAAAGACTCTTAGACAATTTATTTTTGTTGGTTTTTAATAGAATCTTCAATTTGTTTTTGGGCATTATCCAATGCCTTTTGAGGAGTAGCGACTCCGTTCCAGATAGCAGTAAATGCATTTCCTGCAGGTCCCCATACTTGCTGCATTTCTGCGATATTTGGCATAGGGACAGCATATTTCAGCTGCTCGCTGAAACCCGCCAGAATTTCGTTATTTTTAATTTTCTCATCTTCTAATACCACCTTGGAAGGAGGCAGCTGGCCTGTCGTTTCATATCGTTTCATAAGCATTTCATCACTTGAAGCAAATTGTGCATAAAGTGTTGCGGCTTTAGGGAATTTTGTATGCGCACTTACATAATATGCTTTAATTCCAGAGAAGCTCGTTGGAACTTGACCATTGTCCAATTTTGGAAGAGTTGTTACACCGAAATTAACTTTTGCATCCTGGTGGTTCTTAATATCCCATGGGCCAGAAATACGGTATATCAGCTTTTTAGTATTGAACATTGAACCAATTAAGTCACCTTTAATATCTTCGTTCTTAAGAGGAAGCAGTTCGTCATGAACCTTGTTCATGAACTCTCCTGCCTTTACAGCACCTTCAGAATTAATACCTAAATCCGCGGTATTTTGGCCATTATCACCAAACACATAACCACCATATCCGCCAACAAAAGCATATGTAATGTAGAAGTTGCCTGGTTCAAGCATTACACCAAATTTTTTATCTTTTCCTGTGGTCTGCTGGAACTCTTTCGATTGTTGGAATAATTCCTCCATTGTTTCAGCAGGTTTTTGCACTAAATCTTTATTATAGAACAATGCATATGTTTCAATTGCCAGCGGAAACCCATACTGTGCTTCTTTTCCAGTTGTACCCTGCACCGCTGCATCCACAAATCGGTCTGTATATTCTTTCCCTAAATTATTTGGGAAGATTGTGCCTGAATTCTCCATATTGCCTACGTGGTCATGCGGAGCCAGGAAAACATCCGGTCCTTTGCCTGTGGGACCAGCAGCCTCTACCAATTCTTGAGCTTTGTCATGTTTGGACTCTTCTACTTTAACTGGAATGTCATATTTTTTAGTAAACTCAGAAGCTACTAGCTTCGCCCATTTACCTTCAGCTCCGCCGTTATCCCAGATTTTGAGCGTCGCGCCTTCTTCAGGCTTGAGTTCAGCTGTCTGTTTTGCTTTAGAGTTTTCTTTTGTTGCCGCTTCTTCCTTAGGTGAACATCCTGTAAACAGTGCCGCAGAAATGACCGCAGTGGAAGCTATGGCAAAAATTTTCTTCAATTTCATATCAGTTCCCCCTCGTATTTTTTAAAAGATGAGCATTTTTGTAACCGGTTACTTTTCTGAACAAAAAATAATACCCTTTTGTTTTCCTAGATTGATAGATAGTGAAACGGTTTGTGAAAACGATTGCACATCCTTGTTATCATTATACAGTGAGTTTTTAATTTGACAACAATTTTTTCTGTTATTTTCGCAAAAATCGACAAAGAAAAATACTGGAATACACACTTTCACTTGAAAATTCTTATTCAAAAGTGCTAAATTACATATAAGTGCAAAAGATTTTTTAGTGCAATCGATTGCAAAAAAGAGGAGGTTTCTTATGGAACTTGCTGCTATCTTTCACCGGCCTAATGACAATTATGTATATGCGATGGATTCAGAGACTTTACATATTCGGCTTCAGACAAAAATGGGTGAAATAACATCTGTGTTACTCTTCCATGGGGATCAGTATGAATGGAAAGATGGGAATTGGGTTGTTCACGAATCCGCTATGTTTTTGTCTGGAAGCGATGGTGTTTATGACTATTGGCATATATATATAAAACCCGAATCAAGACGGTCTCGCTATGGATTCAGGATAAAAACGGCCCAAGAAGAAATAACGTTAACTGAAAAAGGATTTTATCCTGAGCCCCCTTTAAATCCCGGATGTTATTACCACTTTCCCTATTTGCATCGAACAGAAGTCTTTACACCCCCTGCTTGGGTAAAAGAAACCGTATGGTATCAAATTTTCCCTGAACGCTTTGCTAATGGAAGTTCTGAAATAAATCCTGAGGGAGTGAAAGAGTGGGCAAGTGAAGAACCCGCTTTGGATAACTTTTTTGGCGGAGACTTTGAAGGGGTAATCGAGCGTTTGGACTATCTGAAGGACCTTGGGATAACGGGTATATATTTTACACCGGTGTTCAAAGCCCCCTCCAACCATAAATATGAAACTATAGATTATCTTGAGATCGACCCGCAATTCGGCAGCAAGGAAACACTAAAGAAGCTTGTGTCGGAAGCCCATTTGCGAGGCATAAGAGTGATGCTTGATGCTGTCTTTAACCATAGCGGATTTTATTTTCCTCCATTCCAGGATGTGCTGCATAAGGGAGAACAGTCAAAATACAAAGACTGGTTCCATCCGCACAGTTTTCCATTAGAAGGCGGAGACCGGCCCAACTATGAAACTTTTGGATTTTTTGATCAAATGCCTAAATTAAATACGTACAACCCTGAAGTGAAGGAGTACCTCCTAAAGGTCGCTGCATATTGGATTGAGGAATTTGATATTGACGGATGGCGGCTGGATGTAGCGAACGAGGTGGATCACCAATTCTGGAGGGAATTCAGGCAGACAGTAAAAAAAATAAAACCCGACTTATATATTTTGGGTGAAGTTTGGCATGACGCCATGCCATGGCTAAGGGGAGACCAATTTGATGCAGTCATGAATTACCCATTTACAAGCAATATTCTCGATCTCCTGGCGCATCAAACGATTACTGCTCGTATGTTTGCAGATAAAATGTCTGCAGTTTATCACAGCTACCCTAAAAATGTATTTGATGTGACCTTTAATCTTGTTGGAAGCCATGATACACCTCGAATTTTAACGGAGTGTGGGGAAGACGAACAGCGAACCAAACTGATTTTTACAATCCTGCTGACCTTCATGGGGTCACCATGTATTTATTATGGCGATGAAGTTGGTCTGACAGGAGAAATGGATCCTGGCTGCCGAAAGTGCATGGAATGGGATGCAGATAAACAAAATCTCAATCTCTTTCAGCATATCCAATCATTAATTCATTTGAGGCATACAGAAAAGCTTCTTGCAAACGAAGGAGAATTTGAATTCATTGACACCTCATCAAACGAACAAATCTTAGGCTATCGCAAATACAGCCAGGACCGGTCAGTGATTGTTTTAGCCAATCCAACTGAAGAACGCCAGCAATTTACCCTGCCACCCAGCTTGCTGGGCATGACAGCGACTGTTCTATCCAGTTCATCTGAACAAAAGATTTCATCTGAGACCGATACATTTGATATAGAGCGATTCGGCCACATTATAGTTTCTTTGGACAAATAAATGTCCCGCTATACAAACCTTGCTTGTCGATATCGGTTTCCAGCACTTTTCTGTATTTCATTCCAGGTATATCTTGATTTAAGGAAAAAAATTTTTTACGGTCTCATATCAAATAGCATTTTTCCTGAATAAATAGCTAACCATCCTTTAGATACTAGGCCTTCATACATCACTGGAAAAAGGGACCGTGCGCTAGCAGCACGGTCCCATTCTATTACCCTTCCACTATCTGAATATTATAATCTTTGAACCAGACATGTATTTGGCCCAAGTGTGCCAATAATTGAGGACCGGTCATCAACTGACCAAACCATGGGAGTTTGAAGGCCTCTCCTCCTGAATCAACCAGGGATGTTAATTTGTCATATTCAAAAAACTCGTGCAATACGGAATTTCGGTCCGCAAGCATTTCTTTGACCCAAGACTGGACTCTTTCTGTATAGGCCGGATTATGTGTCTTGGGATACGGGCTCTTCTTTCGGTACAAGACCTCGTTTGGCACCAGTCCCTCCAGAGCCTTCCTTAATATTCCCTTTTCCCGATTCCCGGTTATCTTCATTTCCCAAGGTATATTCCAAACATATTCTACAAGCCGATGATCGGCAAACGGCACCCGTACCTCCAGGCTTGCCCCCATGCTCATTCTATCCTTCCTGTCCAGGAGCGTAGCCATAAACCATAGCATATTTAAATAAAATAATTCCCTTCTGCGTGCTGCGTCACCTGACTCCCCCGCAAGCCTAGGTGTCTCAGCGACTGTCTGGAGATATTTTTCCTGGACATAATCCCTCAGTTTTAAATCCCGCTGCCATTTGTCCCTAAGTAAACCTTCCCTTAGTTCTGTGGAGCGCATCCATGGAAATCCTGCTCTATTCATGTCATCTTCTCGATAAAACCAAGGGTAGCCTCCAAATATCTCATCTGCACACTCACCCGAAAGACCAACGGTAAAATTCTGCTTTATTTCCCTGCAGAACCAAAGCAGGGATGAGTCTACATCAGCCATCCCAGGCAGATCGCGTACATAGAGTGACTCAATCAGGTAATCTGCAAGCTGCTGCTGGGAGATCACAGAATTACGATGGACCGTACCGCAATGATCCGTCATCAGTTTAATCCAGTACTCATCGGCAGCAGGCTGGAAGTCATTTGTTTCGAAAAATAAATGATTGTCTTCATAGTCGATCGAGTAGGTGTGCAGAGGGCCTTTTCCCTCACTGGCATATACCTTTGCTGCTATTGCAGTAATTGCACTGGAATCAATTCCTCCCGATAGAAATGTACACAGCGGGACATCAGAAACGAGCTGTCTGGTAACAGAATCCACAACAAGGTGGCGTACTTTCTCTGCTGTCTCTTCGGCCGAATCCGTGTGAACATTACTTTGCACGTTCCAATAGCGCCATACTCTTTTTCCAAGGGGAGAAACCGTCATTGCATGTGCCGGCCGCAGTTCATCAACTCCACGAAAGACCCCGTTTCCTGGTGTCCTTGATGGACCCAGCCCAAACAACTCAGCAAGCCCCTCCCGATTTAATTCTGCCTTCATGTCAGGATGGGCAAGAATCGCCTTCAGCTCCGAGCCAAAGACTAGGCCGCCCTTTTTTTCAGCATAAAATAATGGTTTGACACCCAGCCTATCTCTTGCAAAGAACACTTTCTGTTCATTGTCATCCCAAATTGCAAACGCAAAGATTCCATTAAAAAATTCCACGCACTTTTCTTTCCATTCAATGTAGGAAGTAAGCAAAACTTCTGTATCACTATGACCCTTAAAAGAATATCCTTTTAATAACAATTCCTTCCTAATGTCTTCTGTATTGTACAGCTCCCCATTGTAGCATAATGTATACCTATTATTCCGGTGTTCCTTCGTCATGGGCTGTTTGCCGCTCTGGGGGTCCACGACGATCAATCGTTTATGGCCAAAAACTGCATGGTCGCAGGACCAAGTATTATTTTCATCCGGGCCTCTTTTTGCCAATGTTTCCGCCATTTTTTTACCTACTTGCAGTTCATTGCTTATATTTTTTTGAAAGTGGACCCATCCTGTAATTCCGCACATTGATTTCATCCTTTCCATACAAGTTGTTATACCTATGGATATTATCTAATTCGTTGTCTTATGTGCCAATGGGCGTGCAATTTATCTCTAAATGGGTTTTAAGCTCCTTTCAACAAGGGGGGATAGAATAACCTATGCACCTGCCGACATATGGTTATTTGTCCAGTGATATTATCTGAATGTTATATTTTCCTTGGAATTTGTCAAAAAAGTAGGTGAGGCATTCCACTTTTGGAGGGTATTAAATTATGAAACAGCAGCGTGCTAAACTATTCAAGCGCCAAACCAGGGCATATGCAGAAGGAACAGTGGAATATATTAATCATCAATGGATATTTTTTGATGATGAAACAGATGAGGCCTCTTCTCTTGAAGAGTATTTACATCATGAAATTGAAATCTACCGGGGAAAACGCTGGAGGAAAGGAAACCTTGAGGAAAACAACCTCGTAAGATATAAAAACGAAAAATATCCGCTTCAGGATGGTGAACATATCCGGATAAGAAAACAGCTGATTTATTCTTTTGAGAGGCTGCTTGACGAATTGAACGATGATTCGTTTTTTCAATTTGTCACTACCTTAAATTCCCTTGATTTTTCTATATATGATTGTATCTATAGCTATAATCAGCTTACATTCCTAAGAGAATCCAGCGCACAATCAGGCGTCAATTTCTTTACTTTTGATAATGGGACCATATTATGCTCGGTACAGCACCATTTTTGCTACTCAGAAAATGAACATGACCGGTTTGAATTCACACTAAATACTGGAAAGCGCATAGTCATCGAAAAACTTAATTCCCAGCATTTATAACAACAGACTGCCACTCGGAAATAAACATACGATACTTCCGGCGGAGGCTCCGGCATTAGAAAAGTTGATAAGCATAAAAAAAATCTGCCGTCAATGGAGGACGGCAGATTTTTCATTCAGTACAATATTTTGTTTAGGACTCAAAATCAAAACCAATCAAATCCCTGAGGAAGGGAAAATCCTAAATAAAGGACAACGACAAAGGCAAGCGCAAAGACTGCCCATAACGCTCCTGTGCTTTTTCTTTTTTTCGACCTGACCAGGATCATCTCCATAAGTACGATTACAATTATACCTACAAGAGCCTTCACATTGTATGCAGCTGGAATATTTTCCGCCGCAGTAAATAGAAGAATGCCTGAAATAATTATCAAAATATAAAATAGCCGTACAATCATATGTACAATTTTTGAACCCTTGGCATTATTACCTTTATACATAGAGGCGCCTACAAAAAATAAAATGGCCGCCACCAGCCAGGCAGTAATATGCATATGTGTCATGTAATAAATCCTCCTGTAAAATATTCCACTCTATCATATCATAGCGAATTATGGAAAAACAAAGTAATATACTTCCGGCGTAGAGTTATCTATACCCCGGCAGGTTCCAGGCATAAAACCAGCCTTTTGCTGCCGGGATCTAAATGCTAGGATCGGCTGTGGTGCATTCTTATCCGGATTTATTCTCCGACAGTATTCTTTAGCGTCCCGACTCCCTGAACGGTAATCTCTACCGTATCCCCTTGCTTTAAATATTTAGGCGGCTTGAAACCCTTCCCGACTCCAGCAGGTGTACCCGTTGCAATAATATCCCCCGGTTCCAGCGTCATTCCTTTGGAGATGACCTCGATTACTTCTTCTACCGGAAAGATAAAATGCTGGGTGTTCGATTGCTGCCTTACTTCCCCGTTTACCTTGGTAACAATATCCAGATGGCCTGGGTTTTCGACTAATGATTTATGGACAATGTAAGGTCCCATCGGGCATGAACCATCCAGACTTTTCCCAAGCAGGAACTGCTTATGTTTTGCCTGTATATCCCTGGCCGTTATGTCATTAAGCACTGTATATCCAAAAACATAATCAAGAGCCTCTTCACGATTTATGCCCTTACCCTGCTTCCCAATTATGACGGCAAGCTCTCCTTCATAGTCCAGCTCTTTGGTTAAGTCAGCGTGGCTTGGGATTTCTGCCCCATCGCCGATGACGGTGGTCGGAGTTTTTGAAAAAAGCATCACATGCTCAGGAATATCATCAGCACTTCCCAATTCCAATGCATGCTCGGCATAGTTTTTCCCTACACAAAAAATATTTTTTGCCGGTCTGGGGATAGGCGCCTGGAAAATGACTTCATGCATGTCTGCATATAATCCCTCGGTATTCGTTTCGCTCCAATCTACAATTTTTTGTACGGCTTCAATGAATGTTTCGCCCAGCTTAATGCAGTCTGCGAGATTATTGGGGAGCCCAAGCTCCACATCCTCTATTTTACGTGCAGCTTCTGCAAGCAGAAGCACCCGGCCATTTTTGTCATCGACATAGACTACATGGCTTTGATTGTCATATACTACGGTTGCAAATTTCATATGCGCCTCCTCCAAAGAGTTATAGAGTACCAAGAAACTCTTCTACCTGTTTCCTGGTTTTGAATATGAATATATTTTTTCCTTTTGCATTCAGCAGGCGTTCCTTCAATGCCGGAGCCTTCCTCCTGTTAAAGGTCCTTACATACTGGAAAAACTCCCAATCTATTTTTTCGGGACAGCCTTCTGCCATATCAGGCCTTGTCCTTCCTATGTATTGAATGCGCCGTTTCACAATCCCATATAGGCACCTCAATGTGGGAAAATCTAAATATATAACTGTATCTGCTTCCTGAAGCCTTTTTTCAATTGTAGCAGTATAATTGCCGTCAATAATCCAGGCATCTTCGCGAAGAAACTCCAATTGCATACCAATCCATTCATCCCTGGGCGTTTCCACCCAGCCCGGTTTCCAATAGTGTGAATCCAAATGGATAGCCTTTATATGCAGTCTGTCTGCAAGCCTTTTCGCGAGTGTCGATTTGCCTGAACCACTGCACCCCATAATCAATATTTTTCGAATCGGCGCCACCTCCGCTCGTGTCAAATACCGCCTGTCTGTATGGTGCAGGTTAGGTTCTCCTCATGGCCGGGACCTTTCCATATGTCAAGGTGCGCCACACATATTCTACAGGCCCAAGACGAAATTTCCTGAGCCACCATATGCTCGCTAAAATCTGTATCCCAAAGATGATAAATACTAATATAGTTCCCCACGTGAAACTCACTTCCCCGTACAATCCAAGACCATAAGAATAAAAAAGCAATGTGGAGATAATGGATTGAAGAAGATAATTACTCATGGACAGCCTGCCGGGATACGAAAAAGGAGCCAGCAGTTTGTATATCTTCCCATTCTGCAGAATAAGGACCACGAAGGTTATGTAAAATATGGATAGCAAAGGGCCGCCAAATTGATCCTGCCAATATACCCAGCTATACGAATAAGAATTCCAATATGGAACGCATTTAATCAATATTCCCGGCACGCCCGTCAGCAGCATAATCGCAGCCAGAATTTTTTTATGCTGTTTCGGATTATGGAGCCAATTTAACTTGGCAAATGCCGCTCCTACCATAAATAACGGAAATATCGATAAAAAAATAAAGATAAATCCTACTGGGCCGTTCACTGAATACCAGTCCTCAGCACGCTGTCCGGTAATTTCTGCAAAACTGCCACTCTTATAAATTTCCAATGCTTGATTGGCCTTGTCAATTTCAGTCGGCATCGGTATATCTTCTCCGAGAAACATGGCAAGTAGCGTGAGCAAGCCCAGCAGGAAAAATGGAATGAAATATAGAAGCCCGCCAAGCAGTAATAAAGACCTGCCACTCATCTTATAAACCAGCAAAAATGCAAACCCGCACAAAGCATAACTTATTAAAATATCTCCGTGCCAGATTAAAAAAGCATGTATACACCCGAACAACAGAAGTGCAAAAAGCCTTCTAGAAAAGATCAATGGAAATGACTGTCCCCTTTTCTGCACCCTTTCCGATAGGATGATAGCACCAAAACCAAACAAAAAAGCAAAAAGAGGATAAAAGCTTGCCTGTGCAAAAATGTCATTGATTATGTAGAGAGTCCTGTCCGGGTTTTTGTCCCACCAATCCAAAGGATTAATATACAGGAAGGGGGAATGGAAGTCCGGCATGTTCACAAGGAATATTCCCAGAATCGCTATCCCTCTTAAAATATCAATTGAGATAATCCTATCCCTGTCCAGAATCGGGTTCATCTTTTCACTCATGCTTCTGCTCCATTCATTAAAGAATGTGTAGCTTCCCGAAATGATCGGGCTTGTAGACGAAAGCCAGACACCGAAAAATTACACTCATATAATATCCTATCAGTCTGTAAATTCGTTGGAAAGGATATTTTATAAATCCGGACGCTGGCTTCGCAGAAATAGTGAAAGATGTGCATTAAGTGTTTTGTTTTAATACAGCGGTACTGTATGATATCTTAATTCACAAACCTGCCAGATGTTGTTTCAGTATTCCAATATTCCTCACGCAGCCGCATCTTCTGAATCTTGCCAGAAGCGGTTTTCGGCAGCTCACCTATAAAAGTCACCCCGGTGACCGCTTTGAAATGAGCCAATCTCTCCCTGGAAAATGCAATAATTTCTTCTTCAGTAACCATTCCTTTATTCTTTTCAACTACAAATGCATGCGGAGTTTCGCCCCATTTTTCATGGGGAATAGCAATGACAGCGGCTTCCAGGATAGCCGGATGTTCATAAAGCACTCCTTCCACCTCAATCGAAGAGATATTCTCTCCTCCGCTGATAATGATATCCTTTTTTCTGTCGACAATGTCGATGTGCCCATATTCATCCACCGTCCCCATATCACCAGTGTGGAGCCATCCATTCCTTATTGTTTCCATGGTAGCTTCTTCATTTTTCCAATAACCCTTCATTACACCGTGGCTTCTGGTAATGACCTCCCCAATCTCTTTTCCATTATGCTCCACTTCTGTTCCGTCATCTTTTACAACCTTCACATCGCAGCCTATCATCGGATAACCGGCTTTTGCTTTTATACTGAACTGCTCCTCCATCGGGAGGTCGCTAAGCTGCGAACGAATGGTGGAAATCAGGCTTAAGGGCGTACTTTCTGTCATTCCATATACCTGGATAAATTCCCATTTCAATTCTTGTTCCACGCGCTTTACAAAAGCTGGAGGAGGCGCTGAGCCCGCAATAACCACCCTAACAGATTGTTCAATGGATGGGGTGTGGACAGCGAAATACTGCAGCAGGGAATTTAAAACGGTCGGAGCCATATGCATAACCGTTACATTGTGGTTCTTCACAGCGTTACATATATTTTCCGGTGTGGCTTTTTTTAGGCAAATGTGTGTGGCCCCGTTAGCGGTGTAATAAAATGGCGCACCCCAGCCGTTGACATGGAACATTGGAAGCACATGAAGGTAAATATCTTGATCTGTGACCCTTAAATGATGCATGGAGCTGAGTGCGTGAAGATAGTTATTTCGGTGGGTAAGCATCACTCCTTTGGGCTTGCCTGTCGTTCCACTTGTATACAGCAGGCTGCATACATCATTTTCATGAATTTCAGCCCTTTTGAATGCGCTGCCTTCCTGGTTCGCCAGCCACACATTGTAATCGGTTTCATTAGTTTCCTCATTCTTATAATGGACGATGATATGCTCTACACTTTCTAATTTCTGCTTAACGGGTTTTATCAGATGATATAAATCCTGATCTACAAACAGAATTTTGGACTCGCTATGATTCAAAATAAAAACATAATCATCCGGAGTCAACCGGATATTTAACGGAACCATAATTGCTCCGAGCTGAAAGACAGCGTAAAATCCCTCCAGCATTTCAACCGTGTTAGGGGCAAGAAATGCAACCCGGTCTCCCTTTTCCACACCCAGATTCCTCAGTCCATATGATAATTGGTTAACTCGGCTATTTAGCTCCCGATATGTAAATTCACGGTCTTCCGTAATCACAGCACGCTTTTCCCCATACAACGTTACAGCCCTATCCAAAAAATGCGTTAACACCAAAGGAACATCCATATTGCCACCCCTAATTATTTTAATATTCTAACTAATTTTATTCTAACATATCGAAGATTAGCTTTAAAACATAGAGCATACAGGCATTCAGCAGTAATTTTTTGTAGAACTATACTTCCACAGGCTTCCGGACGCACATTTAGGTATAATGCACATACAATAATATAGGATTTCGATAAAAAGGGTGATTCCTATGCCGGCGATTGTCGGTGCAATCCAGATTATCAATATCGGTTCCAGCGGCGTATTTCATATAGGGGACGTTTTTCATATCGGTCCAAATTCTGTCACCAAGACATTTGCAGGTGCCGGTTCATTTAATACAGGTGAGCAAGTTTCAGTATATAACGCACAAAACTCAACGAATACGTTAGATACCGACGCTGCCGATCAGCCTATTACACTGACATTATAAAATATGTGATGCGTCTTGGGAGGTTGTTCTGATGATTTTGAATATCTATCAGACTATACAGATTAACATGATAAAAATAAATAATATAGGAAATTCCTCAGTGTTCCAAATCGGAAGTGCAGGAATCATTAAGCCATTATCCACACTCGCTAATACTGGAGGCTTTACAGCTCCTGCTCCACAGTTAAGCGGTGAGACAACTGTTGCCACCACCTAAAGTCCGTTCACTGAAACAATGAGCCGGGACCTCACCTCTATGCAATACAACGCATAAGTTGGATAATGTTGATGCCACAACTCCGTTTAGCCCGAGAGGAGGTGAACTCCTGTTTGAACAATGAATTTTATAACTATACCTATCAGATGCAGAAATACCTTGAATCCCAGAACCAGCGAATCGCTCATTTAGAAACTGAACTTCAAGCATTAAAAAAACAGGTTGCCGATTTAACAGAAAGACCTCATGTAAATATTGAGAGATTGGAATATAAATTTGACCAGCTGAAAGTCGAAACACTGGAGGGCACCTTACACATCGGCCTCAATCCGCAAGACTTAAACCAGATGGATGAATTGTCCGTCAATGGAATGGTACCGGGTATGAATACTGCCCCATTTCCCGGAAGAAAAGACCTAATTCAGGATATTCAGGCCGATATTGTGAATGATACTGATAAAATGATACAAGCAGCAGAACAAGAAAGCGGGCAACCTCTCGATCCCTCTTATCAGGAGTTCATTAAATATGACCTTGCGAGACAGCTGGAGGGGCGCATAGAAATGTACATGAACAAAATACCGAATACAGAACACTCTTCGGAACAAATCAGCAGCATAAAAGAAAAAATAACCAGTCAATTAAAAAACGATATTTACCATGCCATAAGGCAATTTATAACCAATACGCAGACAGGGGGTGCCAACCCAAATGGAACTTAACATCACTAACTGCAGGCTTACAGTCGGAAGCATCGATATACTTGCAGTTTCGGCATCGTCACTCGTCCTTATCGGCGATACACAAACAATTCAGCTTGCATCCGCTTTTGATACGCCGCCAGAGTCCTTAATCATCGGGCCTACTGTGCCGTTCAATCCAGTAGGTTAGTATGTTTTCAAGAATCTCTAGAGTGAACAGAATTTCGCTGAAAACCTTGGTTTTCAGTTCTGTCTTTCAGATTGGCGATGTCAATATGATTGATGGAAATTCCAATAACTTTGCACTCCAGCGCGAAGAAGCCGACTATTCCGGACAGGAAGGAAAAAACCTTACAGATCCAATTTTCACATTTACTCCACCCCAGCTGTTGATTTATGAACCATTATGGATGACTGTAAATAATCCCCACCCTTTTATAAGTGTTGAGAGTCTCAATATCATAGGGGCCTCAGCTTCATCCGTAATTGGAATCGGAAACGTAAGGAATGTAAGAATGCGCTCTGCCATAAAACATATAAGACAGCATACAGGGGTAACCGGCTCTTTAGATGAGGAGTGATGAATCATGCTGCACAACAAATTTTCGGGAGTCTCCAAAAATAGCTTAATCAAGTGCAAAGTCTAAAGAAAAGGATGTTTTGATATGCCAGCAGTTGTTGGACCAATTCAAGTAATAAATGTCACCGGCGGTGTACTTCAATTCGGTGACACACTGGTAACATCCCCTAAAAGCGCATCAAAAACCTTTAATGGCTCCGGCTCGTTCAATACTGGATTTGCGCTGTTCCCCGCAAGCGGGCTAAATTTAAATAATATTGTGGATTTGCAAGGCATCGATCAGCCTATAGCAGGAAATAATTAAAAAAGCTAACCAGTATTATTGTGGGCAGCCTAGGGTTATCAGCCTTATGCTGTTCTCTTTTTATGGAAATGTTAATAATCTACGAGGCAAGTATAGCAGTACAAAAGTGTAATTGTTTTCAAAATAGCGGATACCTCTGATCACCTTTTATTACCCAATCATTGGAATTGATATAAAGGCCCATTCCATTCTAAGAATAGTAATACATAGTGTCCTGTGCCGCTTCCCTCTCAGTGCTGCATTGAAAAAAAAAGCGCAAGCACCCTGATCACATGCCCTCTCCTAATTACTGCTCCTTCCTATAACAAACGCCAATTTCAGCACTTCCTGTGCAACTCCGCCAAGCATAAGAAGCAGCTTGCAGGAAGGCCTGTCTTCCCGAAAAGGGTGGCTTATGACCTTAGGGCAGACTAAGATTACCACGTACTGCGACGACAGGCACCAGTACATCGTTGACGTCGAAGCTGTATCAGTCTAAAAAAAGTCATACTTCCTTATCTATAATAAGTTGGACTAAAGATTTTGGTCTTTCATTTGGTACCATCTATATAAGCAACCTGTTAATTGGAGTGAAAGGTGCGTGACTCGTCGAAAATGCCATGGTATTTTTTCCGTGCCTAGCCATATTCGAGGAAGCCCTTTCAAAGTCCAGCTCAACAAGCAGGCACAGGGAGACCCCACAGGCGCTAAATCATGCTGCCCAACGGAAAGCGAGCGCTTCACAAAATTCAACAGCCATATCATGGAGGAAAACTTTAGTTCAATGTATATAAAAAAGGAGTATGAAATCTGAAAATTTTATACTCCTTTAACGTTTGTGCAACAGGGGTTACATCAAACCTCCAGCAAATGGGCGCCGTCAAGGAAAAATAGATAACGCTCGCTTACTTTTATTTTTAGAATATCTTCTACGGCCCTTGTATACAAATCAAGCTGAATACGATAACGGTCTGAAAGAATTTCTTTTGCTCCTGCAAAACCATTTGCAAAGCGATTGGTGATTGCATCTGTTTTATAATCCAGGAGCACGACTCCCCTTTCATCTTCGAAAACACAATCAATGATCCCCTGTACTAATATTTGCTCGTCATCGCCAGACCAATCGGTATAAACCTGGCTGGCGGGAATCGACATTGTAAAAGGGACTTCCCTTTTTAATTTTTTTGCTTTCTTCAGGCGCTGACCTATGGAGCTGTTAAAGAAAGCAACGACTGCTTCGATATCGACAGCATCACTTTGCTCCTCTGTCAGCAGTTCCCTTGTTATCATCCTCTCAACTAACTGTTGTACCTTTTCGGCAGAGATTATCTCGTTTACATTTATATGCTGCATGACAAGGTGGGTAATCGTTCCCCGCTCAGCCGGAGTCAATGATTTTTCCTGCATGAATGCCGGCCGTGTCTGTATAGGCCGTTTGAATCTGCGCAGCAGGTCAGTCGAGCTCTGCTCATCCTTCAAATCATACTGCCTCTTTAATTCGGAAACAGACTGTTTAGATCTATGCACTGCAGCTTGCTGATGGGCATATGCCCACTGCAGCTGTCCCAAAACTTTCCCCTTGAATTCCGATTCCAGTGCCACCGGCTCTAAGTTTTTCACAGAATCCAGCCATTGGTCGTATTCGGCTTTTTCTTCCTCAATATCCGTTCTTAGTTCCTCGTTCGGAACTATTTGAATCTGCCATTGGGAAGGATGTTCGACAATCTCGGGATGTGCCGGAGTCGATAATTGAATCGGGATGGAGCTTACAGACCTATGCCTTATAATAGAAGGGCCAATCCAGTCCATAAAGCTTTTGGCGCTGGCCCGGACATTATCCTTCAGCAGCCAGGCATCATTGGCTGCCCCGGCTCTCCAGCTCTGCAGACTTTTCTCCGCATCCTTCAGCGTCCCTATTAAATACAGCTTTTCCTTCGCCCGGGTTAATGCCACATACAGTACCCGCATTTCTTCCGCAACCATTTCCAGCCGCTTCTTCTTCTTGAATGCAATCTGCGGAAGTGACGGGTAGGTAAGTCTCAATTCAGGATTGACATATTTGGATGCAAATCCAAATTCCTTATCCAGCAAATAGGATTTTCTGATATCCATCATATTGAACTGTTTTGAAAGTCCTGCAATCAGGACAACCGGAAACTCCAGACCTTTTGAAGAATGGATTGTCATCAAGCGTACGACATCCTCCTGTTCTCCCAGAGCTCTTGCAGCACCAAGATCGTCTCCCCGCTCCTGCATTCTTTCTATGAATCTCAAGAATCGGAATAACCCACGAAAAGAGCTGTTCTCATATTGGCGGGCCCGGTCATAGAGCGCCCTCAAATTGGCCTGGCGCTGTTTGCCCCCTGGCATCCCGCCTGCAAAATCATAAAATCCTGTCTCACGATATAATATCCAGATTAAATCTGAGAGAGCCTCCATCGTGGCCAAATGCCGCCATTTTGACAACTGTTTGTTAAATGCCGATATCCTGTGATAAAGCTCTGGATATTCCGCCGGGTTCGCCTTTCGGCAGAACTCAGCTACCGCTTCATCAAATGTATTTGGACTGAACAGGCGGATTTGCGCCAGCTGTTCCTCATCAACCCCGACAATTGGCGAGCGAAGTACAGAAACGAGAGGGATATCCTGCTGAGGATTATCAATTACCTTCAGTAAAGAAAGCATGATGGAAACTTCAGTGGCCTCAAAGTAGCCTGTCGATAGGTTGGCATATACAGGAATGCCCTGTTTCTTTAATTCCTCCATGATTTGCGGTGCCCATGGCATAGAACGCAGCAGGATCACAATATCGCGATAGGTAATTGAACGATAGCTCCCTGTCTTTGCGTCATATATTTGATGCTTTTCTGAGATAGCTTCCTTAATGATGTTGGCCATCTGTCTAGCCTCTAATTGGGCGGTTTCTAATTCCTCTGAGTCAAATGTGCCGGCTGATCCTTCGGAGGCTTCATCAGCATCGGACTCTCCCCTGTTTGCTGTTTGTCCATCTTTATTGTTAATAAGATAGAGCTCAATTGGGTAATGTTTATCCTCCGGATAAGCAGCTCCCTTCTTGAGTTCTGCGTCACTGTCGTAGTCAATCTCCCCCACCGTGACTCCCATCAGCTGTTTGAACAGATAGTTGGTTCCATCCAGGACCTCTCTTCTGCTGCGGAAGTTCCTATTAAGGTCAATTTTAAGTCCGGTTCCATCTCCTTGGTGATTAAAACGGTTGTATTTGCCAAGAAACAGATTAGGTTCTGCCAGCCTAAACCTGTATATCGACTGCTTCACGTCTCCTACCATAAAAAGATTTCCACTGTATTCACCGTCGGCTGTAACAAGGCGCAAAATCGATTCTTGTACAAGGTTGGTATCTTGATACTCATCTACAAGAACCTCTTTGAATTGCTGCCGATAATCCAGGGCCGCCCTTGATGGCAGACTGTCTAAACCGTTTCGCCCACCTGTAAGAATTTCCAGGCAATAATGCTCAAGGTCGGAAAAATCCACCAGATTTTTCTCCTGTTTGGCAGTAGTGAATCTCCGGTCAAATTCCTTTACAAGCTCAACAAGTGTCGCAGCATAGCCTTTTAATTCCCTCATGTCTCTCAGGAAACTTTCAGGCATCCTTGAGAACAATTCATTTTTCATTCCATCCAGTATTTTTTTTGCTTTTTTCCGGTATTCGCCTGCCGCTTCCAATAAATCGGGATCAAAGTCATCTCCGCTGCAGCGTTTCGCTGTCGATAATTTAGCCCAGCCTTGCATTTCTTCATATAATCGCTGCCAGGACTCCTCAAACGCAGAAATGAAGCGATCAGTTATTGCCAGGTCATCGAGATAATTTTCTGCACGCGGTGCCGGTCCCCCTGGCTGCTTTGCCAGTTCCAGCGCCTGAGTAAATAAATCCTTCGCAGCCTGAAGCTGAAGATTTATATCAAACGCCAGTGCAGGATAGAATGGGAGATCTTCAATCATTGTGTCCTCCGACAGGTCATACATCTGAACCACTCTATCCAGCCATTCAGCTGGGTCGGGGTAGGCACGGGAAAACTCATGGAGCGCTCTTATCATTTCCTGCAGGGCAGCGTCATTTCGATCAGCCGTATACGCATCTACAAGCCTGAAGAAATCTTCATTATCACTTTTACCGTAATGCTCTTCAAACAGGTCATCCATTACTTCATCTCTAAGTAATTCTCCCTCTGTAGAATCAGCAATCCTGAAGCCGGGGTCAATGTCGGTAAGGTAATAATATTTGCGGATTACCTCCAGGCAAAAAGAATGCAGGGTTGAGATTGAAGCACGATTTATTAAGCCAAGCTGCTTCCGCAAATGCTGTGAGCCCGGATCGGCATTGATCGCCTCTTCCAAAGCCTGGCCGATTCTATGCTTCATCTCTGCTGCAGACGCATTTGTGAACGTTACGACCAACAGTTCATCCACATCTATTGGATCCTCTTCGGACAGGATTTTTTGGATAATGCGCGTTACCAGTACGGCTGTCTTACCCGAACCGGCCGCCGCTGCCACAAGGATGTCCTGGTCCTTGGCCCAGATGGCCTTCCATTGGTCATCCGTCCAGGTAGCATCCGTTGGTTTAGCCGGAATAATGGTTTTACTCATGACTTGACTGCCTCCGCTCTCAAAATTTCCAAAATATCATTCTGTTTTTTAGGTGACAGGTTTTTAAATTGATTTTCTTCCAGCGATTGATCGAACTGGCAGACTGATTTATAAGAACAAAAGGTGCACGGTGTCTTTTCCTTCAGCTTAAATGGCGTGATGTCCACATTGCCATCTACAATGGCGTCCCCTGCTCTTTGATAGGCATCTCTCACATGATTTTTCAGCAGTGCGAACTCGTCCTTGCTGGCAATCTGGGAGCTAGCCTGAAGGCTGCCATCCTTTTTAAAGCCGGCTGGAATGATATCCGAAGAATTATTCTTGTCACGTTCCAACCCATTGTCCATTAACCCGATAACATCCGGTTCGCCAAGAATGAGGCCTTTCATTTTAAAGCTTTTATAAATGGCCTTCTCGATTTCATCCATGCCAATTAAGCCATTAGAGTTCACAATAGGATTATGGACATGGAAGTATAGCACACCAGCCGGCAATGCTTCCTTGCCGACAAGGGATTGTGAATGAGTGATGACAATGTCCAGATAGGTGAGCATCTGAAGTGCCAAACCATAGTATACTTCACTGACATTCAAATCCTTTTCACTCGACTTGTAATCCAATACTCTAAGATATACTCCGCCATCTTGCTCGGCTTGATCAACACGGTCAATGCGTCCGATAAGCTCCATTTTTGTCCCGTTTTTCAATGTAAAGGTGAGCGGAGGGAGCTGGCCGTCTTTCCCGAAGCCCAATTCCAATCCAATTGGAGAAAATCCGCTTGCCTTAGCATGTTCGCTCAGCACCATGGATGCCCTTGCAATGACATTCTCCAATTTTCTTTTTAGGTAATGGTGGCGGTTCGTGCTTAAGAGAATCTGGTTCTGCAACTTCGGCGCAAGCTGTTCGACTGCTTCCTTTGCAAGCACCATACATTGGTCTTTTGTCAACGAGGACCAGGCTATCTTATTTTGATGTAAATAGTCCGAAATAAGCTTTAATGCGCCGTGGAACATTTCACCTATATCCGGTGCATCCAGCCGGAATATTTTACGATCCTGCAGCTTTAAGCCATGGGCTACAAAATGAGAAAATGGACAACTATTGAACATTTCCATCCTGGATACACTCGCCAGTATATGGTCTCCATATAATTTCTTGCTTGTATCCTGTGATAGCTGCTTCGTCTGATTCTGGTAAAAGAGGCTGGACAATACACGGGCCGCTGTAGCTTTGTACCGGTCATCATCCATATATGCGTTATACACATCCCACCATAGAGGGTGAATTGGATAATTTCGTTTCTTCAGCTGCAGCTGTGCAGCTAAATAGGATAGTGCCACATCATAATTGGCAGCAAAATGAACCTGCTGTTCTGCCGGCAAGTCTGATGGATCGCCCATATACACGAATTCCGCGGCGTTTGGCAGTACCTCACAAACACGCTTGATATACGTTGACGGAATCAGAGTCTTTCCTTCTTCGTCAGCAAGAGGATACGAAAGATACAATTTTGTAGAAGGAGTAGTAAACGCCTTATAGGCAGTAAACTCTTCGTCAAGCAGCCTTGTACGGGAATCAGGTGCCACCTCAAACCCTTCTTTTAAGAGACTATTCCTGTCGTTATCGGATAATATCCCGTCCGAGGCAGCTCTTCCGGGCAAGACCCCCTCATTCAGGCCAATCACAAATGCCGCCTTGACATCATCCAGGCGAGACAAGTCCAAATTGGCAATGAGTACCTGGTCTATCGCAGGAGGAACCAGCGAAAATGTCAATGACTCCAATCCGGTCTCTATGATGGTTTGAAAGGTCCTTAGCGTTATCTTTTCTCCGCTGAGCATTTCTACAAACTGATCCAGAAGGCCAATTACCGCATCCCATGACTGCTCATGCTCCCTGGCTAAAACCAAATCTCCTTCGTCTTCAGCCTGGAGCTTCAGCTTGTCCAATTTTTCCGGTACATGCAGCTCTTCAAGGTACAGGTATAGCGCTTCACAAAACTCCCGTCCACTCACCGCACGCTTTAATCTGCGGGATAGACGCATAATGGGTTCACTGAACATCTGTTTAAGGTCGTTAACTTCATCCTCCATGCGCCTCTCCTGCTCTGTCTGGGCCCGTTCCACAAGCTCAAGCCCCCTGATGCGCCTGTATCCCCATCGCTCTTTGGAAGACCACTTATTCCCTGATATCCCCCTTGAAAGAACATAGTTTTCAAAGCGGTCTACCTGCTGTCTCACTTTACTTGCATTCCGATTGATTGGATAAAGCAGCTCCGTTTTAATCGCACGAAAAACAGGCTCATACCGCCAATTGGTCAGAAGAATCTCAAGGGTTGATCTAATCAACTCTATCAGCGGATGATTCAGCATAGAGCGTTTCGCATCAATGAATATAGGAATCTGATAATCTTTGAATATTGTACGGATATTATCATGATAAGCCTCGCCGTTTCGCAGCAGGATGGCAATGTCGCGCCAGCGGTAGCCTTCATCCCTGACAAGCTGCAGAATATGGCGTGCTATCCCTTCTATCTCAGCCCTTCTATTGACCGCAGGAGAAATCGTCACATCAGTTGCTCCATCAAATTTCCTGGCGGGCCTTATGTTGAAATTAGTTTCCAGATGGTCCAGGCTTTTGCTTTGTTCAAACCGGGGTTTTTCCTGCAGGATGATATCCTCGTCCCGACTAATTACCAGCCTTTCCGCCGCTGTATAAACGCTGTGATACATGGTTCCGGTCTGGCGGAATAAGTTTAAAGGGTCCGGAGGGTGGGTTTTGTAGGGCTGGTCCAGCGTCAAGGATATTGTCACATTCTTGGCACGTTTCATTAATTCTTCAACGATCATCAGCTCCTGAGGAGTAATGCTGTAGAATCCGTCTATATAAATATCGGCCGAAGCAATATACGGGGAGTCAGCCATCTTTTCCACAAGAAGCCTGAAATAATCTTCCGAATCAAGGTACTTGCCGATAAGCTCATCTTCAAATGCTTGATAAATGACTTCCAGGTCATTCAATTTATCCTGGAGCCCTTCGTCCGATTCACCAGGATTATCTTTGTTCTGTTCCCTAAGCTGCTCGGGGGTTATGCAATACCTTTTAAATTCGGTGAGCATTTCCTCCAGCTGGGCAATGAAGCCCTGTTTTTCAGCGGAACGCCTGAACATCTTCAGGTCACCCTTCTTTTCTTCCATGATTTTCCGGATAAGCATATTAACGCCGACACTGTCCAGATGCATTCGGCTCATACCGCCTGTTTCCTGCAGCACGCGCCAGGCAAGCCGTGTGAAGCTGTACACCTGTGTACGGATCATTCCCGCAAGACCGGGGCTAGTTATTAATTTATATTCAGATAAAAATGTCATCTGCTCGGGAACTAGATAAATGATTGGATTTCCATCAGGATTTTCATCAAGCCTTGTACGGATCTCATCCAATATAGTGGACGTTTTTCCTGTTCCTGACCTGCCCAGTAAAAAACGCAGCGACATAAAACTCCTCCTCTTGTAAAACAGGCACAGGCCAATTAAGGTTAATCAAGTACTGTACTGCCTGTAATTTCATTTTACAACTGTTACAGTTGTTACTTTTCCAGTGGTTTTTGACTAATTTCTATCATACCAGAAACCTGAACGTTTTTTTAAAAGGGCAGCCGTTAATTAATGGAATCCTCCCTTCCATATTCCAATGTTGCCAAAGGAAAAAGACATTGGTTCACCAATGCCTTCAAAGATTGTAATAATAACTTAATTTTACCTTAATTTTGCAAAAAAGTACAATCGTATGTTCGTATAAAAACACGATTGCTCGTTGACATTCAAACTAAAAAAGACCTCACATTTAGGGAAACACCTCACGCCGATACAGCATACAGCCGGCTTATCCCCTGTCAATTTATTATTTTTCCTTGACAAAATCAACATTGAAGTCTTCGATGGGCCAGTATCTGACATCGACCTTTCCTACTACCTTGCTTATTGGAATAAATCCAAAATGTCGGCTATCCATGCTTCCCAAACGATTATCTCCCAGTACGAACAGTTTCCCATTTGGAACGGTTTTGGAGTCCGTCAATTCCCCTAATGTAAAATCTCCTGTAAGACGCTGCCCTGGGAAAGGTTGTTTATATCCCGTTAAATATGGCTCCTGATATTTACGGCCATTTATATACAAGTTATCGTCTTTATAAACGATGTCGTCTCCCGGAAGGCCGATCACCCGCTTTACATAATCCTCTTGATCTGTCGCATGAAAAACAATGATATCAAAACGATGGATATCGGCTATCTGATAACCAATCTTATTTACTACCAGCCTGTTGCCATCCTGAAGGGTAGGCTGCATAGATTGGCCTTCCACTTCATAGCTGGAAAAGAAAAAGGTCCGAATCAGGAAGAACAAAACTAATACCGTGATGCCAGCCTTCAACCAATCCTTAAAAGAGTTTTTATGATCAGCTGCCATTCTTCATCCCCCATCAAAGCTTTACTAACCATTTTCTCTCTTTACCGCTCTATTTAATCTTACTTCTATTCTTTTTCCTGCATACCAAAGAATAAAAATAATAACAATGACAATAACTGTTCTTATTGGCTGTCTTACTAACGAGACAATGTCATATCCTATAAAACTGATAATGAAGATCATCACCATTTTTCCCGCTCCTGTTGCGAGGCCATATTGAAGCGGGCTGATTTTTGAAAGGCCGGCAACAACATTTACGATTGCAGATGGAGTAAATGGAAAACAGAGGAGCAGGAATAATGGTCCAAAACCATGCCTGTCCACCCAATCCATTAGTTTTTGAACCTGCTTGTGCTTATGCAGGAATCTTAGCATTCGACGCTGGCCATATCTACGGAAGATAAAAAATACGAGCATAGATCCAGTAACTGCCCCGGCCCACGATATTAAAAAACCAAGCCAGAGCCCGAAAGCACTGGCATTTGCCAGTACAAATACGACCAGCGGCAGAAACGGCAAAAAGGCCTCCAGCATAGGCAGCAATAACCCAGGAAGCAGGCCTAACGAACGGTATTCTTTTATTAAATCTAATATATTTTCCAGAGTAAGCCACTCGCGAATTGTATCAAAATCCATTTTTTTCTCCTTAGCCATACACCGCAGCAGACAATGATCTATCACCGGTGGAATGATATGATGGGTAACTTCTAACTTAGATATATCATGTTCCCTCGAAATTGCAAGTATTATACGAGTATTTACATAAAATATACTCTAAACCGTTCCCTATTGGAGTCTTTTTTACACTTATTTTTGCAATTTCATAAATCCGCTTGATTCCTTCGAATTTATTTATTACGATAAATGCGAACAAGTGTTCTTTTCGTACACAGTTTCATATACATACATATAGAGTGTTTTATGTTCGCTTAGGCCAGAAAGGAGCTAGACCCATGACCCGAATTCCGGAGCATGACAGAAATATCATAGAGCAGGCCATCTATCTTCCGATGGTAGCCACAATCTTAAATAGGGATCTCACAGTCATCAAACAAAGTCCATTCAAGCTTCCCCAGCCTTATATCGATTTGGTGGAGGAAGCATTAAAAATTGTACAAAGGGAGCTGGCGGAAGTAAGGCAATATCTCAGAAAAGAAAATATAAAGGTCAGCGAACTTAAGCGTGATGATGCTTTTACAATGTACAGTTTTCTCTATCATGGCTATGAAGAACACCACAATTATTTCAATCCAAGGCTTCGGAACCGAGTTGAAGAGCTTTTGGCCTTTTACCTTTATAAACGACTTCTGCAGGAAACACCGACATAAAAATACTAAAATCATAAATAAACTGTAAGGGGTAGTTGGCACAGGGAGACATGATTACCCGGCTCACTCCTTTTATTGCTGCTGAGCTTTGGCTTGTTGTCCTGATAATTCTACTCGATCTAGCAATAGAAAAAGTTCTAAATAAACGTGTCCTTCATAGACTAGCATTATATAAACGCCGCTTAGCAGCAGCAACATTCTTGAATTTATGAGAAGAAGGATAAAAAAAAGACAAAATTGCAATCACCCGCCTTGGTCCCTGTCCAATTATTTAGAATCAAAAGAGAGGATGATATATTTATGGCACATATTAAGAAGTTAATTTCTCGCAACGTCTATACCATATCATTGTGGATTCTAGTTTATGTTGTCTCGTATTTACTCTCGAAATATACGCTTTAACACTGGGATATCAAGGGAAACTTATTCATTTTCATTATCTTATTTAAAATATACTTTCTTATATAACAAAAAAAGCTGGGACGGATTTTTTACCGTACCAGCTCTTTTTATGTTGATGTTAGTTGATTTGCTCTGAAAGGTCATTCACTTTCTTCAAAACCCTATCAGCTTCTGCACCTTTCAACAATGTGGGCTGATAATTGTTCCTTGACGAGACGGAAGAAATCGAAAATGGAATGATTTTCATATCTTTCTTATCGGACAACTTTCCATTTTCAATGTAGAATGTCTGCTGAAATACAAAAGTATCCTTATCACGCGGATTTCTGTTTCCTCCAAACATAAAATTGCCCAAACTATAGACAATATATCTCCCCTTATATTCTTCTATTCCCTGAACGACATGCGGATGATGGCCCAATATCAGATCCGCCCCGCTGTCTATAGTAAATCGTGCCAAAGTTTTTTGTGATTCATTTGGCACATAGTTGCTTTCTATGCCCCAGTGAAAATGCACGAGTACGATCTGAACCCCCTGGTTTCTTAAATTTGTGATTGCAGTGCTTACCTTGTTTCGGAGTTCCGGTGTATCCTGCCAGCCTTCGTAACCAAGAGCACCTATTTTTACTCCTTTTACTGTCGTAACATATTCATTCTCATAGCCAAAGTATCCAACGTTGTTGTTTTTCAGGACCGCCTTTGTATCCTCATAGCCTTTTTCAAGATAATCCTTGATGTGGTTATTCGCCAGGTTCACTGATTCGATTCCTGCCAGCTGAAGAATTTTCACATAGGAGGGGTCTCCTTTGAAACGAAAGGTTTTTTCCGCCTTTTGGGTAGCATTCGTCAGCGTGGTTTCCAGATTTACTGAAGAGAAATCATCTTTTTTAAATATATTATCCAATTTTTCAGCAAAGTAAGAAAGGCCCTGGTTATCTGCCTCATCCGGGAATGAACCGGTGTAGGCAAAGCTCTCATCCGTACCAAGCGTAAAATCACCTGCTGCACTGATTTTAATTGTTTCTGTCACTGGCTCAGGTGGTGACGGCTGTTCCTCCTGTTGTTCAGGTTCCTGTTGTTTTTCTTTTTTTGCCTCAGGCTTTTGCGACTCAGTATCAGATTTAGATGATTCCTTCACGATCACAGTCTGCGTTACCTGCTGATCCCGATTTGTCACAAATTTATAAGCAAATATTCCTGTCAGGATTACTATAGCCAGTAACAGGAATCTCCTAATCGGTCTTCTCAATCTCCTGCGCCTTTTAGCGCTTTGACTTTGTCTATTCCCCGCTCCGCTCATATTCATTGAAGCCCCTTTTTGGCATGTTTATGTAATTTAGTTTAAAAATCACAAAAATATCTTTAATAATAGGACGATAGGTATCTGTTTTTTGTTTCATGTATTTCATTATATAGATAGTTTGATATAGTTTACAGAAAAAATTTACATAGAAGGGTATTATTTTCTCATATGAGATATATAAGCAGAAGTTCCCAAGTACTGCGGGATGCGGGTTGTGACCAGGAATTCTTTGGGTATAATACATATAGGGCATGAACACTAAAAAGCACAGATCATAATCCCGAAAGCAACGTGGAAGAGTAAGAAGAACCGATAGGGGGGCTGCAAATGAATGGACAAAATCGAAACGACATTGTACCAGGAAGCGAAGTAAATATTGTATTAAAGGCAGATCAGAAAACAGGGAAGCTCACAAATGGGATTGTAAAGGATATCTTGACCAATTCATCCTTCCATCCACACGGAATAAAAGTAAGATTGACAGATGGGCAGGTAGGAAGAGTCAAAGAAATAATCAAAGCCTGAAGAGAAGAAAAAAGCAGACTTTAGCCATCTACTATGGCTATGCTTGCTCGTAAAAACAGCCAGCCACAATCCTTATTAAACTACCTTAGCAACTCATCAGAATTGCCTGCCCTGGTGTCTTTTCGTCATGGCTTTACAAGACAATTTTTGTTTAAATCATCTATGTTTCTGTTGATATGTCAGAACAAGGCAGTACACCCTCAGCAGTCTCAGACTACTAGCAACGGAGCAGAGGAATAACACAGCCGGAGGGATGTCATCCCAAGCCGGCTATTTCTGTCCCATGCCGGCCCCGCATAACATCGGGTCAGTCAGCGTTGACAGGAACACTGGGCGCGGGTCGTCCGCGTTGCCTCTCGACGTGGACCTTCCACTTGTGACGCCTTTAGCCAACGCTCCTATAAAACGCTTTCAACATCAGTTCTTCTTATGGATTCCCGAAGAATATTTGCCGTTAGTTTCAGATGCTTCCAGGGTCCGGGGAGAAAACATGTAAAAGGATTTCCTCTCAGTCTCCTCTATCCTTTGACGAAGTCTGTTTTTTAACAGCGATGTCCTCATTAGCTGATTCTCAAAAGAGCTGTCGGAAATAGGTACATCTATACTTTGTTTGTTTCTGAATGTGATTGTAGTATTGGAAAGATCAATTCTCTGGTGGTGTTCAATATGTTCATAAGCTATCCAAATGCATTGTGGGCGCAATGGAGAGGTTGTAGGAAAGAAAAAAATGGAGCTGGTTGGGTCAATCGCAATCGGTGCCTTGTGTGTAATGCCAATCAGTTTCTTTGTTCCATCCTTCCTGCCATCATAGCTGCTGCCGAAGTATTCACAGCTCCTTTTTATAATTTCAATTGGTTTAAAAGGAGATATGTATTCTCCCTCCAATTCAATGATACGGGAGTAAATTCGGCTGCCGTATGCAGTTGGCATAACTAAAAGAGTATAGGGTGTTATTTCGTATTCTTCGATAATCGCCTGTTTGACTCCTTCCATGCATGTTCCCCCTTTCTTGTTATAATCCGATTGTCCCATATAATGATACAAAAATGTAAATTCAAAAATAAAATTCACAAAAAATTTGAAAAATAACCCTCCATATCTATCGAAACAGAAAATTTTTTTAAATATTAAAAATTTTCTGTTGAATATGTACGCAACCTTTCCATATAATAAAAAAAAGGTCAGGGGTGGTTCTTGATGAAAAATGACAAGTCCCAATCAGAACTCGTGAAGTCTTATGCGACGGATAAAAATAAGAAAGAAGCCTGCCTGAAGGAATTGCTCATTGATATGATTATTCACGAGTCCATTTTAAGCTATCGTAAATCCATCATTAAACAAGAAATAAATGATGCATTGGACCGGCGTGATAAAGATCGTTTTTTTCAATTGAGCGAAGAATTCTTAATCGTTGAAAGAATGCTTGGAAGCTGATCTGGTCTAAATAAAAGCAAAACCTGCTTGCTGCCTGCTGTTTTGTCACATACTCAAAATAAAAAAGGATCCTTACTCCACGAGAAGGATCCTTTTTTGTTAAGCCCTATGAAAAGAACCCATTACTTCCGTTGTCTCGGTTATGTTGACAAAGGCCTGCGGGTCAACTTCATTAATGAGTGCTTTCACATCATGGAGCTGATAGCGTGTAATTACAGTCATTAAGATTTTACGGCCCTCCCCGGAGTAGCCTCCCTGTCCATCCATTAAAGTTATGCCGCGATAAAGATTTGCCAAAAGCTTAGTCTTCATTTCGTCACCCTTTTGGGTCACAATCATTACCGTAAGTTTTATGTGATTTGTGTGGATCGTGTCAATTACTTTACCAGTGGCATAAATAGCTACAAGTGTATTAAGTGCTGCGTCCCAATTAAAGATAAAACCTGAAAGGGTCACAACTACTGCATTCATTGCCGATAAGAGAGCACCGAGCGGGAAATCCTTTTGCTTTGTCAAAAGCATTGCAATAATATCAAAACCTCCCGAAGATCCTGAAGCCCTGAAAATTAGCCCAATCCCAATTCCTGTTATGACGCCGCCGAATAAAGAGGAGAGTATAGGTTCAGAAGAAATGGCATGTACAGGAACCAAATATAGGCTAATCGACAACGTCACCACTGAAAGGATCGTTAAACCAATGAATCGCTTTCCCAGTTTGAACACACCGATAACCAGCAATGGCAAATTAAGCAAAAAGTTCAACAGACCAGTATTTATCGGCGTAATAATCCCTAACATGATCGCTATACCGCTAAGACCGCTGCTCAGTATTTGATGGGGAATCAAAAATAAATTATAAGCCACGCCGACAATAAGGGAGCCCATTATGACTGTAAGTAATCTGTACATAGCTTGTCTCCTCGAATACCGTGATTTTTAATTATTATAGTAAACAATCGGGCATTAGAAAATTTAAAAGTATATTCTGACTATGGCGGTCTAATGCGAATAAAAAAGCATAAAGAGGCCAGAAAAAAACAATTCCTGTCGGAATTGTTTTTTTGTTTAATGCTTCAGCTTATCAACAGAGGATATTCGTTCAAGCATGGTTGGATGGGAATACCTAAACCACTTCACCAGCAGCGGAGGGTTCACCTCGCTTAAGCCGGCTCTTGTCAGCTCCTGGAACGTACTGACAGCCGCTTTGTTATTTTTTGTCATTTCAACAGCGTAACGGTCTGCCCGAGTTTCCTGATAACGTGAAATAGAATTTGAGAGAGGACTGGATGCAAACAGCAGAATGGCTGTAATCAGCAAAAACAATGGAAGAGAACTTATGCTGGCTACAGAAGGAATGTGCAGTACTCCCCCCCATCTGCGAACTATATAGTCCATCAGCTTGGCCGTTACCCACAGGCCGAACAGTGTTAGCAGCAAATAAGAGCCAATCCCAAAATAGATATGCTTCTCGACGTAGTGGGCCATCTCATGTGCCATAATAAAAAGGATTTCGTCATCTTCCAATTGATTCAAGGTAGTATCCCAAAGCACAATCCGTGAATTCGTACCAATCCCTGTGACATAGGCATTTAGTGCATTTGTTTTCTCTGCCATATTTACTTCATATACATGGTCAGCGGGTATGTCAGCTCTTGCCGCAAGCTTTAATATTTTTGTCTCTAGCGCCTTGTCCTTTAACGGATAAAAATCATTATATAACGGGTCGATTACAACTGGCTGGACAAACATCATAAACAAAGTAAACGGGACAGACAAAAGCCAGGCATAAAGCCACCATTTCTTTACGCTCTTTTTCATTAGCCAATAGAGAATGAACACAACCACCATCGTCATTCCAAAATTCACCCAAAAATCTATCAGTTCATCCTTCATCCATGAGGAGAAAGATTGAGTACTGATTTTATAGGACCTGGAAAGCCTGTAGCTAAAGTAGTTCAACGGAAATAATACCGCATATGACAGGATTGAGAGCCAGAAGAAATAAGTGGCCGTGCGTACTACTTGTATCTTTGAGGTTGCTTCAGCCCAATTTTTAAAAATACGCGAAATGCCGAATAGTAATATAAGGAAATAAAACACCCATTCAAATGGAGACGAGATAAAGAATAGAAAGTTCCGTATTTTTGAATATTCCTCTGACAACACCAGTTCCCTGGCGTTCAGGAAAGTAGCCGGATCCGCTGCCGTCCCCCTAAAATTCTGGGGAATGCCGGTATTTGCACTCCAGAAAATATACCAGTACACAAGCGCAGCAGCTGACAGATATATGACAATGGCTGCAATAGCCCATTTTTTAACCATATCCCAACTCCCTTCCTTCATAATCTTCTCCATATTTTAGTTAAAACCTGGACAGGTTAGAACCTCATTATAAAAATAATCTACTGCCAGCTAAACTGTAGAAAAATGTTCAAATAATATTCACCTTTTGTTCCTTATTCTGCGGCTCATTCATGTATTGCCTGATGTATAGTTTAGTTAGCTTGCACTTTTAAAAAGTGATCAATATACACTGATCCTCCTGTTTACTCATTTACAGAATTTTAAAATTTTTGAGGTGATCGAGATGAAAAAAATATACATCTATTTTGCAGTTCTGCTAATCCTGGGGATAAGTGCAGGAATTTACTATTTCACCGATTATAGACAATCCAAAATGGAGTTTCCTGCCGACATAAGCATGCAGAATCAGGAAGGTAATACTTATAATTTCAGAGAAATGAAGCCAAAAGTAAGATTGCTCGAATTTATGTATACTCAATGTCCGGATATTTGCCCCACTACAACCTTCGAGATGCAAAAACTGCGCGACAGGCTTGCCGCCAAGAATGTTTTCGGTGACAAAATAGAATTTATAACGGTCACCATTAATCCCGAAAAAGATACGGAAAAAGTTTTAGACGAATATATTAAAACATTTAAGATTAATAAAACAGAGGGTTGGGATGTACTCAGGGGCAGCTCTGCCGATACGCAGAAATTGGCAAACCAATTCAATTTCCAATACCGAGATAATGGAACAGGGCAGTTTGTACATACCAGCGCTACCTATTTGTTAAATCAACAAAATGCGGTTATTAAGGTATTTGGAATGGGCAAAGGAAAGTTTGATGAAGATAAAGTATACAAAAAGATTATGAACGAGCTCTATTGATTGGGCGGACGAATACAGCAATTAAATTGAAAAAACACGACCGCTCAGGGCGAATCGTGTTTTTTGCCTATTACTGTTTATATAAAAATGGAATAAATGCTTAAAACTGCTATAGCACCGAGGACAACCACTATGACATTGGCTCCCATATAAGCAATGAGAAAGGCCGCCGCCGCTCCCAAAATGCCAAATGTTATATCATCCTGTATTAACAGTATTCCTGGAAAAATGAGTGCCCCAAGAGTGGCGTAGGGAATATTCCTCAATACTCCCTGAAGAAAAGAAGGCATCTCCTTCCCCTGAAATAATATAAATGGTAGAAGCCGCGGGATATAGGTCACCACTCCCATGCCTATAATCATCCAAACGATCGATTCATTCATCGGTGCTCCGTCCTTTCAGCTGCTTTACGTTTTCCACAAGTTCTATCAAAACGGAGGAAAGAAGGGTGGAAAGCACGATCGACCAACCGTTGCTGAGCACATGGGTAAGTGTGAAGATACTGTTAAAACATGCTGCTACAACAGCAAGGTACACCACTTTCCTGGCACCCTTTAAAGACGGAACAAGCAGACCGATAAACATGGCATATAATGCAACTGACATACTTTCCTGAAGTGTCTGAGGCAGTGCTGAACCAAATACATGGCCAATGCCAGAGAAAATGACCCAGCTGGCGTAGGCCATCAAGTTTAACCCGAACATATAGCCGGAAGTTATAGTGCCTGGTTTTGTAGCAGCAACAGAAAATGTTTCATCAGTAAGTCCAAACGCATAAACTGCCTTTTTAATCAAACTGTCACCCTGGTTACTCTTTTCATTTAGTGAGGTGGACATCAGGAAGTGGCGAATATTCACAATTAAAGTAGTGAGGACTATTTCTACAGCTCCCGTACCTAATGCGATCAAGTTTAAAGCTATGTATTGGGATGCGCCGGCAAAAACCGCCAGGCTCATCAAAATGGTTTCCGCCATACTGAGTCCAGTTGTTTTGGCAAGCAGCCCGTAAGTCAGTGCGATAGGTGCATATCCTATAGCTATGCTTACTCCAGCCTGAAGCCCCTGGCGGAAATGGGGGGAACTTTCCCCAATTGCTGACACTGCCATCTTTCTCCCCCTTATGTAAGGTTATTATTCTATTTTCTTAAAATACAGCCTATTTTTCAAGGTATTTTTGTTTGGCGCACACGGGTGTGCTAACATCGGCGCCGCCACAGGAACATGGCGAAATTAGCCGATGATCCGTATTAACCCCTCTATGTAATATGTGATAACTTCCAAGAGTATAGTAGCCTAAGTACGCCTTTCGTGCGGCAAAGCTGACTGACCACTTCCTGCGGGACCTGGCAACGCCTTACATATCCTTTTGCGTAAAAAAAAGCGCACCACAGTGAAATGTGATGCACCGAATTCATGAACAACCAAGTTTCTTAACGATCTGGACTTAATCCTTGGCATCTAGTCTGTTCAGGCTGCATTTGTCTTTCACCCTCGTCCTGCCTGAAAGGAAGGATATTTCGTCATGCCTCCGTCAACGAACAAAGTGGTTCCGGTGACATAACTGGATTCGGATGAAGCCAGCCAGACTGCTGCAGCCGCTACTTGTTCAGGATGTCCTATATACCCCATCGGTATTAAGCTTTCTACGTCCTCCTTTTGCTCCGGATCTTCAAATTTTTCTGCATTAATTGGAGTATCAATTGCTCCGGGTGCGACATTATTTACTCTTATTCCACGAGGCGCGTATTCAAGAGCGAGTGTTTCTGTCATTGATTTAATGCCGCCCTTACTAGCTGCATAATGAACAAATAACGGCCAAGGAATGACTTCGTGGACACTGGACATATTAATTATATTTCCCTTGATATTATTTTCCACAAAGTACTTTAACGCCTCTCTGCTTCCTAAGAACGCACCTGTAAGGTTGGTATCCAATACTTTGTTCCAGTTGTCGAGTGATAATTCGTGCGAAGGTACAGGATTTTCGATACCAGCATTATTGATCATGACTTCCACCCGGCCAAATTTCTCGACAGCCGTTTGAATCAGTGAGATTACATCTTCTTCCCTCGTAACATCTCCCTTAATAATGATAGCCTTTCCCCCGGCCTTTTCGATTTCCTCCTGAACAGCCATAGCCTCTTCTTGATTGGAATGATAATTCACTACAACATTAGCCTGTTCTTTACCGAATCGGATTGCCATCGCCTTTCCAAGACCAGAAGATCCCCCTGTTACTATGACCACTTTATCTTTTAAGTCTGAATACATAATATGTTCCTCCTCAGTATTATCCCAAATTAAGAAACTCTGCTTTTATTCCTTGGCAATGCCAAGAAAAACTGCCCCTATAATGATTAAGAAACTGCCTATCACAATATAGAACAGCTGCCGTCTCGTTTTCCTTTCCCCTAAAAGGAAAATCCCCCCGAATGTCGAAATCACGATACCCATTTGTGATAAAGAAAAACTTGTGGCTACACCCACTTTGGGCTGCGAAATAAATAAGAACAGATTGCCCGCTGCCCACAGAAAACCAGATATGATATTTTTGAAGGCATATTTATTAAAAGGCCTGTGCTTCAATGTTAATAGAATGCCTCCGGCAAGAACTCCAATTGCTTGAGGGAAAATGGCCGACCAGCTGTCTACATGAAACAGCCTGACAATGACTGCATACGTCAGAAATCCCAAAGTAGATACAATTAAAGTGAGCACGCCATGTTTAAATTGGCCGGCCTGCTCTTCCTTTCCTGAAGCCAATGAGTTTAATAACACCCCTGAAACTATGAAAATAAGGGCCAAGGTTCCTAATAGAATGGAAGCCGTTTTCGACCACTCTTTAAAAATGATGACCCCAAACAATGCGGTAGCTACTAACTGCATTCCGGTAGAAATCGGCATAGTTTTCGAAACACCTATATAGTCGATACTTTTAAGCTGATTACTCTGTCCAAGTGACCAGCCCAGCCCTGAAACGACTCCGATGAGAAAAATCAGCGGTGTTACTTCAGGCTTTACGACAAAAAATACTGCGGTGGAGAAGATAAAAGCGCCAATCGTCATCCCAAGAGTTTGGCTGTAAGGACCTCCTCCTATTTTTACATTTAATAAAACCATACTCCCCCAGCAAATAGCAGGAAGCAAAGCCACTAAGATATCCATGATGCATAAACCCTCTTCCTCCATTTGCCCCTTTGTCTGACTGTATAAAATTAGTTTCCCTATACGTAAGCTTGGTAAACCGTTAACTTTATCCCCCAAATGCAGGAACAGCGCTTACATGCCAATTCATTGGATATAAATAAGGACGGCCTCCCGATTCCGGGGAAGCCGCCCTTTTTATATCCATTCATCCGAGCTTTTGATAAAGGATTTCATCTATCATTTCGTCCAACCGAATGATGCTTTTCCGTGCCCTGTCATATGAAATTGTTCTATAATGATGCAAGCCGCCTTCCTCTTCATCTTTTTCATCGGCAAGCTTCACAATTTTCTGTAAAGGAGTACGGACAATATCATTGCTTGGCAGAAAAGAGTCGGTGTGAAACAAAATGGCAAGCGAAACAGTCTTAGCAAGAACAGGGTTCTCACCCAGCCGAATCAATAACTTATGGGCACGTTCAGCCCCTTTAATGGCATGTATATCATTTTGTTTGTAAAGCTGATAATCCCATTTTCCATTTTTATACCAGGTAAAATGCCCCATGTCATGAAGTAATCCAGCCTTTGCTGCAATATCGACATCTTCCCCTCTATCCTTGGCGAGTTGAAAGGCATGATAAGAGACCGCAATCGCATGAGCCATCCCGGAGCGGTTAAGATATTTCTGCGTAATATGATGTTCAAAAATCTGTAATAGAGTAACGTCTCTCATCGTTGCTCTCCTCCCTCATAAAATATTCGGTGGCTTACAAGTCACTTTCCTCAGCTTCGTTTTCAGATGTGCAGGTCATTCCTAAAGACAAGCATGGCATAGAAGTTCCAATATGCACATAAAAACCTTGCCCAAAAACTTACATAAAAACCGAACGGATCCCTCCGTCCGGCTTATTTACACTATTTTACTACATTTTCCTTGTTTAGGTTTAGACAAAAGACTTATTTTCCCTTAAAATTGGGAGGTTTTTTCTCTAAGAACGATCCCAGGCCCTCGAGTCGGTCTTCTGAGTGGGCGACGGCCTGAAAACAGGACTTTTCAAGCTCCAGACCCGTACGGAAATCAGTTTTCATGCCTTTTTTAATCGCATGTTTCGCCTTCCTTACAGCAACAGGTCCATTTGATAAAAGCGCTTCTGCAAGATTTAAAGCTTCAACTTCCAGTTTTTCCGGGGGTACTACCTTTGAAAGCAGTCCATACTGATAGGCTTCCATTGATGTTATTCTCTTGCCTGTAAGAATTAATTCCATTGCACGTGGTTCACCAATTAATCGGGGCAGCCTCTGCGTGCCGCCGCCTCCAGGAATAATGCCAAGTTTTGTTTCAGGCAAACCAAGCAAAGTTTGGTCAACCGCAATCCTAAAATCGCATGCAAGGGCCAGTTCCAACCCGGCGCCAAAAGCATATCCATTAATTGCTGCGATTGTCGGTTTCTCCAGCTCTTCGAGAGATATAAGCATTTCACTGAATTGGGAGGAGGCATCAATTAAATCCGCTGCAGATTGAAATGTAGGATCGTTCATGTCTGCTCCGACACAAAAGGAGCGCTTTCCTAAACCAGATATAATAACCACATGAACCTGTATATTAGAGGATATATCTTGTATCACATCTGACAGCCTTTGGATCATTAACGTATTCAAGGAATGAAGCGCCTCCTCACGATTCAGCGTGACATGGGCCACTCCTGATCGAACCTCATATAAAATAGAGGGCATCCGCAACACTTCCTTCCGTTTCATGCTGTTTTATTATCCTATTCCCGCTTGGAATCTGGTGTAAGCATAAAATCGGCGGAATTCACATGTAAGGAATTTCCATAATGTATAGACCTATTGAACTGTGCAAGGTGCTAAATGTGATTTAATTCCAAAGTCGTCTCATTAAATTACTGTAAAATTGCCGTAACTATAAATACGTACGCTGCCCATCCTGTCATAACAAATACTACAATCGTAAATCAGTTAGGCCGATTTCATCATACATTAGTGGTTTTCACTCTACCAACAAGGGAATAGTAATAAAAATCTAGTCAAAATAAGCGAGGGATTCTAACTTGAATGAAATTTTCGTCTTATTGAAAAAAGGTAATCGTTCTGCATTGCTAGCCGCCATAATAAATACAATTATTGCGATTATAAAAGGGGCAGCATATCTTTTAACAGGAAACGTTGCCATGTTTGCAGAAACGATGCACAGCATTGGTGATGCAGCGAATCAGCTATTTGTTTTCATTGGCTCAGCCTTAAGCAAAAAAGCTCCTACCGACAGATTTCCAGCAGGCTTTGGCCGGCTGGTACACCTGGTTTTGTTAGGTGCCGTTTTAATAGTTGGAATTATGTCTTATGAAACAATTGTGGAAGGATATCACCATATCCTGCATCCGACTGAATCCGGGGGCTTCTTGATCAGTATTGCCGTTCTCTCTGCTGCCGTGGTACTTGAGAGTTATGTTCTTTTCAAAGCTATGAAAGAAATCATCCATGAAACGGGTTCATCCGCTAAAGGACTAGCTATTATTCCTGTAAGCTTTAAAAATCTCCGAAAAGGAAAGCCAGCAACAAAGCTAGTATTCATGGAAGACATGGTTGCCACACTTGGAGGATTGCTTGCCCTGATCTCTATTGTGATTGCAAAATTCACGTCCTTCCATCAAGCCGAAGGAATCGCGTCCATAATCATCGGATTAATGATGTTCTTTGTAGTAGGCCGTGTATTTCTTGATAATGCCGCTGGCGTTTTGGGAGAATCAGATGAGTTCATGGAGCAGAAAATTGGCAATATGGCCATGGCCGATCCAGGTGTCAAGGACGTACAAGAAATTACGGTAATCAAAGAAGGCGAGGATCTACATGTAGAACTGGAAATTGAAATAGATCCGAAGATGACAATCGCTGAAGCAGACGATATTAAAGACAGGCTTGAACAGAAAATCATGTCCCAAAAAGGGGTAGCAGAGGTAACCATAGAATTTGATGAGGACGACGGGCGAACAACGTGGAGTTCAGACATGAGCAAAGATATTCTCGAAGAGAAGAGAGTAAGAGAGCATTAAAATAAAAACGGTGAAAATCCTGAGATTTTCACCGTTTTTTTACTATCCTTGCAATACCTGATCCTTAAGCGAACGCCTTAAAATCTTTCCGGTCGTATTTTTAGGGAGCTCCTCAAGGAATTCTATCTGATTCGGAACCTTATACTTTGCCAGATGTTCTTTACAGTATGCAATAAGCTCGAGGTCAGTCAATTTTTCGTCAGATTTTACCACAAAGGCGAGAACGGATTCTCCCTGATTTGGATCCGGTACTCCGATGACAGCTGCCTCCACTATGCCAGGATGGGCATATAATACTTCTTCCACTTCCCGAGGATATACATTATATCCGCCGACAATAATCATTTCTTTCTTTCGATCGACAATAAAGAAATAGCCATCTTCATCCTTCTTTGCAAGGTCGCCTGTATACAACCATCCATCTTTCAAAGTCGCAGCGGTTTCTTCTGGGAGCTTATAATACCCCTTCATAACATTTGGTCCCTGAACAATCAATTCTCCAACTTCCCCTACAGGTACCTCTTCCCCCAGCTCACTGACAATCTTGTTTGTGACATTCAAAATATCCATTCCGATTGATCCCGGCTTCCTTGGACGGTCAAGCGGATTAAAGCAAGTAACTGGTGAAGCCTCAGAAAGGCCATACCCCTCAGAAATAAACACATTAAATTTCTTCTCAAAGCTCTTTAGCAGTGCTACAGGCATGGATGCTCCGCCAGAGATACAAAGTCTCAGAGATTTAAGGTCTTCAGGATTCCCTTCAGGATACTGGTATAAGAAGTTATACATAGTAGGAACGCCTGCAAAAACGGTCGCCTCGTATTTGCCTATCAAGCGGAATACTTCTTTAGGGCTGAATTTTGGCACAATCAATAATGTAGCGCCGCAAATAAGCGGGGCATTAAGCACAACAGTTAAACAGAATACATGGAACATAGGAAGAGCTGTAACGACCCGGTCGTCTCCGCTCATTTTTAGATACTCACCGACATCTTTAGCATTGGAGAACAGATTTTTATGCGTAAGCATGGCACCTTTAGGCTTACCTGTCGTGCCTGAAGTATAAAGAATCACCGCAGTATCATCTTCTTCTGTGGATGGTCCCTTAAACGAAATATCACCCCCGGCGACGACACTTGTAAACGATTTCATTTTTGGGTAAATAGAAAGCTGGCTGATATCCACTTCGCCATTATCTGGCTGAGTCTCACAAACTACTATATGCTCCACGACCGGGAGATTTGCATTCATCTTTTCCAATAACGGTACCAGAAGGTCTAAGGCAACTACTGTCTTAACATCCCCGTTGTTCAAAATATACCCGATTTCATCTGGAGTATAGATCGGGTTAATCGGAATGACCGTTGCTCCAGCCCGCAATGCACCATACAGAGCAATAATAAAATGCGGGGAATTACCTAAAAGCAATGCTACGTGATCTCCTTTTGTTACGCCAAGCTTATTTAGACCATCTGCAAATTTCGTAACGGTTGCATCGAGCTGGCCGTAACTAGTCGCTTGATCCATAAAATAATAAGCTGGCTTGTCCGCCATCTTTAATGCTGTTTCATGTAACTGTGCAGTTATATTCAAAATGCCCACCCCTTTACAAAATGAATGAATAGCCATTCATTTTTAGAATTAGAAATATTCAAAATAATTATATTAAAAGAAAATATATGTGGCAATGGTTAAAATAAAATTCACATCCGTTTTCCGAAAAAAAAGAAAAGGCGGCATTCCTTGTGTCCCTGCAGGATGCAGCCCCCGTTGAAATCATCAGTAAATTAATTGAATGACTTCTTCTTTTGTTACATTGCCAAAATAGTAGGAAACATTAATATCTTCTAATGCATGCTCAATATCTTCCCGTTCATAACGAATGTCTTTCAATCTTCCTTCTATCACATTGACATCTCCAACGCCAAAGAAGTCACCGTATATTTTGCAATTCTCAATGACCCCTTTATTTACCTCCAGCCTGATATCGATTGAACCGACGGGAAAACGGTGGGAGTGCTGGAGATTAAATTTCGGTGATCTGCCAAAGTTCCAATCCCAATTCTGATATCTTTCCTCCGACAATTTGTGAATATTGGACCAATCTTCTTCGGACAGAACATATTCAGGAATCTCTTCGCTTCCTTCAAAGATATATTTCAATAACAAGGAGCGAAACTGTTCAATAGTAATCGGCTCTTTCAAGAATTCGGAAATATTGGCTACACGGCTTCTTATTGACTTGATTCCTTTCGATTCGATTTTGTCCTTTTTCACCTTAAGGGCAGATACCACATGTTCCATTTCGGAACTGAATAGAAGGGTCCCGTGGCTAAACATCCTGCCCCGTGTGGAGAATTGGGCATTTCCTGAAATCTTCTTCCCTTCCGCCAGAATATCATTTCTGCCGCTTAATTCCGCATTAACCCCGAGTTTATGAAGAGCCTTTATAACAGGTTCAGTGAACTTCTGGAAATTGTGAAAGCTGTCCCCATCATCCTTTGTGATAAAACTAAAATTCAGATTTCCAAGGTCATGATACACAGCTCCCCCGCCTGAGAGCCGCCGGACAACCTTTATCCCATTCTTTTCAACGTAGTCAGTATTGATTTCTTCAATTGTATTTTGGTTCTTTCCGATAATGATGGATGGTTCATTTATATAAAACAAAAGGTAAGTCTCGTTTATATCTAGATTTTTTAAAGCATACTCCTCTATTGCCAAATTGATCCGCGGATCAGTTATTCCTTTATTATCAATGAAAAGCATTCTAACTCCCCCTAAAAAAGCCATAGTAAAACAATGTATAGCGTTATAATTGAAATTCCATATCCTTGCGCGCAATCGCAATCTCACGTTTGTACACTTCGCCAGCCTCCTGTTTTAGCTGACTCAGATCGCCGTAATGAGGAAGATGCGTTAAGAGCAGAAGCTGGACATTGGCTTTTTCTGCAACGCGCCCTGCTTCTCTTGCTGTCATATGACCGGCTCCTGAACCGTCCATATCTCCATAAAAGTTGCTCTCGCATAATAAAACGTTAGCATCCTTCGCAAACTCAGACATTTCCTCCATATATGCGCTATCGCCAGTGTAGACAATGGCTTGACCCTCAGCTTCGATCCTCATCGCAAAGCATGGTACCGGATGTTTCGTCTTCATGAAGGTAAAAGTAAGCGGTCCGATTTGCAATGGTTGACTGTCAGAATATGCGATTCCCTTCGTTATATCTTTATATGTAAGTTTATCAAATTCAGCTTCATCCAAAGCATGGGCATATATGGGTATCGTTTTTTGGTTACCGTTAAGGTATCTCTGTATTAGTACAGCATGCTGAAGAACACCTATATCTGCAATATGATCTGCATGATAATGCGTTAGAACAACAGCGTCCAGGTCATCCGGTTTCATATGATTCTGGAGCTGTGACAGAACACCGCTTCCACAGTCAAGCAGCACGCGGTAGTCATCATACTCCAATAAATAACCTGAGCTGGCTTCGTTCTTGGCAGGGTAGCCTCCCCAGCATCCTATAACCGTAATTTTCAATTTCAACACTCCCTTCGTCTTCCCTTTCTAACTTCAATATAAATCATTATCCCCCATTTTTCACCTTTTAACATTTTGTTATAAAACATTAGTTGACAAAACAGATGTGTTATAATACAATGTAATTAAATTAAATATTCAGTAAATTTAAACTGCAATAGGGAGGTTGATAATCATGATTCAAAGCAGCGTTGAATTCTTTAAGAATTTACCGGCGAAGCAATGTTCACACTGTGGGGGGAAAATTGAAGAACAGCATGAATGCTATGGAAATCAATGCGACCACTGTCTCGGTCTCTCAGCAAACTAATGCACGTTTCCACTCTTTACTTTTTTATATGCTTATAGATGGATTACGCGCGTAAACTGGTGTGTTTCGAAAAAAATCCTTAAAAAATGAAAAAAGCACCTGATGATATAAAAATTACGGCTAAAATGAAAACTCGCCATACTTGCGGCGAGTTTTTGCTTTACAACCCAACCTAAGAATGCTTATGACACAGAGTATTTAGGCTGGCAGATTAAATTGCCATGAAACTCCAACATTATCAACTATCCAGCCGAATTTCTCACTAAAACCGTAATGGCCAAGCGACATTAATGGTTGTCCCCCCCCTGATCAAGGATTCAAAAGTCTGTCGATTTCTTCTTCCGTATCACATATTAAAAAATTCGAAAATAACGGAGTAAACGTAAATTCATGTGATAAATGTTACTGTCGCTACACATAAATTTCTGGCCCCTAATTAGAATTTTCCTGGAAGACCTTTGTTGGAAAACTGCCAGCAAACGCCGTATCCAAAAACTTCTGAATTAGCAGCATCGCCTGTTAATTCACCAATCTACTCCGCTCATCAGTTAGATTGACCAATTTACTTGCACATGGATATCGTATTAGGTTTTAACGAAGTGATATAAAGAATACTACATGATCTTACGGATATCTTCCCACCCATAGACCAGTTCAGATAGCTTCTTTCCTCCTATCTCAATCTCAACAGAATCTACTTTTTTTCCTCCAAGTGCTTCATAGAATAACCGGGAACTATTATCTTTTAACACCATTACAAGCATGGAATTAAAGCCTTTCTTTATAAGTGCATCAACAACTGGTTTAACAAGCATTCGGCCCAAACCTTTGCCTTGATACTGTTTTAAAATATATATGGCGTACAATTCTCCATCGAGTTGATTATAGATTCCGCTTCTTTCTTTTCCGCCGGACGAAAAGCCGATGATCTGTCCTTTCTCGTTTTCTGCGACATATACTCCTCCATTGGGAATACTATTGATCCATAACTGTTCCCTATTTTCGTATGTTAAATTATGTAAATAATCGCTCGGTACAATATTGGCGTATGTAGTCTTCCAACTATCAACATGTACTTTTGCTATTGCTTTGGCATCGGTTAAAACAGCTTCTCTAATCTTCAAAACAGCTCATCCCCTCTTTATCTCAGTAATGCTTTGTCTTACATCATATCATGAAATCAGTATAATTCTTCTTCCCTTCATGAGCCGTCATGGCTAACAAGAGGCACCAAAAACCAGGAGCCTTATCCAATGCGTTACCTTATATCTGTACTTGATTTGCATCAGAGATTCTAGGCATTAAGAGGAATAGCCTTTGAAATCTCAAATCAATGCATAGTTTATAGAAATCAGGCAGACAGTACATGTATATAATCGGGAGGTGTCTGATATGGATGGTATGAAAGTTCGCTTTGAGCTCCAGAACTTATACCTGAAGGTTAGCAATGTAACTAGAAATGATGAGAGTTATGTTTTACTAAGAGCTTATGATGACAGTAATAATGATCTCGTTTTGGAACTTACACATGAACAGGCGGGCTTTTTGGAAGACCAATTCTATGAAGCAAACCGAAGATATGAGCAACGCGTATTTGGTCCTGTCGTACAGAAAAATGTACCACCTTCTTCTAATTTGTTTCCGTATGTGATTCAATACCCATCCAATCCGCAGCAAGCCTACAATGATAATAATCCTGGTACACTTAACCGTTATACATGAGCCAACATGTTTACACCCTGAAGATGCTTCAGGTTGTTTCTGCACAATTGGAAAGTAATAGATAGAATGCAGATTTCCGTGCCTGGCTTCTAAATTGTAATATGTGGCATGTATCTTCTTCACTTCCACAGCTGCTCCAGGCTTTAGGAATAACATTTATATAGCGGCTATAAATAAAAGACATCCCCGAAAATAAATAACGGGCTGTCTTTTATTTTGTAAATATAGCTGTCAGAGCTTTGTGGTCTAAAATTCTCCCTCTGTTACCCATCTCTTAGTCTGTCCTATACCTGCTGCTAAAGCTGCCTCTATTTTACTCAGCGTCTTAACAATGCTATCGGCCGATATCATCATTTTCTCCCACTTCAAGGAAAGGGATATTATTAAATGGATATGTATCAGGAAAGTCGCTTTGCTCATCATTTTCATAAAAAGCTTTTTGCAGTTCATGATTTGCATAATCGGTATCCGTATCGATATTGGTTGGTTCGACCCTTGCTTTTCCATAAAATTTGCTTTGCAGCTCATTGTTTGCTAACGAAATTTCATTTGATTGAGTTTTTGAAGATTCCTTATTTTTCTTTGATTCGCCTGAACGAATACGCTCCATCTGTATTCACCTCTCATATGATTGCATTCTTATCAGATTGATCCATAATATTTCAAAAACAACATATAAAGGATCTTTACAAGTGTTTGTCGCTTTCTACTGCCGATAATCCATCTTATTATTGTCTTAATACCATGTATTATCCGGCAGATATACTAAATGAAACAGTAAATGAACATAATATTTAGTCTTTGTACCGATAGTCTTGCTTATGCGCAGCCAGCGATAATCATAAGGGTACCTTGCTGCCATCGTACCGTCTGCCACTTTTGTTACCTTAATTAACTGATCTTCGTTATTGAATATATTGATTGCAGAAACTCATGTTATTTCATTAAACAGAAGCCCCTAATTGTAAATTTACGGTAAAATCAACTAAAGAATACTAATTATAGGGGGATTATATGTCTGGTGATGGTCTTATATGGTTAGTCATCTTAGTATCGCTCTTGCTCTTAAATACAATGGCTATACATTTCAAAGAATCCAATAAACTGAACTTTATTTGGTCAGGCATAATTATCATCGTTGTTGCTCCGCTCATCGCTTTTACAGCGGGTGCAATTTTTCTGCAAATTGATAAAAGTTCCGAGGGCGGTGAAGGAGCAGGTTTCGGGGCTGCATTTATCGGATTAATAATTGCAGGCAATGGAATTATCTATGTTCTAATAGGTCTTGGTTCCCTAATAGCTGAACTTTTTAGAAAAAAGTCATAGCTAAGCGCCATCTCCCTTATATTGTAAAGAAAACCACGGGTGAATTTTAATTTCAGCCACTGCCATTACAAAGAAAAAAAGACAGTAAAAAAGCGGGCGCGCCCATTTGGCTCATCCGCTTTTTCAATTACGCTCCGTTTTAGGTTGAGGGGACAATGTTTTTGTATCTTATAGAAAATTAAGGGATACATTATCCATATTATTCTGACATATTTCATTTGTTCTCTTTAGGCTATCTAGTCGCTCTAAAGTGCCGCTTTATAAAAAGAATATTCTCATCACCATAAAATGTGATACATGAAAGGGACTCCTTTAATCAATTTCTAATAATGTAACAGTTTAAGTATATAACGACTTATAAATTATTAAATATAACAACGGGCATTTGTATCTTTGAATACTAAAACTTTTGTTTTTTTCATAAGAAACAAGATTCAAGCCATTAAAAGGAATTTGACAAAATATGTAGAATTTACTAATAAAATGTTTCTAAGGGTGACTACAGATGCAAAATACTCATAATAATGGCTGGAACAACATTGATTACCGTAATCATATACCAAGGAACGGTTTTGTTTTTAAATTCATAAAAAAGGAAAATCACTATATTCACACATTTATTGAAGGTGATTTTATTAAAAAATTAAATCTGTCACCTTCTATGGTCGTCGGTAAAACATTATTTGACTTTTTATCAAAAAAAGTTGCAACACAGAAAAATAGCTATTATGAAAGGGCATGGAATGGTGAAACAGTCAATTATGATGGTGAATTAAACGGCTTCCATTATGTTGCATCGCTCAACCCTTTGATCATTAATGGGGAAGTTGTTCGGGTGAATGGAACTGCAATCGATATTACAAATGAAAAAAGAAATGAAACCAAAATTCGTGAGATGGAAAAATTATCAATAGTAGGGGAATTGGCTGCTGGAATTGCTCATGAAATTCGTAACCCCTTAACTTCCCTGACAGGTTTTACGCAAATCATCATGGAACGTGTAGAAGATGAGGATTTACAAGAATATCTTTCCATAATGCTGGGAGAATTAGATAGAATTAATAACATCGTCAATGAATTTATGTTTATTGCAAAACCGAAGGAAAATATGGAAGTCAGAAGCACCCATATCCACTCATTGATTTCACATGTTATTAAATTTATGGAACCTCAGTCTAATTTAAAAGGCATTAGGATAGACTTCGATTCTCAATCTCCTATCACAGCCGAATGTGATCCTAATCATATAAAACAAGTACTAATTAATCTTATACAAAACGCTATTGAAGCATCCTCTGATACTAGTGAATTCATAAAAATATCACTAAATAATATACCTGAAGAAAAGTATTTGATAGAAATCATAGATAGAGGTTCCGGAATTTCAAACGAAAGAATAAAAAGGTTATTTGAACCATTTTATACAACCAAAGAGAAAGGAACTGGTTTAGGATTAATGATCTGCAGACGCATTATTGATTTGCACAAAGGTACGATTGAAATTAATAGTGATTTAGGTGCTGGAACTGTAGCAAAAATCATTTTACCTAAAACACTTCATTAAAACATAGTCTAATTTTACAATGAATTGAATACGGCATTTATCTATCCTGTGTCCTTCCTGAATGGAAGCCTGTCTAGAGCAATACTAAAGAATCCGTGGAATCTTGGCTTTCAGCCAGTATTTTTGGTAAGTCCTCCAAAAAATAAATAACCAACACTAGGGGCAACATGAAATTATAAGGGCTAGCGTACCCTTAATATTGAAAGCTATAAGCTTCGGAGTGCAGCCGTTGCAAGATTGTTTGTCCAAATTGGTCACATTAAAACAATAATGTCTGGGGTCATCATAATGTAACACAATGTATAATTATATAGACGTTGTGAAGCCTCTGAATCAAATACCCTGCGGAAAGAGCTATCCCTCCAGGATGGCTTTTTTTCGTGCGCAAATTAAAAGCCCCTTAAAAGGCGATGGACCAATTGAAAGGCTGGTCTTGTTATATGTTGATCAGTATCCGCTGTATCCGCCCATGATGCAAGCCCCACCTACAATGATTAGTAAAATGAATAGTACTACGATTAAAGCGAATCCGCCCCATATCCATTTGCTTATACTGTTATACCATCACTAATAATAAGCGGCTTTATTGTCCAGCAGCTATCTTTGCAAACTGTTCAAGAGTAGTCGAATATTTCACATAGATCCGTGGCAGCAAATAAAATTCATTCTTGATGCCCTTTTCGGAAAATAATTCTGGAGTTGTTGTAACAGCGAATGAATAGTATTTCTTTGTCTCTTTTATGACCTTGTCATTAGTATTTCCGTATGGATAGGATAGAGCAATGACTGGCTTGCCTGTAGTCTTTTGAATTTTATCTTTCGACTGTTTCAACTCATATTTGTAATTGTTTATTTTCGTCAGGTCAGGATGCGTCGCTGTATGAGACTGGATGGACATGATACCTGAATCAGCCATCATTTTTAAATCCGTTGCCGACAATCGGCTGGTACGGCCAATAAAGTCAGAAATAACAAAAATAGTACCAGTTGGTTGGAAACGGTTGTTTTTTAATTTTTGAAAGATTGCATACGCATTCAGATTGTTTTTGTAACCATCATCAAAGGTAATGAATATGGGTTTATTTACTTTATAAGTGTCTCGCCACTGCTCAAACGTCAATAAGGTAAATCCATGGTCTCGTAAATATTTCATTTGCTTTTCGAAATTTTCCTGAGTTACAAATAATTCCTTTGAGCCTTGCCCTTTAAACTCGTCGATCGAATGATACACTAAAATAGGAATTTTTTGTTCAGCAAATACATGTGAAGGAAAAATTAAGCTTATCAAACAAATTACACATACAGCGTTTTTCATCAAACTCCTCACTTTACATCCACTTTATGTTTTCCCAATATATTGTTCCACAATAGGCAATTTATTATCTTAAATCTATTTCATTCTACCCACACCAATCAAGTAAGACAGGTTTGAATGTTACCAAACCGGGAATAAAGTACCAAACAGATTTTTAAAAAACAAAAGGAGGAATCGCTAATGGCTAGAAATGATAAGGAAAAAAACGGAAAAATGACAGTGGAAGAAGCAGGTCGTAAAGGCGGGGAAGCTACTGCCGAAACTCATGGCAAGGAATTCTACCAGGAAATTGGCCGTAAGGGCGGAGAAGCTACTGCTGAAAAACACGGTAAAGAATTTTATCAGGAAATTGGCCGCAAGGGCGGAGAAGCCACTGCCGAAACTCACGATAAGGAATTTTATCAAGAGATAGGAAGAAAAGGCGGAGAAGCTACCTCTGAAAATCATGATAAGGAATTTTATCAAGAGATTGGACGAAAAGGCGGGGAAGCCACCTCTGAAAATCATGATAAAGAATTCTATCAGGAAATAGGTGAAAAGGGTGGAAACGCCCGGGCTGAGCAGCGGGACGATGACAGCGACGGAAAAATGAGCAGGGAAGAAGCTGGCCGCAAAGGCGGAGAAGCACGGGCCAGACAGCGGCGTGAGGATGACTAATTAATATGAAGGAAATGCCAGAGAGAAGAATATCTTCTCTCTTTTCTATTTGCGGTAAAATACTGCTATAAATTATTTCGAGGACCCACCAGATAGTTTCTTCTTCAGTCTGAACAAGCTGAGATTAATTGCCCAGCAGCTATGCCGGTCATGTGTCTCGCATTATCCTTTTGCGTAAAAGCTCGCTTGTTAAGATGATAACTACACATCCACTCTCCCCAGAATTGTTTGGATCCTTCGTTTTTCTTCTTCTTTGTCTATGTATTCAAACAGGCCAATGCAATTTCCCCAGGGATCAGTAAACGTTCCCCACTTTACGGGAACTTCTTCTCGCGAAAACACTTCAAAATCTTCAATGTGTAACTCACTAAATAATCTTTCCTGCTCGGCTTTTAAATCCTTAACTCCTAACCGGAGCGGCCCACTTCCTTGAGAAGCTGTCCCTTCAGCAACTTGCAGCCAAAAACCAGGTATAAGCTCCCATTCTGCAAACCCTTCATGGGGTATAAAATCAGGTGCCTTATTTAAAAATATTTCATACCACTTCTGGCCTTCCATTATATCAGTAACGCGGATTTGGTAAGTCAGTTCGAAAACCATAAAAAACCACTCCTTAAAATATGCTGTATTATTTGTTTTTATTTTTCACACTGAAACACCTCAAAAGAATTGAATATCCCCTAAATATATTGGAGACCTTACATTATCAAAATAGTTAATTATGCATCATCTTAGTTTTTTGGGATATATCCTTTGCTGCAAATCTCTAATATATATCCATTCTACTCCCACTTGTTCGCTGTCAGGATTAGTAGCTTCCCTGGCCTTTTCACTTTCCAAACTACAGACAAAATAATACTCAACCTCGTGAACATGAAAATCGGATGAAGAATGTTCGTGATTTTTTTCCTATGTATTCCCGTATAGGGAGCAATTCTCCGATTTTCACCTCACAGCCAATTTCTTCGACACACTCTCTTATCAATCAATGCTTTAAGAATTGTTTCTCCATGTTCCTGCCCGCCCCCGGGAAAGGATAATAATAGCCCTCGTCATCTTGATTTTTCGTTAATAAAACCTGTCCCTCCCCTTTGCTTCAGTTAGATTGAAATAAACACTTATATGCAGCCGTATCAATCGAATAACCTCCATTTAAAAATTACGGCAATCACCATTGAAATCCTGCTTTACACACAATTAATACAAATACACGCCTCTATTCATTAAAGATATCCTTGAGATTATTGCTGTTTTTTATCTTCTGTCATTGATGAATGGTTTGAAATCTATAATATCTTCCCATAATGGATAGTAACTAGAACCAGCTTTTATTACTGATGTTCTGAGTACATATCTATATTACGAAGAGGTGAATCGTATGAGTTTACAACGCACTTTTATCATGGTTAAGCCTGATGGAGTGAAACGAGGATTAATTGGAGATATAATCAAACGCTTCGAGCAAAAAGGATTTAGCTTGTTACATGCAGAGCTTATGACAGTGGGCCGCGATAAAGCAGTATATCACTATATGGAACATAGGGAGAAACCATTTTTCGGTGAACTGGTCGACTTTATTACTTCCGGCCCTGTATTTGCCATGGTCTGGGAAGGGGAAAATATAATTGAGGTTTCTCGACTTATGATTGGAAAAACAAGTCCATCTGAAGCAATGCCAGGAACCATTCGCGGCGATTTCGCTTCTAGAAAAGAAGAGAATGTAATCCATGGATCCGATTCTCTATTAAGTGCCGAACGGGAAATTGAAAATTTCTTTGGTTTATTGCAAAAGCGCAGCCTGGACGATGAGTTTCCCTTTGAAGATCGCCAGTCTGTTTAAAAACTCTATTTGCACATCCCCTTACAACTAATGTTAAGGGGATTTACTTTTTCCGGCATAGTATTCCTCTTTTGACTTAATAACACCAAAAAATAGGAAATACATACGGATCCAAGATTATTCCTCTTTCTTAAGTAACCCCCATCATTTTCGTAACTGGTTATTGAAACTGTTTTTTGTGTGAAACGAATACCTTGGTAACTTACGGCCTTGTCCAAGGACTGGATTCAAACTTGAATTGGGCCGTATTGTTTGCAGTCACATTAGGAAAGTACAATAGAATTTCTTAAAATTACCTTGATATAAAAAGAACTAGGATCCCATATGCAGAAAGGATACTAGTTCTTATTTTAATAGGTTAATGAGTATTGAGTAAGCTTTTGCTACTTTTTAGGAATTTCGCATCCTTCGTCATCACAGATTGCTCCGTCCTGGCCATTTAGAACGGTTATTTCATCCTCTGCAATGATCTTTTTCAATGCCTGAACGAATACCTCAGTCGGCTGGGCACCGCTAAGGGCATATTTTTTATTAATCAGGAAGAACGGGACACCTGTAATGCCATACTGTCTCGCTGCTTGTTCATCAGCGCGCACCGCCTCGGACAAACCGTCGCTCGCAAGCATCTCTTTAACAGCTTCCCGATTCAAACCGACTTCAACAGCCAGCTCCGTCAATGTTTCATGGTCTCCAATATGCTTGGATTCAGTAAAATAGGCACGTAAAATCCGTTCGGTCATTTCTTTCGATAAATCGTGTTGCTTAGCGTACATGGTCAAACGATGAGCGTCGAAGGTATTCGTCAGAATCAGGGTATCCAATTGATATTCGAGGCCCACTTCTTCCGCCATTTTCACCATGTTTGCCGTATTTGCTTTCGCCTGGGCAATACTCATCCCATATTTTTTAGCTAACAATTCGTACATATTCTCTTTTATGTCCCGCTCCATCGTCGGATCCAATTCGAAGCATCTATAAGTTACTTCAATTGGATGGTCAATCTGCTTTATAGCGTCATCCAGACGCCTTTTGCCAATATAGCAGAATGGTCAAGCAAAATCAGTCCACATTTCGATATGCATAGTTTATCCCTCCAATAGGTTATTCTCCTATAGTATAGGGGTTGGGTGTTTATTTTACACGCGATTTGATTCTGTGTTGTCTTTTCTTCTGCAGGGATGCATCTGCAATTTAAAGCCTGACACTTTCCCCTCCATTTCCACTTCACTTATATGTTGCGATACAGCAAAAAAATCTATTGTCTATTATTCTTTATTAACTGTTCACACAACTTTTTAATCTCCTCTGTTTAGTCCAAAATGTTTTGATTAATTATTCTCATAAAATAGACAATGGCGTGCGTCTAGGCACACCGTCATTGTCTATTTTCTATTATCTCTGGAAATATACCTTCCTAGCAGACTTAATCATTTTCGTTGTTCCGCAAATAGCGTTTTTTGTGCAGAATGGTAAAGAAGGATAGAGTAAGAGCCAAAAATGCCGCCATGAACCCTAGTAAGATGTAGCCATTTTCCCACATCGCTCCAATATTTCCGCTGGAGATAACCTCTTTATATCCTTTGACAGAATAAGTCATCGGCAGAAGCTTATGAAAGAACTGAAGTTTTTCCGGGATTAGCTCGATTGGAAATGTCCCTGCACTTGTAGTCAATTGCAAGATCAACACGATAATGGCAATAAACCTTCCAGGATCACCTAAGGCTGTTACAAGCAATTGTACCAGGGCAAGAAATACCAGGCTTGTGACTACAGAAAAAACAATGAACAATGGAACATTCTGTACCTCGATTCCCAGTCCAAGAATCAGGACGGCACATGCCACAAGAGCTTGAATCATTCCTATGCCGGCAATAACTCCAAACTTGCTTATGAACCAGCTAAATCCGCTTTTTGGCTCTCCAGCAGGTTCTCGAAGCGGGAATACGATTGAAACCATTAATGCACCTACGAACAAACCAAGAGAGATAAAATATGGAGCAAAGCCTGTCCCATAGTTTGGAACTTTATTTATACTCTCCTTGTCCACTTTGACCGGCTGAGACATCATATCGTACGTTTCATCACCAGCTTTTACATCTTCCGTTTCCTTTGCCGCAACGGCAATTTTATCCTTGAATTCCGTAGAACCCTTTGCCAATTCACTTGTTCCTGCGGAGATTTTTTCGGAACCCTTAGATAGCTTATCTGAACCATCTGCAAGTGCTTTTGAACCGCCCTCTAGCTGTTTCGCTCCGTCAGTAAGATTGGCTGCACCTTCTGCAACGGCATTTGCTCCGTCACTTGCCTTTTTTAGTTTCTCTCCAAAGGTTTTTATACCTGCGGAGAGTTCTTTTTGACCTGACACCAGTTCATTTGATCCGGCCTCTAAATTGCCTGCGCCCTGCTCCAGCTCGTGTACGCCATTATTAAGGGCCTTTTGGCCATCAGCAAGCTGAGAAATATTCTTTTGCAGCTCGGCTGAACCCGCGGCAATTTCCCCTGTCTTACTATTTAGCATTGCTGTTTGATTCTTCAGTGCTTCCGATTGAGCCACAAATTGATTCAACTGCGCCAAAAGTTCGTTTTTTTGGGCTCCAGACATCGAGCTTAATACAGGCTCCAGCTTTTTCTTCAATTCGTCCATGTTTGCCTTTGCCTGCTCTGCACCATCGGCTGTACTTTTTGCAAGCTGTTGTGTGCCTGAGTGAAGCTCATTCAAATAACCAGTAAGGTCTTTAGCCCCTGCATATAATTTTGAAGTGCCGTCAGCAATGGTTCCCGTTTTATCAGCAGCCTCATTCAACCCACGCTGAAGCTCCGTTATGCCACCATTAAGCGATTCGGCTCCACCCTCGGTTTTTTGGGCACCAGCCAAAATTTGCTTTTGGCCATCGGTGAGTTTGCCCATGCCTGCAGCCAGCTGTGCAGCTCCCCTTTCCAATTGTGCCGAGCCATTATACACCTTATTTGTTCCTTCGCTAAATTCAATTTGTTTCTTAGCAAGCAACTGCAAGTTTTCCTGTAAGGATTCGGCACCTTTGTTTACTTCATTAATGCCTGATGTTAATTTTCCGGCCCCCTGGTCGGCTGTCTGATACCCATCCGCCATTTTGGACATATTTTCGAATATAGATTGCGCATATGTCTCTGTAACCTTTTCGGACAATGCCGCTTTAATCTTTTGCATGGCGTTATCGCCAATCTGGGCAGACAGGAAATTGTAGCTTTCATTTGGTACATATTTCAGCTCTAATTTGCGAGGATGCTCGTCCATTAATGTAGTCGCATTCTTGGAAAAGTCATCCGGGATTTCAACAACCAAATAATACTTTTGATTTTTAAGCTCCTTATACGCTTGACCCTTATTAAGGAACTTAAAATTAAATTGCTTACTCTCTTTTAAATTATCAATGAAGTCCTTGCCAATTTGCAGCTTCCTGCCGTTCATTTCTGCCCCTGTATCAGCATTGACTACAGCAACGGGCAGCTTCTCTAAATGTTTATATGGATCCCAGAACGCCCAAAGAAACATACCGCTGTACATCACTGGAATAAATAAAATGGCAATAATGGGGATTAAAAGCCTTCGATTTGTGAAGATTGCCTTTATTTCCCTTATAAATGTATTAGTACCCATTATGATCCTCCTCTAAAACAAATGACCATTTTGTTCATTTAGTCATTTGTTGCAAAAAATAAGGAACCTCAATGTTCCTTGGATAATCCTTTAAATAAATACCGCTCAAATATGTCAGCAATCTCTTCTTTTGACAATGGCTTATGTTCTTTCTCCCAGTCCAATATGAGTGCAATGTATATTTTCAATATCAGAAAGGCAGTAAGTTCCGGGTCACAGGGAAGGATATCTCCTTTCTCGACTCCCAAAGCAACCTTGCCTTTAATATAGGAAACGATGGCGGCTTCCATTTCCCTTACCATTTGCAAAACGGCTGGTGTTCCTATTTCCTTTTCCTCCTGCATCATCTTTATCGTGAATTGATGCTCCAGGCGGTATTCAAGAATGCTATAAATGGCATTATGAACATTTTCCACAAAAGAATGCTCGGATTTAAAGGCCTCCTCTGCTTTCTTTTTCATCTCCTCAATGAGTCCCTCTACGATCTCCTTGAATAGTTCTTCTTTATTTGTAAAAAAAGTGTATATGGTACCTTTTCCGACATTAGCTATTTTAGCCACTTGGTCCATAGTAGTAGCCTTGTATCCAAATTGCGAAAATGACTTTGTAGCTGCCTCCACTATTAATTTCTTTCGATCGACCGACAACACATCACCTCATTAATGACTATTTGAATGAATTAGTCAATAAGTACGAAAATATCATATCAAATAGAAGGGAAGAATGCAATTGGGGACTTTCCCTAACCACCAAAGCAAATAAAGCACTGCGACTCCCCTGATAAAAGGCTGCTTCTCTCTAAATGATTACTGTTTTTCTAAGTATGTAAATCTATGTAATAAAAATTAATATCAATGCAGCCACGAAAGAAAAAAAACAAATATTCAGGATGAAAGTAAACATAAATTCCTTAACACGGCTTTCTTCCTGCCCCTTTAGTGCCGCCAACTTACTTTTTCTCCCCATTTATTTACCACCTTTTCTATTTTTATCATTTCTATAAATGCATAATATAATCCCGGCTAGGACAATCATTAATTTTCTTTCGGAGAGCCGCAGTATTACTCTGGGAATAAGCTATATTTAAAATCCTCTGCCTTATAAATGGTAACCTGAACCGCCATCCGACCCGTATCATACAGGTTATTATGTATAGAAAGTATTTTGCTTAATATGTCAGTTTTCCATCATATGAGTTTGTAATATATCCCGTATTTCATCGGGAATCGGCTGGGATTGTTTCCTTTTCAAATCGTAATTCACATAAGTTGCAGTGCCCCTTGCACACAGCATATCTTCTTGATAGATTTCTTCTTTCACCACAAAACTGCTGTTCCCAATACGTCCAATCCACGTATGGATCTTAACTTCCTTTCCATAATACAGCTCGCGAACGAAATCCACATTCATGTTTGCCAATACAAGCTTCCAGTTCTTGAAGCTGAGATCCGGTGTGAATAACCTGAAAATTTCATTCCTGCCGGCTTCAAACCAGATAGGAATCGTCGTGTTATTTATATGGCCAGCTCCATCTGTCTCCGAGACACGCGGCTCAATCTTAGTTACATACATTCAAGCAGCTCCTTTATGTCATGATCGACCAATGACCTCCACTTCAAAGAACATTTCGTTATCTTCTTGAAAAATCCTTCTTGTTCCTAAAAAAGAAAAACTGCGGACCTTTGTTTACAAGGCTCTCCTTTAGTAATAGATGCAATATTTTGATTTCTAGACAATAAAAAGCCTTTCAATAAAAAAACACTGTCCAAAAAATGAACAGTGTTTTTAACAAATTTATTGTTTCTGAAGCTTTTTTAATACAATAGTGGCCAAGGCATCAATAAAGTCAGGGTGGGTGTTTGGCATATCAGGTCTGTAATACGCTGCCCCTATTTCCTCAGTAACCACTTTACATTCATAATCATTGTCATAAAGCACTTCTAAATGCTCGGCAACGAAGCCTGCCGGGATATAGATGAAAGCTTTATAGCCCTTCTCGTTAAATAAGTCCCTTGTTAAATCCTGGACATCCGGTCCAAGCCAAGGTTCAGGCGTCTGGCCCGCACTTTGCCAGCCAATCGCATAATTTTTGACTCCAGCAGCTTCTGCAATTAGATCAGCCGTTTCCTTTAATTGCTCTGGATATGGATCCCCAAGCTGAAGGATTTTCTCCGGAAGGCTGTGTGCCGATACGATCAGAATAGAATTTTCGCGTTCTTCTTCAGGCATATTGCTATATGTTTCATTTAACTGATCTGCCCAGTATTTGATGAACTTCGGTTCATCATACCAGCTCTCAACAGATGTGATGGAGAGGGTGCCGCCAACCTTTTCAGCTTCTTCCTTAGCACGGTTATTGTATGATTTAACACTGAATGTGGAGAAATGCGGAGCAAGCACGATGCTTACGGCCTCTGTGATGCCATCCTCATGCATTTGTTTCACCGCATCCTCTATGAACGGCTCAATGTGCTTAAGCCCAAGATACGCTTTAAACTCGATTTCTTCCTGGACAGAGTTTAATTTTTGTTCCAGGCCTTTTGCTTGTGCCTCTGTAATTTTTGCCAACGGGGAAAGTCCGCCAATGGCTTTGTAGCGGTTCGTTAAATCGTCCAGCAATTCGTCTGAGGGCCGTCGGCCGTGGCGTATATGAGTATAGTATCTTTCGATATCTTCTTCCTTATATGGAGTTCCATAGGCCATTACAAGCAGGCCCATCTTCTTTCTGACCATTACTTACACTCCTTTTGCAATTCCGTCTTTATGTTGATTATGGACTTTGTTTCATCCATTGCTGTTGGCAGCAGAATATTCGTGGATGAAGGCTGTCAGCTTCTTCAATGTTTCAGGGTTTACCTCCGGGAAAACCCCGTGGCCAAGGTTAAATATGTAGCCAGGCTGTGCCATACCCTGATCTAAAATAGCTTTCGTTCTTTCTTCTATTACTTCCCATGATGATAAAAGGATTGCTGGGTCGAGATTGCCTTGAACTGTCTTTTGGATACCAATCCGTCTTGCTTCAGAAATTGGCAATCTCCAATCGAGACCTACTACATCAAGCGGCAGATCATTCCACTCCAGTGCCAGGTGGCTTGCTCCAACTCCGAACATGATTAATGGAACATTTTCCTCTTTTAAAGAAGTAAAGATACGGTGCATAACCGGTTTGATAAATGTCCGGTAATCCGCTACATTCAGGGCACCTACCCAGGAATCAAAAATCTGGATGGCTTTTGCCCCTGCTTTTATTTGAGCTTTTACATATGTAATGATTGTATCACCAAGTTTGTCCATTAGCGCAAACCATGCCTCTGGTTCGGAATACATGAAAGCCTTTGTTTTGTTATAATTCCTTGAAGGTCCGCCTTCTATCATATAGGAAGCGATTGTAAAAGGAGCACCCGAGAAACCGATTAATGGTACACTAAGCTGTTCCGCCGTCAATAGCTTGATTGTATCCAGGACATAGGGAACATCATCCTCTGGAGAAATCTCACCCAGTCTTTCAACGTCAGCAATTGACCGGATTGGGTTGGAAATAACAGGGCCGATCCCCGACTTTATTTCCACATCCACTCCAATTGCCGGAAGCGGTGTCATAATGTCCTTATACAGGATTGCAGCATCCACACCATACTGTTCGACCGGCAGTCTTGTTACATAAGCACAGAGTTCAGGCTGATGAGTAATTTCAAACAGTGAATATTTCTCTTTGATAGCCCTATACTCCGGCTGCGAACGGCCAGCCTGCCGCATATACCAAACTGGAACATGGGTTGTTTTTTCACCTCTCGCCGCTTTCAGGAATGTATCATTAAATTCTCTTGTCATTCATATCCACCTTTCAAAAACCTGTATGACCAATATATTTCTTTACATAGAATAGCATAATACACCCAATTTACGTATGTAATCTTTTATCACTATAGCCTTTTCTACTATAGATGTATAGATAACCCTCTCAATTGTCAAAAAATCGCCGATTTTGGTTTTAACTTCAACTTTAAGGTAAAATAAAATACACAAGCATTCACGTTAAATAAAGCTGCATACTTATTATATCAAGTAAGCTTCCCAAAAAATAATTCCCTGTCTGGAGTGGTGTATGGATGAACATTTATATGACTACCGGAACCTATGATTTCTTAAAAATCATTAAACAAAAACACGGGAGCGAAAAAATGTTTTTGATGCAAAGCTCTGAAAAAGCATTGCTTCTGCATGAGACAGAGCGTAAGACTGTTTTCAGCAGCCCCCGAAAGTTTGAGGTCATTCAATCGTCCGGAAACATTAATGAGGAGGGATATGTGGTTATGAATAACATCCCGGTCACCGAGGAAGGACGTCCAATCTTCGAGCATCGTTTTAAGAATCGGGCCGGCCTCATTGACAAAGAACCTGGATTCCTTGCCTTTCGCTTGCTTCGGCCATTGAATTCTGACACGTATGTAGTCTTTACACAATGGGACAAACAATCATCCTTTTCCAATTGGCAATCCTCCCAATCCTTTCAGCAGGCCCATCAAAAAGGGCCAGAGCCTAAAGTCGACATGACAAAGAAGATCTTCTCCGGAGATTCATATACTTCTCATTACTATCTAACTACTGAAAAAGAATAAATCCAGCCCCCCTGTGCTGCAGGGAGGGCTGGATTTATTTCCTATTACTTTTCACTAATCCATTCCGGTTTGCATACACAGCTGCCTGTGTTCGATCTGCCACTTCCAACTTCCCTAAAATATTGCTGACATGGGTTTTTACCGTCTTTATACCGATAAACAGTTCTTCCGATATTTCCAGATTTGTCATACCTTCACCAATACAGCACAGTACGTCCATTTCCCTCTCGGTTAGTGTATCATGGGGCTTCTTTTCTTTGCTTCTAAGCCTCTTGACCATAACATCAGTAACCTTGGGTTCAATAACAGACTCTCCAGCGGCAGCCTTGCGTATCGCCGCAGCTACTTCAGCTGCTGACGAGGTCTTTAGCATATAGCTGAATGCCCCTGCTTCAATAGCCGGAAAAACCTCTTTTTCATCATAATAGCTTGTAAGGATGATGATGCGGGTTTTATGGCCTGCCGCCATAATCTCTTTTGTTGCGTCGATTCCAGTCCCATTCTCCATTAAGAGATCCATTAAAATGACATCCGGTTTCTTGCTTGCAGCGATCCGCACGGCATCTTTCCCGCATGATCCTTCACCCACAATCTCAATATCGGGCTCCGTTGACAAATATGATATGATTCCTTTCCTGACCAGTTCATGGTCATCCACAACAGCCAGTCTTATCGCCATATTAGCCCACCCCTTTTAGCGGTACCTTAATATCTATGTACGTACCTTCTTTTAACTTTGATCTTAACTGAAAGATACCGCCTATTTCTTCACAGCGTTCCTTCATCATTTTTATTCCATAAGAAACCATCTTGTCGTTCAGCGGATCGAATCCTTTACCATCATCGCTGATATACAGCCGGATATATTCGTTTTCTCCTGTAAGTTCGACCTTTACCCTCTGTGCATCCGCATGGCGTATGATGTTGGAGATCGCCTCCTGTACAATGCGGAATAAATGCTCCTCGGCAGATTTAGGAAGTCCTGTCACTTCATCGATACTTGCCACAAATTGCAGACTTGTTTTCTGTTTCAGTTCTTTCAACAGCTTGATCAATCCATCGCATAATGAGTCTTCCTGCAGCTGGACAGGGCGAAGATGCAATAGCAGCGCTCTCATCTCTCCCTGGGCCCTGACAGATATATCTGCTATTTCGGTTAATTGCTGCCGGGCTTTTTCAGGTGACAAATCGAACATCTTTACAGCTCCTGCAGCCATCATGTTTAAAGCGAATAATTGCTGGCTTACTGCATCATGGAGATCCCGTGCTATCCGCTGCCTCTCCTCCATGACTGCCGCAGCCTGTGCTTGCTGAGAGAGGTTTGCTTTTTCTTCAGCAAGCCGCTGCATGGAGTGGACCTGCTTTTGTATATGATCGGCAAGAAGATTGATTTCGTACATGATTCGGCTGATCTCATCATCCTTGTCATATGATAATTTACCGGCGTATCTCCCGTTTCTCAATGTCCCAATAAAGGTGCTTATATTATTAAGCCTGCCCTTTAGCACATATGCATTTCTTATGGCAAAGTAAGCTGCCGAAACGGTAAGCATGATAAACACAAAGCCGGACAGCCAAAGCGCAGTATTTATCGAGAAAGCCGGGTTCTCAGAAAACAAAAGATAACACTGCAAAATTACGAAAAAAGTCAATGAACACAGCGAGGCAAAAATTAAATAGCTTTGTAGAAAAAAAGACCTAATCCCCTTCATGTTCTCCACCCAGTCCTTACACTTTATCTATCCTTATATCACCTATGGTTAATGATATGTTTATTTTCACCTTTTTAATGGCAGAATCATATTCCGGAGACTCATAGAATATGTTATTTCCATTGATTTGTGATGAGGAAAGTGAAAACATCTTTATATCCCCAATGTTTACCCTGGCATCTACCTTTATCGCCAGATCATCCGGAACAATGATTGCTATATCGCCAATCCATCCGCTAATGGCTATAGGGGTCTCCCCTTCTGGAATGTATGCCTTGCTTAAATCAATGTAATAGTCACCAATTGCCTTATACATCCTCATCGGTTCAAGCGCCCAGTTGGTTTTTTTAAATTCAATCGAACCAATGCTGATCCCTTTTACCATTTCTTTTTTCATATTTTTTTTAAATTGGTCTTTGATTTCACGGGGTGGATCTATGTCCTTCCTAATCATAACCCTAATTCCTTTTCTTTTAAAAAGAAGCCGAAGGCCTATAAATATTAGAAACACCGGCCATAATCCCCATATCATGCTTGCTGTAAAAGTCAAAAACCCAAAATGATCTCCATACAGCAGACCAGAGTATATCAAAAGTAAAAATCCAGCAAACATCCTGATACCAAAGGGATTCTGCAGCCCCGAGTAAAGAAGCCAAACCCCGACCAGCAAAATGACCGCCGGATAAAATGCGACAAAAATCTCTTTTATTTCCCAAGAAATGATACCTATATTCATAAGGAGCAGGAGCACTCCCGCTGTGAGAAGCACTAAGGCTGCAGCTACTTGGCCAAAAGATTGCTTTTTCAAGGGCGTCCCCCATTCCTTTTATAATCTTTTATTCTCTGACATTTCGATAATCCCTTTATTTTTAAAAACCACGATCATCAAAATAGGTCCTATTCTCTTTATACTTGGTGCATGAGGGTTCTGCCTCAGTCCAGAGGTTGAATTTTAAAAAATCACACCTTTTATCATATTGTGATAGAATGCTGACTGATCTGCAGTTTTCCTTTCAGGGAATGATGATATTTCATTAGTGCGCGCACCAAATTCCTGCTTCCCCATACCATGTAGTAGTTAGGCATCTGCCTAAACAGAACTTGAGGGGGGCCGGTTTATGGGAGTTGAATTGACCGCGCTGCATTGGATATACATTGTATTTATCCTTTTTATTATTGGATTTATGGTTATGCGGCGAGACACGTCCCTGGTGTGTATTGCGGGGATTTTCACGATAGTTATTACGGCAACAGGCAGTTTATCAGGATCGATCAGCGGCATATTCAATAGCTTTATTTATGCAATTACGGAGCTGCTTCCGACTATTTTGGTCATTTCCATTATAGTGGCCCTTAGCAGGCTGCTGACGAAAACGGGAATAAATGATGCAATGATTTCTCCGTTTGCCAAATTGATCCGCACACCCGCTCTTGCTTACTGGATCATTGGGATATTAATGATGGCTATATCCTGGTTTTTCTGGCCATCGCCTGCGGTCGCTTTATTGGGAGCTGTGTTGCTGCCGGTAGCAGTGAGGGTTGGTTTACCGTCGCTGGGAGTAGCGATGGCGATGAATCTTTTTGGGCACGGGATCGCTCTTTCCGGGGACTTTGTTATTCAGGCGGCTCCAAAGTTAACAGCCGACGCTGCGGCACTTCCCGTTAATGAGGTCATCGTAGCCAGCATCCCTCTCGTCATCACAATGGGAATTGTAACCACTGTTGCAGCTTTTCTATTTCTTAGGAGGGATATAAGGCTGGGGCGCCTTCAAAGTTCGCATGTGGCAGAACCAGGATCCGAGGATCTGAAGGAGGAACCAGATTTACTGACGAAGGGCCAAAGAAAGATTTTTGCTTTATTAATTCCGGCTGCATTTGCATTGGTTGTTGCATCCATGTACTTTCTCAAGCTGCAAGGCGGTGATGCGACAGCATTGATTGGGGGTACTTCGGTATTCATTCTGCTGATTCTTTGTCTTGCTGCCCATGGAAATACTGGATTGGAGAAGGTCACCGGTTACTTCATTGAAGGTTTCCAGTTCGGATTTAAGGTGTTTGGCCCGGTAATACCTATTGCAGCCTTCTTCTATTTAGGCGATGCAGCATTTATAAAAATAATTGGCGAGTACCTTCCAAAGGACTCCCAGGGAATCGTAAACGACCTCGGTGTCGCCCTGGCGCATACTGTTCCACTTACAAAAGAAGTCGCAGCCGTTACACTTACTTCGATTGGGGCAATAACCGGCCTTGACGGGTCTGGTTTTTCCGGAATTTCATTGGCTGGTTCCGTCGCTCATTTATTTTCGGGATCAATCGGCAGCGGTACTGCTACATTAACTGCTCTAGGGCAAATCTCAGCCATCTGGGTAGGAGGAGGCACACTGGTTCCATGGGCCTTGATTCCTGCAGCGGCCATTTGCAATGTAGATCCGTTTGAACTCGCACGCAGAAATCTCCTTCCCGTTGCAATTGGCCTTACGGTTACAACCATAGTCGCCATGTTCCTGATATAATTCCTCCTTTATTTGCTCCATCCAAATAGATAAGCCGCACATATGGATGGCGGCTTATTTTGAATTTCTTCGATTCACTTTTAAAAGCGGATGTTGTGTCATCCAGTAAATATACAAGCAAATAATAATACATACAGAACCGATTGCATATCCTCCGACCACATCGGACGGGTAATGTGCCTGAACCACTATTCTGCTGATCCCAATCAGCAACACTAAAAAGATTGCCAGACTCCATATACTTCGTTTTACAGTGATGGATTTTACATATTTAGAAATAAAGAACGCAAGCAGTACATAAAAAATAATGCCTACCATGGCGTGGCCGCTTGGAAAGCTGAATCCCTCTGCATCAACGGCCGGATTAATATTTGGACGCTCTCTGGCTACAAATTCCTTGAGAAGATTGTTAAGCTGGTCTCCCCCAGCTATTCCAAGAACGATGATAGCTATGCCTGCGTAATCTTTCCGACGAATCCATATCCATAGCAGCAATAAAAGGCTGCCTATTCCAATAACCTTTGCTGAGCCCAATTCAGTTATTATGGCAAAAAATTCTTCGAAAAAAGTGCCGTGAGCCTTGTAAAAGAAGCGTTGCAAAGTTGTGTCAAGCCACATTGCTTCTTCTGTCTGCACTCCATTTAGCAGCATCATGAATACTGTAACTCCGGAGATCAGTATGAGAGCACTTCCAGATTTAATTAGTATTTTCTTCTTTTCCATTTGTTTCCTCCATATTCATGATCAAATCAAATGTACCAGAACAATCACTGCCCAATCAATCTATTTTTCTAGTAACCAGGTTATGTTATAATAGTAAAAAAATTCTTTCAATTAATCGAAAGGGGCTCTATCCTTGTTAAAAAAATTACATGGTCTGCTCGAAGAATCGTATGAAGAAATGATTTCGATAAGAAGGTACCTGCACCAATATCCAGAGCTTTCATTTCAGGAGACGAAGACAGCCGCCTTTATTGCAGATTTTTATCAGAAGCTTGGCATAGAATTTCGCAGCAGCGTGGGAGGAAATGGCGTTGTTGCCAGAGTTGCAGGAAAGAAGCCAGGCAAGACCGTAGCTCTCAGGGCTGATTTCGATGCGCTGCCAATACAGGACGAAAAGGACGTCCCCTATAAATCCAAAATGGACGGTGTAATGCACGCCTGTGGCCATGACGGACACACAGCCACCCTGCTTCTTTTAGCAAAGGCCCTTAACACTCTTAAGGATGAACTTGAAGGTGAATATGTCTTTATACATCAACATGCAGAGGAGTATGCACCTGGTGGAGCTAAGCCGATGATAGAGGATGGCTGCCTGGATGGAGTAGACGCCATTTTCGGAACCCATTTATGGGCTACAGCCCCTACAGGTACAATCCAATATCGCGTGGGTCCGATCATGGCTGCAGCAGACCGATTTGAAATTGTGATTCAGGGGAAGGGCGGCCATGGAGCACAGCCTCATAAGACAAGGGATGCAATCGTCGCTGCAGCTCAGCTCGTCATCGCCCTTCAGCAAATTGTAGCAAGAAGAGTTGACCCCATTGAATCGGCCGTTGTTACAGTAGGGTCCTTTGTTGCAGACAATGCATTCAATGTTATTGCAGACAAAGCAAAAATTATTGGTACTGTCCGGACATTCAATGAAGATGTCCGCGACTTGATTGAAAAAGAAATAGAGAGAGTTGCCGGCGGCATAACACAAGCTTCCGATTGTACGTATGAATATGTATATCACCGTGGATATCCGGCAGTCGTGACACATGAAGCAGAGACCAGGCATGTCATCCAAATGGCACAAACAGTCGATGAGGTGAATAGAATCGAAGAAATCGCCCCGGAAATGGGAGGAGAAGATTTCGCATATTACTTGCAAAAGGTAAAAGGAACCTTCTTTTTCACGGGAGCATTGGCAGATGGAGTAGAAGTTGTTTATCCGCATCATCATCCAAAATTTGATTTCGATGAAAAAGCCATGCTGATTGCAGCGAAAACACTTGGAGCTGCCGCTATCGGCTATCAATCAACCGCAGCTGAACCAGAAGCAGCAACATCAGTGAAGTAACTTTGCTGCGAAAAACAATAAAAAATCCTTTGTGAAATGCACCCCAATGGTTAGACAACATCTAACCATTGGGGTGCATTGTTTGATAAATTATTTTACACATATTTCCTTTTTCGGCTTATGACCCTCACATAGACAGTGCACGAAGGAATATTCGGAAGCCAGCTAGTATTGATCTTCCGTTAATAATCTCATGCGGCAGCAGTTAATTGCCGTTTCCCCCAGCTGCTGAACCAGATTATAGTTTGCATACGCCCCCACAACCGCCCCGATGCCTGGTACTAGCTGCAGCATTTTAACAAGATCGATATAATCGCGATATACTTGTTGGAATACCCGCCAGTCCATATCGGCCAATTTTCCCTTATACTCCTCCCAATTCTCCAGAATCATTAGCGTGTCCTCTCGCTTTTCATCGCTGGAAAAAGCCAACTGAAAAATATGGAGGATAAACAATCGTTCATCGTAACTTTTGACATCAAAGCCGTAAAGACTTACGGCTTCAAACAAAAACTTCATCTTTATCGATAACAAAAGTGGAAAGTCAGCAAGACCAAGAAAGACCCCTCCCGCTCCCGTGCCGGCACCCTCGATTGCAGCCGTTTTTCTGTACGAAGCTATTTTTTCCCTTACCAGCTTCTCCTTCTCCTCCAGCGACAGCATGGAAACATCCTTTTCTTTTGTCGTAAATTCAGAGCCAGCCAGAACAGCTTTTACCAAATTTCTCATGCTGTCCGTAATCACTGCATGGATTTTTCCGGGAATATATCCATTTACCTTGCCCTGAATTTTTTTTGACGTCCTGCTAAAAACACCAGAACGCTTCGTCATTTTCATTTTCCAGGTATCCAGCTCATTGCGGGCAAATTGCTCATAAGAATTCATACAGCAGCCCCCTTAATTTCTGAGAAATCATTTACGGATAACAGAATCGTTGAGTTTAATAAACTTGGCTTTCACTTCAAATTCAGTCAGAAGGCTCCAAAAGCGGAATGGCTATGCCCCTCGAAAGCCTCTCCGTCACTACGATCATTTTATCTATGGAAACGCTGCCTCATAACATAGGAAAGCTGTTGATTGCAGTAAAAAGCGCAAAAACTCCGGCGAAAAGCAGCAGGACAGGTGGCTCATCGGAAAGTGAAGAGCCTGTAAGGGCAAATAAACAGACCCCGGTTAACAGCAAAATAAAAAAAGACTGCAGGCAATCACCAAATTTCCATCACGTTTGTCTACAGTCTGAGGGCCGTTCTTCGCCAGCCCTCTCTACTAAAATTTTTCTATTTTGTTCTTTGCGTATGTCTGGAATAGATAGATAAATATGATGCCGGCGGCCACGGAAGCAGCTCCCTGAATTACTCCTCCCGCTAGAACCGCTACAATGAAAAATACTGCAATCTCTGCCAGCAGGAACAGACAAATAAGCTGGATGACCGCCTTTTTTCTGAGCTCAGCCGACAAGGGATAGAGTGAAACCCAGATTTTCATCTCATGCGTTTTCCAAACCGGGATAAGCTGAAGCCCTGTCATATATAAAAATAACAGTGTAATGATGATCTTTGCCCAGATATTATCAAAAGCCGCCAATGCGAAGGAACCAATAATCGTAAGCCTTATTAGTAATCCGACAAAATCATTTGCGCGCAGAAGTGTCCTTGCGTATAGGAATTGATAGGATGATTTTTGAGAATACGGAATGAACAGCAATAAAGGATCCAGCCACTTCCTCCTGGCTACCTTATCCTTCAATTTCGGTACATCCGTAAACAGATTTGCAATGCGGTAAAAGGCCATTAAACGCTTGCCTTCCAAGTCAATAAGACGCTCCCATTTAAGTCCTCTCCTTGCAACCGTACGCTTATAAAAAAACAGCAGGACAAACAAAAGCAATAATATTAAAACAGGAAAGACCCATATTGTTCTTAACAGCAAAAAGTAAAGTCCCAAGGCATTGATAAGGAACCTGATAAAACTGTCTATCCTGACGGATGATATTTCCTGGTATCGTAAAACATTCCAATGGATATGAAGGTTTACGTATTTCATTCCTAACATCACGATTAATATTAAAATGAAATTAACAAAATTGGCTCCAGATACCCGGGCATACATTGGCATGAAGGCTGCAAACACCATTAAGATTAAATAGCCCTGAATGACCAGGCTGACCGCGATTGACTTGGAGAAATAATTCCCCAGCTTTGTCTCCAGCGGAAGCAGAAACACCATATCGGCATCTTTTAAAAATGTATAAATTGGGCTGCTCGTGATCAGCAGCCCCAAGACGGCTGCCAAGATAATCTCTGCTGGAAAGCTGCTATCCAACGTTTTTACCCATTCACTATAGTAATATGCCATCGCTCCAAGGGCAAAAATCATGACAAACAAGAAATGGCCATTAAAGATATATTTCAGGTACTTTTGGATTTCCTTGCTAAAAATCCGAAATCGGCTAACCCACAATTCATGGCTACTCATGAGAAACTTCTTCCTTTGTAAGCTGGATATACAAATCATCCAATGTTGCGCCGGGCATTGAAAATTGGTTCTGAAGCTGCTCCAGATTCCCTTTTGCCCGGATTTCACCATTATGTAAAATTACGAATGAATCGCAATAACGTTCTGCGGTTGCAAGGATGTGGGTTGACATCAATATGCCCGCGCCGTCTTCCTTCATTTTCTTCATAAGGTCCAGAAGCGATTGAATTCCAAGCGGATCCAAACCTACGAATGGTTCATCCACAATGTACAGGGACGGCTGAACTAAAAACGCACACATAATCATGACTTTCTGCTTCATTCCTTTAGAAAAGTGGGCCGGAAACCAGGATAGCCGCTTTTCCATCCGAAACTCTTTAAGCAGCTTTCCCATTCTTTCCTGCAATGTCTTTTCATCCAGCCCATATGCCATAGCAGTCAGCTTTAAATGCTCTTCCAATGTTAACTCGTCATATAAAATAGGCGTTTCAGGAACGTATGTGAACTGTTTCCGATATTGCTCGGGAGATTCTGAAAAAAGCTTGCCGTTGATGTATGTTCCTCCGCTTTTTGGTTCCATCAAACCAATGATGTGCTTGATTGTTGTGCTTTTCCCTGCACCATTCAAGCCAATCAGCCCTACCAATTCTTTGGGCTTTATTTCAAAACTGATGCCTTTTAAGACCGGAGTTTTAGTATATCCTCCTACAAGGTCTTTTACTTCCAACAAGGACATGTTAACAATCCTTTCTATATCTGATTGATTCCTCTTTTTATTTTAACAAAAAATCGAAACGACACATAGTGAACGCTGTTGTTAACTGCCAACAATAACCATCATAATTACTTCCTTCCCCGTGCATCTTAAATAGTGAAGAAGGAGTTCTTCAATACAGCTTGATTAACAAAAATCAAATTGTAAAATGGGGTGTCAGTTAAAGATAATTAACTGAATGGCCAAATAAGCTTCCTTACACGTTTTCGAGCAAGGGGATGATCGTCTTGCACGACCTGCTGAAAACCGCATTCAAACTCTGTCGATATGCTTGAAAAGTTGATGAAACTTTAAAGATATAGGAGATGGTTGCTTTGAATGTTAGCTCTCGGGTAGAACAATAACCAGACTTTGCATAGCAAATGAGGTGTTGATCAAAGAGACTATTTCATGCAAAAACGCATTTCTTGGATAACAGGAAATGAAAAGAAGCCGGCCTCCTTCTTCCAGCGGGATGTGACCATTGGTCCACATCCCGTTTTGTTTCCATGTTTCCCCTTTTATCATTCGTATGATACGATAAAGAATAACCAAATTATTCTTTATTAGGGAGGTTGACCAATGAGCGATTGTATATTTTGTAAAATTGTAGAAGGCAGCATACCAGCTTCCAAGGTTTTTGAAAATGACCATGTACTGGCTTTCCTCGATATAAGCCAGGTGACTAAAGGACATACATTGGTAATTCCTAAAATACATAAAGAAAACATTTATGAGCTCACCCCGGAAATCGCCAAAAATTTGTTTGAAGCTGTTCCAGAAATATCCCGAGCCATTAAGCAGGAATTCAAACCGGTCGGCCTAAACATACTGAACAATAATGGTGAAGCAGCTGGACAATCTGTGTTCCATTACCATATGCATCTGATTCCGCGCCACGGCGAGGGAGATGGATTCGGGGCTGTATGGAAAACTCATACAAGCGAATATACACCGGATGATCTGCAGCAAATAGCATCATCCATTTCCAAGCATATTAACCAATGATTATTGAGCCGGAACTGAGATAGTTCCGGTTTTTGTGTTTCATATAGTGCGGCTCCAGCGGTCAGTTGTTTGTAAACCATAGAGAAATTATTGCAAGAAATTTTTTTGCAAAATATACAAAACTTTGACTCTTTTCTTGATTTCTTTGATACTATAATTATATCAAAAGAGCCTTTAATACTTTAATGTACAGGAGGAACATATTATGAAACGAGCATTAAATTTTAATGCCGGGCCAGCTGCCCTGCCAGAGCCTGTTTTGCGGAAGGCACAGGAGGACTGGCTGAATATAAGCAACACTGGGATGTCGGTTATGGAATTAAGCCACCGGAGCAAGCCTTATGAGGAAATTCATAATGGGGCGATTTCCTTGCTCAAACAGCTTTTGAATGTTTCTGATGATTATGAAGTATTATTTTTACAAGGCGGAGCCAGCCTTCAATTCTCAATGGTTCCGATGAACTTGCTAACAACAGGCAAACGTGGTTATTATGCCCTGACAGGTACATGGTCAGAAAAGGCATTAAAGGAAGCAGAAAAAATCGGAGATTCCGGAATTGCTGCCTCATCCAGGGAATCTAATTATTCTTTTATCCCCTCTGTCGAAGATATCACCTACGAGAATGATGCCGCTTATGTCCACCTTACGAGCAACAATACCATATACGGCACTCAGTGGAGCGATTTCCCCAAGCTCAAGGATGTACCGGTAATCGCCGATATGTCGAGTGATATACTAAGCAAGGAAATCAATGTAAACGATTTTGGACTAATTTATGCGGGTGCACAAAAAAACTTGGGGCCTTCTGGGGTTACAGTCGTCATTATCCGGAAGGATCTTATACAAGAAAACAAACAGCTCCCAACCATGCTTTCCTATTACACACATGCAAAAAATAACTCTTTATATAACACTCCACCTACCCTGGCGATTTATTTGCTTTCCCTTGTTCTGGAATGGGCGAAAGACCAGGGCGGGATCAAAAGCATAGAAGAGACCAATTTCAATAAAGCAAAACTCATTTATGACGCCATTGACATGAGCAACGGATTTTACAAAGGACACGCTTTGAAAGAAAGCCGGTCCAAAATGAATGTTACCTTTACACTACCTGATGAACAAGCCACACAAGCATTTCTCAAACGGGCGAAGGAAGAAGGATTTGTAGGCCTGGCTGGACATCGTTCAGTTGGAGGTTGCAGGGCATCCATTTACAACGCTGTGCCTCTTTCTCATTGTGAACAGTTGGCCAGCTTTATGAAAGACTTCCTGGCTTCTTATTAATTGTTATATTGCCAGAATAATGGAAAAATAGTGGTAGAATATATAAACAAATGCCTTCAAAATATCCTTATAGCATGGTATAATGATTGAAACTCTTCGCAGTAAGCAATGAGTGCATTGCTGGAGGAGCAGACTAGTAGAGAAGAGAATAGGAGAGATTAGATATGAATAACACAAAGACTCTTGTGTCACTTTCGCTTTTAGTGGGAATAGGAGCTGCATTGCATCTGATCATGCCAGGATTTTTTGCTTCCGGCATGAAGCCTGATATGATGCTGACTATGATGTTCCTGGGAATTTTACTGTTCCCTCAAAAGAAGAATGTTTTATTGCTCGGGCTTGCAACTGGCATTCTTTCAGGTCTTACTTCCACTTTTCCTGGAGGCCTGGTTCCAAACATAATTGATAAGTTCATTACAGCGTTTTTATTCTACCTGTTGGTTATGTTGTTAAAGAAATATGCAGATTCCATTGTCGCTGTAGGGATCCTTACAGCTGCGGGAACAATTGTTTCTGGAACAATTTTCTTGACCGCTGCCCTATATATTGCCACATTGCCAGCACCATTCATGGTTCTGTTTACTGCAGCTGTTCTGCCGGCAGTCTTGTTAAACACAGTTGCAATGATCATTATCTATCCAATCGTAAAGAATATAGCCCGAAGAACAAATATTACAGCAAATGCTTGATCGCACAAGGACACCGGATTTTCATCATCCGGTGTTTTTTTCTTTCTACGTAAATATCCTCAAAATGAAGCCGAGAAAAAATAGGAACACAGCTGCTGCACCCAGCATTCTGGCATTTTTCTTTATAATGATTTTAGGCGGGTAGATTCCCGGACTGTTAAGCTTGCTGATAAAATAAAACATTCCTGCGATGCAGATGCAGCTTAGTATAAAAAAGGCATACATTACGGTTACCACAGTGCTCCCTCCCAGCAGGAATAGGTATATAATATGATGTATATGCTCCTTGTCATTCCGTATGACTGTCTCTATCCTCATTGAATACAGAAAAACTTTTGTGGTATATTGATATATAAATACATACTTCCATATTCAAGAAAAATATGGTATTTTAGTAAAAATACTCCTTGTGTTCGGTAAAATAGCGCCGGCAGTTTCCCTAAGTTTAATAAAGGGAACTATAATAATAATAAATAAGAAACATGAGGTGATAGCAAATGAAAGCAAAATCATTGTTCTTTGGATTTTTGGCAGGTTCCGTCATTGCTGGAGCAGCAGCGCTTCTGAGCGCACCCGCTGCCGGAAAGGAAACAAGATACAGATTGAGAGAGAATAAAGATGAAATAACCGAGCTGGCCAAAGAATTAAAGGAACAGATCATGGCTATCAAAACAGAATCGGTTTACGCCTCCAAGATTGGAAAGGAAGCTATTCAGGCTTTTATCTCCGACGTAAAAGTAATGATTGAGAATTGGAAACAGGAAACCCAGCCGAATATAACACAATTGACAAATAGAATTCAGGAAATTGAATCGAGTGTCAGTGAACTTGAAGCGGTCGCAGCCAGCTCCCCCCTCTTAAATAAGAAAACGGAGGAAAAACAGGAGTAACTGGCTAGTAATTCTCTAGGAAAAAAGCTGGTTTCATATGAAATCAGCTTTCTAAAGTATCTGCTCTGTCTTTCAAAATAGCACATCCGCATAATTTCTCAATCGTGCGGAGCTCTTTTTAAGTAAACTGTAAGCGGATACTTTTTTAATATTAGCCAAACATTGATTGATTTCACTTTTGCGGCGCAATATCAACATTAATTTTTTTTATATTAAAAGAATTATTCTTAGCAAATAATCAATTTCAATAAATTCCAGTTCACGATTCCTGCCATTATATAAATTACCTATTGGGACAATTTTTAAATCTGCTTAACATAAGGGGTTAATCACTAATTTTATCGAAATTTCGGTAGTAATGCGAAAAGTTTCTAAAAATTTCGCAAATTTTTTCTTTATTAATTTTTATTTTATTGTCATAATAAAAAGAGAGAAATCTTAAAAGTAGGTGAGCGGTTTCATGCAGGAAAAAAATTATTCTATGAAAGAAGCGATGCTTTTCAGCCAGAGAGTTGCTCAATTAAGTAAAGCCCTATGGAAATCAGTGGAGAAAGATTGGCAGCAATGGATAAAACCGTATGACCTCAACATCAATGAACATCATATTCTATGGATTGCATACCATTTAAACGGAGCCTCCATTTCTGACGTAGCCAAGTTTGGAGTCATGCATGTATCTACTGCGTTTAATTTTTCCAAAAAGCTCGAGGAAAGGAATCTTTTAAAGTTTTCCAAAAAGGAAAATGATAAAAGAAACACGTACATCCAGATCACCCCACAGGGAGAAGAAATCCTTCTCAATTTAATGGAAACCTACGAACCTGATAAATTTTCTGTGTTCTCAGGCGCTATCCCTATCCGCCAACTCTATGGAAAATTTCCTGAAATGATAGAAATGATGGCCGTAATCAGGAATATTTACGGTGAAGATTTTATGGAAATTTTTGAACGTTCCTTCTCAAATATTGATAGTCAATTTGTTGTGGAAGAAGGAAAAATAACAAAAAAAAAGATAGAGAAACAAGTTGAAACCGTTTAAGAGATTTGATTTTTAAGTGGTTAGTGGACATTTTTATAAGAAGTCATATTATAAAAATAGCAACCTATCAATAAAGCGGACGATAATTAAACCCTTCCGCTTTTCTATTTTATCCATTTGTGTAATTCCTCACAAATCAGCGTCCTTTGCCAACTTTGTCCTTGATTCCTCTATTCTATTTGGCGGTAAGTCTGCACCGCGAGTCGATCTTTGATTACGGACCACCCTCTTCGCAGGCATTTCATCTGAAAGCAAAATTTTTTTCACAGTCGTTCTGGCATAAATGATCATGCACAGCCTGCACTTAGGGAACTCTGAATCTCTGGTGTTTGAGGCTATCTTTTTTGGGTGGAATTTGATATCGTTAAGAATATTGATAGTTGTCGTAAGGAGGGATTCAGGCTTGTTGTCTTTGTGGTTTATCATCTTCGCGGTCATTATTTTATACAACATTAATAATCTGACAAACTCTTTATGTCTTCAAAAAGAGATTCCTGAAGACCGTCAGCCAAAAATATTTCGCACCATAAACATATTGATCACCATTCTGTTGTTATCTTCATATATCGAGGTATCCTTTACATAAGATTGGAATGGTATGAGGCTTGCATATGCAAAGCACAAAAGTGAAGCGCCGATGGCACTTCACTTTCTTTTTTACTATTCAGCTCGGCCAGTCTTAATAAACCCAAGATGCGCCGATAATAATTAAAAGAATAAAAAGCACTACCACAAGAGCAAACCCTCCGCCGTATCCGTATCCATCAGACATGTTTTTTCCTCCTTCCCAGTTTTATCATGTTATTAAGTGAGTATTTTTTTGGCATTGCCGTACTGCTTTAATTATCATATTCTCGTTAACATGGACGTGAGCAGGTTTCCCCTCATGTCATCCATACTTTTATTTACCAGCAATATGCTGCCCCCACGATAATCAGTAAGATGAACAGCACTACCAGCAGAGCAAAACCGGTATTGTACCCGACACCCATTTTAATACCTCCTTTGTTATCTCGATACATCATATGTATGCGCCCTGATTTTGGGTAGGCCATTTTCCTATTTTTCTAAAAAAACTGTTTGGACGTTTAAAGAATTAATTTTTGTAAAATACCCATTTTATGTTATAGTAAGATTTGTGGATTTAGTAATGTATGAATAGCTTTCCTTTCCTGCTCTTCGATTAGGATAGCGAAAATAATAACAGGAGTTGTTAGAATGAAGAAATTGGCATTATCCTTAGCAGTAACAGCCAGCCTGCTCGGCCTTACTGCATGTAATAATGGTGACGGTTCTGAAAAAGTCGCCGATACTAAAGCTGGGGATATCACTCAGGAACAATTGTATAACGCTTTAAAGGACAGATATGGCAATCAGGTGCTTCAGGAGCTTGTGTACGAAAAAGTACTCTCTGATAAATATAAAGTATCTGATAAAGAGGTTAATAAAAAGCTGGACGAGCTTAAAGCACAAATGGGGGAAAACTTCGAATCAGCACTTGCGTCTGCAGGCTACAAGAGCGAAGCAGACTTAAAGCGCTCAATGAAGGTCGGCATGCTTCAAGAAAAGGCAGCCATTAAAGATATTAAAGTAACTGATAAAGAAATTGAGGATCACTATAAAACCCTGAAACCTGAGGTCCATGCAAGGCACATTCTTGTCAAAGATGAAAAGACTGCAAAAGAAGTAAAGGCCCAGCTGGATAAAGGAGAAAAATTTGAGGACCTTGCCAAAAAATATTCAACTGACCCTGGTTCAAAGGATAAGGGTGGGGATTTAGGCTGGTTTGGCGCTGGAACAATGGTTCAGCCTTTCGAGGAAGCAACATATAAATTAAAGAAAAATGAAATCAGTGCCCCAGTGCAATCCGAACATGGCTGGCATATCATTCAGCTTCTTGATAAGAAGGAACTAAAGCCACTGAAGGATATGAAAAAAGATATCGAGCATGACTTAAAAGTAGCAAAGCTTGATGAGGCTACTGTTCAAAAAGCAATGGACAAGGAAATTAAAGATGCAGATGTAGATATAAAAGACAAAGATCTTAAAGATGCTTTAAAGCCGGCTGCTGCTGCACAGCAATAAAGGTAACCTTAAGATCATGTAAAAATCCTGGCTTTCGGCCAGGATTTTTTTTACTGCAATCGGTGCTCAAGCACTATGATGTATTTCTGACTTCCTCTTTTCCTGCTCCTCCCTCATCCTATCCAGATACTTCTGACCTTCCTGTTCTAAATACTCATCTTCCTGCCTTCTTTCCATTTTCGCTGTCCTTACAGTCATTATTGCGCTGACTATTATCCCTGCAATAACAAACCATATCCATAGCGGCATTTTATCTCTCCCTCCAGCGGGATTGGATTCCCATTTACTTACTAGAATATATGCCTGCCATAAATAAAATATGCTTCCCCTCCATACAGAGAAGAAGCATATCCTTATAATTAAAATTTTGGCTTATAGAATGAACGATTGTCCAGGGCAAATACCCGTTCCGTAAATTCACCCGGCTTTACCTTTTCAAGGGCACGGTCCATCATATTAATTTTGGCATCAATATTATCAATATAATGAAGAACTTCCGCTTCTCTTACCATTGGTGCTTTAGGGCTGCCCCATTCTGCCTTGCCATGGTGTGACAGGACAAGATGCTGCAGAACCATAATTTCTTCTCCTTCAATGCCAAGTTCATCAGCAGCTTTTCCGATTTCATTGACCATGATTGTAATATGCCCGAGCAGATTGCCTTCTACCGTGTATACTGTAGAGACTGGGCCAGACAATTCCATTACCTTTCCCAGATCATGAAGAATAACACCGGCATATAACAGGTCCTTATTTAGTTTCGGATAAAGGCCCGAAATGGATTTGGCAAGGTCAAGCATGGAAACCACGTGGTACGCCAGGCCTGACATAAATTCATGATGATTTTTCGTCGCAGCAGGAAACGTAAGAAACTCCTCCTGATATTTCTTCATCAAGTGGCGTGTGATACGCTGGATATTTGGATTCCTCATTTCAAAGATATATTGTGTGATTGTATCCAGCATGACATCCTGGCTTAAAGGAGCTGTTTGTATCAAATCTGAAATACTGATGGAATCCATTTCAGTCGTAAGGCGAATATTGCGGATCTTTAATTGGCTTCTGCCTCGATAGTTTTGAATTTCACCCTGAATTTTAACTGCTCTCTCTCCGACGTAGCTTCGCTCATCATCCTCTGATACATCCCAAAGCTTAGCCTCTATTTCCCCTGTTTTGTCTGAGAGAATTAAGGTTAAAAACGGCTTGCCATTGCTGGCAACCGCTTTTGTACTACTCTTAATATACATATATGTATCTATTGAATCACCAATTCCATAGTGAATAATCCCAGTTTGCATAAAGGCTACCTCCATTTACGCTTAAATAAAAACAATTATATCATAACTCATCAAAGCCCGCTTTTTAAAAATCTCAAAACATAATTCTTCTATTTTAGGAAAATAGTTTCCTGCACAATAACATATAAAACTTCACTAAACACTTAATTAACATTCGGAACGCTGGTTACATGCATAAATTGAAATGGTTGAAAGAAATCGTAAAGAGGGTATATATACGATGCTGTATTATACGGCAGTTATCCAGGAAGGGCAAACTGACGAAAACCTCAACCGATTTAAGGTTGATTTGACATTTGCTATTTCAAGCAAGCCCGGTACAATGCATCTAGCGTCCCGGCTTCGCCGTTTGTATAGTTCCTGACAGCTGTGTCATCGATCCCTTTTTTATACATGCCTCACAGGAGGTACCTTTTCTTTTAATTTGATGGAGCAGGTGGTATACAATATTCTTTATAATACTTCAAAATATACAGGAAAGAGTGAGCACTGATGTGCTCCGCAAATATGGAGTAAGTATTTTGGATTCGAGGTGTTTATTTCAGGATGAATTTAAAAAAGCAGTTAACCAAAGCTTTTGTTTTGTCATGGCTTTCCCTTCTTGGTTTTGGTGTAATGGCTCTATTAGTCGAAAGAAATCAAATTATTCACTTTGACAGCAGGATCATATCTTATATACAAGGTTTTGAAGAACCATTTCTGACAACGATTATGAAATCCTTGTCATATATTGGAGGAACCATTCCAGTAATCGTTCTGTCCCTTCTGACGATAATTTTCCTTTACACTGTTTTAAAACATCGTTCAGAGCTTATTTTATTTATTGCTGTGATCATTGGTTCAAACCTGCTGTTCGTTTCATTAAAATTACTTTTTCATAGGGCACGCCCGGATTTGCACCGATTAGCCGAAGCAACCAATTATAGTTTTCCAAGCGGGCATGCTACCATGGCTTTTGCATTGTATAGCTCTTTGACCTTTTTATTTTGGCGGCATATTGCCAAAAGGACCGGCCGCGTTATGTTAATCATTTTTGCTGCTTTTATGATTCTGGCCATCGGAATCAGCAGGATTTACCTGGGCGTACATTATCCAAGTGATATAATTGCTGGTTATTTTATCAGCTGCTTTTGGCTGACCTTGTCGATATGGATTTTTCAACGTTATCAAGAGAGGAAAAACAAATGAATCCTCGGGCCGTTCTATACAGTAATAGTATATTTCTTCCAGATATCTTATGATCCTTTTACATTAATGAAGATGAATGTGGCACACTGGATTAGGCTTAACTGTTTCTGTAAACAGAAAAAGACCGGAACAGTTTCCCAGTCGTAATTCCTTATTTATAAGCAATTCCTTAAAACCGACTTTTTCATATCATAGCAGCCTTAATATGAGAAAGAACGCAGACTCCGGTCAGGCCAAATAAATATTCCCTTGATCAGACGACCAGTATCGGTCTGTAAGGTTCAAGGGAAGCCCGCCTTACCTTATCAAATATTTTTTTATCAATAAAAGGAATTAATTGTTCTGCGATATCCCAGGCATTCTCTTCTATCCTGTACAAAATTTCTGTATTCAAGGTAGAATCATAAACATCGCTTAACAGCTCCAATTCACTGTCCATCGCATGGCCCAATTCGTGAGCGAAGACGATCCATGTGTATTCCTCCAGATGTTCAAGGGAATGGAACATTCTGTCGCATTGGATTTCAATATCTCTTTGATAAAGTGTAATGGAATGTGAGGATGGAGAATATTTGCCGCCCACACAACGGTTTCCAGGAAATTCTTTTTCAATATGAAGGTTTAAAGTCGGATCATGATGGGTAATGAAAGAATATAAATCCATGCAAACACTCTCTTTTTTAAAGTTTATAATTATACTACGATTATTTTTTTAAAAATATTACCTAATAATATGCAATCCATACAGTTTTGTATATAGGGAAAATATTCCATGGAATATAAATAATGAAAAAACAGCATTCAAGTCACCCTTGAATGCTGTTTGTGGTTTTAGATAATACAAAAACGCCAGATTGATTTAAATGAGGAAGCAGATGGGCATGGCAAGTGAAGAATATAACCTGCCTTGTTTCGGAAATCTGCTTTAACAGGGAAATCATATTAGCAGTACGCCTGCTGTCAAAGTTAACGAAGCTGTCATCAATGATAATCGGAAACGGATCATCCTCATATGTATGCACCGCCAGTGCGAATCTTAACGATACATATACCTGTTCGGCTGTTCCCCTGCTGACTTCAGAAGCTTCGAAAGTAAACCCGTCTTTTCTTTGGATATATACTCCGTCACCTTCGGACTCCATCAATATTTTCTTGTATTCTCCGTCTGTGAGAAACTCTAAATATCGTTCAGCATGCATCATGATAAGCGGAAGCCTCTCATGCTTATATTTATCTACCGTTTTTTCTAAAAGCCTTTTGGCGATAGAATATTTAGCCCATGACTTGGCCTCCTCGTTTATTTCAGCCTTCTTTTCATGATATAGATGCAACAGCAGGTCGTACGTCCCACCCTGTTCCAGCTGCTCAAGTTCATGCTTAACGGCGGACAGTGCTTCAAGGTTTGAATCATGTGATGCAAAAAGCCGCTTTCTTTCTTTTTGTAATTCTTCCAGGGTAAAGCTGTTTGCTTTTTGAAGAAGCTTTGTATCGGCTGCCGCCCAGTCTTCTTGGTCTTTAAGCTGAAGCATGATCAACTCTTGCCGTTTTTCGGCCTGCTCCCTTTCGTCAGCCAGTGCGGCAAGATTCCGAAATTCCTCTTCCATTGATACAGAAGCCAGGTCTGATACAGAAGCCAGGTCGAACAACCCGGATATTTCAGCTTCGATGTGCTTGAGTTCCCTTTCTTTATCGGTAAGCTCTTCCTTAAGCGCAGACCTTTCCTGACTAAATTGTCTTTGCTTGGTAAGCTGCCGTTCATTTTCCTGAAGTGATTTTTTTATTAAATGGACGCCTTCCTGCCAGTTTTTCACATACGCATCCAACTTCTCGGCTACTTCAAAAATCCGGGCGGTTTGCTCTTCCATTTCATTTTCAATGCGGGAAGCTTCATATTTTAACTCTTCTGCTTCCCTGATGGTGGTTTTTAATTTCTCCAGCAATTCAAATGCTGTTTCGGCAGGTATTTTGACCGCGTCTGAATTCAGCCCCCAGCTTTTCAGGAAACTGGCCAGCTGCTGAGTTACCGTTTTCCATTCCTTTTCCCAGTTCTCAAATTCCTGTATTACTGTTTCAAAAGCAGTTTGGCGCTCCTCTTTCTTATACCTTTCCGCCAAGATCAGCCTTTGATTTTCGTCGTCCGCAGCGAGCAGCTGCAGGCTGGATTCTGTTTCTGTTCTTCCAATAGTTTGTTTGAGATTTTGGGCAATCCTCGCTTTTTCTGCTTCCGCTGCCGCCAGCTCTCTTCTAATGTCTTCCTCTAAACTTTCCCTCTTGAAAAACGACGGCATAATTCCTGTGATACACGCCATAACAAACCCGGACAACGCCAGAAGCTTATCTCCCTGAAACCAGGAATACATCGCCAGCAATCCAAATAGTACGGCTCCACAAATTGAAAAAACCAGAACCCTGTTATTTCTTGCTTTCTCCTTGGAGGCTGTCGATTTCAGTTTCTTCCTCAAACCCTGTATTTGGTCCTCGAGCATGGCAGAGCGAACTGCATTTTCCGTTTCAGATTCATGTATACGTGACATTTGCTCCAGCTGGCTGCGTTTCACTGGCGGCAAAAGCCTCGCCTCTATTTCTGCCATTCGCGCTTCAGCTAATTCCAGATTACTCTTAACGCGCTTATATTTAGCATCAAGCTGTATCCGGTCATTTTTAAGCCTATGTTTTTCCCGCTCCAGTTCTTTTACTGTCTCTTTAGTAAAAGCGCTTGTATCTAGCTGAATAATTTCCTCACGCGTCTTCGAAGTCGACAGCTCCTGCATGTATTGTCCTATTTCGCGCTCCGTTATTTGGAGTTGATGCGTTACCTTCATCCAATCTTTATCCAGTTTCCCTAAAACAGAGCCTTCATCCGCAATCGCCTCGATTTTCTCCCGGTTTTCCACAAGGTATTTGCTATATGAAAGGCGTTGGAGCTTCTCTTCATTTTCAGCAATTTTTGTCTGCAAAGAGGTTATTCTTGCCTCGATTGGAATCTTTAATTGCAGGAATTGCTCCAGTCTCTGCAGGCCGTCCTGCGGAAAAGAAAAATCTCCCAGGCTCTCCAGCTTTCTTTGCAGGAGATTCTTTTCTTCCAGAAGAGGCTTTAAGCGGATTAGCTGTTCCATCTTGATCAATTCTTCGGAATTTTTCTCGATGGACATTCTAATTACATTTAGTTCTCGTTCATTTTCTTGCCTTTGCTTGATCATGGTATTGTAGGAACCCTGAAGATCGTCCGCCTTTTTCAGTTTTGCCTGTATCTCCTTTATCTCCTTTAGCATGACGTTTATTTGCGGCTTTTGGCCGGATGGCTTAAATCTGGCTTCCATTTCCTTTTGCAGCTTTGCTTCGGCTGCCAATAGACCATCGCTTCCCATTAATCCCGTTGAAAGAAGAAACCTGCCGATAGAATCCTCATTTAAGGTATGAAGATTCTGGAGGCCGTCTAAGTCAAATGAAAAGACAGACTGGTAATAGTTTTTATCCATCCCTCGCAATATCTTCCGCAATTCGCTTTCGTCCGCTATCCTGCCATTATCATAAGAAACCGTAACATCACCTGCAGCCTTGCCCTTTACACGCTCGATTGACACTGTTCCATGAGTTTCCGACTGAAGGATAATCCTGCCTCCATATTTGGAATTCATTTTCGGCTCGAAACGCCGCTCATTTTGTACCTTTGTCGGAAAGCCAAATAGAATACTGTGAATGAATGACATGATGGTCGTTTTACCAGTTTCATTTTCTCCGAAGAAAACCTGAAGCTTATCCATATCTGTAATGGACAGGTTCTCAAGCTTCCCGTATCCATATATATGGAGTTCCATTAATTTCATGGACACCCCTCCTTTTATAACAATTGCCTCAAAAGACGCTTTGAGTCCCTGAGCAATTCTTGTTTATCAGTATCATCTAGAGCATCAAGATATTTTCTTGCTCCAGCATGCTTATACAATCCTTCTAATGCCGGATCAAAATCACTGAAGCCTTCCGCCAGTTCGAGAAGCTCTTCAACAAACGGACTGTCGGGATCATAGGGAAGGTATCTGGCGTCAACAGATATGCTGTATGGCCAAACGATACTCTCTCCATCCATAGCTTCTTCCTGAAGAATCTCTAAAAGTCCCTGTGTGAATTCATCGTTAAAAGCCTGAACATTCGAATGGTCTGAAATATCCAGGCGGATGCTGCAAAGAAATCCTTTACCTGCTGTCATCCTATCTTCGATTTCTTTTCTGCAATGCCTTAACACGTCATCGAACTGCCCGGCGTCCTGAACCTTTATTACTGCTTCTTCCCAAATGACATGCCCTGTTCGTTTAAAAACATACTCTGCCGTACTGCCGTCAAGCGTAACCAAATAACAGCCTTTCTCTCCTGTCTCCTTCTTATTCCTTCCTTGTGTATTCCCGGGGTAGATGACAGGAGGATCCTGCGAAATCACATTCCGTTTATGTATATGCCCCAATGCCCAATAATCAAAATCCTTTTCCAACAGCTCTTTCAAGGCAAATGGAGCGTACGGGCTATGCTCTGTAAAACCTTCCAGATTGCCGTGCAGCATGCCTATATGATAGTCCGCCCCTTCACTCTTCTTATACAGACTGATAATCCTTTCTGTAACATGTCTTTTTGGGTAGCTGTAGCCGTATATGTTTACAGTGGTTCCATCAGCTTTCAAAAATTGTTTGACCTCTGGCCTTGAATCAAAAATATGTACATTTTCCGGCATCTGGATGTTTATCCACGAACCGCCCAAATGGTCGTGATTGCCATGGATCAGATAAACGGGGATTTGAACTTCGTTTAACCGTTCCATTTCCTTTCTAATTCGTACCTGTGTCCGGAGGCTTCTATTTTCTCCATCAAACAAATCTCCAGCTATCAACAAAAAATCCACCTTAGTTGAAATCGCAGTATCAATCAAGCTTGTAAATGCCTTATAGGCGCTTTCCCTGACTGTCTCTGCCATATAGGCAGGCATCTTTTTCAAGCCCGAAAAGGGACTGTCTAAATGGATGTCTGCAGCATGTAAAAAAACCAGCTTTCCCAATTTCTACACCTCTATTTAATTGAAGCTATTTTAAGCCCTTGATTTTACTAATTGTATCACAACAGAACATACTTTCCCATAAAGCCGAAAAAAAGTCAAAATCACTGGCCGTTTGCTATAGTCTTTCTCTTCCCTTCCCCACGCAGCTTATTAGCTGGTAAATCTGCATGATATGTAGTTTAAATCTTTACAAAATAATAAATATTATGCAAAAATAATACTATGATATCAAAGTATAAAGGGGTAACCGAAATATGAGCAGAGTATATAAATTAACTGTATTTGAACCCTCAGGAGAAAAATTGCTTGATGAGTCCTTCGAGGCTGATAATGACGAACAAGCAAAAGAACAGGGGTCCCTCCTATTACAGGAAAAAAACTTTGAAGAGCACACTCATCGCTGCACTTCGCCTGCAGGCAAACTAATTTTGTTCCACCGATAAAAAGCAGCACCATTCTGCAACCGATCTTGCCGGAAACCCTTACACTTCAGTACACATCCGGCCGATGCAGCGTACCACTAACAGAGTACTAAAAAGAGGCAGGGTTCACTTGAAAATCCCCCCTGCCTCTTTCTATTTTATTTACCGGTAAAATTGGGTTTCCTTTTTTCGAGAAACGCTTTGATTCCCTCTTTATGGTCCTTGGTCTGGCGCATTTTCATCTGCGCGTTTTTTTCAAGCTCCAGCATTTTGAGCAATAAGGGCCTGTTTTTCTCTCCAAGGATCTTCTTGGTTTTAATCATGGCCTGGATCGGGCTGCTTAGCCAGCTTGCTAATTTTGTCTCAATTGCATAATCAATCGTTTCTGAAGCGATTTCATGAATTAAGCCCTTCTCAAACGCTTCCCGAGCCCCCATTATTTTACCTTCCCAAATCAGTTCTTTTGCGCGGACCTCTCCTAGCCTTCTTTCAAGAAAGAAATGGCCTCCTCCATCGGGGATTAATCCAATGCCTATAAAATTCATCGCAATTTTACTCTCTGGCTCCGCAATGATATAGTCTGTTGCAAGCGCTATACTAAGGCCAAGCCCGGCAGCTGCTCCATGAATGCCGGAAATAGTAAGCTTAGGCATAAAGTAAAGCGTGGTAACCAATTCGCTAATTGTATCCATAATGGAAAAAAAGTCTGATTCCACATTGGGAGCAAGCATTGTTTTAATATCTCCGCCGGAAGAAAACGCTTTACCATTTCCCTTTAAAATAACCACATCAATATCATCATTGACGGTAATCTCCTTTAAAGCGCTTACTATTTCCTGAAGCATCGTTTCATTCATTGCATTCAGCGCCTCTGGCCTGTTAAATTCCAATGTGGCTGTCCTGCCATTATAGCTGACCAGAACGGTTTTATTAGCAGTCGAGGATTCAATTCCCACAATTTGCGCCTCCTTATATGTACTCTAAAAACCATTATACATGTTTGTGAATTAAAGTAGAAAGAAAAAAAGGAATATTTTAATATATTAGAACTTTTCCCATCTCTCATCTTTTGCATTGAAACCTAGTGCCAACACAGCGACATTCGTAAATAAAAAGGAAGATAGATGTCCTCTATCTCCTTCCCTTCATTCTACTGCTTAGCATATCTTTCCTGCACTTGCTCGCGAAGCGCCATCTTCAGGAATTTGCCTACGGATGTCTTTGGAACTTCATCAATGAAGATAATATCATCCGGCAGCCACCATTTTGCGAATTGAGGCGCGAGGAATTCTATCAATTCTTCTTTGGTGACACGGTCCTTAAACTGATCCTTTAAAACCACACATGCGACTGGGCGTTCCTGCCACTTTTCATGTGGAACAGCTATTACTGCAGCCTCAAATACTGCGTCATGAGACATCAATGCATTTTCAAGATCAACAGAGGAAATCCACTCTCCTCCGCTTTTTATCAAGTCTTTCGTCCGATCGACAACCTTTATAAACCCCTCTTCATCTATCGTAACAACATCTCCTGTGTACAGCCAACCGTCAATAAATGCTTCATTTGTCCTTTCATCACGATAATACTCATCTGCAATCCAGGGGCCCCTGATAAGCAGCTCGCCCATTTCTGTTCCATTCGGCTCCACCTCCCCGTCCTTGCCGACAACCTTGATTTCAATTCCGGGAACAACCGTCCCCTGTTTTGCACGAAACACATATTGTTCCTCTTCAGTAAGCCCTTCCTGATAGCTTTTTAATTTTGAGATAATGACCAGAGGCGTGGTCTCTGTCATTCCATATGCATGTATGAAATGAAGCCCTCTTTTTTGATATGCACGTATAAGCCCTTTTGGAGCAGCAGCTCCTCCGCACAGTACTGCCCTTAAGCTGCTTAAATCGTAACTTTGTTGTTCAATCTCCTTCTGTAAACCAAGCCAAATCGTCGGCACACCAGCAGTTATAGTAACTTTTTCATTTTCTATCAGTTCAGCGAGCAGTTTAGGCGTAAAAAGCGGTCCAGGCAGAACCAGGCTTGTACCAAACCACACTGCTGCAAATGGCATTCCCCAGGCATTGGCATGGAACATTGGTACCACTGGCATCGCAACATCTCTCTCGCTGATCGCTGAGCTGTCTGCCAATCCCATAGCCATGCTGTGCAGGACTATACCACGATGGGAATACACTACCCCTTTTGGATTTCCTGTAGTCGCGGATGTATAACACATTCCGGCCGGAGAATTTTCGTCCATGTCCGTGATAAACGGGTGCTCCGGATTTCCTGTCCCGATTAGTTTTTCGTAATGATAAACGGGATTTAATGTTGTTTCAGGAAGTTCATCTTTGTCCGTCATGATAATAAAGCCCTGGACATGCTGAAGTTCTTCCTGCACGCTCTCAATCAGAGGAATGATATCAGCATCGATCAGCAGCAGCTTGTCCTCTGCGTGATTAATTATGTAGGATATATGCTGGGGAGATAAGCGAAAGTTAATTGTATGAAGAACAGCACCTGAACAAGGAATGGCAAAATAAGCCTCTAGATGTCTGTGATGGTTCCATGCAAGAGTGCCAACCCGGTCACCTTTTTCAACACCCAGTTTTTCCAGGCTGCTGGCTAGTCTCCTGGTACGTTCAGCTATTTGGGCGTATGTGAGACGATGGATACCAGACTCGGTTCTTGAAACAACCTGTTTTCTTGAAAAATATTTCTCCGCCCGTTCAATCATTTGTGTCATCAGCAATGGAGTGTTCATCATATTCTTATTCCTCCTTCAATGGCACTGGATATAAAATGAATGGCAAAAACAATCATTCAATAAGCATTTCGATTTCTTTATGGAAAAAACCTTCCATAAAAGAGCGAATTTCTTAAAAATGATTGTAGGTATCCCCATCCAACAAAAAACAGGCTGAATCAGCCTGTTATTTATCATCTAACACTTGGTTGGTCAGTAGAAAATAGATATACGGAATGTGATCATTTGAAGGGTTAATACGGCAGCAGGATCTTTTTCTTCGAATTTGCGGTTATTTGGGATAAATAATTTCATCAATGATTCCATATTTCTTGGCCTCTTCAGCGCTCATGAAATAATCCCTGTCCGTATCACGTGCAACTTTATCCACTGGCTGGCCCGTACGCTCTGCAATTATTCCATTAATATGCTCTCTAAGCTTCAGTATTCGTCTCGCAGAAATTTCTATTTCTGTTGCCTGGCCTCTCGCCCCTCCCAACGGCTGATGGATCATGATCTCACTGTTTGGAAGAGCGCACCGTTTTCCCTTTGTTCCTGCCAGCAACAGCATGGCACCAAAGGAAGCAGCCATACCAGTGCAAATTGTGCGTATGTCCGGTTTAATATATTGCATGGTATCAAAGATCGAAAACCCTGCTGTCGTTGAACCTCCCGGACTGTTTATATAAACGGAGATATCCTTTTCAGGGTTATCTGCTTCAAGGAAAAGCAATTGAGCCACTACGCTGTTGGCGATATGGTCATTGATCTCGTCTCCAATCATGATAATTCTATCTTTTAATAATCGTGAATAGATATCGTAGGAGCGTTCACCGCGGCTGGTTTGCTCTATTACATAAGGTATCGTACTCATCTTATTCCTCCTTGCTCCTTTTTAGACGGCTATGCCGCCATACAGAGAGGGCCAGAAGCGGAGGCTTTCGGAATAAAAACAACTGATTTCTTTGCGATGGCAGATGTTTCTTTAATATTGCCCTTTAATGTTGGAAGTGTTGGAATCGCCTTAATTAACACCGAAGGGTCCTGCAGCCGGAGGGATTGATGCAGTAAATAGGCAATTGCTTTGGTTTCTGCTTCCTCCAAATTTCTCTGAAGTATAGGACTTGCTGTTTTTCGATTATCATCGGACAAACGTTGTTTTGCCCGATGAAGTGCGGATTTTACAGCCATTTCAGTCGTTTTCAGATAATCGGCTATTTCTTTATTCCGGTATTGAAACCCTTCTTTCAGGGCCAGTATGACCGCTTGCTTTGGCGTTAGCTGTGTCAATAGATAATCTGCGATTTCATGGATGTCTGGCACAACACGCGGACAGGACTTATATTGTTCAATATCTTCCATGACAGATTCATGCTTTCGCTTTCGAACGGTATCTATCCAGTGATTGTATGCAATTTTGTGCAATAAAGCCGAATTGATTTCCGGTAAGTGGCTGTAACTTAGCAATGCCTTTAGCACGGCCTCCTGCGCAATTTCATCCCCATCCCATTTGTTTTGTGATAAAAAACGGCAATACCTCTTAAGACCGGGGTATAATTCTTTCCATATCTGTTTATCGCATGATCCATCCAGCTTGATGTTTTTATCAACTGCCTCAAGATTCTTCATTATGGTTCCACTCCTTCACGCCTCTCTATTTTCTAAACGTTATGGTGGTTCAAAAAGATACGGGGCCAAAAAATTTTTAATTCAAAATTGGATAAGTGGTTCGCCGTCTATAGAAATCCTTATATGTTATGCATTGAATTTTTTTATGGATCATTTCCTGGACTTTCTTGTTTTCACAGCTTTTGTGTTAGGCTGCTTCCTTATCCAATTAAGATATTTCTTTAATTCTTCATCATCTTTTAACAGCGTTATAGTATGTAGCCTGATTGCAAGTTCGCGGTTCGAATACATGGCATGGATCTGTTTATGACAAGCCTTGCAGAGCATGGCAGTGGGCAAATGGCTGCCTCCTTCCTCTCTCGGAGTCAGATGATGGACTGTCAATTCGATGTTCTCTCTTTCACATAACTCACATACACCTTTCATTACATCCCCCGCTCTTTTTCTTAATAAGGTATATATTTACCATAACAAACAAACTAAATTAGCAAAAAGGAGGATGGACCCCATATTTTGGTTAATTTCCATAATTTCTGGACAGACTAGTTTATATCTATAAAAAAGGAGTTGTCTTAAGTTGGAATTACATAATGATATGGAATTTGAGATGACCAGCAGCTTCATACCAAATCTCAGCAAATCGGAAAAATTAAAAATAATAGAGCAAACGAAGGAAAGCGTGATCATTCAGATGCATGATTCCAATTGCAGAGGAGTGTTTCCGGTATCAAGCTTTCAATACTGGATAAAAAAAGGGTCTCTTATTCCTTTGGAGGAAAAGAAAGGGATTATATAATAAAGACCGGATTGGAATAGGCAGCGTTATGCTTTATTAAAATCATAGGTTTCCCCTGTTAAAGCCTCAGAAACTTCCCAGAGCCTTTTCATAGTTCCTTCATCATATACACCAGCAGCAGGGATTTCTATGGCAGGATTGCCTTTCCGGTTCCCCCTTCCATCTGGGCCAATGTATTCTCCTCCATTTAAACCAGTTTCCATTGCTGCATACAAGGTTGGAAGCACCCCCATCTCCGCCGGCTGAAACAACCGGTTCATTAACCTTTTCAGATAGGCTGGAGCATCCCGGTTTCCAATTTTAAATAGATTGGTGGAAGAGATGCCCGGATGGCAGGCAACGCTTTTGACTGGAATGCCATTTTGTTTTAGCTTATTATCTAGCTCTTTGGCAAAAAGCAGATTTGCCAGTTTACTTTGTCCATAGAATTTCATGGCTTTATATCCTTTTGTACCGTCAAGATTATCGAAGTAAATGGAGGCTCCCCTGTGTGCAAGGCTGCTCAATGTCACTACACGCGAGTTTGGGGTTTTCTTCAATAGCGGCAATAACTGTCCAGTTAATGCAAAATGTCCTAAATGATTGCTCCCAAATTGCAGCTCAAAACCATCCTTTGTTTTTTGATATGGCGGTGTCATTACTCCCGCATTATTGACTAGAATGTTCAAAAAATCATATTTAGCTAAAAAGTCTCGTGCAAAGCCCCTAACATTTCCTAAATCCGCCAAATCTAGATGACATACTTCCAGTGAAGCTCTTTTTATGTCTTTTCGGATTGTTTCCGCGGCAAGCAAACCTTTATCCATATTTCTCACTGCCATAATTACATGTGCACCATTCTTACTGAATGCCCTGGCTGCTTGAAAACCAATACCGCTATTTGCCCCGGTAACAATGATTATTTCGCCTGTTAAATCCCGGTCCATAAAACTCATAACATTACCCTCCCGTAGCTTATACACTTTTTTCAAAAAAAGTATTTCACTTAATTAAAAAAGCAGGCAGGCCGCTTTTTGCAGGTTGATTAGTGCGGCATGCCTACCTCTCTTAATGGATAGAATCGAAATTTGACTTCTCCTATCACTGCTTTTTTCGCAATGAATCCAAATTCTCGGCTGTCACTGCTATTACGGCGATTATCACCCATTACAAATAAAGAGCCGTTAGGTACAGTTACTTTAAAATCCTCAGTTAAATGCTGTTTGAAAGGGATCATTTGTTTATTAGCCTTTAAATAGGGTTCCTCATACTTTTTGCCATTGATGAATAAGGTATCATCCTTAACCTCCACCACATCACCCGGCATGCCGATCAGTCTTTTGATATAATTCTCACTTGAAACCGGCGAATGGAACACGATCATATCAAGGTGTTCAAGCTTGCTAATCTTGGATACTATAATTCTGTTATTATCTTCAAAGGTGGGCATCATGGATTTGCCTTCAACCTTAACCGGAGTAAATATAAATTCCCTGCAAATAAAGACGATTACCAATGCTATCAATAGTGACTTTATCCAAGACCAGGCTTCCCTTTTAGCGTTTTCATTCATCTGAATTCCATTCCTCCTCGAATTATTTGTAAGTTTTTGTAAATCTTCATGGAATCCGTCCATAATCCTGCATCTATTAAAAGCAGCTGCAGCAGGACTGACAGCCTGCATATGTAACAAGACTCATGTTTTCCTTAATTTTATAATATGAATCGTGAAATATGGAAATTATAATAACTACGCAATTCATTTTTTATGTAAATAAAAAGAAAGCTGCACAAAGCAGCTTGATGCATTTTCATTCTTTTATCAGGTGCGTCCCAAGAAAGAATTCACATATTCTTCGTATGCTATGAATCCAAGAATGATCAAGCCAACCAATGACAATGCTGCACCAACAATCGTTAAAATCCGTCCAACTAAATTTATGGAAGCTATATTGATTTTTTCAAGGTCCAATTTATCCACTCCTTTATCCTTTCAAAGAGATAATATGCCTTAAGTGGGCTTTTTGTTCATTGCCGGCTGGAATCGCAAAATAAATGGCAAAATACAGACCCTGTACAATTAAAGGGTCTGTATTTTGCCGTATTTTTTTATTCCTTGGCTGCTGCTGTGGTTAATCCGGTTTCCACCAGCTCTCTTTCAAGGTCTTTCCTCTCTGGATAACCCGAGTGCTTTCCAGCGAAATTTTCAATCAATTCCCTAACATCGATTCCGGAAGATGCTTTTAAGGATTCCTGAAGGGTAGCCATCAGATTGGTAGCATAGCCTGAAACCTTATTAGCTCCGCTGTTCATCCCGCTTCCTCCTGTATCCACCACTGTGATCTTATCGATATTGCCGAGCGGCTTGGCGACTTCCCTTGCGTATTCTGGAAGCATTTTCAGGATCATATCCATCACCGCTGCCTGGCCAAATTGTTCAAACGCTTCGGCAATCTTTTCCTTCGCTTCTGCTTCTGCCATACCCTTAAGGCGGATGATTTCGGCTTCGGCTGTACCCTGTGCCCGCTGAGCATCAGCCTTTGCAAGTCCATCGATCCGAACACGCTCTGCTTCAGCTTTCGCCATAGCTTCCACACGATATTTATTTGCATCGGCTTCGGCGAATTGCTTCATTTTATCAGCAACCGCCGCCTGTTCTACCGCATAACGGTCTGCGTCTGCCTTCTTCTTCACTTCAGAGTCATATTGCCTTTCCCTGCGCAAAATCTCTTTTTCTTCCAGTTCAATAAGCTTTTGGCGCTCTACGATTTTTATCTGCATTTCCTGTTCGGTAACCTCTTGCTTAGATCTGGCTGTTTCCAGGTCATAAGCCTGGTCTGCTCTAGCCTTTGCTATATCTTGTTCCCGCCGGTACTCAGCTATTTTCAGTTTATTAGTCTTTTCTGCTTCGGCAATTTCCGTAGCCCTTTCCAATTCCGCCCTTTGCGCATCCTTAGCGGCCTCTGCGCGCTTGATCCTAGTTTCTTTTTCCGCTTCTGCTGTCGCAATATCGGCATCGCGCTTTACCTGGGCAATCCTTGGTTTACCGAGCGATTCCAGATAACCATTTTTGTCCCTCACATCTTTAATAGTAAAGGAAACGATGACAAGACCCATTTTAGCCAGGTCCTGCGAAGCTACACGCTGAACCTCTTGAGAAAACTTTTCACGATTTTTATAAATCTCTTCGACTGTCATCGATCCGAGAATCGAACGAAGATGACCTTCCAGAACCTCCCTGGCTTCCTGTTCACGATCATCCTTTGCCTTCCCAAGGAATTGCTCAGCTGCTGTTGCGATTTCTGTTATGGTATTGCCGACTTTTATGATAGCGACTCCATCAGCCATCACGGGCACCCCTTGTTCTGTGTATACCTCAGGGGTTGATACCTCGAGTTTGCTAGATAGCAGGCTTAATGGTTCTGCCTGCTGGAATACCGGCAGCACAAAAGTACCACCGCCTCGAACTATTTTTATTTTATTTCCGGACTCATCGGTATGGACATTTTTGTTTCCCAGGTAACTGCCTGTGACGATAAGAGCTTCATCCGGCCCTGCAGTACGGTATTTCGTAACAAAGACTCCTAACAGGGCAAGCAGCAATAATACGGCTATTCCGACAACGACCCAAATTACACTGAACATAAGGCACGCTCCTAACTGATTTCTAATATTGGTTTATATGGCGATACATGTAATACTCCATTTTCCACATCAATTATCAACACTTTCGATTGGGAAGGAATCGCTTCTTTATTAAAACTGACAGCCGGCTTGGCGATTGAACCGCTGTTGCTCTCAATCAGGACCTCACCAAATCCATCTATCGGCACAGATGTTATAACCACACCTGTGCGCCCTTTTAAGTCATATTCCGTAATCACGAGGGATTCCTCAGCTGAAGATAAAGGTATAAGCACAAAGATATTCAGCATGCTTACGACCAGTAATGCTATGGCTGCAGACGCAGCCGAGATAAGTCCGCTATGAATGCCCGTCAATCGTTCGAACAAATAACCCGAAGCACTTAAAATAGTCAGGAAAGATACGATTAAGGTGGGATTTAAGAAGTCAGGGGCTTCTAAACCCGCAAAAGCATCATTAAATAAAATAAACAGAAGGGTTAAAATACCAGAAATAACCAGACCATACAGATATACCTGCTCTAAAGGAGCCCCGAATATTTCCATTCTATTTCATCCTTTTTCAGTTATTGGTTTTCCACTTATTCCTCCTTTTACTTATATTACCATTTTATACGTTTGTCCTGGTGGATAGTTTCAAAATTCTGTCACTTTTTATAAAAATATAAGTCAAATCCGTTTTTCTTTGCAATACGCTGCAAATCAACGTGTTGCATTTTTTAGCGGTGTTCATTCGCTGATAAAGTATAGGTACTTTCAAATGGGAAAGATAAATGAAAGGAACAGCTAATTCTTCCGCGACACTACCGGACAAACCCGGGAAATAATTAAATATAAATAATGGCCAATCCGTAAGGCCTTGCCTCGGATTGACCAGCTTTTTTGTAATCATTTATGATTTCTCATATATATAAGTATAGTAGTCCTGCGCAGCAAATGCTTTGAACCCACAGGATTCATAAAGCCTGAGGGCATGCGAATTCTCCGCTTCCACATCAAGGTACACTCCCATTCCCTTTTTGCTTTCTGCTTCCAATATCCTTTTCAAAGTCTTCCTGCCGATTCCTTGTCCCTGAAATTCAGGCAGCACGGCAAAACTATAGATCCAGGCATCTCCTGTAGTGTGATCAACCCTGAGCTTTCCCACGCTGTATTCGTTCCATTCTATGATATAGGATTGCTGATGCGGCTGCTGCTTTACTCTTTCGTTAAAGTCTCTCGCCCCCTTCTCATCGAAATGAAAACATTGAACATCCAGAGATATTTCAAATTCTATATCATCCGGCGTGGCGGTTCTCAACTCAATATCTTCAAAAGCTTCATGGCTGCCTCCTTTCCATTTCATTTGATACTCAGTGATTTTAAATTGGCATGGAATACTGCGAAGAAACGCTTTGGCTGTTTCCGATTCAGACGGCGCATTGAGTAGGACCTGTTTATTACCATTTCTATTTAGATCTTTCACAGCTTCATAAAATAATTCTGTAAATATACCCTTTCTGCGATAAGCGGGGTGCACCATTCCGCAAAGTTCCACCACATCGCCGAATTCATATAGTCCAATATATGCAATTAATGTATCTCCAGCATATCGAAAAAAGTCGTTTTTCTCTCCCGGCTTCCTCTCAGTTAACATATCCCAATTTAACTTTAAATGGATATCCTCCACATGTTCACAAACATGCTGAAGCTGTTTTATATCATCTAATTGTGTCTGCGTTAGCATGAAAATCCCCCATAACATTCTGAATGTACAATTCTCCAAGACCTTTACGCGGTTTGGAAAGAACCGTGAGTGGTGGCAGCCGTAAATCATGAAGTTACTTCTTTGCAAGTGAAAAACCCTGGTCCAATAACGAGATGGAATCGTTCCAAATCTCCTGTTCTGACGAATTCAAGACCACTGCGATGAGGTTTCTTTCATTTTTTGCGGCAGAGGATACAAGACAATAGCCTGCTGCGCTTGTATGCCCCGTTTTAATGCCATTGGCCCCTTTATAGAAATAGTCACTTTCCTCATCGATTAATTTATTGCGATTTTGGAAAGTCAGGGTTTTGTCTGAATAAATGTTTTTGCTGACAATCTCACTGAAGTATGGGTTTTTCATGGCAGCCCGGGCGATGATTGCCATGTCGTAGGCTGTGGTGTAATGCTTTGGATCATGCAAGCCATGAGGATTTACAAAGTGGGAGTTTTTGGTACCAAGCTGATGAGCTTTTTTGTTCATTTCATCTGCAAAATATATTAAAGCCTCCTGATTGCTAAGCGCTTTATCATTGTTTATTCTTTTGGCGGTATAGATGGCAAGGGTTCTTGCCGCATCATTTCCGGAAGCCAGCATAAGACCTGATAGAAGCTGTCGCACACTAAGTACCTGACCCTCATAAATCCCGGCAGCACTCTCATCCGATTTCCGCATGTTTACTTCTTTTCCGACTTTTATCTTATCATCAAGGTTTCCATACTCAATGACGACCAGTGCCGTTAATATTTTCGTAGTGCTTGCAGGGAATAATTTTTCATAAGGATTTTTGGAAAAAATTAAGTCACCGGTGTCCCGATCCATTAGAACCGCAGCCCTGCCTGACAAATGAATATTGTTTTCCTTCCATTCCCGCCCAATTGCTTCAATTATATGTATTACCTTTTCTACATCGGATTTGAAACCGAATAATACGAAAAGTGCTGCCGCAATAATGACTATTTTTCCTTTACTCAATGTAACCTCTCCTGTTCCAACTATTCGCACATGGACAATTTTACCATCCTCTATTCATCTTTTTGAAGAACTTTTACAATATTCTTTTTTATATCTTAGTAATGAATTGCAAAAAGGGACAAATTTCTAGCAATTTTATCAACATCTCTTAGTTTTCCTTTTGATAAACAAGGAAATATTATTATTATTAAAATCGCTGGCCAGGAGGAAAAGGATGTCTATTATTCAGGAAAGAAATTTAATGCCCCAATGCTACAGTGAATATGACACTTTGAAAAAGGTTGTTTTATGTGAACCGCAATACATGACCATCCGAGAAGTTATAAATGAAACCCAAAAGCACTTTAAAAATGAAAATATTCATATTGAAATTGCAATGGAACAGCATCGCAATTTTGTCAATGTGCTAAAGCAGCATGGTATCGACGTCATACTGCTACCATCATTAAGCCGTTATCCAGAACAGGTGTTTACTCGGGACATTGGATTTACTTTGGGGGAAACGGTATTTGTGGCAGAAATGGCCAGCGCCATTCGCCAAGGGGAAGAAGAGGTGTTAAAGAATTGGCTGGATGAAAATCAGTTGAACTACCACAATCTGATTAAAGACCGTATTGAGGGCGGAGATGTGATCATTGACCGGGACACCATATACGCAGGCATTTCCAACCGGACCCATATCAACTCCATTGAACACCTACAAACACTTCTACCAGGCTTTAAAGTAATCCCGGTGCCCTTTGAAGCGAAATATCTCCATCTAGATTGTGTTTTCAATGTAATTTCACCAACAGAAGCCATCATTTTTCCAGAAGTCATAAGCAAAAAGGAACGCGATTTCCTTTCTTCTCGCTACCACCTGATTAAAATCACAGAAGAAGAGCAGTTTACACTTGGCACGAATGTACTCTCTATCGGCAATAAAAAAGTGCTTAGTCTCCCTGTAAATGAAAATGTAAATAAACAGCTCAGAGCCAGGGACTATGAAGTCATTGAAGTGGATATAACAGAAATCATTAAATCTGGAGGCTCTTTCCGTTGCTGTACCATGCCGTTGCTTCGAGAACGCAACGAAGAAATTTGACTTTAATAAACACAAAGTTCTGATAGAACCGCTGTTTTCAGCATTCAATCCGTCTTCAGATTCCATTGTGTCGAACGCTCACACGCTTACTGACCAGTTTCATCAGCCTCTGCATGTTTTTCTCTTGCACTCCCCATTGTATTTATGCGGTATATAAAGGGCTGCCGATATTAAAACGGCAGCCCTTCATCCACTATTGTTTATTATTTTGCGGCAGGAACTGAGAATAATTCCTTCAGGATTTCGATCTTTTTATGTGTGTAATGCTCGAAATTATCGTTATAGGATTTTGGATCCTTAGGGTTCGCAAAGTGCGTGATTTTCCCTGTGTGCGGGTCTATGAATTTGCTGGATGCCCCGCATCCTAGCCCGATGATGGATTGCAGTTCTTCCATAATCATAATGTTGTAAATGCTCTCCTGGCCAGGGATGGAATATCCTACGTTTTCCAAATTTCCGAGAATATTTTTCATGCGGTATAAATAATAGGGGTTATAGCCATGGCCTGCAGTCCACTTTTCTGCAGCATTCATCATTCGCTCTGCTTCATCGCGAGCCGCAACCTTATACTTTTGTTTGTTCCTGGTCATTTCTGATGCTCTTTTGAACGATAAAGTGTGGACAGTGAGCGATTCAGGCATCAGCTTTTCCGTTTCGTTGAGGGTGTGCGTGAACTCTGGCAGTTCTTCACCAGGCAAACCAATAATCAAATCCATATTTATATTGTTCATGCCCATTTTTCTTGATAGATGAAACTTTTCAATTGTTTCCTCCACCGTATGATGGCGGCCGATCGCTTTTAATGTTTCCTGTGTGTAAGACTGGGGATTGACGCTGATTCTATCGATATTCCATTTCTTCAGAATTTCAAGCTTCTCAGGAGTAATGGTATCTGGCCTTCCTGCTTCCACCGTTATTTCTCTTACCTTTTCTACATCAGGAAAAGCAGCGTACATCTCTTCATAAAGCATATCCATTTCTTCCGCTGTAATACTGGTCGGCGTTCCACCGCCATAGTAAATCGTGGTGATGCGGATATTTCGTTCCTTCAGGAAACGGCCCATTTCCCTTATTTCATAATGCAGGCCGCCCAAAAAAGAGTCCACCGAACCCTGTCTGCCATTGATTGCATATGCCGGAAACGTGCAATAGGCACATTTCGTTGGGCAAAATGGAATCCCTATATAAATACTCACTTCATTTTTCAAATTATATAAATCGGGCACGACCGCAAGCTGGCGGTCGACAATTTTCTGCATAAGCTCTACTTTCTCTTTTGAAATCATATAATCCTTTTGCAGCTGTTCCAGTGCCTCTGTCCTGCCAATACCCGCCTGGACCTTTTGGTGCATCAGCTTCGTTGGCCTGACACCGGTCAAAATTCCCCATTTTTGTTTTATTCCAGTCAGCTCTTCCAAAACATTAACCAATACATAAGAAATAGCCCGCTTTATCTCTTTAAATGTTTCCTTTTCTGCGTTACCCTGAGAGAACGCTCTTGTATGTTCAGAATGAAACTGGGCACCGGTTGTATGTTCAACCATACGCACAAAAGCAGTCACGCTATTCTCCGATGTGCTGTAGCTAATTTCTGCAGTCAACTCTGCACTGGCGTCTTGTGCCATGACCAAATCGGAATCCTCGAAAAACAAATTTGCTATATTCTGCAAAGGGCGATGAAACCGCTCGTCATCCAGCCCTAATATCGCTAATTTCAAAGTAATCACCCATCTATTTTTATTGGAGATTGCCTCCCTTTATGCTGATACAAACAAAGGGTTTCTCCTAGTTGAAAATTACATTAAAGAGGGGTCGCCCCCAAATGGCATGTTTAGTTTATTATAAATGAAAGAAGCCGGTCAACTCATCTAGGATTTATTTCTAATTCCCATTTTCATGCACACTGCAATTTATATAGATACAGTAAGAATATTGGGACATACCTGAATGAACTGGATACTGCCCGATCGACGATAATTCTTTAGAAAATGAAGAAGGGATTAACTCAGATATAAAGAAATATATTTATTAGGTATGTATTATTTCCAGGATAAGGAGCTGTGGACATGAGTGATCTTTTGTTTAAACAATTTACATTGACGAAGGAACGCTTTTTAAAGAAGCTGGAAGGGCTGGATGAAACAATCTTAGATGTGCAGCCCCATGGTTTTAACAACAATATTCGCTGGCATATAGGCCATGTATTGACTGTAACCGAACAATTTATGTTTGGTTTTCCGAAAAAGAGCACCAATATCCCGGAGCGTTATCTCTCCCTGTTTGCCAAGGATACAAGTCCTAAAGAATGGAGCCAGGATGTTCCTTCACTTGCGGAATTAACCGGCTGCTTAAAAGAACAGGCGGACCGCTTGCAGGCGATTCCTGCAGGTATGCTTACCGATAAACTGAAACGGCCATTTAATGACCTTAAAACTTACGGTGAACTGGCTAATATGGCAATGTTTCATGAAGCATACCACTTAGGGCAGATCCATTCATTGGAACGGATGATCCTTCATACTAAAGCCCACTCCGCAATCTAACGAAACAAAATCAAAGGAGGAGCTGCATCGCCCCCCCTTTGGTTCATCTAAGCATATTGGCTCTCTATCTCAAGCCATCCTCGAAATTACCATATAAATCGTCCATAGCCCTCTCTGCAGCTGCCTCAGACCTAAACAAAGCATCATCATCTTCTATTACATGAAACGTTTCATTCAAAAACAGCGCCACTGCATCCGGATTCTTTGGATGCTGGACGATCTCCGCTGCCCTCACATTAGAAACCGTAGGAGTATGCGGGTTATTATAAATGACAAAAACCTCGTCACCGGCCTTAAGCTCCTTTGGGTCAATCGTATCCATGACATCATATCCCTTCTATATCTTTAGGCATAGTTTATGACGAAACCAAAAATAATATAAAACTTTGCAGAGTAAAAAACCCTTTCGCGTATGCGAAAGAGCAAATTTGGCATATATTCGCGTAACCTATTACTGTTTGAGGATATTCATTTTCTCCAGAAATCCAATTTGATGCTGCTTCCTGAAAAATTCCTTTAGCATATAGGGTACACCCTGATCATCGTTGGTTCTTGTTACCCATTTTGCAGCCTTCTTGACTGAGTCGGGAGCATTCCCCATTGCCACACCTAAACCGGCCTCCTGCACCATTTCCAAATCGTCTATTCCATCACCAATAGCTACAATCTCATTCCTTGTAATGTCCAAATATTCAGCCAGACGCAAAAGTCCGTTCCACTTTGATACCCCTTTGGCAACAATGGAAAGCTTACTTCCAGATAAGTCCCATACATTAACTTCAGGATAGATGCTCTGGACAAGGTGAACTATTTCTTCTTTCTCTTCCCTGTTATCAAACAAAACATCGATCTTTTGCGGTGATACCGGCTGAGCGGCCAATTCATCGCTCAACACGTCGACATATTGCTGGGAGTATATACTTTGTTCACTCATATACATAACCGCCCTGCCAAGGAGGTTATCTGGAAGGTTGACCCTGTTGCCGAGCATAAATTTCTCATGAAATAATTGAATTTGACAGTGTGTTTTCTCGAGCAGCTGTGCAATTTCCAATGTTAAATCCTCGGAAATCCGTTTTATATAAATAGGATTCTTATGCGTTGAACCTATAAATGCTCCCTGATTGGCAACCAGCATCGTATCCGCTTTTATGGCTTTTGCTATTTTTCTGGCTGAATGGTAATGGCGGGAGGTTACTAGTGCGATACGGACTCCTTTTTGATAGACATATTCAAGTGATTCCTTTGTTAATTTATTTATGCGGCCATTCGATTGAAGCAGCGTGCCGTCAATATTGACCGCCAGTAAACGATACACCATGATGATCTCTCCTTTTGAAATGTCCTTATAACAATTTATGACTAATTCAGGCAAGGTAGAACTATCAAGGTATCGCACATCATCACCTAAGCGGGGCAGCAACCTGTTGAGAAAATCTATCTCATCCGAAAAGCGGAAGTGCCCTGATTGAATGTCCACGGCTAAATACTGCCGCCTGTTGAGGGTCAGCTGAATTCACCAGGTGTTGATGGTCTGCCTAGCACGCCGCTTTTTGATGGTCAGCTAAGGACGCCACGTCGTGTGGCAACGCTGACGACCCACATCCTGTGGGCCTGGCAACGCTGACTTTCCCCACATCATATGGGGCCTGGAGACGTCGTCACTTGTACATCGTGTATATCGAGGCTAGATATCATTCTCAATGAAAAAGTTATACTCAATTAACTAATGAAAAAACCTAGCACATAGGCGGCTAGGCTTTCATTACCCGTTTATTGACCGGGTGCTCCATATAACTCTTCAAGAGGCTTCATGATTATTTTATTCAGCTCTGCAATCACCATACTCATTCGCTGCTCTGCTTCCATAAGCCTAGAAATCAGCGGATGCTGTTGAACAAGCGCGACTGCTTTTTGAGCCTGCTGCACTTCATCGGGTTTTATATCCTGGCCCATCATTTGCTTTTGCTGCAGATTCATTTGGATTTGCCGAAAATTCTCAAACATGGCCCTGGCGGATGGATCGGCGTTCACCTGATCATATAGCTTTCTCAGTTCTGTGTATTCCTTGCTTTGCCTTAGCCCTCTTTCCATCTCATACGCCATATCAAAAAGATTTGCACTCATTGTTTAGCCTCCTAATTTACCAGCAAATTCACTGGAATGATCTTGTTAGCGCAATGCCATCAGTATACACTGAACCAGCCTGCCAATACCACATTCGTTAATGATGATCCTTAACATGCCGTCATTTCCGTTCTTCTAGTCCATGGAAAATGAGATGCAGCCTGCTGGTTTTAGTTGAAAACAAAAATTCCATCATGAAACTGACAGCAACTGCTTTTTTCAGCAGCCAATTCGGTGCTAAATCTCCCACAGCCCTCACTCTTTTGTTCATTCATTGTTTATGCTCCCATGGTGAAAAATGTTCAGTATTTTATGAACATCCTATTTCAATAATCTATGTTCATCACAACCCACACGGAATTTTAAAATATTGTGACTCTTTCTATTTTGCCATTCACTCAAGCAGAGTGGCACATTATCACCTAAAGCACATACTATACACTATCCGCTATTGCCCCATCAAACTGATAAAAACCTGACAGACTAAGCCAAACGGGGAGAGACCATGAGGAACGATTACGACAGAATACTAATTATTCAGGAAGAAAATCTGGAGGAGACCACTCCCGCCATTATTATCGAAACATCCCTTCTGGATAAATGGAACCTGAAGGAACGCGACAGGGTAAGCCTAAGCATTGGAACAGTAACCGTCTTCTTACTGGTCCGGTCGGTAGTATCTGATAGGCCATTATGTAAAATAACACCTAATACAGCTGCCAGATTGTTTTTACCATGTTTGGACTATCATATCCAGGTAAGGTATAACCATTCAAAAAGAGAAATTTTCATCGGGCCATTTTTATCTGCACTTACCGATCATCCATTTGATGCTGCTGCCGGATTTGGTTCTATGGATATTTTTTTTCAGGAAATGAGCAGTTTGTCCAGGGATAAAGGTCTCCCCTTTTTTGTACACCGGTTAGGAAGGATTAATGAAGGAAAATCATTAAAGGGGTATTGGCTGTTTGGAAATGATTGGATATTAATTGACTCTCCCATCCCGGAGGTTATATATAACCGGCTTCATTCCAGGAAAAAAGAGAATTCAACAACATTTCAGGAATATATTGAAGAATTGAAGAAACTCTCTGTACTTTTTTTCAATGGAAGCTTTTTATCTAAGCTAGATGTTCATACCTCCCTTGTAAAAAATGATAAGCTCCTTCCTTATCTGCCTGAGACCATTCCGTTTGCAGATGAGGAAAGTTTTACGGCCTTCTTGCGAAATTTCCCCGTCGTCTATGTAAAGCCATCATATGGCAGCCAGGGAAAAAATATTTGCAAAATGACAAGGACTGCTGAAGGGTGGATCTTGGAACATTCAGGGAATATGCTCGATTCCCGCATCTTCGAAACCGAAGAGGAACTTTTCTATACTCTTGATAGAAATATTAAGAAACGCTCCTTTATAGTGCAAAAAGGAATTCCGCTTCTGGAATTTGACCATAAAAAGATAGATTTTCGTGTATTGCTGATCAAAAATAAAAATCATCAATGGAGGATTATTTCCGTGGTTGCAAGAATAGGGAACGCAGGACACATCGTTTCCAACCTGGCCCAGGGAGCAGAGATGAGAAACGGCAAAGAATTTCTTTACTCCATTGTACAGCCGGAAGAAGGCAAGAGATTATATAAAAGCATTGGCCGCCTCGCTTTAGCCTCTGCGGAAAGCCTGACACAGAACAAGGAGGGACTGTTTGGAGAGCTTGGAGTAGATATCGCCCTCGATACCGATAAAACACCATGGTTGATTGAGATTAATTCAAAGCCATCGAAAGCCTTTCTAGGAAACTACGACAAATTCCGCCCTTCCGTGAAGTCCATAATTGATTATATGCATGCTCTGTATAGAGATAAGGAGACTATCATGCATTCCGGCAATAAACGTGATTAACAGGAAAAATTCCTCGATTTCACACGAAAGCATTGGGAGCCGGAATGATCCAGAAAAACGTAAGAAAGGAGAGAAGGTACCGTGCTTGCTTTAGGGCTAATGTCCTTTAATTTTATGAGTGAGCTTGGGTATTTCACTGAAATAGCCAAAGCATCTGCCCAGCATGATATAACCGTTTATCGCTTTTCTCCCGAAAATATCGATACACAAAACGACCTGATCAAGGGTGAATGGTTTGATATACATTCGGGGATATGGCTGCCCGCATCTTTTCCAGTGCCCCCTTTTATATATGACCGGCTTTTCCAGGGCATGATGAACTCCTCTGAACGGACTCGGGAAAAAATCAAATGGTTAAAGGATCATTCCACCTTCCTCGGGTACGGTCTTCCTGGAAAATGGGAGGTATTCCAGTCCGTCGCACGGCTTTCCGGACTGAAGGTTTTTTTTCCAGAAACGAGCAAGATTTATGAAAGCAGGGATATTTGGGCGGAATTGCATAAACACGGCCGTATCATGCTTAAACCCGAGTTCGGATCTGGTGGAATGGGTATTTATCTGCTAAGCAAAGACAAAAACTCAGTCCGTATAAGAATGACCAAAAAGGATGGCGGATATGAACGCACGCTTTCGAATGTTGATCAGATCGAAAGATGGTTCAGTGTTCTTTTATCCGAATCTCCCTATATATGCCAACAATATCTGGAGTTATCTAACAGGGAAAATCGTCCATACGATGTCCGGCTCTTTTTACAAAAGGACGAAAGAAATATCTGGACCGAAAGAGGCAGGGGAGTCCGCGTTGGAAGCAAACATGCCGTTACTGCCAATCTTGCCGCCGGAGCAAAAGCAATTCCTTTCCAGAGCTTGTTAAGATCCTATCCGGCTGACATACAAAAACGAATAGAAAATTCTATCTCTGTCATTAAGCGGACTCTGCCGCAAGAACTTGAAAAGAGATTCAGAAGGCTGTTTGAATTGGGAATAGACATTGGCATCGACCGATCCGGAAAAGTATGGATACTCGATATCAATTCCAAACCAGGCAGAAAACTGATAGAACAACTTCTACAGGATAAAACACACCTCCTTTATAGTGCCCCTCTTTTATATTGTAAATATCTTGACTCTGAACTCGTAAAAGCAGGTGATTAAATGAAAAAAGCATATCCAATTGAAATTGCAGAAGGAAGAGGCATAGAATTTCTTTATCCATCCGAGCTTGGCAACCTTGGTGGCTTACAGCGCATTTTCTATGGGCACTATTCCTGTGAAGCCGATATCAAACCGAACCCCTCAGTCAGGCAATCGGTTATTATATCAGCCAGCCTCGCGGATGCCTTGCATTTCAAGGAAACAAATCATAGGGTACACCTGTTTATATATAAAGGAAATATTCATGTGGGGCCTCTTGTTGGTATTTTCACATCAGGGATTACCCCTTTTATGCATAAGCCGGTAGGTGAACGGTCGTTTTTCTTTTCAAAAATTTTATCCATGAATAAAAAAACTGGCTGCATCCCTTTCCTTTTCAGTGAGCATCAGATCAATTGGGATGAGGAAGTGATCCGGGGTTATATTGTAAGGGATAATCAATGGGAAGTCAGAGAATTTCCTTTTCCGGATGTAATTTATGACCGTCTCCCAAACAGAAAGACAGAAAACCGTACTGTTTTAAAAGAAGTGAAACGAAGGTTTCAGGAGGAATTCACTATCCCATGGTATAATCCCGGCTTCTTCAATAAGTGGGATATTTACGAACGTCTCCAGGACGATGAATCTGCATTGCCTTATCTCCCGGAAAGCTATCCCTTCCAGTCATTTTCAACCATTGAGAAAATGCTGGCAAAGTATCGTCAGGTATACATTAAGCCGGTGCATGGAAGTCTTGGCCTCGGTATCCACCAAATTATCTATAATAGAAATGAAGACATGTATTACATTCGTTTCAGGGATGAATTAAAGGAAAACAAACTGCAGAAATTTCGATCCTTGGAATCTATGTTCAGCCATGTTTTCAGGGCAAAAAAATTGAGGAATCTGATTGTTCAGCAAGGAATATCTCTGCTTCGCCATGAGAACAGGCCAATTGATTTCCGCGTGCACACAAATAAGGATATTAATGGAGATTGGCAGGTCACCGCCATAGCTGCCAAGGTAGCAGGGGAAGGAAGTGTAACGACACATGTCAAAAACGGAGGCATTATAAAGACACTTGATGAATTATTTGATGAAGAAAAACTGGCTGAAATCCAGTATAGCCTTTCTTATGCTGCACTCCGCCTCAGTGAAAGTATAGAACAGAATGTAGAAGGGATTATTGCAGAGATTGGATTTGACCTTGGTATTGATAAAGACGGGCAGGTTTGGATGTTCGAGGCAAACTCAAAACCCGGAAGGTCCATATTCTCTCACCCAAAACTTAAGGAGTTTGAAATCCTGACTCGAAAACTTTGCCTGGATTATGCTGTGTTCGTGGCCGAACAGTCCATTATCGGCTCAAGCGGGAACTATGAATGAGAATTTATTATGATTACAGCTCTGATTCTTGGTATCACAGACATAAAAGAAAACATGGTTTTTTCCTGGGAGGATCAGGGCTGTCACTCCCATTTAAACCACATACTGGAAGCCATCTGACAGTCCATGTTTCACCCATCCAGGCACATATCCTTACAGTCGGAATCGTGACAGGTAAACATTCAAAGGAAACGAACCATCCCTCCGGAAACCTTGAGCTATTTCGTGAACTAAGCAGCAAGCTCACACAACAAGGTTTTTTCCCTTTTGTGTTCTCTTTGGATGACTTTTCTGAAGGAGGGTTCTTCGGCTTTGTTTATTCACCGCAAAAAGAAGGCTGGGAAAAAGTGAAGGTTCCTATGCCGGATGTGGTCTACAACCGGATCCCATCACGAACCATCGAATCCAGCACCGACTTTTATAGTTTCAAAAGAATATTGAAGAAGCATTCCATACCCATTTTTAATCCGCGGTTCATACACAAGTACGAATTATACCAAATCTTTAAAGAAAATGATTTCCTGGCATCCCTTCTTCCTGAAACAATACTGTTGGAATCAAGCATACAGTTATATACCTTTCTAAAAAAACAAGGCTCGGTTTATTTAAAGCCAGTTATGGGCAATAAAGGAAGCGGCATTGAAGTCCTTACCTTAGAAAAAGATAACAAAGTCACAGCCGCAACGACTAAACGAATGAACTATTACTCCGGATTTAATGAATTCTGGTTTATGGAATCCGGTAAATTCCTGCGAAACAAATATATTGCCCAGCAAGCCATAGTACCAAAAAAAGTCGACGGCCACCGCTTTGATTATCGGATACTTGTGCATTTTGAAAACAACGAATATACAATCACAGGAAAGGCAGTAAGGATGTCCCAGTCACAGGAGGTTACGACACATGTCCCCCGAGGCGGCAGACTGTTTCCATACGAACAGGTCCAAACGGAACAAATGGATGAATTACTGGAAAAAACCGCTCAATGTTGCGGATCGATATTAAGTGAAAGGCTCGGATTTTTTGGAGAGTTTTCAATGGATTTAGGCGAAGACGAAACAGGGAGGCTTTTCCTGTATGAAGTGAACTCAAAGCCAATGAAATTCGATGAAGCAAATATCGAAACTAACAGACTGCAAAAACTAGCAAACATTTTTATACAGCTTAAATATCCAGGAATGGGTAAGACTTAAGTTATGATTCAAGAAATACTTTCTATCTTATATACTGGTTATATAGATGGGAGGTTTTTGGTTTGATCACACACTTTCAATGGCAGCCGTTATACGCCGACAAAAATTTGCCGGGATGGCGCATCTCTTTTTACTATAAAAAGAAGCTATTCCAGGCAATCTATCACAAAAATGGCAATATAGAATGGATCGATTTCCATCCTCCAAAAGAGGATGAATCAGAGCTTAACAGCATGATTCATGAACTCATGCTCTACCACGTATACGAATAAGCAGCAATACAAAAATCCTCTTTGAGTCTAATGTCTTTATGGATGTTGAAAAAGAGGATTTTTCGTGATTCGCATATTTAAAACTTCCCCACATCTTACTTTCTGGTTCCCACAATGTCGAGCGGAACCAGAATGCGTACATAATTATACAGCTACCTATGCATTCATTACTTTTTGCTTCTTTTTTGGGTATAATGAAACAAATATAAAACTAAAGAGGTTGTATTATGCTGCAAAAATTAAAGATAAAATATCCTGGAGCGGTTAGTTCCAAACAGGATGCGGATGTGGACAGATACATATGGTTTTCTGACTCAGACAGTGAACTAGGCATCCCGATTGAGGATATTTCAGCAGAGGAAATAAAGCTGCTGCAGCTATTATTCGATCAGGATATCAATATTACGGGCCGCAATCTTTCAGACTCAAAAAAACAATGGTTCGACTTTCTGTACCGGCATAGCGATATTATTCCTTTAACTAACTGGGATCGTATCAGGATGACTCACTTTAGTCTATCGAACAGTGATTTTTCCTATACAGATTTCGAGGAAGCCATTCTTGCGTTTGTCACTCCCGCTGCCATTATCCTCTGGCAGGATGAACGCAATGGCACTCTGATAGAAGGATATTCCGAGGACATACTCGGCCAAGCCGAAATCTCACCGGTGATGGATACTCTTGAAAGTGATTTTTTCCTGAAAATCAAATTATTTATCGGCCAGGTTCATTCAATTACTGAAGAGCTCCCATGGGACTTTGAAATGGAGCAAGAATCATTCGGGAGTGCTGCCGGCCTTCTACCCGATTTTAGAATTTCCTCCATTCCCGAAGTATTTCCCTACATAGCCCTCCAAAATCTCTCTGAAAAGGATAAACACTGGTATTTGCGTAAATTACTTGGTGACATTAACGAAGATTCCGAGCTTGTGGGCACCGTCAAGATGTATATTGAATGCAATTCCAATGCCAGCATGGCCGCAAAGAAACTGTATATTCATCGGAATAGCCTGCAATATCGAATTGATAAATTTATCGAAAAAACGAATCTGGATATCAGGACATTTCGGCATGCGCTTACTGCCTACCTTGCAATCATGCTGAGCACCAAATAACAGGATGTTGGCGAGCAGGCTGCACATACAAACGCTTTCATTTTTGTGCAGTGTGTACATACCCACACGGGATATTATCTATTAAACTGTATACATAATAAACAGTTGAAATAATTATATCCCATGGAGGTTATAAGCAATGGCAGAGTTAGTACTAGACCATATTTATAAAGTTTATGATAATAAAGTAACAGCAGTAGAAGATTTTAACCTTAAGATTGAAGATAAAGAGTTTATCGTATTCGTCGGTCCCTCCGGCTGCGGTAAATCTACTACTCTTCGTATGATTGCTGGTTTAGAGGAAATTTCCGATGGAGATTTTTACATTGATGGCAAACGGGTAAACGATGTTGCTCCTAAAGACCGTGACATTGCGATGGTTTTCCAAAACTACGCTTTATATCCGCACATGACTGTATTCGATAACATGGCATTTGGTTTAAAGCTTCGTAAAATGCCCAAAGATGAAATTAACCGTCGCGTCCAGGACGCTGCGAAAATCCTTGGCCTTGAAGCATACCTTGACCGTAAACCTAAGGCCCTTTCCGGCGGTCAGCGCCAGCGTGTAGCACTTGGCCGCGCTATCGTACGTGACGCTAAAGTATTCTTGATGGACGAGCCTTTATCCAATCTTGATGCGAAATTGCGTGTACAAATGCGTGCTGAAATCGCTAAACTTCACAAACGTTTAAACACTACCACCATTTATGTAACACATGATCAGACAGAGGCCATGACAATGGCTACACGCCTAGTTGTTATGAAAGATGGAATCGTTCAGCAGGTCGGAGCTCCTAAAGAAGTATATGAAAAACCTGAAAATATGTTCGTTGGCGGCTTTATCGGGTCACCAGCAATGAACTTCCTGACTGGCACCCTTCAAGATGGAACCATCACCATCGGGGACCAGAGGCTTGGAGTTCCAGAGGGCAAAATGAAGACACTCCGTGAACAGGGTTATGTCGGCAAAGAAGTGGTTCTGGGGATTCGTCCTGAAGATTTCCATGATGAACAAGTATTCATCGATACTTACTCTGATTCTGTCATTTCCGCTAATATTGAGGTAGCCGAGCTAATGGGTGCTGAATTCATGCTCTACTCATCTCTAGGCGGCCAGGATTTTGTATCCCGGGTGGATGCAAGAACAATCGTACAAGCAGGAGACACCCTGCAGCTTGCTCTTGATATGAGCAAAGCCCACTTCTTTGACAAAGAAACAGAAGTTAGAATCCGCCCTGCGGGAGCGTAAACAAAAAATTGCAATGAACAAGAGAACAGTCCACGCACTGTTCTCTTGTTTTGTATTATCTAGTTTTTTAGAAAGCGAGGCACTATTCCTGAATCCATAACACATCATCTTTTCCACAGTTTGGGCAGCACATCATATGAGGCATTCACCAATTGCGGACTCTTGATACTCCTGCAATAATCCTGATGGCAACTGTGAGTAATCTTCATAATAGTCAATTACCCTGCCAGCATCCTCCATATCCGTGTTGCATCGGGGACAAGAGATATGTACGACCCCCAATCCATTACAAAGCGGACAATCGTCCATATCATTCATCCTCTCATTACTTTATCGCGGAAAATTCAGGAATGCCATCATTGTCACCATTCATTTAATTTTATTTATTGACCATTTTCTCTGGGATCACCCAACTATCGAATTCTTCTTCTGTCATATACCCGAGCTGTACGGCAGCCTCTTTAAGTGTCGAGTTATTCTTGAACGCCAATTTTGCGATTTCAGCTGCTTTCTCATAGCCGATATGCGGGTTTAAGGCGGTAACAAGCATCAAGGATCTCTGTACATTTTCCGTGATTTTGCTTTCATTTGCTTCTATCCCCACTGCACAATTAGAGTTAAAGGAGCGAATGCCATCGGAAAGCAGTTTCACAGACTGAAGGAAATTGTATATGATCACGGGTTTAAATACATTCAATTCAAAATTGCCCTGGCTTGCGGCAAAGCCTATCGTTGTATCATTCCCAAATACCTGTGCTGCAATCATCGTCAATGCCTCGCTTTGAGTAGGGTTAACCTTTCCAGGCATGATGGAGCTTCCAGGTTCATTTTCCGGGATGGAAATTTCGCCAATGCCGCTTCGTGGACCGCTGGCCAGCCATCTGACATCGTTGGCGATCTTCATTAAATCGGCAGCAAGTGCTTTTATGCCGCCATGCACAAATACGATTTCGTCATGGCTTGTCAATGCATGAAACCCATTGTCGGATGCTTTAAAATGATAACCGGTGGCTTGGGTAATATATTCTGCCGCCCTTGCACCGAATTCCGCATGTGCGTTTATGCCAGTTCCGACCGCTGTTCCGCCAATAGCAAGGTTCAGCAGATGCTGACTGCTTTGTTCAATCATTTTTATATCCTTATCCAGCATAGCCCTCCAGCCGCTAATCTCCTGGCCAAGCGTAAGAGGAGTAGCATCCTGGAGATGAGTACGGCCAATCTTCACCAGGTCAGCAAATTGCTGCTCCTTTTCCAACAATGTATTCCTAAGCTCCTCAACTGCAGGTAACAGCTGTTCGACTACAGCCGTATAAGCAGCAATATGCATCGCTGTCGGAAATGTGTCATTGGAGCTTTGTGCCTTGTTCACATCATCATTCGGATGAAGTTTTTCGTCGCTCCCCTGCTCTTTCAGCCAGATATTCCCTTTATGGGCAACTACCTCGTTAACATTCATGTTGCTCTGAGTACCGCTCCCGGTCTGCCAAACAACAAGAGGAAAATGCTCGTCGAGATTTCCTTGGATTATTTCGCCACAAACCGTTTCTATTGCCTTCAGTTTCACCTCAGGCAGGAGCCTCAGGTCATGGTTGGCACGGGCAGCTGCACGCTTTAATTGGGCAAAGGCCCTTATTAATTCCAAAGGCATTTTTTCGTTTCCAATTTTAAAATTATTGCGGCTTCTTTCTGTCTGGGCACCCCAAAATTTATCGGCTGGTACCTTTATTTCTCCCATAGTATCCCGCTCGACTCTAAAATCCATCATTATTCCCTCCCTCATTTCGTCCCTATTTTCTTTTCCCTTTCGGTTACGATTTTAACATTATTCTCCCATCCTATTAAAATTTTGGAACTGGCCCGAGACATTTTCGATTTCACTTGCAAATGAAATAAATTCACTAAAACTCCACAAAAATACCAGGATGTCATGATAACGCAGCGGCAGCTTCCTGATACTAATCCCGACTGAAAAGCATCTCTGTACTGGATAATCGGCTTTTGCATCTTTTGCATCCTTTGAATTTTTAAAAAAGTGTTTAAGAGAGTCACGTACCCTTTTTTACAATCACAAAAAAGAGCAGTCTCATTCAACCGCTCATAAATACTCGTTTATTTTTCGAAATGAAGGACCGTATATCCTAAATAAAACCCCAGTGTCATAATGCTTGCGATAGCCAATGTGATATTTAATTCTTCCATAATTTCAGCCTCCCAGATTCCTATAACAATCGCTATAACCAAAATATCATAATAAAAATACTAATAAGTAAATCAATTTAAACGTTCTCATGACAAACTGGTGAAAATAAAATGAACAACTGTTTGCAGAAGCAATGGGTGAAGGATCATAAAGTAAAAGGAAAGGCATCCCGCTTAAATGGATGCCTTTCCTTCTCTTTATTTACTTTTATTCTGTTTCGTTCTGTCAGTAGGGTTTTCAGCTGTAACCCCACTGTCATAAAATGCAGAAACGTCATAGTCCTTAGGAATTTGCCTGGCCCTTTCTGTCTTTGTTCCCAATGTCTGTTGATAGCTGACCGGTCTTTCGTGTTTGGACATACACAGCACCTCCTCTTGAAAGGCTTCCCATAAAAGCCCCCTATTATTTCCACTTGAGCCTTCCAGGAGTTTTCCATCACAAACCCGAGCAAACCGTACATTCTTTCAAAATTTATTCTTGGACTTTCATGATAATCTTTATTCCGAAGGGATCTATCGCTGCTGCTGACCCGTCCCTTTCAACCTGGACCTGAGCGTTTAATTGCTTCAGCCTGACTGCCGCATCTTTTATTGCGTCTCTGCTCGGGAATAGGAGCGTATAATGCTTTAAACCTAAACTGTCTTTAACTGCCGGCGGTGAGCCAGCACTATTCCAGGTGTTTAATCCAATATGGTGATGATAGCCTCCCGTAGCAACGAATAACGCCCGGGCTCCATATCTTGTAACAACTTCAAATCCCAACCCATTGCAATAGAAGCTCTCCGCATCATGCAAATTAGCCACTTGAAGATGAATATGGCCGATTACGGTATCGCTGGGCAGGCCATTCCATGTTCCACCGTTAATCTCAGCCAATAGATTCTCCGCGTCAAGTCTTTGTGTTGTCATTTTTACCAGTCCATTTTCCCACTCCCAATTGTCAGCAGGCCGGTCTGCGTAGATTTCTATGCCGTTGCCGTCTGGGTCTGCTAAATATAATGCCTCACTGACCCAATGATCTGAAGCACCCTGTAAAGGATAACCCGACTGCAGAAGATGAAGCAGGGCTTTTGCCAAGTCTGTCCTTTCAGGAAGCAGCAGTGCGAAATGGTACAATCCAGGAGAACGGACATCTCTTTGTTTTGCAGCATTATTCTGTTCCAGAGTCAGAAGAGGAGTAGCGCCATCCGCTGAGAAAACAGCCGTAGCATCTGTTTTATGCAATAACTGAAATCCGATGATTTCTGTATAAAATTTAGTTGAACTATGCAAATCCTTGACCAGGAGATTAAGTTCTCCAATATACGTATTTGGGTAGCGATGGAAATTCATCTTGACTACCTCCCTTGATTATTTAAAATTAAGCGACTACTTACTTTATGTAAGTAAGTATACATAAAGAACTAATATTTTTCAATATATATTCCTGCAGCTTATGTTCAAATTATTGCCTTACCGAGCTTTTATCAACTTCCTTAGCCTGTGACAAGCAAGACAACCTTATTAAAAATAATAGGCGAAACTATAAATATTAAAACCCTTATTCTCGATATTTCTTATTTAACAATTCGGCTCCTCTTTAAAGCATTTTTATTTATCTCAATTTTTAAAATTTTCATTGACATTCTGAAACATGTGTAGTAAATTCAAATGAAATCTAATTTATAAATTCTTATCTAGAGAGGTAGAGGGAACTGGCCCGATGAAACCTCGGCAACCATCAGCTTTGCTGAAAAGGTGCTAATTCCATCAAGTTATTCGTAACTTGGCAGATAAGAAGAATGACTCTGATATCCAACATCAAAGGCCTTCTTCTTAAGAAGGCCTTTTTTAATTTTATTTATTCCATTCCCCAAAACTCATGGACCGCTTCACAACTTTTATCTCAAGGCCTGTAATTACTATTAAAGGAGCAGAAAAAATTATGCATAAAATCGAAACGTATTTAGCTCAGATCGGAAATCGAAGTGAATCCACAACAGGGACAGTAAATCCCCCTGTTTATTTTTCGACAGCATATAGGCACGAAGGTATTGGACAATCAACCGGCTATGATTACACTAGGACAGGAAATCCCACTCGTCACATCCTGGAAAAAGCGATTGCAGACCTGGAGTGTGGTGATCAAGGGTTTGCATGTAGTTCGGGCATGGCGGCCATAATGACTGTCATTGCCCTATTTCAGTCAGGAGATGAATGGATACTTTCTAAGGACTTATATGGCGGCACTTATCGACTTCTGGAGCAGGGATTCAAAAAGTGGGGCCTAACCTGCAAATATGTAGATACATCTAATTTAGAAGAAATTGAGGCAAACATTTCTTCTAAAACGAAGGCTGTATTTATCGAAAGCCCAACTAATCCGCTTATGGAAACAACAGATATTAAAGCCGTCGCAGATCTTGCCAAGCAGCATGGCTTGATTGTCATCGTCGATAATACGTTTTACACTCCTCTCCTGCAGCAGCCGATTCAGAGTGGTGCAGATATTGTAATACATAGTGCCACCAAATATCTTGGCGGCCATAATGATGTTCTTGCAGGGTTGATTGTTGCAAAGGGAGAAGAACTATGCAGTGCACTGGCTCATTTTCACAACGGCATCGGTGCCGTTCTTAGTCCAATGGACTCCTGGCTGTTAATTCGCGGCATGAAAACACTGTCCCTCCGAATGGAGCAGCACGAACGAAATGCAAAAAAACTGTTTGAATATTTAAGTCAGCACGAAAGTGTAACTGATGTGCTCTATCCGGGCAACGGCGGCATGCTTTCCTTCCGGATTGCAGATGAAAAATGGGTTAACCCATTCCTTCAGGGGCTGTCGCTCATAACATTTGCAGAGAGCTTGGGCGGAGTGGAAAGTTTTATCACCTATCCCGCTACACAAACCCACGCCGACATACCACAAGATATCCGCGAGGCTAACGGCGTCTGTAACAGGCTGCTCCGTTTTTCTGTCGGCATTGAAAATAGCGAAGATTTAATCAATGATCTGGAGCAAGCTTTTATCAACGCGAAAAAGGAGGCACTAGTATGAGCGAATATACAGACTGTACATTTGAGACGCGTCTATTGCACAATAAATTTAAATATGATAAAGAAACAGGGGCTGTGAGCCTCCCTATTCATCATGCTTCTACCTTTCACCAGGCTGATCCTGAAAAATTCGGCAAATATGATTACAGCCGCAGCGGCAATCCAACAAGGGAAGCGCTCGAGGAGATTATCGCGGAATTGGAGGATGGCACCAGGGGCTTTGCCTTTTCTTCAGGAATGGCTGCCATTTCAACAGCATTTCTGCTCTTATCTTCAGGTGACCATGTAATCATCTCTGAAGATGTGTATGGCGGTACATACAGAATGGTCTCTCAGGTACTGACAAGGTTTGGAATAACCCATACTTTCGTGGATATGACCGACCTGGATGCCATACAAGCCGCCATCCAGTCAAATACGAAAGCATTTTATATCGAGACTCCATCGAACCCTTTGCTTAAGGTAACAGACATTAGAGCTGTGAGCTCTCTAGCAAAAGAAATTGGGGCACTCACCTATGTCGATAACACATTTCTCACTCCTGCCCTACAAAAACCGTTAACCCTGGGCGCGGATATTGTGCTGCACAGTGCTACCAAGTTTTTATCAGGCCATAGTGATGTCGTGGCAGGACTGGCGGTTGTAAAGGATCCGGAGTTAGCTGATCAGCTATACTTCCTGCAAAATTCATTTGGGGCAGTTCTGGGTGTTCAGGATGCCTGGCTCGTCATGAGAGGATTAAAAACCCTGCATGTCAGAATGCAGCACTCCCAGGAAACTGCCGGTAAAGTGGCTGAATTCCTGTCCAGCCACCCACTTGTAAAATCTGTATATTATCCCGGCTTAAGCGAGCATCCTGGATATTCTCTGCATAATGAGCAGACGGCGGGTCCAGGCGCAGTGCTATCTTTTGAACTCGAGAGCGAAGAAGCAGTCAAATCCTTTGTTACTAATGTAAAACTGCCAGTGTTCGCTGTCAGTCTGGGAGCAGTGGAAACGATCCTTTCCTATCCTGCACAGATGTCACATGCAGCTATGCCGGAACCAGAACGATTGAAACGCGGCATTACCAATAGTCTGCTGCGGCTTTCAGCCGGCCTCGAAAATTCAGCAGACCTTATACGGGATTTTGAAGCTGCACTTGCAAAGCAGGCAGCGGCGAGCGCATATTAATAACCCTTTTTGCTGTTAACATTCTAGAATGCAGGATTTCTCAAAACCCTGATGCATTCTTTCTGATCGACAGACTGAAGGCAGCAGCGATAGCGGACTGCCTTCCTTTCTTTTAACGAATATAATTGCCTCGAGCACAGATGGTTCCTTGGCGAATTCCTTAAAACTCCCAGATTCATAATTTATTGCAGAGCAACGGTTACCCATATCACTTAAATATTATCAACTGCGGCTATCACATACGGTTCGATCTTTGCATCATTTGAAAACCATTTCTGTTTTGTCCAAGTATGAACGCAAATAACCAGCCTGCAGCAAACCCGCCAATGTGGCTTACCATGCTTACTTCAGGGAATATAAAGGTAGAAAACCAGCCTAGTGCCATGAACATTAATATGGTTGATTTAGAAGCAGGATCTATCATATGTTTTTTATATAATATGATATATAAGTAGAATCCGAATAGACTAAATCCAAACCCGGACTCCCCCACCACCAGGGTATGCGAATCTAAAAGCAAGTTCAATAGCGCAGCAGCCAAAATGGACCAGAAAAACAAGAAGACAAACTTGATTCGGCCAATTAATCTTTCGATTGCAGGTGCAAAAACAATCGTAAAAAACATATTTGAAAGTAAATGGCCAGCGCCAGCATGAAAGAAGGCATACGTTACCATCCGAAAATATTCTCCCCCAAAAACAAACCCCCTGTTCAAGCCAAAACGAAATAATAGATTTTGATTATAAAAGAGGCTGAATATATAGTCTATTAACATTACAGCCGTACACAGTGCAACAATCAGACTAGTGACTGGATACACACGCAAGTATTCCCGGAATGTCTCTCTGCGAATAAATAGCATTTTTCCCCTCCGCATGATTTATTGATACTTGTCAAAATATGTTTCCTCTATTTACCATTTAAACACAAAAACCCTGCTGACGGCCAATCTTCAGCAAGGTCTTTTGATTTTACCCGGACATAAAGCCAAATTGTTAAACTAAGGCAGCTGTCTTCTGTGTTGCGGATAATGATATTTTTGCGGGATATTTGCTGACAAGTTTTTCGTGTTGAAAATCACTCCTCTTTCCTGAATATAAAACTGCGAACGACCCACTTCCGCCTGTTGATGAATGCACGGTTCCTGCTTCCTCCAGGTCATTCACAATCCTGTTTTTTTCGGAGTCGGCCACGTTCCTGAAGAAAAACACATTAGTTTCGTCCTGCTCCTTATGTATATCAGCAAACTTTTCTGGGTATGTTTTGAGTCTTTTAAAATGTTTTGTCAGAAACAAGGACATAAAATCTTCAACGATGGCACTTGCTGTCGGCTTAGCGCCAGCACCCGCACCGATAAGCGTCAGGTATCCTAATAAATCATTCTTGATGACGACTCCATTGTTTACCTGTTCCACATTGTAAAGTGGGTGACTGGAGTCGATAAAGACCGGAGATATAGTTACCTTCAGTGTATCGCGTATGGTAACCAGATGCTTCACACGCAGGCCAAGTTGTTCGGCAGCCCTTATCTCTTCCTTTTTAATATTCTTTATTCCCTGAACATTGACATGGTCCCAATCGGGCTGTTGTCCGTAAAGCTCTTCACATATTATCATCGCCTTATAAAAGGCATCGCGTCCTTCAATATCATTTGCTGGATCCTGTTCAGCAAACCCTTTCTCCCGGGCAATGGATAATGCCTCTTCGAAAGTATGTCCGTCAACTCTCATTGAAGTTAAAATGAAGTTGGATGTTCCATTCAGTATCGCTTCAATCCGCTCTACTTTATTTACAACCAGCAACTCACGGAGCGTCCGTAAAATAGGAATTCCTCCTCCGACACTCGCTTCATAGACGAATCGGACTGCATTGTCTTCCGCAATGGCTTTAAGTCTTGTGCCATGCTTAGCAATACAGTCTTTGTTTGCTGATATCACATGGCAGCCTTGTCTCAGCGCGTATTCGATATATTGCAGTGCAGGTTCAATGCCTCCGATGGCTTCTATAATGACATCGGGTTTTTTCAATGACAAAAGTTCCTTAAAATCCTTGGAGACAAATATATTCTGATCCAGGCCCCTGTCCTTGCTTTTATCTTTGATGAGAATGCCTGATATTTCAATCTTTCGTCCTAATATCTGTTCCAAATCATCCTTTCGCTCTTTTAATGCTTCAAATGTTCCAAATCCAACCGTTCCTAAACCTAGCAATGCTACCTTCAACGGAGTCAATTGTCCTTCCCCTTTCGCAATGTGCAAAATTTTTTTTGCAAAGAAAAGAGAATCCAGCCATTCGGCAAACTAAAAGCCGCTCTATCATGCAGATAGAGCGGCTTTTAGTTCATTTCCGTCTCTTATCTTGCAAAGTCTTCCTCTGCAGGACTTAGCACCTTTTCAAGCATAAACTGCTCGAAGGTTGCCGGGCTTCACAGGGCCATTCCCTCCACCGCTCTTGATAAGAACTATTCAATTATCCTGATAGTCAAATAATACATTATATTATAACAAACTGAATCAAATATAACAAACGAAAATTCAGAATTGTTTCATACATTCCTTCTATTTCCGGAATGACAGGTTAACCTGCCATTCCTTTTTGCTGTCCTTGCTGAAGCTGATACATTTGATAGTATTTTCCTCTATTAGACATCAACTCTTCATGGGATCCTCTTTCTACAATCTTGCCCCTGTCGAGCACTAGAATTTGATCGGCATTTTTAATGGTGGAAAGCCGATGAGCGATGATAAATGTAGTCCTTCCTTTCTTAAGTACATCCATCGCCTCTTGGATGATGGCTTCTGTTTCTGTATCAATACTTGATGTTGCTTCATCGAGAATCAAAATCGCAGGATTAAAAGCCAATGCCCGTGCAAAGGAAATCAATTGGCGCTGTCCTGAAGAGAGTGTACTTCCCTTTTCAATAACCGGCGCATCCAGTCCTCCCTCCAAATGGCTTAATACTTTATCCGCCCCGACATCCCGCAATGCCTTCTCGATCGTTTCCCGAGTTATTTTTGGATGCCCCAGGCTGACATTTGATGCAATTGTGCCAGTGAATAAGTATGGATCCTGCAGCACAATTCCCATATGCTCCCTTAATGTCTGATGAGGAATTTCCTTAATATCCACACCATCGACCTTTATACTTCCTTTATTACTGTCATAAAAACGGAATAGCAGGTTCATAATCGAACTTTTGCCTGAGCCTGTATGTCCGACCAGGGCAACCGTCTCTCCCTGCTTGGCCGAAAATGATAAATCGTTTAATACGTACTCATTTTCTTTATAGCCAAACCATACTTTGTCAAATTCGACATTCCCTTTATATCTAGGTATGGATTGATCACTGACACTAATTCCCGGCTCATCAAGCAGATTAAAAACTCTTTCTCCAGCCACCAGAGCCTGTTCCAGATTTGCGAACTGGTTGACAATTCCCTGAATGGGCCATAAAAGCCGTCCAATAAAATCGACAACCGCATATAGCATCCCGAGGGAAATCGCACTGGATGCTGTCAGCGACTGGCCTCCGAAATACCAGACAAAGGCTATAAAACAGAGATTTTTAAGCACATTCATCATATTGTGCCCGGTAAGGGAGTTTAGGTTCAGCATCTTATTTTGATAGGTGAAGTGTTCCTTATTCAGTTTCTCAAAGGATTCCTGTGTTTCTTTTTCCCTTCTAAAAGCCTGGATTACCGTCATACCCTGGATCGATTCATTAATCATTCCATTAATATCACTTACACGTGCCCGAATTACATGGTTATATTTAGAGGCAAATTTCCGATAAACAATCGTCCATACAATCAGAATCGGGATGAACACAAGTGATGCCAACGCAAGCTTAACATCCAATATAAATAGAGCAATCACGATTCCGATGATATTGATGGAGCTCGAGAAGAAGTTAGCGAGTACCGTAACATATAATTCTCGGATTGCTTCGGTATCATTTGTGATTCTCGATACAACCTTTCCGGCCGGCAGATTATCAAAATACCGGATCGAAAGCTCAGAAATATGCTCGAAAATATCCGTCCTCATCTTCTGAATGATACGGTTGGCCGACTTCTGCAAATAGTAGCGCTGTCCGTATTGGAAAATGGAAGATAGGACGACTAATCCAAAATAAAACGATACGAGTTTCAGGATTCGGGAAATTTCAGGATTATAAAAACGCAGCAGCTCCTGTTTTTCGAGTACAGCTGCCTCGTATTTCATTATTTCTCCTCCCCGGGTTATTACGAGCTTTCCGTTCTCCATTTCCCTGTTTCCTTCAAATGGAGCCTTATTCTCCGTAAATACGAAATTTCTGCCTACCTGGAGGATCCGTACCTCTTTTCCCTTTTCTGCCCCTACTTCAAAATAGTCCTTTCTTTTATAATAATTGCCTTGATAGCTGACGGCATCTTCTCCTTTTACAGTCTGATACCATTGCGATTCGATCCCTAAAATATGAGAGTCGATTATGCGTTTAGCTACAAATGGTCCGGTCAGATCTGCTGCTACAGAAATGGATAACATCACTAATGCCGCTATGATGATTTTTTTATATAACGCTGCGTATTGGTAGAGCCGTTTTACAACGTTCATGCTCCTACCTCCGTTCCTTCTTCCACCTGCTGTCTTTCGAATTGCTCCTTGTACCATCCACCCTGTTCTAACAGCTGATGATGCTTTCCTTGCTCGATGATTCTGCCATTATCGAGCACAATGATCCAATCGGCATGCTCTACTGCTGAAAGCCGGTGTGTTGTTATGATGGTTGTCTTGCTATTACGTTCCTTTTGGATGTTCTCAATGATAGTAGTCTCCGTCTTCGCATCAACGGCTGATAACGAATCATCAAGGATTAGAATTTCCGGGTCTTTTATTAAAGCTCTTGCAATGGAAATCCTTTGTTTTTGGCCGCCTGACAGGGCAACTCCCTTTTCACCAACGAGCGTTTCCAACTTTTCAGGCAGCATCTCTAAGTCCTTTTCAAAATCCGCCAGCCTGATGGCTTCTGACAGCTCTTGTTCACTCGCATCCTTTTTACCGAACAGAATATTTTCCCTGACCGATCGTGAAAATAAGAAATGGTCCTGGGGAACATAACCGATCCAATCGCGCACCTCTTCGATCGAAAGCTGCCCCAAAGGGATTCCCGCAATCGCTATTTTACCTGTCCCAAGCGGATACTCTCTTAACAGCTGTTTTACAAAGGTTGTTTTTCCGCTTCCTGTTTTCCCAACAATACCGAGTGTTTCCCCACGGTTGATACTAACCGTTACTTTATCCATGTTTAGGGTAGAGGATGAAGGATAAGTAAAAGACACATCTTCAAAACTCACATCTTCCGGGCTGTCTATATGCTCAAGTTTCCCTTTATTCGTCACATCGGCTTTATAGGCAAGAGTGTCCTGAACACGGTCCAGCGAAGCATTTCCTCTTTGCAGAACATTGATCAGTTCCCCTACCGCTATCATTGGCCAGATCAGCATACCCAGATAAACATTGAAAGAAACCAATTCGCCAAGTGAGATCATCTGGTGAAATACCATGTATGCCCCGTATCCAAGGCCAATAATGTAACTCATCCCTACAACCACGGTTATCACCGGATCGAACATTGAATCGATTTTTGCTACTTCAAGATTCTTTCGATATACATCCTCGGTCATATCCTGGAAACGCTTCTGATCCTCACGCTCCTGTACATATGCCCTAATGACCCTAACACCCGCGACAGATTCCAGAACCTTGTCATTCAGCTCTCCAAATGCATCCTGTGCCTCCGTAAATCGTTTATGAATCTTTTTGCCCAGGATTTGAATCATCACTGCCATGATAGGCAAGGGCAAAATCGCGGCTATAGTCAGCTGCCAGCTGATTGTAAATCCCATTACACAAAGAATTGCAACTGTAAAAAGAATTGAATCAGCCAGAGTAAGAATCCCAAATCCCGCTGTATTTGCTATGGCTTTCAAATCATTTGTAGCCCTGGCCATCAAATCCCCCGTCCTATTTCTTTCAAAAAAGGTTGGGGTCATCTTTAAAAGATGGCCCATAAAACTGGATCTCATCTTTCTTTCCAGCACAAACGCTCCTCCAAACAATTGATAGCTCCATAGATACCCAAATAAATATGTGGCGGCTCCAACAACTAGCAGGAGAATTATATATTTCACTATGCCGTCGGCAGTCAAGGCCCCTGTGTTGATATCATCAATGGCCAGACCAACCAGCTTAGGCGGCATAACCTCCATTATATTGACAAGACATAAAAATAAAATTGCCAGAGTGTATCGCTTCCATTGTTCTTTAAAAAACCAGGAAAGCTTCCTGAAAATCGAAAACATGCTGTGCTCCTCCTTTTAATTATTTGCCAGACAGACCGGCTTTTCTATACTATCCACTGTCGAAATCCATTGCATGGAATGAGGTAAATTCAAAAAATATAAACATAGCGTTCTCCTCCGTTTGTTAGAAAAATATAGTCAAGATGGAAGCTGAAAAACCTCTGCCGGCAATCCAGCAGCCCTCCTTGTACCCGTGTTTATCAGCTAAAAACAGAAAAAGCCCCCGCATATCATGCGAAAGCTTTAAAATGAGCGTCTTCAAAAAACGCATACATATAAAAAGCGCATGCTGCGGTCAATTTGCAGCCAGCGCTAATAATAGCTGTCCCTTCTAGTATTACCGATCAAAGTTGAATGGGTAGGCTGCATTATGGAGCATTTCATGTAGTTGCTGCTTGCAATCAATTAAAATCATAACGCCCACCCTCCTTTAGCAATTTTTGTTAATTTACTGTCTTTGTAAGATTACTATGTTTGAAATTTTTTGTCAATGACTCGTTCCCCTTCTCCGATGTCTGGATCATACCTTGAATACTTGGCTGAGCATCAGGACATACTGGTTCTAAAACATGTAGGGAGAACAATTATGGCTACTGGAATCGCTTTGCTAAATCCTGAATTAAAGATGGCTGCCTTAAGTCCGGATGAAAGTTTAACCGTACAGAAAGTAGCAGCAGACCGATTCATCAGGGAATTTGGTATTATACCTCTCGTCCTGAATCCCCACCAGTTGAACAACTATTACACTATTCCCCACGCTCTATTATTTGATCTGAAAAAGTATCATGTATCGAAGGTCGATTATCTTATTTTATATTCTTTAAGAACAGTGGAGAGGTTCCAGTATATATATCCCGAAAAGTGGACTCAGCTAATTTGCAGCTTTCATCAAGTGACCTGTCTTGACTCACGAATCTGCGTATTCCCGGAGGTCGGGTGACTTACTTTCACGGAAGAAAGCCAGGGGATCGGTGTGGAACAAATGTTTAAGTGAACTCGGAAATTTTTAAGTGGGGCAGTTAGTTTAAAATATCCCTGCAGGCTGATTCTATACCATATTCACCTGGCAGTTAATTCATTCTTCTATCCGTTTCCCATATATTTTTCTGGCTGCCTATCCTGCTGAAGATTTTTTCGATATTTTGGTAAGTCTGTATTTATTATTCAAACTCCTGTTTCCTAAATATTAATCATTACTCGAAAAGCTGACCGTTTTTCAGACTAGTGTTCTGTGGATTCTGCCTTCACGACAATATCATCACCGTTTGTTCTATCTGCGTAAACCGCCATTGCATCACGCATAAACTCCGCAAGTCCGTCACCGTATTTGTTTATATTCTTAGTAAAACGTTTATCGTCAACATACAATTGGCCTAACCCTTTAAATGCGTCAAAAGAATAGCTGCCGATATTATTCAACAGATTATACCATTCCTGGATGGCTGCCTGTGCGTCCGTAGATGAAGGGGAGCCGAACCTAAGCGCTGCAAGCTTCGTATAAATTGCATCCATTTCATTTTTCATCGTTTCTTGCTCCGTCCCTGACATCTTTCCAACTTTGGCATTTGCTTCATCGACTGCTTTGTCTCCCCAGCGTTCACGTGCTTCCTGCTCATATGGATTATGGGTAAAATCAAACCCTATAAATTTTTCATTATTGGACATTTCAATTTCTCCTTTCACATACAATATTGTCTTCTCGACCGTGGCAATGATTTGGTCCAAGCGTTTTCGCCTTTCTAGCAGCATTTTTCGATGCAGCTCCAATGCTTCTCGCCTGTCAAAGGAAGGACTGCTGATGATTTCTTTGATATTCTTTAATGGGAAGCCAAGCTCTTTAAAAAACAAAATTTGCTGCAGAATCTCCAGGTTTTTGTCAGAGTATATCCGATATCCTGACTCAGTTACTTCATCGGGAACTAATAATCCAATTTCATCATAATGATGCAGCGTGCGTACACTGATGCCGACTAAATCCGCTACTTCCTTTACTTTCATCGGACTTTCCTCCCTTCAACATTTACTTTAAAGTATCACGCAACGTGAGAGTCAATAGAAAAAAAGAAATATAATCCAAAATATAAAGAAATGAAAAAAACAGTTTTCTGTGTACACAGAAAACTGCTGAATAATCCTGTTTCATATCATTTTTCGCTTTTTATGTGTTTCCGGGCAAATATTGAGTCATAGCTGGTAAGGCTCCCCAGTGCATTTTCTTCCTCAGGAATACGGACAGCCATCATCCAAAGGTTTAATAAAGTAAACAGAACACCGGTAAAATATGCGTTAAATATCAGAGAAATTACGATAATTTCCACGGCAACCACAAGATAATTCGGATGTTTCAAGAATTTATATGGCCCTTTTACAGTTATTTCTGACTCTGGCAGGACAATGATTTTTGTATTCCAATACTTTCCGAGAGACATAATCACCCATATCCTGACTGTCTGGGCAAGGATAAAAACAGCCATCCAAACTGGCCAAAAAGAAGCAGCCGCAAAGCCTTTCAACACTGTTTCCAAGATTAATATACCGAAGAAGCCGATATGCATTAAAACCATCCAAGGATAATGAGATTGACCAAATTCCACAGCTCCCTGTGCCTTCATCCAGTTTTCGTTTTTCTTGGCTATCTTTAATTCAATAAGGCGCTGTATGGCAATAACCGAAATAAATATCCAAAAGAACACTATTCCCACCTCATTAAAACCAGTTCCGATGAAAATCCCGGACCCAGTGCGGCTGCCAGTCCAACATCACCCTGGTGCGCCCGGTTCAGCATAAACTGCTCGAGAACATATAAAATGGTAGCTGATGACATATTTCCATATTCCTGAAGCACTTGCATAGAAATTTCTGTCTTGTGCTCGTCAAACCCGAGTGCCTCTTCATATGCCTGAATGACTTTCTTTCCTCCCGGGTGTGCGATAAAGTGTTCTACATCTGTTAATGTTAGGCCATTTTCCATTAAGAATGCCTCCACATTCGGTTTTAGCCACTGCTGTATGATGAGAGGTATATCTTTTGAAAACACTACGTGCAGACCTTCATCCTTAATATCCCAGCCCATTACGTCCAAAGAATCGCGCATTAGAGTTGATCTGGTAGACGTCACATTTGGCACAGAATCCCGATTAGACAGCAGCTGTCTTTGAACTTCATCTCCGCATACCAGCGCACAGCCGATTCCGTCTGAAAACAGGGAGGTTCCTATTAAATTGCTTTTTGACACATCACCCTTCTGGAATGTCAAACTGCAAAGCTCGACACATAGTACAAGAACCCTTGCATTGGGAAACGCTTTGCAATATTCATATGCCCTTGATATTCCGGCAGCTCCGCCAGCACAGCCAAGCCCCCAGATGGGTATTCTCTTCGTGTTTTCACGAAAAGGCAGCAGGTTCATTATTCTTGCGTCAATCGTAGGCGTAGCCAAACCTGTGCTTGAAATGAATATAAATGCATCAATCTCCTCAGGATCCATCTTCCGCTTTAAAAAATCGCGATTGTTTAAACAATCAATAACCGCCTGGCAGCCGTAATGTACAGCCTGTTCAATATAAGTGTCATTTTTTTCAGCAAAGCTGTGTTCCGTCTTAAACCATTCAATATCCTTTGAGAAATAGCGTGTTTTTACCTGGCCGTTTTTGAAGGCACGCAAAAGCCTTTCGATATTCTTAAAGGAAGATCCGAACATTTCTCTTGCAAAATCCACGGCTTCTTCTTGAGGAATTTGGTGGGGAAGCTTAATGTGGGATGCTGAAAGAATATAAGGCAACGACTTCACACCCTTATGATTTTTCTTCTTTTTTGTATGCGCATTAATTTTTCTTATTACCATGGAGGTTTCCCTATTTTTTAATATATAAAACTTTATTAAACTGAACTTTAGATGGTTAGCGACTTTTTTCAATGTATAGCGAGTTATCTGAACCAGACTCCATTTTCAATTAAGAACAATTCAGATGTTATGTTACACACTATGGCCTGACTAACTAAACAGATTGACAATTTTCATAAATAAAAAAGAAGCATTCCCAAAAACACGGAAGGCTTCTCCAAGACAAGTAAAACTCATGACGATAAAAGCTCACATATTTAGGAGCGATTATCAAGAGTCCATCCATTTAGGCAAACACCTCTAATCAGGGTTTGAATCTCTTGAATGATTAAATCTCAATATCTACTCCGATGCTATCCACTCTGCCGACCTCTTTAATGAATGCTGCCACAGCTTGGTGTTCCTCATTTGAAACATATGCATCCAGGGCTGCTTTGTCTTCAAATCTTACCATTAAAACTACCTGGTATTCCTTGCTTCTCTCTGCAAAATTTAACCCTGCCTGCAAATCGACAATCCCTGTCAGGTGATTTTTTAATGCTTTAAATCGGGAAACGACTTCCTCTAGCTGTTCTGTCGTTGTAGTTTCCGCAAATTTAACGAGTACTGTACGATGAATCATATGAAAAGCCCCTTTTGTTTGTATTTTTCCTTCAATAATTTTATCCGACTCACATCAAAGTTGCAAATTCAAGTGTGAGTATAGCAACCCTCAATGCAGAAAATAATAGCAGAAAAACATGCAATCTTTTACAATTGAATCGGTAGACAAAAAAATGGAGGTGCAAAGATGAACAATCATGAAATTGATTACAAAATTTACGGCGATGATATGCAGTTTGTCGAAGTTGAGCTCGACCCAAATGAAACAGTAGTAGCCGAGGCTGGCAGTCTCATGATGATGGAAGATAGCATACATATGGAAACTATTTTTGGCGATGGTTCACAAAGTAATGGGCTAATGGGCAAGCTTTTCAGTGCAGGCAAACGCATGCTTACAGGTGAAAGCTTATTCATGACAACATTCACTAACCAGGGTCAGGGAAAAAAGCACGTTTCATTCGCTTCTCCATACCCGGGCAAAATCGTTCCGATGGATTTAAGCGAGCTGGGAGGCAGGATCATCTGCCAAAAGGATGCCTTTCTGGCTGCGGCAAAGGGCGTAACAGTAGGAATCGAATTCCAGCGCAAGATCGGTGCCGGGTTCTTTGGCGGTGAAGGATTTATCATGCAGAAGCTGGAAGGCGACGGAATGGCATTTGTGCATGCAGGAGGTACCATTCATAAGAAAGAGCTTGCCCCTGGTGAAATACTGCGTGTTGACACAGGCTGCCTTGTTGCAATGACAAGCGGTATAGACTATAACATAGAAATGGTGAAGGGTGTAAAAACAGCTTTATTCGGCGGTGAAGGTTTATTTTTCGCCACACTACGCGGGCCAGGAACTGTCTGGGTACAATCTCTTCCTTTCAGCCGTCTAGCCAGCAGAGTATTTGCAGCTATGCCTGCTGCCGGCGGTGCCAAGGATGAAGGCAGCGCCCTGCGGGGAATTTTCAATCTATTTGACGGTGACTGAAAAAAACGAGTTAACATTAAAGCTCTGCATGAACACATGCCGAGCTTTTTTGATTGTTACATATGCTGACAAGGATGGATTAGCTTATATTTTCAAGGGTAAAAAAAGGATACCTGAACGGGGGTATCCAAATGAAGCTGTTAAAATGGTCGTATTGGAGACGCAATCATATTAGAGCCTGGTTTGACCTATGGCCAAATTCACCGGTCATATTTCGTCGCGTACGCAACTATTATTTTATTTATTCTGCCCAGTGGTCGAAAGACGATTTGCCTGTACCAAGCAATTATTTCGAGAAGATGGAACTCCTTTTAAACAGGGATTTAGGCTTGGAACAAGAGTATGTGCGGAGAAAGGCAAACAAAAAAGAAGGCCCACACTAGGGCCCATAAGGAATGGTAGAAGCTTTACATGTCTTTTATAACATTGCCTCTCCTCTTAAAGAAGACCGCGTTCTTTCCTCAGATTCGTCCAATCGAGGCAGGATATACAAATAATACACCCCAACAAGCACGAGACAGCCTCCTACTAGATAATATAGAACCTCTACCTTTATGTATACAGGATACAGGACTGCTATTAAAAGTAGAGTTATGGATTGGGCCAGCATCATCAGCGGACTGATCCATCCCTGCACCCTCCCCATCATCCCTGGGTCAACGATATGGGGAAGCCATCCTCCTATTGCAATATTGATCATAGGTAAGGAAAGAGAAACAACACATGAAACTGCAAGATATAGAGAGAAGGAGTCGACAATGGCACTCGCTGCTGTCGCAGTCCCGGCAAGCAGAAGCCCTAATATTAGCATCTGATATAGTTTCATAGACTTAGCCAATATCGATGCTGCCAGGCTTCCTGCCAATACACCCAGACCGAATACAACACCAATCACCACCGAGTATTCTTCATAATTCTTCGGTGCCAATTTATATTTCAGAATAAATACTTGCATGACAGAAAAACCGCCATTCACAATGCCAAACAGTATAAATCCGGCTATTAATGATAACAGCAGCCTATGCTTGAGGATATATTTCATCCCTATCATAAAATCAGACCAGACATTGCTAAGATTCAATCCCCTGATGGAATGTCGCCCATTTGGCATTCTGACCGCCTCTGAAATCTTGCATGAACGTATGAGCAGTCCACTAATGAGAAAGCTTGCAGCGTCAATGGCAATAGCACCCTCAATGCCAATCGTCCAGTAGCAGAAAACTCCCAATCCGTTTCCAAAAAGCATGAAGAGACTTCCTACCATCTGATTCAATCCAGCTGCAGCTGTGTAGTCATCATTCGCAAGAATCCCCTGCACTAAAGCAGACTCTGCAGGACCAAAGAAATTTTTGATGGCGCTTCTTAAAAATAGCAATACAAATATCAACGGCAACCAGTCGATATATAAAGCTCCCAGGAATGCTAATGATAGGACGGTACACATCCAGTCACAGCTTTGGGCAATTTGCTGCCTGTCAAACCGGTCTGCAAAAACACCGACAAGAAAGAATACCGCCAGAGTGGGCAGGGAAAACATCAGCTCTGTGATTGTTGCATAATAGGGTTCCGTGGAAAATCTGTCGAGCAGATAAAACATGAAGGCTGTCAAACCAATCGTGCTGCCCATCTGTGATGTAAAGTTGGCATAAAAAAGCTTAGTATAATTGGAGTTGTTGAATACCGAAAATATTTTTTTCATTTTTTGCTTCCTCAATTCCCCTTGTTTTAATTAATTTTACTTTAGAGGAATGAGGCTCAGTAAGCTTCTCTTGCCGGTTTTTCTCTACATCTCAAGACGGAGGCGGGATACCTTTTCAAGACGCAGCCGAGCCTCAGGCTGCTATCTCCTTACTTCCGAGATATGATATTTTGCATCCTTTATTTCTGGAACTTATGAAGGACTATGTCCCCTCCATTTTCTGAATATTGTCCTTAATCTTCTGGTGAAGGACTGTTTTCCGCCTTATCTTATGAATTGCGTCCATCACCACCCTGAAGATGGATGTTGGCCACCCCAGCTTCTTAATGGCGTCCTTCATCGCCCTGATGCAGGATTGTTCGCCACCTCTTTTAGTGAGGTTCCTGCCTATATCACATAAACGGAACCTTCTGCCTCGTTTGCAGATTAAATTTAGAACGGTACATCACAATACAGCCTATTGTTCAAATGTTCCCTTTACGACTGCTTTCCCATTCTGTACCATGGTCTGCCCTTTCGCTATTACCGTATTCAAGGCCAATGTATCTTTATGTAACATTACAATGTCTGCATCTGCCCCTTGTTTTAATACTCCTTTCTGTGATAGCTTTAAAATTTTGGCTGGATTTTCAGTAATCACCTTCAAAGCAGTTTGAATCGGTACGTTTTCTATTAGTATTGCTTCGCAGAATGCTTCAAAGAGAGAACTGCATTTGCCTATCTTTAGCCCCCGTAAATGTCCGCTTTCATCAAAGTCCGGAAGACTTGCCTGCCCATCTGATGTAAAGGTAATTCTATTTATATCCGCCCCGGCTTCCAGAGCTTTCTTTAGGGCTTGGGCTGATTTAACCTCTCCATCATCCAAAAATTTCTGGATGGTGCTTGTTGTGAAGTCGATATAACCACCCCTCTTCGCATAATTGATTCCTGCTTCAAAAAGGTGGTGATTCCGGTTTATATGTGTAGGATAAAATTGGCTTATGGGAATTTCAGTGGTGCCAATAACATCCTCAATGACCTGAAGGTGATCTAGGCTGTCACCAACATGAATATTTACAATACCGGCCTTGCCCGATAACAAGCCGCCAATTCGCGCTGCAGATGCAATTTTTGCAATCTCCCGTACAGTCGGCTGTGAAGAACGGTGATCTGCTATAGCAATTTCCCCTGCTCCTAAAATCCTGTCCACAAGTATCAAGTCATCTTCAATCTTTCCTGTCAGTGTTTTGACTGGTACCTGGTAGGATCCTGTATGGGCATAACAGGTTATCCCCTCTTCCTCCAAAGCTCTTGCCTTGGCAATCAGGCTGGGCATGGTCCTTGTCGTGCCATCTGTACCGATTACGCCAACCAGTGTTGTTATTCCGGCGAGAGTTGCATCTGTAAGCTGAATCTCTGGAGTCCTTGTTTTATAGCCCCCTTCTCCGCCTCCGCCAATTATATGCACATGTGAATCAATGAATCCGGGTACCACAATCATGCCCTCAGCATCAATGACTTCGATAGGAACAAATGAGGCAGGAAGAGAGATTTTGTCATCCATATAGCCGATTGAGGTTCCAGTTATTACTATGTCTTTTTTTCCAAGCGGTTCCGGAGCGTAGACCTCTCCATTCATTATGATCTTTATCATCATGTTTTCTCCTTTTATCTGGACTTGGTACCAACTTATTATTCATGAATAATATTTCCAACTGTTTAAGACGGGTTTGATTCCGCTATTCCAGGGTAAATAAAACACATAACCAACACAGTAAAATCGTGATTTTATAAATATTTCACTTAATATAAAGGGGAACAAAAACGATGTATGAGATAACTTCATCAGATATCACAATAAAGAAAAAATTACCTATAAGACAAATCATGTCCTTATATCAGGAAACTAAAAAGTATGATGGAAACATCTTTTTCCTAAATAAATATAAGGTTGTCGATGGTACAAAATTATCAAAATTAGTATCCTTCATGCTTACAGTTGATGAAAACACAGAGTTAAAAGTTGTCATTAAAGGAACAAACGTACAATCCTTGTTAGAAAAGGTGAAGGAATGCTGCAAGGAAAAAGAAAGGCGTCAGATAACAGGGTATAAACTGTATGCAAACCCGTCTGACACAGTAGAGATATAATGTATGTATGAAAGAAGCTGGTTCTCGGAGAATCAGCTTTTTTATGCTGTGCAGATGATAATTTGCGCTAAAAGCGATCATTTATTCCATTTAAAAAAGGAACGGAAAACCGTTCCTTTTAGTTTGAATCATCCTTCATCTCCGTCATCTGGTTGATCAGGATTATCGGTACCGGAGCCGCTCTCCCCGTCTCCTTCGCCATCATCCCCAGTCTGTGGGTTGTTTGGCTGGCTGGGCTCATCCGGCTCGTTTTGTTCATCATTTGGATCGTCCTGCGGCTGGTCTTTTGTACCATCATTTTGTTCGTCTTTCGGGTTTTCCTCCGCATTATCATCCGTTGGTTTTTCCTCAGGTTCGGGTTTTGGATCTGTTTCTGGCTTAGGTTTGGCCTGCTCTTTTGTATCTTCCGGCTGATCCTGCTTGCCATCCGCTTCCTGCCCAGTATCTACGGAGCCCTCATTTTCCTCCTGGCTGCCTGCAGAAGGACTATTTACGGCCGGCTGATTCTCCTCTGCAGCAGGCTGGTTATCATCACTTTCCTTTTGATTTGTATTTCCTTCCAATATCCCATTGCTCCATTTATCAATGTTCTTCTTAAGCTTTTCTTGCTGGCCTTTCCAATATTCGATTCTTTGTTCCCATTTTTCTGTCCGTTTGTGCTGTTCAATTAATGGGCCGATATCTTCCACAGCAAAGGATTCTGGATTCTGGTCTTTTAACGCCTTTTCCATAATGGCCTTAAAGATTAAGGCTGCGCCCTCACTGCTGTGTGTTGTCAAGTAATTCTTTTTGTCGGTGTTGTCATAGCCTGCCCAAACGGCCCCGACCAGTGTGGGTGTGTACCCGACAAACCATTGGTCCTTAACGCCGCTTTCCATTCCCTCGATAGGCAGCTGGGTGGAGCCTGTCTTTCCAGCAACTTCCCAACCCTCGACAGCTGCGTTCTTTCCTGTACCATATTTTACAACACCCAGAAGCATGGAATTCATTTGTTCTGTTATTTTATTTGATATGACTTTAGTCTCTTTTTCTTTCCATTCAGATACTTCTTTGCCATTAGCATCGACTATTTTGGTAATGGCATGAGATTCCATCCGTCTCCCTTTATTGGCAAAGGCTGAATATGCACCCGCCATCTGTAAAGGAGAGACTCCCTCCTGCATGCCGCCAAGAGCAATGGATAAATTCCTGTCCTCTTTTACAGTCGGTATTCCGAATTTTTCTAAAGTATCAAGACTCTTAGAAAGCCCAACCTCATTAAGAAGCCATACTGTGGGAACATTCAGCGATTTAATAGCGGCTTCATACATGGGTACTTCTCCCTGATATTCATCATTTATATTAGATGGCTCATAACCCCCAAAGGCCATTTTTTCATCCTTCAGCTCGTCTGTAATCTTGTAGCCTTCTTCCAGAGCCGGTGTGTAAACGGCCAAAGGCTTCATCGTAGAACCAGGACTTCTTTTTAATTGGGTGGCACGATTATAAGCCATAAACTGATGTTCCCCTCTGCCTCCAACCAAGGCCCTTATTCCGCCGGTCTTAGGGTCAACCAGAACTGCCCCGCTTTGAACCATTTTGTCACTCGTTCCTTTTGGAAAGTTGGAATCATCCTTATATACATCCTCCATTGCCTTCTGCATATCCCGATCCAGGCTGGTATAAATTTTGTAACCGCCAGTCAATAGCTCATCAAGGTCGAGGTTATAGACCTTAGAAGCTTCTGTCAGGACATGGTCCACATAGTATGGATACTTTCCTTTTAATGGGTCTCCTTTATTTTTCCCCTTGTTTAACGTAACCCTTTCTTCAACTGCCTCAGTATATTGATTTTCGGTGATTAATTTTTGATCCTTCATCCTCTTCAGTACTAGATTTCTTCTCTTAAGTGAATCTTCCGGGTTATTGTATGGATCCAGGGCAGTTGGTACGTTAATTATGCCAGCCAGCATCGCTGACTCTGCGATTGTAAGCTCCTTTACTTCTTTATCGAAATAGATTCTTGCTGCATTTTTAATTCCCCAAGCCCCATGGCCAAAGTAAATCTTGTTAAGATACATTTCCAAGATTTCATCTTTGGAATATTTTTTCTCTATCTCCCTTGCAAGAAAAAATTCTTCCAATTTTCGTTTGTACGTCCTGTCCGGCTCGAGAAGCGAAATCTTTATTAGCTGCTGCGTAATGGTGCTGCCGCCTTCTTCGATGCCGCCAGCCTTGACATTTTGATAAAAGGCACGCATGATCGATTTATAATCCACACCGTTATGTTTATAGAATCTTTGGTCTTCAACGGCTACCGCAGCCTCTTTTACATAGTCGGGTACCTCCTCGATAGGTATCCCCTCCATTTTATTTGCGGTAATCTTACTGGCAAGCTTGCCATCCATGTCATAAATCTCGGTGGACTTTTTAAGCTGGTCATCCAGATTGCTTATATTGGTATCCGGCTTAAAGAAATACAAAAAACCAACAGCAATCAAGGAAACCATTGAAAAGAGAATTACACCTGTTTGAATGATCCAAGCAGGCTTCAAACGGCTTACACCTTTAAGAAAGAATCTGTTAACCCCTTTCATATGAACCCCCTATTCTCATATCTAAACCCTTTTATATCTGTTAAAAACAAAAAAAGTGCATGATGTGGCCGGATTTTTACCTATATATACCCAATTACGCATTTTTCACACCTGATTGGCTTTATACGACAAAGTAAAAATCGCTTGGATTAAGAGAATAAAAGAGTATTTTGTAGAACGTGGAAGAATTGCATTGAAGAAAAATAAAAAACAACCTGATAGGTTGTTCTTTAACAAATATTTCAACTAAACAGAGTCAGCTTTCGGGAATACCTTCTTTGCCATTGTCATCATCTGTAATTTCTTTTGCCAGTGTTTCCATATACATATAAACGATTTGCTTCGTCTTGTCATCAGCACCCAAAATATTTAAATGCTTTAGACATCGTTTGATGGTAGGGTGTATCTTTGCGTCGTTTTGATGCATGTCTATCACCTCATTTTTCCATTCACTTATTAATAGAATAGCGGAATTTGCCTTTAAGCACAGTAGACTATGGACTCATTTGTAAAATTCTGTCGTAAAAATAAGTCAAAATTCCTAATTCTATCGCGAGACTATATATTATAGCTGTGTTTTTGCCGCAAATCAGCTGCAGTCTAACTGATATGGCACATGGTGCGTAGAAATGTACTTCACTTGTATGGAAATTCTCTTTCTGCATGACTAGGACTAGGCGCCAACGGGTAAAAAATTATGAAGCATAAGAATTTGATAGACAGCAGCAAACTGTAAACAGTGGAGAATTTTTTCATTTTCAGGAGGGGAGCGCTATACATGTTAGCTCATTTTAAGTATATTTTGGTTGCTTTTGATGGAAGTGAGGGTGGAAAAAAGGCGATTGAATGGGGGGTAAAGGTAAAAAAAACAGTGCCAGATGCATCCTTGACAATCGTCCATGTCTCCAACGAGAAAGTAGAACAGAAAACGGTCGGGAATGCCAGTGGTTTTGGAATTACAAATGACGCAATGTTACTCGATCCAACCCAGATTCCCTCCCTATTGGCTTCCGAACAATCAAATGCTGTTCTAAACCAAGAAACGCATACGGTTGTCAAAAACAGCAGCAGCCTGGCAGAAAGAACGGCACTTGCCATTTTGCGTGACAATCAGGTAGAGGGCAGATTTATAATACTTGAGGGAAATCCAGCCACATGCATTCCGGAATATGCGGCACATGAAGGAGCCGATTTAATCATTATCGGCAACAGCGGAAAAAGCGGCTTGAAGAAGTTGTTTCTCGGAAGTACAAGCAGTACGGTTGCCAAAGAAGCACATTGCCCTGTACTGATCGCAAAGTAATGACGAATAAACCTCATAAAAGCGGCTGCAGAAGAGTCTGCAGCCATTTTTACTGTGATTTATCTACCAGTTTGACCAGCAAGTGGGCAAGCATATGCCTTTCGCCTTCATTTCCTGATATCCATAACTCCTGGAGAAGCTTTTCTTCGCGATTCCTCGGCTCCACTTTTTCGGCTAAATAGTCCGCTACCTTTTCCCCAATCTTTGCGAGCTGTTCATTGTTTAATCCAATATTTTTGGCCAAATCCAGTCTTTTTTCAAGATAAGTCCTAAATTCTTCAAAGCTTCTTAAAATATCATCCATCTCTTGTGAAGGAATCTTATCTAATGCCTTGTCTACATTATCAGTATTTATGTGTCCATCCTTTTGGACTACATGTTCCTTTTCAGCCATAACACTCTTCTCTCCTTTTTTCTCTGACCTTTGATGAGACGAATAATTTATGAAAAACAAGCAGGTGCAATATGTTCCTCTTACAATCCTTCCACAATATGTATGAAATAAAACGGATTTTTTCAATTCTGGGATTGTAAATTATTCCAATCGCCAAAGGCTTCAACGACCCTTATCGTTTTTCGTCCTCAATCAATTCCTCAAATCTGGCTTTAGCCTCATTTTCTTCGAAGGTACTGTATATACGGTAGTTGTCCTCATCAAGTATCCGAAAATGATGGCTAATCATATTTTGCTGCAGGATATAGCTCTGATCCCGCGCAATCACTTTCCACCAGACCTTTCCGCCAAGGGTTTTCTCCTTCCGGTAGTTTAGCCCGTCTCTTGCAATCGTCTCGGCTACTTCAAGCGGGTCTCCTCCCAATGCCGACTGCAGGACCTCACTCTCCCGAAAAAGGGCACATACAGCTACTATCACCGTCCATCCGGCAGTTGACCGGCCCTTTTCAATTTGTACCAGTGTTTTCTTAGAAACCCCGAGAACTTCCGCCATTTTGTCTTGGGTATAGTCCATTTCTACTCTTACCAATTTTATTTTATCCGTGATAATGCTTATAACAGTCTGTTTATCCATGTTCCGCCTCTGTCATTTTTAGTGTAATTTTACACTGAAAATGACCAGGGATTCAAGGCGGCGGATTTTGGATACAAATCAAAAAACCGGCCCACAAGGAACCGGTTATAATGCTTATGACTGATATGATTTTCTTAGTAGAACTTTTGCTGCAGCAGAATATAACATAACGACTACTATTGCCGAAAGTATGAAGCTCGCAAGCATATAAGTGCCGTTGTAGATTAACGAATAGAGTGCTACAGGCTGTCCCTCTGGAGCATAAGAACCCCAGAAGATTATTCCCGCGGCAAAATGGCATAAGAAACGCAGAAAACTTCCGATGAAAATGCCAAGAACAGCATAGGTGTACGCTTTTGTTCTTTTTCCAACTTCAAGGTTGCCATTCACAGAGTTCGTAAACAAGCCTGCCGCTCCTACGAGTGTAAATGCAAGGAAGTATTCAAGAAAACCCTGGGCTGGATGGACAACCTGAGCGTAAGTAAGGACCATTTGGAGCATTCCCAAAAGAAATCCCGTCAACAGGCCCCCTTTCAAACCCCAGCGATAAGCCATCAGGAATACGGGAACCATTGCAATGGAAACGGACCCCCCTTGCGGCCAAATCCTTGAAAAAACGACTCCTGATACCCAATCGAGCAGCAACGCCAGCGCTGCAAAAACCGCAACTTCTACCATAAATAAAGTTTTATTTTTCATGATTTCCTCCTTCTCCATTCAAGAGAAGCATTCTGGAGCACTCCCGGCATAGCTTTTATCAACAAAAAAAGCAATACCAGGGCGGTAATGGACAGTCCCAGTATTGCTTGATCCAAAACCACATCCCTACGCTAGCATTAACTAACAGGTTCTTAGGGTCAGAACTCACTCGCTCACTCTCAGCCTTTTTTGGCTCCCCTTGTGGACGTATTATTTTTTTATCCTCGGTAAAAATATACTACTAGTTTGTTATAAGTTCAAGACTTATTTCCGGCTTTTGATCCAGATGAAAAGCAAAGCAAAAGTGTCCCCTGTTCCCGCTTTTATTCAAATACAGCATGGAGGTAACGGAATGAATCATGATACCAAACAGGCGTCTGCTGAAAAAGGAGCCTATATAAGCATTGCTGCATATATTTTTCTCTCAGCCCTAAAATTAACAGTCGGACATATTGGCGATTCCAGAGCGTTATGGGCTGACGGATTAAATAATACTACTGATATTATCGCTTCCCTGGCAGTACTAATAGGATTAAGAATATCCAGGCGTCCTCCCGATGAAAATCATGCTTATGGTCATCAAAGGGCTGAAACGATCGCATCCCTTGTGGCGGCGCTTATCATGATAACTGTAGGAATCCAGGTAATATATAATGGATTCCAGGCCATCTTTAACCATTCACAGGGAAAACCGGACATGGCTGCTGCATATACCGCTTTATTCTCTGCCATTTTCATGTATGCCATATACCGCTATAATGTAAATTTGAGTAAAAAAACGAACAGCGCATCAATCAATGCAGTGGCACAGGATAATAAGGCAGATGCCCTTGTAAGTGCAGGGGCGTTTATAGGGATCGTTGGCAGTAGATTTGGCGTAGGATGGCTTGATTCTGCAGCAGCTGTCATTGTCGGTGTCATTATCTGCAAAACAGCCTGGGAAATTTTCCGTGAAGCCTCACATACACTGATAGATGGGTTCGATGAGCCGACACTAAGGGATATACATCAAACAATAGATTCAGTTCCAGGAGTAAAAGAAACCTCGAATGTAAGAGGCAGAATGCATGGCAATGAAATTCTTCTTGAAGCAACGATATTTGTAGAACCTCTTTTAAATGTGGTGGAAAGCCATAGGATTACTGAGGAAGTTGAGGATAAACTGCGAAGGATTCACAGAGTCACCTATGCAATCATTCATATCGAACCTTTTGCTGATACAAAGATCTAACTTGTATCCTATATCCTGATAGGAAATTAGCACGAGATTTCAGGACGGCGGCTGTTCATGGACAGCCGCTTTTCCTTTTTCCCACTTTTTTCCCGGTCTTTTTTACACTTTTTCTGATTTTAATGGAGGATTTTAACTACAATGCATCGAAAGAATTACAGAATGATGTTATTTATTACCATATCAATGTAGTTCAATGAACGGATATCCCGTTTTCCAATAGAAAATACCATACCATTCTTCCAAAAACATATAGGGATTGCAGTAAAAAACATCGCGAATTTCTATCTCAAAAAATACTATATTGTTTACAAACGTTTTGAACTGTATTTATCGGCTGACTTCTAAATAATCTACATATTTTCATTATAGTTTTGACTATTTTCTGTCTATGGAGGATTATATGGAATACACAATAGAAGAAATTGTTCAATACCTGCAGGAGGAAAAGGATCATATATTAACTGAATGGTACTCTAAACATTCAATTTTTGAAAAGGAAGGGCAGGACATAAATTTCCGGCAAAATAGTGAAGCTCTTTACGAAATCATCATTAACTCCTTATATCATTCGGGCCGTTCAAACATAGATTCAATCAAAGCTCTGGCCCGCAGTGCAGCAGAAAGCAGCTATAAGGCTGGTTCGGATTTTAATAATTTTATTTATGATATCAGTGCTGGGAGAACGATCATATTATCCCGTCTTATTTCTGCTGAAATAAATTTTTTCCAGCAAGAAGGTATACTTAAAATCCTTAATGAATGCTTTGACAGTTATATTCTCCATGCAGTATCTCATTTTTCAACGATGAACACAGAAACGCTGCAGAAAAAATATTATCTATTAAATCAAACACATAAAGATCGATTAACTCTGCTTGGCCAAATGACATCAAGCTTTGTTCATGAGTTCAGGAATCCACTGACTTCCATAATGGGTTTTATCCAGCTTTTGCAATCAGAAAATAAAGAGATTAAATATTTGGATATAATTTCAAAGGAATTGGAGCAATTAAATTACAGGGTGACACAGTTTCTAAGCCTATCAAAAAAAGAAAACAGCGAAAATGAACGAAAAACTTTTTCTATTCGAGAGCTGGTTAATGAAGTAATTGATTTTTTATATCCTACTATTCTCGAAGTGAATGCCGCTATAACTTGCAATATACCGGAAGATATATATATAAAAGGCTCAAAGGAGGAATTTCGCCAGGTTTTGCTTAACATAGTGCTTAATGCGACAGATGTAATTTCCAGTGTCCCTGCACCGGCGATATACATCAACGCCGCCGAAAAGCCTTCAGGATATATGACCTTAAGCTTAGCCAACAATGGTCCGAAGATACCCAATGATATAATACCGACGATTTTCGAGCCTTTTATTACCACCAAGAAACGCGGGACTGGACTTGGTCTATTCGTATGTAAGGAAATTATCGAAAAACACGGAGGCACCTTGAGCTGTAAATCAACGGATGACATAACGACATTTTCCATATTCATGCCTTGCTGTGAAGGGGATTAAATATTTTCAGAAAAAAAATATTGAAAACGCTTTCTTATGCATTTTTTAACCCCTTCTGCACTTATTTGCATTAGGCCTTTGTCAATAATGCGATCTATCAAATCCCGGATTCATGCTGGGATATGCTGATTGCTGCACATATCATTGACCGCCCTGGAGTATGCTGTCTTTTCCTGGAACAATGGACCAATATATCTTCATTGATCCTATTTTGTTCCATCATTTTCCTGACCACTTTTTTACTGTTACAATTGGAGGGGCCTTCTTTATTTTCCAAACAAAATACATAATAAGAACAAATCCGGCAGCAATAACAAAGTGAGGGATATACGGAGACATACGCTGCTTTATATCCATCCACCCCTCTCCAAGAACCTTTCCTAACATTAAAAAGAAAATAGTCCATGGAATGATGGCTGCTATTGTATAAGATGTAAATTTTAGGACAGGCATCTTCGCCATGCCTGCGGGTATCGAAATAGCATGCCTCACAACCGGTACAAACCGTGCTGAAAAGATTACCCCTGCCCCATATTCCTCAAACCACTGACTGGCGATATCCAGATGCTTCTCTTTTATCAAAATGTATTTCCCATATTTCAACAGAAAAGGCCGTCCGCCGAAGTATCCAGCCCAGTATAGGAAAAGCTGGGCCATCGTTCCCCCGGCAACGCCCGCTGCAAGTGCTCCGGCAAATTGGATTTTGCCGATACTCACAAGATATCCTCCATAACCCAGCACCAGCTCACTCGGAATGATTTCAATCATTAAACCAAGAGCGATTCCTAAATACCCCATTTCCGCAAGGGACTCCAAAACCATCACAAAAAATTCAGACATGGGACAACTCCTATCTACATTTAAAATGTCCTTCCAAATAAAGGTTCAATACACCTCTATCTTATTGAGAGCTCCATCTTATTATGCGAGGATTGTCCCCCTGGACAAAAAATAAAAAACATGCTGGGTGCCAGCATGCTTATGTATATTGGATTATCAATCACTTTTGATTGTCGCTATTAAATTTCGAAAAATGTTCAGTAAATGCCGGGGCTTCAAAGGCGAGTAAAGACGGGTCCGTTTCATAGACACTGGAAAACACTTCATGCCTTGACTTTGTTTTTTCAATTATGATGCCTTTGTCTCTAAACTTTGCAATAAGCTCATTTCTCAATTAGCTCACCCCTGTAATCGTATGTGTTACCTGATAATTTCCCTCTTTTTATCTAATTAAAACCATTTTCTTAAATTTTTTTTGTAGTGCAGCAGGGCAAAACCAATTTCAAACTATTGATAATAGAGTAGAAATGTATTAAACATTACCGTTTTTCATAACTGTAATAGAAGTGAAAATCCCTACAGTAAGAATGGTAAGGCAGGAGTAAAGAAATATATTTAGCCCTACAATTTTCAATCCCGATATGATTATACAGCCATCAATGATGAATATGAGGACACCTACATTGATCGCTGTTCTTTCAGCGAGAATTTGTGCAAGCATATCCGTTCCGCCTGTACTGGTCTCATACCGAAGCATCAATCCTACGCCTAATCCTATTAATATTCCACCGATTATTGCACTTATGTAGATAGGAAGCTCCCAATAAACCTTAAATTCAGAAAATAAATCAATACAAAAAGAAGATATTAACAATCCATGGAGGCTGTGAAAAAATAAGCTCTTCCCATAATTCCACGCATAAATATATAGTGGAATGCTAATACAAATCATGCTAAGCCCTACCGGGAAACCAAAGTGATAATGTATGAGCAGCCCCAGACCAACCAAACCTCCATCCATTAACCGGTATGGAGCAAGAAAAAAATTAACCCCAATTCCCAAGAGCAGGCTGCCGACCAATATTGCCGCAATTTTCTCCAGAAGGTATTCACCCCTTGTCCTCTCCCTGTATTTATAGGGTATGGCCATATGTGGTTATAGTATTCCTGCTTGCTCTAAATTGCTGGCAGCTCCAAGTTCTAAATTTTCAGACAATTAATACCCGATCCAGTTTAAAAAAAGCTAATATAAGGTAATAAACATCATATATATGAATTAATCTCGACTATACTCCTTTTTCCATGGTTTGACTGTAAGAATATCTTTTTCTATAATTAACTTATTTACGGATTATTAAAGGGGTGAGAGGATGGGGTATTAAAGGATGTCTGTACAGACAGAGGCATATCCAGACTATCTAGAGCGGATGCTGCTCATTTGCATTCATTCTGCCTGCTGCATTCTGCTCCTTTAGTGACTGCTCATTTGCCATTTCATTTAATAATTGCAGAAACTAATAAACAATTATAATAGGCAGTACAAAAAAACAACTTAATAGATTTTATTACCATGGGAGGTGGACTCCTTATTCGCCGATCGGGCGATGTAAGGGAGACTATTTGGACATATCAAACTTGGTTTTAATAGCCATTTTAATTGCTTTGACTGCATTTTTTGTAGCCTCAGAGTTTGCGATTGTTAAGGTAAGGAGTTCTAGAATCGATCAGCTGATCGAGGAGGGCAATCAGGGTGCGCTGTCGGCAAAAAGGGTTATTTCAAGCCTTGACGAGTATCTATCCGCCTGTCAGCTTGGCATAACAATAACCGCATTGGGTCTTGGTTGGATTGGTGAAGAGACACTCGATAGCATCATACACCCAGTCCTGGTCCAGCTAAATATACCTGATGCCGCAACAAGCATACTGTCTTTTGGGTTGGCTTTTGCGCTCATCACTTTCATTCATGTAGTGATAGGTGAATTGGCGCCGAAAACACTTGCGATTCAAAAGGCGGAAACGGTCACGCTTTTAGCTTCACGGCCTTTGATCATGTTTTATAAAATCATGTATCCCGCGATTTGGCTCCTTAATGGGTCAGCGAGGCTGGTGACAAGAATGTTTGGGCTAAAGCCCGTTTCAGAGCACGAACTTGCCCATACCGAAGAAGAACTTCGCATTATCTTATCTGAGAGCTACAAAAGTGGCGAAATTAACCAATCTGAGTTTAAATATGTGAATAAAATTTTCGAGTTCGATGATCGAATTGCGAAAGAAATAATGGTCCCTCGTACGGAAATCGTATCTTTATCCATCGAGGATAAAATAGAGGATCTATTCTCATTGGTTACCGAGGAAAAGTTCACAAGATACCCCGTGATTGATGGGGATAAAGACCATGTTATAGGAATGGTCAATGTTAAAGAATTATTTACCGAGATGATCTCCAAACATAACAAGTCGAACCAGACCATTGAGCGGTATATCCGTCCTATCATCAGGGTGATCGACAGTATTCCCATTCAGGAGCTGTTGCTTAAAATGCAGAAAGAGCGCATCCATATGGCTATACTCATGGACGAATATGGCGGAACTTCCGGACTGGTTACCGTTGAAGATATATTAGAAGAAATCGTCGGCGATATCCGTGATGAGTTTGACCTGGATGAAATCCCTATGGTGCGCAAGGTTAAAACTGACCACTATATTCTGGATGCGAAGGTTCTAATCAGTGAAGTAAACGATTTGCTGGGCCTTGAAATATCCGACGAAGACATTGATACAATCGGAGGATGGGTTCTATCAGAGAACTATGAAGCAAAACAGGGTGATGAACTTTTCCAGGGCTCCTACTGTTTCAAGATCAAAGAAATGGAAGAGCACCATATACGATATATTGAAATATTTAAAAAGCCACAGCAACTCGAACTTGCCGAAATAAAAGAAATGCCGCTGACACAAACTGAAATTGTTTCATAAACTACAGGATCCCTGCCATAAGGCAGGGATTTTTCGTCAAACTACAAGAAAATGCATAACTCCTCAAACTATTCGGCGCATACGATATACCAAATACCTTCTTTGGCGTCGAACTTCCCTTCGAACGAACATGCTTGAAAAATCCATTCACCTCCCTGCTGTTGCCTGTCATTCATACATATTCTGGCTGCATGAATAAAAACGATGTTTTGAGAAAATACTTTTACAAAGGAGGCTGCACGAATGAAGGTAATAGAGATTTGCCGAGCTTGTGGCGGAAAAGGGAAGATTCCATTTTTACAATTTTTCTCCCGGTCCTGCTCCCATTGCCATGGCCAGGGACGAACAAGTAAAACAATTTCAGAAATAAAAAAAGGCGTAAATACATTTTAAAGAAAAATGTATTTTACGCCCTTTCTTTTTTTCAATTCTCTTTTACATCAGTTGATACGATCAGATTTTGATGCTAGGCTTTATGACTCCCGCCCTTTTCAATGTATCGTATACAATTACCAGGGCAGGACCTAAGAATAACCCGATGAATCCAAGGATTTTAAAGCCCAAATACAGGCTGATCAAAGCAGCAAGTGGAGAAAGCCCCATATTGGCTGAAAAGACCTTTGGTTCTATAATTCTTCTGACTACTGTAATGACAATAAACATAACCAGTAGACCGATTCCCAGCTGCTGGTCCCCCTGGAATATTGCCACGATTGCCCATGGAACCAGGACCGAACCTGTACCTAGAATAGGGAGAATGTCAACCAAGACAATTAACAGCGACAGTAGCAATGTATAGGGAACTTTAAGCAGCCACAGCCCTGTATATGCCATGGAAAACGTAATAATGCTCAAAAACAGCTGAGCTTTTATAAATCCTACTCCCGCCTTATTCAAATCCCCCAAGACAAGGGATATCTTCTGGTAAGTTGATTCACTCAAGAAGTGGCGGACCTTGCTTTTGATATTTGGATACTCCAGGCTGATCAAAAACAGGGCGATCAAGTAAATCAGGAAATCGATTAAAAAACCAGGTACCAAAGTAGCAAGCTGAACCGTACCTCTTACAAGGTTCTGAAAAAATAACTCCAAAGAGGATATCCCTCTTTCAATGGCGTCCGTTATGGAGTTAATCGCATCCTCCGGCAAATTCCTTGAATACCTTTCCCATTGCCTATGGAAAGGCAGCACTGCAGTATGATACAGATTCCTGACCAACCCCGGGAATTTTTCAGACAGATTAATAATTTGCTTAGTTAGCACCGAAATTACAATGAATGCCAAGCCAAGCAAACCGCCGACATATAAAACAAAGGTGATCAGCACCGACCATATTCTTTTTAATTTAAAAGTCCGGCCAATTGATGTAATAGCCCCATCCAAAAGCATTGCCGTTACAAAGGCAAAAATCAAGGTCCATGAATAAGGGATCAGAAAAATAATGATCAGTAAAAGTACAATCCTCCAAAACCACCGTAAAAACATAATGCCTGTTCATTCCCATCGTCAACTATTTAAAAAGGCCTGGCCAGATTCTTGCTTCATTGTACGCAACAGCACCCTGCAGGACACCCCATCCATCCCTTAGATAAACCCGGCCTGTCATGAACCTTTTTATATCTCTTATATTAAATATAAACCAATCTCCGTTTTTATAACAGAATCACTTCTTTTTTTCATGTTTAATCACAGTTACTAATAGTCATCCGGTGAGTTTAAAAAATACTTCCCATATTTAGTAACAGTGAGTTTAATTATTTAGCTTTTCTTCCTCCCTTTTCTCATACCGTCTTATTTCCTTTGAGAACCTCCTTTCTATATCATTCTTATTTCCATAGAGATAGATTTGGTCGCCTGCATTAATTGTGGTGGTATACAGTTCTTTTCTAATCTGGATTTCTCCCCTATTGATAAACAAAACACTTATATCATCTTCGCGATCAATAAAATCATCTATTTTCTTGCTGATACACTGGGATTCCTCATCTATGGTAACTTGTGTGACTAAGTCTTCATCGTTTAGAAACAAAACGTCCTTTATCGGCCGTTCATACATCTGATAATGGTGTTCCATTTCATCGTCGATTTGCTTTGAAAATTTCTTTTTGACAATTGGAGTCTTCAATATTATAAAAATAACCGATAATAATCCAACAATAATTATTAATTCTGTAATTCGTAAATCGTCCGCCAGAATATTGCTTATAGAAGAAATGATGACTGCCAGGGAAAAAGCTCCGAACAAAATCAGAAAGGCGGCAATCTTTCTACGGACTGGATGGTCCAGTATTACCTTGGACTCATCAGTAGTGAAACCTGTGCCAGTAAGCATGGAGATGACCTGGAAGCGTGAAACCCGTGTTTTCATTCCGGTAGTATTAAATAAAACCACAGATACTTCGATAACCAAAGCGATGATTAAAAAATATAAAAGAATAAATATAAAACCCACAATAATCCACTTCCCTTTTTTATTGCCTATCTTTTACCCTTTGGTAAAGGATTCGAATCAGAAATACACTCCTTATCTTTCCTGTCAAAATGGTTTTCTATTATCAAATAGTTTTTGCCTGCCCTATACAGGGAATGGAATATAAAAGAAAGGGAGGCGAAAAATGTGACCAATTTAGATAAGGATAAAATTCTCCAGGAGAGAAACCAAAAGGACAAGGCATTCAGGGAAAATTGGCAAGAACAAAAAGAAAGGGACCAGGTGGTCATGCCTATCGATGACCTTCCACTTGAAGATATCAGCATGGAATACAAGGAAGAGCGTGATAAAGAGGATACCAAGGATCAGTCTTCAAGTGAAAGGGACTAATATTAACGGTACTTTATTAATTTATGGGGGATACTGCTGCAGTATCTCCCTTTTTTGATGCTGATAAGCCTAGGAGCACACCAAATTCCTTATTGGCTTACCCCAGCATTCATAAATCCGACTGTCATGATTATTTACCTATCCCCTTCTCAAACCTCCATTCTTCTTCCTTTCTTTTCAATTTCACCATAAAAGTTCCTGCAGGTCTTATTTATTTTTTTGTCCTTATACAAAGCACAAATCGGCATTTCGCATGAGACTGGTTTTATAAAACATCCATACGACATTTCTCAGCCTAAAATAGTACAATAATTAACCATATATCTTTTAGCTTAAAGCTGCAGAAATACACCAAATATGTAATTTTTATAAGCACTATGCTAAAATAGAAAGGTTGTTCTCGGTCCCTGCCTTTCAACGTTAAGCCTTTTTGCATAGATAGGCTGCAATTGTTGATATAAAAACTATCTCACGCCCCATAAAGTCAATAGAAAACTAGATAAAAGAGGTGATTTTTTGAATCTACAAGCTATAAAACAAGAGTGGTTTGGGAATGTAAAGGGCGATATCTTATCTGGAATAGTAGTTGCACTCGCTTTGATCCCGGAAGCCATAGCGTTCTCGATCATTGCGGGGGTTGATCCAATGGTCGGTCTATACGCATCATTTTGCATAGCAGTAGTAATATCCTTTTTGGGAGGCCGGCCTGGAATGATATCGGCCGCAACCGGTGCGATGGCCTTGGTGATGGCCAGCCTGGTTAAGGACCACGGTGTGCAGTATATGCTCGCAGCAACCATTCTTACCGGTATTATTCAAATACTTTTCGGACTTTTGAAGGTTGGAAGCTTGATGAAATTCATACCTCGTTCAGTCATGATAGGTTTTGTTAATTCTCTCGCTATCCTGATTTTCACAGCGCAGCTACCACACTTCATCGGGGAATCTTGGGCCATGTACGTTATGGTAGCCGGTTCATTGGCTATCATCTATACTCTCCCTCGATTTACAAAAGCTGTCCCATCAGCATTAGCCGCAATCATTATTATTACAATTATTGCCATCGCTGCAGATATCAACGTGCGCACAGTAGGTGATATGGGAGAATTGACTCAGTCACTTCCCGTTTTTCTGCTACCTGACATTCCATTAAATTTTGAAACATTATCAAACATCTTTCCTTATGCTCTTGCCCTGGCAATGGTCGGCTTGCTAGAGTCCCTGTTAACTGCCCAGATTGTGGATGATTTGACGGACACAGAAAGCAATAAAAACAAGGAAGCCCGTGGACAAGGAATTGCAAATATTGTCGCTGGTTTCTTCGGTGGAATGGCTGGCTGTGCTATGATTGGCCAGTCAGGCATCAACATTAAATCTGGAGGACGCGGGAGATTATCCACCTTTGTGGCCGGAATGTTCCTCATGATATTAATCGTTGCCCTCAATGGAGTACTTGTAAAGATTCCAATGGCAGCACTGGTCGGCGTGATGATCATGGTGTCGATCGGCACATTCGATTGGTCGTCCCTGACAAAGATACATCTTGCACCAAAATCTGATTCTATCGTTATGATTGTTACTGTAATTATCGTAATAAACACACATGACTTGTCGAAGGGTGTCATAGCAGGTGTACTGCTGAGCATGGTCTTCTTTGCGGTCAAGCTATCAAAGGTAAGCATCCAGAAAAAGGTGGACGAATCATCTAAGACTGCTTACTATCACGTCAATGGACCATTATTCTTTGCTTCAGTTGACAGTTTTGTATCCAAGTTCGACTTTAGGGAAGCACCTGAATCTATAATATTAAACTTGTCACATTCTCATGTATGGGACGATTCGGCTGTAGCTGCGATTGATAAAGTGGTTACAAAATATAAAGAACATGGAAAGACAGTTCAAGTTGTTGGTTTAAACAAAGATAGCTCTTCGCTAATAGACAAGCTCTCAGTTCACGACCATGGCCACGCAAAAGTATAAATATGGGGCATATGCGGATGATATATCTCTGGAGTGGATATCCTGTTACAAAGGAGTTGTTCCCATGAATGAGGAAAACCACTACACCGCAGCTGATTTGCCAGAAGATTTAGTCACTGAAATAAAATTGTTTGAAGCAAAGCTTAAGTCTCAGGCGGACAAAGACGTAGTCGTCATTGCATATGAAAAAGAAAAGGATGCCCCGAATCATTAATTATGGGCATCCTTTTTCGTATGGTTAATTAAGACTTACTTGTTCATCAGGCATTTTGAAGATGAGACGTAGTATAAAATCGCGTGCGCGTACATTTTTTCTTTAATCTATCGATTAATCTGCCAGATTTCCGGGTGGGTTTCTTGATGAAAATTCTGAGAACAGAATGTTAAGAATGTCAATATTGAAACCCTTATCGTTCGTACAGCCAAAAAAAAATGCACCTAGCATTTTCTTGAATGAGATGTTTCTCGGCTCTCTATCTTCAAAAAATCTTGTTAGTATATCACTGAACAACTATTGAAAATCACGCTGATACCGGGGAAACTTTTTAGTGCTGCCACGTAACCGGCAGCCGCAAACAAGATTCCAAATATGACTGATCCTGCAATATAAAGCATGGCAGGCATATATTTTTTCTGTTCAATTAAAGTTACTGTTTCCGTTCCAAACGTCGAAAACGTAGTATAGGCTCCACAAAAGCCCACCCCTGCGAAAAGCCACATACCTTGGGTAATAGAACCGGTAAGGTAAAGTCCTGATAAGAACCCCAAAAACGCTGAACCTGTCAGATTAATAATCCAGGTCCCTGCAGGAAAATCAAGCCGGCCTATTTTCTTAATAGCTGCACCCAGAAGGAATCTCACAGCTGCACCAAGTGCGCCACCGGCACCTACTAAAAGGATCATCTTAGCCCTCCTTTTCTGTAAGGAGCCCATTTAACAATTCCGTTTCCAATATAAACAAACAGCAGACCCAGTCCTATACTGAGCATTATATACAAAACAGCAGTGAAATAGTTCTCTGCACTGAACAGATTGTATGTCTCCACTGAGAATGTAGAAAATGTAGTAAATGAGCCTGTAAAGCCCGTACCAATAAACAGGATCAATTTACTGCTGATCTTACTCCTCTCTCTAGCAAAAGAGTACAGCCAGCCGAGTAAAAAACAACCGATTATATTTATGGATAAAGTACCAATTGGAAATTCCCCTGCTTTTGTTTCGTAAATATAACTAATGCCAAACCGGCAAATGGCACCTAGAAACCCGCCAGCCATCACCAAAATCAGATTCACTTTGCCAATCCCTCCTACCTGCAACTCTACATGTCCAAGAAACAAAGTGCAACAGGTCACAGGCTTTCCCTGTATATTAAGCTGAATTGGGTTATATCAAAAAGATTTACAGGTCACCCAGACAATGAACTATGTCAGGATATATGTATTCTTTACTCAAGAATATGAATAAGGCTACTCTCCCCGTCAATTTGTGACCATTGACAGCTGGAACGGCCGACTAAGCTTTTACACATGTACTTGCTCCTGTAAAAAGCCCCTATGCCCTGCAAATGGATGCAGGCTTAATTAACCGGGCAAACGCAAAAAAGACCCCCAAAGGGAGTCTCTTTTCATATTCAAAAATTACTTTTGAACGTTAGCAGCTTGTGGTCCACGAGCGCCTTGCTCGATTTCAAATGTAACTTCTTGACCTTCTTCAAGAGTTTTGAAGCCATCACCTTGGATAGCAGAGAAGTGTACGAATACGTCGTCTTGACCTTCTACTTCGATGAAACCGAAACCTTTTTCTGCGTTAAACCATTTTACTTTACCTTGTACCATGTATATTTCCTCCTTGGAAAACATCCTTAATATTACTATTCTTGATCTAGGATAATGACTGAAGAGGAACCTTTCGGTGAATCCATCTATCTATCTTATTCCGAACAAAAATAATTGTTTATAGTATAACATGGAAATTATAAAAAAAACAAGGTTCCAGCAGAACTATTTACCGACAAATTTTTCCACGACTCAACAATATTCTTCCCTATTATGTTCCCAATGGCAGATTGATCGTTGATTAACGTGGAAAATTTAATTGGAAATAATTCTACTGCGTCTGTCTTATGCCCCTGCACTTCCGGGCTCCCTCCGTTTTCTTTATGCCTGGTCCCTCCCCCGGGAGGGAGCTTACATTTTCAATCATGAAGCTTTATTTTTTATCTTATTCTCCAATATGAACTTAATTGTATATCCTCATTCTGAACAACATTTAGACTCAACTAACATTCTGTCTATTCGAAATAAGCAAGTTGCAATACAATATAATCCGAGGTGAAGAATAAATGATCAAGCAAATTAATTTGAGCGACCCAGATGCACTCGAGGAACTGTTTACGCTCCAGAGGGAAGCTTATCGTGTGGAGGCCGATCTCATCGGATTTTCAGATATCCCTCCTTTAAAGGAAACCCCAAAAGACTTAGCGCAGTGCGGAGAATCTTTTTTGGGATGTTATATTGAAAAAGAAATGGCCGGGGCAGTCTCCTATACAGTTGATTCGGACATCGCTGTCATTTGCAGGATGGTTGTGCATCCAAAGCATTTCCGCAAAGGAATTGCCCGTAGACTCCTGCAGCATTTATATTCGCGTCTAACTGGAATTCATATTCTTAGGGTATCCACTGGAAAGCAAAATGGGCCTGGAGTCGAATTATATACAAACCAGGGGTTCAGATGGATGAGCGATCGAGAAGTAATGCCAGGATTCTTCATCAGTGTATTTGAAAAGGAATTAATGACTAAAAACACCTATAAAACCGTATAAAAGAGATGTGATTATACCGATCACATCTCTTTTATTTCCTAATAAAATGCACCAGCAGCAGCATAATGAATGAGATCGCAACCATTGTGCCTACCCACATCCAAGCCATCGCCATCTCTCCTGAATCAATGGCAACGTAAACGGCAGTTGGTATGGTCTGCGTTTTTCCGGGAATATTCCCCGCAAACATTAGTGTAGCTCCGAACTCTCCCAATGCCCTTGCAAAGCTTAATATACCTCCTGCCATAATTGCTTTGCCGGCAAGCGGCAGCGAAATCTTTCTAAAAACCGTTTTTTCATCAGCTCCATCCACTCGAGCCGCATCCTCAATGTCCTTATCAATTGCTTCGAATCCCGTTTTTGCAGACTGATACATTAACGGAAATGCAACTACCGCTGAGGCAATTACCGCAGCCCACCAGGTAAACATGACTGGCTGGTTGAAAATCCATTCTATACCTTGTCCGACCGGGCTGTTTCGACCAAAAATCACGATTAATAAAAACCCGGTCACCGACGGTGGGAGAACGAGTGGAAGCAAGTAGAATGTTTCCAATAGGACACTTGCTTTCCCATGCTCCCGAGCCCTTCTTCTGGCAAGAAGCAGCCCTGCCGCAAATACAATTACACTTGAAATCACCGCAACCTGAAGTGATAAAAAAACAGGCTGCCAAAATTCTGCTGTCATGTCAATTCAGTTCCTTAAAAACATAATTTTTGAAGATTGCCTTAGCCTTCTTTCCATGCAAGAATTGAAAGAATCCCTCGGGTCCGCTTTATGCTTGGTATTTTTAATGATTGCTGAAGGATAGATAATAGGTATTTACTGCAAATCAGATACAGTTTCTGCGGTTTTTACCTTATCGGATTGTTTTGTATCCGAAAGATACACTACGCCTGCACCGCATTACCGGTTTCCACATATATCTGCACTTGTCTAACAAGCTTGGCAAAAATCTGCTCATCTTGAATACCGGTCCATTTATTTAAGCCCTTCAAGCTTGTGCTGCCTCTTCTGCCGCTATTGTTGCCGGAGTACCTGCAGCGATTCTCGATGCTTTTCCCAAGTCATTGAAAAGCTGCTCTTATTACCTCTAGCCCGCCATTGGCCGCCGGGAACTGTCGGCTCAGCCCTTTCCCCATGGCTGTCCTGTGCATCCCATTGCTGTACCCGGCTAATAAAATAACACAGCAAAACTGATATATTTGACAAAAAATCAACCTGTCTCACATGGCTCTCACCCTAAAGACCGGCACCAGCTCTGCAGAACATAAAAAATATAATTTAAAACGTGAAAAATTTCACTTAATTTCATTTGTTCCAAAAAAAATACGTTCCTGACATTTAGTTGACACATTACAACGATAAAGTAAGAGTATCACAAATCAAATAAATAACTAACTAAAAATATATTTCTAAAAATAAAATCTTTATTTGAAGGAGCAGATGAACAATGGTCACTATTTATACCGTACCAAGCAGCCTTGCATGCAGAAAAGCAAAAGCATGGCTTTCACGAAATGATATTTCATATAAAGAAAGAAATATTTACTCACAGCCTTTGTCAGTTGAAGAGATAAAAGCTATACTGCGAAAAACAGAAGGGGGAACAGATGAAATAATCTCAACACGCTCTAAAAAATTCAAGAGCCTGAATATCGATCTAAATAACATCCCGTTAAATGATCTTTGCGAAATTATTCAGGAAAACCCTGAACTGCTGCGCCGCCCGATTATATTCGATGAGAAAAACATGCATGCCGGATACAACGAAGAGGAAATGGGACGATTTCTTCCGAGAAAGACGAGACAATTCCAGTTATGGCGTGCAATCAGCCTCATAAATTAATTGTTTAGCCATCAAAAATGCTTGGATAACTGATATCCAAGCATTTTTGATTTGATTGGGATAATAATAAGCGTATATTAAGCCAGTGATTGCAGAGAAACCGTAAATGTTGTCCCGGTATCGCTTGTGTCTGTAAGGCTAATATCTCCATTCTGGGCCTTTGCCAGCAATTTGCTGAAAGGAAGTCCCAATCCAAGACCCCGTACCTTCAACTTTTTCTTTTCTCCCCGATAAAACGGCTCGAATACAAAGTCCTGTTCTGCCGCAGGAATCCCTTTCCCATTATCTTTAATATCAATATATGCATGCCCTGGTTCTGAATAGAGGATAACGGCAATATGTCCGTCCTGTCCTAAAGCCTGCCTGGCGTTATTCAGCAAGTTTACCATTATCTCGTGGATCCTTAATGGATCAACCAGTGCAAACACGGTATTTTCCGGTACGATAACATTTAATTCAAAATCCTGCTCATCCTGGGTCGCTTTCCATTGATAAGCAACCTCCTGGATAAGCTTATTCATATTATGCTTTTCAGTCTTAATATTAAAGGCACCGGCAGAAATGGCATTGAAGTCAAGAAGTTCTTCTATCATCCTTTGAAGCCTTTTCATTTCCTTCAGCGAAATTGCCAGGAATTCCTTGCTTTCTGGCCCGGTGACAACGTCGTCTTTTACAGCTTGTACCAAACCGCTAATAGCAGTAACAGGCGTTTTTAAATCGTGAGTAACTCCGGCAAAAAGCTGTGCACGAAGCTTTTCAAGCTGCGTAAGCCGATTGGTCATGGCTTTAAATGATTCCACAAGCTCATATATTTCTTCTTCTCGCGCCTCTTCATTCAGATTAATATCATAATTGCCCTTGCGAATCTGTACCGCAGCGTTTGCCACATTTTGAATCGGCCTTGAAATTTTTCTGGAAAGTACGTATATGACAGCCCATCCTAAAACTCCGAGACCGACCAACATAATCGCAAGCAGCCCATGGTCCTGATTAATTTCTTTTAAGGAGTCCTCCTCCTGAACAATAAAAACCCAGCCAATGGTTTTGCCTGCATAATCGATTGGCGACTTAACGACAAACACCTTTTCACCATTGTCCAGCTTTAGTTTTTTAATGGAATCCTTATTTGTAAGAATGGTTTTCTGGACATAATCATCACCAGGTTTGATATATATTTGGGGCATTGTAAAAATAATGTGCCCGTTTGGTTCTGTAATATAAATGATTGGCTCCTTGTTTAAGTGCAGAATACTTTCACGTTCATTTATGATTTCTGATAATGTCGGACCAATTACCACTCTTCCATTATCCTTGATTGCGCGGTCAGACGTTTCATCCGCTAAGTATTTCAACAGATTCAGCCTGTACTCCAGCGCAGTCTGCTGCATCCACCACATGGATATAACACCAAGAAACGCAAGGCCGATGAACAAGGTCAGGACATAACGAGTTGTCCAATATCTTAACAAAGTAGTCCGCTTGTTATTTCTCATAGACACACAACTGATACCCCAATCCTCTTAAAGTTTTTATCTCGCCATCCGAAGCAGGCCATTGCTTCAGGGACTTTCGTATCCTTTTAATCGCAAGATCTACGGCACGATCGCTTCCTTCATAATCCATACCCCAAACCTGATCAATCAGCTGATCTCTTGTAAATATATGATTTGGATTCTTTGCAAAAAACATTAACAGTGAAAGGTCCCTCGGTGTCAGAGTAATTTCCTTTCCATATACCTGAACCGAATAGGAATCAAAATCAATTCTAAGTCCACCATACTGACGGACATTTTCTTCAGCCAACATAACAGGTGCTCTCCGCAAAACCGCATGAACCCTTGCTACTACTTCTTCAGCAATAAATGGCTTGGCTATATAATCGTCCGCACCACCCTTAAAACCTTCCAATTTATGATCAACATCCCCCAATGCGGTAAGCATAATGACCGGACAGGAATCCGTCTCTCGAATTTCTTTTAATATTTCCCAGCCGTCCTTTCCCGGCAGCATCACATCCAGAAGGACCAAATCAGGACGGGAAGCACCAAATATACTCAATGCTTCTGCTCCATCAAAAACTTGAATGGTTTCAAAGCCCTCTCTTTGCAGATAGGCTTTTAACACCATAGAAATGGCAGCTTCGTCTTCAACGATAAGAATTTTTTTCAAATGAGGATCCCTCCTTCATTATTAGATTATAGATGAATGCTGTTTCAACGACCAGATGGTGAATTAGCAGCCATAGTCTAAATTACCACTCCATTATGTCAGGAATATGTTAAACATAATTAGAAAACCGGAAGCGCCCTTATAAAACATTGAGCCCCGGCTATTCACTGCTACATGTGAAACGGCTGCTAAGAGGCCACAAGTGGCAAGTCAGTTAAGTACGCCACGTCGTGTGGCAATGCTGACTGAACCCACATCGTGCGGGGCCCTGGGGACTCTGCCCTTATAGCTCGTGTACGTCGAAGCTGGACATAGTCTAAGCGGTTAAAGTTATACTTTCTTATCGAATAAAAAAAGCCTGGGACCAGTTACGTCTCCAAGCATTCTAATTTTTTTTACATGGTTCGGATTAATTGCACGAATCATGGGGATTTGGACAGCCGTTCTCTTCCTGTTCAACCTGGATCGTGCTGTGCTCTATTCCATATTGGTCATGTAACAAGGACTGCGCCTTACGCAAAATATCATCGTGTGCTGCTCCGTTCCCTATTACTACATGACAGCTTAATGTAGGAAACCCGGAAGTAATTGTCCAAATATGCAAATCATGCACCCCGCACACCCTTGGGATTTCCAATAGCGCAGACTTGACCTCTTTCATATCAATTTGTGATGGTGTCCCTTCCATAAGGATATGGAACGATTCCCGTGTTACTCTCCAGCCGCTGATTACAATCAGCACTGCAACGATAATTGAAGCTATTGGATCGGCTATCCCCCAATTAAAGAAATAGATTAATAACGATGCACCAATTGCACCAATTGATCCCAGCATATCACCCATTACGTGCAAGAATGCACTTCGGACATTGAGATTCTCATCCTTATCGCCTTTCATCAATATCCATGCAGCAATGATGTTGACCACGAGGCCCAATATTGAAATGGAAAGCATACCTAAGCTTTGTACCTCAGGCGGTTGGATCATTCTATGGAATGCCTCATAAAAAATGTAGATAGAAATAGCAATCAGAGTTAACCCATTTATGGAAGCTGCAATAATTTCAAAACGCCTATATCCATAGCTCTTGGATTTCGTAGCCTTGCGTTCTCCCAGGAGAATTGCTACATAGCTTAAGCCAAGCGCTGCAGCGTCACTAAGCATATGTCCTGCATCTGATAATAATGCCAAACTATTGGTATATAGTCCTCCAATCACTTCTATGACCATAAAAGAGGCTATTAAGATGAATGACGCCAATAATGCTTTTTTATTAGAAGAATGATGGTGATGATGTCCATGGCCATGTTCATGAGAATGGCCGTGATGGTGCCCCATTCAAAAACCTCCCCTACCATGAAGAATTGTTTATATATAGTATGAAATAAATACAGGAATGTTTCAATTAATAACTGTATTGATGCCTTGATTCGTATCGTACATGGGGAGGATAGTAGGATGTCATTCATAGATTGGTTCGTTTTCCCGGGACCTGACGTTTAAATCACTATAAACACCCTGTCCGAAAGGAATTATGTCACCAATCTAAAAAAATCCCCCTTTCCGATTATTAAGGGGGATTTTAACGGATTAGTCATTTTCACGAGATGTATCGTCTACAATGGCCCAAAGCTCTTTATTGAATAGTTCATTGTTGCAGACTAAACTGTGCTGGTCATCAATCTGTGAACGAGCGTAACGGTCAGCGATTTGCTGGAGCTCCCCTTCATCCCCGTCGTTATTTATGGCTTCAAAAATATGCATTAAGCCCTCAGCGTCCTTTTGATCCAGGTCTTTTCGTTCCTTTTCATTCATGGTGTAATTCCCTCCTTCTTTATTTTTATCTTTCCCTTTCTAAAGAAGGAATAATCTTGTACGAGGACCCTATAGAACTGCAAATCTGCAACAAGGCTCAGGTACATTTTGTAATTGACGCACATGGATGTGCTAACATCAGCGTTGTTCAAGCCCCGCAGGACGCGGGGGATGTCAGCGTCACCAAGTCCCACACGAGGTGGGATTAGTCAGCGCTGCGAAGCCCTTTTCAAATAAAGCCTCCGCAGGAGATGGGATAACCTGCAAAGGCTTTATTTCTTGAAGATAGTGTATGCTTCTTTAGATATCAGGTTTTCCAGTTCCTGCTGGCAGATGGTATAATAACTCCATGTCCCCTTACATTCTTTAGTGACTAGCTCAGCATCCAATAATATTTTTAGATGATAAGAAAGTTTCGATTGCGGCATGTCTACAATAGGTGCTAAATCACAGACGCACATACTTCCTCTCTGCGTCAGGATTTTCAGGATTTGGAGCCGCTTCCTATCTCCCAAAGCCTTAAATTTCAATTCATACGTTGAGAAAATCTGATCCAGGCCTTCATTGAATACAACTGCATCTTTCTCCACGGTCCCCACCCCTAAAATCAAAATAACTTGATGTATATTTATCGTATATATTCATCCATAACATAGCAACTATAATTGTGATGGAAAATGAAAAAACAGGCACCGAGTACCTGTTTTTTCATATGGATTAGTATGCACTGCCACATTCCGGCTGGCGGCAATTTTCTACAAAAGGCTCTAAAACATTTTTCATCGGGATGCGTTCAGGAGGAGTTTTCTTCAGTTGGCGAAATAAATCAGCTTCTTTGACCGCCTTCTCATGCTGCATTTTTTTGTAATGAACATGCACTTCAAATTCATACATATTAAACATACGACCATCTCCCTTAATCAAATATTTTTGATTTATTTATCAAAAAAAATTGATTATCTTGAGGGATTACAGCTAAATAGATGGAAGAACACACACATCCATCGATTAGAAATTCGTTGTTTTTTAATCAAATTTTTTTGATGTAATGTAAGTATATTCCAAAAAGAAAAAAATGGCAATATATTCATCAAAAAAATTTGATTATTCCCCAAAAACTTTCTTAATGAATGAGACCTCAATTTTTATCTTGCCCTTCCGCAGCAAAATAAATGTCTTTCTTTTCTCATTGAATCAAAAGGAATAGATAATCCCTCAGTTTAATAAGCTGATAGTAAAGCTTACAAACTGCTGAGAAGGGAGAGTCCGCGAATGAATAGAGCCGGAAAGGATGAATTTGTCCCGGGTTTTGTACCGAACCACACTCACGGATCTGTTGATTATACATCAGTCGATGCAGGCCATGTACACCAATGTCTGGACGTTACTTCCCCGCCAATAAAGACTCAGGATGATAACCATATACATTACACAGAAGGGTATGTGGTATTCGAGGATGGCCACACTCACCATTACAAGGCATATTCAGGCCCAGCCATTCCTGTTGGAAATGGGATGCATGTACATTATTACGATTTTTATACCAGTGAGGACGCAGGCCATCGCCACCGGGTACGGGGCGTTGACCAGCCTGCCCCAGGAAACAAGTAGATGAAAATTTCAAAGTACCTGAAAAGAGCAACTTTCCTTAGCTGGATAGCTGCTCTTTTGGTTCGTAAGAGGTTAATGGCCTTTTTTCTCCTTGCCTTTTTTTCCTTTAGTTTTTTTAGACTTGGCTTCTTTTCCCTTAAGCTTCTTACTTATTTTTTTCTTCTCGGCTTGTTGCTTCAAGCTGGCTGCAGACTTGGGCGCCGGAGGCAGGACATCCGGTTTAACGCCTTTGATATATAGCTCATTCCGTATTTTTTCGACTGATGCCGGCTGGACGAAAGGCTTCCTATCCGTGGCGAATTTTTGCAGCATCGCCTTAAAAATATAATGGGAGACCTTCGTATCATCCCCAACCATATAGTTCCCTTTTCCGTTCCGGACATATCCAGTCCATACTGCCATCGTATACTGTGGTGTATATCCGGCAAACCAGCTGTCATTGGTAGCATTTTTCGGATAACCAAATCGACGGATTGTCTGGCTGTCAAAGTTGGTCGTCCCTGTCTTTCCCGCAAGATCCAGTCCAGCAATCTTTGCCCTTTGGCCGGTACCATTTGGTGAATTGATTACTCCGCGCAAGATATCCGTAATCATATAAGCCGTGAAATCCTTCATGACACGCTTTTTCTCCGGAGTAAAGTCGATGGTTTTTCCGTTCGAAAGCACAACATTTGATACAAAATGCGGCTTAGTATAATCTCCATTGTTCGCAAAGGCACCATAGCCCCCTGCTAATTGAACAGTCGATACAGGATTGCTCCCGATTGAGAAAGATTCATAGACAGTGTCATCCGGATAGGTTATTCCCAGAGCTTTTGAGAATGTTTTTGCCTGGTCCAATCCAACCTCCTGCAAGGTTTTCAGTGCAGGGATGTTCCGGGACTCTACTAGTGCATTCCTTATCGACATGGAGCCTTTATAATTCTTATATACATTTCGGATTGGATCGCCATTTGAATACTTATAAGGTTCATCCTTTATTTGGTGATAGGTTGACCATTTTAAATATTCGATTGCAGGTCCATAATCAAATATAGGTTTAAAGGTTGAACCCGGCTGACGTTTAGAATCTATAGCCAGATTGCTTCCGCGAAAGGTTGCCCTGTATTCTTTCCTGCCGCTCCCTATAGCCCTGATTGCACCGTTTTTTGAATCCATGAATGTAAAAGCAGCCTGTAAACGGTCATTAGGATAACGGACAATTTTCCCTGAGTCCATGATGGAATCAGCATATGCCTGCATCGTCTGGTCTAGAGTCAAGTAAATCTTTAAACCATCTGTGTTTATATCAACACCCTTGATTTTGGACTCCACTTCTTTTACCGCTGCGTCCAAAAAGGCTTGATAAGGCATTCCTCCATCCTTCTTCTCTTTCACTATGCCTTCCGCTACCGGAACCTTCCTGGCATCCTCCATTTCCTTTCTCGTAATATATCCCTGCCGATGCATAGATGCTAAAACAATGTCGCGGCGTTTAGTGGCAGCTTCCATGTTTTTCGGGTTGCTGGGGTCATAGTTATTTGGACTTTGCGGCAGCCCGGCCAGCATAGCAGCCTGCGGAAGAGTCATGTCCTTAAGTTTGTCCACTTCCAAGCCATAGTAATTATTAGCCGCAGCTGCAAAGCCGTACGAACGATTTCCGAAATTTATCTTATTCAAATACATGGTAAGTATCTCTTGCTTTGTATATTGCTGCTCCAGCTTAAGGGCCATATACCATTCCTTCACCTTTCGTTCTATCGTTTTATCCCGGGTAAGGAAGGAATTTTTCACCACCTGCTGGGTAATGGTGCTTCCACCCTGGGAACCGAACCCGCCTGTGAAGTTTTCATAGATTGCTTTTGCCGTTCTTTTAATATCGATTCCTGAATGCTGGTAAAAACGGCTATCCTCTGTTGCAATTACCGCTTCTTCCAACACTTTGGGAATTTGCTCATATGCTACCTTTGTGCGTTTTTCCATTCCATATTCGTGGATGAACTCGCCATTACGATCATAAAATTTTGTTGATAGTGGATCTGCCAGCCTGGATGTGTCCATTTCAGGAACTTTTTGTACAATGGAATTAACAAAACCTGCACCAGCAGCCATGACAAAAATAGCCGCTAAGAACAGGCTAAGTATGACCTTTGCCGCTACCCCCATCTTTTTCCTTGTCTTCCGTTCTTGGTGTTTTCTTTTTCTATCTTGCCTTGTACGGTACTCCGCCATTAATGATTCACCATTACCTTATTTTTTAGTCATTTGATATAAACATACTGTTGTCACTTTCCGATTTTTAAGATCCATATAGACTTCTTAAAATCTATCTATCTGTAAATTTGTTTATATCCAATCTACGCTTCCGCCATGAATGACATTCACAAGTATTAACTGCACTTTACACCTGAGGCTATGCAGCTTTTCAAAATATGTTTGTTTAATTATGATATGAAAACGCATCTTTACTAACTTAGCAATTAAAATACCACTATATGATGATTCGGAAACATTTGCATCCGATATGGGGGTCTTAGAAGAAGTTTAAATTATCTTCCTATTTAATAAATTGCTAAAAAAAATCCTGATGCTGACGAAAAAAAATAACCAGAGAGAATGGAACCCATTCTCTCTGGCATTGACAAAAGACATTTTGCTTTCATTCCTAGCATTTACCGTAGACTCTTATATCTACTATTCTTCGTCCTGATTTCCCTGGAAGAATATCATTACATATTTTAGCAGCTCCAAAAGTGAGATCAGTGCCGCAGCTACATAAGTAAGCGCCGCAGCATTCAGCACTTTGTTTACGCCTTTTTCTTCATCATTGTAAATTAATCCTTCTGCCAGCATCAGTTTTCTCGCTCTTGAACTTGCATTGAATTCCACTGGCAAGGTAATTAATTGGAAAGCAACAGCTGCCGAGAAGAAAATGATTCCTAATCCTATTAAAGAAAAGTTCTGGAAGAAGAATCCTCCCAGCAATAGGAACGGAGCCACTCCTGATGTCAGATTTACAACCGGGAACATGCGATGACGCATTACAAGTGCACCGTATGATTGTTTATGCTGGATTGCATGGCCAACTTCATGGGCGGCTACAGATACAGATGCAATTGAAGCTCCATAATATACTCTCTCAGATAAACGTACGACACGGCTAACCGGATCATAATGGTCGGACAAAGCACCTGGTACCACTTCAATCGGAATGTGACTTAATCCATTACCATCAAGGATTCTTCTGGCAACATCCGCACCAGTTAATCCGGTTCTTGTAGGAACGTCAGCCCACTTATTAAAATTGCCCTTTACTCTGAACTGGGCCCATATCGATACTCCAAACGCAATCAGGATCAAAAAATCCATAGGATGAAAAAACATTGAACATTCTCCTTTCAAAATCATCTAAACTAGTTATTGCTTTTTTTATCATAGTTGATATAATTTCAAATCCTCGCTATTGATCCATCACGTCTCCCGGACTCCTTTTCAGGCATGACATCAAGTTTTGCCTACTACTCCTTTTGACGGGCACAATCGTCTTTCTGCAGCCGTATATCCAATAAGGAAATCTGTTCCGTCGAATTAAAAAATGGCTCTCACCGTCTCCGGTAAAAGCCATAAATAAAGACCTTTACCAAAGAGATTGATAAAGGTCTTGCTAACAACTAAAGTTGCCAGTAAAGCCGAGAGTTTACACTCTGAAATGACGACTATACTGTTAAAGCTACTCCCCTTTAGGAGATAGTATGCGATTGATTTAATATTATTTTATGCAATTCCATAAAGTTTGTCAACGGTGCTGACTTGAGTCATACATCTCCATCATCAAAGCCGCCAAAGTCATCGCCATATGAATCATCTGCATCAAATGAATCTTCATCCATGCCCAATTCGTCTGCAGCTCCCTCGAACATTTCACCGACATTAAGGTCGTCAAGCAGTTCACTTAGAAGTATACCGCCCAATAATCCAGCCCCCATTCCTCCAATCATTCCGCCTACGCCTCCACCGAGCTTATGGCCTGATTGAGAATATTGGTTTCGGAAGGAAAAATCGCCTGTGAACAATTGAGGCTGGTCAAGGAGTTCTGTAATTTGATCAAGTAAATAATTTGATAAATTTTCCGGTTCCTCTATTAGGCTGTGGTCAATATCAAACTCTTTCCTGGCTTCCAGTTCACGATAGCCATGTCGAATATCTACTTCCATAAACACATGCTCTCTGCCATTTCCTGAGGAAACCCTTATCTCTAACTCATTCAGCTGGCCCGTAAACTGTAGTGTAGGAAAAAACGAAAATTCCTGCCCGTACGTATCGACCTTGCCAGATGTAGGTTTTTCCCGAAAGCCCAGCGAACCAAGTGCATTGAAAATAGCTGCCAGTTCTTTTGGAGCCTCCAATACCAGCGGATCTACTTCGATATGATCCAATCCTCCCTGGATATCCAGATGGGTATCAAAGTAATAAGAGATCGGTCCTCTTGTTAAAGGAAGATCATGCGGTATAGCATAGCTAAAGTTAAAAGTCTTTTCTTCCTTCGCTTTTATCTTGAACGGTCCGCTCAATGGCACTGCAGATACCTGTTTTGTCACATTTTGACCATTTTTTGTGCGCACTCTAATCATCAGGCGTACAGATAATTCATTGATAAGCTGTTCTACCTCTCCCCCATGAAGAATTACTTCACCATGTAAGGTTTCACCTGTAAAATACGGCTTGTTTTCGTAACGCAGATCAACAATTGCAGCCCCTTTACCAAGTTTGGCCATTATTTTTTTGAACATTCCTGTATCAGCTCCTGTCTTTTTTATTAATTTTGTTACACATGATAATGCTTTGGCAATTATGTAAACCACTTTATGTAATGTTCCATGGGCAGTTGTTTCTAAAGATTGCTATCTGTAAATGAAATTATACCCCATGCTCAGCAGATGTACATTGCACATGCTTTAGATTAAAAAGGGAATTTAAACCGGAGGAATAAAAAGCCTCCTTTATAGCAAAAAATGAAGGAGGCTATGCGGAGATTTATTTAATTTAAGCAGATATTTTAACTCAGGTTGTCTTGCGTATAGAATTAATTAGCATAACTGTGTGCGTCAGATGTAACCCAGTGCTTTGGCTGCATATTTTTATCTATCCTTCTCCATATATTCCTTGATTTTACGTTCTTCCCAATCTGCGCCTAAACTTCCGTAGAACAACAGAGAAACACCGTGTACCGCCAGACCGATTCCCCAGCCTCCAAGTGGATACAGAAACCACCAATTCCCGGCATCCGAACTAAGATTGATGGCAAAAAGCATGATATTCACTAAAACATACACTGTCAAATGAATATAGAAGGCCTTTAAATTTTGTACTTTCTTTTTCGCTCTAATGTATTTTTCATCCTGCTCCATATAAGTCCTCCTATCTTTTTCTTCTATCATAACCCAAATTCCAGAATTTTGTATATTTCCCATCCAACTCTCTGCTTCCCCTGGATACTTAAACAGAGGATGCAATTTTATCCTTTCGTGGTTTATATATCATCCACCTAGTTCCATCCGAACAGCCTTGCTGTCTGGGTGATGGTAAAGGGTATGATAATGGCAATAGCAGTTGGAATAAGGAAGGCCAAAAAGGTCCACTTCTTACTTTTTGTCTCTTTATATATATTGATCAATGTTGTTCCGCACGGATAGTGGAGGATAGAAAACAGCATCATATTTAATGCCGTTATCCACGTCCAGCCATGATCCAGAAATATTTGCTTTAAATCTACGAGACTATCAACTTCGGTAAGCGAGCCTGTGGAAAGGTATCCCATTAAGAGAATCGGAAGAACAATTTCGTTTGCCGGTAATCCTAATATGAAAGCCAGCAATATATAGCCGTCTAATCCGAGCAGTTGAGCAAATGGGTCGAGAAAATGTACCAGGTACATTAAAATGCTGGTATCACCGATGTATATATTTGCAACGACCCACGTGAGAATGGCTGCAGGTGCCGCGACTTTCACCGCACGCACTAACACTGACCAGGACTTAGTCAGGGATGACCGAATCACCGTGTCAAAAATCTTAGGGCGCCGGTATGGAGGCAGTTCCAAAGTATAATGTGTGGGCATGCCTCTCAAAACTGTTTTTGATAATGCCCAGGAGACAAAGAATGTTACGATAATCCCGAAGATGACAAGGGCAACGATAACCCCGGTTGTGACCAGGGATTTCATACCGCCGGAAAAGTTGGCTGCCATGAAAAGAGAAGCCAATACAATCAATGTTCCCCATCGGCCATTGCATGGGACAAAATTATTCGTCAATATGGCAAGCATTCGCTCTCGGGGAGATTCAATGATACGTGTCGAAATTACAGCAGCGGCATTACAGCCAAAGCCCATAGCCATTGTTAATGATTGCTTTCCATGGGCACCTGCTGTTTTAAAGATCCGATCCAAATTGAAGGCAACTCTCGGCAGATATCCATAGTTCTCCAGCAACGCAAATGTTGGAAAGAATATGGCCATAGGCGGGAGCATAACACTGACAACCCATGTGGTGCCCCTATATAAACCTGGCACGAGCAAGCCGTATAACCAATCAGGTGCTTGAAACATATCGAAGACTGATTTTAAGTGCCCTTCCAATGAACCGAAAAATTCAGCCAGCATGGAAGAAGGTATATTTGCTCCTGCAATGGTTATATAAAATACTGCACCCAGCATAAGAATCATGACTGGAAATCCCCATACAGGCGAGGTTAGGATGGCATCCAGCCGTTCTGTCCTTGTATCCCTTTGAGATTGGGGATAGATCACTCCTTCTGCACAAAGCTGCCGGCTTCTATCATAGAGGCTGTGAACAATATCGTCTCTTAATTTTGGGGTAGACAGCTGTTGTGCCTCGGCAAAAAGATGTTCAAGTCCCATGTTTATTCCTCCTTGGCTGTTAAGCGCTTATTGATTTCACCCAGCAATGCTTCATCTCCATCCAGCAATCTTAAGCAAACCCATCGGGAGGAAAGCTGACTTCCTATTATCCTGCTTACCTCTGGCTCAAGCCTTCTGATGCTTTCTTCGATTTCCTGGTTATACTTGGTTTGTACAGGTCTGCATGCAATGATCCCGCTTGCCACGCGTTCTATTGTATCTAATAACATAGAGAATCCTTTTTTATCCCGCGCCGATATTTTAACGACTGGGACGCCTAACCGCTTCATTAACAATCGTTCATTTATCTTAATTCCAAGTTTTTCTGCTTCATCTATAAGATTGATGCACAGGATTACTGATTCAGTCATTTCAACCACCTGCAGTGCCAGATTCAAATTCCGCTCTAACGCCATGGCATCAACCACAACTACTGTCACATCCGGTTTTTCAAATACGATATAATTCCGGGCCACTTCTTCATCCTTTGAATTTGAAAACAGGGAGTAGGTTCCTGGAAGATCTATTATATTGTATTTATTTCCGTTATATTCGATTGCCCCCTGTGCAAGAGACACAGTCTTTCCAGCCCAATTTCCCGTGTGCTGCCTAAGACCTGTAAGAGCATTAAATAAGGTAGTTTTCCCTGTATTCGGGTTACCCGCCAGCGCAATTGTGTAGATTTTATCCATGATGGATCAGTTCCCCTTCAATATTACTGCTCTCTTCTCTCCTTAGAGCAATCGTGGTCTGGCTGACACGGAATGCAATCGGATCTCCTAGAGGGCTTCTGCGGATGACTTCCACTTCGGCACCCGGAACAAAACCTAAATCCAATAACCTTCTTCTCATTACTCCTCCAAGATGAATTGCAGTAATTCTAATTACATTTCCCATTTCCCCTTGGTTCAGGCTAATCATGTTACATTCACTCATCATTGTTTCCTCCTTTTTATTTTGTTTCCCTTACGCAACTTTTGATTTAATTATATGTACAGTTCTTAAAATTTGCCACTTTTTTGTAATTGCAGGCTCGGGCAAAAAAAAACCCTTCATTCGAAGGGCTGAAGTGCTCTCTTATAAAATTTATATTGCTTTGTGCTATCAAGTGTCACTCTGGGTAATACGGGTTTAGGTGAATCAACACCTCTTCTATGTTCTGGTATTTTTCCATCAGTCTCTTTTTAATTTCCCTGGACAAATCATGCCCTTCCTTGATCGTTTTGCTATGGTCAATGGAAATTCTTAAATCGACCAATACATAATGTCCATGCTCCCTCGCCCTGATTCTGTCAATCCGTTTTACGCTGGGAAACGCCATGACAACTTGTTTATATTCTTCCAGAAGTTCCAGTTCAATATTACGCTCCAATAAAATATCAAAGGCTTCTTTGAGCATTTTTCTGGCTATGTTGAAAATTAAATAAGCAACAATGATACTGGCTACTTTATCACCATACAGCAAAATATGGATATTAAGCTTGTCTCCAATAATCGAGAGCAGCACTCCAGCCGCGGCCGCAATTGAGGCAACGATATCTGCTTTATGGTCGTATGCAATGGCTTCAATTGCTTTACTATTTTGTTCCCTTGCTTTTCTTAAGGAATACCGATATAAATATTCTTTGGCTGCATAGGAGATGATTGCTACCCACATCGCCAGCATGCTCGGTGTTGTAATCGGGTGAAAGAATCCTTGTATTGCTTCGTAAATAACATAAACAGACACCAAAAACAAAATGATACCGACCATTCCAGAAACAATGACCTCTGCTTTTCCATGTCCATATGGATGCTCTTCATCTGCCGGCTTATTTGAAATTTTTATAACCAGTAGCACTATAATGGATGCAAATACGTCTGCGGCTGAATGGATTCCATCTGCAAATACCGCATCACTGTTCCCATATAAACCTATTACCACTTTTCCAATGGTCAATAGGATATTACAAATAACACTAATCCAGGCAACCTTCTTGGCCAAAGACTCTCTTGTTCCCATTTCAGCATCCCCCTAACAATCAACCTACGTATCTTATCAAAATAAAGATTGGTGGGTCTAGAGAAACATAATTGCGTTTTTTTATTATTTTAAACAGGAGGAAACTCTTTAAACTTCTCTAAAAAAAGTTGCGTATACGAAAGTTTTATTGAAGTAAATAAAACATTGAATATTGATTGTATACAAAGAAGCAGGAATATGTTATTCGCTGCCTTTAAAGGCAATATTAAAGGCTGACAAAAGGCGATTTTATTACCACCCTGCGTCAGCCTCATAAATGTCGGACACTAATAATCAAGCCGTCCAACATTCTCGGGCAATGATACCTGGACTTTTTATAATGGCTGAAATCAACAAATTTCCTTGGTACGGTATTACAAGCACTGTTTGGACCTAATCCAGCCAGACCGTTCAGTTTTCTTGTGAAACAACTCTCCTTCCCTATTCTTCATCAGTCATCATCCCGTTACCCAATTCCAGTATGAATCACTTCCATTCCAGCTCCAGCAACTTCAATCCATGCATGCCGACTTCCCTGATGACATGTTTAGTTTCCCTTTTTGCAGAGATTTATATTAGCAGGTCTCTTTTATCGGATATTGTTTTCCAAGCGCTGCCTGCGTCTTTCTATGGACATAAAAAAAGTTACCTTTTTATAAGGTAACCGGGTCAATAATTTTTTGTTTAAATATACTTCTTATGAATACCTTTTCCATCAAAACTAAATACGATTTCTTTGCTTTCCATTGTAGTTTCCAGATGCACCGGACGTCCCCAAAGCTGACGAATATAGGGCAATACTTTTTCCAGATATTTCACATCCAGTTCAATTCCCTCGTAGGAATGCTTGATGTACAGCTCTCCGTTACGTAAATAGTCCCCGTCAGTTACTGTTAAATACGGAAACCCACCATTGACACGCATGCTAACAAGCTGGTCGCGAACGTGCTCCCAGGCCTTATCGACTATTTTATAATCTTTTCCTTGCTTTTGAAACAAATACATATCTTCACGATGAACAAGTTCTTTTGTTAAATAGTTGCGTAAAAACGAAATATCGGATTCGATTTCCCGCACTTCAAAAATCTTCTCACGTCCTGATCCAGGCTCTACTCCCCTCTTCTTCATCTCTTCTGTAGGATTATCATATCTCTCTTCAATATATTCCAAAATCTTTAACCCCAGGTAATATGGATTGATGCTGGTTCTCGATGGCTGGACGACTCCCGCATTCAGTTTGGCAAATTCAATTGATTCATCCGAAGTTAGATCCAGCTCTCGCAAAATACGCTGATGCCAGTAGGAGGCCCACCCTTCATTCATGATTTTTGTTTCAAGCTGCGGCCAAAAATATAGCATTTCCTCCCGCATCATGGTCATGATATCGCGCTGCCAGTCCTCAAGCTCCCGGCTGTATTGTTCGATAAAAAGCAATATATCTTTTTCTGGGCGCGGCGGAAATTGCTTTGGCAAACGGGACTTTTGTTTTGGCTGAACTGTTTTTCCATCCAGGTCCCAAAGGTCATCATATGGTGAAATGACTTGCTTTTGATCTCCCTCTTCTTCCTGGTCTTCCATACTCCAGGCCAGCTTAGGTCTGATAAGTGAAGGATCGATATGCTCCTCGATCGCAAGTACAGCATCCAGAAATTTTTCCACCTCTTGCTTGCCATGCAATATTTCGTATTGGCGAATTCGGTCTGCCGTTGCTGCCATACTCTCGACCATATCACGTTTGGTATTTTGGAACCTAATATTGTTTTTAAAGAAGTCACAGTGGGCAAGAACATGCGCGACTATCAATTTGTTCTGGATCAAAGAATTGGAATCCAATAGAAAAGCATAACAGGGATTAGAGTTGATAACCAATTCATATATTTTGCTAAGGCCGAGATCGTAGTGGAGTTTCATCTTGTGGAATTGTTTTCCGAAACTCCAATGAGAAAATCGAGTAGGCATTCCGTAGGCACCAAAAGTATAAATGATTTCCGATGGACATATTTCGTAGCGCATAGGGTAAAAGTCCAAGCCAAACCCTTTAGCAATTTCTGTTATTTCACTTATAGCATATTCAAGTGCTTTTTGTTCTGCATGATTCATCCGCTTCTCCCCTTTTTAAACAATGTATGTTTGAAGAAATGGAAAATGACGCAATAAAGAATATCTTTCAAAGAAAAAAGGAATAGCTGTACGCTAATCCTTGACATTTCCCCGTTATGGCCGAGGTGCCGGTGTTCTTTCTGCTATTGTCACCTGGGTAACTTTATCATCCCTTACTCGATGCCTGACGATGACATCGACCGTTTTAACTTGTCCCCGTTCTCTGACAGTAAATCGAAATGAGTCCTCAACCTGCCCATTTCCCAAATCCCTTCGGCCTTGATATTGATAGTCGGTTACAGGTTCTCCAGGGTAGTCGGACTGTACGATCCCCAATGCGGTCCTTCCATACTTTTCATATTGGGCGGTTTGCGCTTCTGCCATATGTCCCTGCAGCAGCATACAAATGATAAAAACGAATGCAAAAATTCTTTTCATACCTGACCTCCTGTTTGGTTTTGATTATTTTGCAACAAAGGCCACGAAATTATTCGCCGTCTCCCTTAGCTCGGCAAAATACGGCCATCGCGTGCAATGCGGCCAGTCCATCCATAATAATATTTTTCAGGAGCCCTCAAACCATATTCCATGTTGTCATATGTATAAAGAAAGGAAGGAATAATCATTGGCTCGTTAAACAGAAAATCAACTGACCCGGTCATTTGATGAGGAAACTGGTTCATGCATGCCGTCCTTTATACAGGTAAATAGAAACATTCACGATTTATCCCCATCCCCACATTTTGTATAGAAAGCCGGGGCTGTTTTTCGACCAAACTACTACTACACTCCTTTAAGGAGGAGAGAAAATGAACAAAGTTGATTATGACCGGGCGCTGTTTTATACTCATCGATCCGAGTGGGATAATTTACTGATTTTGATGGTTAGGACGAAGGATAATTTCTTATCGAAAAAGATAGAGTATTTTCTGCACGCATACCATTTCGAAAAAGACAACACAGTTTTGGAGCGCCATTTATATGCTCTGCTGCGATATTTGGACCATGCAGCGGAAATGACATCAAACGATATATATCTGTACGGGTAACTTATATACGTTCAGAAACGATATAGCTATTGTTTACAGGCATAAAGGAAAATATACGAATACTTTAGGCATTTGAGGATACTATGGCTGGTACTCCCGAATAGCGAAACAAAAAGAGGCTGACTTCACCGTCAGCCTCTATAATTTAGTCTTTTACATCGTAATTAATTTGGTAAATATCGTGCCGGCGATCCTTAAGCTGCCGTACGGTCCCTGATTGCCGCTGCCGCCTCAAAATCTCCAGGTCTACATCACCAATGAGTACCATTTCGATATTGGGATTCGTTTCTCCAACAATGCCATCGCGGGCAAATTCGAAATCCGAAGGAGCGAAAATCCCGGATTGCGCGTATTGAATATCCATATTTTCTGTTTGCGGCAAGTTTCCAACAGTCCCGGAAATGACCGTATATATCTGGTTTTCAATCGCACGGGCCTGCGCGCAATAACGGACTCGAAGGTAGCCCTGCCTATCCTCCGTACAGAAAGGTGTAAATATGATTTTCGCACCCATTTCTGTCGCAATCCTCGCCATTTCTGGGAATTCAATATCATAACAGATTTGAATGGCTATTCTGCCGCAATCCGTATCAAATACCCTTACCCTGTCCCCGGCGTTAATTCCCCACCACTTCCGTTCATTAGGAGTTATGTGGATTTTGTATTGTTTTTCAATTGTTCCGTCTCTTCTAAACAAATATGCAATATTATATATATTTTCATCATCTTCTTTTACAAAATGGGAGCCTCCGATGATGTTGACATTGTATCGGACTGCCAATGTTGTAAACAGTTCAATGTATTGCTCCGTAAATTCCGTCAGCCTTCTTACAGCCAGGCTCGGAGTTCGTTCATTTAGAAATGACATCAGCTGGGTAGTGAACAATTCAGGAAAAACCGCAAAATCAGCATTTGCGTCCGAAGCAACATCAGTGAAATACTCAACCTGGCTTGCAAAATCCTCAAATGATGAGATTTGCCGCATCATATATTGTACAACGCAGATCCTGACTGGCTCGGATGTTTTGAAAAATCTTTTCGTTTTCGGGTGATAATCCACATTATTCCATTCCATCAAGGTCGCATATTTATTGGAGGCCTTGTCATCGGGAAGATAATTTGGATTTATTCTCATTAAAGTAAACCCATTTAACAATTGAAAGGAAAGAACTGGGTCATAAATTTTATGAAGTTGAACTTCTTTCACATATTCTCTCGGCGATAATTGGTCGGCATATTTGTGATAATTAGGTATACGCCCTCCAATAATAATACTTTTTAAATTCAGCTGTGCAGCAAGTTCTTTCCTGGCTTCATACAGCCGCTGGCCAATCTTCATTCTACGGAAATCCGGGTGGACCATGATCTCGATCCCATATAAGTTATAGCCATTTGGATCATGGTTCGTAATATAACCATTATCGGTTACGTCATCCCAGCTGTGGCGATCGTCATACTCATCGAAATTTATAATCAAACTGGAGCATGAGCCGATTACTTTTCCATCATATTCTGCTACAAACTGGCCCTCAGGAAAGATGTCAAGGTGACTTTCCAGCTGCTCTCTCGTCCACGGTATCATGCCTGGGAAGCAAAACGCCTGCATGGTAATTATTTCGTCTATATCACTCTTTCTCATATTCCTTATTTCCATTTTTTTCTCGAATTTGTGTAAATCAAGCTTTGTCATTACATTGCTCTCCTTTATGCTACCTTTCAAAATCGGGGTACTATATCCTTTAGTTTTACCCGTTATGAAAAAATCTGAAACGAATTGGCGGGATCTGAATATAATTGCCCACCCATTCAAAGTAAGGCTCTTTGCAGTGCTTCTAGTTAGGCAGCCATAAGATCACACCCCCGCGCTGGAAGAGCTTAATGCAACCGCAGCAGCGCTGCTATATGCATTATATGTATGTTTTAGCGGTTCACTGCATTCAGTAAACTTGATTGGAGAAACTGCCACCCGAATCGCTGTGAATGATTGAAGCAAAATACCTAGCTGCCATGCATCGGCATTGTCGAACTATAGACTATAATCACATATATTTTACAGCGCCCGGTTATCCATAATATAATTTTCATTAAGTTGAATTCATTCACTTTTTATGAGATAGGGTTTTGAATTGATGATCGGGTGGAGTGCATATGGACAAACCTAAGGACTACCGTGAAAATCCCTTGTTTATTGCTTGGGCAGCGGCGATTGTGGCTATGTTTGGGAGCTTATACTTTTCGGAAGTCAGACAATATGAACCATGCGGACTTTGCTGGTATCAAAGGATATTAATGTATCCCTTGACTATAGTGCTAGGAATTGCACTGATTAAAAAGCATTACTGGATCAGCTTGTACTCTATGGTATTATCCAGTATTGGCGCACTTATATCTCTGTATCATTATATGCTTCAAAAGATTCCTTTCTTTACCGAGAATGCCCCATCGTGTGGCAGAGTACCTTGTACAGGTCAATATATTAACTGGTTAGGATTTATTACCATCCCTTTTCTTGCGTTCACTGCCTTCATCATCATTTTTGTATGCAGTTATATCATTTGGAAAAAAGACCGGGAGGCCGCATCATGAAGAAAATGATAATATTTCTGTGTGTTATCGCAGTATTATTCATAGCGATTGCTTTAATCACTAGTTACCAACAAGAAGAAAAAGTCCAAGGCAATCCTTACGGCAAGAAGAATCTTGATCAATCGACCATAGACCAACTGGATGATCCCAATTACCAGAATCTGATTCTTCCAGCCGAGCTTGCTAATAAATTACGCGATAAAAAAGATGCCACCGTATACTTTTATAGCCCGACATGTCCGCATTGCCAAAAAGCAACACCAATTGTGGCACCTCTTGCAGAGAAAATGGGAATCGACCTGGAGCAATATAATCTGCTCGAGTTCGAACAGGGATGGGATGACTACAAAATCGAATCCACTCCTACCATTGTTTTTTATAAGAATGGGAAAGAAGTGGATCGATTGGTCGGTCAGATGGAAGAAAAAGAATATAAAGAGTGGTTTGAAAAGAATGGAATAAATTAAGTAAACAAAAAGAGGCTGAACCCTAGCGGGCAGCCTCTTTTCTTTCCATTCACTCAGTCTATGTATGTTGGGCATGTGAACGCCGGTCACTACACAAGATACTGATTAGCCGGTTCCATATACATTAAAAATGAATTTTCAGTTTTTTGGTCTTTTAATAATATGAAGTTTTCCAAATTCAACGGAAAAAATACTCCATAATCATTAAGAATGCGCACATTATTTTTAAATAGAATTTCCAGCTTCTTTTCTAAGCGATTCCGGTTGGTTTCTCTTTTTTCCAGAATGGACCTGATTATCTGTAAGCATGTCATCACTTGAAATGCATCTCTCAAAGTGCCAAAATAAGTTAGACTATTAGCTGGAATCTGTAAAACCCCGAGTTGTTCAAACTGTGTAATTTCTTCTTCCGTAAAATATTTCGGGAAGATCGAAAGATAAAATGAAGAGACGAGGCTACTGATTTCCTGCTCCTGCTCACATGTTGAAGAAAAGACAATCTTCACGTATAACCCACCCTTTTAAGACTTTTATACCTGACTGTATATTTTTATTTCTTGACCTTTTTTTAGAATACCATAAGACCTATAAAAAAAGGGTGGTAATTATACCCACCGGGAAAATTTCATAGGAAAATGGTTGTTGTAATCTTCCTAATGATGTAAGACAATCCGTGACTTTTTATCGAATTTCTTGTTAATTAACCGAAAGTAGGGATTTATTTGATTGATTCTGTCAGAAAAGGGAACGAACTAGCCATCACCATTCCGCAAAAATGGGATAAATGTACTGTGGATGACATATTCAAGGAAAAATGGAAAACACCTAAAAAAATGCTTCATGAACTGAGGATGAGCAAAAACGTGAAGGTGGATGGACAAGAAATTCCGTGGAACCTGCCGCTATTAACCGGCCAGTCTCTTAGTTTTCCGGCTTTTGAAAGCAAACTGCCTGCTTCCATTATCCCTGCTGATTTAGAGATAGATATCATTTATGAAGATGATTTCCTATTAATAGCCAATAAACCATCCGGACTGGAAACTCACCCTTCTACCGCTGGTCACACAAACACCCTTTTAAACGCTGTAGCCTATTACCTCACTCAATCGGGACAACAGGGCTATATCAAGCATATCCACCGCCTGGATAAAGATACGACCGGAGCTGTGTTATTTGCAAAAGCTAAATTGGTTGGTTCTATGCTTGACAAAATGCTGGAAGAAAGGGAAATAAAACGGACCTACGCCGCTTTAGTCGAGGGAATTATCGCCCAGCCACAGGGAACAATTAATGAAAAAATAGGACGCGACCGCCACCACGCCACAAGAAGAAGAGTATCTCCCGGGGGCCAATCAGCAATTACTCACTACAAGGCGGTCCACACTTTTCCAAAGGAAAATATGACTCTGATCACCTGCCAATTGGAAAGCGGAAGGACACATCAAATAAGGGTGCACCTTAGTCATATCGGTCATCCGCTGATGGGGGATATACTATATGGGGGCCCTTCGAAATTTAAAAGACAAGCTTTGCATGCGCTTAAAATAGAATTTATACACCCGATTACAGAAGAACCCATTGAAGTAGCAGCTCCATTCTTGGATAACCCGTCCATTTTTCCTTCACAGATATTGGAGGGCTAAGTGTTATAGTTTGCAGACATGAAAAAACCTTCCCATATTGGGAAGGTTATATTTTGAACATCCATTAGGATGCTTTTCGCATGCTTTTAAAGATAAGGCTTAGAACAAACACTAGAACGATTGCACCGATTAGAGCTGGAATAATTGCAAAGTTACCTACTACCGGACCCCAGTCTCCTAAAATTAGTGAGCCCAACCATGCTCCGATAAAGCCTGCTATAATGTTACCGATAATGCCAAATGGAACGTCACGCCCAACTATCATTCCAGCTAACCATCCTATAATACCTCCAACAATCAGTGACCATAAAAATTCCATTAGTAAACTCCTCCTTAATTAATTTTTGAGATGAAAAAGGTGGCATGTCCTACCTTCTTCCTTACGGCAAATCGCTTCTAAGTTCCAATTAACACCTGGTTGCAAAGAGAGATTTTCATTAGACAGCTTCCAGTTATATTATCAGTCTTGCAATCAAAATTCATACGACCCAATTATCGCTGTTTCTTATACATATAATTCCTAAAGGATTTACTGATACACTGGCTGCCCGGGCAATGATTTTGGAGTACTCTTTGGTATACCTCTTTTGCAGCAAAGAAATGTAAGCTAACCGAGTACTCTACCTCTTTGTGAAGGTGAATCGTTCTTAGTCGCTGCCTTTGCCGTTGTACTAATTACTTTCCCCTTCCTCACAAATCGAAACCTAAAAAAACGAATAAAAAATCGTATACTTCAAATGGAATAATTCATGGATAAAAGGGTATTATATTAAATTTATACTACAAGATTGTATTTTTATACAATATTATACAAATAAAGAAACAAGGGGGTTCCCTCGTTTCTTTATTAGACTTTCTAAAAATTAAAGTTATCAGGGTCTGCCCCATATCTCTCATTTAGATTAAGGGAATCAATTTGGTTCATTTCGTCCTTACTTAATTCAAAATCAAAAACCTCGGCATTTTGTTCGATTCGCGAAGGAGTCACAGATTTTGGAATAACAACGATCTCATGCTGCAAATGCCATCTTATTAGTACTTGAGCTGTTGTTTTTCCATGTTTGGAAGCAATATGCTTTAGTGTCGGTTCATCTATTAAGTGACCCTGTCCAAGCGGTCCCCAAGCCTCCACTTTAATGCCATGGTTGTTACAGAACTCCCTAAGTTCAAGCTGGGCGAGGCGCGGATGCAGTTCCACCTGATCTATGACAGGTTTGATTTCACTGTTTTCAAATAGGTCCTCTAAATGGTGAACATGGAAATTGCTTACACCTATAGAGCGTACTCGTCCATCCTTATATAATTTCTCCAAAGCTCTCCACGTATCGATATATTTCCCTTTTACCGGCCAATGGATCAGGTAAAGGTCAAGATACTCCAGCCCAAGCCGTTTTAAGCTATCTTCATATGCTTGGAGTGTTGATTCATATCCCTGGTCGCTGTTCCAAACCTTAGAAGTAATGAAAAGCTCTTCTCGCGGGATTCCGCTTTCTCGAATTGCTTGGCCGACTCCCTCTTCATTCTTATAGATGGCTGCAGTGTCGATTGAACGATAGCCAGCTTCCAAAGCTTTTTTTACAGATTCGACTGTTTCATTTCCATTTTGGACTTTGAAAACACCAAATCCCAGCTGAGGCATTTCTACCCCATTATGTAGTGTAACTGTAGTATTAATATCTTTAACCATTTTACAGCCTCCTTTGTCCTTTCAACCAGATTGTACCATTCCGCGTTGTAGAGCTTCTACTTTTTTGCTTCTTCTTGCACCATTTAAGATCACCAAGATACCTAATGTAATGTCATTGTATCTTCTTATAGAAAAAAATCGAGCAGCACGCGCAGTCTACATCCCATTGGTACACTTAGGGCTTACTGAATATCAATTCTAATTGAGATTGCATTCTATATAACAAAAAAGGACCAGAATATTTCATCTGGTCAAGAATGCTTATATACATTGTGGAATTCCTACCAGCCTCGGCCTGCACCTCCGCCTCCTGAGGAACCGCCTCCCCCTCCTCGAAAGCCTCCCCCTCCACCACGTCTTGACATGATAGAGAGAATGAAATAGGTGATCGTTCCGCCAAAAAATGTAAAATCAAGAACTAGCACGCCGGCTATTATTACAATCACGAGCCAGGATGGCATGTTTTTTTCCTCGGCAGCAGCTGGCTTTTTTCCCTCTTCGTGGTTTTGCCCGCTTACCTCATTGGCAAGCCGCTTGTAGGTACTGGTTATCGCAGAATCAGGCTGTCCGGATTGAAGGTAAGGTATCGCGTTCTCATCCAATATCCTTCCGACTTTTCCATCAGGAAGCACGCTCTCGAGGCCATATCCTACTTCTATTCTGATTTTCCTGTCGTCCATCGCTACCACGAGCAATGCTCCATTATTATTTTCTTTAGTGCCCAAGCCATATTGTCTATATGCTTGATTAGCGTATTCCTCTATAGTACTGTCACCAATTGTGTCAACCGTCAATACAACAATTTGATCGGTTCTCCTGTCTTCCACTGACCTGCCAAGTCTTCTTAGTTCATCCTCTTGTTGAGGCGATAATACATCGGCAAAGTCCTGGACGTAGATATCCCCTTGAGCTTCCGGAATTTCCCCATCGGCTGCACATGCTGTTGTATAGAATGATATCAAATAAAGAAAAACAAAAAGGCTTATGACCTTTTTATTTTTCATTATCCTTCTCCCCCGAAGTCTACGTTAGGAGCCTCTACCGCCCTTGGGTCAGCCTTGAAATATTCCTTTTCATCAAAACCGGTAATAGCGGCAACCATCGCACCAGGGAAACGTTTCACTTTTCTATTATAAGACGCTACCCGATCGTTATAATCTTTTCGCGCAACAGCCAGCCTGTTTTCGGTCCCTGAAAGCTCGTCCATCAGCTGGGTAAATTGCTTGTCTGCCTTAAGATTGGGATAATTTTCAGTAATTACAAGCAGCCGGCTCAATGCACTTGATAATTCCGCATTCGCAGTGGCCTCTTCTTCAGGTGTCCTTGCTCCTGCCAGCCGGGCACGCGCATCAGAGATAGATTGAATCACTTCTTTTTCATGTGCAGCATATCCCTTTACCGTATTCACTAAATTAGGAATAAGGTCAAGTCTTCGCTGCAGTTGATTTTCAATTTGTGCATAAGCCTGATCTACATTTTCCTCTTCATTTACAAAACCATTATAGCTTGGCACTAAAAACAGAAGCAGTGCCGCAATAATCGCAATGGCGATTAATAATCCCTTTTTCATCTTTTGGCTCCTTTCCAGTCAAATATTTTGGTTTGCTCTTCTTTGTTCCCGTCCAGATGAACATTCTAAACAGGGAGCCCGTTCCATTTTCATGGATTTTTTATCCGAATTTTATGTATGATAGTGTCTACAAGAAGTAATAATGGGTAAACAAGTTTGTAAACACAGTTAGGGAATTGTCTAAATTTTTGTTTAATGTAATGTTAAGAATTTGTAAATTTTCGTCGAAAAAGCTTCACATTAACAGCAAGAATTCGATACAATGATTTAGCTTAAACTATGCATATATTTCTTGGATGAAGTTGCATAATTCTAAACAATATCGCTTATTCAGATGGGGGTTTTTATTAATGGCTTTTAAATCAAAAAAGGACAAGTTTGCCAACCTTCTTATTAACATTTCACAGAACTTAAAAGAAGGCGCTGACCATTTTGCTGACTATAAATTAAAAAACGTCAGTGACCTTAAAGTATTTTCTGATAAAATGAAGGAATTCGAGCATAAAGGCGACTCTTTCGTTCACGAGGTAATCAAGGAATTGAATAACGCCTTCATTACTCCTATTGAACGCGAAGATATTCTTGCCCTTGCGATGAGTATGGACGACGTACTGGATGGGCTTGAGCATACTGCCGCCCTATTCGAAATGTATTCCATCATCAATGCAGATGAATATATGTTAAAGTTCGTAGATGCAATTAAGGAATGTGCTTTTGAAATTGAGAGGGCAGTTGATGATCTTTCATCTAAGAAGTTAAAAGACATCCGTGAACATGCAATCAAGATTAAAGACCTTGAATCCGTGTGCGACGGAATTCAGCGCCAATCCATTAAAAACCTCTTTACTGTTGAAAAGGATCCTATCCGCATCATTCAATACAAAGAGATATACGAAAATCTGGAAGAAATCGCAGATTATTGCCAGGCTGTTGCAAATACACTTGAAACTATCGTCATGAAAAATGCGTAAGGAGCCCTATGATATATGGATATTTTATTCGTTTTAACCGTACTTGTGGTCATAGGTGCCCTAGCTTTTGACTTCATTAACGGGTTCCATGATACAGCAAACTCCATTGCTACATCAGTATCTACAAAAGCATTAAAACCAAGACAGGCCATTATCCTGGCAGCAGTGATGAACTTCATAGGTGCCATCACATTTACTGGAGTGGCAAAGACAATTACAAAAGACATCGTTGACCCATTTAGTTTGGAAAACGGCACAATTGTTATACTTGCAGCATTGATCGCTGCGATTGCCTGGAACCTGATCACCTGGTATTACGGAATCCCAAGCAGTTCGTCACATGCTCTTATTGGATCCATTGCTGGGGCCGCAATTGCCGCAGCAGGCTTTGGCGCGTTAGAATGGAAAGGATTCCTAAAAATTCTACAGGCACTGATCATTTCTCCAATCTTGGCTTTTGCGGTCGGATTCATTGTCTATAGTATATTTAAAGTGATCTTTAAGAATAATAATCTTTCTAAAACAAATAGAAATTTCAGATACATCCAAATCGCTACTGCAGCCCTGCAGGCTTGGTCACATGGTACGAATGACGCTCAAAAAGCAATGGGTATCATAACGATGGCGCTTATTGCCAACAATATGGTAACCACTACCGACATTCCGTTTTGGGTACAGTTGTCCTGTGCCTTGGCTATGGGTCTTGGAACATCAGTTGGCGGCTGGAAAATCATTAAAACTGTCGGCGGCGGAATTATGAAAATCAGGCCTGTTAACGGAGTTGCAGCCGATTTGACAGGAGCAGCCATCATCTTTGGAGCTACTTTCATCCATTTGCCGGTAAGTACAACGCACGTAATCTCCTCCTCTATCCTGGGGGTTGGTTCTGCACACCGGGTTAAAGGCGTAAAATGGGGTACAGCCCAGCGAATGATTATTACATGGTTTATAACATTGCCAATCGCTGGAACGTTAGCAGCCCTGTCTTATTTCATCCTTAATCTGATATTCGGAAACGCTGTATAATAGCCAAGGATCCTTCCCCTAAGCAGGGAAGGATTCTTTTTTGGGACCTGCTCTTTTTTCAAGCTATTTACGTTAAATTATAATAAAATTTAAGTAAGTAATTGTTAAGGGGATCAGGATATGCTTGGAGATAAAATAAACAGAGACATTTTTAAAGGCATAAACGGGGATTTAATGGAATTTGCGGACCGTATCAGCTCTGTGCTTGGCTGTCCGGTAACAATAGAAGATGGCAGCCATGGCCTGCTTGCCTACAGTATGCATCAGGAAACCACTGACCAGGCCAGGATTTCCACCATTATTGGACGCCGCGTGCCGGAGAAAGTAATTAATAGCCTTTGGAAGGAAGGCATTATTCCAGCTCTGTTGACCAGCAATGATCCTATTATAGTAGAATCCATAAAAGATGTCGGTTTGGGAAAAAGAGCCGCGGTATCCATTCGTAAAAATAATGAAATACTGGGGTTTATCTGGGTGCTGGAAGCCAACAAACCTTTCACTCCTTTTGATCTTGATTTTTTGCAGTTTGCGGCGAAGGAAGGAAAAAACCAGCTACTGCAGCTGCAAAATCGTAAGAAAAGAAAGGAAGAAAGCTACCAGGAATTTTTTTGGCAGCTTCTTACCGGCCACTTTGGCAGCGCTTCTGATATCAGGAGAAAATTCACCCATTTTTCCCTCCAGGTTCCGTCTTTTTTTTCCGTGGCTGTTTTCGAATTTCCGGAAGATATCGATCGTGAAGTAGAGCGGCATATATCTTACATGCTTACAACTACTCAAAAAGTAAAAATATACTTTTATACCATTGACCAAAAAAAACTAATATTACTGGCGGGCTCGGACCTGCGTTCTGACTTTCCGCTCTTGTTAAAAGACTTCATTCGATATTTCATCATGGAAATGAAGACCAGATTTTCTGTGCAAGACATTCTCGGAATATCCGGAGACATATACCACGACCTTACCAATGGCATCAACAGCTACGAAGAAGCATTATATACACTTAAAATCAAACATGCCTTTTCGGATGAAACATCACAAATCACAAACTATAGTGATCTCGGTATATATAAATATTTTGATAATTTAATTAGCATTGGTTTTTGCAATAAAAAAAACCCTGCCCTGCAAGCTCTGCAAAACTATGATGATAAAAACCAAACGAACCTTATGCAAACCCTGGAAATATACCTTTTACAAGATTGCAATCCAAATATTGCGGCAAAACAGCTTCATATTCATGTAAATACCCTTACATACCGGCTTAAAAGGATCGCAGAAATCGGGACCATTAATCTAAAAGATCCTCTGCAGAAAATGTCCCTGCTCCTGGAAATTAAGCTTCAACAGTATGAAGCTCTGCAAAAATTGAATCCGTGACGAATAAGGGTGATAAAATGGTGATTCCTGAAACAAGAGAATATCTTCTTAACGAATTATCAGTAATAGACAACTGGGAAAAGGATCAAAAGGGCCTGTGGTTTTGGGATAAAATTGGCAGGCTTCCATTTAAGATGCTGGATAAAGTAACTCCATCCTTTATTCAGAAAAAAATAAGCCACCTTCTTGACGAAGTGGGAAGCTTTATACAATCAGGAGGCAAGTATCTCTCCAACGATAAGACGATTTTAAATAAGCTTCAAATACAATGCCCTGATATCATGGTTACGACAGTAGATAGCGCCGGAAAGGTCCCAATCGCCTGTATGGATACTGTTTGTGAAGATATACAAAAGACCAACAGCAAACTGGCTGCTTTTCAAGGAGCCACAACTGGAATCGGAGGATTATTTACTCTTGCCGCAGACATTCCAGTGCTATTGGGCCTTTCGTTAAAAACCCTGCAGGATATAGCAGTGTGCTATGGTTATGATCCCAATAACCGGGAAGAACGAATATTTATAATTAAAAGCCTTCAATTCGCTACTTCAGATATTGTTGGAAAAGAGGCCATCCTAAATGAACTTGCGTTATTTTTTAATAATAGCAGCAATAGGAAGGATGAAGTCATTTCTCAGCTTCAAGGCTGGCGTGAAGTGGTTGCTACCTACCGGGATCAGTTTGGCTGGAAAAAGCTGCTGCAGATGGTCCCGATTGCAGGGATGGTCTTTGGTGCATTTACTAACAGATCGATGATTCAGGATATCGCTGAGACTGGGCATATGCTCTATAAGAAGCGCAGAATCCTGGAAAAGCTTGGTGAACAAGCTCAACATCAAGAAAACGAATACAATTAAGCTGTACATGGATTCGGGGTATTTGTGAAAAATCACAAATGCTCCTTTTTTTCTTTAGCTTTTTGCACAAATATTTTGGATATTAAAAGACTTATACTTTGGATATAGACATGGTCAACTTTTTATTGGGGGTATATATTTATGCGGATCGGTGTACCAAAGGAAATAAAGAACAATGAAAATCGTGTGGCGATCACTCCGGCTGGTGTGACAGCATTCGTCAAGGCTGGTCATGAAGTGCTTGTAGAAAAGGAAGCAGGAGCAGGAAGTGGCTTCACTAATGATTCCTATATGGAAGCCGGAGCTGTCATTGTAGAAACTGCATCAGATGTCTGGCAGGAAGCAGATATGATTCTTAAAGTAAAGGAACCAATCCAAAGTGAGTACAAATACTTCCGCAAAGGCCTTATCCTGTTCACGTATTTACATCTTGCTGCGGACCCCGAACTTACTAAAGCTCTTAAGGACAGTGAGGTTATCGCAATAGCGTATGAAACTGTGTCAGTCAATCATACTCTTCCACTATTGACTCCTATGAGTGAGGTTGCAGGCCGGATGGCTGCACAGATCGGCGCTCAGTTCCTGGAGAAGCCAAAAGGCGGCAAAGGTATCCTGTTAAGCGGCGTTCCCGGTGTAAAACGCGGAAAAGTTACAATCATCGGAGGCGGTGTTGTCGGAACCAATGCAGCAAAGGTAGCTATTGGGCTAGGAGCCGATGTTACAATCATTGATTTAAGCCCGGATCGTCTGCGCCAGCTGGATGATATATTCGGAAATGGAATTACTACTCTCATCTCCAATCCTTATAATATCGCACAAGCTGTTGCCGAGTCTGACCTTGTGATCGGGGCTGTATTGATCCCTGGGGCAAAAGCTCCTAAACTCATAACGGCAGAAATGGTTAAATCCATGTCAGCAGGTTCCGTGATCGTCGATGTAGCCATTGATCAGGGTGGTATTTTCGAAACGGTGGATAAGATTACAACCCACGATAATCCAACTTACGTAAAACATGGAGTAGTCCATTATGCGGTTGCCAACATGCCGGGTGCAGTGCCGCAAACATCCACGATTGCCTTGACAAATGTGACAGTACCATACGCATTGCAGATAGCTAATAAAGGCCTGCACACTGCATTACGCGAGAGTGCAGCACTCGCAAAAGGCTTAAATGTGGCATTTGGTGACATTACATTTGAAGCTGTGGCACGGGACCTGGGTTATCAATATGTAACGGCAGAAGAAGTACTTAACAAACAAAACATTAGTGCATAAGGCGGTAATGTACATTCCCTTTTGCAAAGAGCGCCTGCACAACAAATAAACGTGGCTGCCGCGGTAACTGATTTATCTTCTGAAACCGGGGCAGCCACGTTTATTTGTTTTACCATTCTTTAATTTCCCAGAGAAAAAAGCCGTCTTTTTCCTTTATTTTAGTAAAGCCTGCTTTCTGCAGAACTCTGGCAGAAGCAAGATTTTCAATTAGGCAATCAGCAATGATTTTCTTCACCTGGGGCAGTGTTTTCAGCCACTCTACCAGCCCTGAAGCAGCTTCAGCAGCATACCCTTTACTTTGATAAGCCGGTACAATGCCGTAGCCTATTTCCACAATCCCCCGTTCATTGGGCCCACCCTTACAGCCAATCTCTCCCATTAGAGTTTTATCCTGTTTATCGACGAGCAGCCACCCCCATTTTTCCCTTGTTGGATCCATTTTGAGCAGCTGTACGATTTGTGGAATTATTTGCGCGTAATCCTCATTTGGCCATTGCTCAGATACAGCATAAGGGAAAACCCGTTGGAGCACTTCCCTGCCCTGGGCAGCCGCTGTTGCGTACTGCAGTGTAAAAGGAATAAATAAAAGTCTTTCTGTCTCTAACAAAACGAATCCTCCTCTTTTTCGATGCTCATACATTCATTCTCTTTTTTCCCTTGCCTGCTGTCAAATTGCCAGTTTTATCACTGACCAGATTATTTTTCCAAAAAAACATCTCTGTAATAATGTTTACCTGCAACTCCTGAAGGGTAACAAAGACATAACAAGCTAACTAACTTGCTTGTTTTATATCGGTATAGTGATCCCTTAAATAAAGGTCTGTTTCTGACGTTTATAGAACTGCCGCATGAATAGGTGGCTAAATCTATAATGCGGGGCCGTTTCCATAAACCAGAACAACCAATCGATCCTAATATTGTTTTAGTTGATATTATCAAACCAAATAAAAACTACGAATTGTCTTATCGGTGTAATTAAATACCTTCAATCACATCCCGGACGGCCTCCTTCTTTAAGTTTACAAAACACATCTCCTAGCGATGTTCCCGCAGACATCTCCCTTCAGCACTGAATAGTTTATCCTTTCGAATATGCCCCCGGTAATGGGCCGTACTGGAATAACTGGGTTGAAGATAATTCGTTAGCCTTTAAAGTTGGCAGGATAGCATTATAAACAACCATGAAACAGGGATTACTAAAAAAGAAACAGTCAACTATATAAATTTATGATTCAGAAAGTAGGCGAATTGTATTGATTACATTCGAGCATGTAGAAAAAAAATATCCTGATGGTTTCGTAGCCTTGAAGGATATTCATTTCCATATAAACGAAGGAGAATTGGTTGCTTTAATCGGCCCAAGTGGCTCCGGAAAAACTACAACAATGAGAATGATCAACAGGTTGATCGAACCAACCAGCGGCAGAATTTTAATAAATGGAGAGGATATTTCTAAAAAAGATCCTGTTCTCCTTAGACGGGATATTGGATATGTGATCCAGCAAATCGGGCTGCTTCCACACCTCACAATTGAAGAAAATATCACCCTCGTTCCGAAATTAAAAGGTTGGGATCCACAACGTTATGAAAGCAAGGTGGACGAACTCCTGAACTTGGTGGGCTTAAATCCGGAAGAGTATAAATCCCGATTCCCTGCGGAGCTCAGCGGCGGCCAGCAGCAGCGTGTCGGAGTGATTCGCGCACTGGCTGCGGAGCCACCAGTAATACTAATGGATGAACCCTTCAGTGCATTGGACCCTATAAGCAGGGAGCAGCTTCAGGATGAACTTGTCAACCTTCAGGAGGATATTAAAAAGACAATCGTGTTTGTAACGCATGATATGGACGAGGCCATCAAAATAGCTGATAGAATTGCTATCTTGAAGGATGGTGAAATCATCCAGTTTGATACACCTGAAAGAATTCTTCGTCATCCTAAGAATGAATTTGTACGAGGATTCATTGGTGAAGAAAGGCTGCAGGCTTTGGAAAATACAGACCCTACCGCAGCAGACCTTATGCTCAAGAAAGTAATTACTGCAAGACCTGCAAGAGGGCTTGCCCAGTCCTTGAAGACAATGAGAACATACAAGGTAGATACCCTTCTTGTCACCAATTCCAAGAATGAACTGCTTGGCGTTGCTACGATCGACAATGTAGAAAAATATTATGCCGACGAAGATAAAACCCTCCAGGATATCATGGATACAGACGTTTCAACAGTCCAAACCGATACCCCATACACTGATGTTGCGGAGGTATTTGCACGCGGGGCCGTTTTAATTCCCGTCCTTGAAAACGAAAAGCTAGTCGGTTTGATCACACGCTCTACCATGATGAGAGGACTGGCAGGAATGAAGATAGCGCCAGCTACAGAAGGAGACATCAAAAATGAATAATGATAACTTTTTCGAATTATTAATAGACACCTTCCGGACTCGATGGACCGAGATTCTGGAAGCTTTACAGCAGCATTTATTCCTATCCATTGTATCCATATTAATTGCAACATTGATTGCCGTTCCGCTCGGGATTTTCATTGCCCGCCGGAGAAGGCTGGCCGAACCAGTTATCGGCATTACTTCAGTATTTCAAACAATTCCGAGCCTTGCTCTCTTTGGTTTCCTGCTTCCGATTTTCGGTATCGGGAACATAACAGCCATCCTTGCCCTTATCATCTACGCACTGTTGCCAATCCTTAGGAATACATTCACAGGGATTACAGGCGTCGATCAATCCGCGGTAGAAGCTGGCCGCGGTATGGGGATGACGAAAAACCAAATTCTGCGCATGATTGAACTTCCCCTCGCATTGCCCATCATCATGGCAGGCTTGAGGACTGCGACCGTGCTGACAATTGGAGTAGCTACACTCGCAGCCTTCATTGGTGCAGGTGGTTTAGGTGATTTGATTTATCGCGGGTTATCAACTGCCCGGAATGAGATAGTTTTGGCAGGAGCGATACCTGCTGCCATTTTAGCAATCCTCATCGATTGGTTATTGAAACGGATAGAGATTGCGACTGATCCGAAATCCAGGAAGAAATTTTCCTGGAAAAAAGCTTCCTTTATTCTTGTTCCTGCAGCCGCCCTTGTATTATTCTTTGGCTTAAAGGGACAGAATTCAGAAGATACTATTGTTGTGGCTGGTAAAAAGTTTACTGAGCAATACATTTTGCCATATGTCCTATCTGAGTATGTGAAGGAAATGACAGATTATAATGTGACGGTTCAGGAAGGGCTTGGGGAGACTCCTATGATGACCCAGGCTGCCAGGAATGGTGATGTCGATATGTATGTCGAATATACCGGGACTGGATTAATGACAATATTAAAAGAAGAATACAATCCAGAGGAAACTCCTGATGAAATTTATAACAAGGTTAAAAAGGGCTATAGCGACAAATATCAACTGCAATGGATGAAGCCGCTTGGCTTTGAAAATACGTATGGCTTCGCTTTGAATCAACAGATGTACAAGAAATTAGGTACGAATACAATCTCAGATTTTGCACCTCATGCTTCTCAGATCAATTTCGGCGGCCCAGCAGACTTTTATGAACGGGAAGACGGATACCCAGGCTTCATTAAAAAGTACAACCTGCATTTTAAAGACAGCCGCAGCCTCGATCCCAACCTGATGTATTCAGCAGTCAAAGAAGGTGAAGTGGATGCAATACCGGCATTTACTACGGATGGAAGGATCGTTCGATTTAATCTGAAAGTATTAAAGGATGATAAAAAATTCTTCCCGCCATATTATGCAGTGCCAGTCATCCGTCAGGAAACACTGGATAAGTTCCCAAAGCTGAAAAATGTTGTAAATGAACTTTCCGGCAAAATCTCTGAAAAGGATATGGCTGAAATGAATGCAAAAGTAGACATTGATAAGCAAAATCCAAGGGATGTTGCAAGAGAATTTTTACAGAGCAAAGGACTAATCAAGTAAAAACAAGACCTATCAAAAAAACAGACTTTGAATTCCAAAGTCTGTTTTTATTATTTATGTTCTCTTTTTTTCATACGATCTAACAGGAAGCCGCCCTTAAATCTTCTCGGTTCATATGACATAATAAATGCCTTAGGCTCGAATTTCTCCACTGTTGCAATTAATTCGTCCTCACGATTTCTTTTCGTCAATATCTCCATTCGATAACGATTGCTGTCCCTGCCTTCTCCTATGTACAGGGTCACTCCAAATCCATCATTCCTTAAAGTGTCCAGCAAAGCCTTGTTTTTTTCCTGCGTATTAACAGTAACATTAATATACCCGATAGCCAGCTTTTGTTCGATTTTGGTTCCAAGAATAATTCCCAAACCAAAACCGACTGCGTAAACAATCATTGCCAGTAAGCTTTGGTCCCCACTGAATACGAGTGATAATCCGAAAACATAGATTAACATCTCAAATATCCCAAGAATGGATGCAAGAAGGGTAATATTCTTTACTAGAAAAATTGTTCGAAGTGTTAATAGGGGAACATACATAAGCTGTAGTAATAAAATGAGTAGGATTTCTTTCACTATGACACCCCTCTTTCAGTTTATTAGAATACTTTCATAACTATAAGCCAAAATGGAATTACATTCAATCGAATTCCATCAATTACTATAAAAAAGCCTAAGAAATAGAACATCTCTATTCCTCAGATTACAGCCAGTCGCAGTAAAAATCGAGCTTGTCTACTGTCCTTTTATTTGGCCTGTTAACTGAGTCTTGGATACTTGTTGCAGACACTTCGCTTTCCACTGAGGGGGGCCGCCTGAACCGCTGCTCCCGCAGGAGTGTTTGCGCCTGCAAAAGTCTCTCGTAAATTGGGACACATAAAAGATTGAGATGGCGATCGATGACTGGGAAAACAATAGTATCCATCAGGATCAATCAGAATTGGTGGCTGAACAGGAGGTCGGACAGAATCATTTGGTCCGTAAGATGGAAGCAGCCCTAGCATCTGTGTATCTATGAATCGTGGAAGATATCGGTAATGAACCCCATAAAGATACAAAGCCCTAAATCGGGGATCTTTTTGACAAAAATACAAAGGGAAATGACAAAAGGGTTCGGAATATTTCCATTCCGAACCCCTTTCTCGTCAATCTGAGCTATCTCTATACCTAATCTTGCCGAATAAATTTTTCATTTACGAAAGCGATTTGCTTTTTTTTGTACATTCCTTCATCGCTTCAAGAATCGTTCCCCTGAAATTATTTTTCTCAAGCGAGGCCACCGCCTCAATTGTAGCGCCCTCAGGGGTACAGACAGCATCCTTAAGGGCACCAGGATGATCATTTGTTTCAAGAACCATTTTTGCAGCCCCCAGTACAGCCTGTGCTGCCATCCTATATGCCTGCTGTCTCGAAATCCCATCCCTGACTGCTCCATCTGCCAACGCTTCAATGAACATATAAGCATATGCCGGGGACGATCCACTTACCGCAGGTACTGCGTCCATAAGCTCTTCCTGAATAATTTCAGTTTTCCCAAAGCTGTCGAAAAGCTGTACTCCTTCTTTTAAGTCCTCCTCAGATACCGAATGACTGCCTGATATCGCAGTCATCCCTTCTCTTACAAGAGAGGGGGTGTTTGGCATTGTACGAATGACCTTCATGTTCTTTCCGAATGCATTTTCCACATCGTGAGTAGAAACGCCAGCCGCAATGGTGATGATGACAACATCTTCCTTTACGTCGTCCTTGATTTCCGATATTACCTTCGGATATACCGCAGGCTTTACCGCGAGTATAATGTAGTCTGCATATTGGGCAACTTCCCGATTATCCACTGTCCCGATGACTCCAAATTTCTTCTGTATCTCTTGCAGGGTTGCCATTGACGAAGTACTGACCATAATTTGCCCGGTTGTGAAATTTTGTGAGTTAAGCATTCCGGCAATCATAGCCTGGCCCATCTTTCCACAACCAATAAATCCAATTTTCTTATTTGCCATTCTGTTCACATCCTGATCGTAGTCAATCAATATTATAGCCAACTAAGCAAAAAAAGAATAATAACAATTCCTGTTTTTCTTCAGGTTGAATGGGGAAATTATGAAAAGATAACATATGAGGAGGTGTGTTTATATATGAAGCAAGCAAAGCCCTTATTCCACATTAGTGAATCCTTGGAATCCCATCCTGATTTTAATCCGCTTCCAGAAGGGTTCTACAATAAGTCCACCCTGGTGCTTGCACAAGACTTGCTGGGCTGCTTGCTGGTAAAAGAAACAGCTGAGGGAAGGGCTTCAGGCTTTATAGTGGAAACGGAGGCTTACATTGGACCTGATGATCGAGCGGCTCACAGTTTCGGAAATCGCCGGACCAAAAGGACTGAAGCGATGTTTGCACACCCTGGAACCGTTTATACCTATTTGATGCATACCCACACTCTCGTAAATGTCGTAAGTGCCCCCAGGGAAAAACCTGAAGCAATCTTGATCAGAGCCATTGAACCTTACAGTGGTATTGAATTAATGAAAAAACGCAGGGGACTTGATGATCTGAAAAAATTGGCCAGCGGACCTGGAAAGCTTACAAAGGCAATGGGGATTACAATGAACGATTATGGGAATTCCTTCACACAGCCGCCACTATATATTTCGAAAGGAATCAGTCCAGCACAAATATCATCAGGCCCGCGGATTGGAATCGGTAATTCTGGAGAAGCAAAAGACTACCCTTGGCGCTTTTGGATCTCAACTAGTCCCTTTATTTCAAAATGATGGGTCGTTATAGAGAATTAATAATTTCCTTGCCTTCATTTCGCGCATTATTAACTATCGTCGATATTGGATAAGACATCATTTCTGAAGATTCAAAAGGCACCAGCAGCTTCTGCAGTTGATTATGGTCCAACTCATGATTGTCAAGCCACGTCTCTTCATCTTCACGGTTCAAAATTACTGGCATCCTGTGGTGGATTCCTTCCATCAGCTCATTCGCTTCAGTAGTGATAATGGTACAAGTATAAATGGCTTTCCCTCCGCTGTTCCATTTACTATACAGTCCGGCGAAAGCAAAAGGCTCCTTATCCTTTAACTGAATATGGTATGGCTGCTTCCTTTCCCCATCCCTCTTCCACTCATAAAAACCATCAGCAATGATAATGCACCTATTACTTTTAATCAGCCCCTTAAAGGTTGGTTTCTCATCTACAGACTCCGCTCTGGCATTTATCATTTTGTATCCTATCTTAGGGTCATTTGCCCAGCCTGGTATCAAACCCCAGCGCATCAATGCAGCTTCCTTGCTGCCACCTTCAGATTTGATTGCCAATATATCCTGTCCGGGAGCAATATTATAACGGGGGATAAGTTCCAGCTGCTCCCTGTTAATACAATCGAACCGTTCAGCAATGGTCTGCAGTTCCGAAAACAGATTATACCTTCCGCACATGTATTCTTCTCCTCCAGTATGTTTTATGTCTAAATGAATTCTTTTTAAAGACATACCCCATTTTAACATTTCATACGCAAATTTGGATTCCAGTGGTCCAAGCCTTATTTTATTATATGTACAAGATGCACCGGTTCCTATTCAGGAAGAAAAGGGTCCTATCCAAATAAGCAAAACCAGCAGAAGTCACCTGCTGGTTCCCTTGCTATTGCAGTGCTCCCGTTAATTCCTCCGATTCAACCATTGCTTGGTTCCTGTATATAATGCGTCTTAAAATATCGTCAACATATTTGGAAAACGCCGGATGAGTACGCTGTCTAGGTCTTGGGAGCTGGATGGGTTTGTTTAGAACAATGATCCCATCTTCAATCAGGATCACTCTGTCTGCAATAGCCACGGCCTCCTCAACATCATGGGTAACCAAAATAGCCGTAAATTGCTTTTCATGCCAAATTGATTCTATCAATTCTTGCATCTCCAGACGAGTAAGGGCATCAAGTGCCCCGAGCGGTTCGTCGAGAAGAAGAATCTGTGGTTTGTGTACAAGAGCTCGCGCCAGTGCCACCCTCTGTTTTTGTCCCCCAGACAGCTTGCCTGGCCATTCTTCTGCTCGATCCTGCAGACCAACATTATACAACGCTCTTAATGCATCTTGCCTCCATTCACCTGTAAGACCTATTCCCACATTTTTAATAACTTTTTTCCATGGCAGGAGTCTGCCATCCTGAAACATAATTCGTGCCTGCCTATTTAATCCATCCAACGCCCTGCCATTGATCAAAAGTTTTCCATCATTACAAGGATCCAGTCCTGCCACTAGCCTCAGCAAGGTGCTTTTTCCACAGCCGCTTTTCCCAACTACCGCCACAAATTCGCCTTTTCTGATGTTTAGGTCAATGCCTTTTAGAACTAAGCGATTTCCAAAGGATTTATGCACGTCTTCCAAACAGACTACTGGCTCTTTCATTTATGTCCTTCCTCCATTTGTTTATGCATTCCACTGAAGCCACTTTCTTTCCAACAGTTTAGCAATGATGTCGGAAAGTTTTCCGAAAAAGGCATATATTAAAATACTAAGCACGATTACATCCATCTGCAAAAATTCGCGGGCAGTCATAGCCATATACCCTATTCCAGAATGTGCCGATATTGTTTCTGCAACAATCAGTGTCATCCACATAACACCTAGGGAAAAACGCACTCCCACAAGGATGGAGGATAATGCCCCTGGAAAAATAATAGTCCAAAACAAGGCCGATTTATTTAATCCGTAAGCTTTGCCTACCTCGATTAACCCCTTATCCACAGACTTAATTCCATGGTAAGTATTAATGTAAACTGGGAACAGTACTCCCAGAGCCACTAAAGAAATTTTGGACATCTCATCGATTCCAAACCATAATATGACTAGGGGAATCAGGGCTAGATGCGGAATATTCCTTAACATTTGTACTGAAGTATCGAAGAACAGTTCACAATATTTGGAGATCCCGTTTACAAGACCTAACAGAAACCCGATGGAGCCACCAATTACGAAACCGGTTATCGCTCTGACCAAGCTGACTTTCAAATGCTCCGCCAATTCTCCTGTGCTGGCAAGTTCCGCTGCAGCACTTATAACCTCAGAGGGTGCAGGGAGAATTCGCTGTGACAGAATACCGGCAGTAGAAAGTACTTGCCAGGTGACCAGCAAAATCAGCGGAACCGTCCAGGGAATGAATAGGTTCATTACACCATGGAAAGTTTGCTTCAATATCAACCTCTCCTCTTTAGTTCTTTTCCATTCGCTTAGAATCCACAGCATCTTTGACATTTATCTTCTTAGGAATAATCTTAAGCATATAATATGTGTCTGCTATAGCTTGCTGTTCTTCGATAATATCTACATTCATAGGTTCAATACCATATTCCCGGCGTTCGGCAGACATGAACAAGGATTTCGCATCAATTTTCAGAAGCGGTGCCAGCATGGCAGCTAACTCATTATGGTGTGCATTAGCCCATTGTGAAGATTTTCGAATTTCGTCCACAATGATATCCACTGCTTCATTATGATCACTTTCAAACTCACGGGTAGCCAAGAAAAAATCTCTATCTGTAGTTAGTCCCTTGCCGTTCACTAAAATTCTTGCTTTTGAGTGGATCTGCGCATCAGCTGTAAATGGATCCCATACTACCCAGGCATCGATGTTCCCTTTTTCAAAGGCTACACGCCCATCGCCTGGCTGCAGGAAGGATGGCTTGATATCTGTGTACGATATTCCAGATTTTTCAAGCGCTTTTACAAGCAGATAATGAGAACTCGAACCCTTAGCAAATCCGATTTTCTTTCCTTTCAAATCCGACAGCTCTTTAATTGGCGACTTTGCCGGCACTAATATGGCACTGCCTTCATACTTCATTTTTCCAGCGGCCACATATATGAACGGAGCATTCGCTGCCTGAGCAAATATTGGGGGTGAGTCACCCGTCCTTCCAAAATTAATACTTCCGGCATTCAATGCTTCTAATAGAGCGGTACCCGAAGTGAACTCCTTCCATTCTACTTTGTAGCCCTTCGGTCCAAGTGCTTTTTCAAGCGTTCCGAGTGACTTCAAAATTACTAAGGGGCCATTTTTTTGATACCCGATCTTAACTATTTTCTTCGTGTTTCTATTCTTTTCCTGGGTATTTTTTTCACCCATCCCGCATCCCGCCAGTAAAAAACCCGCTATTAAAAACAGGCTAGTCAACCATAACCAAACCGCGTATCCACTTTTTTGATTCATTACCAATTGCCCTTACCTTCCTTAATGTTTTTTCAAACCCTAATGTAGAGTATGTTGATAAACATTCTAGGTTCCTGTCTTTATATAATTTCCAGTACATATTTTTTGCTGACAGAGCAAAGATAAGAAAAGAACTTTTAGGAGGGATATATATGGGGATTTTAAGCGGAAATCCTAAAGACGAGCCATTGCATTCCGGTGAAGTTTTTTACCTCTGGTCCCATTTATTTGCTACAAAAGAAACATTGGTTACGTTAGAGATATTGGCTAATCATACAGGAGACCATGATTTAAAAACATTTATCAATGATTTAAAAGATAATTGCGTTAAACAGGAAGAACAACAGGTGGAGACATTATTGAAAGAAACTGGTGTCCGTCTCCCGCCCGCGCCTCCTGAACGTCCTAACGTCGAGTTACAGGACATACCAGCCGGCGCCCGGTTCAACGACCCGGAAATCGCAAGTCTGTTAGGAAAAGAAATAAGTGCCAGCCTTGTATTGGCCAGTACGGTAATGGGGTTGTCCATCAGAGAAGATATTGGCCAAATGTATGGCGAATTCCATACACAGAAATCTGAATATGGCGTGAAGTTGCTAAAGATGATGAAAGAAAAAGGGTGGATTGTTCCGCCTCCATTAATGAACAAATAAATACATCAAGCAAACACAAATATGTAATAGAAGGATGTGTACTGGTTCATGGCGTCTCAAAGCAAAGGAATGTCCATTGTTGCCATAGGCTCCATTCCACTTATCATGACACTGGGAAATTCCATGTTAATACCGGTTCTGCCCGCTATGCAATCTGAATTGAAGCTTACTCCTCTACAAGTAAGTTTAACTATTACGGTTTTCTCGGTGGCAGCTGCCATATTAATTCCGATTCTGGGGTACCTTTCTGATCGGTTATCCAGAAAGATTATCATTATCCCATCACTGATCCTTTACGGTGTCGGCGGCATACTTGCCGGCTTTGCGTCCACCTCCCTCGACAGCCCCTACGTCCTTATTCTCATAGGGAGAATTCTTCAGGGAATGGGAGCGGCCGGAACTGCCCCCATTGCGATGGCTTTGGCAGGAGATTTATTCAAGGGCGGAGAGCAGAGCCGCGTTCTGGGCGTGGTGGAAGCCTCCAACGGGTTAGGAAAGGTGCTATCGCCAATTTTAGGCGCTCTTTTTGGCATCATTGCATGGTATACACCCTTTTATGCTTTTCCAATCTTTTGCATAATCTCTATCTTATTAACATGGATTTTCATTAAGGAAAAAAGAAATAAACAGGCTCCACCCCCATTCGCAGAATATTCTAAAGGAATCCAGCATGTGTTTAAAGAAGATGGCAGATGGCTGTTCGCCACATATTTGGCAGGTGCTACTTGTCTGTTCACTCTGTTTGGAATCCTGTTTTATTTATCTGACGTTTTGGAAAAGACCTATAAAATCAACGGTGTAAATAAAGGGTTGATCTTAGCGATTCCATTACTGGTAATGTGCACCACAGCTTATATTACGGGAAGCAAAATCGGCAAGAACCTGGAATTAATGAAAAGGCTTATTGTTATTGGATTCCTGGCCATGACCTTTTCCTACACGCTGCTTGCGTTCTTTAACAACTCATTGGTGCTGTTTCTGTTCATACTCGTTATCAGCAGTCTTGGGACAGGTCTCGTATTGCCGTGTGTAAATACGATGATCACTGGCTCAGTGGGCAAAGAATACAGGGGCTTCATTACTTCCCTTTACAGCTCTGTCCGATTTTTGGGAGTAGCGATTGGACCGCCAATATTTACGCGTCTTATTTCGTGGTCAACCGTGGGGATGTTTTTGTCGATTGCGGCCCTTACTCTATTAGTCGGATTGCTTGCTCTGGCGATGATACACGTCAAGGGCAAAAAAGGGGAAAAGGAAAAAAGGACTCGGGTACGATACAATTATATTTAAGGAATGCGCTTCTATTCACCGCATTCCTATTTTTTTCTCCAAACCATAAATGAGGGTTGATATATATTCATTTTACAGATGATATCTACCATCATAGTCGATATGGCTTGGCTGATAAGAGCCTGAATAATGATTTCCCATTCAATAATCGCAGCAGTAAGAATAAATATAAATCCATTAATTATTAACAGCGGCTTTCCCGGGAGGATATTCCTGGAGTTGGAAATGATCAAAGCAATGACTCCAACCCCTCCATTCGAAACACTTTGCCTCAACAGGATCCCTACACCAATGCCAAGGAAAATAGAACCCATTCCCAAATCAATCCATACATTATTTTCAGGGACGAAGAGAGTTTCCTGAAATATATAAATCGCAAAAGATGTAACTGTCATAGAAAGCATTGTCCACACAGTGGCCCGATTTCCTAAAAATCTTATCGCTAATAATAGCATAGAGAAGTTAACGACCCAAAGGGCAAGTCCAATATTCACATAAAAAAAATGGTTCAACAATACTGCCAGCCCTCCTGCTCCACCTGAAGGAATGGCATGCGGGAACAAAAATATTCCCATGCCAAAACCCTGGATTGACGCGCCAGCAATAACCAGTCCACTTTTTCTCCAAAATCTTCGCATGAAACCATTCCTAACTATGAAAAATAAATCGTATTTTAGATTAGCTACTCCTTATTTCTATTCGTGAAAGCTGGACAATATGATTATGTACTTGATAAGCTCTGTATAGGTATAAATGAATAAAGTGTATAGGGGTATGCTGTATTCCTGCATAATGACGGGTAACATTGTACTCGCTGTCAAAAACCAGATCGTTATGTTGTTCTGATTTTATGTTTTGATTCCACATGAAACCCAATCTAGGCCCACCCCAATAAAAAAGGCCGGAGACCCCGGCCTTTTTAAGCATATTTCTTGTTTTCTTGGTTTGAAAAGAAGCTTTTCATCGCATGAAACACATCTGACTTCTGTTTTAGTATATAATAGCGGAATTTTTCATTATTGATATTTTTATAGGCGCTCATCAGTGTGGAATGGCGGTTATATTGATTAACTTCCCCATAGCCAAACATATTTGAAACGGTCATCAATTGCTCTACAAGCTTGACACATCGTGCGTTATCAGATGTTAGATTGTCGCCATCGGAAAAATGGAAAGGATAAATATTATACTTTTTTGGGTCATACTTGATTTCTATGATTTCTAGCGCTTTGCGGTAAACGGATGAACATATAGTGCCGCCGCTTTCTCCTTTTGTAAAGAAATCCTGTTCCGGGACGACCTTAGCTTCCGTATGATGGGCGATAAATTCTATGTCCACCCTCTCATACTTGGTTCTGAGGAACCGTGTCATCCAGAAAAAGAAGCTTCGAGCCATATATTTCTCCCACAAGCCCATTGAACCCGAGGTATCCATCATGGCTAACACAACTGCCTGTGAGTCAGGCTTAATAACTTCATTCCACGTTTTAAACTTTAAGTCTTCTTGATAAATAGGATGAAATCCCGGGTTTCCAGTCAATGCATTTCGTTTGAATGCGGTCAGCATTGTTTTCTTTTTGTCTATATTGCCCATAAGTCCCGTCTTGCGGATGTCATTGAATTCAATGTGTTCTACGGTATGTTCGTTTTGTTCCTTCCTCTGAAGATTTGGAAGCTCCAGCTGTTTAAACAACGCTTCTTCAATCTCCATCATGGAAACCTCTGCTTCGTAATAATCCTCACCAGCCTGATCACCGGCGCCAGGTCCCTTGCCTGGTCCTTTTTGTTCTGATGGAGAACCATCCCTGGCTACGACATCCCCTACCTGACTGTCTCCGTCACCCTGTCCCACATGTTTGTTTTTATCATAGTTATAACGAATTTTATATTCATCCAAAGACCGAATTGGAATCTTGACGACATCACGACCATTCGACATAATAATACTTTCTTCAGAAATTAAGTCAGGCAAGTTGTTTTTGATGGCTTCTTGAACCTTTTCCTGGTGACGCTGCTGATCGTCATAGCCTTTGCGGTGGAGGGACCAATCTTCCTTTGATATCACGAACTGATGATTGTTCTCTTCTGACATTTTCATTCCCCTCCTTTTCATTTTGTTGCACTTTTTTCAAGCTGCAGCATACGATAAGGTAGTGCCGATTGCGAACCATATAATGGACCGCGATAGCCCTTTTCTCCAGAGCCATTTTGAAATCTGGTGGAAAAGTATTACTTTATCTTATGCAGTAGGTGTGAATAATTGACAAACATTTTTATCAAAAAGGCGATTGTCCCTCAACAAGGACAGGCTTATATTTTTTCATGAATATGAATACTCATGCAATGTTTCGTCTTTTTTATGTAAATAAAAAAGCCCCTGTTTCGGAGGCTGCTAGTTCTCTTCTACTTCTTCGTGCTGTACTGTTCCCGGACGTTTATTCCATTCCTTTAGTTCTTCGTTGGTCCGGAGATTTTCCATTTGTTTTCCGAGATCTTTCATCTCTTCCAGGTTGCTCGCCATCGAGCTGTTTTCTGGTACTTCATTTTTCTTGACCTCCTTAGCCATAAAATCACCCCCGATTATCCAATACCCGCATGTTTGCGATAACAAACTGCAAAATAATTTTATCTTCCCATACATATAGAATTTACGTACAGGGTAAAGTTAAGAAAAGCGAAAAGAGGAGGGAAACATTATGGATTCGAGCACAATTTATGTAAAGGAAGCTATATCAGGTGATGCTATACAGACTGTGGAATCGCTTTTAAATCAGACAGATGGCATTGAGCGGGCTCTCGTTGACATAGATGATGGCGAGATTAAAATTGATTATGATCATAATAAAATATCATTTCAGCAAATCATTACCAAAATCGAACAGCACGGGCTGCATGTTGTCGTATAGGGCATAGTGCCAGTTTTCGTACACGCTTTTTACTTTTACTTTTCTTACCCATTGCCGCCGGACTTCTCTGCAATCGAATTGATTATAAACCCCTGCCAATCGGCAGGGGGGTTTTAACTAGGATCGTTTTCATCCAAGCTGACTGTTGTTACCCTTGTGTATTCTCCTTTATCTACTTCTTTCTGCGTTGCTCTTGCGAGTAGCTCCTCATCGTCGTCAACACCTGGAGCAATGGTAAAATCTGTTTTATTCGGTTCCTTATCCGGCAAGTATATCCCCCCTTTTTTCTATACCTTTCCCACGCAACTGCCGTATATGCATCGGACAGAAAAATCAAAAAAAGACCTGCCAGCCAGGTGGCAGGTTCCCAGTTATCTGTTTAACAGGCTTCCTACATAACGAAGCAACTCATTTGCAGAAGTAGAATTATAACCATGTTCCTCTATCAGGCGAGCAACAACCTCGTTTACCTTTTTCAATTGCCTTTCATCCGGTGTCTTAGTGGAAGTCGTAATTTTTACAACATCCTTCAAGTCTGCAAATAGTTTCTTCTGAATCGCTTCCCGTAAACGATCATGCGAATTATAATCGAATCGCTTGCCCTTTCTTGCATATGCCGAAATACGGATAAGAATTTCTTCCCTGAACGCTTTCTTTGCGTTTTCCGAGATGCCGATTTGCTCCTCTATAGAACGCATCAGTTTCTCATCAGGCGAAATTTCTTCACCTGTCAATGGATCCCGCAGCTTCGTCTTGTTGCAGTATGCCTCCACATTATCCAGGTAATTATCCATTAATGTCTTCGCAGATTCCTCATATGAATACACAAACGCCTTCTGTACTTCGTTTTTAGCAATGGCATCATATTCCTTGCGGGCCAGGGAGATAAAATTCAGGTACCTTTCTCGCAGCTCAGAAGTAATGGATGGATGCTGGTCGAGCCCTTCCTTTAAAGAACGGAGCACATCGAGTGCATTAATCGATGGGTTTTCCTCTTTGCGAATGATCGTCGAGGATATTCTATTTATCACGTACCTTGGGTCTATACCGCTCATTCCTTCATCCTGATGCTCTTTTTTAAGCTCAGTGATATCAGCTGAATTATAGCCCTCTACACTTTCTCCGTCGTACAGCCTCATCTTTTTAACAAGGTCGATATCGCCCTTTTTTGCATCCTTCAGCCTTGTCAATATGGTAAACATCGCAGCGACACGTAATGTGTGTGGTGCAATATGCACGTTTGATACATCACTTTCACGAATCATTTTTTCATAAATTTTTTCCTCTTCACTGACTTTCAGGTTATAAGGAATCGGCATAACAATGATCCTGGAATGCAGTGCCTCGTTCTTTTTATTGGAAATGAACGATTTATACTCGGTCTCGTTCGTATGTGCAACAATCAATTCATCAGCACTGATCAGAGCAAATCTTCCTGCCTTGAAGTTGCCCTCCTGAGTCAGGGATAAGAGATGCCACAGAAATTTTTCATCACATTTGAGCATCTCCTGGAATTCCATCATTCCACGGTTCGCTTTGTTCAATTCACCGTCGAAGCGATAGGCACGCGGATCGGATTCTGATCCGTATTGAGCTATGGTCGAAAAATCAATGCTTCCTGTTAAGTCAGCAATATCCTGTGACTTCGGATCAGAAGGGCTAAACGTTCCGATTCCGACCCGCTTATCCTCTGATAATAAAATTCTTTCCACTAATACATCTTCAATCCTGCCTCCATATTCCTTCTCAAGCCTCATGACATTTAAAGGCGACAAATTCCCCTCTATGCGAATTCCATATTCCTCATGGAAATCCGCTCTGAGATGCTGGGGAATCAAATGCAGAGGATCTTCATGCATCGGGCATCCCTTAATTGCGTAAATAGCCCCTTTAGACTGCAGCGAGTATGTTTCCAGCCCTCGCTTCAGCAGCGATACAAGCGTCGACTTTCCTCCTGAAACTGGGCCCATAAGCAAAAGAATCCTCTTTCTGACATCAAGCCTCTTTGCAGCTGGATGAAAATATTCCTCAACCAGCCTTTCAAGAGCTTCTTCCAGTCCGAACAGCTGGCCGCTGAAGAAATTGTAATTCCGTGTTCCATTCACTTCTTCAATACCGGCATCCTTAATCATGCTATAAACCCGCGAATGTGCTGACTGGGCAACCCATGGCTGCTCTTTTACAATCTCTAGATATTCTGCGAAGGTGCCTTCCCACTTCAATCTCTGCTCGTCTTCCCTGTACTTCTCAATCTTTTTCAATATATCCATTAAGGAACCTCCCCTAGCATTTCATTCAGCGATGATACTATACTCTATGCCATGACCTGCTTGAACATGTATATGGAAAATGAAAAGGAGATATTTGTTGTCCATTCGAATGGATTATCCCCAGACCCTTGCACCGTAAATATGGAAGCGTGCGGTCCTGACCATTATATGGACAAAAGGAGAAAATATAACTGATTTAATTCACAGCATACAAATCTTGCGGTATAATTACTGGTATATATTGATAGAAAAGACATTTCACTTACAAAAGGAGGCCTACATAGTGGGTACAGTTCTGATTTGCGCAGTGATTGTAACATTTTTAGCAGCCATTTTCACAAGCGGCTACAATGATAAACAAAGTGTAAAATAAAATAAAGCTGCTCATTGATGAGCAGCTTTTTACCGTTTATTAAGCCCCTGTTTCTGTACAAAATCCTTCATGTACATACGGCTCTTGGCACCGAGCATCGCTGCCATTTGGCCTGTCCAGGTATCTTCCCGTGCACCTTTTGTTCGTTCCAGATAATAGTTGGAGACTGTCTCGTCATATTGCTCCAGCTGCGCTTTAAATTCTTCAGGGTCAGCCTGATAACCGTTTTCGTGATAGATATTGTTGAAAGGCAGTCTTGGCTTTTTATCAGTGATACGGTCCGGATAGCCAACTGTCAGGCCAAAAAGTGGAATAACGCGGGATGGAATGTTCAGCACTTCCCTTACCTTATCGAGGCTATTTCTAATCCCACCAATGTAACATATGCCCAGTCCCATTGATTCCGCAGCAATTGAGGCATTTTGGGCAGCAAGCGCGGCGTCAATGCATGCGACCATAAACTTTTCTGTACTTTCAAGCGGCTCCGTCAAATCTACTTCCTGCATCTCCGCAATAATGTCATGCCTATGTAAATCAGCACAAAAAACAAATAGGTGGCCTGTATTCTCTACATATGGTTGATTGCCTGCCACCTGTGCAAGTTCAGCCTTCTTCACGGGATCGGTAACCCCTATGATTGTGTATGCCTGAATAAAGCTCGAAGTGGAAGCTGCCTGGGCACTCTCCACTATCGCTTGTACCTGTTCAGCTGATAAGGCTTTGTCTTTAAACGATCTGATTGATCTGTGGTTTAATATCGTCTCGATTACTTCATTCATTTCTATCACCCCTGTTGAAATCTCCGTTTTTTTTGCAGAATTATTGCAAAAAACTTGCTGCATGTTAAACCCTGGCACCAGCTTTTTTGTTACATTCTTATTTTTCCGCCCATTGAATATCAAGGTCACGGTAATTTTGCTGTCGCAATGCTTCATATACCAGAACGGCTGCCGTATTTGACAGATTCAACGACCTGACCTTATCTGTCATCGGTATCCGCAGGCATCTGTCTTTTTCTGCATGAATCAAGTCCTTTGGCAGCCCTGTTGTCTCACGGCCAAATACAAAATAATACTCCGCTTCATGATTGGAATAATCGAAAGAAGTATGCGGCTTCTGGCCGAACTTGGTCAGGTAGAAAAATTCCCCTCCCCTATTTTTCTCAAAAAACTCATCTAATGAATCGTAATAAGTAATGTCAACATGCTCCCAGTAATCAAGTCCTGCCCGCTTTAACATTTTGTCATCCGTTGAAAATCCAAGCGGCCTGATCAGATGGAGCTTCGTACCAGTTGCTGCGCAAGTCCGTGCGATATTTCCTGTGTTCGAAGGAATTTCCGGTTGATATAAAACTACATGTATTGCCATAATACTCACCTCAAAAATATGACTCACAACCATTATAGCATTAAATATATTTCCCATAATTAATCTAGCTCTGATCTAAAATAATGTAAAATTTATATTTAATATTTGGAGTATAGGCTGTTGAGTCTTCATAAGCCCAGTATCTATTCCTGCTATTCGTTGTGTTCGCATTCACAAGCGGCATCCCTCTCCGATCCTTTGCTGTAACAATTGTGCAATGGTCAAAACGCCCATCCCCCTGGAAATCATATGTTATGATGTCCCCAAGATACAGTTGCCTCGGGGAGTTTACCTCCTGAGTTTTGATTGCGGTTCCTCTGGCCAGCAAATTGTGCAGAGCGTGAGAGACAGTCCAGCTATAACTCCAGCTATTGCCGGACATCCACCAGCCCTGGGCTTTATTCGGCCTGCCCCACATAGGAATCCCGCCCGCATGGAGGCATTGGGAAATATAATTTGTACAATTATCAGTGAAGCTCTTGTAAGCGGGATTGCTCTGATTCCACCAGCGTTCTGCATATTGCACAGCTTTTAACCGATTATATCTGTAAGTCAATCTATGCTCATAATGTCCCTCCGCAATGGGAGGTATCTCCTCTTCATTCCGTTCTGTATGGCTTTCCCTCTCTTTATCTTCTATGACAAGTCCTTCTGTGAAGTAAGCTGTCCTGCGTTCGATCCTTTCCTCTATAAAAAATGCATCTTCTTGCTTCAATAAAAACCGATAATGCAAGTTATAATCTACTTCAGTCGACAAGTCGCGGCTGCGGATTGATTCTATCAGTCCTTCCGCTTTCACTTGAAGCAGCTCGGTGTCTCTTTTCCCTAACAAACCTACTTGCCTCTGGATATCAGACGGATCATACCAGCCGGTTGTCTTGTCGCGGCTGGAGACATAATGATTTACACGTTCCTGCAATAATGCTTCAAGCTGCTTTTTCAAGTTCAACCCTCCCTTGGCCATCCCTTCATATATATGATTCGATGGCTTGTATCAGTAGACGAAACATGCTGGACGTACATATTTAACTTTCTGGAACTGCACAAAAAAACCCGGCTCAGCCGGGTTCAACATTCGCTTTCTATTTCCTGTAACAATAATCCCTTATTTATTTCTTTTAGCACATCTGGATCCTGCTCTGTTTGTAATGCCTGTTTTAATTCATCCTGCACGCCTTCTCCGCCAATCTTGCCAATGGCCCATGCTGCAGTCCCCCGTATTACTGGCCTCGGGTCTTCTTTCATCACTTCGATCAAATCCTGAAGTGCCGTATCATCATTATAATGGGCAAGAGCTAAAATGGCATTCCGCTGGATAGGCTTCTTACCTCTCCAGGAACCGGACATTTTTCCAAACTTCTCTTTAAACTCGCGATTGCTCATTTTTAACAGCGGCTTCAAAAGCGGCTTGGCAAGCTCAGGATCAGGCTCCATTTCTGGATGAAGGTGGAAATCTTTTCCCTTGTTTTCAGGACATACAGTCTGGCAAGTATCACAACCATAAATCCTGTTGCCTATTTTGGCCCTGAATTCATCAGGCAGAAAGCCCTTTGTCTGAGTCAGGAAGGCGATACAACGCTGTGCATTTAGCTGCCCGCCTGCTACAAGGGCTCCTGTCGGGCACACCTCTATACATTTATTGCATGAGCCGCAGCGATCCTCGATAGGCTGGTCAGGTTCAAACGGTAGATTTGTAATCATCTCTCCTAGATAAACATAGGATCCATATTCCGGAGTAATAATTGAACAGTTTTTTCCGCTCCATCCAATCCCAGCCCTTTCAGCAACGGCCCTATCCACTAATTCTCCTGTATCAACCATGGATTTGGTTTCTGCCTCAGGAATCCTGCTTTTTATAAATGACTCAAGAAGCTGTAATTTTTCACGAAGCATAACATGATAGTCCGTTCCCCAGGATGCTCTGGCAAATATCCCTCTCCGCTCCCCCTTTTTGCTTTGCGGTGCATTTTTCATCTTTGAAGGATAAGCAAGGGCAATGGCAATGATGGAGCGAGGCTGGGTAAAAATGAGTTCAGGATTTATCCTTTTCTCTATATCGGACTCCTCGAAACCGGATTGGTAGTTCAATTCTTGCTGACGGATGAGCCTGTTTTTCATTTCATCAAATGTACTGGCTGTTGTAAAGCCTATTTTGTCTATCCCAATTTCCTTGCTGTATATGATAATTTCTTCTTTCAATTGCTGATAATCCATAGAATTTCCTCCTTTCTGCTTTGAAATGAAAGAAGTTTCAATTATAGTAATAGTAAAGTTACGCTTACCGCCTTTTTCAATAACATACTAATTAATAATATCCTATTTACTGTTTTTTTTGGAGGTGAAACTGTTGGAAACATACATACAAAAGGATTTATATGACAGGATACCGGATTTTAAAGCTGGGATGATAACGTACCAAGGAATCGAAGTCGGCGAATCCCCCCAAATGCTTAAAGGACGTCTTCAGCTTTTTCAGGAATCTATTTTCTTTGATTTAATGGAAAAAGAGTTATCGGATTTTGCTGGCATAAAAGAATGGAGGGCTGTTTTTAAAGCCGCCGGCACTGACCCGTCTCGGTATCGCCCATCCGCTGAAGCCTTATACAGAAGGATTAAAAAACAAAATTATCTTTCTTCCGTTCATTCGGCGATTGATCTTAATAACTTCTTCTCGCTCCAGTACGAGGTGCCAATTGGCATTTATGATTCATCCAGAATCCAAGGTGATGTATCTATCAGGATTGGAGTTCAGGGGGACGAATATATCGGTTTGAATGGAAGAAATAATTCAATGGAAAATATGATCATTTCATCTGATGGATTAGGCCCTTTCGGCTCGCCGTTTGTCGATTCTGAACGTACAAAGGTCACTTTTACCACCAAAGAGGCATTCCAAATTATTTATCTTCGTCCGTCAATTAGCAGGAGCGAAGCTGACAAATTAACAAAATCCCTTATGGATATGTTTGTAAGCATTCATGGAGGAGAAGGACAATACAGGATTATCTAGCACCACAAGGCAGTGTCAGGAAAGCCCCGCACTGCCTTTTATCTCATACCGATTTGCAGCTGTTGGCCTGCAAGCTTCCTATATAGTTCATGTGATTGTATGAGTTCATTATGTTTGCCCTGTCCTGTAATTGTTCCTTCTTCTATGACAAGCAGCTGGTCGGCATCTATCACTGTAGACAATCTATGCGCTATGACCAAAGTTGTACGCCCCTCCATCAACTTGCTGATAGCTTTTTGAACCAGCTGCTCCGACTCACTGTCGAGGTTGGAAGTTGCTTCATCAAGCAAGAGAATCTTAGGGTTGCGCAGCATGGCTCTTGCTATGGCGATTCTTTGACGCTGTCCTCCAGAAAGCTTTACCCCGCGTTCTCCTACCTCTGTTTCATAGCCATTAGGCAGCTTCTTAATAAATTCATGAGCATTGGCCATCTTTGAAGCTTCTATCATTTTGTCTTCCGCTACAGCTGTATCAAGACCATAGCATAAATTTTCCTTTATAGTCCCGCTCATGACAGGGCTTTCTTGGGAAACATAGCCAATCTGGGAACGCCAGAATGATAAATCCAGGCTGGATATGGGCTCTCTTCCGATGCGGATGATGCCCTTGTCCGGCTCGTAAAAACGCTCTATTAAAGCGAAAATAGTGGTTTTTCCTCCTCCGCTTGGCCCAACGAGCGCAATTGTCTTATTTGCAGGTACAATAAAAGAGACATCCTTTAATATAGGCAAAGATCCTTTATAAGAGAATGTAACGCCGGAAAAAATCAAATCCTTGTTCCTGATATCTGGCCTTGTTCCATGATACTCTTCCGATTCAACTTGAAGCATATGTCCTATACGCTCAGCCGCACCCATCGCTTTCTGAAAGGCAGTAAAAAAGGAAGCAATCTGGCTGAAAGGAACAATGATTTGGAACATATAAATAATAATTGCCACCAATGTACCGGCAGATAATTGTCCGGACGCTACGCGCACCCCGCCATACCCTATAAGAATCACCAGTACGACCATCATGATGGTGGTCATAAACGGGGAAATAACGGCCTGTATCTTCGCTTCCTTCAAACCAAAGCCGAATAACTGATGTATTCCTGTATATCCTTTCTCCTTTTCGGCAATTTCGGCATTATGCGATTTGACAAGTCTAATCTCACTCAATACCCTTCCAAGGTTGCCGCTAAAGCGTGCCATTTCATCCTGTGTCAGCTTGGACACCCTATACATCTTGCGGCCGAGCGGTATCAGAACCAGCATGGATAAAGGAACAACTCCAAGCATAATGGAAGTCATTCTCCAGTCCAGCATAAATAGAATAATGACCGAACCGATAATCGAAATAATGCCTGCAATGAATGTTACCAAATGATTCGTAATTACATTCTTGATCATATTGGTGTCCTGAGTGATCCTGCTCATTGTTTCACCGGATTGATTCATATCAAAGAACGGAATGGGCAGCTTCAAAACATGGTCCCAAAGCCTTCGCCTTATACCTGCCACCATTTTCTCTCCAATATAAATCAGAAAATAATAGGAAACTCCTCCGGCCACCGTCTGGATAATAAATGTCCCAAGCAGCAAAAGGGCTACATTGAATTCAATGCCATTACCCCCCATCAAATCCACAAGTCTTTTAGTAAACAGCGGAACTGCCAGGGCAGCGACCGTTTCCAACAGACTTAAACCAAGAATAAAGGTAATCATCCACCACGATGGTTTTTCGGAGAGGACAATGGATAAGAACTGCCTAACTTGAGTCTTGCCATTTGCTGCAGTATTTTTGGTCATTTTTCATCACCATACTTTTCATATAATTATTCCCATTAATGTCCATAATAAAAAGCATACACTAAAAGGTATGCCTAAGAAATGAAAAACGCAGCGCCTCGTTCTCCACTGTAACGAAACACTGCGTTGTAACTATGTATGGAGCGGGTGATGAGAATCGAACTCACGACATCAGCTTGGAAGGCTGAGGTTTTACCATTAAACTACACCCGCATATAATATGATTTTTTGTCAATGATGTAAGCATCTCTCTTACATGATTTATTATATAGAATTATGCTAATGGATGCAAGCATAATTTTATTGTTTTTATCACACGAATATTCCGTATATTCCAAAGCCTTTCACACAGATAAAAGACAAAAATTTATTATCTTAATATAAGATAGTTCATGATTAAACCTACATAGAATTCTTGGTCATCAAAGAATTCATAAAAAGGTATGATTGACTCCGATGGAATTTTAGTACAACTGATAACTATTAAAGCAGCGTGCCCTTACTTTTCAAACGTTCACTTTTTTTAACACCTGTATCCGCATTCAAATGAATATACCGGTGGCCGGGGTCGAACCGGCACTCCGTGAGGAACACGATTTTGAGTCGTGTGCGTCTGCCAATTCCGCCACACCGGCACTATTAGAGTATACTTCTGTTAGCATCGTAACATATTTTTGCCTCTTTTAAAATATGTTTACCCGTTCCTCCCTGTCCGTTTCTCAAACGTTACTATACGAATACAGCCTTGTTCTCTTATGAAGCCCGGCTACAATTGTTTGTAACATAATTGTTGCTTCAATTTCATAAAATGGACAAGGTGAAAAATCAGGGGGATGGGGGAAGTGAATAGTGTGGCTGAAACAAAGAATGAATAACAAGCGTTCGATTCGATCGCTCTTAGTATCACAAATTACTTCCTATGGCTATTTAACCTTTGGTGCCATTATTCAAGGGATAGGGATGGCATTATTCCTGTTTCCAAACTCCATTCCCTCAGGCGGAGCCGCAGGAATTGCAGTACTGCTAAACTATTTTCTTCATATGTCCATTGGTGTATCCTTATGGTTTGCTAATCTTATGTCGCTTTCTTTGGCTATTAAGTACTTTGGATATGAATGGATTATTAGAACGATTTATTCTGTCTCCATTACATCCTTCACAGTGAACTGGGTTACACTGTTTTGGCCTATGCCTGATTGGAATATTGGCGCTGATATCCTTTGTGGCGCTATTTTCTATGGAATAGGAGTTGGCATTTTAATTAAACATGGTGCGTCTAGCGGTGGTATGGTGGTATTTGCATTAGTGGTAGCCATGTATAAGAAGTGGTCCCCCGGGAAGGCAATGTTTTGGATAAACATATCCATCTTTATGCTTACCGCCTTAGTAATCGATATAAAGATAGTTATTTATTCAGTGATTTGCCAATTCCTGTCTACTAAAATTATCGATTTCGTTGATAATTATCAAATTGAACTACCATTTTTCAGCAGTCCAGGCTGGAGAAGAAAATGACAACGCGGTGGATGGATCATATCATACCTATGGAATATTGAGGATTGATATAGCACATTCTATGTTTATACATCCATTATTGAAAGGAGCCGATTAATTGGACAAACAACAATTAAAGTTTGAAAATCCTCCTCGTGCTATAACAACAAAGGATTTGTTATATTTAAAAGATGCACTATCGTGGGAACTGCTCGCAATGAAGAAGTTCCATTTTCTTGCTCAGCAAACAGAGAACGAGACAATATCCAACGCATTGAATGACGCAGGAAAAATGCATCAAAGGCATTATGAAAAGCTGCTAGCCCACTTGCAGGTAGATAATAATCAAGTAATAAACAAGAGCCAAAGCCAGGGATCAACTTCCTGATTGGTATTGAAAGAGGAGGTGGAATAATGCCAGGTGAAAACTCACAAAAGAACATGCAAATTGCAAATCCCCAAACAGGACAGCTCCCAAAGGTAAAAACTCCTGAAATGAATGATCGCGATTATATAAACGACGGGCTCAGTACTTGCAAATATTTAACCGATAGCCTGAATATAGCAGTGCGTGAAGCAAGTCATGAGCAATTGTATTCCGATATGCTTGAAATATTGCAGGAAACTCATGAGAGCTGCCGCAAGATGTATAATTTAATGTTCCAAAACGGCTGGTACAAGCTGGAGGCAGAAGAACAGCAAAAATTGGACCAGGCTCATAAACAATTTAGCAATTACTCTTCCCAGTATCCTTACCAGAGTTCCTGATAATACAAATAAGGGGCATAGCAGTATAACACATAAAGGGACAAGCCTTGCACTTATGATGGAAAGAATAGAAAAAAACCAATGCTCTGTTTTTTCAAAGCATTGGTTTTTTATATTTCGACCCTTATGATACCGGTGGTCGGGGTCGAACCGACACTCCGTGAGGAACACGATTTTGAGTCGTGCGCGTCTGCCAATTCCGCCACACCGGCAAAGAAGTTATGGAGGCGGCAACCGGATTCGAACCGGTGGATAAAGGTTTTGCAGACCTTGGCCTTACCACTTGGCTATGCCGCCTTATAATGGAGCGGAAGACGGGATTCGAACCCGCGACCCCAACCTTGGCAAGGTTGTATTCTACCACTGAACTACTTCCGCATAATGGCTGGGCTAGCTGGATTCGAACCAACGCATGACGGAGTCAAAGTCCGTTGCCTTACCGCTTGGCTATAGCCCAATAATAAAAATTATCTATAATCAATAAAATGGGGCGACTGATGGGAATCGAACCCACGAATGTCGGAACCACAATCCGATGCGTTAACCACTTCGCCACAATCGCCATTGTTGATTAAAATGGCAGGGGCAGCAGGAATCGAACCCACACTGGAGGTTTTGGAGACCTCTGTTCTACCGTTAAACTATGCCCCTGTAAAAATGGTGGAGGGGGACGGATTCGAACCGCCGAACCCGGAGGGAGCGGATTTACAGTCCGCCGCGTTTAGCCACTTCGCTACCCCTCCACTATTTTAAAACAAACAAATGGTGCCGGCAAGAGGACTTGAACCCCCAACCTACTGATTACAAGTCAGTTGCTCTACCAATTGAGCTACACCGGCATTCCTTTTAATGGTGGCTCAGGACGGAATCGAACCGCCGACACAAGGATTTTCAGTCCTTTGCTCTACCGACTGAGCTACTGAGCCACAAATTAATGGCGGTCCCGACGGGAATCGAACCCGCGATCTCCTGCGTGACAGGCAGGCATGTTAACCGCTACACCACGGGACCAGATTGCGGGGACAGGATTTGAACCTGCGACCTTCGGGTTATGAGCCCGACGAGCTACCAGACTGCTCCACCCCGCGATAATATAAATGATGCAATTTTAATTTATGCACTAAGTGCACTGTAGACTGTCCGGATTTCAGAAGGCCAAACCAAGCAGCAGCTCAATCCGTACAACTCGCAGATATTCAGTGAAGTAAAGCTCGTTGCTCCACCCCGCGATAATAGATATAATACGAATGGTGGAGGATGACGGGATCGAACCGCCGACCCCCTGCTTGTAAGGCAGGTGCTCTCCCAGCTGAGCTAATCCTCCACACATAAAAAATTGGTGACCCCTACGGGATTCGAACCCGTGTTACCGCCGTGAAAGGGCGGTGTCTTAACCGCTTGACCAAGGGGCCAATACTAATGGCGGAGAGCAAGGGATTTGAACCCTTGAGACAGGGTTACCCGTCTACACGATTTCCAATCGTGCTCCTTCGGCCACTCGGACAGCTCTCCATTATGGCTCCGCAGGTAGGACTCGAACCTACGACCGTTCGGTTAACAGCCGAATGCTCTACCACTGAGCTACTGCGGAATAATGCCAGCTTGGCGACGTCCTACTCTCACAGGGGGAGATCCCCCAACTACCATCGGCGCTGAAGAGCTTAACTTCCGTGTTCGGAATGGGAACGGGTGTGACCTCTTCGCCATCGTCACCAAACTGTTTATCAATCAGACACTATTTTATTATAATGCCTTTTTGAAATTTTGCAAGAAGAAATTTATTATTCCTTCAAAACTAGATAACAGGTAAGGTTTTTGCGTATCAAAACAATGAATGTTGTCCAGCTACGGCTCCTAACTTCTCGGCCGTTTCGATCCGTCCTCACAAATCCGAAGGATTTGCGGTCCGGCTCTCCAACGTCTGTCGAAGCTAAGCAGTCGCCAAGCCCACAGGATGTGGGTCATGCTGGCGTTGTCACAGGATGTGACGCCATTAGCCAGCGAACCGATATATATATTTGGTTAAGTCCTCGATCTATTAGTATCAGTCAGCTCCACGTGTCACCACGCTTCCACCCCTGACCTATCAACCTGATCATCTTTCAGGGATCTTACCAGCTTGCGCCATGGGAAATCTCATCTTGAGGGGGGCTTCATGCTTAGATGCTTTCAGCACTTATCCCGTCCGCACATAGCTACCCAGCGATGCCTTTGGCAAGACAACTGGTACACCAGCGGTGCGTCCATCCCGGTCCTCTCGTACTAAGGACAGCTCCTCTCAAATTTCCTGCGCCCGCGACGGATAGGGACCGAACTGTCTCACGACGTTCTGAACCCAGCTCGCGTACCGCTTTAATGGGCGAACAGCCCAACCCTTGGGACCGACTACAGCCCCAGGATGCGATGAGCCGACATCGAGGTGCCAAACCTCCCCGTCGATGTGGACTCTTGGGGGAGATAAGCCTGTTATCCCCGGGGTAGCTTTTATCCGTTGAGCGATGGCCCTTCCATGCGGAACCACCGGATCACTAAGCCCGACTTTCGTCCCTGCTCGACTTGTAGGTCTCGCAGTCAAGCTCCCTTGTGCCTTTACACTCTGCGAATGATTTCCAACCATTCTGAGGGAACCTTTGGGCGCCTCCGTTACCTTTTAGGAGGCGACCGCCCCAGTCAAACTGCCCGCCTGACACTGTCTCCCGCCCCGATGAGGGGCGCGGGTTAGAATTTCAATACAGCCAGGGTAGTATCCCACCGACGCCTCCACCGAAGCTTGCGCTCCGGCTTCAAAGGCTCCTACCTATCCTGTACAAGCTGTACCAAAATTCAATATCAGGCTGCAGTAAAGCTCCACGGGGTCTTTCCGTCCTGTCGCGGGTAACCTGCATCTTCACAGGTACTATAATTTCACCGAGTCTCTCGTTGAGACAGTGCCCAGATCGTTACGCCTTTCGTGCGGGTCGGAACTTACCCGACAAGGAATTTCGCTACCTTAGGACCGTTATAGTTACGGCCGCCGTTTACTGGGGCTTCGGTTCAAAGCTTCGCTTACGCTAACCTCTCCCCTTAACCTTCCAGCACCGGGCAGGCGTCAGCCCCTATACTTCGCCTTGCGGCTTCGCAGAGACCTGTGTTTTTGCTAAACAGTCGCCTGGGCCTATTCACTGCGGCTTTTCCGGGCTATTCACCCTAAAAAGCACCCCTTCTCCCGAAGTTACGGGGTCATTTTGCCGAGTTCCTTAACGAGAGTTCTCTCGAACACCTTAGGATTCTCTCCTCGCCTACCTGTGTCGGTTTGCGGTACGGGCACCATTCATCTCGCTAGAGGCTTTTCTTGGCAGTGTGGAATCAGGAACTTCGGTACTATATTTCCCTCGCCATCACAGCTCAGCCTTTGTGGAAACGGGATTTGCCTCGTTTCCGGCCTGACTGCTTGGACGCGCATATCCAACAGCGCGCTTGCCCTATCCTCCTGCGTCCCCCCATCACTCAAACGATGAAGTGGTGGTACAGGAATATCAACCTGTTGTCCATCGCCTACGCCTTTCGGCCTCGGCTTAGGTCCCGACTAACCCTGAGCGGACGAGCCTTCCTCAGGAAACCTTAGGCATTCGGTGGAAGGGATTCTCACCCTTCTTTCGCTACTCATACCGGCATTCTCACTTCTAAGCGCTCCACCAGTCCTTCCGGTCTGGCTTCGACGCCCTTAGAACGCTCTCCTACCACTGACACCATCGGTGTCAATCCGCAGCTTCGGTGATACGTTTAGCCCCGGTACATTTTCGGCGCGGAGTCACTCGACCAGTGAGCTATTACGCACTCTTTAAATGGTGGCTGCTTCTAAGCCAACATCCTGGTTGTCTAAGCAACTCCACATCCTTTTCCACTTAACGTATACTTTGGGACCTTAGCTGGCGGTCTGGGCTGTTTCCCTTTTGACTACGGATCTTATCACTCGCAGTCTGACTCCCAGCGATAAGTCTTTGGCATTCGGAGTTTGACTGAATTCGGTAACCCGATGGGGGCCCCTAGTCCAATCAGTGCTCTACCTCCAAGACTCTTACGCTGAGGCTAGCCCTAAAGCTATTTCGGAGAGAACCAGCTATCTCCAGGTTCGATTGGAATTTCTCCGCTACCCACACCTCATCCCCGCACTTTTCAACGTGCGTGGGTTCGGGCCTCCATTCAGTGTTACCTGAACTTCACCCTGGACATGGGTAGATCACCTGGTTTCGGGTCTACGACCTCATACTCATTCGCCCTGTTCAGACTCGCTTTCGCTGCGGCTCCGTCTCATCAACTTAACCTTGCATGAAATCGTAACTCGCCGGTTCATTCTACAAAAGGCACGCCATCACCCGTTGTCTTAAAAAGACCATAGGGCTCTGACTACTTGTAGGCACACGGTTTCAGGATCTGTTTCACTCCCCTTCCGGGGTGCTTTTCACCTTTCCCTCACGGTACTGGTTCACTATCGGTCACTAGGGAGTATTTAGCCTTGGGAGATGGTCCTCCCTGCTTCCGACGGGATTTCACGTGTCCCGCCGTACTCAGGATCCACTCAGGAGGGAACGAAGTTTCGACTACAGGGTTTTTACCTTCTCTGACGGGCCTTTCCAGGCCTCTTCATCTACCCCGTTCCTTTGTAACTCCATATAGAGTGTCCTACAACCCCAGAAGGCAAGCCTTCTGGTTTGGGCTAATTCCGTTTCGCTCGCCGCTACTCAGGAAATCGCGTTTGCTTTCTCTTCCTCCGGGTACTTAGATGTTTCAGTTCCCCGGGTCTGCCTTCCATACCCTATTTATTCAGGTAAGGATACTGCCCCATTACGGGCAGCGGGTTTCCCCATTCGGAAATCTCCGGATCAAAGCTTACTTACAGCTCCCCGAAGCATATCGGTGTTAGTCCCGTCCTTCATCGGCTCCTAGTGCCAAGGCATCCACCGTGCGCCCTTTCTAACTTAACCATTGCTAATTTGTGATGACCGTCGGCCTTCTTCGTCAGCTTCACTCGCTCACTCCTCACGTATGTGTAATACGCTCCGGTGCTCGCTCGATTGCTTCCTCGAATCCCTCGGTCCTGACAAATTATCAGTTTTACATCTCGGTGTTTTAAAAAATTGACGCAAAAATTTGCCTTATTACTGTTATCTAGTTTTCAAAGAACAACCGGCAAATGATAAGCGGCGCTCTTCTTCGTCAGCTGCCCTCATTCACATCCTCGCGTATCCTAATACGCTCCGGTGCTCATTCAGTTGCTTCCTCGAATAGCTTGCTTCTAATTTGCCTATAAGTTTGAAGGAATCGCTCCTTCAAAACTGAACAAAACATAAGCGCCTGACGTCTGTATATCCTTAGAAAGGAGGTGATCCAGCCGCACCTTCCGATACGGCTACCTTGTTACGACTTCACCCCAATCATCTGTCCCACCTTAGGCGGCTGGCTCCAAAAGGTTACCTCACCGACTTCGGGTGTTACAAACTCTCGTGGTGTGACGGGCGGTGTGTACAAGGCCCGGGAACGTATTCACCGCGGCATGCTGATCCGCGATTACTAGCGATTCCGGCTTCATGCAGGCGAGTTGCAGCCTGCAATCCGAACTGAGAATGGCTTTATGGGATTGGCTCGGCCTCGCGGCTTCGCTGCCCTTTGTACCATCCATTGTAGCACGTGTGTAGCCCAGGTCATAAGGGGCATGATGATTTGACGTCATCCCCACCTTCCTCCGGTTTGTCACCGGCAGTCACCTTAGAGTGCCCAACTGAATGCTGGCAACTAAGATCAAGGGTTGCGCTCGTTGCGGGACTTAACCCAACATCTCACGACACGAGCTGACGACAACCATGCACCACCTGTCACTCTGTCCCCCGAAGGGGAACGCCCTATCTCTAGGGAAGTCAGAGGATGTCAAGACCTGGTAAGGTTCTTCGCGTTGCTTCGAATTAAACCACATGCTCCACCGCTTGTGCGGGCCCCCGTCAATTCCTTTGAGTTTCAGCCTTGCGGCCGTACTCCCCAGGCGGAGTGCTTAATGCGTTTGCTGCAGCACTAAAGGGCGGAAACCCTCTAACACTTAGCACTCATCGTTTACGGCGTGGACTACCAGGGTATCTAATCCTGTTCGCTCCCCACGCTTTCGCGCCTCAGCGTCAGTTACAGACCAGAGAGTCGCCTTCGCCACTGGTGTTCCTCCACATCTCTACGCATTTCACCGCTACACGTGGAATTCCACTCTCCTCTTCTGCACTCAAGTCCCCCAGTTTCCAATGACCCTCCACGGTTGAGCCGTGGGCTTTCACATCAGACTTAAAGGACCGCCTGCGCGCGCTTTACGCCCAATAATTCCGGACAACGCTTGCCACCTACGTATTACCGCGGCTGCTGGCACGTAGTTAGCCGTGGCTTTCTGGTCAGGTACCGTCAAGGTGCCAGCAGTTACTCTGGCACTTGTTCTTCCCTGACAACAGAGCTTTACGACCCGAAGGCCTTCTTCGCTCACGCGGCGTTGCTCCGTCAGACTTTCGTCCATTGCGGAAGATTCCCTACTGCTGCCTCCCGTAGGAGTCTGGGCCGTGTCTCAGTCCCAGTGTGGCCGATCACCCTCTCAGGTCGGCTACGCATCGTCGCCTTGGTGGGCCATTACCCCACCAACTAGCTAATGCGCCGCGGGCCCATCTGTAAGTGACAGCCGAAACCGTCTTTCCATCTTCCCCCATGCGGGGGAAGAACCTATCCGGTATTAGCTCCGGTTTCCCGAAGTTATCCCAGTCTTACAGGCAGGTTGCCCACGTGTTACTCACCCGTCCGCCGCTGACTTCCGGGAGCAAGCTCCCTTCTGTCCGCTCGACTTGCATGTATTAGGCACGCCGCCAGCGTTCGTCCTGAGCCAGGATCAAACTCTCCGATAGAATTTGTGACGCACATGGATGTGCTAACATCGGCGTTGTCACAGGACGTGACGATCTTAGCCGATGATCCTTAACTCATGTACTTTTAAAGTGTGTACTCACTATTGATTAGACGTCTTATTTCTACATATAGAAGAAATAAGAATCTGGCGCTTGTTTTGTTCAGTTTTCAAAGAGCAATCTCAATGTCATTTCTCTCAGAAGCGACTTTTACATCTTAACATGTTAACAACCATGCTGTCAACATGTTTTTTGTTTTTATTAAACTGCGTTTTAGCATCCCGCAGCGACGTATATAAATATAGCACCTAAACAAATCTAGGTCAATAACTTTCTTGAAATAATTTTTACAAAAGATAATATCGATGACAAATATCATTACCTTTGGTTTGCTCTTCATTAACAGAGACAATATTCTTATCGATTAGGTATTCTAATAAAACGCTTAAATCCACAGAATAGTAGTGCAGCTCCGGGTGCTGCATCAGATCGTTTATACTCCACGCCCCTTCTTTATCAGCCATAATTTCCAGAAGATGTTGGGCTCCTAAGAAAGTACGTGAATAAATTAAGAATTCACTTGCAAGGAACAATAGCTCCAGACGTTTCTCCAATGGCTCCTCACTATTAACTAATTCTTCATACAGCTTGAAAATTTCAGGTTCCATATGCTTAACCTGATTCCATACTGTTATTTCTGGGTGAAAGCCTTGTTCAATCACTTCCAACCGTGCTAAGTGATGCAACGAATGAACCACATGGTTATACGCATCTAGATAATGACCATTTTCGAAAAAAGACTTTCCATCCATATACCTGCGTATAAGTTTGGCAAATTCCATTCCAATCTTGATCTTTCGGCCATAAAACGGAAATTCCTGAATTTCGGTTTTAAGGTTAGATAAATATTCGTTTCTGTCGAAAACAATCTTCCCGTTTTGCAGCCAGTCGATCACCTTTCGATTGGAACCAAGCAACAGCCATTCCTGTAATTGTGTTTCAGGTACTATATGTAAGGCCGCTTTCTGTTGCTTATAAGTATAGTGCTTAATATAAAGCCCATCATCTTCATTCTTCGTTACAATGAATAAAATGTAATCAAATGTATCTGTGATGGATGTTGCATGCAGCCGCTTTTCAATTAATAACACTCCGAGCGTTGACTGCATGCTTGCACGCTCTTGATATATGGGACGTAGCAGGTCCTCCATGATTTAATTCCCCCAAAAGCTATGGTATTTACAATTGTTCGACAAACACTATCTAATTCCTTCAATGAACACAAAAAAACACTGCATATTACCTATATTATTTATTTCTTAACATTTCAATTATGTTATAGTTATATTTTAGGAGGGAATCTATGGCGAAATATTCAAGTAAAATAAACAAAATCCGCACATTTGCTTTAGGACTGGTTTTCTTCGGTATGATTATTATGTATGGAGGTATTTTTTTTAGAGACTCTCCAATAATCATGACCATATTCATGATACTTGGACTTCTATGTATAGGTTTAAGTACAGCTGTTTACTTCTGGATAGGGATGCTTTCCACTAAAACAATTCAGGTGGTGTGCCCTAATTGCAACAAGCCCACAAAGATTTTAGGCCGTGTTGATATGTGTATGCACTGCAACGAACCACTGACCCTGGATAAAACCCTCGAGGGACAAGAATTTGATGAAAAATATAACCGGAAAATAAAATAAGACCTCAAAAACAAAAAGTTCCAACCTTTAGCGGCGGAACTTTTTTAATGTGCATCTTTGGCTGCACATTCAGGGCATTCACCGTATATTTCCATGCGATGGTGACTAATTTTAAATCCTGTTACATGCGATGCCAATTGTTCAACTTCGTCTAAGCCAGGATAATGAAAATCTACAATCTTGCCGCAGTTTTGGCAGATCACATGATAATGGTTTGTTGTTACAAAATCAAATCGGCTGGAAGAATCTCCATATGTTAGTTCTTTAACTAATCCAACTTCGCGAAATACTCGCAGATTATTATAAACCGTTGCCACACTCATATTCGGGAATTTACCCTCCAACGCTTTATAAATATCGTCGGCAGTAGGGTGGGACATCGAGCTTATTAAATACTCAAGTATCGCATGACGTTGGGGAGTTATTCTCACACCAGTATCCTTTAGCGAATGCAACGCTTCTTTTAATTGTATTTCAGACACCGCCATGCACCTCTTTCGTTAATAAAATATATATATTCTTACATTATAATATTTATAATTAGTGTACCTGCTTTATGTCCAGTTTGTCAATATTTCTACTGCCAAAACATAAGAAATACAGCATAGTCAAGTGTCTTTTTTCTCTATTCAGTATCCCCTGTGAAGGTCAATCACATTTATAAAGTTTTTTCCACCACTTAGATACTCGAATAGGTTCTGTTCAAATATTTCCATCGCGCGAGGCATATATCCTTTTGTGCGGCTTGAGATGTGCGGTGTCACTGTTATGCTCTCATGAGTCCAGTAAGGGTGATTCTCAGGCAGAGGCTCAACATTAAAAACATCCAGTACAGCACGTGCAATTACCTTATTTTCCAACGCCTTTAACAAATCCGTATCCTTAAATAAGTTTCCCCGTCCAATATTAATGAAGACCGCTCCATTTTTCATTCTATTGAAATGTTCTTCCTTTAGCATTCCTTCCGTCTCAGGTGTGCTGGGTAGTACAGATATTACATAATCAGCCTTATGCAAACATTCGGCAATTTCATCGAATGCATAAATTTCATCAAAGTTCTCTACTCTCCCGCCGGTTCTGTTAACTCCAACAGTGTGTAAACGGAAGGCCTTAGCCAATCGTGCGATTTCTTCCCCGATTGCTCCTGTGCCCATCACCAGCATTGTTTTACCATGCAATTCTCCTAATTGGATATCTCGATTCCATATACGCTGCTGTTGCTTATTTAAAAACTCTTTCAACTGTTTTTCATGTTGAAGGATCATTCCAATTGTATATTCCGCCATTGGGATCTTATGGATTCCACGCGCATTTGTAACCAATATATTGCGTTCAGCTATAGATGATAACGGCATTAGTTCCAGCCCTGCGGAAATAACCATTATCCATCTTAAATTCTTAGCTCTTTGGATATGCAGGGCTGTTAAATCCTCTCCATATGTAACGAGGACCTCTGCGTCTTTAAGAGCGGGATCATCTATATGTAATCCATCGTGGAAAAGAATGCTCACTTCAGGAAATTTATTCTGTAAATATTTTTGCTGGCTGGTATCAGCCAAAAATGTAGCTAGTATATTCAATGCACACATCCTCCAAATAGTAATTACATAAAAGATTCTAACACTGTAGGTCGTACGAGTGTACTTCCAATAAAAAAATGCGGGCTCAGTGCCCGCTAAAGAAAACTTTGAGGAGGTATTCCCTTGATAAATCATATTCGCCAGCTATTATAAATGAGTTGGACAATAGCCTGACAACCAAAAAATAGGCACGCAGCTCGCCAGTTGCCACATCCCAGCTGCGTATTATTTTTCCTTTAAATAGCGCAAAGCATCCTCCACATGACCTTTTACTTTTACCTTGCGCCATTCTTTCTCTACAATACCCTCAGTATCTATCAAGAAGGTAGAACGCTCGATCCCCATATATTCTTTTCCAAAATTTTTCTTCAACTTCCAAACATCATATAACTCTGCAACCTCATGATTTTCATCAGCTAAAAGCAGGAAAGGCAAGCCATACTTATCGATGAATTTTTCATGCTGGGCGACAGGATCTGGACTTATCCCGATAATGACGGTATTCAATTCCGTGAACTGCTCGTGCACATCCCTAAAATTACAAGCCTCCTCTGTACAGCCGGGAGTCATATCTTTCGGATAAAAATAAAGAATTACGTTCTTCCCTCTTAACTCAGCTAGAGAAACATTTTCTCCGTTGCTGGCTTTCAATGTAAAGTCTGGAGCAGCCTTTCCAATTTCTACAGGCATTTGCAGTGTCCTCCTAATAAATTTTGGTTTATCATACCTAATTGCACCTCAGCACCCAATCTTATTCTTCATTGTCCTGCTGGTCAATATCGATTACAGTACGTAAAATAAATGCCGCAGGCAGAGTATATCCTATAAAAGCTTGGACAATAGCAATGATTCTGCCTATTCCAATCGGGCTTACATCCCCATATCCAACAGAAAACATCGTCATGGCACTAAAATAAAAAGCGGTTTCCAGCTGCTTGAAAAATCCTCCCTGAATCCGCATTCCATTGTCGAGGATAACCGAATACTGCTTTAGCTCAAATAATAAATATAATAATGAAAAACCAATGAGAATGGTCCCATATAGATTAGCAATCCACATGAGCATTTCCACGGACATCTTTTTTTCCGTCTTGTTCCCTACAAAAATTGTCCGAATACTCATGCCCATACAAAAAATAATGGCTGAAACCAGGAAATAGAACATGATATGCCCTACTTTCATAAGAGCTTGTATATCTATTTCTACTCTCTGGTCCCATTTTATATGACGGGAAAGACTGTTATTTTACCGGAAACGCGGCTTCAATTAGAGCGACATCCTCCGCATCCAACTCCCATCCCAGTGCCTGTAGATTTTCCTTCATATGCGAAAGACTTGATGCTTTGGGAATCGTTACAAGACCAGGCAGCCGGAGAATCCAATTGAGTGCTACCTGGTATGCGGTTTTGCCATATTTACAGGCAATGGCATCCAATATTTTTCTCTCTTTTGTTCCCTGCTCCGGAAATCCTTTATTGCCAAATAATTGAGGAGCATATCCAAACGGAGAATAACCCATGATCGTAACATTATGCTCTGTACAATATGGGACAAGGCTTAGTTCTATGGTACGGTCATTCAAATGATACCCTATTTGATTGCACACTATTTTATGATCCCCTAAATAACTTTGGGCTTCCTGCAATAATTCCGGAGAAAAATTACTCACGCCGATATGTCTGGCCATACCTGTTCTCAATAGCTCTGTAAATCCTCGCATCGTTTCTTCGAGCGGGATATCAGGATTTGGCCAATGCTGCAGATATAAATCAATGTATGTAGTATTTAAACGTTTCAGGCTTGCTTCGGCTGACTGAAGAATTCCCTCATATGTGCAGTTTTTCCTTAATACCTTTGTAACCAGAAACACATCTTTACGGACATCTGAAATCGCTTCTCCAACAATGCGTTCCGCCCCCCCGTCCGCATAACCTTCTGCCGTATCGATTAATGTCATTCCGTTTTCTATACCGAACCTTAAAGCCTCAATCTCACGTTTTGCCTGGCCCTTGTCCTCTCCGAATTTAAATGTCCCCTGCCCGATCACAGGTATCTTTTCTTTCGTTCCCCCTAATGTCCGATAGATCATATAACCTCTCCCCTTTTTCAAATTTGCTTGTTTAGGATAGAATGGCCCACCAAATGGCTTAGAGATTCCAAGTACTCTCCGCTCTGTAAAAATACCTCTAAACAATGGATTCCGTCAATTGCATCTATTTCAATATTACAAAAATTCATCATTTATAATCTCCAAACGAAGAGTAAGAGGCTGCCCGGCACAAGATTAAAGGACTCCCGGCTAGCGGAAGTCCTCTGCTTAGTTGCCTGCGCCTCTATACCTTTTCACACCCTGATTCCAAATCAAGACGGACAATGCAAAAAATCCGATTCCTATTACAGGAGTCGCGAACGAATATGCGAACCATTCTTCTTTCCTTAAAAAATATGCTGCAGGGTAAACCCCGACAAAAGCAAAAGGAAGAATCCAGGTCAACACAAAACGTATCACCTGATTATAAATATCTACCGGATATCTGCCATAATTGCCAATGTTGTACATCATTGGCATGATGGAGGTTTTGGCATCCGACCAGAATCCAATACTCGCAATAGCTATAAATATTGCGGCATATGCAAGCGCACCGCCAACTGCAAATAGAATAAACAGAAACGGATCATACCAGGCGATTTCCACATTCAATGACGAACCCGCATAAAATATCACTACAAGGCCGGTTACAATTCCAAAAAGGGATTCCAATTCGATCCTTTCCAGAATGACCTGAAATAGACTGTGTATTGGCCTTGATAAGATCCTATCCATCTCTCCTTTTACTATATAACGGTCATTAAAATCCCAAATATTAAAAAAAGCTGAAAAGATTGCATATGGAACGAGAAAGAATCCATAAATAAAAATGATTTCATCGCGTGACCAGCCGGCCAAAAACTGCGTATGTCCAAATACTACAAGGATAAAAATCAAATTGACAGCCTGATTCAAAAGATCCGAGAAAATTTCAACTACCAGGTCGGCTCTATATTGGAGCCGTGTCTTCATATATTGGCTGACATATTGAAAGAACATCGAAACATAAAACATCGTGTCAGCCTCCTTGAATAATAAGCTGTTTTCTTGCTGCTATCCACAATACTTGAATAGGGATAAACAAAATAATGACCCAAAGCAGCTGCTGTGCCATCATGTGAAAAATCTCTGCATGAACGAATCCCTTGGTAAAAATCATGCTTGGTATATAACTGATTCCCTGAAAAGGCAAATATTTCATGATTTCCTGTGCCCAGACAGGATAAAAGCTTATCGGCAGCAGCAGACCGGAAAACAAATCTATCACCACACGCTTTGCCCTGATCAGACCTGTATTATTATAAAAGAAAAATGTAGTAATTCCTGTTAAAAGGTTGATCTGGGTATTAATTATGAAACTTAAAAGCAGCGACAATGCAAAGTAACCCCATAATCCTGGATCAGCGGGTATATCCAAAGGGAATATTAATGCAACAATGAGCATTCCTGGGATAGAAAAGAAAAAGAATCGAAAAATACCTTCTCCAAGGCCTTGCATCGTTTTCATCAAAAGATAGTTATATGGCCTGATCAATTCGATAGCTACTTTACCCTCTTTTATTTCTGAAGCAATTTCCCTGTCAAGATTATTAAAATAAAACGCCCTTGCCATCCAGGCGATCGCAATATAGGTCGTCATTTGAAGAGAAGTGAGCCCTTCAATCGATCCCCTGTCTCCATAAACGGCACTCCAAAGGAAGTAGTAGGCTCCGATATTTATACTGTATATGATAATGCCTGTATAATAGTCCGTCCGGTATGCGAGCATCATTAGAAAACGGATACGGATCATTTCAATGTATTTATCCACGGTCCTGTTGTCCTTTCGTCAGGATTGCATGATAACAGCTTCCACCGGTCAGCTCATGCCCTGTTCATATATATTTCTTACTATCTCTTCAATAGAAGTTTCGTGGATTTTAACATCCTTTATTTTGTATCTGCTTACCACCGCCGAAATAAGCTGCGTTATATGATCGCTCTCTTCACTAACATGAGTGATATACGTCTGATTTTTATCATCCAGCTCCCATGTTGTCTTAAACGGAAGATTTAGCGAATCAAGTTCATCCATACGGACTTCCTCCATAAATTGAAAATGAATCTCCTTTTCTTCTGCCCAATTATTTTTCAAGTTCTGAAGGCCGCCATCATAAATGATCCTGCCTTCATCAAGCATAATAACCCGGTCACATACGGCTTCTATATCAGCTAAGTCGTGTGTAGTCAATACAATGGTAGTGTTGTATTTTTCATTGATTTCTTTGAGAAATTTCCTGATCTTGACCTTAACAAGCACATCCAGCCCAATCGTTGGTTCATCTAAAAACAAAAGCGGAGGGTTATGGATTAAAGCTGCAGCGAGCTCGCACCTCATTCTCTGCCCCAGCGACAGTTTCCTGACTGGCTTATCTAGCAATGGTCCGATATCAAGCGTTTCGATAATATCATTCATATGCTTACTATATTGCTGGTCAGGCACTTTGTATACTTTCTTCAAAAGCTTAAACGACTCCTGGACGGCAATATCCCACCATAGCTGAGACCTTTGGCCAAATACCACGCCAATTGTCCGGGTAAACTTCTCCCTTTCTTTATGCGGGTCCATTCCATTTACGCGAACCGTCCCGGAGGTTGGTGTAAGAATTCCTGTGAGCATTTTAATGGTCGTCGATTTACCGGCTCCATTCTCTCCGATATAGGCAACCATTTCCCCTTGCTTAATAGAAAAACTGATACTATCTACAGCCGGAATAACTTTATAATTTCTCGTCAAAAGATCCCGGAAGGCTCCCTTTAAGCCTGAGCGGCTTGAATAAGTTTTATATTCCTTCCTCAGCTGTTTTACTTCCACCGCATTTGTCATTTTTTATGCCTCCGATAATGTTGTTTCTCCAAAACTATAGTTTATCCAAACGAAGTTCCCAAAACAAACAAAACGCATAAGAAGTGGTAGAATATATTATGCAGTATCGCAGTTATTTTAGGAGGCAATAAATCATGAATTTTACAAAATCGGAAGAATTACATAAAGAAGCACTGGAGCACATAGTAGGAGGCGTAAATAGCCCTTCCCGCTCTTATAAGGCAGTTGGCGGGGGATCCCCTGTCGTAATGGAACGTGCCAATGGAGCTTATTTTTGGGATGTGGATGGCAACAAATATATTGATTACCTTGCTGCATATGGACCGATCATAACAGGCCACGCCCACCCCCATATCACGGAAGCCATCAAACATGCAGCTGAAACTGGGGTACTTTATGGCACTCCCACCCCTCATGAGATAAAGTTTGCAAAAATGCTTAAGGAAGCCATGCCATTCATGGAAAAGGTCCGTTTTGTCAATTCGGGAACAGAAGCAGTGATGACTACCATCCGCGTGGCCAGAGCTTATACAGGACGAGACAAAGTGATAAAATTTGCGGGCTGTTACCATGGCCACTCCGACCTGGTACTTGTAGCCGCAGGGTCTGGCCCATCCACCCTGGGGACACCGGATTCCGCAGGCGTTCCAAAAAGCATTGCCCAGGAAGTCATCACAGTTCCGTTTAATGATATTGAACCGTTTAAGCAAGCTTTGGCAAAATGGGGAGATCAAATTGCAGCCGTACTGGTAGAGCCAATTGTCGGGAACTTCGGAATAGTCGAGCCGAACCCTGGATTTCTTGAAGATGTGCTGGAACTGACACATAAAGCCGGAGCGCTTGTAATATTCGATGAAGTAATTACAGCTTTCCGGTTCATGTATGGAGGTGCCCAGGATCTTCTCGGCATCCAGCCAGACTTGACTGCTCTAGGTAAAATTATTGGCGGAGGCCTTCCAATCGGAGCGTATGGAGGAAAAAAAGAAATTATGGAAACCGTTGCTCCCCTTGGGCCTGCTTACCAGGCTGGGACCATGGCAGGAAATCCCGCTTCCATACTGTCTGGGATTGCTTGCCTGGAAGTGTTAGAACAAGAAGGCGTTTATGAAAAGTTAGACAAATTGGGTTCAATGCTTGAAGATGGAATCACAAAGTCCGCAAAAGAATATAATGTTCCAATCACCATTAACCGTTTAAAAGGAGCATTAACCATCTACTTCACAACCGAGAAGATAGAGAATTACGAGCAAGCAGAGAATACAGATGGAGAAATGTTTGCTAAATTTTTTAAACTTATGCTGCATCAGGGAATCAATCTTGCCCCTTCTAAATATGAAGCATGGTTTTTAACTACTGCCCATACTGAGGAGGATATCTCATATACCCTTAAAGCGGTTGAACATGCATTCAAGGCACTGGGGAATGCTGAAATATAAAAATAAATATACATTTTTTATTCATATTCAGGGTGGAATTCCACCCTGTTTTATTATTAAAGCTACATTTTGAAAGCGTTTACAATAACCTTTATAAGGTTTTTGGTAACAAATATCCTCTTTTAGTAATATCCAATATTATGTATATTAATTGATTTCTGAAAATTTAAGTGATAATATTTACTTACTATTCTTAACATTTCATCTAAGTGATATTCTTCTCTATCATTCTCTCTTTTCATGAAGCTTAAACCCCGTGAGTTTCTCTGTATCCCTTGTATGCACAAAACAGATTTAACATATAGGAGGTGAAGGCTGCCAATAAGGTATTCCCTTATTAATGCCTGATTATGACACAACAATGGAGTCCGAATTTATTTAAGGAATTTTACAAGCAGGAACATGATGCATGCGGAATTGTTGCATCTATTGAAAAAAAGAAAACTCCTACACGTGATAATATATATGCTGTCATTGATGCGCTTGCTACGATGAACCACCGTGCCGGTTTCATAAATGGAGAAGGGGACGGCGTCGGGATCCATATAGATATACCGAGAGCTCTCTGGAAACAGAAATTGCAAGATGGAGGAGTCGATCCTGCTTTAGCTGATAGCGAACGGTTTATCGTCGCCCACTTATTCTTAAGCAGAAAGACTGATACAGCTGAATTAAAAGCCGATATACAAGAAAAGCTTTTGAAATATGGAATTACGGTGTTATATGAAACAGATGAAGCATATCATTCATCTGCCCTCGGACCAATTGCAATCCAGGAAAACTCGATTTTCTGGCAGCTTGCCCTGTCTTCAGAAGTTAACGATCCGCAGACGCTGTCTGGCATTCTCTTTGATCTGTCTGTGGATATTGAGAAAAACGACCATGTCCATGTATCTTCTTTAAGCCAGTATCACGCTGTCTATAAGGTAATGGGCGCTGGAGATATTCTTCCTCAATATTATCCTGATTTAGCAGATCCTTTGGTTGCGTCGACGATGACTCTGGGGCACAACCGTTATTCTACCAACACATTATCCAGCTTCTTCCGGGTTCAGCCATTCAGCGTGCTTGGCCATAATGGGGAAATCAACACAATTGCAAAGCTTCGTGATGAAGCTAAACTGGTAGGCGTCCCGCTTGTAAAGGATGGATCTGATTCCCAGGATTTAAACAGGACAATCGAGACCTTTATCGCCCGTCATGGGTATTCATTATTTGAATCTATTGATTTGTTATTCCCGCCTATTATTAATGAAATTAAACTGTATCCAGAGCATCTTCAGAATCTGTATACCTATCTGAGGGAAGCATGGGGCCATTTTGCACAGGGACCTGCAGGCATCATCTCGAGATTTGGAGATGAGGCGGTATTTTCAGTGGATGCCTTGGGTCTTCGCCCTCTGTGGAATATCCAGACGGAAACATCCTTTATGTTTTCCTCTGAGCCCGGTATCATTCCTGCTTCAGAATATTCGGGCGACCCAAAGCCAATCGGTCCCGGAGAAAAAATTGGCCTAAAATGGGTCGGTGACTCTATCAAACTTTTTAACTACAAGGAATATCAGGACGAGGTTTTCGAGCGTTATAACAAGAGGTTCATGCTTTCCTCAGACCATACTAGACTGAATCCGCCTTTATTAAACAGTATTATTAATGCGGATCAGGCTTCCCCAATCCAAAATGGGCAATATAAAGCATTCGGATGGGAACGTGACCATGTACAGCTTCTCGAACAAATGGCTGAAAAGGGCGTAGAGCCTATCCGCTCTCTGGGGCATGATGCACCATTGGCAGCTCTTAATCCTCAGCGTAAGAACCTTGCAGATTATATTAAAGAAAGCGTTGCTGTTGTAACCAATCCTGCGATTGACCGTGATAGGGAGACTGAACATTTTTCCACAAGAACAATTATCGGCAAGCGCCCTTCTCTATTTAAAGCGGAACAAGCTGGCCAGGTAGTAGAATTGCTTTCCCCCGTATTAATTGAAGGAACGACTGGGTATGAGTGTTCATCTTTGGTTTATCAGCCGAGCTATGATCAGCTTGTCGATTTCTTCCAGCAAAAACAGCTTTGTCATTTTATTTCGGCTACATTTACCGAACATGAAAGCATTAGCACAAGCTTGCAACGAATTTCAGAAGACGCCGTCGCAGCGGTAGATAGCGGGAAATCATTGATCATCCTTGATGACGCGTCCGCCCACCAGGATGGACAGTTGTGGCTGGATCCACATCTTGTGACGTCTGCTGTTGACCAGGCACTGGTTAAGACAGGAAAGAGAAGGGATTGTTCTATACTGCTTCGCTCTGCAGCTATTAGGTCTCTTCATGACTTGATTGTTGCATATGGTCTTGGTGCAAACCTTATTAGTCCATATTATATGTTCCGTTCCCTTTCGGATGATAACCCAGTGCCATCCAAAAATTTATACCACGCATTGAATAAAGGGCTTGAAAAGGTTATTTCCACAATTGGGATACATGAGCTCAGAGGTTATGGCAGATTATTCTCCGGCATCGGCTTGCACGAAGAAATAGGTGAATATTTAAATGTTGTGAACTTCTTTGGGTCTAAAAATTTAAGGGAGGACCTGGAAGCTCTTAAGGAGGATGCTAAACAGCGGGCCATTGATTACAACAATGGAACAGAAAGAATGGGCAAAACCTTCCATCTATTCCCTAGAATATGGAAAGCTATTGGCGAGGTGGCATCAACTGGAGATTATGCGGCTTACCGTGAAAAGATCACAGAGCAGGAAGATCAAAATCCAACGACCATTCGCCATTTAACTGCTTTGAAAACATCGGAGACACCGCTTAATCCTGAATATGTAAGCATTGCAGTGGGAGACCATGACCTCCCTTTCGTTATTGCGTCCATGTCATTTGGTTCGCAAAATGAAATCGCGTTCCGCGCTTATGCTGAGGCAGCAGACAGGCTTAATATGATTAGTATGAATGGCGAAGGCGGAGAAATTAAGGACATGCTTGGAAAATATCCGAAATCACGAGGCCAGCAGGTAGCTTCAGGAAGATTCGGGGTAAACGCTGAACTGCTGAACTCGTCCAATTTACTGGAAATCAAGATTGGTCAAGGCGCAAAGCCTGGTGAAGGGGGACACCTTCCTGGATCAAAGGTTACGGCAAAGATTGCTGAAGCCCGTAATGCTACTATCGGTTCCGATTTAATATCGCCTTCTAACAACCATGATATATATTCTATTGAGGATTTAGCCCAAATGATCGATGAACTGAAAACGGCTAACGATAAAGCTAAGGTAGCCGTCAAAGTCCCAGTAGTCCCAAATATCGGTACAATTGCAGTGGGTATCGCAAAAGCCGGGGCGGATATTATTACCCTTTCTGGTTTTGATGGCGGCACGGGTGCAGCAAGGATTCATGCTCTTCAGCATGTAGGATTGCCAGTGGAAATCGGTGTAAAGGCAGCTCACAATGCGCTTTTGGAAGCTGGGTTGCGACAGGATGTAGAAATCTGGGCTGACGGCGGCTTAAAGAGCTCCCTTGATGTTCTAAAAGTCATGCTTTTAGGTGCTAACAGAGTCGGATTTGGAACATTATCCATGATTGCGGTTGGCTGTACAACTTGCCGGGGCTGCCACCTTGATACATGCCATGTTGGAATCGCCACCCAAATTGAAACAGAAGCTCAGGCTAAAGAGCATGGATTGCGCCGATTCGTACCGCGTAAATTCGATTTGGCGGTCCAGGGACTGACTAACATGTTTACCGCATTCGGCAATGAATTAAGAGCCTTGACGGCATCTCTGGGCTTTACTAATTTGCAGGATATTGTTGGACGCTCTGACCTGCTTGTCCAGGACAAAGGAAAAGAAAACCTGGACCTTACTTTCCTGCTAAAAACACTGGATATTGGCCAGCTTTCCCATAGCGAAGCTGCGGCTTCAATTGATGACGGTGCCTTGCAGGTAGCTGTTGGAGCAGAGTATCTGGATTCGCGTGTCCAAGAACTGCATGAGTCAAGAGTATATCATTCTATTACATCGGAACAGCGTGTGCTGGGAAGCAGAGTGTCCTGCCACAGGGTTCGAGGCCGCCTGGATGGCTCCTATAAATCGCTGCCGCCTGTACATCTTTCTTATCTCGATGGATCTATCCCAGGCAATGGTCTAGGTGCTTATAATAGCGAAGGCATATCCATCAAAGTCAGCGGCGGTGCACAGGACGGCGCGGGCAAAACAGCTATTGGCGGAAACATTTTAATCTTTAAGTCCCCAGGCAAGGATGGAAAGTTCTACAATGGTTCTGTTGGCAAAGGTTTTGGATACGGGGCTCAAAAAGGACTCTTGGTTGCCCAGGGAGATGCAGATGCACGTGCAGGCATCAGGCTGTCAGGAGCCGATATGATCATCGGCGGACTATTAAAGCAGCCTATTGACAGCAAAGAACAAGGTAACATAGCTGTCAACTCAAATATTAAAGGATTTGCGTTCGAATATATGACAAACGGAAGGGGGATGGTTTTGGGAGATCCAGGTCCATGGATTTGTGCTGGGATGACAGGAGGAGTCGTATATTTAAGACACCAGCCGGAAGCAGGATTAACAAAAGAAGCCGTTCAAAGAAGGATTGCAAAAGGTGCTAATGTTTCTATTGAAAGACTTTCAGAACATGGTATCCAGGATGTCACTGAGCTTCTTGGGACATATGTAGGCCTTTTGCTCCAGCAAGGTCAGGCTGAAGAGGCTTCTTCACTAGAGAAGCTGCTTCAAGATCCTTCTAAACATTTCCTACAAGTTGTACCTGTGAAGGAACAGGCAGATCCCTCCGTTTCAACAGAGTGATATAAAAAAGCAAAAATCTATGCGTTTTATTGGAGGCATCGCATGCGAGCATAAAATGGGTCCCTTCATACCTAATCTGGCCGGGTTTACAACGGTCAGATTTTTTGTTGGATAAGCTTTTAAACTTGATGACGTTTTTTGATATTTTTCTTGAATATCGAAGATAAACCCTGTATATTACATTATTGATTACTTTATCGTTTTGATGGATTAGATTTGTATCTCCATGGAATAACGATGTTATTCTACCCTAAGAAAGGGTAGAACAATTATTAACAGATTGACACCGCCTATAAACATTAACAAACAGGCAGTTGTGCACAATATATAGTGGAATAAATTAATTAATTTATTGTATAACATACGAAAGGATTTAATATATTTATGAAACTTGGTGCCCGCATTATTAAGACGGGAATCGCAATAGTTTTAGCTCTTTATCTATCCCAGTTATTAGAGTTGCCATCACCTGTCTTTGCCGGGATTGCAGCCATTTTTGCCATTCAGCCGACCATTTATCGTTCATACCAATCAGTACTGGAGCAAATACAGGGAAATTTGGTTGGTGCGTTTATAGCGGTTTTGTTTGTCCTTCTTTTTGGAAATCACATTTTTATCATTGGACTAGCCGTTATTATTGTAATAACAATTAATTTAAAATTAAAGATGCAAAATACAATGACCCTCGCAATTGTTACCGTCATTGCAATTATGGAAAGCCAGCAAGAAAACTTCCTAGAATTTGCTTCTATACGATTCGGTACAATTCTTTTAGGTATTATGAGTTCGTTTATCGTGAACCTTGTATTTATTCCTCCGAAGTATGAAACAAAGTTTTATAGCCAAATATCCGATACTACTGAAGATATACTTAAATGGATCCGCATAAGTACAAGGCATGCATCTGAACATACACTACTGAAAAAAGATATAGATCGTTTAAAGGATAAACTGCTAAAGCTTGAGCAGATATACTCGATGTATAAAGAGGAACGCTATTATCTTAAAAGAGACAGCTTAACGAAATCCAGAAAGCTTGTTGTATACCGGCAGATGCTGGTTACTGCCAGAACGGCTCTGGAAACCCTGAAAAGGATTCATAAATTTGAAAATGAAATTTCCTTAATGCCTGAAGAGTTTCAATCCAGTATCCAGCACCAGCTTGATAGTCTGATACACAGGCATGAACAGGCAATTTTAAAATATGCTGGAAAAATAAAAACGGCATACAAAGAGGATTTAAACGATCATTGCCTTAGCAGAATAGATATATTGCCTTTCTTTTTTGCACAGCAGGAAAAACTATCTGAAGAACATGCAGAAGTTTCTCCGCGATTGGTACCGTTAATTGCAGCGATCATTGAATATGATGAGCAGCTGGAGCATTTGGATTTGTTGATTAACAGCTTCCAGTCCTTTCATAATAATGAAATATCCATACCAGATGAATCTGAGGAGTAGTTTCTGACAAAAACAAAGGGCAGTTCCAAAAACGGAACTGCCCTTTTTATTGAACTTGATTTTAAAAACTATCCGATGCAGCTGACATAGCCTGCTCCAGTTTATTTAATTTGTCCTTGAATTCCTCCAGTTCTTGATCTTCAAAAACATTAAAGAATGTTCCCAATGTTTCATTGTGTTTTTCAAGAACTTTTGCGAATAAATCATTGCCCTTTGGAGTCAACTCCAGCATTACTACTCGCCTATCTTCTACTGAATGGCTTCTAGTTACATATTCCATTTCCACTAAGCGATCCATAAGCACTGTGATTGCGCTGGGCTTAACATTAATATAATCTGCGAGCTTCGTCACTCTTACCGTTCCCTGCTGCTTTAAAATCGTCAGTATATAAAAATGCGGCGGAGTAAGTCCATACGGCTCCAGGTTCCGTTCCACAACGGCCCGCAGTTTTCTTCGAATACTAAAAATGCTCATTTCAATCTGATTGGTTGTATCCCATTTAACGTCCAGCTTTCTCCCTCCTTTCAAAACCGTTCTCCCATGGTCTGTACATCCGTTTGAAAACACTACGCTATGAGCCGGGTTAGCCATGCCCGTCGATTGTCCCTGCCTCAGGTTTCTAGCAGCTGCACCTGGAAGAGCCTGTGGTAATGTCCCTGCAGATTCATCAATTCTTCATGCCTTCCAATCTCGGCTATTTCTCCGTGCTCAATCAATACGATCCGGTCAGCATGGGTTATGGTAGATAATCTATGTGCTACAATAAAGGTCGTCCGATCTTTTGCCAATTTTTCAAGTGCCTCCTGAATCAGATGCTCACTTTCCAGATCCAGTGCAGAGGTGGCCTCGTCCAAGATCAATATAGGGGGATTCTTTAAAAATACCCTTGCTATGGCAATCCTCTGCTTTTGTCCTCCGGAAAGCTTGACTCCCCTTTCACCGACCTTGGTGTCATATCCTTGAGGAAGGTTTGTAATGAATTCATGCGCATTGGCTGCTTTGGCTGCACGGATGACCTCTTCTTCGGCAGCTCCCGGTTTTCCCATTAAAATATTGAATTTAACAGACTCGCTGAATAGGATATTGTCCTGGAGAACCATGCCAATCTTATCCCGCAGGCTCCTCACTTTAAAATCGCGGATATCAGTCCCATCCAGTAAAATCCTTCCTCCGCTCACATCATAAAAACGGGGGATAAGGCTTACAAAGGAAGACTTGCCGCCCCCGCTCATACCGACCAATGCTATCGTCTCACCTTTTTTAACGGTTAGATTAATATGTTTTAATACAGAATCCTCATTTTCATCGTAGCTGAAAGTGACATCCTGAAATGAAATGTCTCCCTCAACCTCGCGGAGCTCAATCGCTCCAGGCTTGTCATCGATATCGTATTTTTCATCAGTGAATTCAAACACACGATCCATGGAAGCCAGTGTCTGGGTCATCGTGGTAGAGGAATTGACAAGCCTCCGCAACGGATTATACAATCGGTCGATAAACCCTACAAATGCAACCATCGTCCCCATTGTGAGCTCGCCCTGTATTACCTGATAACCAGAGTAGCCAATTACAATAAGAGGAGCAATGTCCGTTATGGTATTTACGACCGCAAAGGATTTTGCATTCCAGCTTGTGTGCTGCAGCGCCTTATCTAGAAAATTTCTATTTTGCTTATCGAATTGTTCCTGTTCAAAATCCTCGATTGCAAAACTTTTGATGACAGGCATCCCCTGAACTCTTTCATGGAGATGGCTCTGGAGGTCGGCAAGCGCTTGTGACCGTACCCTTGTCATTTCCCTAAGCCTGCCAAAGAAATGTTTGACCGAGAACGCATAAAATGGGAGAAGCGCCAGAGAAACAAACGTCAAGGTAACATCCATTGTGAACATGATCCCGACTGCTATTATTATCGTGGCGATATCAAGCCATAGATTCATCAATCCTGTGATGACAAAATTCTTTGTCTGCTCTACATCATTTATGACTCTCGATATCACTTCGCCTGCCCGAGTGTTGGCATAATATTTAAAGCTCAGCTTTTGAATATGGGTGAAAAGTTGGTTCCTAATGTTATAAAGTATTTTTGTACCCGTCCATTGGGCAAAATATTGTCTATAATATTCAATAGGAGGCCGGAGAACTATAAAAATAAAAAGCATGATACCCATTACCCAATAAAGTTTAGCCGTTTTTTCTGCATTCTCTAATTCAGAATTACCTACAATATCATCGACAACATATTTTATCAATAGCGGAATCAAAAGCGGAATAGCAAACTTCAATAATCCGATAATAACGGTTCCTGTAATTTGCCATTTATAAGGTTTTACAAATTGCATATATCTCTTTACGCTGTTCACATGAAATACCCCGTTTTCCCTTTATTTTGTCTTATATGAATCGCATCTTTCCTGGTCAAATAAAAACCTGTTGATCAATACAACAGGCTCCCTCCATTATTAACGATAGGTTAAAAAGCGTTCATACCATGTATCGATAAACTCTGCGGAAAAAGGTCCTTTTCTCTGTCGGATCATATAAATTAAATAATCAACATTCTGTTTCAAAATTTTATCAATAACATGAGGGTAATTCATTTCTGACTTGTGCCGCTCATATTCATCTTCATCCAATAAGTGGAACGTCATATCCGGAAACACTTTAATATCCAGGTCATAATCGATATATTTTAGTGCCTCACTGTCATAGATGAATGGCGAACTAATGTTGCAATAATAATATACTCCATCTTCCCGTAGCATGCCGATAACATTGAACCAATATTTAGAATGGAAATAACATATCGCTGGTTCTCTCGTAATCCACGTCCGCCCATCAGACTCAGTTACCATAGTGCGGTCATTTGCCGCAATTACTAAATTCTGTGTCCCCTTTAAAACGGTGGTTTCTTCCCATATTCGGTGGATATGCCCGTTATGTTTATAGCTATGGATTTGGATCTTTCCTCCTTCATTGGGACTCCCCATGTTCTGTCTCCCTACTTTCTCTGAACGTTTGCATGCTGACATTTTTTACAAATAAATTTTCGTTCTATTTTTTCTTATATTACTTTATTATAGCGATTTATTGAAAAATTTAAAACAAAAGAGGCTAACCTGGCATTGAAATTACTAAAAAACCATGTTTCGGAGTGAATTTGTTGTTTGCACGCAAATTCTCCCTGAACTTGGAATGTAAGCAATCACAATTTGCAGGTTAGCCTATTTCTCATCTTATTATGTTTAAAGTTTAATTTTTCTAGAGTAGGTCGAACACGAGCAGAATCATACAGGTTCAGGTCCGCTGGCATAGAGAAGCATCTGAATATATCATGTCCAGCCTTTATGTAATCGTTCTATAGCCGTCCTGGTAGCAGCGGATCACTTCTTCCGTCTGCTGTTCAAATTTTTCCTGAATTCCTAAAAGCTCTGCTTTCATTTTCTTGATTTCTTCTTTAATTAACACCTGACTCGTTTGCCCTTGCAAGGAAGAGTGTTGGTATTCCATTTCTTGGCATCTTTCAATTTCACTTTGTAAAAATAATAATTGTTCCATTGTCTTCATTTGTTCATTTATCAAACTATCGAACTTTTCCATAAAAAACACCTCACCCAATATATACTTGCCTGCTAAGGTATTCTTTATTCCTATTTCATCTCCTTTGACTTTATATGTTACCCAAAGGGAAGTTTTGTCGGAAGCCTACTCTTTGTTCATATGTCAAATTATGTAACTGCAAAAGGCATCCCTCTAGAAGGATGCCTATCGGTATTTTTTTCGAATATGTTGCCTTTCGTGATCAAGGAATATTATGCAAGTGAGAGCCGCCGGACGGTTCGCCTTGCATGGACTTATCTACACCATATCCTGATTAGGACATGGAACCTGTAGAGCCGCCCCCTCCTGACATTCCAGCCGCGCCGAACTGGCTAGCAAATTCTGTTCCGAATTGGCCGGCTACTCGCTGCGGCGACTGGGCCGCCGCCTGCTGGTTCTGCCGTCTTACTTCCTGTACGTCAGTCTGTCTCTCATTGCTCACACCGCCAAATTGGCTGCCGAATTCTGTGCCGAACTGGCTGCCCTGCGTCAAGCCTGCTCCAAATGAGCCTGCCTGAGTCATTCCGGCCATTCCTGCTACGCCGAACTGGCTGCCGAATTCTGTACCGAATTGGCCTCCCACACGCTGCGGTGACTGGGCTGCTGCCTGCTGGTTCTGGCGTCTTACTTCCTGTACGTCAGTCTGTCTCTCATTGCTAACACCGAATTGGCTGCCGAATTCTGTACCGAACTGGCTGCCTTGTGTCAAACCAGCTCCAAATGAGCCTGCTGCCTGAGTCATTCCGGACATTCCTGCTGCGCCGAACTGGCTGCCGAATTCTGTACCGAATTGGCCTCCCACACGCTGTGGTGACTGGGCTGCTGCCTGCTGGTTCTGGCGTCTTACTTCCTGTACGTCAGTCTGCCTTTCGTTACTCACACCGAATTGGCTGCCGAATTCTGTACCGAACTGGCTGCCCTGTGTCAAACCAGCTCCAAATGAGCCTGCCTGAGTCATTCCGGCCATTCCTGCTGTGCCGAACTGGCTGCCGAATTCTGTACCGAATTGACCTCCCACACGCTGTGGTGACTGGGCTGCTGCCTGCTGGTTCTGGCGTCTTACTTCCTGTACGTCAGTCTGCCTCTCGTTGCTCACACCGAATTGGCTGCCAAATTCTGTACCGAACTGGCTGCCCTGCGTCAAGCCTGCTCCGAATGAGCCTGCCTGAGTCATTCCTGCTGTGCCGAACTGGCTGGCGAATTCTGTACCGAATTGGCCTCCCACACGCTGCGGTGACTGGGCTGTTGCCTGCTGGTTCTGGCGTCTTACTTCCTGTACGTCAGTCTGTCTCTCATTGCTAACACCGAATTGGCTGCCGAATTCTGTACCGAACTGGCTACCCTGCGTCAAGCCTGCTCCAAATGAGCCTGCCTGAGTCATTCCGGCCATTCCTGCTGCGCCGAACTGGCTGCCAAATTCTGTACCGAATTGACCTCCCACACGCTGCGGTGACTGGGCTGTTGCCTGCTGGTTCTGGCGTCTTACTTCCTGTACGTCAGTCTGCCTTTCGTTGCTCACACCGAATTGGCTGCCGAATTCTGTACCGAACTGGCTGCCCTGTGTCAAGCCTGCTCCAAATGAGCCTGCCTGAGTCATTCCGGCCATTCCTGCTGCGCCGAACTGGCTGCCGAATTCTGTACCGAATTGACCTCCCACACGCTGTGGTGACTGAGCTGCTGCCTGCTGGTTCTGGCGTCTTACTTCCTGTACGTCAGTCTGCCTTTCGTTGCTCACACCGAATTGGCTGCCGAATTCTGTACCGAACTGGCTGCCCTGCGTCAAGCCTGCTCCAAATGAGCCTGCCTGAGTCATTCCTGCTGCGCCGAATTGGCTGCCGAATTCTGTACCGAATTGACCTCCAACCCGCTGTGGTGACTGAGCTGCTGCCTGCTGGTTCTGGCGTCTTACTTCCTGTACGTCAGTCTGCCTTTCGTTGCTCACACCGAATTGGCTGCCGAATTCTGTACCGAACTGGCTGCCCTGTGTCAAACCAGCCCCAAATGAGCCTGCCTGAGTCATTCCGGCTGTGCCGAACTGGCTGCCAAATTCTGTACCGAATTGGCCTCCGACCCGCTGTGGTGACTGAGCTGCTGCCTGCTGGTTCTGGCGTCTTACTTCCTGTACGTCAGTCTGCCTTTCATTGCTTACACGGCCGAACTGAGTTCCGAACTCTGTGCCGAATTGGCTTTGTCCTGCAAGAGCCTGCTGGTTTTGTTGTCTTACCTGTTGAATGTTTGTGCCAGTTTGAGTAATGTTATTATAGTTTTTTGCCATCATTTACTCACCTCCACAATAGTAATGTGTCCATGAGTTTACATGACTATCCAAAAAACTTTTATGGTATTTCATTCCACCTATTTACATCAACAACGAGCGTCCGCCATCAACAATGATCGTCTGCCCGCGAATCATTTCTGCACTATCTGAAATTAAAAACATGACCGCGTCTACCATATCTTCCACATCAACCATTCTTCCGGCCGGAGTCTCTTTGGCAGCATCTGCCAACAGCTCCTCCCGATTAGGAAAATGCTTAAGAGCCTCCGTATCTACGGCTCCTCCCGATACAGCATTTACTGCAATATTTCTGGTAGCAAGTTCGACAGCAAGGTAACGTGTCAACGCTTCAAGAGCGGCTTTCGAAACACCTACTGAAGTATAGTTCTCCAAAACTCTGATCGATCCCAGTGAACTGATACTCACCATTTTCCCGCCGCCATTTTTATCCATCAAACGCGCTGCTTCCTGCGCGCAGAATAGGAAGGCCTTGCTATTAATCTCCATTGTCCAGTCCCAATGCGATTCTTGGAGCTCCATAGCCGGCCGCAAAACACCCGAGGCTGCATTGCTGACAAATACATCCAGTCTGCCAAACTCCGCTTCTATTGCTTCAAACATTGTCTTTATCTTGGCTACATCCCCAACATTAGCTTTCACTACCAGCGTTTTTCGCCCCAAAGCCTCAATTTCTTCTGCAACCTCTAATGCCTTAGACTTACTCCTTGCATAGTTAATTACAATGTCATATCCCTCTCTGGCCAATCGCAACGCTGTCTGTCTTCCAATTCCGCGGCTTGAGCCTGTTATTAATGCGACTTTATTCGTCATGTGTTTATTCATCCTTTCAAAGTGGAAATACATTTATAAATACGGTTCGTGCAATAATAAAATGAAGCTAACAAATTGAAGGAGTGTTTGATATGTATGTAGGCCGTGATATGACTGAACTTTCGATGCTGCCAAGATCAGAATGGAAGGACAGTGAACTTTCCTATTTCCACCACTCCCTGCAGCAAATGGCACAATATTTAAACCAGGAAGGCCTATCCATCCACCAGGGAATCATCGAAGAAATTGAAAATCGCGGCGGATTGGACAGGCATGAGGCAACATATACCAACGGGACAGAAGTGACCTTCGATTAACACTCAGGGCATGCAGATTTTGCATGCCTCATTTGTTGTGATAAGCATCATACAGCTTTTGATACGGGACTGGAAATGCATAGCTTTCAAGCTCATGCTGGTCTACCCATCTAAGCTGGTTGTCATGTAGGGTGACTGGATCAATCTCTTCTAAAACGCCCCCGCTAAAAGCATCGATTTCCCAAACCAGGTGAGAAAAAACGTGCTGAATCCTTGTAATCTGTTCTCCCAATTCAACCTTCACTCCATATGCCTCATAAAACTTTGTTTTAAACAATTCCCTTTTATTCATTAAATGATTCAGAATTTCAAAGCTTGGAAACTCCCATAGATTTGCAAGCAGCCCTGTTGCCGCACGTTTGTGTATAAGGTATCTCCCAGCTTCATCTCGTATGATGGCAGCTGAAAGAAAGACGTCTCTGCTTTTCTTCTTTAGATGCTTAACAGGCAATTCTGTCTGCTTCCCTTTTTCAAACGCCGCACAGTGCTCTCGCACAGGACACAGCAAACATGCCGGGACTCCCGGAGTACATATAAGCGCCCCCAATTCCATTAAGGCCTGATTAAAAAAAGAGGGGTTATCAAAGTCAATCAATTCCCTTACAGCTGCTTCAAAGATTTTTCTGGTTTTGGGTTTGGCAATGTCTTCGCTGATTAACAATATCCTTGACAGTACTCTCATTACATTTCCGTCGACTGCAGGCTCCGGCTTTCCATATGCTATGCTTAGGATAGCTCCTGCAGTATAAGGTCCTACGCCCTTTAATTTTGATATTTCTTCAGCTGTGTCGGGAACCGTTCCTCCATAGCTTTCCTGCACTTCTTTAACAGCGCTGTGCAGATTCCTGACTCTGGAATAATAGCCTAATCCCTCCCATGCCTTCAAAATCTTTTCTTGATCCGCTTTCGCAAATTCTTCTAACGAGGGAAACCACTCAATAAATCTGTTGAAATAGGGAATCACTGTCTCTACTCTGGTTTGCTGCAGCATAATTTCGGAAACCCATACCTTATATGGGTCCTGATCCTTCCTCCAAGGGAGGTCGCGTTGTTCTTTTTCAAACCATGAAATGAGATCATTCCTAAATGCTTCAATATTCATGGAAGAAGTTTTATAGTCATCTGTCACGATTATTCCTCCTAGATGTTAAATTAGTATCAAAAAAGGGAATATACTAATAAGATAGCTTACGCACCCCAGGCATATCATAAATGATAGACTGGTGCGTAAAACACGCAAAGCAGGAACAGGAGGTTACTCCCTTTGGATACTGGCACACATTTCGTCATGGGCATCGCACTCGGAGGACTCGCCACCCTTGATCCTGCGATTGCAAATAGTCCGTTGACAGCGCAGGCTGTCATGGTCGGCACTATCGCGGGATCACAGATACCAGATATCGATACTATCCTAAAATTACGTAATAATGCGGTATATATTCGGAATCATCGCGGCCTGACACACTCATTGCCATTTGTTTTAGCCTGGCCGGTATTGATAACCGGTGTTCTATCTTTGATTTTTCCCTATACAAATGTACTTCATCTGTGGCTATGGACATTTCTAGCTGTTTTTCTACATGTATTCGTTGATATTTTCAATGCATACGGGACACAGGCAATCCGCCCTATATCGAATAAATGGGTGGCCCTGGGCATTATTAACACATTCGATCCTTTTATTTTTGGCATACATGTTGCCGGCCTTATTTTATGGGCTTTCGGTGCACCGCCTGGATACATGTTTTTATCGATATACGGCATATTAATTATATACTATATTGCGCGCTTCCGAGAGCAAAGGCTCATTAAGCAGGCAGTCAAGGTACAAATTCCGGAGGCAGTCAAAATTATCATGTCGCCTACAATGAGGTACCATCATTGGAAAATTGCCGTACTAACACCCAAACAATTCTACGTGGCCCGTGCAAATAATGGATACGTGACAATTCTGGATAAATTTGAAAGAAAGCCGCTCCCGGAAAGCCCTGTATTAAATGCTGCAAAACATGATAAAAACCTGGCAGCCTTTCTCTCATTTTCCCCCATGTACAGGTGGGAAATACTAGAATCAGAAGACCATTTTGAAGTACGGTTTATTGATTTACGATACAGAAGCAACGGGTATTATCCATTTGTGGCAGTAGTACAGCTTGATCGTAACCTTAAGATAACTAACTCCTATACTGGCTGGATTTTCAGTGAAGCCAAGCTTCGAAAAAAAATCGATATATTGCCCAGTTAAAAGCCGATTTGAATGAAATTGTGTTCATTCAAACCGGCTTTCTTGTTGTTGCGCAGAATATCAGTGGATTTTTCCCTTATCTCCTATTAATCGTTTATACTTGGGGTTATTCCCCAAAAACTCATGAAGCCTTTCACCGTAATTTTCAATCCATTGGGTAACGACTTTTGCTGTCATAGCTTCACCCGCATATTCATGCCCTGCTTTTGCATACGTAGCTTCAAAATCCTCCCACAGGAGCTCAACACTAGTCTGGGCTTGCTCGTAAGACAGTTCCTTATTCTTTTCCAATAAACGCTTGATCAATGGCTCATGATACTCATTCATTATTGCACCACCTCTGTCCATTCGATTTATTTAAATCAGTTTTTATCATATACTGTCTTCATTTACCCATACTACTAATACGCGGAAACGCGTAAGATTCATACCGTTTGGAGGGATGGCAATGAGAAATAAAGCACATGATTTTCCGTACCCTGAAAACCATAGAATTCAAGGAATGCCGAGAGCAAGAGCGGAATATGCATCCAAGCGGGCGGATGGTTCAATCAACACTAATCCTAAGGGAAGAATGAGTGAATCAACTAAAAGACAGTTTGAAGAATGATAAGCAATTTACCGCGTTAACGGAGAATCTATTCAAAGATTCTCCGTTGCCTTTTCAAGGCTTTCAGAAAGCATAGAAATCGGCAAAGCTTCTTCTTTGCCATCTCCATTCAGCCTATACCCCCACGCAAAGACACCTTTTAAATACTCTACTTTAAAATGGGTTCCAGGTGCACCTTTAATGTGGTAAATGCCAGGCTTAAAATCTTCCGGATTAAGCAGGTAGGCTCTCGCCATTACCGCTTTTCTTTCAAGAACGGCAAATTCATTAACCATCCCCATCTGTTCAGCTTTCCTGGCCTTTTCCATTAAGTCAGCTATCTCCTGCTGTAATTCATGTTGAGTCAATGTACTATATCTTTTTTCAGTCATTTGCCACACCTCATTTTAAGTTATCCTGCTTATATATAGGAAGTTCAATTCGCATCCGGTTTCACTGGAATCCAGCATCATGCTTGGAAACTCAGCATAGCTGGCTGCCCGGCTTTCGTAATTAATATATTATACGGCACTATAAAGCGCGGCAAGAGGAACTCATAAATGCCGCATATTATAAGCATTCATTTTTCATTGTTTAAAACAGCGATGGCCGCCCAGGAACTCAGACCGTTTAACAATCTTGCCAAAAGGGAAATAAAGGATGGCAAAAGCAGTAATCAACCATACATTTCCGAAGAACCATATCTCCAATACCATCTTACCTTAAGGAAGGAACAACACACTCAGCACCTGGAATTACTGAAGACGATTTACCGAAAAATAGTCTAATTTTCATGTCTATCCAGATAACGTTCAATCAAATCTATTTGAAACCCTTTACGGAACAATGCCTGCTTCATTTTATGCCGATATTCATAATCTGAATATTTGTTTAGCCGGCGAGAAACCTTCTCAGCCTGGATTGATAGAGCGTGCCATTCATCTCCTTCAGGTTTTTCTATAACTATATCCTGCATGGCATTGGCAATGGCATCTGAAGAAAAGCCTTTTCTATATAAGCTCTGTTCAATTTTTTGTTTCAGAAGATTTGCTGATGTATTTTTTTCCTTTACTATCATTTTTTCCGCAAGGATTTTGGCATGCTCTACTTGAATATCATAAGGGTATTGCAACAGTGCTTGCTCGATTTGGATATCGTTTAGCCCTTTATCCTTTAGTTCACGCCTTAAGATGATTGGGCCCTTTTTTCCGCCATTCATATGTGTACGTACAAAGGCCTCCCCGAAAGCCAGATCATCGAGATATTTGTATTGATACAGCTTATGAATGGCTTCCTGGATAATGGGAGCCTCGACTTCCTTTTGTTCGAGGTACGTCCTGACTTCATTTTCGGATCTCATTCTATGCGATAAATAGTTTAGCGCCATAGAAACAGTTTTTTGAATGTCATCATGGAATTGTATTTCACTTAGATCCAATTCATCCAATTCCATGCCTTTTTTTAACTGATATTTAAGAAGTACATCTTCATCGACACTAAAAGCATACTCTTCGCCTTTGCCGTAATCCATAAATATATTAAACCGGTCTGCGCGTTTTTTTTGGGTTGTTATTTTTGTAATCTGCGGCATACATATACCCCCTAACACTTAATGTATCACAATTTGCATTAATCTCGCTTTTATGAAGGAGGCTTATTATGAAAATAGCAATTGCTGGCGGCACCGGATTTGTAGGAACTGCCTTAATCGAATTTCTTCTTCAGCATCACAGGGAACCATCTATCTATATCCTTACTCGGAATCCGCAGAAGTATAAGGAAAGAAGGAGCCTGCACTACGTCGGATGGCTGACCGCAGGCTCACATCCTGAATCGGTCCTTGAAGGAATCGATGTATTCATTAACCTTGCCGGCGAATCATTAAATAGCGGCCGCTGGACAGACGAAAGAAAGAAGAGAATAGTCGATAGCCGGGTAGAATCGGTTAGAGAGATGGTACGAATTCTGGCTATGTTAAACAAGAAGCCGGAAACCGTCATCAATGCCAGTGCAATAGGATTTTATGGCATGTCCGAAACAGCTTCCTTTTCGGAGGAATCCCCTTCCCTTGGACATGATTTTTTGTCCGAAACCGTAAGGATTTGGGAAAGCGAAGCTAATAGGGCTGAGAAATATACCTCCCGAATGGTATATGCACGCTTCGGGGTCATCCTTGGAAAACATGAAGGTGCACTGCCCAATATTGTGCTGCCGTATAAGCTATTTGCTGGCGGAACAATTGGCAGCGGAAGACAATGGTTATCATGGATACATATCGAGGATGCGGTAAGGGCACTAAACCATTGTATAAAAAATAATTCTATAAGCGGTCCCATCAATATAACATCCCCGCATCCGGAAAGGATGAAAGAGTTCGGCAAATCAGTGGCCCACGTTTTGCAGCGTCCGCATTGGCTGCCTGTACCTGCTTTCATGCTTAAATTATTCCTGGGTGAAATGAGTACCCTTGTACTTGCAGGACAGCATGTGTCTCCCAACAAGCTGCTAAACAGCAATTTCCAATTTAAAAATCCTCATCTTACAACTGCACTTGAAGATTTGCTGCTGGGCCAATAATATCCCTGCAAGATTGCAGTGAATGGTATGGGACATTTGCAAAAAGGGAAAAATGGAAATATATCATAAAAGGAGGAATTAAATTGGAGCACAAGAAAAAAGATAAAACTACAAGGACATTAACAAGCACCCAGGAGGTACTTTACAATCGGGAATTTAGAAACGCCGACCGTGCGGGAGGATATGTGGATAAGAGAAGCAGACAGTGATTAAGGTTCGTACAGCTATTCTTACATACATAGAAGGCAGATAAGAGTACACAATAAAGCTGAAACACGACTTTTTTCTGGGAGGTACTACGATGGGAAATGACAGTCGGAACGAGGCTAAGAAAGACATTTATAATAGAAGCATCAAACGGGATGGCCTCGATATTGAATTCTCAGAGGAATTTGCAGATCAAGACGATGTGGAGGCTCAAGCCCGGTCTGCTGCTGCAGACGAACGAGCAAGAAAAAGACAGCAAAATCAATAAGTTAGAACAGGGAGCACTAAATTGCTCCCTGTACTAGCTGCTTCAATGATGCATTGCGGGTCTGCTATCATTATTTTTAGGACCCGTGTCTGTGTAACGCTTTATGAATGGGATTATGTACCTGTCTGCTCCATAATAGTATTCTCCTGTCCCCGCAAATAATAGAATCATAACAACAGTATTTGGAGCCGGGTTAGTGCTTGTAGTACCTGCAAGCGTGAAGTTCAGGTTGATAAACACTCCTGCGAGTAAAGCAGGGATGGTAGCCGCTCCAAGGACCAATCCTATTCCGACTAACAATTCACCCCATGTGATCATGAAATTAATTACCTCTTCATTGGCGATGCCATGTTTTAATACTGCTGTGTACCATCCCGCAACCGCCGGACGCTCACCCCCAGCTTGCGCAATGGCACCTTTCAAAAAGCCAGCAGTATCGAAGCCGTCCGCAACTTTATGCCAGCCAGCCTCTAACGATTGTATACCTAGCCACATTCTTAATACTGCCCATATCATTCAAGTCAGGGGACCATTTTTCCAGGTTGCATTCATTTTACCTATTTTGATAAAAGTTTGTGAGTGAATTCACAAATTCTGATAAAAAAATATACTGCTCAGCCAGCCAGATTGGGTAGAAAAGACTATATTATTTTGTAAGTTGTTTCTCAATCTTTTTTACAACCTTATAATGCTCCAGCACCTAACAATATCAACAGAAGCCACAACTAGTTCATAATTATCTCTATATTCTGATTAAATTGTCACTTATCAACAGAACTTATACACAATATTGTGGATAATGTTGATAACCGCTTTCAAAACCGTCCTATCAACTCACTTTATTCACATTCCATTTTATGTATTTTCAAAGAGTATGTGGATATCTTTTCTCTATCCTTTTTGGACGTTATTTTAGGCTTGTAGATAAAAAGTCCTATAAATGAACCAAAAAAGTATTTCGTCCTGCATCTTCCCAGGGCGAAATACTGCCTGACGGTAACTCATTCATTTGTAATTTCGAATAATGTGTCAATTTGAATCCAATGTGGTTTAATATGAAATTCCCGTGCTTTTTCCATTACCAATCTTCGTGCGGCATCCTGCTCACTCTCTGCTTTCACTAAACTGCGGCCTTCAAAGAGATTATTTTCTTCTAAAAAGGCATGCCATGTAATTCGAAAAGTTTTATCCACGGCTAATCCCCTCCTGCTGCTCTGTAGTTATGGTGACTTCATAATTGTCTTGCAGCATATTATGTTTATCGGCCATATCGGACCATTGTTAAGGGGCGGGGAGGTCTGTATGACAACTTATAACCTCCCATTTGCCTTAGCAATTATCGTATGTGGATTAAAAATAACCTAAAGTCTCTGTGTGATTCATTTCATGAATATAGCTCTTCCAGCCTCTTTCTCAACATGAATTTCTGTACCTTGCCACTTGCATTCCTTGGCAGGGACTCACAGAAAATATATTTCCGCGGCCGTTTATAGTTTGCAAGAGTATCACTATTTTTGCACCACGACTCTAATTCCGCTTCTGTCATTGCAGTGTCCTTAGAGACAATAAATGCAGTTACTGTCTCTCCCCAGTGGTCGTCAGGCTGCCCGATCACCGCACAGTCCAATATACCTGGGTGCGAAAACAGTGTGTCCTCCACCTCTCTAGGATATATATTTTCTCCGCCGCTTATAATCATATCGTCCACACGGTCCTTCACCCACAAATAACCTTCTTCATCAAGATAACCGATATCGCCGGAATGGTACCACCCTTTGTATAAAGCTTTCTGATTGGCCCCATCACGATTGTAATATCCCATCATCATGCACGGTCCCTTCACCAGGATTTCGCCTGTTTCTCCCGGAGCCATCCGGTCGTCCGGATCAGAGGGCCCGTCTTCACGCGGGCGTGCAATGATGATCTCATGGTTCAGGCAGGCCTGGCCCGCCGAACCGGCTTTGCTGATTTGGTCTTCATCAGACAGCAGCGTGATGGCTGGACCCATTTCAGTCATGCCATACGCCTGAACAAGTGCAATAGCTAACTTATCCTTGCATGCCATAACCAATGCAGGAGCCATGGGAGCAGCGCCATATAAGCCAAATTCAAGACTTGATAGATCATATTGCTGCAGATCCTCCTGCAGTAACATATTCCACATGGTAGGAGCAGCAAAGAATTTGGTTATCCGCTCAGACTCGGTAATGGATAATACCTGTTTTGGCTGAAATTGATGCAGTATCACATTCTTTGCACCTGCATGCACACGGGGCAAAAAGTTACAATGCAGCTCTGCACAATGAAACATAGGGGCTGCGATGAGGCCAACATCCTTGTTTGTAAGCCTGCAGCCATTTATGCATAGCATGCTTTGCTCGTACATATCCCTGTGTCGATGCATGACCCCTTTAGGGCGGCCAGTGGTCCCGCTTGTGTACATAATGGAATACAGATCATCCTCATTCACTTGTTCTGTCAAATCCAGTTTGGGAGCTGCATCTGCTTTTTCATGAAAATTTTGAGCATATGATGGAGTATCCCTGTCGATGAACCAGAATGCGATTTCTGGAAAACGGTTTTCAATCCCGGCCACCACTTGCTCCAACGCACTTTCAAAGATGACAACTTTAGGACGGGCATCCTGCAGGATGAATGCAAGTTCTTCACCCATCAGCCTGAAGTTTATCGGATTGAAAACCGCACCGATCTTCGCACAAGCAAAGTAGGCGGTGGCCAGCTCTTCATTATTGAATAGGAATGTTGATACTCTGTCCCCTTTTTTTACACCTTCTTGCAATAATGCATGTCCTACCGCGTTGACTCTGCTGCTCCATTCCTTATAGGTATACCGCACATCTCTTCTTACATCATACAGCGCTTCTTTGTCGGGGAACTTTTTTACCGTTAAATCAAAAATATCGCCTATTGTGATTGACATCTCGGTTCCTCCACCCAATTATATAGATTATAAACGCTCAATTATCGTAGCATTCGCCATGCCGTAACCCTCGCACATTGTCTGCAGTCCAAAACGGCCGCCTGTCCGCTCAAGTTCATGCATCATAGTTACCATCAGTCTTGCCCCGCTTGCTCCAAGCGGATGGCCAAGTGCTATGGCGCCGCCATTCGGATTCAATTTATTCGGATCTGCCCCGATTTCCTTTAACCATGCCAATGGAACAGGCGCGAATGCCTCGTTCACTTCAAAAATATCAATATCTTCTACAGACAGTCCGGATTTCTCCAAAACCTTCTGTGTAGCAGGGATCGGCCCTGTCAGCATAAGCGTTGGATCAGATCCGACAACAACTCTGGTCAGAACACGGAAGCGCGGTTTAAGACCCAGCTGCTCCGCTTTACTCTTTTCCATTAGAAGAAGTGCTGCTGCCCCATCACTGATTTGACTTGAATTTCCCGCATGAATAAGGCCATCTTCTTTAAAGACGGTTTTCAGTCCTGCCAGCGCCTCTAGGCTGGTTTCCTGCCGAGGACCGGAATCTTTCGTTACCTCGATTTTTGATCCGTCCGGAAGAGTGACATTCAGAGGAATGATTTCGCGATCAAAATATCCTTCTGATTGTGCTTTTAGTGCCTTTTGATGGCTTTCTACCGAAAACCGGTCACATTCTGCACGGGTAAATCCGTATAATTCCGCAATCCGTTCAGCAGACACTCCCTGGTGAATGATGTCATATTTATTAGTCAGCTGCTCGCTTCTTTTTGCCCCTTGAAGGCTGGAGCCAATAGGTACCCTCGACATGTTTTCCACACCTCCGGCAATAACTGCATCCATGTCACCGGCAAGAATGGCCTGTGCCGCGAAATGGACAGCCTGCTGGCTGGAGCCGCATTGCCTGTCAATGGTCGTACCTGGCACTTCGATTGGAAACCCTGCAATCAGTGAAGCAATCCTCGCAATATCGCCTGACTGCTCCCCTACCTGGCTCACACACCCAAATATCACATCTTCCACTATTGAAGAATCGATTCCTGCCCTGCTTACAAGCGCCTTAAGCACTTCTGCTGCCAAGTCATCCGGACGTACATCCTTCAATAAGCCATTGCGCCTTCCAACAGGTGTTCTTACGCCTTCTACAATTACTACTTCCCGCATTGAATTCTCAACCCCTTAAAATATTGATTTGTGATGCTTGCCAAACACTTTATAAACCCAGGTTCTTCGCGATAATCGTCTTCATAATTTCATTTGTTCCGGCATATATGCTTGCTACCGGGATATCACGATATCTTCTGGCAATCTTATATTCTTCCATATAGCCATAACCGCCATGAAGCTGCATACATTGGACTGCAATGTTCCTGGCTATTTCTGTAAACTTCCATTTCGCCATGGAAACCTTTGTGACAATGTCCTCACCCGCAATATGGCTTGCGATCAAGTGGTCAAGAAACACCCTCCCCATTTCTACTTCCGTTGCCATTTCTGCAATCTTGAATTGGGTATTCTGAAATTTTGAGATGGAAGTTCCAAACGCTTCCCTTGTTTTTACATATTCAATGGTAGTCTTCAGCATTTCCTCGGAAGCTATCTGTGCTGAGATGGCAACAAGCAACCGTTCCTGCTGAAGTTTCTCCATCAGGTACAAAAATCCTTTTCCCTCTTGTCCGATCAGATTTCCCTTTGGTACCCGGCAGTCCTCAAAAACGAGCTCAGCTGTGTCCTGTGAATGTAACCCTACCTTATTCAGCTTTCGTCCTCTTGAGAACCCCGGCATCCCTCTTTCAATCACAATCAGGCTTACACCCTTATGCTTAGGGACAGCAGAAGGATCCGTCTTACACGCAACAAGCACTAAATCCGAATGGATTCCGTTGGTTATGAAGGTCTTTTGTCCATTTACGATGTAATGGTCACCATCCAAGATAGCTGTCGTTTTTATGTTTGCAAGATCCGAACCTGTGCCCGGCTCTGTCATCGCAATCGCGGATATGATTTCCCCGGTGGCACATTTGGGAAGCCACCTTTGCTTCTGCTCCTCTGTGCCATATGAACTGATGTACGGCACAACTATATCATTATGAAGCCCAAGCCCGACAAGTGCGGACCCTACACGTTCCAATTCCTCGTTAATGACTACTGAGAATCCCCAGTCGACACCGGACCCTCCATACTGCTCATCAATATCAGGACATAAATAGCCTTGAGAGCCCATGCGCTCCCAAAACGACCTGGGAATAATACGGTCCTCCTCCCACTGGTCATAATATGGATAAGCTTCCTTTTCCAAAAATTTTCGCAGCGACTTGCGGAATATTTCATGTTCATCAGTTAAATATAAATGCTTCAATTCCATTGCTCCTCTTTAACGTAATCATTTCTATACATGAAAGGTTTGCAGTTTTTTTCTAAGCTGGTATTTTAATATTTTTCCTGAGGCGTTTCTCGGAAGTGCTTGTTCATAGAAGATTTTTCGTGGAATTTTATAGCCGGCAAGTTTTTTACGGCAGAAGCTTAGGAGATTACTTTCATCTATCGCTGCTCCTTCTTTCGGTACCAGGATTGCACAAACGGTTTCACCCCATTGTTCATCAGGCAATCCGATCACCGCAGCCTCAAGTATGCCCGGGTATTCATACAGTACTGATTCGACTTCTATAGAGTACACATTTTCGCCGCCTGTAATGATCATGTCTTTTTTCCTGTCAACCAGGGTTATAAAGCCTTCATCATCAATGGTGGCCAAATCCCCGGTGTACAGCCATCCATCTTTAAAGACCTGCCTTGTTTCTTCAGGCTTATTGTAATATTCCTTCATCATTGTGGCTCCACTCAGAACCATTTCTCCTGTCTCTCCAGGCCGAACATCATTTCCCCTGTTATCAACCACCCTTGCATCAGTCAGGTACATAGGTTTACCGCCCTTCCCCAAATGATCCTTATGGGCGTCAGGCTCAAGCATGATGCCGCCTGGCCCTCCCTCTGTAAGACCGCACAGATTATAAAACTGGTCTGTCTTAAATAATTCCATGCTCTTCCGTACAAGTTCGGGGGCCATTGGGGCAGCACCGTATCCGCAGCGTGACACGGATGACAGGTCAAACTCCCCTGAATTCGGTACCTGCAAGAGAAAGTTATACATAGCGGGAACGCCAAAGAAAATCGAAATCTTTTTCTCCTGAAAATCCTTTAAAACCTGGGGCGGGTTGAATTCAGGCCTGATAAAATGAGTAGTCCCGAGAACCACTCCAGGTATAAGGAACAAATTCAGCTGTGCCGAGTGAAACAGCGGAGCAAGGTGAAGCAGCCTGTCCTTGCGGTTAAGACCCATTCCTGCCATCATGTTAACGCCTACCTTGAATACCCGGCCGTGATCAAACAATGCTCCTTTTGGTTTTCCGGTCGTACCGGATGTATAAAGAATTTCCAGATCATCCTGTTCTAGTACAGCCACTCCCGGCTCATCTGAATTTTCAGCAAGTATGTCATGATAGCTGACATGTTCTTCTCTCTTGTTTTCTCCTACAATTACAACGAATCTTACTTCTGTGTTGTCTTTTGCTTCACCAATGACGTCTTCTAATTCGGCATCGCAGATTACCATTTTTGCATTTGACTGTTCCACAATATATTGGACCTCAGATGACGTGAGCCTGAAGTTAATCGGAACGGCTACAGCCCCCAATTTAGCTATAGCGAAAAAAGAAAATGCAAAGTACTCGGAATTTTTCATGAGGAGAGCAACCTTATCAGATTTTTTAATTCCCAGCTGATTCAGCCCGTTAGCAAGCCGGTTTACCTGGTTGTTGAATTCATAGTACGTATAAGTCCTTCCGTCGCATTCTATCGCTAGCTTTGAACCTAGCTTTCTTGCATTTTGCGTTAAATAAGAACCGATATCCACACCATTTCCTCCTCATAAAATCATATTATCGCTCGTAAAATCATGTCGTGAACATTACGATAAATTCTTTTTCGATTTATGAAAAACCAGGTGCAAAAACTATCACTCTTTTATAATTCACTTCGGCTGCATCCTTATAGCACCGTCAAGACGGATTGTCTCGCCGTTTAACATAGGGTTTTCAATAATACTTTGAGTGAGCTTCGCAAATTCCTCCGGATAACCAAGACGCGATGGAAATGGCACCATCTTGCCAAGTGACTGTCTCGCTTCTTCCGGCAACGTATCAAATAGAGGGGTATGGAATAACCCGGGAGCAATCGTCATCACCCTTATCCCGCTGGTGGCCAATTCCCTCGCTATAGGCAGTGTCATTCCAACGATACCGCCTTTCGAGGCACTATACGCTGCCTGTCCAATCTGCCCTTCAAATGCAGCAACCGAGGCTGTATTGATGATAACTCCCCTTTCCCCCGATTTATTTTGTTCATTATGTACCATTTTCTCTGCAGCCAGCCGAATAACATTGAAAGTTCCTATTAAATTTACCGATATTACCTTCGAAAAACTGCCAAGATCATGGATCCCACTTTTACCTATTACTTTACTGGCTATGGCAATCCCAGCACAATTTATTACAGTATTCAGGACACCAAACTCCTCCACTGCCCGTTCAATTGCACTTTGCACATCTTCTTCCTTTGTTACATCTGTTTTTACAAATAACGCTTGATCCCCCAGTTCTCTTTGGAAACGCTTACCTTTTTCCTCGGAAAGATCGAGAATCACTGCCTTGCCGCCCTTGGTTACAATATTTCTTACTGTCGCTTCGCCAAGACCGGAAGCACCGCCGGTCACTAAGGTAACCGCTTGATTTATATGCATTTACAGCCCCCCTGGAAAAATTCATAATATTTCGATTACGGTACTATTTCATTATATCAAAACACAATTAAATCTAACACAACTGTTGTAAAAAATTAACAGAAACTCCTTGGGACTTTTTGAAAAAAAAAGAGAAACTTATTAGTCCCTCTGAAAATCATAAAAACTATTCAATTTTTCCTTCTTCCCTTAGAATCTCTTCCAGGGCATTGACTATTTTTTCATCATATTGAATTCCAGCCAGCCGCTTTAGCTCATCCATGGCATATTGTGCTGTGAAAGCTTTTCTGTATGCCCGGTCCTCAGTCATGGCGTCGAAGGTATCGCTTACAGCGATTATCTTTGCTTCTAGCAGGATCTCTTCCTCCTTAAGACCACATGGGTATCCTGAGCCATTTAGACGCTCATGGTGCTGAATGATAATACTTTCGAGATGCCTGTAACCTGTGTTTTGAACCAGTTCCGCTCCGTCACTTGGATGCTTTTTTATTACATCGAATTCTTCATTCGTTAGTTTTCCAGGTTTATTTAAAACTTCTTCCGGGACCCTTACCTTCCCAATATCATGAAGTTCTGATGCGAAATATAAATCCTTGAGCTGATTCTGCGAAAGATTGAGCTTTTTTGCAATTTTTACTGCATATTGCGCTACCCTCTCACTGTGCTTAAACGTGAAAGGATCCCTTTTTTCAGCCTCGGCTATCATGTCACGCAGACTGTGAATGTCATCACTAACGATGTGGAAAGCAGGTTCAGTTATCACCCAGAGATACTCTACCTCAGTCTTGGCTTCGAAATAAATTGGTTCTTTTAATCCGTTTACGGAAAAGGCATCTTGAGCTTTCAACACAATTTCTTTACCTTCGTGTTCATACCTGATAACACCTTTTAAGATATAAAAAAATTCAATTACTTCTGGGTTTGTACTGGGATATATATAAAACATCTTTCCTGGCATTATTGTTTGTTGCATTATTTCAACACCGTCGCCTCGCGCCAGAAGACTGATGTTAGTGGAATTGTTTGAGACATTTTCTAGGTATGATCCTTTTTTTATAATTCTTAGACCTTCCACTTTGTGTTCTCCTTTTTAGTAAGTAAAAAATGGGCTCTAATTAGAAGAACCCATTTTTTACTTATTTTAACCTATTATTCTATTATATGACAATATGTTCTTAGTGACCCACTACCTGTACGGGATCAATCCAAACCCATCTGTGAGCGATTTTGACGTGTTTCCATACGCACTCTGCAGTAATGCCGTATTCTGCAACCTTGGCAATAGTTTGTGCTGTCATTTCTCTTGTCAATACATCAAGGTCGTTGATCAACCGATCCAGGTCTGCATTAAAGGCATCCGTGCGCTCGGCAAAGAATGAAGATTCTTCACTTAAGACAGCTTCCGCATTGCTGACTTCCGTTTCAATTTGGGCTAATTCGTCTCTGATAGCAGCTGCCCGTTCCTCATTTGTTTCGTTTAGTAACTGTGCTTCCAGGCTCGATTGTTCTTCTCTCAAATCAACAATTACATTAGATCCCTCAACAGACTGAATATCAGTAAAATATTGGCTTTGCAGGGCATCTGCCGCAGCTACGGCTTTAGCGATTTCGGCATCAATTGCCGCATTGGTATCCTCAATAAGCTGCAAGCCTGTTTCGTACCCCTCCGTTTCGGAAGCAAATGCTGCCGTCCCGAATGTCAATGCAAGGAACATAGTAAATAACATTGTAATACTCTTCTTTAACATTCTTATCTCCCCCAAGATTTCGTGGCTGGCCAATCAGCAATAAAAATCCCCCTGACAAAAGCCGCCATTTTTCTGCTTTTTTACCATTATATACTATATAATCCTATAATTCCATATCTCTATTATATCGCTTTCTTGTCCAATCTCTGAGCACCGGTCAAGTCTGTCCTTTTGAATTCTGCAGATACAGGATCTTTAGTAGAATGAGGGAATCATAATCTCTTTCTTACATGCTTTCTCTGCCGTTTATTTTTACTCCCTGCTCTCTTGCATCATGCCGGACAGGACAATGTCCTCAAAGTAGGCAACAGTCTTCATGCTTTCGTCAAATTCCTGTTCCTCTTGCCATGTTCTTTCTATAAATATCTCCATCACCTTTTGCGCCCGTGAATTTTCCGTTTTAGCATACTCAAGCGCCGTAACACTTTCGAGGATATCCACCATCAGCTTGGCCAGCTTCTTAGAATGAAAGGTTTGGTGGTCCGGTGATGCACCCAGGATCTGACTTGAAAGCCGCTTAAACTTCTCCAAGCCTTGATTGACGAAGACACCCCATTTTTCGTTTCCAACAGCCGCTTTTTCAATTCTGCTTTGCATTTCTTCCAGAAACAGTTCATGAGCCTGGAATTTCTGGAATAACCGCAACACCTCAAGCCCTAGAATATTAGCAGCTCCCTCCCATACTGTGAGAACCTGGGCATCCCTCAGTAGCCGAGGGGTTACGAAATCCTCGATAAATCCATTCCCTCCAAGTAATTCTATGGCCTCATGGCTGAAATGGATAGCCTGTTCCGCTGTTTCTTTCTTAAGAATAGCGATATATAATCGGTTCAAAATGATATCCTTTTGATCCGCTGACTCACGGTTGTTCATAACGAAATCAAACTGGGGCAGGAATCGGAACAATGTCCGGGTTTCAATTTCATGTTTCACAGCCATATGTGATAACGTGTCCTTTACCATCGGAAATTCGATAAGCCGACATCCGAAAGACCTCCTGTTTGAAGCATAATTCCGAGCTTCCTGATAAGCACGCCGCATGATGCCAAGTGAAGCTACAGCGTTGCATACCCTCGAAAGGTTCAGCGCTTCCATCATATAATAAAAACCTTTGGAAGCATCCCCAATCATGTAAGCTTCGGCCCCCTCAAATTCCACTTCTGCCGATGGCACTGCCCGTACACCAAGCTTGTCCTTCAATCTGCGTATCCTGATGCCATTCAATGTCCCATCCTCACGTGACCATGGAACAGCAAATAAGGTCAGCCCCTTCGTCCCTCCGGGTGCGCCTTCTCTCCTTGCCAGTACCATGGCTACGCCGCACATGCCCGCATTGGAAGCAAAATATTTTTCACCATACAGCCTATAATGGTCTCCAAATGGTATAGCTTTCGTCTCATTTGCCCCAACGTCGGAACCTCCCTGCCGCTCCGTCAGAAATGTAGCTCCTTCGTATAAGGCTGTTTCTCCCGTCGAACAAACATGGGGAAGGAATTTTCCCTTAATTTGATCGTCTGCATATTGGTCCAGTAAATAGGCAGTGGCCATGGTTAATGTTACAGGACAATAAAAACCGGGCTCTGTCTGTGACAGAAGGTAGCCTTGAGCATATGAATATATATAATTGCCTTTCTTGCCAAGACCCGGGATTTCCTTATGTACATATCCAACGATACCTGTATTGTAGGTTTCCTCTACCGTCCTTCGGTATCCTTCGTTTACCCAAACACGGGAAACATCCTCTCCAAAGGCATCATATTTTATTAATTTCGGCTGTCCTTCCCGGTCTGTAAACCTTGCCCTCTCATCGATTTCCGCCGCACATTTTGCCCCGAATTGGGCAAGTTCCCTGTTTGCAAATTCATAGAAAGCTGGGTCCAAAAGCTCTTTCAGCAAATCTTGGAGTTGGGTATCATCCTTGTAAAAATTCATACCAAGTCCCTCCTTATGAATACATAGTCCATTGCAAAATCCTACCGCTAAAGAAAAGTGCCTCTCCTTTTTGATTACCATAGCATGTTTACTCGCAAGCTGCATAGAATTTTTTCCACATTTCCCCAAAAAGTATTCAACCACTTTAACGGATAACAAAAAAGGGATACAGTCTGTAACACTGTATCCCTTTTATATAGAGAATTCCGAAACCTTTTTTATCCGCCGAGCTTTTCAATTTGATTGAGGAGATTGGTTATTTCATTAACTGTTGTCATTATTCCCGAATTTTCAAGAACTGCGGGATCGAACACGCCATCTTTTATATTTTTCAGGTAGATGTTGATTCCTTCTTCAAGCTTTTGATTATAACTTTCTATCTGATTGTGAATGTCACTGGCCATGTCAGGGACTTCCACACCGTTAAATTTCTGTATCTCTGCTTTCATCGCCTGTAATTCAGCCTCTAAGTCCTGCCGTGCCTCAACATTATTTACGGCATTCTGAGCAAGCTGGGGTATTTCATCGGCGAACCTTTGTGTTTTATCGATATAATCTGTTGCCTGGTTTGCATATTGCAAAGTATTGTTGACCTCTCCCAGGAAGGAACATCCGCTAAGCAGGATCGTTAATAACAAAACACTGATAGTAAGTCTTGCTTTTCTCATAAAAATGATACCTCCTGAATTTGGAATCTTATCCATACTGTTATTCTGCCCATGGTTATTTTTGCTTAACCACTTGAGCCCTTAGATGCCACTTGCTTTGGAGTTTCTTTTTATAAATAGCTGATATGGCATTCAGCACGGGAACAGGAATTTTTTTGGGGAAGAAACGCCTCATATACCAGCGGTAAAAAGCCCACTTGATATCATTCCATTGATAACATTCCTTGGTTTGCCTAAACCTCGCAACATCAATGATCTTTATCTCTCCCTCATCGGTAAGGAAGATGTTTTTCAAATGGATATCGGAAGGATTCAAGCCTTCAAGCTTAGCCAGCCGCAATGCCATATCAATTTCCTTAATGTGTTGATCCGTTATTAAAATCCCCTCAGAAAGACACTCAAATAAGGTTTTGCCCTTGATAAAGTCGATAACCAGATAATTGGGCCCTTCAGCATAAAATTTAGGGAAGTACGTGAGATGCTTTAGTTGCTTATAAATTTCCGCCTCTTCATGGGCAATATAAGATAATTCAGGAAAAAACACCTTCAGTACTTTATTGCTCCCCTGGATTTTAAATACATAGGCGCTTCGCCCCTGTCCAATAAGCGTCAGTTGTTTGCTGAAACCAAGAAGTGCTGTGTTGCCTGTGTCACTTGATATTTTCACACTATCAGCAAGATGTTTATAGTTCTGCATAATCTCCCCCCTTTAAGAACAAGATGTCCTACTTGTTTCAATTCATCTGTAAAAACACAAAAAGTGAGTGTCCATTACAAAAAAGACGCTACAACCGATTTTCGGTCATAACGTCTTAATAGAACAATAAAGACCTTACCAAAAAATCGGCAAGGTCTCGCAAACAACTTTCGTTGCCAATAGAGCCGGGGACAAATTCCCGTAATGACGGCCGTATTGTATAGCTACTCCCCTTTGACAGAGATGCAAATATTCATTTTTTAAATCGGCATTTACAAGATAATTATATAATCCTCAGTGTCAATAGTCAATAAACGCGACTCGCAGCCATTACTTGTCTATCTGTACTCCACCGACTGGGGATGATCCTCAACAACCAGGTCCAGGTTAGCCGCATTTGCATTCGCTTCCAGTTGTTCCACATCCTTGGTTCCTGGAATCACACTGGTTACAGCAGGATGCTGCAAACACCATGCTAATGCCCATTGGGACATGTTTACACCTTCAGGGACTTCCTGTTCCTTGATCTCAAGCACCAATCTCAGTTTTTGATCAACCTCTTCACGGATATGTTTATAACGTACATCCGTCTCGCTAAAATTTGCTCCCGGCTTATATTTACCGCTTAAATAACCGCTTGCCAAAGGTACTCTAGCCAGTACCCCTAGATTCTGGCGTATGCATGATGGAAACACTGTTTCCTCTGGTGTCCGATCCAGCCGATTGTACACAGCCTGGATCACACTAGCGTTGACTGAGCTGGCATAGTCTGTCTGTTCATGAGTTTTCTCATTGTTTGCAATCGATATTCCTAAATTCTTGATTTTGCCCGCTTGGACCTGTTTGTCCAGAACTGTCCATACACCATCATTCCTGAACACTTCATTGCTTCCAGAGTGAAACTGATATAAATCAATATAATCTGTTTTCAATGCGGCCAGAGAATCGTCCAGCTGCTTGAGAACGGATTCGGCCGACCATCTGTCAGTCCTTTCTCTTTTAGCATCATCGTAATGGTGGCCGAATTTAGTCGCTATGATCCAATCTTCCCTTCTGTCATGCGAGAGAAAATTCCCGATAAATTTTTCGGAAAGATGATCTCCATAGCATTCAGCTGTATCGATGAGATTGATCCCCAATTCTTTTGCCCTGTTTAAAATACGATCTACTTCAGCCTGCGAAAAATCCTTTCCCCACTCTCCTCCAAACTGCCAGGTACCAAGCCCTATCACGGATACAACAAGATTACTTTTGCCTAACTTTCTATATTTCATCATGTTCCTCCTGCCACCAACATTTCAGGAATTTCTTGTTATAGTTTAGTATAATTTCATTTAGGAAATTTTGAAAGAAATGCACATTCTTACCTATAAGTCTGGATTAAACAGGAATGGCCACTGTAACAGGAATGTTACACGCTTCTATTTGCCATACTTAAATTATCATCATTTTATAAGGAGTATAAGACTATGACATTTGAGGAGGATACACAGATATGCATGGGATACTCCGAGCAGGTCGAACACTTTATGGGAGCAGCCATCCCTCCTATTTTTGGAAATACCTTGTTCACCTTCTCCTCCTTTGAAAATCTGGTTGATGCAGTTTTGGATGAACCTAGCCATTATGTATATACAAGAGGCAAGAACCCCACCGTCGAAATTGTTGAGAAGAAGCTGGCTGCCCTGGAGCGTGGAGAAGCGTGCAAATGCTTCGGCTCGGGCATGGCTGCCATTAGCGCTGCCATCCTTTCAAGTATTAAGGCTGATGAACATGTATTATGTGTGGGCAATATTTATTTCTCGACAAAAGGCCTACTGAATTATCTATCTAAGTTTGGTGTTAGCCATACCATAGTCTTGACTACGGATCCGCTGGAGATTGAGCGAAACATTAGAGCTAACACAGCAGTCATCTATTTTGAAAGCCCTACGGATATGAGCTTTCAAATTCTGGACCTTGAAACAATTGCTGCAATGGCCAAAAAGCGCAACATCCTGACAATCGTCGATAATACGTGGGCAACGCCGCTTTTCCAAAAACCCCTTACCTTTGGTATAGACATTGTTGTACATTCAGCCTCCAAATATCTTGGGGGACACAGCGATTTAATGGGGGGTGCCATGATTAGTTCAGAAGAAATCATTGCACAGGTCTTCAAAAAGGAGTTTCTCTTATTTGGAGCAGTGTTAAGCCCATATGATGCTTCTTTACTGTTACGAGGTTTGAGAACGCTGCCTTTTCGGATGAAGGCCCATCAACAAAACGCGTTGAAAACGGCTGAATTTCTAGATAACCACCCGGCTGTAGCGAAGGTAAATTATCCTGGCCATAGTTCACATCCTCAATACGAACTCACACAAAAACAGATGAACGGCTTTTCGGGTCTGATGAGTTTTGAACTCAAAAATGCAACATTTGACAGGGTTGCCGCTTTTATTAACAGTCTTAACACGATAAAGATCGGAGTATCTTGGGGGTCGTTTGAATCCCTGGTTATTTCGCCAAACTACGGAAATAACCTAGATAAACTTCAACAAGAAGATCACTTAAATCCTGGATTAATTCGCCTTTCTGTCGGTCTGGAGAATATTGATGCAATCATAGGTGATATAAAACAGGCACTCAATGCATAATACTATCTTTTCTCGAATCATCTTGGATATAAAAAGGGTTGGCCACCTGAGAACCGGCCAACCTGTATTCTTTATTTTATTTCCTGTTGTTCCTTTGTCTATGTGAACCCTGCTGGCCGCCATTGCCTGTAAAAACATTTTTAACGGCTTGTACCATATTTCCCAGCATTCCATCACCATTGCCATTGTTATGGCCATTGTTATTGTTTTGATTCCTGTTATTGGAATTTTGATTTGCCATTTTCCCACCTCCTATTTATAGGATGCAATAAACAAATTGCAATAAACCTGAAAAAATATGGAGGCGAATGATGACAACATGATCTAACTAATTAATTGGACAAGAGTTTCGATATCCGGAACATTGAAGCGCGCTTTCGAGCAGCCGAATATCATTAACAATCTCTTTTTTAATTTCTTCATCATCACACATATCAAAATCCAGTAACAGCCGGCCAAGTTCTTTCGCAAATAAAAAGTACTCATAATCGCCTTTCATATGCACCCTCAATTTAGTAGTTATAACCATGTTTCTTACCCCTGAAACCCAGAGACTAAACATTTTTCAGCAAAAGGTTTTATTGCCAATATGCGGCAGAATGAGAAATTGCGTGTCACTTCAAGGCAATTTTCGTTACAACCTCAATATGTGAGGTTTGCGGAAACATATCGACAGGCTGCATATATTCCACTTTATATAGTCTGCTCAGCACCTGCAGGTCCTTGGCGAGAGTGGACGGATTACAGGATACATATATGATCTTTTTCGGCTTGGTCTTTAAGATTGTTTGCAGCAAGGCATCGTCACAGCCCGTTCTTGGAGGGTCTACTACTAGAACATCAGCCCTCCAGCCTTCCTTAATCCATTTCGGCATGATTTGCTCGGCTTTCCCAACCTCATATTTAACATTGCTGCGTTTATGCCGTTGCGCGTTTTTTCTTGCATCCAGGATGGATTCCTTAATGACATCCATGCCTCGTACTTCCTTGGCGGAATCGGAGAGCCAAAGGCCGATCGTTCCTACTCCGCAATAAGCGTCGACCACTTTTTCAGTACCAGTCAATGCAGCCGCCTTTTTCACCTCATCATAAAGCTTCACTGTTTGTATCGGATTCAGCTGGAAGAAGGTCCTGGCAGAAAGCTCATAGGATAAATCTCCAAGCGTCTCATGAATGACTTCTTCACCCGCCAAATGAAAGGTATGATCCCCAAAAATAAGGGAAGTCGCCTTCTCATTTACATTTTGCACGATGGATTTTACTTCTGGAAGCCTTTCTAGGATAGCTTTGATAAGCTTCTCCTTTTTTGGCAGCTCATTTGTGTTAGTAACGATAACGACCTGAACCTCTCCTGTCTGAAACCCAACTCTTGTGATCACAGTCCGTACTGCGCCTTTTTTCTTTTTCTCGTTATAGATTGAAATTCCGAGCTCTTTCAAGATCGTCTTGATGATACCGGTCACTCTGTTGCTTGATGCGTGCTGCACCATACAGTTAGGGATATCTATGAGATTGTGGGAGTTTAGGCCATATAGGCCAGCGATGACATTACCATCTCTTAAACCCACTTGAAACTGGCTCTTGTTTCGGTAATTCCATGGGTCATCCATTCCAATAGTATCTTTTACATCAAGTGATTCGATCGGAAAGCGAGTATACCGTTCCATCGATTGAATCACAATATCCCGTTTTTCTACAAGCTGCTGGCTATATTTCAGATGCTGAAGCTGGCAGCCTCCACATTCAGCATAGAATGGACAGGGAGGGGCAACCCGGTGTTCCGATGCCTTGCGGATTTTTTTTATTTTGGCTTCCGTGAATTTGGGTTGCACCTTGGTAGCTACTGCCACCACTTCCTCACCCGGAATGGCCCCCGGCACAAATACTACTTTACGCTTGAAGTAACCAACACCCTCTCCATTTATACCAAGTCGTTTTATCGTTAATGGGAAGGTTTGTCCCACATCCAATGTTGTTTCTTGCTGTTTTGTCATTTTCATTCACTCCGTTTTTCAATGCTTCTCCATAAATAAAGGGAAGCATAGCTTAAGAAAGGCGACCAGCTCCTGCTATATGTCTCCATTTCGTCGATAGTCGGCTTATGCTGCAAGCCGTATAGTTTTTTTAATGCATTTTGGATGCCTATATCCGCCATTGGAAACAGGTTTGGCCTGCCTAGACCGAACAAAAGGAAATTTTCTGCAGTCCAGCGTCCTATCCCTCTTATTTTGACCAGTTCATCTATTATTTCATGATCCGATTTTTGTATTAGCTGATCTAAGTCCAGCCGTCCTCCTATAATCTCTTTTGCGAGGCCGATCACATATTCTGCTTTCCTGTTGCTGAATTGCAGCTCCCTGAGCTGTTCGACATTCAATGAAGCTGTCGTGCTCGGAGACGGATAAAACCAGACACCATCCAAATCAAATCCAAAATTCTTTACAAAACGTTCCGTTAATGTGTGTGCAAATGCCAGGTTCAGCTGCTGATGGATAATGCACTTAACGAGACAGCCAAAGTAATCGAAATCAAGAACAATAGCCGTGCCGCGATGTTCCCGGAAAATATCTTTCAAATCAGTTCCCTCGAAATGGGATTGGATATCCTGAAGCGGCAGATGCAGGTGAAAAATCTGCTTGACACGTTCGATTGCATATTCTTTTGACTCGTAGAAAGAACCAGAAATCAAGAATTCCGGGGAGTCTATTGTTCCGGTCCCTTGTACACTGACTATGAAAGGTTCCCCATTATAATAAAGAGGGACTCTTACGGTCCGGCTTTTGCGGTCCACCGCATGAAGCGGGTCTAACAACAGCCTGTCCAAAACAAGTTCGAAATTATACGGCCCTTGAACCTTCAATAATTCCGTCCACATCGCAATCATCCTTAGCATTTTTCCACGTATTATAGCATGTTTCACCTAATTTTACTTTAAAAAACCAAAGAAGGAATCAGGTTCCCCTAAAAGGGACCCTGATTCCGCATTCACTCAGTATAACATCGAGTCTGCAAGCTGGCGGGCAACTAATAGATCATCGAGACTTTTAAATACATAACCCTGCTTTTTCAAATCTCTGATAATCGAATCGATTGCGTCCGCATTGTCCTTTGAAACCGTGTGGAGGAGAATGACGGCACCTGGATGGATTTGTTTCATTACTTGCTCGTATGAATACTGCGCTCCTTTTTGGCGGTCTACCTCCCAATCCTTGAAAGCAAGGGACCAAAAGATATGTAAATAGCCCTCCTGTTTGGCCACCTCCATCGTTCTTTCACTGAACACTCCTCGTGGCGGACGGAGATAATTCATCGTTTTCTGTCCTGTCAGCTCCTGTGTTTTCTTGCGGACCATTTCTAATTCTTGTTTTATTTTCATATCGGTAGTACGCGACATGTCGGGATGATGCCAAGAATGATTGCCTACAATATGCCCTTCGTTTACCATTCTCTTAACTAACTCTGGCGCTGATTCTAGGTAATGCCCTGTTACAAAAAAAGCGGCCGGTACCTTGTGTTTTTTTAGCACATTTAGAATACCTGCCGTATACCCATTTTCGTACCCATTATCAAAAGTAAGGTAGATTTCTTTTTTCGTGGTATCCCCTTTGTAAATGGCGTCATATTTTTTCAGCATATTATCTAGCTCAGCGCCAGCCTCAGCAGGCTGTCCATTTTGGCCTCTCTTGAACCCCCAATTATACGGAGTGTTTGGAGCAGCGAACGCAGGGTTATTAACAATTAAGGATAATAGCAGAATTGAAATCAGTATAGAAAGATTTCTCATTTTTACCCCTCCTTCTTCTTTTTTTTATTGTTTGGAAGAGTTGAGAAAATATACGAAGACCCTTCAAAAGCGAGGGCCTTCGCGATGGCTATAGATTTAATTAGACAATTTTTTGATGGCGTGGTATATGAGCACAAGTGCAAAGACCAATACTACTATAAGGCCGAGCGTCACAAGAATGGGCTCCAAAGAAGCGACAAAACCTGCCACCGGACCTGCCTCAACAAGGCCAGGAAGAATAATTAGTGCAAAACCAGCAAGTATGGCAAGAAAAAATAACTTAGCTGAGTCCACAGCTGATCCCCCCTTTCCGTAGTTATCATATGTGTGACATTAATATTCGGTGAGGGCAGAAATCGCCTTCTTTAAACAAATTTTTCAAAGAAAATCAAAATGCTTATTCAACTGACAAAATTGCCCGAAATAACGGATCGCCCCTTCCCAGCCGGACACACAAATATTGCAGACAATTTATGATTTTCCACTTCTAATTAAGTGTAAGTCGCCACACTTCTTCCAGGATGTATTGGCGCTTTCTTTTGGGTTTTATTCAGGATGCATGTCACCCTGTTGGAAAAGCTAGTTGAAAGAAGATCATGAAGGCAGTAAAGTTCACTGTGCATAGCTCCCGGGAAAGCCAACAAATCGAAACAGCATGCGGCAGTCAACGGCCAACCTCCAAAAAAAAGACTGCAGCAACCCGATTTTCTCGAGTTGTCTACAGTCTATACCGCCCAATACTTGGAACTCTAAATATTATTTAAAAACAGGTTCCTTAAATTGAGCCAGCCTTTCAAGCGAGCTTTGGGCAACATCCTTATGCAGGCTGTTTCCATGTGAATCCATTGTCACAACAGCAGTGAATCCTTCCACATTTAAATGCCACATGGCTTCCGGAATTCCAAACTCCATGAAGTCTACTCCATCCACCGACTTAATGCAATCGGCATAATATTGAGCGGCCCCGCCGATGGCGTTTAGATATACCCCGCCATGCTCTTTAAGTGCCTCCAGCGTTTTAGGCCCCATACCGCCTTTGCCAATAACGGCCCGGATTCCAAATTTCTTCATGATATCTCCCTGATAAGGCTCCTCACGAATAGATGTGGTCGGTCCTGCTGCCTTAACATGCCAGTTTCCTTCCGCATCTTTCATCATAACCGGTCCGCAATGGTATATGATTTGCCCGTTTAAATCAACAGGTGAGTCATTCTCGGACAAGTGCTTATGAATGGCATCACGGCCAGTATACATCCTGCCAGTGATATGTACTACATCCCCTACTTTTAGTTCACGTATTTTTTCTTCGGTAATTGGAGCATTCAACACTACCTCACGGCTGGAAGTTTCTTTATTCGTATCAGCTTCAAATGCAGCAGCCGATTGGAGTGCCGCAGCTTCTTTTTCAGCTTCCGCAGCAAAATCTACCTTTTCGCCTTCCTGGTAGAGCCATTCCTGGATCGCTCCTGTTTCCGTGTCTACTTTAACACCCAGTCTGCGGAAAGCCCAGCAATTGTATGCCACTGATACGAAGAAGCTGGCCGGTATCCGGTGCATGACTCCAATTTTGCATCCTAGGAGCGTTGTTTCCCCACCGAATCCCATCGTGCCAATTCCGAGCTCATTTGCAGTTTCCATGATATACTCTTCCAGCTTACGAAGATCTTCATTTGAATTAACATCCTCAGAACTTCTGAATAATTGTTCCTTAGCCAAATCATAACCGGACGAACGGTCACCGCCTATGCCGACTCCTATAAAGCCGGCACTGCATCCTTGCCCTTGTGCCTGGTATACGGAATGGAGAATGCACTTACGGATGCCGTCCAGATCCCTTCCTGCTTTACCAAGTCCTTCAAGTTCGCAAGGCAGGCTGTACTGTATATTTTTATTTTCACAGCCTCCCCCCTTCAAGATAAGGCGGACGTCTATATAATCATTTTCCCATTGTTCGAATTTTACAACCGGAACACCGAATCCAAGGTTGTCCCCGCTGTTTTTTCCTGTCAATGAATCAACAGCATTTGGGCGCATTTTGCCATCGGCCGTTGCCTGGATCATTGCGTTCCTGATCGCTTCTTTTAACTGAATCTGGTTTACACCTACCGGGGTTTTTATTTTAAACGTAGGCAATCCTGTATCCTGGCAAATTGGAGACACATTCTCATCTGCCATCGTTATGTTGTTTGTAATAGTAGCGAGGCTCATTGCAGAACGTGTGCCAGCATTTTCAAGTTCCTTTGCTCTCTTGATCGCTCTTCTAACATCACTTGGAAGATTCGTTGATGTTTCAACTATCAGGTTGTACATGCTTTCTTGAAATTTTTCAATATTCATGGTCTTCTCCCCCTATTTGGGCTGGTATAGTAACACCAGCCTCCCCCTTAGTTGTCTTGCCTGGAAGTTTACAGGCAATTTCCTTATTCTTCGGAAAGTTTTAAAAAATCATATGAACCTGTATTATTATACTCCTATCACGAGTGTTAGAAAAGACATGCTTAGGAACCGTTTCCAAAAAAAATTATTGCTTTAAACGAAACGAGCAAACTATGCAAAAGTCCACCTGAAGATATACGAATGTATTCTGTGGTTGCCACAATCTATTTCCAGGAGGCTCGTTAAGCTCAAAAATAAAAAATCCCGTAAAATACAGGATTTTATTTCTAAAAATATTGTTAGGCTATAATTCTTTGCGGTACTTAAATTGTTCCACTTTTGTTTCAAGCTCATCCATAAAGCCGATCAGCCTGTCGATGTCCTCAACCTCGGTGCTCTCAGGTTCAATACTATCTAAAACTTCAAGAAATATGGATAAACGTTCTTTTAGATATTTTAATTGATCATCCTTGTTGGTGATGGATTTACCCATTTTATGTTCTCCTTTCCGGCAATAACATCCTGAAGCCTTGCCATTCATTGCCTTACCGTGTTGAAAGTTCCTATCAGTATTAATACAGTACAGCCGTGAATATAAATGTATCATTACCGTTAGTCCCTGAAAATTTATTCCACATACATCCTACAAAAAATCGCTGCGGAGTGCAATCATCGCCCTATAAAGTTTGACATTATCAGAGTCTTTTCTGATAATAACATGGCAATCCACCCTCAAAAAAGTAAGGAGATTCATCTATGTCTACTAAAATAGAACGGCTCAAGCCTATATCACCCAACTTTGACACATGGGAATCATACATGGATGTTCAAGAGTATGGGAAAATAACTTTATCGAATATTGAATTCACGACAACTACCCTTTGTAATATGCGCTGCGAACATTGTGCAGTAGGCTATACTTTACAGCCAAAAGACCCTGCCGCTCTTCCACTGGATCTAATTCTGAAACGGCTTGACGAGATCCCAACCCTTCGCTCATTGAGTATAACCGGCGGAGAACCTATGCTTTCAAAAAAGCAAGTGCAAAACTACGTATTGCCTTTGTTGAAATATGCACATTCAAGAGGAGTGCGAACACAAATAAATTCGAACTTGACTCTTGATTTAGACAAGTATGTAGAAATAGCCCCGTTCCTGGATGTCCTGCACATTTCTCATAATTGGGGAACCATTGATGACTTTGTGGATGGCGGATTTGCAATGATGGAACGAAAGCCATCAAGGACGCAGCGGGCTAAGCTATTTGATAAAATAATCGAAAACTCACGTGCACTTACAGAAATCGGAGTCCTTGTATCCGCAGAAACCATGCTGAATAAACGTACCCTGCCGTTTTTGGAAAAAATACATAGACAAATTGTAGAGGAAATGGGCTGTCAGAGACATGAATTGCATCCCATGTATCCAAGTGATTTTGCCTCAAATCTGGAAACACTTTCACTTGGGGAAATACGAGAAGCGATTCATCACTTATTGGATATTCGAAACAAGGATACTTGGATGTTATTTGGCACACTGCCTTTTTACCCATGTAATTCTGAACCAGAAGACCTGAAACTTTTACAAAGGCTTTATTCAGAGCGGAATGTTACAGTAAGGAATGATCCTGATGGCAGGTCCCGCTTAAATGTAAATATTTTCTCCGGCGAAATCATCGTGACCGATTTTGGCGACGCACCTCCACTTGGGAATATACAAACTCATTCATTACAAGAAGCTTATGACACATGGATGTCTTCTTCCCTTGCCAGTCAGATCAATTGCCATTGCCCTTCCGTACATTGTCTTGGGCCGAACCTGCTTGTAAAAAATAGTTATTACCGTGATACTGACTTTACTATGCGCAAAACGAATATATAGCAGAAAATCCAGCTATTTAGCTGGATTTTTTTATCGCGGCAATTCAGATGCACTGAAGCTGAAGGACAGGTGATCCTGGACTGGAATCCAGGCACCGATTCCTTGAGAAGTCACATTCTTTATCGACAACATTTTTTTATTCCCTTTTAGCACCAGATATACTTCCCCGTACGTTACCTTGCCTTTTTCATTTACCGCGGACGCATAAGCGTGCAAGTATCCCATTCTCTTTGCAGGAATGTTGTAAGTGTGGTCTTTCTTTGTCCCTCCGCCAATTATGGTTTCAAAGGCCAATGGCAGCTTTGTCTTTTCCGCGGCTTCTAGCAGCATCATTTTCTGAACGTCATCAGATGCAGGGATTCTTGCTGTCAATCCGCCGCGTACATTTTTTTGTGCCTCCTGTACGTAATGGATCTTATAGGGTACATTTCCTCCCCGATTATCATAATAGTTGGTATTAATTTTTTGATATTCCCAGTTTGGAGATGTCTCTGCAGATTGATAATTCAATGCCCAGTGCCCCATATAGATGGTTGCACGGTAACCAAAAGCAAACGGCGCTTTAGCTACTGTCGATTCATTTAACATATGGATCAGCTGTGGATTTTCTATTTTGATATCTGAGGATTGCAGCAGTTGCTTCGCAAATTTACTCGGCTGAAGAAGCGGTAAATCCTGTGTTGCGTTTGGATAAGTATTTTCCTTTGCCACATTGAGCACTGAAGGCGGTATATGAATTCTGGCCACTGCATTTGCATAACTTGGAGAGAAGGCAAACAAAACAAATATACCTAAAGCAGTAATAAGTCGTTTCATGATGGTGTCACACTCCTTTAAGTGTTATCTTTATTTGTTAAAATGAACTAATCCCAGTTTTTTTATTCGCTGTTGTTACACCAGGCGCAGGGTTTTGATGTAACATAAATGTAAAATTCAGAATATTTACAAATATCAAAATACGTGTTAGAATAAAGTAACTTTAAACAAAGGAGGCGAAATCGTTCATACCCGATTAAACAAGGAGGTATGTCTATCGATTAGTCTTAGTGAACCAACCAATCAGCAAAGCTACAATTACTTACTAACATCCTATAGAAAAGGCTGGTGAGAAATCCTAGAATTATATCTTCAAGTTGTTGTAAGAAGATTAATAATAATTTTGGATGAGATTATGTATGTAAATACGCATTGTACAATATAAAATGACCCTGCGAGTTTATAGGCAGAGTCATTTTTTTATTTAGCATTCATTTTTAAAGGAGGTAAAAGCCTATACCCATAATTACATATGCAGCTAATAATGTGAGCCCCTCAAACCAGTTGGTTTCGCCATCATTTGAGATAATGATCATTAAAAATACAGCAGATACCATTGATATTAACTCCGGCAAAGAAAACACAAGCGGCATCTTGGTTGGAAACAGCAAGGAAACCAGCACTAAGACTGGTGCCACAAACATTGCGACCTGAAGTGTCGAACCAACTGCGATTTCTACTGCAATATCCATCTTGTTTTTAAATGCGAAAATGATTGCCGATGCATGCTCAGCCGCATTACCCACAATTGCAACTATAATCACCCCGATGAATAATTCTGTCCACCCAAATGCCTGCCCTACTTCATGGAAAGTATGGACCAATTTTTCCGAGACGTACGCTACCGCGACAGTGGCGGCTGCCAGTATTGCGATAGCCGCTTTTTTGCTCCATTCCGGTTCCTCTTCGTCATGGTGGGCTGCACCCCCTCCTTTTTCTGATGGCTGGTATACCCCGCGGTGTGTGACTAATTTAAAGAATAATGCCGCAAGATACAGAGCGATCATTGTAATGGAGATGCCAACACTGAGAGACATTGTTTCGGATTCACTCATGTCCAATGAAAATACCTCAGGAATAACAAAAGCTACAACAACTGCAAAGATAAGCAGCCCTGCATTATGCCTTGCATCAAATACATTAAATTTCTGGCGTTTAAATTTCACTCCCCCCATAAAAAAGGACAGACCTGCAACAAGCAATAAATTCCCGAGCACAGACCCTGTCAAAGATGCTAGGACAACCCCCACAAGCCCGGCTTTCAAGGAAAAGATGGAAATAATTAATTCAACTGCATTACCAAATGTAGCATTAAGCAAACCGCCTATTCGCGGCCCCATAACTACAGCAAGACTTTCGGTCGCCCTTCCCATAAAGCTGGCCAGGGCAATAATGGTAAGGCAGTATATGCCGAACATGATGACACTGGGCCAGTGCAGCAGTGAGCCAATTACGGATAAAGGCAATCCGGCTGCCAATAAAATAAAAAATACCTTGTTCCCCATCTTTTTTATTCCTTCCCTATTTATATTTGGTATGTAACATGATAATTTATTGCATAATTTTATTAAAAATCGGGCTTATGATATTCTAGCCGACAAGCCCATGGTGGAAATATACCCGAAAATCACTTGCCTAATCCTTGTTGCCGCATGTACCATTCTACATAAGACGATTTTATTGGGAGAGAGACATGAATCATAGACTGTTATTCGGGGTATTAATCAGCATAGTTGGCATATCAGGACTTTCCCAGGGAATGCTGCTTCCATTAATTGCGGTCATATTCGAGAGGGATGGAGTAAGCTCATCACTGAATGGATTACATGCAACAGGTTTATATATAGGTGTCCTGCTGGCTTCCCCCCTTATGGAGGCCCCTCTGCGGAAGCTGGGCTATAAGCCTCTGATTTTGTGGGGCGGCATCACTGTCATTGTATCGATGGCCATGTTTCCGGTGTGGAAGTCTTATTGGTTTTGGTTTGTACTGAGGCTGCTGATCGGAATTGGGGACCATGCACTGCATTTTTCCACGCAGACCTGGATCACTGCTATTTCCCCCCGCCATAAACGGGGCAGGAATATTTCGATTTACGGGCTTTTCTTCAGTATCGGCTTTGCTATAGGACCATTACTGACAAAATTACTTGAAATAAGCGAAGCGCTGCCGTTTATGGTTACAAGTATTATCAGCCTTATTACCTGGCTGTTTGTGTTTCTATTAAAAAATGAAAAGCCTGCAGAGGACCACAGTATTGAAACAACCTCGTTTCTAGGGACAATCAAGCGGTTTTCACAGGTCAGCCGCTATGCCTGGGTTGCCCTTCTTCCTCCAATGGGTTTTGGCATCCTCGAGGCAGTCCTAAATGGGAATTTCCCTGTTCTCGCCTTAAGATCGGGAATAGATGTGAACATGGTATCGATCATAATTCCTGCGTTTTCTGCAGGGACATTAATATCCCAAATCCCTTTGGGAGTTTTGAGTGACAAATACGGCCGCCGCAAAATATTGTTAATTGTCTTGTCTGGAGGCTCGGCCATTTTCTTTGCTGCCGGATTCCTGACAAGCCTTGCAATGGGCCTATTGGTTTGCTTTTTGGCTGCCGGCATGCTGGTTGGCTCAACCTTCTCGCTGGGAATCAGCTATATGGCTGATTTATTGCCTAAAAGCCTCTTGCCAACCGGCAATCTTTTGTGCGGAATTTTCTTTAGCATCGGCAGTATCAGCGGTCCCTTTATAGGAGGCATTATAATTGAATATATGAAAAGCGGCAGTTTATTCTTTATGCTTTCCTTTATTCTGCTGACCATCTTGATTGCAATCGCAAGCTTCCGTGAAGAACAAGCTTCCTTTTATGCCTACTCCAAAGATACACAAAAATAAGCAACATTCTTTAAACCGTTTCATATTTATGGTAGTATGACATTACTTAAATAAACAGAAATGGTAGAATATTGGATTAAAAGATTCATTTGCTGTCATCGGCTTCGATGGCAGCTTTCGCCTTTTTTTAGGGTATTGATGTTGATTTTCTTTCTCAATTATTTATAGAAAGACGATTCTATTACAATTTTCTAACCGGGAGGGAATCATTTGGCAACTCAAACTAATGCATTGTCCAGACAATCAGATCAGCAAAAGCACTCATTCCTTGAACAAATACAGCCCCATGCAGAACTCATTGCTGCATTGTTCAGCGGCGTACTCATTTTGGCTGGATGGTTCCTTTCTAAAAATGGCATGGAAGCACCCTCCATCACTTTGTTTATACTTGCTTTTATAATTGGAGGCTTCGCCAAGGCAAAAGAAGGAATAGAAGAAACGATCCAAAATAAAGAGCTGAATGTTGAAATGCTTATGGTGCTGGCAGCGATCGGTTCGGCGATAATAGGCTATTGGACTGAAGGGGCAATTTTAATATTCATTTTTGCCGTCAGCGGCGCCCTTGAAACCTATACTATGAATAAGAGCCATAAAGAGATATCTGCACTTATGGATCTGCAGCCGGAGGAAGCACTGCGAATCCTCTCAAACGGCATAGAAGAACGAGTCCCTGTGTCAAAATTACAGATTGGAGATTTCATCCTTGTTAAGCCCGGCGAACGGGTCCCCGCTGATGGAAAAATTTCAGAGGGCAGCTCTAATTTAGATGAATCTGCAATTACTGGGGAATCTCTGCCTGTATCAAAATCTGTAAATGAAGAGGTCTTTGCCGGCACTGTAAATCTTAGAGGTACTCTTACGATAGAAATCACAAAATCGGCCAGCGAAACTCTTTTTCAGAAAATAATTATTCTTGTTCAATCAGCCCAAAGCGAAAAATCACCTTCACAGTTATTCATCGAGAAATTCGAAGGAACCTATGTCAAGGTAGTCTTGGCAGTTGTTCTGTTAATGATGGTACTTCCACATTTTCTTTTGGACTGGAGCTGGACAGAAACTTTCTACAGAGCGATGATTCTGTTGGTTGTTGCATCACCCTGTGCACTCGTGGCATCCATTATGCCTGCCACCCTCTCCGCCATTTCCAACGGAGCCCGCAGCGGGATCCTGTTTAAGGGTGGAATCCATCTGGAAAACCTAGGCAATTTAAAAGCCATTGCGCTTGATAAAACTGGCACCCTGACAAAAGGAAAGCCTGAGGTTACAGATATCATTGTCCGTGAAGACATCACAGAAGAGGATTTTTTATTCCATGTAGCCAGTATAGAAAAATATTCAAATCATCCTCTCGCGTCTGCCATTGTGCAGCATGCGCAAAAATCACTCTCAAACATCTTAGTAAAACCGGAGACCATGGAAGACATAGCTGGATACGGAGTAAACGCCCGCATTAAAAATGTGGAATGGAAGATTGGGAAAGCGGATTTCGTCGGAAGACGTGACGCCGAAGAATTTCAAAACGGCATTGCGCTTACTCTTTCAGCAGAGGGGAAGACCGTGGTATACGCAAAAGACCATAAGGGAATTGCCGGGATCATGGCTTTAAAAGACCAAGTACGTGAAGAAACGATTCGAGCAATTGAAGAGCTTAAAAAGGAAAACATATATACCGTGATGCTGACAGGCGACGGCGAAAATACAGCAAGAGCCATCGCATCAGATAGCCATATGGATGAATACATTTCTGAATGCCTTCCCGAGACGAAGGTAGATGAAATAAAGAAACTGAAACAGCGATACGGGACGGTAGCAATGGTGGGAGACGGAATAAATGATGCACCTGCTCTTGCAACGGCTTCTGTAGGTATAGCCATGGGGGAAGGAACTGATGTAGCTCTGGAAACTGCCGACGTAGTGCTGATGAAAAACGATTTGCCTCGAATTGCCGAAGCAGTAAAGCTATCCAAGAAGATGAATACGATTATAAAGCAAAACATCATCTTCTCTATCTCCGTGATCATGGTATTGATTGCAACTAATTTCCTCCAGTTTCTAGACCTCCCCTATGGGGTTATTGGCCATGAAGGCAGCACCATACTTGTTATTTTAAACAGCCTTCGGCTGTTAAAAAAATAGAGGCTGTCATGATTGCCAAGATGCGGGCTTATACCGCATCTTTTTTTAATTGTACTTGTAACCTAAAGAGATGGGGGGAAAAATTTAATGTTGAAAAAACAGAGATGAGCCATTATAATATCAAAGTGGCGTTTTCATACCATATTATGTAAACCCGGTATAGGAGTGGCCACTTCCCGTAGTACATATATATAGAGACATTTTAAGGGGGTTTCACGATGAAAAAAATCTGGGTATTGATGTCTGCTCTAGCACTGGCTTTCGCGCTGGCAGCTTGCTCGAACAAAACAGAGAGTGAAGGCAGCAAAGAAGAAAAAACTGTATCCAAAGATGATGTTAAACGTTCTTTAGTACAATATCTGTCCAGCATTACAAAAGCGATTAATGATAATGATGTTGACCTTAATGCATTTGAGGCTTCTGAAGAGAAGCCGACAGAAGAAATTAAGACAGCCGCAAGTAATTCAGCTGCTGCAGTGGTGGATGCCCTTGGCAGTGTTAAGGTACCAGAAGAATTAAAAGACCAAAAATCAGACCTGCAGGCAGCAACTAAGGACGTAATCGCCTCTTACCAGGCAAAAGCAGATGAATTGAAGAAGCCAGCTCCTTCCCTGGATGCTGCAAATGCAACACTGGCTCAAGCTGAAGAGAAGTTCGGAACAATATTCAAAGAGGCTGAATTATTAAAGCCAAGCATCAGTACTTCTGTACAATAATTATTATGACAAACGCGCAGGCCACGTAATATTACGTCGTGACCTGCGCGTTTGTGCTTTGAACGACAGCTTCATCCGCAATTAGGGTCCTTTCTCACACCTGCTATTGCATTGATCTGACCACCTATAATGATTACAAAAGCTGAAAGATAAAACCAAATCATCAATACAATAATCCCCCCCAAGCTGCCATAAGTGGCGCTGTAGTTATTAAATTTGTCAACGTAGTAGGAAAAGCCAAGCGAAACGATATTCCAGCCGAGTGTTGCAACTACCGCACCTGGCATCACACTTAAACATGTAATTTTTTTATTGGGGGCAATCCAATATAACGCGGTCAGCACAATAAACAGCACAATCGAACTAATAATCCATCGTAAAGCATTCCATATATGCAGGAACTCTTCTGACCATCCAAGTTTTGCGGTAAACAGTATGCCGATTTGCCTCCCGAACACTGGAAGCAGCAATGCTATGACGAATACAAATATCATCGCAACAGTTAAGATCAGGGCCATTCCTCTGGCTATGAAAAATGAGCGATTCTCGGTGACATCATATGCCTTATTAAAGGCAGCAACCAAACCCTTAATTCCATTCGAACCTGACCACAATGTCCCAATTATTCCAAAGGAAAGCAGCCTTCCATGATCGGTGAGTGCATTGTGGACATTTTCCTCAATCAATTCCATAGATTCTCGAGGTGCATAGCTACCGACCGTATTGAGGAGATCTGTTACGGAAATAGGCAGGTATGGAAGAAGAGAAACTAAAAAAATCAGCAAAGGAAACAGGGATAAAAGAAAAAAATAGGCCAGCTGGGCAGAGAGGCCAGGTACATCGTCATTGTCAATCCGTTTTATTACTGTTTTGATATACGACCTGAGCCTGCCCTGTACCCCCATAGCTGCCACCTGACCTTAAAATATAAATTGTCAATACAACTCAAATACTGGTTAGTGTGTTTGTAAATTTTGAGCATGATGGACTTCGCCATCGGTCACAAACGCATCTTTCGTTTCTTTTACCATGTGAGCAACCTGCGGAGGAATTTCCTTCATTTCCTCCATCTTGGCAGATATAAACGCCACATCCTGTGATATTTGCTCAATGGTAGTACGTAGCCTGCTGCTCATATCCTTCAGCTGGTTAAGGGCACTGTCTGGATGGGCGACAATGGACCTCATGTCATTCATATACCGCATGCTGTTGTCCATGACGGACCTTCTGGTGGTTCTGTCCAAAAGGCTGATTGCTGCGCCTGCAAGAGCACCAAGCATCAAAGCCCGCATAAACCTGCTTGTTCTTCCTGGCGGCTGGCTTACCATATAATTATTCATCTGTAATTCCTCCTGAACATAAATTGGATGACATAATAAATATATGAAAGGATAATAATCATCCTTCGGCAGCATTCTACCTCTGTTAATAATCTTCCCCTTTTTACTGCATCAAATGATTTTTAATTTATGGCTTTTCTTGGACTATAGATGCTGCATGTTCGTCTCTTTTGGTTGACTTATGCTGATAATCATGAAAAGATGGCAATAAATGAACGAAAGGAAGTGCAGTCTTGGATTTAACCAAAAATTCAGCCGAGAACGTTGAATACATGATTGAAGCTATAAAGGAAAAATTAAAAGTCATGAATATAGGGGCAATAAAATCCTCTCATTTTAATGGCGAAATGTACGAAGAATTGCTTGAAATATATGAGATGGTTATGAGAAAAAGCAACTTCAGCCCAAGTGAGATGCAGGCTATTGCCGAAGAGCTGGGGCGGCTCAGAAATACATAAAAACATTAGTTACAAGAGACTACAGAGCCCGGGTTTCCGGGTTATTTTTTTGTTGTTAAAAGCCATTTTGATGACAAAGTGTATCTTGAACATGGTTGATTACTGATTATATAGGATACATATTAATGAATAATAAGATATCGGCAAAACAAAATTGGGAGTGATCGCTTTGCTGGAACGCAGAAAACCTATTACCGTTGCTGAAGCTGTAGAAAAAGTAATGATGCATAAACTATCTGGAGAAATGGAATGGATCGCAATTGAGGAATCTGATAATCGATTTTTAGCACAAGATATTGTCGCTACTCATGATGTACCCCATTTTGACCGTTCACCTTATGATGGGTTCGCCCTTCGTTCTATTGATACCGAAGAAGGTTCAACGAACAAACCATTAACTTTTGAAGTCATTGAAGAACTTGGTGCCGGCATGGTTCCCACAAAGGCGGTAGGCCCTTTTCAAGCGGTGAGGATTATGACGGGAACTCAAATGCCTAAAGAATGTGATGCGGTTTTAATGCTGGAGTTATCCGCTGAATCGGAGAAAAACGGGCGCAAATTCATCACTTTCAAGCGCTCGCTAAAGAAGGGTGAAAATGTTTCATTTCAAGGTGAAGATGCGAAAATGGGTGACGTCCTTGTACATAAAGGAACATTGATTAATCCGGGCGTGAAGGCAGTCCTTGCTACTTTCGGCTATGACAGTGTTCCAGTTGCAAAAAAACCCGTTATTGGTGTTTTCGCCACCGGTTCAGAACTGCTGGACGTTTCCGAACCGCTTCAGCCAGGAAAAATTAGAAACAGCAATTCTTATATGATTTCCTCTCAAATTCAGCGTGCTGGTGCGGACGTTATATATTTCGGCAAGCTTGTTGATGAACTGGAAACAAGCCATAATGCCATCAAACAGGCACTGGAGAAAGTCGACCTTTTGATTACCACAGGCGGAGTTTCCGTTGGCGACTATGATTTACTGCCAGACATTTATAAAAAGCTTGGTGCGGACGTTCTTTTTAATAAAGTGGGAATGCGTCCCGGCAGCGTAACTACAGTTGCTGTTCTAGAAAACAAGTTCTTATTTGGACTATCGGGAAACCCCTCCGCTTGCTACGTAGGGTTTGAATTATTTGTAAGGCCGATTGTCAGAACGATGCTGTTTGCTGACCGCCCTCATTTACGAAAGGTACAGGCTGTTTTAGGTGCAGATTTTCCTAAGGCAAACCCTTTCACCCGTTTTGTACGGACAAAGCTGTTCTATGAGCAGGGATTATTAAAAGTGGTTCCGAGCGGAATGGATAAATCAAACATTGTGATGAGCCTGGCAGGCGCTAATTCTTTGGCAGTGCTTCCTGGAGGTACACGCGGTTTTGGGGAAGGAGATAAAGTGAAAGTCCTTCTCCTGGAAGACCAGGAAGGCAGTGAATGGCCATGGTAAAACCGGTGATCTTTCAGATTGCCGGATACCAGAACCGAGGAAAAACTACGCTTATTTCAAGATTAATCACTGAATTGCAGCAGGTCAATTTGACAGTTTCTGTGCTAAAGCATCACGGGCATGGAGGCCCGCCCGATTTGCCCGAAAAGGATTCTGCCAGGCATTTCCGGGCAGGGGCTGTTGCTTCTTTAGTTGAAGGAAGCGGACAAATCCAGCTTCATGGAGATTTATCAGGAGAGTCCTCCGGTCATCTTCAACATCTCCTTCAGCTTCTTGGTTTATTTGAAACAGATGTTATTTTGATTGAGGGATATAAAAAAGAAAAGTTTCCCAAGGTTGTGATCGTTAAGTATGAATCAGACCTTGAGCTGCTAAATAACCTTTCCAACATACGGGCAATTGTCTGCTGGACGGAGACATTAAAAACCGTTGAATCGCTCCGCTTAGAGTTACCAGTATTTAGCTTGGACTCTCAGGATTTCTTCGACTGGATTATAGCTGAAATAAGAAACTCTTGAAAAAGCAATCTTATAGAAAGGTACGATACTTATGTTTTTTTCTTTTAATTTACAGGATAAATCGGCAATGATCAGCAAAATACAGGAGTATGTCTACAAAGAAGAAGGCAAAGAAATAGGTGAGCTTGCGGCAGGTAACCATTTGGAGTTCATTTTGGAGGAAATCGCCCCTTATATCTATAATGAAGCAATTAAGGATGCAAAAAAAGTCATACAAAGCAAGATGGACTCCATGGACGAAGACATTGCATCCCTTGAAAGGCCGCTATAGATAATCAATGATCCCATCCTAATTAAAGCGCACCGCTTTGTACGCGGGCTTACTAATAAGAAAGAAAAAGCCATCCGGTTCAAATCAACCCGGATGGCTTTTCTGTAACTAACAGAACCAGGAGTTATCTATCATTTCACTGCTCTGTCAAGATTAATGGCCCATTTTTCGTAAGGGCTATTGTATGCTCATATTGAGCCGAATATTTGTTATCAGCAGTGGATGCTGTCCAGCCATTGGGATGGCGGACTACTTTATAAGTACCTACATTTATCATTGGTTCAATGGTAAAGACCATTCCTTCTTTTAGCCTTGCCCCTTTATGCGGCAGTCCGTAGTGGGGAATCTCGGGCTTCTCATGAATGGAAGGGCCGATCCCATGCCCAATGAAGTCCCTGACGACCGAAAACCCTTCTCCCTCTGCATACGATTGGATGGCATGCCCGATGTCCCCAATACGATTTCCTATGACTGCCTGCTCAATCCCTCTATATAACGACTCTTTGGTAACTGACAATAAGCGCTCTATTTCCTCTGAAACAGTTCCCACCTTATATGTCCAGGCTGAATCGGCGAGTGCCCCGTTATGATTAACAACCATATCAATGGTAACAATATCTCCGCTTTTTAAAGGTGTTTTTCGAGGGTAGCCATGGCAAATCTCCTCGTTTATGCTGGCACAGGTTGCATATTCATAGCCTTTATATCCTTTTTGCTCTGGCTTGGCACCTGCTTGTTTTAAATACTTCTCAACAAACTCCTCGATTTCCCAGGTAGTAACTCCGGGAGCAATCATCTTTGCAATTTCCCTATGGCAGCCAGCCAGAATCTTGCCAGATTCATGCATAGCTTGTATTTCTCTTTCTGACTTTAATACGATCAAATTATGACACTTCCTTTTTTTCTTACGTGCTGATTCTATTTTACTGCAAAAAAGGAATGATATGAATCATGAAGATTTTCAGCCGAGTATCAATTCTTTAAGCATAAGGTCTTCTGTTGTAAATATACGGCTCAAAACATTCCAATGCGACTGTCCATTTTATGGAGGAAAGAACAAAAAAATCCCGGGCGCCTGAACCTCCACTCCCTGCAGCCAACATTCTTCATTAGCAAGCAAATAAAAAAACTGTAGCAAGCTCGATTTACATCGAGTTTGTCTACAGTATGAAATTCCGGAAGCTCCGGGATATGGTTTTACTTAAGTAATTGTAACGCCTCACGGCTAAACGCCGGTATGTCGTCTGGCTGTCTGCTCGTAACCAGTTGATTGCCGCATACCACTACCTCTTCATCCTTATAGTTTGCGCCTGCATATTCCATGTCAACTTTAATTGATTTATAGCCTGTTGCACTACGTCCTTCAAGTGTCCTCGCTGTAATCAAGAGCTGCGGGCCATGGCAGATCGCAAATACCGGCTTTTTCTCATCCATAAACGATTTAGCAAAGTTTACAAATCTTCCATCTTCCCGCAGAAGGTCAGGTGAGAATCCTCCGGGAATGAATAAAGCATCAAAATCTTCAGGCCTCACCGCATCGATGCTTTCGTCAACCGTTATGGAAGCCTCCTCCTGCTTACCGGTAATGGTTTTTCCTTTTTCTTTTTCGATTGTCGTTACCGTATGGCCTGCCTCTACGAATGCTTTCGCAGGCTCTGTATATTCGGAGTCCTCAAACATATCTGTAATCAGGCATGCTATCTTTTTACTCATACTATTCCCTCCTTAAATTGTGTACATAGTTATTTTCCCGATTGTAACTTCCATAAACATGAGTTACTGTGGAACAACTGCCTCACCTTTTCTTTAACACTATCACATACCAGCCGCCCTCTTTAATAACCGCTTTCTTTTGATCAATTATAAGGCCTGCATTTTTCGCAATAAGTTTCATACGCCGAATCGATGGAACCGGATACAGGTTGTTAAATGCCGAAAAGAAGCTGTTAAAAGCACTGGAAAATTGTGCACCATTTTCGTCATGGCTGATTGGTGTCATAATCGCTATCCTTCCATCTTCGGACAGCCATCCGGAAACTCTTTTCATCACTTCGGTTCGATGATCTGGTCTTATATAGTGTAGAAGATTATTCATCATAATAACGTCATACGTTTTCTGGGGTTCAAACTCCATTAAATCCGCCTGTCTGATCATTATATTTTTCTGGGCGGCACACCTTTCTTTCGCAGACGCAGCAACCTCTCCATTTAGTTCTATTCCTTCAAAATCCACATCTGTAAATTGCTCAGCAAGCCTGGATATATAACCCGCCTGCCCGCACCCCAAGTCAAGGACTGTATGATAATTATATTTTTTTAAAAGCTTTTGGAAGGTGGGATATGCTAACTGCTCAAGCAAAGAGGATGTTTGTGCAACTGTTTGCCCATGCATTTCATGGTTAAATGTACGTTTGCTATTATTTCTCATCAATTCTGGATAAGCGAGGAGTGTTGGGATATGAAGCTCCATCATTTCTTTAAGGATGATCCCGGTGGAGCGTGGGTTCCTCTTGCTGGCAGGAATCCTGAATTTTTTTGCTGTTTTATACCTTCCGTTGGACAGCTTCTTTAAATGGTTTACCGCAACCCCTACATCCACCCACTGTTCCAGGAGATCTTTTTCATAAGAAGTATCTCTTGCAACATCCGAAACGGTTGCAGGCTCTGAGAACTTTTGAAACAGATCCAGCTCATAACCGACGTATGCGTGCCAGCTATATAGAAAAGGGATATTCTTCTTCATCCAATTACGTGCATTTAAAAGCCTTGCATACTCGCCTATCATAGCAGCCTCCTTGGAATATCGGCTTTCCATGGGTAATCATCATCTCGATTGAAGAAATACGATCGTTTTTCATCACTATCGAGATCACGCTTTCTGATGGGTGCACCGCCAATTTGTATCATACGGTCATAAAGGTTCTCATCCCAAATACCAAGTCCTGAAATGTTAAGCATCTGTTTATAATGCAGGAGGCCATCTCTTTCCATCCGTTTTAATGTTTTGGTCCTGAACCAGGAAACAGGCTTATAGGGATAAGAATAAGCAAGCGCTGACATGTGGCTCAGCTCCAGGATCTTGTCCGTTCTCGACTTACGTACCTTGGGATACCATTGAAGGTTATTTTGCTGGAGCCTGTTGTGCTTGTACATATCACACAGGAGTTCACCAAGAATGTCTGCATCCTGCATGGCGAGATTCATTCCTTCTCCGGCCATAGGATGCACTGCATGGGCTGCATCCCCAATAATGGCAAATCTGCCTTTTACATAGTTTGAAGCATGAAAAGCAACAGGAATCATCAATTGTATCCTTTTCCAATCTGCCAGCTGCTGGACGTAACCATCCAATTCGGGACAGAGTTTTACATATGCATGATGGACTGCCTCTATGCCCAATGTTTTCATATCTTTAAAAGAACCTGCAGGTATTAATAATACTGTCCTGACTTCATTTTGAGGCAATGGAAAGAGTCCCAAAAATTCGTCCTGGGTAGAGATGATTTTGCCAGTGACCATAGTTTCTGGCCGTCGGAAGGTAACAGTCAGGAAATGATGATTGTAGGTCTCTTGCTTCACTTCAAGGCCCATTGCCGTGCGCGTAACCGACTTTCTTCCTTCTGCTCCAACGAAGAAATCAGCCTCTATCTCGATCTGTTCTTTCGTATCAGGAAGATGGATGATCGCTTCATTTTCTTTATATTCTTTGCAGGCTGCAGGTGACAGGTAGTGAAATGATTTGTAGGAACATGCTTTTTCCCTTAAGATATCCTTTAATTTTTCATGCGGAATCATCAAGGAAAAATTATACTTGACTGGAAGCACCGTATAATCCATTACAGATTCTCCTGCTTTATGATATACTCCATCATTCGCTCCTTTAAGTTCCGTAATTTCAATGGCTGGCAAAACGTGCCCATTGTCGCAAATTTGGTCCAGCACGCCAATTTCATCAAGTATTTGAAGCGTTTTAGGCTGCAGCAGTTCTCCTTTATACAGGGAGTCGGGTTTTTCATGACGCTCGATAGTCACAACATCAATCCCGCAAGCTGCAAGCTTAATCCCCAAAGTCAATCCCCCTACACCGCCTCCAACTATCAAGACATTTGTTTTTTGCATCCAAATCCGCTCCTTGTTTAACATTGTGTTAAGAGATAGTGGGCTTTGTGACGGCAATAAAATATCCAATTTTGTTATTATTTAGAATATTATCCTCTGAAAGTCCACTTGAAACTTTGCGATATGTTTTCCGGCTATAGCGGCTTAACTCCATCTAAGATTTAAAAGCCTTTTGTTTTTTTGCAAACGCCAGGATTCCTGCGGGAGCAGCGGGACAGGTTAGCCCCCTCGAGAGTGTATCTTCGCTCACCGCAGGCCCCCGCGGAAAGCGAAGCGCCCGCAACAAAACATATGGGAATAAAAAAAGAAAGCAGCTATATATAGTGCTTCCTTTGTTAATCCGTATTGTCATGTTTAGGATATTTCCCAACAATGTGGATGGCATTAATGATTCTTTTATTGATCCACATCCGGTTTTCTTCAGTATTCAATTGGTCATAAATCCGTTCCCTGCCCTCTTCCGTAGTCACATAGTGGCTTGGCAGGTTATTTAGACTTAAAGCAATCATATCATTACGGCATTTCTTGCACTTACAAAACGTTTGATATTCGTTTCCCGTCATATAGAAATTGACAAGTGTAGCTACCATTTCCTCCATGACATTGATATATCCTTTATCCATACCTCTCCCTCTTTCTGAACAACTTTCACGCAAGCCTAATTTCCCATTCTGTTTATACAATATGAAGTGGATTATGATGGAATAAGAATATCCGGTTCACTTTTCGAAGAAGGAATATCGGTAACGATCATCCATATCCTTAATTTTGCCAAACCTATTGTAGTGTCGCAGCCGCTGGTTTGCTGATGGGCTAGTTATGCAAGCCCACTGCCGAGGAAGCCCCTGAGACAGAAGATAATTCCTAATAAAATCAGCTATCCTATATATAGAAAAACCTGTACTCCGACAGGTTTTGTCTGTGCCTGGCAAAAAGGATCAATTTCCAGCTTCAGCTCTTGGCATAATTAAAATTTCAACACGCCGATTCATTGCCCGCCCCTTGCTTGTTTTATTGCTTGCTACTGGTTTAAATTCTCCATGGCCCTTGGCACTGAAAAATTCCGGATCCAGCTTTTTATTCTCAAGCAGTATTTTCATGAAATTTACAGCACGCATAACGCTTAAATCCCAGTTTGAATCATAGCGGTATGTTTGTATGGGAACATTATCCGTATGTCCGCTAATCACCACAGAACGCGGCGTATCCATTTTTAACAAATTGGATATATCTTTTGAAATTTTTCTGTCCTCTGGCCTCAAATCAGCACTTCCTGATTCAAATAAGACATTATCCCGTATCGTTACCAGCAAACCTTCATCGCTCAGCTTTGTCCCCAACTTATTGGTTAATTGCTTATCCTGGATATATTGATTGATCTTTGTTTGCATTTCACGCAATTCTTCCTGTTCGTGATTTGCCCCCCCTGTTTTAGCACCAGAGACTTTTATGTTACTTTCTGTATTAGACGGATTCGTATCCGGTACTGGTGACTGGAATTCCATTACACCTGTACCGCCATTGAATATTTCATTAAAGACCGTGGATAATTGCTTGAATTTGGAGGCATCAACAGAACTAGTTGCAAACAACACAATAAATAAGGCAAGCAGCAGTGTCAGTATGTCTGCATACGGCACCAACCAGGACTCATCGATATGTTCCTCATGCTTCTTATGCTTCTTTCGCTTAGCCATCCTGCTTCACACTGCCTTCGAGCATTTTTTGTCTTTCGCCTGCGGGCAAATATGAAGTAAGCTTTTGTTCGATCGTTCTTGGAGCCTCGCCTTCAATAATAGAAAGGATTCCTTCTATCATCATGTTCTTAAGGCGGACTTCTTCCTGGGATTTACGCTTGAGCTTGTTTGCGAATGGGTGCCATAGCACGTATCCTGTATAGATACCCATTAGTGTAGCGATGAACGCAGCGGAAATCGCATGCCCAAGCTCATCAGTGTTATCCATATTGCCCAAGGCAGCTACCAATCCGACAACCGCTCCCAGTACTCCCAATGTTGGCGCATAAGTTCCTGCCTGTGTAAATATGGCGGCACCGGCAAGATGCCTTTCTTCCATTGCCTCTATTTCCTCGGACAGTATATCTCTTATATAATCTGCGCTTTGTCCTTCCACAGCAAGGTTTAATCCATTTTTCAAAAATTGGTTATCTACTTGTTCAGCAATGCTTTCCAATGCAAGCAATCCTTCTTTTCTCGCTATGACAGCCCATTCGGAGAATGTCTTTATTAATTCTTCAGGTTTAGTTAATTGCTGGCTTGTGAAAATGATCTTAAAAAGCTTAGGGACCTTTTTCAGCTCAGATCCTGGTACAGCTGTTATAACCGCAGCCGCAGTTCCCGCTATAATGATCAAAATAGCAGCGGGATTTACTAATGCCGACGGACTTACACCCTTTAATACCATGCCGACCCCTAATGCAACTATGCCCAGCAATAATCCAACCACTGATGTTTTATCCATTTTTGATTCACCCATTCATTAAATTTCTAATCTCTTTGTTATATCGGACAGAAATCACAATAAATGAGTGTTTTTCCAGAAAAACTATTTAGGCTTCCTTGAGTCTGGCAGTTCCTTTTAAAAAGATACATTACACAGCGGGAAATAGATGTTTTCAAAAGTGTTTTCAAAAAAAATAGACATTTCATCTGAAATGCCGGACTTGCCGTTACCTGAACAGCTTATCTATTTTAGACTGGTATTGTTTAAAGGCTTTGCTGTTGGTTGTATTTCTTTTCTCCAATACTTTGTTAAAAGCAAGCAGTTTTTCGTTTAATTGCTTCTCCAGTTTCTGTCTTTCCTCCTGATCTTCGCAATTTGCAATCAGGTCTTCTATTCGCATTAATTCATTTCGATACGAAGCCTCCGCTTCTACCATCCCGGCATTTTTCAGCATTCTGTACGCCATTCTCAATTCTGGCGGGATGCCATTCATATCATCGAGATTCAACGGTTTGCCCTTGCCTGGCAGGTTATCGAATTCCCCATCCTTTATTGCCTGCTTTATTTTATCTTCCGCTATATTGATAAAATCCATAAAATATCACTCCCCTCTATATTCTCAACTATAAGTTTGCCCTCTCAGGTAAGAACAATATGTCATGATTGTTTATTTCTGATGCTGACATAATATCAGTCAAACAAAGACCACGACACTTTCAAAATGGGGAGCTAAGTTGATTTATCATCGTAAATTTCGTTTCAACCTTGTCGAATTAATAACAAAATTGTCGCATTTGTAATATTTTTGTAATAAAAAGTAACGACACTGTAACCGTGTAACATTATTCTTTTGGTATATTATACCTATAAAAAATAAAGCTTTGAGACTTTCTTATTATATGGGGGTCCCGAATGAAGAAAAGATTAATTTGTTTTTTTATACTAGGCATGTTATTTAGTTTTGCTTTTCCTGTCAACCATACAGAGGCTGCTTCACCAGATCAGGTAATAAGTGTCGGCAAAAAATACATAGGTGTCAGGTATTCATATGGAGGCACGACACCAAATGGATTCGACTGTTCCGGCTTTATAAAATATACTTTTAAAAGAGCTGCTGGAATAAGTCTGCCGCGTACCTCCGCCCAAATGGCAACCAGGGGGAAGACCGTAACCAAAAGCCAGCTTAAAAAAGGAGATTTAGTGTTCTTCAGGACTTCGAAGGCCCATAATGGGGTTTCACATGCAGGAATCTATATCGGAAATAATAAGTTCATTCATGCTTCCTCTTCAAAAGGGGTAAGTATCGCATCATTAAACGACTCTTATTGGAAGCCTAAATTTATTCGAGGACAAAGACTATAATAGATTTTATCCAAGCAGGCTGCATTGGCAGTCTGTTTTTTTATATTTACCCTCCCACAGACAACTAAAACCGATGGAACACAGCAAAAGGCCCGGCATTAAATACCCGGCCCTGCTTCTAACATTATTGCAGGGCAGCGGTGACTGCTTCCTTCAATAAATGGGGAAATTGCTGTAAAGAAAAAGTCAATTCCAATCTCTCGGTACGTTTGTGTGCATCTTTTCCATATGGGCCTAGATTAATAGTTGGGATATCCAATTCATTAATATCCTGAAGAGGAAGATTGTACCGTATTCCATACAGCGGCATCTCCCTGCTCAATGCGGGTATTACTTGATCTGCTTCGAGCAGCCTGCAATAGCTTACGTCAGACAGTCCCATGAAATATTGCTGCAGTTTAATTTCCTGATTAAACTTTTCTAACGATAAGGAAATGATTTGCTCGGTGACCCTGATTATTTTATCATCACGTACATTTCCACTTTGGAGTGAAACATGGGGGTAAAAGGGTGGTGCGAACAACAGCAAATAAAAAGGCTCCAAATCCTGAAAATATCCGCTTATAGTTTTAGCCATAGCTACTGTAAGGTCCCTGTAATCGAAATCCATCGCGGTAGATTTAAGCAATGCTTCATCCATTTCTTTGACAAACACGTCCCCATGCCTCTCCATCCCCAGGTCATAAAGTTCTGAATAGGTGTAGGTTTTGGGCTTTAATTTTTCAATATACTCCAAATATGGGGCTCCCTCGGCATGTAAATATGCTCTTTTAAGCTTTGCCAAAATATCCATCGCACTTTTATCAGCTACATCTTTTAGCTTTTGCATGACATCTTGCGGAGTTTGCAAGAGTGTCAGTACATTGTAGAGCACATAGCTGTGCTTCGGCGTTTGTACATTATAATGCTCTTTCAGATCCATCAGCTTAAGAGCCATTGGCGGCGGATTCTTCAAAGTGCCAGCCTTTTCGATAAATTGGTCTGAAAGTTCCATGTTGTTGACGAATGCAGCTGCCATCCAGGCTGCATTAAGCCCTTCAAACGGTTCCCCGACATGTGTTTCTCTTCCACTGCAAAATAATAAGGGAAGCAGCTTTCCTACCGAGCCTAGATAAAGATATTTCGAATCATCGCCCGGATACCTGGAAAAGGATGGTTCTGAACATATAGCAAGTTCATACTGTAAACCCGCTTCTTGCTGAAGCTCCCTCAGAAGCTTTACAGCAGCCAACATGCCCTCAGAATTTCTCTCTTCATCAGGTGTAGACAAAAGCAGTACGTTCCCTTCAAAGTTCCTGTCCTGGCATAGTTCTGACAAAAGGGCAATTTGAACTGCAAGACCTGCCTTCATATCCATGATTCCCCTGGCAAAAAGCCAGTTGCCTGATTCCAAGTCTTCCCTTACATCTACCGGCAAAGTTTCCTGTTTTAATCTTTCAGTATATTCGTCTGGATCAAAAGCAAATGATTTAAGATAACCATAGTCATCCACCCCTACAACGTCATAATGACTCATTAGTATGACCGTTTTGGAGGCTGGTGATGATGTTCCCTTGACGAGAGCAGCGATGGCCCTTCTGCCTAATGAATCTCCTTTTATTGCTTGTTGATAAATATAGCCTTCATTCTCTGCAAAATAGGGGATTTCTTTTAAGATATCAATTAATTTGTCAGCCATGTCATTTTCTTGTTCCGTCCCCGCAACACTTGGAATCTTTACAAGCCTTTTTATGAGCGTCAAGATTGCATCCTTGTTATTCCAATGCACGTTGCCCTCCATCTCCTTTGCGAACATTATTCTAGTAAATTGGGATAAAACAACATGGCAAGTCTACTTGTAAGATATGACATCCTGTAATTGTAAATGACCAGCGAGAGAAAATAAAAAACATCAGTATGATTAAAAATTATCTAACAAAAAGCATTACAATCCTGATTTAGAAAAGCTTTTTACCGCAAGCCACTTGATCACAGGAGACAACAAGAATAATATGAAGAAAATCCTGAATAAATGGAAGCCGGTGACAATGGATACGTCAGCATTCACCGACATTGCAGTTACCGCCATTTCAGCTACCCCACCAGGTGCCAGGCTTAAGAATAGATCATTTATAGGGAAGGAAAGAAATCTTACGAGAATAGAAGCTACCCCGTAACAAAAACCTATTAAAAGAATGTTTCCGATCAAAATTACTCCAAATAATTTCTTAAACAACCCCGGATTATTTGCCCGCAGTGTGGCGCCCAGATGAGCACCAATCAATAATTGAGCTGTATTAAGCCAAAACCCGGGAATGCTCGGTGCTCCCCAGCCTGAAAGGTTAAAAACAGCCGCTGTCAGCAATGGGCAAAGCATGAATGGAAGAGGAAAATGCAGCTTCCTGCCCGCAAATATTGCAATAAACAACATAACACCTAATAAAGCAGCCATTCTCCAATCATATTCTATTATAAAAAAATGGCCCTTTTTAATTATTGTTTGTACCGGGTTGGAAGCATGTTCTGTCAGTACATGCACCACCAGCCAGGGCACGATAGATATGACCAGGAGTATTCGTAATGTCTGCATGAAAGCAACAATGCCTTCATCGGCATTTTTTATTTCTTCGCTTAGAATAACCATCTGCGAAAGCCCCCCAGGAAAGCTTCCTAATAGAGCCGTATTTAGTGTGAGCCCCACTCTTTTTGAAAGGAAAATTGCAGTCAAGGCTGTGAAAAGTATAATGAGGACAGTTGTAATCAGCATGATGGGAAGGTTGGCGATCATTTGTCCCACAGCTTCCCTCGTAAAGGAGCTCCCCAACTGGAGCCCGAGTACGATTAAACCAGCATTCCTAAGCTTTCCAGGCCAGTGCAAATAGTTCGGGAATTTCCATTTTAGGACCATGACAGCAAGAAGCGGGCCGAGCAGCCAAGGTAAATACATACCCGATATATAAAAGATGGAACCGCCAACAGCAGCTGACCCTCCCGTAATACAGAGGGCTTTCAAATTGTTTTTCCTGAACCGCACATTCATTCAATCAAACCTTCTTTATCTTTTTGTATCTATATAATAATCGTATCATATTTTTTAAGACGGCTGGAAATATATGATTGATTGCTTGAATGGACCCCCATTACATATTATCCTGCTGATTTTGCCAGGGTAAAATCCAGAAACTATTATCCGGGAAATATCGACCTCTTGTAACAATATTCCTTGCTTACGCCGTTAGCCCCTCTTGTTATGTCTCACTTCAAGAAGGTATCATTAGAAAGGTTGATCATAGAAAGAGAGAGTGAAACATGCGTCTTAGAGAATGGGATAACAATTTGAAGATTAGACTGGCAGGGGAATCAATAGTAAACATCACCTTTTGGATGTTTTTCCCTTTTCTTGCTATTTACTTTACCGAATCATTTGGAAAAACAGAGGCCGGATTGCTGCTCATCTTTTCCCAGATGTTTTCGGTGGCAGCTAATTTGCTTGGCGGATACTGCGCTGACAGGTTTGGCAGAAAAAGAATGATGGTGCTTTCTTCCATTGGACAGGGCCTTTCCTTCATACTTTTTGCAGCCGCAAGTTCTCCATGGCTTCATTCCCCTATCATAGGTTTTCTTTGCTTTACATTAGTAAGTATCTTCGGATCGCTATACTGGCCTGCAAGCCAGGCCATGGTAGCGGATGTAACAGATGAAAAGGATCGGAGCGATGTATTTGCGGTCTTTTATACTTCCATCAATATAGCGGTAGTAATCGGACCGATTATTGGCGGGATTTTTTATGCTGAACATAGATTCCAACTTCTCCTTCTTGCCTCGATCCTAAATATCTCTTTAGGATTGATTCTTCAGAAGTGGATAACTGAAACGGCTCCGGCTTTTAAAACTGCCCAAGGCAATTTAAAGACCTCTTGGCATCGTTTTTTGATGCTTCAGCTTCGTGACTATCATGTCATTATAAAAGATAGGACCTTCCTTCTTTTTATATTGGCTGGTGTACTGGTCGGCCAGACTTTTATGCAATTGGACTTGCTGATTCCGGTCTATGTCAAGGATTCCATAGTAGCACAGCAGTCCCTGTTTTCAATTGGTCACTGGTCTTTTAACATTTCGGGGGAACAAGCCTTTGGCTTCCTCCTTGCTGAAAATGGTTTTTTCGTAGCTTTGCTGACGATTTCAGTAACGAAATGGATGACGATGTATAGAGAAAAAAATGTTTTCATTCTTTCATCGCTGGTATATGCAGTCGCTATGGCTGCTTTCAGCCAAACAAGCTGGATTTGGGGATTAATATTCGCAATGGCCCTGTTCACCTTCGGGGAGCTAATGACAGCAGGAATCCAACAAGGGTTTATCTCCCAGCTGGCGCCGGAAGAAATGCGCGGCCAGTATTTTGCAGCTGCAAGCCTCAGATATACGTTCGGAAGGATGATTGCGCCTGCCGCGATTCCAATGAGTGAATGGGTCGGGTACAAATGGACTTTTTTATCGCTGGCTGTTTTGTCCATTCTAAGTGTATTTATCTATATCTTAATGTTCAATCGAATGGATAGACAAAAAACTGAGCTTCCGGTTCATCAATAAGTCGAGGAGTCCAATTGTTATTTTGGCTAGTTATTGTGCAAAATAGCCCAAATCAAATTTCCACAAATTCCTACCCCCATAAATCGACATCTTTATGTAGAATCTTATATGGGGGTCAAACTCTGAAAAAGGAGTGACTGTATGTTATCAAATGTGGAAATTGGAATTGATTTAGGTACCGCCAATACGCTCGTGTACAGCAAAAATAAAGGAATCGTGTTAAATGAGCCATCCGTCGTGGCGATTGATACGGAAACCAATACGGTATTGGCTGTTGGAACAGACGCAAAAAGCATGATTGGTAAAACTCCTGGAAATATCGTCGCAGTGCGTCCATTGAAGGATGGTGTCATTGCTGACTTTGATATTACAACCCAAATGCTTAAACAAATCATGAAAAAGGCCGGTAAAAAGCTTGGTTTTTCCATTAGAAAGCCAAATGTAGTGGTATGTACACCTTCTGGCTCAACATCAGTAGAGCGCCGGGCCATCCATGATTCAGTGAAAAGCTGCGGAGCCAAACAAGTACACTTAATTGAAGAGCCTGTTGCGGCTGCTATAGGGGCGGATTTGCCTGTTGATGAGCCAATCGCCAATGTAGTAGTGGATATTGGAGGCGGGACGACAGAAGTTGCCATTATATCTTTTGGCGGGGTTGTATCCTGCAACTCAATCAGAATCGGCGGCGACCAGCTGGATGAGGACATCGTGCAATATGTCAGAAAAAAATACAATCTGCTTATCGGTGAAAGAACTGCTGAACAAATCAAGATGGAAATCGGCTATGCACTCATAGACCATGAACGTATGTCCATGGATGTAAGAGGGCGTGATTTGGTCACTGGCCTGCCGAAAACGGTAACCCTCCATTCTGACGAAATCCAGGAGGCAATCCGGGAATCGCTGCTTCATATTCTTGAAGCAATCCGGGCAACTCTGGAAGATTCGCCGCCAGAGCTAAGCGGGGATATTGTCGACCAGGGCGTTGTACTCACTGGAGGCGGAGCATTGCTAAATGGCATGGTGGATTGGCTGAGCACAGAAATTGTCGTTCCAGTGCATATTGCTCCAAATCCGCTAGAATCGGTTGCAATTGGTACTGGCCGTTCCCTGCAAGTCATCCATAAGCTTCAAAAAGCTGCAAAGTAAGAAGTGGCAAAAAGAATTCCCAATTCTGGGCAGAAACCAGGAATTAATTTAGACAGGTTGTTTCTTTAGATATCTTGTTGGGCGTGAAACCGGTATTGGACCGGGATCATGCCCTTTTATTTTCCTTTGTTCCAACGCGTTATTAGTATATAGAATGTTTCAGTTCACACATTCTTTTAACCAAACAAATTGTAATCAAACTCCGGCAGGGTTCACCTTGCTATTATTGCATGCATTGCAAAAAGCTTTCATTCTCCCCGTTAAGCAGGTTATGATGTTAAAAGAACCAATACTCTGAGGATGGGGGAATGCAGTTTATGAGCTCTTTAAATACCTGGTTTCAAAAAGGCATGAATAATGAACAATATTTGGCATATATGCAGACTCACAAAGAAAACCTGCTAGGTGTATATGAAAAGTTCCAGTTGACAGAACAGGATAAGCAAGTATTATCAGAATTGAAATCGAAAGGCTTGCGCACGATTGTTCTAACGGCGGACTGGTGCGGAGATGCGATGGTAAACATTCCAATCCTGATGAAAATCGCTGAGGAGGCAGGCATCGAAATCCGCTATTTGGTTCGGGACGAAAACCTCGAATTAATGGATCAATATCTGACAAATGGAACAGCGCGCTCGATTCCAATTTTTATCTTTATCGACTCTGATGGAAATGAAGTCGGTAAATGGGGTCCACGGGCAAAAGTGGTTCAATCCTTTGTGGACGAATTGCGAAGTACGATGCCAGCCAAAGAAGATCCAAGCTTTGATGCTGCCTTCAAGCTTTTCATCGATGCGGTAACCACTCGCTTTACTACAGATGAAGACTTATGGGTTGAAATCAAGAAAGACATTATAGCTACATTGAAATGACGGATATCTTATGCCATTCCAAATGTAGTAATATATGGGCATTATACCAATGAAAAGATGCTTGGCCTTTCGGCTCGAGCATCTTTTTTTTATGGAGGGAATCTGGAAGGGGCATTTCCCTGTTTATACTTCATAGCCTATTTACAGGGTTAAACTTCCGTTATTCCGGGAAAAGGGCAATAAGTAAAAAGTCATTTCTCAGGAGTTGATGGCATTATGAGGAAAAAAAGATTTATCCGGTTTGGAAAACAGTTAGGCAACGAAATCAAAGAGGACCGGGCAACTGGCTTGGCTGCCGAGCAGTCCTATTATTATATGCTCGCTATTTTCCCCCTTCTTATACTATTGCTCTCAATAGTACCGTATTTTAATATTGATCCGCAGAAGGCCCTCAATTTCATGAGCTCAATAATGCCTTCTGATACCTCTGATATATTCAAGGAAAATGTAGTAAAGATTGTCAGTGAGCGGAACGGCGGTCTCCTCACCTTTGGTATCCTCGGGACCATCTGGTCGGCGTCCAACGGAATGAATGCTTTTATTCACTCCATGAATGTCGCCTTTGATGTAGAGGAAACAAGAAGCTTCTTTAAAACCCGATTAGTATCAATAGCTCTTACCTTCGGGCTGATCGTCGCATTTTTGGTAGCCCTTGTTTTGCCGGTCTTCGGGAATGTGCTTATCGATTTAATTAAATATATTATCCCCGTGCCGCAGCAATTGGAATTTTTATTCAGCATCCTTCGCTGGGTTATTGCCATCGTGGTAATATCTATTGTTCTCGCATTCATGTACCGTTTTGCACCAAACAAACATTACCCCTTCAGACAGGTTATTCCTGGAGCCATTGTGGCCACAGTCCTCTGGCAGCTGATTTCACTGGCATTTTCGTTTTATGTAAACCATTTCGGCAACTATACGTCTACGTATGGCAGCATTGGGGGAGTCATCGTACTGATGCTTTGGTTTTATCTGACGGGCCTTGCACTGGTAATCGGCGGCGAAATCAATGCATTGAATCATCGAAATGCAGCAGCAGTCCAAGACAGTACAACAGGACAAACCGTTTCCACTTAATTGTTTTAAGAACCTGGCAAATACGCCAGGTTCTTTTACTGTTGATGCCGATTATAAAATGTAAGAAGATAATTGAAAAACTTATCATCTCGAACTAAATAAGCATAATAAGTTCTTTTAATGAATTTTTCTGCCTCAGCAAAGCTCTCAAAAACCTGTTCCTGTTTCGTTTCATTTATTCGTAGCATCCACCCGGAGCCTTCAACATAAGAAACAAAAATTAACTCATCATGCTTGCCGTGATATAAGCATCCTTTTGGCGACTCCCTTTCATTGAATCTATTGCGGAATGCATCACGTTTTAGAGGTTCAGAATGAAATGTCTTTTCTACGAATTCAAGAAATGCATCTGGTGTAAGGTTGCATCCTGATGCCTTTTGATGGCCACCTCCATCATATCTGGCAGCCACTTCAGATACATCCACATCATCGTGAATCGTCCTGAGGCTAATGCGCTTACTGCCGACCATGACGATTGCTATGTAATCCAGATGGGGAAATTCCTTGGATAATTCATTGCCAAGCTCGGAATGATAGGATTCCGCATGTACCACACCGGCAAATTGATTTCCAATCTCCATCTGGTATACCTCACGTTTTTTTCTTCTGATATATCTTTCCACTCTGTCTTCTTCCACTTCAAGCAGCTTTTTCTCGATTTCGTCAAAAGCAAATTCAGTTTGCGTTGTCAGCCTCGCCATCATTTTTTCCTCAAACTCGTCAATGGAGTACATAAAAAACAAGTCATTGAGGTTCTTGGCTTTCAAATTATTGTTCCGGTCCCACTCCCAGGTATCGTATTGACGAACAAGTTCTACAAATTCATCCAGTATTTGTGACTGGTCCACAAACTCATTTTCAAGCAAAAACTCATAGAACAGCGAAGTTGCCGACGCAAGGTTTCCATCCCTATGTTCAACCTGCACAGAGGCCCATTCGTGCTGATTAAGATGTTCAGCAGACTTATGATGGTCAATTAACCTGGCCACACCTCCGCCCTCAACAAATTTGGATATTCTCTTTTCATTATCTTCACTTACGGACAAATCGGTGATCAGGAGAGTCACATTATTTCTGTTTTCTTGCTCAAGAAACACTTCAACCTGATGGTTCAGCCCTGAAATAGAATTATAAAACACTTCAGTCTGGTCCCCCAGGGCAATCTTTGCCAAAATTCCGCATCCTACCCCGTCTAAATCATTATGTGACAAAAGCTTATACATATATATCCTCCTTATACACTCGGGAGCCTATCCTGCCGGTACTCCAGTCAGAAATGATATTGATTTATTTTTTCATCCGCTCTCTATATATTGTCCTGAAATGCCCAGTGAATAAACACTGATAAGATGTTCAAAAATAACCTTAAAAACTATCGATTGAGAAAAGAGGGAGCTATTTATGAAGCAAATTCTCGAGCATGCAAAGGAAATCCTGGAATATACATATGACCATCCTGAATCCGACGACTTAGCGAGATGTATCGAGGCTTTAGAAGAGGCAAAAGAAACAGCCGGTGAAAAGCGGGAAATGATTGAAAATATTATCACATCAATTACACAGGCCCATCATGCACAAAGACAACTTGATATAGCGGGAGATGTGTCATCTTCCATGGCATTCGGCCAGGCATTTCGTGCTTTGGACCAGGCCATCCAATCGTACCGCTAATTAAGTAATTCTTCCAGGACAAAAAGTAAGACTTTCATCAATCTGGAGCAATATAAAAAAATCCGGCAGGGCATTCCCTCCGGATTTTTAGACTGTGGGCAAACGCGATAAAATCGAGCTTGCCTACAGTCTTTTTGTATTTGTGCATGCGGTTCATTTTATGGTGCCATTGCTGACATCCTATGGATATAGAGTCCTACACACTGTAATTAAGTATGGTTTTACATGAATTAAGCAGAAAGCCAATCCAGCACATATCTATGTCTGTTTGACGATATTCTTATTCTTAACCAATCATCTTGCCAAGATTGGCCATTTCGATTGCCGATACGGCAGCTTCATAGCCTTTATTTCCTGCCTTTGTTCCTGCCCTTTCAATAGCTTGTTCGATGTTTTCTGTTGTCAGCACACCAAAGATGACCGGTACTCCTGTTTCCAGTGAAACAGATGCAATATTTTTCGCTGTTTCACCTGAAACATAATCATAATGGGTCGTAGCTCCCCTGATCACAGTTCCCAGCCCTATCACCGCGTCATAATTTCCGGTCTGAACCAGTTTCTTTGCGATCATTGGAACCTCGTAAGCGCCTGGTGTCCATGCTATATCAATATTATCCTCGTCTACACCGTGACGCTTCAGTCCGTCGAGCGCGCCACTGAGGAGCTTGTTTGTGATGAATTCATTGAACCTTCCAACTACGATCCCAACGCGTAAACCCGTACCTATTAAATTTCCTTCAAAAATTTTTCCCATGTTGTTTTCCTCCTAAAATAAATGTCCCGTCTTTGAATGTTTTGTTTCAGAAGCTTCCTTTTCAAATGGAATTTGAATAGGGACAGTTTCTATAATCTCCAACCCGTAGCCGGTAAGCCCGGAAATTTTTTTGGGGTTATTAGTTAATAACCGCATATTTCTGACGCCAAGATCTCTTAGTATTTGTGCTCCCAAACCATAATCGCGAAGTTCCGCCGGAAATTCAGGCTTCTCGTAGGAATTGTCCACGCCCTGCCCTTCTTTATCAGCCTTCAATTTATTCAGGAGACTGTGCCCCCGTTTCTGCTGCCGCATATAGACAAGGACACCCTTACCCTCCTGCTCGATCTGGGAGAGTGCTGCGTGCAGCTGCGGACCGCACTCACAATGATACGAACCAAACACATCTCCAGTAAGGCATTCTGAATGGACCCGGACGAGCACAGGCTCATCGTAGCTCCAATTGCCTTTTACTAACGCAAGGTGTTCACGGCTGTCAAGCGGATTGGAGTAAGCTACCAAATTAAATTCACCGAAAGGAGTGGGAAATGCAGTTTCGACTTCCCTCTTTACCAATGTCTCATGCTTATGTTGGAAACGAATCAATTCGGCAATTGTGATAAGTTTTAGATCGTGCTTTTTGGCAATTTCTATTAAATCCGGTACCCGGGCCATAGAGCCATCTTCTTTCATGATTTCACATATTACGCCGGCAGGGGCTGCACCGCTCAGGATTGCAAGGTCTACAGAGGCTTCTGTGTGCCCAGCCCTCCTAAGAACGCCTCCTTCTTTTGCGACGATTGGAAAGATATGGCCAGGCCTTCTGAAATCGGAAGGCACAGATTTATCATTTAATAATTCCAGGATCGTAGTCGACCGTTCGAATGCACTGATGCCCGTAGTTGTATTTCTATGATCGATACTTACCGTAAAAGCCGTACTATGATTATCAGTATTATTGTCGACCATAGGGTGCAAATCTAATTTGGAAGCAAGCTCTTCAGTAATGGTGGTACAGATCAAGCCCCGCCCATGGGTCGCCATAAAATTGATTGCTTCCGGTGTTGCCTTTTCGGCAAGGACAACAAAATCACCTTCATTTTCCCTGTCTTCATCATCCACGACAATGACAGCCCTGCCAGCTTTTAAATCCTCTAATGCCTCTTCAATAGTGTTAAACATGTCTCCACCCGCCTTTTTTAAAATCCATTCTCAGTCAGGAAATCCAGGGTTATCTTGCTGTTTTGAGTTTTCCCTTGCGCTTGATGGATAATATACTTTCCTATCATGTCATTTTCGATATTTACAATATCCCCAGCATTTTTTCGGCCAAGAACTGTGTCCTGATGGGTCAAAGGAATAAGTGAAACTGTAACAGTGCCGCCTTCAATACGAAATATTGTGAGGCTCGTCCCATCTATAGCAATGGAACCTTTTGGTATACAGTATTTAATAAGATCCTCATCCAGTTGTATGCTGTAATATACAGCATTGTCCTTCCGCTCTTTCTTGACGATGGTTCCTGTACCATCGATATGACCTGAAACAAAATGGCCGCCAAACCTTCCAGATGGACTCATGGCGCGCTCCAGATTCACTGGAGAACCTGATTTCAACATCTTAAGCGAGGTATCCTTAACCGTTTCAGGCATAACATCCACAGTAAAAGCATGGTTTGTAAAATGCGTCACGGTCAAACATACTCCGTTAACCGAAATACTGTCGCCCAAATGGACATCTTCCACGATTTTTTCACTGTTGATTGTAAGCTGCATGCTTTGCCCGCTGCTGCTGATAGAAGAAACAGTCCCAATATCCTCAATGATTCCTGTAAACATATTTTCACCTTACTTCTTTTTACGTTGGAATATGAATTAATAAATTTATAGTTCCCGTTTGTCCATTGATGTATCATTGAAACCGTTATTACATATAATTGAAAGCGGACTACCAGCCTCCTCTTAGAGAAAACACTCTGGCATAGATGTTTAAATAGCCCAAGGAAAATTCCATTATCAGGATGTGTTTTCTTCCAATGTATACTAAAAACCCGCTGGACAATGGTCCTGGCGGGTTGTGTTTACGGGAGAATATGGTCTTAAAAATATATCCAAATAAGCCTATACAAATATAGGCTCTTTATATATATGTTCCATATGTCCTTCTCCCATCCAGGCTGTACTGTCGGCTTTGGAATTTCACCAAATCCTGCCGTTTTATCGGCTCGCGGGCTGCGAAGCTTTGCACTCCTTACCGCCGGCTGGGACTTTCACCCGACCCCGAAGGACAAATATACAGTTATCTCACAAACAAGCCAATCTCATACAAATCAAACCGGCAAAATAAGTCCGATTGTTTGGATTTTATCACTTCCAAGTAATTATATCAAAGTAAAAATATAAGGTGTGAATTTTTAGCTCACTACATTCAGAGAACTTTTACTTTTAACTAAACCCGTTGTTATTTCTCACCCTTTATCTAAACTAGGTGGAAAATAAAAGATGTTATATTACGAATATGGCGGGTATCAGGATAGAGTCCCATTCAAAATATATCAGATTTAAGGAGGGCTCGCCTTGATTACAGCTGCTGATGTCGTTATATTTCTCTTCTCCTTTTTTCTGATATTCCCATTAGTAACAGTCATCCATTTGATTGGACATGTTTTTTTCGTTTCCCTCTTCGGAGGTGGCCGAAGGAGCGTCGTTATTGGCTGTGGAAGCACAATCATTTCTTTTCGGAAAGTCGAAATAAGAAAATATTACTTTTGGAACGGCTCCTGTGAGTTTACTTCTTTAAAATATGACAATCGGTTTACCAATATTTTCATTTATCTGGGAGGTGCCCTATTTAACCTTGCCAGTATGTTAGCTGTATATTTACTTCAACAAAACGGTATTCTGCAAACATCTTTATTTTGGTCCCAATTTCACTATTTTTCCTTTTATGTGCTGTTCTTTTCATTATTTCCGATGCATTTCTCAGATGGGAGCCCAAGTGACGGGAAAGCTGCCATACTGGCATTCAAGCGTTCCCACGACGGAAAATATACAGGTGATATTCACATAAAGTGATCTTCAAAAAAATAGCCTGTTAAAGCTGAAATTAAGTAATGTGAACCAGGATCACATTTCTTTATTTATTAAACTTTTTTCACCGTTAATTTCGAAATGGCCTGATCAAGGTCTGCCCAAATATCTTGCCATGATTCTAACCCAATGGAGAGCCGTACAAGCTGGTTCGTAATTCCCATTTTCCATCGGGCTGGTTCCGGAACGACGGAGTGGGTCATTGTTGCTGGATGCTGGATCAATGTTTCAGCATCCCCGAGGCTTACGGCTATTTTTATTAACTTCAGTTCGTTTAAAAACCTTTGGATATCTTCTTTGCTGCCCTTAATTTCGAATGAAATCAGCCCTCCGCCCTGCTTTAGCTGCTTTTCGGTTATATGGTAATCCGGATGCGCAATATCGCCCGGATAGTATATGGCCTCAATCATCGGATGTTGTTTTAACTCCTGAAAAATCTTTGCTGCATTTTCAGAATGGCGGTCCATGCGGACATGCAATGTTTTAAGGCCTCTCAATAAAAGCCACGCATCAAAAGGAGAAATAGTTCCGCCAATATCCTTCTGGGTAGTCATGGCCATGCTGGATATAAATTCTTTTTTGCCAACTACCAGACCGGCAATCACATCGCCATGGCCGCAAATATATTTCGTGGCACTATGCAGCACAATATCACAGCCAAGTTCTAATGGTCTCTGTAAATACGGTGTGGCAAAAGTATTATCTACTACAACAGGTATGTTATTTTCCTTCGCAACTCTGGCCACTAAAGCAAGATCGATCATTTTCATGGTAGGGTTGATCGGAGTTTCCACATAGATACAGGCTGTCTCAGGACGGATCATCTCCCGGATCTGCTGTTCATTACTCATTTCACAGAAATCGTGGGAAATTTTATATTTCTCTCTCAACATCTGCAGAAAGCCAAACGTGCAGCCATATAATCCAGGCGAGCATAGGATGTGATCATTTGCTTTTGTCAATGATATCAATACAGCGGAAACAGCAGCCATCCCTGAACTAAATGCTAGGCCGGCTTCCCCTCCTTCGAGGTGCGCAATTCGTTCTTCAAGAGCTCGGACAGTCGGATTTCCGAGACGGGAATAGATATAGCCATCCTCTTTCCCGGCAAATCGATTTTCTCCCTGTTCCGCTGTTTCGAATGTAAATGTTGAAGTCTGAAAGATTGGAGTGGCCAAACTGCCCAGATGATGCTTTGAATCATATCCCTCATGAATGACAGCAGTTTCCATGTGTTCATACCTTTTATCCATGATTCCCCTCCTGGCATTTTTCTATTTCTATTATAATACGCAGGAAACCCAAAAAGTGTAAGCGTTTTCAATGTTTCCTTAATGGATACAAATATGAAATAGGAAGGAAAGGAATTCTTCCTGGCTTTTTAGTTTCTGTATGGCAGATTTTATTAGTTATCCTGGTATTCTTAAAAATGTTCACTAACTTATTGCGGAACCCGGCATTTTTTACTCATATACAAAGAAGAGGACCTAAGAAAGGTCCCCATTATCGTTCATCCACTATTTCACCTTTGTAAAACTCTTTCCGTTTCACTTCAAGGTCAAGGTCTCGCGCAAGTCGCTTTAAATCCTTTTCTTCTCTTTGGTTGACAATAGATATAACGGTGCCAGAAGCGCCTGCCCTTCCAGTCCGGCCTGATCTATGGACATATTGCTCTGAGTTGATAGGCAGATCAATATGTACTACTGCCGTCAATCCTTTTATATCCAGTCCTCTGGCCGCTACATCAGTCGCAAGCAGGATGGGATATTGGCCCGAACGCAAATTCTTTATAGCCTTTTCACGCTGTACTTTATCTGACTCACCATGCAATACTCCAAATTCAGTACCTTTATATTGAAGTTTTTCGCTTAGTATTGTTAATTCCGCAATATCATTGACAAAACCCAGCGCTTTTATTTCCGGAAGTCTGATAATTTTTTCAAGAACCTTGATTTTATCCCTTTTCTCACAAACAAAATAAATATGGTCGACCTTATCATTCACATTTTCTTTTCTATCTATTCTGATTAGCTCGGGCTCTGACACAATCTCCTGCACAGCCTGCTCTGTATGGGGTGGAAGTGTCGCCGAAAACATGACAACCTGTCTATCCTTCTTTGTACTCTTCACAATGCTGCGGACCGTGTTCATGTGCTCCGGAACCATGAGCTGATCGCCTTCATCCAGTACAATAATCTTAACCTCATGCATCTTCAGCTTTTTCATATTAATTAATTCATTAATTCTTCCAGGGGTGCCTGCCACTATTTGGGGACGCTTTTTCAACTTTTCAAGCTGCCTGTTGACGTTTGCCCCGCCAATAAAGGCTGCTGCAGTAATTCCGCTTCCTGCGGCCCAGACGCGAACCTCTTCCGCAATTTGCATAACCAGTTCACGTGAGGATGCCAGGATAACGGCCTGAACGGATTTTTGATCTGGATTGATTTTTTCAAGGAGGGGCAGTAAATATGCCAATGTTTTCCCCGTACCTGTCGGTGACTCAGCAATTATATCCCTGCCTTCTAAAATAGCCGGGATTGCATTCAGCTGAATAGGAGTGGGATTCTCAAATCCGGACTTTTCCCAGGATGATTTAATAAACGGTTTCAATTCAGATAATATTTGTGGTGTATCAGCCATAATGTCTCCTTTAAATAACTTCGGTTTTCTTTTCTAGCAATCCCTTTATTCTATCATGTTACCATAGAGGCACATACCTTAAGAAAAAATAAATCAAATATTTGATTCCGAATATATCCTTATATGCATGATTACTTTTCTAGCATATCCATAAAAATTAAACAAAACCCTCCACAAAAAAAATCATCCCCTGGCAAAACGGGGATGATTTTTTTAAGGTAAACGCTCGACCGCTTCCTTAAATTCAGCCTCGATAGAAGGCACCGGTTTTGCGGTAACCAGGCTGACAATGATAATAGCGATCACTCCGGCGATGAAACCGGGAATAATTTCGTATACTTTATCGAGCTTTTCTACCTGCTCCCATACAATGACGGTTACTGCCCCAAAGACCATTCCTGCTAAAGCTCCCCACTTGTTCATACGTATCCAAAAGAGGCTCAGCAATATGACAGGTCCGAACGCGGCTCCGAAACCGGCCCAGGCATATCCCACTAGATCGAGTATGGTTTTATTAGGATGCAGGGCAAGCAGGAGTGCAATCATGGACACAGCGAGTACAGCGAAACGTCCAACAAGCACTAATTCCCTGTCGGAAGCAGAGCGTCTGATAAATGCCTTATAAAAATCCTCTGTTAATGAACTGGATGTCACCAGAAGCTGTGAGGCGATTGTGCTCATAACGGCAGCAAGGATTGCAGCCAGAAGGAATCCTGTTATTAAGGATGGAAACAGTTTCTCAGCAAGCACAATAAATACGGTTTCATGTTGCCCTTCCGCCAATGCCGGCCCGTTGATATTAAACCACGCAATCCCGAAAAGTCCTGTGATCATGGCACCTACGATTGAAAAAATCATCCATCCCATTCCGATCCGCCTTGCGCTCTTCATTTCTTTAACCGAAGAGATAGCCATAAAACGCACGATGATATGGGGCTGTCCGAAATATCCAAGACCCCAGGCAAGCAAGGAGATAATCCCAATGATGGTGGCCTCTCCATTAAATGCCTTTAATAGATCGGGATTGATCGAGGAAATCTCATCTAAAGTCCGGTCGAGACCCCCTATATCCATGACAGTTACTGCCGGTACCGTGATCAGAGCGATAAACATGATGGTGCCCTGGACAAAATCAGTCCAGCTGACAGCCAGGAATCCGCCAAATAATGTATAAAGAATGACTACACTTGCTGTAATCCAGATGCCCGTTGAATAATTCATATTAAAAGCTGTTTCGAATAACTGGCCGCCTGAGACCATTCCCGAAGAAGTATAAAAAGTGAAGAAAACAAGGATGACAAGTGCAGATGAAATGCGCAATATTCGTGAACCATCCTTGAAGCGATTCTCCAAGAAATCCGGGATCGTAATTGAATCATTGGCCACTTCCGTGTAAGTCCTTAGTCTTGGCGCTACATAAAGCCAGTTCAGATAAGCCCCTGCTGTTAATCCGACAACAATCCAGCCGCTGCTTAACCCAGTAAGATACATAGCTCCAGGCAAGCCCATCAAGAGCCAGCCGCTCATGTCAGAGGCCCCGGCACTCAAGGCTGTTACAGCCGGCCCCAGATCCCTGCCTCCCAGCATATAATCGGAAAGGTTCGCCGTACGGCGGTACGCCACGTACCCAATTGCCAGCATACCAATCATATAAATGGCAATAGATATAAAAACACCTTGTTCCATATAGTGCCCCCTCGATATTCAAAAAAATTTTCGTTAAAAAAATTATGCTTCTGTCTACATTAGCAAAAAAAACGACATAAGTTAACTTTTTTAATATGTCATGCTATTGCAGTTTCATCTCCAATAGGCATTGGAGGAACTGAATGCCTTTATATCTTAATGCCAAAGCAATGCTTACGAAATAATTCGAAACGCTTATGAAACTGCCACTACCCAATCATATTGTAATTCTCTTTATTATAATGGTTTACAGATACGGTACGGATTATTGCGCCAGTTATGGAAAATGCATTTGGAAGAACTCATGTATTGATAGTTTCCTTCAATTATTCTATTATTTAATGTAACTTTTATAAAATTCATGTAAATTACAGCTAACAGACGAGCTGTATCCATATAACAAGGAGCCAAAAAAGATGAAATCATATATCGATCAGCCAGATGGCATTTTTCAATCTGTTTGTTCGTTGGATTGTCCAGACCAGTGCGGCCTTCTCTTGCATAAAAAGGATGGAAAAATCATCAAGGTAGAGGGCGATCCCTCCCATCCGGTCACAAAAGGTAATATTTGTAATAAAGTCAGGAATATGACTGCACGAATAAATGATCCGAAAAGGCTGAAATATCCGCTAAAACGTGTTGGACCTAAAGGAAGCGGTTCTTTTGAGAGAATCAGCTGGAAAGAAGCGATCGATACAATCACTGCTAATTGGAACGAATTGATTGAACAGCACGGTCCGGAAAGTATATTGCCGTACAGTTTTTATGGCAATATGGGCAATCTGAGTGCTGAAGGAATGGACCGCCGTTTCTTTTACCGGCTAGGTGCAAGCCAGCTTGAGCGCACGATCTGCAATGCCGCAGGAACCACGGGTTATAAATATACGATGGGAGCAGCGCTTGGAACAGATCCCGAAGCTACCATTCACACGAAGCTGTTCATTTTCTGGGGAGTAAATGCAGTAAGCACAAATATGCATCAAGTCGCAATCGCTCAGCAGGCCCGAAAAAATGGAGCCAAGATTGTCGTAATCGATGTTCACAAAAATCAAACTGGCAGGTGGGCGGACTGGTTCATTCCAGTTTTGCCTGGAACTGATGCTGCCCTTGCACTTGGCATCATGCATATCCTGTTTGCCGAAAGCTTAACAGACGAAGAATTTTTAAAGAATTATACGGTGGGAGCCGAAGACTTAAGAGAGCATGTGAAGCAATACGCCCCGGATAGTGTATCAAAAATAACAGGAGTACCAGCTGAAGATATTTATAAGCTCGCGAGGATGTATGCCCAGACGTCACCATCCATGATCAGGATTGGAAATGGATTGCAGCATCATGATAACGGCGGCATGTGTATCAGGACCATTGCGTGCCTGCCGGCCTTAACCGGACAATGGCTTGTAGAAGGCGGCGGGGCCATGAAAGGAAATAGTGCATTCCTTGCCCATAATGCAGCAGCCCTCCAGCGGCCGGACCTTCTAAAGAATAAGAATACGAGAGTCATAAATATGAATGCTTTAGGAAAAGCCCTTATGGATGAAGAAAAACCTGTCCGTTCTCTGTTTGTATACAGTTCCAATCCTGCTGTAATCGCACCGAACGCTAATAAAGTGCGCGAGGGTTTAATGAGGGACGATTTGTTTACCGTTGTCCATGACCTTTTCCTTACAGAGACGGCACAATATGCCGACATCGTCTTGCCTGCGACCTCGTCCTTTGAGACGACGGATTTTTTTGCGTCGTACTGGCATCATTACATGCAAATTCAGCTTCCTGTCACCCAGCCATTTGAAGAAGCAAAGTCGAATGCTGACGTGTTCAGGCTTCTGGCTGAAGGCATGGGCTTCGCTGAACAAGCCTTTAAAGACTCAGATGAAGACATGATTAGACAGGCACTTGATAATCCTTCGAATCCTTATCTGGAAGGCATCACGTATGAGAGTCTGTTGGAAAATCAATTTGTGAAAGCAAAGGCAAAGCCGATTTTTCCTGGAAAATTGCCTACACCAAGTGGGAAAATCGAATTGTATTCCGAAAGAATGCTTAGGGATGGATATGATCCTCTTCCTACTTATAGAGAGATTGAAACAGACAGCGACCTGCCTTTCCTATTCATCCCGGCGCCCAACCACAATTTCCTGAATTCGACTTTTTCCAATAATGACAAGCATGTGTCATTAGAAAAAGAACCGAAACTCCATATGAACAGCGATGATGCTCTGAAGTTAGGAGTCCAGGATGGGGATATGGTTCGGATCTGGAATGGACGTGGTGAATGTGAGCTGAAAGCAGCAGTAGGTGATAATGTTCTGCAGGGTGTTCTTGTCAGCCAAGGCTTATGGGCAGACCGTCCAGGGGCCAAACAGCTTGTGAATGCCCTAACCCCGGACCGGATTTCGGATATGGGCGGAGGAGCGGTCTTCTTCTCCGGCCGGGTACAGGCAGAAAAAGTCTTGGTACAAATGGCTGACCTTCCAGTGCACGCACAGCAGGCATAAATTTAGAAGCGGGAATTGTTTGGGAGCACTGATAAGGTGCTCCCTTTTATAAAGATGTCATGCTGCACATGCAAACTTCCATTGCATGTCAAAGCCGTATTTTTCCCCTGCCGCCTTAACTGTTTTATATAGGGGCTTTAACTATAAGCAGTTCGAGCATAAATGATGTAATTCGAGCATAAAATCTCCAAGTCGAGCATAAATTTAGAATTTCGCTCACAAAATTACGTATCCCGCGCATAAAAGTTTAAAAATCGATCATAAACTTCTGTTCGGTCTATGAACATATCAACTTTCAAACCTTCCTAAAGCCTAACAGTAAGTGTTTGTGTACAGGAATGAAAAATTTCACATCAAATCTTTAGATTTTTAAGGCATTGGCCTATATTTACCCTAATTGATTTAATTCTCAGTCTAGGACCTTGGCCCGTTTTTTCTTAGTGTACTGTGTTCGCGGTACTGATTTTTCCTATATGTAAATTAAAACGGCTGCCATTATTGGCAGCCATTTTTATTATAATCTTCTTAAATTATCATTCGAACGCGGATAAGGATTGTCGGGATTTACTACATTGTCACGCCGGTTAAGCGTATCGCTGACCATACCTGCGCCTGTGCCGCTTCGGTCTGTATCGATAAAACCATCATCAGCTGTGGTAAAATTCGTATCTCCTGCGACAGTTCTTCGTGCATCAGGGTCAACTAGCACAAGCAGCTTGCCTGCTTTGACGTCATCTTCATAGCGTTCTGCCTCATCCTCAGGGATACCCATACCTATTAAAGCTCCAGCCAGACCGCCAGTTCCTGCTCCTACCGCTGCGCCTGTCAGAGTTGCCGCAATTGGTCCTGCCGCAAGAATTGGACCTATTCCAGGAATGGCCAGCGCACCTACACCGGCTAACAGTCCTGCGGCTCCACCAAGAATACCGCCGGTTGCTGCTCCCGCAGCCAGACCTTCTTCCGTTTTAGTGCCTGTCTCTTCATTGACTGCATCCACTTCATCGCGGTCTTTTGCTACTACAGAAATATCGTCCCTATGATAGCCTTGAGCTTTAAGATCCTCTACTGCTTGAATCGCTTCTTCTCCAGTATCATAAACTCCTACAACTCGTTTATCCATGTTATCCATGTAAATCTCCTCCTATCAAAGGTATTGTGTTTCTAATCTATACATACCCGCTGTAGAGGAAAATTAACGTGAAAAGATTTCCTTTTCCCCCAATAGGAGTTGCTAATTTCGACATATCTTATGAAAACCGTCACACATTAGCTCATTTTTTACGAGACTTTATCAAATCCATTCCAGAATCTCCATTCTATTTCCGAACGGATCGCTGACATAGATCCGGTTAGTTCCAGGCAACTTATCATCTTCAATAAATGGTATATCATGATGCTTTAAGTGAAGCTTCAAACTCTCTAAATTTTTAACTGAAAATCCTGGATGAGCTTTTTTTACAGGAGAAAACGGTTCTTCAATGCCTATGTGAATTTGATATGCACCAAACCCGAACCATACTCCGCCTCGAGCTTTTAGCAAATCTGGTTTTTCAATTTCTTTGAAACCTAGAATTCCCCCAAAAAACTTCCTTGCCGCTTCTTCTGATCCTTTAGGAGCTGCAAGCTGAATGTGATGGATAGATTCAAACATAAAACTCATTCCACAATCCTCCCTACGTTTTATAGATTAATTGTATTTCAAGCTTTTTGATAAGAAAATTCTATTTAATTTATACATTACAATAAGGATTTATTATTACGAATGATTGCAGTAGCTTTGAAATAAATTGGACGAAATAATTTTTGTTACTTTTCATAGTCTCTCATTTTCTCGTTTGTACAATTTGTAATTCTCTCAGGACGATGGTGGCATTACCTCAGATGCATTGTCTTAACAATTTTAAACTTCATCTTAAATTGCGTATCCTATAAGTCCCAATTCATGAGAAAACTAAAATAATATACTAAATTGTACCATTTCTTTATTAGTTCTTAATCCCCTGCCTTTTCCATAATTGGTCACTTATGATAAGAAACATGTGTTGTCTTCGACAACTTAGACATTTGAAAAGGTGGGGAAAAAGAAATTGAAAAATAAGTACCAACTTGTCGTTGTGGCTGCTGTCCTGATGCTTGTACTCTCCATAATGCCTCGGTCAACCGAAGCCGCGACAATCCAGAAAAAAGTGAGTGTGGACGTATTGAATATGCGTTCTGGTCCAAGTACCGGTTACTCCGTCATCTATCAATTAAAGAAGGGCCAGATCGTAAATGTTGCCCAGGAGCAAAATGGCTGGTCGAAGATTACCTATGGATCCCGAACTGGGTGGGTAGCATCACAGTATTTATCCCATATTACATGGAAAGGCTATGTAAGTGCTTCAGCTCTCAATCTAAGAAAATCTGCCAGCACGACAAGTACCATTATCGCTACGCTGCCTAAAGGTACATTTGTAAATGTCGAGCAGCAGGGTATTGGCTGGCTGAAGGTATATGTTCCAAGCAAAGGTTTAAGGGGCTGGGTCTCCTCTTCTTATATCACGAAGGTCAGGATTAAAGGAAAGGTCATTGTACTTGATCCGGGCCATGGGGGTGTCGACGGCGGTGCCAGCGGATCAACCCATTTGGAAAAAGAACTGAATCTCAGGACTGTTAAGGAACTGGCAATCCTTTTCCGCCAGGCTGGGGCCACCGTCATTTTGACACGTGAAGACGATCGATACTTAAGCCTTCAGGAACGCGTGGACGTTAGTGAAAAATATAATGCCGATGCCTTCATCAGCATCCATTATAATTCAGCTGGCTCTACTGCAAGCGGGGTTATGTCTTTTTATTACGACTCATCTAAGGACCAGGAACTGGCTAAGTATATCCAGGAGGGCATGGTCAAGGAAACCGGAATGAAGGATATGGGTGTGAGGTACGGAAATTTCTACGTACTTCGTGAAAACAGCCGTCCTTCTGTATTGCTCGAACTTGGATTCTTATCAAATCCGACGGAAGAAAAAAAGATTGCAACAATCACCTATCAAAGAAACGTTTCCAGAGGTATATTCATCGGGGTAAACAAGTATTTTTCTGTGTACAAGTAAGCCAAAAAGCTCCTTCGTATGGAAGGAGCTTTTTGCATTGTAACAGAGCACACATAAATTATCCAATGTAACATACAGCTTTATAACTACTTTCTCCGGGCAAAATCGACAAAACGGAACTTGTCCGGACGGTGCCGGGATTCAGTATATTGAAACAGGCTTGCATCATCGAGATAAACATAGTTTTTGACGACCACCATATTATGAAAACCGTCAATATCAAGGAGCCTATGATCTTCTTCAGATGGTTCCTCAACAGTGATTACTTTTTTTGCGAAGCTGATGGAAAGTCCCAATTCTCCTTCCAGGTATTCATATATGGAATTTTTACAGACTGTTTCATTCAGCGCGTCCACATACTTTTCAGCAAGATAATCCTTATCAAGAATGATGTTTTCCCCATCAATTTCCCGCACTCGCTGAACTTCCCAAACCATTTCATTTGATTTCAGTTCCAGCTGTTCTGCCACAAATTCATCCGGACTCCTTTGTCCGAAATAAACAACATGCGTTTTGGCACGCTTCCCCATTTTTTGTGTCAATTCTTTAAAGCTTGTCAGCCCTGAAACAGGAAAATCGTATTTTTTTACATCCAGCACTATGGAGCCTTTTCCCCTCACCTTGTGGATATAACCTTCCTCTGAAAGCATTTTCAAAGCTTTACGGATGGTTTCCCTGGAAGTCTGGTATTGAGTGGTCAATTCATTTTCTGAGGGCAACAGGCAACCTGTCTTCAATTTCCCATCAAGAATTTGTTCAGCAATTTGTTCATATATTTTCATATATTTATTATTCACTTATATCACCATTCCAAGTGTATCACTTACAAGTAAAGTTTAGGAAGAACAATATTTATAGATCATTCAACTTCTGCTTCTTGGAGATTACTGTAAAAAAAAAGCCCGGGTGCAAAATTCATGAACCCGGGCTTTGGCGGTACAAATTCATACATTAGTATACCAATACAAAAATTTAGTTATCCTTTTCGTGGCAAGCAGCAGACTCTAATAGATTACTTCCTTTTCAGAAGATAAACAACTGATTCATAAGGCCGGAATCGTACTTGCTCGCTAATCTCAGGTATATCAGCGTAATTTGCTATCAATGGCTGAATTTCATACTGCTCAAGATTGATTCCTTCTGGAAGAGCGAAAACAGCCTCTTTTCCGTAAAAGTTATTAACTGACAAAAGAATTTCACCATTGTATTCCCTTTTATATATGAATAATTCGCTGTGGTCGCGATCCAATAGTTCATAATCGCCGTAGGTGATAATGTCATATTCCTTCCTCAGGGCGATAAGCTTCTTATAATGATAAAAGATGGAATCTTTATCTTTCAGGGCGTTCTCCGCATTGATTTTTTCATAGTTGGAAGCAACGCTGATCCAAGGATTCCCAGTAGTGAAGCCTGCATTTTCGCTTGCATTCCATTGAACAGGGGTACGGGAATTATCACGTGACTTCTGTTTTATGATCTCCATGATTTCCTGTTCTGGTTTCCCCAGATCCTTCATGATTTGATAATAGTTCAATGTTTCGACATCACGGTAATGAATGATGCTGTCAAACTTAGGATTGGTCATCCCGAATTCTTCACCTTGATATACATACGGAGTACCCTGCATCATATGAATCGCCGTCGCAAGCATTTTAGCGGATTCTTTGTGATATTGCTCATCATTTCCGTAGCGGGTGACGCTACGTGGCTGATCATGGTTATTCCAGAATAAAGCATTCCAGCCTCCGCCCTTTTGCATTTCAACCTGCCATGTTGACAGGATATCCTTCAAAGCAAGGAAATCAAATTCACCAATCGCCCATTTCTGTCCGTTAGGATAATCTACCTTCAAATGGTGAAAGTTAAAGGCCATGCTTAGTTCTTCGCTTTCAGGATTAGTGTATCTTATACAGTCCTTGATGGTCGTCGATGACATTTCACCGACTGTCATCGTATCATACTTGGACAAAACCTCTTTATTCATTTCACGAAGGAACTCGTGCACCCGAGGGCCATCTGTATAAAATCTTCTTCCATCACCAGGAGGAATTTCTCCATTATCATTCGGGAAGTCCTGGTCTTTGGAAATCAGGTTAATAACATCCAGGCGGAAACCATCAATACCTTGTTCAAACCAGAAGTGCATCATGTCATACACCTCTTTGCGAACCTTTTCGTTTTCCCAGTTTAAGTCTGCCTGCGATACATCGAATAGATGCAAATAATATTGTCCAGATGTTTCATCCAGACGCCATGCCGATCCGCCGAATTTTGAAATCCAATTATTCGGTTCCGCTCCATCAGCTGCGTCCTTCCAAACATAATAATCCCGATAAGGATTATCCTTTGAGGAGCTTGCCTGCTTGAACCATTCATGCTCTGTCGAGGTATGGTTAACCACCAGGTCCATGATGATTTTTATCCCCCTGTCATGTGCTTCATTAAGCAATCGTTTAAAGTCCTCCATCGTTCCATACTCTTCCTGGATCGAATAGTAATCACTGATGTCATACCCATTGTCTCGCTGGGGGGATTTGTAAACCGGTGTCAGCCAAATGACATCAACCCCAAGCTCCTTTAGATAATCCAGCTTTTCAATGATTCCATTTATATCCCCGGTACCGTTGCCTGTAGTATCATTAAAGCTCTTCGGATAAATTTGATAAACCGTTGACTTTCTCCACCATTCCTTCATGGTAACACCGCCTAATTCAATACTTTTTAATGATGTAATTATGACGCACAGGTATGTGCTAATATCGACATTGCCAGGCCCCACACCACGTTTGGTCAGTCAGCGTTGTCAGGCCTCACAGGAGGTGAGGTCTGGCAGCGTTGCCACAGGACGTGGCGCTCTTAGCTGGCCTTGCTCTTGTGGCAGTTTTAGCCGACGATCTCTAACTCTTGTATAGCAATCAACAATCCATTCAAGTAATTTTTATAAAAAAGTGAAACCATCGGCAAAGAAGACTATAACAGACCGTCTTTGCCAATGGTAATGTCCTTTATTATGCGTTTGTTTTTTGTTTCCTTGTTCTAGCTGCAATGAAAGTAAGCACGAACGGAACAACAATTGCAATTACCATTCCAATTGCGAACGGTCCCCATTTTTCAGGTACAATCGAGAAGATTGCAGGCAGTCCCCCGACACCGATGGAAGGTGCCATTACTTTATTCATTGTAATAAAGATTGCCGCCAAAGCAGAACCAATCATAGCAGAAAAGAACGGAAATCTATTCGGCAGGTTTACCCCAAACATGGCTGGTTCAGTGATTCCCAAATATGCCGATACTGCGGAAGAAAGGGACAAGCCTTTTACCTTTTCATCTCTTGATGCAAACAGCATAGCAAGTGCAGATGAGCCCTGTGCAATATTAGAAAGGGCAACAATTGGCCATAGGAATGTTCCTCCAATGGATCCGATCAGCTGGAAGTCGACCGCAAGGAATGTATGATGCATACCAGTAATAACCAATGGTGCATATAATGCTCCATAGATGAGTCCGCCGATTATAGGGACGTTATCAAAGATGCCGGTAAATAATGAAGTAACGGCATTACCAATTGCGAACGTAATAGGTCCGATGGCGATAAATGCAAGGAATCCTGTTATTAATAGAGCTAAAGGGGCAACAACTAGTAACTGAATAGCATCTGGTACCCGTTTTCTCAAGAATGTTTCGATTTTAGCCAGCAAATATGATGCGGCAAGGATAGGCAATACTTGTCCTTGGTAACCGATTTTCTCAACGTGGAAACCAAATAAGTTCCAATAAGGAATTTCTCCTTTTGCTTTGGCGTCGGCATAACCCCATGCATTCAAAAGCTCCGGATGCACAAGGATCAAACCTAAAACAATACCCAGCAGCGGGCTTCCGCCAAAACGGTTTACGGCTGACCAGCCAATAAGAGCCGGCAGGAATGTAAACGCTGTATTTGCAATCAGGTTTATGATTCCGGCAAAGTCTTTCCATTGAGTATAGACGTCTACAACGGATTTATCGTCGAAAAAGATGCCAGGTCCTGTAAGAATATTATTGATACCCATTAATAAACCAGCAGTAACGATAGCTGGAAGGATCGGAATAAAAATATCGGCAAGCGTCTTTATTGCACGCTGCAGAGGATTAAGATTTTTCTCAGCTGCTGCCTTGGTCTCTTCCTTTGAGGCTGTGCCTAAACCAGCGGCCTCAACCATTTCTCCATACACCTTGTCAACAGTCCCTTGTCCGATCACTACCTGGAATTGACCGTTGGCCGAGAATGAACCTTTAACCAAGTCTATATTTTCTAAAGCAGCTTTATCTACCTTTCCTTCATCTTGCAAAGCAAAACGCAGCCTGGTGACACAATGCGTTGCTGAAGCAATATTTTCTTTGCCTCCGACAGCTTTTACTATGTCTTCGGCAGATTGACGATATTTATCCGCCATAGTGAATTCCCCCTACCTGTGACCGTTTTCATTTCATGCAAAAAATAAAACATTGCAGCAAATACATCTTCCCGGTCAAACTTGTATATACATGATGTGAGATTAGTGTAACTTGTATATACATATTTGTCAATTGAAATTGGAATCGCTTTCTGCCACTTATTATTTCCAAATGTTCTGTGTAATACCCGATAAATCGACAGCAAAAATATCGCTCTTACGACATGACAAAACGGGGTATAGTAGTTTAAATGCAGTTCAGGCGAGCTAGAATTACAAAAAGGAGGACCATAGAATTGCTGATTGAGTTAATAAAAGATTTAGTTTCAATAGACAGTTCTACTAAAACAGGAGCCAATCGTGCCGTGGAATTCTGTGCTGATTGGTTATCGAAAAACGATCTGAAAGCAAAGGTCTTGAATAACAATGGTTATAAAATGCTGGTGTGCGAAATAGGCTCGGGAAATAAAACCATCATATTCAATGGCCATGTCGATGTAGTCAGCGGCAGGCCGGATCAATTTTTTCCAAACGAAGCGGACGGCAAATTATATGGGCGAGGCACTGCCGACATGAAGGCTGGCGTTGCTGCTATGATGGTCGCATTAACTGAGCTCAAAAAGCTTCCCATTGGAGTCAAGGTACAGCTTCAAATTGTAGCAGACGAGGAAATAGGCGGCCTCAATTGTACAGGTTACCTGGTTAAGAATGGATTCACCGGCGATTTTGTCATATGTTCTGAGCCGACACAGCTGGGAATCGGGCTGCAGGCAAAGGGGTTAATGCATTTTGACATTGATATAGATGGCAAGCCAGCACATAGCAGCCGGCCATGGGAGGGAGTGAATGCGATTGAAAAGGCATATGGAGTTTATTTGAACATTTTAAACCTTCCTTTTGCAAAGGAGACATCGGATTTTTATGACTGTCCTTCCATTAACCTTGCAAAAATTAATGCCGGTGAAGTGTATAATAAAGTTCCCGATAAATGTATCGTTTCGTTTGATATTCGTTATCTCCCGAAACAGGACAGAAATGAAATAATCAGGCAGATAGAGAGCATAACAGATGGAAATATACTTGTCAGATTCTCCACAGTCCCTGTTAAGACTAAGCCTGATGATCCGTATATCAGCCTCTTAAAGCCCGTCATCCAGAAATACACAGGCTATGAGCCACTGGTATTTGGCCAGCATGGAACAGCAGATACTGTATATTTCTCTGCATTGGGCATACCTGTCATAGAATTCGGACCATGCGGTTTCGGCTGGCATGGAAATGAAGAATATATTGTCACTGAATCTGTGGAAATATACAAAGACATGCTAATAGATTATATCAGGGAGTTCGTTCCACCTCCGCTTCATTGATACAACAAGGCCAGCCGCTAGTGAGTGGTCTGGCTTTTTAAATACCAATAAAAAAATTGTAAGCCCACTTTCTAATAACTCCTATCTGCGCTAAACAACATTCATCGAATTCTGACAGTCTTCTTTTACATTTTTGAGCGGCAACCATCCGCATTTCCCTCTGCTTGAAAAAAATGCCGGCTCATCTTTTATTTCTCGTTTATTACATGCTAAAAACACATGTCTTAGTTTTGTAATATAAATAGCAACTCTCTGAAACACGAATGTTATATTTACCTGTTATTCTATTTATACGAAATCGTTAAAGGGGATTAGTATTTTGAAAAAATTACTATTTTACATAGCTTCATCCGCAGTACTTATGTTTGGATTTTCTGGAGCTGCTTCGGCGGCCGGCACATATCAGGTAAAGAGCGGTGACACTTTATGGGGAATCGCGAAAAAGAGCAAAGTTACCGTTAGTCAACTTAAGACATGGAATAAACTAAAAAGCGACACAATCAAGCCAAAACAAGTTCTAAAATTAAATGCATCTGCTGCTAAAAAGGCAGTTGCGAAAAAGGCAGCTGTGAAGAAAGCCTCTGTAAAAAAAGCAGCATATAAAACAATCAGTGTTAAAGCGACAGCTTATACAGCAAACTGCAAAGGCTGCAGTGGAATTACAGCAACCGGCTTAAACTTGAAAAAGAATCCTTCCGTTAAGGCCATTTCTGTTGACCCAAGGGTTATCCCGCTGGGCAGCAAGGTTTACGTAGAAGGCTACGGCTATGCGGTTGCCGCTGATAAAGGCAGTGCCATTAAAGGAAATAAAATCGATGTATTCGTCCCTTCAAAAAGCAAAGCGATTCAATGGGGAGTTAAAACTGTAAAAGTTAAAGTATACAAAAAATAAAAATCTCCGGCGGCTGCCGGAGATTTTCTGTTATCTTTCAATACGATCATACACCTTCAAAATTCGCAGATAATCCAGTGTCAGTATCCCTCTCCACTCATCCCGGGCTTTTGGCCATTCCTTCTCAAATTGCCCCCATTCCCAGGTTGGATTCCAATACCCTTCCGGACATTGCTTACTTAATAAGTATGATAGATTCTTGTCCATTACTTCTTTATCTGTAAAATTAATCCCTGCCGGATCTACTTGTACTGGCTGAAGGCAATAGCTGTCCCAGGCTTCTGAACGGTATGTTACCGAGCATTTAACCGCCCTCTTTAACGGTATCTCCATCTGAATCCGCTCTTCCTGCGGCAATCTCTCATACAATTTTATATAAGACAATACCTCATGAAATTCTATATTTTCAACAGAATTTATACGATTGATCGCATATGCTTTCAAATCTTGCAGAAACGGCGGCTGCTGTTTAAACTCCAATAAAAAACCTATTAATTCAGCATTTGGGTTCCCCCAATCCTCATTCAGTTCTTTATAATTCCACCAGGGTGCCCGGGGTGCCTCCTCTACCTCTTTCGGTACCTGTGCCCAGCCTAACGTCTTATTATCATACGAAATATTTAAGTATTGAAATGCCATTTGTACCATTTGGTGGGAAGGTTCTGCCTTAATTCTTGATAAATGAAGCAATGCAACAGCTGTCGCAATGGCCGAAGATTCTTGACAGCGAAAATCTGGTTCAAGCCCATTGCCAAATCCACCATCTTTATTTTGGAATTTCTCCAGTTCATTTAAGACCGCTTCTTTCCCGCCTCCTTCGAACTCGAATGAAAAAAGGGATTGTTCTAAAGGTCTCGCCATGGATTTTATACATTGGACTGCAGCTTGATAGTTTTCCTTGCTCAGCTTTTTCATCTCTATTTGCTCCTAACTGCCATCGAATAAATAAAACGAATTACAATTAAAAGATTTTTCGGAGTATTCGCATTATAATAGTATCATAAACTTATTGTTAGCAAAAATACGTTACAGGTTTATGGGAGGAGGTTCTGTGTAGCACACGTTTATATCCAATTATCCATATTAATTATTTCTCAACCAGCAATCCATAAGATACATGGGAGATAAAATAGTATTTGTCCATGTCCAATTCGTTTCATCACCTGCGATGAATTCCCGGTTGTCAGCTCCATCGAGTTCTAGTTTCTCTTTTTTTCCAATACCTTTGTATTTTTGAAAGAAAATAAGATATAAACCATCGAAGTTCTTCGAAATTTTATTTCGGTTATAAAAATATCATGGTTTATATTTATCTTATGATCGATACTTCCCGTCCTAATCTCGAACATCCGTTTTTTATGCTCAGTATATGCAGTTTATGAACGATATCTGCATTTTTATGCTCGAACTCCAAATTTTATGTTCGAACCAGTTCACGTTCACCTAAATAACCCGCTTACCTTAACTATCGGATCCTGTGTTGCATATTGCCGATAGGCAAATGATTTCTACATAAAAACAAAGTAGATTACAATTTAGTTAATGAAAAAATAATAAAAGAATGACTTTCACATTACCGCTGATTTAAAGCTCGAAACTACTATTACATGAACCTGAAGGAGGCAATTACATGGAACGCTACAAATTGTTTATCAATGGCGAATGGATTGATGAAGGCATCGAAACCATTGAGGTCGCTAATCCGGCTACAGGAGCAATCATCGCTACTATTCCGAATGGAGGAGCCCGCGAAGCCAATCTTGCCACCGATGCTGCATATGAAGCATTCAAGCATTGGTCCTCATACAGTGTGTATGAACGTTCAGAATTAATCCGCAAATGGTTTGATTTGATCAACGATAATATTGATGATCTAGCCCGTACTATGACTATGGAACAGGGCAAACCTCTTAAAGAGGCGCTCGGGGAAATGGCGTATGCTAATGGATTTTTGTCCTGGTATGCCGAAGAAGGCAAAAGAATTTATGGGGAGACAATACCTGCGACACAGCGCAACAAGCGTTTATTTGTTTCGAAACAGCCAGTTGGCGTCGTTGCGGTCATCACACCTTGGAACTTTCCGGCTGCGATGATTACAAGAAAGGTCGCACCAGCCTTAGCTGCCGGATGTACGGTGGTCATCAAGCCTTCAGAGCTCACACCCCTTACTGCCTATAAAATGGCAGAGCTTGCTGATCAAGCGGGTATTCCAAAGGGTGTGATCAATGTAGTGACAGGAGCGGCAAAAGAAATAGGCGATGCCTGGCTCGCAGATAATCGAGTCAGAAAATTGACCTTTACTGGATCGACTCCTGTGGGCAAACTGCTGATGCGCGGCTCTGCAGATACAGTAAAGAAAATATCGCTGGAGCTTGGAGGACATGCGCCCTCCATTGTGCTTGCTGATGCTGATTTAGACAAAGCTGTCAACGGAGTTATCGCATCTAAATTCCGAAATGCCGGCCAAACCTGTGTGTGCTCGAACAGGGTTTATGTTCATGAATCCATTTACCAGCAATTTATAGACCGGCTTATTCCTAAAGTAAATGAACTAAAGGTCGGTAACGGACTGGAAGAAGGAACCGATATAGGGCCGCTGATCGATGACAGGGCTGTCAAAAAAGTCACATCCCATATTGATGATGCAATTAAATTAGGGGCAAAGCTTGAAACTGGCGGAACAGCTTCCGATTTATTTATAGAACCTACTGTACTCTCTAATGTAAATGACAGCATGCTGTGCATGCAGGAGGAAACCTTCGGTCCAGTCATGCCGATCACACCTTTTAAGACCGTTGAAGAAGCTATTGAGAGAGCCAATAATTCCATTTATGGCCTTGCTGCTTATGTCTTCACGGAAAATATCTCAGAAGGTATTCGTGTTGTGGAAAGTCTTGAATACGGAATCATCGGCCTAAACGATGGCTTGCCTTCCACTCCTCAGGCACCGTTCGGAGGATTTAAGCAAAGTGGTCTTGGACGTGAGGGCGGCCATTATGGAATAGAAGAATTCCTTGAAATAAAATATATTTCACTTGGCCTGTGAGCATCAAAAAGCCCGTGTAATACGGGCTTTTTTGCTGTTATCCTCATCATCTTCCCCGCGCAAAAACCCTACGATCCCGAGACCTGATGCGCACATGTGCTGATGAATTGTATCTCCCAGCCTCAAGAAGTCAGCTTTCTCGCAGTGATTCTGTAATGAATCTTTCCAAAGATCCCACATCGGATATCTTGCTATTGCATGCATCGCTGTCAAAACACATATAGTTGCCAATGGACTTGTAGTAATCTGGGTTATTGGACCTTTTAGCTTTAGTTACAGTAGAAAGGAAGGCAACCTTTCCAAATGTGTTACAAAAGGAGCAAATATTATCCTTGGTAGCCATAGTAAATCTGCATTCCAGTCCGGTCAGCTTTCCATCCAGCTCATAAACAATAAATTTCTTATTCGTCCCGATGTCATTCCAGCCCAAATACGTCACAAATTCATTTAATTCAGAAAGATTCGGGACCTTTAACTTCTTGTTTTTGGGAAACAACTTTTTCAACTGCTGCTCAGAAACCTTTGGAAAAGGTAGTTTATAGCCGGCCAATTTTTCGATATACTGGTCAAACTGATCATCAGTCCTAAGTGTTGTAAGCTCCAGCATCTCCAATCGTACGAAAGCTTCTTCTGACAATAACTCTTGTATCTTGTATATGGCGCTATCCTTGACCGCATTGAGCACATTCGGGTCCAAGCCCTTTTTATAACTGTCCTTGATTATATGTACTTGTTTCTTTATAAAATTAAATTCATGGTTTTTTAGTAATGTTTCAGCCACAATTTGTACCTCCTTACCTAAATCAGGCTAAGAATTTTTGCTCTGCCAGCTTCCCTTGCCAGACTTGATGCTGTTTGCAAAAAAATCTTCCCTTTCAGGTTAATGCAGCATACCCGTTTTATATATGTAAAATATGTTTCGGAATCAAACTTTACATATGAAAAAGCACTGATAAATCAGTGTTCATTATCAATGCTTCCTACATTTTAATTAGAATAGACAATTTTTTTTATGGTTTCTATCGAAAGAAAATATTCTTCTGCCCAACACGGAATCTGCTTCCCATTTTTAAAAGAACGCTTAATCATGGCATTTCTTTCATCAATCATCTTTCTTCCACCGGAGCGTGTTCCCCATTTCTGGTAGGATGCTTCCGGTTTGGGTATATAAATTGTTTCTCCCTGAACATACTTTTGGATTTCTTGTATCAGGTATTCAGGTAGCACTGTTGAAGCTTTAATATATTTCATTTTGCCCGCCCCTTATTTTTAAATTTAAATAAGGTGCAAAGCCGGTAATCAGAAATGAACTAGCTTTTCATGGCGATATCGTATAATGTTCCTTCCCATGCAAAGTATCGCCTTTCCATTACCAGGCTTTGCATGAGGCGCTGCGGATTCCGGCAATCCAAAACGATTGGCCACGATAACCACCTCCTGTAATGCAGCAGAAATGACAAGCTCAATTTCCACTCTTTAACATTTGCCGCTATCTGTATTATAAAATAAAAATATCCATCCTGCACACAAAGTAAAAAAAAGAAACGGGTTATGGTCCCGCTTCCGCCAAGGTAATTATTCATTTTTTCAGTTCTCGTTTCAACATGTCCTCCAGGTCCTTTAAAGGCAAGTTTACCAAAAAATCCCGGTCAGATGGAAGATAGGTTTTTGATGAAAGGAGCTGAAGAATAATTTTTTCTTTCTTTGCTGCAACAAGTTTAATCAGCTTTCCCATAGGCTCACCAACCATTGTTTCGTTCCTGCGGCAATTCTATCTATCCATTCACTTTTCATTTTTCAATGCTGCATGACCTTCTTCACCTGTACGTATCTTTATCACATTTTCCAGTTCATATATAAAGATCTTCCCGTCCCCCGGTTTTCCCGTATTAAAAAATTTCCTCGCTACATCGACCACATCCTGTACCGGAACCTCACAGACAACAATCTCTATTTTAATCCTGTCATGTAACGTAATTTCACGTGTCACACCTCGATAGGTTTCAGTAAAACCTTTTTGAAGTCCTGTTCCCTTGACGTCCGATACAGTGATGCCACTGACCCCAATTTTAGCAAGCTCCCGCTTGAAATCCTCAAATTTGCTTGGGCGTGTAACAATTTCTATTTTTGTAAGCTTTTCAGCCATTCCCATTCCCCCTAAAAGTTCTCGTGATAGGCTTTCTCTCCGTGAAGTGTGATATCCAGCCCAAGGGATTCCTCATCCTCGTTCACCCGTATTGGTACAAAGAAATCAATCACTTTGGCCGTCACATAAGTGATAACGGCAATAAAGATATAAGTAGCTAAAATTGCGGCCAGCTGTTTCCACAGTAAACTGAAATCACCATAGAATAATCCATCAGCACCTGCAGAGTTTACTTTTGTAGTCGCAAAAAGCCCTGTGGCAATTCCACCCCATGTTCCACCAATGCCATGCAGGCCAAATGCATCCAATGCATCATCATAACCGAGCTTTTTCTTAAGAGAAAATACTCCCCAGAAACAAACCGCCCCACCTATCAAACCAATCACAATCGCGGCAGCTGGTGTTACAAATCCACAGGCCGGTGTAATTGCAACCAATCCTGAAATGGCTCCTGAGAGGGCACCAAGCATTGTAGGTTTTTTATTAATAAAATATTCCACAGCCAGCCAGCCAATAATACCCGCCCCGGCCGCAACCGCCGTATTTACGAATACCACCATTGCAACATCATTGATTGTAAGTGCACTTCCAACGTTAAATCCATACCAGCCAAACCAAATTAAGGTAGCCCCAAGAAAAGTCAGCGGCAGGTTATGCGGCGTACTCTCACTTCCATCCCTGCGTTTGCCAAGCATGATCGCAAGCACCAAACCTGTGACTCCGGAAGATATATGAACAACATTTCCTCCTGCAAAGTCCAATGCCCCCAATTCCCTCAGCCATCCGCCGACTCCCCATACCCAGTGTGCAACCGGAGCATATGCCACAACAGACCATACTATCGTAAAAATCACAAAAGCGGAAAACCTCATTCTTTCAGCAATGCCTCCCGAAATAATGGCGACCGTCAGCACAGCGAAAGTCATTTGGAAAAGCATAAATAAATTATGAGGAATCGTAGCGCTGTAATCAGGATTTGGGTCAAAGGATACCCCCTTTAGGCCAGCCCAATCAAGATTCCCCACAAAGGCATTTCCTCCTGTTGAAAAGGAAATGGAGTACCCAACCAATACCCAAAGGATAGAAACAATGGCCATAGGCATGTAACTGTACATTGCAGTACTTAACACATTTTTGCTTCTGACCATTCCTCCATAAAATAACGCAATACCAGGGGTCATTATCCATACGAGCAAAGTTGCAAAAAACATAAATACTGCATCACCGATCTGCATATTCATCTCCCTTTCTCTGTACCCTTTTATATGTTAGGTTTTCTAACATACTTAGTTAATACACTTATCATATATTCAAAGTTTAATAATTTCAAGAACAATTTAGAAAATTATTGAAATTTATGTTAGGTTTCCTAACATTAAGTGGATTTCTTCATAAAAAATAGGCATCCATAATCGGATGCCTTTTATATCTTCTCCTATTGAACGTGCCCTCAACAGCACCGTGAGACTTTCCCGCCCTTGGCGTTATACCTTTCCTCCTGTGCTTCACAGAAAAATTGTTTGCGGGACTTTACTTCCTGTTCGGGATGGTGAGCCTTCATATGTTCTACATACGCCTCATAAGAGGGCACCCCTACAAGCAAGCTGATGAATTGGTTTCTTAGTCTAACAATCTCGGCAATTTTCTTGAACAAAATATCACCTCCATTGCACTGGGTCAATCCCCGGCTTCGATAGTCTTAGCTGCGCGAAATATAGGCTGTTTCGTGGAGTGTAACCTTATGATTCTGCAACACTTTTATCCACAATCTGATTGCTGAAATAAGTACGGTAATCACAACAAGCATGAAGATGGCAGTCAGTGTTGCATCTACATAATCATTTATGATGACCTGTTTCATTTGTGCTACAGATGCAGCCGGAGCAAGAATCCCTCCTTTATCCAATTCATCCTGAAAGATTTTCGCATGTGCCAGGAATCCAATCCTCGGATTTTCATGGAATAGCTTTTGCCATCCTGCAGTCATGGTGACAATTAGCAAAAACGTTGTCGGCACAAGGGTTACCCATGTATAAGCTTTCTTTCCCATTTTGAACAGGACAGTTGTGCCTAACAACAAGGCAATCCCTGCAAGCATTTGGTTAGCAATACCAAATAGCGGCCATAGTGTATTTATTCCTCCCAGCGGATCTATGACTCCCTGATACAAGAAATATCCCCAACCAAGAACACATAAAGCGGTAGCGATAATATTCGGAACCCAAGCGTCAGTCCTTGCAAACGGCTTGTAAGCGGTGCCAATAATGTCCTGGATCATAAATCTTCCTACCCTTGTTCCCGCATCGATTGTCGTCAGAATGAATAGAGCTTCAAACAGGATCGCAAAATGATACCAGAATGCCATCAATGCATTTCCACCGATTACTTTTGAGAAAATAACCGCCATCCCAATTGCAAGTGTAGGAGCTCCTCCTGTACGGGAAATAATGGTTTCCTCACCCACATTGTCGGCCAGTGTTGTAAGATCATCAGGCGTAAGCTTAAAGCCCCAATCTGAGATAACAGCCGCGGCTGCTACAGCATCTGTACCGATTACTGCTGGAGGGCTGTTAATCGCAAAGTAAATCCCTGGTGTCAATACACAGGCTGCAATCATCGCCATCACAGCTACAAAGGATTCTGTAAGCATGGCACCATAACCAATCGGGCGGGCGTGAGTTTCCCTTTCGATCATTTTAGGAGTCGTTCCGGAAGATACCAGAGAGTGAAAACCGGACACTGCTCCACAAGCTATTGTTATGAACAAAAATGGAAACAGATTTCCCGCAAACACCGGGCCTGTTCCGTCAACAAATTTCGTCACAGCCGGCATTTCCAGTGAAGGTGCTACAATTAATATTCCAATAGCCAAGCCCACAATCGTACCAACCTTCAGGAAGGTGCTCAAGTAATCCCTCGGGGCGAGCAGCAGCCAAACTGGAAGAACGGATGCAATAAATCCGTATGCAATCATCATAAGGGCAATCGTTTCACCCTTGAAGGTAAACATTTGCGCAAGTGTCGGATGCTCAGCCACATACTGGCCGCCATATAAAGAAAGTAATAGTAGTATGATACCTATGATTGATCCTTCTCCGACACGTCCCGGCCTTATATAACGCATGTAGATTCCCATAAATATTGCAATCGGTATGGTCGCAGCTATTGTGAACATGCCCCACGGACTTCCTACAAGCGCTTTCACAACTACCAATGCCAAAACTGCCAATAAAATTATCATGATACCAAGAATACCAACCATTGATATTAATCCGGTGATCGGTCCGATTTCTTCCTTGATCATTTCTCCGAGTGATTTTCCGTTTCTTCTAATCGAAGCAAACAAAATGATAAAGTCCTGGACGGCCCCTGCCAGAACGACCCCTACAACAATCCAAAGGGTTCCCGGCAAATATCCCATCTGTGCTGCGAGGATTGGCCCAACAAGCGGCCCTGCACCTGCAATAGCAGCGAAATGATGTCCGAAAAGGACCCATTTGTTCGTAGGGACATAATCCTTCCCATCATTATGTAGCTCGGCTGGTGTCCTGCGCCTATCATCCAGCTGAAAAACCTTATTCGCAATGAATTTGCTGTAAAAGCGATATGCAACAGCATACACACACACTGCAGCTGTCAAAACCCAGACAGCATTAATGCTCTCACCGCGCTTTAAAGCGATGTAACCGAAGCTGATTGCCCCAAATGCTGAAATGACGCCCCATAAAAGTATCGATTTAATTGCTTTCATCCTTGTATCTTCCTCCTGTAGATCTCCCCTATTTTCATTGAATAAAAAACTCTGCGGATAATTTTTTTATTGAACAGGAAACACCTCCAAAGTATATTGTTAAAATATTCTATCTATTTTGAATTATAAAATAACCTATCTTTAAATAGCAATTTATTTCTGGAAGATATATATAAAAAACGTTTACCCTTCAAGAGGAACAGAAGCAAAAAAGCCTGTATCGCAATAAATGGATACAGGCTTTTACTATTCAGTTTATCTTATATTATATTTTTGCAGAAATCGCTCAGCCCTCCGCGACTATCAACGTACTTCTGGCGTCAGTATAGAATGGATGGGTGTCGGAACTTACCTCTGCCTTTAGAAGCAGACACGTATTTCCATCGTTTCCGCTTTATCTTTTCAGATGATACCCAGGTCGAGCCTCTCAGGAACGGGAAGCCAGTACTCACGTCCATTACCACTACTTTACGATATTGTGGATGTTTTGTTGCTATCAAAATATAACCTCATTCAGATTTACAATAGTATATTAAACAAAATAATTACGATTTACCAAAAAATATTACTTACACCAGTTTTAGGAGAACCCTTAGAGTTCTCCTCCTGTGTTATCCAGTCATAGATCCCGAATCTTTCCGATAGGTCTGATTTAAACCATGATAAAAACCTTTTTGCTTCATCAATGATTGATGTGTGCCTTTTTCAATAATTCGGCCTTCCTGCAGTACAAGAATTTGATCTGCCTGCTGAATGGTATTCAGTCTATGAGCGATAACAAAGCTTGTTCTTCCTTCCATGAGCCTTTGAAGCGCTTCTTGGATTTTCACTTCTGTAATGGTATCAATACTGCTTGTTGCTTCATCAAGAATCAATATGGTTGGATCAGCCAGTATGGCGCGCGCAATGGAGAGGAGCTGGCGCTGCCCCTGGCTGATGCCGGTCCCATCCTGTTTCAGCACTGTGTCATATTGCTTGGGCAGCTTCATTATAAAAGAATGCGCATTAGCGAGCCTTGCTGCCTGTTCCACTTCATCATCGCTTGCATTAAGCCGTCCATACCGAATATTTTCCCGTATGCTCCCTTCAAAGAGAAAAGAATCCTGAAGCACAAATGCCATATGTTTACGCAAACTGCTCCTCTTTACCTGGCTGATATCTATTCCATCAACCAGGATTCTCCCCTGATCAGGATTATAAAACCTGGACAACAGATTGACAATAGTCGTCTTACCTGCCCCGGTCGGACCAACCAAGGCTATTGTTTCACCCATGGATACATGGAAACTTACATTCTTAATCGTATTCCCGCCCTTTTCGTACGAAAATGAAACATCTTCAAAATCTACAATACCAGATATTTTAACCAACAGTTCTGCGCTATGTTCATCCTTTTCTTCTACTTCTTCATCTAAGATCTCGAATACCCTTTCCGCACCCGCCACCGCAGAAAGCAAGGTATTAAACTGATTGGACAAATCGTTCAACGGCCGGGTAAACTGTCTGGAATACTCAGCAAATACAACAATGGTACCGATTGTAATGTGATGATGAAGTGCGAGAAGCCCGCCTATGGCCGCCACTATCGTAAAGCTGAAATTGTTTAAAAAGTTCATTAGCTTTGGGATAAATCCGGAATAGGCCAGTGCAAAATAGCCGGATTGCTTAAGGCGGTCACTGCGATCAAGAAACTCTTCTATAACTCTTGGTTCCTGCGAGAATGTCTTTACAATCCTCTGCCCTGAAATGGTTTCTTCAATAAAGCCATTAAGTTCTCCAAGGTTTCTTTGTTGTTCTTTGAACAGCTTTCCAGTGCGTGAAGTAATCCACTTCATTCCCATAAACATTAACGGAACTATCAACAGTGTAACAAGTGTAAGCAATGGACTGAGCCAAATCATTACAGATACCGTGCCGACAAGTGTAAGAACGCTTGAAAAAATCTGAATAACCGATGTGTTAAGAGTGGAACTTACGTTTTCGATATCGTTGGTTACCCGGCTCATTAATTCACCATGCTGCCGTCTGTCAAAAAAAGGAATCGGAAGTTTTTGCAAATGCTCAAACAGCTGGTTTCTCATCACCTTTACAGTATCCTGTGCAATTCCAATCATCCAGTAATTTTGAAGCCATGTAGATAATGAATAAAACATGTAAACTATAAGCAAACCAAATATCAGCTTCACAAACCCCTCGGTTTCCCTCTTTACAATATACTCATCAATTGCCACTCCTACCAGGTAAGGCCCTAAAAGCCCAAGAGCCGAGCTGATTATGATCATGGCCAAAACCAGGATTAATAGAAGTTTATTGGAAATAAGATATGCCCATATTCTTCTCAATGTGGGAACCCAATTCCGTCCTTTTTCTTTCTCTTTCTTATCACTGCCATGTCTACGGGAATTAGTAGGAGGTGTTATGCGCCGCAATCTTGAGTGCCTCCCTTCCAAATTGAGATTGATAAATTTTCTGATAAAGACTGTTTTCAGCCAGCAGCTCCTCGTGCTTCCCTGATGCTATTAACCTTCCTTCATCCATTAACAAGATGGTATCAGCCTCAATTGCAGTACTGACTTTTTGCGTAATGATTAATGTTGTACATGAGTATCGCTTTAACGCTTCAAGCAGTTTGGCTTCGGTTTTTAAATCCAGAGCGCTTGTACTGTCATCTAAAAGAAGAATCTTAGGCTTCCTTACTAAAGCCCGGGCAATGGACAGACGCTGTTTTTGGCCGCCTGATAAATTGACTCCTTTTTGACCCAGAGCTGTTTTATATTGTTTAGGGAGGTCCATTATTGTTTCATGGATTTGGGCACTTTTAGCCGCTTCTATAATCTCTTCCTCAGTCGCTTCTTCCTTTCCCCATGCCACATTATCGGCTACTGAACCAGAGAAAAGGAGGGCCGCCTGGGGTACCACGCCTATTTGCTTTCGGAGTGCATCCAGCTTGATATGCCGTACATTATTTCCGTCTATTAAAACCTCGCCCCTATCTGTATCATAAAGTCGCGGAATCAATTGAAACAGTGAACTCTTGCCTGAACCTGTGGCACCCATGATTGCAACAGTTTCTCCAGGCAGAGCTGTAAATGAAATATCAGACAAGACCGGTTCGTCTGTAAGCGGATATTGAAAGGATACCCCTTTGAACTCTATCTTTCCACGTACGATGGAAGCGTTTGGATCAACCTCGTTGGTTTCAAGAAGATCAATTTCTGTCCCCAACACTTCCTCGATCCGCTGTGCTGAAGCTCGCGCTCTCGATAGTGACATGATCAGCCAAGAAAACATTGAGAATGATGCTGTTATCCTTGTGGCATAGTTTACGATTGCGACTACTTCCCCTACTTTTATGCTATTGGTATCAATTTGTATGCTGCCAGACCAAAGAATTATTACAAGGCCGATATTCATGATTAGCAGCAGTATAGGCATGGATGTTTCGATCAGCCGTAAAGAAGACGCAGTTATATTTTGCAAATCCTCACTGGCATTCTTAAATCGCCCAATTTCATGATCCTTTCGGAGGAAAGCCTTTATAAGGCGCATGCCGGTAAGGTTTTCCCTCATAACACAATTGACCTTATCCAGCCTTCCCTGTACGGACTTAAACATTCTCCCAGCTTTCTGCATAACCCAAAACAGAAAAAAAATAACAATTGGAATTGCTATCAGAAGTATGAAGGCCAGCTTGAAATTTACAGAAACAGCCATTATGGTTCCTCCGATAACCAAAAGAGGAGCCCTAAGCATAATCCGCAATCCCATAAAGACCGTCGATTGAAGGACTTGGACATCGGCTGTCATTCTTGTGATTAATGAAGAAGCAGGGAACTTATCAAGATTTGTAAAAGAGAAGGCCTGGATTTTGTGAATTAAGCTCTTCCGTATATCAAATCCAACGCTTTGACTGACATGGGATGCTACAAACGAGCTGAACATTCCCCCCGCGAATGCTATCAGTGAGATTCCAAGCATTACAGCTCCAAGGATATATACGGTGTTTAAATCGTTCTTCAGGATTCCCTCGTCAATAATTTTCGCCATCAATACAGGCTGAAGAAGTTCAACAGCCAGCTCCAGAAGCATAAAAAATATGGCGACCGACATTGGCCACCGGTATGGCCTAAAAAAAGAAAAGAATTTAGTCATAAACATCACCTGATAGCCCTTCAATTTTGATGCAAGCCTGTAATAAGTACATCCATTTTAAACGAATCACTTGCTGCACTCAAGAAACTTAGACAATCGAAATACTTTTATATTATCATACATTCTTTATTTAAATTTTTAAATAGTTTGATAATGACGATATGCCCATTTAGAATTTTATTTACTTTCAGACTTAAACCGAACCTAAAGATAAAAATAAGGCGCTAAAAAGGAAATATCCCTCTTAGCGCCTCTTTCATGTCTTTTTATAAAACGGCCACTCCCGCAAAAAATTCACGATACAGGGCCTGAACAGCCTTCTTTTCGTCCTTATTTTTCACACCAAACATCATGCTCACCTCTGAAGATCCCTGATTAATCATTTCGATGTTTACTCCGGCTTCAGCCAAAGCCTTTGAGGCCCGCGCAGTGGTTCCTACATTGTGCCGCATTCCCTCTCCCACTATCATGATCAGCGAAAGGTTTTTTTCCACTTTGACCTCGTCGGCTTGCAGTTCTTCATAAATCCTTGATACTATTTGATCTTCTTCCCTTTGGCTAAATTGATTTTGTCTCAAGATGACCGAAATATCATCAATGCCGGAAGGAGTATGCTCATAGGACAGATGATGGTTTTCTAGAATTTGCAATAGCCTCCTGCCGAATCCTAGCTCCCGGTTCATTAAATATTTGCTGACATAAATGCTGCAAAAGCCGCTGTCGCTTGCAATCCCTATGACTGGCCCATTTGTTTGTTCCCGTTCATTTAGAATCCTGGTCCCAGGTGCATCAGGATTATTTGTATTTCTTATATGGACAGGAATTCCAGCCCTGAAGGCAGGTATAAGCGCTTCATCATGCAGTACTGAAAAACCCGCATATGAGAGCTCCCTCATTTCATGGTAAGTCAATTCCTTTATTTCCTTTGGATTGGAGACGATAAAAGGATTTACAGAATACACGGCATCCACATCGGTGAAATTTTCGTATAGGTCCGCCTTTACCCCGTTTGCCAGGATAGACCCTGTTATATCTGATCCGCTGCGTGAAAAGGTAATAACTTCCCCATTTTCGCTATAGCCGAAAAAACCTGGAAAAATAACAATTCCGTCTTGTTCACGCAGGTTATATAAACGGTCATACGATTCTGGCAGAACCTGCGCTTGTCCTGGCTCATCACTTACAATCAGGCCAGCATCCTTCGGATTAATATATGTAGCATCTACGCCCCTGCTCTGAAAATAAGCAGCGATCAGCCGCGCATTACTATCCTCACCACTCGCCTTTACAGAATCAAAAAAACGCTCTTCGTTAGATATATCTCCTTCAAGAATGGAAAGAAGGTTGTGTTCAATTTCTGAAATAACCGCTGCATCCATTTTTAATTCGTCGGCGATTTCCTCATATCTTTTGACGATGGCAGCCACTGATTCGGGCATGGCCATTCGCTGCAATTCATTTTCCGATCCATGCTCCTGTGCCCTGTATTGCAAATACTGTTCTGCACATTGTATTAACAGGTCTGTGACTTTGACATCATTCGGATAGCGCTTCCCTGGTGCGGAAACAACGACAATCCTCCGGTCAGGGTCCGATGTAACAATGTCAAATACCTTTCTTACCTGTTCTCCCGAGGCCAAAGACGTCCCGCCAAATTTTACAACCTTCATTTGCCACATCCCCTATTTGTATAAACTCAATAAAAATTACCTTTTATTATCACGGTTTTTGTTCAAACAATCAAGAAAAAATTCCGCATAATAAAGACAAATGTTCTTCATACATAGACAGTTAGCGATTTAGCAGATATTTATTTCATGGGATATAATTAAAAAAGAAGCTCCCTTTTACGGGAGCCTCCTGTAATCATTCATGGCTTCTTTTTCCTGATATTATTCTACCGTAAATCTTGAAATGGCATTCTGAAGTTCCTCAGCAAGGCCTGCCAGCGATATTGCCGCTGCATGTACTTCTTCCATAGAGGCTAGCTGCTGTTCCGAAGCTGTAGCTACTTCAGCAGAGCTCACTGATGTTGTGCCCGCTACCAACGACATTTCGGTTACATGCTCCGATACATCCATTACCTCATGATTAATCTGCTGGGATATTACCGTAATTTCTTTAATCTGATCAGATACCTTGTCTATTGAGGACATGATGGAGCTGAATGTTTCCTTTGTCCGGTGAGCAATTTTCAATCCAGATCCCACTTTTGTCTTCACATTTTCTATTGATACAACTGTCTGTACGGTATCTGAGAGAATGTCATTCGTAATCACAGAGATATCTGCAACTGATTTCCGTGTCTGCTCAGCGAGTTTACGAACTTCATCCGCAACTACCGCAAAGCCTTTTCCAGCTTCTCCTGCACGCGCAGCTTCTATGGCTGCATTCAAGGCGAGCAAATTGGTTTGGTCCGCTATGTCCTTAATCAAGGTGAGAATAGTGCCTATTTCTTCGGATTTCTGATTTAAAATCTTAAGTGCCCTGTCTGTTTCTTCAACCGATTCATTGATATAGTCCATTTGCAGCAAAGTATCCTGTACGAGGCTTGAGCCCTCGACCGTCTTGGTACTGGCTTCTTCGGTCAGGTCATATACAATCGCAGCACTATCCGCAATACGGGTAACCCTAAGCCTGCTTTGTTCAACGGCGCGAACCGAACGTTCTGACATAACAGTTTGGTTTTCCGCTCCTGCCGAAACCTGCTGTATGGAATATGCGATTTGCTCTGATCCCTTCATGGTTTCATCTGCACTCGCCATGAGCTCTTCAGCAGAAGCTGCAACCTGGTTTGAACTATTTCCTACATGCTTAATAACTTCATGCAAATTTTCGGCCATCTGATGGAAGGCGATATCTAATGCCCCAATCTCATCCTTCGATTTACGTTTCACATGCGTAGCGGCGAGATTTCCGCGTGCTATCTCCTGTGCACTGGCTGTAATTTGTTTAATAGGGCCAACAATGCGCCTTGTAACAATAATCGATAAAAAGGAACTTCCACTTATTAAAACAATTAATGCTATGATTGAGAAGGCCACAATACTGCCTATCTGATTTTGCAAGCCTGCCTGCATTTCATCATATTCGTCATTAATCATTCTTTTTAATTCATAAATATCGTTCATGGCCCCTTTTGTACGCAGGGACTGCCTTTTAATTTCTGCCTGGTTCCCTGTTTCGACGGCCGCCAGGGACTCCTGCTTCAAAGCAGAAATTTTTCCGGCTATTCTATTGGCCAATTGCAGCTGCTCTTTATCGGCCAGCCTGCTGTTTAATTGGCTGAATATGGATTGCAGCCTTTTTAGATCGCTATTGACATCGTTTGTATTTCCGGCCGTGATATTTGATGAATAGGCACTAAGGGACTTCTGTGTGCTTTTCGCCGTACTATTCAATTCTTCTACTTGTATTAAACTCTTGACGATTTCCTGAGTCGATGACTTTAATGACTTGAGACCTAAAATATTGTATCCAATAATTACGACTGAAAGCAGTAATGGCAATATGGAAATGATTAAGATTTTTTGACCGAGTTTCATATGGTGGTTCCTCCCTAATTAGGTAAAACTGTAATGGATCCGTCAGAAAGTTTTTCCTTTAAATCATTCAATTTGTCTTCCTGTTCGGGTGTTAAACTGATGACCCGGATAGGAGCAAGGCCGACACCATCCTCTTTAATACCTAATTGGGAATTCTTTTGTGTCAATTCCTTCTTGTTGACTACTTCTTTCACTGCATTATATATAGCAACATCCACTTGTTTCATCATAGATGTGACAACTGCCTTTTCAGCAAGATAAAATTGATCAGAATCCACGCCGAATGAATATATTCCGGCACGCTGCGATTCCAGCAGTACGCCGACTCCAGTAAAACCGGCCGCAGGATAAATATGGTCCGCTCCCTCTTTAATCATCTTACGGGCCAATTCAGCTCCCAGTTTGTCGTCACCAAAACTTCCAGCAAATCGGGATACAACTTTAGCCTTTGGATTGACCCCTTTTACTCCCTCGATGAACCCTTTTTCGAATTTCCTGATCAGCTGCACATCGACTCCGCCGATGAAGCCAACAATATTACTCTTGGTATTCATTCCCGCTATCGCTCCTATTAAATATGAGCCCTCTTCCTCTTTAAATGTTATAGAATGCACATTTGGTAATTTTGAAGTGGAATCTATGAGCAAGAATTGTTGTTCAGGATACTTCTTTGCCGTTTTTTCTATCGCTTCCTGCATCGAGAATCCAAGCCCAATCACTAAATCGTTGCGCTCCTTAACAAGAGCTTCCAATCCATTTTCATAAGACTTGCTTTCTTCCAGCTCTCTATAATCAAATGCGATATTTAATTCCTCACGCGCTTTTTCCAGACCTGCAAAACCTGCATCAGAAAATGATTGGTCTCCCAAACCCGCATCGGAAAGCATAATGCCGATTTTCACCCTGTCTTTGTTGGCTTCTTTAGCTTTTTGGCTCATGGAACATCCATTTGCCGCCAGCAATAATGCTGACATTAGCAAAAACAATATTCTTCTGTTCATTTCTTCTCCATCCCTGCCATAGTTTTATGTATTGTATATAACGGCAAAATTTGTCGAATATTTATGAATTTGTATGATGTTCGAATATTCTGTTTTCATCTCTGCCGGAATTGACAGAGAAACCAGTCTATTTCCTGTTTAAAATTGTAATTACCACCTGAATTTCCCCCCTTGTTCATAAAACAGCAAAAACCCCGTAAAGATTTTACGGAGCTAAAGTATCATTTAAATGAAATTTGTCTTTCCATATAACTGTTTGCAAGGCACAGATAGCCGAGATGCGGCAATTCGACTATGCTCAGCTTATTATATTTCAAATCTCAGAACCACGAAATGAAACTATCCAAACATTGCCTGATAGCATTTATTATTTTTCGGGAAATAATTCGACAATATTCACATAAAAAACAGATTTCTCAGTCAAGTGACATAAAGCAGGTCATTTACAGAAAAAAGAGAAGAATACCTCTTCTCTCCATCGTGTTATTTTAATGGAAGCAGCGCTCCATCCTGTTTTTTCTCCAGGTTATCTATGATAGCTGTTAGTTTCTCTTCCTGGCTAGGCGGGTTTAGAACGTTGACCAGCAATTTGTTTAATCCTAATTCTTGTATAAGCTCCTTCCCAAAACTATCTAATTTTTCCTGTACTGCTTTATTGCTCCCGCAGACATCCGTTAATGGTTTATTTTCCTTTAACGCCTTTTCCATCAATTCGCTCGCTACTTCTTTTGTAACTGTTTCATCCGCTTCCTGAAACCTTGTACAGGCGTCGTCGTCCTTCACTGTTTTTTTCTTTTCCCCTGTTTTAACTATAGCGCTTGTTGTTTCCTCGACCGCACTCACTATTGTTTTTTCTGCAGGCTTAACAGCTGCTTCAACCTTTTTTTCCACTGATTTAGCATTATCCGCTGTTTTTTTCACCTTTTCTGTAAGAGGCTTAGCCTGATCTTTAACAGTCTTCAGTGTATCTCTTACTGGCTGAAGTTTGCCTGTAATCGGATGAAGCTTATCTGTCACTGGTTTCAGCTGGTCAGTTACCGGCTTTAGCTGATCTGTCACTGGTTTGAGCTGGTCCGTTATCGGCTTTAGCTCGCCTGTTGCCGGTTTAAGCCTGTCTGTGACCGGCTTCAGCACGTGTGTAACAGGTTTTAATGTATCCAGTACGGGCTGCAATTCACTTGTTAGCGGCTCCGTTAATGGGTTGGCTATGCTGTCTAATGGTCCGGTTGCACTTTCTACAGTACCATCCAAAGGGGATGTGTTACCCGCAAACTTATCAAAAATCTTAACCAGCGGGTTTTTTCCGATTCCCGGAATTCCACCCACATTAAGGAGATTATCTTTTATCTTTGCTGTTTCATCAGAGCAGGTTAATGGCAGCTTGCCTTCCATAATCTTATTGATTTCGTCCCGAATCTGGCTTGCCGGAAGAAGAGCCAGGTCTTGAATAATTTTTGCCGGCGGCAGGCTATTCGGTCCCACTTCTCCAGAAACTGTCTGCATTTTCAACTGTTCGAGATTGCTCGAGTCCGCATGCATATAGTGAACCATCATTGTCACATGATTAAGTCCGGCCTGGGGTACTGTTTTTGCGGCGTGAATACAAGCTCCTTTAAAGGAAATGGCACTTGCATCGACCGTCATGCCCGACATCGTTACCGGTCCCTGTGCATGCATGGTCAGACTGACAACGCCATTCGGGCTGCTAAACTGCTTAGTGAGTCTCATTCCATAAATCGTAGCCTGCTTATATCGGAAGCGAAGCATAGGTGATTTATCCTTTTTCGATGTTTCTGTATAAACCAATGATGCTGTCATATCTTCCCCAATGACACGGTCTGCTTCAATAATAAACCCTTCCATGTCAGTATTTTGAGCAAAACCCGCATGCCCAAACGGAAATGAAATCAGGAAAATCTGAATGCTAAGCATTACAATGAATATGTTTCCCCTGGGGATTTTCAACATAGTACCAAGTCTCCCTTATCCTATCTTCGCTGGCTGTTCCGTAATATCAGAATTAATATGAGGCGGAGTTTCATCTATTACCGATTTCCAGGCAATCAGCAACGATCCTCCCACGATTCCGAAAATCGTGCCGAACAGAAATCCTCCTAGAGCTCCTATCACTGATAAGACAGACAAGAAGATGGTTAATATCCCCAGAATTTTTGAGGAAAATGGAAAGAACGCAGACAGCACTCCCAGCAAGATGATTAAGCCGCCGAATAACAACCCGATCATTGCAACAGAGCCTGGCAAAAACGTACTTAAGTATAAATTAAAGGGGACCCATAGAATCATAAAACCGCTGATAATCGTAACGAGCGCTCCCCAAAATGGGCGAGATTTTCTCCATTGCTTCATGCATAACACCTCACAGATTTTACTTTTTAATTCTCTCTACTGTCAGTTTCATGCCAGCCATGTTAATGGTTTCCTGGAAGAGATAATGAGTTTTGAGCTTTGCATTTTCGAGTATGATGGTAGAGGATGTCTGCTGGAATTGTTTCTGCCAATCGTCGCTGTGCTTTTCTGCCAGCGCAAGGTTTGAGAACTTTGCATTCGCCTCAATTAATCCCGCATCATGCTGGAGCCCTGATATTTGAACTGGCTTTGATGCTGTAATTTTCACTCTGATCCAACCGTCTCCGGCTTTAAAATCTTTATATAATTGCAGATTGGTAATAGTCAGTTTTTCGATTAAATTTGTTCCTTGTGGCGCTGAATCCTCGGCGCTGGTCTCGCCCAGCTTAGGATAAAATTTATAGCCTGAACCCTCCAGCTTATCGAATTCTACGTAAAAGTCACCTACCCCAGCTATAGGGACTGCGTATGCAACGCCCGTAATCCCGAAAGAAACCAGTAACAGGCCCAGAAGAAGAAAACCCGAAGCCATTGATGTCCAAAATGCTTTTTTATTCATCCCCCTTGCTTTTTTCACTTGCTGCGCTTGCTGAATCATATGGCACCTCCATATTTTGCAAAATATAAAAAATATTTCTTTAACCATATATCCGCGTCGTTAATTCCTCAATCACGTAATATGTCGCTAAATGAGGTTTGGCACCCGACAAATGTCGGGTAATTTTCAACTACCTCCATATACGGCAACTTTGCAACGTATTATGTTATAACCATGAGAGTCATGATGTTTGTAGCGTGTGACTATTAACAATAAACCGGAGGAAAACCAGATGGAACACAAAATGGATCAACTTGTTTGCAGAGGCATTTCAATCATGAAAGCGCATTCAAATTTATTCTTGAAACACTGGAACCATACAAAAGCACATCTGATTAAAAAACAGACACCGCTGGTACATGAGTTTGATGATATGATTCAACATTCCCTGACAATCCTGTTTAATAATCCGGATCATCCTCCTAAGCAATTCTGCTCTTCCCTTTTTGCTGAATGGAATAATAGATACCAAAAATTTGAAGATACAGATGCGATTTTCTTATTATCGATCGTCGAAAGCTTGTTCCAAAAAATTTTAATGAACAGCTCACATATCTCTTTTCTTGATAGGCAGGCGGTACAAGCCTTTTTTACCAGATTGATCGATCAAATACTGATGGTCAGGAAAATGGAAGACCAGACTGAAAAATGGCTGAATATGGTCATTTCCATGAATGCTATACCTGCGAAATGGATCGCCTCAATCACAATGGAGGAAAACAATCTGAAAATCAACAAAGTGGTGTGTTCTCCTGAATCTAAGACCCATAACCAATTTATACAGGTTTGTGAAGGTATCGAAGCGAAAAGTGTTTCTGATTTGCAGACTATATTAATAAGGCTCCTTAATCCGGGAAGCGGTCACGAACAAATACTGACAATCCCTTTTGTAAATGAATATATTTTGCTGTGCACCAAGCATGCCCACTCCTTCATCAGTGAGGAAAACAAGGAGCTATTGAAGAAAAGCTATTTGCGGCATATGAAGCTGAAGCATCTTGAGAACGAAGTAGTATGGAAGGATTCAGCCCTGTTGTTCCTGCAAAGCCTGGTTCGCTCAGATACAGCAGCTGAAGCGATTCAGCTGATTACCGATGGCCTTGTCGACTATCTCCCGTTCAACAGATGTGCACTATTTATTTATTCGCCGGGGCAGCATTCAGGTGTCGGTGTATCAGGCTGTAATATCGAGCGAGAATATATCCTGGATATTAAAGAAGAAATCGACCAATTTCCTCTTTTGAAAAAGTACTTAAGCCAATTGAATTATTCCAAGCCAATCCACATTCCCCATGCCATGAACGCATTGCCGGAGACATACATAAATAGATTTAATCTGAAGTCATTGATTGTGGTTCCCATTTTCGTACCGACAAAAAATAGGCTTATTGGAATCGCTCTATTAGATAAAGGGGAAGGACAGTACTTCGAGGTTTCAACGCAGACCTTAACGGCATTAATTAAGTTTGGACAGTATGCAGGAGAAGTTTTGAATAGATTTTGGGATGAAGCTATGCAGCACATCGGTGTAAACGAAACGATATTATCTCCGAGGGAAATTGAAGTAATGAAGCTGATGGCCGAAGGTGCATCCATCAGTGATGCAGCTTCAAGGCTTTATCTAAGCTCCTATACAGTAAGAGATTATGTTTCTGCCATCATTCATAAACTGAATGCCCGCAACCGGACGGAAGCAGCGGTAAAAGCTGTAAAAATGAAAATAATATGAGGGCCAGCGTGTATGCTGGCCCTGCTAGCTTCTTAAACGGAGTGTAAGGCCCCCGTTATTCTGTGCATGCGATATTGTAAGATAATAAGGCCGATAAATGCCGCATTAAAATATAGAGCAGCATGCTTACAATCTACCTATTATCAACCGTCTCAGGGTAAAGGTCGTGGTTCATAAGCCTGTACTCTGCCATCTTCTCATACTTCGTTCCAGGCCTTCCATAGTTTGTATATGGATCGATGGAGATTCCTCCCCTTGGCGTGAATTTGCCCCATACCTCGATATATTTGGGATCCATCAGCTCGATCAAATCATTCATAATGATATTCATGCAATCCTCATGGAAATCCCCGTGGTTGCGGAAGCTGAATAGATAAAGCTTCAACGACTTGCTTTCCACCATTTTTTCTCCAGGTATATAGCTGATATATATGGTGGCGAAATCAGGCTGGCCTGTTTTCGGGCAAAGGCTGGTAAATTCCGGGCAATTGAATTTGACAAAATAATCCCTGTTTGGATGTTTATTATCAAAAGCCTCTAGTATTCCCGGTGAGTATTCGAATAAGTATTTAGTTCCTTGATTACCCAGCAAGCTTATATCCTGCAATTCTTCGTCTTTTCTTCCTGACATGTAAATCCCTCCCTGATCTGATGCTGGTGAAAGAGGCTTAACAGGCTTTTAAAATAGAAAAACCATATCTTCTATAAAGATATGGTTGATAAGACATCACTATCAAAGCCATAGTTTTTTATAGAGGGTGAAGCTATGAACCTCTCATCACGAAGCTTATATAATTAGTTTTCCTAAGTAAATATAGTGAATGATTCCTTTATTGTCAACCGACTTTAATAAATATATTTCATTCATATTCGTTTAAACAACATAAAAATAAGAGCCGTACACATGTTTAACAGCTGGGATTGCAGTATAAACATTCCTTGTAATAACAAATACTAATATGGAGCTTAATCCATTGACAATTTAGCGACAATTTTATATTCTTTAGAAGCTTTGTAAAAATTTATTCCGATAAAACTACTGGGGGTTTACTGCATGAAGAAACTTATATATGCAATGGTTTCTATCGTGATGCTTCTTGCTCTGGCAGCATGCGGCAATGATGGAAACAGTAAAGAAGAAGGAAACAAAGAGTCTGCGGGAGGCAAAAGCTCCTATGACACGATTAAGGAAAAAGGCGAAATCACAATTGGCACCGAGGGTACCTATGCCCCATTCACTTTCCATGATAAATCAGGGAAATTGACTGGCTTTGATGTTGAAATTGCCGAAGAAGTATTCAAGCGTCTTGATATCAAGCCAAAGTTTGTGGAAACAAAATGGGATGGAATGATTGCCGGCCTTGATGCCAAGCGTTATGACATGGTAGCCAATGAAGTGGCGATCCGTCCTGAACGACTTGAAAAATATGATATGTCAGATCCATATATCGTTTCAAAAGCTGTTTTGATTGTTCATAAAGACAATAAAGATATTAAGAATCTGGATGATTTACAGGGCAAGAAAGTGGCTCAATCACTGGACAGCAACTATCGTAAAATTGCAGAAGAACACGGTGCAACAAACACAGTTGTAGAAGGGTTTAACCAATCCATTGACCTTATTACTTCCAAGCGTGTAGATGCAACTTTAAATGACAGCCTTTCATATCTTGATTTAGTGAAACAGCGCCCTGAATTGGCAATCAAGAAGGTATACGAAGAAAAAGATGCGACCAGCAATGCTTTCTTATTCCGCAAAGACAATAAAGAGCTTGTTGACAATGTAAATAAAGCTCTTGCAGATATGAAGGAAGATGGTACGTATCTTAAAATATCCAAAAAATGGTTTAATACCGACGTATCGAAATAAGGGAATGAAAAGATATGTTTGATGAACGTACAGAACGAATTATAGGAATCCTTAGCGATTCCTTTTTTCCTATTCTAAAGGCCGGCTTATATTTCACCATTCCACTGACATTAATAACTTTTATTTTGGGACTGATTCTTGCTTTCTTCACTGCGGTGGCGCGACTTTCAGGTTTCCGTCCATTATCCGCAGTAGCCCGGTTCTATGTATGGATATTCCGCGGAACACCTCTGCTTGTGCAATTATTCATCCTGTTTTACGGCTTGCCAAGCGTAGGCATTACACTAGATCCGTTTCCTGCAGCCATTATTGCCTTCACTTTGAATAAAGGGGCGTACAGTTCTGAAATAATCCGTGCAGCAATCCTTTCGATTTCCAAGGGGCAATGGGAAGCAGCTTATTCCATAGGAATGACAAAGGCTCAAGCCATGCGCCGGATTATCATGCCGCAAGCTGTGCGTGTATCCATCCCGCCGCTTGGGAACTCCTTTATCAGTCTTGTCAAGGATACATCCCTGGCAGCAACCATTACTGTTACTGAACTTTTCCAGAAGGGACAGCAAATAGCTGCCGTTACGTATGAACCGCTTTGGCTCTATATAGAAGTTGCAGCTATTTACTTGATATTCAGTACCGTTCTTTCTTATTTACAGGCCAGACTCGAGGTAAAGTTTGAGAAAGGTATAGCAAAATAAGGAGGGATCTATGTGATAGAAATAAAGGGTTTGCAGAAACATTTTAAAGGACTTGAAGTATTAAAGGGAATCGATTTAGCGATTGAAAAAGGAAAGACAGCTGTCATTATTGGGCCGTCTGGTTCCGGGAAGACGACCCTCTTGCGCTGTTTAAATTTGCTTGAGATGCCGGACGCCGGCGAAATCACGCTGGGGGACCAGAAGCTTGGTTTTAGCCGCAGCACAAGAATTCCTGCTGGAAAAGTGATTGATTTCCGCCATAAAACAGGGATGGTGTTCCAGAATTATAACCTCTTCCCCCATCTGACAGCATTGGAAAATATAATGGAGGGGCAAGTAATTGTCTTAAAACGCTCGAAACAGGAATCACGTGAAAAAGCACTCTCCCTCTTAGAAAAGGTAGGTTTAAGAGACCGGGCGGATATGTATCCCCATCAGCTTTCAGGCGGGCAGCAGCAGCGAATCGGGATAGCCAGGGCGATGGCTATGGATCCTGAGGTTATTCTTTTTGATGAGCCTACCTCTGCACTCGATCCAGAATTGGTCGGGGATGTTTTAAAGGTAATTAAGAATCTCGCAAAAGAAGGAATGACAATGGTCATCGTCACCCATGAAATGCAGTTCGCCCGGGATGTAGCTGATAAAGTGATATTTATGGATCAGGGAGTTGTCGTTGAAACGGGTTCCCCTGAACAGGTTTTAATTAATACTCAAAATAAGCGTACACTTCAATTCTTGAATAAAGTGATTGACAGATAAAAAAATGACGGCATACAGCGCCGTCATTTTTTTAATTAGATATTAAGATTTCGGCTTTCTTTCCTGCCATGGATCCTGTCACGGATTTTATTGACGATCAGCCCGGGTGATTTAGCCAGACCGTCACGCACCAGCATGGATTGCTTTTGGATTCCTTCTCCCAGTGCTAAAAAAGAGATCATGGAGAAAATGATCATCGCTGCAGCCGAAAGGGGGATCCATGGTGCAGTTTTTATATCTGCAAGTATATTTGATAAATATATCGGCCAGATATTAGCCGTATTCGTGATTGCGTACATAGTCGGCCCGCCTGGAGCCCCCGGCAGCTGCACAAGTTTCTGGGCGATAAAAATATTAAATATCCCCAATTGGCCAAATAAAAATAAAACTGTACCGATATGCGTGAAAAATGTTGAAATCCACTGTTGTAAATTAATGGGGAGATAATGCCACTTAAAGAGCCCAGCCATACCGGTCCCGGATATGATGGCCGCCTCATAATATGTCTGTGTATGTACTCTCTCTACGCCTTTCTGAACAACTTCCGCAATTTTACCCAGCTCCAGCACCACCAGCAGCGCCAGCATCCAGAATGGACGGTGTGCCGAAAAAACAAAGAACGGAATTGTAACCAAAAAGATAATAAAAAATATTAATGGAATCCGTGAAAAGAAGTTATTCCAGCCTTGGAGCATCCACTTCACCGAAGAGGAATGAGCACTCCATATTCCCAGCGGAATAGCCAGCAAGAACACCAGAACACTCACCGCCCCTGCCATCAGCAACGTGGTCCTTGTTCCCATGACCAGGGCGCTGAGAAGATCTCTGCCTTGCCTGTCTGTTCCAAGCCAGAAGTCTGCAGAAGGCTCCAATGGAGGCAGGTTAAAAAAAGACTTATAATAGCTCCTCGTGGCGAGGTCCTCATCAATCCCCGGCAAAAAGGGGCCGAATATAGCCAGAAATACTAAAAGCCCTACACCTGTTAGCCCAAAAGCTAAGCTCCAATTCCTTGTCATGATCCGTCCCCCCTCTTTACAGGTACAAGAACATACTCAAGGATTGCAACAATCCACTGGACTATCAGCAGCAATGCCATAAATAGTAAGCTAAAACCAATAACGGCAGGAGTTTCTATCGGCAGTGACTGCCCGGGAGAGATTACACCCTTAAGTTGAAGCGCTACCACTAATCGATAGCCAATACCGTTATAAATCGACATAAATTCTACTATGAACATGCCTGACAGCAATGTCATAAAGATCGGCATGCTTTGCTGCAATAACTTTGGCCAGCTATTGCGCATCGCATGATGCCAAAGCACCGCTTTCTCTCCGATACCCTTTGACCGTGCTGTTTTAATATAATCCTGACTGTCCTCTTCCTCTAAGGCTGCTGCTGTATACCTTGCGATTATGGCAGCCGGATACATACTAAGGAATAAGATAGGAAGGAAAAGGTTTTCAAGTTTTTCATCTCCATAAATATCAATTTCAAGAAAACCTCGTTTCCCCGCTTCGAAGACGATCGTCTGTATGAAGATAATTAAAATGAATTCTGGAACGGCCTGTCCAAGCCAGGTCATCCGCTTGCCAAAGAACCGCCATAGGCCCGTCTGCCTCCGATAGTCAAACATTCCCTTGTAAACACCGGCTAAAACGCTTAAGAATAATGCAGGAATGAGAATTTTGGCGCTCCGCCATCCAAAATGGACGAGCTCTTCTTCTACAGGGAGTTCATACCGGGTGATCCCCAGGCTTTTATGTTCTTTTACCCCCTCCCAATAATTAACGATATTTTCTTTATATGCTGTCCATGTAAATTTGTAACTCATGATGTCTTTATAACCGTCCCTGTGTGACTGGGTATCTCTCGGCAAGAGTACCAAAAGAACGAGGACTGCTGCTACTGTAACCCATAACAGCAAACTGCCCACAAGCTTCCATAAAAGCTTCACCGAATTAGCCCCCCCTTTTCCTAGGCTGTTTTCCTGTTATCAAAAAATTTACTTATTTCGAAATAAAATTTGGGGTCCGCCAGCGTTGCCAGGCCTCGTAGGAGGTGAGGTCTGACAGCGTTGCCACAGGACGTGGCGCACTTAGCTGGCCTTCCACTTGTGGCACTCTTAGCTGACCTCCCACATGTGCATGTTTAGATTTCATGCTCACTTCTATCCATTACCATTTCTAGGATCAAGCGGATTAAGCATTACTCCAAATAGAATGTTTTTGTTAGATATTTTCTCTTTTTATGATCAAGGCTCGTGACAATAAAACCCGGATGACTCCCTTTCGGCTTACTGTATCTCCTTCCTCCTGCCTTGCCAGCGACCTTTGCCTCAAGCCTTCTCCTAACGCAAAAAACGAAAGCATTGCACCCATCATCATGCATGCAGCGGATAGAGGAATCCAGGGTGCCCATTTGATATCGTTGATGATATTTGATAAGTATACCGGCCATACGGGAATGTTATTTACAATTTCGTAGCCGTATCCAAGTACAAATGTATGTGATAAAAAGATGTTAAATATCCCTAACTGCCCAATCAAAAACAGCATGCTGCCAATATGGGAAAAGAAAAGCGACAGCCATTGCTGAAAGCAAGCAGGGATGTAATGCCACTTACAAAGCCCGACAATGCCTGTTCCTGATACAATGGCGGCTTCATAATAGGGAGTACGCTGAATGGCCGAAACATTCCCCTGCATGACTTCAGCCACTTTCCCTACCTCCAGGGCCACAATCAATGTCAGTAAAAAAATGAAACGATGCGGCGAAAAAACAAAATAAGGGATCGTGGCTATGAAAATGACAAAAAATATAAGTGGAATCCTGGAAAAGAAATAATTCCATCCACGGAGCAGCCAGCGTACAAAAGGTAAATGCGCTGCCCCAATACCTAACGGGAACGCCAATAAGAACACTAAAACGCTTATTCCCACTACGGTAAGAAGGGTATGCCTGGCACCCAATATCAGGGCGCTGTACAGGTCTCTTCCATCCCTGTCGGAGCCAAGCCAGAAGTCACTGGAAGGTTCGTAGGGAGGCAGATTAAAAAAAGATTTATAATAGCTTCTTGTTGTAAGATGTTCATCCACACCGGGCAGGAATGGACCGCAAATAATTAAAAACAGGAAAAACAATCCGCCTGCCAACCCCATCTTAAACGATAGACCTTTCATCATAGCTGTTCCTCTCCTTTAACGGGAAGCAGAAAATAAGAAATGATTTGCATGGTCCATTGGTACACCAGCAATACGCTCATAAACAGCAGGCTAAAGCCAATGACCGCTACCGTGTCAATCGACATGTCATACCCCGGAAGCAGCGCGGCATCAATGTTGATCGCCTTGATAATTCTGTACCCTATGCCTTTATATAATGACAAATATTCAACAACAAACATTCCCGAAAGCAGCGTCATGACGATCGGCATGCTGTGGTGAATCAGTTTCGGCAAGCAATTAAGCAAGGCATGTTTCCAGAGCACTGCCTTCTCTCCAATCCCCTTTGACCTGGCTGTCTTGATATAATCCATGCGATTTTCCTCATCCAGTGCCTCAGATGTATACCTGGCAATCACAAAAACTGGATAAACAGCAAGGAAAACGGTTGGCAAAATCGTGCTATACCAATTTTCGTCCCCGTAAATGTCAAATTTGGGAAAGAATCTTCTTGATAGCTCAAAGATAGCTGTTTGAAGAAAAATGATCGATATGAATTCCGGCATTGACTGCCCGAATGAAGTAAGCCCTCTGCCTAGCAATCTGCGTTTCCCGGATGAATGCCTGTAATCAAAGACACCTTTTGAAATGCCAGCGGCCACACTTAATATGAAAGCAGGTACCAAGATCTTCAGGCTATTCCATCCATAATAGACCATCTCTTTTTCTACAGGCTCTTCATATTTGGTCATTCCAAGGCTTTTGTTCTCTGCCACGCTGCTCCAGTAATTAGAAATGTTTCCTTTGTATGTCTCCCAGTCGATGCCGGTATCTGTAATAAAATTATATTCTTTATCATAATGTGAAGTATTTTCCCGCGGAAGAAGCACGATCAGCGTAAATACAAATGCCACTAAACTCCACAATAACAGGCTTCCCGCCATTTTCCCTATCAGTTTCATATGATGCCCCCTTATATTGATGTACCTGATATTGGCCTTTTGATTTTTATCTTTTAGAGGCCACAAACCAAATAATACCAAATAATTCGGAATATTTCGAGTCCGTTTGGAAGAGCGACTATTAAAGGCGCAAAGAAAAATACAGCATCTTCACAAATCAGAGGTTTATATGTTGTTGATTTCAGGTAAAGAATATATCGAAACCTAGAAGAGAGGAAGCTTACTATGGTACAAGTAACCGTTAATGTAGAATATTTAGGAAAGAACTATCAAACAAATGTAATAGCCAGGCAGGAAGAAACAGAAGAATTGATTTTTCAAAAGGCTTTGGCACAAGTTAAACAGCAATGGAAGTAATGAATAATTGCCTGGTTATATAATAACGCTAATTATTCACAGACGACGCGGCTTTGCCGCGTAAATCTTCCTTCTGCTAACATCACAATTCTTCTCTTTTAAGAATCTTAGATTGAAAACTTGTTTTGGGACAAACCGTTTAACTTTTTCACAAACTATTATCAATCCCTCTTACAGTCATGGTACAAAAGTTTTACATAACTGTTAATATCTTAGAATAATTAAAGCAAACTGTTTTTCAAAAAGAGTCAATTAAATCCCAAAGACTAGAAATTGTTTCACATTCACCCTTCCCTCCCACCGATCCCCTAGACAATTAATGAACTTTTTGTGACATAGTGCAATATTGTTTGTATTTTGGCACCCGCGGTACTAATATAAGTACGGGTAGTTTAATAGGATAATAACATTGGATTACGGTTCTTATTAATCTTGTGAAATAATTAACAAATTGTCCAATAAATTATCTTAATATTTCCAAGTGAATAGAAAGGGGTAAACTATGAAACTCAAGTGGGCTTTATTAACTTTAGTTTTTACTATTGCCACTGTGCTAACTGGTTGTGAACCATTGTTGGTATTGGATCCTAAAGGGCCACAGGCGAAAACACAAGCCGATGACATTATGATGTCGATTTGGATCATGTCATTTATTGTCCTGGTCGTTTTCGGACTTTTGGTATTCATGTTAATAAAATACCGTGCATCAAAACAAAGCAAAGACTACGAACCACCCCACATCGAAGGAAGCAAATGGGTTGAAGCCCTTTGTATCGGGATACCGGTTCTAATTGTAACATTCCTTTCCATTATGTCAGTTAAATCCAATTATGAAGTAGAGGCTACACCGAAGGGCTATGAAGGTAAAGAGCCATTGGTAGTGTACGCGTCGTCATCTGACTGGAAATGGCATTTTAGTTATCCGGAAGAGAATATTGAAACCGTTAACTACCTGTATATTCCTACAGACCGTCCGATTGAATTCAAGCTTTACTCTTACGGACCGATTACAAGCTTCTGGATTCCACAGCTTGGAGGCCAAAAGTACGCAATGAACGATATGGTCACTACTCTTCATCTTGCTGCTGATACTCCAGGAGAATACATGGGCCGCAATGCCAACTTCAGTGGTAAAGGAACTGCTGAAAATGTATTTGACGTAACAGCGATGTCCCCGGCAGAATTTGAAGACTGGGTGAAAGAAGTTAAAGAAACAGCTGCACCGCTTACCGAAGAAAAATTTGATGAGCTATTGAAGCCAGGCCATCTTGGCAGATCCACATACACTGGCACACATTTGGAATTCAGCAAGCCGCCAACTGCTGAAAATGGCGGTCATAAACATGGCAACTCTGACAAAGAGCATGAGGGTCATGAGTCCGACGAAGAACATGCGGACCATGAATCCCACGATTAATATATTTCAAATTTTTTAAAGACCAGTTTTATTTTCGAAGCAATATATTTCCGAAAGGAGTCAAACAGTATGGAATTTTTCCAACGATTTGCCATACCACATCCCAGTCCTGTGATTTACGCATCGATGGTTGCGATCGGCCTTACTGTCATTGCGATACTCGCAGGGTTAACCTATTTTAAAAAATGGGGTTATCTATGGCGTGAATGGCTGACAACAGTTGACCATAAACGCATCGGTATTATGTACTTAATTTCCGCATTGCTGATGTTATTCCGCGGCGGCGTCGATGCTATCATGCTTCGTGCCCAGCTAGCTACTCCTGAAGCTAAGCTACTGGATGCGCAGCACTATAATGAAATTTTCTCAACACACGGGGTTGTTATGATCCTGTTTATGGCGATGCCATTCATAATGGCATTAATGAACGTTGTTGTTCCTTTACAAATTGGAGCACGTGACGTAGCATTCCCTCGTTTGAACGCATTGAGCTTCTGGCTTTTCTTCATGGGAGCTATGCTATTTAACATTTCTTTCGTAATCGGCGGTTCTCCTGATGCAGGCTGGACTTCTTACTTCCCGCTTGCAGGAAATGACTTCAGTGAAACAGTCGGTACGAACTATTATATGATTGCTATTCAGATTGCCGGTATCGGTACATTAATGACTGGTATCAACTTTATGACTACTATCTTAAAAATGAGAGCACCTGGCATGACCTTGATGAAGATGCCAATGTTTACCTGGTCTTCCCTTGTGGCTAACGTTATCATCGTTTTCGCTTTCCCTGTATTGACAGTGGCACTTGCGATGGGTACAATGGACCGCCTTTTTGGCACACACTTCTTCGCAACTGACAACGGCGGTATGGATATGCTTTGGGCCAACCTATTCTGGGTTTGGGGTCACCCTGAAGTTTATATCTTGATCTTGCCTGCATTCGGTATTTACAGTGAGATTATCTCTACCTTTGCTAAACGTAACCTATACGGCTACAAATCAATGGTATTCTCTATGGTTGTCATTGCAGCCTACTCATTCCTGGTATGGGCCCACCACTTCTTTACAATGGGCCAGGGAGCACTGACTAACAGTATTTTCTCTATTACAACAATGGCAATTGCCGTACCAACAGGGGTTAAGATCTTTAACTGGCTGTTTACGCTTTATAAAGGAAAAATTGAAATTACAACGCCAATGCTATACTCATTATTGTTCATCCCGCTATTTACACTCGGCGGTGTTACCGGCGTTATGCTTGCGATGTCAGCGGCTGACTATCAGTACCATAATACAATGTTCTTAGTCGCTCACTTCCACAACGTTATTATTCCAGGTGTAGTATTCGCTATGCTTGCTGGTTTGACTTACTACTGGCCAAAAATGTTCGGCTTCATGTTAAATGAGAAGCTTGGCAAATGGGCAGCATGGCTGCTTTCTATCGGCTTTATTTTAGCCTTTATGCCAATGTACATTACAGGTCTCGACGGCCAGGCACGACGTATGTACACGTATTCTGAGTCCACTGGTTTTGGTCCATTGAATATGGTTTCATTCATCGGGGCACTTATCATGGCAGTCGGATTTGCAGTAATCGTTTATAATATTTATTACAGCATCCGTTACGCTTCACGGGACATCAGTTCAGATCCATGGGATGCACGTACGCTTGAATGGGCAACTCATACTCCGATACCGGAATATAACTTTGCCCACGTACCACATGTTGAATCGATCGAAGCTTTCTGGGATGCCAAGAAGAAAGGCCATGCGCTTTTCAAAGGCAAATACGAAAAGATCCATATGCCAAATAACAGCGGAATGCCGTTTATCATGGGCTGTATCTTCTTTGTATGGGGCTTCTCCTTTGTATTTAGCTTATGGATTCCTTTGATTCTTACAACAATCGGCCTCTTTATTTGCATGGCCCTTCGCTCATTTGAAAAAGATCACGGCCATTATATTTCTGTTGAGGAAATAGAAGAAACTGAAACAAAATTGCGAGGTGCTAAATAATGAAAATAGATAACTCGCTCCCACTTGAATATAGTACTGAAGAAAATCGCTTAAAAATCCTAGGTTTCTGGATCTTCCTTGGCGCAGAAATCATGCTGTTCGGTACTCTTTTCACATCATATTTCACATTGGTGGATCGCACCGGCAGCGGTCTGGGCGGAGCGGAGCTTTTCGAAATGGCTCCGGTTCTTATCGAGACATTTGTGCTTCTGGCAAGCAGTTTCACCATTGGCCTTGGAATTCATGCCATGCGTCTGGGCAGAAAGAACGCAATGTTAGCTTTCTTTGGCATCACTCTTATTCTGGGACTCGTATTCTTAGGTGTTGAAATTTACGATTTCGTTACCTATATTCATGAAGGGGCTACCATTCAGACAAGTGCGTTTACCGCTATCCTATTTACTACATTAGGAACACACGGAGCGCACGTGACACTCGGGTTTTTCTGGGGCTTGTTCATCCTTCTGCAAGTAAGAAAGCGTGGATTGACTCCTGAAACAGCCAATAAATCATTCATTTTCTCTCTTTACTGGCACTTCCTTGACGTAGTTTGGATCTTCATCTTTAGTTTCATCTACCTGAAAGGATTGATGTAAAAAATGAAAGAACTATTTCCAGCCAAACAAGTGATGGGATTTGTATTCTCCCTGATCTTGACTGTTGTAGCTCTTCTAGTCTACTACATGGATATGTCTTTTGCAGCAGGCATGACAGTCCTGCTGATCACGGCTTTTATACAGGCAGGCCTTCAGCTTATCGTATTTATGCACGCAGGTGAAACAAAAGATAAAGGCGCCATCTATACAAACATCTACTATGGAGTGTTTGTAGCGCTGGTCACTATCTTTGGAACACTGCTATGTATGATTTGGGGTTATGTATAAGACAAATAAGACAAGGTACCAAAAAGGGGTAGTTACAAAAGTAACCACCCCTTTTTTTAGTACATAAAAGAGCATTTATAACCGCGCTCCCCTTTTCACTTTAATTGTATCCACTTTAATTCCTGTATATCTTTTCTCAAGCATTTCTCCAGTAGCCGCAAAAAACATGCCCATCAGGAAAATAAATACCGCACCCATAACTGTGCCAATTCCAACACCCGTCACATTACTGTAATCGCTTACAAAACCGAATGAAAAGAGACCAATCCCGATTGCTAAGATAATAACACCTACAAAGCTAACAGCAGTTACAATTTTGCCATAGGATTCCATTACTCTCATCTCCTTTGTCTTATTTCCATTATTCCCCTTGTTCACAAAATTGTCAAATACTATTTCACATTTTTGACATATTTTCTTAATTTTTCAGGGTGAATAAATTAAATAAATTTGACATTTTACAGAGAAAAATGTCCTATCGTGCAAATCGTCTTATAATGGTAACATAATTTGGTATGACATTGGCCTGATTGTCCGCTGACAGGGAACAAAATTGCCATACTAACCCTGTCAATCGCAATCCTTAGAATGGCATTCTTACTGAAAATCGTTTAAAAAACGGGGGATTAGTCATGGAAACTTCACCAAAATGCATGCGTAAAAAGAGATTGAATAGATTCCCAATATTTCTTGGTTTCATATGTATCCTTGGAGCATTGTATATAGGAGTGCTTCATGTGAAGATTTATCAGCATGCACATGTTCAAACACCGGAGAGTGCGGAGTACTTAATTATTTTGGGAGCGAGAGTAAGAGGCGCCGAACCTTCTTTGGCTTTACAGTATCGTATAAATGCTTCTGCAGCATATCTTAAACACAATAAAAGGACGATTGCCATAGCATCGGGAGGCAAAGGGACCGGGGAAGACATATCAGAAGCCGCTGCCATTAAAGCTGAATTGGTCAAGCAAGGTATCGCAGAATCCCGCATTATTCTGGAAGACAATTCTACAGATACATATCAAAACATCAGATTTTCAAAAGAGTTGCTGTCTGATCCATCGGCAAAGGGAATTATAGCCACAAATGATTTTCACATGTATCGCGCATTGCATATTGCAAAAAATGAAAATCTGGACGTATCTGGGCTGCCTGCAAAAACACCTGCATCTGCCCTTCTTAAATCATATATCCGGGAATACCTGGCAATTACAAAGTATTATCTAATGAGTGTTTTGAAATAGGATGACCACCATATTAAGGGACACCAGAAAAAAACACCCATCCGTCAAATTTGGAACAGAAAAGGTGTTTTCACTTATTTTTCAACTGCGCTTATAATGCCTGTTCCCACCCTTCTGAGGTTAAGGCGATAAAACGCGATTTATCTTTTTCGTCCAGAGCTTTGTCAATTTCGGCGTATCTCTTATTTTCCAGTAATGCTGCCTGCACCTTTTTGATGATTTCATTTGCACCGTTTGTATATTCCGTATGTTCCTGCATAAGAATTCTTTTAGTCTTCAAAGCCTCTTTGTCTGTCAGCCCTTCCAAGATAGACGTTACATATTGATCTTTGTTAAATCCATTGGATTTATAATCGGGATTCATATCAATTTCCTCCTCTAGATTGGTTAGGTAATGGTTACTACTTAATTACCCGAAAATCCAGAAAAATAACAGGAAAAGCTCATATTATGAGTTTTCAAAAATAACCAATTTATTTGTTTCCTAGATTTTGTTTTAAAAGCTTCGCAATTATGTTATATTGATATAAAGTTACTTTAGTGCTAAAAAGCATAAAAGTAAAGCAGTGCTCATAGAAAGAAGGTACCCCATGCAGAATAAACAGAATGACTTAAAAAGAGGATTGCTTCCTCGGCATGTTCAGTTCATTGCCTTAGCTGGCATGATTGGGACAGGTATATTCAAAGGAAGCTCCGACACACTAAATATGGCTGGACCCAGCGTAGCCATAGCCTATCTGATAGGCGGGCTGCTGCTGTTCATCGTAATGGCCGCACTTGGGGAGATGGCTTCGGCATACCCGGGATTAAATGTACAGCATCTTGTAAATAAAGCGTTTGGATTTAAAGTTTCCTTTATCGTCGGCTGGCTTTATTGGATTAACTGGATTCTTGTTATTATTGTAGAATTGTTAGCGGCCGGAAGCTTTCTGCAATATTGGTTCACTGATTCTCCGCTTTGGTTCCTAAGCCTGCTTTGCGGAGCATTGATAGTAGGTATAAACCTGTGCCAGGTAAAATACTACGGGGAAATGGAGTTTTGGTTTGCAGGCATAAAAATAATTGCTCTGACTTCATTCATAATACTAGGGGCTCTCATGCTGTTTGGCATTATACCCGGTCCATCCGAAAATCTATTATCGAACTATACGGCGCATGGAGGCTTTTTCCCTCATGGTGCAAGCGGCATTTTCAGTGCGTTTCTAATCGTGATGTTCTCCTATGGCGGGGCAGAATTAATTGGAGTTGCCATAACAGAGACTAAGGATTCGAAGAAGGTTTTGCCAAAAATCATAAAAGGAACCGTTTTGCGTGTAATCCTTTTTTACGTCCTGCCAATATTAATTATTTGCGGCATTATGCCTTGGGATACTGTATCCAAGCAAGATAGTCCTTTTGTACAGGTCTTTAGTTTGACAGGAATTCCTGGAGCAGCAGATGTAATGAACTTCGTATTGCTTACTGCAGTTTTATCAGCTGCAAACTCGGGAATATACGCTACATCCCGCACATTATTCAGCCTGGCACAAAGCAAGGAAGCTCCTCAAGCACTGGCAAGAACTTCGAAAACAGGGATTCCAGCCAATGCAATCATGCTGACGACGCTATTTTTGTCAGGAGGCATATTCCTGGCTTATCTGACTCCGGGACAGATCATCGGGTATTTGATGTCCATTCCTGGCTTCACAATCATTTTACTATGGCTTGCCATTTGCCTGGCGCAAATAAAACTGCGCCGCCATTACCCGCAAAGACCAGAATTCCAGCTTAAATGGGCACCTTTTTCTAGCCTATTTGCAGCAATTTCACTAGCCATCATCTTTATATCATTTATACTCAATAAAAATAATGTCATTGGCACTACCATTTGCCTTGCCATTGTTGGAATATTAATCATTTCTGCATTTATTGTAAAAAAGAAGAAATCAATGCAATAGTGTACATTCTTCAAAATTAGAAGAGGAAAGGCCAGCATCAGGGATGTTGGCCTTTTGTTTCTATTCTGGCATTTCTACATGGGGAAACTCCACAGGCGAAGTGAACTATGAAGAATGCCGATGTTTTGGATATGGGTTTAAACTGAATAGTAACAGGAAATAGAAAATATAAAAGGAGGAGATAAAATGCCTTATGAATCCCTAAATGAACTCCCTGATGCAGTAAAAGACCATTTACCGCATCATGCCCAGGAAATCTTCAAAGAAGCTTTCAACGCAGCGAGTGAAGAATATAAGGAAGAAGAAACTGCGTTTAAAGTCGCATGGAATGCTGTGAAAAAGAAATATAAAAAGGATGACGATGGATCCTGGGTGACAAAATAGGTATCAACTGCAAGAAAACGCCTGCTTTCGCAGGCGTTCTAACATTATATATATAAATTAAGGGCAGTCTTTAACAATTGAATGTCCTTATATATTTGCTGTTTAACTCCTCTATGGCTGCATTGCTCGTATTCCCTATTCAAACGTCTAAGTTCATTAGCAAACAATTCATATTCATAGTAATCGTAGTTGTTAGTCATAATCTCCCCTCTTTATTAATTAAGCTGATAAAATTGCAGGATGGAAAATAGAAAGGACAATGTCCATTCCGTTAACGAGCCATTACATACAAAATGGAGGTCATAATGCTCGTTTTTATAGAAATCTAGATAACTTTCCTCAGGTAAATTCAAAACGTCGTAAAATGTCCCCGTTGTGTAACAGCTTCATTAACTATTTATGGATAATTACCCATAATAACAAATTATAAAACACCAGTCGATTTCCCCTGACCCCTTTTAAATGGTATTAGGTACAACCGTAATGATCCGATTCTACTTTTTCCTCTGCCCGGCCGGTTTTAGTCTTTATTTAGTTGATTAAACGGGATTTTGTAAGATTAACATAATGTGTATGGTGGTAAATCATACTAAATGACATTCTTTAGGAGATGATTGAATGGATTCCATGAAGAAAACCTATTATGTGGATCTTGTAGCAGGGGACGTAATACAGGCGCCAGGAACCGAGGAAAATCCAAGCTTTAAAATCCAGGCAACCGATGAGGAAGTGCGTCGTCTGCAAAGCTACTTGTCTGAAAACTATTCATCCGACCTGGAAACCTATTTTCGGGCTCATGTTCCATACGTAGAATATCATAAGGATCCTGCTGACGAGCATTATGATAAAACGATTATCAAATTGTATTCGATGATCTATGAGTTAGGCGATGCCGAAGCAAGGCGCCACATAGAAAGTATGGGCATCCTCGATACGAAAGATGATACAAATCGGATAACCGAAAATTTCAAGCAAAATCTATAAAGCCGGCCTGTGCCTCCCGGGGATATTTTATAGCAAAGCAAAACGCAGCCTGCGGGCTGCGTTTCTATATGAATATGATTCGTTATTTTCCTGCATGCTGCATCCACTCATATTGGCGCAGCCTTACTTCGAATAAAGTAATAGGGTCGCGATAAACCTCCGGCTTTTCCCTCATCTTATTGAGGGCAGCCTGACTGTCCTGAATCTCTTGCTGGGATTGGGCCACTGCTGCCTCCAGCTCCGAGGCTGGATTTCTGAAGAACATTACCACGTCCCGGTCAAGGGATATTTCAAAGAGCTCAAATTGGGAGAGAAACTTCTTCGTAATCGTTGATGCAACCTCACTATAATCCTCGGTTTCTAAAAACCTCTTATAACGGGTCATCAGAACGGTTTTGTTTTGCGAAAAAGATCCTAAAAGCATGCCCGTTCCCTTGAGCAGTAATTGGGATGGAGTGTGGCGAAGCAGTATATTAACATCATCGATATGGACTCCGCTTGTCATCCTGTCAGCATCCCTTTTCCAATCGTCCAGAACCTTGAAATCACATTGCAGATCCAATCTCTCTTCCCCATACATCGTATTGAAGCCGTCTCCCATCTCCTGCAGATAGAATTGGCTCTGCCCGAATTCATGCTCTGATTCAGCAATCCAATCCTGAAGCGACTGGTAGAATTCAGGCAGCACCGTACGGTTTACATAGTTCTGGATACGCTCATTCATGAGCTGGTTCAAATCGATATGGACGCGCTTGAAATCACTGTCTTCATCGACAAGCTCTGCTGTTTCTTTCAGCAGCTCCGGAATTTTTTCTTTAAGGTCCTTCGACACTTCATCCTTAATCTTCCGGAATGACTGGGTTATGATTTTGCTCTTCTCATTTTCCATGTCACTTACCTGATTAATGGCTCCATTTAGCTTCACAACCATCTCTTCATTCCACTTGATGGAATCCGTCAGATTCTTTTCAATATCGACACGTCTTTCCAATAATGCAGTTAACGTCTGTCTGATAAAGTAAAGGATTTTCTCAGTCCGCTCTTCGTCTCCATGCGAAAAATGGAAATTTCCTTCTATAAATGCTGCTGCATCCTTGATCTGATCGAGGCTCGGGCTGTCAGCGGAGAAAGCCAGCACCCCGGCATTCGGGAAAAACTCATGAATTCTAGCCTGCGTATCCTCCAAGATCCGGAAGGCATCCTGTTCATTATATATTTTATCCACTTTATTCAAGATAAAATGAACTTGCAAATATGGCACCTGTTTTTTCATTTCAAGCAGGATATCACGTTCGCGGTCTGTAAACGGCGTCTGTGCATCTAAAATGAATAAGACTCCATCAGAAGCATGAAGGTGATGGAATAATTCACTGGCCGGGAAATTACTGTTCAAGCCCGGTGAATCTGTGAAAGCAAGTCTATTTTGCTCCAGAAAGCTGGATGGAAAAACAATCTCGAACAGGGAATCTCTCTGGGAGCGATGCAAGGACATACTTTCCAGGTCTGGAAGCAGCGTGACATCACTTGAAGTAATCTCGTGAATGGAAGGCTGTTCACCATTTTTGATTTTGACGAAAGCAGTCACACCCTCTCTGATCACTTCCTCACCAGCCAGCATGTTGATAAAGGAAGATTTGCCGATTCCATCTGTGCCTGCTATCAGTATTGTTCTTGTGTGTAGCTGCAGCAGTTCATTGGCCAAATAACGCATTTTTTCACTTGTTTGGAGATCCATCTTTTCTCCCCAGTTTATAGCTGTGTCATAAAGGCCAATGCTTTCCTCCAGTCTCTGATGAGTATTTCTGGAGTTAACCAATTTGACTTCAGCATCATTGATTACAAGAGAGTTAATGCTATCCGGGAAGATCTCCGCCCATGATAGTACAGCAGCAGCGGCAAATAATGAATAATCCGCATCAGCAAGCTTCAGCCAGTTTTCCAGCGTGATAGGGATGATATGTTCTATCTCTTTAATATAGAACCTGCCGTCTATCAGTTCCAGAAAGGTATCCTTATAGGCAGCCGATAACCCCGGCCAGGTATAGAAAGATTCTATCTCCGTATTGCGAAAGAAACTGTTGACAGTCTCAAGCCAAGAAAAGTAACATTCCTTACCCTTATAAATATTCCAAAGAGACAGTACAAGCCTTTCGAATTTGACCTGATCTGCGTTAAATAAAGGTTCAAAGGCAGGCGCAAAATATCCCGGCAGCAGGGAATCAGTATGTCCGTTGTCCACATAACTCTGTAAAATGTCGAACCAATGAACAGATCCCGTCCGGATGCCTTCCTGAATGGCCAAGTCTATCGCGCTTCTCCAATCGTGTCTTTCTTCGAAATAAGCTCTCGCCACATCAGTCACATTCTCATAATCCGGATTGAATGATACGACATCCTTGATTGTCCGTGAAGCCAGATCGAATCGCTGCTCTTCCAGATATAAAGCAAAAAGCTGCAAGGCTGTTTCGGCTTTCAATACAAGATTGTCACTGATGATGGTTTTATAAATTTCTTCTGCTGTCGACGAAAGACCCAGTTCATAGTAGGCATCTGCACTCCCTTTTTTCGCCCAGGGCTCCAGTTCTCCTTCTATGCTGCCCCATTTAAATATGGCGGCTTCATAGTCCTTATAATGGAAATAAACTTCTCCCTGTGCATATCGAATTTCCGATAATTTCGGTATATCATTCTTTTGCTCTTCCAAGAAGGCTTCGCCCAGGATTTGTATAGGATGCTTGACTTCTTCTTCCTGAATCAAGGTTTCATAAAACTTCTTATTGATCAACAGATTATCGCTCACCATTTGCCTTCCTCCAAAATACAATTTGAAAGTAATATGTATACGGAAAGAGAGTTCCATACTCTCTATTCATGAAAAAATATATAACCTCTAACTTATTATTCTACCAAAACTTTATTTCACAGAGATTTCAGTTTTGTGATATTTACAGGTCAGAAGCACCTTCGGATTTTTTCCCTTTTTTGGAATTTTTCAAACACAAAAAAAGCCAGCCATACATCATTCCGGATAGTCAGAATCCTGCATATAGCTGGCTGGTTTATATGGATGAGATGCGATTTACACCCCCATCTTCCTTCGGGTATTGCTAGGTTTCTTTGTCATTTGATTCTTTAACGGCTGTGTCTTTCTGACCAGCCCATTATCTTGCTTGCCATTTCCGCTGCCCTGCTTTTGAGCAAGTTTTTGCTTGACCGCTTCGGCAAAGCTTAATTTTTTATCCGCCATGTTAACGCCCTCCTTTCAATTAAAACTAGTGCTGCCTCCATACTTTTGGACATGACCATGCAGGTAGAGAGCTGCACTGTTAATCCTCATCCTTGACATCGATGTCCTCGGGAAGCGGCTGGCTGTTATACTCATCCATCATTTTTTTGTATCTCTCCATTTGTTCAAGATGAGTATTGAATTGGTCCTTATATATCAAATATTGTTCGCCATCATGATGCGCCCGGATTTTACGCTGCAATATCAAGGCTTCAATGTATGCTTCCGGCAAAGATAGATACTCTGCCGTCTCTTTTACTGTAAGATACACCCTGGCCCCCCTCTTACACAAAATGATCCTGATAGCTGATGCAATTTAATCCCTTTAAGTGCTCAGCTCAGGCTTTTCTTCTTGTCCAGCGTTCCTTTTTTGCTGCTGGCTGATACCTTCTCATGTGGCCATAGGAGATTACTTCCTTCAGGTAGAGCTCCCCTTCCGGATTGGACTTTTTAAGGAGCTCCATCAGATATGTAATATCGTCCATTGCCCTGTGGCTCTGATAGTTGGTAATCGAATGCGATTTCAGCAAGGTAAGCAGCTTGCCGTCAGGAAATCCATATTGCTTCCAGGGTACATTCCTCATCGTGCAATACCACTTCAAATCGTTGACCTCCGGGTACATCTGATAAAGAAAGCTCCTGTCAAAAGAAGCATTATGCGCAAGGACTGCATCAGCCTGATCAAAGAAGTACTTTACTCCATTATCATAAAAGCTCTTCCCTTCTACCATTTCGTAGGGAATTCCATGTATACGGAAAGCGTTGCTATAATTTCTTTTGGCTGAATAAGAAAGCGGCTCTCTTAAAAACGAGTCCTCTTCTAAAATCTCCAATATTTCACCTGTTTCCTCTTCAAATGAAAACAGTTTAACAGCAAGTTCAATAATTTCATCACTGGAAGGGCCCAGACCTGTTGTCTCAACATCAACAAGCAAACCTACCTTTTTCTGTTGAATCACAATCATCTCCCTATTGTTACTATCCATACTATATCTTGCAGCCCTGCCATCCTGCAACCTCTAAATAGCCAAAGTACATGAAAATGCTTATATTGATTCCACCAATCCGCGCAAAGGATTTGCCCGAGCTTACGACATGCTTCTTCCTTATCCCGGTATAGGATACTCGCATAAATATTTTGGGAGAGGATTAATGAATGAGATTCGAACTAGTTACGGCTTTTAGCTATCTATCAAAAGAGGGTCTAAGCCTGTTGCACCCCTCCAGTCAAAGCTCTTCCTGCTTGATCAGAACAGCCGGTTCCTTGCAGGCCTTCACCTGTTTGTTGTGAATACCAAAAAGCAAGCCCATGAATTCTGTTCTCTGGATCATAAAATGATAAACAGCAATAACTAACGTAGATGTAACAGCAAATAAAATCAGCAGTTTTACGATAATGGGCCATTGCATTTGATAGATTAGGAATCCAAGAATGACTATTACCGGCTGATGTAATATATAGATTGGCAATGATGCTTTATTGCCGTACTTAACAAGTATGTTTGAAGCAGTAAAGTACCTATCTCCCAGCCAAAATATAAAGAGCAGCCAATTCCAGCAATTCAAAACCTTCACAAGGGTAAACACTGCTGAGAATATGCCGGAATGGAAAGGCACACCGCTCATGAACCAGCCAATGTAGACTGTAGAAGTAAACAAGGCAGCCGCACCAAAAATGATTCCTCTTCCCCTTATAAAATCCCTGAAGGAGGGATGAGAAAAATATATATATCCATACATATAAATGACAAGGTAAAAGAGCAGGCCCCAGCCGCCTAGATTAACAGCATTCAAAAAAACGGCTTCAATCAACAAAACCAACGGAAGCAGCAAATAATGCCGAAAACCGAATGATGAAGATGATGATTTTTCGATCCATTTTATAAACGGCAATGTAAGCAAGGAAAAAGTAAGGAGTGCAAGCAAATACCAAAGATGCAAGCCCATGAAAGCGAAATTCCCCGTTCCCCCAATTTCTAGATACAGTCCGTCAAAGTAATGAGGCAAGAAATCAAGGAACGTACCATTGAACTGATGATGGGAAACCCTCTCAATATATACCTGTGGAGGAGCAAGAATGAGCGCACCAAAAATGATTGGCAGACCTAAACGAACAATCCTCTCCAGAACAAACTCTTTGCTGCTTCTTTTTTGAAGCGCATGAAATGTACTGATTCCCGATATGGCAAAGAAAATCGGCATGAACCAGGTGCCTACCATCAATCCAAAGCCCAGGATATAAGAGGAATCGAGCTCGTTGTTCTTTATATGCCATGGGAAAGGATTAACAAACATCGTACAATGATATAAAACTACAAGCACGGTCACGATCACTCGTATATAATCCAAATCAACATACCTTTTCGACACATTATTTTCCGTCATATTATGTACTCCCCAAAGTATTTACCACTTAGTACCAATCATACGCCTGATAGGAAAATTTTACTATACATCCAAAGGTGAATATTTGTGTCAAAATGTACGGAAGTGCAGACCCGATGAATTCTTTTATTCCATTCGTGCCATGTTACATATAAAGGAGGTGCAACGTTTTGGACCAATTCGAAGATGCCTATGGGCGTTACCGGCAACAAGGACTGCAGACAGGCAAGATGAACATTCCTATGAATGGCGTCGACCGGTTAAACGCGGAAAAGGATGAGATTGTGGCAGTCAGGAAGAATGAAGAGGGAAATATCATAGCGGTGCGAACAAGCTCAGGCAGAGAGCTTGATTACCCAACGGTATTATCGGAAGCAAAAGGCGGCATGATTGCACACGTAGATGTTTTTCATCGATATGGACGCGAGATTTTGCGCAGTGAACCTGATGGAATCAAGGAAAACAATTTGGATGAACTTCCAGAGTTTTAATAACAGATGTATCCCAGTGAACACAGCGGGAATTGCTCTTCTCGTTACAAAGAGAACCATACTCTTGGATATATCGTATCAATATAATGTTTCTCTGCCGATTTAATAATAATGTAATAATTTCAACAGTAATATATGGAATTCTACTAATTATCAAAATATATTGACATAATATTTTCTGTCTGGTAAATTAACTGTATATTAAAAAATCAGTGAAGAGAAGAGTAAGATGGGCCGCTGTTCCAAAGAGAGCCAGCATATGGTGAAAGCCGGCGTTCAGTCCTTATCCGAAGATCATCTCTGAGATGCAAAGCCGAAGTTCAGTAAGCTTTGACGGCCATTCCCCCGTTACATGGAACACGTATGATAGTACGTTGAGCAGAGAGCCGCAGGATAATAATTTATCCGTGGAATTAGGGTGGTAACGCGAGCGCAAACTCGTCCCTTTTTAGGGGCGGGTTTTTTATTTTTGTTGGCCGACAATTTATGTAGCAGGCAGTTCAACTTCTCTGATTCACTATTTTAACAACCGGGAGAGATTCAAAATGAAAAAAATGGACACCTTGTTTATCGGATTTATGTTATTTTCAATGTTTTTTGGTGCAGGTAACCTGATCTTCCCTCCATTCCTTGGTGCGGAATCAGGAAACTCATATTGGCCCGCGATGGCTGGCTTCATCCTGACAGGAGTCGGGCTTCCCTTCGCCGTATTGATTGCTGTTTCAATGGTACAAGGCGGCGCCCAGACCATAGGCAATCGAGTTCATCCTGTCTTCAGCACTATTTTCATGGTCGTTATCTATCTTAGCATCGGACCTTTCCTAGCCATTCCAAGAAATGCGAATGTTGCTTTTGAAATGGGAGTCAAACCATTCTTACATCAATCAACGAATGTATCAGTGGCTTTATTTATATTCACAGTTGTATTCTTTGCACTCGTTTTTGTTATCAGCTTAAACCCAAACAAGATGGAAAAGTACATGGGACGCTGGATCACTCCGGCTCTGTTACTGGCAATGGTCGTTTTGTGCGCTGCAGGATTTTTGAAGCTGGATGCGCCGCTTCAGGCACCAACCGAAGCATATCAAGCCGGGGCTTTCTCCAAAGGATTCCTTGAAGGCTATAACACGATGGATGCACTGGCTGCATTAGCTTTTGGAATTGTCATTCTTACGGCGATCCAGCAGCGAGGAATTAAGGAGAGAAAACAACTGACGAGCTATACTTTAAAGGCCGGCCTAATCGCTGGTGCCTTACTTGCTCTTGTGTATGTAAGCCTAGGCTTGATTGGCGGAAAAATGGCCGGGGAAGGCAGTTTCACAAACGGAACTGAAATCCTGACAGCTGCATCTACAATGCTATTGGGACAAAGTGGAGTTACATTGCTTGGCTTTATCTTCACTCTTGCATGTTTTACTACCGTGGTTGGTTTGACAACTGCCTGCGGCCAATATTTCTCTAACTTGATTCCGCGTGCCAGCTATAAAATGGTGGTCCTGGCGGTAACCCTGATCGGATTCACACTCTCTAATTTAGGCTTGGCCCAGATTCTTAAGGTATCTGTTCCGTTCCTTGTAACGGCATACCCGCTAACGATTGTACTGATTGTATTAACTTTCTTTAACCGATACTTCAAGAATTCCCGTATCGTTTATGGAAGCACGATCCTTTTTACAGGGGTGTTCGCAGCGATCAGCGGACTTCAAACCTTTGGACTTAACCTTGGTCCGGTTCAGGCGTTTAAAGAAGTACTTCCATTCGCATCGGTTGGCCTCGAATGGATTGTTCCTGCAGTAGCCGGAGCAGCGATCGGCCTATCGCTAAGCCAATTTGGCAAAAGCGCGGCCCAAACTGAACAATCAGCTTAAGGGTCAGTCCTCCTTTAACCTAATAAAGCAAAAAAAGAAGCAGGCAGCACACGCCTGCTTCTTTTCTTCCTTATAACACTTTGCTGAGAAAGGCTTTTGTCCGTTCTTGCTGTGGTGACTCGAATAACAGGTTTGGTGTGTTTTCTTCGACGATATAGCCTCCATCCATGAACAGGACTCGTTCGCCCACTTCACGTGCAAAACCCATTTCATGAGTCACTACAACCATTGTCATGCCCTCTCTGGCAAGCTCCTTCATTACTTCCAGAACTTCTCCAACCATTTCCGGATCAAGCGCTGATGTCGGCTCGTCGAAAAGCATGATCTTTGGCTCCATCGCCAGAGCCCTGGCAATCGCTACGCGTTGTTTCTGGCCGCCTGATAAGGAGTCGGGATATACATTGGCCTTGTCTTCCAGCCCTACTTTTTTCAAAAGCCGCAATGCCTTTTCCCTGGCCTGATCCTTGTCCGCTTTCTTTACTTTCAAAGGAGCCAGCATGATATTTTCGAGGACCGTTTTATGCGGGAACAGATTAAAATGCTGAAACACCATTCCTACTTCAGCCCTTATTTTATTTATGTCTGTTTGTTTATCCGTAATATCTTTTCCTTCGATCATTATATGGCCGGCGGTAATGGATTCCAATAAATTGATGCAGCGCAGGAAGGTCGATTTTCCCGATCCTGACGGGCCAATGACTACTACTACCTCCTGGGGCTTAATGCTGACATTGATATCCTTTAGAACCTCGTGTGACCCGAACGATTTTCTTAAAGATTGGACTTGTATCATTCAGTTGTCAGCCTTCTTTCTAAACGATGTAATAATATGCTTATGACCAGGGTCAAAACCAGGTAGATCGCTGCAGCGGAAAGATAGGGCTCCCAAGTTCTGAAATATTGGCTGCTCATGGCCCGGCCCCAATACATTAATTCCGGAGCAGCAATCACTGAAGCAAGTGACGAGTCCTTGAGCAGTACGATGAATTCATTTCCCAGCGGAGGAATCATTCGTTTAAAAGCCTGCGGCAATATGATATATCTCATCGACTGCACATGGCTCAGTCCAAGGGACCTTGCCCCTTCCATCTGTCCCTTATCAATCGACGCAATCCCCGCCCTGAAGATTTCCGCAATATATGCAGCAGCATTTAACGACAGTGCTATAATAGTTGCCGCCACAGCATTTGTTTCCCCTATAAATAATGGCACTACTCCAAAGTGAATCAATAATACTTGAACAAGCAGCGGTGTACCCCGGAATATAGTGATATAGACCGTAAAAGGAAAGGCGAGATATTTATTGCGCATCATTTTCCCCAAGCCAATAAATAAGCCAAGAATAGTTCCAATAACTATGCCAGCCAGCGATAATCCTATTGTAATCAGGGTCCCCTGTAACAAATAGGGTGCATAATCCATAATAATGTCAAAACGAAAATCCATCTAAATTCCTCCGTATAGGTAAAATTGCGCAACACTATGGGGTGCTGCGCAATTTATCAAGTATTACTTTGCTTGCTTTAGCTTTTCAATATCCGGGTCTGTCCCAAACCTTTCCTTATAGATTTTTGCATAGGTGCCGTTATCCAGGATGGTCTCAATCGCCTTATCAAAATCCGCTTTCAACTCACTGCCCTTCGGGAACATAATCCCGTAAAACTCTGCATCGAATGTATCAGGGTCATCTACCACCTTAAGCTTTTGCTGCGGATTGTTCTTTGCGTATTCTTCCACAACCGCATTATCAGCAACAACAGCGTCCGCACCTTTACTGATCAGCTCCATAATGGCGAGGTTGTTGTTTTCAAATTTTTTGATATTTTTATTGTTTTTGCCTAAAAGCTTTTCAACTGCCGCCTGTCCGGTTGTGCCGCTTTGTACTGCAACGACCTTGCCTTTCAGGTCTTCTGCAGTTTTAATATCGCTTCCTTCGGGAACAAGGATTTTGTTGATAGATAGAAAATAAGGGGAGGAAAAATCGTACGTTTGCTTTCTGTCTTCATCTATTGTTATTGCGGAGATTCCTGCATCAGCACGTTTGCTTTTTAACTCAACGAACAATGGATCCCAGCCTACGTGCTCCAATTTCACCTCATAGCCGGCTTCCTTAGCAACGGCATTCAGGAAGTTGACATCAAAACCGACGATTTTATCTCCTTCCAGGTATTCAAATGGTGCGTAGGCAGCATCCGTCACAACCCGTATTGACTTTTTGTCCCCTCCTTCCGAATCAGTTGCCGAACCATTGGCCTTTTCTTCTTTACCGGCTTCCGAACCACATGCCGCCAGCAACATGATCATCAAAAACGCTGACAGTATAACAGTGAGCTTCTTCATATTTACGACCCCTTCGTCTTTTATTTTTTAAACTATTCAAATTTTCTAATATATTTATATTATCAGTAAGCTATTTTTTCATGCAATAGTTTATTAAAAAACTTTCGTTAAATAACGTACTAAATTATATCCCTTGAACTGCTTTACTAGAATTCACAAATAATATGGGGCATTGTATGGGTTGGTTGCTTGCTCAGTATTAACTCAAAAACAAAGATAGATAGATAAAGAATTCGAATGTATGCTGGCTCTGTACGCTTTTTAAAACTGGCGGATTTTTAATACGTGGCCAAGGATGTTTTTATCCCAAAAAAAATGCCATATCGACAATAAGTCGATACGGCATTCCAATGAAAAACCTTACTTCATCCACTCAGGTTTTCCAAAGCCTTTAAATTCGCTGTCAATTGTCTTTTCAAACTCATCCGACTCAACTGCTTTTTTAATGGCTTTTGCAAAATCCTTATCCAGATCCTTTGTATTTATTACCACACGGTTTCTATATTCATCCTCCATTTCTTCAAGCTTAAGCGCATCAAGAAGGTCCATTTTTGCCGCAAGTGCAAAGTTTCCGGGAACTGCTGATAAATCTACGCTCTCCACAGCTCTTGGAAGCTGGGCTGCCTCAAGGGGCTTAAACTGAATTCCATGAGGGTTTTCTTTAACATCCTTTTCTGAAACAGTCAGCGGATTGGCTGCAGGGTCAAGCTTGATAATTCCTTCAGCATCCAAAATTTTTAACGCCCTTGCCATATTTGTTGGATCATTGGGCAGAGCAAGAGTAGTGCCTTTCTTAATTTCCTTTAAATCTTTCAACTTATTGGAGTAGATTCCCATCGGAGCAGTAGGAACGCTGATTAATTCTGATAGTTCAAGATTATTTTCTTTCGCAAAGTTTTCCATATAAATCTTATGCTGGAACAGGTTAGCATCTATGGATCCATTCCCTAAAGAAATGTTAGGCTGTACATAATCACTGAATTCTACTATTTCTACTTTGTATCCGTCTTTTTCCAGCTGTGGCGCAATGGCCTTTTTCACCATGTCAGCGTATGGACCGCTTGTTGCCCCAATCTTGATTTCCTTCTTTTCCTTTGAAGCTGAACCAGAGCTGCTCTCCTTGCCGCATGCAGCTAATCCAAGAGCAAGTACGAGTGTTAAAGCCAATAATACTAGTTTCTTCATTGTTATCCCCCTATGTTGTACAGCTATGTACGATTGTTGTAATGCTTTTTATAATTAATGCCAAATAGCAATAATTCTACCTCTTGTCTACTAGATGGGACAGCTTGTCTCCAACTAATTGAATGATTTGTACCAGGCAGATGAGAATGATTACCGTGACGATCATGACCGTATTATCATATCGATAGTAACCAAAGCGGATAGCGAGGTCGCCAATGCCGCCTCCGCCAATAATGCCCGCCATTGCCGAAAAGCCAATCAATGAAATAGTCGTAATTGTCAGGCCCTGAAGAATGCCTGGGCGTGCTTCGGGAATCAGTACATCTTTGATGATCATCCACCTGGAAGCTCCCACTGCAACTGCAGCTTCAATAACGCCCTTATCTATTTCCCTTAAAGATGTTTCTACCAGTCTTGCAAAAAACGGAATCGCTGCTACTGAAAGCGAAACAGATGCTGCAGCAGGCCCAATGGTAGTACTGGCAATGAGCTTAGTCAATGGAATCAGCGCTACCATTAAAATGATGAAGGGAATCGAACGTACCATATTTACGATAAAACCAAGAACAGAATGCAAAAGGGTATTTTCCAACATTAGATTTCTTCCAGTAATAAACAAAATGATTCCTATCGGCAGACCAAAAAGCACCGCGATGAACAACGAAATAGCAACCATATAAATCGTTTCAAAAAATGCTTTATTAAGGTCTGGAAGCAGGGATGTAATTGTATTAAGAACCATTTGCTATCACCTCCAAAGAACCAGTCCGTTCCTTGATATATTGAATGGCCGCCGCAGTCTCGCCGGGTTCCCCAATGATCTCGATCACAAGAATGCCTAGTGGGTCGTTCTGTATATATTCTATCTTTCCATGCAGAATATTGCCTTTTATCTTGAACTTTTGAAGCGTGTCGGATATCACTGCTTCTCCCGCCCTATCGCCTTCAAACTGGATTTTGATGATTGACCCTTTGCTCTGTGTGATCAGCTGCCCAGGAAGATCAAATTGCAGGATACTGCTGATAAATTGTTTCGTAAGCTCTTGCTGCGGATTGGAAAATATCGTATATACCGGGGCTTCTTCTATTACTTTCCCATGCTGCATAACAGCCACCCGGTGGCACAACTCTTTCACCACTTCCATTTCATGCGTGATCAGAACAATGGTTATACCGAGCTCATGATTAATCTTTTTCAGCAGCTGAAGAATTGATTTTGTGGTCGTCGGGTCCAATGCCGAAGTTGCTTCATCACATAACAGGACAGTTGGATCATTTGCCAGTGCCCTCGCAATCCCGACCCGTTGTTTTTGCCCGCCGCTTAACTGGGCTGGATAAACGTCTTTTTTATCTTCAAGGCCTACCAGCTCCAGCAGCTCGCCTACACGCTTTTGAATGAATTCTCTTGTCTGTCCCGCAGCCTTTAAAGCAAAAGCCACATTTTCGAAGACAGTTTTCGAGCTTACCAGAGAAAAATGCTGGAATATCATCCCGATCTTCTGCCTTGCTTTGCGTAGCTCCTTCTCGGACAATGTCGTTAAATCAGCATCATTAATACGGACACTGCCGCTGGTTGGCCTTTCTATTAGGTTCAGGCAGCGCAGCAGGGTGCTCTTTCCTGCTCCACTATACCCGACTATTCCATAAACCTCTCCCCTCTTGATCGTAAGGCTGACATCATCGACACCGATGACAGTGCCTTTTTTTGTTTTATACTCTTTTGTTAATGATCGTATTTCAATCATAAGTCCACCCCCTTGATGATGCGCTGCCTGCGCTATATGCGGCCAGTTTCTGTTTTACACAATAAAAAAGGCTCTTTCATCCAGAAAGAAGCCAAATCTATCATCGACTTATCTTCCAGAATGCAAGATTCTGCAGGAAGTAGCACCGTTCCCTTTCGGGGAGGTTGCCGGACGTCTTTGGGCCTGATCCCTCAGTCACTCTTGATAAGCATATGTTATTTTTCGAATTCAATAAATAATATAATATATTTCGACAAATTATTTGTCAACCTAAATCATTACTTTTTTACTATTTCATTGTTTATATTTTCACCGTCATGCAGGAATCTCTAATACACTATTTTAGGAGCCTTGCATATCATGATTTTCCAGGCAGTACCTGTTCCAATTTTATAAGCATTCGCAAATGAACCTTGATTGATTGCAATTCCCAGGCAGTCTAGAGAATTGACATACACAAGGGGCTCTCCCACACGGCTGTCAGCAAATGAACGGCCAAACGTCATGATATTCTTATAAATCCTTGATGCATCATGCATGATCGTGACTTGGATTGTATCGCCGTATTTCACTTCAAAATCCTTAAATAGGGTCCTTGGAATATTAGTCCATAAATTCCCGAACCTGACATCCAGGACTTCGATCATTCCAATGACATTCTCCTTGACAATGCAAGCTTTGTGAAGAGGCAGTGCAGTCAATGAATCTACAGGAACTTCAGGTCCAATCCCTTCAAAAGAAATAATACCGGAAGCAAGTCTTGCACCTGTGTATGCATATATATCTCTTCCGTGAAAAGTATAGGATTCTCCGGAATTCGGGAGCCTATTTACAGTTTCGTCAATTATCCTCACTTCGCTGATTCCCATCTTTTCATTCACATGGGTCAACGTTCCATTATCAGGAGTAATGACGTATCTGTTGCCTGCCGTTTTTACCGCAATGCTCCTCCGTTCTGAACCGACACCCGGATCTACTACGGAGACAAAAACGGTTCCTTCCGGCCAATAAGAAATGGTCTGGATAAGACGGTAGGATGCCTCCCGAATATTGTAAGGAGGGATATCATGGGTCAGATCGAATACCCGAAGCAGCGGGTCCACAGAAATGGCCACGCCATACATTGCACTTACTGCACCATCGCTAATACCGAAGTCAGATTGTATAACTAAAGAGCCAGCCACTTTATGCCTCCTATTCTGGTTTTTAGAAGGATCATATGCCTTCTCGTAATTGGAATGGATTGATATATAAAACACCCATCCTTAGATTTATAAGGATGGGGTATTACACCGGCACCTGATTTTTAGAACAGGCGGATTAATAATTATTTCGTGATCCCACCATGGAGCACTGCAGCCAATACTGCAAATGGGGTGTTTGGAAAATTCATTTTGCGACACGGTTTAAATAGCATTCGTTTCTTCCTCTGCAGATTTCAGGGCAGCCGGAAAGCCGGAAAGCATATATGCCATATGAACAATGCCCTGTTCAAAGTCCTGAAGGCGAATGGATTCATTTGGAGCATGCGCCTTTGATTCCACCCAGCCCACGCCCGTACTTACAATTGGAAGCTCCAGCTGTTCACCAAAATCATACATTGGCCCTGTTCCAGCAGAATTCGGCGCAAGGATCCCCTCTTTTTCGTATACATCCCTTGCCGTTTGCATCACATGGGCAACAAATGGATGGTTATAATCCGAACGATATGCTTTTTGTCCGTTTACCATGGAGACTTCAATATCATCAAAGCCATGCTTTTTTAAATGTTTTTTCACCGACTCAAGGATGTGATCTGGATCCTGTCCCGGTACCAGGCGGCAATCTACTTTTGCGCTCGCAGACTTTGGAAGCACCGTTTTTGCCCCGGGTCCTGTATAGCCGCTTACAAGCCCGCAGATTGTCATGGTTGGTTCAAATACCATGGCGTCTCTTGGGTCCGAGCCTCTTGCTGCTGTAATCAGCGGGCGCTTAAGGCCATAGATTCTCGACACTGCCTCTTCGCTGAAAGGCAGTGCTTTTACAGCCTGCTTCTCAGATTCCTTCGGCTCCTGAATTCCATCGTAGAAACCTTCCACTAATATCTCGTTATCCTGATTTTTCATTGTGGCAAGGGCCTGGACAAGCCTCCATGCAGCATTGTCTACATATGCTCCCACAGAGGAATGCATGTCGATATCCGCTCCCACACAGGTAAGCTCTAAATAAGCCATTCCCTTTATTCCCGCCACCATGCTGATCCTTTCTTCCTCGTCTTTTCCGCCAAATTCCCAGATGCAGGCATCGGCCTGGAAAAGTTCTTTATACTTTTTCAAATAAGGAGCAAGATTTGGGCTTCCTATTTCTTCTTCGCCTTCAATCAAAAACTTAATATTGCAAGGAAGACCGCCTTCCGCTTGCTTCAGCACGTTTATTGCTGTAAGCCTTGCCACGAGGTCTCCTTTATTATCCGCAACCCCTCTTGCAAAAAGCTTCCCGTCAATGACAGATGGATTAAAAGGCTCTGAATTCCATTCATCCAATGGTTCAGGCGGCTGTACATCATAGTGATTGTAGAACAGCAATGTCTTCGATGAATCACCCTTTGGTCCGGCAGCAAAAAAACCATAGACAACAGGATTCCCGCCCAGATCATCAAGGACGGTGGAGTGCCCTCCCGCCTCTGAAATCATCTTTTCTACATATTGTACCGTTTCAGGGATAGCAGTCCCCTGTGCCGAAATAGTCGGAAAACGCAAGTACTCCTTTAACGTGTCGATTGCAGATGGAAGCAATTCCTTTGCATAGTTTTTTAACTCCTGCAGATTGGAACCTGTCATGTAACAAAACCCCTTTATCAGTTAATGTAGAGGTATTTCGACATACGAAAGAAAATTCCTCTACATTCGAGAAATTTTTTTAATAGTTTTATGTCCCTTTTTGGATTTTCTTCTTTATATACGTAACAAACCTGAAGATTACAGACTACATATTTCAGACCGGGTTCTTAGCATGGCGCCCAAGTAATAGTGTTTACCTTCTTAAGGTACTGAAGGTCACAAAGCCGGCCCGGAGCTGGACAAATAATCTTCATCGGGACAATAAAGGTTACAAAGCCATGATGGAGCTGGCAAAGTGATCTTTCATGATGTCAATGAAGGACACAAAGATGGATCAGCGCGGACGAAATATGATGAAGCGTCAAAAAAGTATACGGGCTGTAAACAACACTTTCATTGAAGGAACAGGCTTACATGTAATTCTGCCAAAAGAGACAGTTGCTTTTTTTCAAAGCCAAAAAAATAAGACTGCCCATACGAGACAGCTTATTTTAGGGTAGTTTGACTGAAAATGTTTCATGTGAAATAAAAAAAGTTTTTAGGCGTTGAAACAATTTATAATCAGGAAACGTATATAATAGACAGACCGTGACACAGGACAAAGAGCCGGAAAGCGGGCAACAGAATATACATATTGTAAACGGGCAACATTTTAATGCCTATGATAAAATAAACAGGGTATATAAACACAAGATATACTTACTACACCAATTTCGATTCTAAAGGGACGTGTAATATGAAAAGGCATATACCCAATTTATTCACATTTGGAAATTTATTTTGCGGTTTTTTATCGATATCATATGTGATTAATGGAGATTTAAGAAACGCCACGATTCTGATATTTATTGCAATCATGTTGGATGTGGTTGACGGAAGGGTTGCCCGGATCCTTGGCGTCTCTAGCAGAATTGGGATGGAGCTCGATTCCCTTGCTGATATAGTTTCTTTTGGGGTGGCTCCTGCATTCCTTGTTGCTTATACTTATTTCATTGATTTTGATATGTACGGCATATATGCTGCCGGGTTATTCCCATTGTTTGGCGCTTACCGCCTGGCACGCTTCAATATTACATCACAAGCCGAGTCGCTCAAGCATTTTAAAGGGATCCCGATCACACTGGCCGGAGGGATTGTTACGTTTCTTACGCTATTTCATGCCAGCATCACGCTCTGGCTATTCATCCTGCTATTCTATGCCCTTTGCTTTTTCATGGTAAGCACCATAAAGATTCCCAGCTTCAAAAAATTTGGACTGCCAAAACACAGCGTCCTCATAACCTTGTTTCTATTCTATATGTTTTATCTTGTTGCCAGGTCCCGCTTTGAAAATGTACCGGAATTCTTTTACATTGCCTTGGTTGCTTATATTATTTTTATAATAGTCAGATACTTTAACGAGAAGGAACCCCGGACCAAAATTAGAAGAAGAAACTTCAGATTGCCAAAGCGCCTGTTTTACAGAAGAAAAAGGTGACAACTGCTGCCATGAAAAAGACCGTGTACTGCCACACGGTCTTTTCATGTATTTTCTTATTTGACTCTCAAAGTTAAAACACTTTCTTCCCCAAGATCTTCTTCCAATGAAATAAAACCCAAGCTTAGGTACATCTTTGAAGCAACACGATTCTCTTTGTGAACTGTTAGCCGGATTTCCTCACATTTCGGGAATGTGCTTGTAATCAAGTTAACCATTTGCATTAGAGCCTTCCTGCCGTAACCTTTACCCTGGTATCTCACATCAATCAGGAAGCCGTTTATCCAGTACATATTTGTAGTGTTGCTTTCGTATGCATGCATGATAAAGCCAACCATTTGTTCATTGTCATAAATGGCATATGGAATATAGGTAACATGATCCCCATCCGGCTTGATGTAAATTTTAGCCAAGGAGACTACAACCTCCGGGACAAACTTCTTTTGTTCTTTGTTAACCCGCATTTCCATCGCTTCCTGCCAATTTTCCCTTGTTACTGGTCTCAGCTCAACGCCCATCATCCCTCCCCCTTCTCATTTAAAATTATTAACACGAGCAAAATGTAATGGTGCCTTTTCCAAAGACCGCTGTTCTTATATATTTTATTCTGTTTGCATTTATAACCTCCTTGTTCAAGTTATAATAAGGTAATAAGAAATGTTGAAAGGGTCACGTACATGAAAAAGATTATCGTAATTGGCGCGGGTATTCTTGGGGCTTCCACGGCTTACCAACTGGCAAAGATGGGCGCCGAAGTAGTCATTGTGGACCGCAAAGATCAAGGACAGGCAACAGATGCAGCAGCTGGCATTATATGCCCCTGGCTGTCGCAGCGGAGAAATCAGGCATGGTATCATCTGGCCAAAGAAGGAGCACGATTTTATCCTGCTTTGATAGCTGAACTTGAGCGGGAAGGAGAAACGGAAACCGGTTACGGCCAGGTTGGTGCAATCAGCATTCATAATGATCTGGATAAAATTGATAAAATGCAAGAACGTGCTGAAGCTCGCAAGGACCTTGCTCCTGAAATAGGCCAAATATCCAAACTGGATGACAGAAAAACGAGAGACTTATTCCCTCCTTTGGCAGAAGGATACCATTCCATTCATATAAGTGGCGCTGCACGGGTGGATGGACGTGCTTTGAGGGATTGTTTATTGAGGTCCGCTGTAAGAAACGGAGCGACTTTAATTTACGGAGATGCCAGCCTTCACTATGATGCGAAGCGAGTTAACGGGGTAGCTGTAGGAGACAAAATTATTAAAGCCGACCAGGTCGTGGTTTGTGCAGGTGCCTGGGCAAACGAACTCCTCGAGCCACTGGGCATACATTTCCAAGTAAGCTTCCAAAAGGCGCAAATCGTTCATTTACAGATTCCCGACGAAGCAGATACAAGCATTTGGCCTGTTGTCATGCCTCCTACTGACCAATATCTTTTGGCATTTACGGATCAGCGGATCGTAATCGGGGCTACCCATGAAAACGAAGTGGATGGTTACGATATTCGTGCGACAGCCAGCGGCATGCAGGAAGTACTTAATAAAGGCCTTGGCATTGCTCCAGGCCTGGCAGACAGCACATTTATCGAGGCGCGTGTAGGCTTCCGCCCATTTACCCCCGGCTTTCTTCCGGTTATGGGTACAATTCCAGATTGGGATGGCATCATTGTTGCAAATGGACTGGGGGCTTCCGGCTTAACAATGGGCCCCTATATTGGCTTGCAGATGGCAAAGCTTGCCCTGGGATGCCAGTTGGATATAGATCTGAATCTTTATGATGTTCGAGGAGCAATGGGGTGAGCCGCCCCATTGCTTTTCCCTTTCGGGATACCTCATTTTGACTTGTTCTGAGAGGAGTTCTTCTGCTCGATAGAAACATCGTGGGGTATTTTAGGATAGCCTCGCCTGTTCCTTTCCCCCGGGCCAGTGAGATCGTTTCTCTTGTCCAGATTCCCGTACTCTGTTTGATTTGTATAGCGCATCATAGCCACCTCCCAATATTAGCATTTATGAAAGTCAGCCGATTGAAACAGGTAAATTTTGTTTTTTTGTACCAGAAAATGTCACAAAGCTGGGACTACAAAACCTCTCCTCCGTAACGCCAGTGAGAAAGCATACCGCATAAAACGCGGTTTTATCGTTTCGTTATTTAGTTTATAATTAAATTTAATTAAGTTACTTCCAGCAGGAGGAATAACAATGGGCAATCAACTGATGACAGGCAGCTTTCAATTGATGAAATCGATCAATCGATCCTTAATATTGAATTTGATTCGTGAAAAGGGGCCTATTTCAAGGGCGGATATAGCGAAGTTAACGAATCTTACGCCACCCACAGTAAGCAATCTTGTGAAAGAATTGTTGAGAGCGGAAATTGTCATCGAAAGGAACCTTGGGGAATCAAGCGGTGGACGAAAGCCTACACTGCTTACCCTGAATGGCGAGATGTTCCATGTAATCGGGGTTGATATCGGCTCGCATGATATAAAACTCATTCTTACAAGTATCATGGGAAAAATCATTAAAAGGAATGCTCTACCTATTCCAAAAGATATTACGAATGAAACACTGCTTGCGTTGATCATTGAATCCATCAGCCTGTTACTGGAAAACGAAGAAGTGGATGAAGAAAAGATAGTGGGCATCGGCATTGGCATGCACGGAATTGTAGATGTTAAAAGCGGAGTTTCAATATTCGCGCCTAATTTAAACCTTCATAATATCCCGATTAAGGAAGTACTAGAAAAACAGTTCAATATGATTGTTAAACTGGAAAATGACGCAAGGGCAATGAGCCTCGGGGAATTATGGTTTGGGAATGGTGCAGGAGTGGACAGCTTTGTTTGTATCAATGTAGGCTACGGTATAGGGGCAGGAATCATCATCAACCGAAAGCTATTTCATGGCAACAATTACATTTCTGGTGAAATCGGCCATATGGTTATAGACATCAACGGGCCTCAATGCACTTGTGGAAATTATGGCTGTCTGCAGACATTTGCTTCAGGGCCAGCGCTGGTTGACACCGTAAAAAAAGAAATCCGCCTTGGACATCCAAGCAAGCTTTCTGAAATGACAGGAAATAATCTTGAACTTATTACAGGGGGATTGATTCATCGTGCTGCCCTGGATGGTGACGAATTATCCAAAGCTGCTCTGGAACAAGCGGGACGTTACCTTGGAGTAGGACTTACAAATCTAATCCATACGATAAATCCAAAAAGAATCATTCTTGGCGGAGGAGTATCAAATGCAGGAGACCTTTTGCTGCACAGCTTGATACAGACGATAAACCAGCGGGCACTCACAGAGGCCGCAAAGCAGACCGACATTATAATATCAAAATTCGGCTCGGATGCGACTTCAATGGGAGCCGTAGCCCTAATCCTGGCAGAATTATTTACATCCAGGGGAACAGAAACAGCTGCCAATTATTGAAATGGCAGCTGTTTTTTCTTTTCACTTTGAACCTTTTCCTGATCGGCCAGCATGCAGGAAATAACACCAGATTCCTTAAGCGTAGATTTACCTTTGGCTGTTGATTTCTCTTATCTTGTCCAGCTCACATTTAGGAGTGCGATCATATGTTAATAATCCGTTTATTTCTTGCTCTACATCTGTCAGTTGAGTGTAACAAAATCCTTGGACAACAGGGCTTTTTATGACAGCCTCTGTTACTTTCCGATATTCTTCCACCAATTCCTCGCCAGACTTGACGGCGGAATATCCCCATCCCTCCGTTTGATCCGCTTTGTAGGCAATCCCGCCAAATTCCGTGATTAAAATGGGCTCGCCCCGGTAGGAAAATCCTTGTGCATAAATAACTCGATTTGCAGGTGTGGCAGTGATAGCCGTTTCCACATCCTTATAAGCCTGCTCGATCTCTTTTGCACTGCGGTAGTTATGAATGCCGCAAATGTCTGAAATGGTATGCTCCCATCCATCATTAGACAGGACAGGCCTCGTTTGGTCGATTGATTTTGTTTGCCAATACATTGATGTAGCATGTGCTTGCTGCTGCTTGTCATAGGCTACCCTTGAAATGCCCCAGCTCTCGTTAAGCGGCAGCCAGACGACAACAGAAGGATGGCTATAATCACGCTTTACTACATCGAACCACTCAGTCGCGAGGCGGCGTGCCGCTTCTTCACTATATTCCGATGCATTTGCCATCTCTCCCCAGACTAAGAAGCCCAGCTTATCTGCCCAATACAGAAATCGAGGATCTTCAACCTTCTGATGCTTCCTTGCCCCATTAAACCCCATTTGCTTTGCGAGTTCGATATCCTGCTTCAAGGCATCATCAGTAGGCGCAGTAAGAAGAGATTTTGGAAAATACCCTTGATCTAAAATGAGCTTTTGATAGAATGGCATATTATTCAGCATAAAGATGCCAGTCTCAATAGAAACCTTCCTCATCCCAAAATACGACTGGACCTGGTCAACAACCTTCTCTCCCTCTCTCAGAGTCAAAGTCACGTCAAAAAGATTGGGGTGTTCCGGTGACCAATACCATCCCGGTCCGTGGATGTTGCTCCGATCCGTAAAACGGTTCCTTAGGTGATAACTGCGTTTATTGTACTGTTCCAGCCTGCTTGAATGGTCATCAATAACCGGATGGCCATTAAATGAAATATCCACTGACAAAGTCATTTCTTGGGTTCGTTTGCCGTCCACTTCAAATTCCAGTTCAATATCCCCTCTGTCAATTTGAGGAGTCCACCGGATCGAAGTTAACGCTGTCTCCGAGATAGGCTCAAGCCAGACGGTCTGCCAAATACCTGTGGTTCTTGTATAGAATATGGATTCTGATTGTTCATGCCAGTATTGTTTTCCCCTTGGAATCGTGACATCCTCGGATGGATCTTCAACACGTACAGTGATTTCATCCTCTTGTCCCCCCTGATTCAGTAAATGCGAAATATTTACTGAAAAAGGGGTATTTCCGCCTTCATGCTGAAAACAGAGGTTTCCATTAATGTATACCCACGATCGGTAATCGACGGCACCAAAATGGAGGATTATTTGCCTGCCTTCCCATTCTTGCGGAATACTCACCTTCCTGTGATACCAAATGATATCATGGAAGCCAGGATCATGTATTCCGCTCATCTCCGTCTGAAATGCAAAAGGAACTGTAATAGTCAGGGCTTCCGGAAAATTTTCATACCATTTTTTATTCAATCCCTGATTGTCATCATCAAATGCAAAATCCCACTGACCGTTTAAATTCAGCCATTCATTCCGGATAAGTTGAGGTCTGGGATATTCATTGCGAGGTACCGGCATTCTCTCAAATCCTTCCTTACGAATCTATTTTATCCCTGATTGTGTCACGCCTTTAATAAATGAGCGCTGACCCAAGATGAAAAGGAGCACGGCAGGAATGGTAGCAATGGAGGTTAATGCCATAAGCTTTGCTGGCGAGGATACAAAGCTGCCCTGCTGCATGATGGCGATCCCAGTTGTAATGGTCCTCATCTCAGGTGAACTCGTCGTTACGAGAGGCCAGAGGAAATCATTATAGATACCCATAAACGTGAAGATTGCCAATGTCCAAATGACCGGGCGGGCCGCGGGCAGGACAACCTTCGTGAATACCTGCCATTTATTAGCGCCATCAAGATAAGCAGCCTCTTCCAGTTCCTTTGGGAACCCCCTGAAATATTGATACAAAAGAAATACACCAAACGCGTTTGCGGAGTATGGAAGTATCAAAACAGCATAGGTATCAAGCAGACCCATCTTGTTAAATTCCATGTACAGCGGCAGGAAGGTTATAACCCACGGGATGGTCAATGAACCGATGAAAATGGCGATAAGCAGCTTTTTAAACGGGACGTCCAGCCTCGCCAGGCCATATGCTGCAAGTGTATCCACCACAAGAACGATCAATGTTCCAGTTATGCCTACAAAAAGGGAATTGCTCATCCATTTCAATACAGGGGTTTCCCCTTCACCGTTCATGGCATATTGATAATTTTCACCTGTGAATACTTCCGGGAGCCATTTTAAGCCTGCGGTAAAGGCTTCTTGATCCGTTTTAAAGGATGTAGCAAGCATCCAAAAAATTGGTATGATGAATATCAAAGCAATAATGACTGCTATTATGACCATGAGAATGTTGAATCCCCTATTCTTCATCCGGCGCTACTCCCTTCTATTTGTGATTCGTAATTGAATAATGGAAATTATGATCATAATTAACGCCATCATCAGGGACATGGCTGCCGCATTTCCTAACTGCCGCTGCTCAAAAGCTTCATCAACTATATTCATTAACAGCACTTTTGTTTCTGTCCCAGGACCACCCCTTGTCATCAAGAATGGCTGGCCATAGATATTAAAGGAAGCAATCGTAGATGTAATCAATACAAAAAGCATGGTAGGTCTGATACTGGGCAGGGTAATGTGGACGAAGCGCTGCCAGCGTGATGCCCCGTCAAGTGCGCCCGCTTCATATAATTCTTCAGGAACATCGTTTAGTGCATTGATGAAAATCACCATATTAAAGCCAATCGTCCACCATAATGTAGCGATAACAAGCGAAATCCACGCCCAGGGCAAATCAGTCAGCCAAGGGATTCCTGATATGCCTGCCTTAAGAAGATACTGGTTGATAAGCCCGCTGTTGGTGTCTAGCAGCCAGAGCCAGACGATCGCTACAACGGACACCGATACAGAGTACGGTATAAAATAAACCGTTCTGAAAAATCCCTTGAACTTTCCCGGAAGGCTGTTAATCAACAGTGCCAACGCCAGCCCTACAGCCACTAATAAAGGGACACTGTAAAGAACAAACTGCAGTGTGTTTTGCAGCCCTTCAAGAAAAAGCTTACTAATATAAGAATCGGTATCAAAAATCTTTACATAGTTCTTCAATCCCACGAATTCATGAACAGGATTGAGCAAATCCCAGTTATTCAAGCTCATCCATGCCCCATATATGATGGGCACCAAGAGAAAAATCGTAAACAGCAGCAAATACGGAAGTACAAACAGACTCGATGTGAGTTTTGATTTCCAGCTTGTATTCATTCCCGCCTCCACCTTCCCAAGAATTAAAAGGAATAACAGCCATCAAAACAAGACGAGCAGATGAAGTTTAACATCTGTCCCGTCTTCTCGATTTGTTATTTATTCATTATTTGTTCCGCTTTTTTAGTAGCGTCGTCCAATGCTTTTTGAGGATCCTTTTTACCTAACAAAGCGAGGTTCACTTCCGCCCATAATGGCTCGGATAACTGGCCCCAGTTAGGTACGCGGGGTGCGAACTGGGCGTATTCAAATTCTTTTGCCACTTTTGGCTGCTGAGTCATCTTCTTAAATTCTTCGTTTTGTTCATATATGGCCTTTGAGGCTGGTGCTTGGCCCGACTTGGCCCATTCCATTGTGTTCTCGGCAACGTATTTCAGGAAATCAGAGATTCCCGCCAATTTTTTTTCGTCTTTAACGGAGGCCGGTATTACGAAATTATGTCCGTTAGCATATACCGCTTGCTTTTCCGTCCCCAGCATTGGAACTTCCGCCACTCCGTAGTTAATTCCCGCCTTGTCCCATTGTTCCATCATCCAGGGCCCGTTTAGCTGCATTGCATTCTTGCCTTGAAGGAACAGAGTGACTTCGCCATCCTGTTGAACATTGGCCGGTGATACTTTTTCTTTTTCTATTAAATCCCTGAGAAAGGTTAAGGCTTCTACACCTTCCGGACTGTTGTAGTTGGGATTTCCATCCTTAAGCAATTCTCCCCCGTTTTGGAAAAACACCGTAGGATAGATGAATTGGTTTGGCCATAGTGTTGGAACTACAAAGCCATATTGGTTCTTGGAAGAATCGGTAAGCTTCTTAGCTGCCGCTACGAATTCATCACGATTGGTAGGGGGTTTTTCGGGATCAAGACCAGCGTCTTTAAACATGTCTTTATTGTAATACAGAATCAGTGGGTGGATATCCAAAGGAATGGAGTATTGCTTTCCATCGATCGACCCAGCTTGCCAGGCAGTTTCTGAATAATCTTCTTCTTTCACACCTGTTTCCTCTATTGTGTCTGTTAAATCTTTCAATAGATTTTTCTCAGCATAGTTCACAAGCTGGTCCGTATGTGCAATCATGAGGTCCGGTGCATTTTTCTGTCCAGAAAATGCAAGATCAATTGTTTTGTAATAATCAGTTTGGGGAACAATCTGGAGGTTTACGTTATACTTTGATTGAGACTTGTTATAGTTTTCCACTATTTTCTTCATCCGCGGGCCATCAGCACCTGAGAAAGGCGCCCAATAAGTAATCTTCTCACCATCTCCGCTTCCGCCGCCGTCAGAACTGCTCGACTCATCACTGGAGCATGCAGCCAAAGAGCCAGCTGCAAGCAATGCTGTCATTGCAATGCCAAGCCATTTTTTCTTCTTCATGAATATTCCTCCCTGGATTAGAAATAAAAAGACAACATGACCCACTTTTTGACTTTTTGTTATTTGCAATCCTTTTAGCTATTCATGGGAGTTAATTAAATTAATTTATTTTGTAAATTCATGATAGTTTGATTTACCCACTTTTGTCAACGCTTACACTTTCCGGTTTCATATTCTATCAGTATTTCAAAATTTAGAAATACCACACTATATTTTCAAGAACCTACACTGCATGGAGGGTAGGTTTTACCACTATCCGAACCCACTAATATCTCTCCTTCAGCCTGGGGTCATTAATTGAATTGTACAAAGGCATAAGATAAAATTTAATTACCTAAATTAAATTATTTAACGAAGTGTGCTGTTATTATCCCAATTCCCAGAGAAAGAGGATGAAAAAACATGCCTAAATTCTCCTTGATTCCACTATTAATCGGAATATTGGCTCTACCTGGATGTTCTTCCGCGGATAAGTTATCTAAACCCCATGAAGCAGGCACATCAGAATATCAGAATCCGGTATTCGAACCAGTCATAGCAGATCCTTCAATTATCAAAGGCAAGGATGGTTACTATTATGTGTATGGAACGGAAGAAAATTGGGGTGACGGCAATGGTCCCCGATATGTGCCAGTCATACGTTCCAAAAATCTGACTGAATGGGATTATTTTGGGGAGGCTTTTGAGGCTGTTGATAAGCCAAATTGGAAGGAAGGCGGCATTTGGGCTCCCGATATTAATTATTATAATAATGCTTATTATCTCTACTATTCTATTTCGACCTGGGGAGACCAGGATCCAAGCATAGGTGTTGCTACAAGCAGTGAGCCCGATGTCCCATTTAAAGATATGGGACCGCTCTTTAGAAGCAAAAGCATCGGCGTAGAAAACTCGATCGACCCGGAATTCTACAATGACAATGGCACACCTTATCTTTTTTGGGGCAGCTTTCATGGCATATTTGGGATAGAGCTGACCAAGGATGGATTCAAGACAGCAGGCAAGCCTTTTCAGGTTGCCGGCAACGCATTCGAAGCGCCCTACGTAGTAAAAAGAACTGGCTATTATTATATGTTTTTATCATCGGGATCCTGCTGTGATGGGGAAAACAGCACCTATCATGTAGCAGTGGCACGCTCAGAGAAGATTACTGGCCCTTACCTCGATAGGAACGGGAACGACATCATCTCAAGCAATGGTACCGTTATCCTTACAGGCAGCAAGAAATTTGCCGGTCCGGGACATAATGCAATCATCACAGATAAAAATGGAACCGACTGGATCGTATATCATGCCATTGAAAGAAATAAGCCTAAGTTAAACAGCGGGGCAACCCGCAGGCCGCTCATGATAGATCCAATTGAATGGAAAGATGGATGGCCAATAATCAAGGATCTGCAGCCAGGCGAGGCGGCTCAGGCGGCGCCTGAGCTTTAGGACAAATCCAAAGAAATACAAGAAGGCGCATGCCTTCCATGCGCTTTCTTTGTTTGCCATATTAATATATCATGACAGTGCTGCTCTTTCCCTCTTGTTCTAATGCATCTGCGTGCGAAAAAATCCCGGCCAATGAGCACTTCTGAGAAATTCCCTTTAATAAGCCTTTGCGGGAGATGCCGGAACGCTTTTTCTTCATTTATCACTGTATCCTTTCGGATTAGCTTTATGCCATTTCCATGCAGTTTCAATGATTGTCTGCAAATCGTTGTACTTTGGTTTCCAGCCTAATACCTGTTGGGCTTTTTCCGAACTCGCAATCAGCACGGCAGGATCTCCAGCGCGCCTTTGTTCGACAATTTCGGGAATCGGATGTCCAGTCACCTTTCGGCTGGTGTTAATGACTTCCTTAACAGAGAACCCTAATCCGTTGCCAAGGTTAAACAAATCACTGACATTATTGTTCCGTAAATGTTCAAGTGCCAGCCAGTGCGCATTTGCCAAATCCATAACATGGATATAATCACGTATACAAGTTCCATCATCTGTCGGATAATCATCCCCAAAAATCGCAATGGACTCCCTTTGCCCCAATGCCACTTGGAGAATAATGGGTATAAGATGGCTTTCTGGACTATGGTCTTCACCTATCATGCCGTCGGGATGTGCTCCGGCTGCATTAAAATACCGTAAGGAAATTGATTTCAGCCCGTAAGCAACATCACACCAACGAAACATTTTTTCCATGGCAAGTTTCGTTTCTCCGTAAGGACTTGTTGGATTTGTAGGGTCCTCTTCCTGGATAGGGATTTGTTCTGGTTCTCCATATGTTGCAGCCGTTGAGGAGAAGACTATTTTTTTAACATCATGGGCCAGCATAGCTGATACAAGGGTATGAGAAGCTATTAAATTATTTTCATAGTATTCCAGCGGGTTCTTAACACTCTCACCGACAAGGGAGCTGGCTGCAAAGTGAATAACTGCCTCAATGTCATGCTTTGTAAAAACTTGATCCAGGTAGCTGCTGTCGCGAAGGTCTCCGTTATAGTAGATACCGCCTGTTACAGAGCCTGTATGTCCAGTTTTAAGATTATCTATGACAACAACCTCTTCTCCCCGTACGAGAAGCTCTGCCACTGTGTGGCTTCCGATATATCCCGCTCCTCCGGTTACCAATATCGCCATGTCCATTCCTCCTTAGATCAATTCTTTCGCTCCATCGCCAATTTCACACACATAAAAGACTGGATGTAAACTGGTCTTTTCAACATACTTTTCAAATACTTCCCGCTTAAAATTCTCTACTTCCTCTTCCTTTACAAGACTGACATTGCAGCCTCCAAATCCGGCACCTGTCATACGGGTACCGATACAGCCCTTAACTTTTGAGGCTGCTTCATACAAAGTATCTAACTCAAATCCTGTTACCTCGTATAAATCCCTTAAGGATTCGTGTGATTGCTTCATCATTTTGCCGAAGGCCAGCAGGTCATTTTCCTTTAAATGCTTAGCGGCAGCCAGGACCCGTTCATTTTCTGCGATCACATGCTTAACACGCCTGCGAATGGTTTCATTTTCTATGAACCGGCTGACACCCATCCATTCCTCATAGCTCACATCTCCAAGCGAGCGAACATGAGGCAGATGTTGCTGAATGATTTTAAGCCCGGCCTCACATTCGCTTCTCCGTTCGTTATACTTTGAATCAGCCAGGCCGCGGCGTTTATTTGTGTTTGTGATAACCAGCTTATATCCTTCGATATTCACCGGTACATATTGAAAATCCAGCGTATCGCACTTAAGCATCATGGCATGATTTTCTTTGCCCATCCCTACCGCGAACTGGTCCATGATCCCGCAATTGACTCCAATAAAGTTATTTTCGGCACGCTGTCCAAGCTTCACAAGCTCAATCATCGGAATTTCCAGACCGGCCAAACTGCTAAATGCAAGGCCTGTGACCAGCTCTAGAGAAGCTGAAGAAGACAATCCTGCCCCGTTAGGAATATTGCCGTAAAACAGGATATCAGCTCCAGTGTACATCGGAGCATCCTTTTCTGAGAGAGCCAATAATTCGCTCAGTACACCCTTAGGGTAATTAGCCCAATCATCTTCTTTCTTGCAAGTCAGTTTTTCTGATGACGAAACCGAAACACGTGTTGGAAAATTAGCGGATGCAAAGTTGTAGGTGCTGTCGTCCCTGGGGGCTGCCGCAGCCCACGTACCGTATGTCAGTGCGGCCGGAAATACATAACCACCGTTATAGTCCGTATGTTCTCCTATCAAATTGACACGTCCGGGAGAAAAAAAGACCCTTACTCCATCGTCATATCCGAAATATTCACGGAATAAATGTTTTAGTTCAGAGCTATTCATATATTTTACCTGCTTTCACGTTTAATCTGGTAAAACATTATTAAAAAAACTGTTTATTAAACAGCTATCTTGTGACTATAGTGAATAATCGAAAGAATAGTCAGGACATACCATATGATAGAACCACTCCCGTAAATTCCTGCATCCTCTTTTACAAGACCGTTATGTCACTCCCTGCCCTTGCAGTGCTTCGAGAAATCGCAGGAATGCCTGCTTTCCTTCTGCTGTCCTCTTGAAAACGCCCGCGTGCTCCAGGACGGTCAAATAGGTATAGCCTACTTCTTCTTGAATAATACTCATTACATTATCCCTGTGGATATTCTTTCTCTTAACTATTATCTTTTGAGCCCACTCCCAGTGTTTTAAGATCATCTCTTCCCATTCTTCTTTTGGCCTTGCAGTTATTATATTTTCAGCGACTCTTTTAAGCTCGTCCCCCAACCTTCCCGGCAATACAGCCAGTCCCATTACTTCTATAAGGCCAATGTTCTCTTTTTTAATGTGATGCAACTCCCGATGAGGATGGAAAATTCCTTCTGGAAACTCTTCGGATGTGCGGTTATTTCTCAATACGATATCCATCTCAAAAAGCTCACCGTTCCTTCTCGATATGGGGGTCACCGTATTATGGGGAGTATCTCCGCTAAAGGCGAAGATGCCTGCATGTTCATCCGTGTACCCCTTCCAAATATTCCATATAAATTGCGAAACCTCCGCTACGTCATGCTTAGGGCCGCAAACACGCAAAACAGACATAGGCCATCTTACTATGCCTATCGATACAGATGGATAGTTTAATAGGGTAATTGTTTCCTCTATTTCAGCCTTTTCTATGGCAAATTGATATCGTCCGCCCTGGAAATGGTCATGCGACAGGATGGATCCCCCTACAATCGGCAAATCCGCGTTAGAGCCTATAAAATAATGGGGGAACTGTTCAGTAAAATCCAGAAGACGTATAAATGTTTCTCTGGATATTTTCATTGGGATATGTTCTCTTCTAAAAATGATGGAATGCTCGTTGTAATAGACATAAGGTGAATATTGAAGATACCAGTCTTCCTTGTTCAGATATAGCGGTATAATGCGATGGGTCGCTCTTGCCGGATGTCTAAGATTCCCTTTATAGCCCTCATTTTCCTTACATAAAAGACAGATTGGGTACGAGGCTGCCGGTGCATTTTTTAAAAGTGCGATCTCTTTGGGGTCTTTTTCCGGTTTTGAAAGATTAATGGTAATATCAATGTTTCCAAAAGGGGTATTGGTCTTCCATTGAATATTTTTTTCAATTCGGTCTTGGCGAATATAGTTGGATGCCAGGGACAAGTGATAAAAATAATCCGTGCCGTTTTTAGGTTTTTTGCTGAATTTCTGGTTAAATACATCGATTACTTCTGAGGGGCGCGGCATCAAACAATTCATAATTTCTGTGTCGAAAATATCACGTTCCGTAATGGTATTGTTTGTAATCACTTGGTTATCGAATGCCCAATCCAGTATTTCTTCCAGGATTTCTGCAAGGGCCCCCGCTGGTTGTTCTTCGTTCACCTCTTTCCATTCATATATGCCGAGCACAGCCAAAATGCGATTCCGTGAATATAGCACGTCTTCTTGCCTTAACAATTTTTCCTGGACTCCGTAGTTGAGTAACCTTTGAATGTTTTCAAATATGGAAGTCACAATCAACACCTCGGCTCGTATTTTTTAGTCATTTCTCCATAGGATAAGAGAATTAAAACTTAATTAATTTAATTAATTACCAAAATTATCATAAAACTTTAGAAAAGGTTTTACAACGCTTTTTAATGCTATGTCTTCATTTCTCTGACTTTAATTGTATATTTATATATACCATTTTCCTGCCACCCTAACTCCATTTCATGTAAATTCTTATAAACGATAGGGGTTTTCCTTTCAATAATCGGGTAAATGCCAAATGTAAGCATCTTCCAGAAAGGAGATCCCGCAGAAATGGGTAATAAATTGTCATCTTGTATCCTTGCAATGTCTTTGATTGGATTTATTAGCGGCTGCTCTTCTGATTCTACAGGCGATTCCAAAACAACTGGAGCAGGCGACACAGAACAGAGAATAACAAAAGCGGAATATGAGAAGATCAAAAATGGAATGACATATGAAGAGGTCACGGAAATTATCGGCTCTAAGGGTGTGGAAGCTACAGATCAGGATGAACCTGATACAAAAGCGGAGGTATACAGATTTGAAGGTGCCGGTAAGGCTGGAGCTGATGTACACATTTATTTTAAGGACGGTAAGGTAGAAGGCAAAGAACAGGAAGGCTTAGAATAAACCGAACCTCGGAGAAAATCTCTCCGGGTTTTCTTTTGGTAAAAAGAACGGTATAGATGTTTGTTTACTTTGCGGATAACGCCGAATAAATATTTGGCAGTTCCCTCTTTCAATGGCCCTCCTTCAACGAATATTTCCTATGTAAAACAAACAAAATAGGAAAAAGGAGATGGAGCCATTGAGACACGGATTAGCGCTTTCGATTAAATTTATTTCAACTCTTGTTGTTCTCGGAATAATCCTGGGTTTATTTTACAATCTGGCCTTCACCGAGGTGTTGATGATTGCAGTGGTGTTAACTCTGGCCGGCTATATACTGGGTGATTTATTCATATTAAGGCGAACCAATAATCTATCGGCTTCTCTGGCGGACTTTGGTTTGGCCTTGATTATCATTTACCTGCTAAGCAGGAATATGGCTTTTGCTAATGGACTGTTCACTGCGTCCTTCCTTTCTGCGGCAGCCATAGCCTTTACCGAATACTTCTATCATTCATTCATCTCCAGATTGATTCCTGGGCTTAGAGAAGAAGCCGGTCAGAATAACCGTACAAATCGTGCTCAATTTCAGACCGAGGCTTCAGAAGAGTTAGCACCTGTTAGACAGGATGTCAGAAGTCCAAAAGATCCTGTAACTAACGAACGCAACAAAAACAAAAATAAGAACAGAAAAAATAACAACTAATCTGAAAAATGGGCAGGTCATAAAGCGTATGCATTACTCTGCCCCGCTTCCAATCAAGATAACACTTAATAACAGCTTGGGGAATAAAACAAATTGGCATATCTTAATGAAGCCCCGCTTTCCCCTCACTCAGCCGCAAACTCAGCCTTGCAATCCTCTAGCTCTTACTTACTAAGTTTTGTGCTTTATTATGTTGCGAAAAACTTTAGCGACTGAAATTTATGTCCTCAGTGTAATTTTTTAAAGTCTCCATTGCCGCGCTTCTACTGGTTTCTCCCCTGCATTCCAATTATATAGGGACGTTTTTTTTTCGAAAATCAGATTTTCATAGTCGCCCTTATGCCCAAGCCAGCCCTATGAAATCAACTAATTTACCCATATATAGTCACTATTGCCATGTAACTCAATTTAGTTTCCCAAAGCCTGTAAACGGGAATTAATTGAGTAAGCAGGAAAGGAGAATCTATATGCTTCCACATTCCCCCAATAAAGAGATGAAAGAAAACGTCCATCAAGCTTCCTCTCAGCTAAAACCATGGGTAAGGAAATATGCAAGATTTGGATTCATGGCTAAAGGGACAATTTTCATTCTCGTCGGTATCTTTTCTTTATTAACTGCATGCGGCTACGGCAGCAAGGCAAAGGGCACAAACGGAGCATTTCACTCGGTGGCTGCCAAACCTTTTGGTGAGGTTCTGCTTTGGATCATCGGAATTGGATTGATCGGCTATATCCTTTGGCTGCTTTTAGAGTTTTTCAGGGGACCATCAACGAAAGATAAACCATTGAAAAGGTATGGAAGGAAAGTTGCCAGCATCATCAAATGTGCGATTTACATCGGTTTGGCTGCCAATGCGCTTTCAATTGCTATACATGCGGGACAGTCCGGCAATTCAAAAGAGACTTGGACCGCCAGACTGTTAGCCGCTTCTTATGGACCATGGGTCGTGGGGATTGTAGGTGCGATTGTTTTGGGCGTTGGAGTTTATCATATATATGAGGGATTGACAGGTTCCTTCATTTCTGAATTCAGAACAGCTGAAATGAGCGAACCCGAAGTACAGGCGGCCATAAGTGCCGGCAGAATTGGGCTGATGTCACGAGGAGTAGTGTTTATCATTCTTGGGTATTTCATTGTTCGAATGGCCATCACTGTAAATCCAAATAACCCCTTGAGCCTTGATGGAGCGCTTGAAAAGATCCTGGAGCAGCGGTATGGTGCCTGGCTACTGGGAGCCGTATCGATCGGTCTGGCATTTTATGGATTGTATGAAATATTGAAAGGAAAGAATAAGAACATCATTATATAATGCTCCTCCATGTCCGGGAGGTTTTTTATTTGTTTACAGCATATATTCGATTGAAAAACGTTTCATTTATTTAAATGGGACAAACAATCATATCAATTGCCTGTCTCTCTTCATAACATGTAGTAATCGCATTTTCTAAATTCACTATGGAGAAATTAGTGGATTGTCGAATGCTGTATGTAATGATGGGAGATGACATAGTTGCCAAAGGTTCATCTAACTCCTTTCTCTTTAATTCGTATTAAAGAGAGCTTATTCGAAACACCTCCAGGGGTAAGAATGATTGGGGCAAGATCTCTATGGAGAGAGGGCTTTAAAGGTAAGAATGTAGTCGTAGCAGTGCTTGACACCGGCTGCCAGCCCGACCATCCTGATTTAAGGGGACAAATTATTGGAGGCTGTAACTTTACCAGTGACTTTAATGGAAAAGTTAAGGATTTTCGTGACAATCACGGTCACGGCACCCATGTGAGCGGGATTATTGCTGCAGCAGAAAATGGTTCAGGTGTAATAGGCGTCGCCCCTGAGGCCAAGTTACTGGTGCTGAAGGTATTGAATGGTTCCGGGGAAGGAACGACAGAGAGTATCATTCATGCTATAAATTATGCTGTGGATTGGACAGGCCCTGACGGAGAGAAGGTTAGGGTTATATCGATGTCCTTAGGCGCCGCTGAAGACGACCCGCTCATGCACTCCGCAATTATTCATGCTGTCCGGAATGATATTTCTGTCGTTTGTGCAGCAGGCAATTTAGGTGATGGCAATCCAGATACCACCGAGCTAAGCTATCCGGGTGCTTATCCAGAAGTAGTCGAGGTAGGATCGGTAAATTTGCTTAGGCGGATTTCCAGGTTCAGCAATTCGAACAGCCAAATCGACTTATTGGCTCCAGGGGAACATATTGTTTCTACCTTTCCCATAAACCAGTATGCCCTCCTTTCCGGTACCTCTATGGCCGCCCCTCATGTCTCGGGTGCTGTGGCACTTCTTATAAATAAACATGAAACACTGCGAAAACGCCGATTATCAGAGCCGCAAATCTATAGAGAGCTGATTGATAATACAGTGTCCTTAGGCTATCCTGAAACTCTTGAAGGGGAAGGATTGCTAAGGCTAAATCGCGAACGTCGCGAATTGCTGCACTCACGCCTTCGGGATTTGCTGGGAAGGGATTTGTCTGGACTGGATTTGTTAAAGAGGGACTTGCTTTAATTCAGCTAAGAAAAAACCAATCAGTTTTTACAAAGCATGGATATGCGAAGATATAAAAGATGGCTATCTATTATCGGATAGCCATTTTCTCTGCTATTCTATATATCTCTGAATTTTTGGAAAGACCCTTAATGCATTGCAAAAGAATACCTGCTCATGGAAGGCTGGAGGTATAAGACTTTTAATAAACCTTATATAGGGACCGACTGGAACCAGCGGCCAGTCTGTACCGAAGATCAATTTATCATAGGAGTCGGCAAATACCAGGGCATGCCGCAGATGGTCCAGAAATATACCTTCGCTTCGCTGCTCCAGCTCCTTTTCTGTTCCAACTACCAGACCGGACAGATCCGCAAACACATTAGGATTTTTATAAATGATTTCCGCCCCGGTCAATGTCCACGGATCGCCAAAGTGGGCCATTATGAAATTGACCTGCCTGTGTTTCACAGCCACTTCATCGATTGCAAGAGGATGCGAATACTTTAACAATCCGCGTTCAGAATAAGTATCCCCTGTATGGAAAACTACCGGAAGCCCATATTCCGCTGCAAGGCCGTACACCGGTTCATAAACATCATCATAAGCATAAAAAGGATAATAGCCCAAATAAATCTTGATGCCTGCCACATTGGGCTTTTGTACTTCGGCTTCAAGCCGTTTTAATGACTCCTTATTCAAATCAAATGGATTTACCCCTGCACAATATACAATCATTGGAGGGATTGCACTCTCTAAATCCAAGCACATTGGTGTTGTTGCATGATAGTCAGGGAATCCCATTTGAGCTGTCTCTGTAAGCCCCATGCCAATCCCCAACACAACTCCACTATGCCGGTATTCTTGTATGATGCCCGAATTCGAATAATCCACATGGGACAAAGAAGCTGCTGTTTCACGAAATGATTGGATGTTGGATAAGTGCATATGCGCATCAATGATTTTCATAAAGTCTCCTTTCAGCAGATAACAAAAGTTTCAGCTGCAGTCCCTACGCCCTTTTCCTTAAGGAAGCAGGCACCATTTCCGAAATAGCCAATACGATGCCTATGAGCCATGGAAGCGCATAGTAAGAAATGCGGTACAGCACGACAATTAGCAGGCCGGTTTCCTTGACAACCCCGTGCTGGTCAAACCCTTCCAGGAGCACAAGGTCAAAAGTTCCTATACCACCGGGAGTCATACTGACCACAGAAATGAATTTACCCACGAAGAAAAGTCCATATAAAAAAGGAAATGATACAGATACGTTCAAAAGCTCGCTGATAGCGTAAAATACAAAAAAGCATAAAAACCATTCTACAACTGAAACGGCAAGCATTTTAATGATAAATTCCCTATCTGTCTTATTTGTTAACTTATTTTTTGCAAATAGAATAAGGAGATAGACAGGCAAAAAAAGCACGATGCCCCATAGCACCGGTTTTAACAAATGATCACCTTTAAAGTCAATAAACGTATGAATATCAGACATCACAACAAAAATCAGCAATGCAGAAACTCCAGCAAACATAAGCGGCGTGGCCCACGCAATTGTCTTTAGCAGCTGTTTAAAATTGGCATGGTGCTTTTTGAAGAAAGTACTTCTGATGCTGGCGCCCGCTAATCCTCCAAATCCAAGCACATTGTTGAAAGTATTCGCAATCAACGAGTATTTGACCAGCTTTTTTATTGGAATGTTCAAGCTTAACCTATTATTAAATAAAATATCATAGTAGATCATAAAGCTCGCCGCAATGAAACCAAGAAGCAATATAATGGATAGATCCCAAAATCCTATCTTCGGAATTTGACTGATTGCCAATGACCAATCTAACTTCTGAAAATAATCATTTGATTTATAAAAAATAAAAAATAGGATCAGCAAAGGCAGTATGATCCTCAAAGACTTCATAAACCATTCCCGCTGTATTTTCAAGTACGGCACACCTCAGTGATGCTTGAGCATCTTCTATTGTAAAACCCTTTCTAATCATATCATATCGGCATATCCCACAAATACACTCTGATTGATGATTTCCCATATCTTTCTTTAAACAGCGGCACTCCTGGAATTGCCCTAAAAACCTGAATGCTTAAAACTCATTTCAGCTTATGATAAAAAACGGCTGACACAAAAATGCAATAAAAAAACGCCATGGTTATGACGTCTATGTGTAGAGCCTATATTATTTTTTATATAATATAAGATTGAAAAGCCAGTTCAAAAAAGGATGCCTTTTCTTATCCACAATCTTGATTTGGTTCATGTGGAGGCGTTCACGGTGTTCACAAATCCATTTGTTTAATTCCTGTTTATCCTGACAATGGGTTAAATATGTCTCTCCGCCTTTTCCAACAGCGTTTACTACATATCTGCACGATGACTTCCCCATATTTGCCCACCTTTTTAACATTATAATGTATTGTAACAGCCATTATTATACCAAGATTAAATGGAAAGTCCATCTGTTTTGGAAGAAAAATTTGTACGGGCAAATACTTTTAATGGCAGGTTTCTAAAGTGATATTGATAAAAATCAACAAATAACAAAGTATGTCGTATATCTAGCTGGATCTATTTTCCTTTTAAGTACTGTAGACTTTCTGCCACACTCTGGATAGGATTTTTTCTGCACTCATCCTGTTCTATAATCCACCATTCGATGTTTGAGCCAACTCCCTGTTGCAGGACTGATTCGATGTCGACGCCACCGGTTCCCAATTCAGCAAAGAACCGTTCCCCATCCGTCGTCATGTCTTTCAGATGGACGATCGGTGTCCTGCTGCCATATTTCTGCAGCCATTCTGTCGGATTTTCATTCGCATACGTGAGCCAGTAGACATCAAATTCAGCTTTGACCCAGTCAGGATTTGTTTCCTCCAATATCATCTGAAGTGCCGTTCGCCCATCACTCATCCTGTCAAGCTCGAAGTCATGGTTATGATAACAAAGGGTAATCCCTGTGCGGCTGCATCTCTCTCCAGCCTTATTCAGTAGACTGATCAGCCGGATATAGTATTTTTCATTACGATCTTCTTCTGGCACATAAGGGCACACTATATATTTGCTCCCCACTAATAATTGTTCCTCGATGACTTGCTCCAGGTCACTTTCCAATACTGGGATTGGAATATGGCTTGATGCTGCACGCAAACCGACGTCATCCAGTACCTTCCGGACTTCGGAAGCAGACAACCCTCCAAAGCCGGCAAATTCTACACCATCATAACCCAAGCGTGCCACCTCATTTAAAGTCCCGGCAAAATCTTTAGAAGCCTGTTCCCTAAGTGTATACATCTGTAGTGCAATAGGAAGCTTTTTCATAGCTACTCTCCTTTTTATATGTACTTATGCCGTATTTCTCTTAAGGTATTCGTTTAAAGCTTCTGATTTCCCTTCTATAATCCCTGTTTAGATATTTATTAACAAAATGTGGGGGAAGCTTCAAGCATCTTACACCGTGTATACCATTCAATGAAATTCAACGAGTTTGCCGAAAATTACTTTGACAAGATTTTATTTTGCAGATATAATATTTTTCATATTTACAGAAAATTAAAAAATATTCACAAATAATTTTTCGAGGTGGCTTTCATGGAAAATCGACAACAATGGGGAACAAGGGCCGGGTTTATTTTAGCCGCCGTAGGTTCCGCAATCGGTCTGGGAAATATATGGCGTTTTCCTGCTGTGGCATATGAAAATGGCGGCGGGGCATTCTTCTTTCCTTATTTATTCGCACTGCTTACAGCAGGTATTCCATTATTAATACTGGAATTCACGCTGGGGCACAAGTTCAGGGGTTCGTCTCCTTTAACCTTTGCCCGATTTAGGAGAACATCGGAATGGCTAGGCTGGTGGCAGGTTGCAATATCATTTGTGATAGCTACTTATTATGCGGCAATAATTGCATGGGCTTCATCTTACGCTTTCTTTTCGCTTAAGCAATCGTGGGGAAAAGATCCCGAAAGCTTCTTCTTTAATGATTATTTGCATATTGCAGGAAAGCCTGGAGAATTGGGAGGATTTGTTCCAGGTGTATTGATTCCGATCATCATCGTGTGGATCGTAACACTTGGTGTTTTGCTTCGGGGGATAAAAAAGGGGATTGAAAGAGCTAACAGAATCATGATCCCAACCCTGGTCGCTCTTTTCCTGGTCATCGTGGTTAGGGCACTTACACTTGATGGGGCAGCCCAGGGGCTGGAAGCATTCTTTAAACCTAATTGGTCGCAAATTGGTAACAGCAAAGTATGGATAGCGGCCTATGGCCAGATTTTCTTTAGCCTATCCATCGGGTTTGCAATAATGATTACCTATTCAAGCTATCTTCCAAAGAAGACTGATATAACAAATAATGCGTTTATCACAGGGTTTGCTAATTCCGGCTTTGAACTGCTTGCGGGAATTGGTGTATTTGCGGCACTAGGGTTCATGGCTGCCCAACAGGGAGTGGAAGTAAAAGATGTAGTCAGCTCAGGAATCGGGCTTGCATTTATTGTATTCCCGAAAATCATCAGTGAATTTCCTGCATTTAATGGACTATTTGGCTTCGCCTTTTTTGGATGCCTTGTACTTGCAGGGTTAACCTCCTTGATTTCAATCGTAGAAACCTTCGTTGCCGGTGTGCAGGATAAATTTAATGTTTCGCGGAGTAAGGCTGTTACTGTCGGTGGAGGTCTGGCTGCATTAATTTCCATCATATTTGCGACAAAGGGCGGCCTTTACCTTCTGGATGCAGCGGATAACTTCATCAATCAATTCGGGATTGTACTGGCAGGCTTGGTTGAGGTTGTTTTGGTTGCTTGGATTGCAAGAGAATTGAAGTCATTGCAGAATCATGCTGACAGTATGTCTGATATAAAGCTTGGAGCATGGTGGAGATTTTGTCTGGGAGTAGTGACACCAGCCATATTAGGGTACATGACGATCCAGAACTTTATCAGCAATACAAAAAGCAATTATGAAGGTTATCCAACGCAATTCCTTCTTTTCTCCGGCTGGGGAGTAGCTTTGTTAGCGCTGGTTCTGGCTTTTGTTTTTATTGCAGTCAAATGGCACAAAAGCGTTGATCTAAAGGGTGACAGCAAGGAGGGTGTACGTCTATGAGTGCAAGTGCTATAACTATGATGATCGTCGGCATGCTTCTGATATGGGGAGGACTTGCAGCAAGCATCGTAAATGCCGTTTTTAAGAGTAAAAGAAGCTGACACAAGGGCTGCCTGCCGGCGGCCCTTTTTCTGTGCGGCAAGTCAACGGCATAAATCAGTATGAAACATCCTTACTCTGAAACATCTCAGGAATTGACTTGCTGCCCACTTTTTCATCTTCCGCTGAAGCAATTCCAAGCTTTCCAAAATAATCAATAAACGCGTGGAACACGATTAAAGGAATGAGGGAGCCGGTTCCGATATAAATCAGGCACAGCCAAATGCCGATAATCGTAGTTTTAATAACACCGCTTATCCCCTGGTACGTGTGGGCAAGGCCGAATATCATACTGGCAATTATGATTGTTGCCCAAACAGAAAGGCCCGGGAATATATATCCTAGTGCGAATAAGAGAAATCCCCTATAAATAATTTCTTCGGTAATCCCTGCTGTTACAGATACATAGGTCCAACGCTTTTTCTCTTTGTTCGTTTTTGGCAATAAAAATGCCTGGTATCCTGATTGAACTAGTTCTTTGCTCCTTGCTTCATCGATTTGCTTTCTTATTCGATCATTCCATTTATATCCGGCCGTGTATACACACAACAGAAGCAAAAACCCGCAGCCCAGCCCGATTGCCGTGTAAGTAATGACCGATCCCAAGGTCTCTGTATTTATGGACAAGGATTGCAATCCTATGTATTTGAAGGTCATATCAGTAAATACCGCAAGCAGAAGGATGAAAATCACCGGTATCCATAATCCAATAATGGAGTCCTTATAATAATTCAGCCTTGCTTCCAGTTCCCCTGAAACAGCCCTGTTCTTGAACTTTTGGAAACCCATGTATCCAAAAACCGGCTCGTATAATAAAGTGAAGATGATCACTATCCAAATACCGAAAAACATCATGTATCTCTCCTTTTATTACATTATGAGCACAGCGTTCTTTTTTCTAACAAGCTATTTACTTCGTTTAAAAAACGGATACTGTCGTCAATGGAAAGATATATCTTGGTGACAGGCGTTTCTCTACCTAAAAAATCTGTGACAATTACAGGTTCTTCCAAAACGATTTCAAAGTCCGGCGGGTCAAATAGCCCAAGCAGTGTGAGATCCAGTATATCCCTTCTTCGTTTATCATTTTCATAATGCAATTTCCCGCTGCGGATGGCAGCAATATTTTGGAGCATGACATTTGCCTTCAGCCGCAAGCCGAAGTTAATGATGATTCGCTCGTCATCCAGCTGCACAGGATTCTTTTTGATCGCTTTATAATCGGCAATTAGATATACAATCATATAAATACTGAGGACAAGATGGATGATGGCAATTGGTGTATTCCAGTTATGGAGCAGCATGGAGACCCCTGTTCCTTCAAGAGCCAAAACAAAAATGAACGCTCCGAGAATCCCTCCATATCCTATTTTTTTATGGTATGAGTAAGCGTTTTCATTTCCTGTTTGCTTATCCTTTAAAAAGAGAATATGGTACATCATGATTTCCCTGATTATTAAAGTGGAGAGAATCCTATTTTTGATTTCTTGTTTTACGGCATATGCCAGCCTATCCCCGAAATCCTTTGTTTTGTCGGTCTGTCTGTAATGGTTTATAAACCGCAATATCCTCCATCCTGCAAAAAAGATCAAAATCCCTTCCAATATGAGTAACCATTGGAACTGAATGCCCATTGTCCCCACTCCTTTCAATAATTAAAGCATACCGCCCTTCAATCCGGATCCTGTGCTAGAATGCGGTTTACTTACGATCATTGACCATCCCTGCTATCAATATGTGGATTTTGAGCTGTGCTGCGTGTCACGATTTCAGCTAGCTTCTTAAGGACTCTATGGTAATCCAGGATATCCCGTTCAGGGAGCTGCATATAATATTTTTCAAACAATTCTTTCTCCAGTTGTTCCAGCTGCTGAAAAAATTGCTGCGCTTTTATATCGGCGGTCACAAGAATTTCTCTTCGGTTATTTGGATTAATTTCCCTTTTTACATAGTTTTTTTTCTCCAGCTTTGCAACAAATTGGCTGGCAGCACTTGGCGTAGCGCAGATAATTTCGGCTATCTCATGCATATTGAGCAGCTTTCTTTTTTCCAGCACATCCAACACAAGGGTCTGTTTCGATGTTAACTCATGCTCGTCAAACAGATTTTTATAATCCTGTACAAACACAGACCTTATAACCTCGGAATATTGTTGAGCCTCGATTAATTTCTGCATCAAGTCCATGTATGATCATCCCTTTTCAGCAATTAATTCACCTTAAATATTAAGCACTAGAAACACTTCAGTTAACTTAACTATATTATACCATAATCTGGGTTACATACAGGAAAACCATCCCAGTTTTTGAACTGTTATTTTGCCTTTTTCACAAAAATGCCACAAAAAAACGGCTGAAATATCTTCAGCCGTTTCGTGTCTCATCTACTTATTCGTAAGACCGTTCCAATTCATCAACCAGTGAACCAACATAGGCTACAGCTTTGCGGATCGTATCCGGATTTGTCATATCAACTCCCGCATGATTCAACAGCTCCTGCGGCTTCATAGTCCCGCCCGCACGCAATACCTCAAGCCATCTGTCAACTGCCGGCTGCCCTTCCTCCTGGATTTTCTGTGCCATTGCGGTTGATGCAGTAAGGCCTGCTGAGTAAGTATATGGGTAAAGTCCCATATAATAATGCGGCTGGCGCATCCAAGTAAGGCTGGCTGCCTCATCCAATTCAACTGAATCTCCCCAGAAATCAGAAAGGACGGCTCCTTTCACCTCAGATAGCGACTTGGCAGTCAAGGCCTTTCCGGCTTCTGCAAGACTGTAAACTCTCCGTTGGAATTCCCCTTCAAGCAGGTGAGTGACGAAATTATGATAGTATGTTCCAAGCAATTGAAGTACCACCCAGCGGCGCATCTGCTTATCATCCGTACCTGCAAGCAAATGCTGGCCTAAAAGAAGCTCATTTAACGTCGACGGAGCTTCTACAAAATAAGTCGAAGGCCTTGTGTTGATGACCCTTTGATTTTTGTTTGCCAGGTAGAAATGGCCTGCATGTCCCAATTCATGTGCCAGAATGAACGCGCCGCGCATTGTATCCTGCCATGTAATCAAAATGTATGGATGTGAACCGTATGGGCTTGCACAGAAAGCTCCGGTCGCTTTACCCACATTATCGGCCAGATCGACCCATCTTTCCGTCAAGCCTTTTTTCATAATTTCGCTATATTCCGGTCCCATGACCTTCAGTGCTTCAAGGATAACCTTGCTGGCCTCTTCATAGGTTGTTTTTGGATTAAAATCAGGATCTAAAGGCGCTTTTAAATCACAGAAACGCATTTTTTCAAGGCCCAGCACTTTTTTCTTAAGCTGTGCAAAACGGCGCATATGAGGCGCTAATTCTTCCTGGATGATATCCAATTGATTATTATACATTTCAACCGTTACCTGCTGGGAATCCAATAACGCATGGGTCACAGATTCATAGCTGCGCAGGCGCGAAAGTGCGACTTGCTTTGTAACTTCTGTTGAATAAGTTGCGGCAAATGTGTTCTTATACTGCTGCAGGGTGTTCACAAAAGAGTCGTAGGCTTTGTGGCGCACGTCTGTATCTGTAGAAAACTCATAACGGTCCTCAAATAAAGCAAAGGAAACCGGAAGTTCATTTCCTTCAGCATCGTGGATAGGGTCAAATTGCATATCAGCAAGCTTGCTAAATTCATAAATTTTATAAGGAGCCCCATGGACCTCGCCAAGTGCGGCAAGTGCTTCTTCTGTTTCCGGTGAAAGCTTATGCTTTTTGGATTCCAATAACTCCATAAGATTCTTTTTGAACGGCTTAAGCTCTGCCTCTTCCTGTAAATAACTTTCCACTTTTCCCTCTGGCAGCGCAAGGATTTCAGAATCAATGAAGGAAAGCGCAGCGCTCACCTTTGTCTGCAATGAGGAAAACTTGGAGGCGTCAGCCTGATTAACAGGGTCCGTGCCATCTCCAGATCTTCTTAATGAAGCATAGGAACCGGCTCTTACAAGCTTTTCATACAATTTTTCCTGAGCAGTCAAGCATGCCAGTAATGCCTTTGAACCGGTATCCAATGTTCCTTTGAACTCGGTGAATTTCTCCACTTCGGCAGAAATTGCCTCCAACTCTGCTTCCCATGCCTGGTCCGTCTCAAACAGATCCTTCAGGTTCCAGGTCAATTCCAAAGGCACTTCAGCGCGAGTCAAGCGTTTCTCAATTGTTTTTTGCATTTGATATCCTCCTTATATGGGCCTACCTGCGAGTAAATTATGTATGCTTCCTTAATACTTTTAGGTTGAAAATAAAACAGACTGTACGGTTTATTTTATATTATGAGAAAATTTTGTCAACTCGATTTTATACGTTTTGTCTATTTTCCAGAAGGGTGATTCCAGCTAAAAATAGGCCGAAGCCATTGCTCCATGCCCATTTACAGTCATCTCCTGATTGAAGTGGCCATCCTGACATATGTATGCCTCTTTCCTCTTACCGCAATGGAATAGGCCATTATGTTTTCGGGAATCGCAATGCCGGTAAAGCCTGCATCGCCAATATGATACACATCTGCACCAGCCATTTTGCTGTTTAATGCAATCTGCTTAATCGTCTGTTCATCAGCTCCCTCCTGGCTCGTGCCTGTCGTTAGGATGGCAATTGCCCCGTTAGCGTGGACCCTGTCAACGAGCGCTGCTGCAACTTCAACAGTGAAACCCGGTATTGTACCGGGAGAAGGGATTAAAATGACATCTGCCCCTGCCTCAACAAACGAGGATATAACTTCTTCCGACATCATGCTGCTTCCAGTCTCTCCCTTCACTCCGGCACCATGCATCTTCCCTGCCAGGATGAGTCCCTCCTGTCCAAATACGCTGCGTGCCATCCCTATGGCTTTTGTAATCTCCCGATTGGATACCCCGGTTTTTGGGTTCCCGGTCAGGCAAACAAAGTCAAACCCCAGGTTTTTGGCTTTTCTAAGTGTTTCTTTGGTTGCAATCCTCCCCTGCGGCAGACTTTGGAGTTGTTCCAAATGGAGGGCTTCCGTGTCTACTGGTTCAAGATTCAAGCCGATCGGCCGTCCCACTAATTGCTTCAGTTTCCTGATCGCTTCCCCGCCTTCTGATTTCACCCCTTCGACGCGGGGATGGTCCACATCAAACAGATTGAGCAAAATCATGTCCGCCCCAAACGCCGCTGCCAACTCTGCATTTGTTACAGCAGGATAAAACGGCTGATGACTGCATATAACCTCCGCGAGTATGGTCCTTCCTTCCGATGCCATGATCGCTTGTTTTAATTGCTGGCCATTCATTTGATCAAAATCAGATGCTGTACAATCCAATAATCGTTTCACTTGCCATCCTCCTCTACATAATGAAAACCCTGAAATCAAGGCAATAGGCTGATGAAAATAATTGAAAACTTATCCAGGTTTTATTAATTAATGTTCACGCAAAAACGCATAATGTACGGTGTCCATAAAAAAATACCCGGCAAAAACTTTTCCGCCAGGTATTTATCATTTTTATTTTTTCTTCAGCTCATTGGCTACAAATTCTACATCTGTTCCAACAACTACTTGTAAATCGGTCTTGCTGAGCTTGAGTACAGCTTTCGCTCCCAGTCTCTTTAATTGCGCTTCGTCAACCTGGTCTGTATCTTTCACCTTCAATCGAAGCCGCGTAACACAGTTATCGATATTTGCCAGGTTCTCCTTGCCTCCAAGAGCCGCTAGATAACCGCTCGCCAGTTCAGTATAATTGCCGTTCGAGGCAGGTTTATCAAATTCTCCTTCCACTTCGTCTTCGCGTCCTGGCGTCTTTAAGTCGAGCTTTTTAATCAGGAAGTAAAAGATTACGAAATATAACAGGAAGTAAATGACCCCAATTCCTGCCAGCAGCAGCGGTTTTTGAGCGATACTATAATTCAGGAAATAGTCGATGGCTCCTGCAGAAAACCCAAAACCATGATGGATATCCAAAACGTACGCAATGGACATTGATACACCTGTCAGCACTGCATGAATAAAATACAGTGCAGGCGAAAGGAACATGAATAAAAATTCAATCGGTTCCGTAATCCCTGTCAGGAATGACGTAAATGCAACCCCGATCAATGCTCCGGCTGTAGCCTTTCTTCTTTCTTTTTTCGCAGTCATAATCATCGCGAGCGCCGCTCCCGGGAGACCAAACATCATGACCGGGAAGAATCCAGCCATGAAAATCCCCGCGGATGGATCCTTCGCCAGGAAGCGGGACAGATCCCCTTTAATCACATCGCCTGCAGCATTTGTAAAGCTGCCGAAATCAAACCACACCATCGTATTCAGAATATGGTGCAATCCCAACGGCAAGAGGAGCCTGTTCAGGAATCCAAAAATACCCACACCCGCTGCACCTGCACCGATGATCCATTCACCGACATTATTAATTGCTTCTTGAATCGGCGGCCATACATAGCCAAAGATTAAGGCAAGCACCAATGTTACAAACGCTGTTATGATTGGCACAAAGCGCCTTCCCCCAAAGAAACCGAGCCAATCGGGAAGTTTGGTATAGTGGTACTTGTTGTAAAGCAATCCCGCCACAATCCCCGCAATAATACCACCCAGAACCTTCATGTCGATCGTTTCATTAATGGCAGCGGTTCCATTTTTCAGCACAAAATAAGCGACGACACCAGCAATGGCCGCTGCCCCGTGGCTGTCTTTTGCCAAGCCGATGGCTACACCAATTGCAAATAGGATGGCCAGGTTTCCAATGACCGCTTCACCTGTTGCCACCATGAAATCAATCTTCCACAAGTCCCCCAAACGAAGCAATAACGCTGCAGCAGGCATGACGGCGATCGGAAGCATCAGCGCTTTCCCAATGCGTTGCAAAAACCCTAACATGTTAACACCTCTCTTTTCTTAATAGTGGATAAAAAAATATAGAAAAAAATGACAGAAAGACAAGCTATTTTAATTTTAAACTACAAACTGTAAAAAAGTAACAAAATTCCCAATCTAATTACATTACATATAGCCTGCCCGTAATATGATATGTATGTATTTTCATAGTTAGACCAAGTTATATATTAAGCGTTGACATGCACTAATAAAGAACTGGAAGCTATGTATGGCCCCCAATCAATAAAAGTTCATTATATTTATCTTCAAAAATCCATACTTTTTTGTTTCCTTTTTTACGTTACTTGCGTGAAAGGTAGATTATAGTTGGTTTTGTAAGGAATTTTTGTTTGGAAGTTTTATATCTGATGGCTGAACGTGTACAGTCCATTACATTAAATATAGGTCCATAATCTGGTTCTGGGGGATAATAGATATTTTTTCTCGTGGTCGTATGCTGAACTAACCCTGATCATTCGATTGAAAATTCAAAATTATACTTTATATGATGTGCAGAGAAATACCAGTTAATAGGAAATTTAAAAATGTAGTCGAGCATAAATTAAGGCTTTCGATCATAAATCTGGAATAGCGCTCAAAAATTACGGATTTCGCTCCTAAAATCCGATTTATCGAGCATAAGTTTATAGATTTCGAGCATGAAGTGCTGAATCTGTTATAATGCATACTTTGATTATTGTTTTTATTAGTTTTGATAAAAAAACCTATTTTTCCGCTTAATTCTTTTGTAGTATTGCTAATCTAATCATCAAAATCGCCCAGGTCCCACAACTGCATATCTCTAGTATTTGCTTGCTCAGATGATAAATGGGTTCAATCGGTTTGTCCCGAACTGCCTGCTGTTCTTTTTTACGCGGTTCTTAATGACTGATGCGGTGATTTTGCACCGTCATTCATTCTTAAATTCTCACCTGTTGTTTTAAGCACACTCGAACCTACCTTAAACTCTGACCTGTTGTCCTCAGCGAACTCGGTCTTAAACTCTGATGTGTTATTTTTACGGCGTGAGCAGTGATACAGCGCCAAACTTTTTTATTCTGTTTCCCGCCGCGAAATAATTTGGCCTACTTTGTTCTAAGTCCCGCTACAGGTATCATTTATCTTGTAGTATTTTCTTAAGGTTTGTTATTTTCCAGGCCAAAATGTGCACACCTACTCGCTTTATTTAGCAGATGACAACCTGATAAAGGACGTACTGCGCAGGTACGCCCTTTCATTTTAATAGGAAATGGTTAGCCTTTCGGATTCTGCACGGGACACGCAAGTGAGTATACAGTTTTGTGATGACTTTTGTTCCTCGGTCAGGAATGAATCGTAGTGAATGATTTTACCCTCCAAAACCTTTAGCTCACAGGTGCCGCAGCGGCCCACCCTGCATGAATATGGCGCCTTGATGCCGGCTTTTTGCAGTGCCTCAAGTAAAGTCTGTTCTGCAGTAACATTTATGGTATTCCCATCTGTAAGCCTGACTTCAAACGGTTTCGGATTGAAGGGCCTTGGTGCCGAAAAACGTTCATAATGTATGCTTCCATTCGGATAGCCATAGCCTTTTGCCGTTTCAGTGAAAGTGGAAATGAATGATCCAGGACCACAGAAATATACATGTGTCCCAATCGGATGCTGAAGAAGTAACGCGGCGTCGAGCCGGCGTGATCCTTCTTCTCTAGAAAAATAGAATGTACAATGTCCAGGATATTGTTTTCGTAAATATTCATAAAATGCACAGTCATCCTTAGACTTTGCCGCATAATGCAGTTCAAATGGGGTTTTATTTCCCTTTAATTCTGCCATCATTGATAGGATCGGAGTGATTCCAATTCCAGCCGCATAAAATACATGGCGTTTTGCCGCAAAGCTAAGGGGAAAATGATTGTTCGGATAGCTGATATTAAGTAAATCGCCAGCACGCATTGTCTTATGCCAGCATTCGGACCCGCCTGTTGACGACGGATGCAGCTGGACAGCAATATGATACTCATCCCTGGTTTCGGAATGATTTATCAATGAGTACTGCCTTTGGATTGGGCCGTTCAGCCCTTTTAAATAGGTTGTGATGTGAGAACCAGCGCTGAACGCAGGAAGGACCTCACCATCAGCAGGTGCAAGGATGAATCGCTTGACTGTCTTAGTTTCCTGATGGATCGATTTCACAAATACAGATAATGTTTGTTCTTTATACATAGCGCCCTCTCTTTTCACAGTTTTGCCACATGGCCGAGATAGGCATCATGCAGCGATGAATAGTGATCCGAAATTTCAAGCATCAGGCCGCAGCTAGAACAGGCAGCAAGCGAGGGTGGCTCTGCTGCAGGCTGCTGAGTTTCGCTTATATAATGGCATCGGCAGCAATAAACCCTTTGAGGCTTATCGCCAAGGTTGATGCCCTGTATTTCTTCATCAGTAAAACCTATTTCTTCCGCGAGCTCTCTTATTAATTTTTGCGTACCCCATGCGGCTGCAATATATAGATAGGTGCCCATCTTTTGTCCGTGCAGCCAGCAGGAAATCCTTTCCATATCGACGTCGCCCCCGGCATAAACCAGCTCAAAAGAAGCATTATTATTCACCGCCTGTTGAATGACCTGCTGTAACCGCCCAATCCCCTTCTCGTCGGCGCAAAACAGATACTTTCTTTTTCCTTCGATGAAAGCAGGTTGTTTTATGTTTGTCATTGCCAATTCCGCTCTCCTATTCTGTCTTGCAAATACTCTATTACCTGATCCTTAAATAAAGATAATCCTTTGTATTCTGTTATATGAGGAGGAAGTCCTCTAAGAATCTCATAAAATTGGAAAAGCCACTCCGGCTTTGAACACAATTCTTCTAGCGGAAGTAAATGTGTATGAATGGTAAAAAGAATCCCCATGGTACGAGGCAGGCGAAACAGCTTCTGTACCTCCACCCGCAAATGGACAAGCTTCCCCGCATTTTCTTTCGTTACTTTTTTTCTCTCCTGTCCCCAAACATCGAAGGTTTCCAGAGAGGTATCCATCCGATTGCCCGCCATTAAAGACCAGTTCTTCCTCCACCAAGGGCTGCCAGACTCCAGCTTTAGAAGAAATCTAAGAATCCGGTCGTCCAATCCCTCCTCTTTAAAGCCGGGGATTGGGCTATGAATCTCTTTAAAGCTCATGCCTAAATCAAATGCGAGTGACCAGTTTGCCGGGAAGCATAGCTGGCCTGCATCCAAAAATAAATCCCCATCCCTCTGCTTCATGTAAATGACATCTTCCTGTACATGCTTTCCGATAAATTCCAGAGGCTCACATGGGAGAGTCGATTCGTCACCAAAGATAAAACTCTGTTCTTCTCCCAGAATACGGTTAGCAAAAGTCCAGCTGCTGCCGTTTTTATTCACAGTAAAATATTCCGGATAATGGACCGTCAAATGCTCGATTACCAGCTCGACAATTTCCCACTGGCCCGCCAGCGTATGCGGCAGGGACTGATAACACCTCTCCCGGCTATGAGTGAGAAGTCTTCGTTTTAATTGTATATCTGCCTTATAGCCTTGGGTGATCTCGATACTATTTGATGTTTCTAACGGAATGGAATTATTGGAATAGCGGTATACATCCTCTTTAAATGGATAGGGGAAATCAGTAAGAAGCCCGGTCATATGATCATCCTTTTTTCCAAATATAGTTTCTATCAAAATTGTAAGATATATCTGAATTATTGAAAAGAACAACTCGAAAATCCGGCCGAATAATAAAGGGGCCCCAAATAGCAGCTGCTGTAAAACCACAGCCGCACTTGATCGGGCCCTGTTGAAAATTTATCGTTTCTGCTCTTTCCTTCGAATAAACTCTTCTACTGTCAGGAAGGTTTCTGAATATCCCAGTTCTTCTCCGAGTTTTGTAATAGAGGGAGCTTCGACATAGGCTTTTTCGAGGATTACAGACTGGCTGAAAACCTCTCGTGCCGTCCCATCCAGAATAGCCTTTCCTTCATTAAACACTATGATTCTCTCAAAATTCTCCGCTGCAAAATCCATATCGTGAATGATGGTCAATACAAGTTTATTTCTTTGTTTTAACTCTTGTATGATTCTCCTGATCTTCTGCTTGCCGGAATAGTCCTGGGCAATGGTGGGCTCATCAAAGATGACGATACTCGTATCCATCGCAAGTACTGCAGCTATACACAGGAGCTTTTTTTCAGAGAGGCTTAAATCCTGGGGATTTTCATCCAGTCTGTCTGAAAGTCCCACTAATTCAATTGCCTCCAGTGCTTTCATTTTGGCTGTTGCCTCATTCATCTTAATGGTTCGGGGGCCAAATAAGACCTCGTCCAACACCTTGCTCTTAAAAATTTGATGATTGGGATTTTGAAAAACAAGCCCTATTTCCTTAGACAGCTGGGCCGCGGTATGGTTTTTCACATCTTTGCCATTAATGAGGATCTGACCGGAATATGGCTTCAGCAATCCCTTAAGCAGTTTGACAAAAGTCGTTTTACCGGCCCCATTCTGGCCTATGATGGCTGTTGTCCGCTCGTCAAAATCCAGCGTGATGCCAGACAGCGCAGATGCACCCTCCCCATAGGAGAATGCCAGGTTTTTGATGTTTATCATGATTCTCCTCCCAGCACCTGGGCTGCCTGTGCAAGTGTAATGGGATAATAATCTGTGCCAGGCATTTTTAGCTTCAGTGATTTACATACCCTCGTATAGACAGGGGGAGCCACTCCGTATGACTCCAGATCATCGCGCGAGAAGATTTTTTCCGGAACATCGAAATCGATGATCCTTCCCTCATCCAATAAAATCAGGCGATCACAATATTCTGCCATCTTCTCCATATTGTGCTCTGCCAGCATGATCGTGATCCCCTGCCTGCTCAGTGTCCGTATGGCTTGAAATACATCTTCGGAACCCGCCGGATCAAGCTGGGATGTCGGCTCGTCCAATACAAGGACTTCTGGATTCATGGCTATGACGCTGGCAAGCGCCATTCTTTGCATTTGCCCTCCTGACAATTCAAAAGGATTCCGGTCTTCCAGCGTTTGGATCTGCAACAGCTGCAGCACCTGGTCAATCCTCTCCTTCATCTCTTCCCTCGGGACCCCTGTATTCTCAAGGCCAAAAGCAATTTCTTCATATACGGTCACTTTTGATCCGGTTACCTGTGTAAATGGGTTCTGGAATACAATCCCCGCCTTGGCAGATATATCGCTGATTGTATGCTCTTTTACTTCCATCCCATCAACAATTACCTTTCCCCCGTATGCCCCTTTATAAAAATGGGGGACCAGGCCCACGATGGATTGACATAAGGTGGATTTTCCGGCAGAATTCCTGCCGATTATACCAATAAACTCGCCTTCCTCCACTGCAAATGACACCCCATCAAGCGCCAGCCTGTCGGACATTGGGTACTTGTATTTAAGATTTTCTACGGTTATCTTCCTCATGCAAATATCCTCCAGGCCGCCGCACTCAATATAAGCAGGACTAAAAGCGATTGCAGCATTTTGCTGTGGCGAAACTTCTTTTCTTCATATAAAAACGTTTTGGGGGTGCGCGCATTAAAGCCCCGTACCTCCAAGGCCATGGCTCTTTCCTTCGTATTTATGAGAGACCCCAGAATAACGGGCCCAAGTAAAGGCAGGAACGCTTTGATCCGCACTAATAGCCTTCCTTCGGTTTCCATGCCGCGTGCCCTTTGTGCATCTGTGATCGTCCCCATTGCAGCCATCATTTCGGGGACGATTTGGAATACGGATATGACCACATATCCAATTCTTGGTGACATGCCGCGCCTGACAAGCGATTCAACCAGTTCAGACGGCTTCGTTGTTAGTACCAGAATCATGAAGGCAGCCACTATGCCAATCACCCGCAGAGTAATCCGGAATCCATATAACAGACCTTCTCTGTACAAGGTAAAAGGTCCGGCCCCGAATACAGCTGTTTTATTTCCCGGCATAAAAAGCCCTTGAATGATGACTATGGTAACGAGCACCAGAAACACAAATCCAAAAATCGGCAGCGATTTCCTGAATACCTTAGCAAGGGCAAGCAATACAATACTAATCCCCATACATATGAAAGAGATGGTGAACGAGGGCAAAATGATGGGTATCAATATAGAAAAAAGAATATAAAATAGCTTAGTTATAGGGTCTATGTCATGTACGAAAGATTTTCTTTCCGTATAGAGACTGATTGAATTCACGCTAGTTCACCAGCTTTCTTTCAAAGCTTACGCCATGGTCTTGGATGCTTAATTTCAGATTTCGGTTCTATAGGCTAATCGAGGGTTTCCACTTTGCTGCTGTTGTCGTACAAATGGGTAATATTCTTTGGCAATCCTTTAAAAATTCCAAAGCTAATCAAGGTAACCAGGAGCTTATCCGGCACATCCACTACCACTTCGTCAAGAAAGGATGCCAGCCAGACTGAATCGGTCTTGGCAAGTACCGTTGCAAACAACGCATCACCCCAGACGTTCCCCGTCTGGCCTCCCCAGAATTGGATATTGAGCGGCGTGGATACCACTGTCGCTACCAGGCCAATGATCAAACCAGCCATGACCGCCTTACTCCAGCTCGAAACCCAGCCTTTGTTAAATAAAATCCCCGCAGCAAGGCCGATTGCCACACTGGTGATCGCATATACAAAGGAAATGGGGTCTGCAGTGAGCCCATAAATAATGTTATTCACAGCGCCTGCCAGTGCCCCAATAATAGGACCTGCAAGCATACTTGCCAAAATGGTACCGATTGAATCAAGCCAGAGCGGCAGTTTCAAGACACCTGCCAATAGTTTTCCGATGTAATTAATCCCTACCGCAGTAGGTATTAATACCAAAGCAGAAGTAGAAAAACGCAATGACCACATACTTTGTTTTTCCATAAAAATATATCCTCCCCTTACCTGTTAATTGAATCATGATAGGATGCTATCGCTTCCAATGCCGTATGGATTTCTTTATGTTCCCCCTGTTTGCTTTCTGTTCTTTGGTCTGTATAGTCATTGATCCCCCCTTCCAGACTGCCTTCTTTTTCAACGACAACATTCAATATGGAAGCGGTCTTTATACCGCGCAATCCACCAATCACAAACAGTGCCGCCGTTTCCATATCGGCTGCCAATATGCCCTTCTTGGACCAGTATGCATCGATCTCGTTCTCCCGGTCAGTATAAAAGCTGTCATGGCTCCGGATCCTGCCAATATAATGCTTATAGTCAGCACTCTTTGCGGCGTGGATTAAGTGGAACAGCAATTCGGCATCAGGTATGGCAGGATAGGCCCTTTCGATATAGGCATCCGACGCTCCATCATTACGGACCGCACCCGATGCAATCACCAGTTCACCTATATGTATGTCCTCCTGCAGGCTTCCGCAGCTTCCGATCCGAATCATTACATTGACTCCGGCATTTTTCAGTTCTTCAACAGCAATACCGGTAGATGCGCCCCCTATACCTGTCGAAGTGACTAAAAGAGGAATTCCTTTGTATCTGCCGGATATCGTTTTAAATTCACGATTAAAAGCAAGGTGCTTTGGCTGCTCCAAATATTTCGCCACCTCTTCCACCCTCGCCGGGTCACCCGGCAGAAGCGCATACCTGGTATGAAAATTGGCTGTTATTCTTAAATGCGGCTGCAGGCTGTCATGCATTTGGCAACTTCCTTTACAAAGAATTTATTGATACGCAACAATATGTAAGTGCTCTCATTTTTGGTTAAAAAAATTACATAATTGCACACGGCGAAAAGTATGTGCATTATTTCACAAATTAATTAACTTTTTTAAAAACATATACCTTCTATTCATTACTATACACAAAAACTAAGTTCCTGAAAATGGATTATTTTGAAAAATTAACAATTTAAATATAGAAAAGTACAAGCAGCAAAATATGCGTACGAGCTAGAGTATGGTTCTGGTCGCAACCAATATGGGAATAATCCAAGCTCCAATGTAAACAATATAGGGGGTAGAATGGAGACTTCCATCTAATGTTCTAAAGGGAGGCAAGTGCTCATTGACAACTAATCCATCCGGTAGCTCTATACGTATTCGGCCTATCTTCGGCGTTATGCTTGCAGGGGCGGTCGTGGCTTTCCTGAATCAGACTCTGATTAACATAGCATTGCCCCAGATCATGAAGACATTTGAGATTACCGCAGCAACAGCAAACTGGCTTACAACGATTTTTATGCTCGTAAATGGAATTGTGATTCCAATCACCGCTTTTCTGATGAATAGGTTTACAACCAGACAGCTCTATTTGACCTCAATGGGATTGTTCACATTAGGCACCATCATTTGTGGCATAGCCCCTAGTTTTTCGGTCATCTTAATAGGAAGAGTTATTCAAGCCGCGGGAGCCGGAATATTGTTTCCGCTAATTACGAATGTCATTTTCACTTTATTTCCTCCTGAACGCCGCGGGTATGCAATGGGGATATTCGGCATCGCCATGAATTTCGCTCCGGCGATCGGTCCTACCTTGTCCGGATGGGTGGTCCAGTCCTACTCCTGGCGCGTCCTATTCTTTATCATCTTTCCTGTTGCATTAATAGACTTACTGCTTGCCACTGTATTGGTCAAAAATGTGACTGAGACCTCAAGACCCAAGTTGGATGTTTTAGGTGTCATATTATCCACATTCGGATTTGGAGGCATTTTATACGGTTTTGCAACAGCTGGGACAGCCGGCTGGAGCAATCTCCAGGTGATCATTAGCTTAATCGGCGGAATCATCAGTATATTTCTTTTTGTATGGCGCCAGCTGGCCATTGATGAACCAATTCTCGAATTTCGCATTTTTCAAAACCGGATATTTACGTTAACCACTATCATCAATGTAATTGTAACGATGGCCATGTTCTCAGGGATGATATTGATGCCAATATACATGCAGAACGTACGCGGTTTTTCTCCATTAATGTCGGGCCTGCTGTTATTGCCTGGCGGAATCCTGATGGGCATTATGTCCCCTATCACAGGACGCCTATTTGACAAGTTTGGTGCAAGATGGCTGACCATTATTGGGCTTGGCATTACAATTGTCACTACATACGGATTGACCCAGCTTGGAACACATACCAGCTTCCAATATGTCTTATGGATTTATACAATTCGAATGTTAGGCATGTCCCTGATCATGATGCCCATCTTTACCGCAGGGCTGAATGCTTTGGGACTGGCCCTTAACACGCATGGTACAGCCATGGTCAATACTCTGAGAATGGTGTCTGGAGCGGTTGGAATGGCATTCTTCGTAACAATTATGACGAATAACGGGGCGGAATACGTGCAGAATATCATACATCAGCTCCACATATCGCCTGCAGATCAGGAACAAATGGCTGCCGCTATCAACGAGGGCACTGCCATGGGAGTCAATGATGCTTTTATGGTAGCCACATATTTATCCATTGCAGCGTTCTTTTTATCTTTTTTTATCACACCCGCAAATCCTGCCGGGGACAAGATTCCCGGAGGTGCCAAAGACCGTCCGGCAAAGCTGATTCCAACCCGTTAAATAGCCATATGTAATGAAAAACTGCAGGAATGGATAAAACTTTAGTGCTACTGTAATACATTACAAAATTCGCTGGAAAAATTGTAGTGTCCGTAAGTGAAAACAATGCTTCCGATTGAAAAACGTGAGCAAGAATCGAACTAACAGCTACAGGGAGGAAAACAAAATGGAACAAGGCAAGGTAAAATGGTTTAATGCAGAAAAAGGCTTTGGATTTATCGGACGTGAAGGCGGAGATGATGTATTCGTCCATTTTTCGGAGATCCAGGGCGAAGGCTTCAAATCTTTGGAAGAAGGCCAGGAAGTATCCTTTGAAATAGTGGAAGGCCAGCGGGGACCACAAGCTGCTAATGTCCAGAAGCTTTAATTTAATCGTAAAAATTTAGGGAGAATCCGCTTTTATTCAGCGGATTCTTTTTCATTTCATCCCTGCTCGTGCAGGCTAAATTGAATGCAGCATTCCTGGATTAATTTTGGCTCTAGGTTCCGGCTGAAATACGACAGCCCCAACTGACTGCCTTATGCCAGTGCATCCACATTATCTATTTTTATATTTTGTATACCATTTCCTACATCCACAGCTTTTGCTGCGGCATTCTTCACCCTTACATTTCTAATCTGGATATCATCGGCGCATTGTTCACCGCCAAATACCTTAATATTGCTGTTAGCGTTCTTGAAGTCCCTTATCGAGACATTTCGTAGAATCACGTTTCTTGCTCGATACTGGATGGCGATGACCGGGTTTTCACCGAAATCATATTCTGGATCGCCGATTAGAGTAAAATTGTTGATCACCACATTTTTGTATGCAGAGACTACCATGCCGCGGGGCGATGAATGTTCGTACAGGGAAGTGTGGACAGGAGCGATTGCCACAAGGTTTGTTGCCCTTATGTTGTGGGCAGTGCGAGATTCTGGGTCATTGACTTTGTGATGCCCGATATGCCGAAAATTAAAAGAACGATTATCATTAACAGAAATATGCCCGATGATTTGTACATTGTTGGCAGCGGAAGAATTGTGGTGTGCTTTAATTTCCACCCCCCCGAAGCATCTGGTCGTCGAGTTGTTGACCAGCAATACGCTCCGTGAACCATCATCCACCTCTATCCCGTTTGAATTTGAAAACCCTTCTTTATGGGCTCGGCCGCTCGGGTCGCACATATGGCAATGGGAAATGAAAATATTGTCGCTGTGATGGGTGGTAATTCCATCATCCCCAAACCCATACCCATTCAGCTTGTCCAGCCATATATAATTGCTTCCGCCTTTGGCCCTGTATCCGTCGCCGGAATAATCATAAAGGGTTGAGGAAATATCGAAGCAATGCAGTCCCGGGTTGATCCCCTCCACATTCCTCACCCAGCCATATTTTACATTGGCAAAAAGCAAACAGCTGGAGTGATTGCCCCATGTACTGGTTTTTGGAACATCTCCCAGCCTTTCGACATTCCAGTCCAATGTCATGCCTTCCACAAGGATATTGCGGTTTCCCCGCCTATAATTTCTATTCGAAACCAGCCTGGTTCCCCTTGGCGCCTGCTCATGAAGCCGGATCACCGTCACACCTTTTCCCTCGCCCACAAGGCAAGTCCAGGACGGCAGCCTGATGCCCTTTGTAATATACACACCTTCCGGAACGAGCACCTTTACCCTCCCATTCCCAATAGCCTTTGCGAATGCCCGAGTGTCATCGGTCACCCCATCGCCGGCAGCACCGAAATCCTTAACATTCACAATTCTATCAATCTTATCATGCAATTTATCATACTGTTCATCTAACACTGGCATCCAGTCCGGAAACACATTGGACCTCTGATCAAGAAGCGTATCCGGCAGGTCAAATACCCCAAATGCCTTTTTCGATAGTATCAGCCGGGGAACAGCCATCACCATATTTTCTAAAAAAGAGCCCGGCAGGCTGTGATCAACGGCTTCCCATTTTGAAGCATTTTGGCGAAAAAGGGAATCAGTCTCCCTGATTGCCTCTCTCAAATCCATTCGATGATCTAGAAGCTCCGTAATAAATTTTCCATTAATTTCCGGATTGTGTTGTCTATCAAGATATAACATTTGACCACCTCAGACAGGATGTTTGTATTTATGGTATTATTCCCTGTCCAGCAATGAAGTAACCTGACCTTTAGAGACTCACAATCGAATCTTAAATTTACTCGGCTTCATCTAAAAAGGCTGGCGCAGGACATAGGTTTCCTTAAATGATTGACAATTTCTGTGCGTTTATAAACGCTGTGTGTTACAAAAATAAACGACACAAAAAAAGCAGCCAGTTCTGTGAAAGTTACTCCTTTCGTACTGGCTGCTTATTATGGATTGTCCAATTATTTTCCGCCCGTAAACGATATTCCTTTAATGAAATAGCGATTAAAGAAAGCGTAAATCAATAGAACTGGAAGCGTGAATACCATGGAAGCTGCCATGATATAGTTCCAATAGCTGACGAATTGTCCTTTGAAAGTGTTCAATCCGAGCGGCAGAGTGAACATTTCCATATCGGTCATAACAATTAATGGTCTCATGAAATCGTTCCAGAATCCCATAAATATGAAAATTGATTGTGCAGCCAAGGCTGGCCTTGCGAGCGGCAGTACAACCCTAAAGAAGGTTCCGAAACGGCTAAGCCCGTCAATTTCAGCTGCTTCTTCCAATTCCTTCGGAAAGTTAATGAAGAACTGGCGCATCATAAAGATGTATGTTGCATTGATCATGCCCGGCACGATCATCCCCTGATAGGAGTTGAGCCAGCCTAATTCCTTCAAGATTAAATAATTAGGAATCATCGTTACTTGAACCGGAATCATTAATACACCAAGGATAATAATGAACATCGCTTTTTTGCCCGGAAACGTCAATCTGGCTAGAGCATATCCGGCCATAGAGTTAAATAGCAGATTTAAGACAGTACCGACTACCGCGATAAACAAGCTGTTAAACATCCATCTTGGAAAATGCTCCTGCTCTATGAAAATCTGTTTATAGTTATCGAGTGTAAAGTTCTTCGGGAAAAGGCTTATAGTACCGCCCACAATTTCCTGCAAGGTTTTAAATGACGATGACAGTGCCCATAAAAATGGGATAAGGGTTGTAATTGCGTATATCACCAGGATGGCGTATAGAAAAACCTTTCCGATGCTGTGTTTTTTCTTCACTTGATTCCCCTCCTTAATTAGTACAAGGACTCTTCCTTAGAGAATTTGCGTTGAATCAGGGTTGCAACCAGGATAACAAGTGCAAGCAAGAAGGCAAGCGCTGCTGCATAGCCCATGGTTCCCAAGGTTTTAAACGCATACTGGTACACTAAGAGAACGATAGTTAACGTAGAATTATCCGGACCGCCGGATCCAGCGGAGAAGATATATGACTGATCAAACAACTGGAAAGTCCCGATAAGGCCCATGATAACAACGAATGAGGTAACAGGACGCAAATTAGGCACGGTAATCTGCCAAAACTTTTGAAATACGTTTGCTCCATCAAGCTCTGCTGCTTCGTACAGAGAATCCGGTATATCCTGGAGAGCTGCCAAATATATAACCATGAAGAATGGAGCAGTAGCCCAAATATTCATGAACATAATTGCATTCAGGGCAATGTCAGGATCGCCAAGGAAGTTGTATGTAGGCAGCCCGATCACATCCAACACCTGGTTGATAAGCCCCTCCTTGTTATACATCCACATAAATATTAGTGTTAACACAGCAGACGATGTCAGGGTCGGCAAAAAGTATACGATCCGGAAAAAAGTTTGCCCTTTTAATCCCGCATTAAGCGTTGCTGCCAATATCAACGCCAAAAGAGTCTGGCAGGGAACAACTATAATTACATATTTTAAGGTATTCCATAAGGCGATTTTTGCTCTGGTATCGTCCAGGATTCTAGTAAAGTTATCAAAAGCGACAAAATCAAAGCTCGCATTTCCAAGGAGCTGTACTTTATGAAAGGAAAGGAAAATAGTATAAAAGATCGGGCCGATTATGAAAACTAATAATACAAAAATAGCTGGACTCATAAAGGTATATCCCTGGCCAGCTTCACGCAGAGCCTTTCTGGAAAATCTGCTCTTCATCTGTATTCACTCCCCATTGAAAATCAAATTATGTTGGTTCTATGCTGTCAGAACTCGTTCTGCTGAAGTCGTTCTTTACACTTAGGCACAACGAGTTCTACAGGATATTACTTGAAACGGCAGGAAAGGGACCAAGTCCCTTCCCAAACCAAAATCAATTTGCTTATTTAGACTGAATCTCGGAATTGGCCTGCTTTTCAGCTTCTTTTAGCGCCTCGTCAAGCGGGCGGTCTCCCAAGAAAGCACTTAAGAATTGGTTGTTGAAGTTATTTGTGATGATTGGCAGGTTTGTACCTTCAGACCATACTGTCGCATAAGATGCACCAGCAACAAGCGGACCGCGCAATTCATCTTTATCAAAGCCAAGTTTTTCTGCTACGCTCTTACGTGTCGGAAGCGCATATCCCTTGCTTGTCCAAGTTTCCATTCCTTCTTTGCCAGTCAGGTAAGATAGCAATTCCCATGCTGCTTCCTTTTTCTCGGATGCTGCATTCATAACATATGCCACAGAGTAAGCCATTGTTGATTTCTTTCCATTGACTGTAGGAAGTTCAGCTGTACCGTAATCCACACCAGGGAATGTATCCTTCAAGAAAGGGATTGCCCAGTTTCCTTCGATAACCATTGCAGCTTTTTCCTGGCCGAAGATTTCTCCGCCCCATGTAACGCCAACTTCTTTTGGTTCAACAGCTGATTTGTCTTTGTTGTGCATGTCGATGATAGGCTGCAAGGAGTCTACCACTTCTTTAGAAGCAAAGTTCGCTTTATCGTCTTTAACTACATCTCCACCGTTGGACTGTGCAAGCCAATACATACGGGCAAGCTCTGGAGCAACACCATAGCCGTATACTCCATTTTTAGTAAGCTTCTTTGCAGCTGCCTGGAATTCATCCCATGTTTTCGGAACTTCAACACCTGCATCAGCCAACATTTTCTTGTTATAGAAAAGTGCTAGTGTGGAATAATCTTTCGGGAAACCATAAGTTTTTCCATCTACCTGGAAAGCATCCAACAAAGGTTTTTCAAAATCTTCTACATCAAAATCATCAGTCACATAATCATTAAGCGGTTCAACTACTCCTGTTTCGATTAAAGCAGGGGCTTCGAATGCATCCAGATAAAATACATCCGGACCTTTTCCGCCAATCAAGCGAGTTTTCATGACATCCATATATTGCTCAGAGATCACTTCATACTTAACGTCAATATTTTTATGCTTTGCTTCAAAGTCTTCCAGCGTCTGCTTCAACAGCTTTTCCTCAGTTGGATTGCCGCCCCAGCCAGCAAGAGTTACTGTTACCTTTTTGTCGCCGCTTGATGATGAGTCCCCTTTACTTGCATCATCACTGCTGCAGCCTGACAAAATGCTAGCAGCCAACAAAGAAGTAACTCCAAGTGATGCCAACCATTTTTTTGATTTCATCGAAAAATCCCCTTTCAATGTTTACATTTTATATATCTGAAGGAGGTAAACTCCTAGAGACCAGGAATAATATTACTTCTGAACGATTTCAAAGCCTGTTGTGTTTTCTAGAATGCTTACGTCAAGGCTTCCTTCTTTGCGGGATACAGAAACAGATAGCACGCCGTCTCCGATGGAGATATTTTGAACTCTCAGTTCATTCATTCCATCTAACAATGACGGTGAAAGGACAATCTGCTTTTCCAGACTGTCAGGGAAAAGGCCCAGCAAAGTTTGGATAAATACGAGCGGTGTTCCTGCAGCCCAAGCCTGTGGCGAACATGCGACCGGATATTTGACTGCTTTGCCCAATGTTTTGGAATATCCGCAGAACAATTCTGGAAGCCGGTCATATTCAAAGTAGGCTGCTGCTTCAATCAGTCCATCTATCACTACATTGGCAGATCCCTGTTGTCCAAGCTTGCTCATTCCAAGCAGGATCATGCTGTTATCATGTGGCCAGATGCTTCCATCATGGTAGCTCATAGGGTTATAGCCCGCTTCTCCTTCACCCATCGTACGAATCCCATAGCCGGAATTCATTTTTGGCGATAAAAGAGTGTCAATGACGGCAGTTGCTTTATCCTCATCCAACATCTCAGAGAAAAGGATATGTCCTGGATTAGATGTGACTGTGCCAACCTGATTTTTGTTTTCATCCAGTGCAATCGCATAGAAATTGACGTCTTCCATCCAAAATTCTTCATCAAACTTAGCCTTTAATTGAGAAGCCTGCTCCCTCAGTTTTGCTGCCTGTTCAGGCTTTTTCAGTTTGTCGAAGATACCGGCAATTCCCATTTTTGCCTGGTATACATAACCTTGAACTTCCGCTAAAGCAATTGGAGTCTTTGCATAGTCCCCGTTTCGATGGACAACGGAATCTCCTGAATCCTTCCATCCCTGGTTGGCAATCCCTTTGCTTGATTCCTGATGATATTCAACGAAAAGGTCGCCATCCCGGTCGCCATACTGGTCAATCCAGTCAAGTGCAGCTTCGATATTGTTTGCAAGCTCTGTGGCAATATCAAGATCTCCAGTCCATTTCACATATTCGGTAAGCAGCATCAGGAACAAAGGTGTTGCATCGATTGTTCCATAGTATGGTGTGAACGGAATTTGACCTGTTGTAGCCAATTCTCCATAGCGAATTTCATGCATGATTTTGCCAGGCTGTTCATCTCGCCAAGGATCGACATTTTGTCCCTGGTTAGCAGCCATTGTCAAAAGTGTGCCCTTCGCCACTTCCGGGTTAAATGCCATCATTTGAAGAGCCGCAATTAAGCTGTCGCGTCCAAATGGAACTCCGAACCATGGCAATCCGGCAACTGGAAATTTTCCATAGCCCACATCTGTCAGCAATACCCTTAAGTCATCTATACCTCGATCAACCAGGCGCTGCAGCGGCTCAAAATCCGTTTGCACTTTGGTTGTTTTTTCACTCCATTCCTGATAAGACGCTTTTAATTTTGCCAGTGCCTCTTCTTTGCCTGGAACCGCCTTCATTTCTTCGGTACCGATATGAGGCTTGATTACAAAGGTGACTTCATTTTGTTCTGCGTTGGACAGGCTAAAATCAAAAGTAATATCTCCATGCTCCGTAACCGATTTTGCTTCTCTGTCCCAGGAAACTGTTGTTGAGCGTTCCACATTGTCAGCGCCTTCATAATGGAATGCAAGGGATGAACCATCTATTGTCTGGCCTGTACGCCTGCCGATCGTGCCGCTCTGGAATCCACGGACGATGAACATGTCTGTGAAATCTACATCCATATGTACACTCAGTTCAAATTGGACGGGCTTAGGAAAATAGTTTTTTACTTTAATAGTTTCAAATAAAGCGCCTTCAAAAATAAATCTAGTACGCTCTATTTCAACCGACTCACGCCAAAGGATAAGCTCGCTGTCTTTTTCCATATGCGGGTTTGTCAATAAAATCTTGGCCATATAGTTTTCTTCTGCATCCGATGATAGCAAAATTGGTTCCTGGCCATTAATGCGCAGATCCAGCTTGCTTAAAAATCTGGTATCCTTTGTATAAAGCCCCAATCCATATGAATGATTTTCCGGTATATTCCCTTTATCATCTGTTAATAGAAATAAATCATTCTCTTTAATAACACGGTAATCCATGTTGTTCCTCCTATCAAATCCAGCGGGTAACCAAAACGTTTCGAATAAAAGCGATAACATATTTCAAAACGTTTCGGAAATTTCTTTCTTTTATTTACCCTTTAAACATCCAAAACGTTTTGGAAAACACACCTGTACTTCAACACACTTCAAAAAAGCAGGCCTTTTTATTCCAAAAACATTCCTATTTTCCTTGGGCTGTTTCACGCTGCATTTATATTTAATTTAGAATTAGTTCCCATTCCAAAACGTTTCGGTTTTATGTAAAAATACTTAAAGAAAAATTCAGACGCTTCGTCTATTTTTTATAAGCAACCGTTATGGGTGGCGGGCAAGCTGATTCACGGATAATTAAATCCGTTGTTAATGTCGAAACATGTGAGACATCCTTCCCCTCCAGCATGTCTACTAGATGGTCGGCCGCCTGATACCCAAGCTGGAACTTATCCTGAGCTATCGTTGTAATTGCAGGAGCCGAATAGGAAGCCAGCAATATATTATCGTAGCCAACTACAGAAAGCTGCCGCGGGACATCCAGCCCCATTGCCCTTGCCGCTTTAATAGTTCCGAGCGCCATTAAATCGCTTGCACAAAAGACTGCTGTTATATCAGGATGGCTTTTTAACAGTTTTGCAGCCGCAAGCTGAGCTTGTTCCTCCAAGAATCCCCCATCCAGGATCCACTCTTTATGTATTGGAAGATTGGCTTCTTTTAGGGCTTTTACATATCCTTCTTTCCTTTTCAAGCTGACATAGGCATCATCATGGCCATTAATCAGGGCTATTTTTTTATGTCCGAGCCCGATCAGATAGTTTACTGCTGTTTTTGCACCGAGGACATTGTCAGTTGTAACATACCCTACAGTTTTCGATTGTATTGGTATATCGATAAGCATACAGGGAATATCACTTTCAATAACCTCTTTCAAGTAGGGGTCATCAATCTTCATCCCTTGCATGATCACCCCGTCAACGCGCCTTTCCCTGCACAGCTGAGAGTATGTCTTCTCCCTCTGTTTAGAGGTGGTGGTGTTGAACAGCACTAAATCATACCCTCTTTTCGAGATACATTCATTCGCTCCTGAAAGTACTTCAAATGTAAAGTTGTCCTTATTGGCGGAACGATTCATGCCTGAAACCAGAAACCCTATCGTTTGTGATTTATTTGTTACAAGTCCTCTTGCAAGGGTATTAGGGCTGTAATTCATCTCTTTAGCAATCCTGACAATCTTCTGGCGTGTCTTTTCATTTACGTCAGAATAGCCATTTAGCGCTCTGGAAACGGTAGTGACTGAAACATTAGCAACTCTAGCAATATCTTTGATTGTTACCATATTTATGTCCTCCCGAAACGTTTCCGATACCTTTATGAAAACATCATAACTTAAAATGAAAACGATTTCAATCATTATATTAAAAAAATAAAAACGTATTAAATTTACCGATTAATAAAAAAAGAGCTTTGCCCTTAGGCAAAGCCAACCTTTTGTCTGCTATTGTTTCCACATATAAACCTATGCCTGCACTTCCAAGCCTTCCTCTGCCATACCATCCTTTACCAGGGCATATTTTTCCCACTTCCTGCTCCTCCACCGGAAAGCCATGATTACGGCACGTGTCCATTCGTCCGCCGCAATGGCCATCCAAATTCCCGGGAGTCCCAAATCCAAATGAAATACGAGAAAATATCCTAATGGCAAGCTCATGCATACCATTGAGAAAATACCGATCCAAAGGGGATATTTAGCATCGCCCGAGGCACGTAATGAATTGATAAGAACAATATTAAACGTACGGCCCGTTTCCAAAAGGACACTCAGCAGCAATACACTTGTTCCCAGATGGATGATTTCCGGATCGTTTGTAAACAGCTCCATTAAAGGCTTTCGGAAAATAATGACTGCCATTACCATTGCTACAGTAACACTAATAGCCGCGTATAAACTTTTCCAGACCCTTTGATATGCTTCATCACTTCGATTTGCGCCAACCAGGCGGCCTACGATAATCGAGGTTCCTACTCCTATAGCTATCGCGAACAAGAAGATAAACATGGATATATTCTGGGCATACTGCCTTGCTGCCAAGGAGGAAGCACCCAGAAACGTAGCATAGTACAAGAATACAATCTGGCACGCCTGATACATCACCTGTTCAAAAGCAGAAGGTATGCCGATTTTTAATACTTTCCCGACATATTCCTTTGATAAAGAGAAGTAATATTTGACTCTGACTTTTACCTCCAACACCCTGTATAGAAGCCAGAAAAATACGAGCAATGCTAAGAATCGGCTAACCACCGTTGATATAGCAGCACCTTGGACACCCATCTCCGGAAGCCCAAATTTACCAAATATCAGGGCATAATTTCCGATCACATGAATAACGTTCATACCTAAAGAAACAAGCATTGCTTCTTTAGTAAACCCGTGCACACGTATGATAGCAGCAAGTGAATTAATAATAGCTTGCAGGAAGATGGCACCGCCAACTATAGTAAGATAATTTTGGGCATGAGTGAGAATCTCTCCCTGAAGATTTAGCGCCTCTAACATACGTCCACAGAAAATTAAAAACACAGCACTCATCACTAAACCGACAATTAAATTAAGTATTACTGAAAGAGCTGATATTTTTGCAGC
>NZ_CP143547.1:562500-695000 GCF_046237635.1 Peribacillus sedimenti | reverse complement strand
CTGGTAAGGTTCTTCGCGTTGCTTCGAATTAAACCACATGCTCCACCGCTTGTGCGGGCCCCCGTCAATTCCTTTGAGTTTCAGCCTTGCGGCCGTACTCCCCAGGCGGAGTGCTTAATGCGTTTGCTGCAGCACTAAAGGGCGGAAACCCTCTAACACTTAGCACTCATCGTTTACGGCGTGGACTACCAGGGTATCTAATCCTGTTCGCTCCCCACGCTTTCGCGCCTCAGCGTCAGTTACAGACCAGAGAGTCGCCTTCGCCACTGGTGTTCCTCCACATCTCTACGCATTTCACCGCTACACGTGGAATTCCACTCTCCTCTTCTGCACTCAAGTCCCCCAGTTTCCAATGACCCTCCACGGTTGAGCCGTGGGCTTTCACATCAGACTTAAAGGACCGCCTGCGCGCGCTTTACGCCCAATAATTCCGGACAACGCTTGCCACCTACGTATTACCGCGGCTGCTGGCACGTAGTTAGCCGTGGCTTTCTGGTCAGGTACCGTCAAGGTGCCAGCAGTTACTCTGGCACTTGTTCTTCCCTGACAACAGAGCTTTACGACCCGAAGGCCTTCTTCGCTCACGCGGCGTTGCTCCGTCAGACTTTCGTCCATTGCGGAAGATTCCCTACTGCTGCCTCCCGTAGGAGTCTGGGCCGTGTCTCAGTCCCAGTGTGGCCGATCACCCTCTCAGGTCGGCTACGCATCGTCGCCTTGGTGGGCCATTACCCCACCAACTAGCTAATGCGCCGCGGGCCCATCTGTAAGTGACAGCCGAAACCGTCTTTCCATCCTCCCCCATGCGGGGGAAGAACCTATCCGGTATTAGCTCCGGTTTCCCGAAGTTATCCCAGTCTTACAGGCAGGTTGCCCACGTGTTACTCACCCGTCCGCCGCTGACTTCCGGGAGCAAGCTCCCTTCTGTCCGCTCGACTTGCATGTATTAGGCACGCCGCCAGCGTTCGTCCTGAGCCAGGATCAAACTCTCCGATAGAATTTGTGACGCACATGGATGTGCTAACATCGGCGTTGTCACAGGACGTGACGATCTTAGCCGATGATCCTTAACTCTTGTACTTTTAAAGTGTGTACTCACTATTATTTAGACGTCTTATTTCTTATAGAAGAAACAAGAATCTGGCGCTTGTTTTGTTCAGTTTTCAAAGAGCAATCTCAATGCCGTTTCTCTCAGAAGCGACTTTATTAATATAACATGGTATCAATCAGTTGTCAACTTCTACGAAAAAATTTCTTTTTTCTTAAGTCATGCCTTGTTATCGGCGACTTTCTAATAATAGCTACTTTCAACAAAGAAGTCAACACTTTTTTAACAAATGTTTCAGAAAGTCAGCCACACTACATAATATAAAGGTAAAGCCTGTTCGGTGCAATAGACATTTATCCCTTTCAATAATCAGCCAAGCCATTAACTCAGTTGCCGCACCAGACTGCTGTACGTCTGGTGTTAGCAGGAAATCTTTCATAACTGATTTGATATCAAGGATGGGAGTGCCATTTATCGCATCCAAACCAGAGACAAATACTTTTCCCCTCCACTTTTTTAAGCTTTACAATTGTTGTCCCAATGCTATTAGACCGATTTTTTCCTCATTGCGCAAAAATCCCAACCTTTGGCCAGCCCAATTTATTTCTGGGGGGCTGACCAATATTGGATGCTGTCGTCTTGTACCAGGGGAAAGACAAATACAATTGCATAGAGGGGAAAATTCTAAATTCGACTCTTATTCGGTGATACTTACAAGAAGCCTTGCTTTTGGTACAGGAAAAGGTGCCCCGATTAGATAGGGACACCCGGTGATGCTGTACCTGCTGCCAGGATCTCTTCAACTTCTTCTGCAGGCAGCGGTCTACTATAGAAGTATCCTTGTCCAGCAAGGCATGTGTTACGTCTTAGAAATTCTACTTGCTCCTCTTTCTCTATTCCTTCCGCGATTATGGAGAAATCAAGGTTGAGGCCCATATCGATGATTGTTTTAACCATAGCCCCTTGATTGGAATGGCTGATGATATCATCAACAAAGGATTTATCAATTTTAATGCTGTCGATTGGAAGATGGCGTAAATAGTTTAAGGAAGAATAGCCTGTCCCAAAATCGTCAATCGAAATTTTCACACCAAGTTGTTTCAATTCGTTGAGAACTACATTGGACCTCTCGATATTTTGCATTATGCTCTCGGTTATTTCCAGTTCTAGAAAGCTTGGATCAATATGTGTTTGAAGTATGACTGATTTTACATGATCAACAAAATCATCTTCCTGAATTTGCCGTACTGAGATATTTACGGCTACCGGCACATTTTTCAAGCCATTTCTTTGCCAAATCATATTTTGTTCACACGCTTGCTGTAAAACCCATTTTCCAATCGGGACAATAAGTCCTGTTTCTTCAGCCAGCGGGATAAACTCGGCAGGAGAAATCAGCCCATGCTCGGGATGGTCCCAACGGATAAGTGCTTCGTTCCCGATGATCTCACCGTTTTCCAAATTCACCTGGGGCTGGTAGTAGAGTTTGAGCTGATTTTGCTCCAGGGCCCTTCTCAATCCATTCTCCAGCTCCATCTTGCGGGATGAAAGCCCCTGAAGCTGAGAGGTATAAAACTGAAAATTGTTTTTGCCCTTGTCTTTCGCCAGGTACATGGCTGTATCAGCGTGCTTGATCAAAGTCTCCTCGTCATACCCGTCATCAGGATACATGCTGATTCCTATACTTGTAGTTACAAAGAATTCCTCGTCATTTACCTCGATTGGCATAGCGAACTCTGAAAGGATCCGCCCTGCGACTTCCACAACCTTTTCTCTCTCTGCATGTTCCAGCAGGATGAGAAATTCATCTCCTCCCTGCCGTGAAACAATACCATCGTTTAAAAGGGCGCTTCCCAGCCTCCTCGCGACCGATTTTAACAGAAGGTCTCCCACACGATGTCCCTTTGTATCATTTATGATCTTGAAACGGTCCAAATCTAAAAATAAAACTGCCAGCTTCGGATTTTTATCATTATTTAATACATCACTCAAGTGTTTTCTGAACAAATGCCGATTTGGCAAGCCGGTTAATGCATCATAATAGGCCATATATTGAATGGTTCTCTCGGATTTTTTCTTTGCTGAAATATCTCTTCCCACGATCTGCCTCGCGGCTCTTCCTTCATAAAAGATAGGCATTACCGTCATTTCAACTTCCATATACCTGCCATCCAGCCTTAAAGCCTGATACTCGAATGTCATTTTTTCATTTTCATTATAGTTGACTGTCATTTCCCTGCTTTTGATTTGTTCCAGAACAGGAACAGGAACCAATGTAGTAATGGGCTCTCCAATTAGATTATAATCCTTCGCCCCAAATAGCTGCGCCCCGGCTTCATTGATATAATCGATTTTGCCCCTGCTGTATACTGCTATTATGTCGGATGACATATCTGCCAAGCCCCTGTATCGGTTCTCACTCTCTTTCCTCGTTGTGATATCCAAGAGCACACTTGTAAAATCGACGAATTCACCAGCGTCATTTAAGGTAGGAATCCCCCGGTCTTGTACCCATCGGACCTCACCATTCGAACGGATGATGCGGTAAATGCTGGTCACCGCTTGCCCTTGCTGCAGTAATTTACCTCTTTCTTCTAAACGATATAGATCATCCGGATGGATTGCTTTCTTCCATAAATCATGATCCTGATAAAATTCCTCTGAGGAATAGCCATAAATCTTGACGATGCCGGGCGTAATCAGCAGCGTATCAGTTTTCAAATGATGTGACCAAATCGCAATATCAAGCGTATCAAAAATATTTTTTAATCTCTGCCTATTCTTATGAAGTTCTTCCGCAGATTTTTGTATATCTTTTAATACAATAAAGACAATTAAAAATGTAGCAGGAAATATTGCTTCGTCCAGCAATGTTGCCATGATATGTGTTGTTGGAAAGAGGGAGTGAAGAGTTGCCTCCAACATTTTTGCTAAGACCAAAAATCCTAAAATCAGATATACTTTTCGATTATGTATCCTCTTTTTCATCGCCTGTGTCCCCTTGTTCTATGCTAGAAAACCTGTGAAAAGGAATGTAGTATATTTTTACCATATCAAAAAAGCAAGCACTTAACAATGGAGCAAGAACGGTTTTATGTAAGCCCTTTACCGTTTTTTAGTTCGCAGGTAAAACGCTTATAGATAGAGTACATAATGTGAGATAATATAAAGATAAAGATATGGAAAAGAGGCATGGAGATGAACAAATCGGAGATTGAATACAAAATACAGGATCTTAAATCAGATTACATTCGGCTGCAGAACGATCTGGAGCGGCTGGAATCGGTAAATGGCAATATCTCTCCTTTAGAGAAACAGCTTCAAGGAATAGAAGAAGAGCTGCAAAACCTTAATCAACAGCTGGCCGAAATATCAAGAAAAGGCTGAGCAGCAGGCCGGAGGTCAGAGATACCGTACATATTGAACAAGAAGGTGAAATTATGGAGCGCTGCGGCTGGGTCACTGCTGACCCGCTTTATATAAAATACCATGATGAGGAATGGGGCATACCCAGACACGATGACAGATATTTATTTGAAATGCTGGTATTAGAGGGCGCTCAGGCGGGCCTTAGCTGGTTCACCGTTTTAAAAAGGCGGGAAAATTACCGGGATTGCCTGGACGGCTTTGATGTGGATAAAATTGCACTTTATGATGAATCAAAATTAGCTGCCTTAATGCAGAACGAGGGAATCATTCGACATAGGCTTAAAATCGATTCGCTCGTTACCAATGCCCAGGCCTTCAAGAAAATCCAAAATGAATTTGGAAGTTTTTCTTCCTATCTATGGAACTATACAGGGGGGACTCCAATCTTTAATAGATGGAAGTCGTTGCAGGAAGTCCCGGCCCGTACCGAACTGAGTGACGCAATTAGCAAAGATTTAAAAAAGCGAGGCTTTAAATTTTTCGGTACCACTATCTGTTATGCGTTTTTACAGGCAACTGGCGTAGTGAATGACCACACCATCAACTGTTTCTGTCATCCGGACCATCAAAAGGACTGACTCACCATTCGGCGAGCCAGTCTTATTTTTTTAAACTCAAATACAATAAAAAAGGAACTGCCCCCAAGAGCAGCTCCTCCATATTATTTGGTGATGATTTCATAAATCCGTGCTTCATGCGGCTGAAGTGAGAGAGTCGCTTCCTCTGACTGTTCAGGATAATTTGCGATAATCAAAGTCCTGTCCAAATTCCGGTACTTCTCCGGAATGCCAATTTCCCGCGCTTCATCGGAATGATTGAGGATCACAAGCCATGTACGTCCTTCTAAAGACCGCGTATACATATACATATGTTCATCGCCTTCTGAGAGATCTTTAAAATCCCCATACACCATAACCGCATTCTCTTTTCGCAAAGCAATGAGTTTCTTGTAATAGTAAAAAACCGAATTCTCGTCAGCAAGTGCGTTCTGAACATTGATCTCTGTAAAATTTGGGTTTACCTTGATCCAAGGGGTTCCTGTCGTGAAACCAGCTTCAGGCGAAGTATTCCATTGCATAGGGGTCCGGGAATTATCACGGCTGAGCAAAAGAAGGCTTTCAAATACCTCTTGCGGGTCCCCCCCATTCTCCACAGCTTCTTTATATTTATTTTTCATAGCAATATCATCATAGTCATCTATGGAATCAAAACGAACGCCAGTCATTCCAATTTCTTCGCCCTGGTAAATATAAGCCGTGCCCGGCAGAGTATGGACCATCGTAGCAAGAAGCTTGGCCGATTGTTCCCGGTACTCCTTGTCATTGCCATAGCGGGTCACCTGTCTTGTATGGTCGTGGTTATTAAGAAATTGAGAGTTCCATCCTTTTTGTTTCAACCCCTCATACCATGCCGTCTGAATTTGTTTATAGCGAAGCATGTCCCAGGTAGCCATTTCATCCGCAACCTGAAAATGGAATAAGGTATTCAATTCATTGCGGTCTTCGTGAACATACAAGAGACCTGTTTCCGGCGTAACAAACGGGATTTCTCCCACCGTCATCGAATCATAATGCTGAAGCACTTCCCGATTCATCTCCTGAAGATATTCATGGATGCCGGGATTATCTGCGAGGTAGCTGATATCGTACGGATTCTCTGCATCCGGAAAACCGTCTACCTTTGCAAGAAGATTGATGACATCCATCCGGAAGCCATCAATACCTTTGTCGAGCCAAAAACGCATCATCTTATAAATTTCATTTCGAAGCTCAGGATTCTTCCAGTTTAAATCAGGCTGTGCCACCGCGAAGGAATGGAAGTAATATTGCCCGGTTGTTTCATCGTATTCCCAGGTCGATGGTTCAAAGTAAGAGCGCCAGTTATTCGGTTCCCGTCCATCCTTAGGATCCTTCCAAATGTACCAGTCGCGCTTTGGATGATCTTTGGACGACTTTGACTCAATGAACCATGGATGCTGGTCTGATGTGTGGTTGACTACTAAATCCATGATGACCTTCATTCCACGGTTGTGGATTTCAGCAAGCAACCTTTCAAACGTCTCCATATCTCCAGATTTTTCCATTACACCATAGTAATCCGAAATATCATAGCCATTATCACGATCAGGAGATTTATAGAACGGATTCAGCCAGATTACATCCACTCCAAGGCTCTTCACATAATCAAGCTTCTGTATCACTCCTTCAAGGTCTCCATACCCATCTCCATCACTGTCATAAAAGCTGCGCCAATAAATCTGATACACAACCGCTTCTTTCCACCATTTTTTATTCATATTCCACTCCCCATTTCTAACGTAAGGACCATCTACTCTTGATAAAACGTTTACACTCCACCGTCATTTTAACACGGAAAATAAAAACGGTTACAACACTTGCGCCTGTACCTTAAAAAAGGACCCTGTAAAAGCGGTCCATAAAGGTTTTACTTAATCAGCCTATACACTCTGGCCTCATATGGCCCCAGTTCAAGCTTTGCGATGGATTCATTTGAATCTGCATCACAGTTGGAAATCAACAATTCCTTTTTTGTATATTCGATGCCGTCAGGGAGGTTGAACTCGGGTCTTTCCCCGCTGAAATTACAGATGACCAGAAGCTTTTCGTCGCCAAGGGTTCTTGTGTAGGCAAAAATTTGCTCGTCATCCTCCAAAAGTAAGTCATAGCTGCCGTACACAACAATTTCATTGCGCTTTCTTAGCTGAATTAATTGTTTATAATAGTAAAAAATAGACTCAGGATCCTTTAATACAGCCTCCGCATTGATTTCCTTAAAGTTCGGGTTTACGTTAATCCAAGGTGTGCCAGCAGTAAAGCCAGCGTTTTCACTGTCATCCCATTGAATGGGGGTCCGCGCATTATCCCGGCTTCTTTCATATATTCCCTTAAAGATTTCCTCATGAGTCAGGGACCCTTCCGTCAGGTCACGATATGCGTTCAAGGTTTCAATATCACGGTAGTCTTCAATGCTTTCAAACTTCACATTGGTCATCCCGATTTCTTCACCCTGGTAAATATAAGGGGAGCCCTGCATCATATGCAGGCAGGTGGCAATCATTTTTCCAGAGATAACCCTGTATTCTTCCGAGTCATTTCCCCATCGTGAAATAGCGCGCGGCTGGTCATGATTGCTCCAATATAAGCTGTTCCAGCCTTCGTTCTCCAGGTCCTTTTGCCATTTTGTAAAAATCTTCTTCAAATCAGTGAGCTTCCATGGATTCGGATCCCATTTCCCGTAATTTCCATCGCCCAAACCAACATGCTCAAAGTGGAACACCATGTTTAATTCATTTCTATTTTCGCCTGTATACAGCTTTCCTTGCTCCACGTTTACGCCAGGCATCTCTCCGACCGTGATCGTTTCATACGGGCTTAACGCTTCTTTATTCATTTCCTGTAAAAATTCATGGATGCGTGGCCCATTCATATAGTACTTGCTTCCATTTCCATAATTATGGCCGTCACGAATTTCGCCTTGCGGATAGCTGGTATCCTTGGAAATGAAGTTGATGACATCCATACGGAATCCATCGATGCCTTTGTCCAGCCAATAGCGCATCATTTCATATACTTCCTGCCTTAGCTTTGGGTTTTCCCAGTTCAAATCTGGCTGCTTTTTACTGAATAAATGCAGGTAGTATTCGCCTGTCAGCTCGTCAAATTCCCATACACTTCCGCCAAAGGCCGCTCCCCAGTTGGTAGGCGGTTCTCCGTCCACAGGCTTTTTCCAGATATAGTAGTCCCTATATGGATTATCGACTGACTTCCTGGATTCCTGGAACCATTTGTGCTCGTCACTGGAGTGGTTGACAACCAGATCCATCATGATTTTGATTCCATGTTTGTGTGCCTCTTCAAGCATGCGATCGAAATCCTCCATTGTGCCGAACTCATCCATGATGTCCCTATAGTCGGATATATCATATCCATTGTCATCGTTAGGAGATTTGAAAACCGGGGAAAGCCAGATTATATCCACTCCCAATTCCTGTAGATATGGAAGCTTTTCCGTAATCCCGTTCAGGTCTCCAATACCGTCTCCATTGCTGTCCTTAAAGCTCCTTGGATAGATTTGATATATAACGCTTTCTTTCCACCATATTTTGTTCATGTCATACACTCCGTTCGATGTCATTTTTTAACACTGTATGGTTGGCAGACTCAGGTAAGAAACTGCCGGTTTATTTAATTGAACCTTTCATGACGCCGCTTATGATCCATTTTTGGGCAAAGATGTACACTATGATCATAGGAGCAAGTGCCATTAAATAGGATGCGAATGCCAGATTATAATCCGTGCTGAACTGAGATTGGAAAATATACTGCACCAATGGCAAAGTAGCCATATCGCGGTCACTTAACAAGACAAGCGGCAGCATAAAGTCATTCCATGCACCGAGGCACGTAATTATGGCGACAGTTGCGTTCATAGGCGCCAAAAGCGGGAAGATGACTTTCCAAAAAACCCCCCATGTGCTAGCCCCATCCATAATCGCCGCTTCCTCCAGCTCAGTTGGTATGGAGCGGATGTAGCCAATATAGATGAATACATTAAAGGACAAGTTAAACACAATATATAAGATTATAAGGCCGACCAAATTGTCCATTCCCCATGCGCTTGTTTGTTTTACAAGCGGCAGCATGATAATCGGAAACGGGATGAACATCGCGCTTAAAAAGTAGTAGTACAATGACTTAAAAAACTTCTTATGCAGATTTCGAGCGATTGCATAAGCAACCAGGGAATTGCTCAGCACCGTAAAAATCACAACGAAGATGGTCACGAATGCACTGTTTTTCAATGCGCTGAAGAAGTTTGTCATTTCGATCGCCTGTTTGAAGTTGTCAAAAGACCAGGACTGCGGGAGGGCAAGCAGGTTTCCGGCCAACTCCTGCGGTGTTTTAAAGGCGATTGTTATAGTTAAATATAGCGGGAACAGAATGAATAATGAACCTAATATTAAGAGGGACGTAATCAGCCAGCTTGTTTTTTTGCGTTTCATCAGTTATCCGCCTCTCTTTTCCCTAGAATTTTTAGTTGAACGACGGAGACTACTACAATGATAATGAAGTAGATGACAGCATTTGCCGATTGATAGGCAAACTCCCCTCCTTCAAAACCTCCGCGATAGATTAGCAGTGAAATAGATTCTGTCGATTTACCAGGACCGCCGCCAGTCAATGCAACGATCTGGTCAAATACCATCAAGAAGCCCTTCATGGAAAGTACCATATTGATCGTGAAGAATGCGGCAATCATCGGGAAGGTAATTTTCCAGAATTTTGTCCAAACACCAGCCCCGTCAATGCTTGCTGCCTCATAAATGTCTTCCGGTATCGTAACGAGGCCTGCCAAGTAAAGAATGGTGTTGAAAGAAACAGCCTGCCATACGGCAACAATTACGATCCCGACCCATGCCAGGTCCGGGTCTCCTAGGATATTCTTCGACAGGAATTCAAGGCCAAGCATTTCTCCAAGCTGCGGAAGAAAATGCGCGAAAATAAAGTTAAAGATAAAACCTACAATTAAAATACTTAATATATAAGGCATGAAATAAACTGCCCGAAGTGTTTTGTGAAATTTGATTTTTGAATTTAATCCCATCGCAACCACTAAACTGATGATATTGACAATGATCGTTGCAAGAATTGCAAACTTGAATGTAAATAGATAGGCATCCCCTGCGCGTCCATCCTCAAATACATTGAGATAGTTCTTCAGCCCGACAAAGCTCCAGTCGCCATATCCCTTCCAGTCAGTAAAGCTATAAAAGATTCCCTGCAAAGCAGGATACGTATGAAATATAAAGAAAAGAACAAACGCGGGAATGGCGATCAGGTAGTATACGTTATTTTTCTTTTTCACCTTGCAAACATCTCCTTATCCTAAGTAGCAACGCTTTGCATATATTGCTCCCGGCCGCTTTTTCCCTGTGAAAAAAAAGCTGTTCATCGATGCTTTTTTTTCAGAGAAAAAAAGAAGCAGGGCATTATGATAGCCATCTTAATCAGGAACTTCAGGGCATCCTGGCCAGATGCCCCTTCCATGTTCCTTGTAAACCAGTATCCGTTTTACCGGTTAGATACCTTTTCCCACTCTTTATCCAGCTTCTCGAGGGATTTTTGCTTGTCCTTTTTGATCAAGTACTCTTGAACAAGGTTTTCAGCACCCATTCCTGCTGGATAGTAATGGTCTGGGAAGCTTGTAATTGCTCCGCTTTCAAAGTTGCCTTTGATTCCTTCAAACACTGCGTCTTCCTGGTACACACCTTCAATGGCAGAGAACGCCTTTTGTTCGTCAATATATCTCTTCGCAATTTCCTTATTCATCATAAAATCGATGAACTTCTGAGCTTCTTCTTTATGCTCTGTATCTTTGTTCATAGTCAGCAATACATCGACACCGGAAACCAACTTGTTCTTGGCAGGGTCATTTGTAACAGGCATTGGGAATACTCCAAGCTTCATATCCGGGTTGGCTTTAAGGATTTCTGGGATTGCCCAGTTCCCTTGCAGGTAGAACACACCTTTTCCGTTTGCGAATGCATTGTTTCCATCCCCGTAAGCAACACCCATGTTATCTTTGTGGCCGTATTGAGTAAGCGTCATCATTTTATCAGCCACTTCATCGTAATTTTCAACGAATGATGCCTTGCCATCGTTTTTCTTTTCGGCAAAGTCTTCACCTGCGATGTTGGCACCAAGTGAGTTCCATGCAATCATGCCAGTCCATGCATCCTTCAATGTGAAGTAAATCGGGATTTCTCCGGCTGCCTTTGCTTTATCTAATGCAGCTACGAATTCATCCCAAGTTTTTGGAACCTGGAGGCCAAGCTTTTCAAATTTCTCTTTGTTATAAATAACCGCATTGGCATTGGAGGCGTATGGAAGGCCAAAGACACCTTTTTCATCCGGTCCAACAAGGCGGCCGATCATGTCAACATAAGAAGGCTGAATTCCTTTAACTGATTCTGAATCAGAGAAATCGTTCAATACGCCCGCACGTCCCAGCTCACCATATGTAGCATTTCCTGCAATGGACATAAGATCTGGCAAATCGTTTTTGGTAAGGCGGGTTTTAAGTACGGTTTCCGCTTCTGGCGGAGCTTCCAGCTTGATTTTGATATCCGGATTTTTCTTTTCGAACTCTTTTATAAGGCCTTTATAAGTCTGGATGCTTTCAGACTTATTAGAGAAAAGCTCCAATGTCACTTTTCCATCTGCTTCATTGCTTGATGAACAGCCTGCAAGGATGGTCGCGCCTAATGCAATGGACATAACTCCGGCAGTTACTTTTTTAAACATGAAAGATTCCTCCTAAATATTCGCTTGTATTTTACGTAAACGTTTACGTAATTGAACAAAAAAATGTGAAAATCGCAAATGTGTAAACGTTTACTTAAAGCCGTAAAAAAATAATGGGAAGTTTGGACAAAATGGTACGTAAACGCTTACTTAAGTCCGCAAAAGAAAAGTCATCGCTTTTCTTTCACACTAACTCTCTCAACCACTTCATGGGGCATGATTATGCTTTCAACCTGCTGGTCAGAATCCAGCATGGTGAAGACCATTTTTGCTGCTTTTTCCCCCATTTCAACAAGAGGCTGTGCAACGGTTGTGAGCGGCGGAATGGACATCTCGGCCAGACTTAAATTATCATAGCCCATGATGGACAATTCGTCAGGAACCTTAATGCCCATCTGATAGGCACTTGATAAGGCTCCAATGGCAATCTCGTCACTCGCGGCAAAGATGGCCGTGATATCCGGAGACTGCTGCAATAATTTCTTCGAACCTTCCACTCCATCAAAAAAACCAAATCCTCTGGAAGTCACTATATTGTTGTCATCAGCGGTTATCCCATAATCTTCAAGTGCATTTTTAAAGCCTTCTATCCGTGGAATCCCTGCTATTATATCCTGCTCGTCTCCGCTGATCATGCCTATTTTCGTATGGCCCTTCTTCAGCAGATACTCTGTAGCTGTATAGGCAGCACGCAGATCGTCCACTTTTACATAAGGCACAGAATGCTTGGGTGATTTAGTAGCTAAAAGGACCATTGGTATGCCCATCTTGCTGATGAATTCATAATATTCATCTTTTAAGATTTCACTAGTAAAGATAATGCCGTCAATTCGTTTTTCATTCAACAATTGTAGATAATTCATCGTCTTTCCGCCCTTGGATTCGGTGTGACAGACGATGATGCTTGACCCTGCTTCATTTGCTGCCTTTTCAATGCCGCTCAGGACCCCTGTTACGAACATGCTGGAAAGCGCAGGAACAAGAACTCCGATTGTATGTGTCCTCTTATTGACAAGCCCTCGCGCAACAGCATTCGGATGATAGCCCAGTTCCTCAATAACCTGTAAAACTTTCTTTTTCGTCTTCTCCGAAAAACCTGTTTGATTGTTGAGTATTCTGGAAACTGTAGCAATAGATACATTGGCCTTTTTAGCGACATCCTTGATGGTGTATGGCATATCCCACCTACCTTACAATCTGGATAAAACGGTTACGAAAACGTTTACGTAGCAATATTAACATGATTTGAAAACACTTTCAACATTATTTTTCCCAGCTGATATATGTTACCTTTTTCCTGCAAAAAGAGTTGAATAAACAGGCTTTTTATATCCATAGCTTTTTTGCTAGTTTGCTATCCCATTATTTACTTTAGGTTTTAGAAGTCTTATTGGTCATACAGAAACGTTTTTTTGGGTAAAATAGTATGGTAGAAATGGAGGAGAATAAATTGATGCGATTGCTCAGTTTACTGCTGTTTGTTTTATTATTGTGCGCTGGATGGTCCGTACTTGGACAGCAGCCTGAATTGCAAGGCATGAAGCAAAATATAGAATCCAAGATTACTGCCTTCAAAGAGAATCCGGATGTCTCTGTTGCTTTAGATGATATTGTGTACGGATTCAATCAGTTGATAGCCCAGTTAAACTCTGCCGTGGAACAGATACCTGGCAATAAATCAGATCAAGAGTATGAAACGCTGGCAAAGCCAGACCTCACAGCTTCCGATAAACAAGTATTTACCATTTACAATATTACTATTGGCGATTCCAGGCAAAAAGTAGAGAAGCAGCTTGGCGCACCCAAGCGGTCGACTTCTAATGAATACGGGACAAAGTGGCATGCCTATCATAAAAATTACCAGCATTTCCTGATGGTTTCCTATGATGAAAATAATAAAGTAGCCGGACTGTACACGAATCAGGATCTCATTGCTTCTACTAAAGGGATCAAGCTTGGCACTGCGAAGGGTACTGTCCATAAACAGCTAGGTGATCCTCTGACCAGAATGAGAAAGGGATTGGTTTACTACCAATTGGAAGAGAATAGTGAATATGATTTGTATAAAATGAATGGAAACTATGTCACGATTTTTTATGATAAACATGAAAAAAACACCTTAACATCGATGCAGATCATAAGCGAGACTTTGGAAAACGATAAAAAAAGCTTATATACAAATGGAACTCAACAGATGAAGGAAGGATTTGAATACCAATTATTTGATGTGACAAATGCGAGCAGGGTGAATCACAATTTACCGGTCCTTCAATGGTCACCCGAGGTACAGGTAACGGCTCGCGGACACAGTGCAGATATGGCAAAGAACAATTACTTCAATCATACGAACCAGCAGGGCCAATCGCCCTTTGACCGCATGGAAGAGGATAAATTGGTATTTACAACCGCTGGAGAGAACCTAGCCGCAGGGCAATTCAGCAGCATTTTTGCGCACGAAGGGCTGATGAACTCACTCGGCCATAGGAAAAACATACTGAATGATGGGTTTGAGTATTTAGGTGTAGGGGTTGCATTCGGAGCTGACTCAAGGCCATATTATACAGAGAACTTTTATGCAAACTAAACAAGAAGGAGCTGTGCCATAATTGAGGCACAGCTTTTTTATGTAGCCCGCTAGGGAAGCGGGATGTGTTCTTTTTTGTTTGTTCAGCATCCTGTTGAGTTAATTTATTAGTTTAGCTTCGCAGTTTGCTGTTGCTTTTTTACTCACCGTACCGGTACAGCGGACCCTCACTTTTCACGTACAGGTCGTGATCAGATAGCCATTCGGTTTTTAAGTTACCGTCTGCGCAGCGGGCTGTTCAGCTATCACATCCGCGTGCTTTTTCTTTATCCCAAGTACAAACATGCTTCCGGCAAAACAAAAGATGCCGGCAAACAGAAACGCCCACTCATAGGAACCGATCATGGTGTAAATCAAGCCGCCGCCAAAAGCTGCCACTCCCGCCCCGGCCTGATGCGCTGCCAGTACCCATCCATACACGATTCCACTCTTCTCTTGGCCGAATAATTGTGTGGCAAGTCCGATTGTAGGAGGTACAGTTGCAATCCAATCCAGGCCATAAAAGATTGCAAATACGATGAGAAAAAACGACGAACTCTCTCCCAGTGCAAAAGGAAGCAATAGCAGGGACAGTCCCCTTAGGCCATAATACCAGAAAAGCAGCCAGCGATTATCATATCGGTCTGACAGCCAGCCCGATAGCGTCGTGCCGATCAGATCAAAGATTCCCATAAAAGCGATCAATCCGGCAGCTGTGACCTGAGAAATCCCGAAGCTGATGCACAAGGGGATAAAGTGTGTACCGATTAACCCCGTAGTAGACAATCCGCAGATAAAAAAACTGCCTGCCAATAGCCAGAACTGTTTAACCCGAATAGCCTCCCTTAAAGTGGAAAAGGCCATTTTTATCGGGTTTCGTTTTTCGGAAGCCTTCTCTTCAGGAACGGCCCCAGTCTGGCCATATCGGTGCAGGCCTATCTCCCGTGGATTATTTTTCATGAAAAGAAAAATTAGCGGGATCATAATTACGCTTAACAGCAAAATGAGGCCCATTGCCCATCGCCACGAAGATTTTTCGATTATTTTGGCCAGGACCGGCAGAAATATTAGCTGCCCGGTAGCCGTGCTTGCTGTTAGTATGCCTAAAACCAGTCCCCTTCTCTTTTCGAACCAATGGTTGGCAACATAAGTACTGAGAACTGTCAGGAACACGCTAGAGCCAACACCGAAAGTAATGCCCCAGATCAGAATGAGCTGCCATGAATAAGACATGAAGAAGGTCAATGCTATTCCAGCCATTAATACAGACATTGCACCCAGCATCATTTTCCTTACCCCGATATTGTCCAGCAAAGAAGCAATAAATGGCCCGGAAAATCCATAAATAACAATGCTTATGGCGAATGACAGGGAAATGAAAGCCCGGTCCCAGCCAAATTCTTCTTCAAACGGGACAAGGAATACGCCCGACGATGAGCGGATGATGCCTGCAACAATAATCGAGAAAAACGTGATAACCAGGATAACCCATCCATAATGGATTTTTTTCATGCTCTATCCACCTTTGTTGTTCAAATTCCCTTCATTATACCTTGATTCGACCATCATTTATTGAATTATTCAAAAAATATTTACCAGATAGGATACGGAACTTTTTCCTTCAGTGAGTCAGGATATATTTGCATATATGCTCGAAGTGTAAGTGTTAAGCCAATTTCCGAAGTTATGATCGGCTTGCCAGGATTTATCACCGAAATCCGAGAAGCAGAATCGAATCCTTAGATTTATGTCCGAGTATGCATATTCGGCTAAAATCTAAACAAGCAGGAGTGAATTGCTCCTGCTATTAAATATACATGATCAATTATATGTCCATTAATGAATGAAACATCGGATTCTTTTTCACATCCAGCCAAGAATGGTGCTGTTCCAGCATACCTGCCATCTGGTATAATCGATGTTCCTCGCCCCTCGCTGCCACAAACTGGACGCCAACCGGCATGCCTTCCGGTGTTGCATGAAGCGGCACACTCATCGCCGGCTGCCCTGTCAGATTGGCCAGCTGGGTAAAAGGGGTACGCTTGAGGCTGTTTTCCACAAGCTGATCGATCATTCCTGTCTTCTTTAACAGACTCCCCATCTTAAGGCGTCCGATGATACTCATCAGCAGCTTTTCCGACAGGGACGGATCCAGCTCGCCGATTTTCGAAGGCGGATAGGCGGTCGTAGGCGTAATATAAAAATCATATGTCTCAAAAAATTCCTCCATGGCAAATGCAGCCCTATCCCACTCCCTCATATTCAGCACCCATTCCCCGACGTTGGTGGATTGGCCGATCAGGCCCAAAAGCCAGGTAGTCGGCTCCACATCCTTGAATGTCGGTTTTCGGCCAAGTGTGTCCTCCATGGTCGCAATGGCTGCTGCAACTTCTCCAAAATACATGGTGATATAGCTGTTGGCAATTTTCTTCCCGTCCACAGGTGCTTCTTTTTCTTCAACAATATACCCAAGGGATTCAAGGATTTTTGCTGTATGAATGACGGCGTTTTTGCATTCTGGATGCACCTCTGTTCCAATCGGGGAGACGGTGCTGTAAGCAATTCTAAGAGGTTTTTCAATTGGTGTTTTTGAGGCTTCCAGATAACTTCCGTCAAATGGGAGAGACGGAAAGGCTGCTCCCTTTTCCAATCCATGAAGCAGGTCGAGCATTAAAGCACTGTCACGTACTGAACGGGTCAGAACATGATCTACAGAAGCACCCTGCCATTGCCTTCCCAGTGTCTTTCCTACGGGGGTTCTGCCCCTGGATGGCTTAAGCCCGAACAAACCGTTAAAAGCAGCGGGAATCCGGATGGAGCCTCCCCCGTCATTGGCTCCAGCGATCGGCACCATGCCTGATGCAACTGCGGCACCTGAACCGCCGCTCGATCCTCCAGGGGTATATTCAGTATTCCATGGGTTTCGTGTCGCTCCATGCAAGGCTGGTTCCGTAATCGCCATTAAAGCCAGTTCCGGAACATTGGTTTGTCCAAGAAAAAGCGTTCCTGTATCTCTTAATTTTTTTACGAAGGCAGAATCATCTTTTGCTATGTATCCTTTAAGTGCTTTAGAGCCGCTGGTCATGGGCTCCCCTTTTATCTCCTGGGTGATGTCTTTTATAAGGACGGGTACACCTGCGAACTCGCCGCTGCAATCATTTTGGGCTGCCTTGGTGCGCGCCTGGTCGTACATCTTGTGTATCACTGCATTAAGCTTAGGATTCTTTTTTTCAATTTCGGATATGGCGGCTTCTGCCAACTCCATTTGTGATATCTGCCTGCTTTTGATCAATTCAGCCAGACCTACTCCATCATAATCTGTATACACAAAACCCTTCATTACCCTTCACCCCTGGCCATTGCTATTTCTTTATCAATTCCACATGGACCGACAAATTCCTTCCTGCGAGTGACCGACCAATTTCGCATGGGTTCGGAAGAGATATTTGCCTATATTAGACCTGATTATCAGTGATGCCTTGACCGGTATTTTGAAAACCCGTAAATTTTCCGGGTTTTTCTGATTTTTAAAATGATTACGTTTTTATATCCGTATTTTTATTGCTGTCCTTCGTAATTTTGTCATTCTTGATGGTTTTATCATTGATCTTTGGCTCATTCCCATCGCGGAGATTCCTGATATTCGATCGATGAACAAAAAACATAAAAGGAATAAAGGCCATGAACAGCAAAGATTGATATAGGCTGCCGTCCAGGAGGGAATACAACAGCAGGGAGGGAGCAATCGATAACGATCCAAGTGCCACATACTTGGTAAAAAGTATGATCGCTACAAAAGAGCCCAGAGCAACGGCAAGCAATTCCAGATCCGCATAAAGCAGCACGCCAAAGGTTGTGGCTACGGCTTTTCCTCCTTTAAATCCTGCAAAGATCGGGAAACAATGCGCCGCCACAGCAACAAACCCTATAAAAAGAGGGTCGGCATCCACATGGAAAGCAATGGGCAATGACGCAGCAGCAAACCCTTTTAATGCATCACCTGCAAATACCAAGAGGCCTGCCTTCTTTCCTAGTACACGTACACTGTTGGTGGCTCCCGGATTCCCGCTCCCATGATCTCTGATATCCACACCAAAAAATAGTTTTCCAATCATCAGGGCAAATGGTATAGATCCTAATATATATGCGAGTAAAATGATGAAAAGCAACATCCCAAAGCACTCCTTGTTCAAAGTTCGCTACTTTCATCATATAGAATGGGTTCATAAAATAGTAAATAATTGTAAAATAATTATCCGACGCTTTCCGTATCCGGCCAAATATGTAAAGTAATAGGCGGACGCTGACTGTCTTGTATGCCATGGTGATTTAACGAACTTTCCTGTTAATATGCTGGTTTAATGCACTCCCTAAGACCTGACCCACTGTTAATCTCTGCTGTTTTAGCCTCCTTCCTGCCACCTGCCAGCCCTTCTGTTCCAGTAACACAAAAAAAGCACCCCTCTGTTTGTTAAGGGGTACTTCTGCTCGCTTATTCTTCTGCTGTTTGAGGTTCGTTGATATTCACTCTGAGCTTCAGGATTCTCCTGTCGTCCATCTCTTCCACTTTAAATGTCACATTTTCGAATTCTATGGATGGGGTTTCATCATTGTTCGGTATATATCCAAGCTGTCCAATCACAAAGCCGCTTAGCGTGTCAAAATCATCGAGAGGCAGATTTATTTTGAGCTTTTCAGCCACATCTTCAAGATTCGTCGTCCCGTGCATTAAATACGTGTGGGAATCCAGCTCTACTATTTCCTGCTCTTCTATTTCCGGTTCGTCGTATTCATCAAAGATATTGCCTACAATTTCTTCAATCAAGTCTTCTATTGTAACGATTCCGTCGGTCCCGCCGTACTCATCTATAACAATAGCCATGTGCACATTATTCTTCTGCATCTCCTTAAAAAGGAAGTCTGTCCTTATGGATTCAAGCACATAAAGGGGTTCCCGAAGCATATCCCGCAGGTTGAATTTCTTGTGCTCACAATCCTCCACAAATTGAATCAAATCCTTTGAATGAAGAATACCTACGATGTTATCTATATTCTCTTCATAAACTGGAAAACGCGTATATTTCTCTACATTCACAATATGGACGGTTTCTTTCAGTGTATAATCAATCGGGACTGCCACGATATTTGTTCGATGGGTCATAATGTCTGAAACCGTTTTGTTATCAAATTCAAAAATGTTATCAATCATGATTTTCTCGGAATCCTGAATGGTTCCTCTTTCCTGTCCCACGTCGACCATCATCCGAATTTCCTCTTCCGTCACATTCTCGTCTTCCGCATTAGGGTCAACGCCAAATAAGCGGACAATGATATTGGTAGAAAAGGTTAGGAATTTAACAAACGGGGAAGTAACTTTTGATAAAATAGCCAGCGGCCGTGCCGCAAACATTGCGATTGCCTCAGCTTTTTGTAAAGCTAGCCTTTTTGGAACAAGCTCTCCCAGTACCAACGTGAAATAAGAAAGAATTAACGTAATGACTACAACCGATATGGTTTCCAGCATATCGGGATCCAGTGGAACTCCCATTCTGGTTAATGTCCCTGCCAGGCTTGCAGCGAAGCTGCCTGCCGCGAACGCACTGGCTAAGAAACCTGCCAGTGTGATTCCTATCTGGATCGTTGCCAAAAACCGGCTTGGGTTAGAAAGCAATCTGTGAATTAGAGCTGCTTTTTTATCCCCGCTTTCCGCCATTAATTTAATTTTATTGTCATTCAACGAGATGAGAGCTATTTCTGATGCTGCAAAAAACGCATTTAAGATGATCAGTACTAAAAGTACCAATATTTCCGTTGCCAAAAAGACCAACCTCCAGAATTATCAAGGACCCTCTAAAATAGAAGAATTCTACGATCACATATTAGTACTCTTCTGTATTTTAATTTATGGGTTTTATTTTATTCATAAATGTTTCAGATTTATTATATTTTGGAAAAAGCATATCTCTATTGTATAAGAAAATTCAGGAGCAATCCAGTGATTGCCCCTGACTATGACAGAACGCTATTAAAATCAGTCCTTATACTGTGGCACTCGTTTTTTCGCCAGCGTGTCCCTTGTCCTTTGAAAGGAACCAGCCGCCCAAGGCAATCAGGACGAGCACGACATAGAATGAAACCTTCCATTCAGTTGATTTCGCAAAAGCTTCTGGAAGGATCCCCAGCGCTTTATGGGATAGTGTGTAAACAGCAAGCTTTACTCCGACCCATCCGACAACCATAAAAGCAGCTATTTCTAGGCCAGGCTTTGACTGCAATAGTTTTACGAAGAAGTTAGCTGCAAATCTCATGATTAACAATCCAATGAATCCTCCCGCAAAAATAACTAGGAACTTTCCTCCATCAAGCCCGCCAATCTTCGGTAAATTCGTATCGGGCAGCGCTACAGCCAGAGCTACAGCAGCCAATATCGAGTCAACTGCAAAGGCAATGTCCGCGAGCTCTACTTTAATGACAGTTGGCCAAAAACCAGACTTCTTTTTTTCCACTTTTCCGGTTTTTTCCTTGCTCTTATTTACTATAAGCTTCCTGAAAATATGGTTCCCTGCAATAAATAAAAGGTATAATGCGCCGATTGCCTGGACCTGCCACACATCTACCAGGAACGATATCGCAAATAATGATGCAAATCGGAAGACAAACGCTCCCGCAAGACCATAGAATAGTGCTTTCTTTCGTTCTTCCTCGGGAAGATGCTTTACCATGATTGCCAATACAAGAGCGTTATCAGCAGCCAGCAGTCCTTCCAAAGCAATCAATAATAGCAAAACCCAGCTGTATTCAAACAATAGCGAAATATCCATGTCGCGTATTTCCCCTCAATTTTTTATAGTGGTTCTTCGATGAATCCGTATTTTTCCTTTAGCTGCCTTGGCGCGATTTTCACCATCCAATTAAGGACGAAACCGGCAACCATGACATCATCCATTACTCCAATGAGAGAGAGGAAGTCAGGAATCAGGTCGAACGGGAAAAATATATATGTTAAAATCAGCAAAATTCCCAGTCCTTTTTTATGGAGCGGTACCTCCGCTGAAACAAAAAATTCCTTCAGGAAGGGGAGGAACTTCCAAAATTTAAGAATAAACTTCATTCTTTTGAGAAATTTGAACAATATAGTCACCGTCCTTTTAGTTTGTGGCAGTGCACTTTCATCCTACTGGACAATATAAATCACGTCCTGGTCTCTGCTGTGGATACCTTCGTTAAAAGTCAGTCTGGTTTTGAAGTAGTATGAAATCGATTCTGTCGATTCCCTGACGAAGTCGGGCAGTGTGAAACCAAATGATATTTCTTTGCTTTCTTCTGCCTGAATACGCCTGGTAGTCAGTATCGTTTTGGCGTCGATCACCTGCTCCTTGCCGGAGGCCTTATCGTTCATAATAAACTCGCAATCTATACGCTTTAATTGCTGCTCAATAATGCCGCCTTTTATAACCAAACTTCCCTGAACCGATTCACCTGGCTTATACATTTCCTTTGGTAAAACCAAATCGATATTCGCAGAGCCAATCCCCAATAGTGACATATATTTCCTTAGTATCAATCAAGACCCTCCATGTAAATATGTGCTAATTAAATTAAGCTTTCCTATGCTTATCATCCATTTTCTTCTCAATTTTCTCTAGCTGCAGCTTATCTTGCAGCAGCTCTTCCTTGTTCTTTTTGACAAGCTCTGAGAAAGATAGTTTCTTTCGTTTCATAATGCTGGAACCTCCCTTGTTTGCGGACTCTGTCAGAAATCAAAAAAACCTCTACCATATTTCGGTAAAGGTTTTCCATACAAAAATATAAAAAGACCTTCACCAATCGGTAAAGGTCTTGCTAACAACATAATAGTTGCCAACACAGCCGGGAGACAGATCTCCGAAATGACGACTACGTTGTGAAAGCTACTCCCCTTTAGGAGGCTTATTCGATTATTTGAATTTATCATAATATAAAAACGTAATAAAGTCAACAATAAATCTCTCACTAATTTGCTAGGTTCGTTTTTTTAAGGTCCAGGCTATTAGAGAGACCTTTTCCTCATTCGATATTTTGATTGGCTGGGCTCCTTTCTGCTCCCCCGAATCCATTTTGGGCTGCTGCCCTTCCATTTTCATCCAAACGACATAACTTATAAAGAATTACACAGAATCAAAAAAGGAGTGTTTCCCAATGAACCCGTATTATTATTATCCTCCCTACACAGCTCCTCGGGATACCAGCGAGTATTTACACTACTACCATGTTCCGTATGAACAGCCTCAAGAAGAATCCATCGAAAACCGACAGCAGGCTGTATCATCCCTGGAACGAAGAGTAAGACAATTGGAAAGGCAAAATGAAGAACAAATTAGAGAAATAAGCCGGCTTTCTCAAGAAATATCCCGTCTTAACAGAGAAATTGGCCGGATAAACCAGGAAATTTCACGACTGAACCAAAATGACGAGCGTCACACCCGCCGCCTGCAGCGGCTGAATCAAAGGCTCCGCGCCGTCGAAGGCCGGCTCAATATTCCTCTCGCAGGCGGGGAAGATGGATTCTAATTCTTAGATGCGAAGATTCAGCAATTCCTGACAGGGATTGCTGTTCTTGCATTCTGGCGACATTCTTACAGATTCCTATTTTGCTGTCTCTATATATTTAAAATTCCCGTAATCAATAAAAACGATTTCATCCTGCTCTGTTAACGCTACATTTCTCCTCTTTGGAGCATTCGAATCCAGACGAACATCCGATGTCCTTATCCCATGTGACAAAAAAAGTTCTTCCATATCCGCCAATTTCTTATCATAGATTTCATTTTCAGCTACTCTTGTATCCATCTTTTTCATTATGATCCAGCCATGTCCATACTCTGCTATCGGACAAAGATGCTTCCGCAGGATCTGCGGGCATGTATTATACATATCCCATTCAATCTTGTTACATCTGAGACCCCTTACTGACATAGCAATCTTTACTACATATCCATCCCCAATATCGTAAACAATGCGATGTTTCCCGCTATCAATTTGTTCATATTCTAAATTCAGGGCAGCTTTGGCCTGTTTGGTTCTTTTTTTTCGCGATTGGGTACCCGATATGATTTTGGGTCCCATACAGGAAATCCACTTTTCTATCGACAACAAATCTGTTTCTGTCAAGAAAGTACTGCTCAAACTAAAACATCTCCCCTTCGTTTGCTCTGAGTCGCCATCAAGCAATTTATAATCCCTCATCCCTTTTGGATTACCGGGATACTCATTTCAGGCAAAGGATTCACAGTCCTCAGTCTGGCCAACCACCTCACTGAATTCAAGACATTGTTCCCAAGATTTGAGATGTATGTGTAGAAAGGTCGGCTCTTCTTTTCATAATGATTAACTTCGTTCGCCCCAAACCTGCCGGGCATAATTGTAAAAAAGATTGTGCTGCATTTGCTCTCTCAAGGTACAAGCAATAATTGAAACCATTTCTCCTCCTGGAAAGTAAAGTATGCTTATGTTTATGACGTTCGGAAATATGGAGTGAGCTTTTCTTATGAAAATCTTTTGAAAATGTGGCTTAGCCTAACAGCTGCTGGGTGAAATAACAGAATTTTAGGCAATAGCCCATGTCAGGGAGCCCACTTGTTGAATACGCTATAAACGAAGAAGGATTTTATAAATACATGTAATGCACTATTCAAGCTGTTAACCAACCTTAAAACCAGATCATGTACAGCCTTAAATACTAAACCCATATTCACAAAGGAGGGAGGCTCATATGAATTCAGCTGTGAATACCAATGATTTCGGCAATAATGATTCAGTCACGCCTTCACCAGATGACCAACAAGTCTTAAAGTCCTTATTAACCGAAAAAAGCGATGCAATGAAAGCCTTATATTCTTGCGTTCCTGCGGATATCAGTTCTTTGCAGAAAGAATATATCGACAAGAATCTGCATGAAATTCCGGACAGATTTATCCTCTACAGGATTATTGGAAATGACTTATATCCAAGGCACAAGAAGGGACAGTCATATGATAATTTGAAGTTTATTCTGGAAAATGAGCAGGAATTCGAAGGCTGTGCAAAATGGTGGGTCGTAAACAGGATTATCAATAAGGATGAAGAAGAAAAAATTATTGGACTGCTGAAGCGACATAATAAGCCGTATCTCCATCTGCCCTTCGTGGAAGATCTGTATAAAAACATCGGGTTTGACTTTGACTGTCTGCCAGAAGCGGATTATCTTTCCGGCAAGGACATGGCAGCTTTGGGACCCACTCAGCGTGACAGATTAATGGCGTCTCTATACAGACTGAAAAATAATTATGTAATGAACAACAATCATGCACGAAATGTAGCACTGCGTGACGGAAAACAGAAAGCAAAATGGATCCTGCCCTGGGATGGCAATTGCTTTCTGACAAATACTGCATGGGAACAAATCAGGAATGATATCCTTTCAGCTGCCCATCTAAAATATTTTGTGGTTCCGATGACCAGAGTCCTTGAAAACAATGAACTGCTTGACACCAATTTTGTCCCTAATCCTGTGGAAGAACCCCAGATTATTTTCCGCAGTGATTCAAAAGAAGAATTTAACGAGGAATATTGTTATGGACGAAGGTCCAAGATAGAATTATTTTGGCGGCTGGGTATCCCAGGTAAATGGGACCGCTGGAAAAATGACCCATGGGATCTTGCTCGTCCTGAAAAATCCAGAGAAGCACATCAGTTTGGAGTTGCAGGCTGGGTCGCCCGCTTATTCTCAGGCATGAAATCACTGGAGCTTGATAGTGCCGAGAGCTTCAACCGACGGGGACTTGCCCGAATGGACGGAATTATTTCCATAATCAGATCTCTTGATATGCGATATGCGATGAAGCCTGAAAACCCTCTTTCCCTGTCATTTTACGATTACGGCACCCTTATTGCCGAAAAGGAAAGGCATTATTCCCCCGGCGGTTGCCTGGTTCCTGTACAAATGCTTTTTTCTGAAGCGAAAGCCGCTTTAAAAAGGGGACCCTACTCCGTCACTGATAAAACTACGCTCCCTCCAAGCGGCGATATCAATGATTATTGGCATCCTGCTCCGTATTGGTGGCCTAATCCTGATACAGAAGATGGACTCCCTTATATCCAAAGAGACGGGGAACGGGTTCCAGGCACCCGCCTATACGAGCCAGAAAGTGATAAATATGATCGAACACGGCTTCAAAGGGTTTTCGATGACTCTGTCAGCTTGGCACTGGCGTGGTTCTTTACTGAAGAAGAAACATATGCACAGCACGGCGCACGAATACTGGACCGGTTCTTTGTTAATGAGTCTACACGCATGTCCCCCCATTTAAATTTTGCACAAGTCAGGATGGGCAGGAATCACAACAGAGGTTCTTCCACTGGAATTATTGAAATGAAGGACCTTTATTATTATCTCGATTCTGTTCGGCTATTGGAGTCATCCGGGCAGCTTCCTGAACAAACAGTGATTGGAATTAAAAGCTGGCTATCAAATTATCTTGAATGGCTATTACAATCAAATCAGGGAAAAAAGGAGCGCGCCGCAAAAAATAATCACGGAACATACTATGACCTGCAGGTTTCAGCCATAGCGGATTATCTTGCTGAAAAGAAGGTTTTATTTGAATCGCTGATACGGGCACAATCCAGAATACCCTTACAATTTGAAACCGATGGTTCCCAACCGGAGGAAATGACGAGGACCAACACGGCGCACTACTGCTGCTTCAACCTTCAGGGATGGATTTCTCTATCTGAGATAGCTTCCCGATGGGGCATGGACTTGTGGTCATACAAAGCCGCGAATGGTGCGAGCCTGTTAAAGGGAGTCCAATGGCTTCTGCTGCATTCCGGCAAAAAGTGGCCTTATCCCCAAATGGAATCCTTCAGCCAGGACCGTTTTTTCCCAATCTGGTTTGCTGCTCCCTCTGGATTGATAGAAATTCCAAACCAGTCTGAATTTCCGGAATCCAAATATTTGGTTAAACCTCGATTCTTTCCCCATGATGGAATTCGCCCATATTGGAATCTGGGACTGAAGGAATCTTGAGCTTGTTATAAAAAAGCAGATGGGAGCGCCCATCTGCTTTCGGTTTTAAATTTTATGAAGGCAAAGCAAAAAACCGATTCCATGGTAATGGAATCGGTTTTACATTAATTTAGTTTTCGAAATTTAAAACATATGAACTAGCATTAGCCTGCTGGCATGCTTGTAAGGCATCAGCCGCCCTTTACTTCAAGCAGCTTCTGCCTCAATTGGGTTTCCATACTGCCAAGCTCCAGTTCCGCCTGGCGCCGCTTGTTTCGCCCTTCCTCCTGGATGCGCAGCGTTTCTTCCAGTGTGGAAATTAAATTCTCTTGGGTTTTCTTTAATGTTTCAATATCGACCAGCCCCCGCTCATTTTCCCGGGCAGTCTCCAGTGTATTGGTTTTCAGCATCTCCGCATTTTTTAATAATAGTTCGTTTGTGGTCTTTGCTACCTGTTTTTGCGCTTCAACGGCATTGCGCTGCCTGATCAGCGTCAATGCGATCGCCACCTGGCTCTTCCATAGAGGAATCGCTGTCAGGATGGAAGATTGAATCTTCTCCACAAGCGCCTGATTGGTGTTCTGGATGAGACGGATTTGCGGGGCGCTTTGGACCGTGATCTCCCGGCTTAGTTTCAGGTCATGCAGCCTTTTATCCAGACGGTCTGCGAATTGAAGCATGTCGTTTACTTCCTGGAACTTCATCTGGTCATTTGTGGCCTCGGCAGCCTTGCGCAGCTCCGGAATGGTCTTGCCATGCAATTCCTCTAGCTTTAGCTCGCCAGCTGCAATATAAATGTTTAGAGCCTGAAAGTAGTCTTTGTTATTTTCGTAGAGCTTTTCCATCATGATGATATCCGACATCAGGACATTCTTGCTGCCTTCCAGCTTTACACTGATCCGGTCGATCTGGGCTCCGGTTTTCTGGTATTTTGACAGCACTTCCTGTATCGAACCAGACACCTTTCCGAACATCCGCCCTATCAGTGAAGGCTTTTCCGCCTTTAGTTCGTCCGGATTCACTTCGTTCAGCCTCTTCATCAAGTCGCCTATGACTTCCCCAATCTGGCCGATATCCTTTTGCTGTACATGCTCAAGCATAGTATTGGAGAAAGACAATAGCTTCGATTGCGCTGCAGTCCCATAGGAAATCATCGCCTGGTGATTTTTAGGATCGATCTGCTCTGCAATCTGATACGCTTTTGCGCGATTTTCTTCCGGAATAACATCAATCAGTTTAACCTGTTTCTGTTCCTGAGATGGAACAGCGGACAGGTCTTTTTGTTCCATACTGAATGGATCTGATAACAATTCATCCATTAAATCTGCACTGCTTGTATTTTGCAACAGGGTTGGATTGTTTTCGCTCATCATGCTTCCCGCTTTCTTTATAAATTTCCTTTGTTATTTTTTCAAAGAATGCTTGGCCACATCAATTTCAAAATGGAGCTGGTTTATATCATCAGATAGGATATGATATAAATCCTCCTCGACGGAACGTTTTAATTCACCTAAAGTCCGCCACGTTTCCTCCAGGGATCGCTCCATCTCCCTGCTCTTTTTCGGCTGGCTGGCGAGCAAGACATATTTCTCGGACAGCTCCAATGCCGAATCTAAATGGGAATAAAAGAATCGCTCACCCAAATAAAAGCGTTTCGGCTCTTTTTTAGCCATGCTGTATATCTTTTTGGACACCTTTATAAATTCGATCCTCTGCTTGAGGGAAGGTATATGCCTGATCGAAATAAGCGCCTTGTGGAGCCGGTGGATCTTTGGTTTGGCCTCATCAAGATTTCGCTTTATAAACAGATATTCCTTTCTGGAAAGGCCATGTTTTTTATAAAATCGTGTGTTCAGATAATAGGAAGAGAGCCAAAATGTAAGAGCTCCCGCCCCCACGGCCAGCGCCACTGAATACATAAAGGGTTGGTTATAGCCGAAGTAACTGGCCAACAAAACAGAGACAGCAATCGGTATGGCAAAAAACGTCCGGACAACAAATGAAATAAAAGGATTCATACTGCATCGTCTCCTGTCATAATCTCTTTCTCTAACATACGAATTAGCAAGTTTCCTGGTTTCATTCATACGAAAGGAAAAATATTACTTTTTTATATAATATCATGATATACGAAAGAGGATGGACTGGCTATAGACCTGAAACATAAAAGATTCTAAGTCTTGAGGCGTATTTTTGCTGTGCAGACCTGATACCCTCTACAAGTATGGGCACTATGGACATTTATCATAACTTTTTGTTGAATGAAAGGACGTTAACATGAATTCGCTTACTTTGTGCCAACCTTCTTTTATATCCGTAAAAGTTTGAACCCATTAAAAAAAAGCGTCCCCATATTTGCATAACGGGTTCAGCTTTTGAGTGCAAAGTTAAAATTTATTATTTAAAAAGAGATGCAATTAGCACCTCTTTTGTATTCATTTTAGCAATTAAATTAGCACCCTGATTAGTGAATCATTAAAACACAAGCTTATCGCTAATTTGATCTGATGGTTTCTTGGAGTCTTTCCATTATTTATTTTTGAATAAACCTTATCAAATCCACAAAAATAAAAGGTTCAAATCAGCTGTGATTGAACCAAAAAATTAATATACTAATTAAGTTTTTCTACTCCTAATCCGAACCATTTAATATATGGTAAGGTCGCTTTACTTTTCGACTTATTAATTGCCAGGCCTGAATCCTGCTTTGGAGATTCCGATCTCTCCGATTTCGTCTTCAAGCATCTTTAGGACTACTTTATAGGCTGTTGGGTTGTACCACTTTTCCATGCCTGTTTTTTCATAAATGCTGTATATGCCAAGCTTTTTTGTGCGCCGGCCGCCGCTTCCGTCACCCATCCAGAAATCATCGATGATGACCTTTGTCGCCAGTCCTTTTAATTTTTTTGGAAATTCCCTGGAACACGGCAGAAGAGGAGATATGGTAGCCTGAGTGGGTATACCTGCCTCAGTCATTTCGCGTAAAGCCTGCATTCTGGCTGGAATCGGCGGAGCACTGGGGGCGAATTCCTTGCGGATATCCTCCTTATCCGTTTCAATGGTCATCGATACCCTTATTTTATCTCCAAACTGCCTGAACAGGTCGATATCCCTTTTGGCGAGCGGAGACCTTGTTTGTACAAAAAGGAAGTCAGGCCTTTCTTCCAGCATCACTTCCAATAAACTTCTGGTTAATTTCGTCTTCGCTTCAATAGGCTGATAGGGATCTGTAGAGGAAGACATGAAAATAGTGACCGGCCCTTTCTTTTTTGCCCGAGCAATATCCTTCTTCAGGAGTTCAGCGGCATTTGACTTAATATCCACCCAGGTGCCCCATTCCTCCTCGCGAAAAAGGGATACGGGAAGTTCCCGCACATAGCAATACTTACACGCAAAGCTGCAGCCGGCATATGGATTTAAAGAATGAGAATAATCGTCTAATTGACCTGTCCCTTTTGTTAATATGGTTTTTGAAACGATATCCTTTACATTTACTTTCAACAGAGCCACCTTCTCTCGTGCTGGGATCATAGTTAATTATGAATGACAGGATTAGATTGGATCGGTAAATGAGGGATGTGGTAGAATAGCTTTCATTTCATTGTAAAAAACGTAAATAAATCATATCATGCCGGACCTGGCATAGTATCAGCAGAAAGCTTCTTTTTTACTGGTATATACTGTAAATAAATAAAGGACCTGAATGGAGGTCCTTTTCTATCTTTCTATGATTTTACTTCCACCTGTTTTACGATGATAGCCTGCGAGGAATTCTTAATAATACAGTCCCTTAAGTCTTCTTCTTTTAATAGATTCAGGTTCAGGGCGGATTTTATTTTTGCCTCATCCGGCTTCTTTTGGATGAGGTCCAGCAGGTTCAGCTCTTCCAATCTTTTGACAGTCACTTCCTGGTCATATTTCTCTATATTCCTTATTTGACGCTGAAGTTTATACCCGTCAATGACAGCCTCGCCCTTGACATTTTTCCCTGCCGACATGTCGAAATAGCGGTTAAAAACTTTTTTCATTTCATCTAACTGGTTCTCTATTTCTTTCTTTTGTCTAGCAAGTTCTATGTACCTGGCCAGCATTTCCTTTGTAATCAAAAAATTACTCAAGGTAGCCCCCCTTTTCCCATGGTTATTCCATCATATTGTCAGAAAGGCTAAGATATTCTGATTTTTGCCAGACTTATTGAAAAAACATAGAGGCCGCCGACAGGGAATCCAATCTATAGATGAATATTTTTCATATCGTTCAAACAATATATTGGGAGAGCATCTTTGCTCTCCCCTTTAAAATGGGCTCATTGATTTAGCCGGAAATATGGAGGCCGCATTCGGTTTTTCCAGTAGACGCCCACCTTCCTCCTCTCGAGTTATCAGTAACAGGAAGTGTGCACATTCTGCAGCCAATACTGGGGTAATTTTTATCGTGAAGTTCATTATATGGAAGGTCATTGAGTTTGATATAGTTCCAGACATCATCCCATGTCCAATGAATCAATGGACATATTTTAATCACCTTAAACTTTTCATCTTTATTAAGATACATAACATCCTTCCTGGTTGGAGATTGCTCTCTCCTTAGTCCTGATATCCATGCCTTCATCCCGGTGAGCTGCTCCCTAAGTGGTTCAATTTTCCGCAGATGGCAGCAGCGGTTTGGATCTGAAATCCATAACTCCTTTCCATGGCGTCTTGCTTGCTCCTTCAGGCTGAGATCTGGTTTTGCCATCTCGATTTGAAGATTTGGATACTTGATCTTGATTTTTTCAATAAGGTCATAGGTTTCATCGAAATGAAGCTCTGTATCCAGGAAGATAATCCTGGCATGCTTATTAATCTTGGATATTAAATCAATCAGCACGATTCCTTCTGCGCCGAAGCTGCAAGAATAAACTATCTTATCTTTATAATGCTGATATGCCCATTTCAGGATGTCATAGTAGTCTTTATGTTCATCCATTAATTCCTTGGCAGTCTCATCATCCCATGTTTCATAGCTAAACATTCTTATCAATCATATCCCCCCCTAACTTCAGTTCGACGGCGGTCAATGCCCCAGAGGCACGGGCACCATAAACCCATCATCTTTTCCTTCCTTAGTAAATGCACAGACAGAAACGTTTTCCATTTGGGTATGTACCTAAAGATTATGCACATTGGCATATAACTGACCCTTATAAATACCCAAATAGAGGCAAAAATACTAAAAAAGTATAACGGAACTATGTACAAATCCACAGAATATAATTTTTTTAGCTTCAAAAGCAGGATACACACCTATCATCGGGAGAGGAATACAATGGCATTAAAGATTTATCAGGGGAGCGAACATCAGCTTGCCCACGCAGACATCAACATTGTGATTGATGTCATCCGCGCATTTACCGTAGCCCATTACGCTTTTATAAATGGAGTGGAGGAGATTTTACTCGCTGGAACCGTCGAGGATGCATGGAAGCTAAAAGAATCAAACCCCCATTGTCTTTTGGCCGGTGAAGTAAATGGCGTGCCCATTGAAGGGTTTGAGTTAGACAATTCGCCGGCCAGAATCGCAAGGGAAGATTTAACCGGCAGAATATTGGTGCAAAAGACGACCAACGGCGTAAAGGCCACCTTGAATGCATTACAGGCAGACTTTGTATTTGTTACCGGTTTCTCCAACGCCCGCACAACAGCAGAATATGTCTCCAGGATAAAAAGCAGGGCTGATCGGGAACTTACCATCAATATCATAGCCTCTCACCCGACAAGTGATGATGACCTTGCATGTGCTGAATATATGGCAGGCATTATTGATGGGAAAGGGACAATCCAGACAACAGCGATACAGGAACGAATCAGAACAGCTGAGGTTACGGAGAAATTTTTCGACCCTCACCGGCCTGAATTTGACCCGGAGGATATCCTATTTTGTATGCGGGAAACAGAAACCCCATTTGTTATGAAGGTGAACACCTTGAGGCAAATACCGACGATTGAGAGGATCGCAATATGAGTAGTATAAACGGATTACAGCTGCCGCCACGTACGTCTAAACCAAGGCGGGATGGATGGACAGTATTAATCGATAACGGGCTGCCCCTGCAGCAGTTTCAGGATTCCATTTTCAGCAGCGCGGACCTTATAGATTTTGTTAAGTTCGGCTGGGGGACTTCTTTAATCACCAAAACACTTGAACAAAAAATTGATTGTTTAAGGAATAATGGTATTTCATTCTTTTTCGGGGGGACTCTTTTCGAAAAATTTGTTAGCCAGGGCAAGATTAATGAGTTTTACAATTATTGCCGGAAAAACGATTGCAATTATATCGAGATTTCAAACGGGACGATTGATATGACCAATACAGAGAAAGCGTCCTTTATCTCTGATTTTTCAAAGGATTTTCATGTGCTGAGCGAGGTAGGCAACAAGGATAGCGACAAAGCCATGGAGCAGGATTCCTCACAATGGATCGAGTGGATCCAGGAAGATTTTGAAGCGGGGTCTGTCAAGGTCATAACTGAAGCAAGAGAATCCGGAACCAGCGGCATGTGCCAGAGCAATGGCGAGCTGCGTACTGATTTGATAGACGAAATTATTTCTTCAGGAATCAAGCTGGAAAACATGATTTTCGAAGCACCGAACAAAAAGCTGCAAACCTTTTTTATCCGGCTGGCTGGCTCGAATGTAAACCTCGCCAATATTCCGTTCGCAGACGTGATTCCGCTTGAAACACTTCGTTTGGGGTTACGTTCTGACACTTTTCATCTTTTTGACAGGAGCATAAGAAAGTGAGAGATACTAATAAAGTGTTTCATCTGGCCATCCCTTGCAAGGAGCTGGATGAAACCGTTGAATTTTATGAAAAGATTGGCTGCAGACTGGCAAGGCGTTATCACGACCGCGTCACCTTTAACTTCTTTGGTGACCAGCTCGTTTGCCATTTGAATCCTCAGGATGTGGATCAGAAACCCAAAATGTACCCCCGTCACTTTGGAATCACATTCATGAACCGGCAGGAATTTGACGATGTCCTGACAATGGCCAAACAGCAGCAATTGCCATTCTTCCAGGATCTTACGGTCAGATTTAAAGGCAAACGTGAGGAGCATGTTACCTTCTTCCTGATCGACCCGGCAAATAATCTGCTGGAATTCAAATATTATTTCGATCCTGAAATGGTGTATTGATGGGGCGAAGCTAAACCCCGAATGATGCCATTGGAACTCGCAATTAGGTTCGAGCATTTATTCGAGGTGCATAGATTTTGAGGTTTGAGCATACTTTCGAGGTGCATGGATTTTGAGGTTCGAGCATACTTTCGAGGTGCATGGATTTTGAGGTTCGTGCATACTTTCGAGGTGCATGGATTTTGAGGTTCGTGCATACTTTCGAGGTGCATGGATTTTGAGGTTCGTGCATACTTTCGATGTGCATGGATTTTGAGGTTCGAGCACAAATCACTGATTTCGAGCCTAAACCGTGTTGTTTCGAGCATAAATCACTGATTTCGAACATAAACCAATATATTTCGAGCATAAATGCGAGTATTTCGGGCATAACCCTTGAATTTCGAAATGTAAATCAGGGGCAATCATAAAAAAATACACTTGCTTGCATTAAATTGCGATACTGTTAATACTTTGTTCCTATCACAGCCGTTTTTGCCCTCAGCATTTAGTATTTTTAGTTTTTTCCGTAGTTGCTAAAAAAACACTGCCTGGTGATTTCCTCTCCATCACTCGATTTTCAGGGTGGATAACTTGCCGGCAGTGTTTTTTATTTTTGGAAATCCGGGTTTTATTATGTGAGCTGTGACAAAAGCCCTCCAAGTTCTTCATCAGTCAAATCCCGCCATTTTCCTGTCTCCAATCTTCCCAGCGCAATATTCATGATGCGGATACGCTCAAGCCTCGTAACTTCATAGCCGAGCGCCTTGCACATACGGCGGATTTGCCGGTTCAGTCCCTGGGTAAGGATGATATTGAATTCAAACTCTGCGATGCGGCTCACCTTACAGGGTTTTGTGGTGACACCCATAATATCGACACCCTCGGACATTTTCCGGATAAAATCATCTGTAATTGGCATATTCACAGTCACTACATATTCCTTTTCATGCCCGTGCTCTGATCTCAATATTTTATTCACTATTTCCCCGTCATTGGTCATTAGGATCAGCCCCTGTGATGCCTTATCCAGTCTCCCCACCGGAAATATTCTTGATGGATGCTCCACGAATTCAATGATATTTCCGGATACATGCTCTGCTGCCGTACAAGTAATCCCTACCGGCTTATTCAAAGCAATGTAAGTCGGTTTTTGAATCTCTGGCAACGGCTTTCCGTCCACCAGCACGACATCCCCCGGCTTAACGATCGTATCAAGTTCAGAGGGCGTCCCGTTGACCGTTACCCTTCCTTCCTTGATCAACCGATCCATTTCCCGGCGCGAACAGTATCCTGTCCCGCCTATATACTTTTGGATTCTCACTTTTACCCTACTCTCTATGATGCTTTGTTTCCCTATATTATAATGCCGAGTTTAACTACATTCAAAAAGGCAAACCGATCCACTCCCTTTGTAGCGATGATCTCGCATTTCTTGTCCGCCTATTACATCCACCGCGTCATTAAAAAAGGCCGGCATTTAAAATGCCGACCTTCCAAAGAAAGCGCTTACTTCTTTAATAGAATTGCTTTCCAGAATTCTGCTGCTACTACTTTGTATCCTGCATCACTTAAGTGGATGTCAGCTGGATTCGTTAGATACTGTTGAAATTTGTTGTCCTTCGTTACATTAATTATCTGCATGGTTGGGACATAGGTATCGCCATGCGCTTTTGCTGCTGCCTCGATTTTAGAGTTTCCTAATTTTACAATGCTCACTATGGATTGTTGTTCAAGTTCAGGAAGGTATGGATAAGGATTATAATAACCCATCACAAATACCTTGGCCTTGGGATTCAACTTGTCAATCTTAGCCAAAATATCTCTAATGTTGGCATCTATTGCAGCTAGTGCCTCCTGGGCCTTGCTTGGATCTTTCATAACTCCCAAAATATCATTGGCCCCGATATCAATAGTGATATGTGTTGCTTCTTTAACTTCTTTTTGAATCTTTTTACTACTTTGTAAATCTTTTTTCACGTTTTCAGTAGTGTAACCCCGTACACCAAAATTATCAAAGTCGGCAAGCTTATACAGCTTGCTGTTTGCAGTGAAGTAGCTTGCTACATAGTCTGGATAACCATAATCAATATAGCCACTTGGAGTTTGTCCAGCCGCCAATGAATCTCCCAGCGCTACATACTGTACAGTTTTTGGCGGAACTGGTTTTAGTGCCGGTTTTGCCGCAGTTTTGGCGCTTACACTAAAAGGTACACCGACCATTAAAGCGCTCGCAAGCAATAAACTTGCTACTTTCTTTTTGTTCTTCATTCAATCCATCCCCTTTTATGGTATAAAATACCTATTATTCCAACATTTATTTAAATTCTCGATATATCGCATATTTCCTTCTTTCCTGACGAAATTTCGGGTGGATTTGGGGGATTCTTATACAAATACTAGAAACTAAACTAGACACCTACGTACTCTAAATCTCCACTTAAGAAGTGGCTTCATATCCAACAATACCGGGAGCGGTCATATCCCCGAAAAAATTGCGGATTGTTGTAAACGGGACAAACAAAAAGAATTGCAAGTACCAGGAGGCGCTGGATTTCAATCTTTTTTCCGCTTCAACTCCGCCCAGAAGGAATGTTCCCCACTAAGAAAATACTAAGATATAATGGCCTTAAGAAAAAAATAGATTAGGAGATGGAGGATGAAGCAAAAATCTAAATCCTGGATTGGGATCGCAGCAGCAGTTGCTTTGTTCCTGCTGGGGAAATTGAAATGGCTGGTTGCCCTGCTCAAGCTGGCGAAGTTTGCCTCCGTGCTCTCCATTTTTGTATCGCTGGGTGCCTATGCATTGGTATATGGATGGAAATTCGCAATTGCCCTGGTTTACCTTATTTTTATCCATGAGACCGGCCATTTGTTGGCCGCCAAACGAAAAAACATCAAAACTTCAAAGGCAATTTTCTTGCCATTCGTCGGAGCATTGATAGCACTAAAAGAAGAACCTAAAAACGCAAAGGATGAGGCTTACCTTGCGTATGGGGGACCTCTCCTTGGTACGGTCGCTTTCCTCCCTGCCCTTCCGCTTTTTTCGGTTACGAATGACCCATTTTGGTTACTGGTAATTACTCTGGGATCTTTCCTAAACCTATTTAACCTGGCCCCTATCCATCCCATGGACGGCGGCAGGATTGTCGGGGTCATATCAACAAAGATCTGGTTAGCGGGAATCATTGGGATGATCATATATATGTTTCTAAATCCCAACCCGGTGCTGTTCATATTTTTGTTGTTTGGTATATCCACATGGTGGAAGGAATTGAGGAAAAAGGTGCGGCAAAACAAAAGACTAATCGCCCTTGAACAATATCGCTTCGCAATCCAGCAATATGATATGTATGCAGCATCTACGGAGGAAGAACGTATCAGGATTCATAATCTGTGGCAATGGGAATTGAGGCAAACGTCACAAAAACTAGCAAATTCCCAAGCATGGCATTTTCCTTTCATCGGAGATAAAAAACGGTACGAGCATGAGCTGCTAGAAACCAAAAGGGAAGTGCTTAGCCGTTTGCTTTTTGCAGGTATTCATATCTATGATGACTACGGAATTAAGGAAAGAGGCGATTTCGAGAAGAAGATCCATGAAGAAGAATCTCAACTGGAAAAAGAAGAGAACTATTACAAAGCAACCAACAAAACGAGGATCATATGGGCGATTCTCTACATCGCACTCGCCTTGTTCCTCATCGCCTGCAGCATGCATTACGGGGAACTGATGACATCCTATCAAGACATGCTTCCCTAATATCAAACAAAGAGGACTCCCTGCTTGCAGGGAGTTTTTTTATTTTCCCAAACCTCCTTGTCGATTTATTCAGAGGTTCAATTGTTCCTTAAGCTTTAAAGACTTTCCTTCCCTCTGACCCTCTTCATTTTTAAAGGTATTACAATTATTCATGGATATCTCTTCATCGCCTATAATTAATGCCTGAAATCAATTTACAGGGCTGGCAGGACTTCCTACAGGGGATATTTTTTAAAAGAGTCAGCATTTTATATGGTTTATTGATTAAGCTCCTCACATGTATAAGGGGAAGTCGTTTGGGAAATATAACCTCTATACTACTCAAGAGGGGAGCATATATGGAACACACTCAGCGAACTGAACTTAACGATATTGAAAACTTACAATTGAAAGTATCCGATTCTTGGTCAGATTATTGGAGTCAGTATTCAGATTTTGGAACATGGCAATTTTGGATCAATCTTGCATTTTTGATTATTCCTTTGATCGTCCTGTACATTTTTATGGATAAGAGAAAGGCCCTGCTTCTAGGGTTCTTTGGTTTCAATGTACACGTGTGGTTTACGTACATAGATACATATGGAGGTACAAGGGCCTTATGGTATTATCCATATAAACTTCTGCCTGTACTGCCGATCAGTTTCGCATTGGACGTATCGCTTGTGCCTGTTTCTTATATGCTTCTATACCAATGGGCACTGAATAATAAGAAGAATTATTATCTATTCATGCTGATATTGAGCGCACTGTTTTCTTTTGTATTGAAACCATTGCTTATATCCTTGGACCTGTTTGAATTGAACAGAGGCGCGAATTACTTTCATCTGTTTTTAGGCTATGTGGCCGTGGGAATCGTCTCAAAATTAATCACGAATCTTTTCCTGTACTTCGAACATAAAGCAAAACAATAAAAAAACACACTCCATCGAAGTGTGTTTTTATTGTTTTCAGCTCGCAGCCTGGTTCCGAACAGTTCGGAACCTTTCGAATATGTTCCGAGTGTTTCGGAAGGGAATTCCGCGCTTCCATTATACGTGTTGCTCAAAGATGGCAGGGTCGGGCAAACAAGAAGAGTCTCTGTCATTCCATCTCTTTTCTCAGCTGGATTCGTTCATAGCTGCCGAGGCCATAGCGGCGCAGCAGGAGACTTTTAGTATCCTTATCTATCAACACATTGCCTGTTCCACCAACTGGACGTTATGTTGTTGCCATTGTGCAGCAATTTGTTCAATATGTTGGCCATTCAATTGGCCATTGCTGATCACTAACGAATACTGAAGCAAAACATTAATGATTGGGTCAGGAAATTCGCTTTCTCTTTTGATGGCCTGGATCAATGTAAGCTGTTCAGAGTTAAGTTCTCTTCCCCCGAGCGCCAAAGACAGCATTTGCTCAGGTGCTATATCCTCAAAAAATCCCTTAATTAATTCAACCGTTTCCTTCATATATGACCCCACCTAATCATTGAACAACCACAGACAAATCTTATCTTTTGTTTGCGGACGGTATTACACCTTAAACTTATTTACCAGCTGTTGAAGATCCTGAGCCATTTGGCTCAATGTCTCAGCAGATGAAGACACTTCCTCCATGGATGCAGTTTGTTCTTCCGCAGAAGCTGCGACATTTTGGGTATTCCCTGCAGATTGTTCTGCTATTTGCGCTATGCCCTCCATCATTTCTACCATTCCGAGGGACTGCTTGTTCACTTCTTCAACAATGGAAGACACTTCCTGTGCTTCTACCGTCACCTGTTCAATCGATGCTAAAATATCATTAAAGGCCGTGCCCGTTTCATGAACCAGCTGTATGCCTCCGTTCACCACTTCATTTCCATTCGTCATGGATTGAACTGCTTTGGCTGCCTCTGTTTGTACCTCCTGGATCAGATTTCGAATGTTACCTGCAGCTTTGCTGGACTGCTCGGCTAATTTCCGCACTTCATCCGCTACTACTGCAAATCCCTTGCCATGATCACCAGCACGTGCTGCTTCGATCGCTGCATTTAATGCTAATAAGTTTGTCTGTTCGGCAATCTGTGTGATGAAGTCGACAATCTGGCCGATTTCTTCAGATTTTTTTCCTACCGCATTTACAACCTCTGAAGTCGAGCTCACCGATTGATGGATAAGATTAATCTGTTCCACTGTTTGCGAGACCACTCCATGTCCCATAATTGCCTTGTCATTGGCAGCCGCGGTCAAAGCGGCAACTGCCTGCATAGAGGAAGAAGCCTTGTTCATTCCACTGGATATTCCACTTACAGTGTGATGCAGTTCTCTGGCATTTTCGACCTGTTTGTTCGAGCCAACCGCAACCTCCTGAATGGCAGCTGATATTAGCTCCGTTGCTTTGCTCGTCTGTTCGGAACTTGCCGACAATTCCTCAGATGTCACTGAAACCTGATCCGCATTCGCCCCTACCTGGCCAATTAAAGCACGAAGATTTTCATTCATTTGATTAAAGGAATGAGCCAGGTTCGCAATTTCATCTTTGCTTTTAACCTTGATATTCTGCTGGGTCAGGTCGCCTTCAGAAATCTTTTTTGCCGCCTGTTCCAGCGACAGAATTGGCCTGTTTATCATTCTTGTTATCACATAACCAATCAGGACAGCCAGGAAGAACGCAGCAATGCTTAAAATCAGAACAGTGTTCCGAGCGGCGTCTGACCTATTGGAAGCTGCACCGCTTCCTTCTTCCATGTTCTTCCTTAAGTCATGTTCGATGCCATCTGCTATATTCCTGATGTTTTGGGCCAATGGAATTGCCTTCTCCGTTGCAACAATGGTAGCTTTGTGTTGATCTGAACCCATCAAGATAATCACTTGATCAGAAGCAGTTTTAAATTGTTTATTTAATTCTTCAAGCTCTTTAAGCTGATCCTTGACCGCCTGCGGCTGAACCATCTCATCGATGACATTTACTTTTTGATTGACCTCTCTAACAGCATCAGATAAGATACCGGAGGCTGCCTGTTGACGCAGCATCACGCCGTTTAAAGCTGCTATCTCCCTGGAAGCTGCAATCTGCAAATCCTTTGTATCTGTTAAGATGACCGCCCGGCGATTTACAAGGTCTGAATAGGTATCATCCACTTTTTGTAGATTATAGTATGCAACAAAGCTGATTAACCCAAGAATAATGGCGATAATTAAAAATCCGCCCATCAATTTTTTCCCAATTGTCATCTTCATTTTTCTCATCCCTTATGTAAAATTATAATCGTGATGCTTTATAAATAATAAATTCTTCTCCTTCCCCTTTTGGTCCGACTGAACGCAAAAAAAAAGCTATTTCCAGTAAGTGGAATAGCCGGATTTTGGGCTATTCGGCAGCCTGGCAATCATAGTCCAAAATACACATTTGAACGACAGACCCATGGCTTTGCGTCCCCATCTTTCGATGAGTTTGCCTTTATCGGATAGTTTGTTGGTTAATTATACCTATTAAATGTAAAATCATTCTATATTAATAATTATTATTAAGTCAATGGATAAACTCTTTACTTTCTACATTTTTAAATCATTTCCACAACAAAGAAAGCTGCTTCATACAGTGTGTCTGAAACAAGCCACTCATGCTTGATTTTTATTGATGAATGACAAAATATCCTCCAAGCTCTGTTCACGCTTCTCAGTTGTGACAGGGGCAAACAAATTTCCCTTCTCTTGGATTCTGCGTTTTATATTGAGAATGGTAAAATCCGTTGGCCTGAAGCCCTCTTCCACCTCTCCCCATGTCACCGGTGCAGCAATTGTTGCTTTAGGCTTTGCTCTTACGGAGTAAACAGCCGGCATCGTCCGGCCTTTCCAAAGCTGTAAATAATCGAAATACAGCTTATTTCCCCTTTTTTCTACCACACGTTCCAACGTCAATTTTCCCGGCATTTTTTCCTGAAAATATTCGGCAATGAATGTGTTAATCTGTCGCGTTTCCTCAAATGTGTAATCAGCAGAAATCGGTACGAAAATTTGCATGCCTGTCGATCCGGAAGTCCGGGGTATGGATATCAGGTTGAGTGAATCTAATAGTGCTTTCAGTGCAAGAGCTACCTCAAGAACGAGGTCAAAGCTATTATTCTCCGATGGATCAAGGTCAAAAACCAGCTCGAGCGGGAAATTTTCTTTCGTATATCGGTCAAATGGGACGTGGAACTCTAAAGCTCCATAGTTGGCGGCCCAAACTAAGGTTGCTGGGTCATTAAGCAGAATTCTTTGTTTTTCTTTATACATCGCACAGTTTACCCACTCCGGAGCACTCGCGGGCAGGGAACGTTTTTCAATTTTCTTCCCGTTTATTCCATGCGGGTAAAGCCAGATCATAAGTAATCTGTCTTTTGTATGAGGAATTAGATAGGGAGAGATGTCCAACAAATAATTTATGTAATCTAGCTTACTCAGTCCAGCTTCAGGCCATATAACTTCGCCAGGTTTGAATATTTCAATCGGTCTTCCTTCAACATTAATTTTTTCCATACTGTTTTTTACCCTCCTCTTATCAATATTTTCGATAGATTATGCCAAAACTATGTAAAATTTGGCGTATTTGCCAATACGAAAGCATTGGAGGTCTTCGATTTGGAACCAATTTTCCCAATGGAGCCGGAAAGCAGTGTCACCATACCCGGAGGTGAGGGCTGGGTTGCACAAATAAAGTGGGACGGGGTAAGAGTGCTAACTTACTCTGACGATGAGCGTGTCCGTCTTTTCAACCGAAAGAAAAACGAGCGAACCATGCATTATCCCGAGATAACGAATGTTCAGAGCTATTGCAAACAATCGTCAGTGATATTGGATGGAGAAGTCATCTCATTAGGCGAGAATGGAAAACCTGCCTTTCATGAAGTAATGAAAAGGGATGGAATCAGGAGGCTTGATCGGGTGAAGCTTGTGGCAGAAAGTGTGCCGATTGTCTACATGATATTCGATGTCCTTTATCTTAATGGCAATTGGCTGAACACTCGGCCTTTTAGGGAACGTAATAATATTCTTTCAGAAATCATTACTCCGAATGACCATATTCAGCTTGTACCTTCTGTCTGTGAGGCAGGCGCACTGTTTCATGCGATTAAAGAACAGGGCATGGAGGGCATCGTTATGAAACGGAACGATTCACCTTATGTTATCGGGAAAAAGAAGGACTATTGGGTTAAGGTTAAAAATTACCGGGACATCATTGCTGTGATTGGCGGTTTTACATTACGCCATAATATAGTGAGCGCCATTTTACTGGGGCTTTATGATGAAAAAGGAAAGCTGCAATATGTAGGGCACACAGGGACTGGAAAGATGACGGACCAGGAATGGAGGGAACTGGCTGAGCTTTTAAAACCAATGGTTATTAGGGAGCACCCTTTTGCCAAAAAGCCAGAAAGGCATGGCGATTATTATTGGGTGCGTCCTGAAATGACGGTCAAAGTCAAATTTGCAGAGTGGACAGAGGGGGGAGCTATGCGCCAGCCAAGCATTGAGGGTTTCATTCAAATTTCTCCCCATGAATGCAGGTTGATAAGGGGCTGAAGACAGCTCAAGTTTTGTAGAAATATTTTATGTACTTAACGCGGCTACAATATATTGGTATGATGGTACATATCCATTTTTTGAAATATTAGGAGTGACAATACATGAGTGTACATAAAGACCTGGCACAGCATGCTGCTAACCAGAACAAAATTTATAATCAATTTCAAGCCCTCGACCAGGAACGTGAACGCTATATAGAAGAAGCTGTTTCCCTTTGCCAGAAGGGGCTTCCCTTCACTACGGACAAAATTAACGCCGTTACGGATAAAATGAACCGTTTGCCTGAATTGCGCATCACTGAAAAACGAAAGTTCGTGACAGCCGAAATGATTCAGGAATATGTAAAAACCGTATAATATAGGCAGGAACAGTAAGTACAAATGAATGTATTTACTGTTTTTTTATGGATGGAAGGTCCATTTATTCTAGTTTGAGGGTGCACTCTGCGTGTTATGACGGTTGCTAAAGGTTGGCGGGTTTCAAATTCTTTAATGCGATGTCTCCTCAACAAAAAGAAGCTGCCCCCAGGCAGCTCCTCATCACTATTCTTCTATTTAAACTATTAGCTTCTTACCAGGTTGTGCGGGTCGATTACAAATTTCTTGGATGCACCGTTGTCAAACTCAGCATAGCCGCTCGGAGCGTCATCAAGAGAGATTAATGTAGCATTAACCGCTTTGGCGATTTGCGCCCTGCCACTTAGAATCGCAGACATTAAATAGCGGTGATATCTCATGACTGGTGTCTGGCCGGTAACAAATGTATGAGCCTTTGCCCAGCCTAGTCCAAGGCGGATTTTCAATGTACCATGCTTTGCATCGTCATCCACAGCACCAGGATCGCCAGTTACATACAATCCAGGAATTCCAAGGCGGCCGCCCGCTCTTGTAACATCCATGATGGAATTCAATACAGTAGCAGGAGATTCGCCAGCATTCTTTCCATGGCCGTGTGCTTCAAAACCAACACAGTCGACTGCACAATCCACTTCAGGAGCACCTAAAATCTGGTCAATTTGTTCCCCTAGATTTGGATGATCCTTTAAGTTTACCGTCTCGCATCCAAAACTTCTTGCCTGCTGCAAACGCTCTTCAATCAGGTCACCGACAATAACTGTAGCGGCTCCCAAAAGCTGGGCAGAGTGGGCAGCAGCCAATCCTACAGGTCCAGCACCGGCAATATAAACCGTAGAGCCAGGTTTTACGCCGGCACTCACAGCTCCATGGAAGCCTGTCGGGAATATATCAGACAGCATGGTCAAATCCAGGATTTTTTCCATGGCTTTGTCTTTATCCGGGAATTTCAGAAGCTGGAAATCAGCATATGGTACCATTACATATTCGGATTGTCCTCCGACCCAGCCGCCCATGTCAACATATCCATAAGCAGAGCCGGCACGATCCGGATTTACATTCTCACATACATGGGTGTTCTGCTCCTTACAGCTGCGGCAGCGTCCGCAAGCAATATTGAATGGAACGGATACCAAATCACCCTTTTTGATGAATTCGACATCACTTCCCACTTCAATAACTTCTCCCGTGATCTCATGGCCTAAAACCAATCCGCTCGGAGCGGTTGTACGCCCCCGTACCATGTGCTGGTCACTTCCGCAGATATTAGTAGTAACAACCTTTAAGATGACTCCATGATTACATTTTCTTCCTACGTTTAGCGGGTTTACACCCGGTCCATCTCGAAGAATCAGGTCTGGATAACTAATGTCCCTAACGTCTACTTTTCCTGGTTCAACATAAACTACTGCACGGTTTCCAGCCATCCAAAAATCACACTCCCATAGTTTAATAGATAAATATTATGTAAGCGCTAGCATTTGTGTATGTCTATTATACTATCAATCCCAAATATTTCAAATAATAACCCTTCCGTCCCAGAGTATTTTTACCCGCAATATTCTTTCGTGTTTAAATTGGCGTAATTCTGAAAAAAACCACAAAGCCGTCTGTATGAACTATAATGGGGTGTAGAAATAGTTTAGAAACTGAGGTTCACTTTTTATGGAACAGAGAGAAAAAGCAATTATCGTAGGCGGCGGCATCGCCGGAAAGTTATTTGCCCGCGTGCTGTCGGATTTTTTTAAAGAAGTAATTATTTTAGAGAAAGATCAGGAACCTGGGGGACCTGTTGCTAGAAAAGGTGCTCCGCAGGGAGAGCATTTACACGCCCTGCTTCATGCAGGTGAATACGGACTGGAATCTCTTTTTCCCGGTATTAATGATAGATTTGTGTTTGGCGGGGCAGTAAAAATTGATTCCACGAAAGATTTGGCATGGTTTCATCATGGAGTGTGGAAGCTCCGCTTTGGAGGAGAATTCACCTCGACTCTTCAGACACGCCCGCATTTGGAATGGCAGATTGAGCAGCTAACGAAACAAATTAAAAACATATCCTATCTTTACAATCACACAGTTAAGGATTTTCTTTACAGCCAGGAAGAAAATCGGATTTACGGGGTAACCATTAAAGGACCGGATTCTTCGATAACAGACATAACAGGAGATATAGTCGTTGATGCCAGTGGAGTAAGCAGCTTTTCGAACAGATGGCTGGGACAGTATGGATATACTATTCCCGAGGAAAAGGTACGAATAGGACTCAGTTACATAAGCAAGGATTACGAGCTCCCCAAGGAAAAACGAGATTGGACAATTAAACTCATATATCCAAGTCCGCCTCACGACAAGATCGGCGGAACGATTTCGAAGGTCGAAAATGACCGATACAAAGTAACCTTGATGGGGTATGGCAATGAAATCAAGGATAAAGAGGTCCTGGCAAGCGAGCATGCTTTTCAGGAATTGTCGGCAAAACTGCCGAGGCCTGATATTTTTAAAGAGTTAAAAATAGGCAAGGCATTATCTCCTGCTACTATTTATCGTGTCCCGCATATTATTTGGAGACGCTTTGATAAAACGAAGAACTTGCCGAAAGGCCTTTTATTGGCCGGTGATACAGTCTGCAGAATTGACCCGGTATTCGGTCAGGGTATGACTATTGCCACACTTCAGGCACTTGCGCTGAAAAGGCAGCTGGAAAAGCAACCTGGTTTTTTTTCAGATGATACAGAAAGGATTTTCCAGAAAAAAGCTGCTAAAATTATCAAGCCGGTTTGGAATATGGTGATTTCGGAAGATTTCCGTTATCCTTTCGTTAAAGGAAAAAAGCCACCGGGACTAGGAATCCAGCAGTGGTACACAAAACAGATATTCCTTCTTTCGTCACAGAATCAAAATGTTTACAGAAGATTTATTACAGTAATGAACCTAGTGAAGCCGGCAGCTGTGCTTTTCGCACCATCTGTTGTATACCATGTATTGAAGCAAGGATTTAGGAAAAAGGAATAGTTCAGTTTCAGTTTCTAGCTTTTCTATAACATAAACATAGTAAAAAGGAGTGTTCCTCACGATGAAAGATATACAAAACACACTTCCGCCCAAAACATGTACAATCGACCGTCTTATTACGAAGCCTGAAGATGTCGAAAAGGTATTGGAAGGGAGAAAAACAGCAACACGCAGAAATGGCAGATACGCAGATGCAGGAGAAATCCTCTTATTAGAGGATAAAATATTCAAGGTAGACCGTGTGTATTCCCAAACCTTGGGTGAGCTAAATGATGAGCATGCCCGTCAGGAGGGCTTCCAATCAGTGGAAGAGTATAAGGAAACAATCCTGTCTTACCATCCTGGAATGCCGTGGCTCCCAACAATGAAGGTCTGGGTGCATGAATTTAGCCCGGTGCGCAAGTAGCATTAACCTATGGATGTATGGTATCGGATTATCCTTTATATTCACGTGTTCAGCGTGATTGTATCCATCGGTCCCTTCTTCATTTTATTGCCAATTGCTCAGAAGCTTCGGTCTTCGGCACAGGCGGAAACAAATGTCTACCTGGAAACATTCCGCTTCGTGGTCCGGCTTACAAAGCATGCTGGACATGTCCTTGTTTTGACAGGAGTACTTCTTGTGATTCTCGGCCCGTGGACGTGGGCTACTCCCTGGCTGGTGATGACCTTGCTGATCTTAGTCGGGTCGTTATTCTTTTTAGCACGCGCATTTTCACCAACGCTTCGGAAATTCCATGAAACAGACCGGAACCAGGAAATGCTGGCCGATAAGCTCAAACGCTCCGTCTGGATTTATATCATTCTGCTGCTGGCCATGCTTTGGTTCATGGTAGTCAAGCCTTATCTCTGGTAGCGGCCATGTAAACGTCAATGTGAAAAGCCTTGTCACGCAAGAGGATGACAAGGCTTTTACTGACACAGCTCCTTCAATATTTCAGTGGCGGTTTCGTGTTCAGGGTCCAATTGGAGGATTTTCCGGCAAGCAGAAATTGCCTCTTCGTCAGATAGAACTGGATCGGGGATCCCCTGTAAGAATACAAGCTGCTCGAGGCTGCCGATATCCTTTTGTTCCGTCAGTTCCACACTTTTCCGTGCATGGAACAGTGCTGAAAAATAAGCTCCTTCCAGATGACATAATGGGCTAGCCAGCAATACAAAAGCAAGATCATGAAGCTTAAAGTCTTCATACTTAGTGATCATATGGCATACGAACGTATAAAAAATCAAGGATCCGCGGTCAAAAGCCGCTTCAATTATATGCTCTGATAAATCTTCATGCGGCATGCTCCAAGCTATCTTTACAGCCTCTTCGAAATCAGCATCCAAAATATGTTTGATTAATTCTTCCTTCACCGTGCCTCACCAGCCAATTAATTTGTCATATTAACATCATAACCAAAGAATTATGAAAACATGATGATATATCAGCTAAAAGATCACGCACCGGGTTATAGCAATAAAAAAGAACGAACCTTGAACGGCCCGTTCCTGCTTGATTATTCTACATCATACCCCTGGTCATCAATTGTGTCTTTGATTTCAGCAAGTGAAACTTTCTCGCTGTCAAAATTGACATCCACCTTGCCATTTTCAAGATCTACCGCAACGTTGTTAACGCCTGCAAGTTTTCCAACGCTTCCCTCAATTGCCTTCACGCAATGTCCGCAAGACATGCCGCTTACACTTAGAGTTACTTTTTCCATTATAAAACCCCTCCTATTTTTTGATTAATTTTTGTATGGTTACAAGAACCTCATCCAGGATTTCCTTGTCGCCCTCCTGGATTTTTTCCAATACACAGGTTTTTAAATGTCCTTCCAACAGAAGATTAGCCACGCCATTCAATGCGGATTGAGCAGCTGAAATTTGGGTAATCACATCATCACAGTAGGCATCCCTTTCAATCAGCCCCTTGATGCCGCGAATTTGGCCTTCGATCCGGTTAAGCCGGGTGGTCAAATTCTTCTTTACCTTATCCGAATGATGGCTTCTCCTGCCATCATCAGTTGTACAGCAAGAATCCTCTGTGACCTCCAATTCGTCATGTAAAGACATCCAATCCCCTCCCCATATCTTTTAATATTATACCCCTGCTAGGTATCCTTAGTAAAGCAAAGGCGTTCAACAGCTGTGGAAGGTCAGCTAAGAACGCCACACATGGAAGGTCAGCTAAGAACGCCACGTCCTGTGGCAACGCTGACGACCCACTTCCTGTGGACCTGGCAATGCTGACGACCCACTTCCTGTGGCCCTGGAAACGCTGACTACCTCACATCGCGTGTCGGACCTGGCAATGCTGACAAACCTCACATAGCATGTGGGACCTGGCAACACTGACTTACCCGCTTCATGTGGGACCTCACGGCGCTGTGGTTAGCTCCATCCACCTGTGTCACGACCCTCGCACATGTTTCACACAATTTCATCTTATTTTACTTCTATCACAAACGGATATGTGCGGACAATTCCATGGTGCTTAAATTCAGCCCAGATTTTGTATTTTCCTTGTTTATTAAACTCAGTTTCGAATTTTGGTTCCTTTTCATTGCTTGGATGTACATGTACGTAATTTTCAGCCGCTTCATCCAGAATCACCACATGGCCCATAGCCCCTAAGTAGGGCTCCAGGCCCTCTTTGTCGACAACAAAATCCAATGTGATTGGTTCCCCTGCCTTAAAATCAGTGCTAGGCTTCATTTCCACCTTTTTCCCGTTCACTGTCTTTGTCAGCTCGGAATCCACTTCAAGGCCAGGGTGGCTGTGACCTTCTGCAGGCTCCCCTACAGCAAACGCCAACGGAGACACATGATATGTCAGGTTTACAGGTTTAATGTCCACAAATGCTTTATAGGATCCTTTTTCCAATGGGTAATCTACCTGGAATGCCCCTTCCTTCATTTTTGTAGGATGGAGGTGATAGTACTTATCGAGATGATCATCGACAATAATCAAATGCATAAACTTTTCATGATTTACTTCCAGGTCCTTAACAGGGTTTCCTTCTTTATCCTTCATATTGATGACTACATTTTCACCATCATAGTTAACATCAACAGCAACTTCACTTTCTGCTGCTAATGCGCCATGGTCACCATGGCTGTCATTGTGACCGCCTGCGTTTTCGGATTCTTTATGTTCACTATTATGTGCGTTTCCCGCGCTGTGGGTTTCTTGTTCAGAAGAAGTGTCTTTATCAAAATAGTTTGCATACACCGTATATCCGCCGACAATAACAAGGAGATATACGATTGCAGAAACAGCCCATTTCATCATTTTACTTCTCTCCTTTATCAACCCTTATTTTTTTGAGATCCAGTCTTTGCAGCCTTAGTGCATTCAGTACGACAGATACGGAACTGAAAGCCATCGCAGCACCGGCTAGCCATGGTGCCAGGAATCCGACTGCCGCAACCGGTATCCCAAGCGCATTGTATCCAAACGCCCAAAATAAGTTTTCCCGGATGTTCTGCATCGTTTTTTTGCTGAGGAAGATGGCATCCGCAATGCTGTTCAAGTCTCCGCGGATCAGCGTAATGTCCGCAGCCTCCATCGCTACATCCGTTCCTGTTCCGATTGCCATGCCTATATCCGCAAGGGCAAGGGCCGGGGCATCATTTATTCCATCTCCAACCATTGCTACAATTTGACCTTCCTCCTGAAGCTTTCTGACCTCATCAGCTTTTCCTTCTGGAAGCACTTCTGCAATCACATGATCGATACCCGCCTGGCGGGCAATGGCAGCGGCCGTACGCTCGTTGTCGCCAGTTATCATGACAACCTTCAAACCCATTTTTTTCAGGCGTGCAACAGCGGCCCTGGAGGTTTCTTTAATTGTGTCAGCAACTGATATCATCCCTGCATACTGGCCATCAATCGCTGCGAGCATCGTTGTTTTCCCCTGGTTCTCAAGCTCCTCCAGCTGGCCAATTACGTGGCTGATGTTTATTGCGTGTTTACCCATTAATTTCCGGGTACCAATCAAAATCGTCCTTTCTTTGACCTCCGCTATGATTCCAAAGCCAGGAATTGCTTCAAAACGTTCAGCAGCATCAAGGGCAATGCCCCTTTCCTGGATACCGTTCACAATCGCCTGCGCCAGAGGATGTTCAGACTGCTTTTCGGCAGAGCCTACCAGCTTCAAGAATTCTTCCTCGTTCCAATCCGTGCTGATGTCTGTCAATACCGGCTGGCCGTTTGTGACGGTGCCAGTCTTATCGAGCATGACTGCTGTAATGCGCTGCGTCCTTTCAAGATGTTCCCCGCCTTTAAACAGGATTCCATATTCCGCTGCGCGGCCCGAACCCGCCATGATGGAGGTTGGTGTGGCAAGCCCCAATGCACATGGGCAGGCAATAACAAGAACAGCTATCAATTTTTCCAGCGCCTCTGCAAAGTCGCCGGGGCTGACAAAGAAGAACCAGATTAAAAACGTGAGAATGGCAAGCCCAACAACAATGGGGACAAAGACACCTGAAATTTGGTCCGCCAGGCGCTGGATCGGAGCCTTTGATCCCTGCGCTTCCTCGACTACCTTGATGATTTGTGACAATGCCGTATCCCTGCCTACTTTAGTTGCCTTAATCTGTAAAAATCCATTCTTATTAATCGTTGCCCCGATGACTGCGTCCCCAACAGTTTTATCTACAGGAACGCTCTCGCCGGTAATCATGGATTCATCAAGAGCAGAACGGCCTTCCAATATCTCTCCATCCACCGGAATCTTCTCTCCCGGCTTAACAAGGATGATATCGCCTGTAACAACCTGTTCCAGCGGGATTTCTGCTTCCATTCCACCCCTGATAACAACCGCTGTTTTCGCCTGCAATCCCATTAATTTTTTTATCGCCTCAGAAGACCGGCCTTTTGCACGCGCCTCAAATACTTTACCGAGAATGATAAGAGTAATGAGCACCGCACTGGTTTCAAAGTATAGATCGGGCATGTGCTCATTTTTTAGATAAGCATCGATGGAAAGGTACAGGCTGTAAAAGTATGCTGCTGACGTACCCAGCGCAACAAGTACATCCATGTTGGCGCTTTTGTTTCGCAGGGCTTTATAGGCACCTGCATAGAATTGTTTACCGATAATAAATTGTATCGGTGTTGCCAAAAGAAGCTGCACCCATGGATTCATGAACATTTCCGGCAAATAAATGAAGGAAGTGAATTCAAAGTGAGTTACCATCGCCCATAATAATGGAATGGAAAGAATCAGTGAAAATAGGAATTTTCCTTGCTGGGTTTCAATGGCCTTTTGGCGGTGATCAGCTGTGTCCTTGTTTGCTTCTTCTTTCAGATGGGCTTCATAACCCAATTTTTCCACTTTCCCTATCATGTCATGGATGCCAACGACTGAAGGGTTATATTCGACAGTCGCAGATTCAAGTGCCAAATTGACGTTCGCCTTTGTAACTCCATCAAGTTTGTTAAGGCCTTTCTCAATTCGGGTCGCACATGCTGCACATGTCATCCCTATCAGATTGAATTCAGCTTTTTCATGTACAACTCCATATCCCAGGTCCTGGATTTTCTTTTCAAAGGCTTCCGGGTTTGTCACCTGTGGATCATACTGGATACTTGCCTTTTCTAATGCAAGATTCACATTTGCGGCATCGACACCTTCAAGCTTATTCAATCCCTTTTCAATCCGGGTTGCACATGCTGCACAAGTCATCCCGGTAATAGTCAGAGTAGTTTCGTTGGAGTTTTGGCTCATAATTTTTCCCTCCCCGCTTCTTGGGAACTGCAATGCTCGCTCTTACATAGCCTAAATGATTGTTAGGGCTCGCCTATCGTTTAGTTCTTACACTTATACTATACCCCCCGACCCTATATGTCAATCAAGAAATATCCATTTTTTCACTTTCTCATTTACTTTATAAAAACGCACGATAGGGGGTCTGCCTCTCTGCGGCTGATTTGCACCGAAAGGGATCTGACTCCGCGACATTTTTGGTAATACGAGAAAGGCAGAGAGCTGCGTACAGCTTTCTGCCTTGGAATTTATTATTAAACTAGAATAACCCATAGGACCATAGTTACGATGATGGTGACTGCACCCTGAAGCAGTGTAGCCATAGTCTGTGCTTTGTATGCATCTGTGACCTTCATGCCGCTGAATTGTGTGACGACCCAAAAGAAGCTGTCATTGACGTGGCTGACTGTCATGGCGCCTGCACCAATTGCCATGACGACCAGAGCGAGCGGCACAGCGCCTTCTATTCCCATTGTCGGAAGCATCGGGGCAATAAGTGAAGACGTGATTACAAGGGCTGCAGTGGACGAACCCTGGGCCGTTTTCAAGGCAGCAGCGATCAGGAATGGAAGCAGAAGGAAAAGGGAACCGCTTAGAACGTCACCCAAAGACCAGCTTTGTATCGCTTCAGCTATCCCGGTATTTTTGATGACTCCGCCGAATGCTCCCCCTGCACCAGTGATTAATAGAATAGGAGCAGAATCCAGCAAGCCATCGCCAACCCAATTCGTCATCGTCTCCTCATCATATTTAGGCAGCAATGCAAATGCAGCGATGACACCGGCAAGCAGCGCTACCAATGGAGAACCAAGGAAAACCAAAAAGTTCGAAAAAGCGCCTTTCATGCCCAGGAACGTGACTACTGAGCCGATTCCAATCAAAACGATAGGAAGTACGATCGGTAAAAATGATAGAAAAGTAGATGGCATTTTCCCGAAGGACTTGACGATTTCATCATAATTCAGTTCTTCTCCATCGTCCTCTACCTCAATCTTGCTTGCTACTTTGGTAGCCCAAAAATAGCCCACGATGGTAGCAGGAATTGCTGTTATAAGTCCAATTAAAATAATCGTTCCAAGAAAGTTGTCTGCACCAATATTCCCAGCCGCTGCAATAGGCCCTGGAGTCGGCGGTACCAAGGTGTGTGTTGCGTATAAACCCGTAGCCAGTGCCACTGACATGGATGCGACCGCTACTTTGGCACGTTTCGCCAGCGCCTTTCTCAAGCTGGACAGGATGACAAACCCAGAGTCACAGAAAACGGGAATGGATACGATGTAACCAATTAAACTCATAGCGAGCTGCGGCCTTTTCGGACCTACTATGCGAAGGACCACTTCCGCCATGCGCAGGGCCGCTCCCGACTTTTCCAGGATTGTTCCGATGATTGTCCCAAAGACAATGACAAGTCCAATCCCTCCCATTAAACCTCCAAACCCGGTATTCACGTTTTCAACGATCTTAGCCAGCGGCATTCCGGAGGCAAAGCCAACAAAAAATGTTCCTAATAACAATGATAAAAACGGATGCAGCTTAAATTTTGTTGTAGCAATTACAACAAGTAAAACACCGATCAATAAAACCAGAAATAACATAATGAACCTCCTGTTGTTTACTAAGACTTTTCGGAAAGCGCTGCCAAAAAGGTGCGCATCACCTGTTCTGACGTTTCTTCAAGCAGCTCGGCACCATTCTCCATTGCCTCTGCAAGGGACATCGGTCCGTTAATGATGCTCGTGATACTGTGGATTCCATACTGATACAACTGATCTATGCCGTTACCAACCGACCCGGCAAGAGCAAAAACCGGAATATGATTTGTCTTTGCTGCCTCTGCCACGCCCATAGGAGTTTTACCGGAGGCAGTTTGGTAATCAATCTGCCCTTCTCCTGTAAAGACGCAAGCCGCACCTTCCATTTTTGCTGACAGCCCTGTATACTCAATCACGATGTCAATGCCTCGTTTGGTTTCTGAGGGAAAAAAAGCCTGGAATGCCCCGCCAATACCTCCGGCAGCTCCTGCACCCGGCTTGTCATGCAGACGTGTGCCTGTCTTCTTTTCTACCAAATCAGCCCAATGTGTTAAGTTAGCATCAAGCAGCTCAACCATTTCTGGTGTCGCTCCTTTTTGCGGACCGAAAACAAAAGATGCCCCATTAGGTCCAACCAATGGATTTTGAACATCCGAAGCAATTAGAAATTCGGATTCGGCTATTCTGTAGTCAAATTCACCATCCTCAATCACTTCAATTTTCGAAAGTTCAGCTCCGCCTGGCCCAATAGATTCGCCATTAGCATCGAGAAGCCTCATTCCCAAGGCCTGAAGCATTCCAGCCCCGCCATCATTGGTGGCGCTTCCGCCTATCCCTAAAATAAAACGGCGGCATCCGTTATCCAATGCCTTTTTAATAAGTTCACCTGTACCATATGTGGTTGTGGCAATCGGATTCCGATGTTCAGGACCTATAAGATACAGGCCGGAAGCACTCGCCATTTCAATGATACAGGTCTTGCCATCCCCAAGAATTCCGTAGGCTGCCTCAACAGGAACCATAATCGGACCGCTGACGGTCACGGCAACCTTCCTTCCATTTGTAGCAGCTACTAAACTATCCAGGGTCCCCTCTCCGCCGTCAGCTACAGGAACAAGCACTGTGTTCGCTCCGGGCATTGCCTTTAATACCCCTCTTTCAATTGCCTGCGCACCTTCTTGTGCAGAAAGGGAGCCTTTAAAGGAATCGGGTGCAATAACAACCTTCATCTTATTTCCCACCTTTTTCACTATTTGACAATTTAATTATAATCTTCAGAAATTTCTTCTTCATCGGTTTCCCAATACAAAAAACAAGGTTATTTTTAAGAATATTTTGTTTATAATATACAAATAAAGCGTTTGCAAAAAGGAATGGTCAAAGATGCTGAGTCCGCAGCTGGCAAGAAAAATTGTCGAACAGACAATGATCCGGCTCAATCGAAACATTAATATCATGAATGAAAAAGGTATCATTATTGCATCGGGTGATTCGGATAGGATTAATCAGATCCATGAGGGGGCACTGGAGGTTGTTCATACTGGAAAACCGCTGATTATTTATGATACTGAAATACAGAATTGGCAGGGTACACTTCCCGGCATCAATCTCCCCATTCGATTTATGGACCGTAACATCGCCGTCATTGGCATTACCGGACATCCTGACGAAATTATGGAGTTTGGCGAGCTGGTGAAAATGATAACGGAAATGATGATCGAGCAGTCCTTCCTGACAGAACAGATTGAGTGGAAGCAAAGACTTAAGGCACAAGTATTCGATGAGCTTGTTAAGACAGGCTATGATAGGGAATCCGTGAGGCAAAAATTAAATCTGTTAGAAATCACGCTAATCCCTCCTTACCAGGTGGCACTTGTAGATTTGGAGACTGGCAATAAAACAGAAGCAGAACTTTTAAAAATATTTGATGATATCTTTATTCACCAAGACTCGGTGATAATCGGTTTTTTACATGTAAACCGCATTTTCATCCTGGCCTCCCGGCTGAAAGAAGACACCTTTTCACATCATGTAAGACTCTGCCTTGCCAAGCTGAAAGAAAAAGATATATTCGCTCGTATAGGTCTCGGGTTAAGCGTGCCGGAGGAAAATCATATTTTCCAATCGTATGAAGCGGCAAATTTAGCTTTACTCGCAGGCGATCCCGAACAGCAGCTAATTACGTTTCCAGAGGTTGAAACAAAGGCGCTCATTACCGGTCTTGATGAACGAACGAAACAACAATTTCAAAGACGCGTTCTAGGAAACCTATCAGATAAATTCATAGATACATTGGACCAACTTTTCAAAAATAATCAACATATCGGGGCATGCGCGAAAAGCTTGTTCATCCATCGGAACTCCCTGCTCTATAGATTGAAAAGAATCAAGGAAGAAACAGGCTATGACCCTCTTACTTTGAATGATGCCATTACCCTTCAGCTCGCGGTTTGGATTCGTCAACTGCAAAAATAGGCGCAATCCTTTTTTGCGAAGACCAGTTTATACCAGTTAAAATGTACAAAAAGAAGCTGTCCTTCCGGATCAGCTTCTCCATTCACTACATTGACTCTACTATATCTTTTACTTTTGTTCTCAGACTAGCCAAGTCAAATTGGGTATTATTAATGTTGACCTTATCCATCTTTAATGTATCAAATATTTTAGACTCCAATTTGCTCCTTGCTCCAAGAACAGCCAAAGTACCCTCGAGTCCTTCAGCACCGTGATTTTTTCCATATCCCTGGTTATTGTAATATTCCATAAACCCGCTGGACCACTCTTTAGGCCTTTCTTCAACCGCCTTTGTAAAAGAATGCCGCAGGTTCTCCTGTTCCACATAAATCAGAAGGGGATGTAAACCGACCTACTCCACTCTAATCACCTCAAATAAGCAATATATTCTTTTTTCTATTAAACTGTATCGTTTCCCTTCCAGATGGATCATATCATGCTGACATATGTCTCTGCTAATCAAGGAGGTCATGAGAGCTTCAAACATAGATTTATACTTCATAGTGAATCGGTCCATTCTGCTTAGTGTCCGCAATCTTAATGACCAAGGGAAATTTGTGCGAAGACTTAAGCAATAGAAAAAAGCTATCTAAAGGAAGATAGCTTTTATTTGTTATTACAGGGCTTTCTATTGCTTAGAAAAATCAACAATGCCTTCAGTGATGACTCATGTTAGCGTGCTCCCGCCTCAACGATTTCCCTGTCGTTCAACGGCTCCACAGGACGGTGGTTGTCCGGGAAAAGCTCTCTAAATGTGGCAATTTGGTCTTTTGACATCTGTATTGGCTGTTCCATGACGAGCCATTTCACACCCTCTGTACATGGCGGGGTAGTTAAAGAACCTCTATATTGTATTGTTGTTTGCTCCTTGGGCAGCAAGCTAACCAAATCGATAGGCTCAGACAATTTTACATCCTCAGTGGTTTTTTCTTTCGGAAGCACCTCCCAGGCTTTGTTCAATGCCTGATTCGAGTCTCCATTCTTGATCATCAGTCCCAATACCGCCAACTGGTTATCTGAATCTTTATGTACAAGATGCAATTCCATATCTAAATTTTTCCCATTCATCTGATGTTCGCTAGGCAGATGGAAGTGAAATTGTGCCAATTTGTATTCTTTGCCGCCAAGAATGATGGAATTGCCTGCTGCAGCCGGGTTCCCCTGAATCGTATGTCCGTTATTAGCAAGGGAAAATGCCGTGGATTTGTAGTGGATCTCCACATTTTCAGTTCTTGCATCTGCTTTTACTTTAGAGTTTTCAAGGTTAATTGGGGATTGTTCTTTCCCGTTCGCACACGCAGCATTGGCAGCATCTAAGTCTCCCCAGTGTTCAGGACCGGTGCTCCCTGAGTAAGACCATTCAGAAGCATGTGTCTGTTCCGATTTTGTCCCGCTATCCTTTTCTTTTCGAGTTTCGGTTTCACTTTGAGCACAGCCAGCCAGCGATATGCATACACCGGCGGATAAGATAGAGTAAATAAGTTTGTTCGCGATCATATAGCACTCCCTCATAATTTTTTTACAATAACAAAGGTACCCCATTTTATGAAACAAAATGTCTTTCTTGCACCCTACGAATTGACTAATTTAATCTAGCTTTTCGTCTTTTTTTAAAATTATTCACGATTACTTACGTTTGGGAAGGTAATGATTTAGCTATGCCCGCTTTACAACAAACCGAAAATGGACTGAATCCCAAGAAGGATCAAATAGTGAAACACAGCAATATGCAGCAACATTCACATTATCTTTTAACGGCTAAACGACGATAACCGGTAAAAATAAATTTAGAGACTTGCTGTACTACTTGTCATACTCCCGAAACCGAACCTGGTCCAAACCCTCGCATCTTATCAAGTTTGGAGCCCAAATAAGATGTCTTATTAATATTTTTAATAAACGAATTAACTTTTTTAATTTTTTTAGTTTTTAATATTTACTTTTTAAACTGTATACATTAAGATTGACTCAAATGGAAAAGAAAGGAACTCGATATGGCCTATCAAGTACTGACGGATTGTCCGGTGTGCAGGAATACATTGAAGATCACAAAGCTTCATTGCAGCCATTGCCATACAACGATCGAAAATGAATTTGAGCTATCCCGGCTGGCTTCATTAACTAAGGAACAGCTGGACTTTGTTGAAGTATTTTTAACATGCAGAGGCAACATCAAAGAGGTGGAGAAGGAATTGGGAATCTCCTACCCCACCGTTCGTGGCAGGCTGACAGATATCATTTCATCCCTCGGCTATGAACCTAAAAAGAAAAATGAAGTAGATGAGAAAAAAATCGTCGCTATGCTTGAAAGCGGCGAAATAACTGCGGACGAAGCATTAAAGCTATTAAAAGAAGAGTAGGGGGAAATTATGTGAAAAACGAGATTGAAAAAATCATTATGATGGTGCAAGAGGGAAAAATAGATGCTGAAAAAGCATCAGAGCTAATCAGTGTCCTGACGCAAAAAGATGCTGGGAGCACTTCCCCGGCCAAAGCAGTGAATTATTCGGATAAAACATTGAAAGTCCGTATCGTGTCCGAGGAAAATGATAATGTCAATGTGAACATACCCATCAAGCTTGTGAAGGTGCTGCTGTTAGCCGGGCACAACATTGCTACAAGCATCCCCCAGTCAGAGAAATATGTAAAGGATATCAATATAGACCTGATTATGGACGCGATAGACAATGAACTTGCCGGACAGCTGGTTGATGTGAAATCAGCAAATGGAGACATGGTCTCCGTAACGATTGAATAGAGGCCGCCATGATGGATGTCAGGGTCAAGACCAAATCTGTACGGTTCACTATTCCCGTGCCGTACGCTGCTTTGCATTTAGGGGCAGCAGTCATCTCTTCCCAAACCTTCAATAGACTTATTAACAAATGGACAAAGCCGCATCTGGAGGCAAACAAAATCCATTTTGCCATTCCTGTTATCGACAAAAGTGCACTTAAATCGGTGCTAAAGGAACTAAAAAAGCACAAAGGCACCGAAATAGTAAATGTAATAGCAAAGGATGGAAACGAGGTCAGGATCAGGCTTTGATCCCATCTAAAAACGTGTAGTAAAAAAAGACAAAGATTGCCCGTAATCTTTGTCTTGGTAATAAAATTATCTGATTTTAACTGTAAAAATGCATAAAAAAAGTCCCGCTTGGGGACTCTCTTATTTCCAATCATACTCAGCCTCTTGCACGGCTTTTATTTTTTGAAGCACTCAGCCTTCCAACCACGATAACAAGAACTGCTAATGCGATAGGGAAGATTAGGTGTAAAGCAGGGCTTATTTCCTCAAGGAAGTGGCCAACAGCTTTATCTCCCAGCATCATTTCTCCGGCAGTATATCCCAGTAAACCGGCTCCGATAATAACAATGATCGGGAATTTCTCCATGATTGTCATTAGGATCTGGCTACCCCAAATGATTAATGGGATGCTGATCAGAAGACCAATCACGATGAGTATGATGTTCCCGTGAGCTGCACCCGCAACGGCCACAACATTATCAAGACTCATGACAAGGTCTGCAACAATAATGGTCCTTACCGCCCCTGATAGAGTAGAATTGGCTTTTACCTCTTCCTCAGCTTCCCCTTTCAGGAGATTTATTGCAATCCACAACAGAAGCAGGCCTCCAATGAAATTCAAGAACGGAATCTGCAAAACATATACAGCTACAAAGGTCAGTACTACCCGCAGCAGAATTGCTCCAAAGGTTCCATAGAATACTGCCTTCCTTTTATACTGATCTGGCAGATTTCTGCAGGCTAACGCTATGACTACTGCATTATCGCCGCTTAGGACGATGTTGATGAGAATGATTTCGAGCAAGTTGAGCAATAGAGTTTGGTCCATTAAGCAAGTCTCCTATTAGTTGTTATATATGTATTCCCTCTTTTGGCTAAGGGCTATACTAAAACTGCTTCTCCAAGATGTGGAAAACAACAGTTTCTGGAAATAGATGTGTTACGACAGGTGTTTACAACCAGGAATGAAAAAACTATTTAAATCCATGTTATCCCGACATTGTTATTTCATTTCTGACAATAAAAATACTACTCCTGATTAAACCATTATGTAAAGATAAATTTTGGCATATAAAGTAACACAGAGAGGCTTACACTATCCTCTCTGCGTCTTATGGGCCTAAACTACCTGCCTGCTCCAGTGGCGATGGGCAGAGATGGCTTCGGCAAATTGTAATGTAAATTCATTGTGATCCTCTGCAATGACTACACCAGGACTGTTCTCCATTCCCGCCAGCAGACTGCTCGCTTCATGGGTAGCTCCGATTGGCTTATAATGGCTAAAAGCTTCTTGAATAAAGTAAGCGGCATCTTTTTCAAACTTTTTGCCTTGATTTGGGCCGCTGACAGCATATATGGCGTCAAATAACACAGAATCGCTCGTAAGGAAGGTATGATCCACCTCAAGCTCTGCACCATCAGCGCCAGCAACCTTTCCTAATTTATCACTAATGAATTCCGGCTGGATGCCTCTTGCCTTTAACTGCTCCAGAACGCCCAATACCTCAGCTTCATTAAACCCGTTGCCAATGATGACCCCAACTTTCCGTGTATTGGGAAGCATCTTCGTATTTAGCTGGCTAAGGGCCGGAGAAGTCTTCGTTACTGTCGATTCGCTTGCGCCTTCAGGCGGATTGGCACCAATCTCCTCCGCGACAGCAGCAGCCATATCCATACTGACATTGCCAAACATATTCACTACCTGCTGCTGTACAGATTTGCTCTTCACTTTACCCAGTTCAAAGCTGAACGCCTGGATGATGTGCATTTTTTCAGGCTCACTCATGCTGTTCCAGAACAGCTTAGCCTGGGAGAAAAAGTCTTTAAAGCTTTCACTGCGGCTGCGAACTTTATGCCCCTCTATTTTTTCTTGATAATGAACATACCCGCCGTCCGCTTCGCTTGCCGGCGCAGGGGTATTTCCAGCAAGTGAATTTTTGTGATAGCTGACTCTTCCTACGTTAATCGTATGGCGTCCATAACCATCCCGTTGATTATTATGGAATGGACATACAGGCCTATTGATTGGCAGCTCATGAAAATTCGGTCCGCCGAGCCGGATTAATTGTGTATCTGTATAAGAGAATAATCGGCCCTGCAAGAGTGGATCATTGGAAAAATCAATCCCTGGGACTACATGGCCCGGATGGAATGCCACCTGTTCTGTTTCGGCAAATACATTATCCACATTGCGGTTCAGCGTCATTTTGCCGATGATTTTTACCGGTACATCCTCTTCCGGCCAGATTTTAGTTGGATCAAGAATATCAAAATCAAATTTAAATTCATCTTCTTCGCTGAGAAGCTGGACACCCAATTCGTATTCCGGATAATCCCCTTTTTCAATGGCTTCCCAAAGGTCGCGCCGATGGAAATCCGGGTCTTTTCCTGCAATCTTCTGTGCTTCATCCCACACAAGGGAATGAATGCCCAGTACCGGTTTCCAATGAAATTTAACAAAATGCGCCTTTCCCTGGTCGTTCACCAGGCGGAAGGTATGGACCCCGAATCCTTCCATCATCCGGAAGCTGCGGGGAATTGCATGATCTGACAAATGCCACATGATCATGTGGGCTGATTCCTGGTTATTGGCGACAAAATCCCAAAAAGTATCATGGGCTGACGCAGCCTGAGGCATCTCATTATGCGGTTCCGGCTTCACGGCATGAACTAAATCCGGAAACTTGATCGCATCCTGAATGAAAAAGACGGGAATATTATTCCCTACAAGATCGTAGTTTCCTTCCTCTGTATAAAACTTAGTAGAAAACCCACGGACATCGCGCACCGTTTCCGCAGAACCGCGTGATCCTGCAACAGTAGAAAACCGGACGAAAACAGGTGTCTTCACTGACGGGTCCTGTAGAAATTTCGCTTTGGTGTACTCACTCAAAGATTCATATACCTGGAATTCGCCATGCGCTGCAAAGCCCCTGGCATGAACAATCCGCTCAGGAATCCTCTCATGGTCAAAATGTGTCATTTTTTCACGGAAATGGAAGTCCTCCAGCAAAGTAGGACCGCGCTCACCCGCTTTTAATGAAAACTCGTCCTCAGAAATCCTGAGCCCCTGATTTGTCGTCATCGTTTTCCCTGAATCATCCACTCTAAATTGTTCTAGCTGCTCATTTTTACTGTTCCCATTGACTCTTCTCTCTTCGCCCATTTGGATGCTCCCTTCTGTTCCTGGATTTTATGTAAAATCTTGATGATACATTGTCTTCGTACCCTATCGCATTAAAGAGCAAACGAGTTATAGAGTATATTGCTGATGTTATCAGGAAAAAATTCAAGATTGAGAGGAAATATAAAATCCAGCAAACTTGCATTTTAAGCTTGTAGGAAAGCAGCTTAAAATGCGCAGGGTGTTTTCCTCATTGCGCTTGATCAATAACCATCCGATATTGTTATGCCATGGTAATGAAGCTTGGGCTTCCTCTCTTACGTCAGATTTGCTCCCTTTTTACTTATATAAGGAAAAGCTCTTAGCATTCTTTATAGTTCGGTTCTTCATCCACCTCATGATAATCCATTCTGATCATTAGCTGTCATAAAATCTTGTTTCTCCAAAAACTAAAAAAACCAGCTGAATCTTTAATAGCTGGTTCGTCCAAAATCATCTATAGCTCTTGCTGTACATGGTATACTTATCAATTTTTGCCACACTTGGTGCATAGCCGATACCGGGAGAATCCGGGATGGTGATAGATCCGTCTTCCACGGTTACCTCAGGGTCGATGATATCCTCGGCCCAGTACAGGGATGAGGCGGCCGTATCACCAGGCAGTGTAAAGTTTGGCAGCGAGGTGATTGCAATATTGTGCGCCCGGCCAATTCCGGACTCCAGCATTCCCCCGCACCAAACCGGGATTTCATGCTGCTGGCATAGGTCATGGATTTTCTTTGATTCGGTCAGTCCGCCAACACGGCCAATTTTAATATTAATAATTTTACAGCTTCCGAGCTTCAAAGCTTTCCTAGTATCCTCCAGCGAATGGATGCTTTCGTCGAGGCAGACAGGTGTCTTCATTCTTGCCTGAAGATCGGCATGGTCGATGATATCATTGTGTGCAAGCGGCTGCTCAATCATCATTAAATTATAATCATCCAATGCCGCCAGACGTTCCATATCTTCCAGGGAATAAGCTGAGTTGGCATCCGCCATCAACGGAATTTCCGGATAGTCCTTTCGAACCCTGTCAATCAAATCAATATCCCAGCCTGGTTTAATTTTCAGCTTAAACCGTTTATAGCCTTCACTCAGCCTTTGTCCGATTACATCAAGGGTCTCATCGATGGAATCCTTGATTCCGATGCTTACTCCGACTTCTATACTCTTTTTGGTCCCGCCAAGAACACTCGCCAGGGAAGCATTTTGCTGCCTGGCGTATAGGTCCCAAACAGCTCCCTCTAGAGCCGACTTTGCCATGTAATTGGCACGAATATGGCTGAAATGCTTCTCAGACAGTTCATCCGGATGATGGATTTCGGTTCTCAGCAGAATCGGGATCAAATAATCCTCGAGCATATGCCAATTAGTTTTGATCGTCTCTTCATTGTACAGCGGGTCAATCATTGCCACAGACTCTGCCCAGCCTGACTGCCCATCCTCACCGACCACTTCCACAAGGATAAATTCGCGGTCATATTCGGTCATGAAGCTTGTAGTAAAAGGATGAAGCAAATCAAGCTTAAGGTGTCTAAGATTTACTCTTTTTATTTTCATGCGGGATAACTCCTTTTATGGAACCTGCGTATTACATTTTCAGCATGGATTATTTTTTACTCAAAACATAAAATTGTACCGGAATATCTGGCAGGGCATTTTTCAAAAATCCTGTTACCTGCCAACCCTGTTCGAATAATGCAGTAAAAATTTCTCTGGACGCCATCCGCCACTTTGAAGCCAGTTCCATATCTGTCTCACGGATGCCCCGGAAATCCTTCGGTATCGCCACATACACCTCTTCGCCATCATCGGTAAGCGGCAGCAAGCCAGCAGGATATGGCAGCCCTGCATCATCCATCTCCCATTGAATCAAGGAATTTTCGATGGCAGCCGTGTGACTTGGCTCCTGAGTGTTTTTTTTCTGCTCGTTTATGTACCATTCAACCTGAAACCGGTCAGACGCAAGCCCCTCATTCAACAGATCTTCCATCTCTCCGTAACAGTTTTCGATATAAACCGAGCAAACTGCACCGAGCTTTGATATATTTAAATATCCATTAATGCTCTCCAGCGGGTCATACGTCCAGGTAATCAGAGAATAACCAAGCTTCAGTGCTTCCTCACGCTGTGCAATTTTTAGCTTCTCTCCAATTTTACGGTTGCGGAACTGCTGATCCGTCGCGAGGATGTGGGAGCATAAATAGGCCTCTTTTCCGTTAAACCCCGGAAAACTGTATTGAAATCCGACAAGCTTGTCACCAAGGAAGGCCCCGAGAACCAGGCCTCCATTTTTCACTGCAGTGATCGTTTGGTGTGTCGGGACTGAGTCTTCTGGTCCCCAAATGTTACTTTCAAGCTTTCGCACCTGCTCGAGGTCCTCAATTGAATAAAGGGAACGTATCTCTATTTCACCTGCATGTGACATGTTCAATTCCCCCTTTCCTCGACTTATTCCCTGCTGAAATCAGCTTCCTTCAATGGAACCAGTTTTGTCTTTTTCACGCTTTTATAACCAAAATAGGCAAGTAAAAATAACGGAAGTCCGATATACGAAACCATGGCACCATACCAGTCGATTTCATCACCGAAAAATGCACCGTAGTTTTGTCCAAAAATCGCGACTAAACACAATGCTGTGGCAAAAATAGGGCCAAACGGGTACCATTTTGCTACATACGGCAAATCCTTTAAATTTCTGCCCTGGGCAACATAGGCCTTTCTGAAACGGTAATGGGTGATCGAAATTCCGAGCCAAGAAAGAAAACCTGCGAGCCCCGAGGCATTTAGCAGCCAGGAATACACGGTCCCATCACCGAAAATGGAAGTCAGGAACGCCGCTGTCCCGATTAAGGCAGATACACATAGGGCATTCAAAGGAATCCCTGTTCTGTTGACATTTTTTAAGAATGCCGGAGCCTTGCCTTCCTTCGCCAGCACCCAAAGGACACGGGAAGCTGCATACAAGGCCGAGTTTCCAGCTGATAAAATGGCAGTAAGGATTACAGCGTTCATCAAGGCCGCTGCGAACGCAAGACCTGCACGTTCGAATACGAGCGTAAACGGACTTACCGCAACATTATCTATATCTGCACCCAATAGCTGTGGATCCTGATAGCTGATTAGACATCCAATGACAAAAATAGCAAGCACATAGAACAACAGCAGCCGCCAAAAAATCTGTTTAACGGCCTTTGGCATGTTTTTCTCGGGATTTTCACTTTCACCTGCGGCGATCCCGACAAGCTCTGTTCCCTGGAAGGCAAAACCTACGATCATAAACACACTTATGATGGACAGGAAGCCGCCGTTAAACGGTGCATCACCTGTTGTAAAATTTTCAAATCCTTTTGCGTCTCCATTCATAATGCCCAAAATCATTAAAAGCCCCGTAATAATAAAGATGATAATAGTCGCTACTTTAATGATGGAGAACCAATATTCCGATTCCCCGTAACCCTTGACAGACAAAATATTCAATCCCAATATCAGTCCAAGAAACAACGCGCTCCAAATGATTCCCGGGACATCCGGCAGCCAGTACTTCATAAGGATCGCTGAAGCGGATAACTCAAGCGCCACGATAATGGCATTGTTATACCAATAGTTCCAGCCAATTGCAAATCCAAGGGCCGGGTCAACGAACCGGGAAGAGTATGTACTGAAGGAACCCGTAATCGGGATAAAAGCGGCCATTTCACCAAGGCTCATCATAATGAAATACACCATGATTCCTGCAATCAGATAGGCGGCAAGCGCACCGCCGGGACCAGCCGTCGCTATCGTGGAACCGCTTGCTAAAAATAGCCCTGTACCTATGGTTCCCCCGATTGCAATCATGGATAGATGCCTGGTTTTAAGCTTTCTTTCCAAGTGGTCTCCGCTTGGGTACGCTGACGCATTTGTTTTAGTTTTTGCTGTAGTTGGCTGCATATAGCACCTCTCTATAAAGACTAGTTTTTTCTTTCTATTTATTCTCAGATGCCAATAATACAGTCTTGGTTAGAATTTTCGCTCCATAATGAAGCGCCTTCAACTGGAATGACATTTGCGGATGATGCAGACCGGGAGCTAAATCACAGCCCAATCCTACCATAGTTGCCTTCAGTCCTGGATTTTTAACGGTGTAGAAATGAAAATCCTCACCTCCCTGTGACACACACCTCTCTGTGACATTGTCTTTTCCAAGAATTTCAGCGATTGCCCTTTCTGCTAGCTTCATAGCCTCCGGGTTCAATGTGGCAGCAGGCAGACACTCTTCTCTGGACAGCGAAATGACTGCACCGGTTTCATGTGCAGACTCTTTAATCGCTTCCTTCGCCTGCCGCATCAATTCCTGCATCACTTCATTTGATTGGGCCCTTGCATCCAGCGTGAAAACGGCTGTTTCCGGAATGACATTGGACGCCTCATTTTCTACGATAAGCCTGGTCATTTTAATGGAGTGGGGAATCTCCGTTTGCAAATCCATCTGCTTTAATTTTTGAACGATTAAAGCGGCTGCCTCAATGGCGTTGATTCCTTCCTTAGGCCGCGCTGCATGTGCCTGTCTGCCCTTTATAGTGCCGATTATGCTACCCGCAGACGCATGCATTATAGCAGCGGAGGCTTTATTGAAGGGCACTTCGACTTTCGGACGTAAATGGACGCCAAACAGCTTGGTAACATTCTCTAGTGCCCCCTCGTTCATCATCTGCAGGGCGCCTTCCCCTTTTTCTTCAGCTGGCTGGAAGATAAACCGTAGAGTATGTTTAGGCGTGACCCCGCTTGCAGCAATGGATAATGCTGCATACAGCACCATAGTACTGTGGGCATCATGACCGCAGGAATGATTAGGCTTCACCACTCCATCCACTTCCTGGACAAGCGCATCCATATCCGCCCTCAAGGCGACTATTTCAGATGATTGACCAGGAATTTCTGCAATCAATCCATAATGCCCGGAAAAGGTTTTGACCGATAGTCCCGCTTCCGTCAGTCGTTCCCTTATATAACGGGAAGTCTGCTCCTCCTTCCAGCTTGGCTCCGCCAATGAATGGAGAGCATGATACGTTGTTTCAATTTCACTTTGATGCTGATCGATATAATCCATGGGATTCATGGCTGTGTACACCTCTTATGCTACTTTTTTTGTTATTCAATGAACACATTGTTTTCCGAATAAAGTTTTTCAAGCTTTTGCTGATGGAGCTGAATTCGCTTTTCGTCCCGCTCATGAATTCCTGCGATGACCAGTTCAAGCAAGCTGATTACGGAAGCTGTTGAGTTGGTACCGCTTTCTGCATTTTCTTCAGTTGTGAGCGTAATATCAGAAATCCTGCCAACCGGTGACAGGAGACGATCGGTGACCGAAAGCAAGGTAATACCCTGTTGCTTCGCACACTCCGCGATCTTGAAGGTTTCTTTCGCGTACCTGGGGAAGGAAATAACTACTACCACCGAACGTTCAGTAAGATTGCAAAGCTTCTCAAAAAAGTCACCGGCCGGGGAACATAGGCTTACATTTTCCCTTAATGAGCTTAAAGAATGGGAGAGCCAATTGGCCGCCGCATTGGAAATCCTGTGCCCGGCAATCAGGATTTGGTCAGCTGCTATGAGAGCATCCACTGCTTTCCAGATATCCTGCACATTCGTATAATCCAGTAAATGCTCTAAAATATGAACCTGGCTTTCTATCAACCTGGTAAATGTATCCTCAGTCACACTTCCATTGCCGCTATGTCCTCTGCTGGCAGCTCCCGTTTTGTTGTGATGAATAAGCTGCTCTTGAATTTTCTCCTGCATTTGGCTAAACCCTTGAAACCCTAAAGCATAGGAGAGGCGAATGACCGTTGTTTCGCTGACCTGCGCTTTACGTCCGATTTGAAATGCTGTTTTAAAAGCAGCTTCCTCCAGGTTGTCAACCAGATAAGTTGCCACTTTCTTCTGTCCTGCCGATAAATGGGGAAACTTTTCCTTTACTAAAAGTTTAAAAAGCTGTTCCATTCACTTATCCTTTCATGAGTGCAGTAAATTCTTCATTCATTACTTTAGGTGAAGCTTATACTTCATTTTGTATACTTTAACACAAATTTTTAAATTTTTCGACTACTTACTTAACTTATATTGAAATATGCATGGTTGAGGAATTCGTGGCTGTCCAAATAAATTGTGTCAGAATTGTCTAGGTGTTTGACACCCTTTAACAAAATAAGCGTACTGGCGGTTGCAGTACGCTTTCAAGCAAGAACGTGTTTATTTTTGAAAAAATTACAGGCTATCGACTGTCGCTGCTTCGAGCATGGTGCCATTGTTGGCAAAGTTTGTGTGCCAGGAAAATGCTTTTTCCAGAACATGCGGGGTTTGTCCGCCACGACTAAGTGCTTCCTGGTAGTACTCCCAAAGCTGCCTGCGATAGGTCGGGTGGGCACAGTTTTCAATGATGAGCTCTACTCTTTCCCTTGGTGCAAGGCCGCGCAAGTCTGCGTATCCCTGCTCTGTCACAATGACATCCACATCATGCTCTGTGTGGTCCACATGTGAGACAAACGGAACGATACTTGAGATATCCCCATTTTTCGCAATGGATTTTGTTACAAAGATGGCAAGCCGTGCGTTTCTGGCAAAATCCCCTGATCCCCCGATTCCGTTCATCATTTTTGTTCCCGAGACATGGGTGGAATTGACATTACCGTAGATATCCAGTTCCAATGCTGTATTGATGGAAATCAAACCGAGGCGACGGATGATTTCAGGATGATTGGAGATTTCCTGCGGCCTCATGATCAAGCGTTCGCGATACTTTTCAATATTGGAAAATACCTCTTTCATTTTTGTATCCGAAAGTGTGATGGAACAGCATGATGCAAATTTCACCTTTCCAGCATCCATCAAATCAAAAACTGCATCCTGCAATACTTCGGAATATACCTCCAGGTCTTCAAACTCCGAATCCAGCATGCCATGCAGAACTGCATTTGCCACAGAACCGATTCCTGACTGTAAAGGAGCAAGACGTTCTGTGAGGCGGCCAGCTTCCACTTCCTTCCGGAGGAACCCAATTAAATGCTGGGCCATGATTTTTGTTTCTTCATCCGGCTGGACAATGGTAGAAGGAGAATCCAATTGATTTGTAAACACGATTCCTTTTACCTTTTCCACATCAATCGGGATTCCTAACGATCCGATGCGATCATCTGATTTTGTCAATGGAATCGGAGACCTATCACCCTGCTTGCCTGGCTCATACAGATCATGCAGTCCCTCTAATTTCTCGGACTGGGCCATATTGATTTCAATAATGATAGATTCTGCATTTTGGGCAAATAATAAAGAATTTCCGATTGATGTAGTCGGGATCACCATCCCGTCCTCCGTAATAGAAACCGCTTCCAAAATTGCATAATCAATTGGGGCCATCACATTTGCACGCACCAGCTCAGCTGTATGTGATAAATGCTGGTCGACGAACAGAAAATCTCCCTGATTAATGCCCCGTCTCATCGTTGGGTCTGCCTGGAAAGGAAGCCTTTTGCCCAGGATACCTGCTTCCGCAAATAATTTATCTACATCCGAGCCCAAAGATGCACCGGTATAGACATTCACTTTAAATGTCTCCTGCTCAGCTCTTTTGACCAAAGCAAAAGGAACTGCTTTCACATCTCCTGCTCGTGTAAACCCGCTTAATCCAAGAGTCATTCCGTCCTGGATCCATGATGCAGCTTCCTCAGGTGAAACTACTCGATCCAATAAATGAGGGTCTCTAATTCGCTGATAGTTTTTTTCCATACACCCATCCCTCTCCGCTAGTAATGATAAAATAATATTACCCATTAATTCGGATAAAGATAGAGACATCGGGATAAGTTACGGAAAATTCGGATAAAACAGTTAAATCGAAAACTAAAGCAGAATAAAAATGGATGAATTTTGCCTCTAATTGTTTCGTCCTTAGGTGAACCATTAAATTCTTTCTGCGGTTTCCTGTTCGTTGGCAAAGCCATTTTTTCCCACGGATTTTACTGACGGATATGCACTATTCATAGTTGCGGTTCCATTAATTTTCAAGTGACATATCTTGCTATGCAGCTGTTATGCCGGCAGTGCAGCCGTCATAATTAAAGATAGGCGCTGGAATGACCAAAGCCTAAAAAGCAAAAAAATCCATTAAAACCCTAACAGTTTCCGGAAATAGCTTGAATACGATTGACTGACCGGCACCCTGTCGCCGTTATCCATATAAAGCAAAAAGGTTGAGTGGGTATCTGGATAAATTTCTTTAATATGATTCACATTGACAATGAAGGACCGGTGGCATCTGATAAAGTAATCTTTTGGAAGAAGGTATTCAAATTCCTGGAGCGAGTTCTTATGGGTACCAGATTGCTCTGCGCTAAAAACATATGTCTTTTTATCCTTTGCTTCCAGATATACAACGTCTGAGAACGGGATTGGAATCCAGGCATCCTGTGTTTTAATCGTGACTACTGATTTTCCATCCGAAAGGGCGGGATATATTGCCGTCACTGTTCCTTGCAGCTTGCCTTCATGAAGAAAGGGCACAGCCATTCCGTGGTAGGGCACCCCGAATACATCCCGGTTAATAAATTCCGAAACTTTTTGATTCGTAGCTAACGCTTTATAGGCTATCGTTCCTTCCCGCACCCTGTCACCCGGCCGGATCTTCAGGTCAATCCGTTTACTCGGCCGATAATAGATATACTCGGTAGTATTCGAAACAGCTATCGAAATTTCATCTGAAAACAATTCACCAATTACATCTAATAGTGATACAACTGTAATACTGTCCATCGCCAACACCTTTCATGAAGTACAAGACTAGTACTCTATTCTATTTTCGCTTCCTGTTGCCATTCTCGCTATAGCAGAAAAATGTTTTGGAAGTGAGCGTTACCGACAAACATATAGGTTATGTAAGCGTCGATTTGGATAATATATAACATAGTCTTTTTTTATTATAATACGAATATAGCATATGACATGCTTCTATAATATACGCCAAGAGGATGATAAAGTAATGTATGAAAAAATGGTTAAATCAATTGATCCCTCCGCCCTGCCTGACATCGACACGTTAATAGGGCAGCTGCGCCAGAAACTGCCGCAGGTATATACTGCCGGTAACCTTCATGCTTATTGTGAGGCGCTGAATATCGTACTAAAAATAGGAATCAAACAGGATTACACCCCGATGATGCTGTACCTGCCAGCCCGGCCGGACCTGAAGCAAAACCTTGTTACCCAGTTTCAGCTTATCAACAAAACCATTGCCACAAGAAATCAAAATAAAGAATGGTATCATGACTTATTTGCTCTTTTTGTCGCCATGCCGCACCACCTGGAACTGCAGTGGAGTGATATTGAGGCAGAGGTTGTTGCGATGAACCAGTAGACTTTTTCGGATAGTAAAAAAAACAGCTGCGGAATTTTCCTCAGCTGTTTAATAATGTTTTGTTTTAAATGGTGAAGCAAATATTTATCTACAAAAAGCAGATATATGGTTTACAAACAATGAACGATTATTTACCAGGGTTAAAGCTTAAACCTGTTCACAAGCACCTTTAATTCTTCAGCCATCATGGCAAGCGCCTGTGCAGAAGAGTCGATTTCTTCCATGGAAGCAAGCTGCTCTTCAGTAGATGCGGCCACTTCCTCGGTGCTGGCGGCATTCGCTTTTGCCAATGAAGAAATTTCGTAAGCTGCAGAGGATACTTCCTCAATGCTAGCAGAGATTTGCTGAACTGTCGCAGTTACCTCTTCAATTTGTGGTGTAATGCCTCTTGTGCTGTCCAAAATAAGTGAGAATTTCTCGGAGGTTTGTTCTGATACCTTAACTCCGGCTTCTGCGTTTTTCACAACTTCATTCATGATTATTACTGATTCTTCTGTATCCTTTTGGATCATATTAATCAAATGTGCGATATTTTTTGTCGATGACTGAGATTGCTCGGCGAGCTTTCTTACCTCATCCGCCACCACTGCAAACCCTTTTCCATGTTCACCCGCTCTTGCTGCTTCAATGGCAGCGTTCAATGCAAGCAAATTAGTCTGTTCGGCAATGCCATTTATCACATCCAGAATTTCTCCAATTTCCTTTGAACGCTTTGCCAGGGATCCGATCACGTCATTCGAACGACTGACAGATTCGTGGATGAATCGCATTTGTGCCAGATTGTCCTCCACATATTTACCGCCTTCTTCGGCCTGTACGGTTGTGTTTCTTGATAGTTCTGTAACATTTGTTGAACTTTCTGAGATTCGCAGTACTCCCTCTAGGACCTCATTAAGAGAGCTTGAATTGCTCTGGAGCTTTACGGTAGTTATATCCGTACCGCCAGCAATTTCCTGGATGGCAGAAGCCACCGTTTCAGAAGCCTTGCTTGATTGTTCGGCACTTGCCGTCAATTGTTCTGCAGAGGCGGCGACCTGATCGGAATTGCTCGCTATGCCGCTGATCATATCGCGCAGGTTTACCGTCATTTTCTCGAAGGATTCGTTTAGATTATAAATTTCATCCTTGCTCTTAAGCTTCAGCTTCCTCACATTTAAGTTGCCTGACGCCACTTGTTCCGTAATCTTGGCAAGTGCTGTAATCGGACGGGAAATAAGCAGGGAAATGATAATGCCGCTGCCAATTGCCAATACAGTGGCAATGACGCTAAACAGCATCACCTGTGAAATTCCCGCTTTTGAATGATCCTGGGTTTCTTTGACCCGCTTATCCAGGACGTCTTCCTTCAGCCAAGTGTATAAGGATTGCGACTTATCCGTCATATCGGTACTGATTGGCACAATCTGTTCCAGACCATCTGTGATCGCCTTTTCTCTATCAATTTTAACAGCATCCATAATTTGGTCACTTTTTAATACAAATTCTTGGTTAGCCTTTTCTATTTCACCCAGCTTTTCCTTTGTTTCGGGCAGGGTCGCTAATTCTCGTCCCTTTTGAATAGATTCGCTTATCCGATCGTTTGTCTCATGAAGTTTGGTGCGCATGTCTTCATTTTCATATAGCATATACGCCCTATAATACCCTACCTGCAAAGCGATGTCTGTTTGAATGGATTGTGTGATGGATCGCAATTCTGAGACGGTCGAAATTAAATATTTGTAAGACTCATCGGTACCCTTCGCATTTTTGTACGCAAAGAACGAGGAAATTCCAAATATCAGACATACAATCAGAAAGCTTCCAATCAATTTTTGTTTAATAGATAACTTCATTTCTTCATAATCTCCCTTACTGTTTTCATGTTGCGTGAATCAATATGATGATTACATGTATAAATTAGCTCTGTTAAACTGCATAGTTGAAAATGCTTTCCGCTTAATGCATTCTGCACTTTTTCCCGTTAAAATTACATTTTAACAGTGCCAAAAAAAAATAAAAAACGCTCCAAATCCTGATGAATGCACGCAGGATTAGAAGCGTTTAGTTTTTTAGCATTCCATACTAACTAACCAAAAGCCTTGTTTAACACAACAGAACAAATAAAATATTCTATCATTTCGTTGCGATAAATAAGTCTATCAACCTGTCTTACAAGGATAATATACCCACTTATCATAGTAGTTATATATTCACACAAAATCTACTAATTTACCATAATTTTATAAAAAAATCCAATAAAATGAACTATTAGGCCTATAAAATTGTAAATGATTTGTAATTCGACAATTAACGATTCACAAACACACTTCTGCTTGACCCAGAGTTTCCCTTTCTTTAGGCCATTTCATTTTATGAGCTTGATCACTGATTCTTCACAAATTTTCATACACCATTTTTATCGGATTCAATTTTAGTTACTTTCATAGGAAAGAAGGATTATTTACTCATCAGGTGAATATATAATGTATCCGTTTACATTTGGAGGGGGTTGTCGAATTGGCTAGTAAAGAGGCGATTGCAGTAAGGCAGCGTTTAATTGAACATGTTTCATCACAAACAGGAAGGTCCACCCTTCAAGAAGCCCGGGACGGGTTGGAAAAATTATTAGGTTCCATACCATTGGATTCGGACATCAAGGTAGAAAAATTTTCTGTGGAGGGAATGGCTGCCGAATGGATAAGCGCACCTGCTGTCACAGAGGAACGGGTTTTCCTATATCTCCACGGTGGAGCTTACATAGTTGGAAGCTTAAATACTCATAGAGATATAGCATCCAAGCTTTCACGGGCAACTGGTGCGCGGGTGCTGGTGATCGAATACCGCCTTGCTCCGGAAAATCCATATCCTGCTGCCATGGAGGATGCGGTAAAAGCTTATCGGTGGCTGACTTCCTCAGGAGTCGCGCCAGAACAGATCGTAATTGGCGGTGACTCAGCCGGCGGAGGCTTAACACTGGCCACTTTATTATCACTTAGGGAGGCAGGGGACAAATTGCCTGCCGCTGCAGTGCTTCTTTCTCCTTGGACAGACATGGAGGGTACAGGTGCCTCCATGGAAGCACGTGCTGACTATGATCCCTGGCTCGATCCACAGCAGAGCCGCCAGACACCTGTTTTGTATTTAGGCAGCCTCGATCCGCGGCATCCGCATGTCTCGCCGATCTATGCAGATTTGCAAGGTTTGCCTCCTATGATTATTCATGTGGGGAATGATGAAATCCTCTTAGACGACTCAGTTCGTCTAGTGGAAAAAGCACGCGCTGACGGGGTCGATGTCACTTTTAAAATTTGGGATGATATGTGGCATGTATTTCAGCAGTTTCCAATCCCTGAAGCCAAACAGTCAATCGAAGAAATCGGGGCATACGTGATACAAAAGCTGGAACAAATTGCTTCCAAAGTTGAAAGATGAAGGTAGAGGATAGCCGTGTGCTATCCTCGTTGAATTGATAAATAAAGCTGCTAAATCCATTAGCAGCTTTATTTATCCTTATATAGTTACAGCCAACGAAATTAAAAATACTTTTATCTACTGAAACTCCCTAATATAGTGATATAGCTTCGTTTCTACGGCTTGCTCCAAAACCAAATTCATATGGACCACCGGCTTGTTATCTTTCATAACAGTCTGCTCCACACTCTCCCTATCAGGTACAGCTTTGCCCAGATAATAAAAATCACTGCCTTCATCATCATCCTTTTTAACGAATATATGAAGGTCAATGCCTCTTTTCTGAGCCTCGATAATTTCAATTACTTCATTTGATTGCAAGGTCCGATTGCTCCTTGTGGACCACTGCAGCACTTCTTGATTTATGAATTCTTCACTATAAGCTACACTCTTCTCTATTTTATCTTCGTTCTTATGATATGTGACAAAAATTGGACAGGTGTTGTATTTGGTCTTATATCCATACATCGTTGAACTTTCATCATTTCTCCAGTTCAAAAGCCTGCAGGCATCCTTCCTCGTATATTTTTTATACAGAGTAAGAGGCCTGTTTTGCTGATAGCGCATATTCTTTTCCTTTGAACTTTCCACAATGTCGATTACTAAATTCCTGAAGCAGACGTTTTCAATGAGGCTCTGTTTAATATCATCATTCAGTACAAAATCCTGATTACGATTTACTAATATAAGCGGCTTATCCCCATACTTATGTTTATATGTTTGTGTGAAAAAGGATAGATCAAATACCCTGTGCACCGATTCAATAGTTTCGTCAGAAGCATCACAGTCAAAGTCTATTAAACTATTGCGTAATTCTGCGTAGCTAACCTTTTCTTTCTGCAAGAGCAAATCCAATAAAATAATTTCATGCCTACGCTTTCCGTTTAGCACTTCATTGGATAGCATGGTCAGAACTTTATTTTCAAATTCCGATATAGCAGGTACCTCTTCCTTAACCTTTATTAAAAACTGATAATAGTTAGCATATTTCTGGACAATGACTGTAGGGTCAATCGAATGATTTTCTATAAAATCGTGTAGATATGGAACCCGGCCTAGCCTGTTCTTTAGTTCTATATAGGCCTCTTTTAAGATCTTCAAGTCCGTTAGGCTGCTATTATTGATAGCTTTAAATATTTGTTTTTTCGCTACTTCTTCAAAGTTGATAGTGGATACTCCCTTAATATAACCAGTGTCAGTAACAAGCCTGCGTAAGTTATCTTTATTCTGGGATTTGTCTCCTGATAAAGCAGCCGGTATTAAGTAATTATTCTTATAATTACCGATGAAGTCTATAATGGTGACAAATTCTTTCGAATCATGCTTACGCAGTCCCCGGCCAAGCTGTTGGATAAAAATAATACTGGATTGTGTCTGCCTTAGCATTACGACCTGGTTTACACTAGGGATATCGATGCCCTCATTAAAAATATCCACGGTAATAATGTAATCCAGAATCCCTTCTTCCAAACGTTTTACCTGCCTTGCCCTTTCTTCCTGTGAATCCTTCCCGGTGAGTGCAATCGTTGTATAATTCTTTGAATTAAGGATAGTGGATAACTGCTCAGCCTCTTCCTTCCGGCTGCAGAATATCAGCCCTCTTACTCTATCGCCAGAAAAACCATAGTATCGCATTTTATCGACTAAATGGTTCACCCGTTCCTCTGTAACCAGCTTAGACAGAACTGTGGTGTCCTCTATCATCTCTCCGTTGTACTCAAGATCCGTCACTCCAAAATAATGAAACGGGCATAGCATGTCCTCTTCAAGTGCTTCCTGAAGCCTGATTTCATAAGCAATATTATAGTCAAACAGCTCATAAATATTGAAATCATCTGTTCGTTCCGGTGTAGCCGTCATTCCCATTAAAAACTTTGGACGAAAATAATCGAACACCTTTTGATAGGATTGGGCACCCGCTTTATGCACTTCATCTATCAAAATATAATCAAATTCTTCTGGATTGAATTGCCACAAAGTCTCATCTTTAGAAATAGTCTGGATAGTCGCAAATAAATATTTGGCATCAATCTGTTTACTAGACCCTGACAGGATTCCAAAATCTTTATCCATTCCGCCCAGCACTCTCTTAAAATCCGATTTAGCCTTTTGTAATATTTGTTCCCTATGAACGATAAACAGCGTTCGTTTTGGAGCATATCTTCTCACATCGAAAGCTGATAAATAGGTTTTTCCTGTTCCAGTAGCAGAAATAATTAAAGCTTTTTCCTTATCGGCTTTGCGAACAGCCTCAATCTGCTGTAAGGCTGCTTGTTGCATATGGTTCGGAACAATTTGAAGGGCTTCTGTAATAGCATTGTGTTGGTACTCTGCAGGAAAATCCGCTACCTGCTCAAGTTTGTTGTTGAGTTCGACCCGAGTATATGACTTCTCATAATCCGCAATCCATCCCTCCGTTAACGGTTCCGATTCCAGCCACACATCTTCGAACTGGTTCTTGAAGTGATGGACAATCTCCCCGTTCTCGTGAGAATTGAGTTTTACATTCCATTCATAATTAACCTTAAGTGCATGTGCTGTAAGGTTCGAACTCCCAATTATCAATGAATAATGGGTGTCATGGTTAAAAATATATCCTTTAGAATGGAAGCCTGCGAGATTGGTTAGCCTCACCTCAACATTGGTAATCTTCAAAAGCTCCCTAAATACTTTCGGTTGATTAAAATGTAAAAAGGTAGACGTTAAGATCCTTCCGTTTACTCCCTTTCTCTTAAGATCAAGAAAATGAGATTTCAGGGTAGCCAGACCGCTTTCCGTGATAAATGCCACCGAAAATATAAAGGACTGACAAACGTCCAGTTCGTCCAGTAATGCATTCAAGACGTTTTCATTTTTTTGCACATTGTTAATAAGCAGCTTTGGTTTATAACTCCCATAATAGCTGGAGGTATGATCAATAAAACCCTTATGTAATGAGGCTTGTAGGTTTTCAATAAAGTTTGCCATCTTATCACCAGTTGATTCCAATCGTTTTTCATTCATTTTATATAACAGCAGATGTAAGATCAATGAATTTAAGCAAATTAAAAGCTATTCACATTCAGCATGAATAGCTTTTCTTATCAATAATCAACGCGGCCAAGACATCCCTGATAGCTTTTCGATAGCAGGAATGTCAGCAGGTGCCCAGTCCAAGGTTGAAAGTTCCTCCACTGGCAGCCATTTGATGGCGGCATGTTCGGTTAATACTGGTGTTCCTTCGATCAGCCTGCTGTAAAAGGTTGTCAAATGAACAATCCCAAAGTCGTATTCGTATACGGTATGTTCAATCTGCTCACCGATTTCCACCCTGCAGCGCATTTCCTCTTGTATTTCCCTCTGTAACGCTTCCTGTGGCGTTTCTCCTTCTTCTATTTTTCCGCCTGGAAACTCCCATTTAAATGACAGGACTTTGGAAGCTCCCCTTTGCGCACATAATATTTTTTCATCTTCTACAATGACAGCACCAACAACATGAATGTTCTTTTTCATATGACCTCCCGTAAAACAATAAGCTAGTCTTTAGTATGTAATCATTTTTTATATTAAACAACTCTGGTTCCAAAACCCTACCAAAAAATAATATCATGTAAATCCCGCGGCTGCCTTATGTTGCATAGGAGCGGTCACGAACTTCGGTAAAAAATCCGCTGCACAAAACAAAGCTGCCAATATGGCAGCCTTTAGTAAAAATTATTCATTCGGATTCATCGGGAGGCAATTCCAGCGGTAAAGATTCAATCTGAATGGATTGACCATTTCTTGCTCTTCCATTCCATTCCGTTTTCCGTCTCGGTCAAAGTCCTCCTGGCTGTCTGGCATGCCATCATCATCGTTTTTGACCTTTTGACTACTACAAATTGATACATTAAGCCAGTTACAACTGATTTCAGCAAAACAATAGTCACTCCACAATTTGTCTCATTCTCTCACCCAACAGTTGAAACACCCTGTCCAATTGTTCTTTCGGAACCCGTGCAAACTGGTCACCAATGCTCACCTCAAAATAGGACGCACCCTCGCCGATCTCTCTTACATAGCTCGACAATCCGACACCTGCTTCCTCATAAAGCTCAATCAATATATCTTGAACCTTTTTCTTCGGCATCTCAAAATGAACGTGGAACATATTCGATACCGGTTCTGCCGGCAACGTCGAAACACCCTGGCATCGATTATATAGGCGGGCCAGTTCTTTAGCGTCTTCATAATATTGGCCCATTTTGTTTATCCTCTGGCCAAAATAATAATCCGAACTAATAATGTACGGGTATAGGCTGATCAAATCGCCGCCATGACGCCTTTTCCATATCTTAGACTCCTCAGTAAATTCCTTTCCCCCGGCAAGAATCGCACCCGCAATCCCGCCAATTCCTTTGTAGAAAGAAACATAAACACTATCAAAAAGGTTACAGACTTCCGCAGCTGACTTCTGATAGAATGGAAGAATTTCAAACAGACGCGCCCCGTCCAAATGAAGCTTGATCCCTTTTTCACGGCAATAAACCGATATGGATTCCAGCGTCTCGTAATCCGGCAGCTGTCCGCCAATCTCCCGCTGCGGCAATTCAAGAAGCACACAGGCAATATCTTCATCCATCCCGGTTACATCGTCCAGTGTGATGACACGGTTTTTATCAGCCAGCAACACTGATTCAATATGATGCAGTTTTTTCAAACCATCTTCTTCATGAATTTCCAAATGACTCAATGGATGATATGCGACCCGGCTTGTCCCCTTTTGGTCACACCATATCCTTAAGGCAATCTGCTGGGCCATCGTGCCGCTCGGAAAAAATACAGCTGTTTCCTTGCCCACGGTATTCCGCCATTTTATCCTGGAAATCATCAATAATGCTGCCTGTACCGTATATATCGCTTTCTTCGTTTCCATCAATATGTTCAATTGCCTCTTTCAAAACTTGAACATTGCGGGTTCCATGCCCACCCAGCTGAAATTCGGTTTCTTTGAAAGCTGCCAGCAATGGATTATCAAGCGCTTTCAGAAAGGCATCCAGTTCCTTCTCTGTCTTGAATGGAAAAGCATATCCATAAGTGATCGGTTCCTTGCCCCCATTCATCCGCTTCGGAAACTGTCGCAGTGCTGTGCTATGATTTTTCCCGCTGCTTTTACCCAGCAATCGATGATTCAGTTCTACGGTTTCCGGATTCAATACAACACTAATCTGTGCAGTAGGCAGCAAATATACGATTTCCTTGCTTACCTTATGTTCATACTCCCGTCCCTTGGTTGTCTCATGGGTCAATGTGAAATTGTTCCTCGTAAAATATTTATGTAGTTTTTGCATATGTATCATTTCTCCTCCCCATATCATTCTTTCTTACTTAAAAATGTGCGACATTAAATTTTAATATGAAAGCCTATGTATGGCGAATTTCTCGCGCGGGTTGGAAAATCCATGAAGCTCTACCTCTTGCACTAGCTGGAATGCTGTCTCGTTTTGCAGAAAATAGATATAGTCCTCTGATGGATAGTATAAAACCACATCGACTTCCCTTTGCGCTTTCTCCACTGACTTTAAAATATTGTTAATGACCTTCATAAATACCTGTACTGAAAATGGATTAAAGAAATAGAAACGATTATCTTTACGGTCAATTTTATAGTCTTCCGCGAGGCACTGGCGAAACTCTACTTTCCCCCGGCCGATGGGATGCTTCTTCAAATATCTCTCCTTATTTTTCAGGGCAGCCTCATATAGCTCTGCATCCATCTCTATCCCTGTAGCCCTTATATGGAAGACATGGTTCATATAAAAATTCAGCCGTCCTTTCCCACAGCCAAAGTCAACAACTTGATCGCCGCTTTGCAATTCATATTCTTCAAACAGCTTCTCGAGGGCGCTGTAAGGAGTGGGCTCATATCTATGGTAATGCATGGAATTATGGAATCCCTGCTGGTCACCTGTCGTCTTTATATTCAGTAATTTATCATAATAATGTTCTTTCAACAGACCTCTTCCTTTTGTATTAAAAATTTTGCCCCTGATTACCATGATAAACATAATAGAAAGGCCCCGCCATATTCGAGACATTTTTTTTGCAATAAGGAGGGTACGAAATAGTTATATCGAATTCTTTTACTGTTAAAGCAAAAAATGTCTGGAGGGAAAATGATGACTGAGAAGTACCCTGTTCTAAAGGAAGCAGAGCCATTTTACTTTGAAGGAAACAATGTCGGGGTTTTAGTTTCACATGGATTTACCGGGTCAACCCAGAGTATGCGGCCGCTTGGAGAAGCCTATGCAAAGGCAGGCTATACGGTATGCGGCCCACGCCTGAAAGGACACGGAACTCATTATGCGGAAATGGAGACAACAACCTATGAAGACTGGATCCAGTCCCTTGAAGAAGGATACAGCTGGCTGAAGGAACGCTGTGATACGATCTTTGTAACCGGACTCTCGATGGGTGGGACTCTTACGCTTTACGCAGCGCAAAAACACCCTGAAATAAAAGGCATCATTCCGATCAATGCTGCCATTGATATCCCTACCATGGCCGGGGCTGCCGAACAAACAGAAATGCCAAGATTTTTGGATGCCATCGGTTCGGATATTAAAAAGCCAGGCGTCACAGAACTTGCCTATGAAAAAACACCTTCAAAATCACTGCAGCAAATCGTGATGTTAATGGAAAAAGTAAAAGCGGACTTATCTAAAATAACCTGTCCCGCTTTAATCTTTGTCTCGGAAGAAGACCATGTGGTCCCGCCAAACAACTCTCAATTCATTTACGATCATTTAGGATCACAAATAAAAGACTTACGTTACCTGAAAGAAAGTTACCACGTCGCAACACTCGACAACGACCAGCAGATCATCATCGACGAATCCCTGCAGTTTGTGGAAAATATACTTACTGAAAGATAGGCTTATAGAGGCAGGGGTGCACTGATGAAGTGCACCCCTTTTTTGTTTCGAAGGACAAATTTCAAATGAAAGACGGATCCAGTAAGAGGGTCATAGATTCGGTTTACATATGCGGCCTAATTCGAGTGTGTCAATAGATTTGGCCTTCTTAGGCGGGATGGACAGAACTCAATACGAGTCATAGATTGGACCTTCATAGGCGGGTTGGACAGAACTCAATACGAGTCATAGATTGGGCCTTCATAGGCAGGGTGAAGGACAAAATTTAGTAAGTGAATCACAGATTTTATCGTAGCATGTGGGATGAGGGACAGGCAATTATTGTTTAGAGTAGCATAAGGAGGAGTTCGCGCATAAAAAAGCAGTTCGAGCATAAATTTTGGATTTCGCGCATAAGTTTTCCGATTTCGAGCATAAATTCTGGAGTTCGCGCATAAAAAACTAGATTTCGAGCATAACACCCTATACTCCGGCTCATAAGATCCAGGCAGTCTATAAAAATATCAGTTTCTTGACCTTTTCCCTCACTTTTTTACTCCGTTTAGTATAAAATCCCCTCTTTTTTCTACTAATTAGTGATTTATCCAAAAACGATAAGGATGTTTCAGATCGATCTGACCTCAAATAAAGTAATACTTCATACTGTTCTATCCCAAGCCCACTCTCACACCTTTTCCCTCATTTTTGTATTCCTTTTAGTAATATCCCTTCATTTTTCTTCTATTTATTTAGTGATTCCTACTATAATGATCAGAACGGTTTAGACTGATATCATATAACCACACTTCAAAGGAGTAATGCTTAATATAATTCATACCAAGGCCACTCCCGCACCTTTTCACTGGCAGCATCGTACTCACATTCGCCAAAAAATAAATTCTTATTGGAAAAGGAGCCCTCTGATTACATAAAAAAGAGCGAAACCCCACAGTTTCGCTCTTCTTCCTTCTATTATTAATGCGTGGTACCGGATGGCCCGTTTTCCTTGGTCGATGTGCTTGACGTTGTTGATGTACCTGATGTGGTGGACATATCAGATGTTGTAGTTGTGCTTGATGGCGAGAGCGTTTTCCCTGCTTCCGCTACATGGGAGACAGCCTCCATCGCTTTATCCTTTACCTCGACCACTCTATCCTTTGCTTCCATGGCCACGTTTACCAGTGCCGCTGCGTTCATTACATTTGCTGATGTGGTACCTGCTCCGCTTGCAAAAGCAGTCAATTGCGGCTTCATCATATCGTATATGTTTTGAGCCTCTCCTATTGCTTCCTGCAGGGTCGTAGATGCTGCTTTAAACCGATCCATCATCTCACCCATTGTATCTTTTGGGTTTTCAGCCACCTGGGAGACTACGCCAACCGAGGTGTCTTTCACATTAACCGCGGTATCCACCACTTTCGACCGTGTCCTGGAATCAAGCAGTGTCAAAGCTCCGCCAATCAGTCCTCCCAGCAGAATTCCGCGAAGCAGAAGATTTCTGTTTTGATTTTGCGCGGAAGCCTCCTGATGCAGGGCCTGTGTCGCGTAAGTATCCGCGTATTGATTATTATAATCAGCATAGGCACCAGTTTTTGCACCAGTAATTTCGCTCGTAAACAGAGTCCGGTCAGCGCTGCGATCGGTATCTGTCAGGTTAGAACCAGTACCACTGTTTGTAGTGACAGTGATTGATTCAATTGTTTGCTCTGAACCAGTGCCTCGGTTTGTATTCATTGTATTTGAATCAGTACTTCCAACCATATCATCCGGCTCAACGTATTGGCTTGGATACACTGTCCGATCTGTGCTTGTGTTTGAGCCGGTGCTTCGATTCGCATTCATTTTGCCAGTGTTCCCATTCGTAAAAATAGTGTCTGGACCATTATTTTGACTCGTATGCACAATATCTTCATGATGATTCAAAAGGTTTGAGCCAGGATTCTTAGTGTCTCGATCTGTACGTTGATTGTTGTTTCCATTCTTCCGATCAGTATTACGATTTGCCATCATACTACCTCCTCATGGGTTATAGTCAGGTTTTTCCCCGTATGATAGGCGGTTAAACTATCTAGATTCAAACGTAGTCGATAAATAAAAAATGTTACCTGATCAAAAAGTCCATGTAAAACATCTGAAACTCTCATAATTCCTAATGCTAATTTAGTTGTCGTAAGGCTCTTAAATAGCTCATGAAAAATTATTAAAGTACCAGCTCACTTTTTGAGAGATCCCTTTTCCTAACAATATAGCATGGCGCTAATTTAGTTGTCGTTAGGCTCTTAAATAACTCAATGAAAAATAATTAAAATACCAGTTCACTTTTTGAGAGACCCCTTATCCTAAAAATATAGCATGGCATTTAAGAATCTAACTGTTTTCATAGAATCTGATTCCAGAGGATAAATAAACCTTCTGTGACCCCTAAACGGTACATGTAATAAACTCCAAATACAGCACTGATACCTCCCGTGATTTTCCTCAAAGCTTTGTTGATGCGGATGTTGTTTGAGCTTACTACAAACGGGATTCCTAGAATCGTGGTGAAGCAGAGCATACCGATAATCGTCCCCGCTCCAAAAATTAAAATATAAAGAGCGCCCTCCCAGACACTTTTCACCGTGCTCAGGGTCAGCAATGCCATCGCGGCACTGCCTGCCAGACCATGGATAAAGCCCATAAACATTGGCCTGGCATAGGGAACAGGGCTGCCGTTTTGGGAATGCCGATTCCCCTGCACATTTTCATGATTCTTTGTTAAGGAAATGATTGCTGAAATCCCAAAATGTACAAGCATGATCCCCACCAAAAATTCCAATGACATTGCCCACACTTCAGGAATTTCTCCCTTCAGCAACAGAATGCACAGCCCGGTTAAAAACAAGGTAGCTGTGTGCCCAATTCCCCAATATACCCCTGTTAAGGACGATTTCCACCATTTTTTACTTTGGCCGGCAACAGTCGACACAGCTATCACATGATCCGGCTCGATGGCATGTTTGATCCCTAAAATAAACCCTATGCCTAAAATCGATAATAATCCTGCACCCTCGATCACTGACACGCCCTTTCTCTCTCTTTTTTATTGGCCCAGGAATGATACTCGAAGTTATTTTCTACTCCAAATAAATCATCTGTTTATAAAAGTCACGTCTGGCAAACCCATGGGCGCCGGGCAACCATTCTTTCCAATTCCTTGTAGCCCTGGCTATCATCCGCCCTCTAATATTTACGCCATACTACAACATCTTTTTCTAAAAGCTCACGTCTGGCAAAGGCATGGGCCCGGGCAATCATTTTCTCCATATCCCTTGTAGTGCTGGCTAACATTCGCAAGATCGCTCCACCCCCTGGCAGGGCCGATATGCCGAAACAAACCTCTGCTTGTGATTCTTCCAACGTTTCATACAAACAGTCGAGAAACTTTTTATCGACTTTCGGATGTACAATAAAAAACGACCCGACATGCGTATACCCTTCCATCTGCATGATGCCGCTTAGATCTTCATCCGGTTCCAGCAGCAGATGATCAAACACAACCAATGTTTCGTTCCTATACACTTTAAATCTGGAGCGAATCCAGTCGTAGCGGAATAGACTCCCGTCCTCTGCCCATCCCGGTGTGATCATATCGCTGTAAAATAAACAGGCTGCTTCATCCATACGAACGATGGTATCTTGAATGAACCGTGCCCCTTCATAAGCAATGAGAGGGTCCGGCAAAAATTCAAGTACGCTTGCTTTGCCCAATTTCAAGTTCGTGTGCTGAACCACTGGCTTTTTCGGAGTTTTATATACCTTTGTGGACGATTGCGTAGTAACTGCCAGTTCAGCTCCTTCTTCCACACAAAAATTGGTCAAATATGTATCTCCATCCACATAGCCGCCTCCAACATGAATGAGATATATGGATGGCAGATTTTGTTCAAGGTATACCGGACGGGTTATTTTCAGGGCCCCCTCGTAATAACAGTCAGATATAATGGTTTTCGGCTGTTTTTTTGCAGCGGAAAGCTCTAATACTCCTGTATAGCTCATGACTCCAAGCCAATGAGAAGCGCCTGCTGTTTAATCCAATTAACCACCTCTCCAAGCCCTGTTCCATCTTTTAAATTGGTGAAAATATACGATTTTTGCCCCCTGGCTGCAATCGTGTCCCGCTCCATGACCTCGAGGCTTGCACCGACGTATGGCGCAAGATCGATTTTATTGATGATAAACAGGTCCGACTTAATCATCCCCTGTCCGCCTTTTCGGGGAATTTTTTCTCCCTGTGCCACATCTATAATATAAATCGAAAAATCAACCAGCTCCGGACTGAATGTTGCTGCCAAATTATCGCCGCCGCTTTCCACAAAAATAAGATCAAGGCCTGGATGCCTTTCTTTCAGTTCCTCAATGGCAGCAAAATTCATGGATGCATCTTCACGGATGGCTGTATGAGGGCATCCCCCCGTCTCCACTCCGATGACGCGGTCTTCCGGCAGCACTCCATTTTTCCTTAGGAACAAGGCATCTTCTTTTGTATAAATATCATTCGTCACGACCGCCATGCTGAGTTCTTCATGCAGCGCTCTCGTCAGCCTCTCCACAAGCATCGTTTTTCCTGCTCCAACAGGCCCGCCCACTCCGATACGTACAGGTTCCATTATCCCAACTCCTTCTTCATGATTTTTTAAGACATAAATAAGCGAACAGGCAACCGTTCATGGCGCATTTGAGCGATTTCCAGACCTGGACTGACAGCGCCCAATTCTTCCTTCGACATTCGCAATATGGTTTCCACTGCTTCCTCTAACAAAGGCTGAATCTCTACCAAAAGCTTTTGGCCGTCCGTCTGGCCGAGCGGAATTCCGCGTACAGCATTTTGAATGAGGGACGAAACATTGGCATATAAATACGTGCCTATCGCAGTTTCCTTGGTTATTTTAAGATGGTGCGCAATGATGGGAAAAACGAGCGCAGGATGTCCATAGCTCCGTTTTTCCCTTATTCTGTTCACGTAATTTGCAAGAGTGCCCGATGGATAAAGCTCGGTGCATAATCTGGCCATCCGTTCACCAATCCGGCGATTGCCCAATCTCGTTTCCTCGGCAAGGCACGATACAAATAATATGCAATCAAGTTCATAAAATTCAGATATCTCTTGTTGTTCCAATGCCTCATAAGCTAGCCTGCAAGCAAGGCCATCCACATAAACAAGCTGTTTCCGAATATAGACGGCAATGGCTTTTGAAAAGCTGTCCTTATCATGAATGACTTGCTCCTGAATATATGTTTCCAGTCCAAACGAGTGGGAAAACGCCCCGGATGGAAAATTGGAATCGCATAATTGCAGAAGAGGAAACAATCCATCAATCATGACGATGCCCGATATGGCGGAAGGCCTGCTTAACTTTCCGATTCTCCCTTTTATAAGGAATGGACAGCTGCTGCAGTAATTCTTCTACTAAATAGTCATACTGAACAAGCATTTCACTTTGTTCAAATTGTGCCGGTAAATGGCGGTTCCCCAGCTGATGGGCGATCTCCCCCATCTGTGGAATGGTGGTTGGCATAATAACCAATAAGTCATCCTGCTTTACCGAAATCACAATCATATTGTGTTCATCCATATATAGAACGTCGCCATCTATTAAGTCCCGATTGTCTCTCAGACGGATGCCAAGTTCATTGCCATGGTCCGTTACAACACGTTGAATCCGCTTCACTAAATCGTCACTTTGCAGGTATACTCGCTCCACATGGGGAGCTCTTTTTTCCAACAAGGCAACATTGCCAACCACTTGTTCAATAATCATCTTTCATCACCTCAAAATAAGAAATAACGCTGTGCCATCGGAAGAACTTCCGCCGGCTCACAGGTAATCAACTCGCCGTCTACCTTCACTTCATAGGTTTGCGGATCTACTTCAATCTCTGGAGTCTCGCCATTAAAAACCATATCTTTTTTTGACAATTGGCGAATTCCTGACACCGGTTTAATTATCTTTTGTAAACCCAATTGCTCCTGTATTCCGTTTTTATAAGCGGCCTTTGATACAAAGGTAATAGATGTTTTATATTTTGCCCTTCCGGACGAAGCAAACATTGGGCGGTAAACAACAGGCTGCGGTGTCGGGATGCTTGCGTTTGGATCACCCATCAAACTATGTGCAATCATGCCGCCCTTTAGAATCAGCTCCGGCTTCACACCGAAAAAGGCGGGATCCCATAAAACAAGATCTGCCAGTTTGCCTTCCTCAATCGAGCCTACATATTCGGCAATCCCATGTACAAGTGCAGGGTTAATCGTATACTTCGCAATATAGCGTTTGACACGGAAATTATCTCCTGCACCTACATCTTTTTGTAATTTACCCCTTTGCTTTTTCATCTTATCGGCAGTTTGCCAGGTACGCGTAATCACTTCCCCCACACGTCCCATTGCTTGCGAATCGGAAGAAATCATACTGAATACTCCTAAATCATGGAGAATATCCTCAGCGGCAATCGTTTCCTTCCGAATGCGCGAATCTGCAAAAGCAATATCTTCTGGAACGCTCGGATCCAAGTGATGGCAAACCATCAACATATCCAAATGCTCTTCTAAAGTATTGAGAGTATAAGGACGTGTCGGATTTGTGGATGAAGGCAATATATTCGGATAGCTTGCCGCCTTAATGATATCGGGTGCATGTCCTCCCCCTGCGCCCTCTGTGTGATAGGTATGAATCACACGGCCGTCGATGGCAGCCAGTGTATCTTCCACAAATCCACCCTCATTCAGGGTGTCAGTATGTATGGCAATTTGCACATCATAATGGTCAGCCACCTTCAAACTTGTATCAATAGCAGAAGCAGTCGTCCCCCAATCCTCATGCAGCTTTAATCCAATGGCACCTGCTTCGATTTGTTCCTTCAGCGGCGCTTCATCGGAAGCATTCCCTTTGCCCAAGAATCCTAGATTCATCGGAAATCCTTCGGCTGCCTGCAGCATCCTGTGAATATTCCATGGACCAGGCGTGCAAGTGGTGGCATTTGTACCGGTAGCAGGACCTGTTCCCCCGCCTATCATCGTTGTCACACCGGAAGAAAGCGCCGTCTCAATTTGCTGTGGACAAATGAAATGAATATGGGCATCGATGCCTCCTGCCGTGACAACCTTTCCCTCTGCCGCAATGACTTCAGTGGCTGCTCCGATCACGATATTAACGCCGTCCATCAACAGCGGATTACCCGCCTTGCCAATCGCTGCAATCATCCCATCCTTTATGCCAATATCTGCTTTATAAATTCCTGTATAATCCAACACAATGGCATTTGTAAAAACTAGGTCCACACTTTCCTCCCTTGTCACGAGAGGATGCTGACCCATGCCATCCCGAATTACTTTCCCGCCGCCAAACTTCACTTCATCTCCATATAGGGTGTAGTCTTTTTCGATTTCAACAAACAGATCTGTATCCGCCAATCGAACGGCGTCTCCGACAGTCGGTCCAAACATGTCGGCATATTGTTTTCGCGACATCTGAAAGCTCATCTACTTTTCCTCCTTATTCGCGGACCCATTTGTCAGGTTATTTAAACCATATACCTTCTTTTCTCCTGAAAAAGGAACAAGCACTACTTGCTTTTCATCGCCAGGTTCAAAGCGCACTGCCGTTCCGGCAGGAATATTAAGATGCATGCCAAAGGCAGTTTGCCGGTCAAAATTCAGAGCTGTATTCACCTCGAAAAAGTGAAAATGAGAACCGACTTGAATAGGCCGGTCTCCGCGGTTTAAAACCTTTACTGTTATGGCGGGCTTGTTTTGATTGCACAAAATCGGCTCCTTCTTTAATAGGTACTCTCCCGGAATCATTGGTACTCCCCCTCCATCTAACGAATCGGCTCGTGTACGGTCACAAGCTTTGTTCCATCTGGGAAAGTTGCCTCTACTTGAATATCCGGAATCATCTCAGGCACTCCCTCCATGACATCTTCTCTGTTAAGAATCGTTGTGCCATATTGCATCAATTGAGCAACCGTTCTTCCATCCCTCGCCCCTTCAAGCAGCTCGTATGTAATGATAGAGATTGCCTCAGGGTAATTGAGTTTTAACCCCCGTTGCTGCCGCCGGCGCGCAAGGTCAGCAGCGACCACAATCATGAGCTTTTCCATTTCGCGTGAAGTTAACTTCATCAGGGCCCTTCCTTTCTAATACTCCGATTTCGAATTCCCTTACTTCTTTGACCTTGGCAGGTGGAGGGAATCACCTCCTCGCATGCTGTCTTATGCCTATCACGGCGAGTGCGATTCTGGTTTTATGCGGTCCGTCCTAAGAAAGCGAGTCATTACCGATGATTATTAATAACAACTCGCATCGAGTTCGACTCTGCCAGCAAGTCGTATAGCGTACAGGCAACGATTTTCACAGCATCCAAAAGATCTGACAGGCTAATGTTTTCATCTGCCCTGTGCCCGTTTGCCTCCTCTAATGCTTTTGGACCGGCCCCAAACATGACGGTTGGGATTCCCTTGCTGTAAAAATGGCGGGCATCTGTATAGAGCGGGACTCCGTTAATCGATAATTCGCCCTTTCTCTTCATAATGGAATTCCAGTTGGATTGTAACGTCTGTATTAAAGGCGTGTTTTCAGGGACTGGCCCAAAGCTTTCAGCATGGAGAATTTTTGTGATTTGGACATTTAGACCATCCATATGGGCTATGGATTCCTGGACAATTTCTATAAACTCAGCTTCTGCTTGACCCGCGTCTTCCTCTGGCACTAGTCTCCTGTCGATCCTCATCTTACACTGGTCAGGAACGACATTTGTATTAATCCCTCCCGAAATAAGTCCAACCACTAACGAAGGATGGTCAATTCCTTTTATGGAAGATTTTTTTAAGGATAGTGTTTTACGGTATCCATATAAGGCCCGTAAAATACAAGAGGCTGCTTCAATGGCATCCACACCTGTCTCCGGCAGGGCCGCATGAGCTGATTTTCCTGTGATCGACAACTCATAATGCAAACAGCCATTATGGGCATTAACTGCGGAATAGGTAAACCCGGCAACTATTGCCAGGTCAGGCGTGATAACTCCACTTTCAAGCAGTCTCTTGGGTCCTAATTCTCCCCCTGTCTCTTCGTCAAATGTAAACGCGAGATCAATTTTTCCGTTCAAAGGATGGTTGATGCCTGCGTGTTTTAATGCAAGAACGGCAAAGGTATAGGCAGCAATATCTGATTTAGAAACGGCTACACCCCTGCCATACATTTTCCCATCCAAAACCTCCCCTCCATACGGCTCCACACTCCACCCCAACCCCGGAGGCACGACGTCACCATGTGCATTCAATACAATGTTCAATCCGGCATTTGTTCCAAATTCTGTACTGCTCACAACATTAGCGAGGCTAATCATTCCAGCCTGCTTCACTTCCTCTGCATCCACTTCTAGTAGAGACACCCTGTCAAACCCCATTTCAGATAGCTGTTTCTGCAGTAAAACGGCTATAGGGTAACAATCACCTTCCGGGTTATCTGATGGAGTTTGGACTAGCTTTTGTAAAAAATCGATCATTTCCTGCTGATGACCCTCAATCCAGGCCTGCAGTTTCTCTTTATCCTGCATCATGAACATCCTCCCCTGCGCACTCAGTACGCTAATTGATGCAAACATTCTTTCAGTACATCAAGACCTGTTTCTAAATCTTTAACAGGCGTGTATTCTAAAGGGGAATGACTAATCCCCCCCTGGCTTGGGACAAACAATAAGGCAGTCGGGTAAACCTTGGCGAACAATTGTGAATCGTGGCCAGCTCCGCTGTTCATCAACTGATATGAAATTTCCCTTTTCACACAAATATCCTGAACAGTTTCAATTAGTGCCTGGTTCATTTGGACAGGATGAACTTCATGGCACATTTTAATTTCCGTCCCTAACCCCCTGTCTGCAGATATTTCCAGGAACTGGCGGGAAAACTGCCTGCAAAAAGACTCTAAGGTTTCCTCTGATGGGTGCCGTGCATCCACCGAAAAAACAACCCGTCCAGGAATGACATTAGGAATGTTCGGTTTCACAAAAAGCTGGCCGACGGTTGCGACAAGCTGATCCTCACGATTTCCCATAGACTCATAGAGAGCGCAAATCATCTCGGCCGCTCCCATTAACGCATCCTTTCGCCAGTGCATGGATGCGGTCCCGGCATGATTGTATTCACCTGTAACGGTTACTTGATACCTTTTTTGTCCCACAATCGCCTGTACGATGCCTATCTGCTTTCTGAGCTTCTCCAGAGCTGGCCCCTGTTCAATATGTATTTCAATAAATGCATCAATATCTGTACGGACTGTATATTCACCACCAGGCAGCGAAAAGCCAGACATCTTCATGGCATCTTCAAGCTTCATTCCCTCTGAATCTGTTAAACCCTTGAGATCACGGGATTCATAGAGTCCCGTCATCAACCCGGAGCCCAGGCAGGCAAGCGGAAAGCGGCTGCCCTCCTCTTCGCACAAAGAAACTACTTCAAGATTCAGCTTAGGGGCACCATACTCTTTTTTAAGAGCTGCAACAGCAAGGAGTGCGGCAAGAATTCCATACGCCCCATCATATTTTCCTCCTGAGCGGACCGTGTCTACATGGGATCCAACAAGAATCGTCGGGGCATCTTCCTCTCTTGCAGGCAACCTGCCAAACAAGTTGCCTACTGAATCAAAGCTTACAAGAAGACCAAGGGTTTCCATCCAATCCTTCAGGGCATGCTGCGCTTCATTCCATGCCCTGGAAAAAACCAATCTCGTTACTCCGTCATCTTTTTCTTTTCCAAATTTACTAAGCCACTCAATGGCTTCTTCCAAGTGTTGAGGATATGGGTTCATAACATTCTCTCCCTTGATTAATGCATCTCCCGGTTCTCTCTTGTATAACCCCCGTTTGGTCGTCATAAATCACCGTTCCCCGTAAAATCGTTTTTTTGACCCGTACATGAAAGGTCTGCCCTTCATACGGCGAAAATGGATTTTTAAAAGCAATGCTTGCCTTATCCACAGAGGTCGATTCGTCTAATCGAATGAGCACCAAATCTGCATCCATTCCGGGAGAGATTCTTCCTTTAAAATCTGAGATGCTAAAACGGCCGGCTACATTGGAGGTACCCAAAGGAATAATCTTGGTAAGGGAAATCCCGCGCTTAAGCGCCTGATCCAGCAGAGCCGGCCATGTAAATTGTACTGCCTGGATTCCTCCCCATGCATCCCAGATGGAGTCGGTCGTCTTCATGGAATAAAGGCTTGGAGAATGGTCGGAACCAATCGTATCAATCCATCCATTTACAATGCATTCCCACAGCCCTTCCACATCTTTTCGAGACCTTAGAGGCGGGGCGCATTTGAAAACTGCTCCATTTTCCAGAAAGTCATCTTCATCAAATATTAAGTAATGGGGACAGGTTTCAACCGTTACATCGACCCCACTGCGTTTCGCCTCATGGATCGTTCCCACTGCTTTCGGAGAACTGATATGGACAAAATGCAGTGAAGTTCCATATTTTGCAGCCAAATCCAATGCATAGGCAACCGCCTTCACTTCTGCCGATACCGGCCTGCTTCGCAAATATGCCAAGCGTTCATCCAAACCTTTCGACTGTTTATAATAAATGCCAAGAGAAGCGACCTCCTCCTCCCATTCCGCGTGCAGTGCAAGTATTTTATGCTGCTCGGTCGCCTTTTTCATGGCTGTCTTTAAGTGGTCGGGAGAAACAAAGTCAAAGTCATCAATGCCGCTGCTGCACATAAACGCCTTCCAGGCAACGATATCCTTGCTCATTTCAAGGAAATCAGTATGATAACTAGTCGTGCTGCCCGTTAACCCACCCCAAAGAGCGTAATCAACATAAGAACGAGAGGAAACATGTTCGCTTTTCTGTCGTAATGCTTGCAGGCTGGTAACAGAGGGACAGCTATTCAGCGGCATATCAAAAACCGTGGTGGTTCCTCCTATTGCTGCAGCCCGGCTTCCTGTCTCAAAGCCTTCCCAATCCGCCCTTCCCGGGTCATTAAAATGCACATGGGAATCAATAAAGCCCGGGACAACAATACATCCGCTCGCATCGATAGAATTCAATGATCCTTCTTTTAAAGGCTCCTCTTCTTTCACAAGAAGTGAATCGATTTTTCCATCGCGGACAAGGACCGCGGCCTGCTGAAAGCCTTCATCTGTAAATACATAGCCGTTTTTAATATAAAAGTCGTTCACCATATTCCCCACTCCCCTCTAACTTCCTCGATAGGTACTATATCCTCCTGGTGACAACAGCAATGGAATATGATAATGCGAGCCTGGTCCGGATATTCTAAACCGGACCGGAACACAATCAAGAAAGGCGTTATCCTCCAATAATGCTCCCTCACTCCGATAGTACTCTGCCACATAAAAGCGAAGTTCATAGATTCCTTTTTTCATGGCTTCTCCTTGCACAAGCGGTGACGGGATTCTGCCATCCTCATTAGTATGGGAATCATTCATAAATTCATAATGGTTCTCGGAGGTCTCCCGCCACAATTCCACCAACACACCTTTTGCCGGTTTCCCTTTACTTAGATCAAGTATGTGCGTAGTGATCATTGGGCGCTTTCCAGATCTTCACGTGTCATCGAAAATCGCTGGAAGCCAAACGGCGGCCTCGGCTCGGTAAATACCTTTCCTTCCGTCGAAGCAGGAATCTCATCCAACACGGTTTCCCATGTGCGGTTATTGGATTCGAACCGGACTTCCTTCAATTGTGGAAAACGCTCCAGGATTCGAAGTCCAGTCCGATACACGAGATTTTGAATGGATGGTGAATTTTCTTCATGAAAAACGGTGTAGGCAATATCTCTGACCTGTTCTGCCGCTACATATCCGTTTGGCCTGTTCCCCCTGGCGTCTTCCAAATCGCTATAACGCCATTCTATGGTTAAAAAAATGAACAATGGGCGGTCAAAGGACTCAGGCAATGTCGTATATTCATCCTGTACATATCCGTAAAAGGAACTCCCCTTCACCTTTATAAGCTTCAATCCTTTTAAACTGCTAAGATGGTCTGTGGTTTGGATGCCCTCATCGACTCGTTTCACCTGGACCGAAGCACAGGCCTGTTCGTTCAGTGAATAGCGAAATACTAAAGGACTGGCCTCGAATTTGTCGTGTGAAGCTACCGGCAGTTCTTCAAAAGGGATTTGTTCCCCCGAAATATCGATTCCTGCCATTTGAGGATACGTTTCAAGAAAACGCCGTGCGACAAATTCCAGGAAGCCCTCCTGGGTAGCGCCCTCGTAATCCCCTGCATGCTTTAATATGAAATTTTTCATCGAATCAGTGGCAACCACCATCGAATTATCGCCTTCGGTAAAGGAGGAAAGAAACTGATCCCCCTCAACAGCCACTTTTACATTCATTCCGAACAGGATATTGTTCCGGCCTGTAAACGATGATTCCGGAATGACTGCCACTTCCGTAAGAGCCTTTGCATACGTTCGATACACCCATACATCCGCTTTTCCGTAACACATCAGTCTTTCCACCATGATTAACCCCTTCCTTGAAATAGGCCGTCTAATCGGAATCCCGCTATCTTGTCAACCTCCTTTAAAGCGGTTGAAAATTCCTGTTCATACGTATTATTTAGTCGAAGCTGCAAAGCTTCCAGAATGGTTGTTTTGTTTTGCCCTTTTACAGCCATGATAAAAGGAAAATCAAATGTATCTACATATTGCTTATTTAGCGATTGAAATTTTGTGAGTTCGTCATTTGAGAGCTGGTCAAGACCGGCTCCCTTTTGTTCCTTTTGGGATGCGTCAGTAATTTTGAGCCTGGTACCGAGGTCTGGATGCGCCCGCAGCAAAGACAATTTTAGTGAGGCGTCTGCATTTTGAACGACTGCTGACATGGTCTGCATAAGCTCCTCCCGGTCATAAAACGGGCTGCTTTCCCAAGCTTTTTTCGCAATCCAGGGTGAGTGCTCATAAACCCAGCCTATTTTATGGGCGAACTCATAGTGATCCATGCGGTTAATGTCCTGAATGAAGGAGGCTTCGTTCCTCATATCTTCCGAAGCATTTATATGGTTAACGGCCCTTCTAATCGAACGAATAATCCCGGCATAACCGGTACAACGGCATAAATTTCCGGAAAGAGCCTCTTGGATCTGCTCTGTTGCAGGATCCGGATGGACATCGAGCAGCGCCTTAACGGCCATGGTCATCCCTGGCGTACAGTACCCGCATTGAAAACCGCCTTCTTGTAAAAATGCTTCCTGGATAAAATGCAATCCTTCATTAGCTGATCCTTCAGCCAATTCTTCACCTAATCCCTCAGCCAACCCCTCGATTGTACAAATCGATTTATCCCGTGCCTGATAGGCCATAACTAAACAAGAATGTACCAGCTTGTCATCCATTTGAACGGCACAAGCACCACAGCGCCCAATTTCACAGGAAATTTTTGTTCCGGTAAGCCCGAGTCCATCACGTAAAATATCAACCAGGCGGGCCGTAGGAGAAACCGTGACCTGATGCTTTTTGCCATTCACTTCAAGGCGTAAGGTAATTAGAGGAGACGGTGTCAGTGTTGTTCCACTTTCCACACTATTTCTCAAATCCATGCTTTCACCTCTCCTAATTGAACATGGTTTAACAGCCGTTCTGGAGATATTGGCAGCTGGTTCGTCCAGTATCCTGTTGCATTATAAACAGCACGTGAAATGGCCGGGGCTACTCCAACTGTCCCGATTTCTCCGACTCCCCTGGGGCCATAGGAATCTCCTTCCGTCAGTGTTTCAATCGCTTCTGTATGCATGATGGGCGGGACATCACAGATTGTAGGAATCAGGTAGGTATCAAAATTATCGATCATGTACATACCCTGTTCCATCCGCGCTTCCTCCATCAATGTATATCCCAGCGCCATGATGCCCCCTCCTTCAATCTGTCCCTGATATCCCATCGCATTCACCACCGGGCCAGCCGAGACAGCCTGTGCCAGATGAGTGACCTTTACCTTACCTGTCAGCAGGTCCACTTCCACTTGAGCGAAAACTGCTGCGAAAGAGTATAAAAAATGGCTGCCGGGAACGACTGCATCTGGGCTGACGGGAAAATCAAATTTGGTGTCGACCGCTATCCCCGAACTCGGCATCTTTTCAGCTAGTTCACGATAGTGGATACAAAGGCTCCCATTTTCATGATACTTGTCCTCAAGCCACACTCCGCCTGGTCCCAGTTTAAGTTTTTCAGAATCCATTCCCGTTAACTCGGCTGCCAGCTGAATCAGCTGTGTACGGAAGGAGTCCTTCATCCTTTGCAGGGAGTGCCAAACCATACTTGTTGCCCTGGAAGCTGTTGAGGAGCCGCTGACCGGGACTGTCGCCGTATCCCCGACTACTATTCTGATATCCTTCTCGCTGCAACCAAATTCATTTATCAGCAGTGTTTCTATAACGGACAATAGTCCCTGGCCGCACTCTTCGAAGCCAAACGCAACTTCAATTGTTCCTTCCTTTGTAAAAGAAAGCCGTCCACCGCCAGGATCTAAGCGACCCTTTCCAAGTCCCCCGCCATGCATGGTCAGGGCAACACCTATTCCCTCCAATTTAAAAGGATCAACTTGCTTCTTTTTGTTCGCCGCTTTTACTAATGATTTTTTTATTGTATGGAGGACTTCGGCTGCCCCATTAGTCGGGACAATTTGCTGTCCCAACGGTCCGGGGTCATCCACCTTCCGTACATTTTTCAGGCGGAATTCGAGCGGGTCCATTTTCAGCCTTTCGGCAAGCCGGTCGATTTGCCCCTCTAATGCAAACGTAACCTGATTTCCGCCAAAGCCTCTAAACTCTCCGGCTATGCCATTATTCGTAAAAACAGATTGTCCCTCTATTTCAATATGGGGGATGATATACGGCCCCGGCGCATGCTCCACAGCAAAATCTAATACAGCAGGGCCTAATGTGGCATAGGCTCCTGTATCTGCAATGATTTTTACTTTATGGGCTAATAGCTTCCCCTCGGAGTCGACTCCCGTCTTCATCGTAATCTTCATCGGATGACGTTTTAATCCCGCTCTTACCGATTCCTCCCTGCTTTGATGAATCTTAACCGGGCATTTGGCGGCCAAGGCGAGCAGGGCCCCATAAGGCTGGATATTTAACTCGTCCTTTCCTCCAAACGAGCCACCCATCGGGCTTGAGATAATCCGAATATCTTTCTCCGACATATTCAAAATTCTGGATAATTGAAAGCGATCCTTGAAACCATGCTGAGTACCCACATAAACAGTCAATGTTCCATCCGGTGCCGGTACGATCACCCCTCCTTCCGTTTCCATATAAGCGTGCATTTGCCGCGGGAGTTCATATGTTTCCTCCACTACAATAGAAGAGTCCTGGAAGCCGTTCTCAACATCTCCTTTTTTATAAGCGGCCCGGTGCAAAACATTACCATCCGGATGAAGAAGCGGAGCATCGGAACGCAGTGCTGCTTCAGGGCTGTCTATTACTGGCAAGGGCTCATACTCAACTGCAATCAATTTCAGCGCCTCTTCTGCAATTTCTTCTGTGTCTGCAGCAACTGCTGCAATCGCATCGCCAACACAGCGTACACGATCAAAACAAAGGACAGGCTGGTCTGGAAAAATAAGTCCGTACCCGTTCAAACCGGGGACGTCTTGATACGTTACAACCGCCCTGACCCCTGGAAGCATTTCGGCTTTTTCGGTGGAGATGGATACAATTTTGGCATGGGGTTCCATGCTTCTCAAAATCTTTCCATAAAGCATGTTGGGAAAGGAAAGATCGGTGAGATATTTCAATGTCCCGGTTACTTTTTCGGGGCCATCACGGCGGATTCGCTTACTTTTTTTTAGAGAGTTTGTCTGGTCAGTCATAAATCCCCCTTACCCTGCTATTCTGCTTAACTCGGAAACAATCAGATTCGCAGCTACTGTTTTCTTATAATCAGAGGAGAAGCTGATGTCGGCAATTGGGGTAAATTCCTCTTTTATGGTGTGAAGGACTTTCTTTAAGGAATCAGCGGAAATGCCGGATTCCTTTAGTAATTTCTCAGATTCAACAAGACGCTGGGGCGGGTTGATACTCCCTCCGGCTGCGAGCCGGATGGTTTCGACATCCTTATTCATTCCCAGCCTGCATTTCCCTGAAATCGTGACGATGCTTGGGGAAAAGGCATCGCGAAGCCCAATTTTTCTATAAAAGCTGCTTTCGTTGCTGCCTTCTACCTGTTCAGGTATATACACGGCGATAAGGATGGCATGTTCATCAGGAGGCCCTTCATGTATAAAATCAATCAGGGGCATGAGTACATAATCGTCTCCCATAAACCATTGGAGCTGACAATCCAGGACTAATAGGGCTGGAATGGCATCACCGAATCTACTGATGACATTTCCGCCAAGCGTTGCCTGGTTTCGGATTGCCGGAGCGGCGATGTTTCTTGCGGCTTCAGCCAGGACGGGGAACTTTTTCATATCAGGATGGCTCCTGCATAGAGCTAATGTGGTTAAGGCTCCGATGCAAGTATAAGTTTCTCCCGAAAGTACGTCTTTCCCCCATCCTTTCATCTCTTTTATGAACCCCAAACTAATTAAGCTCGAGGGCACTTCCATCCCCTTTTGCCAATTTGTCTGCAAGAGGCTCCCTCCGGCGACAAAACAGCCGTCCGCACCAAACTGGTGTTTTAAATTCCATGCCTCCTCTAATTCAGAAGGCATAAAAACGCTTGGGGCATTCTGTGATATAGCACCTTTTCCAACCACGATGGCATCCCTCCTTTAACAGCTTCCTCTTCTGTACGAAGCGGAGATAGAAACAAATACGTATTAACGATGTTAAGGGTAAACAACCTTAGCTGGTGCTTGCTGCCATTTAAACAGCAAGAATTGAGGAAACCGCCTTTTCTAAAGGTTCGGCAATCCAACGCTGCTGCGAATTGAACAGGCGAACATCCTTTTCAAGAGGAAACAGCCTTTTCCAAATGCTTTCGCCTCTGATTTTTGATAAGCTCTGCAACGATGCTGACCGCAATTTCCGCTGGTCCTTCTGCCCCAATGGCAAGACCCACTGGACTGTGTATCAAAGAAGGAATTGCCTTGCCTTCAAGCAGTCTTTGAGTCCGGGTCCTTGGCCCCAGGACACCTAAATAAGCCAGCTCTTTACGCATCAAATATGCTAATAATTCTTTATCTCTTTGAAAATGGTGAGTAAGCAGGAGAACTGAATCCCGGCTCGTTAAGTCAAGCATGGGAATCGTCTCGTGAGGAAAGCCTACAATCAATTGATCGGCCTCAGGAAAGTTATGGTCGTTGCATAAGGCAGGGCGCCAATCAGAAACCGTTACCGAAAAGCCTGTGTGGGAAGCAATTTTAACGATTGGCATCGCATCCAAACCTGCCCCAAATATGATTAAACGGGGCTTCGGCTCATAGGACTGTATGTACATTTCCGCTTACAGCTCCGGAACAGACACGATGCCGTTTTTCGAAAAATTGCGATGAAAGCCCCTTAAGAGGTCTTTAACCATCGCAGGAATCGGTCCATGCCACACTCCAAAAAAATCATGATCCCCTTTTAAAAATAAATAATCTGAAACAGAATGTTCCTTATTTAATTTCTTTATCTGGGTTACGCGGTTTCCACTTTCCAGGCAGTTTTTTAACTTACAAAGATGATCGTGAAGGTAAACGTCTATTGGTTCCAGCAAAACGCTGACCCTCCCATTGCAGCCAGCCCCCTGGCCCCAGGCCAGATCATCCTCGGCACGCATATCGTAAACAATCGTTTCGCTGGTTTTTTTCCCTTTCAGCTCTTTTGCCCGGATGGATAAATCAGTTTCAAGGCATCCGGCACTAATCAAACCAATTGTGGCACCATCATCCTTAAACACCATGGAGGCTCCCGCTTTACGATACGCCGAACCTTCAACACGGATGACAGTTGCAAGCACATCATCAGCAGATAAACGATCAAGAGCATTTAAAATTTCATGAATTCCATCCATGTCATGCCTCCGTTCTTTGCGCTTTATATGTAATAGACCCTGGCTTATCTTCTCTCTTTTTATTAGTTTTAGAGATTATCTCGGAGTTTTAGTTATGTGGTGCGTCATTTATTTTTTCAATAATAACCAATAAATTCTATTTCATCCACAACCATGTAAGATAATCTAACATGGTTTTTGTGCAAAACAGTAAACAAGACATGGACAAAATAAAAACTCTGTTAGAAAACCTCACAAACAAAAGGAAAACGTAAGAAAATTTTGATAAAGTGATAGGTACTTAAATAATACATCTCCCGTATTATTAAACTTAAATCGGATTGGAGAGATCATATGCCAGAATCAAAATTTATGGAAATGGCAATAGAGGCTGCACTTGACAATGTAGAGACCAGCCATGGAGGACCCTTTGGGGCAGTGGTTGTAAAAGATGGAACCATCATCGCTTATGGACGAAATGAAGTGACCGCTGCAAACGACCCAACCGCTCACGCAGAGGTCCAGGCAATTCGGGAAGCCTGTCAGAAACTGAATACCTTTCAACTGACAGACTGTGAAATTTATACGAGCTGCGAACCGTGCCCGATGTGCATAGGGGCGATTTACTGGGCAAGACCGAAGGCCGTTTATTATGCTTGTACAAAAGAAGAAGCCGGTCATATTGGATTCGATGACGATTTTATTTATAAGGAGCTTTCCCTCCCTATGGAACGCCGCAGCATTAAGATGGAACAATTATTGCTGAAGGATTGCGACATGCCATTTCGTGTGTGGGGGCAAACTCTTACTAAAGTCGAATACTAATTTTTACGTAAAAGGATGGTCATATGGAGCAAAATCGATTGGCACGAAGAATTGCAGTAGCCTCAGGAAGAGAACCTGCAGACACTGTTATTAAAAATGGAAAAGTAATCGATGTCTTTAACGGAGAAGTCTTCGAAGCTGACATCGCCATTGTGGATGGCTATATTGCCGGGATCGGCAATTATGAAGGTGAGCATGTAGTGGACGCTCAAGGTCATTTTATATCGCCTGCGTTCATCGATGGCCATGTTCATATTGAATCTTCCATGGTTGCCCCATCGGAATTCGCAAAGGTTCTCCTCCCCCACGGCGTGACAACCGTGATTGCTGACCCGCATGAGATTGCCAATGTTTTAGGGAATTCAGGAATCCTGTTTATGCTTGATTCCTCGGAAAATCTCCCGCTCAACTTTTATTTCATGCTACCATCATGTGTTCCTGCTGCAGACTTCGAACACTCCGGGGCGACTTTGACTCACGAAGACTTAGAACCATTTTATGCCCATCCACGAGTCCTTGGTTTAGCCGAGGTGATGAATTTTCCAGCGGTGCTAAATGCCGAAGCCGATATGATGGCAAAAATCATGGAAGCAAAACAAAACCGAAAAAAGATTGACGGTCACGCGGCCGGCCTTTCTGCTAGTGATATAAACGTTTATATGTCCGCCGGCATTCGCACTGATCATGAGAGCACCACTTCCGAACAAGCTAAAGAGCGCCTTCAGCGAGGCATGTATCTAATGATACGCGAGGGTACGGTGGCGAAGGATTTAGAACAGCTTATCCCGATTGTAAATGAACGGAATGCCAGGCGGTGTTTATTTGTCACGGATGATAAGCATTTAGATGACCTTGTTCGGGATGGCAGTATTGATTACAATGTCAGGCTTGCGGTTCAATCAGGACTCTCCCCAGTTACTGCCATACAAATGGCCACCATCAATGCAGCAGAATGCTTTGGCCTCGATGAGCTGGGCGCCATTGCTCCAGGCTATAAGGCCGACTTCCTGATGATTGATGACTTAGAAACCATAAATATTACTGCTGTTTTCAAGGATGGGGTTCAGGTTGTGAAGGAAGGGATTTTATTTAGCCCTGAAAACGAAGCTGAAGGGAACGAACCTAGCCCATCTCTCAATTCAGTAAATTTCCATCCCTTAACAGAAAATCAGTTTCACATCCCGATATCTTCTAATGAAGCTAATATTATAGAAATTATTCCAAATAGCCTTGTAACCAACCACATTATTGCAAAGGTAGACATTGATGGAGGCGGACTGTTTCAGCCCTCGACTGCGGCCGACCAATTAAAAATTGCTGTAATCGAACGGCATCATATGAAACGGCACATCGGATTGGGCATTGTCAAAGGATTGGGATTGAAATCGGGAGCGATCGCTACGACTATAGCGCATGATTCACACAATCTTGTTGTGGCCGGGACTAATGATGTGGATATGGTAATGGCTGTAAACAAGCTGCGGGAAATTAAGGGCGGATTAATCGTAGTTAATGAGGGGAAAATACTCGCATCCCTGGAACTGCCTATAGCGGGATTGATGTCTTTAAAACCTTATACAGAAGTGATCGCTAAACTGGAGGATATTCATCTTGCTTTGAAAAACCTTGGGGTATCCGAACAGTTTAACCCATTTCTCACACTTTCGTTTTTAACACTTCCGGTAATACCTGAACTAAAACTCACTGTCCAGGGCTTGTTCCAGGTGTCGAAATTTAATCATATTCCAATTGATGCAGCTGGCGTTTATTCTAAATGATTATTTATTACTCTTGAAAAATCACCATATTAGAACGGTATGGTGATTTTTTGGTTGTTTTAAAATGACATTTGTCTCTAAATATGATGATCCGTTTTGCTCTTGGCTACAGCGTGAAGAGGTTTTAAATCTAAACAAGACCTTTATGAAACACTTTTTTAGATAGCCCTACCGAAGATATAATTAAAGTCGGCCAAAAAGCTTTATAGAAAGATTTCGAGCATCAAAAGCAGTTCGAGCATGATTTTTATATTTTGCGCATAAAAACCTTTCATATCGAGCATATACCCTAGAGTTAGAGTATAATTCCCGGATATCGAACCCGTTCGAGCATAAAAAAGCAGTTCGAGCATAAATTTTGTATTTCGCGCATAAAAACCTTTCATATCGAGCATATACCCTAGAGTTAGAGTATAATTCCCGGATATCGAACACGTTCGAGCATAAATCCTGAATATCGAGCATTAAAACCAAGACTTCGAGCATAAGGCCATCTATTCCCGCTTAGAATCTACAGCCAGTCTATGAAAATATCGTTTTTCTGACCTTAACACTATTTTTTTGCTGAATTTAATAAGAAAATGGCCCTCATTTATTGTTTTAGTAGTGATTCGGCAAAAAAATGCCATGACAGGGACGCGCCAAAACCCTAATAAAGCTCTTACCATATCTTCGAATAACAAAGCTTAACCCTATTAAAAATCACCATACAGCGGCAGTATGGTGATTTTGTTATGCTATTAAACTAATAAATACATCTTACTCATTCAAATAAGCCCAGGCATATTGCGCATACAGCTCGGCTCCTGTAGCCAGCGCGTCTTCATCGATATTGAACTTGCCATGGTGGTGTGCCCATTCTGTATCCTTTTGGGGATTTCCGCTTCCGACCAGGGCAAAGCTTCCAGGCACTTCATCCAAGTAAAAACTGAAGTCCTCACCGCCCATTGTCGGTTTTTCGTTGAATAAAACATGCTCGCCAAATGCTTCGGCAGCTACCTTCTGCACAAGCTTTGCACTGTATTCATCGTTAATAACAGCCTGTGTCCCGCGCACATACTCGACCTGAGCGGTCGCTCCGAATGTGCTGGCAACATGCTCTGCATAGTGGCTGATTTGCTTTTCCACATGGTCGCGTGTAGCCGGGTCGAAGCAGCGCACAGTCCCTTCAATCAAGGCATTTTCCGCAATGACATTGAACCGTGTACCGACAACCATTTTTCCGACTGTCAGAACGGCAGGACTTTGAGGATCGATTGTCCTGGATACGACAGACTGGACATTCATCACAAAGGAAGAAGCGACGATCGCCGCATCGATACAATCCTGAGGCATCGCGCCATGTCCGCCTTTCCCTTTAAATCTCACCCTGAATATATCTGCTGATGCAAAGGAAGGTCCTGGTGTACATGACACGTTATGTGTCGGCATCTGCGACCAGATATGGATTCCAAAAATATTGTCCACGCCTTCTACCGCACCCTGCTTCACCATGGCTTTTGCACCCTCGGCCACCTCTTCGGCAGGCTGGAACACCAAACGCACATTTCCCGGCAGCTCGTCTTTAATTCCGTTCAGCGCCTTGGCAGCGATCAACAGCATCGCCGTATGTGCATCATGGCCGCACGCATGCATCTTTCCGTCTTCCTTCGAAGCGTATGGCAGGTCCATATTTAACTGCTCTACGGACAGTGCGTCCATGTCGCCTCTTAGCGCCACGGTTTTTCCAGACTTCCCGCCTTCGATCGTCGCTATCACACCGGTTGGCTCCGTCCTTCGATATGGAATGCCAAGGTTTTCTAGGTACTCACAAACAAAAGCCGTCGTATTTTCTTCCTCCCACGACAGTTCCGGCTCGCTGTGGAGCTTTCTGCGCAGCTCTGTCAGCTCTTCGCTATATTCTTTAATCGCTTCTTTTATCTTTTCATGAATCATTTTTATTCCGCCTCCGTTAATATCTTAGCTGCCCCGTAGAGAATTTGTACGGCCTTCGCAAGATCCCTTGCGTCCGACCATTCCTCCGGGCAATGGCTAAGCCCATTTTTACTGGGCACAAAAACCATTCCAGCCGCCGTATAGTCCGAAAATACCATCGCATCATGGCCAGCCCCGCTATTAATGGAGCAGTACGGGATATCCAGTTCAGCGCTTTGCTCCTTTAACAAAGAGACAACTTCTGGATTCATTGCTTTCGGCTGGATATACAGCTGTTCTTCGTATGAGATTCGGATGCCGTTTCCGTTGTATGAATGGATGAGGTCTTTCGTTTTTTTAATCATACTTTGGACATTCTCTTCTTTGCCAGAGCGAATATCTACAGAAAAAACGGTCTTCTGCGGAATCACATTAGCTCCGTTTGGAAACACATTAAGCCGTCCGGTTGTAATTACCGAACCATTCCCTTCCTGGATTGCCAGTTCAGGCAGCTTGGCGATGATTTGGGCAGCGGTAACCAATGAGTCGGACCGGCGATCCATCGGGGTCGTTCCCGCATGTCCCGCCTGTCCTTCAATCGTCACTTCAAGCTGTGCAAGGCCCACGATTGCGTCCACAACTCCAATAGGAATATTCTTCTCCTCCAGAATCGGGCCTTGTTCAATATGCAGTTCCAAATAAGCCTTCATCGTTTCAGGCTTTCTTTGTTTAGGAAGGGTCGGATCAAGACCGATCTGCTTCATCGCTTCCTCCGTAGAAATGCCGTCCTTGTCCTTAAGCTCTTTAAAATCTTTTTCGTTAAGCATCCCGACTATCCCTCTAGAGCCCATCAGCCCGCCTCCGAAACGGGAACCCTCTTCTTCCACAAGCGCGAAAACCTCCAGCGGGTACTGTGGCTTCAATCCATTTTTCACAAAAAGCGAAGCCACCTCAAGTCCTGCCACTACTCCTGCCGGCCCGTCATATGCCCCGCCATTCGGAACAGAATCAAAATGCGAACCCACAAGGACGCTCGGCGCATCCGGCAGGCTTCCTTCCAGTTTTCCGAAGATATTCCCTAAACCATCCTCCCTGACTTCCAGGCCAAGCTCCTTCATTTGTTCCTTGATATAATTACGTGCCTGCAAATCCTCTTTGCTGTATGTAAGCCGAGTCGTTCCATTATTCGGTGTTGCCGTAAATTCATTTAAGGCCTCAATATGTTTTTCAATACTTTTTTCGAGTGATTCCACAAGTCCCCGCTCCTTTTTTATAACAATCCTACAAAAATTCCTGCTAAGATAACAGATACGATTGTAACGGTAATAAATCCTCCTACCAGCATAGGCGGAAGCATCCGGCTCGTAAGCATTTCCCTTTCCTTCTCATCCTCGGTCAACGATTTGATAACTTCAGAGGTAATAATGTAATCTGCCGGGAATCCGTAAAGGGCAGTCAACGAAACCGAAAATGCCATTTCTTTGCTGACCTTTAGCACCTTTCCGATCACCAATGAGAATATGTACATACCGATTACGGCCAGGACAATACAACCAATCAACGGATATAAAAGATCGACCATCATGCTCGGGGTCGCTTTATTCAATCCGTCAAAAATGAAGAGCATCAGCGCCATGATCGCAAGCCCGAAACCGTTCGCCTTTTGCAGTACCTGTTTTTCCAGAAAACCGACGCTTGTCGCAATGACACCGAACAATAAGCAAAGAACAAACGGGCTGACACTGACGACCGGTGCCAGTAAAGTTGATGTTAAATAAGCCAAATATGCTACCAAAGCGAGCCTGAAGTATTTAAAGAAATCTGTGTTATATTTCTCAGGCATATTTTTAAACAGTTTTAATTCCTGCTTAGAGGTTTCTAGTGCAGCCGCTGCCTCTTCCGTTTTTTGTTCGGACAGCTGCCCACTGCGGTACAGCTTCAGAAGCCTCTTGCCTTCCTTCTTAAGCATGATGGATGTCAATGGATATCCTGCAAAACCTTGCATAACGTAAATGACAATCGCAAAGACGGAAAGTGATGCCAGACCAGCTTCCTTCGCTCCTTCAGACATAATCAAGGCGGAAACAACACCACCAACTAAAGGCGGAATTGCTACGACAACTGTCTCAAAACCGAAAACAAATGTACCGATACCTAATAAAGTTGCGATAATTCCCAGAATTCCTGATATGGCAATCAGAATAGTCTTCCACTGATTTCTCAATTCCTTTAGTGATAGCAATGTCCCCATATTCGTGATTAACAAGTAAATCAGCATAGTGGCAACTACTGGCGGTATACCTGCCAGAGACACGATATCCTTTGGAAAGAATGTCCAGTATCCAATCAGGAACAAGACTGCACATACAAATATCGATGGCACCCAGGCCTTCGTGCGCACTGCTACTAAATCCCCTATAAATAAAATTGCGACAAGAATGACTAACGCTAACATCTGTGACATAAGAATCTTTTCACTTACCTTTCAAAAATAGTATTTAAGCATAATAACACTAATATGACAGAATAAAAAGATAAGTATATCTTTTCTGATTAATCAAGAAAAAGGGCTCGAGAGGGACAGCATTTTAAAATGACGATTATTTTTCCTGGAAATCAAAAGATATAAATTGTGTGCAGGGAAGAGGCTATATGAAATACAAATGAAAATCAGGTTATGTAAAATAATTACAATAAGCTATACTTAATACAAAACAAATGAAAGGGATGACACTCTCCATGAACTTGGTTACAAAATTTAAAATAGCAACCTCTGTAAATGAAGTATATGAAGCATTTGTAGATCCTGAAAAAATCGGGAATTTCTGGTTCTCATCCAGTTCAGAGAGATGGGAAAGCGGAAAGAAGATTCAATTAACGTATGACGAATACAATGCTAGACTCGAGATTACCGTAGTGGAGGCCGAACCCAATAAAAAAATCGCGTTCAAATGGGGAGCCGACGACGAAGAGCGTACGATTACCATAACGCTGCATGAATTGGAAAATTCTGAGACAATCATCGAAGTGAATGAGGAAGGTTTTGCAGACAATGATCCAGACTTAATGGCTAAATTACTGGACAATAAGGAAGGCTGGGTGTTTATGCTGACCTGCCTTAAGGGGTATCTAGAGTTTGGCGTGACAAAGCTAAGAGGCGGATTGGTGAAGGATTGACGCTGCTGTCTGGCTGAACATCATGAAATTTGATTTAAAAATCATATGCTACAAAGATCAAGGACATGGACCCAAACGGCCATGTTTTTTTATCTGCTGATGAATAATGGTATTCTGTTTGATAATATTGCGGATTAAATGCTTGTGTGTGATACCGATGGTGCCCTTGTTTATTGATGCTGTAGCATAGGAGGAATTGCTGCGCCCCTATTTTCTCAAATTTTAGCAGGTCCGATAAAAGTGGCAGGTGTGACGGGGGCAGGCTGTTTTCCACTGATTTTCATCATAAGATTTTCTTACAAAAGAAAAAAGACCTCACACTGGTGAGGTCTCTTCTTTCGTATACACTTCTTTTTCCTACTCTTTGACAAACTCAATGGTACTTCTAACCGTATCAATCGGACGGACCAGACGTTCAATCTGTTCACGCTTCGGCTCCAGGAATGGAGGAAGTGACAGCTTCTCACCTAAGGTTTCGTAAGGTTCATCACCCATGAATCCAGGGCCGTCTGTGGCAAATTCAAACAGGATTTGCGGTGCGACCCGTGCATACAATGAGCCGAAGAAGAAACGGTCCACAAAGCCGGATGTCTGGAAGCCGAAGCTTTCCATGCGGGAAATCCATTCCTCAAGCACCGAGCGGTCCTCGACACGGAACGCCGCATGGTGGACAGTTCCGAATCCCTGTCTTGCCTGCGGAAGGACCGTGTTATGCTCGACAACTACCTGCGCTCCGTTGCCACCCTGTCCGACTTCAAATAAATGATACGATCCTTCTTTCGCTATTTCCTTAAACTGCAGGACCTTTTCCATCATCTCTTTAAAATAGTCAAAGTGGGCAATGCGGACGAAAATCGGTCCCAATCCTGTGATGGCATACTCGAGTGGAATCGGTCCCTTTTGCCAAGGAGTGCCGGATGGAAGGCCTTCGTTCTTTTCATCGGAGATCAGCTGGTATTGCTGGTCATCAAAATCAACGAAAGATAATGTCTTTTTGCCAAACTGTTCTTTAATTCCGGAATGCTTCACTTCCAGGCGGTCAAACCGTTTCACCCAATAATCCAATGCTGCATCACTTGGTACACGGAAGGATGTCTTGGAAATCTCATTCGTTCCATGCACTCCCTTTGGGATGCCAGGGAAATCAAAGAAGGTCATGTCCGTACCCGGGCTGCCCGTATCATCGGCAAAAAACAAATGATAGGTCTGGATATCATCCTGGTTCACCGTTTTCTTGACCAAACGCATTCCTAACACATACGTAAAAAACTCATAATTCTTTTCCGCACTGCTCGTAATCGCTGTTACGTGGTGTATTCCTTTTAATCCATTCATATATAAGCCTCCGAACTATAATGTAAAATCAATTCTATTTAATCTCTATCTGATACGTTTTCCCATAACTCCACTGGAATACTCATTTTACTTTAATTAAAGTATCTTTAATTCGAGATAATTGTAATATGAATAGGATGAAGTGTCAATTAAAAAAGAACACTCATCACAAGTGTCCTTTCAGCCATCCATTTAATTAATGATCCCTGCGATACAAATCCCGTGTCTTATAACCGGCAGCAAGGATCAATTTCATCTCTTCACGGCGTTTTTCTCTTGTCGCCTCTTGCTTTGCACTGTATACATAGCGTGCCCAATCCTTACGGTATCCCGGTGTCAGGGACTGATAGAAAGCAAGAAGGTCAGGAGAATCCTGCAGGTATTGTTCCACCTCAGGAATCAATTCGATATAATCATCAACACGCTGGCTTGCTTTTGCAGAAGCAGTTTTCTTGCTGCGGGATTCCTCCTTCAGGCCGACTACCGTAAACACTTCATCCAGGCCTACCATCCGCGCAAACTTAATGCTGCTGTCACCTATGTAGCCGTCTTCTCCTGCACCCAATCCGCCTAAAAGGTCGTCCCGATGAATATACGTGGAATATACTTTATTCCCTTTCTTCGGATAAGCCAGATAGATATAGCCTTTATTATTTAGCAAATTATTTTCGATGATCCTGTCCACAAGTCCCTTTAAGGAATCCATATCCAGCACGAAAGCAAAAATAAGATCGTACGGCCCATCAATCAGCTCCGTGTCATAATCAGACAAGCCTTCTAAATAATCCCTACCATCCGGCACATGTAACACAGCGACTTTCTTATACTTTTGTAAATTCAGTTTCTCTGCTATTGTTTTAGCCATCATGATCCACCTAAAAAATTTATTGTACTTTAAGTGTAAAAGTTTCCTTTTTCATTCGCAACTTGAATTATTTTAAAGTATCAGCTCTTTTTCCACAGACAAACCGGAGTTTTTCGAATCCTTTTCAAAGAGTCCGTAAAAAAAGACCGCCGACAAATGTGCCGGCAGCCTTTTCAATTTTATACCATTAACTTTTAAAGAAATCCCTAAGCGGCTTGAAGTCCTTCCTGATATCGATGCTGTTTCGTTCAGCTTTCATCAAACGGTCAGCCATTTCCATAGACCACGCAAAAAAGCACCAACAATATTGTTAGTGCAGAATTAAATATAAATCCATCCTCCGGTTTGACCATTCATATTTTGCTGGTTCTACTCTCAAAAGTTTTATGTAATTGCCAACGCCACTGTCTTTCATACTCCACATTTATCATTTTCTTTCACAAATGACAGAATGCACCTCCTAAATATGTAATAATTTGTGTTATTATGGTAATCTGGTTTGTTTTTTTCATTCATGAATCACATCAAAAGGAGTACATATGAAGGAGTTTTATACACTCATCAGTAAAAAAATATATTATTCGGTAGTGTTCATGATCATGGCTCTTATTATGATTGGTTTGCTATTAGGCAATCCGCGATTTGGAGAGTATGATGCAGGTTACATGTTACATATCGGTCTTGCTATCGTTTTGATTGCATGTTTATTGCTTTATCCCAAGTATGAACACCATATATTTAGAATTATCATAATCGTTGTGGCGTCAGCTTTTCTTTATACCATTTTCTTTCTATATCCAGAAACACGGTCTACCTTTATTTTTCTATGTTTTATACCTGCCATTTCTATATTGTTTTTTGATTCAAAGCTGTTTTATTTTTCATTACTATTTAACGGGCTATCATTCACGATCATATTTAACTATATTTTTTTAATGGATCATGACAATGTATATGTTTATTTTAAACAAGATTTAGTAGGGAATGTGATCAATTTTTTAGCAAGCCAGGCCATTATATATCTCATTTATCATTTTACGAATGTTCGCATGAGAAAACAGAAATTATACTATGAGCAGCTGCAAAATTCAGAACGTTTGAAGACAACTGGTCAATTAGCAGCTGCCGTTGCCCATGAGATTAGAAATCCATTGACGGTGGTTAAGGGTTTTCTGCAGTTTTATCGAGAAAAAGACACAGCATTTGATGATGAAGCAAAGGGACATTTTACTTTGATGATCGATGAATTAAATACAGCAGAACAAGTGATTTCTCAATTTTTATCTATAGCCAAGCCAGACAAAAATATAAAAATGGAGTTAGTGAATGTTAAGGTAATTCTCCAGAGTGTCACGGATTTGCTTAGATCCTATGGGCTGCTGCATGATAATACAATTGAATTAAATGTGGATGATAATTGCTTCATCTGCGCTAACAGCATAGAGTATAAACAATTAATGATTAACATCATTAAAAATGCAATTGAAGCCTCTAACTTGGGTGATTCTGTCACTGTAAACGCAAAAAGAAAGAATGATTTCGTAGAGATGGAAGTAATCGATTACGGGTGCGGCATGTCAGAGGCTGAAGTCGCAGCTCTCGGCACTCCCTTTTACTCTTTAAAAAGCAATGGGACTGGATTGGGTTTGATGATTTGCTATCACATTATAGAAAAATATAATGGGACAATCAGCTTTCAAAGCTCGGAAGGTAAAGGGACAACCGTTACGCTATGCTTACCGGCAATAAAGCCTGTGTAGGGACGGAATTACTGCAGCTTTGGCATGTCAAAAGCCGGTACTGGATTTAAAAAACCAGATATGACGGCCACCCGTAATAGCGGGTGGTTTTCTATGCGGCTGAAAGCTTTATTGCTGACCATACTTCTCGCAAGTGTACTATTCTTAAATTTCCCCCTATTGATAAATCTTTTTCGGCTATGCTTTACTTTACCAAAATTTAGTAAAATAGTCCTATTAACGAGAGTATACCGAGTGGGATACTATTAATTTAGAAAACTGGTCAGGATTATTATTGCAACTCACCTTTGTAAGCGCTATCAAATTAAACTTACGTTCAAAAATGGTAGTTTTGAAAAGAGGTGGTATACGTTTCATCCAAACTAAGAGTAATTAGTTACATTTGAAATTTTTAAAGAACTATTTACAAATCGCTACAAAAAGTAGTTGTTTAGGGAGGAAAAAATGAAGAAGTCACTTTTATTATCAAAAATCCGCTTGCGGGCGGCTATCAGTTGTTTATTACTTATCACGCTAGTCTTATCACTTCTATGGAATCCTGCAGGAACAAACTCCAACAAGGTGTCAGCAGCTTCAAAAAAATATAGCACTCCAATACCAACTGTTTCAGGACCTATTCCCATTACAAAAACTTCCCGTCCATTTACCGTAGGAGGCACAGATCTCGAAAAGTATGGATACCGGTTGGATGAATATTTAGTCAGCGGCAAAGCAAATGTTTACGATTGGGGAAAAGACGGTAAAGCAGCTAGTCCACAAGTAAGGACAGCAAACGCGCCTTATACAACCCGGATGGTTGTTAGACGACCTGAAAACCCAAGAAAATTTAGCGGCAATGTTTGGGTGGAACTGAATAACCCGTCTCGTGGCTGGGATGTTGAGGTTCAATGGCCGACAGTTCAAGATAAAGTCCTTCGGGATGGCGACATCTGGGTTTCTGTAACGGTTAAGCCCAATGTAATAGCCTCCCTGAAACGTATTGATCCTAAACGTTATGCCCCTTTATCGATGGCGAATCCACTGTCTCCGGAACTGCAAGCATGCGGCAAGCTGCCTGGAGAAGCAGGTTACGATGAAAATCTTTCAAAACTCTATGAAAATGGACTTGTTTGGGATATGCTGAGCCAGACAGGCGCCCTTTTGCGCGAAAAGGACAAGAATAATCCACTTCATAAGTATAATGTTAAGTATGTATTTGGAACCGGGGAATCCCAAACAGGATTCTTCCTTAACACATATGCGGCAAATTTTGCCGAGAATGCAAAGCTGAAAAACGGCCGTACTGTTTATGATGGTTTTATCTCAGCTTCCGGAGCAGGCAGAACAACACCAATCAATCAATGTGTACCTGCCACCGATGTTAAAGACCCGAGATCCCAGCTCCCTAAAAAGCATGTGCCGTTTATGCGGGCTGATGCACAAGGCGATATCTTCCAGCTTGGCAGCTATCTGTGGAGACAGCAGGACAGCGACGCCCCTGGTGCAGGTTTCCGGATGTATGAAATCACTGGCGCTCCGCATGGTCCAATTAACATTGTGAACTATCAGCCACCAGCAGAAGACATAGTTAAGGCAGGAAATTTACCAACAATGGTACCGTACGCTTACGGAGGTGTCGAGCCAAAGGCAAACCAACTGCCGCGCCATTACCTCGAAATAGCCATGTATGCCAATATGGAACGCTGGGTTATCAAAGGAATTAAACCTCCACATGCCAAGCCTTTGAGAGTACAAGCTGGTGTAAGCACACAGAAAAGTCTGACCGGGGAAACCATCAATGCCTCTTTTGTAAAGGATAAATACGGAAATGTTCTGGACGGTGTACGCAGTCCGTATGTCGATGTTCCAAGAGCTACTTACAACGAGTGGGCCACTTTAAAGCCAGGTTATCCGTATGCATGGTCATTTGGCCACCAGGTAGACTTTTCTAGTGAAACTCTTCAAAAAATGTACGGAGCAGTTGGAGCGCATCAAAATTATGTGAAGCAGATTAAAGCATCAGTCAATAAATTGGTAAAGCAGCGCTGGCTTGAGCCGGAAGAAGGAGAAAAGATTGTCCTGGAAGCTGAGTTGACGCCTTTGCCATAATGGGGCAAACTCATTTCGTACAAAAAGTGTTAATTATGCGTGACCCATATTAGACCAGTCAAAAACGTTTAAAGCTGCATAAATAAAAATGGCCCCAGTATCGCTTCGGGGCCATTTTGTTTGCGCAGCAGCGATACGCTTCTGTGTCAACTTAATCTGAATTCCGTTTTTAATATTAGCGATTAGAATGGTGTAACAATGAACTATTTCGCATCCTGGCTTGGTCTGAACTACATATACGATTTTCCAGTATAAATAATCTAAAAAAACGTATCGGCACAGCCAGTCTCCGCTTTTTACTTACCCTCGCTAACATCATAGATTGGAATCTTAATCGTAAAAACTGTTCCCTTATGCGGAGCACTAGATACAGAGAGAGTTCCCCCATGCAGCTCAATGATTTTCTTCGAAAGCGATAATCCCAATCCCGTTCCCGTTTCCTTTGTAGAGAAGAAAGGATCGAAAATATACTTTAAATGTTGGCTATCTATTCCAATCCCATTATCCTTGAATTGGAAGCTGATATCATTCTTTTCTCTTGTGCACACTAAACTGATCTCCATATCCGTTGTTCCTTTAGATTCGACTGCGTTGTTAAATAAATTTATAAATACTTGAATCAGTTCACTTTGATTTACCAGAATCAGAGTATTGTCTAAATCCTCGCTAATGTTCACTACCATGTCCACTTTTTTCAGAATGGCTTCACTGTACAGCAGCCCTGTAAAATGGGCCACGAAATCCGTAACCGGCTCAGGTTCCTTCAGCATTGGCGAGGACTTCGAAACCATTAAGAATTCGCTTATAATTTTATTGGCACGGTCAAGCTCGGGTATTAGCAGTGTATCGAAAAGGTTTGAATCTACATCCAGCTGTCCTTCCCCCATCAGCTGCAAGAATCCCCGAACCGTCGTTAAAGGATTTCGAATTTCATGAGCGATACTTGCTGCTATTTGTCCAATCATATTCATTTTTTCCGCTTCTTTTAAATAGTTTAAAAAATGGAACAGACCAATGACCCTCAATACATTGCCGTCTTCATCATATATGATCCTAGTATTAATAATTCCATAATTTGAATCCAGGACTTCTTCGTTATAAATCTCTGTGCTGGTTTTTAGCGTTTGCAGCAATTTAATCTCCGAATCATCAATTTTTAATAAGTTAGAGATGTGCGTGCCAATTACCTGTTCTTCAGTTGCATTTAAATCTATTAATGTTTGTTTGTTACAAAGCGTGATGAGTCCATCCTTGTCTATAAAAACAATGTGGTGAGGCACTACATCTAGCATAGATTGCAAAAACAGCTCCAGCTGCTCAAACCTATATCGAATAGACGGATAAACTAAATTGCTTTTTTCAATATCTTTTTCCGTGACTCCTGAAAAAATAATTGATTTATCATTTTTCTTTTTCTGTATTCTTATATTTGTTTTCGCATCAATATAGTCTATATCTATAGGTAAATCAGCGATCAATCGCTTATAGAATTCTAACTCCTCTTGAGTCGATTTAAATGAATGGAGGCTGCATTTCTCCTTGGACATATACGATCACTCCAAATCTTGTCCCTTTGCTGCATATAATAAAAATTTTTTTATTATATAACTCTTGCTGGACTCGTTTCTTATGCAGAATTGTCTCAAAGGTTTTATTTACTAAAAATACTATATTATCAGTTAATTGGCGATAGTTTACATCCAGAAATGTTCAACCTTTTTACGTCAAACTGTTGTTCATGTTAAAGAGCGGCCACAGTTTCTACATCCTACAAATCCAGTGCCCATTGATCCGACAGCCTTCTCCATAAGTATAATTACTTAAAAAGAAAGAGTAACCTAAAGTGGCTACTCAAATTTTGTTACTTATATTCTCCCTTTTCCTCAGCAGCAATGGATATCGGCTTAAAGAACTCATTCTATGCTGCATGTCCCTAACCCGCTTTTTAAAATATTGTTCTAACTCTGTATCCGTACAGTCTATGAATCATCCTTTTTGCCCACGGGTCATTAAGGTCCTGTATGTGTTCTAGATAATCTCATCAGTGACCTTTGTGGCTTCTTCCGGTTTCTCCTTCACCATCTTCTTCAGGCCTTTTAAAGAGGCATCTGTCTTTGCCCGTTTGGTAACGTCAGTCAGCACTTGTCCATCATGACAAATAAGATCAGCCCCGATAGACCCCAACATAATCAAACTCCAGCCACTCGCAAGTATGAATACAGCCAATTTCATTCAACGGGTTCCGATCGATAGCTTATGTTTCTGAGTTGTTTAAGTCCCATCCCAAAGTACGGACCTGCCCTGTAGCACAATAAGAAAAGCCGTCTAAATGACGACTCTGATCCTTGCTTAATCCATCCGTTTTGTTGAACAAGCACCTTATTAATATAACTTGGCCCTATTTCTCTTCCTCGACCTTAATGACCTTTCCTGACTCTGCATCTACTTTCACATCAAATTCCTTTTGTTCTTGCGAAATTTCAATATCATATAATAATATTCCGTTCTCTGTGTCGAGTTCACGATCGGTTACGGTACCTTTCACTTCTTTCAAAGCCGTTTCAACCGCGGCCTCAACGCTTACTTTTGGCTTTTGGGCTGTCTCTCTGAGTGAGGAATCATCATCTGTGCTATCGATATCGCCTTGGGCTGATCCGCCATCATCAAGCTCGTCATCTTCATCGCCCTTTTCAACAGCAATGATTTTCCCTGTTGTCCCATCCAGCTCAACTTCGTGATACCCAGTGTCTGTCTTGACAGTCATTTCATATTGTACTTGTTTATAATCCCAATCCTTTTCCATTTTGGTTACTTCACCATCTAATTCTTTGCTGACAATTTCAGATGCCTCAGTTTCGGAAATCTTTAACATGCTTTTCGCCGCATAGGCCGCCGTGCCTGCTGCCCCCAATACGATCAGCAAGAGAATTGAAAAGAGAGTGATGATTATTTTCTTTCTCTTTACAGCAGTTTCCCTTATCTTAAGCCATGCATTTTTCATCCTTTATTCCTCCTTGTTTATCGATATTTTAAATATAAACAGGAAAAATAAAAGGAAGATGAAAGAAACATTAAAATCAGATGAGAATATTTAAGCATCAAATATAATCGCAGCCGAGGTTCCTTTTCCCTCCACACTCTTTATTTCCAATTCTGCCCCCATGGCTTCTACCATGGTTTTCGCAATCGACAATCCCAGCCCATTTCCTCCTGTCTTTCTCGAGCGGGAACGGTCCACCCGGTAAAAACGATCAAAAATGAAGGCTAAGTCCTTCTGAGAGATCCCTATGCCTTTATCCTCAACGATGATGGCAATCCGTTCATCCTGTTCTACTTTGATGATTATTTCGTCACTGCTATATTTTAGAGCATTATCAAGAAGGATGATTAATACCTGTTCTAGTTTTGTCTTATCGGCAACCATAGTTATTTCCTGCTGCGAAGCATCGATCAGGATGGTTCGATTGGAAGTCCTTGATAACGGCAGAGCAACCTCCCGGCAAAACTGGACAGCCTCAAGTTCCTCCTTTTCAGCTTCATCCGCATGGCCCTGCGTGGCCGCTTCCAATAAGTGCCCGGTCAATGTCTTCATTCGCTGTGCCTCGTGTTGGATTGCTTCGACAGCTTCTTCCAATATCTTCTTATCCTCCATCCCCCAACGCTTTAACAGGCTGGCATAACTATCAATGATGGTCAGCGGTGTCCTTAATTCATGAGAGGCATCGGAAAGGAATTGCTGCTGCTTGGCATGATTGATTTCTAAGCGTTCCATCATCTTATTAAAGGTGACAGCCATCGCCTTCAATTCATCCTTAGAATCCTCGGCTTCAACGGGGATTGTTTTAAACGTACCATCCCTCTCAATTTCGCTTATCGTCCTGCTCATAATGGAAATGGGAGCAATGATTAATGTAGATAGCCACCTCCCCGCAACAACCGAAAGAATAAGAATGATGAGCGATGCCACCATTAATACTGTTGAAAGCAGTGACAAACCTTCGAAAACTGATTCCAGGCTGGTTCTTATTTCAATTGTGCCGATCAATTCACCATCAGCACGGTACGGGAGGCGGTAAATCAATCGTTCTTCCCTATAGCGGACATCGAATTCTTCCTCCTTAACATGCCTGGGAGGGATGACCTCTGCATCATCTTCATCATCGGCATTCATATTTACAACTTCGCTGTCCAGATTAACAATGAAAACCGTGCCGTCCTCTGGAGTATAGGCGGTTAATATACTGGAACCACCACCGAAAATCTCATTCTTTGAATGATTTTCCTTCAAGAGTGCCGCCTGATCCTCCAGCGTTTCTTTTTCCCTCTCCAAAGAAAAACTGAAGAAAAGGAAGGCAAGAATTACATTTAACAATAGCAGCATCGCGAGTAAAAAAAGACTTGAATATAATTGAATCTTTGTTCTAATCTTCATATCAAAGCTCCTTAATGCTGTATCCTACGCCCCGGTAAGTCTGTATCAACGACTCATCTCCTGCCGCGTCTATTTTCTTCCTTAAATAGCGGACGTAAACATCCACGACATTCGTCTCCCCTATATAATCGTACCCCCAGACATGGGTGAGAATTTGGTCGCGCGAAACGACCAAGTTTTTATTTTGAAGCAGGTAGGCTAACAGGTCGAATTCCCTGGCAGTAAGCTCAATCACTTTTCCCTCCTTCAGGACCTCCCTTGTAGGCAAGCCTAGAACGAGGCTGCCGGCGGACAGGCTCTCTTGCTTCTCATTTGCTAATTTCGCTGTCGTAGAACTATTTCGCAGGCAGACACGTACTCTCGCAAGCAATTCCTCCATATCAAATGGTTTTGTAATATAATCATTTGCACCCAGATCCAGCCCGCTGACTTTATCTGGAACCGCATCCCGTGCAGTCAACAGAATAACCGGAGTCGTTATTTGCTTATTTCTCAATCTTCTTAGAACCTCTAGACCATTTAAACCCGGAAGCATCACATCAAGCAAAATGAGATCCCACTGTTCCTGCGCTCCGTTTGCAAGCCCCTCATTTCCATCAAAGACCGCCTTCGTCCGATACCCTTCGCGGGTCAACTCCAGAGTCAAAATCCTGGCAATCCGTTCTTCATCCTCAACAATTAAGATGCGCTGTACCAACTCGAACTCCCCTTTCATTTGATGTAAGTGTACTTGATAAAAATTAAAATGGAATGAGAAAAGTATGAAAACAAAAAAACATGACCCTTTATACACGGAATCAGCCACCCCGTTGTTTTATAGCCCCCTTATGAACTGTTCTATAGCTCTATTTTGGTAAAAACCCAATTAGGTCCTATGAACAAAAAACAATAACAGCTCAAATGCCATCATTGCCCCATCATGTAAATTAGAAGAACAACTGTTGAAGTCTTAAAAATGGCAACAAAAAAGGAACCTCAAAGGTCCTATTTCGAAACATTCCCCTAATAGATCTGTTGCATTGAACAAGTTTCCTAAAGCCTCAAACATTTTTTAATCCAGCTTCTCCTGCCTTTAATTCAAAAAGTGAAAGTCTGCAAAAATCAGCTTCCTATAAGCAACTAAATCAACGGATACGGTATTCATCTATAACATAAATACGACCCAATAACCTAATTTGTTTCAAAATTTATCTGTTATTCTTGTTCAACTAAGTACATTTCTTTCATAACCGTTTATTTCAACCCCTATACGGAAATCCCTCTACATCAACAAAAATGGCTATCAAATTCAAGTAAAATTTGATAGCCATTTTATATTACATTTTCAATGTTTGCTAAAGGAAACAGTGCCCAATTCAATTTACTGATCTCAAATATAAACTCTGATTTTCTGTTTACTATCACTTGTGATACGGTTCACCATACCATAAATAAACCAATTTCCTCTTGTTTCGTCTCATTTAATGAAAGATGTTTCACATCCTTCTTCTCTCACAAATCTCCTCCTCCATCCTCATATACATCCTCTCAACTCCCTCCTGCGACGCTTCAAAAGTAATAGCATCATCCACACTAATCCCTATACTATCCGCTTCCTTGGCCACATCAATATTAGCTCCTATAAACATGAACTCCCAATTATATTTCTCCTGCTGGTGCCGGATCATTTCTTTCACCTTTTTGTAGGTGAATTCACGGCTGGCATTCTCCATACCGTCAGTTGTGATAATGAAGATGACCTTACCAGGCCTTTGTTCCTCTTTAGTCTGCGAAAGCCTATAGCCCACATCAAGAATGGTCTTCCCCACCGCATCCAGCAGCGCAGTGGTCCCTCTCACATAGTATTCCTTGTCCGTCAGCCTTACCTGTTTTGCCTCAACGCCATTCCAAAGCACTTCATATTCGTCATCGAACAGCACGGCTGTAACTCTGGTCTCCCCTTCCAGCCGGGACTGTTTTTCAATCAGCGAATTGAAGCCTCCAATCGTGTCTCTTTCCAGTCCTGACATTGAACCGCTCCTATCAAGCAGGAATATGATTTCTGTTAGATTGCTATTCATATCGATCATCCTTTCAATTTTTAATGATGATATAATAGTAGCTAAATTGATTCGTGATTAGGTCGCCTTGGAAGCGACATTTTGGGAGGTGGATTTTATGCTTGATAAAGAACTGCTGAGGGACTTGGAAGAATACGTAGAGATGCACCTGAGCGCGTCACAATTTATCGTTTTTCAGGAATCGATTAGGCTGGAGGATATCCTGGATGAAGTACATAACAGCGAGCTGGCGGATTTCATTAATGAAAATCAGGCCCCTTCTCTCCAGGAGGTTTTATTTCGCTTTATCGATAAGACGGGAGCGACTGATGCGGAAATTTACAATAAAGCAGGCATTGACCGCAGGCTTTTTTCCAAGATCCGCACGAATCCCGATTATCATCCCAGAAAAAAGACCATCATTGCTCTGGCACTAGCGCTTGAGCTGCATGCCGACGATGCCGATACGCTATTGGATTCCGCAGGTTATTCCCTGTCCAACAGCGACACCCACGACCTGGTGATTAGGTATTGCCTGGAGAAAGAAATCTACGATATCCATGAGGTCAATCTCATGCTGGACCATTTTAGCCTGAAGCCTCTGGTGGGATCACTATAATAGATAGAAAAACTGAGTGAAGCCCAAGCCTCACTCAGTTTTTTCTATATCAAATAAAGCTCTGTTCTAATTCATCAATCAAAGATCCAACATAAGCCACTGCCTTTTTGATTGGCTCAGGTGTCGACATATCGACATTGGCCAGCTGCATGAGTTCAAGCGGCTTCAATGTTCCTCCTGCCTTTAACGCGGATAGCCAGCGGTCAACTGCAGGCTGGCCTTCCTCCTGAATCATTTGGGCTGCAGCAGTGGAAGCTGACAGTCCGGCTGAATAGGTGTATGGATAGAGACCCATATAATAGTGAGGCTGGCGCATCCATGTCAGGCTTGCACCCTCGTCGATTTCCACGGCCACTCCCCAGAAGTTCTGCAGCAGCTCTGTTGTCTGCTCGCACAGAATCTTCGCTGTGATCGGCGTTCCTTGATCAGCGAGTTCATACACCCGGCGCTGCAGCTCTCCTTCAAGGATATGGGTTACGAAGTTGTGGTAGTACGTACCCAGTGACTGAAGGATGACCAAACGGCGCATGCGTGCATCGTCTGTTTTTGCCAAGATATGCTGGCTCAGCAGCATTTCGTTCATCGTGGATGGTGCCTCGATAAAGTACAAGGACGGGCGGGTATTAGAGATTCTTTGGTAGCGGCCGGCAAGCGCGAAGTGGCCGGCATGTCCCAGTTCATGTGCCAGTGTGAAGGCATTCCTCATTGAATTGTTCCATGTCATCAAAATATATGGATGGGCACCAAAAGGGCTTGAGCAGAATGCGCCGGAACGTTTCCCAACATTATCGGCGATATCAACCCAGCGGTTTTGAACAGCGTTCTCCATGATTCCCACATATTCCGGTCCCATGACCTGCAGCGCATCAAGTACAAGCTTAGAGGCCTCTTCGTACGTCACCTTCGGATCAAACTCAGGGTCAAGCGGAGCCTTCAGGTCGCAGTAACGCATGGTCTCCAATCCGAGGACGCGCTGAATCAGCTTTGCAAAGCGGCGCATATGCGGAGCGAGCTGTGTTTGAATGGTATCCAATTGGTTATGATACATTTCCTTTGTGACCTGCTGTCCATGCAATAGCATGTCCGTGACAGAGCCAAAACCACGCAGGCGGGCTTCGATGACCTGTTTCTTCACTTCTGTAGCATAAGTAGCCGCATACGTATTTTTGTACTGCTTCAGGGTGCTGCCAAACGAATCGTATGCCTTCCGGCGCAGCTCTGTATCATGGGAGCCTTCGTATGTCGGGAACGAGTTGAATGTCAGCGGATGCTCCTCCCCATCCTCCGTAACGAATGATGAGAACTGCATATCCGACGTCCTGCTTCTTTCATAAATCATGTATGGCGCATTATGGACCTCTCCAAAAGCAGCCAGCACTTTTTCCACCTCTGGGGAAAGCTTATATGGCTTGGTCTCCAATAAGTCCGTCAATGTTTTTGAAAAGTCCTGCAGGCCTGGTTCTTCTTGTATGTATTGTTGAATGGCTCCTTCGTCCAGCTCAAGAATCTCAGAGTTTATGAATGATGTGCTCGCATTGACATTAGCAATCACGGATGCAACAAGGGCAGAGTTCGCCTGGTAGACAGGATTCGTACCATCACCTGATTGGCAAAGATGGGCATACGTCATCACGCGCATAACTCTCTCGCTTAACACATCCCGGGCAAGAAGGCATCCCAGCAATGTCTTGGCACTTTCCTGCAGACGGCCTTTATATTGCGTCACCCTTTCCACATCTGTCTGGATGGCCTCCAATGCAGCCTTCCACTTCTCGTCTGTATCAAATAAATCAGTCAGGTCCCAGGTCTCCTCCACAGGAACCTCAGAGCGGGTCAGCGTTTTAGTCAGTACTTCTTTCAAGAAAAACTCTCCCCTTTCATGAAATGACAAAATATTTCGACAACCGAAACATATATTCATTATAAAGGAATGAACTGGTAGTTGTCACCACTCGAATTTTAATTAAGGCTACACGCCAATTTAACATAAAAAAATTATTTCCTGTTACTTTTCCTTGATGGTGTCTGTCTGAACTCGCTAAGAATGACACAAACAAAAAATCTACCTGGCTGAAAATTTGGTGAATTTTTTTAAGTAAATCCTTACAATATCAAATGTATCAATTCTCTCGGATATTCTGTAATCAGCTCTGTCCCGTGCTCAGTTAGAATTACAGTATCTGAATGACGGAAGCCTCCAACACCAGGGATATAAATACCCGGTTCGATCGTGAATACCATTCCCGGCTGCAGAATTAAGTCATTATCAAAGCGAAGCGAAGGCTCCTCATGAAGACCGATTCCGATTCCATGCCCGGTACGGTGGATGCTGTATTCTTCGAGTCCGGCTTTTCTAAATACCTTGCGGGCCGCGTCATCCACTTCTTTTGCTCTGACTCCTGCTTTAATAGCTTCTAAAGCAGCAAGCTGAGCTTCATATGCTGCTTGAAAGGCATGAATCTGCTTGTCAGCAGGCTTACCGAGGAAAAAGGTCCGCTCGCACTCTGCCCGGTATCCGTTCAATCCGACCTGACGGCTGTGCACGACAATATCATTCTCCTCCAGTTTCCTGGTATTCGAGAATACATGCGGCATTACGCTTCTCGCAATTCCAGAAGGCGACATCGCAAAGAAATCCAATGTTGCGTTTGGATGCTTGGTCGACGTTTCTTCAAACAGCGCCCTGTTCCCATATTGATCGATTTCCATCTCCGTAACACCTGTTTTGGCATTCTTCAGCGAGTGCGAAAGAGCCAGGCTGACCAATCGGCCGGATTCAACAAGCAAATCTAATTCCTGCTCGTCCTTGATATATCTCATTTGGGCGATTCTCCCGCCTATATCGAACAATTCAAATCCTTTATCCCTGAGTAAATTAGCTATGGTTATAGGGAGCGAGTGGAATTCCACTCCGATTTTTGTTCCAGAAGTATAACTGGCGACCAGCGAGGCTAGATGCTCCAGATAAGAGGTGCCGAATGATTGTTTCTCCGGATGCTCGTAGTAAACATGCAGCTCGTCCGCGCTTGATTCTTCCCGCGCATGGTTTTCTTCAAGAGCAGGAACAATTAAGCTGGTTTTGCTGTCATCGATAAGCAATACGATGGGCCGGGAGTATGTAATGGCTTTGAATCCGCTCATATAATACTGATTTTCAAAATTGATGATCACAGAGGCTTGAATGGCGTTTTGATCCATGAAACTGCGTAGTTCTCTTATACGCTTACTAGAATCCATAATGATTTTCTCCCTTTCTTTTGATAGAGGAATTGGAAACCTTATAATAAATTTCAGCAGTGTGTCGCTGTTTAAAAGATTCTCCAGCAATCGTGAAGAAGTTTTGGAAGCATGCGCCTAAGGCTTTTTCTATCCCTCATTTAAAGTAAATATATCAAATTATTCACATAATTTAGAGTGCATTACTTCTGCCCTCGAATTATTTTTATAGTATATAGTCTCTGTCTCCCGACTGATCATATGAACCTTAAAAAGACTTTGGTTTTTTAAATTGCACTTTCCGCATCTGCTTTTTCACACACTCAATTTCCCCTGTTGACGGCCCTTCACTTCCCTTCGCATCAATCCGGCCACCAAAACAATACTGGCAGCAAGCGACGCAATCATCAGGATAAATGGAAGCCTTGCATCGATGGAATAAGCCCATCCGCCAATCAGCCCTGATGGAGAGATCACTAACAGGATAAGAACCTGCAGGATGGAAAACATCTTTGCCCGCTGCTCGTCATCGATGGAATTGGCCACGACCGACTCCAGATAAGGACTGGCGATGATACTGCCGGCAGCCGTCAGCATCGTGCTGATTACAACCGGGGCAATTTGGCCTGTACCGGTCATAATCAGGATGATCTTTGAAAGGATCGTTAATGCAAATCCGCAAATGATGTACTGATTGGCCTTTCTTTCATGGAAGCGCGGGATGACGAAAAACATCAATCCGAGCATGGCGATGGACGACACTGCCGGAAAAACGGCGATCAACGCATCGTTAATATCCAGCGCATCGACCAGGTATATCGACAAATATGTATTCTGCAGGGTCGTTTGAAAATTAAAAAACATATATACGCCAAATACCATTAATAAAACCCTGTTGCTAAGAATCGCTTGAATCGCGGTAGAATACTCCTTAAAGTTGTCACTCAGCTTGATGTCCTTGCTTTCCTTCCGTTTCCGGATGCCGATTTCCGTTTCATGTGTCGCAAAATTCCTCGCTATGAACATAATGGTCACACTGACGGCGAATACCGCATACATGATCCGCATGGCAGGGACGAGTGTAAAATGGCTGACCAGCAATCCGCCGAGCGGAGCGAATAATCCCCCAATCACGCCGATCAGCTGAAGGACCCTGAATACATACGAGCGGTCCTGCGGGTCGGTACCCTCGACCAGGAGGCAGTACCATGCGGTATTAGGGACTCTTAAAAAGCTGTTAAGTACAGCAGCAATCAAAAAGTACCAGAAATTTTGCGAAACCGCCCATACCAGTGCGGCAATGCTCCAGCCAAGCAGGTCATAATAAAGTAACGCTCTTCTCCTCCCCATACGATCCGTAAGGTACCCGCTGATAAAGGATGTGAATATCTGCAGGACAAGCCCCACCGAAGTGATCAGTCCAATCTGCTTCTCATTGACTCCGAGCTGGAACATATATACCGATGCATACATGGACAGCATGCTGTATGGCAGGATGAACATCGGCTCATAAATCAAACAGCCTCTTGCATTCCCCTGTATTTTTTTAAACAAGAATACTCCTCCCCCAGCTGAAATATATGCACAATACTAAATTTCGAGAAAATTGAACGCCTCCCGTCTCTCTTAAAGGCATCCCCGCAAAGTGTAAGCCAAGAACATCCCACAATTCTGGCTCTTGCATCTTGAGTCCAAGCCATCCTGCTGATCCTGCTTCATGTAACTGTCCCATCTCCTGGGTGGCATTCCTTTCACAGCTGAGTTGTTCTGTCGCAGGGAGCCTATTCGTTTATTTTAGGACAACTTTAATTATGGCAACAAATTGAACGAACAAGGTGATTTTTCAACAAATTTTCTTCCACATTCTACTTTTGCACCTTTTCATTATATAACACGAGTGAAGCCTGCTACATTGAATTAATGCGGGCTGACTATTTGGTAGATAGGGGGCAGATCTATGTCGAAATTAATTATGCAAGGTAATCCTCTTTTAATCATCCCATCCCTGGCCATGCAAATAGGCCTAAACGAGGCCATCTTTCTTCAGCAGGTCCATTATTGGCTATCTAAAAAGCAGCATATGCTCGAAGGGAAAAGCTGGGTCTATAACACCTATGAAGAATGGAATGACCAGATGCCTTTTTGGTCTGTAAGCACAATCAAACGGATCATTAAAAGATTGGAGCAAAACGGTTTATTGATTTCAGGCAAATTCAATACCAGCAAGATGGACCAAACCAAATGGTATACGATTGATTATGATCAGTTGGAAGAGCTCATTTTGTTCCAAGAGAAGAGCGAAAGTGACTGTGCATCGGGCCAGCATGAAAGCTCTTCGGTATCAGAAGGAGCCATTCTTCATGCCAGCGTGAACAAAGCAATACCAGAGATTACTACAGAGATTACTAACAGAGAAAAAAAGATATTGTCGATTTCATCGACTTCCTCTACCCGTCCCAGAGAAAGAATTCCAGTTAAGCTCAGCAAATCGAAACAGGAATTAGTTCCGGACAGTTAACTTTTTCAAAAGCTGTCTGGAATAAAGTGAATCTAAGGGTATTACGCAATTTACGATTCAGTTCATTTCACGACGCAAGGTATTATTTGAACTCTTTGTCTTTCGACTGACCCTATTATTGGATAAAAATACAAAAATTGAAGAATGGCTCACTGGTGAAAATTATTACAAGGCCTCTCCGTGAACATTGTGAACTTTTGTACGTTGAACACCCCTAAATTAGTTGTGGTAACTTTCTAAGTATTGTAAAATTTTTACAAAACAGATTGTTAAGCGAGGGGCTAAAATGACCGGGGACTTTCGATTTTCTCATCGCCTTAAGGTAAGGTACTCAGAAATTGATGGACAAAATATCGTATTTAACGCACATTATTTAACGTATCTCGATGTAGCAGTTTCAGAATTTTTCCTGGAAGGTTTGAAGCTTGACCTGGTCAAACTTGCAGAAAATGGTGAATTTGATTTCGTTATTGCCAAGACGATTATGGAATACAAAAGTCCAGCACGGCTGAACGATTGGCTGAATATTTGGTGCCGTGTCGGCCGCATCGGCAATGCAAGCATGACCATGAATTTCATGATTACTAGGGACGGAGAGATCGATCCGCTCCTCATCGCCGAGGTCATCTATGTAAGTTACAATCCTCATACGAAAACTTCCCAACCTGTTCCTGAATTTGTGCGTGAAAGAATAGAACAGTTTGAGAAGGACGTGCTGTCTGAGAAATAGCCCATAAAAATGGGAAGTGAGTATACACTCCTTCCCATTTTGAAAGGTATGACCGCAAGAAGATTGGGTATATCCACCTAAAAAACCTCAAAAATGTTGCTAAATATCTTAAGCTATATCAGGTCCCGCAATAAGTGCGGTAAGGAACTCCTGATGGAACCGGCAATGCACAATATTCTTCCTGCTCCGCTAAGTAAGCATAGGGCTTTGAAAGGGCGGAAAGAAGCTTTTCCGTCACAGTGTAGTCTGCCCGTTCCACGGCAGCTGCCAGCGCCTCTTCCACCCTGTGGTTACGAGGGATCACAGAAGGATTGTTATTTCGCATCAGTTCCTGTGAATCCTCTTTTGATTGTTCCTGTCTGCCTAATCTGTCCTGCCATTTATCATTCCACTTGGCAAATTCCGGAGTAGAAAACAGGTCCTCACCCTCTGTTTTTCCTAATGTTAAGGAACGGAAGGTATTCGTATAATCTGCACGCTGCTTCTGCATTAAATCCAGCAGCTCCTGAATCAGTGCTTCATCCTCCGAATCTTCGTTAAAGAGTCCAAGCTTCGCCCGCATTCCTGACAGCCAGTTCTGCGTATACAGCTTTGGATATCCGGTGATGACATCTTGAGCAAGTTCTACAGCCTTTTCCTGGTCATCATCTATCAGCACTAGCAAGCTTTCTGCGAATCGGGACAGATTCCATCCGCCTATACCTGGCTGGTTCCCATAGGAATAGCGTCCTTGGGTGTCGATGGAGCTGAATACCGTAGCCGGGTCGTACTCATTCATAAAGGCACAAGGGCCGTAATCAATCGTTTCGCCGCTAATCGTCATATTATCAGTATTCATTACTCCATGGATAAAACCGACCAGCTGCCATTTGGCAATCAATGATGCCTGCCGTTTGACCACTTCCCTAAGCAGGGACAGATATGGATTCTCATCGCCCTCGATATCTGGATAATGGCGCTTTATCGCATAATCTGCCAGGGCCCGAAGTTCTTCCGGCTTGCCATATGCTGCCGCGAATTGAAAGGTGCCGACACGAAGGTGGCTCGCAGCTATACGTGTCAGTACCGCGCCTGGCAGATGGGTTTCGCGGATGACTGCCTCACCGGTCGTTGCAACCGCCAAACTTCGGGTCGTGGGAATGCCCAATGCATGCATTGCTTCACTGATGATATATTCACGGAGCATCGGCCCAAGTGCCGCACGGCCATCACCGCCTCGGGAATACGGAGTGCTCCCTGGCCCTTTAAGCTGAATGTCGAACCGTTCCCCTTCTGGCGTGATTTGCTCGCCAAGCAGGATTGCCCGGCCATCACCGAGCATATTGAAATGCCCGAATTGATGCCCCGCATAAGCCTGGGAAAGCGGTGAAGCGCCTTCAGGAATCTGGTTACCGGCAAAGACCGATACCCCACCTTCCCCTTTCAGCGCTTCCGCATCTAAACCAAGGGTTTCTGCAAGCCTTTCATTTAGAATCGCAAGCTTTGGAAATTCTACTGGCTCCGGGGTAAGGCTTGTATAAAATATCTGTGGCAGACGGGTATAGCTGTTATCTAGATTCCATCCTATTTTGTTCGTCATGGTATCCCCTCTTCTTTTGTCTTGTGCAGTTGTTTTTATAAAAGATTAGCTATTAAGATTCACATTCCGTATCTCGACAGGCAGTACCCTGTAATGCCTGGTTCTTCCATATTATTATACCCTTTCTGCATAAAGATGACCCCCTTTTTGCCCGGGACTGTATTTATGCAGGCGGAGCCTGATATCCACATATTCGAAATCAAATGAACAAGATAGGCATAGCAGATTTTAATTAGAAATACCAGCAATCGAAAATCAATGGTATCCTGTCGATCAATCCTTCGCAGTCGATTCCCGGTCATCCATAATGTCCAGATAGAGTGATCCATCCTGCTGAACTTCGGCATAAAACACATCTGATATCGATTTTACCCCATTCTCCTGTAGCTCTTGATGCAGCCAATCTTCATCCCTATTTAACTTCCTTAGATTTTGGTAATGGATTTTGCCCTGTGAAACGACTTCTGTTGCAAGAGGGAGAATGGAGTCTTTGTTAGTATGTATATTTTCGGTGTTGCTTTTTTTCAGCACTGACAAGTTTCCATCCGTTTCAAAAATTGCATAATCTACATCCGACAAGGAAAATATGCCTTTTTCTCTAAGCAGCGCCTTAAGGCCGCTCATATCCAGCCGAACATTTCCCAAAGCTTTTTCCATTACCCTCCCCTGTTTAATCAGGATGACTGGCTCTCCTTCGATGATTCTCCGCGCCTTTTTCGATTTTAAACTTATAAGTTCCATACCAACCGTTAATATTGACCAGCCAACTAATACAAAAATCCCATTATGAATGCTCAGATGTTTATTAAAAGCCATATTCGCCGCAATGGAGCCGAACGCAATGGCAGATGTAAAATGAAAAAATGTCAGTTGTGATATTTCCTCTTTCCCTAATAACCGGACAACAACATAAAGCATAAAAAATGAGACCGGTATCCTGATTAATAGCTCTGATACTGGCAAAGATATCTCCCTCCCTCTATCTTCTATGTTTTAGTTTGACAAAGGGAAATATGCGATGAAAGTTATTGAAATGGACTGAAAAGAGAGAAAAGCAACAGCTTTTCACAAATCAAATTCTTATTTGGAGAAAAATGAAAAGGGCCAGCATACGTCAAGCGGTTTTTTCATATCAAGATGTGTACTTCTTCAAAAAGCTCACAGGGATATTAAAGGAAAATTGAAGAAAAGCCCTTCGTGGTAAAATACACGTGATAGCTCTGCGGGTGTTTAAAAAGGGGAGGCCTGTTCATTCCAAACAAAAAAGCCCTATTTTGGGCTTTTTTTGAACTATTTGCATTTAGTTTTCGTACGCGCCTTAGAGGATTCGAACCTCTGACCCACAGCTTAGAAGGCTGTTGCTCTATCCAGCTGAGCTAAAGGCGCATCATTATGGCGGAGAAGGAGGGATTTGAACCCTCGCGCCGCTTACGCGACCTACACCCTTAGCAGGGGCGCCTCTTCAGCCTCTTGAGTACTTCCCCATAGACATAAAAATGGCTCCGCAGGTAGGACTCGAACCTACGACCGTTCGGTTAACAGCCGAATGCTCTACCACTGAGCTACTGCGGAACAAAAAAGAATTTAGCATTATGGTGGGCCTAAATGGACTCGAACCATCGACCTCACGCTTATCAGGCGTGCGCTCTAACCAGCTGAGCTATAGGCCCATTTGGAGCGGGTGATGAGAATCGAACTCACGACATCAGCTTGGAAGGCTGAGGTTTTACCATTAAACTACACCCGCATATAAAATACCGATGGTCGGGGTCGAACCGACACTCCGTGAGGAACACGATTTTGAGTCGTGCGCGTCTGCCAATTCCGCCACATCGGCAAAGATGGCTGGGCTAGCTGGATTCGAACCAACGCATGACGGAGTCAAAGTCCGTTGCCTTACCGCTTGGCTATAGCCCAATAATAGTACTTTTTAAAAAGTGAAATGGGGCGGCTGATGGGAATCGAACCCACGAATGTCGGAACCACAATCCGATGCGTTAACCACTTCGCCACAACCGCCAAAATGCTTATTGGCAGGGGCAGCAGGAATCGAACCCACACTGGAGGTTTTGGAGACCTCAGTTCTACCTTTAAACTATGCCCCTGTGATAAATGGTGGAGGGGGACGGATTCGAACCGCCGAACCCGGAGGGAGCGGATTTACAGTCCGCCGCGTTTAGCCACTTCGCTACCCCTCCACATAAAAATGGTGGCTCAGGACGGAATCGAACCGCCGACACAAGGATTTTCAGTCCTTTGCTCTACCGACTGAGCTACTGAGCCAAAAGTAGTATACTACCTAAATTAAATTTTCATTGTCCTTTGTCCCCAACACTGAAAGACTTTACAAGTAGCAGTTCATTGGATACAACTCGTCGATATATCATAGAAGTACTGCTCCTTGCTCTAACGACTGAGCCATAATATTTTTACCTGCTGAAAGAAGTAATAAAACGGTCCCGACGGGAATCGAACCCGCGATCTCCTGCGTGACAGGCAGGCATGTTAACCGCTACACCACGGGACCAGATTGCGGGGACAGGATTTGAACCTGCGACCTTCGGGTTATGAGCCCGACGAGCTACCAGACTGCTCCACCCCGCGATAATATAAATGATGCAATTTTAATTTATGCACTAAGTGCATTGTAGACTGTCCGGATTTCAGTAAGCTAAACCAAGCAGCAGCTCAATCCGTACAACTCGCAGTTATTCAATGAAGGAACGCTCGT
>NZ_CP143547.1:360000-557500 GCF_046237635.1 Peribacillus sedimenti | reverse complement strand
GGGTGTTACAAACTCTCGTGGTGTGACGGGCGGTGTGTACAAGGCCCGGGAACGTATTCACCGCGGCATGCTGATCCGCGATTACTAGCGATTCCGGCTTCATGCAGGCGAGTTGCAGCCTGCAATCCGAACTGAGAATGGCTTTATGGGATTGGCTCGGCCTCGCGGCTTCGCTGCCCTTTGTACCATCCATTGTAGCACGTGTGTAGCCCAGGTCATAAGGGGCATGATGATTTGACGTCATCCCCACCTTCCTCCGGTTTGTCACCGGCAGTCACCTTAGAGTGCCCAACTGAATGCTGGCAACTAAGATCAAGGGTTGCGCTCGTTGCGGGACTTAACCCAACATCTCACGACACGAGCTGACGACAACCATGCACCACCTGTCACTCTGTCCCCCGAAGGGGAACGCCCTATCTCTAGGGAAGTCAGAGGATGTCAAGACCTGGTAAGGTTCTTCGCGTTGCTTCGAATTAAACCACATGCTCCACCGCTTGTGCGGGCCCCCGTCAATTCCTTTGAGTTTCAGCCTTGCGGCCGTACTCCCCAGGCGGAGTGCTTAATGCGTTTGCTGCAGCACTAAAGGGCGGAAACCCTCTAACACTTAGCACTCATCGTTTACGGCGTGGACTACCAGGGTATCTAATCCTGTTCGCTCCCCACGCTTTCGCGCCTCAGCGTCAGTTACAGACCAGAGAGTCGCCTTCGCCACTGGTGTTCCTCCACATCTCTACGCATTTCACCGCTACACGTGGAATTCCACTCTCCTCTTCTGCACTCAAGTCCCCCAGTTTCCAATGACCCTCCACGGTTGAGCCGTGGGCTTTCACATCAGACTTAAAGGACCGCCTGCGCGCGCTTTACGCCCAATAATTCCGGACAACGCTTGCCACCTACGTATTACCGCGGCTGCTGGCACGTAGTTAGCCGTGGCTTTCTGGTCAGGTACCGTCAAGGTGCCAGCAGTTACTCTGGCACTTGTTCTTCCCTGACAACAGAGCTTTACGACCCGAAGGCCTTCTTCGCTCACGCGGCGTTGCTCCGTCAGACTTTCGTCCATTGCGGAAGATTCCCTACTGCTGCCTCCCGTAGGAGTCTGGGCCGTGTCTCAGTCCCAGTGTGGCCGATCACCCTCTCAGGTCGGCTACGCATCGTCGCCTTGGTGGGCCATTACCCCACCAACTAGCTAATGCGCCGCGGGCCCATCTGTAAGTGACAGCCGAAACCGTCTTTCCATCCTCCCCCATGCGGGGGAAGAACCTATCCGGTATTAGCTCCGGTTTCCCGAAGTTATCCCAGTCTTACAGGCAGGTTGCCCACGTGTTACTCACCCGTCCGCCGCTGACTTCCGGGAGCAAGCTCCCTTCTGTCCGCTCGACTTGCATGTATTAGGCACGCCGCCAGCGTTCGTCCTGAGCCAGGATCAAACTCTCCGATAGAATTTGTGACGCACATGGATGTGCTAACATCGGCGTTGTCACAGGACGTGACGATCTTAGCCGATGATCCTTAACTCTTGTACTTTTAAAGTGTGTACTCACTATTATTTAGACGTCTTATTTCTTATAGAAGAAACAAGAATCTGGCGCTTGTTTTGTTCAGTTTTCAAAGAGCAATCTCATCTGCCATTTCTCTCAGAAGCGACTTTATTAATATAACATGTTGTTTATTAGTTGTCAACTTCTACGAAAAATCTTTTTTATTTTTTTCTTGAGAACATTTAGTGTGAGTTCTTTTGTTTCTGTCACTTAAAAAAGCGACTCAGTTATCATACAACGGATTTGAGATGACGTCAACCATCTTTCAACACTTTTTTAATTAGCTACCCAAATCCCGAATAGTCATCTGGTTATGTTAAAGGGTCTGTTGTTGAAAAGTTTCATCTATAGTAAATTGTATATCGCAATGTTATCCTTTTAAAATACAAGTTTCTTCATTAAAAGCATAAGGAAAATACGAAAAAAAGCAGGAGGCTGTGAAAATCCTCCTGCTTTTCGTCTGTTTTGAAAACGGAAATCAGATTTCCATGTCCCACAGTTCCTGCTCTGTTTTCTTAAGCTGTTTTTCTGTCTCAGCTGGATAGACGGTGCGGAACTTATGCTGTTCAGCCGGAATGATTTCGATCATCTTCTGAATCATGTCTTCTGGGTCAAACTGTTTCTTTAATCTTTCTTCTTGCTTGATCATCGGTTCTTTCCGTGTGAAGTTCTTTTCTTCATCGTACCATTTCCACTTTTCTTCGGCACTTCGATCGTTGAACCCTGTATCGAACGCTCCTGGATTAATGGTTGCCACCTTCACTCCAAACTCCTCAAGCTCCTTTTTCAAGGTTTGGGCTATTCCCTCGATCGCATGCTTTGTTGCCGTGTAAGGACCCACATAGGGTGTCGCCGCAATCCCTGCCATGGAACTCATAAAAACAATCTTGCCGCTCCCCTTTTTAACGAGTTTGTTTGCTGCAATTTGAACCGTTTCTAACGTGGCAAAAACATTTACCTCAAACAGTGCACGAAACCGGTCCATCGGCACCTCCGCGAGCGGTCCTCCTTCATTGATGGCAGCATTCGCCACAAACACATCAAAATCATAGTTTTCCATCTGTTCTAGATCCCGCGGGTTAGTGATATCCATTTTGAATACCTCCATGTCGAGCCCCTGGTCACGCGCCTCCCGCATAAGATCCGTCTGTTGGGATGTTATTTCCGTAGTTGCGATCACTCGGTAGCCTTTCTTTGCAAGACCGATTGCCGCTCCTTTTCCAAGCCCGCTTCCTGCACCGGTAATGAAAATCGTTTTGTACATATCGCATACCTCCTATGATCATGTGTCTACCCCATGTTCTTCCCATCAGCGATAAATATAAACCAAGGCTTAAATGCGTAATAGCATAACTACAACACCCATATAAAAAAGAGACTCCCCAAGTTTGCATTGATACAAACTGGAGAACCTCTTTTATAAAATCCCTTTAATTTTCAACGGACATACTTGATCCCATCAAACAAAAGGTAATCAGTATATACACCGGTAATTCCATCTTTTTTAAATGTAGCCGCTAATTTTTCATCATTAATCGTATGAACAAAGCTGCTTAATCCCTCAGTGTTTAACTTCTTCGCAAAATCCGCACCATAAAATTTGTATCTCGTATCAGGATATGTCACTGCATCGATCCCATTCTTTTTGGAAAAATTAATGATATTAGTTTCAGATAAATTGCGTGACTCCTGGTACAAGGTATAAATAACATGGTCAAAACGATGGTATTTGTTGATGTAACCGAGCATCGGCTGATTATATATTTGCGGTACAATCCGTGATAACAAGGCAGGATTCACCGCTTTTGTCTTCTTAACCAGATAGGAAAATGCTTTTTCTGTACTTGCCCTGTCCCCCAGCTTTGTATCCGTCACGATCATGATATCAGGATACTTCTGCATGGCAGCAAGGATGTCCTCAAAAGAGGTTGATTTATATTTCCCGTGGATCTTGAGCGACATTACTTCCGAATACGGAATCGGACCGGCGACCGCTGGATGCTTTTGCCCAAGGAAAGCATAATGGTTTGCGTTCCAGTCATGCCTTGCTACAAGCCGATTATCTGAAGTCATGATCAAGTCAACCTCAAACACACGAACTCCTCGGCCATAATTGTAATGCAATGCATCGATCGTATTGAGGACACGATAGCCGCCAATACCCCCAAAGCCATGGGCAATGACCGATGTGTTCCCAAGCGAGGTTTTAGTCCACTTGGACGTAGTTTCCATATGTATCCACTTCGGTCCTATACCTGTGGAAATCAGCAGCCAATCGTGATAAACACCTATCGCCTTTACAGATTGGACCCCAAAAAAGCTGACAATAGGAGCTGATTTGGATGGCGAGTTGTATGCTGCAGTACGGCTGACCAGCCTGACTGTCTCATTGAGTTTTTTCATATCCGACGGCATGGTTACGGATTGATTCTTGTTGACGGCAGCATTGGATTTATCAGTGGTTCCTTTATGAATCCACTTGGGGCCGACGCTGGTTGAAATCAAGAACCATTCCTGATACTCTCCAACTGCTTTAACGGTCTGGGGAGAGAAATACGTTACCGGCCGTGAAGATTTGACTGGTGCATTATAAGCAGCCGTGCGGCTACGCAGTTTAACCTTCATGTTCACTGTTTTTGTTCCATCGGGCTTTGTAACTGTAGGCCTAGGTGCAACAAAGACCCATTTTGGACCGATAGAGGTCTTGATTTGGTACCAGGACCCTTTTTGCTTCAATACAGTCACCGTCTGGGGGGAAAGCCTTCCTGCCGATTTACTTCTGGTTGTGGCACTATCATATAAAGTTGTAGTCTTTAAGAGTCTTAAATTAGTTGCTGCATGGCCTTTCTCAGGTGCAAGAAGAAGGCATGAGACGAAGACACTGGCCATCGCTAATTTACCCAGCGCCCTCAGACGTGGAGTTAATTTTATCATTTAAATAATCCCCCTACTAGTATTCCAGCCCTAGTATAATATTCTGATATAGTAATGGTAAACAGAGTTTCACCAAGTCTATTATTTACCAGCACTACTTAAGTGGGAATTGAAGGAGGATTTATCTTAATGGCAAAGGCTTCGGCAATTACTTGTTTTTCACCTCCATTAATTTTCCACTAAAATAAAAAGAGAAGTGAAAAACCACACTTCTCCTGAAAGTCTATTCTTTTTTATATCTGCTCAAATAAAATAAAAGCCTTGTTAGCATTTATCATTATATTTTCGTAAAAATAATGCCAAGAAGCGCCGAGAAAATCCCAACAAGCTGATATGGTTTTAATTTTTCCTTAAAGACCCAGCATCCTGCCAAAATCACCACCAGGCAATTCAAACTGACGATCGGAAAGATAATGCTAGCAGCCCCTTCCTGCAGGGCGTAGAAATAGCAGCTGTACCCAATGACACTCACCAATCCGACCAGTGACCCGACATTTAGTTCGGACCGTTTCCAGTTTTCCTTTTCCCTGAAGCTCGCTAGCCCCAAATACAAGCTTCCGCCTCCATACATACAAATCAGGGTATTAAGTGAACTGATCTCCAAATACGAAGTAGTCTTCATTAAAATTCCCAGAACGCCGAATGATAGAATGGCTAAAAGCACCCGGAAGATCCATGGGCCATATTCTATGCGTCGGTTTGTTCCCGGTGAATATTGAATCATAAGGGCGGAGCCTAGAATCACCGTAATTCCAACCCACTGAAGAAGGGTGATATTTTCATGAAATATCATGGCTGCCCCAAGGATTGGAAAAATGGCATTCGCTCCTACCAGTGGCGACGTGAGACTGGCAGGACCTTTTTCAAATGCCTTGGACATTTGAATATTGCCATTGGCATTTAAAATCCCAATCAGTCCGCCAAGAATCATAGCCAGGTAGTTAAATCGTAAAGCCCCGACCGAAATTCCGTAACCAAGCGTAAGCATAAAAGCTGTTACATAAAAGTAAAACTGAATATGTACTTTTGAAAGGCCATGCCCCGTACTCCATTTAAAAATCGTATTATTCATTCCAAAGCTTAAGGTTGTGACCAATGCTGCGGCGATCCACATGCTGCAATCCTTCTCTCCCTATTAATTCATCTCTCATTTTAAAACTTTATCAGAATATTCACAATGCGTTTTTTCATTGTTTTGGCAAGAGGTTTCAAAAATCGAATCAGCTCTACATCAATTCATTTTTACTTAATTATCCTCAATTTCCATTAGAAAAAAGAAGATATTATTTCGCCTACCCCCAGAATTTGAACAAGAGCGCCTAAGTTTTTGTTGGTAGTCATTTTTATGTCGAAATCGGGACTTTCAGCTACGCAGATTATTTATGTATAGATTACTCTATAAAAATCCAGTTACATACTTTTCGACGACATTACACGTGTGGGGAGGAAGCTATTTTGAATCGTGTTTTTAGGTGGATTGTCAGAGCCTTATTTGCACCTGTCACTGGCAATGCCGGAGCAGTGGCAAGTACAGTTGGGTTTTTTCTGGCCTTTTTGCCTTTAGATAGTGTAAGAATTCCATTATTGTTTGTTTTTTCACTTATATTTCGTCTTAATATTATCGCCTTATTCCTGGGAACGTGGATTACTATTTTTATTCCTAAAATTCGTAATCTGCCTTATCTGGACATAGGGTCATTTGAAGAGTACGGCCTGTTATCATCCATTATAACGAATCTGCAATCTTCACAGACCGTTGCTTCAGGGGTGTTCGGAGGCTTGATTGGCCTGATCTGTTATTTTTTCTTCCACTGGTTTTACAATCTAGGGCTGAAAAAGTCGCAGGCAAACCAGGAACATGTATTCCTTGATCCTGCGAAAAGACGCTGGGCCATTATCAAACGAATGGGTGCAGGGTTTGTTGCCTTAATCGTTTTAGTAGCGGCTTTCTTTATTCAAAGTCTGAATACGAATCCAGAATTTCCTGAGCTTCAAATGAATAAAAGCAACACAACAAGCGGGATTGAGCCGATACATGATAGTTTCACTGAAAAGGAGCTTGCTTCACAGCTTCAAAAGGCGGATACGCCCCATGTTGTTCCAAGAACTATGGGTTTATTGAATAAAGAACAAATAACGACTAAACAAGAAGTGTATGGTTTTTACGTTAATTGGGACGAAAACAGCAAAAGTTCATTCAAAAAGAATGTAGATTCCATTACAACATTAGTTCCGGAATGGCTGCAGCTTACTCCAGGTCTAAGCCTAAAATCCAGCAAGGACACCTCCATCGTCAGAGAGGCAAAAGCTCATGATGTGAAGATTCTTCCATTGGTCACTAATTTTATTAATAATAAATGGGATGGCGACCTGCTGCACCAGTTGTTTACTGTTCCCGGCGCAGAGGATCATTTTATTCAAGATATGCTGGCTCATGTGAGGGAAAATGACTTTGATGGCATTAACATTGACTTTGAAGAAATCAATCCAAAGGACAAAGATAATTTCACTGATTTTATGGCTAAGGTATATAAGGCGTTTCACCAGCATGGCCTCATGGTCACCGTGGACGTTCCGCCGAACAATGATAGTTTTGACTATCCTTCTTTAGCGGCCAGCACTGACCGAATGATTGTCATGCTTTATGACCAGCACCACGCCTTGAGCACACCTGGACCTGTAGCTTCAGCTGGTTGGGTAAAAGAGAACTTAGCCCAACTTAACATCCCTGCGGAAAAATTGATTGTTAGCTTGGGAAGCTATGGCTATGACTGGGAAGAAAACTCGACCAAACCCGCAGCTGCGATGACATTTCCTGATATCATGGCTTTAGGAAACACTTCCAGCCTCAAGGTCCATTGGAATGAACAAACGGGGAACCCTTATATACGATATAAACGAAACGAAACAAACCATGTTGTGTGGTTTTTAGATGCTGCTACATTCTATAACCAAATGAGGCTGGCGATAGATAGCGAATCGACCGGAATAGCAGTCTGGCGTCTCGGTTCTGAGGATCCTTCTATCTGGAGTTACATCAATAAACCGAAGGAAATGCAGAATCCATCCGATGTCCTTAAAACGCTTGGCAGCCCTGAGGCTGTGCATTATAGAGGGGACGGAGAGATTTTAAAGATCTTATCTCGATCAGAAAAAGGGAAAAGAACTGTCCAACTGGGTGCACATGGAATGATACAGACCGAAACCTATGTACAGCTGCCCAAGCCTCTTGAGGTTGCCCGGTATGGCAAATCCAAGACGAAGGAAGTTGTGCTTTCCTTTGATGATGGCCCGGATCCAACATTCACCCCTCAAATATTGGATATTTTGAAAAAGAATGATACCAAAGGTACCTTCTTTATAGTCGGACAGAATGCTTTACTGAATCCAGAAATCATTAAAAGGATGCATAAGGAAGGCCACGAAATTGGGAACCATACGTTTACGCATCCTGATGTGACTTCCATTACACCATTACAAATGAAAATGGAGCTAAATGCCAATCAGCGGTTATTTCAGGAAATGACAGGACATTCGATGACCCTTTTCCGTCCTACGTATGCAGCCGATCCGGAGCTTGGTACACGGCGTGAACAGCTTCCCGTTTTACAAGCCGAGGATATGGGGTATACCATGGTCGGCGAATTAATCGATTCTGACGATTGGCAGAAACCTTCCAGCAAAGAAATTGTGAATAGGGTATTGGCCCAGCTTCCTGAAGGTAATGTGATTTTATTTCACGATGCCGGCGGTGACCGGTCCAATACTGTAAAAGCACTGCCTATTGTTATTAAAGAACTGAAAAAACGCGGTTACACATTTACGACCGTTGCCGACCTAATCGAAAAAAATGGTAAACAGATTATGCCGCCGGCAGAAAAGGACAGCCCTTATTTTGTGTATGACAAGGCTGTATTCAAGCTTTTGAAAGGCTGGCATTTTGGGTTAAGCTTCCTGTTCTACTCAGCTATCGCTTTGGGCATCCTGCGGCTGATTCTTTTTGTTTTCCTTTCTAGAAGACAGGTAAAACAGTATAAAGAAACCGAAATCGACCCTGATTATACACCTATTGTAAGTGTGGTGATCGCTGCTTATAACGAAGAAAAAGTTATCTGCAAGACCGTTGATTCTATTTTATCGAGCGACTACTCAAACTTCGAGATACTGATTGTCGATGATGGATCAAAGGATGGTACTGCTGAGGCGGTTCAAGAAACTTATGCTAACCACCCTCTCGTACGATTGATAAAAAAACCCAATGGGGGAAAATCTTCCGCTGTTAATCTTGGTTTTAAAGAAGCCAAGGGGGAAATCATTGTCGCTCTTGACGCGGATACACTAATCGCTGAGAATGCCATTTCATTGCTTGTAAGCCATTTTAAAAATGAAGAAGTTGCTGCTGTTTCCGGAAATGTAAAGGTCGGCAATAAAGGGAACCTCCTTACAAACTGGCAGCATATCGAATACGTGACAGGCTTTAACCTGGAGAGAAGGGCCTTTGCAGCCCTCAATTGCATTACGGTTGTACCAGGCGCAATCGGAGCCTGGAGAAAGACGGCTGTAGTTGAAGCCGGATACTATAAAGAAGATACATTGGCAGAGGATACGGATATCACCCTTACGCTGTTACGGAACGGGAAAAAGATCGAATTCGAAGAAAAGGCTTATGCCTTTACGGAAGTGCCGGAGGATATTAAAAGTCTGGCAAAACAGCGTTACCGATGGGTTTATGGGACATTGCAATGCTTATGGAAGCATCGCGAAGCTTTATTCAATAGAAAGCATCACTCCTTAGGGTATATCGCCCTGCCAAACATGTGGCTTTTCCAATATATTTATCAAACCATATCGCCTATTGCGGATATATTGTTTGTTATTGCCCTGTTTACGGCAAGTCCTGGAAAAGCAGCCATTGGATTTATTCTTTTCTACTTGCTCGATTTCTTTACTTCCCTATATGCGTTCCGATTGGAGAGAGAAAGTCCCAGACCACTTGTTTCATTGTTTTTGCAGCGAATCCTGTACAAACAGCTTATGACTTATGTGGTGATAAAATCGATTATCTCGGCGGTAAAAGGAGTAACAGTTGGCTGGGGTAAACTAAAACGAAAAGGGAACGTTACTCAGGAAAACTCAATTATGGATATCAAGGAATCTGCATGACTTGTACAGGTCTTCCCTTTTTAGGAAGGCCTTTTAGATAGTACCTAAATTCGTTATAGAAAAAGGGTCACCTGCATTTGGTGGCCCTTTTGATATCTCTACATTTTCTTTCCGTTATTTTCTTCTTTATCCGGTTTGTTGGCGGCTTTTTCTTTGGCGGCTTGCGAAACTTGCTGTCCTCGGTTTGCTGCGGCTGGGGTTGTACTTTTATCAGCATTTCCTTTCGGGGCAGCTGCAGCCTTCTTTGCAGCAAGGGTTGGTTTTGTATTGGTCGTTTTCGCGCTGGTCGGCTTCGATGCAGTTGTCGTTACTGGAGCTTTTGTGCTGGCCGAAGGCGCCGGTTTTGAAGTAGGCGCTGCAGCTGTGCTGGTTTTATTGGTGCCGGTCGGCTTTGATGAAGCCGTCGTCGTTGGTGCCTTTGTGCTAGTAGCAGGCATCAATTTTGAAGCAGGCGCTGAGGCTGTATTTGTTGGGCGGGTACCCGTCGCGCTGGAGACAGTCACTGTGGTTCGTGCTTTTGTGCCGCTTGCAGCCAAAGTTGTTTTTGAAGACGTTTTGTTGATCTTCTCACTTGTACGGATTATTGTATTATTATTTTTGCTGAACGTTTCCGTATTTCGTTTAACAGCTGGAGCAGCTACATTAGCCTTGCTTGTCTTTTCCAGACTCTTATCCTCAGAAAGCACGTTCGCACCGGCTTTCATTTTATTTATGTACGTTCGTTCTGCTACCGGTTTTTCCGCTTGTTTGTTTACAGCCGTTTTCTCTTGGTCCCCAGACCTGATTAAAGTATTTTCTTCTATTATTTTTTTGGGAATTGGATCCACTAACAGGGCGCTGCTGATAGAAAACGTAACTGCTCCCGCTACTACCATGGCAAGGGCTCCCTTGGTTGCTTTTTTCATATAGTTCCCCTCATATTTTTTGATATGGTCGTACTCACACAATACGAACGAAACAAAATGTATTATGGGGGTATGTATAAAACAAATTTTCAGGTGCCCTTTGATTATTCATACTTCTCCATGGTTATAGATATTGCCGGTCTTCTAGTAGTTAGATATTTTTATGGAATAATGTCTGTTGTCTTTCTTCCTGACAACACAATTTGCATAGTGGGTGATTCGTTTACTGCTCCGCTTCCCATTTGGCTACTTCTTCACGAACGATCGGGGCCACTTCTTTCCCCAATAGCTCAATTGCTCTCATGACATCCGCATGCGGCATGCTGCCAACCGGTACATGCAGCATAAACCGTGTGACGCCAACATTCTTTCGAAGGTGAATGATCTTTTGAGCCACGGTTTCTGGATTACCGACATATAGTGCACCTTCAAAGCTCCGTGCAGCATCGAATGCCGCCCGGTCATAATGGCCCCAGCCTCGTTCTCTTCCCAGCACATTCATGACCTGTTGAGTAGGAGGGAAAAACTTCTCTGCAGCAGTTTCGTCGTCCTCGGCAATGAAGCCGTGTGAATGGGACGCAACCGGCAATTTGGATAGATCATGGCCAGCTTGGGCCGCCGCTCGTTGATATAACTTAACAAGTGAAGCGAATTGGACTGGACGTCCTCCTATGATGGCCAAGACCAATGGAAGTCCGAGCAGTCCTGCGCGGACGACCGACTGGCTGTTGCCGCCGCTTCCGATCCATATTGGCAGCGGATCCTGCACTGGACGCGGATACACTCCGCGATTGTTAATGGCCGGCCGGTGTTTACCTGACCAGGTCACGTATTCGGACTTTTGCAATTGCAGCAGCAATTCCAGCTTCTCTTCAAAAAGCTCATCATAGTCCTGTAAATCGTAGCCAAACAGCGGAAACGACTCAATGAATGAACCGCGGCCAGCCATGATTTCAGCGCGCCCATTCGAAATGCCATCAAGCGTGGCGAAATCCTGGAATACGCGGACTGGATCCGCAGAGGAAAGTACGGTCACCGCACTAGTCAGCCGGATACGTTTCGTCTGGGCCGCTGCAGCAGCCAGCACAACAGCTGGAGAGGATGCGGCAAAATCCTCGCGATGATGCTCCCCAACCCCGAATACATCCAATCCGACTTGGTCTGCAAGCACAATTTCCTCGACGACTTCACGCAATCGCTGGGCATGGCTCACTACCTCCCCTGTTCTCACATCCGGCGTTGTTTCTACAAATGTACTGATTCCTATCTCCATTTAATCATTCCTCCTGGATTTCGTATGATGTCGACATGAAATTTCCAAGTATTACTTCATATATATACCAATTTATTTTACTATACCTCATATTCGAGATTTATTCATTACGATATTTTCAGCTAAAACCAATGGCTTACTCCAATCCAAGACATGATTAACTCTCACCGTGTGAAAATCTCTCAATTTGAAACCGAATTTATTCAAAAAACAAGAAGAAGCATAAGACTTATCTTATGCTTCTTGAAAGAAAGATATTGGTTATGAGCATTTGCATCCAAATCAGCTCCACCATTATTTACTAGATTTAACACTGACACTTATTTTATTTTTGCTAGTACACGCATTAGGATGACTATTCATTCTCCCAAACCCTCACCACTGGCTATATTGTTTATATGGGAGCACCCTAAATGGTCCCGAATCAGTAGCAGAAGTAATTACTCTATATTAAATTCAATGCTTAAATGATTGGTCAACCGTAGCAATGTATCAAGTTCATAGTTTTGTCCCATTAAAATATGTTTGATATCTTCTTCATCCACGGATTCAATGCTCGATGCTACTTCTGGAATCGTCAGTCCCTGTTCTTTCATCTTATCGAGAACAACCTTAGATATAAGCACCTTTTGTTCAGCGACTTTGTGATATTCCCCTGATAGCCCAAGAAAATCCGCTTGTTGTTTTTTCATGGCATCCACTTCCTTCCTGTTTCATCATACCAGAATTTAGGAGGTCATTTTCAAAGGACTTTGCAACAAATTTTTTGCATGTTGTCGATTTTTTTATGCTATCTTTACTTACTTGAAAAGGCCTAGTCTAGCATTTTCTCAATGGCATTTAGATGAAAAAAAGGCAGACTGGAATACTTCCGACTGCCTTTTAACCAAAATCTTAATTACTAAAACTCAACCATAACTCCAAGGCAGCCTCCAGTTCATGATTTAAACGTTCCTTCCTTCGGTACAGCTTATTTAGTTCTTCATAATCCATTTGCTCGCCAGCCATCTCCGCATCTATTTCCTTTATTTCATGTTCTAGGCCTTCGATTCTTGCGAGAGCTTTCTCCTTTTCCGCTTCCCTATTGACCCCTTCCTGTCTATTTCTTTGTTTCTTACCTTGTTGACGATTACTCACCGGCGGTATCGTCTCCTGGACGCTTGCCTCTTTTTTAACATTTTTATAATAATCGTAATTTCCGGGATAGCTCTTCAAGGAATGGTCCTCAAGCGCGATGACTCTTTCACCGATTTTATTTATAAAATATCGGTCATGAGATATGAAGAAAATCGTTCCTTTAAAGTCCTCGAGAGCTTCCTCGAGCGTTTCGATGGAATCGATATCAAGATGGTTGGTCGGCTCGTCAAGTATCAATAAATTAATATCCTGGTATAACAGCATGGCAAGCTTCAGCCGGATTCTCTCTCCTCCTGACAAATTCCCTGCCTTTTTAAAGACACTCTTTTTGTAAAACATGAACTTCGACAGATATTCACGAGCTTTTCCTTCCGGCAGGGAAATACCTTCCCTAAATGCCTCCAACACCGTCTGCTCCTCATTTTCAAACGTAATGTTCTGGGGTAAATAGGCAGCCAACACATTAGCCCCGAGTTCCACTGCACCACTGTCCGGATGCTCCTCTCCTAAAAGCATCTTCAGGAAGGTGGTTTTGCCGCTCCCATTGGGACCGATCAGCCCCACTCTTTCTCCATAGAGAATCATGGCATCGGCATTCTGTAAAATAACTTTATCTTCATAGCTTTTGGAAACGCCGACCGCCTTGATGGTCTCATTGCCGGATCGCTGAGCGGCTTTGAAATCCAGCCTCATATTCCGCTTCTCAAAAACGGGGTTGTCGATCCGCTCCATTTTGTCGAGCTTTTTTTGGATGCTGGCGGCTCTTCTGAAGAATTTGTTATTATCGGCCCTCATCGCCCAATCCCTCAGACTCATGACGGTCTTTTCCATGTTATTGATCTTCTTTTGCTGCTCACGGAAATGCTCATATTGAATCCGCATATTTTCTTCTTTTTGGCTGACATAGGATGAATAGTTTCCCTTGTAGCTGATTGATTCCATATCCTCTACTTCCACGATTTTCGTTACGACATTATCAAGAAAATATCGATCATGGGAGACGATGATGACGATTCCCTTATAGTTCTTAAGATAGCCCTCAAGCCATTCTATGGAATCCATATCCAAATGGTTGGTAGGTTCATCGAGCAGCAGGATGTCTGGATTATGAATGAGGAGCTTCGCTAGACCGACCGTGGTTTTTTCGCCGCCGCTCAATAAATCAAAATCCCTTCTCAAAAAGGCTTCATTAAACTTCAGTCCTGTGCAGACCCGGCCCAGCTTTTCTTCCCGGTCGTACCCGCCCTTCACTTCATATAATTGAACCAAATCGCTGTATTTCTGCAGCGCTTTTTCCAGTGCCGCATCTTCCCGTGTTTTCATGTTTTCCTCTAGCTCACGCATCTGACTCTCAATGCCGTCAATCTCCTCAAAGGCAAGGCTCAGCACATCAATGACCTGTAAGCCCTTTGGATAGTCTGGCATTTGCTCAAGATAGGCAGCCGTCGCTCCTCGCGGCATATGAATCAGACCTTCATCATACCCTGGGCTTGACGTTTGCGGGTAACCCGGATAGTAATGCATCGGTTCTATCCCCGCAATCAACTTGAGGATCGTGCTTTTTCCGCTTCCATTTGCACCCACGATTCCGACCTTATCCCCTTCGAACACTTCAAAGTTAATATTTTTAAGAACCAGCGTTGCATCCATATATTTTTTTAGAGCATGTACCCTTAACTCGAACATAAAACTCCCCTCTTTCATCATAGTGGAAAGTTATGCATTTATGGACTGGCTACAGAAGGCTATTACGATCACAAAAGCAAAAGTGCGTGTGAGGAAGGACGCCGGACCAAACTGCCAGGCAGCTGGTCAGCTATAACTGAAACTGAATGATAAAAACTCAACGTCATGCGTCCATCATAGTTATTACGGATTACCCCAGTAGACGTATAGGCGTATGATAAACTCCTCTTAAACTCAAATACTTTTGCTGATCTAAAATCAAAAAGACCGCAAGAAGATAGTCGCTTCTTACGGTCTGTATGCGCATGAATATAATTTATAGCAAGCAAGCCCAGGCAAAAACGTTCACGTTTAACAACCGATCCCCTTATGCCAATGCCTAGTCGGAATATTTCACATGAAACATCCGAATAAATTATAATCTCGATTCAGTAAGTAAGTTACCTTCTAAATTGCCGTTATTCCATAAAGAGCATAACAAATAAACCTATTAAAACTAGGCACTAACACTCATTACGAAAACCCATATTAATTTTTTAAAAAATTAATATTAGCAATTAGTTGGCATCATAAACTTACTTCCCTCCTCCAAAATTTCCTTAATTATCTCATCTTTGCATAATTTTGTAAATAACATAAATATGGTTCATCAACACAAAGAGTGGTTTAAAGCATAATACATAAAAAAGCATTCCCACAATCAGTCAGTACAGCCGTTTTGGCAGGTGGAGTTCGAGCATGATTTCGATAATTCGAGCATAAAAGCTGTGAGGTCGAGCATAAATCCAGTAATTTCGAGCATAAAGACCCAGAGTTCGAGCATAACACCATATATTTCGGCTCCCACACCAGCATTCAGTCTATGAAATTATGTTTTTGGCTCAAGAGCCTAATTTAGTTTCTGAATTCAATGAAAAAGTGTCCTTCTTTAAACTTTTTTAGCAGAGATTCACCAAAAATCAAACGGTGCCAAAAAGAAGGCCAGTTCGATGATAAAAGAACAGTATAGAAATATGGAACACGTCGAACGAAGAATTGAGATTGAAACAGCCTTAACAGGATAAACAAGCTGTGTGGTGATGAAACAAATACTGAAAAAGAGTGCTTCGTATGAACAGCCTTTTTACGACCCAGTTTTCGATTCTTTACTTCACTGCCCTTATGAAGGACCTTTTCACAGCCTATCTCTGCTAATGGTCCTGCATCAACCTTATGAAGGATCTTTTCCGTGCTCTATCCCTGCTAAGGAGACACATCACACTTATGAAGGACCCTTTCCCTTCTCTATTAATGCTTTCTCATCTGCATCACCTTAATGAAGATCTCTTTGCCTGCTTATTTCTGCTTTCTTATCTTCATAGACTTATGGAGATCCCTTTCCCGAATCTGTTCTGTTTTCTGGACTTCATCAGCCATATCAAAATCCCTTCGCTAGCTCTATTTCGGCATTCGTTTCGTCCAGATTCCCAAATCAATTCAAAATACTACAAAGTCATCTTCCAGCTCGATAATGCCAGCCAATTTTCGCTTTCCTTGTAATCCGGCATGATTTTTCCTACAAGCCGCCAAAAAGATCGGTCATGATTCAGGTGAACCATATGGCACATTTCGTGAACGACCACATAATCAATAACGTTCTTAGGAGCCATGGCCAGCTTCCAATTAAAGGTTAACTGCAGCTTGGAATCACAGGTTCCCCAGTTTGTTTTACTGTCAGTAATCCGGATGGCACGAGGTTTTGTTTTAAAGTTGCTTTGATAGGACTGGATACTCTTTTCTACCAGTGCCTTACACTGTTGATAGTAAAATCGTTTCAACGCCTGTTTTATTCTTTCATCGTCTAACTCTTTGACATATATATGCAGCGCCTCTTGTTCGAACACTGCATATTCTTGTGCTAGATTCATATCATGAAACAATTGTATCGGATATGTGTTTCCTAAATATAGAAAGCTTTGCCCGTGCTCATAGACCTTCTGCTGCGGTCCAAGCATTCTGTCTTTCATTTCCTTTGAATGCTGCTGGATCCAATCCCATTTTTCCTCTAATAACTTAAGCACATATTCCTTAGGCGTGCCTTTGGGTACCCTGACTTCAACATTTCCATAAACATCGATATACACTCCTGCGGACTTCCGCTTTTTGTATATAACATCAAAAGAAATGGTTTCCCCTGCGTATGTGTGTATCATCTAATCACCCGGAGTATGCCCTTATCCCCTGTATTTTATCGTTAGACCCTTTAAAAAATTCCTCGCAAACTTATCTCCGCATTCTTTATAATTCTTATGGTCTGCTTTTCTTAATAATGCGCTTAATTCCCCTTTTGATATCCTCACTCCTGCTTTTTCGAAGATATCAAGCATATCCTCCCTGGTTAAAGCCAGCGCTATTTTGACCTTCTTAAGCAGAAGATTATTGATGCTTTCATTGCTGGAGACTGCTGGTGCGACAGCTTGTCCTGTTTTCGGCTCCTGTTTCCCTCTTTTGAAAGTAATGAAGCCATGTAAAAATGACTCCAGCTTCTTATTATTCACTTTGATTTGGTCTTCATTTTCCGGATCATCGTCATTGGATTTTATGAGCATATGCCTCACTTCTTCTTTCGTCACTTCAATACCGCCCAGCTTAAAAATTTCAGCCATATCCACATCTTTTATATCCATTGCATATCTTAATCGAATTAATATATCATTATTTTCCATTAATTAACCTCCTGCAGCCTGAACTGCATACATTGTTTTGGTCCTGATGATTTTAGCTATTGATTCCATGATAGGATAAACGCTCTGCAGTGTAATTACCAGCCTTCATATCCTCTATCGCTTCATATCCTCCTCCCATTTTATTCATTCTGGACTTGAATATCAAACACATGAAGGTTTCCCAGACCTTCTTGTTTTCATCCTCATTCGTTTTTGTCCATCTTCTAAAGTGGTGCTGGGGGAATTAAAGCAAACATGGGTTTCGCAAAACGGTGCTATAGCTTTTAACTATAACTGACTATCGAAATTAACAGTTACTTTATAGCATTGTTGCCATGCTATGATACAAAAAACTGCAAAGCAAGGGAGAGCAATCTATGACTACCAAAGCAGAAAGACCTCAACAACGCAAAATTAATGCTGCTGAAGTAATGGCAGCGAGTAAGTTCAATAAGTTTCATTTATTGGTTTTTTTATGGTGTCTGTATGCGATTGCATTCGATGGTTTTGATATTGCCATGTACGGAGTAGGACTGCCGTTGATGATGGAGGATTTCGGTTTATCAATTGTGGAGGCCGGGGCTGTCGGCAGTTATACACTGATAGGAATGATGGTGGGCGCTTTTGTATTTGGCCCGCTGGCCGATATCGTTGGCCGCAAAAAAGTTTTGGCTATTTGCATGTTATTATTCAGCGTGTTTTCGCTGTTTGCCGGCCTGGCACCAACCATAACTATTTTCACGATCATGCGCTTCATAGCTGCCCTGGGGATGGGCGGGCTTATGCCAAACGTTATTTCTCTTATGACGGAATATTCCCCTAAAAAAAACAGGGCTCTTATAGTTGCGAGCATGTATTGCGGCTATTCAGTTGGAGGAATTCTTGCTTCACTTATCGGGATGTACATTATGGAGGAATTAGGTTGGAGATTTTTATACTGGCTAGGAATCATCCCGCTTTTCACATTGCCGATATTCCTGAAAAAATTTCCTGAATCTCTATCTTATTATATTCTTCGTAAACAGGGAGACCAACTGGCAAAAATTTTGAATCTAGTGAATCCAAAAGGAAATTACAAAGAAACAGATGACTTTGAATATGCAAGTGCGAAAGAAAGTGCGAAAGGCTTTCAAGGCAAAAAGTTGTTTTCAAATAACCGCGCCGTCAGTACATTCGCATTCTGGATCATGGTATTTAGCTGTCTGCTGATGATATATGGATTAAATACTTGGCTGCCAAAAATCATGCAGCAGTCCGGCTATGGATTGACCTCCAGCCTCTCGTTCAGTCTTGTCTTAGGGATCGGGCAAATCGTCGGCTCTTTGCTGGGCGGTTATTTAGTTGATCGAATCGGCCATCGGAAAGTACTTATCTCTTTGTATTTGCTTGGTGCCATATGCTTTGTTGCACTCAGCATGACGTCCAATTCATTGCTGCTGTATGTGCTCATTGCCATTGGCGGTGCCTGCACAGGAGGAACGCAAAACCTTGCAAATCCCTATATTTCTGAGTTTTATCCGAAGGAGATGCGTTCGACTGGAGTTGGCGTAGCCGTCGGGGTAGGCAGGATTGGTGCAATCATAGCCCCGCTTGTCATAGGGCTTCTTCTTTCAACCAGCCTGGAACCGCAAAGTGCGTTTATGACCTTCGCCATTCCAAGCATTCTTGGCTGTATCGCACTTTTATGTGTCCAAGAAAGACATGGAAGTTTTGATAGACTGAATATATATAATAATGGAGAAATAGCATTGACAAGTATGACCGATAAAAAAGCCTTCTAGACTAGTATCATATCTGTGTCGGTGACACGGATCCCGGGTCGGCCCTGATGAATTGTGTTATAAATTGTTTGAGGGTCTGTGCCCCCTGCATCTGGTGAAACAGAATGTTTTAAACTTACCAATGGTGCAAAAGATTTTCTGGCATTTATCAACACCAAGCTTAATCAGGGCTGGAATTTTTGCATGAGTTATGTACATGTGTTTTCATATTTTCAGTGTGAACAATCAAGCAAAAATTCCTGGTTGCAATCAGACTAATACCGTAAAAAAATCCCCTGAGAACACAAGTCCAAGGGGAATTTTTTAATAGCTTAAACATACTTTTTATATACCCCTCGCAGCCACCCGTTCTTTCTCCGCCCTGCAGGTTCGTATCAATCCAATTTCACCTTCACCCATCTTTCCCGCTCATTGCTCTCCAATATCGCATCTGTAATACACATCGACACATGGCCGTCTTCGAATGTTGCAAAGTTGGGTTTATCCTGCAACGGGTCTTTTCCGTCGCGAATATATGAATAGAAATTGAGCATCATATTTTTCAGCGCATCAGGCCAGCCTTCATTGTGGCCGCCGGGATGGTGGATGGAGGGACGGGCCTCTTCTGTGAACAATGCCGGATCTGCAAGAAGTACCTGGTTGGGCTTGTCCCGATGGCCAAGCCATAATTTTTCCGGTTCTTCCTGATTCCAGGATGCTGAAGATTTCCCTCCCGCAATTTCAAAGCAGAGCCTGTTTTTTCGTCCTGCGCTGACCTGTGATACAGTAAATGATCCCCTTGTGCCATCCTCAAAACGGACAAGGACGGATGCAAAGTCTTCTGTATTCACAAACACTTCTTCATATTGCTCCTCGGCAGCCTCGTTTGTTCCAAAAGTAGATACAGATGAAACGCTTTTTTTCCTAACCGGAAAGACAGTAGCCAGGTCCGCGAATACTTCGGTAATTCGTTTGCCGCTCACAAATTGGACGAGATCGCACCAATGGGAGCCGATGTCTGCAATTGTCCTGGATTTTCCGCTAAACTCAGGATCCAGCCGCCAATTATAGTCTGTTTCATACAGCAGCCAGTCCTGCAAGTAGCTTCCGTGAACCAGATGGACCTTGCCCAACTCGCCGCCCTTTACCATGGAGTGCAGGTTTTGGATGATTGGATACTGACGATAATTAAAATTCACTCCATGTACAATGCTATGCTTTCTTGCCAGTTCCAGCAGCTCTCTTGATTCTGTCCGATCCATTGCCAGTGGCTTTTCGGATAACACATGCTTGCCTGCAAGGATGGCCTCTTTGTTTATCGGATAATGAAGATGATTCGGAGTACAATTATGGATTACCTGGATTTCACTGTCTTTCAACATTTCACGATAATCCTCATATGCCTTGGGAATTCCCAGCTCCGTGGCTTTTGACCGAGCGGTTTCCAGGCTGCTGCCCGCCACTGCTGCTACTTCCACGAATCCAAGCCTTCTCACTGCTTCAATATGGGTTGGCCCAATAAAGCCCGTACCGATAATGCCCACTTTGATTTTTTCCATTGTCCCCCTCCCATTCACAGCCATTCTATTTCTTCAATGTTCTTCTGCCAAATGCTACAGCCAGAATGATGATCAAACCGCGAATGATTTGCTGCTGGCTTACATCAAGTCCCATGATGATTAACCCGTTGTTAATAACACCCATCATCAGGGAACCGATCACTGTACCGATGACCGTACCAACTCCTCCGGATAAGGCAGTGCCGCCCAGGATAACAGCAGCTATTACAGATAATTCGTCGCCTTCACCGAAGGTAAAGCGTCCTGCATGCATGCGGCCCGCGTATAAAACCCCTGCAAAACCAGCCATCAGACCTGTTCCGAGGAAAACGAACAGCTTGATTTTATCTGTTTTGATTCCTGAGAATCTGGCTGCACTTTCATTTCCGCCTGTTGCGAGCGTCTGTCTTCCGAAGGCTGTCTTTCTCAGCAAGATATGCCCGATAATGGTTGCAATAAGTGTCCAGATCAATAAGATAGGGATTGGCCCAATATCGCCAGAACCAAATAAAAAGTTAAAGGTAGAGTCCAAAATCGGAACCGGCGCCGTATCGGTAATCCACATCGCCATTCCTTTGACAATCCCCATCATTCCCAGCGTAACAAGGAAGGAAGGAATGGAGACCTTGGTAATCAACACGCCGTTTATAAGCCCTATAATAAGGCCGGTTCCCAATCCTACAACAAGACCTCCGACCACACCATATCCCGCCTGAATTGCCAAAGCGGCAGTGAGTGAAGATAATGCGGTGATCGAGCCGACTGATAAATCAATCTCTCCTGTGCTTATGACAAACGTCATCGCGATGGCCATAATGGTAATCATGGCTGTCTGGCGGACAATATTTAAAATATTGTCGCTCGATAAAAACCCTTCATCGAAGAGACTGACTGAGAAATACAGAAGGACTCCGACGAAAGCGATATAAACAATATAACTGCGCCAATCAAAAGTTTTTCTGTCGGTAACATTTTTTATCGTTACCTGGTCGTTTACTTTAATATCCCTGGATGGCATGTTCAAGATCCTCCTCTGTATGAATGTCCCTTCTGTTTAATTCCTTCACGATCCTGCCTTCCTGCATGACAATGACCCGGTCGCTTACCGCAAGCAATTCAGGCAGCTCTGAGGAAATGACCACAATCGCTTTGCCGGCATCAGCGAGCTCCCGAATGATATCAAGGATTTCCGTTTTAGCCCCTATGTCCACTCCAATGGTCGGTTCATCGAGGATCAGGACATCCGGGTCGCTGGCAAGCCATTTGGCCAGCACGATTTTCTGCTGATTTCCGCCGGATAATAATCCTGATGTCTTAAAGATATTATCCGTTTTTACGTTAAGTTTTTTAACCAGCTCCCTGGCCATCTCATCCGACCTGCGTTCATCCACGAACAATCCCTTTTTGAGCTTTGGCAGAATCGGCAAAATCATATTGTCTTTTACACTATGTTCCAGCACGAGTCCCTGCACCCTTCTGTCTTCAGGTATCAGAGCAAGGCCAGACTTTACAGCCTCAGTCGGGCTTTTAATGTTCGTGTTTCTTCCATTGATGAAAACCTCTCCGGTATCCTTTGAATCGATTCCAAAGATGGCCCGCGCCATCTCTGACCTTCCGCTGCCCATCAGGCCGGCTACACCAAGGATTTCTCCCGGAAACACTTTAAAGCTGATCCCATTAACTTTTGTCCCCGATGCCAAATTGTTTACTTCCAGGACAGGCTTGGAATCCTTTGGATACGGTCTTTCGTGCCACTCAAAGGCCTTATCCATTTCCGCTCCGACAATGTGCCTTATGACCTCTTCCAAACTAATATCTGCAATGTTCTCCGTCACCTTGTTTTTTCCATCCCGCAGTATCGTAATGCGATCACAAATCTGGAAGATTTCGTCCATGCGGTGTGAAATATATATGATCGAAATTCCTTTACGCTTAAGTTTATTTATAAACGAAAAGAGTACTTCTGTTTCCTTCTTGGTTAATGATGAGCTTGGCTCGTCCATGATCAGTATTTTTGCTTCCTGGGATAGAGCCTTTGCTATCTCGGTCATTTGCCAGTAACCCACTCCAAGATCGGCTACCGTGTCGTTTGGATCAATATCCACTTCCAGTTCCTCTAGCAGACGGCGTGTTTTTTCCACACCTTCCTTATCGTTCAGCAAGCCAAGAGGGCCTCTTGATTCCCGGGTTAAAAATATATTCTGGGCCACAGTCAATGTGGGAATTAAGCTGAATTCCTGAAAAATCATCGAAATATAGTTATCCCTTGCGTCCTGTGTGTTGTTGATTGAAACCTTCTTGCCTTCGATTGTAATTTCACCGCTGTCTGCGGTATACACTCCCGTCAGGATCTTCATCAGTGTCGACTTGCCTGCACCGTTTCCTCCCATTAGCGCATGGACCTCTCCCTTATTCACGGAAAAATCCACCGAATCCAATACCGTAATGCCATTAAACGATTTTGATATGCCTTTCATCGAAAGAATTGGCTGTTCCACCTATGTCACCTTCTTTTTTAGAAGGGGCCACTCATAATGAGCAGCCCCTATAGAATTTAATATGAATTTACTTTTGCACCGACTTTGGAGATATTCACCCATTCACTTTTTTCGGCGGATTCCAATATAGCATCACAAATCAGTGCGATTTGATAGCCATCCTGGAAATTCGGTGACACAACAGTATCCTCATTGATTGATTTCATAAAATCATAAGTTTCAATAATCTTGGTTTCCCCGTAGCCGATACCAAGTGCAGGAATTGGCCATAACCCCTCTCCATATGGAGTGGCCGGTCCGGTATACACGGTCCTGAAGCCCTTCGCATCACTCGGATCGTCAGAGAAAGATACCTGAAGTTCATCCCTGTTTTCATAATTGAAATACAATGAACCTTTGTCACCATGGATTTCGAAGGTCAAGAAGTTGTTCCGGCCCCAGGCATTGCGGGTCGCTTCTATGCTTCCGATCGCCCCATTTTCAAACTTTACGAGTGTCATGAACTCATCATCCACATCCACTGCGCTTCTTGGAACGTCATCTGAAGCTTTGACAGTCCCTAGCTTATCGGTCCCTCCAGATTGGACCGGCCTTTCAGGTATCCAGGTTTTTGCAACTGCGTTTACGTCTGAAATCTCACCGACCAGGTAGCGGGCAAAATCTATGACATGTGTTCCGATATCTCCCAGTGCACCTGACCCGGCAATTTTCTTTTGGAATCTCCATGATAAAGGTGAGTTAGGATCTGCTGACCAATCCTGCAGATAGGTGCCGCGGAAATTAAGGATCTTTCCGATTCTTCCCTCATCGATATACTTTTTCGCAAGCGCAACTGCAGGTGTTCTTCGATAGTTGAACGCTACCATATGCTTGACGCCTGCAGCCTCGACTGCTTCCAGCATGGATTTAGCCTCTTCAGCAGTTCTGGCAAGCGGTTTTTCAGAAATGATGTGCTTACCAGCTTTAGCAGCTGCAATTGCGATTTCAGCATGCGAGTCATTAGGAGTAACAATATCAATTACATCGATATTCGGATCTTCCACTACTTCCCTCCAATCGGTTGAGTAGTTTTCAAACCCAAGCCGAAGGGAAGCATCCTTAGCGAGCTCCTCGGTAACATCTACCACTGTATGGCGGTATGGGATGGCAGGTGCCGGCCAAAAGAACATCGGCATTCCTGCATATGCGAGCGCATGCGCTTTTCCCATAAAGCCTCCGCCGATCATACCTATGTTAATTTTTTTCATTGTCTTTTACCTCCTAAGACATTCATAATTTCTTGATTTACAGAAATTTATTTCGCTGCATTTTGAATGGAATCTGGAGCGTCTGCATGATATACCAGCTTCCAGGCATCAAGGATATTATCCTTAGTAACCTTCAAGGCAGGAACCGCTACATATGCCGGAGTTTCTTTTCCTAACAGGGACTGTCCTGCCAGAATTGCCTCTGCAATCCCCTGGTCATATGGAAGCTGAGCTCCAAGACCTTTGATGATACCATCGGAAGCTATTTCAACGGCAACATTTGTTCCTAAATCGATTGTAGTGACAACAACATCTTTTCCTCCGGTTCTCACAGCTGATAACACACCTTCAGCCGGCACATCCCATACTGCAAAAATTCCATCAAGGTCAGGATTTTTCGTTAACATACCTGAAGCTACCTTTTCCCCCTGGTTTGGATCGGTGATGCCGCCACGGGCAACAATTTTCATATCAGGATATTTCTCTTTAAGAGTTGCTTCGAATGCATCCGTACGCTGCTTTGTTACAAAGAAGTCAGCATCGTGGAAGAGAACGCCGATCTTTCCTTTTTTACCAAGCTTTTCAGCCATGATATCCGCTGCCTGTACACCGTTTCCATAGTTATCGGCAGAAACTACGCTGACATAGTCTTTTCCAGCCTCAAGCCCGCTTGGAGCGTTATCCATGAATACCAATTTCACGCCTGCATCTGCTGCTTTTTTATATGCATCTGCAGTTGATACAGGGTCAACAGGGATACTGACGATGATGTCAGGCTTTTTCGCCAGAACCGTTTCAATATCAGATACCTGTTTTTCAGCCTTGAATTGTGCATCGGTTACTGCCACTACTTCAATTCCCATCCTTTTAAATGTATCCTTTAATCCATTGATCTGTGCAGTAGCCCAGTCATTACCTGCATAGTGCATAACAAGTGCGGCTTTATACTTTCCTTCTTTAACCTTTGCAATTTCTTCCTCGGTCAGCTGCAGTGTCTTTGCAGATACCGCTTCTTCACCATGCGGCCCCTTACTCAGAATTTGCTGATCGCCCGGCAGATCAGGGTTGATTGTAATCGGACCTGAAGTTTCGGCCGGTTTGCCTGTTTTTACTTCCTTATCCTTGTTTTCTTCGGATCCGGAAGACTGGCTGCAGCCAGCAAGTGCGAGGCTGGCTAAAATGAAAACGGAAATGAACATCAGTATAAACTTTCTCATATTGACCCCCTTGTTCATCTAAGAACATTCAATTATTTTTGTTTGATAGATTCATATTTCGCGAGATACTTCCTGCTTATTTCTGCACCCAACTTCGGGTTATGGTAGCTGTCCAATTCAACGGTAACCCAGCCATCATATCCCGCTTCATCCAGCAGACGGATCATTTCATCGAACCGCTGATGACCTTCACCCAGCGGCACAAATTCATCGTTATGATAGTCTTTGAAATGGACATATTTAATTCTGTCGCTATATTTTTTTATTACTTCTACGGGGTCTCCCCCACCAGCCTCGATATGCGCAGTATCAGGACATAGATTGATAGTGGTTAGCGGCATCAGTTTATCCAGCTGTTCCGGTGACTGGACGATCGTACCCATATGCGGATGGTAGCTCGGGATAAGACCATGTTTATTTGCAATATCCACTACTTTATCAAGTGCTTTCCCTAAACTTTGGTAATCGCTTTCAAGAATGCCATTGGCACGGATAGCCCCGCCTCCAACCACCAAATGCTCTGCTCCAAGCTCAGCTGCAAACGCGGCAACTTGTTCGATTTTTAGTAATTCCTCTTCTAAAATATCGGGGAAAATGAAATTCCCTCCTGAGTACACCCCTATAAACTTCAAGGAATTCTCGTTCATCAAAGCTTGAAAGTCTTCTTTTCGGCTTGTGTATTGCATGAGGTTGCCATCAAAAAGCTCAAAACCTGTATATCCGGCTTTGCTGATATCTGTCAGAGCTTCTTCTGTAGAACCATTGGCAAGATAGAACAGGTCCTTGACCGAAGTTACTCCAGCAGGATGGCCTACAACACCGCCCCAGGTATTTGTTTGATATCCTAGTCTCATATTTTTTCCCTCCCTTTATACTATCTTTTGGGTGCTTGGTTAATAGCTGGTGAACGAAACCACCTCCCTTAAGAGATATGTAATCGGTTACATCTCAAGCATATTAAAAAGATATCTTTCCAAAACCAAATGTAATCCATTACATTTTCATTTTTACGTTCAGATATCTTCACGTTGTTAAAAAAATTACTTTAAGATAATTTTCTTGTTGATTCCCGCAGCACAAGTCTGTCAGCAAGAATATATTGAGTTTTTTCTCTTACGCATTCAGAATTAATAATCTTGATAAGCAGTGTCATGGCCTTGCTTCCAATTTCGAATGTTGGCTGCGACATCGTTGTCAGGGCTGGCTCGAAGATTGAGGCGAATTTTATATCATCGAAACCTATTACAGATATATCCTCCGGCACGTTAAGCCCCCTCGACTTTATAGCTTTTATTGCCCCCATCGCCATATCGTCGCTCGCTGCGAATACGGCTGTCGGAAGCTCTTCTATTGCCAGAAGCTTCAGCATCATGTTGTAGCCGCTTTCGTAGGAAAAGTCTCCTTCCTGTACTAACAGCGGGTCTATCGGCAGGCCATTCTGGGCCATCGACTGCTGGAATCCCTTTAAGCGGTCACGGCCTACAATTACATTTAACGGCCCTGAAATAAAACCGATTCTTTTATGCCCCAGCTCAATCAAATGATCGGTAGCTTTTCGGGCACTGCTGATGTTGTCAACCGATACTGTCGGGATTTGCGAACCCTCAATATATTCGCACGCAAGCACGACCGGATATTCGTTTGCAATCTCATCGATGAGCTCTCCGTTTATCCTTGCTGTCAGCAGGATCATCCCGTCCGCTTTTTTCTGGCGCAATATGTCCAAGAAGCTGCTTTCCCTTTGTATGTCATTTTGAGCATCACCTAAAAGGACTTGATACCCATTCTCAGCTGCAATAGCTTCGATTCCTCGCAGTATGCCAGAAAAGAACGTATTGGTGATATCCGGAACAACGACAAGTATGGTCTTCGTTTCTAATCTTCTAAGCTGTCTTGCCAGCATATTAGGCTGATAGTTCAACTTTTGAATCGCTTCTAAAACTTTTTCGCTCGTTTCTTTCTTAACCTTTCCAGAATTGATCACCCTGGAAACAGTAGCGGTGGAAACATTGGCCTTTTTCGCAACATCTACAATACTTACCATTACTTTTGTTTCCTTTCACTCAGTGCTTCCGGTAGTAGTCCATAGTATCTAGTTGAAAGTGTAAACGATTACAAAAACAAACGCAATAACTTTTTGAAAATTAATTCTATTATTTTTTCGGGGCGGGAGCGTCCTGATCAGCCCTGACATACATAAGGCGTACCTCGCAGAAAACCGCGCCTTCAGGATAGGGGGCCGCTTATGACCTCGAGTGGCTCGGCGCTGGAGCCAGACATCAGTCTAAGTAAAAAAGTTATACTTCCTATCTGATAAAAAAAGAACCCTACCATTTGATAGGATTCTTGTTTCGCGGCCTTATGCCCACCACATTTCCGATACTTTTTCTTTAAATAGAATTCCTTGCAATAAGGATATAGCCTTGCTCAGTCCCTCATCGATAGAAGCAAGCATGTCTTCATGCTCTATGGAAAGCACATAATCATACCCTACGGCACGCAATGCACTTACGATATCCTTCCATGTCTTCTCGTCATGGCCATATCCGACAGAACGGAATGTCCAGGAGCGGTCCAGCACCTTGCTGTAATGCTTAGTATCAAGCACCCCATTAATTTGTATATTAGCCTTGTCCAGGTAAGTATCCTTTGCATGGAAATGGAAGATTGCATTTTCGCGTCCCAGCTTTTTAATGGCCTCAACCGGATCGATGCCCTGCCATACCAGATGGCTTGGGTCAAAGTTTGCCCCAATATTTTCTCCAGCATGCTCTCTCAGTTTTAAAAGAGTTTCAGGATTATAAACTACGAAGCCAGGATGCATCTCAAAGGCAATCTGATTGATTCCATGCGACGCAGCAAAACTAGCCTCTTCCTTCCAATATGGAATGACAGATTCATTCCACTGCCAATCTAGCACTTCGGCATATTCCGGCGGCCATGAGCATGTCACCCAATTGGGGAATTTTGCGTTCTGATGGTCTCCCGGACAGCCGGAGAATCCATTGACCACAGGAACCTCAAGTCGCTCGGCGAGAAGCACCGTCTTACGCCAGGTTTCGTGGGAATCCTGGGCAAACTTTTTGTTTGGGTGGAGAGGATTTCCATGGCAGCTTAGCCCGCTTATCGTTAATCCCCTGCTCTCCAAAGCATGCTGGAATGCTTTCACTTTTTCCGGGCTGCTTAACAATTCGTCTGGATTGCAATGATTGTTTCCCGGATAGTTCCCTGTGCCGAGTTCAACCGCTTCAACCCCCATGGATGCCAGTTTATCCAGCATTTCTTCGAAAGGAAGGTTCTGATAGAGAACCGTAAACACACCTAGCTTCATATTCACTCCTCCTCATTTTCTACCTTTATCCATCTTTGCTGTTGATGGCTCTTTAGAATGGCATCCATAATGCACATGGATTTATGCCCGTCTTCAAATGTTGCAAAGTTTGGTCTATCAATCAGCGGGTCCTTGCCATCCCTGATGAAGGTATAGAAGTTTATCATCATATTTTTCAATGCATCCGGCCAGCCTTCATTATGCCCACCCGGATGATGGATAGCCGTCCTCGCCTCCTTAGTGAATAGCGCGGGATCTGCAAGCATGAGTTCGTTAGCTTTGTCTCGATGCCCAACCCAAAGCTTCTCAGGTTCCTCCTGGTTCCAAAACGCGGAACTCTTGCTTCCATCAAGTTCAAAGCTTAATCGGTTCTTGCGGCCTGCACTTACCTGGGAAACCGTAAATACGCCCCTCGACCCGTCGTCGAATCTAAGCAGGACCGAAGCATAGTCTTCCGTCTTAATTTCTACATCTTCATAGTCGTCAACAGCTGCACCTGAAGCATACGTGGATACATTCGTTTTTGATTTCTTCCTTACCGGTATGACTGTAGCCAGATCGCCAAGCACTTCCACAATTCGTTTTCCTGTTACGAATTGTACGGTGTCGCACCAGTGGGAACCAATATCTGCAAGAGCGCGGGTATCTCCACCGGCCTCTGGGTCAAGCCTCCAGTTGTAGTCAGTTTCATAAAGCAGCCAATCCTGCAGGTAGCTGCCGTGTATGAGGTTTATTTGACCGAAATGTCCGTCACGAACCATGGACTCCAGGTTGCGGATCATCGGGAACTGACGGTAATTAAAGTTCACCCCATGGACTACCTTGTGTTTTTTGGCTAAAGTAAGCAGCTCTGCAGACTCCTCGGTCGTAACCGCCAATGGTTTCTCTGACAGGACATGCTTCCCCGCAAGGATGGCCTCCCTATTAATCTTGAAATGAAGATGATTCGGCGTGCAGTTATGAATGACCTGAATTTCACTGTCTTCCAGCATGTCCCGGTAATCGCCGTACGCCTTGGGAATGCCAAGCTCCTTGGCATTTTGTTCAGCCGACTCCCGGCTGCTGCCCGCCAGTCCAACAACTTCTACAAAACCGAGCCTTCTGACTGCTTCGATATGGGTAGGCCCGATAAAGCCTGTTCCTACGATACCAACCTTAATTTTATCCATATGACTTATTCCTCCCATCGGCAGATATAGCTATATTATTTTTTCAGCGTTTTTCTTCCGAATGCTACCGCTAGAATAATGATCAAGCCTCTGACGATCTGCTGCTGGCTGACATCAAGTCCCATAATGATCAAACCATTGTTAATGACACCCATCATTAGTGAACCAACAACGGTACCAATGACTGTTCCGACTCCGCCTGACAATGCCGTTCCGCCCAGGATTACCGCGGCAATAACAGAAAGCTCATCACCTTCACCGAAAGTGAAGCGTCCTGCGTGCATCCGCCCGGCATATAAAATACCTGCAAAACCAGCCATTAAACCTGTTCCTATAAATACAAGCAGCTTGATTTTTCCCGTTTTGATCCCTGAGAACTTAGCAGCACTTTCATTTCCGCCTGTAGCCAGGGTCTGTCTGCCAAAAGCGGTCTTGCGCAGAAGCACATGCCCAACCGCGGCAATGATCAATGTCCAGATTAATAGAATTGGAATCGGGCCAAGATCCCCGGATCCGAATACAAAATTGAAAGTATCATGGACAATTGGCACCGGCGCTGTATTTGTAATCCACATCGCCGCACCCTTTACGATTCCCATCATACCCAGCGTTACGAGGAAGGAAGGAATCGCAGCCTTCGTGATTAACAAACCATTAATGAGTCCTACCAATAATCCTGTTCCAAGGCCTACAACAAGTCCTCCGATTAAACCATAGCCTGCCTGTAATGCCAGGGCTGCTGTTAACGCAGATAAAGCTGTAATGGAACCGACTGATAAATCAATCTCTCCTGTACTGATGACGAATGTCATCGCGACTGCCATGATCGTAATCATTGCTGATTGTCTGGCAATGTTCAGCATATTTGTAGAAGTTAAGAATCCCTCTCCGTTCAGCACGATGGAGAAAAAGATGAGGACCCCGATGAAAGCGAAGTATACAATGTAGTTGCGCCAGTCAAATTGCTGCTTTCCATATTTTAAATTTGGTGCAGCAGCTGCACCGCTTACCTTAATATCCTTGGATTGCATGTTGAAGCTCCTCCTCCGTATTGATCTCCTTCCTATTTAGCTCCTTCACCACTTTTCCTTCATGCATGACAATCACTCTGTCGCTGACTGCCAGAAGTTCAGGAAGTTCAGATGAAATCACTATGACCGCTTTTCCGCTGTCGGCCAGTTCGCGGATGATCTCCAGGATTTCTGTCTTTGCGCCTATATCCACCCCAATGGTAGGCTCATCCAGAATCAATATATCCGGATCATTGGCAAGCCACTTGGCCAAAACGATTTTCTGCTGGTTTCCTCCGGATAACAGACCCGCTGTCTTGAAAATATTATCCGTTTTAATATTCAGCTTTTTCACAAGCTTGTTTGCCATATCATTGGCTTTATGATCATCTACGAAAAAGCCCTTCTTGAGCTTGGATAGTATAGGCAGGGCCATGTTGTCCTTCACACTATGCTCAAGCACCAGCCCTTGCATCCTCCGGTCCTCAGGAATGAGCGCAATCCCCGAATTTACTGCGTCCACTGGATTCTTGATCGTCTTTTTCTTGCCATTAATTTCGATTTCACCAGTATCTATTGCGTCAATACCAAATATGGCGCGTGCCGTTTCTGATCTCCCGCTTCCCATTAATCCTGCGACACCAAGTATTTCACCCGGGTACACCTTGAAGCTTACGCCGTTTACAGCGGAACCGGCCGAGAGGTTGTTTACATGAAGGACAGGAGTAGAACCGGCTGGATAGGTACGTTCCTTCCATTCAAAAGCCTTGTCCATTTCCGCTCCAACAATATGCTGGATGACGGTTTCCATACTGATGTCCGAGCAATTTTCCGTGACTTTATTTTTTCCGTCCCGTAAAATCGTAATCCGGTCACAGACTTTAAATATTTCATCCATCCGATGCGAAATATATATAATCGAAATCCCCTTGCGCTTAAGCTTGTCTATAAAAGCGAAGAGAACCTCCGTTTCCTTCTTGGTCAGGGATGATGTTGGTTCATCCATAATTAAAATCTTCGCTTCCTGGGATAGGGCTTTGGCAATTTCCGTCATTTGCCAGTAGCCGACTCCAAGATCCTGGACAACATCGTTTGGATGAATATCCACTTCCAATTCGTCTAATAACACCTTGGTTTTCTCAATACATTCTTTATCATTCAATAATCCCAAGGAATTCCTGGATTCCCTCGTCAAGAAAATATTTTCCGCAACTGTCAGTCTAGGAATCAGACTGAACTCCTGGAAAATCATCGATATATAGTTATCCCTGGCATCCTGCATATTTTTGATGGATACTTGTTTGCCCTCGATATAAATTTCTCCGGAATCCGCTTCATACACACCTGTCAGCGTTTTCATTAATGTAGATTTTCCTGCACCATTCCCACCCATCAAGGCGTGAACTTCACCCTTCTTTACTGTAAAATCGACTGAGTCCAACACAGTGATTCCGTTAAAGGCTTTTGAGATATTTCTCATAGAAAGAATCGGCTGTTCCAACTAATTCACCTTCTTTTTTAGAAAAGGCCACTCCCAAAAGAGCAGCCTTTATAAAATTTATGACAATTGCAATACTTTTTCCATTTCATTAACATTTACCCATTGGCCGCCTTCAGCGGATTTAAGCACCGCGTCCGCAATCAGTTCAATACGGTATCCATCATTAAAGTTTGGAGATGCTTCTGTGCCTTCGACAATGGACTTAAAGAAGTCGTACGTTTCAATGATCTTCGTTTCGCCATAGCCGATTCCGAGTGCAGGAATTGGCCATAGCCCTTCTCCATAAGGTGTAGCCGGCCCAGTATATACTGTCCTGAAGCCCTTAGCATCACTTGGATCATCAGAGAAGCATACCTGCAGTTCATCCCGGCGCTCATAGTTAAAGTATAGAGAACCTTTGGTTCCGTGAATTTCGAATGTAAGGAAGTTATTGCGTCCCCATGCGTTGCGTGTAGCTTCAATGCTGCCGATGGCGCCGTTTTCAAATTTCAGCATTGTCACAAACTCATCATCTACATCGACTTTTCCCTTTGGCACATCAGCATTGCTGTTTTTAACAGTACCAAGCTTGTCCACACCGCCAGTTTGCAGCGGACGCTCTGGAATCCATGTCTTTGTCATGGCATTCACGTCAGAAATTTCACCGACAAGGTAACGGGCGAAATCTACCACGTGTGTTCCGATGTCACCCAACGCACCTGAACCGGCAATTTTCTTTTGGAAACGCCATGATAGAGGTGAATTAGGATCAGCGGACCAATCCTGCAGATAAGTACCGCGGAAATTAAGTATTTCACCGATTTTTCCTTCTTCGATATATTTCTTGGCAAGAGCAACGGCCGGTGTTCTCCTGTAGTTGAAGGCAACTGCGTGTTTTACGCCTGCAGCCTTTACCGCCTCAAGCATGGTCTTTGCTTCTTCAGCTCCTAAAGCCAATGGTTTTTCGGAAATAATATGCTTGCCTGCTTTTGCTGCCGCAATGGCAATTTCAGCATGTGTGTTGTTAGGTGTAACAATGTCTATAATGTCAATTTCAGGGTCGTTGACCACTGCTCTCCAGTCAGTGGAATAGTTATCGAAGCCTAATTTGGCTGCTGCGTCCTTTGCTAATTCCTCCGTTACATCCACTACAGTATGGCGGTGCGGTATAGCTGGAGCCGGCCAAAAGAACATTGGCATTCCGGCATAAGCCAGCGCGTGCGCTTTCCCCATAAATCCTCCGCCAATCATACCTACATTAAGCTTTTTCATATTTATTTCCTCCTCAAATTGTTGTATTTTAGTGTTTTTTCGCTGCATCCTGAATGACTCCAGGAGCATCCATGCGGTATACCATTTTCCATGATTTCAGGACATTATCCTTTGTGACACTTAAGGATGGAACTGCAACATAGCCTGGCGCTTTCTTTCCAAGCAATGAATATCCTGCGAGCATTGCTTCTGTTACACCCTGATCGTATGGCAATTGTGCTCCGAGGCCTTTTACATTTCCGCCTAAGGCTATTTCCAGAGCAACATTCGTCCCCAGGTCAATCGTTGTGATGACAAGGTCATCACGTGCAAATACCCGTGCAGCCGACAATACTCCTTCTGCCGGAACATCCCATACCGAGAAGATTCCATCTAAATCCGGGTTTCTTGTCAGCATCCCGGAGGCAACGATTTCTGTCTTATTGGGATCCGTAATTCCGCCGCGGGCGACAATTTTAATATTTGGATATTTTTCTTTAATAGTTTTTTCAAACGCTTCTGTACGTTGTTTGGTTACAAAGAAATCTGCTGCATGGTAAATTACGCCGACCTTCCCTTTGTTCCCAAGCTTTTTAGCCATGATATCCGCTGCTGCGACTCCATTGCCATAATTATCTGCGGAGACAACGCTTACATAATCCTTTCCGGCCTTTAAACCAGCGGGCGGATTATCCATGAATACCAATTTAATGCCTGCCTTTGCAGCTTTTTTGTAGGCATCTGCAGTGGAAACCGGGTCGACTGGAATACTTACAATCAAATCAGGGCGTTTCGCCAATACTGTTTCCAGATCCGATACCTGTTTTTCTACCTTGAATTGGGCATCGGTAACAGCAACGACTTTAATTCCCATTCGGTCAAAGGTTGCCTTCAATCCATTAATCTGTGCTGTTGACCAATCATTTCCTGCATAATGCATGACAATTGCAGCTTTGTATTTTCCAGCCTTAATTTTTGCAATTTCTTTTTGAGTCAGCTTAAGGGTTTTGGCGGAAACCGCCTGTTCGCCATTTGGACCTTTACTTAATATTTGCTGGTTACCTGGTATCTCCGGGTTTATTGTAATGTCACCAGTAGTGCTGGATTGTCCAGCTATATCCGTCTGGACCTTTGCTTCATGGCTGTTTGTCCCATTGGAACTGTCTTTACTGCAGCCAGCCAGCACTGAACCTGCAAGAAGAATGGCCAGAGTAAACATCGATAACAGCTTTTTCATAATCAACCCCTCTTATCCTTCAAAACTAGGCTTGTCTGCTAGTTTCGAATTTTGATAGAAACTCACGGCTGATTTCTGCGCCTTTTTTCGGATCATGGTAGCTGTCAAGCTCCACAGTGATCCATCCATCATAGTCTGCTTCATTCAAGACTGTAATCATCTCGTCAAATTTTTGATGTCCGTGTCCCAGAGGAACAAATTCTCCGCCTTCATAATCCTTTAAGTGCACATATTTAATGCGGTCTACATATTTCTTGATTACTTCAACTGGATCTCCGCCGCCTGCTTCGATATGCGCAGTGTCAGGGCATAGATTAATTGTGGTTAAAGGCATTAATTTGTCCAATTGTTCCGGAGATTGGACATTCGTTCCCAGATGTGGATGATAGCTCGGGATCAGTTTATACTTTTCCGCTATTTCTACTACTCTATTTAAAGCATTTCCCAAGTCAGTGTAATCGCTGTCCAAAATGCCATTCGCACGGACCGCTCCTCCGCCTACAACAAGATGTTTAGCGCCTAATTCTGATGCAAGGGCAGCCACACTTTCAATTTTGATAAGTTCTTCTTCTAAAATGTCAGTGAAGATGAAATTTCCGCCTGTATATACTCCGATAAACTCAAGCGAAGTTTGTTCCAGCAATGCTTTAAACGCGTCTTTATTATCTTTATATTCCATTAAGTTGCCATCAAACAGTTCAAAACCTGTATATCCGGCAGCACTAATATCTCTCAAAGCTTCTTCTGTAGATCCATTGGCAAGGTAATAGAGGTCTTTCACCGAAGTAACTCCAGCAGGGTGTCCGACTACTCCTCCCCATGTATTAGTTTGATATCCTAATTTCATGTTGTTCCCTCCATTATTAACAATATTGTAAATTTATTTTTCAAGCAGGCTGTTAATCTGGAAACCCATCACCTCCTGAAAGAGTAATGTAATCGATTACAATTTCCGTTAAAAAAATTTGTGATTGGTACATAATCTTTTTAACTTGTAATTAATGGAATAATTCAGAAATGTAATCCTTTACATTTTATTTTTAAAAAAAATGCTTGATTACAAACTTTCCTTGCATGAATCCCTAATAATCAGCCTATCTTCTAAAATATATTGATCTTTATCTAATTCATCGTGGTTTATTAATCTTATCAGTAATTCCATTGCTTTCTTCCCAATATCAAATGACGGCTGGCCTATGGTTGTGAGTGCCGGTTCATAAATCGAGGCAAACTTGATATCATCGAACCCAACGACAGAAACATCGTCAGGAACTTTCAATCCTTTCGACTTAACAGCCTTAATAGCACCGATCGCCATTTCATCATTTGCTGCAAATATGGCAGTCGGAGTACGGTCCAGAGCGAGAAGCTTCAGCATTAGATTAAAGCCGCTCTCGAAAGAGAAATCTCCTTCCTGCACCAAAAATGACTCCACAGGCAGACAGTGCTGCGCCATTGCTTGCTGGAACCCTTTCAGCCTGTCGCGTCCCAGGACGCTATTGAACGGTCCGGAAATATGGCCGATTCTCTTATGGCCGAGATTGATTAAGTGTTCTGTTGCTTTTCTTGCACTGCTGATGTTATCAATCGAGACTGTAGGAATGTTTGACCCTTCCGTATATTCGCACGCAAGAACGACCGGGTACTGGCTCGCCAGTTCCTCCACAATCTGGGCATCGACATTTGCGGTTAACAGAATCATTCCATCAGCTTTTTTCTGCCTTAGGATATTCAAATATCCGCTTTCATGTTCAATACTGTTATTCGCGTCGCCAAGAAGGACTTGATAGCCATTTTGATTGGCCACTTCCTCTACTCCGCGGAGTACCTTTGAAAAGAAGGTATTCGTTATATCGGGAACTACCACAAGGATGGTCTTTGTTTCCAGCCGGCGAAGCTGCCTGGCCAGAAGATTAGGCTGATAATTTAATGATTCAATTGCCTCCAGGACTTTATCTGTTGTTTCTTTCTTAACTGTACCTGAGTTTGTTAACACCCGCGACACAGTGGCAGTAGAGACATTTGCCTTTTTTGCAACATCAATTATCCTTACCATTCTTATAATTCCCTTCAAGATTATTATCTTTGAACCTATTGTAATCGATTACATTTTGAAAAGCAAGATTCTTTCTATTATTTTTTTAATTGTTTTAGTGAAATAGAATAAAACTGCCCAATTACCATATAAATCAAGATATTCTAAGCTTATTTTATTATTTTGCACTTATGATTAGATAAAACCATTAATGTAATTAGCCTGCATGATGAAAATATCTTTTGTAATTTCTTGTTCCATTTACATTACAAGCAGCTCATAAAAAAAGAAGAGGACCGAAAACATTCCCTCTTCTAGCCTTGCACAAAATTGAATTATCTGGAAACCTCGTATTTTTTTACAGAGATTTCCTCAGCTAGCAGTTCTGGAAGTACCCGGATAAAATCCTTAAAATGCTGCGTTTGCTCGTGTTCGTCAATGGCTGCCCGGTCCCTCCACTCTTCAACAAATACAAAAGCATTTTCCTGTTGTGTGTCTTCATACAAGTTGTAGCTATTATTGCCCTCTTCTGCTTGAGAGTGTTCGATGACGTTCTTTGCAGCTTCCAAGAACTTTGCCTGTTGATCCTGCTTTACCTTCAAATAAGCATGAATGATAACCAATACAATCATCCCTTTCAATATTTGTGGAATAAAGAACCTATATTTAATGTATCACCACACTGGAAAATATCCTATCTTTTTGATGCGCGGCCTCTATCCTTTTTAAGTTAGGCTGAGTTGTATTATTGACTAATATTTCTCAAAGATGATTTTTAGAGAATATTTCCGAATCTAAAAGTTTCATTCATGCACTTTCAATGTACTGCAGTACGATTTTGCAAAATCTCCGCCATTATAGTTGATAGGAATTCCTCTACATGAAAAGGTTTAGTTATATACGCGATAAATCCCAATTCCAAGGCACTTTTGATGTCTTTGTCCATTGCATTTGCACTTGTTGCAATAACCGGAGTAAGCTGGGTAGTATCGACATCGTATATGGCAGAGCTTTTCTTTCGGATTGTGCATAACAAAAAAGCCTGGGTGTCCAAGCTTTTGGTCTTTGCTCCTACATAAAAATTTCATGTTCTTATGGAAGGTTTGTAGGTGTAACTTATATGTATTATTTATTTTTTTCTCTTTTTTCTGGAGCCCTTCCAGATGATATTTCTAAATAATAAGCAATCATCAATACTAAAATGACAAGGGATAAGATCAAGTTTTCGATTGGATCTGTACGGTTAACTATAATAAAACGTAATGTCGCGGTAATCCCGATATATAAGAGATATCTTATCGGGAAATGGTACCCCTCTCTAAAATACTTGACGATTGTAGACAGGAATGCAAAATAAAGAAAGAACACAAGCACTTCCTGTAGCATATTATGAACTTCAAGGCCTGGTCCTATTATCTCAAATGCTATCACCCATAATTCACGGACCATTGCTATCGTCAATAAAAGCCCCAATAACATAAGTGAACCATTAAGGATATATTGAAATCCATTTATAATCCTGATATTCATTTTTATCCTCCTTTATAATTATTCTACCATAGTAAAATTCTTCTTATTTGTGACATTTCAACAACAAATCCCTCATTAATATCCATTGTGCTTCGATAAAGGTCCAAGGCCCATCCTCCGGTTATGATTTATAAAAATCAGAATAGGACCAGAATTGTTTTAAAATGATAAACTTTCGATTTCCTATTCCCAAGGTTAAAGTCATCAAACTTTATTTACAAAATCAATATATCTTGTTAACACAGACTTTCCTTCCTAAAAAGCCTACTTGATGAAGGCCCAAAACCGCTGAGAGAGTTGTGTACAGGTAGTTCGTCATGGGGCGATTAAGGTCCAAAAGCCCTGAGAAAATTAGAGAAACGTTCTTGTAGCAGCTTTCAGTATTTCCAGACAGCTTCATTGAAGCTTTAAATGGTCCCGATAAAATAAATTGCTGCCGCAGTACAAAAAAGCCTCCCGGGTATGGAAGGCATGACTGAATAAAGTAATATAGTATCTTAGATTATTCTAAGAGAGCTTTTCTTTTCTTTGCAAAAGCACTGCACAGATCACAATAAATCCCTTGAATGCTTCCCTTAGGAAAGGCGGTACACCGAATAAGTTCAATAGATTGTTCATAACAGCGATAATGAGCATACCAAACACGGTCCCCATGATGAACCCTCTTCCCCCGCTCATGCTGGTCCCGCCTACTACAGCAGCAGCGATGGCATCCATTTCGATTCCCCTGCCGGCATTGGCAAAATCCATGGACCCAATACGCGAAACTTGAAGAATAGCGGCAATGGATACAAGAACCCCCATCAGCGCATACACGCGGACCTTCACTTTTTCCACATTGACACCAGACAGCCTTGCCGATCTTTCGTTGGATCCCACGGCAATGATTTGTCTTCCAAAGACGGTGCGTTTGGACATATAGTACAAAATATAAATGATGATAGCCCAGTAAACAATGGGCATAATCATGTACCCGCCAATATTAAAACTGGATATCTTCAAGAATTCCATTGGAACGGTCGGGTTGTGTCCTTGCATAAAATGCTGGGTGACACTCCTAAAAATCATCATGGCACCCAGTGTTGCAATAAATGGCGGTACATTCCCCTTTGTAATAGTCACTCCGATCAATAGGCCCAGCAAATATCCCAAAAGGATCACCAGCAGGATGGTAACAATGAAGGCTGGCACTCCGGACAAACCCAGCAAGCCTAAAATCCCTTTTGCGCTCGTATCGAGAAGCAGCATGCCAACAGCTCCTGTGGCGACCAATGTGGACCCCACCGATAAATCAATCCCGCCTGTCATGATGACAAGAGTCATACCCAGCGCAATAATCCCAACCCCGGCATTGTTACGCAACAGGTTAATCCAGTTATTAACCCAGGAATCAAACCAGCTGCCAAAAGAATCATAGTCGAATCCTAAGACCAATGTCTGGGATATCACCATGATCAAGAATGCAATTCCGGTGCTGAACAGAGGATCTTGCACCCATTTTGTTCTTAACCATCCAAATACGCTTTGATTGTTTTTCACATGTTCAATTTGCATTATTAAATTCCACCTCCCCCTGCTTGATTCAGCTTTCCACCCGTTGCAAGATGCATGATATTTTGCTCGTTCATTGCCTTTCCAGCCAGTTCTCCCTGAATGGCTCCATGATACATGACAAGCGCCCGGTCGCATACGCGGATAATTTCCTGGCCTTCACTGGAAAGCACGATGACTGCAATATTCTGTTCAGCAAGCTGTAAGATGATATCATAGATATCCTCTTTCGCCCCGACATCTACACCTTGGGTGGGATTGTCTAAAATAAGCAGTTTTGGGTCCGCTGCCAGCCATTTGGCCAGGACAACCTTTTGCTGGTTCCCCCCGGATAGACTATTGATGCTGTCTGTAAGCTTTCCCATTTTTATTCTCAGCGCAGTGCGATGTTTAGTAAAAACTTCTTCATGCTTTTGTCTGTGAATGACACCTCTTTTGCGAAACCTGGGCCAGGTCACAATCGAGGCGTTTTCAAATATATTCATATCCTTGATGATTGCATTTTCTTTTCTGTTTCTTGGAACATAGGCAATACCCTGCTTAATGGCCTGCGTCGTACTGCTGATGTCTGCTTCATTGCCATTTAAAAAAATCCTGCCTGCTGAAATGATTCCGGCTCCAAAAATAGATTGGAACAGCTCGCTCCGCCCATCGCCAAGAAGGCCGGTAACACCAAGAATTTCGCCTGCCCTTATCGAGAAGCCGATGTTTCTGAAAACGCCATTAGAGGTAAGCCCTTCAACTCTCAGTACCTCATCACCCAGCTTTTTCTCCCGTAAGAGCGGTTCGGTTCTCACATCATAACCCACCATGAAACGGGCAAGGTCGTCAGTTGTTACTTCACTGACATTCCCTTCCTCCACAAGCTTGCCATCCCGAAGCACAATGAATCTTTCGCAGATTTGCATGACCTCATTCAGCTTGTGCGAGATGAAAATAATCCCCACATTGTTAGCCTTCAGCGTTCTCATCATTGTAAATACGCGTTCAATTTCCTGATCAGTCAGGGAGGTAGTCGGCTCATCCATAATAATGATGGAAGCATTCATCATCATTGCCCGGCAAATTTCCACAATTTGTTTATAGGAGGCATCCAGGTCCCGCACCATCGTTTTGGGATTTAAATGTACATTCATTTGTTTGAATAAATCCTCCGTCTTGTGAATCATGGCTTCCAAATCAAGTGTTCCTCTTTTAGTTTTCAACTCTCTGCCAAGGAACATGTTTTCAAAAATCGGCAAATCATTGATGAGATTCAATTCCTGATGGATAAAAGCAATACCCGCTTCCTGAGACTCTGCGGGATTGCCGAACTCGACCTGTTTTCCATCCAGGGAAATCGTCCCTTCATCCATTTGAAGGACACCTCCAAGGATGTTCATCAATGTGGATTTGCCGGCACCATTCTCCCCCAGTAAAGCGCAGATTTCTCCGCCTTTTATCTGTATCGATACATCTTTAAGCACACTGTTGCTCCCAAAAGACTTCTTAATATTTTTCATTTCCACTATCATGGCATCACATCCAGACCTTTGCTAAAAGAGAGGCTATAGCTTGTGCCATAACCTCTCCTTCACTGTTTTATAGAATACCGAACTATTAATATGGTGTTTTTTCGTCAAGGAATTCCTTATAATTCTCTCTGTCTACGATCGTAGTTGGAATGATGGTCTCTTCCTCAACATCCTCACCATTTAAAAGTTTCAGCGCCACATCTACAGCATCTTTCACCATAGCCGGGCTATAAAGGGCAGATTCTATCCAAATATCTTTGTTTTCCGGCATCATTTTAAAGTACTCCTGCATGCCGCCTCCGCCAGTCACCACCTTAATATCGGTTCTTCCAGCTTCTTTGATGGCTTGCAATACGCCGATCGATGTTTCATCGTCCATGGAGTAAACGGCTTCAATCTTTGGGTTCTTCGTCAGAATGTCAGAGAAATCCTTCAAGCCATCTTCTCTCGTAAACTGTGTGGCATAGGATTTAATCTTCATATCAGGCGCAATTTCCTTCATTGTGTCTACGAATCCTTCTTTTCTCAGCTCTGATACGGACCCTGAAGATGGAACTTCCAGCATGACGACCGTTCCTTCTTTTCCAATTTTGTCTACGATATATTTTGCTCCCTGTATACCCATATCCTTGTTGTCTCCGGCAACCCGATAGACCCCGTCCACATCAATTTTGATATCGAAGTTTACGATTTTAATACCTTCATCCTTTGCCTGCTGGATCGGAACCTCCATTCCCTCCCATTGCGGGAAAGCTACAATCGCTTCTGCGCCCCACGTCTTTAAATCGTCCAATTGGGCAGTCATTTCTTCCGCATTATTACTAGTCTGTATCTTGTACTCCACCTCATCGGACAATTCCTTGGCACGAACTTCTGCATTGTATGCAACGGCTGCAACCCAGCCGTGTGTAACAGCCGGCGCAAGAATCCCGATTTTGTGCTTCTTGCTGCCTTTTTCATCACCTGAGGAATTATCACTGGATGTTTTCGAGTCACCACATCCGGTAAGAACCGGCACGACTATCAATAGCATCAATAAAACTAAAGAAATAGCCTTTTTCATCAACCTAACCCCCCGCATAAATTTAATAATCTATCGTAATATGGAACCCCTGGAACAAATTAAACGCTTTCATTTTTTTATATTACTTATGCAATGTATGCTACATCGCTGCAGCCATTCTATGTATCTACTATTGTTGAGTATTACTGGCCACATGCTTCAATAGGGCATACCTGCTCTTGTATATTGAAGTTCCATCACCGCATAACTCGAACTTTGTCCCCTGTTTTCAGTGAAACTTCGATGGCCTGCAATACCTTTAGTGTATATAGAACATCCATCAATGGAATGACATCGTTATCTTGATTATTCTCTACACAATTCACAAAGTATGATAGTTCATTTTGAAACGGGTCACTGTCGTCTGTTTCAATGTGAGCCTTGTCCTGATAGGAGCAGTATACGAAATATTTATTACTCTCATTGATATTTTCAATGTTTTCACCAGCAGCTACATGAAAATCCAGTGTACTCCGGCTGGTTTGTGCGCGAAAAGACATCGTAAACGGAAAACCAGCCGGCATCCGCTGTGATGCTTCCACAAAGGCCTTGCCCCCATTCTTGAATGAAAGGGTCGTCATGACATGGTCCCAGGCCCCGTACCGATTCTTGTTTCCCACAGCATAGACGGAATTCACTTCACCGAGTAAGTAATACACGAAATCGATATCATGAAGATGCAAATCATATAATGCCCCGCCGCTTTTTTCCGGGTATTGAAACCAGCTGCTCCATGCCGGAACCTGGCCCAGCCGCTTCGCATGAACGATTTCAATGTTTTTTAATTTGTCACTTTGGCTATATGATTTAATCGTCTTATATTCCGGCCAAAACCTAAGCACATGGGCAACAAATAAATGAACATTATTTCGTTTGACTGCTGCCATGATTCTGCTGGCAGAATCGAGCGTCAAGGTCAATGGTTTCTCACAGATGATATGTTTACCCGCGTTCGCAGCTTTAATAATATATTGTTCATGTAAATGAGTAGGCAGGCAGATATCAATGATGTCTATTTCTTGATCCCGCAATAAATCATCATATTCAGTTACAAAGGACGCTTGGCATTGGCCCGTTGTTTGCTCGTCAGTTACTTTATTCTTCGTACAGATGACCTTGACCCTGGCATTTTCAATATGATTATAGGCTGCTAAATGAGTTTTCCCGATAAAACCTAGACCAACAAGCCCAACGTTCTTCATAGTTTTGTCTTCAGAGCCTCCTCCTCTAACCTATTATTCTTGAAAGATAGTTGAAAGACCTTTGTACGCTATCATTTACTTCCTCAAGATTTGCCGGCCCTGCCGGGGTAAATTCGACCTCAATACTGATCGGGCCTTTGTAATTTCCCTTCTTGAGCGTTGCAAAGATTCTGCCAAAGTCCAGATTGCCGTCGCCTATTGCTGGAAAATTCCACTCATTATTAACACCAAGCTTATCCTTTAAGTGGATGAATTCCACATAATCAACAGAGGCTTCCAGGTCTCCATATGGTAAAACATTGCCATAAAAGATGACATTGGCTGTATCGTAATTGATTTTGACTCGTTTATGAAGCATCTTGGAGAGTTTTTTTAAAGAAGATCCTGTGGGGTAGTTATTTCCGTGAGTTTCGAGAACGAGCAGCTTATTAAGCGTCTCACACTTCTCAATAATGGGTTGTAAGTTCGCCGCCAATACCCTTTCATCTTCAATCACATCGGTATCACCGTGAGCATCGCCTGTAGCTGTTACAATATACTTGCAATTGAATTCTACAGCCAAATCAATGCTTTTTAATAGATTTTCGACTCCGTCCTTACGCATCACATTGCTATGCGCGCCTATTCCCACGCATTTCATTCCGTAATCCAAAAGCAATTGTTTCACATCCTGCAGTTCTCCGGGAGACATGTCTGGCAAAACGTGTGCGGTGTGTTCCTTCACAGCAGCTAACTCGATCTGAGTGAAACCAGCCTCGCTTGCTCCTTTCACCGCCTCCTCCAATGAGTACCCATGGTATGTATTGGAATTAATTGCAAGCTGTTCTAACATGGCAGCCCTCCTTCAACGTTATAAGACATAAGCAGCATAAGTATTTTGTAAAATTATGGTATGTAGTCCGTTACCTTATATTAAAATAAATAGACTATTCAGTCAATTGTTTCTGAAATTTTCCTCTTTATAAAATGAACGTCTGCACCGCGTGAAACCTATTCCATTTTTGACCAAATTATAAGAATGCCTTATTTAAAATGGCTACGATCTAATTACACTTATAACTTTAGAACTCGATTCTTCCTACTCAAGATTTTTTTATAATGGATTACCAAGCTTAAACAAAAGGGAGTTCATCTTTTCAGCTTACGGCCATGAACGAACCCAGGCATTGTGTCAACATTGCTTGGGAATCTGACCTATGAAAATCCTGTATTGTTTCTGGCTCGGGCATCCATGTGTTAACTCGTGAGAAAGCGTCGAATAGTTGAAAAGTATGGAGTAACACGGTAATTTAAAGCTCGAAAATTAATGGTTAATTTTGGAAGTGTTCAGCGTTTTTTTTGATACAATACATGTAAGATATCAGAAGGGGGGATACCAGCGTGGAAATTAAGAGAATGCTGGAAGAATTGATATACTATGCAGAAAGTGATATAACACATTTTTTTTCACACAGCAGCGTCCCTTTTTCATTACGCTATTCCTAAAATATCGGGAGAAAAAGCGGTATTTATCATTACATACATGAAAGACGGACGCACTGAATGCTACGATGAACCGGAAATGGCGGCAAGACAAATCGAAAGTTTATTGCATTATTGCTATTAAGCTGCCGGTGATTGTATTCCCTGGACCGCAATTCTGGAACACCTCGTTACTCTCATTCTCTATCCATCATTGCTCTACCCTTTCCATCCCTTTTATCTTTTCCACAGCAACCCAGGACTCTGTGACTGGGTTAAATGTCGATTGACTTTAATCGGATGGTGTAAAGTAAACCCCTCTGGCGTCCTTCTTTTAATCGTTTGCACTTCATGTATCTACTTTCTCATCTCGGGTAAGCAATATATTATAGATCAACACTAACTAAGGATATACTTGTAAGGAAAGGATGTGGCTAAACCATGGATACAATGAAGGCGGTAGGACTAACTAGGTATCTTCCAATCGAAGATCCGCGAAGTTTGGAAGATGTAGTCATCGAGAAGCCCACAGTGACGGGACGCGACATATTGGTCAAAGTTTCCGCGATCTCGGTCAACCCGGTTGATACGAAGGTCCGGGCACCTAAAGATAAAGTCGAAGAAACTCCTAAAGTGTTGGGATGGGATATAGCGGGAATCGTGGAAGAAGTCGGGCCAGACTGTTCTTTGTTCCAGCCTGGGGATGAAGTCTTTTATGCTGGCAGCATTGCAAGACAAGGAGGAAACAGTGAATACCATCTTGTAGATGAACGAATTGTTGGGCGAAAGCCTGCTTCTTTAAGCTTCGCCGAAGCGGCAGCTCTTCCACTAACCTCTATCACAGCGTGGGAATCACTTTTCACCAGAATGTCAATCTCTCAAGATGCTGCGGACAACGGAGGAAAGGCCCTATTGATTATCGGGGCAGCCGGTGGTGTAGGGTCTATTGCCATCCAGCTCGCAAAACAAGCGGGTCTTACTGTAATCGGGACAGCTTCCCGGCCGGAAACTGTCGATTGGATTCAATCTATGGGTGCCGATTATACGATCAATCACCACGAGCCGCTTTTACCACAGCTTCAAACGATCGGTTTCCCAAATGTGCCATTCATTTTCTGCCTCAATGCATTGGAAAAACATTGGCACGGCATCAGCGAAGCTATAGCTCCCCAAGGCATAGTGTGCGCAATTGATGATCCGGTCTCGCCGCTTGACCTCACATTGCTCAAGCCCAAAAGTGCAACCTTCGTATGGGAGTTTATGTTTACGCGCTCACTTTATGAAACGGATGATATGATCGAACAGCACCAGCTGCTTAATCGGATTGCCGACGAAGTGGATAACCAAAAATTGAAAACAACGCTAACTAAAGTAATTGGCCCGATTTCAGCAGCTAATCTACGGGAAGCGCATAAACTACTGGAAAGCAATAGGACAATCGGCAAGATCGTCTTAGAAGGGTTTGTTTAATATTTGTGCATTAAACTGGAATATGAATTTTCTCATTGTTAAATCAGTAATATTATATGGCTGATTTAACATATTCGCCGGCGGCTATAGCTGCCGGTGGCTTCCAGCTTGTCTTTTCAAACATTGACTTTTCCTCCATATTCTCCAATACCATTCTGTATTGTCTAATCTGCGTCGGACGCTAATTCCATCATTCCCCCCTTCTTATCCCTTGTTTCCGGCAGTTCAATATATGAACCCTCAGCTCCCAGCACTATAGTAGTAGCAAAGCCACTATGATATTGTAATAATATGTAATTAATAGCTAATGAAGGGTAGTTGGTGTAATTGGAATGGACTTCAGTTGCCATAACTGGAAATAGAGTCAAGCTAATCCCGCTTGGGTTAGAGCATAGTGAAGGGTTGTATGAAGCTGGAGAATACCCGGACATATGGACCTTTACCCAGGGGAAAATCGAAACTATTTCAGACGCTAAGGAATATATACATAAAGCACTGGAACAAAAGAATGCCTTGCCCTATGTCATCGTTGAGCAGGAATCGCAGAAAATCGTCGGAAGCACGCGCTTATATGATATTTCAATCCAGAACAGAGGTCTTGAGATAGGCTCTACCTGGCTTACCCCTGCCATGTGGAGAACCGCTGTTAACACTGAGTGTAAATATTTGCTCCTTAAGCATTGTTTCGAAACTTTGGGGGCGATTCGCGTTCAACTAAAAACGGACAGCCGCAACCTGCGCTCTCAGAGGGCTATCGAAAGAATTGGTGCTGTGAAAGAGGGGATCTTGCGAAACCATATGATACTTCCAGACGGATACATCAGGGATTCCATTTATTACAGCATACTAGACAGCGAATGGCCGGAAATAAAGCTTCACATTAAGCAGCTTATTGAAAGCTATCCCACTATTTCATTAATCAGCTGAGTAATCACCCCTAATAAATATATAGGACAGTTACAAACCAAATGAATAATATGCATTAGTCCATCCTTCTGCCTGAATGGGTAAAAGTAAGTCAAGTCATTCCATCCGCAATAATTTTACATTTAAACCTTTTTGTTCTTTGTTATACTCCATCTGCTACGCCAAGCATCGTCCAAAACAATATGACTTTCGTCCCTTATTGACAAAGCAGGAAATAACAAATAGCTTACCGAAAATAAAAATTAGAACAGCCTTTTTGCAAGTACCTGTTTTTTTGTGATGTTTAGTCAGCAGAGAACAACAAGGTAATTCGACAGAGCCTTGTATAAAAGTGGAATGGATTGTTTTTCTCAGTTTGCTAAAAAACCAAAAATGGAGTGAAAGCAATGGCTCTAAATCTTGAGGAAGAATTTATGGAGCTTTTTAGGGAACGGAAGGATGAATTTGAAGAACAACTGTTAAGCGAAGCAAAAAATGTGCGGGATAAGATTGACCACATTCTGGCAGTAGGGAATATAGACCTGTTGAATAATGCACATCAATTGGTCGCCTTTGTACTTGGCGAAAAAGAAGAAGAACTCGATAAGTTTTCTAAACTAGAAGGCGTTTCATGGGCGGCCCATAGCCTTACGTTATCCTTTAAGCTGGAGTGGGTCCAGGCCATCCGCCGGACCATGTGGCAATATCTTCAGAAGTTCGATGAAGAAAAGCGCCATCCTTTGGATACCAGTGATTTTTTTGAATTGGAACGGAAAGTCAACGATCGGATTGACCAGTTTTTGAACGGATTTTTTCTAAATTACTCTGCCTACAAAGACCAATTAATCGAATCGCAGAAAAAGCTTGTCGAGAACCTGTCTGTACCCATTATTCCTGTGTCGCCAAAAATTTGTGTGCTTCCCTTAATCGGAGATATCGATATATACAGGTCACACACCATCGAAGAAAAAGTACTGACGGAAATCGGCAGGCTTTGCATCCAGACCCTGATTATGGATTTGTCCGGCATCGCGGAGATGGAAACAGCAGTCATCGACCATCTGATCAAGATCATTGATGGCTCCAATATGATGGGCTGTCATCCTGTCATTACCGGACTTCGCCCTGAAATTGTGAGCAAGATCACAAGGCTCGGATTTTCGTTTGGAAAGAAGGCCGAAACAAAGGCGACGCTGCAGCAGGCACTGGAAGATTATCTTTCATTTTCATAGTTATATAGATATTTTAAAGCCCCTTTCAAGAAGGGGCTTCATTATAGGTTTTATAAGTCTGCACTGTAGCATTGATGTTGCTGGGATATATTTATGTATTTGCAGGAAGTTCAATATGGAAGGTAGTCCCTTCTCCGACAACACTTTCAACAGAGACATTCCCTCCATGTTCATGTATGGCTGTATACACCTGGGTCAGTCCCAGGCCAGTGCCCTGGTGCTTGGTGGAAAAAAACGGAGTTCCGAGCAACTTTACTTTATCTGCAGGCACGCCTTGCCCTGTATCACTCACTTTTATATGGATCCTCCCGTTTTTATAATAATGTTCTATTCTGATACTGCCCTTATGGGGAATAGATTCAATGGCGTTCTTTATTACGTTAAAGAAAGCCTTTAATAAAAGATTTCTCTTTCCCATCACTGTTTTTCCCGAATCCCTTAGATCCAGCTCCGTTTTGACGTTATACAGTTTTTCCTGGAATAAATACAATAACGTTGTTAATTCTTCACTTAAATCAACGGCCACACACGGTTCGTCCATAATATCAGGCTTGGAAACCTGAAGTAAATTTTCTAAGGTGGCCAATGCTTTTTCCAGTTCGGATTCCATCGTATCTAAATAATGATGTGATTGCGATTCTTTCAATAACTGAAGGAACCCTTTTACAGATGTGAGAGGATTCTTAATCTCATGGGCAATACCCGCTGCTATAAGTCCAAGAGAAGATAATTTTTCCCTGGCATTCAAAAGATTCACGGCGATCTTACGGTTCGTGATATCCTGTAAGATGACTTGGGCATAGACCTCCTCTCCCAACTGAATGGGGGCCATCTTTAATTCAACATCGATGGTCTTGCCATCACCCCTGATCATCTTTCCTTCCATCAGGTCCGAATTTTCATGTTTTTCAATAACACTCTTTAACCGCATTTTATAGGCATCCTTGTTGCTTTCAGGCAGGAAGGTGTAAAGATTTTTATATAATATTTCCTCGCGGGACTGTAATTTTAGTAATTCGAGACTAGCTTTATTGGAATAAACAATGTCCCCCTCTTTTCCCACAATCAATATAGAATTAAGGGAGTACTCAATCAATTTATGAAAGTCGATATCCTGGGAGTGAATTTTCAAAATCAAACAAAATCACCCATTCTGCATGTTATATATAAAATAATATCAGAAAAATGCACAAATTCTACAGACAATTTTTTCAGAGTGATAACATCCACTCACCAAGCAATTCTAATAGGAAAAATTTATGGGATAGCTGGAAAGCATCTTTGGGGGTCGTATGCCGTTGTATAACTTGTCCGGCTTGCGTATCGTGATGTATCACCAGGAATAAGGAATAATATGGCCCAAAATACTCAACCCAAGAAAAACAAAAAAGTAACCATAACCCAATGAGATATAATGCAAAAAGTATAAAGTGAATATTTCGTGTTGAAATATTCACACATCAGCGACAAATGAGTTACTGGACAATTTATTTGTATGTTGCCAAGGATACTATCCTTGGTTTCTTTTCATAGACATTTGGAGCATAAAACTATAATTTTAGGTGAATCACTTCATGGATTACAGAAATGTCGGTCTTGCAACTTATGGCTAAAATCGGATTGAGAAAATGTTTCATGGAGCACACGCGGGAATCATAAAAAGACCGCCCGAAGATTCCAGACGGTCTAAGTGTTACAGTGCAAAGGTTTTTGAAGGGCATATTTTTAAAAATTTATGCATTAAGGCTGCTCAAAACAATCTCAGGCAAACACCATTCAATGACTGACTTGAATAAGGTCTTCCATTCCCCCATACGTCATGGCATCAATCAAAAAGATTAGCCCATTTAATTATGAAATTTTAAATCTATTAATATGCTTCTGAAGTTGATCCGCCATTCTTGATAAATCATTAGCCGATTCTGTGACTTGCTGCATGGAGGAAGCTTGCTGCTGGCCGGCTGCGGCTACTTCCTGTGTTCCCGCTGCCGTAGATTCCGCAACCTGGGCAATCGACCGTATAGATTGTGCCATCTGTTCTGAGCTTCCGGCCATTTCCTGCACTGCTGCCGATACTTCTTGTATTTGGTGAGTTACAACATTGATTGCCCCTTTAATGGCGGCAAAAGATTTCCCTGCAGTATTTACTACCTAAATACCGGATACCACTTCATTTGTTGCACTATTCATAGATGTAATAGATTCCCGGGTTTCATTCTGCATAGCAGAAATTAACTTTGAAATTTGCTCCGCCGAGAAAGCCGACTGTTCCGCTAGTTTCCTTACCTCTTCCGCCACAACTGCAAAACCTCGGCCATGTTCACCCGCTCTCGCAGCTTCTATGGAAGCATTCAATGCCAACAGGTTGGTTTGTTCGGATATTCCTGTTATTACGGCAATAATATTTCCGATTTCTTCTGAACGCTCTCCCAAGCCATGCATTTTGCTGGATAGTACTTTAAACGTTTCATTAATGGAATTCATTTGTACTATGGCCTGGTCAATAGTTCGCTCACCTTCAGTGGCTTTATCAGCAGCATTTAGCGCGCTATTTGATACAGCTAAGGAATTGTCAGCGATCTGCTGTACACCAGTGGCCATTTCATTAATTGTAACTGAGGTTTCATCTACACTCCTCACTTGATGGTTTACACCCTCGGCAACCCGTTTCATGGTTTCTCCGATTTGAACGGATGCTGCACTAGTTTCTTCAGCACTAGCTGATAATTCATCTGAAGAAGCACCCACCTGCTCAGCATTCATACGGACTTGCCCAATTAAATCCCGTAGATTATTAGCCATAAGATTAAATGAGGTTGCCAGGTTGCCAATTTCATCTTTGTTCTTTATATCAACATGTTCGATCGTTAAGTCGCCTTCCGCTATCTTCTCAGCCATATCTGCCAATTTCACAACCGGTTTGGAAATCATCCTTCCAATGATCGCGGCGATGACCGTACCAGCTATGATTGCAGCAATTCCTAAAATCAACACCCAAATCTTTACTAAATCTGCGTTCGATGCAATTTGACTGCTTTCTTTATTTAACAGCCCTTCTTGAAAGATTTGAAATTCTTCTATATCCTGATCCAGCTTGGCGATTACTTCGCGGCCCTGTTCATTGGATAATTGTATATATTCAGCCGTTTTGTTTTCCTTTTTGAGCTGTACTTGCTGATTACCCACATCATAAAATTGTTTTTCCGTATCGATTACACTTTGCAGCATCTTCTGTCCTTCTGAAGTAATGATGATCTTATCCAGTTCTTTGCTTGAACTTAAAAAATCTTCATGAGATTTTGTGAAAGCGCCAAGAGCGCCTGGGTCTTCACTGATTAAATAGCCCCTAAGTGCAACCTGCTCAGATTTCAACGTGGCATTCAATTTCTGTATTAATATTAATTTCTTCGCCTTATCATCTATCAGTCCATTAAAATCGCTAGTGATGGAGTTAATTTGATAGTAGCTGACACCTACAGTTGCGGCCAGAATCAGTAATACCGAGAAAAATCCTAAGAACAACTTTTTTCCAATAGTGATTTTCAATGTTTCAATCCTCCTTGTGATATACACAGTTGTATATTTGTTATCGACAAAGTTTGTTATATTTTTATCTAAAATATGTAAAAGCAAGAAAACAGGGAAACCATTACACGGCTTCCCGTTCAATTAGCGTTATGTGTTATCTGAGAATCTTTTTAGGCAATTCAAGCCATGTAGAGAGCATGTACACTTTCAATATAATGAACTGAGTTCACTGTCCGTTCTCGAATATAGACGGTTAATGTAAACTAATAATGTTTTTCACGATAAAGTATCCAGCATAAAGAGACTGCCCGACGAGAACTGCTCCAAAGATCATGGCCGGGATTATTTTAAAGCGGGCCAAATATCCTGATCCGGCTTGGCGTTCCGAAAGGCTTTTTCTGCACACTTGAATTCCATTGATGATAGATTGGCAAAGAAAGAAGGATGACAGAAAAATACTCATATGCATAATCGCTATGCCGTAACCGAAATAAATCGGCAGCGCCAGTAAAACAACAAAAGACAACGCCCATAGGATATCAATAAAGTTTCGAACCCAAAGGAAAACAGCAACACCCACTAAACCCATGAATAAGTAGAGAATAAAATGGTAGTCATGATGTGCCACTAAATAAAATAATCCAATGGCTGCGAGCGACTGTCCCGTATATCCTGCATACGCAATAAAAGTATTTTTTAACAGGGACTTTTCGATTCTGGCGTCACTTCTTGTTTTCAAACTTATTTTATTTGCAATGCCCCCCTCTAAAAGGACCCGGACTACTTCCTGGCTCAGGGTATTAAACAGAGAGAAATAGACTCCCAGATATGGAATTCTGGTAACCAGCAATGCAATTACTAGATAAATAAGGATAGGGAGTGTATGGTTCAAAATGATTCTCCTTTCTTTATCATTGATATAGAAAAAGAAGCACCAACGCTAAGTGCTGATGCTTCCTCTCCCGTATCCTTAAACTCAGCCTGCCTGTTTTTCGCCCTTCAGCTTGTCCAATTCTTTATTGATTTCCTCTTCATCGACATAGTTTCGATTGGCTGCATCATACTGTGCCCATGGGCTTGCAAATTGGCTGCCAGCCTGTACCCTTGCCTCCATTAATAAGATTTGGTCTTCTGCCCGTGCAACCCCTCTTGCGATTGCATCTGTCTGGAACGATGCCGTAACATTCTGGATCTGCTTAATGGATTGAGCTACATTCGCCCGGGATGCCAATAGAATTTTCTTATGCTGTAATTCATTATAGGTTTGCTGCAGTTCATTTAATTTATCCTTAAGAATTTGTGTTTGTTCTTTTATTGTTTCATATTGCTGCTGATACACGGCAAGCTGCTTTTCGTGTGTTAACTTTTCCTGCACAGCCAGCTTCGCCATCGCATCCTCTCCTTCATTGATTGCAAGTTTTGCTTGTCGAGTTCGCTTGTCCACTAAGCTCTTTGTTTCGAGAATAAGATCCGCTTGCTTCCTTTCTACATAAATCTGCTGGGCAAGTGCCTTCTGGGCTTTAGCCATTTCCTGCTCCATTTCTCTTGAATATTCATTCAGCATGGCGATCGGATTTTCCACCTTGTCCAGAAGCCCATTAATATCAGCCTTTGCAATTGTTTTAATCCTTTTAAAAATACCCATCTCACTCATTCTCCTTTTTGTTTGTTATATTTTTTTCCCACTGATCTAAAATTGTGTCATTGTTGCTCACATGCTGTGTACGTGACGCTATCAATGATGTATCAATAAACTGCTGCATAGAAGCAGCTTTTGATTTCTTTCTAAGCCATTTCACAAGGAACACCACAATAGCGGCCACGATGATCACGAATAGCAGGGTTCCCAGCCAAGAAAATCCTCCCCCATGATGAGGGCCGTGCATTCCATGATGGCCACCTCCGAAGCCGCCCCTCGGCCCCATGCCTCCCGGACCATGTCCATGCGGCCCGGCTGCCAGGACACTATATCCTCCAAATAGAAAGTAGACTCCCAATACGAATGGACTGATGACTCCACCCCAGAATATAGTTTTTATCCATTTAGCTGTCATTTTCATTCCTCCTTCCGTTCTCGATGATTACATATTAGTAGGCGATGGTGAAAACTTGGTGAAAAGGAAAATCTTTTATAAAAAAGTTGTTAAAATTATGCAGGGCCATGAAGCTATTAAGTGAGGATCGTGGACATCAGATAGTTTCATATTTTTAGAATGCGGATATGATGCAGCCGGTGGTTTTTTTAAAAAAATGAACCTCAGGGGGAATTCGGGAGGTCCTAAAAATACAAATCAATGAAAAGAAGTTAATAGTGTACACCGAGCTATGAAAGTCTTCAGCATTTACGAGCGAAAGGAAAAACCAGGTTTTATGCTCGAAATACGCCAGTTTATGCTCGATGACCAGGATTTATGCTCGAACTGCACAAAATGCCCTTGATCTTCTGGAAATTAGGCTCTTTTCCATAAAAATTAGTAATCTACCTTTAATTTTTCTATCCATATCCAAAAAGGCGGATTGGAATGGTACCAAAACAGCTTAAATATTACCCTATGCGCTAAATCTTAAGATTTATGAGCGAAAAATGAGGTTTTACGCCCGAAATACGCCAGTTTATGCTCGATGACCAGGATTTATGCTCGAACCACATACTTTATGCTCGAACTGCGCAAAACGCCCTTGATCTTCTGATAATTAGGCTCTTTGCCATAACATTTAGTAATCTACCCTTTGATTTTTCTATCCATATCCGAAAAAGCCAGATTCGAATGGTTGCAAAACGGTTTAAGATATTACCCTATGCGCTAAATCTTAAGATTTATGAGCGACAAATCAGGATTTACGCTCGAAATACGCCAGTTTATGCTCGATGACCAGGATTTATGCTCGAACCACAAACTTTATGCTCGAACTGCACAAAATGCCCTTGATCTTCTGAAATTTCTTAGACGTGTCATAAATCCATTTTTCTCCTATTTGATAGTTTTACTTGCACATGGAGTGAATGCAGTTCATCACACGCAAAATTTATTGTGCGGTGTTCCCTGGGACAAAACATTACCGCAATGCAATACGCCCTCTCTTTTATGAAGTACAAAATTTTATATACATAAAAAAGGCAGGAAGCCGCCGATTGCAAGCTCCTGCCTTTTTAAAATTTATTATTGATTTGCACCCTTTCCAGGTTTGACACCCAGTTCATCCAACTGAGTTTTTACATCATCCATAATGGCTTCTACCTTTTTCTTTGTGGCCGCATCTACATTTTCAAACATATCATGATGCCGATCTTCAGACGGAAGTTCTGTACCCAATTTAGCGAGCTGGTCCTTTGCTTCCGTTTCCGTAATTGTTCCTGCTTGTAGTTTGTCCATGATGGCCTCTGCCTTTTTCTTAGAGGCAGCATCCAGATTGGCAAACCTATCCGCATGGTCTCCTCTTTCAGGAAGTTCGACCCCAAGCTTGGCCAACTGTTCTTTTGCCTCGGCTTCTGTGATGGTTCCGTCTTTTTTCTTGTCCATGATGGCCTCTGCCTTTTTCTTAGAGGCAGCATCCAGATTGGCAAACCTATCTGCATGGTCCCCTCTTTCAGGAAGTTCAACACCGAGTTTGGCCAGCTGTGCTTTAGCCCGGGCTTCCGTGATGGTTCCCGCTTTTTTCTTATCCATGATGGCCTGCGCTTTCTTCTTTGTAGCAGCATCCAGGTTGGCAAAAAAATCACCTTTCTTGCCTCTCTCCGGTAGGGTTACACCTATTTTAGCTAATTTGGTTTTTGCCTGCTCCATAATTTTGTCTACTTTTTCCTGGGTAGCACTGTCCAGATTTTGCTTCCATGCTCCAGTACTGCCTGTGTCAGTTGCTGCAAATGCCGAAACTCCGCTTGTTGCAAGAATCCCTACTGTCAACGCTCCTGCTGCTGCAAGTCCTACTAACTTCTTTTTCATGTTTTTTTTCCTCCAGATTCATTTTTAAGTTGCTGTGATCTTTACTACATTGACTAGAATAACTACAGATGGTGAAAAAACGGTGAAAAAGAAAATATCTTATGGTTTTTTTAGCTATGCAAAACTAAATGGTTTTGAAATCAGAGTGGTGTACTGGATTTTGATCTAGTTTTTCTGCTATTGTCGTGACTCTTACGATACTTTTAAATATGTTTATTTTTTGCAAGCCGGCTCCATATTTATAAATGTACGCTTGTACATCTTTCTATAAAAAACTACTGTGGATATCGTTTCCTTCACAATGCCTATTTCAGCAGTCTAAGCTGTTCGTTCAAAAAAAGACTGCCCATCGGCAGCCTTTTGTAATAACATGCATATCTATTGAACCTTAATCCACTAGCATAATACCTCTATATTATTTAACCATCTCCACTGCTTTATTGTCATACATACCTTGAACGGCCACGACCTTATTTCTTCCCTCTTTCTTCGCTTTATACAACGCTTGGTCGCTTATGTGTAATAATTCATCAAAATCATGCGTTTTATCAAAATCCTTTCCAATACCCATGGATATTGTAATCGGTTTTCCGGTTGGGCTTATGGTCATTTCTGTCCTTTTTCGTATACGCTCTGCCACAGTATGTGCCATTTCAATATCGGTGTGAGGAAGCACAATCAGAAATTCTTCTCCTCCCAGCCGGATGCACAAGTCTGTTTCCCGAATTTCTTCCGTAACTAAATTGGAAATGAATTTTAGGACCTCATCCCCTATTTGATGGCCGTATCGGTCGTTTACATGTTTGAAATGGTCGATATCAAATAAAATAATCGAGTAGTCATTCAGATTCTTTTTAATTGCCCTATCCAGGAAGCGGCGGTTATAAAAACCAGTTAAAGGATCCAGATTAGACTCCGTTTCAGCATATGCAATTTTTTTTTGATAAAAATTCACAGCAACCAAGATTGCCCGTTTTAAATCTTTTAATTCGAAATACCAGTTTGGAATGCGGGGATATTGAATGGATGGGTCAATTGTTATTTGTTTCGCATAGAGCGCCAGCTTCCTGATCGGATTCACAATTTTATTAAGCATGAAGAGCGAAATGAAGAAAACAGTAATCATAAATGGAATCGCAATTATACTTACTTGTTTGGCCATTTCGAAAGTAGGCTGCATAACAGATTCCTTAGGGGTTTGAGACACGATTCCCCAATGGCTGGCCGAAGCAGAAGTGGCGTAACCAGCGAGCATCGGTATCCCCTCGGGTGACATAACCTCCTGGCTTCCTGATTTGCCCTGCATCACTTTCTGTACTACTTCGTTTGCTTTTACATTCACATTCAGCCACCGACTATCCGGGTGATAGATCACATTTCCTGAAGAGTCGACTACAAATACATACGAGTCATTTTCATGTTTGGGATGTTCACCCAGCACCCGCTTCAGACTGTTATCTTCCTGTAACATGATGGTGCCGGCGATAAATCCTTTATAATTCTTATTAGCATCAAAAACAGGTACAGAGATTAATAAGATCAGCTTTCCGGTAAGACCAGTATAAGGTTTTGAGATTAAGGGCATTTTTTTGGTCAATGCTTCCGTTACTCCAACACTCTTCACTGTTGTGCCCTCGAGTTGCCTTTCTGGTGCAGCTGACACTATACGCCCTGTTTGATCCACAAATAAAGTAGAATTAAAATAAGAGGTAGATTTTAACAAGTGCTGCAAATCATTTCGTATCTCCGCAGAATCAACTGTTACATATTCTTTTGCCATTGACTCTAAAGTCAGGCTCTTCAACATAGACTCAAAAAGAGAATCTGTTGTGATAGCCAGTTTTTGAGCATAATATTGATTATCAATTAAATAATTTTGTTCCAAGTTATTTCTGCTTACTACCACACTAGAAACAACAGTTCCAACAAACGTCCCGATCATCGCAAAAGTCATTAAGAATAAAACAAGAAATCTTATGCTGAATTTCATACGTATCTTCATATCTATTCCTCTGGTGAAAAAATTTTCTAGTAACGCGTAAATTAACCTACAAAAATATACCATGCACTCTACTTGAATCACCAAGGAAAATGTTTCCTGCACAATCTTTCATATCTTAACTCTTTCGGCACTCTATTTTTGCAAATGTCTTTAACACAAGAGTGACCCCTCATCTTATTCTGCTTGAGCTGTTTAATTGTGAAAATCATTATGGATCGATGCATAATCCCAAATACTTTATTCTCCGCCATAATAAAAAGCACCCAATTGTTGGATGCTTTCGTTTTTTGTGAAAGGCTGTATATCAGTCCATACCTTGACTTGCTTTTTTTCTCACTGGCTCTTTCCCTGAATTTTGCTTATATTGGCGGCCTGGATCATACAAATTAGCATCTTCTCTGCGTTACCAATACTTGTCTAATGTGCTGCAATTAAACGAAAATCTGAGTATGCTTATTCGCCCCTCTTTGTAACCGCCATTAATCGCCATTCTCTTCCGCATCTTGTTACTGAAAGGTAACCCAATTAAAAAAACCAATCCCATAATTTTTTTTCAGGGATTGGCATACCGATTTTGAACTTGTTGATTTTAATCGTCTTTATCTCATTAATCGGGAGTTTAATCCCAATTCACATCATACAAAAATTCGTAACGCTTCATATTCACAGATGGTGGAATAAGCTTTAATACCGCATTTCTTAAAGGAATGAGCCATTTGCTTTCCAGCTGGGCAACCTGGCCGACTTGATTGGACATTTTTATAATTTTGTGGGTCCGGTCTAATCTTTTCCTCTCATACAATGTAAATGCGTTTTCTATATTGCCGTTTGTCTCCAGGCATCTAGCCAATACATATGCATCTTCCATCGCTTGCCCGGCCCCCTGGCCTAAATTCGGTGTGGCTGCATGAGCCGCATCGCCCAGCAGGACAATTCGCTGAAAGGCATATTGGCCAATCGGTTTAATATCCAGAATGTCATTATGAATGAGCGAATCCTCACTTGTGGCTCCGATAATCTGTGGAATCGGGCTGTGATAATCCTTAAAAATAGCAAGCAATTCTTTAATGCCATATCCCGCTATTTTCGGATCCCGGGCTTTCGCTCTTTTGCATGCAAACCAATAGATTTTTCCTTCTTCAAGCGGCACTATTCCAAACCGCCCGGATAGCCCCCAGGTTTCTGTCGCTATAAGCTGGTCGATCGCAATATTCGGGTCAGAAACCACACCTCTCCAGCAAGTATAACCGGAGTATCTCGGAGTAGAATTCGGCACTAACTTTCTGCGAAAAAGGGAGTTGATCCCATCTGCAGCTACGACGGCGTCTGCCACGATGGTATCTCCATCTTCGAAGAATACCGTGACACCGTTTTGGTCCTGTTTGAAGTCCACACAACGTTTATTCAAAACAATCGATTCCGGATTTAAAGCACTCCTTAGGATGTGGTGCAGATCTGCCCGATGTATGGTAACATTGTCCGTCCCATACCTCTCGCTTGCCAGCAGTGAATCCGTTTCTGTAAGGGGTGTTCCTTTATTAGAAAAGACAACCATTTTATTTAAAACCTTGCTGTGTTTCATCACTATGTTCTTTACATTCAGCTTCTCTAATGCTTTCAGCGCATTTGCGCCTACTCCAAGACCCGCTCCCAGCGGCTGGAATGTATTTGCGCTTTCGTAAATGGCCACGTCAAACCCTCTCTGCTGCAAGGCAATGCCCGTACAAAGGCCACCGATGCCACCGCCGATAATTGCGATTTTGGGCATGTTATGATCCTCCCTTCTGACTTGAGCCAATCCTTTCCCAAACCATTTCAAAATGGTACATAAAAACCGCCACGGGATCCAGAACCTGGCCAGGAAATGACAGCCAATTCATAACGGTTTGAAAGTATATGGATACCAATAGAGATGACAAGCTCTCCGGCTCCATTTGACCTTTTAACTCATGATTTTTGATTCCTTCCTTTAAAATCGGACAAAGTACAGCCCTGAATTCCATGGCTTGCTTGTCCTCCTGCTCCATACTCAACGGAGAATGAAGCATTTCAAAGAAAATGACTTTTGCCAGCTCCCGATCCTCTGGAGATAGACGAAGAGCTCTTTGAACTTGGCCGGCAGCTGTTCTTTCGTACTGATGCTGTTCGATGTAGAACGGACCACTCGATTGATTACGGCTATTTGATAATGGCCTAATGGAGTAAAATTTCATCTTTACTACGGAAATAATTATAGAACGTCCCTTTTGCAATTCCGCAAGACTGTGTAATTTAATCGACCGTCGCCCGTTCCAAGCCTTTTTCTTTAAATAATTGAAGTGACGTAAAAAATATTAATTGCTTTAACTCGTCTTTGCTTCATTCTCTTAACATATTCATCTCTTTATGAACTGTAGTCAGATAATGACTTATAGTCATTTCATTTTATGCTAATATGGAATATTTCTTCAAATATTTGCGAAAGACAAATAATGGAGACTGTGCAGAATTATTCTTTGAACTGTAACCGTATGATGTAGGCGGTTATCCAGGAATTAAGTGGCCTGCCAACTAATGGTCGATGCCGCTAAACGCCATAAATCTTCTTGTAACATTGCTTATTCGGGAGTTTAAAATTATGAAATAAGTGGTAAAATTATGTTCGGTTGGTAAAAAACAGCAGAATTATAGGAGGGAATCTTGTAAAAGATAAAATTTTTGTAGAATTGCAAAATTTTACGCTTATAGTTCAAGCGGCATTTGCCCAAATACAAACCGGGTGGCTAATTTGCTGCCAGCTTGTCAGATGAAAAAAAGAATAGAGGATGTTATTCATGACGATTTTATCCATAGTACTGCAAGTCTTATTAGGAATTATGTTTACTTTTTTCGGAATCGCCCTTCTTGCTCGCATGAAACCGGTGATGGACATTTTAGAGCCTTTACATATACCAGATTGGTTCCGGAAAGTAGCTGCTGTTGTGGAGCTGATTGGCGGGATTTCCATGTTACTTAGTGTATGGAACGCTAATTTCGCATTGTTCGGAGGAATATGGTTGACGATAACCATGATCGTTGCAATTGCACTGCATTTTAGGGTTAAGCAGCCAGTACAAAGCAGTCTGCCAGCAATCATTGCAGGGCTGCTTTCGATTACAGCACTGGTTATTAACATATAGGATTAAAAAGCCCTCATTTACTTGGGGGTTCTTCTTTATAGGGCGAAATTAACTCTCACATTCAAGCAAGCAAAAATGCAGATGGCAAAGCGAGGAATATTATCATCTAGATCCCCGTTGCCATCTGCTGTAAATTTCTATTGGCGATTAATCATTTAAAACAAGCAATGCGACTGCTTCGACATGAACCGTGTGAGGGAACAAATCAACAGGCTGTACAACTTGTAAAGTATACCCAAATTGTTCAAGTTCCTTTATATCGACTGCAAATGTATCTGGATTACAAGATACATATACAATGCGTTCCGGTTTTGCACGCCCTATTCTCCTCATTACCTTCCCGCCTGCACCTGATCGAGGCGGATCCAGAAGTAGTAGCTCTGGGATTCCAAAGGACTCCAAAACCTGATCGATTCCTTTCCTTGCATCTTTTGCAAGGAAGGTTGTGTTGTCAATTCCGTTATCTGCTGCATTGCGTTTTGCAGATTCGATAGACGTCTCGACAATTTCAATCCCTGCCAGTTCCGCTACTCTGTTAGCGAACGGAAGAGAAAACGTGCCAACACCACAGAAAAGATCAATCATTTTCTCCGTTTTCTTAGGCTGTCCCATTTCAACAGCTAAATCTACCAGTTTTTGCGCTTGTGTCGGATTGGTTTGGAAAAAGGTATCAAACCAGAGACGGAAACGGTAACCATCCATTTCATCATAAATGAAATCCCGTCCTGCTAGGACATGGCTCTTTTCTGATTGAGTGCGATCTGCCCAATCCGTATTTTCAAGCCATAACAAGCTTTTAACTTGAGGGAACTTCAGGGTAATACGCTGCACCAAATCGTCAGCTGCTTCTTTCAAATGATCGGCTGGTGCCTCAGTTGCAAATACTGCCAGCATCATTTCTCCTGTTGCAAATGATTGTCTGACCATCAAGTGCCGAAGCAAACCATCATGCAAGTCTTTATTATATCCAGATAATTGATGGCTTTTCGTCCACTCCGCCACTTCCATGGCAGCTTCCACCATCTCTTTACCCGCAATTAAGCACGTTTCAAGAGAGATAACTTTGCGGAAATTCCCCTGCTCATGCAAGCCGAGGGAACCGTCCGGAGCAAAGGTAAACTCCATTTTATTGCGGTAATGCCAAGGGTCGTCCATGCCGATTGTATCCAATACCAGGTTTGGATCAAAACCTTGAGCTTCAATTGCTTCTTTCACATGGTTGGTCTTTTGCTTTAACTGCCCTTCATATTGCCAATGCTGCCAGACACATCCGCCACATTTTTCAAAATGCGGACATGGCGGTGCCGTTCTTTCTGGATGTACCTCCAGAATTTCATTCGGCATTGCTTTCCATCGTCTTTTTTCCGGCTTGGCAACCGTGACATCCACCTTTTCACCTGGGAGAGTCTGCGGGATCGTAAGCTTTAACTTTCGCAAGTTACCATGTTCATTTTCACGCCAAATTACCGCCTGGCCTGAACCCCTGTCATCCAGCCGGTGAATTTCTGCTTCCATTCTTTCCCCTGTAGTAACTGTCAATGAATTCTCCTCCTTTATGCGCGATATCTATTACTTGCTCTATAATCCATCATTCAGAAAATATTAACCCTAAAATTAAGGAGATACAGTCCAAACATCCTCCATGCCTAAATGCATTTTATAAAAGTTCCACGAGTATTCAGGCAATAACAAAGGTGCCATCTCCTATTGCATTATACATTAGCATATAGGAATTAAGCACCTACACATTTTGGATATATACAAACTTCAACGAATACTTTTATACTATAACAAGGCTGCACTTGTCAATAATAGCAAGAATCCGCAGAGATATTACATTATAGAAACCAGGATCAATAAAAAGAATCCAGTACCATTCTATTTAAGAATCATACATATTCCCAAATATACTGGGGACAAGATACGATATCATTCTTCCCTGTTGCCGGCGTTTTTTTCAGAACCTCTTTTACTTCCGCAATCTCAACAGAGAATCTGGCTGCCACCTTGCCCAGGCTGCTTGAAACATCTTCTTCCGATATCATTTTTGAATCATTACCTATCAGGGTAAACTCGGTATTGTCTTTTCCACCTCTCTTTAAACACAAAAAACAGCCAAGCTTTTGTGAAAGACCTTGGCTGTTTCTATGCACACAGACTAAGCGGCAAGTCGTTTTTTATCTTTCTGTTTCTCTTTCTTCTCCAATACTATATTCCAGCCTGTTAGAACAATGGCCGCTGCTACCATAAGCGCTCCGACCCATCCGGTATGAATCAATCCTAATGAGTCCGTCACCAGTCCACCTAAGGCCGCTCCGCTCGCAATCCCGATATTAAAAGCCGCAATATTAAGAGCTGATGCGACATCTACGGCGTTTGGAACATAACGTTCTGCCAAAATGACCACATAAACCTGCAAGGCTGGTACGCTCATGAAGGCAGCAAGCCCCATGAAAATAACTGTAATCAGCGCCAACATCTTAAAAGGTGCCGTAAATGTTAAGACAGTTAAAATAACAGCTAACACAATAAACATATAGAATAAGGCACGAATTGGATTATGATTGGATACTTTCCCTCCAACCGTATTTCCAATAGCAATGGCAATTCCATAGACAAATAGAATAATACTGACAGTATCCGGCTTAAATCCTGTTACTTCTTGCAATAACGGAGAAAGATACGTAAAAGCAGCAAATGTACCGCCATATCCTAATATGGTAATTAGAAAAATCAGCAGCAAACGACCATGGGTAACCAGTTTTAGTTGATCTTTAACGGAAGCAGACGCACTCTGCCGCATACCAGACGGAATAAGAATGCTGTTTGCGATTAACGCGATAACCCCAATCAACGCGATGCCCATAAAAGGATATCGCCAGCCAAAATGATCACCAATAAAGGTTCCTAAAGGTACGCCGGTAGCAGTTGCAACCGTAAAGCCTGCGAACACAATAGAAATAGCACTTGCCCGCCGATTCTCTGGTACCAGGCTTGCGGCGATTGTAGTGGCGATGGCCATAAATACCCCATGAGCGAAGGCCGAAAGAATGCGGCCAGCAATCAGTACACTAAAAGTAGGAGAAAAAGCGATGATACCGTGCCCTATAGTAAATAAAATAATGACTGACAAAAGCAGCGTTTTGCGAGGGATTTTAGACGTAAATGACGTTAAAATCGGTGCCCCGACAGCTACCCCCAATGCATACAATGAAACCATCAAACCTGCCATAGTAACAGATATTTCAAAATCCTTCGCTACCGCTGGAAGGATTCCTACACTAATAAATTCCGTGATCCCGATACCGAAGGAAGTCACGGCTAACGCAAATAAAGCCCAGCTGTTTCCACGGCTTGAAGTTGTATGTGCACTCAAGTAACTACCTCCTTAGATTGCAAATATGCACTGGTCTATAATGGACCTGTCATAAACTATTGTCAAAAAGATTGCTTGAGTCTAAACATCACAAACCTAGTGTATGGCAATATGGAGACTTAAGAATACTTGAAGCGAGCAGGTCCAATTTCTTTCCCCGAAAAAAGAATCCTTTGCAAGCAAAAGAATGGCGGCTGTCCGGAAAGTGACATTTCGGTTGAAAGCTAGATATAAGCAAAACCTAATAATGATGTTACATCAGAAATGAAGCAAAATAGCCTATAAGAACAGCATATTGACCAAATAAGCTCAAAAAAATCTCTTTAAGCTGTAAAAATTCTTACCATTATGGTATTAACGAAGTTGTATCCAATTTTGATCAAATTTCCTGAATTATGCTCGACTAGCCTGGTTTTATGCTCGAAACTCTAAATTTATGCGCTAAATCTACCGCTTTATGCTCGAGATGCAGGAATTATGCTCTAAATCTGCTACTTTATGCTTGATCCGGATTTTTGGTTGAAACAGCACTTGATTATCTTAAGCAGAATACAGCTTCAAGTTACCTTGCTAAAAAAATAGTTGTGAAACACATTATAACTCGATTAAAAAATTATTAAGTCATGGTATATGGATGGTTAGAGTCACTTCAACTGAATATCTTTTATGCAGCGATTTAAGAACAGATGAATAACCCAATAAGTTGACGCTTGAGTTTTTCGCTTTGGTTCTCCTAAAAAGACATTTAAAAAAGAGAGGATGCACCTCTCTCATTTGAGCATGACAGGAGGGATTCTCTCTTGCAGAGTTTTATCTCCCACACTAGTAAAAATATTATTCTATTTACATGCTGTATCCTTCTTTACTTTTACAACGTACATCTGAATTCAATTTATCAGCCAGTTGGAAATTTTCTTCCGTACGCCCTTTCACAGAGTAACCTCTGACTGTTTATTTCCTCTTCACCATCGTCCCTTTTGATATAATGATATTTTCCTTTACTATCCTGTAATCGCGCCTTGCAATTATCTTTTAGCATAAGAGTCAAGATATCAAATATGCGAACTTTCAGATGTTCTTTCAGGATGGGGAACAGTATCTCAATACGATTTTCCATATTGCGTGTCATCATATCGGCAGAGGATAAGAAAACTTTTCGGTATCCGTTATGATGAAACCAATAGATTCTTGAGTGTTCCAAAAATCTTCCAATGATACTTCGAACAGTTATATTTTCACTGACACCTTCAATGCCGGGACGCAAGCAACAAATCCCTCGTACGATGAGATCAATTTTCACCCCTGCATTCGATGCCTCATAGAGTTTTATAATAAGCTTTTTATCGGACAAGGAATTCATCTTTAATATGATGCGTCCATTTCCATGTTGCTGATGCATATCGATTTCCTCATTAATTAACTGTATAAATGCATCTCTAATACCGTACGGAGAAACAGCTAAATGGTGGTAGTCCGGCTTATCCATATAACCGCTTAAGTAATTAAAAAAGTTAGTGGCATCGATCCCTATTTCAGAATCAGCTGTAAGTAATCCCATATCCGTATATATTTTCGCTGTAGCATCATTATAATTTCCTGTCCCTAGATGTATATATCTTTGAATTTTCCCGTTTTCACGTCTTACCACAAGGGTGATTTTACTATGCGTTTTTACATGTGTCATTCCGTAAATGACATGGCATCCCGCCATCTCCAATTCTTTGGCCCAATGTACATTGTTTTCTTCGTCAAACCTTGCCTTTAACTCTACAAGAACGGTAACTTGCTTTCCATTCTCAGCGGCACGCTTAAGACTCTGAATTATCGGCGAATCTCCACTAACCCGATAAAGAGTCTGTTTAATTGCTAAGACATCTTTGTCATCTGCTGCCCGGGACATAAAGTCAACAATCGGTTCAAAGGAATCGTACGGATGGTGAAGCAAGGCATCTTTTTGTTGAATTTTATTGAAAATGTCACCTTCTCCTTCTAGATCAACAGAAGGTTGGGGAATAAAGCTTGGTGTCCGTAAATGCTGATGGGTAGATTCAATCGTTTTGCAAAGCGAAAAGAGAAAGGTTAAGTCCAGCGGAGCCTGCACTGAATAAACATCTTGATTGTGAATTTCCAGCTCATCTATTAAATATTTAATTACTTGCTCATCACTGCGATGTTGTTTTACTTCCAATCGGACAGCTGCTCCCCACTTACGCTTCTTTAATTCTTCTTCAATTTCCTGCAATAAATCTTCTGCCTCATCCTCATGAATATTTAAGTCAGCATTACGGGTAATACGAAAATGCGTTACAGATTTCACCTGGTAACCTAAAAATAACTGATCAATGAATCTAGCAATCACTTCTTCCAAAAGGACAAATATCCTTTCATCACCCTGCTGCGGCAGTTCAATAAATCGATTGATACCAGAAGGAACTTGAACAATGACCAGGTTCCCGTCAAAAGGGAAAAGCTTCTTTTTTTCTTTTACCTTTTCTTCAACTACGACGGCCAGATTAAGTGATTTATTCAATAGCATAGGAAAGGAACGATAAGCATCAACAGCCATAGGGGTCAAGACGGGGAAAATTTGTTCATTGAAAAAATCCTCCAAGAAAGCTAATGATTTGGGGGATAGGTCGTCTATGGACAAAAATGTAACATGTTCTTTAGCTAACAAAGGAGTTAACTTGTTTAAATAAGCGTCTTCCTGCTCCTTCACTAGAGCATGGGCCATTTCAGAAATAGCACACAACTGTTCTTTCGGGGTCAGTCCTGCTTTATTCTCCGGTTTATTATATCCTGCTTTTACTTGATCGAGTAAGCCCGCAACACGAACCATAAAAAATTCGTCAAAATTCGAACTAAAAATAGATAAAAATTTAAACCGTTCTAATAATGGATTTCGTTCATCCAGTGACTCTCCCAATACTCTTTTGTTGAATTGCAGCCAACTTAATTCTCTATTATTGTAGAGGGAGGGATTATCTAAGTCATTTTTTAAAGAGCTTTCATCTGCTGTTTGCACACACATCCACATCTCCTTAATTATAATCCGCTCATTTATTATAACAATTCTCCTCCAAATACTCACTCAGGCAGTGCTAATTATTTGAAAATTTAACACATTTAGTTTTCTATTAAGAGATACTAGAATTTCCGACTTCATTTTATTTCCAAAATCACTATGTTTTTTTTATAATGGTATGACTATCATAACGAAAAGGAGTGTTTATTTATCGTGAATGAAAATGTGACGGCACTAATTGACCTGGGTTCTAACTCAATTCGGTTAGCAATTTACAAAAAGGATCACTCCGGGAATTATGAAGAAATCAAGAAAGAAAAAGTAGCAGCCCGTCTTATCACTTACTTAGACGAGCAAGGGAAATTATCTCCTGAAGGCACCCGGCTTATTATCGATACTTTACATACATTCCAAAAGGTGATCAATTCCTATCCGATTTCAAATGTAATAGGATTTGCAACAGCAGTCATTAGACAGGCTGCAAACCAAGAACAGATCTTAGCCGAAATAATAAGGGAAACTGGCTATGAATTTATTTTATTGAGTGAATATGAAGAAGCCTATTATGGGTTTGTTGGAGTAATAGACTCTATTGATCTAAATGATGGGGTAACGATAGATATCGGCGGGGGAAGTACTGAAATCACATTGTTCGAAAATAAAGAAATGAAACACTATCATAGTTTTCCTTTCGGTGCTGTATCATTAAACACGGAGTTTACTCCCGAGCCGCAGGTTACCAACAAACAGTTAGCGACTCTTAACACATACCTGATTACACAATTTCAGAGTCTCCCCTGGTTATCTAATGTAAAATACCCGATAATCGGTATTGGCGGTACCGTTCGAAATTTGGGACGGATTTATCAGAAAAAAAATAATACAAAAGAAAACAAATTACAAATTCATGATGTAGACAAGATTTTATTGGAGATTTCTTCGTTATCTATTGACGAACGTTCAAAAATAAAGGGCTTATCAAAAAAGCGGAAAGACATTATTGTCCCTGGTATAAAGACAATCTTAACACTGATGGAATTTGTGCAGGCTCCGTATTTCATGTACACTGAAAAATCTATAAGAGATGGTATTCTTAATGCCAGATTGAATACAAGAGGAAGACAGGAATAGCTTGCATAATATGTTGATTTTCATTATAAAGCCCGCTGATCCTCTTCCCCAGCCTTTTATGGATAGGGCATCAAAGCTGTAATCCACATGCCATAACTTAAAATTAACCAGGGACTTGTTCAACTCTCCAAAAATTTGAGTTGAACCAGTCCTTTTTCTTTATTGTAGTCCTGCGTTATTTGACCTTAACAGATACGTACCATTTCCAGGTGAGTAACATGTGCGGCACACCTCAAATGTTGTTATGAAGGCATTCAACATATGAGAGACAGTGACAGGCACTTAGTTAACTCACCTTATTTCGAGTCTAGATATTGGTTTTTCGCTAATTCTGTAAGTCCCAATCTATCCAGATAATCGATTGGGGCCAGGAAGGTAATTGTAACAACCCCAGGGTGGCGGCCAATTTCAATCGATCCGGTGATCGTAGCACGGTTCATCACCTCAGGGACAGTAATTTCAAATAAGTCCGCTGCCCGCTTCAGCCCAATTTCCGTTGCCTCATTTAGATTTGCACCAGTACCGATGATCGAAATTGGAAGCGTTTCTTCCAATTTCTCCACCCCCCACTGTTTTGCTACATTCAATGCCCTTTCTTTTTCGGCATCCGTAAATGGCTTTGATAAATATGGCAAGTCTTCTTCTACTGGTAACAGTATTGGCCCTTCAAGTTTTAAGCCTTTTATCACGTGTACCTGAAGCGAAACAATACCGGCAACATCTGCAGTATGCCCGGCAATCTCACCATTCCCCTGCATTGCATGCATGTCCCCTATATAAACGCCGCCGCCAGGAACTTTCACCGGACAGATAACTATAGCTCCTTCACGGACTCTGTTAATATCCATATGCCCATCCGTCCGATCTTCCAATTGTTCCCTGGAAAGACCATATTGATGTGGAGCATTGATCAAAAATTGCCCAAAATCGCCAGCGTTATGTGAATCAGGCAACGGTCTCGAGGGAGTGGTTCCGAGCTGACCCAAAAACGGCCGAAGCCTTGCCACTGTACCAACCAAATCGTGCGGTGCAAACGTTACAATTGGATTTTGAACAGAGTTTTCAGGAATTGACATATAGTGTTTCCCATCTGCTGCGACCTTTTCAGCAGCTTCTTTATTTAATGTAACCCCTATTTTTCGATCCTGATCAAACGCGATTGTATAGCCGTTTGTAAAAACAAATGGAGTGACATCTGCTCCGCATTGTTTACAGCGGATTGATTCAGGTCCAGTTCCTTCAATTTTTGTTTCAGGGTGCATTTCTCCACATTCGGTACATTTAACCGCTACAAATGGGTCACCTATGAATCTTCCCTCAACAGGTTTATCATTTCCCGAAGAAGTAACGATTGACGTAACTTGAATACTGTTAATCTTGATTGCGACTGCATCACCAACTTCAGCCCCTTCAACATACACAGGCTTGGTCACTTCATGGCCGCCGTGAAGGCAGGGTGTTATCATCGGTCCCCAACAGCCTGGCGCCGTATTGGCAATAATATGACCCCCATCTTTAACAGGGCCAAGCATACCCTGGGCAGGATCTAAAATGCCGTTTGTAAATTCATTTACAAATAACGTTTGTTTCGCCACCATTTACATTCCCTCCAACCAATCACGTAATCCCTTTTATTATAAACCACGCAAGTCAAAATTTCCTTAATATTTAAAATTATCAGATATCACTTGATTAGTAATGGTCATAAGCAATTTTGACAGGTATGATAAAGGTTTGCCTGCTATGTGGGAAAATAAGTTAAAGGCGACCATTATTTAAATTAATAGTCGCCTTTTTTTAATAGAATAGTTGTATGGATGGTCCGGTTAAATTCTACTGACATGATAGCTGAATATCCACAAATGACAAGGCTCTATGCTTGATTACCCAAATGAACAGCTCACTCGTTTGATCGTTGACCTGTAGCTCAGATAATAGACTCGCATTAGCCTCCGGGCCAAGCAAAGCAATTGGATAGCTTCTGTTTAATGAATCATTGAGCCGCCGCATTTGCCCAGTTCATGTAATGTTGTAAATTTATTTTAGCCTGAATCTGATTTATTTCAAAATCATCTTAGCCTACACTTTTTCATGCAATATTCTAACTCTCTGAAATTTGTCCATTTTCATTCGGCAGACCGATACCTTGGTAATGATCTGAGATTACATTTTCGTTATGACTAAGAAAAAATTATGTTGGTTGCGTTTTCCTGATCTTCCAAGTACATGAATTAGTTTTTTGGGGGAAATGTCTATTTTCCTTTGCTCCTTCTTCGATGACATTTCCACCGGATAATACCATAATCGTATCCACCAATGATTTATTTCTATCTCAATTGGAACTATCCTGCAAGTCAGCAATCTATGAAGCCTAAAAATCAGTCCTTAACCATAGGGATTGAAAATGGTTTTAAACTTGAGAGATACTTTCAACTCGGCATAAGGAATCAATAAATAAAAGAAGTTCTCATCTACTCCCATTTAAACACAAAACTAGCCAACACAAATCCAGCAACTAACCAACAACCCAATACAAGAGTATCCGTTCCTAATTGTAGAAACGGGGTTCCAAGATTCATCGTCTCCCTCAATGCAGAACTCAAATGAGCAATCGGCAGAATTTTTATAATAGGCTGAATAATATCGGGCATATTACTGATTGGAAAGAACACACCTCCAAGAAACAGCATGGGAAACGTCACAAATCCTGCGATTGGCCCTGCACTTTCGGGGTTTTTCGCGATGCCGGCAATAACAAACCCAAGTGACATAAATGCAAGGGTGCCAAGGACAATAAAGAAGATCAAGGAAAGCCAGGAACCAACGACGCTAATACCAAAGACGAGGTTTGCAATAAGTACTACCAGTAGAGCTTGAGTTCCATTGAGTAATAAGCGAGCTGTGATTTGAGCTGCGATGAAGGTAGAGGCTTTTAGACTCGTTCCTTGCATTCTCCGCAAGATTCCCCGTTCCCGCCAGGCAGCGATCTGTCCAGCGACACCATTCATGTTGTTGCTCATGATCATCATGGCGACAATACCTGGGACGAGGAAGTCAACATAACGGATGTTTACGGCTTCGATGCCCACTTTTTCAACCGTTATTAGAGGCTTGTAGCCGGGAAGAACTTTACTATATTGATCAATGATACCGGTCACAACAGTTAGGCCAAGCTCTGATGTGGTAAGGTTTTTCTCATTATAGTAAACAGGAAGGGAGAATGGCTGTTTTCCGACCTTCATATTTGCTTCGTATCCTTTTGGTATTTCAATGAAAAGCTGTATGTCTCCATTTTTCAAAGCTATTTTTCCATTTTTGACATTTTCGTACTTTATTGTTTTTAGTCCGTCGTGTTTATAAAACCGTTCTTTTAAGTCCATTGAGGCATCTGTTTGATCAGAGTCGTTTACCCCAACAGTTAAAGAGAAATTATTCCCATTTCCAGCAAAGGATCCAAGAGCTAGCATTAAGATAATCGGAAAGAGTAAGGTAAAAAATAGAACCTGTTTATTTCGAGCAAAGATCCGTAACTGAGCTAGAGTTAATTGCCAGTAAGCTCTCATGATTCTCTAATGCTCCTTCCTGTCATATGAATGAATACATCCTCTAACGTCACTAAGCGTGTTTGTAAGTCCTCAATTATAAATTGGTGTTCCGTAGAGGCCTGAATCAAGGAAGTTAAAGCAACCTGTAAATCATCTGTATTTAACTGGACAAAGTTATCCTTTATGGACACTTCTTTCACTCCATCTATTTTCAAAAACCACTCTTGTTCAGGAGGATTTTTTAATCGAAATTCTACAGTGCTTGTAGACTGAAGCTTTTTCACTAAATTGGTTGGCGTGTCAAGAGCAATCAGCTCTCCTTGGTCCAAAATTCCAATGCGGTCACAGAGGACATGGGCTTCATCCATATAATGCGTGGAGAGAATGACCGTTTTCCCGCGCTCCTTTAAACGCAGCACGATGTCCCATAGGGTTCTTCTTGCCTGTGGATCAAGTCCCGTCGTTGGCTCATCGAGAAACACAATGTGCGGGTCATGAATAAGAGCTAAGGCAATAGCGAGACGCTGTTTTTGTCCACCGGAAAGTCCTTTTATTCGGTCATTTTTCTTCTCTGTTAGAAGCATATCCTCAATTAATTGATCCATGTTTACATGACTTGGATAGAAACTTCCGTACAATTGCAAAATTTCCTTTACTGTCAATAATTCAAATAAGGAGGTGGACTGAAGCTGTACCCCGATGACTTCTTTTACTTTGTTTAATTCCTTTCTTACATCAAAACCTGCGAGTGTAGCCGTTCCTTCATCCGGCTTTCGTAGACCGACTAACATTTCAATAGTAGTTGTTTTTCCAGCACCATTTGGACCAAGCAGGCCAAATATTTCTCCTTTCTCTACCTGGAAGGTTACTCCCTTAACCACTGTGTGAGAGCGATATCGTTTTATTAGACCTTTTACGTCTACCATTATGTCATTAAACATAGTCAAGCCTCCTAATCAGTGTAATCATAACCTTATTTTGGTAACAAAATTGTTCAAAAAAAGAAACAGCCATAGGGAAGCTGTTTCTTTAACAATTATACGCGATGATGGTCTGCACGCCAATTCCGAACAGCCTTTTTGATGTCATCCGGGGAAAGGTTCTCTTGAATCGCTCGCTCAACTAATTCAACATATTCTTGGTCATCCGCAAATCTTAGTGCAATCACTTGCTTCAAGGAAAGCTTTGAGTCTATTATATTTCCCGTTAAACGATAATAACGAAAATTTTCCTCGTTACGAATGATTCGATCCTGAAGCTGAAGCGCATACCCTCTTAGCTTCACTGTTACAAATAAAAACAAGAGGCCAAATCCTAACAAAATCATACTAAGCAGCCACTGACTTGCTATTTGTTGAAAGAAAAACACAATCGATAAAATGAGCATAATAAGTCCAAGTACAGCAATCCCAACATGGTAGAGCGGGTCAAATTTTCTATGATTTTCATAGTTTTGGTTCATTGTGACAACCTCCTATCTTTCTTGTACTTATATGCATTCTAAAAGGAGTATTCTATCTGCAATATGAATAAGTATGGATTGGAGTATCCTCCATCATTCTATTCCTCAAGGTCTTAGCGTATGTCATTCCTTTTAATCCTTGTCTTCGTAATGTATTGGTTGAGTGCTCTCGGTTTGCCACCCTGATATTTGATTAGAGGCAGGAAAACCTTAATTTTTTCCTGCTTCTTACCAGTATCAAAGTTCAGATTCTATTCCCCCTAAACTACTCCATTCTTTTCTTTGTAAGATCGCTGGCAACTGATTATCACAAGTCAGCAATTTGGCTAAAAGACACCAAACCCTCCCGCGTTGAATAAATATTTCCCGTCTTGACTTCTCTTAATGGCTTGATTGCAGGACTAGGGTATAAATAAAGTCCAGTTTAACGTCCTACTTGTTCGCTTTTATTAAATCGGCCGCTTCTACTTTTCCCCGATTCCATCAAGGTTCCTTGCCTCAAAGTGATCGAGCATCGAACGCACTTCATCTGTTGACTCTGTGCTCATTAATTGATTCCTTAATTCACTCGCCCCTCGGAATCCTTTGACATATATCTTAAAAAAGCGATGGAGAGCCTTGAACGAACGCAGCGTATATTTATCATGAAGATCCAGATGCAGCCTTAAGAGATCAAGCAATTCCTTACTGCTATGATCTTTCGGCTCCTTTTCAAAGGCAAATGGATTATTGAAAATACCACGCCCGATCATAACCCCATCAACCCCGTATTGATGAGCGAGCTTTAAGCCGGTTTGACGATCAAGGATATCCCCGTTGATCGTCAAGAGTGTATCTGGTGCCACCTGGTCACGAAGTTCCTTAATTTCCGGGATCAGTTCCCAATGAGCATCCACTTTGCTCATCTCGTCTCTTGTACGCAGATGAATGGAAAGATTAGCAATGTCTTGTTTCAATATGTGGGTCAACCAGCCTCGCCATTCGTCTATATCACTGTAACCCAGCCTTGTCTTCACACTAACGGGCAGTCCGCCTGCTTTTGCTGCTTGTATTAAATCTGCTGCAACATCCGGGCGACGGATCAGACCGCTTCCCTTCCCATGCTGTGCCACATTGGGTACAGGACAGCCCATATTGATATCCAAACCCCGAAACCCAAGTTCCGCCATACCAATGCTCATTTGCCGAAAGTTTTCAGGCTTATCCCCCCATATATGGGCTACCATTGGCTGTTCATCCTCTGTAAAAGTCAAGCGCCCGCGCACACTCTGGATCCCGTCTGGGTGACAATAACTCTCACTGTTTGTAAACTCTGTAAAAAATACATCAGGTCTGGCTGCTTCACTCACTACATGACGAAACACAACATCCGTCACATCTTCCATTGGTGCCAGTATAAAAAAAGGTCGTGGTAAATCACGCCAAAAATTATCTATCATCTTCAAACTCAAATCCTCTCATCATGGGATACCAGGCCAGTTCCCTATCCCAAAATTAACAAGCAAGATGCCCCTGCTTCTTTTACACTTATACCATGCTTAGCCACTTTTTATCAAACTGAACGAAAATGGTTATTTTACCTTTACAAATCTGTACATCCAAAATATGTCCTGCTAAGATCCACTCATCAACTAGCATTCCACAGTTCGAGTTAAAATAAAGTTTTGCTAAAAAGACTTTAAAAGAAAATTGAGAACACTGGATTGACAACTGATTAACAGGAAAAAGACCCCGAAATCGCATTTAACGAAATCAGGGCCTGACTGGCAATTGTTTATTTAATTAGCAAGAGCATTATTTAATTAGATGTCTTCAATTCCAAAACCATCATGGCTTCTACATGTGTTGAGTATCTGTGAGAACACATGGGGTGCTGGTGGTGGTTTACATTCGTAATACAGATATGATCACCAAAGACTCACTTTCATATCTATTATAATTTTCTCATTATTCTCTGTGCTTTAATATACTTAACTGCTTCTTCTATTTCTTCAATCGTGGTAAATTCACCGTCAATTTTAAGAAGATAATCTTGTAATAATATTTCTGGTGTAATGATGGTCTTTTCAAACTTAGTTTCCTCTACCATTGATTTTTGTGTAATTGAATCTTTTGAAACAATTTTTTTAGCAGTGGATTTTTCTACTATATTGTTGAAACTAAGAGTAAATTCAAACACAAGGGGAACATGGTCACTAAAGGGAAGGAACTCTTTAGCAGTACCAATATAAAATTGATTCATCCTCGGTAGAATGTCCTGCGAAACGAAGCAATAATCAAGATGAAAAGGCTTATCACTTTTGCCATAATGATAGTAGGTAGCTTGACTTTCAGAACCATATTCTTCTCTGCTAATAGAATGATAACAGCTTTTCAACCCATAGTTCTCAAATATCTCCATCATCTTCGTATATCCACCAACACCTGTATAACTAGATGACACCCTTTTATCGAGATTAAAATCACCCATGATAATAACTGACCCGTTTTGAATAAGTCTTTCGTACTCTTGTAAAGCGGTGAAAAGTACTTTTCCATAAGAAGAACCATGCATTCGTTTTGTCCATACTGCTATGAGTGTAAAGTTTTCCTTTCCTGATACTTTTATAGGTACAATCCACTCATGCTTCACCTTATCTACAAGAAGAGATAAATGATAATCCTTTGATAAGGAAAGAACACAAAGACCTAAACCTTTATCCTTCTCTTCACCTACCCAAACTGCATCTTCGTATTGTATATCATCATTAAATTCTTTAGGATGAAAACTTTCTTGTATGATGGCGATATCAGGAATGAGCTCAAAGAGTTTTTTACTTTTATCTTTACTATTTAATCCTTTTTTGCAATTCCATGAAACAAGCTTCATAAAGTCTTACCCTTTCTCACATGTTTTATATCAATTATTAATTCTATTAAAAAATATGGTAGCCTAGATTATTAAAATGCAGAAAATGTGTAGACTATTAAATACCACAAAAATTTTAACATATCTACGTAACCTGCAACCTAATACTCAAATATTTGCTACAACAAAAAACAATCCACTTTCCTCTTTATTTGTATGGGGTTGCTATTTGATTTATCTCTTATCCAGTCTTACAACAAGTTCTACATGTGTTAAGTGTCTGTGACAACACATAGGGTGCTGGTATGTGTTCAAATAATTTATGAACACGACCTCGAGCACATCACTGCTAGATTGTCACCGAACAAGTCCATCAAGCATCAACAAAATTGAAGTCATCTATTCTCCGCAATTGTACTTCACGGAATCCCGATGAATACCTAACATTGATCTCCAAGTACTGGGTGCATTCGAGATTGTCCCAAGAAGCTAGCAGCATAGCGAGATCATGGCGTAAACAGTTTCCAATTCCCTTCACTGACAACTTCGACCGTTCCGTCAACCACTTTAATGGCGGTTTGGTCATCAATAGCATACGCGGGCCCCTTCATCCCGGCGGCCCATCTCTCTGCAGCAGCCATTGTGTTATAGGGCAGCATCTCGTGATCCAGATGCGGGAACATTGCAAACTCGACCAGACTCAAGCCGTTATCACCACCGTTGGGTGGATTCCAGCCAACAAAGAATTCACCTATATTAGGTGCCATCACCATGCTCCCGGCACTCATTCCCACATAGACTGCACGCAACGACGGCAAGAGGTCTGCCAGTCCTGACTGCCGCATCCAGTGGCACAGGTAAAGGGCATCGCCTCCCGCCACCAGCAGGACGTCCATGTCTCGTACCAGTGGCACCCAACGGTCTTCACTTAAACTTGGCAGCGCTGTGAGCTCCAGTACGCCAACGGATTTCCAACCCAGGTCGACCATAGGATTATCTTCATTCCCGCTGATGAACTCCCAGGCTTTGACACCGGGGCCAACCCAGGGGTGTCCGTACATAGCGGTGGGGATGCATAGGGCGTTGGATTCGGCAATCGGCTTGTCCAGCATGTCAACCAACGAGCCATGTATACTTTTGTTATTGATGCCAGCAGATGTAAGCAGAAGTTTCATAACTCCACTCCTTATCGTTGTCGGGTATTGGCAGATTACCCTTACAATGCGTTATATTACTGAATATTATGAAAATTCAACACCTTTTAAGTATAACAAATTTCCGATAGTTCAACTGGTTCTTCAAGTAGATTTTCAATATTATTTACAGATTCATTAAATTCAATTTCTTCATTTTTCTTTGACTCTACTGAAATACACCCTTTCCATTCGTGGGTTCATTTAGCTATTTCTAAATTCAATTTCTTTAATAACCTATCATTTGTTCCAAAGTCACGTCATCAAGTGGCAACTTCTGCGTAAGAGTTAGACCTATAAAGAAAAATCCCCCAAACTTTTGAGTCCGAGGGAATAAAAACACAATTAAATAGTCAACTAAGATCTGCTAAACCCGCTAAAACCAAGCTATTTTAGTGTTCAGTAAAAATAATGTCCTGTTACTCCATCCCGTCTCAACCCGCATTCTTACACTACCTAATTTTTTCCATTCGAAATAAAGTTCTGCACAATACGGTCATTTTCTCGATTTTCTTCTCACTTTTTTCTGCCACAACTTTATTATAAATAAAAATAATGTCGTGGTATTTCCTGTTTTTCTTCCTGCCTTTTCTCCTGCTTTTTCTCGCTCTTTTTTCAGGCTTTTGGGGTTCATAACAACCCCCTCACACTTTCATTCAATCCCTGCTGTATCAAGTCTTTCCAGGCTTTTTCCCTTCCTTTATCCCAACGTAAAAAAAGATGGGAATCCTGTTCCCACCCTTTCTTTCCTGCTTTTGATTCCTGCATCTGTCCACATGTTTTCCACAGGCATATCAGAACTTTATTTTGATTTTGCTATGGGTTTATTTTGAATGTCAGGTGTTTATTATTGGGTTACATTTAGTTCTATCAACGCGACTGCTTCTACATGCGTAGTCTGCGGGAACATGTCCACCGGCTGCACTTCCAGCGTCTTATACCCGCCATCCTCGAGGATCCGCAAATCCCGGGCCAATGTAGCCGGGTTGCATGAAACATATACGACCTTCTCCGGCCTCATCTCAATGATGGTCCGAAGCAATGCCTCATCACAGCCTTTACGCGGCGGGTCTACCACCAGCACATCTGCCTTATTTCCCTGCTTGTACCACTCAGGGATAACGGCCTCCGCTTCGCCGACCGCAAATTCCGCATTTGCAATCCCGTTTAATTCAGCATTCCGCCTGGCATCCTCGATGGCTTCCGGAACAACCTCCACGCCGAATACCTTCTTTGCCTTTTGGGCAAGGAATAACGAAATCGTCCCGATTCCGCAATAGGCATCTATCACTGATTCTTCTCCAGTCAATCCCGCATACTCCAGGGCTTTGCCATATAAAACGCGGGTCTGGTCCGGATTGACCTGGTAAAAGGATAAGGCGGAGATGGCAAATTTGATGTCACCTATATAATCATAAATGACTTCATTGCCCCACAGCACATTTGTTTTCTCACCCATGATGACATTAGTTTTCTTTGAGTTCACATTATGGACAATGGACTTCACTTTTGGAAGCCGCTCGGTAATTTCCTTTATAAGCTTTTCTTTATGCGGCAGCTCGGCTGTCCTCGTGATGAGGACAACCATAAGCTCTTCCGTCTGTTTGCCATAGCGCGCCATGATATGACGCAGGACACCTTTATGCGTTTCTTCATTATAAGTGGGAATGTGCAGTTCATTCGCCAGCTCCTTAACAGTCTGAATGGCCTCATTGATTGCCGGATGCTGGATTAAGCTTTCGTTCGTATCTACGATTTCATGGCTTCTCTGCTTGAAGAAGCCCGCAATCAGCCTGCCATCCTTTTCTCCGACAGGAACCTGTGCTTTGTTGCGGTAATGCCACGGGTCTTCCATGCCCAAAATCGGATGCACCTTTACATCCTCAAGCTTCCCGATTCTCGCAAGCACCTGACGAACCTGGTTTTCCTTAAATTTCAGCTGCCCTTCATAACTGATATGCTGGATCTGGCAGCCGCCATATTTATGTGCAAACGCGAGTGGGATATCCACCCTGAATTCGCTTTTTTCATATGTCTCGTCCAGGCGCCCGAACGCATAGCCTTTATTGACCTTTACCACCTTGATTTTCGCCTTTTCCCCGGGCAGGCCGTTCGGCACAAAAATCGGATATCCATCCACCTTTGCTACCCCGGCTCCGTCATGAGTCAGGTCCTCAAACACTACATCTATATAATCATTTTTCGCAACGGGTGCTTGTTGTGTTTTTTTCATATTTTACTTCCTCTTCTATGAATTGCCGTTTCATTTCTGCTTGAGTATTTTATCATATTGCGCATATATAACAAAATCAGCTCGCACTTTCCCAAGCAAAGCTCCAATGGACTTTTCCGGGAAAAATTAGCACTAGCCTACGCACAAAAAGGGCTTATCCTACATACATTATACTATGAATACCTTCCATCCCTTTAGCCTCCAGGTATTCATGTATAAATTTCATATTTTTTCCGCAAAATAGGAAAAAACAGGTGAGGTGAGCATCATGGGATTATTTAGCGCGATTTCGGCCTGGAACACTGCACGCTATGAGAAGCATGTGGCCAACATGGCTGCTCAAGGGTTATGCCCTGATTGCCGCGGCAAAGGTTTCAACGCCTATGTTCCGAACGAATATTACTACTCCAACGTCTATGATTGCCCAGGCTGCAATGGCAGCGGCAGTTTTTCCGATTGGTCCGTCACAAACGGCCATATCTGATAAATAAAAAAGTTACAAATCATGAAAATACGGTGTTATGCCGTATTTTTTTGTCCTTATACATGTATACCAATATCTATAACGCGTCTGCCATTACCGGAAACCTAATTTTCTTCATCTTTTCCATTCCATAACATTTCCTTTCCAATCCTTTTCCCTTCAAAATCAGGATCAACACGTAGCGAGGCTGAAACGCAGATGCTACACAAAACAAAATCCGCTCCCATGCCTTATTTTATAATGTACATGAAACCCAGCCCCTATTATTTTTACACCATGTAAGGATTAAGCAGGTACCGCTTTCATACGAATAGAATAAAAGTATTACCAAATGATATAGGAGGTGCTGAGCACATCATAAATGATTGCGCGCCATAATTTAGAACCATTTCCCTCCAGCCCATTATGCCTGTGAAAGAATCAGCGTGATCATACACCCTCTAAAAACCTGTTCCTATATACTGCCGCCTTCCTGTCGCTTCTTCAATCTGTAAATACTCTTTTGTCCCTTCTCCTAGGCAAGAATCCCTAATTTAAGACATTAACAATAAACTTTTTTTAAAAATTTATACTTTTATTTTGCAAAAAATACAATATTTTTCATAAAAACGGGTAAATGGAAATGAATTAAGAAAAATTTACGCGGAAGGGTCGTTGTAAAGATGTCATCAAGATTCGAAAAACTTAAAAACGCAAAAAAGAGGAAAGTTGCAGGAATACTGTCCGCCGCTGTAGTTGCCGTTTCTTTAAGCACTTATACATTATTCAATGATGAAGAAAAACACGCAGATGCATCCGTCCCTAAGGTCGAGAGTATGACTATACATAACAAAGCTCTCGATCAAGACACACCTAAAAAGCCTCATACAGCTTTGGCCCAAAAAGAGAACCCAAAACCTCAAGTCAAAACAGCAGCTTCAGAGGCCATCATAGATACACAGGAACCAGTACAGGCAGTTGCGACCTCTGTTGTGGCCACTCCTATTTCTTCTGCACCTGAGGAGACCGAGAAGCCAAAGGCTGCTGCAGAACCACAAGCCGCTGAAACTGCGCCTGCCCCAAAGACATCGCCTGCTGATCAGACAGGACCTGAAAAGACAACGCCTGATAAAAAGGAGACTGCAGCCGCCAGCGAACAGCAACCTGAAAAACAGGCTCCCAAAAAGGCGACACCACCAGCAGAAGCCAAGGTGAAAACACCGGCTGTGCCTAAAAAGACTCCCTCCGCCCCTCCGGTAGAGAAGGAAGAGATTAAGGAAACACTTGGCACAGTAACCGGCCTTGCAGATGTAAACTCGATTGAACTGGATATCGAAGGGCAAATCGAAGTATTCAATTGTGATGGAAATCCTGAGCTGCAAAAAGAAATCAGCCAGATCATAGAAGGTTCGGGTGTGGTAATTCGTTTTATAGAAACTGCTAAAGGCGAGAAAATCATAAAAGATTTGTTTGTCGTTTATGACCCGGAAGCCGGTGACTTATCTGAATTTACGGAAGGCGAATATGCAGGATTGGCAGATGCTGATACGGTGAAAGTGATCGTTAACAACGAAACCGTAACATATAAATTATCTTCCTATGTAACAGCAGACGAACTCGACCAACAATTTAGCATCGGGGACAAGGTCAGTGTAGCACTGGTCAAAACTCCGGATGGTCTGGTTGTAGAGAAGATTGATTTGCTGCCTTAATAAAGTCTTTAACGTGGGTGCACTTATCCTGGTGCACCTATTTTATTTCTGAAAAACCAGAGATTAGGGCCCTACGCCCCCGTCGCTTATAAAAACAGTGTTCACTCATAAATTCCGGACTTCGAGCATAAAAGGGCCCATTTCGCTCATAAATTCCAGGGTTCGAGCATATTAGGGCTCTTTTCGCCCATAAATACCGGAGTTCGAGCATAAACTCCTCAAATCGAACATAAATAAATGGCGGACCTATTAAAATATCATGCTACTTCCTCCCCCTCCCATATGTACATAGTTTTTAGTAAAAAGCCGCCGATTTAAGCCATGACCAAGCTATTAATACTTAGTCTATCCCATTTATTCCCCTTAAAAAAGTAAGGGGGATGAGATCAGCAAGTCTCTCAAAGCATATAATGACCATAACATAGTGCTAGATTACAGTAGACGTATCTGCAAAGCTGGCTAAATATATGTACCTGTTGCCTGCCAAACCAATCTTACAACAAAAGCTAAGAATCGAATATTTAATCATTCATATAAAAGCACTTATCATTCTGACTTTGGCCAAATCGCAGACAATTAGAATGAGCAGTGTTGAAAACACTGCTCATCTTTACTCCATTACAGGCTTATTGTGAGGTACAGCCTGTTCTTTATTTTTCCCTTTTATCCAGTATGTCAAGGATAGGATGACAACCAACAAGGCCAGCTGTGGAATAAGCGTTTCCCATGTCGGATAAAGTCCAATCAAGTCTATGAAAGGGAAAGCGGATATCGTATGTGTTTCAATCACCTTGGAAACCTGAAGCGAATGAACACTCACACCCAGAATTTTAAAAGATATCAGGTAAATCAGGACAGTAGCAACCGAAAAGAATAAAGAGATTGGAATCCGCACACTATAGCGAATGATCAGGAACCCTATAATAACCAGGATCACCAAAGCAACCGCAATTCCGGAGGCAAGCTTCTGGAGGCTCATATATGGTGCCATTCCTGTATAGAATATGATCGTTTCTGCGCCCTCCCTAGAAATGGAGAGGAAGCTGATGAACGCAAAGGATAGAAGGCTGCCCTTTGCGATTGCGTTTCCCATCTGCTTGTTTATATAACGGTTCCAGCTCTGGATACTGGATTTCCCATGAAGCCACGCGCCAACAGTAAGCATCATGATTACAGCAATTATCCCTGTGATTCCCTCGATATATTCACGGCTTGAAGCAGCCGTCAATTGCGAGAATACAAGCTTAATCCCTACAGCAAGCATGGCACTGAAGGCAAGCCCCGCTGCAACACCGGCCCAAATCCATTTCTGTTTGTCGCCATGATTCACCTTCCTAAGAAACGCAATAAATGTTGCAACAATAAGCAATGCCTCCAGTCCTTCACGAAGGAGGATCAGCATGGCATCCCAAACAGAATAGCTGGTACTCACACTCAGTGGTGTCAGCCTATCACGTAAATCTGTAACGATGGATTTCGCTTCTGTCGCATCAGGCTTTTTGGATTCCAGAATGCTGATCGCTTCTGGAATCCTTGTTTCGACATCGCTGTACAACTTGCTGTTGCGTGTCTGGACGTCCCCCTCAACCATTGGCCAGATCGTCAGGATTTCATTTAGGTCCCCGCTCGCTTGGCTGTATTGGTTTTTATCCATGCTATTTTCACTTTTCTCAAGGAGCGAAGTGATGTCTGAAAGAGTATAACTCGTTTTAGGACTCTTCTTTTCCTTACCGGCTAAGAATTCATTGATCGATGTCTTCAGACTGATTAGACTCGACTGACCCTGTTCTTGATCGACAGGTTCTTTGGTCAAAGCAATGCGGAATAGAGCCATATTTCTTTCAATATCTCCATACGAAACTACACTTTTGTTCCGGACCGCTTTTTCACCCTCTGTCCAGCTAGAAAGAAGTGTGGAATATTGAGCCTTTGCCTGTTCATATTCCTGTACCGAAAATGACTTTTCAAGCTGGTCGATCAAAGGCAAAAGGGAGGCAATCTTATCTTTATCCTTCTGTTTATCTGATGGCTGGTTTGCATTTTCATATTGTAGAAGAGAAGATGATAAGGAAGAAAGCAGTCCCTTTATCTCTTTTTGGTCAGGCTTTTCCCCGGACAGGGCATCCCGAAGTTTCTGCAAGGCGTCGCCGACAGCTGCAGCGTCTTTGTCACCCTTAATCCTGACGGAATCCCACTCCGCCTGGAATTCTGCCATATTTTTTGAAACAGAAGAAAGGTCCCCCTCTTTTACTTTCATCAAACTTTGGCCAATCAGCACAAAAAGGTCATCATGGCTTTCCTGTGCCTCCGCCTTGTATCCCGTCAGAATGAAACAAAGCAGAAGAATACCTGCCATTGAAAACCATTTGGACCGCATGATCATCTCTCCTTCTCACCATTCTGTCTTTAGTATTAACCGCATCCAATCTATCAAGCTAGTAGAAGCCACTCATAAAAAAAGCGTCTCCCCTATAGAACCATTCCTTTCAACTCCTGGAAGGATTGCGAAAATCGCACTTCCCTTATGCGAGGTATATTCATTTAATTTATCGTTTCTCGCCAAACGCTTCTGCATGGGAATGAACTGTGTTTCAGGATTTCTCTGGAATCCGATAAATAAAAGCCCTGCGTCGAAGCTTCCTGTTTGCGGGTCCATTCCATCCGCATAAGAATATCCGCGCCGCAGAATTTGCTGCTTGCCATCCCCTTTTGCGAGGCGCATATGTGAGTCGATAGGAACAACAGGCTGTCCGTTTTTGTCCTTAGCATTGAAGTCCGCTTTATCAAATTCATTCTTCTGGCCAAGAGGTGCGCCTGTATCCCTGTGCCGGCCAAATGTGGCCTCCTGTTCACGTAAGGTCGATCGATCCCACACCTCGATGAACATCTGGATCTTACGGACAACCATATAGCTTCCCCCGGCCAGCCAATCTTGGCCGTCTCCCGGCTGGACCCATACCTGCCCATTCATTTCCTTCTGATTGGCCACGTCCGGATTGATGGATCCATCCTTGAATCCAAACAAATTCCTCGGAGTTTCCTTCTCTGATCCCGCCTGCTTCGCACGCTGAAAACCGGACTGGGCCCAGTGAATGACCGCCTTGCCCCGGGCAATCCTCACCAGGTTCCTTACTGCATGGAAAGCTACCTGCAGATCGTCAGCACAGGCCTGTATACAAATATCTCCACCTGTCCATTGCTCTTCCAGCGCATCGAATTCAAATGACGGCAAGTCGTTCAATTCTTTCGGCTTACGGGATTTTAGTCCAAATCGATCCACTCCATTTTTCACAAACAAACCTGGCCCCACTCCGAAAGTAATCGTTAGATTAGCAGCCGATAATCCCGCTGCTTCTCCTGTGTCCTTAGGCGGAACATACTCATTGGAGGATAGCTCTCCGACCGCCTTCCCTTCCGTCATGGCAGCTGCTGCTGACGTCCAATCCTTAAACAGCTTGACCAGCTCATTACGGTCTGTGGCGGTGAGATCCAATGCGGCAAAGTAAATATGATTCTGAGCTGGAGTTGTAATGCCTGCCTGATGTCCGCCATAGAAAGGGACGATGTCCTTCTTCGATTGTTCCTTCGTTTGTTTTGCATCTGTCAAAGTCAGGAGCCCTCCGATTCCTGAACCTCCTATTAATAACCCAACCCCTGCAGCACCAGCAGTCTTCAGCATATTTCTCCGTGTAACCTTTTTCGTAACAAAAGAAGCTTCCTCTGTACTGCCTGGTTCATTTTTTTCCAATCAGGATCCCTCCGTTACGATTCCTATTTGAGATAAAGGCTCTGCAAGTGCATCTATGGACTGGCTTAGCTGTTTGACTTCTTCTTTGGTCAATTCGGTGTATAATTTGTACGCATCGCCATTTTTATGCTGGTTTAGCAGGTTATAAACATCATCAAATCGCTGCTGTATTTCTGCGGACAGCTCTTCATCTTTTTGCTTCAATGCCGGACTTAATAATTGATAGATTTTTTCAGCGCCCTCTACGTTTGCAGCAAAGTCATAAAGATCTGTATGGGAGTATCTGTCTTCTTCTCCTGTAACCTTCGAAGTAGAAACTTCATTTAACAGGTCCACTGCACCGGTTATCAATAGTTCAGGAGTCACCTCGACCGTTTCCACCTTGGCGCGAAGAAGGTTGACATCCTTCATTAACGCATCTGCATATTTTTCGTAGCCCTTTGTCGTGTTTTCTATCCAAAGACCCTTCTCAATACGATGGTAACCAGTCCACTCAGCCTCTGGAACATCTCCTTCGCGTGCATCAATTTTCGGATCCAGATCGCCAAAAACCTCGGCAATCGGTTCAGCCCGTTCATAATGCATGCGCGCCGGCGCATAAAGCTGCTTTGCCTTTTTTACATCTCCTGCTTTCACAGCATTTGTAAATTCTTCTGTCGATGTGACAAACTGATCTATTTCCCCAATGGCATATTCCCTGTAATCCGCTGCCACGCTGCTTAAATCGGCCGAGGCTTTTTCTTCTGTAGCCGATTCTTTTTGTGTCCCACTGGCATTTTCATTATCCTTCGTGCTCCCGCACCCCGCTAGAAGACTTGCAGATACTAAAACTGTAAAAAGTGATCTCATCATCATTTATAAGACTCCTCGTGTAGGTTATGTATTTGATATGATTAGCTTATCAATAATGATAATCATTTTCAATTAAAAATTAACAGATTTTTTAAAATTAAGTCTCTTGCCCACATCATCATCTCTCTTGTATATAAAAAAGCAATGGGCTCCCGCCCATTGCTTTATGAGTTTTTATCTCATTGCTGATTATCCGGATCATCCGGAAGTTCATTCTTCGGAACAAATACATCAAAATGGCGATATTGATTTACGAATTCAGCAGGAGCTACACCACCGAATTCTCCATCAAGGTTCAATTGCATTTTATCCTTTGTCATGACCTTGATACGATTCGCTTTTGCATAAATCACATTCTTGTCGTTCACATGCTCACCGCGGATGGCAAGTGTCGCTACCCTTATAAAATCAGCGAGATTGGTCTTCTTTAAAATAAGCAAGGTAAACATGCCGTCATTTAAAGAAGCATCTGGTGCGAGCCGTTCGAAGCCGCCCACCGAGTTTGTATTGGCCACAAGAAAAAGCATGATTTCCCCTTCAAAAATCTTTCCATCGTATTCAATGGAGACTTCCGTCGCTTTAATGGAAGGCAGCATTTCAATACCCTTCAAATAATAGGCCAGCTGCCCAATCATGGTCTTCAGCTTGCTCGGCACTTCATATGTCAATTCTGTCAGGCGGCCCCCGCCCGCAATATTAATGAAGTATTTATCATTCATTTTCCCAATATCAATTGGCATCGTATGGCCTGCCGCAATGATATCAGTTGCCGCAACGACTGAACGCGGAACATGGATCGCACGCGCAAAATCATTGGTGGTCCCGACAGGAATCACGCCAAGCTTTGGCCTGTATTCGGCATCTGCTAGTCCATTCACGACTTCATATATCGTCCCATCGCCGCCTGCTGCTATAACGACTTCATAACCCCGTTCAATCGCAATCCTTGCCGCCCGGGTTGCATCCCCCTCACAGGTGGTAGCGTGGCAAGAGGCTTCATAACCTGCCAGTTCCAGCCGCTCCAGCACCTCTGGCAGGTGTTTTTTGATGGCCTCCCGCCCGGAAGTCGGATTGTAAATCAATCTTGCTCTTTTCATTATCCCATCATCCTATTAAGTAGAATATCCAATATTTTCATGTTACCCACTTTTCGTCCGAAAATCAAACCCGTCCATCTGTTGGTATTCGCACCAAAGCACGGATTTCCAATTGTATGTACCTGTAAATCACCTATATATCTTACTCTGTCGCCCCTTTGATTAGCAAATATAATTGCCACATAATAGATATTTTCACTTAATAAAAAATATGACCAAAAATTCATACATTTCAAATACGTGCTACAGACCTATTTAACGAGAAAAAAAAGCATCACTAATAAGACTAAATCCCTATCAAATATATAAAAATATTATGTTCATATGCGTGATTAATTAGCCTTTAACTGCCAATAGTGTAATGGACCTTGTTTTTTGGATAATAATTACAGGTTTTACTTCTCTATAAGCGTGGTAAATAGCCTTTGTGCATTTATATCAAAATAATTTTAGTGGGGGTAAAAGAAAAATGAAGAAAGGCTTGCGTGCTTCTCTTGTGCTTATGATGCTGTTCAGCTTGATTTTATCCGCCTGTTCAGGCGGCACTGGCGGCGGAAATGCGGCAGAAGCTGATACAAAAACAAAGGACGGCAAAGTAGTTGTGAATTTTTGGAGCTTCTGGGGCTCCGAAACAAGAAGGCCTGTTATTGAAAAAATGATTAAGGACTTTAATAATTCCCAAGATGAAATCGAAGTTAAACATACTTTCGTTCCATGGGGAGATATTTGGACGAAGAACCTTGCATCTGTAGCTGCAGGCAATCCGGCCGATGTAATTGTGGGTGATATCAATACAGTTGACCACCGCGCAAAGAACAAACAATCTGAGGATTTATCCAAATATATTGATGAAAGTATTAAAGATCAGTTATACCCTAACCTTTGGGATTCAGTCGCATATAATGGGAAATTCTACGGAGTCCCATTTACAACTGACACCCGCCTGCTATTTTACAACAAGGATGCTTATAAAGAAGCAGGTCTAGACCCGAACAAACCGCCAAGAACATGGGCTGAGTTGGAAGAACACGCAAAAAAGCTTGATATCAAAAAAGGAAATAAATATGAACGAGTTGGCTTCTATCCTACCTGGGGCAGTTTTGGAGCACCAAGCTGGATGGCGAACGCGGACGGCGGCAAGGGCTTTTTTGAAGGAGAAGAAATGCATATTGCCACACCTAGAAAGACCGAAGCTCTGAAATGGTTAGCCGACTACAGAAAACGGATTGGCGAAAAGAATGTCCAAGCCTTTGAAGCTGAATTTGGCAGCGGCCAAACCAACCCATTCATTTCCGGTAAAGTGGCAATTTGGGCTGATGTAGGAACATTCTATACACAGATTCGTGATTCAAAAACAGATATGGACTTTGGTGTCGCACCGATTCCGGCATTTAAAGAAGGAGAACGCAACTGGAATGATGGCGGCGGATTTGTCCTTGAAGTGCCAAAAGGTGCAAAACACCCTAAAGAAGCAGCCAAGTTTATCGAATACATGGCTGGCGAAAAGGCTCAGAAGTACTGGGCTATGAAAAACTATGACAACGTTGCGAATATCAAGGCCGCTGACAGTGTCATCAATGACCTTACAGGCAAAGAAAAACAAGTATATCAGCAATCAGTTAAAAATCTTGAAGATACAAGGCTTCATCCGGTTCCAATCAGTTATCCGGATTACCCAAGTCTGGTAAATCCACAGATTGATGCAGCCCTTCAAGGCAAGATCTCTCCGGATAAGGCTTTAAAGAAAGCTGAAGACGATGTAAAGAAATCAAAGAAATAAAGATATGTAACTAGGCCGTCGGTGTTATCGATTGATAGCACCGAACGGCCCCTTCTATATGAATGGAGTTTTATTTTTACACAGAAACTAGGCATTTTTGCCTAGACACAAAGATATTTGGGAAATGGGAAGCAGCGGAGGCTCCAGCTTTCTAGAAAACAGAGAGGAGCAAGACCATGAAAAGCACTGTGTTAAAAAATGAGTTAAAGCAAGAAGCAGCATTTACCGATGCTGTGTCCACAAAACAACAACCGACGACCATCACTGCAGCCCCCAATGTAAAGAATGCCGCCACAACCAAAAGTAAACGGAGCCGCAAGGAAAATCTTATGGGCTACCTTTTCATTTCTCCCTGGCTGATCGGCCTTATATTCCTGACAGCCGGTCCATTATTATTCTCTTTATTTGTCAGCTTTACAGACTACAATATTACGTCCCAAATGAATTTTGTAGGAATCAAGAATTATAAGCATATGTTTACCGTTGACCAGTTATTCTGGACTTCCTTATGGAACACTTTATATTTTGTCATTTTTTCTGTACCGTTGACCACGGCCGGAGCTGTATTTGTAGCTGTTCTCCTGCATCAAAGGATTCCTGGGATGAAAATCTTCAGGACCATCTATTATTTGCCTGCAGTACTTTCAGGTGTTGCGGTTTACTTTCTTTGGATGCAGCTGTTAAGCCCGGCAAGCGGTTTAGTAAATACAGCACTTGCATGGTTTGGCATTGAAGGCCCTTCTTGGCTGTTTGATCCAGAATGGACAAAGCCGGCATTAATACTTATGAAGCTTTGGAGCGTCGGAGGCGGAATGCTGCTCTATTTGGCAAGGCTTCAGGGTATCTCAAACGCCCTCTATGAAGCAGCAGACCTGGACGGGGCAAATGTATTCCAGAAGTTCTTCCATATCACGCTGCCAATGCTTACACCAATCATCTTCTTTGACATCATAACAAGTACCATTGGTGCATTCCAGATTTTCCAGGAAGCCTATGTCATGACTCAAAACGGAGACGGCGGACCGTCAAACTCCCTATTATTCTATAATCTGCATATGTGGAATAACGCGTTTGAAGTATTCAACATGGGATATGCATCTGCCATGGCATGGTTCCTTTTCATTATCATTCTGATTTTGACAGTATTTAATATGAAGTTCAGTAAAAAATGGGTGCATTACGATGGAGGTGACGGAAAGTGAACAACCAGGTAAAATTCTATCAAACCATGAAATTCCGGAGGCTGGCCAAAAACTCCATTGTTCTCACCGCTTTGATACTGGGCAGCATTGTGCTATTAATGCCCCTTTTGTGGATGGTGTCCACCTCTTTGAAAACACCGGCGGAAATCATGCAGCATCCGCCTACCTTGCTGCCCGAGTCCTTCCACTTGTCTAACTATATTGAGGCATGGAAAACCGGACCATTCACTCGCTGGGGTTTAAATTCATTACTTATAGCCGTGTTTGTCACCATTGGGAATGTACTCGTCAATTCATTCATAGCCTATGGTTTTGCCAAAATTAATTTCAAATACAAAAACAAACTGTTTGTCCTTGTTCTTTCAACAATGCTTATACCGGGGTTTGTAACAATGATCCCGCAGTATATGGTGTTCTCAAAGCTTCACTGGATCAATACGTATTATCCGTTAATTGTGCCTGCCTTCCTGGGAAGTGCATTCTTCATATTCCTGCTTCGCCAATTCATGCTCACGATTCCGAATGAATACAGTGAAGCTGCCATCATGGACGGGGCAAGCCATTTTCGAATCTGGTGGCATATCATGCTGCCGCTGACAAAACCGGCCCTTGTCACAGTAGCGGTATTATCGTTTGTTGGTTCCTGGAACGATCTCTTAGGGCCGCTCCTCTACCTCAACGATGAAAGCCTTTATACACTGCAAGTTGGGTTGCAGACATTCAAAGGCAGCGTCCAGGTTCAATGGCATTACCTAATGGCAATGAGTGTCATGGTTCTGTTGCCTACACTGATTCTGTTCTTTATCTTCCAAAGATTCTTTATTGAAGGATCCAATATCTCTTCCGGCACGAAGGGATAAGTGCTCAAAAAGCATTGGCTGCACTGGCCAATGCTTTTTGCTTTTTTAATATGAAAAACTAAGCTTCTACCAGAGAAGTCTGTGAAGCGTTTAGAAATGTTTCAATTTCTTCAGCAGGCTGAGATCGTGCGAACAGATATCCCTGGGCAAAATCACAATTCCTCGACTTGAGATATTCTCTCTGTTCCTCGGTTTCCACACCTTCTGCCACGACCTTAAATTGAAGGCTGTGGCCAACGGAAATAATTGCTTTGACAATGGAAGAATCTGAAGTTCCGCTGCCCAGATCCCTGACAAAGGTTTTGTCAATTTTGATAAAATCAACAGGAAGCTGTTTCAGGTAGCTTAACGAAGAATATCCCGTACCAAAGTCATCGAGGGACAAAAATACCCCAAACGTTTTTAGCTCCTTCAGCTTGCTCACAGTGCTCTCGATATCATGAATAGCCACATTTTCTGTAATTTCAAGATTCAGCCAGCCGGGTTCGAGACCGCTTGCCGTAATGATTTTTTTTACTGAGCCAATAAACCGCCTTTCCATAAACTGCCTCGGAGAAATATTAACCGAAACGTGTATCGGTTCAAATCCTTCCTCCTGCCATTTTTTCGCCTGGCGGCACGCTTCAGAAAGCACCCACTCACCAATTGGAACGATGAGGCCAGTCTCTTCAGCTAAAGGAATAAATTCAGCCGGGGATATGACTCCTTGATCGGGACGGTTCCATCTGATTAAAGCTTCAAGCCCCTTTAAACTATTTGTTTTCAGATCTATGATTGGCTGGTAATACAGCTCGAATTCCCCATGCTCGAGGGCTCTTCTCAACTTGGCCTCCATGAGCGCCTGGCCCGCATTCTTTTCGCTCATTTCCTTCATATAAAATTTATACATATTCTTGCCGGCAGCCTTTGCCTGATACATCGCCGTGTCCGCATTCAGGATCAGTTCATCTACATCTGCCCCATCCTCAGGGAACATACTGATCCCGATACTCGGTGTGATATATACCTCCTGCTGGGCTATGCTGAACGGCTGGGACAAGGCCTTTAGAATGCTCTTCGCCACTTCCGATACATGTGTACGCGATAAACCTGGCAGATATATGATAAATTCATCGCCACCCTGTCTTGAAACAGTATCTTTCCCTTCCACACAAGCAGAGAGCCGCTCTGCAACCTGCTGAAGCAGGAGATCCCCAAAGCTATGCCCAAAGGTATCATTAATAACCTTAAACCTGTCTAAATCTAGAAACAGGATGGCCAGGGAAAAATCGAACTGACTTGCCTGCTGTAATACTTTAGCCAGATTCGAATGAAAATAATGGCGGTTTGGCAGTCCAGTCAGGAAATCATGGTATGCCATGTAGTTAATTTTTTCTTCAGCCTGCTTCCGGAACGTGACATCACTAATATAAGCGGCATAGTTGCTTTTTCCTTCAATTTTAGTAATCGTAAATTCTATCGGAAAAGTTTCCTTAGCCTGAAAATACCCCTTGGCAGGGAGTCTTTCTCCTATGTATCGATCAAATTCCAATATGCCAGTGCCTTGTTCAGCGTCGCCCGTTCCAGGAATTTGGATTAGATTGGCCAGCTGTTCACCGATCAATTTCTTCCGCTTGATCCCAAAGGTTACTTCCCCGGCAGAATTAGCTTCGAGAATGATTCCATTTGAATCTATGATAAAGACACAATCCGGTGTCGATTCCAATATGGCCATATTAAATGCCACTTGTTCACTGTACTTTCCATCCAGAAACATACTTCGTATAAGGACCAGCGATAGAATCACCATCACCGAAATAGCTATGGACAGGCCCAGCAACGAATTATTGATAATCAAGGAGGATGTATGATTGCTGTGAAGGGATGAATCATGAAAAATAGCGGCTGACATGCCCAGGTAATGCATGGCCACCACTCCCAATGCCATCACAAGGCTCCCTGCAGCTTTTTGCCTGTCCCACCCGGCACTCACTTTATCACGGAAATAGAAGCTTAGATAAATCGCCAGTATGGAGGAAGCAAATCCCGTAGCCACGGATAAAACTAAAGGTTGGGTACGGTATGTGATATCCACTCCTTCCATCGCTTCCATTCCTGTATAGTGCAGCCCTATAACCCCAAGCCCCATTACAAATCCTCCAAGGCATATTTGCTGTAAAAATACTTGAGGCTGACTGGCTATAATGAGGCATAGGAAGGAACAAACGATACCTATGATCAATGATACCCATAGCAGAGGAATGCTGTAGGTGATGTGGCCAGTCCGATGCGCAGCAAGCATGGCAACAAAATGCATTGCCCAGATACCAAGGCCCATTGAGAGCGCACCGCTGACAAGGCAATAGAACCTGGAGGCACCCTTTGTCTGGCTCACCCTTTTTGTAAGATTAAACGAAGCAAAAGAAGCCATCCAAGCAATGATAAACGAAAACACTACTAAAATAATATTATAGTCTCTCAACATGCGCTTCACCTCTGCATAGTAGTAAACCATTAAAACTATGCCGTTATTGCCCAATAAATAAGGCTATCCCCATAAATGAAGATAGCCACTTTACCGAATATCACTATTGCACAATGAAACGGTAACCCAGCCGTCGTAGTCATCTGACCTTAGACCTGTGGCTTTGCGTCCCCACCTTTCGATGAGTTTGCCTTTTTCGTAATGATGAATTGTTTAAATATTACCATTAACATCCAACTGTGTAAATAATTATTCCTATATTTTACTATTTCAATTTGATTCTTTTGTCACAATAAGACAGCCGTTGTGGTCAGATCAAAGGGTAAAAATCCCTATCACAAATAAATCAATCTCTAATAAGACCAAAACTGTTATGTACATTAAGCCCTTTCTTTCCTAATCTTTATTTTACTTTATAAAAAAGTTTCAAGGCGGGGTACAGCGGGAAAACTTTGATACAGGCTTGCTCGCTGCGCAGCCTTTTTCTATTCCTGCCATAGTTAAACTCTACAAGGTCCAGTTTTTTATTTCTTTATAATGATTGTGATGCATATCCTTATAGAAAGTCCAAACCCCATGAATAGAAAATAACAGCGAAAGAGGGTGATGCATGGTGAAGTCATTGGACAATGGCACACTTGTGGCAGAAAGCTGGCTGGATCTTCAACAAGAGCTCTTTAACTTTCCGGCACATCCCATCCATGGACGCTATCGCTCCCCCTTTGCCTATCGGGGTGTCGATAGCGCAGCATTCAAACTGGCGACCAGCCTGATGAGAATTGAAAACACAGGAATGGAATCCCACCTGCTCCGTAACTTCAATAAATATTCACGGTCCGTGTTAAAAGATAAACACAACGACTGGGAGCTGCTGGCCGTCGCGCAGCATTACGGCCTGCCGACACGCCTCCTTGACTGGTCCTTCTCTCCCTATGTGGCCATGCATTTTGCGACATCCGATATAACCAGATATCGGGAAGACGGGGCAATCTGGTGCCTGGACATCATCAAGGTCCATCAACTATTGCCTCCTATTTTCAAAAAAGCATTGAGCAACGAGGAATCACATATTTTTACTGTTGATATGCTGAAAGACGTCTGCCCCGATTTAAAATGCTTTGATGCAAAAAAGGGAGAAGATGACGACTTTGTCATCTGCCTGGAGCCTCCCTCCATGGAGGAACGTATCGTCAACCAATATGCCCTATTCACAGTGATGACAAATCCAGTCCGAAGGCTTGATGAATGGCTCCACCATTATCCGGATCTTTATAAAAAAATCATCATTCCCGCCTCCCTCAAGTTAGAGGTCAGAGATAAGCTTGACCAGGCCAATATTAACGAGCGAATGATTTATCCAGGCCTGCAGGGTGTCAGTGCCTGGCTAAAAAGATATTGTACCAATATTAAATTAATGAAATTTGAAGATTAATTATAGAAATGGAAGTATAGAAGATGCCGTCCCTTTGCAAAGGCATCTTTTTTGTGGCGGGTCGGAAAGGTTTTGCCATAGAAAATCCAACAGGGGAGCGAGTTTTTATTCTAGTCCCGGTTTATTAACAGCGATAGGCCAGGGACAGGGGAATGAAATACTAGTAAGTTTAACCCTAACGTGAACTGCCCGGAGTAAGTCCGTAAAATGAAAACGAAACAGTCATATATATTCCTTTTTACCTCCCCTGGCTTCCACCACGATAAACAGTGAAAAGGGATTAAGCTCACTTATTTAACCAGAATAAACATTTTTAATTTCCAACTTGAATTCTTCTTTATCTTTTAACAAGACACAGCTGATTCGATACTTTTTCGCTGCGATTATATAAAAATTGTCCGTCATAGCGATAAAGCCATATTTAATTACATAGTTTTATAGATTGCTAGCTGTTTATCATCGTTATTTCCGGTTTTATGAGCGAAACTTTGGATCCGTAGATCGAAATCTTATTTATGCACGATAACTGCCATTTAATGCGTGTATTTCTATTTTTACGATCGAACTTCTGTAACGTTAAATATCACAAACGACTCTCACCCTAAAAAGCAGCTGAACTGAAAATAAATATAACGAGAATGTTCATTCCCGGCCCGTCTCTTTTCTATGAGCACAGGGCTTCTATACCGGGGACCTATTTGGTAAGATGAAGATATTATTCAGGTCAAGCAAACTGTTTGTATGGAGGATAACGATGAAGGTTGTAAATAACGTTACAGAATTAATCGGGGACACACCCGTCGTCAAACTGAATAGGCTGGTTCCGGAGGGAGCCGCGGATGTGTATGTAAAGCTCGAAATGTTTAATCCGTCCCGGAGCGTAAAGGACCGTGCTGCGTATAATATGATCCAGACGGCTGAAGAAGAAGGCTTGATTAAGCCTGGAGACACAATCATTGAACCGACCAGCGGAAATACCGGTATCGGCCTAGCCATGGCTGCTGCAGCAAAAGGCTACAAATCAATCCTGATCATGCCCGATAATATGACGAAAGAAAGAATTAATATATTGAAAGCTTACGGAGCGGATGTAGTACTGACCCCGAGCGATAAAAAAATGCCGGGTGCAATAGAAAAGGCGAAGGAGCTTCAAAAGCAGATTCCAGGAAGCTTTATTCCACAGCAGTTTGAAAATAAAGCAAACCCTGATATTCACCGCCATACGACAGCTTTGGAGATTTTCGACCAGATGGAGGGGAACCTTGATGCATTTGTCGCCACGGCCGGCACCGGGGGAACCATTACCGGGACAGGCGAAAAGCTAAAGGAGCTCATCCCTGGCCTGTACATTGGCGTGGTTGAGCCTAAAGGATCTCCAGTACTTTCCGGAGGCCAGCCTGGAAAGCATATGCTGGTAGGAACAAGTCCAGGCTTTATTCCAAGCATTTTAAATACAGATATTTATGATGAAATTTTTCAAATAACTGACGAAGATGCTATTGATATTTTCCGCAGGCTGGCACGTGAAGAAGGAATATTTGTCGGACCGTCTGCAGGCGCAGCTGTATATGCAGCCATCGAAGTGGCGAAGCGGCTGGGCTCAGGCAAAAGGGTATTATGCATTGCCCCTGACACAGGCGAGAGATACTTAAGCATGGATCTGATCGATTAAATGCAAAACAGGCTGTTCCCTTCCAATAAGGGAACAGCCTGTTTCATTAATCTTTTAAAGTAAAACTAGTTTCCCGGGACGCCCCATCCTAGTACTGACCAAATCTCAGATCCAGCAGAGCGCAATAAAACAATACTTTATGAAAACTTCTGTTAATAGAGCGATTCATACGTTTTTCGAACCAGGGTCTCCGGTTTAATTTCTCTTTTATTCTTTAGGTCCCTTCCACTCCAGCATTCCTCCGGTCATATTCATTATATTATACCCATGTTCCTCTAAAAACTTGGCGGCCTTGGAGCTACGGCCTCCTGAACGGCAAACCATTATATATTCCTTCGATTTATCCAATTCATGCATTCTAAATTCCACCAGCCCAAGGGGGATATGCATGGCAGTAGGGATCTTGCCTTCTTTTACCTCATCCACTTCCCTGACATCGATAATATGAATTGGCTTTTTTTCGTTTAACAGCTGTTCTACTTCCTGTGGTGTGACTTCTTTCATCTTTATGCTCCTCCCTGTTATGACATCCCTGTTCCTATGATCGCCTCACTCTGCTGACCGGAATTCACCTATTAACAAGCGGCTTACCCACCCAAAATACCTCTATATAGTTTGCTTGATTGCCGATTTTTTATATGCATTAAATCTCCAACCTGCCGAGGCCAAAAAAAATAGTCCATCAACTACATGTAGTCAATGAACTCATTACATTCCATGATTCAGGACCCCTTTTTTACAAGGACATTCAGTAATCTCATAGCTGCTGATCGTAAACCCTTTGGATAAAAGATATCGGACACCTAAATTCAACTCCAGCCGGTTGGAAGCAACCACATGCAGTTTCCCTGGAGCAATATCACGGCTATAACGCTTCATATAAGCATAAGGGATATTTGTCGCACCTGGATAGCCAGGTGTTTCATTATAATCTCTTATATCCAATATTGTAATGCCAGAGTTTCCCCTAATATCTGCTGTATTCTGGCATGGTATATTCCTGACTGGATAGTAGCGTCTGTATAAAGCCGGAGCCAGTAAAACAAATATCGTGGTTAAAGTAATAATTTGAAACAAGACACACACCGCCATTACATTTTTTTACACTTAATCTTATACCTTTAAGGGTATAAACACAAGGAGTTTACACCAGTATGCTGACCTGGATAACCTATGTATAATGTTCTTCCTTTCCATATTCAAATCCTGCATCACTTACTTCTTTTGTTCCCGATTCGCGGACGATTGGCATTCATCAGCCGATCTGCAAAGAAAAAAAATACACTCCAAATATAGTGATGATCAGTACCATCATAATTCCCAATAATAAAATGGTTGCCTTTGCCGACCGAAACGTTTGCTGATTAATGCGGCTCGTCTTATCAAAATAGCTCCATAATGCAGCTAAAATGGTCAAAATGCCAGTAATAACAGCTGCCGCCCCAATCAATAATACCAGCATATCAGCAAATCCGCCGGTGGAGCCAGTCACATGCAAATTGATCACTAAAAACCCAATCCCGACAATAGTGATTGCCGTCCTCACCCAGGCGAGAAAGGTTCGCTCATTTGCCAAATGCTGCTGAATATACTTCGTTTCCTGTTCACTTCTAGGAGCTTCCATCATGCATCACATCCCCGGAAAGTACACAATTTAGCTGTTAACCTACGTTGCTTTTTATTTTACCATTTCCAGTCCATATTATCATGGCTGCTGTTTCGCGTATTAATCATTATAAAAAGAACTAGGAAAGAAGTCCGCCGTTTCCCTAATTCTTATAGTGGACAAATCCATTGCTTTTCTCCCCTTTCCTCTTCCAGCTTGATTAGTTCCTCATCAATTAGTTCAACAATCATTTTTGATATCCTGATTCCATATTCCAGGGAAAATTTTTGGAATGTGTCTAAACGATACTGTTCCTCAATATCACTGTTCTGCTTTAATTTCGATATGTTTCGCTCCCTCTCATCCTTGAGCCATTTTCAATCCGTCAACCCATTTTTCACCCCCGAAAAATACTTCTTAAAAAAGCCAAAAAAAATAGCATAGCTATATAGCCATGCATTTTATAAGTTCCGAACCTTTATTTTAGATCTCCCGGTTAAGGGCCGTTTCAAAGGTATATTACTTTCTCTTATCGACGAGGGTATAATCCGGATATTTCTTCGTATAAAGATCGAAAGCCTCTCCGTAGGTGCTGAATTGCAGCCAGCCCCCATCCCTTAGTATTTGGTTGATCCCTTTGAATGTCAGGTCGCCAGATAAATCGGTATAATTAATTCCAAAGGTTTTTGACGGTATATCAATGTTTACCCATATGCTCATGCAAAACTCCCTCCCTTACCTTTCTTGCCGACTTGTACGTATATACCATTGTATACCAATATATATGATGTAGAGCAATATTTTTTCCCAAAATTCAGACAATAGTCGCATGAAAAATTGAATTAAATCACCATCAACCGTTTCTTCCATTTAGGACATCAATACAGAAGACTCTTATATTTTTCTCCTCTTTCCTTTAAAACTGCCTTAGCCTTCAAAGGTAACCAGGTTCAGTCATCATATTCCAACTCCCAACATGACTCTGATGTAACATCTCCTAAAAAAATATACAAATTTAACATATTTTTCACACCGATGTAACATCATATTAATCATGCCAACACACAAAGAAAACGCTTTTTTCAGGGTTTGAAATGAGCCGTTATAAGGTATATAAAGTAATATCACAAAATAGGAGCAGAGTAGTAGCATGATTGATGTTAACGCACCAGATTTCCGGGATTTTTGCGAAAGCACTGCCTCGCATCTCGAAATAGTAAGTCAAGTGACGAATGGAAAAATACGCGGATTGGACAAGCTCGCCTTAAATACTCTTTCACAGAGAAAACGATTGCCTGCAGTTGTGGTGAATGTACTTTTGGTGTATTTCTTCAATACATTTAAAAACAAAGTGTATGACCGAAAAGACTTGGCCAGAGTCTATGACCATTGGGCAAACAAAGGGGTCCAGACGTTCTCCCAGGCAATTGGAATGACCCAGGTTGATATCCATGAAATACTGCAAAAAAAAGCACCTTCTTCCTGAATGTGCTTTATTTATTTGTGGATTGAACTATTTGCCATTCTCATTTAGATAGTAAACCTTTAAAGCTGTTAAAAAAACAGATGCAATCCACTAGCGTCAAACGCGTTTAATTGACCCGCTGCAGTCAGGCCACAAAATAGACATTACAGCCAGGACATGCTCCTTAAAATATTGCAAAGGCTTCAGAGGCTGCTTAAATCATTTGCTGGTAAAGACAGCGACTGTCTAATATTCAGGAACGACAATGATAAATTGCCCGCCATATCCTAATGCAAAATAAACCTGGGGTTCAGATGGTTTAGAGCTATACCATTCAGCACCCACTAATGGTAGCCATAGAACCGATTTGATACGTATGCAAGTATGCTGTCGTTGACTTTACCACCCAGGATTCTGATACGATTCGCCCTCCCTCCCAGTTTCCCCTTTGCAGCATCAGCCTGCCCAGTTTCGCCATATCCTCTGCAAAAAGGGGTAATCCAAACCCGCCAATCACAATTCCTTTGGAATCACAGTGCCACATATACTTATTGATGTCTAAAGGCTTAAATAAATGCTTCTCTGCATATTTTGTCAGTGGCATGCCTGTCGCCATTTTCATGATGGCTGTTAAAACATGTGATGCTCCTGAATCATAGTTCATCTTTTTTCCCGGCTCTTGCAATTAATTCCCTTTCCAGAATGAATTTTACCCAGTTATGACTGTTGATCCTTTTTAAGCCTTTTTTCAAAGACGATTAGATATTCCTGTAATTTTTCATGATTCACTTCTGATTCTCCTATGTCAATAAAGCTATATAACGATTGATTCGACTTCATCACCGGCAAATCCTCCTGCATATTCGGATAGAGCTACGAGACTTTTTTAAAATATCTTAAACTTCAAAAAACATTGCTCTGTCAGAGTTTAATTCGTGTAAAATATTATATAACCATAATTGCTTATATGAGGGGTGAGCCATTGCGAAAACAAAAGTTCAAATTAAGCACAATCATCACTTTTTTTGTATGTTTAGTGGTACTCCTGGCTTTATTAATTACAGAGGCCCTCATAAGCAGGACTGTCAGCGAAAATATTACAAGCAATCTGGAGCATAAGGCGTTAATTGTATCCAGAACCGTCTCAAAATCTAATATAGTAATAGATGGATTGACGAATCATTCAGGTTCGGAAGCCATTCAAAGTTATACCAATGAAATCAAGTCTGCTACCGATGTAATGTTCATTGTAGTAATGGATATGAACGGAATACGCAAGTCACACCCCAACCCTGAGCAAATCGGGAAGCATTTCGTAGGCGGTGACGAAACAAAAGCGCTTAAAGGTAAGGAATATACGTCCCAGTCCCTAGGTACACTGGGAAAGTCGCTTCGCGCCTTCTCGCCGATTTACGATGGAAATCATAAGCAGATTGGGGTTGTTGCTGTCGGAATTTCATCCAAAAATGTTGAGACAGCCCTGCAGCGAAACATGCAAAAATTCTTGATTGGCACCATCATTGGGCTTTTAGTTGGGATTGTCGGGGCTATCCTGCTGGCCAGATATATAAAAAAGATCCTGCTCGGACTTGAGCCGCCAGCCATAGCAAAAATACTGGAAGAACGTAGTACAATGCTGCAATCTGTCCACGAAGGAATCGTAGCAGTCGATGCTTCGTCTACGATCACTCTAGTAAATAAATCCGCCTTGCAAATATTTCAGAGGGCTGGCCTGAAGAACAATCCTGTTGGCATGAAAATTAGTGCTTTCATGCCCTCCTCCAGATTGGAAACAGTCCTCGCGACAGGAGAGTCTGAATTGGATGAACAACAGAATATAAACGGAATATCGATCGTTGTGAATCAGGTCCCTCTTATTGTGAATGGCCAGGTGGTCGGAGCCATTTCCACGTTCCGTGATAAGACAGAAGTCAATCAGTTGGCTGAGCAGCTCACAGGTGTCAAAACTTATGCGGATGCCCTGCGTGCCCAATCCCACGAATTCATGAACAAGCTCCATGTCATATTGGGCATGGTGCGGATGAAGTTTTACGATGAACTGGCTGAATTTATCCATAAGATTGTGGATCACAGAAACCATGAGCTTGAAAGCATTACAAAGCACATCAAGGATCCGGCACTTGCAGGATTCTTAATGGGCAAATTAAGCTATTCCCGTGAAGAAAATGCCGGCTTGTCCATCGTTACCCACAGCATCATCCCGGAGCCGGCAGATCCTGATCTTACCCATGAGCTTGTGACCATCATTGGCAATTTGATTGATAATGCGATTGAAGCGCTAAGGGCATCTAAAGACAAGACAATTGAATTAAGGCTGCGTTACTCCAATAAGCAGCTTGTCATTGATGTGTGCGACTCAGGACCTGGGATTGATCCTGCCATAACGGATAGGATCTTTGAAAAGGGATTTTCAACAAAGGGACAGTACAGAGGCTATGGCCTATATTTAGTATCCCAAAGTGTCCAAAAGCTGAGAGGCGAATTTCGGCAAACTTCACTTCCACAGGGGGGAACGGCCTTCCATGTAAATCTTCCATACACAGTAAAGGGGGAAACTCATCATGATTAAGGTGCTGATTGTTGAAGATGACCCAATGGTTGCAGAGTTTAATAAACGTTATCTCTCCGAGGTCGAGGGGTATACTTTGGCCGGGGTCGTCCATAATGTAGCAGATACGATTGATTTTATCCAAAATAAGCAGGTAGACTTAATTTTGCTTGACTTCTATATGCCGGGAGCAAATGGTCTTGAATTATTAAGCTATATCCGGGAACATAATATCCCTTCTGATGTCATCCTGATCACGGCTGCCTCTGATACAGAAAAAATCCAGAGTGCCTTAAGAATGGGTGCTGTAGACTATTTAATCAAGCCCTTTGAATTTGAGCGGTTAAATCAGGCTCTTCTCAATTACAAAGAGAAGTTTCAATTCTTCACCAACAATAGTTTTGTTAATCAGGAAGAGCTGGACGAACGAGTGCTGAATTCAGAGCAAAAGTCATCCGGGGAATTGGTCGAGGCACTACCTAAAGGCCTGACAAGGACCACTTTGCAGGTCGTAATGGACGTGATAAAGGAACGGGGTACGGGTCCATTTTCAACCGAGGATATTGCAGAAAGAACCTATATTTCCAGGGTTTCTGTCCGAAAATACTTAAAGTTTCTAACCGATCTCGGAGTACTGGAGGAGTCATTGACTTACGGAATTGGAAGGCCGGTATATTTGTACAGCTTGAAAGCGGACAAGCTCAGGCAAATAAGCAATCTTTTATAAAAGAAGCGAGGCAGCTTTGAGTACCTGTTAAATTTAAAGAAAAAAACGTGAACCATGGATGATTAGGTTCACGTTTTCAGTTTGTTTTTTAAAATAACTGGTGCCTATAGAATGAATTTAATGATGGGATGTGAGTTTCTGTCCCATAAGGAAGTGCTTGTTTGGCGACGGGACTTTGAAGTTTGTCTTTCCACATCAGCTTGATGAAAAACCTTCTTCCGACTCCGATGCTGTTCTCCGTCCTTCACCTGCTTCTCGAAGAACCTTTTTCCTACTCCCTCAATGATTTCCGGCCTTCATCGGTTTCATGCAGATCTTTTTTTCAGCTCCGGAACTTGTGCACATCTTTCACCAAACCTTTCCGCAGCCCTTTAACAATAGCAAGAAATACGCACAGAATAATTCCTTTCCCTTACATTTGATTTAATGTAAGGATCATATAAAAGCAGCACAATCTCTCTTTCTGTAATGGCCTTTTAATGATTCGATTTTTTAATTTTTTCCCTAAACAAATAAAGTACCCTATAGGCAGACTTTATCCGGTCTCTGCTCTATAGAGTACAGTTAATCAGGTTCGAGCTTTTTCTATTTCACAAAATTACACTGCTTTCACTTGCTTGCTGTTTTTAGCTTGTGATTGAAGCGGACGAAATTCTTTTTCCTGCTTTGAAATGACAACCGTGGCGACACCATTTCCGATCAGGTTTGTAATCGCCCTTGCTTCCGACATGAAGCGGTCCACACCGATGATCAACGCCATACCTGCTACCGGGATGGTCGGGAAAACAGCGAGTGTTGCGGCCAATGTCACGAAACCTGAACCAGTTACACCCGCCGCTCCTTTTGAAGTAAGCATAAGGATTCCAAGCAATGTGACTTGCTGTGTAATGCTCAGGTCTACTCCATAAGCCTGTGCAATAAACAATGCGGCCATGGAAAGATAGATGGACGTCCCATCCAGGTTGAATGAATAGCCAGTTGGCAGAACCAATCCTACTACCGACTTAGAGCATCCGTACTTCTCCAGCTTCTCCATCATTTTTGGAAGTGCTGCTTCAGAAGAAGATGTTCCGATAACCAGGAAAATTTCTTCTTTAATGTATCGAATGAAGCTGAAAATGCTGAATCCGTAAAATTTCGCGATGGCGCCAAGCACCAGCACGATAAATAACGCCATAGTCGTATACACAGAACCCATTAACAATCCAAGGTATTTCAATGAGCTGATACCAAATTCCCCAATGGTATATGCCATAGCCCCAAACGCAGCGAATGGAGAAACCTTCATGATAATATTTACGATTCCAAAGAACACTTCAGATATCTTCTCGAAGAACTGAAGAATCGTTTTTCCGCTGTTCCCCATATGCGCAAGAGAAGCTCCGAATAAAACAGCCAAAAGCAGTACAGGCAGGAGCTGCCCACCAGCAAATGCTCCTATAAAACTATCTGGAATAATTGAAAGTACGAAATCCATGAATCCATGGCTCGTTTCTTCGGCAGCCTTCGTGTATTGGGAGATATCACCTTTTGCAGAATGTGCATCGATTCCTTTACCAGGTTTAATAATATTTGCTACAACAATTCCAATAGCCAAGGCTAGCGTAGAGACAATTTCAAAATACAAAAGTGCCTTTCCGCCAATTCTCCCAACCTTTTTCAGATCGCCCATTCCGGCAATACCAATGACAATAGTCAGGAAGATGATAGGGGCGATTACCATTTTTACCAGTTTAATAAAAATATCGGCAATTACCTTTAACTTTGAACCGAACTCCGGAAATAAGAAGCCAATTAAAATACCCAGTAAAATACCGAGAATGACTTGGGTAGTGAGACTCTTAAAATTAATCTTCATCTTTTGCGCCTCCTCATATTTTATAAAATGCTATCGTTATTTGAAAACGTTTACATATTTTCTATCTTTATCTTAAAATCTCGCAGAAAAAAATTATAGTTAATGAAACTTTATTAATCTTTATGTAATTAAAATAAGCAGGAGTGATTTACTGGCGATATATCTTGTAATAGTTTCATAATCTCATTTGACTAATTTTGAAATATTTGTAACAATATTTTTACGGTTTTCCAATTTTTTGAAGTAACTAGACACACATAGAGAAAGAAGGGGGTACATTTTTGGCAATACGCGCAATAAAGATTTCTTTTATTTTTATCCTGATTTTATTAGGCTTCATCCTGATTCTGTTGCTTCCAAGAGAAATGAAGGTAACTGTGGTATCACCATTCGCTACTAAAGCAGAATTTCCGTTCAGTTTTGAACTGTATCAGGCCAAAATGACCGCATTTATCGATTACATACAAACGGAAAAGGGATTTGGCGAGCGACGGGGAGAACCAATCTCGAAAGAGCTTCAACGATTATTACCGAGAAGCCTGATGATTATTATACCAGCGTTTGTATGCAGTATGGTTTTCGGCGTTCTGTTCGGAGTTCTTCAGTTTCTATCCCGGAACAGTATTTTAGGGAAATTTCAAGCTTCGGTGTCATGGCTTTTCTCATCCATCCCGGATTTTTTCCTTTACATAGTAATCCAGCTGATATTAATAAAGCAGATGAATAGGGGCGGCCTTCCACATATGCACATATACGGCCATGATTATTGGTATAGCTTCATCTTTCCATGCCTCGCAATCACGATCTTCCCCCTGCTTCATATGGCGAAATTCACGGCATCCGCCCTTCAAAGCCAAGCGAGCGAGGAATATATACGGACAGCTTATGCCAAAGGACTCGGGTCTTCACAAGTGCTGCGCCATATGCTTTGGAATTGCTGGCCCGGCTTATTAAACCAGACGCAAGTAATCATGCTATATATTTTATCGAGTCTGCCGATCATAGAAAAGCTTTCGAGCTATAAAGGAGCAGGGTATGTATTATTGGAAAGTATCCAGGGCCATGATGACATACGGGCGCTTGCTTATATGCTTCCTTTCCTATGCTTGATGTTCCTCACCATCCTGTCCTCACAAATTGTCAAACATCGATTATTGCCCCAGCAGCAATGAGCTGAGATATGAGGCGCTTTATGTTTTTTGTGAAGAAAAATCCGGTATTGCTGCTTGGCATTCTGATGATGCTGACGCTCTTTTTTATAGCATTCTTTGGCAGATACCTGCCAATGGTGGATGAGGATTTGCATACAATAGACTATATATGGACGGAGGATAAAATCCCGCTCGCTCCTCCTTACGCCCCGTCTGCCAATCACCCGTTCGGCACTGATCGGGAAGGCCGGGACTTGCTGAGCTTAATTGTAATAGGAGCTAAACACACATTGCTTGTGGTGCTTCTCATCACCGCTATTCGCTATATAGTTGCTGTTCCGCTTGGCTACTTGGCACATAGACGGATAAAGGGTGTAGCACTCTTAGTTCAATGGCTTGACGGATTTCTATCATATGTCCCATCGATTATCATTGTCATGCTGCTCTCGTCGCTGCCGCCCATTCTCACAACCGATCTAAGGCCTGTCTACCTGGTGCTGGTCATTGCGTTTGTGGAAACGGGAAGAGCGGCCCAAATGTTTAAATTTGAACTGGACGAGCTGTCAACAAAGGATTTTATTACCGGCGGAAATGCCATAGGTGCATCACCCTTCCGTTTGCTAAAATCCTATTATCTTCCTTACCTTTACGATAAATTAATCGTTAATATGGTTACCGATACAGCAAGAGTCATGTTCATGCTTGGGCAGCTGGCTTTCCTGGAAATTTTTATATCTCAGGCACTTACCTATGTAGAACCGAACTGGGAGCTATTAAGCGACACTGCTGCGTGGCCAAATCTATTAGTGAATACTTTCAATGATATTCGCTCGGCTACCTGGATTCCGTTTTATCCTGCTTTAGCCATGACATACGCCATTATTGGCTTTAATGCCCTTGCACAGGGCTTGCAAAATCTGTTTAAAAGCAGGATTAATTACTACTAAAAGCAAAAACCCGCTTCATATCTGATAGCGGGTTTATTTTTCAATATTTTGTTTATCGTTTCCTGATTTCTTCCTGAAGTATTTTGTTTACAAGCGGAGGGTTAGCCTGTCCCTTTGTCGCTTTCATGATTTGCCCTACCAGGAATCCAATCGCTTTTTCTTTTCCATTCTTAAAGTCGTCTACAGACTGTGGATTATTATCCAAAGCCTCGCCAACAATCTTCCGAAGGGCCCCTTCGTCAGAAATCTGGACCAGACCTTTGGCTTTTACGATGGCTTCGGCATCTCCGCCATTCTCCACCAGTTCCTTGAATACCTGCTTGGCAATTTTGGATGAAATCGTGCCATTCTCTATCAGCTTGATCAGCCCCGCCAGAGAAGCTGCTGTAAGGGCGATGTCATGCAGTTCTTTTCCTTCTGCATTCAGGTAAGCTGATAGCTCGCCCATTATCCAGTTGGAAGCCTGCTTCGCGTCAGCACCAGCTGCAACCACAGACTCAAAAAAGTCAGCAGTTTCCTTTGTGACAGTAAGAACAGCAGCGTCATAAGAAGGTAATCCAAGCTCTTCCATATAGCGTTGTTTGCGCTCATCCGGAAGCTCCGGAATTTCAGCCTTCATGCGTGCCTTCCATTCCTCATCAATGAACACAGAAAGAAGATCCGGTTCAGGGAAATAACGATAATCCTCCGACCCCTCTTTCACCCTCATCAGCAGAGTCTTGCCCGTTGCCTCATCAAAACGGCGTGTTTCCTGTTCGATCACACCGCCGGCACGGATCACTTCTTCCTGGCGTTTTTCTTCATATTCAAGTCCGCGGCGGACAAAATTAAAGGAGTTCAGGTTTTTAAGCTCAGTCTTTGTTCCAAATTCTTTTTGCCCGACAGGACGAATGGAAATATTGGCATCGCAGCGCAGTGAGCCTTCCTCCATTTTACAATCGGAAACACCTGTGTACTGGATGATGGATTTAAGCTTTTCCAAATAAGCATACGCCTCTTCCGGCGAAGTGATGTCAGGCTCTGACACAATTTCAATCAAGGGTGTTCCCTGGCGATTATAATCACATAGAGAGAAGCCATCTCCTGTATGAGTAAGCTTTCCGGCATCCTCTTCCATATGAATTCTTGTGATGCCGATTTTCTTTTTATTGCCGTTCACTTCAATTTCAATCCAGCCATTCTCACCGATCGGTTTATCAAATTGGGAAATCTGATACGCCTTCGGATTGTCCGGATAAAAATAATTCTTGCGGTCGAATTTCGTTTCACTTGCAATTTCGCAATTCAAGGCCATTGCAGCCTTCATCGCATAATCCACCACTTTTTCATTCAGCACCGGAAGCACACCTGGATATCCCAAATCAACTACGGATGTATTCGTATTTGGTGCCGCACCGAAATGATTCGGGCTAGATGAGAAGATCTTGGATTCTGTCTTTAGCTCGACATGGACTTCGAGGCCGATTACCGTTTCAAAATTCATATTTCTCCCCCCTTACAGCTGTGGCCTTTTTTTATGGAAATCTGTTGCCTGCTCGTACGCATGGGCAACACGATAAATGGTACTTTCATCAAAATGCTTGCCAATGATTTGCAGCCCTAGCGGAAGGCCTCCTGCAAAACCGCATGGAATCGATATACCGGGAACCCCTGCAAGGTTAACAGGTATCGTTAAAATGTCGTTCGCATACATCGTCAACGGATCGCTCGTTTTTTCACCGAGTTTAAAAGCAGGGGTCGGTGTAGTTGGCCCGATTATTACATCATACTTTTCAAAAACATCCTCAAAGTCCTTCTTGATTAATGTCCGGACCTTCTGGGCCTTTTTATAGTAAGCATCATAGTAGCCCGAGCTTAATGAGAATGTACCGAGCATAATACGGCGCTTTACCTCATCTCCAAACCCTTCTGCACGGGTTTGCTTATACATTTCGAGCAGGTTAGAAGCGTTATCTGTGCGATAGCCATATCGGACTCCGTCAAATCGGGACAGGTTTGCTGAAGCTTCGGAAGAAGAAAGCAAATAATAGGCTGCCAAAGCATATTTAGAATGCGGAAGTGAAACTTCCTCCCATGCTGCACCCAGCTTTTCCAATACCTTTAAGGCTTCCAGCACAGAATCCCGTACTTCCTTCGCTACCCCCTCACCCAAATACTCTTTTGGCACTGCAATTCTCAGGCCCTTGATATCTCCTGTTAGGGACTCGACGAAACGCGGAACATTGACATTGGCAGAAGTGGAATCCATCGGGTCTACCCCGGAGATTGCCTCCAGAAGATAAGCGTTATCCTCAACCGTTCTCGTAATCGGCCCAATTTGATCAAGAGAAGATGCAAAAGCGATCAGCCCGAATCGGGAAACCCGTCCATATGTTGGTTTTAGCCCAACCACGCCGCAATACGCTGCCGGCTGTCTAATCGAACCGCCAGTGTCGGATCCAAGAGAAAACAATACTTGTCCTGCGGCAACCGATGCTGCGGAAGCACCCGAAGACCCGCCGGGAACAAATTCTGTATTCCACGGATTTCTGGTAGCCTGGTATGCGGAATTCTCATTGGATGAGCCCATGGCGAACTCATCCATATTCAGCTTTCCGATATTGATGGTTCCTGCCTGCCCAAGCTTCTCTATGACTGTCGCATCATATATTGGGTCAAAATCCTCCAATATCTTGCTGCCCGCTGTGGTACGCAGGTTCTTTGTAACAATATTATCTTTTATCCCAATCGGCATCCCGGATAAGATTCCATTTTTCTCATTCTTAGCATCCATATCCCTGGCTGCAGCCCTCGCATGTTCCTCATTTAAAGTCAGGAATGCTTTTACCTTATCCTCTACCTGATTGATACGTTCATAGGATTCATTAACTAAATCTGACACCGTTATTTCTTTTTTATGTAGAAGCTCGCTCAGTTCTGACACCTTGCGCTCAAACAAAGACATTATTTTCCCTCCCTACTCCATGATTGCCGGCACGCGGATTTGACCATCCTTGCTGTCTGGAGCATTTTTCAGCACTTCTTCAACCGGCAGCCCTTTCTTTGCTTTATCTTCTCTCATCACATTTTTCATATCTAAAACGTGGGAAGTTGGCTCGACCTGTTCTGTATCAAGCTCATTGAGCTGTTCGGCAAAGGATATGATCTGATCAAGCTGCTGCGTAAATCTTTCAACTTCCTCTTCTGTAACGGCAAGTCTCGCTAGATGAGCAACATGCTTTACTTGTTCCTCAGAAATTCTTGACACCCATTCCACCCCCATTAATCTGTTTTATGTAAGGATAAAATAACCTTCATAAGAGAAAAAACGGCATATAAGCTGCCGTCATTTTATGGCTTAAATTTTCATAATTCTATGTTGATTTTGACCTTTAAATCATATCAGACTTTCATGCTCTAAAGCAAGAATACTCAAGTCGTTATCCTTCAACTCTGTCTTTTACCAAAACAAAAAGGGCCCTATTCAGAGCCCCAAGCTAATTCTTTATGCTTATGGATTTTTTACTTCCACTTCACTGATGCCTTCTTTATTGTTGGGATCAATAAATTTCCCAGTTTGTTCGTTCATTTGCTCCGCAGTCGTCAATGCCTGCTCGTTCGGTTGAGAAGGATACACAACATTCTCTGAGTTCTTCCCTGCATTTCCAGTGACATTATCTTTTAAAGTCCTGACTTGATTCTTGACCTTATCCCGGGTTTCTTGTGGAACAAGTGATTGAATTTGGTTCATTACTTTGTCACGTGATTCCTTATTCCTGAACAAGTATGCTGCAGCACCTAATAAAGCAAAGCCTAACAAACTATTTTTTGAATTTGCCATAATTAGTCCCTCCCTAAGATATGTTCTATTATTCCCGCTGAGGAACTAGTGTAAACAAATTTCCTGCATGTGCCCTGCTACAATTTATTCCAGTATCGTCTGTCGAATTGGTTGCGGAATTTCATGATTCCCTATAAAACTTGTAATCTCATCTAGAAATATTGTCTGGGAAATAATAATTTGTCGTTTTATATTTCTCTTAGTTTAAAAATATTGCATATAGTGGCTAGTGAGTGCTTAGTTTACTAAATAATATTGAAAGAAAGATACTATTTTTCTTCTACGGATTTCGATCATATAACACCTAATTTCGCTCATAAACCAGAAAACAATTATTAAAATATAGTTTTGGAGCATCTTTTCAAACCGAAAATCGAAAAAACACCCACCAATTTATATTTTCTGTCTATTCATTCAAATACGTCTGCCGCAATCCTTCTATTATAATATCTTCTTGCCAGGTTCAGACTATATTCTTTTCTGCCCAGATTCTTTCTTCACTCCCCCTGCCACAACCGTGTAAGCCTCACGTAACCCAAAAAGCCCCTCTGCCTTGAAGACAGAAAGGGCATAAAACATTTAATCCTGTTTTTCTATTAATACGATTCAGATGTTGTCTTGCCTTGCATATGCAGAACAAGATAGTCCGGGCCGCCCGCTTTAGAGTCGGTCCCTGACATGTTGAAGCCTCCGAATGGCTGGTATCCAACGATGGCACCAGTGCATCCGCGGTTAAAGTACAGGTTGCCGACATGGAACTCTTCGCGTGCTTTTTCCATGTTCAAGCGGTTATTGGTAATCACAGCTCCAGTTAAACCATACTCGGTGTTGTTCGCTATTTCAATGGCATGGTCGAAATCTTTTGCCTTGGCAAAGGCTACCACCGGTCCAAAGATTTCTTCCTGCATCAAACGTGCCTGTGGGTCAAGATCAGCGAAAATGGTTGGCTTGATAAAGTAGCCTGTAGAATCGTCTCCTTCTCCTCCTGCCATTAACCTGCCTTCTTCTTTTCCAATTTCAATATATTCAAGGATTTTATTGAAAGCATTCTTATCAATGACAGGCCCCATGAAGTGAGTACCAGCTTCTGGATTACCTACAGTCAATTCCTTTGTTAACTCGACAGCCCGCGCTAATACCTGGTCGTAAACATCTTCAACTATCACGGCACGGGAGCATGCAGAGCATTTTTGTCCAGAGAAGCCGAATGCAGACTTCACGATAGATTGCGCAGCCAGTTCCAGGTCTGCCTCTTTATCTACAACTATCGTATCTTTACCGCCCATTTCAGCGATGACGCGTTTTAACCAGATTTGTCCTTCATTTACTTTTGAAGCACGTTCGTAAATACGGATTCCTACATCACGCGATCCAGTGAAGGAAATGAACCTGGTACGAGGGTGGTCCACCAGATAATCACCGACTTCAGCACCGCTTCCCGGTACAAAGTTCAGCACACCCTTAGGCAGGCCAGCTTCTTCCATTACTTCAACAAACTTAGCAGCCACAACAGGTGTTGTAGAAGCCGGTTTTAACAGTACAGTATTTCCTGTTACAATCGCAGCCACCGTAGTACCAGCCATGATTGCAAATGGGAAGTTCCATGGAGAAATGATGATTCCAACACCCAGCGGGATGTAATCATAACGGTTAAATTCATTGGCTCTGCTCTCTACCGGAATTCCATCCTTCAGCTTAAGCATTTGGCGGCCATAGAATTCAAGGAAGTCAATTGCTTCTGCGGTATCAGCATCCGCTTCATTCCATGGCTTACCCGCTTCTTTCGTTAAAAGTGCCGAGAACTCATGCTTGCGGCGGCGGACAATGGCCGCTGCTTTAAACAGTACATCTGCACGCACTTCTGGCTTAACTTTTTTCCATGTTTTAAAAGCCTCATCAGCCGCCTGCATAGCCTTTTCAGCCAATTCACGATTCGCCTTGGAAACACGGCCGATCAGCTCATTCTTGTCAGCAGGGTTAAAAGATTCGATTTTATCCTCGGTGGAGATGCGCTCACCGCCGATTACTAAGGCGTAGTCCTGACCCAAATAGCTTTTAACTGTATTTATACCTGCAAGGTAATCTCTTTTATTATTCTCCTGCGAGAAGTCAGTAAACGGTTCATGCTTATATTGCTGTACCAATTGAATCCCCCTCCTATGTATCTTATAATTACACTCAATTTTCATTTTAACTGATATTATCTAACTGTTCAAACATGTAAATATTGCTCAATAATTCAAAATTATCTTTTGGACACCGGTCTATAAACCTATCGTTCATAAAGATTCATAAAGCATTCCCCATCCCGGTTGAAACCATAAAAAAACCCGCATTCAGCGGGCTGTTAAAATGATTAATTATAAATGTGAACGAATGGTTCTTCCTGGTTCGCTTTTCGCACAATCAATGCTTCAGGGCCGTTAACTGATGTTATGGATACCTGAACCGAATTATAATAGTCAGGAAAGTGCTCCATGACAAGTCCGGTCACATATTGTGTGAATCCTACCACTTCTGCTTTTCCGTAGAACTGGATCGGTATGTTGATGGACAGATCCTGCAGCTGCTCATCCACGTAAAAGGCACGTCCAATCACCCCGTTGAAATTCGGGAAGTACTTTTCTACATCCTGCTTAAAGTTCTTAAAGTAGGTTACATCCTCACGATATTTGTTTTCTGTCTTTTGATCCGGAGGAAAAAGGATATACTGTTCTTTTATCTCTTTCCAATCGTCAATGTTCGAGCTTCCGCTATCCACATTAGTGTAGGCAATAAAATTGCCCGGCACGACCGAGTTGCTTTCCTTCTGTTCAAAAAGGGCGATGGTGATGGGGATGTCTTGTAGCTTGCTATCTTTCCGCAGGCGCTGCAAGACCTCCTGCGCAATACGTTTTCCTTCTTTTTCAACATTTTGCACCTTTACCTCGTATGTGGCACCAAACTCTTCCTTCTGGTAGTAGTGTATCGAGTTTAGCGCAAGCCCGATTGTCATACCTCCGAGGCCAACCTTATTGTTGTCATTCTTAATCAAGTAATCATGCTCCAGAATGTGTGACAGATAGATCGGATTCTTTTTATTCCGTTCCTCGATACTGCCTTTTCCTGGGTCAAGAGGATTCAATCCGACATTCTCGCTTGCTTTAAAACCTTTTTCTTTTAATTGCTCTTTTGTAAATTTACGGTTTAGCCAAAGCTCGACCGTTTTGCTGTCCAGGTATTGCCCTTCCTGGAATAAATATTTATCCGTATCAAATTGGTTCTGCGCGATTCTCATTAACCCGGTTTCGAATTCCTCAATATCATACCTGGTGTTTAAATTGGCTACGACAAGGCCCCTTGCCTTGGCAGGCTCAAATGGCAGAATCGTCCGGTAGTATTGGTCGGAAATTTTATATTTTGGAATGATCGCCTTCTGCTTAGACTCTTCCGTATCCTGGACCACTTCCTGCTGTTTTTCGAATTTCGGCGCACACCCCGCCAAAAGTAAAACGAATAACAGTCCGACCAAGGAGATCTTCTTCATGGTTTCACCTCTATATCTTTAATTCTTGTACAAGTCTCTCCTCGTCCCATACTTCAATTCCCAGGCTCTGTGCTTTATCCAGCTTCGAACCTGCGTCTTCCCCGGCGATGACAAGGTCCGTTTTCTTGCTGACGCTTCCGGCTACATTGGCACCCAAAGCCTCCAGTCTTTCCTTGGCATCATTTCTGGTCAGCTGCTCCAGCTTTCCTGTCAGCACGATCGTTTTACCGGCAAAGAATGAATCTGAGCTTTCCACTGATACTGGCTTAGGCCCTTTATAATCGAAATTGACTCCCGCTGCTTCCAGCTCGGCAATCAACTCCTTAGCCTCTTCCATTTCAAAAAAGGACACAATCGAATCAGCCATTTTATCCCCAATTTCATTAATGGCAGTCAAATCTTCGCGTGTAGCTTTTTGCAGTGCATAAAGGTTTTCAAATTGCTGTGCCAATGTCCTGGCAGCCTTTGAACCCACATGGCGGATGCCAAGCCCGAATAGAAGCCTTTCAAGGGAATTGCCTTTAGATGCTTCAATCGCCTCCAAAAGATTGCTGACTGATTTTTTCCCCATACGTTCCAGCGCAAGAAGCTGATCCTCTGTCAATTTATAGATATCGGCTACATCTTTTATCAAGTGTTCACTGAATAATTGGCTGATAACCTTCTCGCCAAGCCCGTCAATATTCATTGCATTGCGGGAAACAAAGTGTATCAGGCCTTCCCTTATTTGAGCAGGGCATTTCGGATTAATACAGCGGAGTGCCACCTCGCCATCCAGCCTTATAAGTTCACTCTCGCATTCAGGGCAATGGGTAGGCATATGGAAGTCCAGTTCGTCCCCGGTTCGCTGGTCGGCAAGGACATTTACGACCTCCGGGATAATGTCTCCCGCCTTTTTCACGACAACCCGGTCACCGATTTTTATATCTTTTTCGCGGATTAAATCCTCATTATGCAATGTGGCACGCTGGACAGTCGTACCTGCAACACGTACCGGATCGAGAATCGCTGTCGGCGTTACAACGCCTGTACGGCCTATGTTTAACTCGATGTCTCTTAATGTAGTGACAACTTCTTCCGCAGGGAATTTGTATGCAATGGCCCAGCGTGGGCTCTTAGCTGTGAATCCCAGCCGCTGCTGCTGTTCAAGTGAATCGACCTTTACGACGATCCCGTCGATATCATATGACAAATTAGGGCGCATTTCCACCCAGGCCTCTATATAAGCCAGCACTTCATCAATAGTGGCGCATTTCCGTCTTTCCTTGTTTGTCTTGAAACCCAGCCGGTCTAAAAGGTCAAGCGCTTCACTGTGGGCAGTGACATCCATCCCGCCAAGGTCAGCCACCGCATAAAGGAAAATATCAAGATTCCTCTTTGCCGCAAGTTTCGGATCCAGCTGGCGCAAAGACCCCGCCGCTGCATTCCGCGGATTGGCAAATGGCTCTTCACCGCGTTCTTCCTTTGCCTTATTAAGCGCCTCGAATGACCGCCTCGGCATGAAGGCTTCACCGCGAACCTCGATGCTGATAGGTTCCTTAATCCTTAACGGAATCGACTTAATGGTCTTTAAGTTTTCGGTAATATCTTCTCCGGTTGTACCGTCACCGCGAGTCGCACCCTGGACAAAATAGCCGTTCTCGTAGGACAGCGTCACAGCCAGCCCATCTATTTTCAATTCACAGACATAGGCGTAATCTTCGCCAACCGCCTGACGCACCTTCCGGTCAAAATCCCGCAAATCCGCTTCATTAAAGGCATTTCCAAGACTGAGCATCGGCGTCCTGTGCTCCACTTTTTCAAACATCTCGAGAATAGCTCCGCCCACGCGCTGTGTCGGCGAATCAGGCGAGCGGAACTGCGGATAATTCTCCTCTAGTTCAATCAGCTCTCTTATGAGCTGATCGTATTCTGCATCCGGCACAGAGGGCTGGTCCAGAACATAATACTCATATCCATATTGATTTAAAAGGTTTTGCAAATCCTTAACACGCTTCTCAGCCATTTGAACGTCCATAAATTCAATCCTTTCTTCCATGCGAACATCCTATTCTGCAGCCGGCAGCCTTCCGCCGCCCAGGCTACTTGCTTGTAAAGTAAAACAAATCCTTCTGGAGCGGCTTGGCCTGGACCTGCAGGAAAAGAATTGTTCGGTGCACCTGTACTAATCGTGAAAGAAAAACTATCGAAATCTTTACGCCTTTTCTATTGGTGCAAACTTTGCAAGGAGACGCTTGATACCTGTTGGACTTGGGAATGCAATATCAAGCTCTTTTCCTTCCCCTTCTCCTTTGACGCTGACTACTGTGCCAATGCCCCACTTTTTGTGAGAGGCTTTATCGCCGACTCGCCAGCCAATCTCATCTCCGCCCGTTGTGGAAGGTGTGGAAACTGCCCGTCCCAATGCCCTTTGCCTTGCAGGTGAAGATGCATAGCCGGAAGACGCAGCAGAACCCGAAGACATGAAGGATGGCTGCTTTTTCTTCGGCATTAAATCCTCAAGCAGATCCTCCGGAATTTCGGAGATGAAGCGGGACACAGGATTCATATTCGTACGCCCAAAAAGAGTCCGCATCTGCGCATTAGTCATATAAAGCTCATTTTCAGCACGTGTGATTCCCACATATGCCAGCCGCCGTTCCTCTTCCATCTCTTCCTCGTCCATAAGTGAGCGGGTATGCGGAAAGACTCCTTCCTCAAGCCCAAGCAGGAATACAACCGGGAACTCAAGCCCTTTGGCAGAATGCAAGGTCATCAATGTTACTGTATCTTGTGCTTCCTCTTTCTCATCCAGGCTATCGATGTCTGCGACAAGAGCAAGGTCGGTTAGGAAAGCAACCAATGATTTATCATCATTCTTTTCTTCGAAATTTTTGGTAACAGACAGGAATTCGTCGATATTTTCAATGCGGCTCTGTGATTCGAGCGATTTCTCGGCCTCGAGCATTTCACGGTAACCGGATTTCTCCAGCACTTCCTCGACTAGTTCTGTAACAGACAAATACTCCTGCATATTTGTATAGTTTTCAATAAGGGAACGGAATTCTTTCAACGCCTTTGAGACTTTAGCGCTCACTGGAATTTGCTCGATTTCCTGAAGTGCCTGGAACATGGATAAATCATTCATCAGTGCGTAATCGGCAATCTTATCAAGTGAGGATGCACCTACACCGCGCTTCGGTACGTTTACGATTCGGCGAAGCGAAATATCATCGTCGGGGTTGGCAATAAGGCGGAGATACGCAAGGATATCCTTGATCTCTTTGCGGTCGTAGAACTTAGTGCCGCCCACAATGCTGTACTGGATGTTGGATTTCAGCAATACTTCCTCCATAACACGGGACTGGGCGTTCGTACGGTATAGAATCGCGATATCCGAATATTTGCGAGAACCATCCCGGACGATCTGAATAATTCTTCCAGCTACAAATTGGGCTTCACCCTGTTCACTGTCTGCACGTAAATAGTAAATTTTATTGCCTTCTGCATTTTCAGTCCACAGCTTCTTTGGTTTACGATTGCTGTTATTTTCTATGACCCCGTTTGCAGCCTGGAGGATTCTTTTTGTAGAGCGATAATTCTGCTCCAGGAAGATCACATTCGCATTTGGGTAATCCTTTTCAAATGAAAGGATATTGGCAATATCCGCTCCCCTCCAGCGATAGATCGACTGGTCGGAATCACCCACTACGCAAAGATTGCGGAACCGGGAAGCCATCTGCTTGACAAGCATATACTGTGCACGGTTTGTATCCTGATACTCATCCACGTGTATATATTGGAATTTGCGCTGATAGTACTCTAAAACCTCTGGCACACGCTGGAATAGCTGGATCGTCGTCATGATTAAATCATCAAAATCCAGGGCCTGGTTCTTGCGCAGACGCTTCTGGTATTCCGTATAGACTTCGGCCACATTCTGCTCATAGAAACCGCCGGCTGTCTTGGCAAATTCCTCTGCGCTCATCAGCTCGTTTTTTGCAGAGCTGATCGTTCCCAGAATAGCTCGAAAATCAAACTTCTTCGTATCCATATTCTTATCTTTTAAAATCTGTTTAATCACTGACTGCTGATCTGCTGTATCCAAGATCGAGAAGTTCCGGTTAATCCCGATTCTATCGATGTCACGCCGTAAGATACGTACGCACATGGAGTGGAACGTTGAAATCCAAATTTCATCCGCTGCGCCTCCAAGCAGTCCCCGGACCCTGTCCTTCATCTCACGCGCTGCTTTATTCGTAAACGTAATGGCCAGGATGTTCCAGGGAGCGACCTGTTTTTCGACCATTAAATAGGCGATTCGATGAGTAAGGACACGGGTCTTGCCGCTGCCGGCCCCCGCCATGATTAATAGCGGGCCATCGGTAGCTTTCACAGCCTTTTGCTGCTGCTCATTTAATCCATTAACCAATTTATCAGATAAAAATTGCATGTTTGAACACCGCCTTTTAACGAACATTTGTTCTTATTATACTATATCTGCATACACATATTAATTAGAAGATTAGTTAGCTCATCAATTTTTATATTTTAAGCCTCGTATTGAACGAAAAAAACATGTGCCGACAATGGAAAAAAATCAGTATATCAGGTCTCAAGCTACCATCATAATAAAATGATAGATCAATCATAAATCTCAGATTCTGATCATGAATTCTCTGACCCTAAGTCCCTTGAATCGATCAACAATTCCCTCAATTCGCTCATAAACTTAGTCAAACCACTATATATAATCAATAAACTAAACACAAAATTACAGATCCAACAAAAAATAAAACTGAAATCCTATTAAAAAGATCAATAAATCCAAGACTCTTATGATTGATTTTTTCTTATTTTTCAAGGATTGTCATCCACAAATTCCTTTACAGACAATCGCCAGCTTCTTCCGGAGGAGTATTTTTGTTTTTATTGATACAGCCGCTTTCCCGTCTATCATTCTTACACTCCATTGTAACGATGGCAACCGGTTGAATCCCAAAATATTATTTTACAGCTGAAACGGTTTCCAAGGCTAGAGAAAGGTTATCATATACAACATTTCCCACAACAATTACATCCGCAATTTCCGCCATTTCCTTTGCCTGTTCAGCAGTCTTAATTCCACCGCCGTAAAATAATACGGTTTCAGATAGATTGCCCTTCGCCTTTTCTACCACATGGAGATCGCCGTACTTCCCGCTGTATTCGAGATAGAAGATAGGCAGGTGGAACATTTTTTCCGCCATCATGGCATATGCAGCCACATCCTCAGGATCAAGCTCCGTATTCGCCTTCGTCAGCTGCGCCGCCTTGCAATCCGGATTTAAGATGCAGTAGCCTTCCACATGAATTTCGTCCCAATTCATAATCTCACCGAATTCCTTTACAGCTTTATGGTGGAGCTTCATCATCCAGTCAGGATCGGTGCTGTTTAATACGGTGGGGATAAAATATAAGTCGAACCCCGGAGTAACCGTGTCAACAGAAGAAACCTCCAAAATACAAGGAACCGTATATCTCCTGATCCTTGCCATCAAATCAAGGACCTTCTCCAGTGTAACACCGTCCGTACCGCCAACAATCACGGCATCTGTTCCTGATTCGCAGATCTTCTCCAGAGCCTCATCAGATATCTCTTTATTGGGATCGAGCTTGAAAGCATGCTTCCACTCGCGAAAATCGTACATCTTAATCCTCCATTCTATTTTCCATTACACCATTATAACATTATGAAAATCCATTAAAAACATCTGCAATGAAAGAGTAAAGTGCACACTTTTACGTACTGGACTCATTTAAACATTTGTATATAAAAAACCACCGCATTCGCAAGTGGCTCACTGTATCAAATATTTGTTCACTTCCGTCCCCACGCAAGTTCAAGCAATAAATGGAAAACAGAAGCGATAGGAATTTTGACGTGCATAACTTGTTGGCTGCTCTCCGGCATAGAGGGTGGGATATCGAACCTTCCGCTTACCCAGCACACCTTCAAAAGCACCATATAAAAACCAGTCTCCTTGTTAAACTTTACTGCATCGTACATGCTGGCAATTTCATCACTCACCTTATCCTTTTCTTAAATTGCCTCCGCTTCCTTGATTACAGAAGCCATTCATACAAACGCTTACATACAATCGCGAGAACTGTTTTTTCATTATGATTTTATAACAAAATCATAATATCGTTTGTCACTGTTTAGAGGAGCTACAGTTACTTTCTCTACTTTCGAAAATCGATTTCCGCGTTTCAGGCAGGAAAGAAACATGGCCAGATCCTTTTCCCTTCCAGAAGCGTACACTTCTACAGTGCCATTATCTTTGTTTCTAACCCATCCGGCTATTTGATATTCACGGGCCTTCATTTGCGTAAAATAACGAAAACCCACACCCTGAACATGGCCAGACACATTAATATGAATATCGGTCACTCACTTGCACCTCACTTCTAGTCACTTTTAAAGTATATTTCTTCATAAACAAGCAGTGCCCTTCATAACTTCATTAAACATCAAGGGTAAGAACGAAAAAAAGACTGACATAAAAAACCTCTAAGACACATACCTAGAGGCCGGAAGTACTAATAATATACATTTGAGCAGCAATATATAATTACTTAATGCAGGGCAGTTAACAGGACACCCACCGTAATGAGCGCTACTCCAATCCCATTCAACAGGCTGATTCTTTCTCCAAGAAAGGCAATGGCAACCACAGTCGCTATTACCACACTTAATTTATCAATTGGCGCTACCTGTGACACCTTCCCATTCTTTAACGCCAGGAAATAGAACAGCCAGGAAGTCGCTCCTGCAATGCCGCTCAAAATAATAAAAATAAACGTTTTCCTCTCCCCGACTATCTCGGGTATTTTACTCAAGTTCCCCTCAAAAGCAACGACTCCTATTAAAAAAAGCGCCATAATAATTGACCTGACAGCAGTTGCTGTATTGGCATCAATATTTTGCAGGCCAATTTTTCCAAAGATGGAGACAAAAGCGGCGGAAATAGCCGAAAGAATCGCAAAAACCAACCATGACATATGCTTTATTCCTCCCTTATATAAAGTAAAAAGAAATAGATTCGTTGGAATGTGAACCTTCGCTGTCTTTATCCTTCGCTATACAAAACCATTTTATCAAAAACAAATTCGGAGGAGCGTATCAATGGAACTACCTTATCTGCTGCCACTTTGTCAACCATAGAATAAATATTTTTCACCAAGGGTTTGAAAGTTTAGTAAAACGTCTAAATGTATATAACAACATTTGTCTTTTTTACTTTTAAAATATAAATCTACTAATTCGCTGTTTCAGGGTGTCAAAAATCGGTTTTTTGGCACCTTGTTGATGGTTAAAAGTGTACTACTTATATAAGGGAGAGATTAATATGGCACAAACAGCACGTCCTATGGCCTTTATGAGAGAGCATGATAGTTTGCCAATACGTCCGTCATATTCCTTAAGAGACGTTTACGGAAAAGAATTAATATATGCTCCAAAATTATATGCCCGGGATTATAAGCATTTTTCTAGCGATGTACTTAGCTTAGAGGCACTGACAGGCAGGGAACTAAGTGTTTTGGGAGATTTACCGGCCGTGTGCCATGCAGGAACTGTAACCGAGCCCGCACTGGCCCTTTTGCGGGAAGCAGGTCTTGAGGTGCCTCCTGTTATATATACCTATCGGAATGACAAAGAATACGTCGAAATTTTAAATATGCTAAATCAGCAAAATAAAGAACTTATTTTCCAGTATCCTCATCCAGTTGAAGAGGTGTCGCCGGATTTATACTGGATTGATCCGGAGGTGCTTGCGTATTTATGCGACAAACGCAATATACCTGAACTGGTTCCACCAGAAAACGTGCCTGGACGAAGTATGATGAGCATTCATCAAATCTTGGAAGAAAAGCCGGCACTCCCGCTGGTATTAAAGACAGGGGACGGACGGCCGACCTCGGGAGGATGCGGTGTTTTGCTGGTCGAAAGGGAACAGCAGCTTCATGAGTTGGGTGAGGATTTCGGTGATTTGTCACGTATTATAGTCGAAGAATTTATCCAATATGATGAAAATATTTCGGTCCATTTTCTAGTGGACAAGCACGGCGAGATCCGTTTTCTCGGTAAATCCGAACAGCTTGTCAATAAAGATGGCTGCTTCCGCGGCAGCTGGATCACTACAAAAGTGGATGATAAAATCTCAAAGATTGTAGAAACCGGTTATAAAGTAATGGAAAAAGTCGCTGAAAAAGGATATGTCGGGGTCGCCGGGTTTGATGTTCTGGTTAGGGGAGACCGTCATTATTTCATTGATTTGAATGTACGGTTCAATGCATCCACATGTGGTTTATTGCTATATGACGATATAGAAAAAAGATACGGAAAGGATATTATGCGCCTGTGTAATTTAGAGTGGACCTCTGATTTTGAGAATCTGATTCCTGTGGTTAAAAAATACATGGCAAACGACCAATTTATCCCGTTAAGTCTCCTCGACGCTGATTATTTCCCTGGAGAAGCGCGAATTAACAAGGTAGTTGGACTTGTTATCGGGCATTCAGCCGGAGAAGTGGAGTCAATTCTTGAGGAAATGAATAATGATGGCCTTTACCTGAGAGAGTAAAAAAAACACATATTATCGCGGCCAGTGTCTGATATTGCCACAGACGCTGGCCGTATTATTTTATTGGGTAATCCAATAAAAGCTATGACTCTTAATCAATATACAAATAGCAGGGCCATCTGTTCTTCCTAAGGAAGGCTCTGCTCACCCACTATTTTCTCCCCTATACCCGGCTTTTCCGGTGGATCATCATCTTTATGTTTCCATTCAAACCCTGCTTCAACCGTACCGGTTGTCATTAAGGGCTGTTCCGTTCCGGCGCCCTCGATTATCTGCCCTTTGTTTTCCCGCTCACTTTGCGGCATCGGTATCCCCCTTTTCTTTTGAAAGTCGGTCATAATATCTTCCTTTTAGCTGCTTGTTATACCTCTGGCCATTTATTCTTAGATCGCCCTGCGCTCCCCCCCCCCGGTACGATGTGTAAATAATTGGATAAGTCGTGAGAGTTGTCATACATTTTAGGGAAGGCTTATCATAAAAAGGTTAAAGTTAAAAAACATATTAAAGTTAAAAAATCGCTATGGGCTTTTGGAAGGTGAGAAAATGAGCTGGAATATACAAGAAGTAGCAAATCAAATAGCCGCTCAGAAAATGGAGCTGGCTAAACGTATTACCAAAATCCAAAACGAAAACCACCCTGAACAGCAAGTCCCCCTTTCAGAAACTTTACTGGAAGAGCGAATGAAGCTCATAGAAATGTATCAGGAGCTGCTGGTGGATCCAATTGATGTCGCCTTGCAAAAGATCGCCGTTTGGGGAGAAGAGACAGGAGAATATTGTGCGAGATTGGGCATGACCATAGATGTGGCCCTTGATGAATTGCCCATCTACCGAGAAGTCATGGCGACTATTATCTCCGAGGAGGCAAAGGCACAAAATGCCAGTTTTGATGAGTACAGCGAGGCCACGGGCAAACTTCATCGCATCATTGACAAGGCAGCGCACAGCTTCAGTGTAGCTTTTGTTAAACATCACAATCGTTTAATGATGACAGCAAAAGAAGCTTTAAATGAGCTATCAGTCCCGGTGGTTCCCCTGGAAGAAGGAGTCGCAGTCCTGCCGATTATTGGGATGGTGGATACAGACCGCGCCAAACTTTTAATGGAAGAAGCATTAAAACGCAGTACAAAGCTAAATATATCTTATTTTATCCTGGACCTATCCGGTGTTCCCATAATTGATACGATGGTGGCCCATCAGCTTTTTCAGGTGATTGATTCATTAAGGCTTTTAGGAATAGAAGCAGCCATTACAGGCATACGTCCTGAAATCGCCCAGACTGTCGTAAGTCTTGGACTGGATTTCAGCCATGTCAATACCTTCGCAACCCTGCAGCAGGCGCTTTCTGCTTATCGAAAGGCTGGACACGGAGAACCAAGCCAAAAACAATACTCCCTCAGCCAGTTTAAACGAGGAAATGAAAAGAGCGAATAAAAAATCCACTGCCTCATGCCGGCAGTGGATTTTTTCTATTATTAAGTAACCGCGATTCACTGCAGCGCCTTACCCAAGATGTTTCATTTGGTCCATTTGATCGCTGTTATAGTTGTTCCCTTCCCAACCTCAGAATCAATGGAGAATTCATCCATCAGACGCTTAACTCCAGGAATCCCTGCACCCAGGCCGCCAGATGTAGAGTAGCCATCCTCCATCGCTTTTCGAATATCCGCAATTCCCGGCCCTTCGTCAGATGCTATTACCCTGATGCCGCGTTTCCCCTGCTGTTCAATGGCCTCGATATCAATAAAACCTGTTCCAGCGTATAGGAAGATATTTCTGGCCAGCTCAGAAATGGCGGTAATAATCCTCACCTGATCAACCGCGCCAAAGTTTAGGGCTTTTGCGATTTCCCGTCCTTTTCCGCGTGCAGTTACAATATCCATTTCTGTATTGATCTCTATCATATTTTTGCACCCGCGCCGGATTGGTTTAATAATTCAATTCCCTTTTCGAGGTCAAGGGCGGTTCCAATCCCCTCGAGCGATATCCCTAACTCTATCAGTGTTATGGCCACTGCGGGCTGGATGCCTGTCAGGACAACCTTCGCTCCCATCAGCTCTGCCATCGCTACTGTATCGCCTAATACCTTAGCAATAAATGAATCGACGATATCCAGTGAAGTTAAATCCAGGACAATTCCAGCTGCCCCTGTTTCATGTGTTTTGGCCAACAAGTCTTCCTGCAGGGTTAAAGCACTTTCGTCATCCAGCTCAAACTGAATCGACACCAGTAAAATGTCGTATAATTTTAATATAGGAATCCTCATGATTTCCCCCTCCAAATGCAACAACCTGCCATAGCTTTCAATTTGCGCAAAAATTAAAAATGCCAAAAAGCGGGTATGACAACCCTGCTTTTTGGCTACATCTAGTTCCATGCCTAGCTTGTTGCTGCCATATTTATGTTCTTGGTTTAAATATAAAAAGAATACTGCTTTTATCCCGGTCAAAATCCCAGTCAACCAATATGTCTGTTAATTGAGCATGCAAATACTTTTCAAAATTTTCTCTATGCTGATGCAAAACTCTTTTTTCCAGATTCCTCTTGGAGATTCTGAGCTGTTCATGGAATCCTAACTGTATGAGTTCTTTTTCAATGCTGATAAATATTCCTTCCCTTATTATAAGGATAGTCCGCGGATTTATCAAATAAGAAAAAATCTTATCCGGACGCTTTTGAATTTCGGCAGTAAAATTTGATATCTCATTATGTATTTTATCCTGATTGCTGTATGATGCTTCGAAGGCAGTACGAGTTGTTTCACTGATACCTACAAACATGCCTGAACGGGAATCCAGATTCCAATCATAGTAAAACTCCTGAATCTCCATTCCTACATTCACTTTAATATAAGCCTTCATCTCTTCTATTAATGTTTCCATCAAGAAATCACGGGTTTCCTGTACAAAAACGACGCCTCTTTTTTGCAGTAGGGTTTTCTCCATAGGAGATAGGAAATTCGTGAAATAGACCGTAACAAAAGGAGGAGTAATACTGACAAAGACGGAGTCAGGGCCGCGGCCAAAATTCTCACGCAGTGTCCGTGCAATAAAGCTAGCGAGTTCTTTTTCCGATTTACTGTTCTCCATGTTAGCCACCCTTACGTTTAATAAATGTTCTTCCCTTTTAAGGCACTTATATATTTAACATACATGCCATTAAATTACAAACTGCCTGCGGCGTCGATTGGAGCCAATTTAACAAAAAAGCTCAATGTGATAGTCATTGAGCTGTCCTGATGATTATTCCGTTACTTCTTCCGTTTCTTCTGGCTTAATGCGGTCTAAAGCCATTGTATAAGCATCATTTCCATAATTCAAACATCTTTTCACACGAGAAATGGTAGCAGTGCTGGCGCCTGTCTCGGTTTCGATTTTATGGTAAGTCTTTCCTTCCTGCAGCATCCGCGCAACCTCCAAACGCTGAGCCAGCGACTGGATTTCATTGACGGTACAGAGGTCATCGAAGAATCGATAACATTCTTCCAGATTTTCCAAAGATAAAACGGCTTTAAAAAGCTGATCAAGCTCTTTTCCACGTAATTTATCGATTTGCATAGCATATCTCCCTTTTATTTATTAACGATTTATATAAGTCCAAGACTTTGCATTCCACTGGAATAATTACAAATCCCAAATATCCGCGTTTTGAAACTCCCCAGCTTTTGTAACCTGTATGCCGCCTGGTCCGCGATTTTGGTTCCTAAACTTTATCATTGCTCTTTCGCCGGAGTATAGCTTCTCCCGCTCTTAAGTTAATCTCACGCATGCCTTACTTGTCAATAGTTCTATATCTATACCTGCAAATATTATCCAGAATACAAGAACTTTGTATACTTGGCTTTTCGGTTTTCTTCTTGAAACGGGTGTACTTCCCCTGTTTTTGCCGACAGCGGGGAATTTGCAGCCGTTTTAACAATAAGGTGCCAGCCCCTTAATTGATAGTTCATTTCTCAAGTAACAATCAGTAAATCAGAGCAGCTTCGAATCTTGCTTCGATAATATAGTTTTCTGTTAGTTCCGTTTTTAATATTCTCGGCAGCAGGATCATGACAGCTGTACTTCTTGAGTGCGCCGTCGTGATCATCCTGCAAGCACAATGCAGCGTAAAATGATGTCCGTGCTCTTCCGACCCCAGCTTTGATTTTAATCTTGCTTAACCCTTTTATTGCATACCGACACCAGAAGCTTTGCAGACTGTACTCTTTGCCTTTTTCCTTATGTCAAATTACTCTGTTATTGATCCCAGCTCTTAAGAAGTTCTTCTGTAGAGATTTTCAAACTGTTTCTTTTCCATTTTAACGCATTATTGGAGGAAAGAGTACATTTTTGTTCATGACATCATACATTCCTCCAGGAGTGATGCGGATATACGGAAGGTGAGTAGACGAAAAAAACAACAGACTGTAAATCGGATCTGTGAACCCGTATCCTCTTTCGCTTAGCAGACTTTTAATTTTGTTTTCCTCTGTGATTAGCTGGTCGACCGGTGCATCCGACACAAGTCCTTTTACTCGTAAAGGCAATTCATGTAGGATGTCACCTTGTTCCGCCATCACAATGCCGCCTCCGAGCTCCTTCATACGGTTGAACGCGAGCAGCATGTCCTCCTTCCTTTTACCGATGATAATTATATCGCCCGTACTCGAATAAGAACTGGCAAAACCGCAAAGCCTTGTTGCAAAGCCTTTTAGGATCGTATTAATTCTCCATTTTCCTTTTGAATCAATGAGCATGAAGAAACACTCATCATGGTCGAAGGATAGTTCGTCAAACGAAACATCGGAAGCTATAGAGTAAGGTTTTGTAATGACTTCATTGACCATTTGAATCCCAAACGGCATAGAGAACTCAAAATCACTCATGTTAATTTCCCAATCGAGCTCTAATGGCTCCATGCCAAATTCGGACCACTCAATGCTTCCATATTCCCCTTTATCTTCTCCGTCCCTTTTTATCCATCGTCCCTTTGAAAGGACAGATATCGGTGTAGGATTATGGGGATCTTCCAGGAAGTTAATATTGGCGACGCGCCCTGTTGCAATATTCCCATGCAAATATTCAATATTGTAATACCGGGCCACATTTATCGTGGCCATATTATAAGCATCAATCACCGGGACTCCCATTTCAATGGCAATCCGGATCATCATGTCCTGCAAGCCTCGTTCATAAAAAGATGGAGGCGACCCATCTGTAGTAAAGAAGAATTTATCATATTGATCAATCCCCAGCTGCTTGATTTCTTCGAGCAGCTTCGGCAAATCCGGACGGATGGAGGAATGTCGCAGCGAAACGGTATAGCCCTGCATCAATCGTGCCATCACTTCCTGCCCTGTCATGGCTTCATGGTCGCAATCGGCACCAAACAGCATCATCTTTGCCAGTGTTTTTTCCGAGGCACCTGGAAAATGGCCCTCGATTTGCTTCCTCATCCTCTTTGCTTCCTGCATCCAGTGAAGCATCATGTCATCGCCTGCCAAAAGCTTAGGCCAGCCAGTGAGCTCCCCGCCCTGAAGAACTGCATCGTGTTCCAGCCATGATTTAACTTCACCATGTGAAAAAACCATTTCTTCATTCTGGATTTCAGTCTGGGCATCAAATCGGCACCACCAATACATGGTTGCAGGAATATTGCGCAATTCCTTCAATAAAGTAAACGCTTTCTTTTTTTCCAATTGTAAAAAAAGCACCAGATTATCATTGATTAAAGTTGTTGTCCCGAAATTAGACGCATACCTGGCCAGCGTTAGGGGATTATATATTTGAAAAGGGTGAGAATGGGGCTCTATATAGCCAGGGACGAGGTAACGTCCTTCACAATCCACTACTTCACAATTATTTAGCTTTTCCGGCAGCTTATCTCCAACATATACAATCCGATCTTCATAAATCCAAATGTTGGCTGTCATCCATCTTCGCAACACCTGGTTTAGGTATGTAGCATTTTTTAATAATATGGTTGGTGCTTTTCCACCATCCAACACATCCACATGTTCACGCAAATGTATGTTTTTCCACCTGTATCGTTGTTCAAGCATGAACATTATTCCTCCTGTCTTACCTGCCATAGGCTGATCATCATTTATTAGAACGCTCTGAAAGATAGCGCTTACAAAAATAGTTACAATTTTCTACTAATTCTTATTTATTTTAACATATGTATTAATTTAACACATTAAAGTTTTAAAATTTAAATGCAATATTTGTGTAAAGGGAGTGCCATTACATGCAATTCAAACAAAATATCAGTATAATGAACGCTTTAATCCGGATTACATGCGGATTTACAATGCTGGCCTGGGCAACTGCAAGACTTTCCAGAAAAAGGCACCGCGATTCCTATTTGGTCGCCGCAATGCTTGGCGGAATGAAGGTCGGCGAAGGAATGCTCCGCTATTGCCCATTGACAGACCTGTATGAACAAAGCAGGGTGGACAGCCAGGATGAAGAGCAAAGCCGGAATATATCTTTACAATAAAAGATTTTTACACAAAGCATGCAAAAACCCGGTCTCTGACGATCCGGGTTTTTTGCGCCAATAAAAACATGGTTCAGGTCCAGCGGCTAAATTGCAATATTGGACAATAATTTGTTGTAAAAAGAAATATTACTAGGAGAAATCGAATTGTATGGCTTTATGCCCGATATCCTTCCTCCAAAACAATCCGCTGTTCTCCAAATATTCCACCTCTTTATAGACTGCAGCCTGTGCAGCCAATAAATCATCACCCTTAGCCGCTATCAAAAGGACACGGCCCCCGTTCGCAATATATTGGCCCTTTTCATTTTTATCGGTTCCCGCATGGTATACGTGGACATTGCCATCAAGTTTTTCCAGACCTGTGATGACGGTACCCTGTGCATACTCTGCCGGATAGCCCTTGGCTGCAATGACAACTCCTAGCACCGGCTGTTTATCCCACTCTAGTTCAATATCCCGTTTATCAAGTACCGCCTCGATCACATCGATAAAATCGGTTTTAAGCCGTGGAAGCACCACTTGTGTTTCTGGGTCTCCAAACCTGGCATTAAATTCAATCACCTTCGTGCCTTGCTTGGTTGTAATTAAACCTGCATACAAGATACCTGTAAAGGGTCTCCCTTCTGCAGCCATACCGGCAGCCGCCGGTTTTAATATATTCTCCAGCGCCTTTTCAACGATCACCTCAGGTATTTGAGGGACAGGCGAATATGCTCCCATTCCGCCTGTATTAGGGCCTGTGTCTCCGTCAAATGCACGTTTATGGTCCTGGGCAATCACCATGGGGTATACCTTTTCTCCATTGACAAAACCCATGAAGGAAAACTCTTCGCCATCCAGAAATTCTTCAATGACTACTTTGGCAGAGGAGGAACCAAATCGTCTGTCAACAAGCATTTCATGAAGTGCCTTCAGTGCATCTTCCGTTGTTTTAGCTACAACCACTCCCTTGCCTGCAGCTAATCCATCAGCTTTGATTACAATGGGAACACCCATTTCCTCCACATATGCTTTTGCAGCTTCATAATCGGTAAAGGTGGCAAATTGTGCTGTAGGAATATTATATTTTTCCATCAGGTCTTTCGCAAAGGATTTACTGCCCTCAATCTCTGCAGCCAGCCTGCTTGGTCCAAACGCACGCAGCCCCTCCTTGACAAAGTCATCTGCCAGCCCATCCAGAAGGGGTACCTCTGCACCAATGATGGTTAACCCGATCTGCATTTCTTTCGCAAAAGAAATCAGGGCTTTATGATTGTTTTCCTGGATATCGACAAGCTCTGCGACATCTTCCATACCTGGATTCCCAGGTGCCGCATAAACCTTTCCTACCCTGCTGCTTTCAGCCAGCTTACGGGCAATTGCATGTTCCCTTCCGCCTTTTCCAACAACTAATACGTTCATCCTTACACCCCATTTGTAAAATGAAACGCCTGCAAAATCCAGTCAATGGCTGCAATAAGTTATCTAACTCAAACATGGGCGCCGCTAGATTCCTAAGCCGTCCTGATATTGCACCTTAGGAACTTCCGACTCGCATTCTTCCTTATTCTTGCTCGGGTCCGCCCTTCGTTTTTTCTGTCCATTGCCGAATATGCTGACGCCTCTGTTACTGATTAAAATGATTTATCTGTTTTTACCCCGGATCCCGATAAATCAGTCTTTCAGCAGAAGGAAATTAATGTTTAAAATGGCGGATTCCAGTGAATACCATTGCAATTCCATATTCATCAGCTTTTCTGATAGAATCTTCATCCCGAACCGAGCCGCCTGGCTGAATGATTGCAGTAATTCCTGCTTTCGCTGCTGCTTCTACCGTGTCATCCATTGGGAAAAATGCATCTGATGCCAGTGCAGCGCCTTTCGTCCTGTCACCGGCCTGTTCCAATGCTATTTTTGCAGCACCTACCCGGTTCATCTGGCCAGCACCAACACCCAGCGTCATGCTGTCACTCGAAACGACGATTGCGTTTGATTTAACATGTTTGACTACCTTCCATCCAAGTTTCAATGCAGCCCATTCCGCATCTGTCGGCCGGCGCTCTGTAGGGACCGTGATATTTGCCTGCTCCAACCCGTATGTATCCATATCCTGAACCAGTAATCCGCCTTCAATAGAAGTCAGCTTCTTTTCTGATTTCTTTTCGCCGTTAAAGTCTATTGCCAGCAGACGAATATTTTTCTTCACTGTAAGGATCTCAAATGCATCTTCAGTAAATCCTGGCGCAATGATAATTTCCAGGAAGATGTCCTTTAACAATTCAGCCGTTTCTTTATCAACTTCCCGGTTTAAAGCAATGATTCCCCCGAAGATAGAGGTTTCATCAGCCTCATATGCTTTTCTGAAAGCCTCGAAGATTGTCGTACCCGTACCCACTCCACATGGATTCATATGTTTGATCGCTACGGCTGCCGGCTCGGAAAATTCCTTAACCAATTGGATAGCTGCGTCTGCATCGTTAATGTTATTGTATGACAGTTCCTTGCCATGGAGCTGTTTTGCATATGCAATGGAGAAAGCGGAGCCCAGCGGCTTTTTATAAAAGGCTGCCTTTTGATGCGGATTCTCTCCATATCTTAGCGACTGCTTCAATTCATAAGTTACAGTCAGGCTTTCGGGATTTTCCTCTTCGGCAAGCGCAGTCATATATTCACTTATAACGGCATCGTAAGCTGCTGTATGGCGGAAGACCTTCGCAGCAAGCTTTCTGCGGGTTGTTTGAGACACCTCCCCATTTTGAAACAGTTCAGCCAAGACGTTGCTGTAATCCTTAGGATCGGTAATCACAGTCACATAATCGTGGTTTTTTGCTGACGAACGCAGCATCGTAGGACCGCCGATATCGATATTTTCAATAGCATCGTCTACAGAAACGTCCCGCTTTGCGATAGTCTGTTGAAATGGATATAAATTCACACAAACCAGACTGATTGGCATAATGCCATGCTCCTCCAGCTGTTCCTTATGGCTTTTATCATCCTGGCGCGCCAAAAGAGCACCATGCACATTTGGATGCAGGGTCTTTACACGTCCGTCCAGTATTTCAGGAAACCCTGTAACATCGCTGATTCCAATTACCTCAACACCGTTATCCACCAAAGTTTTTTTCGTTCCGCCTGTTGAAATAATCTCAAAACCAGCTTCCTTAAGCCCTCTGGCAAATTCAACAATCCCAGTTTTATCTGAAACACTTAGCAATGCCCGTTTAGACATACTTGTACCCCCTCTTATGTGATTTTCCCATAGTTCCAAATCTGCTTTATCAAAGCACAGTATATGTCTTGTATCGGTCCGAACCAACCTATTTGCGGAGCAGCTCTGCCAAAACGGCCGGGTATAATTCATGCTCGACAGCCTGAATCCTTTTTTGTAAGCTGTCCTTACTATCGGTTGAAAGAATCGGTACTTCTCTTTGAGAAATTACTGTTCCTGTATCCATCCCTTCATCGACATAATGGACGGTTACCCCGGTTGTGCCCACTCCAGCCTGCAGTGCCTGACCGATTGCATCCTTTCCGGGAAAGCTCGGCAGCAAAGACGGATGTATATTGATGATCCTGCCTGAATACTTGCTTAACAGTGTCGGTCCGATCAATCGCATGTATCCTGCCAGCACGATCCAGTCAATATCATGGATAGCAAGCTCCCGCAATATTTCTTTTTCAAAGCTTGATTTCGTCTCATATTGTTTTGGATCAAATACGAATACCTTTATATTTTCAGCCAGCGCCCGTTCCAGGACAAAGGCATTTTTATTATCACATACCAATAGACTTAACTCAGTTTGCAAGGAGCCTGACTTAATCGCATCAACAAGAGCCTGAAAGTTGCTGCCATTGCCGGATGCAAATACGGCCATTTGTTTCATCGGGAAAAGGAAACTCCTTCCCCGGCTACAACCCGGCCGATGATGCTTGCCTGTTCGCCGCGGCTTGTAAAATGCCCGACAGCCGCTTCCGCATCCTGCGAATCTACCACGATCGCCATGCCAATTCCCATATTAAATATGTTATACATCTCATGGCGGGAAATATGGCCTGTTGATTGAATCAAGTCAAACACCGGAGGGATGCTCCATGTATTTTCTTCAATCTCGACCCCTATGCCTTCGGGAAGCATTCTCGGGATGTTTTCAATAAAGCCGCCGCCGGTAATATGCGCCATGCCCTTAAGTGTAAATCTCTCCATCGCGGATAGAATGGATTTTACATAAATTTTTGTAGGTTTGAGGAGCTCGTCTCCAAGAGTACAGCCTAGCTCTTCTATATAATCCTCCAGCTTCAGCTTTCCATTCTCAAGCAAGGTCTTCCTAACCAGGGAGTAGCCATTGCTGTGAATGCCGCTGGAGGCAAGTCCAATGACAGTGTCACCAGGTTTGATGCTGCTGCCGTTCACAAGGGCGGATTTTTCACATGCTCCGACCGTAAAACCAGCCAAATCATATTCTCCCGGGGAGTACATGCCTGGCATTTCGGCTGTCTCTCCTCCAATCAGGGTGCACCCTGCCTGCTCACAGCCATCAGCTATACCTTTTACAATATTCTCGATCTGCAGCGGTTCCTGTTTACCACAAGCGATATAATCAAGGAAATATAAAGGCTGTGCACCTTGGACGACAATATCGTTGACACACATTGCCACACAATCAATCCCGATGGTATCATGCTTATCCATCATCATGGCGAGCATCAGCTTCGTTCCAACGCCGTCCGTACCTGAAACCAATACGGGCTCTTTTAGTCCAAGGGAGGACAGATCAAACATCCCCCCAAAGCCGCCGAGCCCGCTGAGAACCTCCGGACGCATGGTCCGGTTTACATGCTTCTTCATCCTCTTTACTGACTCATAGCCTGCCTCGATATCTACACCAGCCTGTCTATATGCATTTGCCAAGGGAATTCCTCCATTTTTAGCATTTTTGATAATCAGGCAGTGCCTGGTCATAGATTTCTGTCGGGTACTGTCCTGTAAAGCAAGCCAGGCATTGGCCGCGGTTTTCCCCAGCAAAGTCTCTGCCTATCGCCTGAACCATTCCCTCCACTGTCAAAAAGGTTAGCGAATCTGCTCCAATCAGTTCCCTGATTTCTTCCACCGATTTTTCGGAAGCAATCAGTTCTTCCCGGGACGACGTATCGATTCCGTAAAAACAAGGGTTTTTAATCGGCGGCGAGCTTATGCACACATGCACCTCTTTCGCGCCTGCTTCCTTAAGCATGGTGACAATCCGTCTGCTTGTTGTGCCGCGAACGATAGAATCATCCACCATAATGACACGTTTCCCTTCGACTACTCCCCTTACCGGTGACAGCTTCATCTTTACGCCTTGTTCTCTTAGTGATTGAGAAGGCTGAATGAATGTCCTTCCGACATACCGATTCTTGATCAAACCCATTTCATAAGGAATACCTGAGGCCTCAGCATATCCAATCGCAACCGAGATACTGGAATCCGGAACTCCAGTAACGACATCAGCCTCTATAAGCGCTTCAGCAGCCAGCTGTTTGCCAAGGTTTTTCCTGGCAGTGTGAACATTAATCCCATCAATGTTACTGTCAGGACGTGAAAAATAAACATATTCCATCGTGCACATGGAACGCTGGCTTGACATGGCGAAGCGTTCTGAGAAAATGCCTTCATCGTTCATGATAACAAGTTCTCCCGGCTCAAAATCGCGAATAAATTCTGCTCCTACTATATCAAGCGCACAGGTTTCCGATGCCACTACATAAGCATCGCCCAGCCGGCCCAGGGAAAGCGGACGCAGACCGTGCGGGTCTACCGCAACAATTAGTTCTGTTTCAGTCATGATAAGGAACGCATATGCGCCCTTTAACATGCCAAGCGCATTTTTTACACGATCCTTCATTCCGGAAAATCCGCCGCGCTTTATTAAATGCGCCAGTACCTCGGTATCCGAGGTGGTTTGAAAAATGCTGCCCTGCGCCTCCAGTTGTACCTTCAACTGGGTTGCATTTACCAGGTTCCCATTGTGTGCGAGTGCCAGGCTGCCGCTCTGTGAATTAAACAGCAAAGGCTGGACATTTTCAATGCCTCCGCCTCCAGCAGTAGCATAACGCACGTGTCCGATTGCTGCCATCCCGGAAAGCCCGGACATCTTTTCGGCGGTAAAGACCTCAGTTACGAGGCCTTCACCTTTGACTCCTTTAAGCAGAGCGTCTTGCTTCAACACCATTCCGGCGCCTTCCTGTCCCCTGTGCTGCAGGCTGTGAAGTCCGTAATACGTGATTTGTGCCGCATCCGAATGTCCCCAAACCCCAAATACTCCGCACTCTTCATTAAGACCTTTTATTTCAGCAAGCATGGAATAGCTCCTTTCCAGGAATTGTGCAGCTGTTCTACTTCTGCTTCCAGAATGACAGTATCGTCTTTTGTGAATGTTAAAACTGCCTGGTCTGTCACTTTTCCTACCAACTTTGCATCTTCCACCATTTTTTCGAAAGCTGTCTTGTTTTCAGGTCTGACCGAGATTAAGAATCGGGATTGCGTTTCGCTGAACAATTCTACGATAACGTCCCCTTGAAGGGTAATCTCTGCCCCTAATTGCCCTTTGCTGAATAAGGCTTCAGCAATAGCGACTGCCAAACCGCCCTCAGCAAGGTCATGCGCAGAAGCAACAAGCCCTTCCCTGATTGCCGCTAAAATTTCAAGCTGGCGTCTTGATTCTACTTCTAAATCGATCTCGGGAGCCTGCCCAAAAATTCGGCCTTCCTCCATTTTTTGAAGTTCACTGCCGCTAAATTCAGCCTTGGTTTCTCCCAAAACATAAATCAGGTCGCCTTCATTTTTAAAATGCTGTGTAGTGATATGCCTGATATTTTCTACAAGGCCTACCATTCCTACCACCGGTGTTGGGTAAACGGCAACACCGTTCGTTTCATTATATAAAGACACATTTCCACCGATTACAGGAGTCTCTAAAGCACGGCAAGCTGCGCTTAGCCCGTCGGCGGCCTTTTCAATTTGCCAGAAGATCTCCGGTTTCTCAGGATTCCCGAAATTGAGGCAATCGGTAATGGCAAGAGGTTCTCCACCCGAACAGATTATATTTCTGGCTGCTTCCGCAACGGCAATTTTCCCGCCCGTCTCAGGGTCCAGATATAAATAGCGGGAATTACAGTCAGTCGTCATAGCCAGCGCTTTTTCTGTTCCCCTGATTCGCAGCACAGCGGCATCGGATCCCGGTGCAACTACTGTATTTGTACGTACCATATAATCATATTGGTCATAAACCCATTCTTTGCTGGCAATGGTAGGCTGGGATAAAAGCCGCAGCAGCGTGTCCTTGTAGTCGGATACGTCAGGAATCCATGCCTCCATTTCCTGAAAATCACGATAGTACTGCGGCTCGCTGGATGGCTTATGATATACTGGAGCCTCTTCCGCCAATGCATCGACAGGCACTCGTGCAGCAATTTCGCCATTATGGTAAAGGGTAAGATTTTTGTCATCGGTAACCTTTCCGATTGAAACCGCCTCAAGGCCGTATTTAGAAAACAAATCCACTATTTCCTGTTCGCCTCCTTTTTTCACCACGATCAGCATTCTTTCCTGTGATTCAGACAGCATCATTTCGTAAGCAGTCATACCTGTTTCCCGCTGCGGCACAAGATCCAGGTGCATTTCAATACCTGAGCCAGCCTTGCTTGCCATCTCAGCCGAAGAGCTCGTAAGGCCTGCTGCTCCCATATCCTGAATCCCGACAAGTGCATCTGACTGGATCAATTCCAGGCATGCTTCCAAAAGGAGCTTCTCCATGAAAGGGTCTCCTACCTGTACGGCCGGGCGTTTTTCTTCAGATGCTTCAGATAATTCCTCTGATGCAAAGGTTGCCCCGTGTATTCCGTCGCGGCCGGTTCTTGCCCCGACATACATTACAGTATTTCCGACACCATGGGCTTGGCCCTTTTTAATGTCCCTATGATCTATCAATCCTACGCACATTGCATTTACAAGCGGATTGCCCGCATAGGAAGGATCGAACTGGATTTCTCCGCCCACTGTAGGGATTCCGATGCAATTGCCGTAACCTGCAATTCCGGCTACAACCTCTTTAAATAAATATTTAACACGATCATTATCCAGTTCCCCGAAACGCAGAGAGTTCAAAAGGGCAATGGGACGCGCTCCCATCGAGAATACATCTCGGATAATTCCCCCAACACCTGTAGCCGCTCCCTGATATGGCTCGATCGCAGAAGGATGGTTATGGCTCTCAATCTTGAATACTACCGCCTGGCCGTCTCCAATGTCGACGATTCCTGCACCTTCTCCCGGCCCCTGAAGCACTCTTTCCCCGGTAACAGGAAACTTTTTCAGCACAGGTTTTGAATTTTTGTATGAGCAGTGCTCAGACCACATAACCGAGAATAACCCCGTCTCCGTGTAATTTGGGAGACGTCCTAGAATCTTCTCAACCATCTCAAATTCCTCGTCCGATAATCCCATCTCCGCATAAATTCTATTAGTTTTGATCAATTCCGGATTTGGCTCAAGCAGTAAAGACATATGATTCCCTCCAGCTTTTTACGATTGATTGAAACAGTTTTAATCCGTCAGCACTACCCAAGAGCGGATCTACCGCGCGTTCCGGATGCGGCATCATTCCCAGGACGTTTCCTTTTTCATTGATGATGCCAGCTATGTCCCCAAGGCTGCCATTAGGATTTTCCCCGTGGTATTTGAATACAATTCTATTATTCTCTTTCAATTGGGACAGTGTCGCTTCATCACAATAATAATTTCCTTCTCCATGTGCAATTGGAACAGAAATGATTTCTTCGTTATCATAGCTGTTTGTAAAAATGGTAGTATTATTTTCTACTCGCAAAGAGACCGGTCGGCACATAAACTTAAGGTTTGTATTTCTTCTCATCGCGCCCGGCAGCAATCCTGCTTCAAGTAAAATTTGAAATCCGTTGCACACTCCCAGGACAGGTTTTCCGGCCTCTGCTGCCTTTATAACCTCCGCCATAATGTTGGAAAAGCGGGCAATGGCTCCTGAGCGCAAGTAATCCCCATATGAAAATCCCCCAGGCAGCAGAATGCCGTCAAAGCCATCCAGATTCTTTTCAGTATGCCAGACATATTCCGCTTCTTCACCAAGCTCATCTTTGATTGCATGATACATATCGGCATCGCAGTTCGAACCGGGAAAAACAATCACCGCAAACTTCATTGTGCTACTACCTCCTCGATTTCATAGCGATAATCCTCAATAACCGTATTAGCGAGAAGCTTTTGGCACATATTGCGTATATATTGGTCAATATCTTCACTGACTTGTTTGATGGAAAGCTCGATATATTTTCCAATCCGGACATCGCTTACTTCACGATAGGCCATACTGTGCAGGGATTGTTTCACCGCTGTTCCCTGTGGATCCAATACGCTTTCCCGCAATGTTACATATACCTTCACTTTATACATGTTGATGCCCCTCCAGCTTGGTTAATATTTTTTGATAAGCTTCCGTTAAACTTCCTAAATCTCGGCGAAATACATCCTTGTCCAGCTTTTCATCCGTAGACATGTCCCAAAGACGGCAGGTGTCAGGCGAAATTTCATCCGCAAGCAGAATGTCACCGTCTTCCGTTTTTCCGAATTCCAGCTTGAAATCTATTAAGCTGATGCCAAGTTCTTTAAAAAATGGTGTCAAAACAGAATTAATTTTGCGAGCTTCCTGTTTAAGAACGGCGACTTCTTCAGCCGTGGCAATCCCCAATTCTTCAATATGCTCTTCATTCAGCAGCGGATCCCCAAGCGAATCGTCTTTATAATACAGTTCCACTAAACTTCTTTTCAGCGCTGTTCCTTCCTTAAGGCCGATTCTTTTGGATAGCGTTCCTGCTGCGATATTCCTAACAACAACTTCAAGGGGGATGATGGAGACCTTTTTGACTAGCTGTTCCCTATCTGAAATCTGGCTCACAAAGTGTGAAGGAATGTTTTCTTGATCAAGCTTTGAAAATAGCAAACTCGTTATTTTATTATTCAGGACACCTTTTCCTGTTATTTCTGCTTTTTTTACCCCATTAAATGCTGTAGCCGAGTCCTTATATTCAATCCATACCAGGTCTTCTTGATCTGTTGCATAGATTTTCTTTGCTTTTCCTTCATAGAGCATTTCTCTCTTTTCCATTGTGTGCCCTCCGTCTTCGGAATAGTATGAATGTTTGGAGTAAAGGACTGCCAGATTTCACTGGCAGTGCCACTTTATAAACCTAATCGGCCAAAGATATAATCTACATTTTTCAGGTGATGCTTATAATCAAAACAATCATCGAGTTCTTCTTTTGTAAGTAGACCGGTGATTTTCTCATCCTTTTCAAGCAATGTACGGAAAGGCACCTGTAATTCCCATGCTTCCATTGCCTTTGGCTGAACGGTATCATACGCTTCTTCGCGCACGAGCCCCTTTTCAATCAAGGCAAGCAGTACACGCTGGGAGTAAATTAAGCCAAGAGTACGGTCCATATTACGCTTCATGTTTTCCGGATAAACGGTCAGGTTTTTAATAATGTTTCCAAAACGGTTTAGCATATAGTTCAGGGCAATGGTAGCGTCAGGAAGGATGATTCTTTCAGCTGACGAATGAGAAATGTCCCTTTCATGCCATAATGGTACATTTTCGTACGCTGTCATCATGTAGCCCCGGATTACCCGTGCCATCCCTGTCATGTTTTCAGATCCGATTGGATTGCGTTTATGTGGCATTGCAGATGATCCTTTTTGGCCCTTTGCGAAGAATTCCTCTACCTCGCGCGTCTCACTTTTTTGAAGGCCGCGGATTTCTACTGCAAACTTTTCTATGGACGTTGCAATCAAAGCAAGGGTGCTCATATAGTGGGCATGCCGATCACGCTGCAGCGTCTGGGTGGAAATCGGCGCAGCCTGAAGTCCCAGCTTCTCACATACATATCTTTCAACAAATGGATCGATGTTTGCATATGTCCCTACTGCCCCTGAAATTTTCCCAAATTCGATGCCTTTTCTGGCTTCCTTAAACCTTTCCACATTCCGCTTCATTTCTTCATACCATAGACCAAGCTTAAGCCCAAATGTCGTAGGCTCTGCGTGGACACCATGTGTACGTCCCATCATGACTGTATATTTGTGTTCGATTGCCTTATGCTTAAGGATTTCAACGAAACGGTCCAGATCCTGCGAAAGGATTTCATTTGCTTGCTTTAATATATAAGAGAGTGCTGTATCTACAACATCAGTGGACGTTAGCCCGTAATGCACCCATTTTCTTTCTTCACCTAATGTTTCGGAAACGGCCCTTGTAAAGGCAACCACATCATGGCGTGTTTCCTCTTCAATTTCTTTAATGCGCTCTACATCAAAGGAAGCGTTCTGGCGCAGCAGCCGCACATCTTCCTTTGGAATCACACCAAGCTCCGCCCAAGCTTCACATGCCAATATTTCGACCTCCAGCCAGGCATTAAAGCGGTTTTCTTCTGTCCAAATGGCACCCATCTCCGGGCGGGTATAACGTTCAATCATCTTAAAACCTCCATATATTCCTCTGAGTCCCAAAGCTTGCTTTCCATGCATTCTTTCAATGCTTCATCCGCAGTCTCGCGCAAAATATTGACATGCCCCATCTTTCTATTCACCTTTGCCTCCTGCTTTCCATAAAGGTGAATCTTCCAGTCGGATATCTTGCTGATATTATTGATGATGGGATGTACGTGCTGTCCTAATATATTTACCATTACAACGGACTTTAACAGATTTGTACTGCCAAGAGGCCAGCCACAAACGGCCCGTATATGCTGTTCGAATTGCGATGTTGCGCAAGCATCTATCGAGTAATGCCCGGAGTTATGCGGTCTTGGCGCAAGCTCATTAATAATAATTTCATCATCAACGGTCAAAAACATCTCGACGGCTAATGTGCCTACCAATCCTAGCTCTTTTGCAAGCTTCTCTGCTTGAAGAATCGCCTTGTTCCTCGCAGCTTCGCTTATTCTGGCAGGCACAATGCTTTTATCAAGAATATTATTTTTGTGTATATTTTCAGCTATCGGCAGTATACTGTGTTCTCCATGGATTGAACGGTTGATGATGACTGAAATTTCTTTTGTAAAGGCAACCCAGCCCTCCAGAACGCACTCGCCTGCTTCAAGGATTTCAGTTGCTTTGTCTATGTCTTCAGCCGAACGGAGAACATATTGTCCTTTTCCGTCATAACCGCCTCGGGCTGTTTTGAGGACACATGGATAGCCTAATCGTTCAGCATATCTACCGAGATCTTCCTTATTACTAATGACAAAGTAAGGCGCCACAGGAACTCCAGCAGCGGATATAGCGTCCTTTTCAGAAATCCGGTTCTGGGTGATTTTCAGCAATTCTGCCCCTTGCGGTATATAAGCATGCCTGCTTAGCCATCCCAGTGCCGGAGCATTAATGTTTTCAAATTCAAAGGTGATGACGTCACTTACAGCTGCAAGCTCTTTTAATTTCTCTGTATCATCATATGCGCCCGTTATTTCAATATCTGCGACCTGGCCACAGGGACAATTAGGCGCAGGGTCGAGTACCGCAATATTGAATCCCATTGCCTTTGCCGACAGTGCCATCATTCTGCCAAGCTGCCCGCCGCCTATAATGCCGATTGTCTGTCCAGGTAATATGACCTTCTTATTTAAGCTGCTCACTGCTTTGCAACACCTTTTCTTTAGTTTCGTTTCTTAATGATTCCAGCCTGTCCGAAATAGTTTGATCTGATACCGCTATAATTTGAGCAGCCAGAAGGCCTGCATTTATGGCCCCAGCTTTGCCGATTGCCACTGTGGCAACCGGCACCCCTCCTGGCATTTGAACAATGGAAAGCAAAGAATCCATTCCATTCAATGCCTTGGTCTTTACAGGCACCCCTATCACAGGCAGTACTGTCTTTGCCGCTGTCATACCGGGAAGGTGTGCAGCTCCTCCCGCACCAGCTATAATTACCTTGATTCCTCTTTCCTTTGCCGTCTCCGCGTATTCAAAGAGCAAGTCCGGTGTCCGGTGCGCTGAAACCACCCTTTTCTCAAAAATAATCCCGGCCTGTTCAAGTGTTTCACATGCATACTGCATAGTTTCCCAATCGGACACACTTCCCATTATAACGCCAACTTGCGGTTTCATTATGTCTCCTCCCCGCCAGTAATATATATTTATAAAATAAAAAAACCGGACAGACCACCCTTTTTAAAGAGAAAGTAGTCTGCCCGGATGTAATCTTTTGGGACGAAGATGGATCTAATCCAGTCTCAATATCTACTTCCTCTCATAGTCCAACGATTTACGGTCACTGGGTAGAAACTTTCGGGCCATATCCCCGGTATTATATGAGAGAATTCGCTTTTACCACCCCCATCTTATCAGGGATAAGAAAACTGTGTCAAGTAAAAATCGAATATTAAGTAGAATTGAACTACGATTGTTCGTGTTTAGGAATGCTACTTCTAGGTTTCCATCAATTTAGCTTCGAACACAATCTGCCTGCCTATAGGTTCATATTGCACTTCCCCATCCACCATTTTCTCTTCAAAAACCGGTTTCTCCGTCCGGCGGACAGGAAAGTATCCTGCTTCTCTTATCCGGTTGAGGCACTGATCAATGCTTTCCCCTTCAGCAACCTCGAATGTCTCCTTCTTACTTTTCTTAGTCACCTGCTCATATCCCTTCTATATATAGTTGTTAACTTTTTCCTATTAATCAAACACACGTAATAAGTCGATCTTGTCCTTTTTATTTTATCTTACTATACACATATAAATCGAAAAAAAGAAGCCTCTTTGGTTCATCATCATTTTGCTAATGTGAGGCTGCAGGTGATGTATTATGATGGTATGAGAATGCCCATGAGAGAAGGTTCAGAAAAGGAAATTGTATAAAAAAATAGTGAAGGAGACTTTATATTCATATGAGCTGAAGCTGTTTATTTATTCTTCTAAACTTCTTCATACTGACCTTTTACTTTTTTACACTTACTTCCACAGTGGATAGATTTAGTTAGCCGTCCGAGTCTAATATAATATTGGGAGACTTCAATCGTACAAATCTTTAAATTCCAATCATAAGTAGTTGAGAAGTAACGAAAATTCATGCTTATATGTCATCTTGCCCCATCTCGTGACGTGATTATGTTTCCTGATTACAATATTATTCCTCACCAATCTCTATTTTTGCTAGAAAGAGTCGTACTATTGCTTCCTTTCCTAACCCCCTAACCTGATTCCTTTGCTTCTCCTATCCAGGTTGTAGTGTCTCAAAAATAGGTTTTGGGAAAGGGGGTCCTCATTAACGAATATGGCAACAAAAAAACCAGCCTTTCGACTGGTCTGTTCTTGCTTGGCGACGTCCTGCACATTTAATTAGCAGTTAGAGCATAAAATTTAGATTTCGAGCATAAAATTGCAAATATCGAGTATTAATTTCATATTTCGAGCATTAAACTCAAAAAATCGAGCATAATCAAGTTAGTCTAAAAAGTGGACACGTAAAAAAGATAACTTATAATAAACATAATTATTAAAAGGACGTGTTCAGAGTGGGGAAACATCGTGATCCGGAATTTAAAGAATATGTAGCTAAATTAGTGGTTGAGGAGGGCCGGGTAGCCCGGGAAGTAGCATACGAGCTGGAAGTGCCGTATCCCACTCTTCGCAGGTGGGTTAGTGAATATAAGAAGAAATTAAGAAACGGGACAGAAAAAGAGACATATATAACACCTGCAGAACTTAAAAAACTACAAAAACAGCATGAAAAAGAGATTCAGCAGTTAAGAGAGGAAAATGAAATTCTAAAAAAGGCTATGCACATCTTCACAAAAAACCAAGCATAATTTACAGTTTCATCTATGCTCATCGGGATGAACATACTGTGGTGATGATGTGTAAAGTCTTAAAAGTATCGAAGAGTGGATATTACAAGTGGATAGATAACAAAGATAGGGTCGACCTCGAAAGAGAGGCTTACAAGAAAGAAATCCAGCAGAAAATAAAAAAATCTTACTATGAAAGTGAAGGAACTTATGGAAGTCCCAGGGTCCATCATGATTTAATCGAATGGGGATATACGATTTCAAAAAAAACGGTCGCACGAATCATGAAGGATTTAGGTTTGCGTGCTATCCCGGAAGAAAGATTTGTCGTGACCACGGATTCCAATCATGATTTGCGCCTTTATCCTAATCTTTTAAATCAAGAATTTCGTGCGCAAGCGCGGGATCGGATATGGGTAGCAGATATTACATACATTTGGACCCTGGAAGGATGGGTTTATTTGTCGACCGTGATGGATTTGTTTTCCCGAAAAATAGTGGGATGGAGCATGGATTCCCATATGAAAAAGGAACTGCCGCTGCAGGCTTTAAACATGGCGCTCCTGACGCGGCAGCCTACAAAGGAATTAATCCACCATTCTGACCGAGGATCCCAGTATTGTTCTAACCAGTATGTGGAGAGGCTGCAGGAACTTAACGTTAAAATCAGCATGAGCAGAAAAGGCAATCCATACGACAATGCCTGCATAGAATCGTTTCATGCGACAATTAAAAAAGAGTTAATTTATAGAAGACGTTTTAAGTCTCGGGCAGAAGCAACAAAAGCAATCAATTACTACATCAGCAGTTTTTATAACCAAAGAAGGAAACACTCGACTTTAGGCTTCTGTTCACCTAATCAATTCGAGAGAAATATGGGTTTCGCAAGCTAGTTTATAACTAATAATTTCACCATTTGGGTATGAAGTGAACAGTCAGGTTTTTGACTGATCACTTTCAGAAACCTTCAGCAAACGAAATGCGCTAGAGATTTAGAACAAAATAAAATCAAAGCCTATTGTCCACTTTCTTGACTGAAGTCCAATAAAGTCCAAAATGTCGTTTATACATATATATCATTAGCCATATAACATCATGCTTTATGTAATATGACTTCATCTAATAATGGTATGATTGGTTTCTGCAACAAAATCAGTCTAATTTTTGCTAAAAAGATAAAATTTGACGCTACAACTTCTGCCCTAATTCCTCACCTCGACTCTTGCTCCACCCCATCTACGTATTTATGTGTTCACATATTTTGCTTCTGATGGTTTTCCTCCATAGGAAAGTTCCCAATGTTTATTTTAAAACAACAAAAAACCAGCCTTCGGCTGGCTTATCATTGCTTGGCGACGTCCTACTCTCACAGGGGGAGAGCCCCCAACTACCATCGGCGCTGAAGAGCTTAACTTCCGTGTTCGGAATGGGAACGGGTGTGACCTCTTCGCCATCGTCACCAAACATATAAAGGAACGTTGTTCCTTCAAAACTAGATAACAGGTAAGGTTTTTGCGTATCAAAACATGATTGTGTCTAGCTGCGAAAGCCAAACCGTACGGCTGTTTCGCTTCTTCTGGGCAAGACTTTAGGTCTTTTCCGCCAGAAGCTCCAACATCCTATCGGTTTAAGCGGGCTTTCTCCGCTTTTCAGTTTGGTTAAGTCCTCGATCTATTAGTATCAGTCAGCTCCACGTGTCACCACGCTTCCACCCCTGACCTATCAACCTGATCATCTTTCAGGGATCTTACCAGCTTGCGCCATGGGAAATCTCATCTTGAGGGGGGCTTCATGCTTAGATGCTTTCAGCACTTATCCCGTCCGCACATAGCTACCCAGCGATGCCTTTGGCAAGACAACTGGTACACCAGCGGTGCGTCCATCCCGGTCCTCTCGTACTAAGGACAGCTCCTCTCAAATTTCCTGCGCCCGCGACGGATAGGGACCGAACTGTCTCACGACGTTCTGAACCCAGCTCGCGTACCGCTTTAATGGGCGAACAGCCCAACCCTTGGGACCGACTACAGCCCCAGGATGCGATGAGCCGACATCGAGGTGCCAAACCTCCCCGTCGATGTGGACTCTTGGGGGAGATAAGCCTGTTATCCCCGGGGTAGCTTTTATCCGTTGAGCGATGGCCCTTCCATGCGGAACCACCGGATCACTAAGCCCGACTTTCGTCCCTGCTCGACTTGTAGGTCTCGCAGTCAAGCTCCCTTGTGCCTTTACACTCTGCGAATGATTTCCAACCATTCTGAGGGAACCTTTGGGCGCCTCCGTTACCTTTTAGGAGGCGACCGCCCCAGTCAAACTGCCCGCCTGACACTGTCTCCCGCCCCGATGAGGGGCGCGGGTTAGAATTTCAATACAGCCAGGGTAGTATCCCACCGACGCCTCCACCGAAGCTTGCGCTCCGGCTTCAAAGGCTCCTACCTATCCTGTACAAGCTGTACCAAAATTCAATATCAGGCTGCAGTAAAGCTCCACGGGGTCTTTCCGTCCTGTCGCGGGTAACCTGCATCTTCACAGGTACTATAATTTCACCGAGTCTCTCGTTGAGACAGTGCCCAGATCGTTACGCCTTTCGTGCGGGTCGGAACTTACCCGACAAGGAATTTCGCTACCTTAGGACCGTTATAGTTACGGCCGCCGTTTACTGGGGCTTCGGTTCAAAGCTTCGCTTACGCTAACCTCTCCCCTTAACCTTCCAGCACCGGGCAGGCGTCAGCCCCTATACTTCGCCTTGCGGCTTCGCAGAGACCTGTGTTTTTGCTAAACAGTCGCCTGGGCCTATTCACTGCGGCTTTTCCGGGCTATTCACCCTAAAAAGCACCCCTTCTCCCGAAGTTACGGGGTCATTTTGCCGAGTTCCTTAACGAGAGTTCTCTCGAACACCTTAGGATTCTCTCCTCGCCTACCTGTGTCGGTTTGCGGTACGGGCACCATTCATCTCGCTAGAGGCTTTTCTTGGCAGTGTGGAATCAGGAACTTCGGTACTATATTTCCCTCGCCATCACAGCTCAGCCTTTGTGGAAACGGGATTTGCCTCGTTTCCGGCCTGACTGCTTGGACGCGCATATCCAACAGCGCGCTTGCCCTATCCTCCTGCGTCCCCCCATCACTCAAACGATGAAGTGGTGGTACAGGAATATCAACCTGTTGTCCATCGCCTACGCCTTTCGGCCTCGGCTTAGGTCCCGACTAACCCTGAGCGGACGAGCCTTCCTCAGGAAACCTTAGGCATTCGGTGGAAGGGATTCTCACCCTTCTTTCGCTACTCATACCGGCATTCTCACTTCTAAGCGCTCCACCAGTCCTTCCGGTCTGGCTTCGACGCCCTTAGAACGCTCTCCTACCACTGACACCATCGGTGTCAATCCGCAGCTTCGGTGATACGTTTAGCCCCGGTACATTTTCGGCGCGGAGTCACTCGACCAGTGAGCTATTACGCACTCTTTAAATGGTGGCTGCTTCTAAGCCAACATCCTGGTTGTCTAAGCAACTCCACATCCTTTTCCACTTAACGTATACTTTGGGACCTTAGCTGGCGGTCTGGGCTGTTTCCCTTTCGACTACGGATCTTATCACTCGCAGTCTGACTCCCAGCGACAAGTCTTTGGCATTCGGAGTTTGACTGAATTCGGTAACCCGATGGGGGCCCCTAGTCCAATCAGTGCTCTACCTCCAAGACTCTTACGCTGAGGCTAGCCCTAAAGCTATTTCGGAGAGAACCAGCTATCTCCAGGTTCGATTGGAATTTCTCCGCTACCCACACCTCATCCCCGCACTTTTCAACGTGCGTGGGTTCGGGCCTCCATTCAGTGTTACCTGAACTTCACCCTGGACATGGGTAGATCACCTGGTTTCGGGTCTACGACCTCATACTCATTCGCCCTGTTCAGACTCGCTTTCGCTGCGGCTCCGTCTCATCAACTTAACCTTGCATGAAATCGTAACTCGCCGGTTCATTCTACAAAAGGCACGCCATCACCCGTTGTCTTAAAAAGACCATAGGGCTCTGACTACTTGTAGGCACACGGTTTCAGGATCTGTTTCACTCCCCTTCCGGGGTGCTTTTCACCTTTCCCTCACGGTACTGGTTCACTATCGGTCACTAGGGAGTATTTAGCCTTGGGAGATGGTCCTCCCTGCTTCCGACGGGATTTCACGTGTCCCGCCGTACTCAGGATCCACTCAGGAGGGAACGAAGTTTCGACTACAGGGTTTTTACCTTCTCTGACGGGCCTTTCCAGGCCTCTTCATCTACCCCGTTCCTTTGTAACTCCATATAGAGTGTCCTACAACCCCAGAAGGCAAGCCTTCTGGTTTGGGCTAATTCCGTTTCGCTCGCCGCTACTCAGGAAATCGCGTTTGCTTTCTCTTCCTCCGGGTACTTAGATGTTTCAGTTCCCCGGGTCTGCCTTCCATACCCTATTTATTCAGGTAAGGATACTGCCCCATTACGGGCAGCGGGTTTCCCCATTCGGAAATCTCCGGATCAAAGCTTACTTACAGCTCCCCGAAGCATATCGGTGTTAGTCCCGTCCTTCATCGGCTCCTAGTGCCAAGGCATCCACCGTGCGCCCTTTCTAACTTAACCATTGCTAATTTGTGATGACCGTCGGCCTTCTTCGTCAGCTTCACTCGCTCACTCCTCACGTATGTGTAATACGCTCCGGTGCTCGCTCGATTGCTTCCTCGAATCCCTCGGTCCTGACAAATTATCAGTTTTTACATCTCGGTGTTTTGAAAATTGACGCAAAAAATTCGCCTTATTACTGTTATCTAGTTTTCAAAGAACAATGTTCATTACCTTATGTCGCGAAAGCGACTTGCCCATCATAACACATTCGTCATGAGAACTGTAAGGTAATTATTGGTTTGAAAGAATTGCTTCTTTCAAAACTGAACAAAACATAAGCGCCTGACGTCTGTATATCCTTAGAAAGGAGGTGATCCAGCCGCACCTTCCGATACGGCTACCTTGTTACGACTTCACCCCAATCATCTGTCCCACCTTAGGCGGCTGGCTCCAAAAGGTTACCTCACCGACTTCGGGTGTTACAAACTCTCGTGGTGTGACGGGCGGTGTGTACAAGGCCCGGGAACGTATTCACCGCGGCATGCTGATCCGCGATTACTAGCGATTCCGGCTTCATGCAGGCGAGTTGCAGCCTGCAATCCGAACTGAGAATGGCTTTATGGGATTGGCTCGGCCTCGCGGCTTCGCTGCCCTTTGTACCATCCATTGTAGCACGTGTGTAGCCCAGGTCATAAGGGGCATGATGATTTGACGTCATCCCCACCTTCCTCCGGTTTGTCACCGGCAGTCACCTTAGAGTGCCCAACTGAATGCTGGCAACTAAGATCAAGGGTTGCGCTCGTTGCGGGACTTAACCCAACATCTCACGACACGAGCTGACGACAACCATGCACCACCTGTCACTCTGTCCCCCGAAGGGGAACGCCCTATCTCTAGGGAAGTCAGAGGATGTCAAGACCTGGTAAGGTTCTTCGCGTTGCTTCGAATTAAACCACATGCTCCACCGCTTGTGCGGGCCCCCGTCAATTCCTTTGAGTTTCAGCCTTGCGGCCGTACTCCCCAGGCGGAGTGCTTAATGCGTTTGCTGCAGCACTAAAGGGCGGAAACCCTCTAACACTTAGCACTCATCGTTTACGGCGTGGACTACCAGGGTATCTAATCCTGTTCGCTCCCCACGCTTTCGCGCCTCAGCGTCAGTTACAGACCAGAGAGTCGCCTTCGCCACTGGTGTTCCTCCACATCTCTACGCATTTCACCGCTACACGTGGAATTCCACTCTCCTCTTCTGCACTCAAGTCCCCCAGTTTCCAATGACCCTCCACGGTTGAGCCGTGGGCTTTCACATCAGACTTAAAGGACCGCCTGCGCGCGCTTTACGCCCAATAATTCCGGACAACGCTTGCCACCTACGTATTACCGCGGCTGCTGGCACGTAGTTAGCCGTGGCTTTCTGGTCAGGTACCGTCAAGGTGCCAGCAGTTACTCTGGCACTTGTTCTTCCCTGACAACAGAGCTTTACGACCCGAAGGCCTTCTTCGCTCACGCGGCGTTGCTCCGTCAGACTTTCGTCCATTGCGGAAGATTCCCTACTGCTGCCTCCCGTAGGAGTCTGGGCCGTGTCTCAGTCCCAGTGTGGCCGATCACCCTCTCAGGTCGGCTACGCATCGTCGCCTTGGTGGGCCATTACCCCACCAACTAGCTAATGCGCCGCGGGCCCATCTGTAAGTGACAGCCGAAACCGTCTTTCCATCTTCCCCCATGCGGGGGAAGAACCTATCCGGTATTAGCTCCGGTTTCCCGAAGTTATCCCAGTCTTACAGGCAGGTTGCCCACGTGTTACTCACCCGTCCGCCGCTGACTTCCGGGAGCAAGCTCCCTTCTGTCCGCTCGACTTGCATGTATTAGGCACGCCGCCAGCGTTCGTCCTGAGCCAGGATCAAACTCTCCGAAGAAATGTCTGACTTGCTCATTTTTGTTTTTTCAGTGTGTACTCACTATTATTTAGACGTCTTATTTCTCCTAGAAGAAATAAGAATCTGGCGCTTGTTTTGTTCAGTTTTCAAAGAGCAATCTCAATGTCGTTTCTCTCAGAAGCGACTTTATTAATATATCACACACAAATCTTTTCGTCAACAAGTTTTTTAATTAATATTTGTTGAAGGTGATTATCTCGTGTGTATTACATATAGTAGCATCCCCACTTTAACAAGTCAACGAGAATCCAGGAAAATAAATATGGAAAATAATTGAAAAAATGTTCAGGGAGTTTGGAGAACGCAGGGGCATTTCGAAGCAAATTTATTGTACTAATATCTTATAAACCAAGTTACTAAAAAGCCCCTTTTGGTTACCTCGAGATAACCAAAAGGGGCTGAGAGCAAAACCAATCATTTATTTAATAGAAATAATGTCTTCCTCTTGAAGGTTTACCGAACCAGACTTCTCAATCTTCACTTCTTGTCCTTCTGTAAGGTTCGTAAAGATAATTGGAGTTATAGTAGATCTGGCATTCCCAGCCACATAATCAAGGTCTACTTTCAATAAAGGCTGTCCCTTCACTACGTTATCCCCTTGAGAAACTAGGCTTTCAAACCCTTTTCCTTCTAATTTGACCGTATCGATTCCAAAGTGAATCAGTATTTCACGGCCGCTGTTAGATTCAATGCCAATGGCATGCTTAGTAGGGAATACATTTACAATTTTTCCATCTACAGGAGAGACCACTGTTCCCTCTGCCGGTACGATTGCAAATCCGTCGCCCATCATTTTTTCAGCAAACACCGGATCTGGCACTTCGCTTAACGGCTTGATTTCTCCTCTAATTGGAGACACTATTGTTTCTTCTGCAATGTTTTCATTACGAAGGGCTTCCGGATTAACAGCCTCGACATTTTTCTGCACTTCTTTTTCCTGTGAGGCTTCGACCGTTCTTGGTTTCTTGCCGGCCATGATATCTTTCATTTGTCCTTTAATTGTCTCGGAGCGCGGTCCAAAGATAGCCTGAATATTATTTCCAACTTCCAGTACTCCGGCAGCACCAAGCTTTTTCAATCTGTCTTTATCTACTTCTTTCACATCATTCACAGATACACGAAGTCGTGTGATACATGCATCAAGATGAGCGATATTTTCCTGGCCACCCATTGCCTGAAGGATATCCCCAGCAAGGCTTCCTCCTTTAGGTGTGTCAGCAGCTTGATCTTCTTCATTATTAACTTCTGCTTCACGGCCAGGTGTCGCTAAGTTGAACTTTCTGATTGCAAAACGGAAACCAAAGTAGTAAATTACCGCAAACACTAAACCTACTGGGATTACCAGCCATGCATTTGTCTGAGGGTTGATCAGCCCAAACAGGATATAGTCAATCAATCCTCCAGAGAAGGTCATACCAATTTTCACGTTCAACAGATGCATGGTCATAAAAGAAAGACCCGCAAAGATCGCATGAATACCAAATAATACAGGTGCTACGAAAAGGAATGAAAATTCAAGTGGTTCTGTAATACCAGTCAGGAAAGAAGTCAATGCAGCTGATGCCATTAGGCCCCCGACAACCTTCTTTCGTTCCGGGCGAGCTTCATGATAGATCGCCAAAGCAGCTGCAGGAAGACCAAACATCATAAATGGGAACTTCCCTGTCATAAATGTTCCGGCGGTTAAATTTTGTACGCCATCTTTAATTTGTGCCATAAAAATGGCCTGGTCCCCTTTAACGACTTCACCGGCTTCATTGGTATAACGACCAAACTCAAACCAGAATGGGGAATAGAAAATATGGTGCAAACCAAAAGGAATTAATGATCTTTCAATTAAACCGAAGATAAATGCTGAAAGAGTAAGGTTCGCTCCAAGCATATTTTCCGAAAAAGTATTCAATCCGTGCTGGATTGGAGGCCATATCACAATCATAATCAACCCAAGGATTACTGCGCTTGCTGCTGTAATGATCGGTACAAACCGCTTTCCGGCAAAGAATCCTAAATAAGAAGGCAATTCAATTTCAAAGAATCTGTTATACATTGCTGCTGCAATAATACCGACGATAATACCGCCGAATACACCGGTCGACAATGTTGGTATACCTAAGACGCTTGTATATTCCATACTGTCCTTTAAATCATTGGCATCGATGCCCAAAACAGTACCCATTGTTACATTCATAATCAGGAATCCGATGATAGCAGCCAATCCGGCAACACCATCTCCACCAGCTAAACCAATTGCTACCCCTACAGCAAATAACAATGCCAGATTTCCGAATATGATACTTCCTGCGTTTTCCATGACAGAAGCGACCATCTCTACGCCGCTATTGTTTAGGAATGGCGCAAGGTCAATCAAAGTCGGATTTTGCAGCGCATTACCAAACGCCAGCAAAATACCTGCAGCAGGCAGGATGGCAACAGGAAGCATCAAGGCTCTACCAACCTTTTGTAAAACGCCAAACAACTTTTTGAACAAGGCAACCAACCTCCAATTTTTTTTAAACTGATGAAGCGTTTACATCAAACAGACAAAATAAAAAGGCATAAGGAAAAAGGACTAAAAATAGGTAGATGGATATAATATACCCACTGTTGACTACTTTTAATTACCCTTCTTCACTTATGCCTGATCGAATCAGTAACACGTAAAGGTTACGGTTATTTACTTTTCTTTTGTAAACGCTGTAAATGCATAGTCAGGTATACGGCCTCTGCATCGTAAACCGGTTTCTGTAATACCTGCTGCATGATCTTAATCAGTTTCCACGAAAGAGTATAGCATACCGGATAGGTTTCTTTCAATAATAAAGATATACTTTCTGGCTCTTCCACCTTCTCACCTGTCAGGATCCGGTCTATAGCAAAGCGCAAATGCCGGACAAGCCGCATATAATCAATGCTGTCTTTATTGATCCTTATGTCCAGCTGTTCCTCGATTACATCCAGCATCCGAGTCACTAACTGGGAGTGCTGATTGATTTCGGCCAGTGCTTTGTTAGTCATGGCACTATGAATATGAAGAGCGATGAAACCTACCTCTCCATCAGGAAGTCCGAATCCTGTTTTTTCTTTTATTATTTCCACGACTTCTCGTGCCACTTCATACTCAAAGGGATAGAGATTGATTGTCTCGACGAGAAAAGGATTCTTAATTTCCAAACCGTTAATCAATCGATTGATTGAAAATATTAAATGGTCTGTTAAACCTACATGGATGTGCTCGTTTAATTGCCCTGTTACCCGCCTGCTAATATGCTGGATTGCTTCAATAATCGCCGTCTGTGTTTCTTCGTCCAGCTGGGGCAGGAGTTTTTTATAATTTTCCTGCTCTTGCTGATTCTTTAGCACGAACATTTTTTCAGCAAGCTCCACGGCAATCTCATCATCTTTTTTTCGGGAGAAACCAATCCCTTTTCCGATGAGAATCACCTCACCATACAAAGGATGATTGGCTATGACCACGTTGTTATTCAGCACTTTTCTTACAATAAAAGCAGACATAGTACATACCTCTTCGTTGGCAGAATTAAATGCTCCACTACAAAATAATATATGGATAATACATGTAAGTAAAGTGGAAGCGATATTTCAGCGATATGAGACCACTAAACCAAAAAAGGGACTCGTTTGACTGAGTCCCTTTTTTTGACCATTTTATTATACCAAAAATATGAAGTATAGGATAAATACTACACACAAGAAGTACATGATAGGATGAATTTCTTTCGCTTTGCCCTTCATGATCATCGTGATTGGGTAAAACACAAAGCCCATTGCGATACCTGTTGCGATACTGTATGTCAGAGGCATTGCCAAGACTGTAAAAAATGCCGGTACTGCTACTTCGAATCTGTCCCACTCAATATTCTTCAATGAAGATACCATTAGTACACCTACTACAATAAGAGCCGGAGCTGTTACGGCCGATGTAACCACTTCAAGAAGCGGGAAGAAGAACAATGATAAGACAAACAGTATGCCTGTCACGATTGCTGCAAAACCTGTACGTGCACCTGCTCCAACACCTGCTGCAGATTCTACGTAAGATGTAGTAGTTGAAGTTCCCAAGATAGCTCCAAACACTATGGAAAGGGAATCTGCAAATAATCCTTTCCCTACTCGAGGGAGCTCATTCCCCTTCATTAATCCTGCTTGTGTGGCAACCCCCACAAGAGTACCCGCTGTATCAAAGAATGCTACAAAAAGGAAAGTTAAAATAACAACTAGAATCTGTCCAGAGAACAATTGACCCGGGTCCGCAAAAGCGTCAAAGGCTGCCCCAAATGTAGGAGCAAGACTTGGTACAGCACCAACAACCTTGGATGGTGCATCAATTAAACCAAAGATCATCCCGGCAATCGCAGTTACTACCATTCCAATAAAAATCCCTGCATGAACGCCTCTAGTCAAAAGAATAACAGTTACAATAATTCCGAAAACAGCCAATAAAGTATTTCCCTTGGTTAAGTCACCAAGACCAACTAAAACAGCATCATTATTCACGATGATTCCAACACTCTGGAAACCGACAAATGTAATAAATAATCCAATCCCGGCACTGACTGCATATTTTAATTCCACGGGAATCGCATTAATTATTTTTTCGCGGATACCTGAGAGAGTCAATAACACAAAGATAATACCTGAAATCAGCACACCAGTCAAAGCAGTCTGCCATGCGATCCCGTATTGCAATACAACTGTATAGGCGAAGAATGCATTCAAGCCCATTCCAGGTGCAAGCGCAATAGGATACCTTGCAATGAGGCCCATTAAAATCGATCCAATGGCGGCAGCTAACGCGGTAGCCACAAACACTGCACCATAATCCATCCTTAATGCATCCGGCAGATCCTTTACGCTGCCTAATGTCAATGTCAGCGGATTGACAATCAGTATATAAGCCATGGATAAAAAGGTTGTTATTCCCCCAATAAATTCCCGGCGGTAATTCGTGCCGAGTTCATCGAACTGAAAATATTTTTGCATTCCTATCCCTCCGCATCGAATAAAATAAGGAAAAGCCCCGTTCCTACCGAACGGAGCTTGACATGATGAATGGACAATAAGGAAGAAATACCATAAAGGGAATCTCCCAAAATGCCAACATCGTAGTCAAGCTGTTAACGGCAGCCTGGTAGAAACTTTTGGGCCATATCCCCAATATTATACGACGAAATTTGATTAAATTATTCATTGATTATATGACTATAGTACCAAATTGGATAGGGATAGTCAATACTAATCACGAATATTTTTTTATTTTTTTAATTTAATGTTCGTATTTATTCCCATTCAATAGTTGCAGGCGGCTTGCTGGTAATGTCATAAACTACCCGGTTTACATGGCTCACTTCGTTAACGATCCTGGTGGAAATAACTTCCAGAACATCCCATGGAATACGAGCCCAATCCGATGTCATTCCATCAATGGATGTCACAGCACGAATCCCGATCGTATAATCATAAGTCCGGGCATCTCCCATAACTCCTACACTTCTGATATCAGGAAGAACTGTGAAGTACTGCCAGATTTCCCGTTCCAGCCCCGCTTTTTTTATTTCTTCTCGAAGAATATAATCCGATTCCCGTACAATTTCTAACTTTTCTTCTGTTATTTCACCAAGAACCCTGATGCCAAGTCCCGGTCCTGGGAACGGCTGTCTCCACACAACCTCATCCGAAATGCCCAGCTCAGTACCAAGAGCGCGCACTTCATCCTTGAACAGTGTATTTAAAGGTTCAATGAGTTTAAACTGCATATCCTCAGGAAGCCCGCCGACGTTGTGATGGGATTTTATGGTTTGGGCAGTCGCTGTACCGCTCTCTATGATATCTGTATATAATGTACCTTGAGCAAGGAAGTCAATGCCCTCAAGCTTTGCAGCCTCGTCATCAAACACATAAATGAATTCATTGCCAATGATCTTTCGCTTTTCCTCCGGGTCTGATACTCCTGCAAGTTTGTTAAGGAAGCGATCTTTCGCATCCACCTTTATAACATTCATATTGAAGCCTTCACTGAATGTTTTCATTACACTGTCAGCTTCACCCTTGCGCAGAAGACCATGATCAACAAAAATGCATGTTAGCTGGTCGCCGATGGCTTTATGGATCAAAACCGCAACAACTGAAGAATCCACTCCGCCGCTCAATGCACATAATACTTTCTTATTCCCTACGGACTGGCGGATTTTTTCCATTTCGATTTCAATGAAGTTTTCCATCGACCAATCACCCTTGCATTCACAGATCCCGAATACAAAGTTTTTTAACATCTCAATTCCATATACAGAATGACGGACCTCCGGGTGGAATTGTACAGCATAAAGACCTCGTGATTCATCGCTCATAGCCGCGATAGGACAGTGCGGGTTTGTACCTGCCACCGTAAACCCTTCTGGCGCTTCTACAACTAAATCTCCGTGGCTCATCCAAACGATTTGCTCTTCAGGGAGATTCTTGAAAAGTAAAGAGTTACTTTGTACAGTTAAAGCGGCTTTTCCGTATTCACGGTTTTTGGCAGGCTCTACTCTGCCTCCAAAATGCTTGGTCATTAACTGCATCCCATAGCAAATCCCCAAAATAGGAAGTCCCATTTCGAATATGCGCTCATCACATCCAAACGCGGAAGCATCATAAACGCTGTTCGGCCCGCCTGAAAAAATAATTCCAGATGGATTCATCTCTTTGATTTCCTCGGCAGTAATAGTATGCGGATGCAATTCACTGTAAACCCCGAACTCACGGATCCTCCGCGTAATTAGCTGATTATACTGACTTCCAAAGTCAAGAACAACAATCATTTCCTGGTGTTGCAACTCTTGTTTCCCCGGCACTGCGGTCACCTCAATCATATATTCACCCGCTCCAAAAGTAGAGCGGGAGTTGGATAAAACTATTATTTGTCTTAATTGGCTGATTAACACAAAAAAAACTAGAACCCTGCTTCAATATAAAAGCAGAATCCTAGTTGGTAAACCAAATAAACCCTGCCTTCATAGTCAGACCATTTACGGTAGTCCGGTAGATACTTTCGATCCATATTATCGAGGATATATGAAGGTGAAATGCAAATTTTTATTATGGATGTAATTGCGAAAACAGATATGACATCCATTCCTCAAACATATGGCAATAGACCATGTATTTGTAGAAAAATGATGAACATTGTCGTTAATCTCATTGTAACAACAAATCGAAAATTTGGTCAAGAGGCTGTCGTTTTAATTAAATTTTCCCATAATTTTCGGCTCTTTTGCCATTCCTGAGTTGCTGAATCCCCGCGGTATATAGATCTTTCATAGCTTTGGGTAAGCTGCTTCATCTCATTGGTAAAGAAATACGTATCTATATAATCTGCATATTCTCTCAATGTCTGGCCTTCAGGCCGTTTTAACCCGCTTCTTTTCAGCTGTTTCAACAGAATGGAATATGCCTTCTCAAATGCCTTGTCATCCTGATTCCTGCTATAAATGAGGATAATCAGCTTAGGCAGCCACTTTCTCCTTGTTCTATAGAAAATTAGAGCAGCGACGGTCAATATGATTACCGAAAAGATGATGATCTTACGGTTTTCTGCAAACCAGTTCTTCTGTTCCAATGAACTGCCGACAGCAGCCTTGTCCACCTCAGCCTGATCGGTTTCCGGTTTTTTTATATCTCGCACAGGCGGTTCTTCGTCAGGTCCGATTGTCCCTCCCGCGTCAGCCGTGCTTGAAGATACAAAAATTGCTTGATTGGTATATCCCTTCGTAGGTTCAAAAGGCACCCAACCAGCATTCGGGAAATATACCTCCACCCATGAATGGGCATTGTTATTCGTTACCTGGTACACTCTGTCACTGCCTATCAGAACCTCATCTCCGGATGTATATCCTTTCACCCATCTGGCGGGAATACCTGCCGAACGCAGAAGGACTACCATGGAAGTGGAGAAATTGTCACAATAACCTCTCATGGTTTCAAATAAAAACTGGTCTACATAGTCTTGTTCAGCAGATGGATATGGAATGTCATTCTGATCATAGACAAACTGTCCTCCATCAAAGTAATCCTCAACGGCCTTCGCCTTATCGTACCAATTGGTCTTTCCCGACGTTATTTCTTCAGCCAGCTGCCTCACCCGTGCAGGGAGCTGTTCAGGCAGTTGAAGGTATTTCTCCATTAGTTGGCCAGGAGGCAGCTCATCCAGGCTTTTAACCTTTTTTAATTCCTCCGTATCAAAACTTGGAATTTGATATTCTATTTTGTATTGTTTAAGCCTTCTCGAATTACCCGCATAATTATGGGCCGTGATTCGTTCCGATTGTAAATAGTAGCGGAACATGGAGCCATTTGAAGTGGTTAATTTAGTAATCCCCAAAGGCTCAGGATAAACCACATGACGGTGCAGCTCGCTTACTGTGACTTCCGCAGTTTCCTCCGTTGTTTTTACATCCGGACTATAAGCGGAAAAGTTTGTCTGCTCGCCGTCGTTAAATTGTGTAAACTCTTCATCCGGATTAAGGTATTCCCATCCTTTTCCTGTATAGTAGTCCTTATGCTCCACCTTCCAATAATGCTTTTCGGTTGCCTTTGCCTGGAATACGACGGAATCATCACCTATAAATCCTCCGCCAAGCGCAGAGTCATCCTCATCGTACCCTATCTTATTAACTCCTCCGCCTGTGCCGTTTCCGCTGACCTTATCGGAGTATGACTTTATAAAAGGTACGGGATCCGACCATTGAGGTTCCAGCTTTGGTGCCGCTAATCCAACATAAGAACTGAATCCCACCATTACAGCCAGCGGGACCAGCCATTTACGAAGATCCGAAACAGAAATTGCGAAGCGTTCTACATCCGCCAAACGGAAAAGCGCCAGAATTCCAAGCATCGAAAAGCCAATGACTACAAGCCGGATAATAGCATATGTTCCGACATACGGAGTAAAAGTATCAAGCACAGAGACATAAATGACCGTCAGCAAGAAAAATAAAAATATATTCTTTTTGACACGAATCCAGTAATGCAGGAGATATGTTACCAGCCACAGCAACACGAATACCAAGATCGTTTGGAATTCAAAACTAAACTCCCTAAAATCCCCACTTACCATATATGAAATATTCTCAAAAAGACTTCCGACAAAATCAAAAATCCAGGTAAGATCAAAAATGGAATGGTCATAATACAGCTGCCGCACAGCCAAAAGGGTATAGCCCGTTAAAACGATAAATCGCAGAAGGAACCGGATTCTTAGATAATGGAAGAGCAGCGACAATCCCATAAAAACAACAAACACAGTTGTTTTACTTGACTCCATGAGCTGTTTTACAGGCCCAAGCCATTCCCATAATAAAAAGAAAGCTAAAATATATAATAGGGCATGCATGTTTCGATTCATTCTTGTTTCTTGTATCACTGCGCAATCACCCCTGAAAGGCTGGACAAAATTTGTCCTTTGTTAATATATTTTACCCCTATCCCCCTTGCCAGTGAGGCCTCTCTTAACATGATTTCTTCCCTGGTAAGCGCTGATTTATTTTTTATAGAAAATACGGTGATTTGCTGACTCGTTTTAAAACTGGCAAGCGTTTCAATCGTGAAATAAGACAGGCTGCTTGTCACAATAATCAAGGCTGCGCTTGATGGAATCATATGTTTATTGGTTTCTACAATCTTCTCTATAGGAGGTCCTGCCGTTTCTTCTGCTAAGGCCAGGCTATAGAAAATCCTCTGTTTCTGCATTTCTCCTCCTTTTACCGAAAGAGGCTGTCCCCCATTTGCCCCAAGGCTAAAAAAACCAGTCTGAATCCCTTTTTTTATGATAGAATGCACGAACGATGCAGTATAGGATATCATGTCTTCAAAACATTCTGACGCAGTTTCATCCAGCACAAGGAACAGGTCATGGCTCTTTCGTTCCTCAAATTCCTTGGTCATAAAATCATTCTTCTTGGCAGTAGCCTTCCAGTTAATCCACGAGAACTGGTCTCCTTGCTGATATTCACGAACCCCGGTTACAATGGAGTTTTCACGCTGGAGGCGATTTGCTTTTCCAGCCTGCCCCTGGTCAAATAGATTATCGAGCTGCCTGTAGGGAAGCTCATAATAGGCCGGGAAGACAAGAAGTTTATTATATATGGGAAACTCTGTCTCCTTTTCAAATAGACCCAGGAAGTCACCCGTTTTAATGCGGACGCTTTTAAGAATATGTTCACCGCGGGGAAGGGTACTGATCGTATACAGCAAGGACACATTGCGTTTGAACCATGGAAACACCAGGATTTTTTTCTTTGCGGAGGTATTCTTTTCAAGTTTCTCTGGAAGCTGTTCCTCTATAAGTAAATAATACAAGGGAAAGGGTATTTTCCTCTGAATATTTAGCTCTACTTCCAAATTATCTCCCGCCCTGAATTCACTTTTGCTGACAATCCTGTCCACCGTAAAATCATGGATGGAATAAAAAGACAAGGCAATGGAATAAATAGCAAATGGAAGAAAGCTTGCAAACAGAAACCAACTGACAAAGCCCCCCTGGAACATCGCAAAAACAAAGGTGGCAGCAATCAATCCGCAAAGGCCCGCCAATTTCACAGAAGATTTCCAGCCGCTAGTAAAAGCAATCCTCTTCATTACTTCACAAGCCTTTTAACAGGAACTGGAATCTTGAGCATAATTTCATTGATAACTGTTTCAGCAGTCATCCCTTCATATTTAGCCTCCGATTTAAGGATAATACGATGGCTGAACACGGTTGGGGCCAAGTACTGGACATCATCAGGAAGCACATAATCCCGTCCATTCAGAAAGGCAAACGCCTGTGCCGCTTTCATCAGTGCAATCGAACCCCTTGGGCTGGCTCCCAGATATACACTGTTGTGATTCCGAGTACGCCTGGCTAGCTCCACAATATACCTTTTAATTGAATCTTCAACATGGACATTTTTCACTTCCTGCTGCAGTTCCCGCAATTCCTGGAGAGTAATCACGGGGTCCAGCTCCTCGATGGGGGGAACTTTTTGCGCGCGAGTTAAGACCTCAATCTCCTCAGCAAGCTCTGGATAGCCCATTTTTATCTTTAATAGAAAACGGTCCAGCTGAGCTTCCGGAAGCGGGTATGTCCCTTCGTATTCAATCGGGTTCTGGGTAGCCATTACAAAAAACGGTCTATCGAGCGTCCTTGTTACTCCATCTACGGTTACACTCGCTTCCTCCATTCCCTCTAGCAGAGCGGATTGGGTCTTAGGGGATGTGCGGTTAATTTCATCTGCCAAAATGATATTTCCCATAATAGGGCCTGCACGAAAGATAAATTCCTGCTCCTTCGGATTGAAGATGGAGACACCGGTTACGTCGGAGGGCAATAGGTCGGGGGTAAACTGAATCCGTTTAAAGCTCGCACTAATGGACTTAGCCAGGGCACGGACCATCATAGTCTTGCCGACACCCGGCACATCCTCAAGCAGCACATGCCCTTCAGCAAGCAATGCGACGAGGCTAAGCTCTGCAATATCTCTCTTTCCAATGATCACCTTTTCAATGTTACGCAGAATCATTTCTAGTTTAGGCTGCTTCGTTTCGTATATCATCTGGCCCTCCTGGGATTGTGTTTTAAGTTAAAAGTTATCTTTTAAATATTCGCTATGCCCCTTACAAAATCCTCCAAAATTCCTATCCAACCAGTCCAGTTTTTTTCTATGAATTGGCCCCTGACCAACGGCCAAGAGCGGTTACCCTGGTTAACATCTATCTAGTATCTTCCTATTACATCACGGTTAAAGATTCCAAGAGACAGCTTATAGCCTATTAGCCATTCACTTCTATCTACGTATTAATCTTTTATTTGTTCCCGGGTATATTGTCCTATTTTTCAAAAAACACAAAAAAGGCAATGTATCTAAATACACTGCTTTATTTTCGCGAATATATTATTTTTTGGTGAAACCCTCATATCATATTCTGCGCTTTGTTTAGCTCCAGTGTTGCTTTAATAAGATCTTTACATATAAATTGAAGCGGAGTACCAACGAATGAAGCCTAAAGAGGAAATTACCATCCTGATACCCTTTCTACTATTAAGATACAGGTATGTATATGCCATAAAAGAAAGGCACCAATAGTAAGAACAGCCATCCCCTACTGTCTTTTTGAAGGACATGAATGACCGCTCACCTTCATATATATCGTTCTTCAGCCGGCTTCCATTCCGAGTAGACATTAGTGACACCACGATTTTTGCAATGGCAGCAACATGGTAAGCAGCAAAAATTTTGAGACAAGCAGAGTAAAATAATCATCGATATAAACATCATTACACTTTGGTGTCTAAATAATTCTGTTTAGTAATAACAATATCAACGACAACTGCAAAGAAGATAAAAGAGAAAGGGATGATTTTCAACCCTTTCAGAATTAGAAAATGAAAATTTAATCAATCGTTTGATTAAATTTTCTAAAAAACCCATTGCCCTGAAACGCGTTTCATATTTTATGATAGTAGAAGTGGAGCACTGGCTGGCGTAACACAAATGTGGCGTTACGGCCAGTGTTTTTTAGCACAGATCACAGCACCTTTACCTTCACTCTATCAATCGCATTATACCCATACCCCTTTCGATTCCAGAAGGGCATCTCCGGCTGCACCCTTCCAGCGGAGTCTGTTGCTCTTGACAGGATTTCAAATTCACCTGGCTCTTCTGCCAGCCATGTGTAATTCCATCGGGAAAAAGAGTAATGTCGTCCGGGCGAGAGGGTAGCAGATGCCCAGGTTTTGCCGTTATCTAAACTGATTTCTACTTTATCCACAATCCCTTGGCCGGTCCAGGCCATTCCCTTGATCACCTGCACCCCTGTCTGTAATTCCTGCAAACTCTGTGGCCGCTGGATTGCGGAGTTCACATTCATGTAGGTGACTGGGAATCTTCCTTCATCCTTCTCTTTATGAGGATAAAAGACATAGTCTATCGTTTGATAAGGACCGTTAAACTTTTTATCAATTACTATGATACGCTTAAGCCATTTAACAGAGGCCATGGCATACCAGCCCGGTACAATAACCCTGAAAGGAAATCCATGCTTGAAAGGAATTGGCATCCCATTATATTCAAAGGCGATGATTGTATCTGGATGTAACGCAATATCCATCGGCAGGCTTCTCGCAAAATAAAAACTGCCATCTAAATCCTTCCTCTGTCCAAAATCATATGCTTCAAATACAACTTCCTGCGTCCCCGATAAAATACCCGCATTCTGCAGCAAGTGCCGAAGCGGAACACCAGTCCAATCCCCTTGGCTTAAAGCTCCCTTTTCCCACTGTTCCCCATAAACCTCAGGGCGAAAGAATTGGCGTTTATTGCCTGAACATTCGAGTATGGTCTTGATTGTCTTTGAGGGCATCTGCCTTATCTGTTCTAATGTAAAGACCAAAGTATGCTCTACATGGCCTGAAACTGGCAAAAATAATGCATCAGAAGTCAGATTGGGATACGCGAAATGATTTCGTTTGTAGAAGTATTTTTCCGGATATGTTTCTAATTCCAAAAAATGAACCGGAGATTCCTGATTTTCAGGATGCAGTTTTCGTGTGGTCAAATAAGGTTTTTCTTGCCGTATATTCATTAATCCCCTTTCCTTTCGTTTCCTGATGTCCCAAACATCCCTTAAATGCTCCTTCTGCTGGAATGCCTATAATAATGAATATGTACGGTCATGATGAAGAAATACTGATAAAAAATAACATTTCCACAGGCAGGCTTTGCAGGACAAATTTTAGATCCATTTCCAATAAAAGTGAGGGATAAGTTCCTATAGAAAGCTGGCACTTCGTGATAAACTTAACTTATCTATCATTCCCCTTTATCAATTGGAACAAGAAGGTGTACGCTCATGGACATCAAGCATTTACAATATTTCATAGAAGTAACCAGATTCAACAGCTTTTCACGGGCAGCCGAGCATTTATTCATTACTCAGCCTACCATCAGCAAGATGATCAAGAACCTGGAGACGGAGCTTGGAGTTGCTCTGTTCGACCGTTCCAGGAAGCAATTGGTCCTGACAGATGCCGGGAAAACCATTTTGGAACAGGCCAAATTAATTGATAAAGCTTTCAAGAATTTAGAAATGGAATTGGACAACCTAACTGGATTGAAAAAAGGGCATATTCGAATCGGTTTGCCGCCAATCTTTAATGCCCATATATTTCTGAAGATTGTTGGTGCGTTTCACGAAAAATATCCTGGCATTACGTTTCAGCTGGTCGAGGATGGATCGAAAAAAATTGAGGAAGATGTGGCAAACAATCTTCTGGATATCGGAGTCATTGTTCTCCCTACCAAGAGTGATCTCTTTGAACATTTTCCTTTTATGGTAGAGGATTTGAAACTGCTCATCCACCCATCACATCCGTTTGCAGAAAGAGAAGAAGTGCATTTAGTTGAGTTGGCCAAAGAATCATTTATTCTATTTAACAAGGACTTTGTTCTGAATGACCGGATTATTTCTTCATGTAATTCAAAAGGATTTACTCCGCATATTATTTCCGAAAGCTCCCAGCGGTCTTTTATCGAGGAAATGGTAGCAAGCAAACTAGGTGTTTCCCTTTTGCCGGAAAGTGTTTGCGATCATCTAAATGGAGATGTAAAGGCTGTCAGGGTTGCAAACCCTTCCATAAGCTGGAATTTGGCACTTATATGGAGCAAGCACCATTATTTATCCTATGCCGCCAAAGAATGGCTTAATTTTACGAAAGAAAAGCTGACCAAGGCCTACCGAAAAGAATAGCTTATGAAAGTTAGACTAACGCTTCCAAAAGAGGCGTTTTTTTTATTTATAAAATGCATAACTGTAAGCATTTACATAGATAAAAGCTATATTAAGGATAAAATATAACCATTTTACTATCACGGAAATGAGGCGTAAACTTGTGTCAGGCATGGAACTTCAAGCTTTTTACAACATGGATTGGAATTTCAACTGAGAATCCACATCATGAAAGGATGCAACATTATGGAAGCAAAAAAAGCCAAAGAAAGCCGCATTGTTAATACAGCACAAGTGTTATCTTGTGATTTAAATAATTATAATACATTGTTTGGCGGAGTTTTGATGAAGAAGCTGGACGATGCTGCCACATTATCTGCACGCAGGCATTCCCGAATTAAAGAATGTGTCACTGCATCAACAGACTCCATCGATTTCTTATGTCCGATCCACCAAACGGATTCAGTTTGTGTTGAGTCATTTGTAACATATACGGGAAAAACTTCTATGGAGATTTTCTGTAAAGTCATAGCTGAAGATATCATGACTGGCGAGCGCCGTATCGCAGCTACAGCATTTTTGACTTTTGTAGCCCTGGATGAAACCAAGCGTCCTGTGGAGGTCCCAGAGGTCATACCAGAAACAGAGGAAGAAAAATTCCTTTACGAAACAGCTAAAGAAAGAGCAGAAATCCGTAGATTCAGAAGGCAAAAGAGTAAGGAACTGGCTGCATACATCTCCCTTGAGAAACCTTGGGACAAATAAAAGGAGGAATAGTAAATGATAACTTTATCCAATATTGATGAGTTAAAAGCTGCTAAAGAAGCACTTGATAAGTTACAGAAAGACTATCCGGCCCTTTTTGAAAAACTGTCGGATATGGTGAATCTTACACGCGCATTCCAATTTAATTATGACTATCTTGGATGCCTTGTTATGGACGAGGATGCAAGCAAATGCACCCCTAAATTTGTATATGGCTCCGTCCTTCGCCTGTACAAAAAAGAAGTACAAAAATTAAAAGATGATCAGGATTGCGAAGTCTTGAAACAAACCTTTTCACAATTCAAACAAACAGGCTATGCAAAAATCAGCCAGCTAGTACTGGGTATGGCACCCGAATCATTAGTTGGTCCATCCAGCGTTAGATAATTTTCTCCAATATTCTTTAAAAAAGCAGGCCTCTTGGGGATAAAGGATTCCGTCTTGAGGTGCAGACTTGCAGACTTAATAAATGATAGTAAATTGGCACTCGAATTAACGAGTGTCTTTTTCTTTTTATATCAACGTTTATTCTAGTTAGGATAAAAAATGACACCTAAATGTCTAGACTATTCTCCACTTATGACAATACTTATTGTACAATGAAGCATCAATGCCAAATAAGGTGTCAAATACTATCATTGTTAAAGATTATTCAGTGCTTCGAAAATGCCACTTAAATGTGCTTCAATTCCCTGGAGATATGAAACTTCCTTCGAGGAATTCCAAGCAATAACAAATAAACTAAACGCCATTATAACAAAACTTGCAACCTTTATGTATTCAAGCAGATCTTTTTTCATATAAAAGCCCCCTCTATATTTTCTCTATCTAACTAGTTCATTAAAATTAATAAAAACACCTTTTTTTACTAACCTCCCCTGATAGGGAAATAAAAAAACGCACAAACAAAAAAGAGCCACAAAAATGGCTCTTCATCTATATCTTATATTCTTTTGGCCCCTAAGAATTTTGGTTTCCAATATGAATTGTTAGTGTAAAAGTATGATACACCTTTTGATGAAGATGAATTGATCACTTTTCCACTCCCTACATACATAGCCACATGAGTTGGCCTTGACGCTTTAGTCGGAGCATAGAAAAGGAGGTCACCCGGTTTTAAGGAACTTGAGCTGACCCTTGTCCCTTTTGTGTACATATCTCTTGCTGTACGAGGAAGAGTCTTCCCTGCTTTTGCGAAAGAATATTTGAGTAAACCTGAACAATCAAACCCGCTTGGCGTAATACCGCCCCATTTATATTTAACTCCCAAGTTGCTTTTTGCAACCGAGATGGCTTTCGTGTGGTAAGATGCTGCTTCTGCCTGCTGTGTGTCACCCACAGCTGTAAACCCAATGCTTAGCGTCGCTGTCATGGCTAATGTCGCGATAAATTTCTTGAACAAATTTGTTTACCCCCTGGAGTGATTTGCTAAACCCACTATAATGGATTTTTCAAAACAAAGTCATCACAGGAGAATTACAGTTATATTACAAAAATTATGATTGTTGTCCGTTTCCTTCCAGATCCCAGATGATTTCACCCACTTCACGAATAGATCACCTGCTTCACAAGATAATAAACAAAATCATACATTTGTAATTGATTTGAGAGAAATAGTTTACTAAACTTAGAACCGTATGGAGCATTATATTTCGATATCATCAGGTGGTCACCATGAAATTTACCTTCAAAAAGAAAATATATAGGTTTATAGCTTTTTTGCTTCTTTTTTTGGTAGGGTATCCATCCCTGCATATCCTAATAACCAATAAAGCGACCGAAAATCGCTTGGTTGAATATGAACCAACCGTAGCGAATGAACTAAAAAAATATGGATTGGATGAACTGACACCAGTTTTACTGGCAATAATGGATCAGGAAAGCCACGGAAAAGGGAACGATCCCATGCAGTCCTCAGAATCAGCAGGTTTGAAAAGAAATAGTATTACCAATCCAAATAAGAGTATTAAACAAGGGGTCTACCATTTTAGTCAAATGTATAAATACGGAACCAAAATGAAAGTGGATTTAAACACCATTATACAAAGTTATAATATGGGCCCTGGTTATATTCATTTTGTAGCACATAACGGATATCGGCATAGTGAAAAATTAGCAAAATCCTACTCTAAATCCCAGGTCGAAAAATCCCCTTCTCTATACACCTGTGGAAACGATATACGCAATTTTAGATATCCCTATTGTTTCGGAGACTTTTCTTATGCCCAAAAGGTGAATGAGAAACTGTCCAATATAAAGACAGCCCTGCGATAAGGTCCTATTTCATCAGTTGGTGCATTCTTGTATGGTTCCATATAAAAAAATCCAGCTCAGGGCTGGATTCAAATAGGGAAAAATCTTGGTTTAGTATTAGCTCCTACTATTCGAACAACATTTAATCTATTGTCGCAGATGTAATAAGATTTAATGATTTTCATGCTGCAAATAATGCCATGCTGATTTTCTATCCCAGATAAATACGGCTGCATTTAGAAATAATAACATGACCCTCAAATGCCAGGAAAAATCGTCATATAAACCCATAGTCCATGTGTATAAGAAATTGCCTACCATCCAATTCCTCCTTACACTAAGTTTTCTCTTGTGTGTTAATATTATCAGTTCTGGACTATAATTTGTAGCTATATGCCATTTATAAGTACCTAGGAAGATGCCCCATCAGGGTTGCTTGTATTAGGAGTTTTCGCCTCAATATAATAGATATGATGGCCTTCCACCTCCTTTACGGTGAATACGTATTGGCCTTCCAAAATCTCATCTCCACGCTTCACATCCAGACGCTGTGCAAGAAACCATCCTCCCAAAGTTTCCACGTTTTCTTCAGACAGGCTGGTCCCCAGTATCTCATTCACCTGTCTAAGAGAGATTTTGGCCTCAAAGATGTATTGTCCTGGTTTCACCTTTCTCACTTCCGGTACTTCTTCCGCATCGAATTCGTCCCTGATTTCCCCCACGATTTCCTCGAGGATATCTTCGACGGTCACAAGTCCTGACGTACCCCCATATTCATCATACAAAATCGCCATATGTACCCGTTGCTTTTGCATCGCAACAAGCAATTCCTGGATAGGAACCGTTTCTAAAACCTGAATGATGGGCCGTACATACGTGCTTAATCGGAACTCGCTTGTTTCGCCGGAAATTTCAGCTGTCAGGATCCGTTTAATGTTCACGAGGCCTAAAATATGATCTTTATCCTCTTTTACGACCGGATACCGGGTGTATTGTTCACGGCGTATGACATCAAGGATGGTATCCATATCATCCTCAATAGATAACGTCACAATTTCTGTCCTCGGTACCATGATCTCCCTTGCCACCCGTTCGTCAAACTCAAAGATATTATTCACGTATTTCATTTCTGTCTGGTTGATTTCGCCGCTTTCATAGCTTTCAGACAACAGAAAACGCAGCTCCTCTTCGGAATGGGCGACCTCATGCTCCGAGGCAGGCTCCAACCCAAACATCCTTGTCACCAAACGCGCCGCTCCGTTTAATGCCCAGATGAACGGAAACATAATCTTAGAAAACCAGATGATTGGCTTTGAAAACAAGAGCGTTACCGTCTCGGCTTTTTGTATGGCAACGGTTTTGGGGGCTAATTCGCCGATTACCACATGAAGAAAGGTGACAATAACAAAAGCAATGATAAATGAAACAATATTGGTCAAATCCTCGTTCAAGTGCAGCACCTCAAACAGGGGATGAAGCAGATTTTCAATCGTCGGTTCTCCAAGCCATCCTAATCCAAGAGCCGTCACCGTAATTCCCAATTGGCAGGCGGACAAGTATTCATCTAAATGGGAGATGACTTCCTTAGCTGCACGTGCCCCGTTACGTCCTTCTGAAATCAATTGCTCCACCCGCGATGGCCGGACTCGTATGATAGCAAATTCCGTTGCGACAAAGAATGCAGTTAAGGCGATCAAAACCGCCAAAAAGAATAAATTCATGAACTCCATAGAACTTCAACTCCTACATAGGTGGTCCGCCAAAAAATAGACAGAGCAGTCTAGCTTAGTATGTCCTGCCAGACCTGGCGTATCCCAAAACCATCCGAGCTGCCAGATCATAGAAATGTGAATATTCAATGAACACAGGTATTATAAATTGTCGAAATCTATTGAAACAATGTATGATATAAGAAACCATCACGTGATAGTTTGGAGGGTTTAATCATGGGAACGAGAAACTAAAGATCGGGGAATTAGCGGCACAAGCCAATGTTACGAAGCGAACCATTGATTACTACACGAATATGGGTTTGTTGAAAGCAGAACGTTCCGCATCCAATTATCGGTATTACACGCAGGATTCAGTCGAGAAACTTCGTTTTATTGAGCAATGTAAGCAAAGTCACCTTTCCCTTGAAGAGATCAAGGAAAAATTGATTGACCATCGGAAGGCAGATGCACAGGAAGTAACTATTAAAATTCAGGATTTGGAGCAGCAGCTTTCAGATGTGCTGACTTTACTGAAAGAAAACAAAATCACCAAGGACGATTTACGGACCAAGTATCTTTCCCCTGAAGGTCTGTCATTACTTCATTCGCTTTTACTTTTACTAGTTTAGGAGGAGATAGAGAATCATGTTTTTTCATCCAATGGATTTTTTAATTTTGATTGCCTTTGGAGTTTCCATCTGGGCCCAGTTCAGAGTAAAAGGCAATTTTAACAAATGGGCAGAGGTTCCCACACGTTCTCACATGACGGGTGCGGACGTAGCAAGACGAATCCTTGATAACAACGGGTTAAGCCACATTCCGATTGAAGTGGTGCCCGGTACCCTGTCAGACCATTATGACCCGCTAAGCAAAACGGTTCGTTTATCAGAGGCTGTGTATTACGGAGCTTCCATTGCATCCGTGTCTGTTGCAGCCCATGAAGTCGGCCATGCCATTCAGCATGCCCAATCATATGGTGCCCTTGTATGGCGTCACCGTATGTTCCCACTAGTCAACTTGACGTCCGGAGTGGCACCATTTCTATTATTAGGCGGATTTTTATTCCAGAGCCTATCCTTGATCGGTGTCGGGATTATTTTCTTCTCGGCAGCTGTTGCCTTCCAACTAATCACCTTGCCCGTAGAATTTAATGCCAGCTCGCGTGCCAAGAAACTGATGCTTGCCGAGGGCATGATTTATAACGATGAAGAAAGGGGCGTCAATAAAGTATTGAACGCAGCTGCCTTAACCTATGTGGCCGCAGCATTGATCTCCCTTTTGGAACTGATTAAATACGTAATGATTTTCTTTCAAGGAAACCAGGACGAAGAGTAAAAATTAACTGGACTGCTTCATCAGTCTTTCGGAGGTGTACGCCTTACTTAGTAAGGCCCTTATTTGGACATATTGAATTTATTTCTCATCGCAGTATTAATCGCATTAACAGCTTTCTTCGTGGCAACCGAGTTTGCCGTGGTAAAAGTAAGGAGTACCCGTATCGACCAATTGATTGAAGAGAACAAACCAGGGGCGAAGGCAGCCAAGCATGTCATCACTCATTTAGATGAATATTTGTCTGCCTGCCAATTAGGGATTACTGTAACGGCCCTCGGCTTGGGGTGGCTTGGTGAACCGACTGTGGAAAAGCTCTTGCATCCTCTCTTCGCCTATTTCAACTTGAATGAATCAGTGACACACATCTTATCCTTTGGTATTGCGTTTGCCTCTGTTACGTTTTTACACGTGGTGGTAGGTGAACTCGCTCCAAAGACGGTAGCGATTCAAAAGGCGGAAGCTGTCACTCTGTTATTCTCGAAACCGATCATCTGGTTTTATCGCATCATGTATCCGTTTATCTGGATCCTCAATGGTTCTGCCAGACTACTGGTTGGATTATTCGGACTAAAGCCAGCTACGGAACATGAAGGGTCACACTCTGAAGAGGAATTGCGATTAATTCTCTCCGAGAGTTATAAAAGTGGAGAAATCAATCAATCAGAGCTTACGTATGTGAATAACATCTTTGAATTCGATAACCGTATTGCCAAAGAAATCATGATTCCCCGGACCGAAATGGTCAGCATCTCCTTCGAAGATCACCTGGAAGATGTCTTCAAAGTCATCCGTGAGGAAAAGTATACACGTTATCCGGTTATCGATGGGGATAAGGACAACATCCTGGGTGTCCTGAACATTAAGGATGTATTAACCAGCATGGTGCCGGGAACATCTATAGGTAAAGTCCAGGATATTTCTGCTTTCATAAAGCCAGTTATTCGAGTGATTGAAACGATACCGGTTCATGACTTGCTTCTTAAGATGCAAAGGGAAAGAACTCATATGGCGATTTTAAGCGATGAATACGGCGGAACATCCGGCCTTGTGACCGTGGAGGACATCCTGGAGGAAATCGTAGGAGAGATCCGAGATGAATTTGACACGGATGAAATCCCAGATATTAAAGAAGTCTCAGAAGGCCATTACCTGCTCGAGAGTAAGGTATTGATCAGCGAAGTCAATGATCTACTGGGCACCAACTTGGATGAAGAAGATGTAGATACCATCGGTGGCTGGTTTCTGTCCCAAAATTATGATGCCAAAGTCGGCGATGTTATTATTCAGGAAGGATATTCGTTTAAGATTTTGGAAATCGAAGGCCATCATATCACCCGAATCGAAGTGAAAACATCAACTGTCGAACAAATGGAAGCATAAACGAAAGACCAGCGAGAGGGATCTAAGCCGTTCTCTTTTGGAGTACCAACAGGTATAAAAACACATATAAAAGTAACTAAAATAGCAGAGCAATTCGTATATGAATTCGTTCTGCTTTCTTATTGAATTAGCAACACTTTCTTAGTTATGGTTTAAATTACATCTATAATCGCATGCTGAATAGCAGCCTGTCTAAAAAATATTAGACAGGTGCGATTGGCATGGGATTTAGCATGCTATTACATCCATTTAAAAAACAGCGGCAGATTTATTTTGCCGCTGTGCTACCTTGAATATAAGCACCCGTTAACTAAAGAAAGTCATTCAGTATGCTTATATATTTTTCTGGTAGTAATTGCATTACACTTTACTAGCTTCCCTTTATAAGAAATGATTGCATCTATATCTTTTCCATAATCGCTTACTCACTCACGACACATACCATATGGTGCAACCACCCAACATTTTTCTATATCCTCGTATCAACAATCGTTTCAAACTCATGGTCTCCCTCAGATATAGACTTACCAATAGCCATTGCTTCGCCACATAATGTAATTCTTCCAACATTCGCTTAAAACGTGTACTGCTGAGTAAATCTTTCCCGTTTTCGTCTTTAACGCTAAACCACTGTGATGTCGTTCGTATTTATAATTCTTTTCAATAACTTCTTCTGCTTCATTAATCATTACATAATCTATATTTTCTACTGGTCTTACTTCTAACATAATAATTCTCCATGAATCGGACTTCGAACTTCAGAAGCTGATATGAAACCGACCTTGTCACCTTAGATACGGAGACCGCAACGGGAGCCGGACCCCAACTGTGTTCGTCCCTCTTATTTTAAACAAGCCTCCATTCCGGAACAGATGTATGCAGTAGTTGTGTCGAATTTTTTATATTGAAAATTTTTCTTTGAGGAGGGAATCTTGGCATGTTAGATAGAAGAATTACTGCACAACAGATTTTTGCGAGTGACCCAACCCGAGTTCTCAAAAGAAGCCGCTAAGGCGAGCCAAAATGCTAAACATTGTTTGGGTGAAGAAAAAAGGAATTGCATCTGATTTTTTTTGGTCGTTGGTGCTGCGAAAGTCCAAAAAAGAGCCGCCTATTGTAAGGTGGCTCGAGATGTCAGCCCCACAGAAAGTAAAAAGAACGGATATAACAATCAGCATACTGGAAATCATATTCATTTAGGAGGAAAACGTATGGGGATTAAATTGCCGAAAATTACGCCCTGTTTGTGCTTCGACCATCAAGCTGAGGAAGCTGCAAACTATTATGTGTCCATCTTCAAAAACTCATGGATTCGAAATGTCACTCGTGTTTCGGAAGAGGAACAATACGGAACTCCAGGTGCCGTCAGAACAATCAGCTTCGTGCTTGACGGGCATGAAATGATGGCTGCGAATGGCGGACCCTCATTTGTGATTGGAGACGGTGTTTCTTTGTATTTTGCCTGTGACTCCCAGCAAGAAATTGATATGTTGTGGGAGAAACTCTCTGATGGCGGTGAGAAGCAGGAATGTGGTTGGCTGAAGGATAAATTCGGTGTATCCTGGCAAATAGCTCCATCCAATGCGTGGGAGTTAGTGAATGATCCCGACCCAGCCAAATCGCAGCGAGTTACAGATGCAATATTCGGTATGACCAAACTTTCCATGGAACGAATAAATGCGGCATATTCGCGTAATTGAGGCTCGGGACATGGAATAAAACGCAGAATCATATTGAATCCTTTAAGATTAGCCACACAGATAGGTTCATTTCATTTTCCTGCTTTTATCTCTTTTTCTTCCTTAACCTGCCCAGTTATTTGAAGAAGAAGCTTCCTAGGAAGTTTTATTATATTACACGTATAAACTGCTAAAAGCAGTGCGATTTTGAATGCAAAATCCACTGCTTTTTTACTTGTTCTTATATATGTTTTTTCCTATGCGGGTACTCCAAAAGAGAACGGCTTAAGAGGAATCGCTGTCTATTCTTATCGGTATGGTTAAGTAAATCAAAATTCCTCATCACCCCCGTTGAAAAAACGTCGGCAGTAAGGACTTAGTTTTAATGCAAACTCATCCAATGGTACCTAGCCTTGTATAAAGTTCGGATTCCTAAGATCGAAGGTTTGCCGCTCGCTTCCTTCAGATTCCGCGTCACCATGGACACCCTTGCGTTAAGCTAACCACTACTACTGCCTTCATGGCTCCGTACTTACACCCTAAAGACTGCACTCATGCCGGGCGCACATTCATAAGAAAAAGGCAAACTAACCTGTCCCCTTGGCAAATAAGAAAAAGCTGTAGAAAAGCAGCTCTAGATTGTCAATTATAGTTAGTCGAAGAAGAAGAAATCTACTGATGGTTTGACACATTTAACAACTTTTTACCCTGGATATCTGCATGTCGCCGGGAAAACTCCATATCCCGGCCGCTTTACTGAAAAAGAAACATTCCCTTAACTGAGCCAGAGTTTGTAATGACATATTACAACTGTATTTGGGGAAGGAATCACATCACAAAAGGGCTGACTGGGCTTCGGGATTACTATTCCATTTGTGTTAGGTTTCATCATGGATATTGCGATACTTCTGGTTGTTTCGGTCTAAAAAGAGAACAGAGCCTTTATTATTGAGGAATGATTCGGATTGTAGCTCATAGCTGTATGGCCCATACGAATGGAACCAATGAATCGGCAAAGCTGTGATCCAGTTTGAGCTGAGCAGCTTACACAATACCTACGTACAATCTAATTTTTAAGGCTTCGGGATATTTAACGCTGTGTTTGTTGTTTGGGCATCCACTGCAAGCTGTTCATTAACATTCCGGGGATGATAATATCCGCTGTTTATCATGTAATCGCTTATGTTGCCGTGCAGATCAATGGCGTCATTTAACTGCTGGTGAAGGGCTTCACGTACTTCTGGAGTCGCAGCCTCTGTAAGGGCAAAAGCATAGTTTTTAATTCCTGACTTGGCAGAGATCAGCAAATCAGATGCGATCACCTGGTCTGTAATATCTCCCATCCCAATTAGGTTCTGGACGATTTGGTTCATTGTAATTGACCTCCGTTTGCGGAAAGTAAATTCTGAAGCTGTTGTACAGCCTGTTGTGATTGGGTAACGTCTTGTTCAAGAATGGCTTTTAAGGCAGGGTCCTGTGCCAGAGCACCCATGGAAGCAGACTTTGTTAAACAAGTATTTTTAAAAATCAGTAATTCATGCATCTCGAGAGTTTCATGAAGCCCTAAATTCCCTTGCATATTATCTCCTCCTTAATTAATTACGTAGTTTATATTCTCTCCGCTGTATTCCTTTTATACAAAAACCTCTATCCACTAAAGGTCCCCCATTTTGTTCCACCTACTCCCTCTAATATTTTTTAAGGAAATATATACATTAATAAAGAAAGTTACACTTACAGTCACTGGAAAGGAGCAGGATGAAAAGATGCCAAACGGAAAAGGAACACATGGCTATGCCAATGTAGAAAACTTTGACCCGAACAGGGAAGTAAAAGAAAGACCCAGTAAGAATGACCCTAAGAAGAACACAGACTCAAAGAATAAATGAGAGAAATCTGCAGTGATCAAAATAGCCCCGTAACGTATAGAGAAAACAACTATAGCAGAAAATAGCTGTGTTATTTACATGGAGGTGAACCTATTGGATTCAAGTAATTTAGCAAATCACGAAACGCTTGAGCTGCATGAAATGCTCAATTTTAAGACCACATGCGTGGTCAAGTCCAAAATGATGTCAGGGGTAGTCTTTGACCAGGATCTGAAAGCATTAATGGAAAAAGATGTGCAGCAATCCATGCAGGCATTGGAGTCATTGCAGAAGCTGTATAAAGTGCCAAACCCGGTGAATGAGGTGAATTATAATGATCAATGATTATATGGAAGTCGAAAATGCCGAGGGGATGCCCGAGCTGGCTGACGCTTCTTTAGCGATGGAATTCTTGTTAACGATAAAAACAGGCGTGCGGAATGCAGCAAATGCATTGGCGGAAACGGCCACACCCGAACTGAGAGAGGCGTTCAGGTCTCAAATGGAAGCGGGCCTCGCCCTGCACGGGGAACTGTCCAGCTTCATGATAGAAAAAGGATGGCTGCATCCATACAACTTGCAGGATCAATACAAGATGGACCTTAAGTCTGTAAAGGGAGCCTTAATGATAGGCGGTATGAATCTGTTCCCTGGGGATACCTCCCGTCTTGGAATGATGGCACAAATAGACAGTGATGAATAATAGGGAGGATGAAAAGAAATGAAAGCTGTTACCTTTCAGGGCATTAAGGATGTCAGGGTAAAGGAAGTCCCGGATCCGAAGATTGAGAAAAAAGACGATATTATTGTGAAAATTACCACCTCAGCGATTTGCGGCTCCGATCTTCATTTAATACATGGAATGATTCCGAATTTTCCCGAGGATTATATCATCGGCCATGAGCCGATGGGGATTGTCGAAGAGGTCGGTCCGGATGTGACCAAATTAAAAAAGGGCGACCGCGTAATCATCCCGTTCAATGTGGCATGCGGAGAATGTTTCTACTGTAAGAATCATTTGGAGAGCCAATGCGATAATTCAAATGATAATGGTGAAATGGGAGGATTCTTCGGCTACTCGGACTTGACGGGCGGCTATCCTGGGGGGCAGGCTGAGTTTCTCAGGGTGCCTTTTGCGAATTTTACCCCATTTAAGATCCCGGAAAACAGTGAAGTGGCAGATGAACAATTGGTGCTGCTTGCCGACGCCGCTTCGACGGCCTTTTGGTCAGTGGATAACGCAGGGGTAAAATCCGGTGACACGGTCGTAATCCTTGGCTGCGGCCCAGTAGGACTCCTTGCCCAGAAATGGGCCTGGTTCAAGGGGGCAAAAAGAGTCATCGCCGTGGATTACATCAACTATCGCCTGGAGCATGCCAAAAGGACGAACAAGGTTGAAATCGTCAACTTCGAACAGCATGAAAATACAGGAGAATACCTGAAGGAAATAACAGGGGGCGGAGCCGATGTTGTCATTGATGCCGTAGGAATGGACGGAAAAATGACACCGATGGAATACCTGGGTACCGGCCTGAAGCTTCAGGGCGGTACCATGAGTGCACTGGTCATCGCAAGCCAGGCGGTTAGAAAAGGCGGCACGATCCAGGTTACGGGTGTTTATGGGGGCCGTTATAATGCATTCCCTCTAGGAGACATCTTCCAGCGGAATGTGAATATAAGAACAGGACAAGCTCCTGTAATCCATTATATGCCTTTTATCTACGATCTTGTTTCCCAGGGGAAAGTCGATATCGGCGATGTGGTCACACATGTTCTGCCGCTGGATCAGGCAGAAAAAGGCTATGAATATTTTGATACCAGAACAGATAACTGCATTAAGGTGATCCTGAAGCCATAAGGAGGAAAGTGGGAATCTTTTTCCCCAACTCCGGCTTAAACCGTACATTCATGAAAAAGGCCTTTAGTTCCGCTTAAATAAAAGAATATATGTCTTACTAACATAGCACTGGCCTAAAGGCGATTCATAAGTGTAAGAACAAGACAACATCCGGAAAGCCAACTAAGTGCTAAATGCATCACTTAATTTTTCCAGTACAAATTTTGATACTAAATTTAGAGGATACAGTCTCATTCCAATCAAAATTTCGTGATTAAGAGAGTAAAAAAATGTTTAAATCCATTAAACTTATGTAAAAAGTTCTGATAAGCATCTATTACGGTCACCGCATATATGGTAGAAAAAGGGTATACCATGCTTGGGATACAAACGAACAGATCCGGTTTGATTTAAATAATATCAAAGCAGCATTGAACTTACCGACATTACAAAAAATTTCCAGGAACAGTTTAACACTCACCAAATAAACTGTTCCTATTCAACCATTTTGAGTTTATTTGGCAGAAGTAAATAAAGTTAATACTTCTTGCTTACTCGTGTTTGCTTTACACATATAATGAAAACAATTAATTGACCTATTTTTATTATGAAAAGGTCGGAGCAGGAAATTCATCAATTTTGATACGAAGTAAACTATATGGTTTCTGTCGTAAGTCTTTTCCATAATGAAATCTAGGCTGCCGATGCAATTGGTTCACAATGACATACAAATATTGATCCGGACCAATTGAAAAAGTATCGGGCCATAAAATTCTCGGATCATGTGCGATAGTTTCCATTATGCCGTTTGGCAATATCTTACGGATACTGTTGTTTTCATAATCTCCCGCATAAACAGTTCCCTTTGCATCGGTGATCATTCCATCAGATGCACCTTTTTCTCCCCAATACTCCACATGATAAGGTAAATCCATGTCCGGTATCATTCTGTCTCTCAGGGCTTCTGTTGAAATCGAGAACAAATGGCGACTGGTTAGTGGAGCAAAAAATAATACCTTTCCATTGGGAGAAATCGCAAGACTATCAGACGCCAATCTAAATGGAGAAGTTGAACCGTCTTTGTTTCGATTCATTAAAATTTGACCTTCTACTTTCGGTAAAAAATAGGGATCGGGTGAAGTTGAATTTGCCCCATTTAACCTTCTAAACGCGTTTCCATTTGATAAATCTACGACGATAATAGCTCCTGGTCCTCTTGAGGAAGAATCCGTTATATAGGCATAACCTGCTTTTCCAACACGAAAATCAAAACGGACATCATTAAGATAAGTTGTAGGCAGAACAACATCTTCTGTAAAGGTATATACTTTTCTTATTGTATTGGATTCTAAATCAACAGCGACTAATTTTGCCCCCCCTTTAATAGGCTCAGAAAAATTCGGTGCCGCTGTATCTAATATCCAAAGCGTTCCCCTTCCATCAACAACTACACTTTGGACACTGATGAAAGTCATTGTGACATTCTCGGGGTTAACCAAATTGGTTTGTAAATTGGGATAAGGCTGCAATTTATCCTCCACAATTTCTGCCACCGTAAATTTAACATCGTCTCCCCATTTCGGAAAGCAAATGAAAATACGACCGGTTTCTGAAACCGTAACACCTGTAGGCATAGCCCCATAAAATGTATAAACTAGTTCTAAATTGCCGAAATATTTTTCACTAGGTAACATAGGTTTCATAATATCCTCCTCAAGCATTCAAACGGGATATCTCCTATATATGATTTATATTTTTTCTAGTGCATGTTTCTTAATAATTTTTCTTTACGAAAAGATGATATTGTTTTCAAAATTTAATAAGTCTGTCAGAAGAAAGAAAGCATTTGTTAAACGTCTCCAGATGAAGAGGACTCAAAGTTCAATATTCCCGAATCAACGTTAAACTGTTATAAATAAAAATTAGAAAAAATTTCAACTAAACTGCCCTTTATCACAATAAGAAAAGCTGCCTCAATGGCAGCCGTTTATCTTTAACTCTTGCACTTGTTAATTTAAGCACAATTTTTCCAGCCAAGTTTACTTACCTTCTTCGTTACAGCTAACCGGAGAAGGCTTGGGGGTAGAACAGCCCCTTTTCAACTAATCTACCAATAATAAGAGCTTTTACAACAAAGGCAGCAATCCGTCTGGATTAATATCCTTGTTATAGTCACTGTATGTATATAATGGTATAATATACCAAAGGATAAAAAGGAGGTGAAGTATGCCTATAATCGTTCCAATGCTTATTATTATTATCTCATTGATTCTTTCTCATAAGATTAAGAAACCAAAATATGTCCCTTTATTCTTTTTTCTATTGTTTTTCTGTCACAATATTTATATGACTTCACATAATGTAAAATTTTTCCCTTTGTTTTATTGGACTATTGCATTTACTATGCTATCAGCTTTAACAATCATTGCTTCCCGGTCCCTTACAAAATTAGCAAGAAGTTGAGCTCGGGTGCTTATATGACCCTGTCTATGACAAGTATATAGGCACTTTCTTCAATTTTATAATAATAAGTGCATTTTTCTTCAACAAATCTCCGCCCCGTTAATGGAACAAGAAAAAACCGCCAATGGCGGCTCTAATTACTCAAGAACAAGTTTGTTTATAACACATCAAATCCATCCTATTGTTATTACGCCATCATGACAAAATTCAATTATGTATTTTAGATCTGGACCATAAATCCATTGATCTGGACCCATATACATAACAGCCTCAACGTTCTCCAGTATGGTGGATAAGGAGGTTTTTACCACTGGGGAATTATATTCACCAGCAATAAGGTAAACAGGTACTGATATGTCCAATGAAAGGTTAGAAAGGACAGCAGGAATCGTCAGTATATCTTCTGAAGTAAGAACAAGTTTGTTTTTCACCTTTTCCCAATCAATTCTTCCCCAAAATGCAATAGGAAAACAACTGGTCATATTACTTGTAATCCTGTCGCTTTCGCTCTCATCCAATATATCCACTTTGTCCTTTTCGTGGAACACCTCTAATATCTCCGTAATTTGTTGCTCTTTATGCAATTCTTCTTCTTGCTTCTTTCTTTCTTGGAGTAGATGTTCTAGACGCTTTTTTCTCTCTTCTCTATTCAAGGAAAATGCTCCTTTTCTAAACAGCTATCTCACTTAAATGAATTTTTGTCCTTTCCAAGCAGAGCCGTTGCAATTGCTCCAAAAAAGCTACCTAAAGCCTCAACCATCTTGAGATTAACCTCCTTTATATCGATTAAATGCCTAAAACAAAATTAAACAGAAAGATACAATAATAATAACAAAAGTCGTATACAGACCAGGAGTAATCTCAATTCTCCCAAGTTTCCATCTTTGTTTTTTTTCTGTTGTAGGAAATATAATTTTGTATAATGCAGCGATAGCTAAGATAAACAAGAAGTTGAACATGGGATCTAAATCAAATTCATATAAAATTCTTGCAAATGTAACGGCAAGCAGGACAAGAATTACGTCCAGAAGAGTATGGGTATTACCATCTCCTTTAGCAATTATACGGTTCATAAAAAAACTCCTTTGTTTAAGTAACTGTTATGGCGACCATTTGTGTTACCTTAAATACGACATGATGACATAATTTGTTTCAATATTTTTGCAGGAAGTTCTTCTTCAATTAACCTTTCCGTTATTGCAGTCAGAAAAATCCTAAAAACGCAATGTTTACATTATAATTAAAAGTGTCAGTCTGTTTAGGGTGGATTTTTATGCGTCGGTTATTACTGTTTATATTGATGACTTTAGTTGGATATGGGCTGTTAACTATAAAAGTCATTTAATCTAATCAATATTTCAATTCGTAGTCCGCAAACGATTCCAGAAGCTTTTAAGCCGCCGTAAATGAATAGGGATATAGTTCGCTGTAATTGCAGTTAATCCTTCTTTCATTAACCTGGCCCATTACGTACATTAGGCAATAAGAGTCAATTTGGTTGGTTTAAAGTAAAGAACTTTATAAAAGAAAAGTCAAAATCCTCGTCAATATGACCGAGGGTTTTGACTTTGTTGCACCATTATTAATTCAATTCAGTTGCCATTTTGGGCATTTTTTTGTTTTTGCACCTCGAAAAGGAATCCTTTACGCTTCAGGATCCTATTTTTTGATAAATGTTACTGCATGCGCAAAACACTACTATTAATGATCATAATGGCAATCATATTAGGGACCAATGGCAAATACCGTTAAATATGCTGCGCCAGTTAAATCGTAAGCTGCGCTTCCTCCCAAAGCCTTTCAAATGCTAAAAGATTGAAATGTTTATCAATCGTTAATTTATAAATATCCGGCTTTGTTGTCCTTTTCCAAAAGTCGAAATCAAATTCTCTGTTAAAATACTGCAGTGCAGTGTGCAGGTCATGATATTACCATGTATACCAATAGCCACTCTCTTCCCCTGGTACTTAGAAATAACATCCCTTAATGCACGGATTCCACGTTCCTGCACTTCTTGGTTGGACTCGCCGCCGGGATATTTAAAATCTGGGTGCTCAAAAACATATTGCATCGCTTCATTTGGATTGTTGAAATAATGATCTCTAGCTGCCAAATCTCTTTCCCGGAAGCGCCAGTCCAATTCTACCTCTTTATCTATGTATTTTGATAACCCTTCTACCCGTTTGTCTCGCCCTTACATAAGAACTGGAAATAATATGTTCGATATTCTCTTTTATTAATATTTCAGTTATTCTCTTAGCATCCTTCCATCCTTGTTCGGACAGCTCCCTTGTTTCTTCATGTTCTAATGAAAATAAAGAATGTGCATGTCTTACAAAATAAACTTCGGTATTCATTGATCTACCTCTTCCGCCATCAAAATAGTCTTTTTTGACAATGATACTATGCGGCTTCCTTAGCGGCAAAACAATTATTTAGAATTTTCAAGCTTGTCGATAGCTAGTCAGGCTTTGTAATATTTCTCGGGAAATTGTTGAATATTGGTGTTACATTGGCTAAGTGACCCAAGTATTAAGTTTATAACGATTCCTTAAAGGTTACAAAATTCATTAACGCAATGTAAAAGCTGAATAAAGAATTAATACTTATTTTGTGATTATGCGGAAACGTTGCTGCATAAACTTAGCCGGACATTACTTCATGTGCCGCTGTTACGTGATCATCGATTAATATTATTTATCACTAGGATCCCTTATATAGACGGTGAAACGATAATTTTATCTTATTGGCTTCTCAATTGACTTTTGTTATACATAAGCTCGTTCCTCTAGGGTCTTTTCGATACATCGTTCCGCTATTCTGACATTTCTATAAAGGTCAGCAAAGATGGTTTTCACCATGCCTGTAATTCATATATCGGAGGGCGATACGCAACGTTTAAGCAAACGGCTTAACAGGCACTTACTTCCTAAATATCGAGAAAAGCCCTCCCCATTTTACTTTACGTCTTTGTATCTCTACTTCCAAGCGTCTATTAAAATGGTTTTGTGAAATCCATTCTTGTTTCTGTTCATCCCGCATACTTTGTATTTCTCTTTGCAAAAGTTCACTTCTTTGTTTTTCTTGCTGCAGCATTGCTTCATAATGGCTCTTTTGCTGTTCAATAAATTTTTCAATTTTGGCATTCGTTCTTTGTGCGGAATTTCCAATGCTTGAACTTATAACATGATGATCCTGTTGAAGCCTCGCTACCTTTGTTTTAAGCTCTGACATATCGTTTGCCAGCTGGTTATTCATTTCACGTGTGGCGGCCAATTCATTGGCTAAAAACATTAAGACCTCTTTTAAATGACTGGGGTCATGTGATAATTGTTCGTATGTATCATTTAACGCTATCTCTGTTTTGTTAGGTCCTGTTAATCTTTCTTTTTGCTGATCCACAAGATCTTTAGCTGTATCGTCGAGTGGCTTTTCTGTATCGCGTAACGCCATAAGCGCTTTAATGTCAGATTGAACAAAAATGCGCCGGTCGCCATCCTTCAAAAACTCATATCCATTCCGCTCTAAGATCTGTCCATACTTTCGAACTGTGGGAGTTGCAATGCCCACTTCTTCTGCTACTTCCTTTGAAGAGAAAGCTCGTTCATTAGGTTGTATATCGTGTCGCATATCGGACCTCCTCCCCCTCAATATGCAGGTTATGAAATTGATTTACAAGAGTCATATCGCCTATATCTATCTTAGTGGAGCGATATTGATTTTGCCTACATGACTAGTACAAAAAAAGAAGGTCGCCCGACAGTTAATAAACCGTGTAAAGCCCTTCTCTTATAAAACCTCGGTAAATCAAAGCTCTATGAGATTTATTACATAATGCCGCCTATTCCCTTCTTATAAAACATCGGAGGACATAAAGGAGGGCACCAAAGGAGACTTTAGATGCAATAAAAAACAAAGGATAGATGAGCAGCAATGAAATGCCCTTTTCTATCCTTTTTTACAATAAGCTTATGCCCCTGATTCAACAGGACACATAAATATTTCATGTGTTGTTAGACTATGAAAGTCTAAAATAATACCATTTCTTGTTTTTCAAGCTTTCCGATTGACCACCTGAAGCGTCTCCTTGGCTTTGGCTTTTCTTACCAGGGTGAAATAACAAAGGAAAGCCAAAACGCTGGCGCCAAAAATGACTGCGGCCATAGGAACTCCTGTGTCGGGTCCGCCAATCCCTACAAGCGGGGCAGATAGAGAGCCCATGACAAAAGGCAATACCCCCAATAAGGCAGAAGCGCTGCCCGCCATATGTCCTTGTGACTGTATGGCCAAAGTAAAAGACGTCGTCCCAATCATACTAATGGATGATATAAAGAAGAAAACTGGGATAGCGACACCAATAAGCGGGGCTTTTAGTAAGAGTGCAATCAATAACCATAAACCTGATACATTCGCAATGGCGAGACCTATTTTCAGGAAAGTCCCTTCCGAAATAGTGTCGGTTAAGCGGCCGACTGACTGACTCCCAATGATTAAAGCCAACCCATTGAACCCAAACAAAAGACTAAATTGTTGGGGGGTCACTCCGTAAACATTCTGATAGACAAACGGAATACCAGAAACATAGGCAAAAATACCGGCAGTGATAAACCCCTGAGTTAATGCATAGCCCATGAACTCTTTATTTTTAAATAATTTGCCAAAATTGCTCAATACATAAGGCAAATTACTTGGGACACGCTTTTCAGTTGGCAGTGTCTCTTTTAACTTAAATGAAACGGTAAAGATCAATATGGTTCCAATACATGCCAGAGCAATAAAAACCCAATTCCAATCATTAAAAGCAAGGATCGCTCCTCCGGCAATCGGGGCTAAGATTGGTCCGAGGTTCCCGACTAACACCATTAAAGAAAAAAACTTTGTCAGTTCCTTTCCGCTATAAAGGTCCCTTACGATTGCCCTTGATATAACAATTCCACCTGACGCCGCAAACCCCTGCACAAATCGGCACCCAATAAGGAAATAGATATTGGGTGAAAATGAGCATGCAAGGGATGCCAGGACGTACAATCCAAGGAAAAACAACAAAGGTTTCCGGCGTCCCTTCACATCACTTAATGGCCCAATGACTAATTGCCCTAAACCAAGACCCAATAAGCAGGATGTCAAACTAATCTGAACGAGTGAAGCGGTCGTATGATAATCTTTTACAATGGTAGGAAAGGACGGCAAATACGTATCGATTGTAAAAGGACCCAAAATTCCCAGAGATCCTAAAAGTACAGCAAGCTGCAGTCGCTTCTTTCGGCTAGATTTATCCAAGATGCTCTCGCCTTTCTTTATTTAATTTTTACATCCTCAATACACAATCATAAATGTTTCGAGAACCGAAATTAATTCCCTTCATTATAACTGGAAACTTGCCTGTTGGTAAACAATTTAATATTAAATATTAAATTAGAAAAGTGCCAGCCTGATCAGCCCTGACCGGTTAAGGCGGGGCACGAAAGAAGGAATTTTCCCCACCTGAGGCAGGGCTTAAGGAAATCCAGGGGTTAGATCATACGAATAACAATACCATAATGACCGCAAATAGAAAGAAAAGGCCTCCCAACAGTTTACTAAACTGATGAAAGACCTTCTCTTACAGTCATATATTTAATTGCGTATAAATCACGGACATATCAGGTTCTGACAGGCTCTAAATCCATGATCTAAAAGGGTTTGCTAACCCTAATTACATCATGCCGCCCATTCCGCCCATTCCGCCCATGTCAGGCATTCCAGCACCAGCGTTTTCTTCTGGCTTATCAGCTACAACTGCTTCAGTTGTTAGGAACATAGCTGCAACTGAACCAGCGTTTTGAAGAGCTGAACGAGTTACCTTTGTAGGGTCAACGATACCAGCTTCGATCATGTTTACCCATTCGCCTGTAGCAGCATTGAAGCCTGTGCCAACTTGTTCGCGCTTTAAGCGTTCAACGATTACAGAACCTTCAAGGCCTGCGTTGTGAGCGATTTGGCGAACTGGCTCTTCGATTGCACGAAGTACGATGTTTACACCAGTAGCTTCGTCTCCTTCAGCCTGGACTTCAGACACTTTATTGTACACGTTTAGAAGTGCTGTACCACCACCGGCTACGATACCTTCTTCAACAGCTGCACGAGTAGAGTTTAAAGCATCTTCGATACGAAGCTTGCGCTCTTTCAATTCAGTCTCTGTAGCAGCACCAACTTTGATTACAGCTACACCGCCTGCTAATTTAGCAAGACGCTCTTGAAGCTTTTCACGGTCAAATTCAGAAGTAGTTTCTTCTAATTGAACACGGATTTGGCTTACGCGAGCCTGGATTTTATCAGTTTCTCCAGCACCTTCTACGATTGTAGTGTTTTCTTTAGAAACTACAACCTTAGCTGCACGGCCCAGTGATTGAATTGTAGCAGATTTAAGGTCAAGGCCGACTTCTTCAGTAATTACTTCACCGCCAGTTAATGCAGCGATGTCTTCCAGCATAGCCTTACGGCGGTCACCGAAGCCAGGTGCCTTAACTGCTACAGCATTGAATGTTCCGCGAAGCTTATTCACAACTAGAGTTGCAAGTGCTTCACCTTCAACATCTTCAGCAATCAATAATAGAGGCTTGCCTTGCTGCACTACTTGCTCAAGAACAGGAAGGATTTCCTGGATGCTTGCAATCTTCTTGTCAGTGATCAGGATATATGGATTTTCCAAAACCGCTTCCATTTTATCTGAATCAGTTACCATATAAGGAGAAGCATAACCGCGGTCGAATTGCATACCTTCTACAACGTCCAATTCAGTAGTGAAGCCTTTGGATTCTTCAATTGTAATAACACCGTCGTTGCCAACGCGTTCCATTGCTTCAGCAATCAGTTGGCCAACTTCTTCGTCAGCAGAAGAGATAGCAGCAACTTGTGCGATAGAAGCTTTGCCTTCGATTGGCTTGGAGATCGCTTTTAATTCCTCGATTGCAGCGTTAACCGCTTTTTCAATACCTTTACGGATACCCATTGGGTTAGCGCCCGCAGTTACGTTCTTAAGACCTTCACGGATCATGGCCTGTGCAAGAACAGTAGCAGTAGTTGTACCGTCACCAGCAACATCATTCGTTTTGCTTGCAACTTCAGCAACAAGCTTCGCGCCCATGTTTTCAAAAGCATCTTCAAGCTCGATTTCTTTTGCGATTGTCACACCGTCATTTGTGATAAGAGGTGAGCCGAATTTCTTTTCAAGAACCACGTTGCGTCCTTTTGGTCCAAGCGTTACTTTTACAGCGTTCGCAAGGGCATCTACCCCGCGAAGCATGGCACGGCGAGCGTCTTCACTAAATTTAATATCTTTAGCCATTTTATGAATCCTCCCAATCGTTATAAATTATTTATTGTAGAGTTAAGTATTTTTGTTATTAGCCGATTACAGCCAAAATGTCGCTTTCGCGCAAGATTAAGTATTCAGTGCCTTCATATTTTACTTCAGTACCAGCGTATTTTGAGAAGATAATAGTATCGCCTTCGGCAACCTCTAAAGCAACACGTTCTCCGTTTTCAAGCACACGGCCTGTTCCAACGGCAACTACTTTACCTTCTTGAGGCTTTTCCTTTGCAGTATCCGGCAAAACGATACCGCTTGAAGTCTTTTCCTCAGATTGAACAAGTTCAATTACTACGCGATCACCTAATGGTTTTAACAAGTGAAACAACCTCCTCAAATTCTAATTGATTGTTGGTTTATTTATTAGCACTCATTCACACTGAGTGCTAACACAATTATTATATTAAATAAATCATCTGCCTTTTGCAAGTATCAAAACCAAAAATTTCACATTAATTTCCTAATGAAAACTTACATATTATTTTATAAAAATGAACTGTTAAGAAACAATATGGACAAATATGTATCGCTTTATTGGAGTTATCGCTTGTTTTTTGATACGATTTTACTGATGCAGATTTATTACACCAGAGAATATCCTATATTACCCTAACCAGAAAATACTCAAAAGATTCATCAAAGCTTGGCCGTTCGTGTAAAATAGAAGGTACAGGTACATTATACGTAAAAGGGGATTTCATTTTTGAGAAAAGAATATTGGTTTGTCATCATCGCCTATATTGCTATGCAGCTATCTGGCATAGTAGGCATCCCAATCATGATGTTTCTGGGGATGGCGCTTGGTGTTCCATTGGATGAGATCCAACATAAAGCTGGGGCGTATTGGATTGTCTTCAGTTTTATCGTCGCTCTTATCGTCATCCTATTTTTATTGCGCAAAGATATTAGAAACAATATAGACAATAGAAGGCAGTCATCTCCGGGAGTATCACTAGCCTGGGCGGTTGGCGGCGTGTTCCTCGCACTATTCTCCCAATCGGTGGCAGGAATGATTGAAAAGATGCTCGGAATAGAAACCGGGTCAGAAAATACACAGGAAATTCTGCAGTTAATCAAATCTGTTCCTGCAGTCATTTTAGTAAGCTCCATCATCGGACCGATATTAGAAGAATTAATCTTCCGAAAAATTATATTTGGTTCACTATATAAAAGATTTAATTTCTTCATTTCCGCTTTAATAAGCTCTATCATCTTTGGCGTGGCACATTTTGAGCTTGTGCATATTCTGCTTTATTCAGCAATGGGCTTTACGTTTGCCTTCTTATATGTCAAGACAAATCGAATAATCGTGCCCATATTTGCCCATGTTGCAATGAACACTTTAGTAGTCATCTTACAATCGGCCTATAAGGATGATATTGAAAAAATGATGAAAGATATGGAGCAAGCTCAAAGCTTTATCGGAGGTTTATTATGAGACGTCAGTCACCATTAACAGTAGGTTTAATATATATGGCAATCGGAGTCCTGTTCACCGTATTTGCAGTGCAGCATGTATCACAATCAGGCTGGGGCTTTTTTGCCTATTTCCTTGTTCTTTTGGCTACCCTGGATTTTGGATCAGGAATCCGAATGCTCATGCTGCATTTCAAAATCAAATCCATTCAGAATAAAAAGAAATAAACACCCTAAAATGACCCTCGACTAATTACTGCCATATATAAAGGGTCAGCTAAGTACGTTGCATCCCGTAACAACGGTAACTGGTCCCACTTCGTGTGTGAACTGGCAAACGCCGAGGTCAGCGCATTCTGTGCAAGTCCGACCATCAAAAGATACAACTTCTTAATACTTTTAAAAAAAGGCGCTGCTTTTGGCAGCGCCCTTTTTAGTCCTCCAATACTGGTTCATCACTCATCACAGGATAATGTTTTAAAAAATACACTAATGATTGCAGTTCGACAGCAAGGTCAATATGATGGACCCTAATGGTGGACGGCGCATTCAGCCGGGCCGGGGTAAAATTTAATATCCCCCTTATTTCAGACTGTACAAGCCTATCTGTGATATGTTGGGCAACTCCGGCAGGCACAGTAAGGATCGCAACAGACACATCTTCTTCCTTAAGTCTTTGTTCAATTTCATCCATATGATATACCGGGACTCCGCTAATTTCGGTACCCACCTTATCTTCATCGACATCAAAAGCCAGGGCGATCTTGGTATTATTATTTTTTAAAAAGTTATAGTTCAGGAATGCTGTCCCCAAGTTTCCGACACCTATCAAAGTTACCTTTGTCAATTCGTCCTGGTCCAGTGTTTTTCTAAAAAAGGACAAAAGGTAATTAACATTATATCCGTATCCTTTTTTCCCCAACGCTCCGAAATAGGAAAAGTCTCTCCTGATCGTCGCAGAATCAACTTTCACTGCTTCACTGAGCTCAGCCGAAGAAACCCGCTGCTTTCCAGAGGAATGTAGATTCTTTAAGAAACGATAATATAGAGGCAGCCTCTTTGCAGTTGCCTGTGGTATCCTCAAATGTTCCTGGCTCATAAATCTCCCCACTTTCAGCTTTCATCGTTGACACTAATCAGGCTGGACCTGCCGTTTATAGTCGGGGCTTGAAACTCCGCCTGTTTTTTCAACCAAATACGTTTGTCCGATGACCATTCCTTTATCCACAGCCTTGCACATATCATATACCGTCAATGCAGCGGCACTTGCAGCTGTCAGCGCTTCCATTTCGATACCTGTACTTCCTTTTGTCTTTGCTGTTACAGTGATCACCAGTCTATGGCTTTCATTCTCCTTTACCCACTCAAAAGAAATATCAACACCGTGCAAAGGAATTGGATGGCACATAGGAATAATATTTGAAGTATTCTTTGCCGCCATAATCCCGGCTACCTGGGCAACTGCAAGAACGTCGCCTTTTTTCATTGAATTGTTCGAAATTTTCTCGTATATTTCAGCATTTAAAAGAATGCTGGATTTCGCAGTCGCAGTCCTCACCGTTTCCGGCTTGGAACTGACATCTACCATTTTAGCTCTTCCCTGGTCATTAAAATGTGAAAATTCAGCCACAAAAAAACACCTCTCTTTTAAATCATACACTATTTTACCCTATTTTTGTTTACGTTTGTTTTGTTTTTCACATAATCAACCCTGTTGCCGATAAACCCGCTAATACGTTACACTTATTATAATGTGATAGAGGTGAAAAACAATGATTTTGTTACAGGTTAACCAACTTTCAAAATACTTCGGAGCAGAACTGATCCTATCTAATATGAAGCTCGAAGTTCAAAATAGAGATAGAATTGCATTGGTAGGGCGTAACGGGGCTGGCAAGTCTACGCTATTAAAGATGATTTCAGGACAGCTCTCTTATGATAGCGGCGAAATCCTGCGCCCCAAAGGAGTCACCATCGGATACCTTGCCCAGGATACCGGACTCGAATCGGAGCTTTCCATCTGGGAAGAGATGCTGACAGTATTTGAGGATTTGATCCTGCAGGAGAAACAGCTAAGACGGCTCGAAACAGAAATGTCCAATCCCGACGTTTTCGAAAATGACGGGGCTTATCAAAAGGTATTAAGAGACTATGATGAGCTTCAGGTCAAATTCAAGGAACAAGGAGGCTATCAATACGAGGCGGACATTCGCTCAGTACTGCATGGCCTTCAATTTGCTGATTTTAATGTTAACACCCCCATCTCAAGCCTTAGCGGGGGGCAGAAAACCAGGCTGGCATTGGGGAAACTTCTGCTAAAGAAGCCAGATATACTGATCCTGGATGAGCCTACAAACCACCTGGATATCGAAACACTTGCCTGGCTTGAACAATATCTTCAAGCTTACCATGGCGCCGTGCTAATCGTATCTCATGATCGTTATTTTCTAGATAAAGTAGTCAATCAGGTATATGAAATTTCAAGGCATTCCATTAAAAAATACCATGGAAACTATAGTACGTACCTGCAACGGAAAGCAGAAGACTACGAGCGCGATTTAAAGCTATATGAAAAACAGCAGGATGAAATAGATAAGCTGCGTGATTTTATTCAAAAAAATATTACCCGCGCGTCCACAACGAAGCGTGCTCAAAGCCGCAGAAAGCAGCTGGAGAAAATGGAAGTGCTGGAAAGGCCGCAGGGAGATGAAAAATCCACTTCCTTCTCTTTTGAAATTGAGCGGCAAAGCGGAAATGAAGTTTTGAATATCAATCAGCTTTCCATAGGATATGACAAGCCGATTTCGCGCAACATTTCTATGCGTATAACAAAGGGCGAGAGCATAGCTTTAGTAGGCCCGAATGGAGTAGGAAAATCCACTCTGTTAAAGACGTTAATTGGGAAGCTGACACCCATAAACGGCGAGTTTCATTTTGGAACCAACGTTCAGTTAAGCTATTACGATCAGGAACAAGCCAATTTAAAATCGAACAAAAGAGTGCTGAATGAATTATGGGATGAACATCCTATAAAGCCGGAAAAAGATATTCGAACTATTTTAGGAAATTTTCTTTTTTCTGGAGATGACGTTTTAAAACCTGTATCCGCACTTAGCGGTGGAGAAAAGGCAAGGCTTGCCCTCGCCAAAATGATGATGGAAAAGGGTAATCTTTTGATTTTGGACGAGCCGACCAACCATCTGGACCTGGAAAGCAAAATGGTGCTTGAAAATGCGTTGATTAACTATCCCGGAACCATACTCTTTGTGTCTCACGATAGGTATTTCATTAACCGCATTGCAACCAAGGTAATCGAATTATCCGAGGATGGCAGTGAAGAATTCCTAGGGGACTACGATTACTATCTTGAAAAGAAACAGGAACAGGCTGAGTTAAAACAGCTGGAGGAGCAAGAAAGAAGCATCCCGTTAGAATTATCCGTAGAGAAGAACAATTTTAAAATTGATAAAGAAGCAAAGAAGATTGAAAGGCAGCGAAAGCGCAGGCTTGACGAAATAGAGCTTACCATGGAAAAGCTCGAGGCAGAAATGCAGAAGTATAATGAACTTTTATGTGACCCGGAGATATTCCAGAATCACGAAAAAGTTCTTCAGATTCAACAGAAGCTTGATAGCACGCAAGCGGAGATCGACACCCTTCTGGAAGAATGGGCTGAACTCGAAGAGATTAACAGTTAGATACATGCACGATAAACCGAAGCATTGAAGCTTCGGTTTTTATTTGTAGTTATCCACTGACTTGTTCACAGCCTGGGGGTTATTGATACAGCATCTTTTATACTTTTCCACACCATCCACATTTATTATGCTATTTATCCACAAAATCACCAGTTATTCACATGTGTTTTTATCAGAATTTTAAAAGTTGTCCACAAAAAAAGATCTGACATGTTTTAAGATGTCAGATCTTAGTCATATGCTTAAATTATCCACAGCTTTCTTACATTTGCTGCAGATCTAATCCGGGATTTCCATTCAAAGCCAGATTTGACCTTTTACCCTGCTCAAATAAAACACTTCCTGCTGCACCTATCATCGCAGCGTTATCTGTACAGAGGTACAAGGGGGGAATAATTAATTCCCTTTCTGGCATGGAAGCGAAAGCCTCCGTTAAGGCATTCCGCAAGCCCTTATTTGCCGCTACTCCGCCAGCCAGCAGAACCTGCTTCACATTATATTCTTGGGCAGCCTTAACGGTCTTGGATACCAGGACATCAATGACACTTTCTTGAAAGCTGGCAGCAAGGTCCGCCGGATTAATCTTCTCCCCACGCTGTTCTGCATTGTGCAGGGTATTAATCACTGCAGATTTTAAACCGCTGAAGCTAAAATCATAGGATCCTTCCAGCCACGCACGCGGAAGCGGTATAACTGGACTGCCTTCATGCGCAAGGCGATCAATATGTGGTCCTCCCGGATATGGAAGATTCAAAGTTCTTGCTACTTTGTCATAAGCCTCTCCTGCAGCATCATCTCTTGTTTCTCCAATCACTTTAAAAGAGCCATGTTCCTCAAGCAGCACAAGTTCCGTATGCCCTCCAGAAACAACAAGAGATAAAGCAGGAAATTTCATTTCGGCAGTAAGTCTGTTTGCATATATATGTCCGGCAATATGATGTACTCCTACCAGCGGGATATTATGGGCAAACGCTACCGCTTTGGCGGCATTGACACCAATAAGGAGGGCCCCTACCAATCCAGGCCCTTCTGTCACTGCAATCGCATCTAATTCGGAGTATGTAATCCCAGCCTGGTTCAGTGCTTCCTCAAGCACTATTGTCATTTGTTCAACATGATGCCGGGATGCTATCTCAGGGACTACTCCTCCAAAACGTTTATGGCTTTCTATTTGGGACGCAACCACATTGCTTACTATTTCAGTTCCGTTTTTAATGACTGCTGCCGCTGTTTCATCGCAGCTGGTTTCGATTCCTAGTACCATTAGGTCTTTCACTATATATTCACCCACATAACATAAGCATCTTCAAGATTATCGGTATAGTAATTTTTCCGGATTCCTCCTCTTTGGAATCCAAGTTTTTCGTACAGGCGCTGAGCGACAACATTGCTGACCCTTACTTCCAAAGTCATTCGTATAATACCATGTCTCTTCGCGATTTCCATCATTTTAAGCAAAAGGGCTTCCCCCAGCTTCTTGCCCCGGTACTCCGGCAGTATGGCTATATTTGTAATATGGGCCTCGTCTATGACCAGCCATGCGCCGCAATACCCTACTATTTTCCCCTCGTCCTCTAGTACAATGTATTTGGCAAATTGGTTGTGATGCAGTTCATTATAAAAGGCATCCCTGCTCCATGGCATTGTAAACGAGAGCTTCTCTACAATCAAAATCTGATCAATATCCTCTTCTCTCATATACCGAAAAGTCATCGTATTATTCATCAGCGATTGTCCTCTTCCTTTGTTTATTTACCGTGCTTCTCAAGCCATTTAGCCTCTGCTTCGGCTAAACGCAGATAATTTGGCACAAAGCTGTGGATATCTTCATTTGGTCGTTCCATTCCCAAAAAGGCAAGTTCCCCCGGCCTTGGATTATTCAGCTGCACAGGGGAAAACACTGCCTTATTTTCAAGTATTTCCGTCAGTGGCTCCCGGTGCAGTTCTATATCTGATCCTAGAAATAATACCTTTTCATTATATCCATTTAGCTGCTCCGCCCAATCCGTATTCAGAATATTGGTATCCTCTAGTATGGACTCCAGACGGTCGTTCTTGTATTGATATAAACCTGTATATAACTGTCCTCGCCTGGCATCAAATAATGGAGAAATCAGCCCATCAAAGTATCGTCCACTGGCAGCCAATGCTTCCAGGCTGGAAACTCCGGATAAAGGAATATTTAATGTCCATGCCAGCGTTTTGGCAATAGTCACGCCTATTCGGACACCAGTATAGGAACCAGGGCCTTTTGCCACAACAATCTTATCCAAATCAGCCGCAACCGTATCACAATCCTTTAATAATTGTTCAATCGCAGGCATAACACGGACAGAATGATTGATTTTCATATTAGTTATATACTCGCCCAATATTGTATCTTGTTGAGTTAAAGCTATGCCTAAAGCATAATTCGATGTATCAATGGCTAGCACCTTCATCAAAGAATCTCCTTACATAATCTATGGTATCTCTCACCTTGTGGTTCCAAAACCAAGCGTCTGCTAGTATCCCCGGTCCTGTAAATATAAATGGTCAAAAGTTCAGAAGGGAGCTGATCCTTTATTAAATGTGCCCACTCAATGACTGTAAGCCCTGGTCCTTCAAAGTACTCATCAAATCCTAAGTCCTCTTCATCATCACTTACTCGATAGACATCCATGTGATATAACGGCATTTTGCCGTGATACTCTTTAATAATAGTGAAAGTGGGGCTGTTAACAGTTCGCGTTATTCCCAGGCCTTGCGCAATACCTTTAGTAAAAGCCGTTTTCCCAGCCCCCAAATCCCCTTCAAGGGCGATGACATCACCAGGAACGACTATTTCTGCAATCCTCCTTGCCAGCTCACCAGTCTCTTGTTCACTATTAGAGATAAATTCGTATGACTGCATAAACTCACCTTTTATGTTAATTGACATTATGTTTGTTTGATAGGCAAACAAGTATATGGATAGTTTACCTTTTTTTGCGTGGTAAAACAAATCATCCATTGACTGCACCATTTGGACATAAAAAAAAGCGAAACAACGTTTCGCTTTTTGACGATTGCGGGGACAGGATTTGAACCTGCGACCTTCGGGTT
>NZ_CP143547.1:240000-357500 GCF_046237635.1 Peribacillus sedimenti | reverse complement strand
TCCGCTACCCACACCTCATCCCCGCACTTTTCAACGTGCGTGGGTTCGGGCCTCCATTCAGTGTTACCTGAACTTCACCCTGGACATGGGTAGATCACCTGGTTTCGGGTCTACGACCTCATACTCATTCGCCCTGTTCAGACTCGCTTTCGCTGCGGCTCCGTCTCATCAACTTAACCTTGCATGAAATCGTAACTCGCCGGTTCATTCTACAAAAGGCACGCCATCACCCGTTGTCTTAAAAAGACCATAGGGCTCTGACTACTTGTAGGCACACGGTTTCAGGATCTGTTTCACTCCCCTTCCGGGGTGCTTTTCACCTTTCCCTCACGGTACTGGTTCACTATCGGTCACTAGGGAGTATTTAGCCTTGGGAGATGGTCCTCCCTGCTTCCGACGGGATTTCACGTGTCCCGCCGTACTCAGGATCCACTCAGGAGGGAACGAAGTTTCGACTACAGGGTTTTTACCTTCTCTGACGGGCCTTTCCAGGCCTCTTCATCTACCCCGTTCCTTTGTAACTCCATATAGAGTGTCCTACAACCCCAGAAGGCAAGCCTTCTGGTTTGGGCTAATTCCGTTTCGCTCGCCGCTACTCAGGAAATCGCGTTTGCTTTCTCTTCCTCCGGGTACTTAGATGTTTCAGTTCCCCGGGTCTGCCTTCCATACCCTATTTATTCAGGTAAGGATACTGCCCCATTACGGGCAGCGGGTTTCCCCATTCGGAAATCTCCGGATCAAAGCTTACTTACAGCTCCCCGAAGCATATCGGTGTTAGTCCCGTCCTTCATCGGCTCCTAGTGCCAAGGCATCCACCGTGCGCCCTTTCTAACTTAACCATTGCTAATTTGTGATGACCGTCGGCCTTCTTCGTCAGCTTCACTCGCTCACTCCTCACGTATGTGTAATACGCTCCGGTGCTCGCTCGATTGCTTCCTCGAATCCCTCGGTCCTGACAAATTATCAGTTTTTACATCTCGGTGTTTTGAAAATTGACGCAAAAAATTTGCCTTATTACTGTTATCTAGTTTTCAAAGAACAATGTTCATTACCTAATGTCGCGAAAGCGACTTGCCCATCATAACACATTCGTTATGAGAACTGTAAGGTAATTATTGGTTTGAAAGAATTGCTTCTTTCAAAACTGAACAAAACATAAGCGCCAACGCCTTTATATCCTTAGAAAGGAGGTGATCCAGCCGCACCTTCCGATACGGCTACCTTGTTACGACTTCACCCCAATCATCTGTCCCACCTTAGGCGGCTGGCTCCAAAAGGTTACCTCACCGACTTCGGGTGTTACAAACTCTCGTGGTGTGACGGGCGGTGTGTACAAGGCCCGGGAACGTATTCACCGCGGCATGCTGATCCGCGATTACTAGCGATTCCGGCTTCATGCAGGCGAGTTGCAGCCTGCAATCCGAACTGAGAATGGCTTTATGGGATTGGCTCGGCCTCGCGGCTTCGCTGCCCTTTGTACCATCCATTGTAGCACGTGTGTAGCCCAGGTCATAAGGGGCATGATGATTTGACGTCATCCCCACCTTCCTCCGGTTTGTCACCGGCAGTCACCTTAGAGTGCCCAACTGAATGCTGGCAACTAAGATCAAGGGTTGCGCTCGTTGCGGGACTTAACCCAACATCTCACGACACGAGCTGACGACAACCATGCACCACCTGTCACTCTGTCCCCCGAAGGGGAACGCCCTATCTCTAGGGAAGTCAGAGGATGTCAAGACCTGGTAAGGTTCTTCGCGTTGCTTCGAATTAAACCACATGCTCCACCGCTTGTGCGGGCCCCCGTCAATTCCTTTGAGTTTCAGCCTTGCGGCCGTACTCCCCAGGCGGAGTGCTTAATGCGTTTGCTGCAGCACTAAAGGGCGGAAACCCTCTAACACTTAGCACTCATCGTTTACGGCGTGGACTACCAGGGTATCTAATCCTGTTCGCTCCCCACGCTTTCGCGCCTCAGCGTCAGTTACAGACCAGAGAGTCGCCTTCGCCACTGGTGTTCCTCCACATCTCTACGCATTTCACCGCTACACGTGGAATTCCACTCTCCTCTTCTGCACTCAAGTCCCCCAGTTTCCAATGACCCTCCACGGTTGAGCCGTGGGCTTTCACATCAGACTTAAAGGACCGCCTGCGCGCGCTTTACGCCCAATAATTCCGGACAACGCTTGCCACCTACGTATTACCGCGGCTGCTGGCACGTAGTTAGCCGTGGCTTTCTGGTCAGGTACCGTCAAGGTGCCAGCAGTTACTCTGGCACTTGTTCTTCCCTGACAACAGAGCTTTACGACCCGAAGGCCTTCTTCGCTCACGCGGCGTTGCTCCGTCAGACTTTCGTCCATTGCGGAAGATTCCCTACTGCTGCCTCCCGTAGGAGTCTGGGCCGTGTCTCAGTCCCAGTGTGGCCGATCACCCTCTCAGGTCGGCTACGCATCGTCGCCTTGGTGGGCCATTACCCCACCAACTAGCTAATGCGCCGCGGGCCCATCTGTAAGTGACAGCCGAAACCGTCTTTCCATCCTCCCCCATGCGGGGGAAGAACCTATCCGGTATTAGCTCCGGTTTCCCGAAGTTATCCCAGTCTTACAGGCAGGTTGCCCACGTGTTACTCACCCGTCCGCCGCTGACTTCCGGGAGCAAGCTCCCTTCTGTCCGCTCGACTTGCATGTATTAGGCACGCCGCCAGCGTTCGTCCTGAGCCAGGATCAAACTCTCCGATAGAATTTGTGACGCACATGGATGTGCTAACATCGGCGTTGTCACAGGACGTGACGATCTTAGCCGATGATCCTTAACTCTTGTACTTTTAAAGTGTGTACTCACTATTATTTAGACGTCTTATTTCTTATAGAAGAAACAAGAATCTGGCGCTTGTTTTGTTCAGTTTTCAAAGAGCAATAATGGAGCGGGTGATGAGAATCGAACTCACGACATCAGCTTGGAAGGCTGAGGTTTTACCATTAAACTACACCCGCATAATATTGAATAAAGAATTACTTGTTTTGGCCTGGTCGGGAAGACAGGATTCGAACCTGCGACCCCTTGGTCCCAAACCAAGTGCTCTACCAAGCTGAGCTACTTCCCGCATATGGCGCGCCCGAAAGGAGTCGAACCCATAACCTTCTGATCCGTAGTCAGACGCTCTATCCAATTGAGCTACGGGCGCTTGAATTTCGTTCTATTTGGTGCGGCCGAGAGGACTTGAACCTCCACGGGGTTTCCCCCACTAGGCCCTCAACCTAGCGCGTCTGCCATTCCGCCACGACCGCGTATAGCGGTATATACTATCATAGCCAATTTCCTAAATGAAATCAACTGGTAATTAGTGGTGCGGGTGAAGGGAGTCGAACCCCCACGCCTTGCGGCGCCAGATCCTAAGTCTGGTGCGTCTGCCAATTCCGCCACACCCGCATTATTATAATGGTGAGCCATGAAGGACTCGAACCTTCGACCCTCTGATTAAAAGTCAGATGCTCTACCGACTGAGCTAATGGCTCACATGGCTGGGCTAGCTGGATTCGAACCAACGCATGACGGAGTCAAAGTCCGTTGCCTTACCGCTTGGCTATAGCCCAATGAAAAATCACAGGAATTAAATGTACCATGTAAAAGATATGGTTTCAAGTGTTGCTTTCTTCCAGATAAAAAATGGCGGTCCCGACGGGAATCGAACCCGCGATCTCCTGCGTGACAGGCAGGCATGTTAACCGCTACACCACGGGACCAGAAGTTGTTTAAATAAATGTCTAGCTACAAAACCAAATGTTTTGCTTTTTTTAAAAAAGTGACCCCTACGGGATTCGAACCCGTGTTACCGCCGTGAAAGGGCGGTGTCTTAACCGCTTGACCAAGGGGCCATGATATTCGCTGTGCTTAATTGAAGAAAATGGCGGAGAAGGAGGGATTTGAACCCTCGCGCCGCTTACGCGACCTACACCCTTAGCAGGGGCGCCTCTTCAGCCTCTTGAGTACTTCCCCAAAAGATGGCTCCGCAGGTAGGACTCGAACCTACGACCGTTCGGTTAACAGCCGAATGCTCTACCACTGAGCTACTGCGGAATAGTTTATAACTCTATAAGAGACAAGTCGCTCACAACCCTTTGTTTCAACGCCGTGTTGTTTTGTCGACTCTTATGATTATAAGGAGCCTAAGTAAGAAAGTCAACACTTTTATAATATTTTTTTCGTTTCTTTGTAGACAGCTATTTGATTTCCTTGAAGAATTGTAAACTTCCTCGGCATTTTCCACAAACATATCTGCTTGTATTAATCCTTCTTCTTCTCGTAAAGGTTTGTCCGCATCCAGAGCATCTGTAAATTAGCACCTTCCTGGATGTTCTCTTTTCACTCTCGGGAAGTGCGGTACAAAAACGCGGAGCACCGACTTCTGCCAGTAACCTGCGAAAATCCGCGTCCCTGTGTTTATAGCCCCTTTTTTCTAAATGAAGATGATAATGACATAGTTCATGTTTAATAATTCCGATCAATTCTTCTGTTCCATACTCTTCTAGATACTTTTTATTTATTTCGATATCATGTGAACTCAACAAATAGCGGCCGCCAGTCGTTCTTAATCTTGGGTTAAACCTCGCCTTATGAATAAATGGTTTCCCAAAGAACTCGCTGGAAATATTCTCAACTAAAATCTGCAGTTCTGTATTATCCAACGGTTTTCCCCTTTCCTACAGGAACATGACAAACTATTATAACATACAATTAATAAATAAATGTTAAGCGAATGCTTATCAATCCATTGATTCGCAGCTAAATTTTCAAAGAAACAGCAGCAGCTACGGCAGCCCTTTAACTCTTGATCTCTGGGGCCATCAAAAATATTCAGGAGGTCATACCATGCCAAGATGGTTTGAAAAACAAATGAGAAAGGCTTATTTTGATAAGGATACATCCCAGATAAAAATGCTCAACCAATGCTGGTTCTTTTACCTTCGGAAGACAAATATTTGAATCTTCATGGAAAGTACAAAAATCACCTTCAGATAGTATCCGAAGGTGAATGGATAATTATTTAGGAGGCAGCATTGACAAAGAAACTCTTTGTTTATTGACATCTACCTGCTCCACCCATACAGTCACAACATCTCCAACTGATACGATATCAAGGGGATGTTTTACGTATTTATTGCTGAGCTTGGAAATATGGACTAACCCATCTTGTTTTACTCCGATATCAACAAATGCACCAAAATCCACCACATTTCGCACTGTGCCTTGCAGCTCCATTCCCGTCTTAAGGTCTTCCATCTTTAATACATCCTGTTTTAAAAGCGGTTTTGGAAGCTCGTCCCTCGGGTCTCTCCCTGGTTTGATAAGCGCATCAATAATATCCTTTAATGTAATTTCTCCTATATCTAAATCTTGTGCCAAAGTAACCCTATCCACCACAGAAAGTTCTTTTTTAAGCTGTTCTGTGCCAAGGTCACTCCTTGTAAAACCAAGCTTCTTTAACAATTTGTTAACCGCTGCGTAATTTTCAGGATGAATGGAAGTTCGATCTAATGGCTCCGAACCGTCAATGATCCTTAAGAAACCGATACATTGCTCGTATGTTTTCGCTCCTAAGCGGGGGATGCCCTTTAAGTCTGCTCTGCTTGTAAACTTGCCATCTTCCTCTCTCTGCTTTACGATGTTTTGTGCCACTGATTTGGACAAACCTGCCACGTACTGCAATAAGGAAGGAGAAGCGGTATTAACGTTTACTCCCACCTGATTGACGGCAGTTTCTACCACAAACGTCAGCGAATCAGATAATTTCTTTTGCGATACGTCATGCTGGTATTGGCCTACCCCAACTGACTTCGGATCGATTTTAACCAATTCAGCTAATGGGTCCTGAAGGCGCCTGCCTATGGAAACAGCACTTCTCTGTTCCACTTGAAGGTCCGGAAATTCCTGTCTGGCTATATCTGATGCAGAATATACGCTAGCCCCAGCTTCATTGACAATGATATAGGAGATAGATCCCTGTACCTCTTTTAATGTGTCAGCAACAAATTGCTCTGTTTCTCTAGATGCTGTTCCATTGCCGATTGCTACTATATCTACTTTGTATTGTCTTAGCATGGCGGATAGCTTGGTTTGTGCTTCTTTCGTTTTCGAAACGGGAGGATGAGGATAAATTACACTTATATCCATAACTTTTCCGGTTTCATCAACCACCGCCAGCTTGCAACCTGTGCGATAAGCAGGGTCTACCGCAAGAACAACCTGTCCTTTTAAAGGCGGCTGAAGCAAAAGGTTTCGGAGGTTTTCTGAAAAAATATGTATGGCCTGATCCTCAGCCTTCTCTGTTAATTCCTTTCTAATTTCCCGTTCCACCGAGGGCATGATTAGTCGTTTGAAGCTGTCTTCCACTGCATCCCTCACCGTTTTCGCCATTGTGGAATCCGGATTTTTAATTATTTTATTCTCTAGATACGCGAGGATCAGTTCAGTTTTAGGCCTGACCGCAATGCGCAAAACCTCTTCCTTTTCACCGCGATTTAGCGCCAATACTCTATGGGGAACAATCTTTTGAACAGGTTCCTCGTATTCATAGTACATCTCAAAAATCTTCTTCTCATCGTTCTCTTTTTGCTTTACCGTAGAAACAACATGTCCATTTTTAATTATTTCAGCACGTATCCATTTTCTTATCTCTGCATCATCCGCCAGCTGTTCAGCGATAATATCCTTGGCTCCGGCAATAGCATCAGCTTCAGATGGAACGTCTTCAGATATGAAATCTTGTGCCTTTTGTTCCAGACCCGGACTTGGTGGAAATTGCAACATCCATGCAGCCAGCGGCTCCAGTCCTTTTTCTTTAGCTGCCGTCGCCTTCGTTCGTCTTTTTTGTTTAAAGGGACGATATAAATCTTCTACTTCCTGCAATTTACCGGCAATTGAGATTTGCTCCCTAAGCTCAGGAGTAAGCTTGCCCTGCTCGTCGATCAGCCTGATTACCTCTGTTTTTCTGGTTCTAAGGTTTTCAAGATAATTCCAACGTTCCATAACATTGCGTAATTGGACCTCATCCAGCGATCCTGTCAGTTCCTTCCTATAACGCGCAATGAATGGAACAGTATTGCCTTCCTGAAGTAAATTAATAACGTTTTTTACCTGGTTTATTTTCAGAGTCATTTCTTTCGCAATTTGTGATACCACCGCTTGTAAATGGTCTATTTCTGCGTTCATATTTATCCTCCAGCATATAGATATGTATATAGTCTATCAAATCTGCTTTCAGCACGCTATTCTCCATACATTTTACCCACACAAGCTTCGGGCAGTATGTTGTTATGAAATAAAAAAGCTTACCATCATAAGTTATGATAGTAAGCTTCCAAGTATTAACGTAGTATCATCCGAATGTATCGGATTATTTTGTAAGATGACTTTGGCATTTTGCTCTAAAGAACTATAAGTTTTAAGAATCGCTTTTGCTCCTTGAAGCTGAAGGCCGTCCGAATGCAGAATAAATTTAGCATTGGGCTCGTATTTAAATCTCTGCGTGTGATACTTTTGTTGTCTGCCCGATAAGTAGCCAGTTACAGGTAAGGGATAGACAAGTTTGTCTGATTCCGGATTATAAAGAAAGAATCGGATATTGCCAACAGAGCTATAAACAAATTCCTTTGTATCATAATAAAGCTTAAGCACGGACACCGCTGCACCCCTTTTATTAACAAGAGTGCTGTTGCAGATGGCCATCAATGATTCAACGCCTTTGTCATGATACTTTTTTGCTTCCTCTGTTACCGCAAATGATGATTCATATGCGAATTTTCCGCTCCCTAATCCGTCAGCCAGTACACACAAGAAATAATCTTCTGTGTTAATGAAAAAATATCCATCGCCGCAATATGGCATGTCATTCTTCGAAGACTGGGAAACCAGTACTTCTATCCTGTCTTCCCTGAGAATTTCTTTGATCATTGAACAAACTCCGAATTGTTTTCGGCATTGATTGCTTCTTGAAGTTTTTTGATCGCTCTTCGCTGAAGCCGCGAGACGTGCATTTGAGAGATGCCAAGTCGTTCGCCGGCTTCTTTCTGGCTTAAGTTTTCAAGGTACGTATACTGAATAATTTTCTTTTCTCTATCACTTAACACATGCAATACCTTTTCGAGTACCAACCTCTGGTTAACACGTTCAAATCCTTCGTCCACGTTCCCAAAGATATCGAGCAAGGTAACAGTGCCGCCATCCGAATCCGCTTCAATAGAATGATCGACAGACAGAGCCTGATAACTTTTGCCCATCTCCATCGCCTCCAAAACTTCTTCCTCGGCAACTTCAAGATGGTTGGCAATTTCATCTATTCTTGGAGAGCGGTGCAGAACCGTAGTCAGTTCTTCAACGGTAGCTTTAATTTTTGGGCCTAGTTCCTTGATTCTTCGCGGTACATGGACACTCCAGGTCTTATCTCGCAAAAACCTTTTTATTTCGCCTATTATGGTAGGTACAGCAAAAGCCTCGAAGCTTTTGCCAAAGGACTCATCGTAACGGCGGATCGCTCCCAGGAGGCCAATCATGCCAACCTGGATAATATCTTCATGATATGATTTTCCTTTTGAGTACTTGCGGGAGATAGTTTCGACTAAGCTTTGATAATGCAGGACTAGTTGACTTTGGGCTTCCTCATCTTGGTGAAGCTGATACGCTTTTATCCATTCATTGACTTGTTCTTTCGTCGATTGATTAGGTTGAGAGTGTTTTTGCATCCATCTCCACCTGCTCTCCTTCTAAGAACTTAGTCATAAATACCGTAACCCCGTCATGCTGATGTATTTTAACTTCGTCCATTAGGGTTTCGATGAGGTAAAGGCCCAAGCCTCCTTCTCTTAGGAATTCAACATTCTGCCCATTTTCGTAAGGGCCGAGACCCTGGCGTACATCATCAAAATCACAGCTTTTCCCATTGTCTGAAACCATGACCTCTAATCGGTCCTCATAAAGTCCGAAAGCAATTTTAACTTCGCCTTTTTCGGATTCCTTATATGCATGCTGTACTGCATTCGTACAAGCTTCACTTGTTGCAATTTTCAAATCTTCAATATCGTCATATGAAAAACCCATCCGGCTTGCTATACCAGAAAGTGTCAAGCGGATCACGCCGATAAAATCAGGCTTGGCAGGTATTTTCATTTCGATGTAGTCATATGCTTGGTTCATGCTAACCCACCCTCTGCATCACTTTTAATATCGATAATATCCGCAAGGCCAGTGATGTCGAACAGACGACGCAGGCGTTCCGACAGCCCAACAAGCTTAAATTGTCCATCATGGGCTCGGACACTTTTGAATAATCCTACGAAAACACCTAGTCCTGTACTGTCCATATAATTTACTTCACTCAAATCGACCACCATTGACACTCCTTCCTGCTCCGAGAGCGGAAAAAGTGATTCACGCAATTTAGGTGCAGTATAGGCGTCGATTTCACCTTTTACTTGTACTTCGACAGTTGAATTTATATCTTTAACATCAATCGTTATATTCATGTACTTGGACCCACCTTTTTGAACTCATTCCAATTAATATTTACCCAGAAAAGCAACAATCAAACGTCTCTTTTTAAAATGATCAATGTAAAATCGTCCCTCAATTGGAAATGCTGGAGCTTCTCTAGCTCTTTATAAATATTATTTACAATTTCCTGTGCGCTTAGGTGAATGTTTTTGTGTATATATTCAACTAGGGTTTCTCTTTCGATAAACCCTTCACTTGTTCTGCATTCTGTCACGCCATCAGACAAGAGGACAATCATGTCTCCCGGCTCAACCTGTTTTTCGTACTGCCTGTATTTTGTTTTTTTGTCTACGCCCAGCAATAATCCTTTAGCATCCAGGTCCTTAAATGTTCCCGTGGAGGCTTCATAATAGAAACCCGGCTCATGGCCTGCTGAAGCGTAAGAAAATATATGGTTATGAGGATTATAAAGACCATAAAACATGGTGATGAACATACTTGGATCAACATTATGTTCCACCACCCTGTTCAAACTTTCAAGCACACTGCTCGGGGCGTGGCGATGCTCCGGCAGGCTGTCCATGGCGTATTTGATCATAGACATACATAATGCTGCAGGAATCCCCTTCCCAATTACATCCGCAATACCTATGCCAACGCATTCACTTTCATCCTGTACAAAGTGATAATAGTCTCCATTCATTTGTCTTGCAGGAACACTTATAGCCCCGATTTCCAGTCCATCTACATCGGGAATGCTGGTTTCCAGAAGCGTGTGCTGGACATTTGCAGCAATTTCTATTTCCGATTTCAGTTCCTGCTGCTGGTGGCGCAGGCTTTGATGTTCCCTGTATGCAATGCCATATCCCATCATAACCTCTAAAAGGAAGTCAAGGGAATGAAGAACTTCCCCGGGTGTTTCAGGAAAAATATCCATCAATACACCCTTATGGAAGTTTATAATTTCTTCAGGCGATACCTTATGCTCAATTGTTTTCCGGCTTAATTTTTGGCCCTGGTATAGCGCTTGTTCAGTCTGTTCTTTTAAATATGTGGAGAGAGCTTCACGGTACTTTTCTTCCATGTTCTCTCTGATATCCATGCTTTCTCCCCCTAACGGAGCCATTTCGTAGCAGTAATCTTCGTGCCTTTTCCTGGCGTCGATTCAATATCGAAATCATCCATAAGACGTTTCACTCCCGGGAGACCCGCTCCCAATCCACCGGAAGTCGTATATCCATCCTCCATGACTTTGCGGATGTCCTGGATGCCGGGCCCTTCATCGGCAGCTAAAATCTTGACTCCCGATCTCCCGCCATCAAATATTTTCTCTATGCATACTATGCCCTGCCCGGCATATAAATAAATATTCCTTGCAAGTTCACTGATTGCTGTGGTGATTCTAGCCTGGTCCACTGTGCCGAACCCCAGCTCCTTCGCAACATTGCGCCCAAGCTGGCGCGCAGCCACGATGTCCCACTCATTTATAATTTTTACACAGGATTGGTCCATACATCATTCCCCCAATTCCTGTTGTAGTTTCTCCAGGCCTTTCTCTAAATCTAGTGCTGTAAGAACATCATCAAGGCTGATCCCTAATTCGATAAGTGTAATCGCTACAGCCGGCTGGATCCCCGTTATTACGACTTTCGCACCCATTAGTTTGGACATGCTGAATACATCGCCCAGCACCTTCGCTATAAAGGAGTCGATAAAGTCGATGGAAGTGATGTCAATTACTACACCGTTTGCACTCGTTTCGTGAATTTTATGTAGCAGATCCTCCTGGAATTGAAGTGCTGTAGCGTCATCAAGTTCCCATTGTATTGATACAAGCAGACAATCATATAATTTTAAAATTGGTATTCTCATTCTATTCACCCACCTCGACTATCTTACGGCTAGTCAACTCTAAGGCTGCTTCAATTCCTTTTTTCAACGAATTCTTCGTGATAACTTCATTTAAATTAATACCCAGGTTGACAATCGTCTGGGCAATTTCAGGGCGGATTCCACACAGCATGCATTTTGCCCCCACCAGGCGAACCGCTTCGGCCGCCTGAATGATGTGGTGTGCCACCATGGTATCGACTACAGGTACACCTGTAATATCTATCAACACCACCTCAGAGCGGTGTTTAACAGCCCCATTTAACAGGTTTTCCATTATCTGTTTAGCCCTCTCTGTATCTATTGTGCCCACGAGGGGCATGACAGTGATGCCTTCCAGAACGGGAATCAGAGGGGCTGACAGCTCCTGAAGGGCTATCTTTTGAAGCCACACCGTTCTTTCCCATGTTTGGGTGTATATATTGATAATTTCGCTGCTCATGGGTGCAGACCATTCTTCAAGACCGGTAAGAATGTCAATCTGATTTTCCGGATTTACCATTCCCACCCTTACCATACCTTCAAACACAATGACATTGAATTTTCGCAGACCCTCATCCACAAATGTTAGCGGCCAGCCAAGCTGCACAACTTTCTCCGCAAAATCTGACAGCTTATTAGCAAATTCCTCCTTATTCCTCTCAAGATTAAGGACAATTATATCAATGAACTCACTGCTGGTTCGGGTGAACATCTGGTCGGAAACCACTTTAATCAGGCGCTCATCTGCAGTCTCCTTCATCCTTTGCATCCACTCATCCAGTATACTCTCCTGGTTCTCCCTGATATAACTGTAAACCAATTGATTCATAATATCCTCCCATTCTGAGCATACCTCTGCACAGCAAACACAAGCCCGTCAGTGCCGGTGGCAGTATGTAACTTTGAATTGCACTCCGTTCCCTTGTGCCAAAATTTTTATATCTTCCGACTTAATTTCTGCTCAGTTTCAAGAAAAATGCATTAAATATATATATAAAAAATTGTTGTACTTCCCCACTTTTTCACTATAATATTTATCACTTTCATTCGTCAAATGATACTGTTTTCCCTGCAATTTTACTCAACATATTTGACCGGACCCTTAACTTTTTGCGCAAAGTCATATTGATCCTGCTCTAGAAAACTGTGAAACCAATTTTACCGGGGACTGGCGCCTTAAGAATGTCCCCGATACATCAAGGCGGTTCCGATTATTAATAAAAAAACAGCTCCTCGTATATCGGAGCTGTTTTATCTTACTGTTTTTTGTGTATTAAATTATAAAAACGACGAACTTTTCGTCTGATAGGTTAATTAAAATTCTACAAGACCTAAACTAATTTGCAAGGCATCTTGGACTTTTTGCATCATCGCTTCATCGAGATGAGTAATCTTATCGGTTAAACGCTGTTTGTCAATGGTGCGTATTTGTTCTAAAAGGATGACTGAATCACGTTCAAATCCATATTTTTTGGCATTAATCTCAACATGCGTAGGCAGTTTGGCCTTTTGAATCTGCGCCGTTATCGCTGCCACAATCACAGTAGGACTAAAGCGGTTGCCTATATCATTTTGAATGATCAGTACCGGACGAGTTCCACCTTGCTCTGAACCGACAACCGGAGACAGGTCTGCGAAGTATACGTCACCACGCTTAACAACAATCAAAGGTTCATCCTCCGCTGACTAAACGTTCGACACAATGTTCGGCCTCATATTCTGCCAAAAATGCTTCAGATGCAATTGTCAAGTTAATGGCTGCCATTTCAATGTAACCACGTTTCATAGATTCACGAAATTCTCTTTTTTTACGTTCGCGAAGGTAGATTTTCGTCGCACGATAAATAAGTTCACTGCGATTTACATTCTCTTCTCTAACATACCCATCTAATTCGGATAAAAAATTTTGAGGTAATCGAATTAATATCTCTCTAGTTGCGCTGGATTCAGACACAAACATACACCTCCACCATCACTACACACCTTATTATATATCCTTTTCCATATTACCATTAAATCGCTGCCATGCAAAGAGTATATTCGGGACTCTATATTATTATCAGCATAAAAGTCTTATTATTATTCATGTTCGTACCCTCAAATACCCAACTTGTTATTTTCTTCCAGTAATAGAGGGTTCAGTATTCTCTTGACTCTTCCAGACCGGAGATACACCCTTGGAACCCTGTTCGTAATGATGCATGGAACCTCATAATTTATCGTTTCCATTTTAACGGCAATTTCGTCCATTGAAATAAACTTATCCCCAGCTTGGCCAATTAATGTTACTTCTGTGCCGACCGGCATAAACTCAGGGAGCCTGACCATGCACTGGTCCATACAAATTCTCCCTACAATCGGTACCCGTTTACCGTTGGCCAGTACCTCGAAGCCCTGCAGCTTCCTAAGCCAGCCATCAGCATAGCCTACCGGCAATGTAGCCACCCACTCCCGTCCGGGGGCTGTATACGCAGCTCCATAACTTATGCTCTCTCCCCCGGAAAGCTCTTTCACGTGAACAATCTTTGTTTTTAACGACATGACCTGTTTTAACTCTATAGGAAGCGAATCTTTAATTTCCAATGAAGGAGTCAATCCATACATGGTAATGCCCATTCTTATTGCCGAGAAATCATTGTCCGGGTGTCTCAATGCGGAAGCACTGTTGCTTGCGTGGACAATCGACGGCCTTTCTGATAGGCTGGACAGCAGTCGATTAAAGCCTTTTACCTGTTTATCATAGTATTCGCTATCTAGTTCATCCGCTGTAGCGAAATGAGTATAAATACCTTCTAACATGAACTCGGGAACAGGCCTTATTACATTCTCAAGCTCGGTCAGTTCCATTTCGGTTCGAACGCCTAGCCTTCCCATGCCAGTATCACACTTGATATGCAGGCGAAGGAATTCCCCTTTACCAATTACTTCCTTGGCGCGGTCAACCCATTCTTGCTGAAATACGGTTAGTGCAATATTAAAATCGGCCGCAAGATTAACACTCTCCGGTCTCGTGGCCCCTAACACCAGGATAGGCGCATCGATTCCCTTTTTCCGAAGGGCAAGTGCCTCATCCAAAAAGGCGACAGCAAGATAATCCGCTCCCGCTTCCAACGCTGTTTGAGCAACTTCATAATCACCGTGCCCATAGGCATTGGCCTTTACAACCGCAAACAATTTTGCGTCTGGGGAAACATGCTTTCGCATAGACGCTACATTATGGTACAAATTGTCTAAATTTATTTCAGCCCAGGTATCTCTGTGGAACATTTCGGTTTCCAACTCTTAAACCTTCCTTCTATCATGCGTAAACTGCTTCTGAACACTCCAATGTCCACATTATAGACAATTATATATATAATTTAAAGGAGAAAGCGAAGGTAAGAGTTTATTTTCCAGAAATAAACCAACTGCCAATCCCTCGACTATGATCTGAAAACATAGAGGCCCGGCTCCCTTTTCATAGAGTGCCTCTCCGAAAGCACAAGCAAATGAAAGCTTAGCCGGGGCCTGCTCATTATTTTGTAGCCGCTACGTCGACTGACCTTGCTACCTTCACCATTTCAGCGGCAGATAAATTTTCTGACGCAAGCAAGTAATCGATTCCATTATGCGTCCAGGAAATTGTGTTGTCAGTCATTGCCCCCACGGTATATCCCAGGTCAACAGGCTCACCATTGATACTTTTTGAAACAAGAAGTGTCTGTACAACTTCAGCCTTTTCCTGGATCAAAGTATAGCTCTTTTCCCCTTCGTAGGTCAGGACGACTCTCTTTCCATCCTCTGTATCCAGCTTCGCTTCGTCAGTCAGCTTGACTCCATCCAATTCAAAGGACGGGTACTTAACCGCAAATCCTTTATCTTCTTTGCCCATGACCGGCACCTCTAATTGAGCGCCTGTCATATTTTTCTTCATATCGAATGCGTCGTTGTCAAACGATGTATTAAATTTTACCTTTGAGAAATCGACTGTCACCAAGGCGTTGCGGTCGGAATCCATCACCTTGACACTCACAGGGGAAAGGTCTCTCTTATTGAACGTGATCGTCTGGTAAGGAAGCATCTTGCTATTTTGGTATCTTGTTTTTGTTTCAAACACATAATGCTTGTCTGTCTCCTTGAAGGTGGCGCTTTTGTCTTCGATAATATCCTTGACTAATGATTCATACAAATATGCCTGGCTGCTGTTTTTCGGCCATTCACTCTGGAAGCGGAAACTTTTATTTAAAGCCGGTGTTAGCACATATACACCATCATCATTACGGAGGATCATCTGGCTTTGATCTTTCTTTGAGTTCCTGAGGTTCACTCTGTAAAACGATGGATCCTTATGCCAGATCTCTACATTATAGACCTGTGGTTCAGTCCCCATTTTCAAGGTCATTTTGGCATTCGCCTTGTAGCCCTTCATCTCCTGTAGTTTCTCATCCAAATCACGGATAACGTCATCTTGTGTTTTCTGTCCGCATGCGGTTAGGGCGAATATAAGCGTGATCCCCGCAAAAAGCGCTAGCAACTTCTTCATCTTTTCAACCCCTTTTTGTTTTATAAACGTAAAAGGGAGAGGAAAAGGCGGGTCCAGACACCTGAGGTTAACACAGATCTCGGCAAGGATGTTAAGGCTTATGCTGTCTTCTGCAATTGCTCTAACCAACTATCATCGGCATGCAGACACTTTTCTTGTGAGCCTTTCCTGCAATGTATCTTTTACCGGGCCTTGTCTCCCTATAGCAATATGATTATATGAGACAACCCGTGCTAATATGTCTGTGAAGGCTTCAAAGAAAATGGCAAACCTATGATCAACCAGGCAAGTTACAACCTGCCCCGGGCTATAATGCGAGATAGAGTTGCATGTACCACAAAAAAAAGCCCCATTAAAAACGGAACCTCCAGATTTATTCTTCTTCAATTATTACCTGTGCAGCAGCGTATTCCCTGCTATGAGTAATGGAAAGATGCACTCCTCTTGAAAATGGCTTATTGATGTATGGCTTTCCGTTCTCATCATTGCGTATCTCTATATCCAAAAATGAGATATGTTTCCCAATACCCGTACCTAAAGCCTTTGAAAAGGCCTCTTTCGCAGCGAAGCGCCCTGCCAGGAACTCATTTCTGCGGCTGCCTTCCAGACGGTCCCATTTTTCCTTTTCATGACCCGTCAGGATCCTGACCACAAATTTCGGCTTGCGATTGATAATCTGTGCTACTCTGTCAATCTCTATAATGTCCATTCCAATTCCCTTTATCAAACCGCTGCACCTCCTTCTAATGCTTCATCTCAAGCATATATATAAGTACAAGTCATGGTACCCCAATAAAACAATGAATTCAAACGCCGGACCAAACTGCAGACGTGGAATTAACACGCAATAACTCCGCAGCACGTATCCATTGATCAATTTATCCGGCACGGGGCAGCCCTTAGCTGTCTCCCCGAAAAGCCGCCAAACTACATAAAAAAAAGGATGATGTAAGGTGTTTGGACGCTTTATTCAGATGGCAAAGCACTACCCAGTACTGAGCATGCTGCTATCTGCCAATTTGATATTTTATTTGCTGCTTTCCCTTCCCGTTTTCCCCAGGCTGTCTCTATATCAAAGCTTGTCCGGTATAAATTTATACATAGCGGATGGAGAATGGTGGCGCTTAATCACACCGATTTTCCTTCACAGCAGCTTTGAACATGTAATGTTTAACTGCGTTGCGCTCTATATACTTGGAGAAGCACTAGAGAGTTCGATAGGATCTGTTAGGCTCTTATTGTTATTTGTATGTACAGGTATAATCGCCAATATCATTACTTATCTTGTCCATCCCCTTACTTATATTCATGTGGGTGCAAGCGGTTCATTATATGGCTTATTGGGGTTCTACTTATTTTTTTCTATTTTTAAAAAATCACTGTTATCCCGGCAAAAGAGAATCATGATATATAGCCTGGCCATAGTCGGTATCATACTGACATTTATCCAGCCCGGTATAAATCATACGGGTCACCTTGGCGGATTGGCAGCCGGATTGTTGATCGCTCCACTATTATCAAAAAAAGCTGCCCCTCTATGGTAAGCCTATCTTCTCTTTCATCTCCTTCCATTGGAGAACCATGCCTTTATCTTAAGGCTGTCAGCTAAGTCAACATCCTTCACTTCGCCTGTCCTTGGAGCAGCTCCAGTCGCAACTGTCGCTGACAAAGAAGATAACTGCCTCTTTTGTTGAAACCAGTTGCTTTCAAAATCCATGGATTGAATTCTGTTTTTTCGCAAGACAACAGTCTGCCTGGATAAAAATCGATATCGAAGCTGGAGCTGGGAGCCATTAAGTAACCAGCCTGCATCTTTGTAGCAAAAATAACCCCACAGTGCAGCCAAAGGCAGTAGTGAAACGAAAGTGATCAAGCCCCAAGGCCAATATAAAATACTGCATACAGCTGCCAGCGGAAGAGCTAATATCCCTTTTCTCCAAATATACCTGGAGAACGAGCGTGCTGGCACAGGGTTCAGCTCACTATCAGCCTTATAATCCCCAGTTGTTTGCTGCACCAAGTCAGCAAGGGTTTCCTTTTTAATGATGGGAAACAGCATGATATTGGCGCTTTCTTTATCCAGTACGGAACCTCCCGCATATTCTACATAGACCGTAGCATAGCCTAAAGGCTGCCTCATCAAATTTTCCGTTATCCGGATACCTTGAATTTTTTTTATAGGTATGGTTAGCTGCCTTCTCTCCAAAAGGCCCCTCGTGATTATGATATCCTCATCCTTTTTCCAGACGGTGAAATGCGCGTACCTTAGAAGCACTCCTACTGCCGCTGCAAAATATGCAAGAACAAGTCCTATAAACAGCATGAGGGAGATCGTAAGCACACTGCTTTTGGCAAACTGGGCAAATCCCTTAAAAACAGCATCAAACGGAATGATTTCATCAAATTGGCTAATGAACGCAACCGTCCCGGAAAAAACGACGCCAACACCTCCTGAAGTTGCTGCCATCAAAAGCAATTTCCTGAAAGATAGGCTGAAAATATTCGTACCGGGTTCACTTTTTGAGTGTTCGTGTTGAGTTTCTGAAGACATATGGTCAGCATCAAGGACCGGATCACTTGCGGCATATTTAACCTGGAAGAATAGTCTATCGATTTCGACGGCTTCTGCTTTAGAAATCGCGGTAAGCTCTGCTTCAGCCCTGCCGCCCTTGTTTCCTGCAGTTTCGATTTTGACTTTCACCAGCCCAAACAGCCTCTGCAGAATTCCCTCTGACACATCGATGCTATGTATTCTTTCAAATCTGATATATCTTTTTTTCTTGAACAACACACCTGACTCTATGCGGATTTCCCTATCTTCAATACGATAAGTAAATCTGTACCAATTAAGAATGCCGTAAACAATTAATCCTGCAACAAGTGATGGGACCAGGAAAATATCCAATAATGCACTTGGCCCATGTCTGTCTCCCCCAAAAACGAGCAGTGCTATAAGCGGCAGGAACGATTCTTTTATAAGCTTGAATGCATTGGATACAGCGGCAATCGGATGCAGCCTCTTTTCTTTAGACATCTTCTTCCTCCACACTGGCAAGCCTTGATATCCTATGTCTCAATTCATCCGCTTCAAGCATTTCCAGTGCGGGTATCTCATGCAGGGTGGCCGCTGTTGATATTTTGACGGATGCCAGGTTATATTTTCTCAAGAGAGGGCCTTGCTCCGTTTCCACATGCTGGACCCTGACCATCGGTACAAGTGTCCTGGTTATTACCCATATCCCGCTTTGTATTTCTATTTCCGATTCTCTGACTTCATACCGCCAGCGTTTCCATTTCATATCTGGAAATAGCTTGACAAACAGATAGGTCTCTGCACAACAAAAGAGCACACTCCCGAAAATGATCCATTGATCCCAATTAAAGATAATGGTTACTGTACATAGGATGGCAACGGCAACCCAGCTGGCCGCGGATATCAAAACTCCGGAAAGCCTCCACACCTTTAAGGCTTTCTTTGAAATTTTATTTTGAGGTTCAAGCAACGCTGTTCCCCCTTATTCTGATTTTTTATTAGGACGGTAAAATTATACTATATAAGTCTGGCATCTTCATTAGGCTTCAATAAAAAAGAGCATCCACCAGAGAGCAGCGGCGCTGTTCAATGGTGGATGCTTCCTTTATATTATTTATTTAGCTTTTCTCGCCTTTGTCCAGAAGGACGGCCGCCGCCGCGGTTATTGCTTCCACCGCGTTTATGTCCATAATCCTTGCGTCCCTGCGCTCCGCCTCTTCCGCCATTTCCGCGTGAACGGTTGCTGCCAGAACGATTGCGGTCGCGTCTCATTGGCAGTGGAGACTCTTCTGTCAATTTGATAGGCGTAGTATCCGGCTCTTTTGTCATTTGCTTTAACACCGCTGCCACTAAATCGACAGCATTGTGCTTAGTTAGAAGCTCCTCAGCCTGGGATAGATAAAGGGTCAGGTCCTCATTTTCCACAGAGTTAAGGATTTTTTCGGTTACTGCCTTCTGCTGCCCTTCAAGCGCTTCTGTCAAAGTAGGTGCTTTCATTCGCTGCATACGCTTCTTCGTAGTGTTTTCTACTGCTTGCAGCTGGCCTCTTTCTCTTGGTGTGATGAATGTGATTGCCACACCATGCTTGCCTGCACGTCCAGTACGTCCGATGCGGTGTACATAGCTTTCAGGATCCTGTGGGATATCAAAATTGTAAACGTGAGTAACACCGGAAATATCCAGTCCACGTGCTGCTACATCTGTGGCCACAAGTACGTCGATGCTTCCTTCTTTGAATTTCTTCAGAACAGAAAGACGTTTTGCCTGGCTTAGATCTCCATGAATGCCTTCAGCCATATAACCGCGAACATTTAACGCGGAAGACAGCTCGTCGACCCGGCGCTTTGTGCGACCGAATACAATCGCCAATTCAGGCGTCTGTATATCAATCAAACGGGCTAAAGCTTCAAACTTTTCATTTTCCCTTAATTCCAGGTAGTATTGTTCAATCCTGGATACAGTCATTTCCTTGGCTTTTATCTTCACAATGGTTGGGTCAGTCATGAACCGTTCTGCAATCTTTCTGATCGGATCAGGCATTGTAGCTGAGAAAAGAAGGGTTTGCCTGTTCTCAGTAGGTACTTCAGAAAGGATTGATTCGATATCCTCAATGAATCCCATGTTAAGCATTTCATCCGCTTCATCCAAAATGACAGTGGATACGCCATTCAAACGCAGGGTTTTGCGTTTGATGTGATCTAGTAGACGTCCAGGTGTACCGACAATGATATGAGGGTTTTTCTTTAATGCACGGATTTGGCGATCTATATCCTGTCCGCCATAAACCGCTAATACGCGTGCGCGCTTGCCGTAACCAAGCTTGAAAAGCTCCTCAGACACCTGTATGGCCAGCTCACGAGTTGGAGCTATGATAATGCCCTGAACATTTTCATTTTTAATATCTATTTTTTCCATCAAAGGAATTCCGAATGCAGCAGTCTTTCCAGTACCTGTTTGTGCTTGTCCGATAATATCCTTTCCTTCAAGCGCTAAAGGTATAGTCTGTGCCTGGATTGGGGTTGCTTCTTCGAATCCCATTTTTTCTATAGATTTCATTGTGGATCTGTCTAATCCTAATTCGCTAAACAATGTCAATGTGTTCGTACTCCTTTTTTAATAAAGAATTGTTTCTTAAGAAAAAGTTTTTCTCATTATCACCTAAAAGAATGACTACAATTAAAAAACTTAAGAACTCAATCTTGATTTATTAAAAAGACATGAGAAAAACGAGGTGCCTCCAGCTGGCTGCCAATTCCTTAAAGATGGCTTCACGGAACATAACCCCGCGGATTGCCTAACAGGAATTAGGCACAGGCGAATTAATCCATATCCCGGAACCCACATTTTTCTTATGTGCCAAGAAAGTATTCATACTTTCTTAAATCTAAAAAATCATCCCATTCAATTGTAGTTTTCCCTGAATGGACTTAATCAATCACTTTTTAACAGTACATGTAACCAAAATCAAATTCATCAGACGGAATTGTAAAGTAGCATGCGCGGCGGTTGCCGGTTCAGGTGAGGGCAGCTGCACCATAATACCCTATGTAGGTGAAGTGTAAACTCCAAATCTACATGAAAAACTTGGCGTGAGCAAGCTTGTCATACTTAAAAACAGGCCCTATATAAGCGTAAAGGAGGAAATAGTGGAAAAATCACAGAGAACGAAAATAACATCAAAAATGTATCCTGCCCAAAGGCTTGTTCAATTAATTCACAAAAGAACTCGAGTCCCGGTGATCTATGCTTTCCTATAAGCAATAAAAGCCGGTTTGTCAGCTTTTACTAAAAATTCAAGACGCATGGCCTATTTCAGATTATAAAATTCTTTTTACACAGAATCCTTATAACGAAAATTTCTCTTTCATTAAGAAAAGTAAGAGATGCTTGCTCGCTTCTTAGGCAGACAACTAAGCTGCCGGAGTCCGCATATTATGTGCAGACGGAGTATAGCTCACAAATCTCATAGTGTATGTTACCATTTAAACAACTCTAATGCAATAAAGGATATTTTCTCCTCTTATTCTGTACCCTGCCGGCTAGTTTTCAAGGAAAGAATGGATCGCAGAAAACAGTTCCTCCCTTGCATCGCAATAACAAATCAAATGCTTCGCTCCCTCCACCATATAAAGCTGTTTATCTTGGGAGGCCAAATTTTTATAAATGTACTCAGCACTCTTAAGGGGAACAATCCCATCCGATGTTCCCTGTGCGATGAATGCAGGAATTCGGACATCCTTTAAAATATTTCTTCGTCCGCTTACAAGCAGCCTAAACTGCCAAGCAGCCGATAAGGGGGTTTTCAATACCTTATCCTGATACCTCCTGAACAGCTCATTGTCAGAAAGTCCCCCATGCCTTGCATCACTGAGAAGATCCCTGAAATCCCTTGCCATTTGCCTTATATTTATAAATTTGGCGGCCGCACTTAGAAGGACAATTTTATGGACAGGGTAATAGGCAGCCAAATGGCAGGCAATCATGCCTCCCATGGAGAATCCAATCAGGTAGACATGCTCACATTGCGAGATTAAAGCCTCCAGTTCCTGTTCCGCACTTTCCAGCCATTCCTTATACGCGATTCCTTTTAAAGAGGCATCCTTTCCATGACCTGGAAGTGTTGGAACTGCCAGTTTCCAATCCGTATGTGCCCGAAGGAATTGTACAAGAGGCTCCACTTCATACGGCGCTCCTGTAAATCCATGTATAAGAAGACAACCTATCATGCCAATCACCATTTATCTATATATTTATCCTATTATAACGAGGCTTATCCATTTTCTCACTAAATATACTCTTACTTCCACAAATTAAAAGGGTGAATCAATTGTGAGCTCACGATTGATTCACCCGGCGGAATATTGATATATGAATGGAATTATTGATAATCTGTACATAATAGACAGTAACTCAAGATTCTGGCTGGACCTGATAAAATTTCAGCTAATTTCACCTTGTAAACTTCTCTGTCATTTCATGATTCAGTATGCTAAGCTCCTCTGCCATCCTGGAAATTTGATACGATGCCCCTGTAATTTCCTCAAACGTCTTTTGGAAATCCACAACTCCCGTTCCAAAGCTGCTGATTTTCCGATCACTGTTTTTAACACTTGCTACCGTATTTTCTAGGACTTGAATGATGTCACGATTTACTTCCCGGAAAAAGCGGGTTTCATTAAAAAGCAATTCAAAGCTTTGCTCAAATTTTACTACTGTATCCTGAACCGCATTTACCTGATTTTGAATAAGATCTAGCGCCTCTTCCGTTTGACGTGCCAAATTCCTTACTTCTTTTGCAACGATGGAGAAACCCTTTCCGTGCTCTCCAGCCCTTGCAGCCTCAATCGCTGCATTTAAAGATGTGAGTTATAACTACAGCTGTCATAAAAAAATGGGTATTTTCATGGTTTTTATAATAAAAAATTGACATATTCTATATCTACTGATGACATTTTATGTGGTTTTTATAAAATTAATTGGCGTATTCCGTTTCGAGTACTAATATTATGTATCATTCTATGTCAACCGGTTACTCAAACGGCTCCGAATATGATTCATAATTTCAGGATACCTCCGTATTGTACTTGACGATATTCCTGTCTCTCTAGCGAGGTTCTCAGTAGTCGGCGGGATTTGATGCCGAATTAAATCTTCGGCAGCTTCAACCAACAATTTGGTCCAACTGTTAATTTTAATTTGGTTATATTGTCTCCGTCTTTGTTTCATCTTTAGAGAAATATACTGTTCCAATTCTATAAAATTCCTCCTTATATAATTTCTATTTACGCCAAGAAAGTTATATAAATCCGAAACCGTGGAATAACTTTCAGCGGAAACAGGCTGCTTAAAAAAGACATCAATTAACTTAGACAGTTTGTCAGCTTCGGCAACACGTATTTTTTTGTTATGTGATTCAATGCTCTCCCTAACTTCTGAAGTTAAATCATATTCCCAGAAAAAAGAATTACGTTTACCTAAGGAGGCAGAAACATCACTTAGCGTCAAGTGTTTACTTTCGGTTTGCAACTCAATAATATTTCGCTGGATAGCGTGTTCAACAGTTCGTATCATTTCCTGCTGCTTTTTTCTTTTATGAAATTTAGAGAAGTTAAGTTCATATTGAACAGCTGGTCCGCTCAAATAAAATGCTATTTCGTATGGACTCCAGTCTGATTTTTGCCTGCAATTTTTGTAAAGCTTCCAAAACGACGTAGACCCTTCATAAATTGAATAAAAGTATTCGATAGACTCTATCGGCAATTGTCTTATAGGAAACCTTGCTGAAACTTTATTCGAAAGTAATCGATGATATAGCAGATATCCTATAATGTCAGCTCGTCTAGTTATATTGGGGAAACTTAACCCTCGTTCCAACACAGAAAGGGTATGTTTGATTGAATCAATTTTATTTTGAACATCCTCCCATTTCTCATTACCTCTATTATACCCATACCGGATATTACAAGAAGTGCATACCGACAATCCAAAATATCTCGTTTTGAACCGTTTATAGTCTGATAAAACCTTTTTCATCCCGGTGTTCACACCGTACTGTTTACACCAAGGACTTAAACAAGGACCAAAAGTAGACTTAGCCTCTGTTACCCTAGTAACAGATTCAACAAAAGCAGTATCCACCTTCAAAGAAGAGAAATCTTCAATAGAAATAGAAAATTGTCTTTTTAATGTAATGAGGTCACTTAGTAATACCGAGCGTTTTCTCTTGTTGTTATTAAATAGACGTTTTAGATAAGGAATTGTTGTAGATGGCCCATATTGTGAATTTTCAACAGTCGAATTCATGAATAATAATCCAATTGCCAGAGACTGCTGAGTAGAAAACCCAGCTATGCCACAGGTTAACTGCCTGGCAGGATTCAATAAGAACCTCCAATCGTGATAGATTGATTTTTGCATATCTAACAAGTGTGAATCATTTATGACACTTTGATTCATTTGCAAAAAAGACTCATGACAATTAGGACATGTATAATCTATTAAACTATCATGTAAATAAGGCATGGCTTCTCCACAAACGACACACTTGTGTTCTAATGGCAGCACATGAATATCGCAAAACAGAATGTCTTTGACCTGCCAAATCAATTTATAGATCCCCTTCTCTTCCAAACATTTGATACAAAACCGTCTACAATCTTTCACCATTAATTGACTTATATCCCGTATAAATGATAGTTTACTTCCCCTCTGACTTCCGTATAACTTCTGAAAGGCGACACCAAAGGTATGCTCTATCAATGATTCTGATGGTATGGTAGTATACATAGAAAGATGTAAGATACTTATTAAATCCTCAGGAAAGACGTCCAGTAAGAACTCGTTTCTTCTTCCAATTGTCTTTTCTTTTAATTGATTTAACAACGATGAAATTTTGATGTGATTACTACTACACAATCGTAATAAATACCCACTCATTGATTCACCAGGCATTAACGGCGGCCTAATAGAAAAACGCTGACTTCCTTTATAGGTATTCAGAAATATGCTCCCCCTTTTTTATGTCGGAAAGTTTTTCGCGTAACTCTCTAGTGATATCTGGAGCAATTTTCCAAAGATCATATCTACTTATTCCTATATATTCGTATAAATAATCAGCTGACATTGTTTTATGTTCCATGGAGAAAAACTGCTCAATCTTCCTTTTTACTCCCTCAAGTCTCTTTTGCTTTTTTACATCTTTTTGCAACGATTTATATTCTGATATCACACCTAGGCAGCCCCACTTCCTTATGGTTTCAGGAGAAACTTTTAATCTTGTACTGACGTTGTTAATGGTGATTGGAAGCTCTTCATCAATCATTTCTTTGAGATGCGTTATCATAAGTGCGTGTTTTTGTTTATTCAACGAAACACCTTTTTGTGCTTTCTTAGTGTTTTTCAGTGTTTCCATAGCCTTATGATGGTAACGATAGGCCAAAAAGTGTCTATAGCTAGACCAGTCCACCCATTTAGCTATGTCTGTCAGCTTTTCTTCGTGTCTAATGGACTGAAGCATACGCTCAAGAAGCTCCTGTTTAATAACTATTGAGGGCACGATATCCCCTGTAGCCAGTCCCCTAGTCTGAAGATATGCTAAAGCTCGAATTACTTTTTCTGTTGGTAAGCCTATTAATTTTACCAATCCAGCGATGGAAATATTATTTGTCCCATTACTTTTAACGAAATGGTAGCAACTGATAAAATGTGATCGCTCCGTTACCTGTCCAGTTTCATTTATGGCATATTCACAGTAACACTTTGAGCAATATGTATAGTATCTCAATACTTCTCCATCTTTTTGAACCTTACTGTCTGTATTGCATTTAACTATATAAGAAGTCGAATTATATCCTTCACACCAGGGTGCCAGGCATTGGATCTTATCAATATGCGGTGGAGTTTTCTCCATAATTACTTTGTAAAAGCTTTGTGGAGGATTAGTTGAGAATAAATCACAAATGGATAGGTTTAATTTATTAACGATGTCAATCACAAAAGAGAGGTGCAGACACCCTTTATTCACCCAAGTACCTCTAGCATGTTGCATGAGCGGTGGTATTTTGGCTAAATCCACGTACTTTACCAACACTTCCTTTGCCAATTTTTTAGAAGACCTCTCGTTTATAAGAAACAATATCCTTATTGCTAATTCTTGTGAGCTTATTTTATAATCGGCCAATTGCAATAAATATTCCCATTGCTTGATATACCATTTATTGGAGTCGATTTGCAACGCAGAAACATATTCAGGCAGAGCGTTTGCCAAACAAAATTGGCAATTTGGACACAAGCCTAAGATAGAAATATCTTTATAAAATATGCCTTTATTACAATTAGGACAGGCATCCAACAACTTACATAGATGACTATCACATACCGATACACCTTTAATCTTCCAAATCAATTTGTAATGATTAGTTTCCCTTAAACACTGTGGACAGAATTGCAATTTATCAAGAATGAGGCCCTTTAAAAATCGGAGCCTTCCCATGTTTTTTTCCATAGAAAAAACATTCAGCAAATTAAAGAAGGTACAGTTTTGGGCTGTTTCCCTATCTAATTTTACCGCTGCAACCAATTTGTCTATATCAAGAATCTTTTCGGGCATGTAACTTAACAAATCATAATCATCTCTCTCAATCTTGCGAACATTAGCAGCTCTAAAAAAATTCAGCAATGTAAGAACAGGAACAGCGTTAACCTCTGCCACACGTACTACATAACTGAGAAGCATTTCACCTGCGTACGGTCTGGGTCTATTAGTTAGAGGATTAGACATAAAACATCTCCCTTATAATGGAAATTACATTATTATTATTTCCATTATAGGGAGCAAATTTTCATAATTTTAAAAATTTATTAATCACTAAAGTCTTCGTCTCCGATAATCGCTCGGTGGGCTTGGACCAATATATCGACAGACAGCTTAGCATTTTCGAATTCATTAAATTCTGGCTCTAAAACGCCAAGCATTCTGTATGCCTCTATAATAATCGGGACTAAGAAACCTACCTTTCCCTTACATTGATGATGCAAAATCTTCGGAAGAAGCGTATTATTGTCACCTAAACCTATTGGGAATGGGGGATTCAGTTGCTTTTCTAGCAATTCAAGAAAATGGCAGAACTCCTCATTGCACTCTTCAAATCTATAAAGAACCTTTGGACGGAATCTAGTTTTATATTGATCGTCCAACATTAACTCCTTTGCCTCTGGAGTGCCTAAAAGAACTAAAGAGACATTTGATTCATTAGAGATATGCTTTAGACTTTTCATGGCATTTTTGGTTCCCATGTTGCAACCAATTATATTGTGTATTTCATCCATGATTATCATTTTTACCTGTTGCTTTTCCAACAAGCTACGTGTCCTGTCCTTCAATTCTCCGACAGTTCCCTTAATCCTTGGAGCTCCTAAGCCTTTCAGTATAGCGAAATAGAGCTCAGTGTATGTGAAAGGATCGGGAATCTCAATACAAATGACCGGTACAATGTCTATATGGGTACCCTCTTCATCTATGATGGTATAGGGAGGATGTTTGGAAACGTAATTTTCAGCCATCTTTGTTTTTCCAACTCCACCAGTACCGTAAATAATGGTATGCCTACTTTTTGCTTCTAATTCTCTATGGGCCAGTATGGTATCAAGATGGTTATAGATATCAAGGACCTTTGGGTGCTCCACATACAGGTTAGAAATTCTATTGGCAAAAGTGGCATTTGGATCTCCCATTTTATTGCCTCCGTTTCTCTTCTAGTTGTCTCTGCATCTCTATCAATTCTTGATATGAAGGATTACCTTTATTTATAGGTTGCTTTAACGGAGCATTCAGCGAAACCTGATAATTTCCAATAGCAGCCTGTTTTCGTACACGTCTGTGTTTCCTATACATTTTTTGCAGCATTTGATCATGGTCATCTTTCATTTCTCGAATATCCTTATCTGTTGCGAACTGTTTTCTCTTTAATTTTCCTACTTTTCGTAATTTGGCTCTTATTTTTTCGTAAATCGCTCTGGACATCCCCTCTAAAGTTTCATATGAAGGTTTATGGGCAGGAATTTCGATATACTCTTTTGTTGTAGGATCCAGCAGAAAAATTTTACTTATGTCGTCGATATCGAACTTGACTACGTACTTTTTTTCTCTTTTGTCAATCAAGTGATTTAATCCTGCGATACGGTACTGCACATTGCCCAAAGTGACTCCATCCCTCGTATACGGCTTGTTCTCCGTTGGCAACAAGTCAATTCTGAAAGAGGTTTCTTCATCTTCACTTATGAATTCCGGATATCCCCTTTCCTTTAACCCATCATAATATCTTGTCATGGGGGTAGACGAATCTAACGGAAGCCCTTTATGTGGCTCATTGTGATAAATGTTAACGATATATGTCACCAATGCTTTGTCCAAGTCTTCCAGCGTAAGTGCAGCATCCGCCTCTGGATCGTAATCCCCTAAATCCTGGACATTGCTTTTCCGTGTACCATGTAGACGGTGGAAAAACTGAGTGTTGAAGGTTCCAAACAATCTTTCGATAGTGCCTCCATACCGCGGGGTTGCTATCGGCCTGAAGCGAATATTAGACATTAATGTCTCTTTCACTAATCTTTTAATGGCATAATTATTGAATTCAGAACCATTGTCAAATTGAATTACATCCGGAATCCCATAAACCGGCCATTCATTCTTAGTGCCGTACCTTTCTTTTACTCGCTTTAATAAAACACCATGTTCTATGGCCTTCCTAACCTTGTTTGCTGATGGGGGATCAAAAGATAAGTGATAGCACCATACTTGCCGACTATAAACATCAATTCCTAATGTCAACCATGGACGGTCTACGACTAAACCAACCTCGTCAAGAACATCTATATCCAGTTTCGTATGGTCAATCGCGACCAAGTGCAAGGGATACAATGCTGCCTCATTAGCATAACCCCGTGAAATATCTTGATATTTCTGTTCAGCTTTAGTACCATTTCTCATTCGATCCTTCAGCTTCGGCGATATTCTATCCAACATCTTGAAGATGGTAATTTCACGTGGAGGGTTTAATTTTTGCCTAGTACACTTATTAGCAATGGAATCATAAACCTCTCTCTTCTTTGGCCTTTTAACTCTCAAATATTCTTGCTCTATCACTTCCTTAATAATAGGAAGTATAGCATCATCCAAACGTGTGGCTATGGTGTCCAGTACCAGATCAGGTTTTTGAGGATGGCAGATTTCGATAATTTTATTATCTTTTCTTTGATGGACTCCAGAACCACTCTTTGATATTAGACCTTCTTCACCTCTATAGGCATTTGCTCTGGCTTTAACAAAATTGTAGTAATGCCTCAATACTGTACGCTTACTCTTCTGCATTTTCTCCGCAATTCTGTCCGAAAGAATATCAATGTTCAGGTCTGAAGGCAATTCTTTATCCTTTACATAATGTTTATGATGTTCCATGAATTCCACATACCCAGTAAAATCTCCCTCCTTGACCTTTTCTAAAACCAATAACGGCCTAATGATATCAAAACGTTTGGAGACCTTTTGCAAATCTCTTTCAGTCAACATGTCCAATGCGGCAGCATTGCTATTTTTCTTTATATTATTTATCAGGTGTTTAGACGGCACAAATGAAGGGTCCGTAATCAAGTCCATAAAATTGATGTCAATAGCTTCATTGTCTGTCTTATAGCGTTGTATAGTTAGCACCGGCGGATCAATGCTCAATATACGGTATTTCCGCCCTCTGTATTCCATCAGACCATTTACTTTAAGTTGGTTGAGCTTCATTCCACAATTTCCTCCGCGTTAAACATCTGGTCTAATTGTAGAACTCCAGGTTTTGATATCAATTTAGTTGCAGAAGATATCTTCTTGTATAAATCCACATGGAGGATACCTTTCGCAATCAGATGATAAATAATCGGCTTAATCATCAGGGGATCTGCTTTTGGTGCAAAACTGGTGCAGATTTCATCGATACTACTTTCTTCAAAAAACTTAATTCGCTCCATCACTTCTTCGCCCCAGTACTTAAATGCTCGCCTTGGCCTGGTAAAGCCATGCAAGTAATTGATATTGTAGATTACCTCCTTAGGCAACATCTTTGGGTAGACAACTTCATACCTCCATCCCTTTTCTGCTGCATAGCGAGTGCAAACCCTATTTACCAATGAATGTTGATCTGTGCTTTCTTTACTTTCCTTTATTTGAAATAGGGAAGGCGGCTCTTCTGCCCGGAAAACCAAAACATCCGGAACGTGGGTCCAAAACCCTTTATCTCTGTCTTTTGTATAATACGGAATCGCTACTTCTACAGGTTGTACATAGTACCTCACCGTTTGGGGATCCAACTCTAAAAAATAATAAAACAGGCATTCTCCTAAAGACTCGTATTCCACCTCTTTTTCCATTTTGTTACTATAAAATCCTCCGATATTATGATGTATCTTCCAGCTTAGCTTGTTGTTCACCCCTCTTTTTGGTCCATATTCCATATCTTTTTCAATCCAGTTTAGTTCAGTCATTATGGTATCTCCTGTTTACTTCCGCCGAAATAAGTAGCATTACAAATATAAATTTCCGGCTAGACATATTTTGTTTGTTTACTTTGTGCCATGGTCTATTGCCGTTTCAGATTAACAGCGGGCACAAGAACATATTTATTTATTGTTGGGTCAAGTAAATAGATACTACTCACGTCGTGATTATCAAATTTCACTATATACTTTGTCTCAGGCCCAGCAATTAAGTGGTTAAGTTCTGGCGTACGGTATAATATATGATCCAGTTGCACCCCTCGTCTTGTATATGGTTTATACTTTTCAGGGAGCATCTGGATTTTAGCAATGGCTGCCTTGTCTTCATTTATAGTTATGGGGTTACCCTTCCGCTTGATTCCTCTTACGTGATCGACGCGGCTTATATTTGTGATATATTTCACAATAGATTCTTTCACCTCGTGCAAGGTGAGAAATGTCTTATGTTTAGGAGTGCCTGCCCCTAATTCTTGTACCCTGCTTGTTTGATTTTCCTGTATTAGGTGTGTCAATACAGAATTTATTGATCCAAACACCCTTTCCAAGGCTGCCCGACTACGATTACGAAAAGGTCTAACCGGGTTAAATATGATATTGGACTTTAAAGTTTCATTCACCAACACTTGAATGTCCTTATTATTTAACTCGAGGCTATATTCAATTGTGTCAGGTATTCCAAATACTTCCCATTCTTGACAAGTATTCAATTTTTCCTTAACAGGTAATATTCCATGTTGTATGGCATTTATCAAAGTATATTTAGATGGACCCTCAAGCGACAAGAAGTAACACCATACTGCACCGCTATACACATCGACTCCTAATGTCAACCAAGGACGGCCTATAATATATCCCGACTCATCGTATACATCTATATCTAATAGGACATAATCAATTTCGACTATATGTAATGGGTATAGAGCCTCTCTTTGGATAACCTCTTCAGATCCTGCGTCATATTTCCTATGCAACATCGATACACCTCTTCCTTTTCATGAATCATTTCGGTTATCATTACCAACCCGCCATAATTGGCTCTGTGAGCTTATCATATATTGATTTCTACCATCAGGCACTGGGAGTCCAGCCCAGTACACCTTACTAAATCCATTACTATCAATAATTTACTAGTATTACTAGTTATTTTTTTATAACTAAAACACATCTAATTTTTTGTAGATTAATCTAAAAGAGAGCTAAAAAAATAACTAGATACTAAATTTTAGTGGTTAGATGCACACATTTTTTTGTATTTTCTTAAAAAAATGTGGTCGAGCAACCACCAACGTTTATCATTATTGACAAAAAAGTGGTAATTATACCACACAAAAGCAGACTCCTTGGTTAAATCTGAAAGGTAAAGGATACGCAAAAAAGGGCAGCACATTACTGACTTGTCTGTTCTAAAATGATTTAGGAATCCAGGAGCACCGTGACAAAGAAAATATACACAGATATTCTAATGAAATAATTAGAGGGGCATCCAAATAATATTGGAGTGGACGAATCTTTACATTCAGGGGAGTACCATGCTTCGGCAAATGGAGCAAAACATTTTGGCGTTTGGCGAAGAAAGTCCACCTGACAGAACACCAGGGGGGAAAGGAAATCATAGTAGAACATTTCCCAGCTCACACACCTCTAGAGGTAATATAAAATAAAGAAGAAGCCCGAATCAAAAGCTGAATCGGACTTCTTAAAAAGCTCAAAATCTTTAAAAGCAGTGTTTTATATAGTAGTGACCCTAAACCAGACAACTGGAAGGCACACTCAGCGTACATTTTTATTTTGAAGTAAAAAAATTCTCTATCTTTGCAAGTTAGCAGGTTTAGCCGGGGTCGCTCGCTATTATGAATAGACTGAGGCCGTTCCCTCAACGCAGCTCGCAATGAAGAAGATAAAAACTAGATTTCTGTATTAAAGAATTAAAAAAAAAATTGCCTGTCAAATCAGGATGGTTATCGAAAATAAATATTCTGCTGTTATGAATAACAAGAATGGTACAGTTGCTTAGCAGAAAGGAAAGTCTGGCAGTGAAATATAATCTTCAATCTTTACATAAAACTGAAAAAGCCATTCAGCAGTCCAAATATCCTTGACCATGTTAACAAAGAAGTGAGAGGGAAAAGTATTCTTACGAATAATACCAAAACTTACTACGGGAGGGGCCGCGAAGGCTTAATTGGCCTTCGTACAGAACAGGGCATCCAAAGAGACCCTTGGTCCTCTGTCAAGATTCCTACAAATTATTGTGTTACACTCTACCACATGCTTACAGTGAGAAAGGTATGTATGATGAACTGTTGAAGTGAATATAGGGCTGCTTTGGGAGGGAAGTGTCTGTTGGACAGCTTTTATTTATGCTCCGACAAAACTATCAGAGGTATCGGACCCGGCACAATACCGGGCAATTTATTTGGCCTTTTGGAATCGCACCTCTTTTTCGTTGTTCTATTTTTCACCTAATATCTTAGTTATAGTCCGCAGATTATTTAGAGTCTCTTCTCTGGAATCCTCAAAGCAAGAATCTACCAAGGTAATAAACGCTCGTTTTAACTCTGTAATTACTTCTATATCTTTAGATGCCACCAATGTTCTACTTGGAACATCAACAGTAGCATTCACGAATATTTCTCTCCAGGTGAGCTCGCTCTTTTCATCATGCTTACCAAGCAATGCCCTTCTTGCTCCATCCGGCGGATAAATGCTATCGAAAGCTCGTAGAAAACCATCTGTGTATTTCGTATCCTGATTAAGAAAACTGTCGATGCGTCTTTGAATTTCTGCTATTTTATAATTTTTCTTTATTAAACCATCCTCTACTAATAACCTTTTTGTTTCATCTGCAAGTATTTCTCGATCGACTTTTTTAATGGATTCTTGAAGATTTTTTACACTATATGCCATTAGTCTTTCTCCACGATAAAGGATTTTTGATCAAGTTAATTATAACAAACTTCAGTTAATTCTGACAAAATATTTTTCTGTATCAAACTGCTTGAGACTAGGGGAATTATTTAGAATCGGTGTGCAGAAATACAAGAGTTTCATTATTGATAATTTCAGAGCAGATACAATTCATAGGTGTAGTGGCTGCACTTTCTATCGTGGGATTTAGGGCAGGAATTGCGGAATCATTCATTTAGAGCCAAATTCTTTTCCTCCTTCTTTCCCTTAGATAAGAGCACACTGTTAGATCTTGCTTTAACCCAGCGGACCCCAAATAATGATTTCATTGCCTGTGAGCTATCAATATTAAACAATGCATGGAGAAATAGGTTTGCTACTCTATTGGCATATTTTCGTATTTAATATTGTGAAAATATTCTGTTTTAATTAGAGTCATACATAAAATTCCATCCAACAGACAAAATTATACAAAAAAGGAGTATACAGCAAATATGTACGAAGAAAAATTCTACTACTCACCTTGGTTCATTGGTATCCTCTTCACTTTATGGTTTCTTATCGTTCCGCCAATTGTAGCTATCATCCTAATCTACGAGCGACATAAAAAGCTAAAGGAAGCTAGGGTTATCTGGATGGAAAACAAATTAGATGAAGTAATTGATGCAAACGAACATATCCAACAAATGAAAGGCGAGCTACTGCAATTATCCGCCAAAAAACTGGAGCTTACAAAAGAACTTGATTTCTTCAAACCGGTAACGGATGTAATCACCATCAAAGCAATCCTTGAGCAAAAAATCCAAGAGTTGAAGAAAGAAAGCCAAGATTTGAATAGCCAAATACAAGATACTAACATCCTTAAATACCTGGAACAATCCAAAAAAGCTGTGCAAGACGATATAGACTCCCTTTTAGCCAAAAAAGCAGCTGTTTCTGCTGAAATACAAACCAGACAACAGGAATTGACTCTGTTATATGAGGACATTACAATGCAATCATTTGGCTTATACACACCTAAGTATGCATTTGAGGGTTCAGAGGCATTTCAAAATACTCTAAATAACATTAGGCAGAAACAAAAACAGATGGTTAAAGACCGAGTCGCGACCTCTCATCTCCTGGATCGGACCATGAACAATAATAATAGAAAAGGAAAAGAAAAAATCCTTAACACAATCAAGTTGATTCTTAGAGCCTTCAACAATGAATGTGACAACATCATAGCAACAGTAAAATTCTCAAACGTAGGAGCAAGCGAAAGAAGAATTAAAAAAGTATTTGAAGAATTAAACAAGCTGACAAATGAGCAACAAGTCTCCATCACAAATAGTTACCTGAATTTAAAAATCGAGGAATTGTATTTAAAATATGAATACGAACAGAAAAAGCAGGAGGAAAAACACGAACAGATGAAAATCAAGGAACGGATGCGTGAGGAAGCCACGGCCTTGAAGGAGCTGGAAAAAGCGAAAGAAAAAGTGGAAAAAGAAGAAAAACACTTTGAACAGGCGATTAAAAATTTAAAGAAGCAATTGGAAGAAACGGATGAAACTAAACAAGCCCAATTACATGTAACACTGCAAGAATTAGAAAAGCAGCTTGCGGTAACCAGAAAGAATAAGGAAGATGTCCTGCACAGGGTTCAAAATACACGTGCAGGTTACGTGTACATCGTATCCAATATCGGTTCCTTTGGGGAGAATATATATAAGATTGGAATGACTCGTCGGTTGGAGCCTCTGGATCGGGTAAGGGAACTAGGAGATGCCTCCGTTCCCTTTACCTTTGACGTGCATGGTATGATCTTCAGTGAGGATGCTCCAACGCTTGAGAATGCATTACATAGTGCCTTCGCAGACAGACGTTTGAACAAAGTTAACGAACGGAAGGAATTCTTTTGTGTAAGCCTTAGGGAGATCGAAGAAGTTGTGAAGCAAAATCATAACAAAACAGTTGAATTCACCAAGCTTGCTAAAGCAGAGGAGTATCGACAATCTAAGGCTATAGAGCAGAAAACTTTACAAGCTGTCTAAATTAACAATTATTATATTAATATTCTAAATAAACGGCACTGCGATTCATGAAATGGATAGCGGTGCTTTATTCATATTGATGCTCTGCAAACTCTTGTTTCTTCTATTATATATACACCCGTTCTCCTCTAAAAAAAGATCATGATACTTGTCGATGCATAATTTATTTAGATTCATGCCGCTCAGTGCTACTAACCATAGTCGAATATCCCTTTTCTCTTAGTTTAATTGTGAACCTTCTTACCTGTTGATAACAATCAACCATAAAAACATAAAGCGAGTGCAAACTGACTTTGCCGTAACGTCGCAGAAATAGTAAGCTCATTTCGTTGAATCGAACTTCTTCATCCTCCCCCGAAAAATAAATAGCGGGTCAAGTTCAGATATTATACAAAGCAGCTCTGTTTAGGAATACCTTCTTTTGTTGAATACTGTGACTATTTTTTTGGGAATACAATTAAGTGTCGCAAAAAAGACCCAAAAAGGGTCATATACTCTTTTTCATGCCACACTGTCTGCACTCTCTAATAAAAGTAAAGTTCTTAACCGAACTCTTAAATTGGGCGTTGCCGCAATTATCACAACGTCCACTCTGGATATCGGGCAGGTCTTTATAGGTGTAAAGGATGGATGTATCGAAGCCTTTGTATTCTTTTGTATCTTCATTCATTATGCTCACCTGCTTCATTAGATTTCACTTTTCCATCATAGCAAAGCATTCCCGAATTGAGTAGGCGGCGTTTTTATTTCGACATTTTATGATTCATTTCATGATGGTTGAATAAATAATGTGTTAGCAATTCTTTACACTTATTCCGGAGCCGGTGATTGAAATAATTATGGTGTTCATCATAACCCTTATACAGGAAACTGAACATGGTAAAATCCTCATCACGTTTGATCTCTGCTATCTTCATGTTGTTGTTCCTCATGTAGTCGCGTGCAACCTTTAGGTCCAGTTGCACAGCCTTCATCGACGCTTCTATCAACCCGAGGTAAGGCTCCTTGATTTTCACGTCAATCTGCCCAAATATTTGTTTGTCACGCTCCATGATCGTAAGCAGCATAGGCAGATACAATGCCTGTTCAAATATGTCACGGTCATGTGTCGGTATCCGTGTCATCACTCATCATCCTATGTTTTTGGTTTCTGGTTCTTCCTGTTCCAGCCGTTCAACAATCATTAATAATTTTTGGACAGCCATTTCCCTGCTATATATTTTATCGTCTTTAAGCTGATTAATTACACGCAGGGCCATAAGTTTTTAATTCAGTAAGGATTTCCTTATACAGCGTCGTATCGTATGAACACATAAAAAATCCCTCCTTTATTTTAGTATTGGTAGCAGGAGTAAAGTTATAACAAACCATAGCAAGAATTGCTACTGATTCTATTGAAAACGAGGCCCTTATCCTCAACATCTCTATTCCACTAAAGCCCCCGATAGTTTAAGTACAATTCTTCACAAACTAGTAATAACACCCAATAAAAGAGTAAGCTATTTCTAAAAGCTTACTCTAAAAAGGTCATTTTATTAATCACTTTGATTGCTCGGCACCTACAATTTGGATCTCAAGCCCCCACGGACTAGTAATGTAGAAAAAGCCGATTGGACTAAATACTCTAACCGATACACCTGGAGTATTTTCAAAATAAGTATAGGCCATTTTAAGGTCCGTTACTGAAATTGCTAAATGTGCTGTACCAATATCAGCAGGTTTTGGTCCACCGTTTTGTTCAGGGTCGGCCCATTGAACAAGCTCTATTTTCTTTCCCCCATATTGGAGGAATGCTGCACCTTCTACATAGGCTTTTTCGTGTACACCAAAGCTTTGTTTTAAACGGTCATCCTCAAACTTCATAGGTGGTGCTTGAAATAAGATTTCAAAATTTAATACTTCGGTAAAAAATGTAACGGCTTCACTAAGATTTGGTACTACAATTCCAGTATGATCAATCGTTCCTTGAAAAAGTTCATTTTTCATTTTTCTGCCCCATTTCTTTATAATTAATTAGTAATACTTTTCTACCTCTGTGCCTCCCACTTAATGAAGTAAGGATTCCCACCTAATTTATAGGGTATACTTTATTATTTTTTGTTAATAAACAACGTGTTGTTTATATTTATATTATATAGCTAAATAGTTTTGTTCCTATAATCAAAAATGGTAGATGTGTTGGTTAAGGGACACCTTGTGCAAATATGTTTGTTAAAATTAAGGAGGCAATATGAAAGATACTTATACGGACTTACGAATCCTTCGTACAAAAGAATCGATTAGAGAGGCACTTGTGGAATTAATTGAGGAAATCGGCTTCCAGGCAATTACAGTTAAAGACATAACAACTAGAGCAAGGATTAATCGAGGAACGTTTTATGCACACTACGAAAATAAATTCGATTTAATAACTAAATGCGAAGACGAAATTATGCAGGAGTTATCTAGAATTGCAAAACAGAAAATCCCAGATATTATTGCCACACTTAAAAACAACTCACCGATTGTAGCACCATTTGCCCTTGATGTTGCCTTTTTTGAATGTCTAAATAAAAATAGTGATTTTATGAAAGCTGTGTTAGGTCCTAAAGGAGATTTATCATTTCAAACAAGGCTGAAAGACTTTATGTGGAGAACAATGTTTGGGGAACAAAACGCACTAATAAAAGATAAAAATTTACTTGTTCCAAAACAATATTTAGCATCGTATGTTACATCAGCACATCTAGGAGTAATACAACAGTGGTTAGACGATGGTAGGAAAGAATCTCCTCAAGAAATGGCTGGAATTATATCATCCATAACAGTTAACGGTCCTTTTGTTACAGCTGGGGTAAATAAATTGTTATTGCAATAGGGTAATGAATTATAAATACTACCCCTTTATTTCAATTTTCTTATAGAACTAACCTGCCCCTTTTGTTAAGCAAGTAAAAACAAATTATCGAGCAGCAAGTTAAAAAATAAATATATGTTGTGGAGGACAACAAAAGAGAGAATGCCCATACAAAACGATATTATGAGCATATATTGTTATCGAGTTCCATGGAAATGGTTTATTTATTTTCAATGCATACATGGAGAGAGGCAGGCTAATAACTGTCTCTTTTTTTGTTATAGAGGGTAAATAAGCGGTCATATTTCTTTACTGTTGTTCAACTAACCTGCCCCCTTTAGTGCAACAATAAAGAGTCACCCACATGGAACATATAATGGACTAAGTAAATTTCGGACTGGGTTATGGTTTTAAAGATTGTATAAATGTCTTAAAATCGCTTAGATTATCTGAACGATAAATCTCTTCTCGGTAGTTGAACAAAATAAACGTAGACGGACTTTTCAATTTAAGTTCTGGATATTCCTTCTTTGCCTCTTCTAAACTTGTAGTACCATGCGATGTTGTAATAAGAATTCGGTTATTTTCATTAAAGCTGTTGAGATCTTGGCTTTTCAAATCAGGTGCTATGCAGAACATACTATAATCATCTTTTTCCTTGGCAAGTAATTCTTGATAAGTGACCAATTCTTTGACGTTTAAATGAAGGTTATACACAGCCGCCGTCTGGTCCTCCCATTTTACGCGAATTATAAAATCTCTTTCCCCTGACCGGTTATTCAATTCACCATTTACAATCAATTCTTCTATATCCTCGTCAAGAAACCTACTCACTTCAGTAATCTCAACCGTTTCCGGTTCATCTTCAAATGTAACTTGTATTTGAGATCGAGGATTTACAATGTAGGTTTTCTGCTCGCTTTTCTTATATGTAAAATCGGTTACAGTATCTTCTTTTTCATATTGTGATATATACGCCTCAACCTTTTTAGCTCCCACTGTCACCTTCGGAGTAGGAGCCGCCGCTTCCTTTTGTCTGAGGGAGTTCAGCTCATAAATTATCAACAAAAGCAAAACCCCAAGAAGTAGTACCCATTTCCACGCTACTTTGTGTTTCATTTTTCCTCCCATTTTCACTGTTTTTTTAAAATTCTAACTATACTTTTGCTCTCCTTCTTCAGCTAACCTGCCCCGTTAGCACAAGAAGAAAGGGGTGCCGCAGCCATCCCCTTGAGGTAAACTCTGTACTCCGCACAGAATCGAGCTGCTTTTACCCCCAATTACATCCCATAATAGTGTCATGTGCCGAGCCAGCTCGTTACGAAAAAGGTACCGGCATATATTTTAAGGTATCTCTCCGCTTTTGTTATCTTCCCAATTCCTTTTTCAAACTCGTCCGCCTTTTTATGCATTAAGAAAAGCTACTTCTAGGTATACAGGAATCATGCTCAGTGCTTGAGGGATTAATTATTGGATGACAATGTCATCTTTCTTGTTTAGAATCCACATAAATGAAATAACAATCGATAATATGCCAATGATCAAAAAACTATATTGAAACATTTTTAGCCCCTCTGTAGAAGAACTTGTTAGCAACCAACTTAAGAATAAATTGATTACTCCGATTATGGTTAGAAAAGTAAAATAAACCTTATGCCTTCGGTTAAATAGGATATAGCCTACAAGAAAAACAAGATACGTCCCACTAAGGAGCATAAGCAGTGGAAAAGCAGGCATGAATTTTGCCGCATACACAAAATGGTCGACCCAGATAATCTCTCTAACATTCTCTACCTGTCCATGTACGAAATTCGAAAATATTGCAGAGTATTTCCATTCCCATGGATCATCTAGTATTTGACTGCCTTCATACCAAGCTGCAAACGTAGAAAATAGGAGAAACATGATGGATAAGCCAAGCTGGATCAGGATTTTAAATGACATCGGATTCACCTCGTAATCAGGATGGTACATCATGTAAATTAATTCCATTATATATCAAGAAATTTCATAGTCACAGAGCTAGTGAAAATCCTTTTAATTGGTATGGGAAATCCACCTGGTTCTTCCACTAACCTGCCCCGTTTGTTCAATAAGAGGAATTCAAGATAAAAGGCCAAAAATCCTTCTTGGATCAACGCCCCTGTTCGCTTAAGTACAATACTACACATTCTTTACCTAAAACCTCATTTGTTCTATTTATTAATTAAAGAAAAAACCAGATAAACTGCTGCCGCCCACATGATTAAGGCAGATATTTTATTAAGAATCAACAAAAAGTTTCCAGACTTATCAATTTTCCCTATGATTCTACCAACCAGTGAAAGTCCAATAAACCAAATCCATGAAACCATAATACATGTAACAGTAAATATTATTTTTTCTTCTCCCAGGTATTGTAATGAACTTGTTCCAATTACCCCCACAGTGTCCATGATTGCATGTGGATTTAATAAAGAAACAGAAGCTGCAAATAATACTTGTTTCTTTAATGAAAATTTATTTATATCAGAATTTCTTTCACTATTTGGTTTACTATTCCATGTGGTCCATCCCATATACACTAAAAAAATAACCCCGGCTGTGATTAAAATGGCTTTCAACCAAAATGAACTTAGAATTAGTAAGGAAATGCCTAAAACAGATATTGAAATTAACAGGGTGTCGCAAAGGGAAGCTGTTATAACCACGGGTAAAACATACATATATCGTGGTTGTAGTGCCCCTTGGTTAAAAATAAAAACATTTTGGACACCCAGTGGCAGTATTAATCCAATTGCAAGAATAAATCCATGAACAAATGGTTCTATCATTCAAAGTTCTCCTTTCTTTTTATACTCCAAAGTCAATTGTAGTTGAAATCTTGTTTTTGTCTCCAACCAATTGGATGGAATCTGAACCAACCAAGTAATATAATAGTTTATAAAAAGGAGAACTTTTTGATGTTTACAACGGATTGGAAACCAAATAAATCATCGCCAATACCATTACATAAACAAATAACTGATTTTATTAAAGAAAAAATATCAAATGGAGAATGGACGATAGGATATAAGCTCCCACCCCAACGCACTTTAGCAAAAGAGTTAGGAGTAAATAGGAGTACATTAGTAACCGCATATGATGAATTAATAGCTGAAGGACTTATAGAAGGAAAAAGCGGCAGTGGAACCAGAGTGGTAAACAATACTTGGAACTTGTTAGCGACTACCCCGCCTCCCGATTGGAATTCATATGTAAAGGTAGGAACCCACAAGCCTAACTTGCCAACTATCCAAGAAATAAATCAAGCAGAATTTATTCCTAACATCATTCGCCTTGGAACTGGGGAATTATCACCAAATCTCATTCCGAGCATAACAATGAAAAAAATTTTTCAACAATTGTCGTATAAGGAAATTACTTATGGATATGAAGAACCAAAGGGTTTGTTGCCATTAAGAGAACAGATTGCCAACTATTTAAATACAATAGGGATTTCTGCTTCTCCTTCTTCTATTTTAATCGTATCAGGTGCATTACAAGCCCTACAGCTTATTAGTGTTGGTTTATTGCATAGGGGTTCTACCGTATTAACAGAAAAGCCATCATATCTTCATTCTTTAAATGTCTTCCAGTCAGCAGGTATGCGTTTAGTGGGTATCCCTTTGGATAAAGAAGGAATTCAAGCCAATCTTATTCAACAATATAAAAAACAACAAAAAGCCGCTTTACTCTATACCATTCCTTCATTTCATAATCCTACTGGTACCTTGATGACTTTGGAAAGACGTAAACAATTGCTGGATACTTGTCAACAAGAACAACTGCCTTTGATTGAAGATGATGTATACCGAGAATTATGGTTCGATGAAAGTCCGCCAAAACCAATTAAGGCTTTTGACAAACATGGACTGGTTCTTTATTTGGGAAGTTTATCTAAATCTTTAAGTCCTGGTCTTCGTATTGGATGGATTGTTGGTCCGGAAGCAGTAGTTGAGCACTTAGCAGATATTAAAATGCAAACCGATTATGGATCTAGTTCTTTATCACAGTGGGCAGCAGTAGAATGGTTTTCCAGTGGACTTTACTATAAACATATAAATGAAGTAAGAGAACAACTGAAAACTCGAAGGGATTTTACTTTAGATACTTTGAACAAGTATTTTTCTGATATTGCAGTTTGGGATAAACCAACTGGAGGATTTTATATTTGGCTGCGTTTGTTGCCGTCACTCTCTATGAGAAAATTATTTGAAATGGCAGTTGCAGAAGGAATATTACTGAATCCAGGAAATGTTTATGATAATCAAGCTGAACAATTTCTGCGAGTTTCCTATTCATTTGCTTCTCTTCCCAATATACATGATGGTATTAAACGCTTATCAAAAATTGTAAAAACAATAGCCAAATAAGGGCTTCTTTTGAAGCCCTTATTTCTCAACTTTTTGTTAAACTAACCTGCCCCGTTAGCACAATAAGAAAAAAAGCCGCAGACAAGCAGCTCCGTTATTCAAAGAAGGATTATCCATTTATTTTATTATTGTTCCTTATCTCCATATTCGTTCCATATGTACTTCATTTTTTGTCAGTATTAATTGAAAAACATCAGGATTACTTAGATTATTCCAACCGTCAAAACCAAACATATCATTATAATGGTTTAGCAGCAGCGACATTATGTTCCCGTGAGTAACGATTAATGTGTTTTCTATCTTACTTTTGAAAACATCATCCACGACATGTAATATTCGGTTTGCTGCTTCATTACTTGACTCTCCCCCTTCGAACTTTAAATGTATATGTTCAAATGTGTCTTTAAGTTTTTCGTACCAATCGGGTAAGTCTGTTGTAGAAAGAATTCGTTCTGACAGACGCTCATCAATTTCTATTTTTACGTTTTTGTTGTTACTTAAAGGTTCTACCGACTCAATAGCACGTAAAAATGGACTTGAAATTATTCGTTCAATATTCTTATTGGAGAAAAATTCAACCAAAGATCGCGACTGCTTTAGTCCTTCTTCTGTTAGGGGTGATTCTGAGGGTTGTCCCACTGCTTTACAATGTCTAACAACATAAATCTTTTTTATCATACAAAGAACCTCCAGTTAAATGATATAAATGGAGTTCGACTAAATGTTAAATAATCCTTCTTCAGCTAACCTGCCCCGTTAGTGCAGCAAGCAAAAAGGCTACTATAGCACTTCGGAACCACCCTCAGTAAAAAAAATTACATTTCACTTCATTTGTGTAAAAAGACAGAATCCCAAAACCAATAAATAACTGCTGCTGCGATACTTGCACTATAATATACTTCTATTTCATCTAAATCTATTGGTTCAGCACCTAAAACCATAGAAGATAACAATACTGCGAAGAACGAAAGCAAAATGTAAATTAAAAGATAAAATACATTAAACTTTCTAGGAAACTTATTTAAAATTAATTGCAATGGCACTGCAAAAAGCAAGTAGGGAATAGAAGCACAAATAGAATATATGATGACAGGCAGCAACCGAAACCAAGCTAGTTCTCCATTAAACACAATCAGAAACACAGAGAAAGAGATACTAGAAAAAAACAAACTAGAAAAGTAATACGGTATGGCATCGCTAAGTCTCAATACACTATCGCTTATTTTCCAAATCTCCATACCTAACCACCCCTTATAAAAAAACAGTAAATTTATTCCATGGTAACATATTTCTTGTTCAACTAACCTGCCCCGTTAGCTCAATAAGGAAAAAGGAGCTGCCACAAAACAGCTCCGGACCTTATTCAATACTTAAACTAAATTCAATATAAACAAATGAACGACAATAACTAGGCTAAACGAAGCCAACCCTACTATTTTAACAGGTAAGTTTGTACTTATTAAATGGGGTGATACGTTTTACAATTTCACCGAATAGAACCATACCAATTACCATAAAACACGCACCAATGATAAAGCTGTTATTATTCGATTTGGCAATGATGTGATCAAAGAACAGCAACCATAGATATCCTAAGAATAAATTTAAGATAATAGATAACACAAATTCTTTTGATTTCATTAGAGGACCTCCTCATCAATATTCAAAATATATCTATATCTTAAAATAATTTCCTGTTATTGGAAATCGTTACTTTTCAGAACACATTCTTGTTCAACTAACCTGCCCCGTTAGTGCAGTAAGAAAAGCCTTTAAATCATCTTCAGTCTCCCTTTACAGCTGAAAAAAAAGAGCTCTATCAACCAGTGACAATCAATTGTATATTTAGATAAAAAACTTGAAACTTTTCACCACCGGTCCTTCTCTAATGAGTAAAAGGAGGCAAAAGAGTTGGATGAACTTACATTGATTAGACAAGCCATTGAGGGCAATCCTTATGCATTCGAACAGTTGCTTATGGAGTACAGCGACCGTTTATACAGGACTGCATATCTGTATGTAGGAAACCGCGAGGATGCCTTGGATGTGGTACAGGAAACCGCCTATAAGGCCTTTTCCTCCATTAGCCAGCTACGGAACGAAGAGTTTTTCCTAACCTGGATGACCAAGATCCTTATTAACTGTGCGTACGATGTTCTAAGGAAACGAAAAAAACCAATTCCTTCAGTGACCGATCCAGGGGCCATTTTAAGCGAGAGGAATGAGGAAAAGCTGGACCTCGCTGCAGCCATAGGGAAACTGCCAGTACGCTACCAGACCAGCATCATCCTTTTCTATTATTATGACATGAGTTTACAGGAAATGGCCAAAATCATGGAGACACCGGAAAATACGATCAAAACGTATCTGAGCCGCGGAAAAAAACAATTGCGGACGCTATTAGGAGGGGGTTATCGGGATGGAAAAAGACAGATTCTATAACGAGATGAATGAAGTCGAGGTGCCAAAGGAAGCGGTTTTGCAGTCCATAAAATCAGGGGTGAACAGGGCGGTACAGGAAACGGCCCGCAAGAAAAGGAAGCCTGCCATGAAACTGCTAGGTGCGACAGCCACTGCCGCAGCAGTCCTGCTGGCCTACAGCCTTTCGGTGCCATCCTTTTCGCGGGCCATGGCGAATGCTCCTGTGATTGGCGGGCTATATGCCGGTTTCAACGATGCTGTTGGAAGGAACCTGGAAAAGCAGAACCTCGTGACCAGCCTAAACCAGAATTTTTCCAGCAACGGGGTGGATGTCACCGTGACGAGTGCCTATTATGATGGAAATTTGATTGGCATTACGTTTGATGTCAAAGGAGAAATTGGAAAGGACCGGAATGGGTACCATTATGCCTTGTACGAACTGTTCCATGGAGACCCTCTCGCCGATGAAACGAAGGAACTTACGACTCTGGAGAAAATCAAAGAAGGGTTTACCGGGCATATCCGCATTGTATACCCGTATAAAGAATTGCCTAAAAGGGACACCATCCCGGTTTCCTTTAAAGAAATCGGGGAGAAACAAGGCGACTGGCAGTTTGAGGTCCCCGTCACGCAAAATACGGTAACGGAGCATGTACTGGACAAAGAGAGTGATAATCCGGAGGGCCAGGTACGGTTCAAGTTGGATTCCGTTTTATATGGCAAGGCATCTACCTCGATCACCTACAGGGTCACGTACCGAAAGGGAAGTCTATCGGTCAGGGGATTAAATGTGGAAACGAACCTGGTGTTGCCAATAAGTGACGGGAAAATTGATGAAATACACAATGGGAATACCACCACCGTGGTGCGAAGGGCTGTCTTTACACAAGTTCTTAAAAATATGACGGTAAAGGTATCACCATCCTACGAGGAAACCGATCTTTCTCCAGTAGAGCCGCTGGAAATAAAGCTCCCATGAGAAAAAAGCGTGCATAAGAAATTCCATTGCACGCTTTTTCATTTATCTCCTCCATTGATGAAATAGTTTGGTTGTATCAAACAGTTCCTTCTTCCACTAACCTGCCCCTTTAGTGGAACAAGAAAAGCTGCCCAAAAAGCAGCTCCTGATCTCCAGCTCTAGCCCCCATTACTTTAAGTACACTTCTTCACAAACTAACTTACATAATCAAACAAGCTGAATTTTCAAGTAGCGAATAATTTAGTTTTGTCCACATGTTGTTGAAGTTATCTTTCCTCTCCCTTTGCTAAATAGCGTTTAATTTTTAAACTTTTATTTCGAATCATCGACTTATAATCTAATGTTGGAGGGAAATTTGTTAATAGTTCAAACAGTTCTTCGGTTTGTGGATAGTCATTAAAGTCCACATTTTTCTTTCGAATAATATCAATGATAATGTTTAAATAGCAATCGATTTCAAACGGTCCTTCATAAGTACGTATATCCATCATCATTCTTTTAATTGAATCGAGCATTTGGGAGAAAAACCAATTTAAGTCATCATCGATCAGTCCAAAGTAATTTAGGCCTGCTGTCATTTTATATTTATCCAATCCTTTTGACAGTGCTTCTTCAATATCTTCCCTTGCAAACTCTTCATAATTGTTGCTAATCTCATACCGTTGGCTTTGCTCTTCTAATACAGTCAACCTACTTATAAACTCCGTAAAATCCTCAGCAATTCGTATTTTTTCCTTTGTATCAATATCTAAATAAACCAAAGGGGGATTATCTCCTGTGTATCTGCGATAATCCAAGGCTATCCAATTATGGCTATCTCCGTGTAGATAAACAAACTTGTTTGATAAACTCCATTCTCTGCGTGTGTAGGAATCTATTAGGATTCCTTCTCCGCTTTTTTGCCCAATGCCGTATAAATAATCAATTTCAATAAACCCATCTTCAAATAATTTATGTGCAAACTTTTTAAGTTTTAGCTCCCCACCGTTTTGTTCTTTCATCAATTCAACATACGCAGCTGGGAGTTTTACTTTTAACTTCTTTTCTGCTGCTTCAATCATTCTGCTTGATAAATTCTCTAAACGATAGTTATCAAAATATTCTCCTGTAAAAATGCTCATCTTAGCCTCCTAGCTAAAAACCCTCATAATAACTAAATCATATTTCACCTGATAATTTAACTTATCTCATATATCGGAATAAAGGCTGCCTTATTGAACTAACCTGCCCCTTTAGTGCAAGAAAAGCTGCCTCACAATACGTCAATAATGTTGGGTATTTATGGTAGAATTTAACAAGGAGGGGTTAAAGTGAAAAAAATGATTATTGCGATTGCTATTTTAACAACGATTTTGCTTTTTGTAACGAAATCGCTTTATGTACAGACGGAAGAGTTTTTTATCATCATTGGTTCATTATCCATTATTTCTATCATTTTTAACCAAAAGACGGATAGGGTTAGTGCTATCTTAGGATCATCATCCATTATAGGATTTCTATTTTGCTTGGTATTTGGTTTGATTGATTTAATAGCAGACCATTTTTTGTATTTTCTTCCGACAGCAAATGAAGATGGAATGCCGTTATCTTTAGCAATGATAATTAACCAGTATAATGACGATTTAATTGTTGGCAGCTTAATATCAATGGCCTGGGTATCAACAATTTCTGTTTTAATATCATGGATATTAACATTAACTAAGAAAAAAAATATCAATCTTTAACTTACGAGGCATTTAAAATCATGCTTGAAATGATAGTTAACTGTCGTGTTTAAAATTTAGGTTCACGTTTTTCAAACTTACATTTGATTGGAAGTTTGTGTGCTGCAAGACGTAATGCTTCTCGTGCCACCTCTTCAGATACACCAGCTAATTCAAACATTACCTTGCCAGGCTTTACAACGGCTACCCAACCTTCAGGAGCACCTTTACCAGAACCCATCCGTACTTCTAGAGGCTTAGCAGTGTAAGGCTTGCTTGGGAAAATTTTAATCCAAACTTTACCGCCACATTTCCTTTTTCCACTAACCTACCCCGTTAACGAAAGAAGTCCAGGAATTCTGTTTTCAGCTCTGTCTCTTCCACCCCTGTATAAAATGCCACTTAAAAGGGATTATCTGGTGAACTTTTTTCGAGATGTATAAAAAACAGCCATCCTTTGAAGGACGGCTGTGTTTATTATTAAATTGTAACTTGTTCTAATTACTACTGTTATTTGTTCTCTTCATTGCTGTCCTTTTTGCCCATTAGTGAAATTGCAATAGCACCAAATATGTCACCAATAAATGATAAAATTGCTGCCATCAGTATAACTCCTTCTTGGATCAACGCACCCTTACTTTAAGTGCACTTTTTCACTAACATTTTTCGCAAAATATCGTATTATTTCCCCAAATTAGCCGTTTAGAGACTTTTTTGTAAATATACCAATTATTATGATGATAATGCCATTTACAGCGAAGAAAAAACTATATGCTACCATTAACATTCCAGTTCCAAATCCACCTGGGTCAAAAGGACTTACACTTACACCGGTTAAAAAGAAGACTAAAGGCGTTAAAAGCAAGATAATTACTCCAGCCCAAATTCTTCTCATCTTATTGTTACCAGAAATTTTGAAAGCAATAAGGTTTGTTAGACATAAGGCAACTACGATTATTAATAGGAAGATAACTTCTATATTAAGCCAACCCCTTTTCTTAATTCTAACACATTTTACTTTATTTTACTTTTACCTTTTATTCCACTAACCTGCCCCGTTAGCTTAACAAGAACAATAGAGCGGATATGCTCAGGAGCGACAAAAAAAAACCCAACTAAACGCTAGCTCTGAACGATATTTATTCTTTATTTTTCACCATACTTACCTTGGCGAAGTGCTTTTCTATACTTTCCGTCTTGTTCTTCCACTGCTATTGCTGCTTCTGGATTAATTCCCTTTATAGAATAATATTTCGTACCTTCTACGTATTTATTTGAAAAATTTTCAGAGTATGTCCCCTCCATATCAGAATACTTTGTTACCTGTCCAATTTCGTTACTTATCTCAACTACATATCCGTCACTTATTTTATAAATATACCCATCCCAAACCACAAATGAAAAAGCCCAATCTGCTGATGATTTTCCTGATTTACCAATGGAACAACCCGTTAAAAACAAAGATAAGAGGATTAACATTAAAGATAAAACGAAATGAGAACGTAACTTCAATAATATCCTCTCCTTCCTTATATAAGACGTAAGTTTATACTTTTAGTTTCAGTCCTTCTTCAACTAACCTGCCCCAATTGTTCAATAAGAAAAAGCTGCAAAAAAGCAGCTCCGAATCTTTATCTCTAACACCCGTTCTTTTTTGCCTGACAAAAGATAAAATGATCATCAGGATTCCAAACGTGCAGATGATCAGCGTGGTATCCTCGCAGCCACAACACTCCGTTAATTCGTCTAAGATAGAAGCCCTTCGGAAAATCATCGTCTTCAGCCAGTATCTCCGACGCTATTGTAATGGAGCCTGATGGAGCTTGATGTCGTTGTATAAGATTCGCCGAACCTTCAGGCTGATCCAGATACTCCAATCTTAGGTGAGGTCCCAGTTCAAGCGGACATAATTCCAAACCAAGTTCGCTTGCTCTTTTAAAGATCTGAGCCGTAGTAGCTCCGTCAGTAAATCCAAGGTCGCTAACGGTTAGTTCCACGGTCTGAAGGCTGTACTTTGTATCAGAAGTTGTAAATTTATCATCAGTTAATAGCCTATCTCCATACTCATTGATCAAGATAGAGTATTGCTGCAATTTCTGGATGAGCTGCGATTTCGTAAGTCCTCCAACCTCTATAGTTCTGGTAATAACTTGACAATTGGGGTATACATTTTCGATACGCAATTGTAATCACTCCTAATATATTGTCTCAAAGGCTGAAAAACCGATATATGGACTGCATGTACTATTCTACAATTCTCGATAAATTTCCTTGTTCAACTAACCTGCCCCTTTAATGCAGTAAGCAAAAAGGCCGACATCAAATAAATCCCATTTTATTCTCAACCAAGATCCGTTATTTAATTTGAAGGCTCTGTTAAAGGATATTGTTGATTTTCTTGTTCAACTAAAGGGGCAGGTTAGTATAAGAAATATGGCTTGTAATGGAAAATCTCAAAAAAACGTTATTTCTATGCCAAAAAAATGTTAATATTTCCTTAAATATTGGAATTTTATAGGAGTGAAGTAAGGTGGACTTGCAACTGTGGGAAGAACATATTGATGATAATCTTAAAGGAGAATTGAATGAGGAAACACTTCAAAAAGTGGAACGACAACTACAGGTGGATTTGCCCGAGTCGTATATTAACTTAATGAAGAAAAGAAATGGATTCTACTTAACAAAGAAATATTATCCTACCACTATCCCTAACAGTTGGGGGAAAAATTCCGTATATGTTAACGAGCTATACGGAATAGATGAAGACTCCGGATTGATTGACACACTCTATTTGCGTAGCGAATGGGGCATACGGAGTAAAAAGTTAGTGATCATTTCAGCAGAACCTCCTACGTTTATATGCTTGGACTATAGACGGAGAAAAAATCCAAGTGTAATCTTCATTGATGTTGAAGCAAATCAAGAGATAAAATTAGCAAAAACCTTTGGGGAATTTTTGAAAGGTCTTGTGGAGGAGATTAATGAAGACGAAATTGACCCTTCCGAAGATAGTTTATTAACTACTCAACAAACCGAGCAATACTACGCTAACATTGATGACATCATACTAAAAGGGAAACCGGCGGACATAGACCGTTATTTTGTAAAGATACTCTCAACAAATAACGAACTAATTAGATATATGGTGGAAAAAATGAGACGCCATGAAAAGCCTAAAGTGCAATATTATTTGATGACATTCTTAATGGAATGTGCAGAAGGAAACAATAAAGGAATAATAGAAAAGGAATACTTATTCGAAGTATTAAATGAAATTTCAAATAGCAAAAATAAAGATGCTACAGACTTTGCCATTTATAGCTTAAAGGAATTTAATAAGAGATTTAGGATTTAAGGACCTCATAAGGTCCTTATTTTTTTCGCTTAAAAATCAACATTGTCGGCTAATTTGAAAAAGAATTGACTAGATCCTTGATTGCTGGTATATCTGGCGGGTTAAGTTGTATTGGTAAATTGGTCAATTCAAAGAACTGCAAATTAGAAACCTCGTTACTATCCTTAATTATTTCACCCTTATAGTCAGTGCAAATATAGGTCGCAGTAACATTGTATACTTCATCGCCGTGCGGATATTTATAATATAGTTCTTCTCCAGAATATACTTTGAATAGTTCAAAGCTATTGGCAACTAAGCCCGCTTCCTCAAATAATTCTCTTGCCGCCACTTCTTCTAATGTTTCTCCTGGTTCCATAGATCCACCGGGCAATGCCCAAAATCCGTTGTCCGTTCTTAACTGTAAAAGGATTCTATTACTTTGCTCTAGGCAGATAACACTTGCTCCGACCATAATTATTGGACGGTTACCGACTATCTTTCTTAAATCCATTATATATCCCATAATACGTACCCCCTGGATGACTTTTATTTAACTTAACATTCGATGTAATCATCCAAATTCCTTCTTCAACTAACCTCCCTCAATAAAGAAACAAAAATCTTCCGATTTCTCCAGTATTCTTAGGTTTTCATAGTTATCTACTTGTCGGTAATATTTTTGTAGTTGGGGATTTATCACTTAAAAGGATATAATTGGACCTCTAAAGGAAAAAGAGTTATAACCCACTAACCAACCAATTACATTTATTGGTTGATGATCCAAAATATGATTGCACTGGCGGATGTCCACATTTCTCATGGAGGTCAACCCTCCCATGCCTCACAGAGTCTTCGCTCTCAAATTCCTTCGTCCAACCTTTCCATGAGGTGGATGTCGGCCATGCTGCCCCACAGGGTCTTCGCCCTTAATTTAGTTGCTTTGCCGACTAATCCGTGCTTCAAATGTCCCCAAATCAATAAAACAACAACTACTATTTCCCTAACGAAAAAAGTCTTAAGCGGCCATTTCTGTCTTCTTGGATATTGACTGATGAGGGATGTCTTTTAACATCTTGTCTTCACTAAAATCAAATTGCTTTTTCCCTATTCCAAAGAAAATTCGGATCAATTTATTACACAATGCAATAAGGGACTGCATCTTCTTTAAAGGGTTATCAGGACGTTGCGTATAGTACACATGTAATGAATGAAACGCTGAGTTTTTGGCTACGAGAACCATACAAACCCGGAACAACAGGGCCCGGAGCTTTTTACGTCCCCTCTTTGTAATCGTCGTTTTCCCCTTGTGCTTACCAGAAGTATTTTCTTTTAAACTCAAGCCGGCCAGCTTGATAATCTGTCGGGGATGAGAGTATTCGCTAAGATCACCTACTTCGGCAAAGAAACCGGCGACCGTGTCCCTGCCAACACCCTTTATCGCCAACATTTGCGGTACACCCGGTATTTCCTCAAGTAAACTATCTATCTGTGCGTCCAATTCTTCGAATTTCACCTGTATTAACTCATATTTAGCCAGAAGCGTTTTCAGTTCCAGTTTTGCCATTTCAGAGCCTTGACGAAGTCCGATGGACTTCTTCGCAGCCTGCTTTAATTCCTGAATCTTATTCAGACCTACACTCCTGGTTACGGCTTTTCTAAGATGAGAAAGCAATTCTTCGTCGGAGAAATCAACTATCTCATGCGGTAACGCATCGAGCTTTAGGAATTGTAACGCTGCCTTGCCCTCCCACTTCTTAAAGACCGTCAGAAATTCAGGAAAGTACCGGTCAATCCAGTTATGAACCTGACCTTGGACTGTCTGAAGATCCTCTGTCAAAAGGTCCCGTATCTTCTTTGCCACCCGTAGTTCGGCATAAACTCCCTGTGGAATTGTAGGTTCTGCGAACCTCCCGTCTTTGACCAGCTGGGCAATGACTTTAGCGTCCTTCACGTCATTTTTAGTGGGAGAATTATCATCAAGCTCCTTGCTTTTCTTCACGTGCAAGGGATTCACAGCTACCAATTTTATTTCATTTTCTTTTAATATGTGAGCCAAATTGAACCAATAATGACCTGTAGGCTCCATCCCCACCATCACATGATCCATGCCTTGTTCTTTCTTGATTTCTAACATCCAATTAAGGAAATGCTCGAACCCTTGTCTTGTATTTTCAAAATAACAGGGCGATCCAAATTCCATTCCCCTAAAGTCCTGGGCACGTGCCACGTGCTTGAATTTTGCAATATCCACCCCTATAATCAAGGTTTGGGAAGTAATTTGAGCAATCTTCTTATTTTGGTTATAATTCATTGTAAAGCCTCCTGGTATATGAGATTTGTCCTTTCCGCTGGCCGAGCTTCAGGACCCTCTCATTCTACCAAGAGGTTATTTTTTTGTTCAAACTCCATTTTCATTCATTACAGGAATGCTGCCCCTTTAGTTGAACAAGAAAAAGATTCGGCAAATTACTTCCGAATTATAAGTTTACTTATTAATCTATATTCATAACAATTTCAAGACCTGTTGGATTATCCTTAAAGGGGTCGCTATACTCCCTAAAAACTAAGTCCATATTTGATATATCATCAGGTAACGGTGGAGAAACAATGAAGTTGTATGTATAATGTCCTGTTGATCCTCCCGCTCGGTCCTGGCGGCAATCATATTTTTCTCCTAAAAACAATTCAAAAGTATTATGATGACGAAGGTCTAATGGTATATCCTTTGCTCCATCCCAATCGATATGGAGTTGTATAACACTCGCATTCTCATATTGCCTAATAACTGTTACGGAATATACCCGGTCTCCTTTTTCGATCGATTTTAAAACCGATAGGTGTTTTCTAAACCCGGTCGGTTCAATACGAGGTTTAAAAAAAGCGTCAATTCTCATTGATCCAAATAGTGATTTTAAGTAATCCTCATATAAATCATACTTTAAAGCCCAGTTAGAAATAACATCCTCGGGTGGAAAACCAGGATTATTATTTGAAATGTCCTTACGTTGTTTTAACAAGGAACATATTTGCTCATCGATTGTGATTAAACGTTCATCATAATAATCTGCTGGTGGCTCAAACGGCATTCGTTTCATTTTCAATCCCCCCTGATTACAAATATTTTACCACAAATTTACATATATGATGAGGAAACTTTCTTCCACTAACCTGCCCCGTTAGCACAATAAGAAAAGCTGCCTCAATGGCAGCCGTTTATCTTTAAATTTTGCACTTGTTAATTTAAGTACAATTTTTCAGCCAGGTTCACTTTCCTTCTTCGTTACGGTTAACCGGTTACGGCTAGGTGGTAGAAATGCCCCTTTTTCAACTAATCTACCTCTAATAAGAGCATTCAACCTCAAAGGTATTAATCCGTCTGGATTAATAACCTTGTTATAGTCACTGGATAATAATGTGTTATAATATTCAAAATAATATAAAAAAGGAGGGGAAGTATGCCTATAATCGTCCCAATACTTATTATTCTTATCTCATTTGTTCTTTCTCATAAAATTAAGAAACCAAAATATGTCCCTTTATTCTTTTTTCTATCGTTTTTCTGTCACAATATTTATATGACTTCACAGAATGTAAAGTTTTTACCTTTATTTTATTGGACAATTGCTTTTACTATGCTATCAGCTTTAACAATCATTACTTCCCGTTCCCTTACAAAAATAGCAAGAAATTGAGCTCGAGTGCTTATATGACCTGTCAATGATAAGTATATAGGCACTTGTTCCTTTTTTATTAAATTTTATAATTATTACTGCATTCTTCTTGTGCTAACCTGCCCCGTTAGCCACCCATGAATCGCACAGATCACCGATTCGCCACAGAGAATGAAAATAGACTGTACAGACGATACTGTTTTTATGCTGGAGAAGAAGGTCTTTGAACTATGGTGCCTAGAGCCCATCCGTTAGTCTGACTCCAACGGCCACGGTGTACCACCGACTGTCGCACCCTTAATGGGTAGCACTCATGGGAGATTAATCCTAATTCTGGTTGTTGCTCCAGCTGCACTCATTTTACTTCAACGAGAAGGACCTGAATTCAAGACATGTACCGCCAATTTTTTATCTAACTATCACGAGGCCCAGCCTCTTTTTAAAAACTGGTTTTTCTGGGTCTATTTTTGTATGCCTTTTTTCAGTTTTTATTTTCATGGGAGTTAAACAAAGCATATTGGACTTGTAATGCTTTTCATAAATGTTATTTAGTCTGCTCAAGAAGCCACCTAAAGAGATTTGGATTCTTATATGCTTCCACCCAGCAGTTGTGACCAACTTCAGGATAATAGGTATATCTAACATTTCCGCCTATCTTTTCTAATCCACTAACAAGTCGTTTTGTATTTTCTATTGGAACTGATTTATCTTTTTCTCCGTGAAATGCCCATACAGGCAAGTTCTTAAGTGCACTGACTTTCTCTGGCATTATGGCTCCACCACAAATAGGAGCTAGCACTAGTTTCAAACAGACATTGGATTACCATTGCATCAAGTTCATAGATGCCTGAAAAATCGCTAATCAAAGTATTGACACTCTGTTCCTGTACTTTTGAAGGCATATGTTTTAAAAATATAATTCGCTCTTTCAGAATTGATAGGGAAACACAGCGACCCCTTCCAAATAATAATTGAAGTGTCGGTCAATATCTGATGGATACCATCCTTCGGAAATGAACTTTTCTATCAATTCATATGTCAGGTCACTTTGTTCACCGGATGAAAGTTGACCGGTTAATGCTGCTTCTTTGTAATCCCATCCTTTTTGAACTCTCCTATAATAGGTTGAGATGGAAACCACACAACGATCTTTCCAATAATAAAATTCAGCATCTTTTCTAGGACCGCCCATTTTATTACCTTCTTGCATAAAGATTGATTAGATGAACAATAATATTAATGTTCATGTTGGGCAGGCATGAAAAACCCTCAGTATCGGCAATTAAAACCCCTCAGTATCGGTAATAAAAAAAGCCTTCCAGTTAACGGGGGGGCTTTTTGACGTTTCATTTCACAATAGGCACTTATCGAGCAGCATCAAGTGTCAGGACTTATCGAGCATCCTTTTCAAATGGTACAAATTCAGAGATTTCAGTACCATATGAACCCCCATAAAGGAAGGGACTTGTGTGGAAACGTTTATTTTGACAGTTATGTGAACTGGTAGGGTTGTTATGCACGCAGAAAGAATACATATCTAAGCATCTTGGGTTTACGCGGCCGGCTCCGATGTTTTGGCACCGTTTTGGGAATCAATTTTCGATAGGGCAGGCCAAGGCTTTTCAGTCTATCTTCCAGTTAAAATTGCAGGTCACAGTCCACTAAGGGTATCTCAATCTGCCCTTTTTCCCTGAGCGTATTAAATGCCTGATAATAATCAGGAGGCAGCATGCGGATCGCTCCTTTCCATCTATTTATCATCATTTTTTAGTCCAATGAGATAAACATTCGACGACGAATAACCAAACACCTGTTCCATTTAAAATGTTTTTTCGGTGCTACCTAAGATAGGCTGGCGGAGTAACCTTACGGTCACTCCTGTTCCCCTTTCAGGTGAGCAATCTACGGCAACTGTCAATGTATCGGAGCGTAGCGAGGATAAGAAGTTGACAGTTTCACTACACCCAGACCCTCTTGGTCTTTCAAAAGGTCCCACCTTTTGACCTGCCTACCGGCGAGGGAGTCCCCAATGAAATGGGGGTTGGGGGTTAAATTTTTTTTGCACAGGATTTCCTTTTTTTTACGATTTTGTAACGGGATCGCCATTTCATCCGTCTGTACATAAGAGGGGGAATTCGATATGAAAAAGTTCACATGGTTCATCCTTTTGGCTGCGGTGCTGATTGCGGTATACATGGGCGTCATGCGGGTGCAAAGCCATATCCCGTCGCCTGAGGCGAAGATCGGGAATCCGCCATCGCCTACCGTCAAGGCGGATGGGAAGGATGTGAAGACATACCTTGGGTCACATTGCTGGAGTAGCCTGGGGGCCGCACGATGCGTGGATTCCATCGGGCCGGCCGGCTTGATTGAGCACCGCGGGGCAAAGCCAGTACCCGTGGAACCGGGCTCGGCCGTTACGGTGGAGTATGGGAAAAAGCCCCATAAGGGAAGCATGGGGGTGAATCTATGGATATCCGAAGGAGAAAGCAAGGCGGTCAGGCTAGAGGAAAATACCTTTTTGGCACCGGAAGAAGCCGGCACCTATGTATATGATGTATTTGCCCACTGGGACAAAGGGGATGCGAGCCATGCCTTTGTAATCGAAGTGAAATAGACGCCTTGGTGACGCGTCTATTTTTGTGTCCAACTGCGGTGCAGAAACACGTGTGTACGGGGGAGAGTGAAGCTCTAATAGGATTTATATATATTTTAATGATTGGTCCTTTTGCTATTCCCTTCTTCAACTAAAGCCCCTATAGTTTAAGTACATTTATTCACAATCTAAACTTATATGATTTTTTTTGTAGAAATCTGACCGCTAATAAACAAAAAAGCTGCCTTTTATGGCAGCAGGATATAAATCTTAATTAAATTTATTTTATAGGAACAGCTTCTTTAATTAACTTGTTGTCATCAGAATCATAAACCATCAAGAAGTATTCCCCAGTGTCTAAAGTAATTCCGTTAAAACGTGAATAGGACAAATCCCCAGGCTTATTCGAATTAAATGCTAAACTTAACTCTCCTTCAACTCCCTCTTGGGATTGGATTTTAAAACGAATATCCTCAATACCGTTTTGAGATAAATCATAATATACGGTTGTTGACATAGGTGTTGTAACTACTTTTCGGATAGTAATTAAATCACCAGAATTAAGTATTATTTGCTTATTCATTTCAAACACTCTTTTTTCTTTCATTAACTGCGATTGGTTTACTACAACCTTAAAAACCCAGGGTCGGTTAATGACTTCAGAGTCCCATCTTTCGTAGCTAATTTCTATTTCTAAATTCTCGGATTTGACTTCCTGGTTTAGCTCTATGTCATTAAAAATGGTGAACATACTATTATTTAATTCAATTGTTTCTCCACCAGTTGTATCTGCCGCATCTTGCCCATTTATTTTTACTGTGGGGGTAATAGCCGTCTGATAATCAACATCTACATCTTGGTTTGGCAGGAAGGTGGAACTTACTAATACACGTTGATCATCTACAATCACTTCATTTAAAGTCAATTTACCAAGTTCATTTTCTGCCGTATGTCCTATTTCTGTTTTATATGAGGAATAGTCAAGATTTTCATTACTATTTATATATTTTTCTATCTTTTCTCCTATAAAAGGCATATCCGCAATAGTTGCCTTATCTAGAGATAAAACTACACTCAACATAACGGCAGCTATACTAATACTTATCATTGTCCATTTATATCGAGGTCCCTTGGAAGAAAGGCTTTTCCCAACCTGCTTCATAATTCTTTTCTTTTCCAAATCCGAAAATTTAATTTCTTTAAATTCAGATAAATCAACCTTTACATCATTTAACTCATTATAAATAGTCATACTTTTACACCTCACTTCTCATTAAAATGTTTCTCAATTTTTTCCTCCCCCTGGAGAGCCTATTATGAACCCAGGATTCTCTTGCTTTATACTCAGTTGCAATCTCACTTGAAGAAACTCCATCAAAATAATACTTTTCGAATATAGCCCTCTCTATATCAGGCAGTTCTTCTAACAAAATCTGCAGGTCAATCTTTTGACTGTCGGTAGTGGGTTGCCCCATACTTTTTGCCGTCAATTCAGCTTTGCTTAAATAATTCTTTTCCTTTTCTGATTTTCTTACATAATCAATAGCTTTGTACTTAGCAATCGCTGCGATCCAATTCTTAAAACTGTTTCTTGACGGGTCAAATGAATCAATGTGGTACCAAATCGACACTAAAACGTCTGCGATACACTCCTCTTTGTCTTGATGATTTCCCTGAAGGTATTTTTGAATTATTGCGTTAAGCAAACCGCCATACATATCTAGTATGTTGTAAAGGCCTTTTTCATTTTTTAATTTAATTTGTTTAACTAAATATCGTTCGTCCACACTCACCTATATCCCCCTTTCCTTATTTTTGTTTTCATAAATTAATACGTAATCAAGTTAAAATTCCTATCACTGATAAAAAATAAACCGATAGAAATATCTATCGGTAAATTACAAGTGAAACTACCCTTACGTAAGGTTCGACCTTTTCAAAAAATAACCCTTATTAAACTCCCTCAACCCCTAATCTGGGATCAGGGCTTAACTGTTCCCCTTATGGGATGTTTATGCAAAAAGGGCATTCTTCTTAAACTAACCTGCCCCTTTTGTTCAATAAGAACTTCAACAAAAAAGGCGTTAATCCTTCCTGGATCAACGTACCCGTTAGCCACCCATGAGTCGCACAGATCAGCGATTCACCACAGAGAATGAAAACAGGCAGTGCAGACTATACTGTTTTAATGCTGGAGAAGAAGGTCTTTGAACTATGGTCCCTAGAGCCCATCCGTTAGTCTGACTCCAACGAGAAGGGACTGAATTTAAGCCGTGTACCGCCAATTTTGTATCTAACTTTCACGAGGCCCAGCCTCTTTTTAAAAACTGGTTTTTCTGGGTCTATTTTGTATGCCTTTTTCGGTTTTTATATTCATGGGAGTTGAAGAAGAAATCTTATTTATAGTCTTTTATGCCATTTTCAAAGGCTTTAATATCGTTATTCTCTATCCCGTGTAACGCTTCCTGTAATGCAAATGTACTTTTATAAAACTTGACTCTCTCGGAAATTTCGTTTCCGTTAGGGTATAAATTAATACACATATTATAAAAATTTTCTCCATAACTAGATAATAATCCCGCAAAATCATATGCAGGGTCTCCTACACCTGAAGCACCGAAATCAATTATCCCTGAAATTTTACAGCCAACAGGTTCCCATAAAATATTTGATGCACCGAAGTCTCCGTGTATAAGAGTTGTTTTTAGGATTGAGGTAGTCTCGTTATTAAGGAAGTTTCCAAAAGAACGAGATATTTCCTTTTTTGCTTCCTCCCTAACAAAAGGAAAAAGTTTATTTTGTATTTTAAGAAATAATTCCGACATTTGTTTATGAGGGGCATTTTCCCCTTGTTTTAGAAACTTCTTTAGTCTTTCATCAGAAATAGAATGAAGCTCCAAAAGGAAGGTTGTAAGCTGGGTTGCAAGCCCTTTTATCATTTTTGGATTCTCAATATTTACGAAATTTTCTCTCCATAAAGGAGTACCTTGAATTAACTTATATCCAGCAAAAGCTATTCCTACTTCCATATATTCAAAAGACTGATATATGGGATTGGGAATTGGCACTGATAAGCTATTATTAATGCTCTCTAATATCTCCATCTCTTTTTTTAAATTCTCTATTCCTTTTTCATATTTGGGGAATCTAAAAATAAATGATTTATTAATGATAAAAACATCGTTGTTTTGTCCAATATCAATACGGTCATAATCCTCAATGTAAAGTTCAGGGTAAACTTGATTAATGCGTTCAAGATACTTACTATTCATAAATGTTATTGCCCCTTTTAGCTATTTATTAATTGTATTTTAATGGTACGAAAGCTAAAAGTCTTGTTAAACTAACCTGCCCCGTTAGCTTAAATAAGCAAATAAGAGCCGCCTTATAGTAGCCCTGATCTTCAAGCTCGAAGAAGATTTTGTTACATCAATCTCCTATAGCCTCTATAATTTGGTTTTGCTCCAATGCTTGTTGGCAAAGTTCCCTTAACTTTTCACTGAATTTCCTTACCCTGTTTTCATACCAATCGTCTTTATTACATTTGTTGATTAGTGAAACGCATATATTTATTAATTCATTTATTTCTGTAATAGAGAATAATTTATTCCCATATGGGTCCAATCCTAGTAGTAAGTCATACTCATTCCCTTGATTGTCCAGTATTTTAGATAGGTAATCGTGTAATTTTTCTTCAAACTTTACACCTCTCTTGTCTGAACCCACAATTACGAAATCAATTCCTACCAAAGTTCTCACCTTCCTAGAACAAATTAGCAATCTACTTCAACTAGCATAACAGTCGCCTTTATTGTTCCTTACTCAAAGTAGGTGTCCATGTAATATTCGAGATATTACAAATAGAATTAATCCCACTACTTTATATGTCACATGTTTTGATTTACTCTTCCTTTGTTGCGTCTTCTTGCTATTGATTTCAATAATAAATATATTAATAACACTAATTCCATATTGCTTCTTCAACTAACCTGCCCCGTTAGCTATCAAGAACAATAGAGCGAATATGCTCAGGAGCGACAAAAAAAGCCAACTAAACGCTAGCTCTGAACGATATTTATTCTTTATTTTTCACCATACTTACCTTGGCGAAGTGCTTTTCTATACTTTCCGTCTTGTTCTTCCACTGCTATTGCTGCTCTGGATTAATTCCCTTAATAGAATAATAGTTCGTACCTTCTACGTATTTATTTGAAAAATTTCCAGAGTATGTCCCCTCCACATCAGAATACTATGTTACCAGTCCAATTTCGTTACTTATCTCAACTACATATTCGTCACTTAATTTATAAATATACCCATCCCAAACCACAAATGAAAAACACCAATCTGCTGATGATTTTCCTGATTTACCAATGGAACAACTCGTTAAAAACAAAGATAAGAAGATTAACATAAAGATAAAACGAAATGAGAACGTAACTTCAATAATATCCATCCTTCCTTATATAAGACGTAAGTTTACACTTTTAGTTTCAGTCCTTCTTCACCTAACCTGCCCCGTTAGTCGAAAAAGAAAAGCCACCATATTGGCAGCCCGATTTTGTATTATACTATCAAATGGTGTTCATACTTATCGTTTAATGCTTTCACTCTATTTCTTCCAGAATTTTTAGCAATATATAAAGCCTCATCCGCTCGCTTTAAAATCGTTTTATATGTATCATTCTTTTTGTAGGTGGATATACCGAAACTCGCTGTCACTCTGCCTACAGTGGAGAAAGCATGGTCTTCAATAACTTGCCTTACCCATTCCGCGTACTGTTCAGCTTCATTTATGTTTTTACCGGTTGAAAGGAGGATAAATTCTTCACCTCCCCAGCGGCCAAACAAGACAGTTGGCTCTATAAGACTCCGCACTAAAGAAGCAAATTCTTGCAGAACACTATCACCGGCATCATGTCCATAGGTGTCATTAATTTGCTTAAAATGGTCTATGTCAAAATATACAACAGAAAATACGGTCTCCTGCTCTTCGGAATGCCTTAGATGTTCCTCAAGCCAAATATCAATCATTCTTCTATTTGGGACACTGGTTAGTGAATCTTGAAAGGCCAGTTTGCTCTCCATTTCTGTTTTTATATAAACAGCGATTAGTTTCCTAAAGAAATAGAAAATTAATAAAAATACTAAATTAGAAATATACAATTGCGGTAACGTATCCATTTCTCTGGCAGTATGGGTAAAATGCGGCAGACCCATTATCAGTGTGAAACCGTATATAAAAAGAGAATATAGTAAAGCTTGTGTCCTAGGAAGCATGATAAACACACATATGTAAAATAGCGGACACCATAGCAAATATAATTTAAACATGTCTTGTTCCAAGCCAATAATGGAAATATAAAATCGGCTGCAGTGAAAAATTGTAAATAATACTAAAGCGATATATTCAAACATTTGTACATAAACATCTCGATAAACAACGATCCAAAATAAAATCAAAAAAGCGGAGAAGATAGGTGATGCGATGACGGTGAAATCATCCGTATACGGAGAAAATAACCAATATGAGGTTAATGATAAGATAAGGATTGGTAAGGCCACCAAATAGATTTGTCTCTGAAATAAGCGGAAATTGTCTGATTTAATATGCTCGCTCACTTGTGCACCTGCTGTTCCCATTACTGATATATCACATTTTTATAGCGACATATATATTTAGTATCGGATGAAAGTGGAATTTTTTTAGGGAAAAAGTGGCTTCTCTTAAATTACTAATAATCAAATTAAACACCAATTCAAAAAAAGACCCTTTTAACGGTTCAACTAGGCAAAACTCTCTATTTTCCTGCCGTTCAACTTCGTCGTTCGTCCGGGGTAAAAAAGCGGTCATATTCCTTTACTGTTGTTCAACTAACCTGAAAAAAGCACGCACTTAGTTTTAGTGGCAAATCATCGCTATTATTTTGGTTTTATTTTAAAAACTGTTTTTCCACTATGCTTAATTCCTTCGGCTTCCCAATCCAAATTAAATTCTAGAATTGAATTACTCTTGGAATAGACACTGTCCTTATAATCCGCACTTCCAGTTGTAGGTGCAGGTACCCGTGGCTCCATTCCATTATAGGTGATTTTAGTTTTATCATAATTAGTAAGAGTGATATTAACTGGCTTATTCCCAAGGTATTCTAACTTCGTGTCATATACCCATTTGCTTTTTTCTTTTCTGGGACTTACAGTTATATCCCATTCCTCTATATTTTCCTTCAGCGTTTGTTCAACAATTAAACTTTGCGAGGGTTGCGATACATTTTGACAAGCATTTAGGATAAAAACAATCGATATAAGGATAACTAAACTGTGACGCATAAGGCCTCCTAGAATATAGTTTTGAAGAACATATTCGTTAGTTATCTATCAAATCCTTCTTAAACTCCCTCAGTATGATTCGATTTTCTTCCAAATGCTCGCTCATTCGCAGGATTTCAAACTCCTTGGTCTTAGGTCACCTTTTGTTCGAAGTAAGTTTGGGCCAACTTGGCTACGTGAAGGCATGGTTAAATAAAGGAGTTGGAAAACCACTCCATAATTTGCCATATGATGTACTACTCCACGCCGCCCCTGGAGGCTTTCCCTCCCATGTCTCAACGGGTCTAAGTTGCCCTGTCATTCCTTCGTCATGCCTTTCCAAGGGGTGGAGGCCAGTTATGCTAACCTAATGGGTCTGTGCCCTTTTGTTGAAGAAATCTGGTACTCCGTACATATTTGAAATCCTGCGAATGAGCCAACATTTGAAAATCTATTGCTTGGTTTAGGTGTGTTCTCTCCGAGAACGTAAGAGTTGTATTACGCTGCGATGTCTTTTATGGGCTGCACTTTATGGGCATAATACACTTCGTTCTTACGTGCTATTCCAACAAAGATCCTGGCCAACTTGCCAATCAATTTCATGATGGATTTCATTTTTTTCATTTTCTTCACTTTGACATTATGGGCATGTATCGCCTTAAATTCTGGATTGTTCATCACAAGGCTCATAGTGGCTAAATAAAGGAAACGCCGCAGTCTTGACCGTCCACGCTTGGATATGACGGTCTTGCCTTTCCATTTTCCCGAACTCGCTTCCACCAGGTGGAGTCCTGCATGGCGAAGCAGTGAGTTGCCATGCGAGAAACCACTTAAATCCCCAGCTTCACCCAGGATGCCAGCCAGGGAGATCTCGCTAATCCCTTTAATCATAAGCAGTTTTCTTGCGAAAGGAATCGAGTCCAATACCTCCTTGACGGCCTGTTCCACCCTATCCATTTGTTGGACCGCAAGATCATATTCCTCCAATAATTGTTCAAGGTGGAATCTATAAGCACCAAGGGCCTGCCTTGTACCAACAGAGTTCATGGCCACCTGGACAAGCAATTGGGCTTTCTTCATTCCAGGCTGCCTCTTCATGACGGATCTCCACCCCATGACGATCTGTTCCGGTGTCATGGAACGCAGTTCCATCGGCAATGGGAATAGCCTGAGGGTAGCGATCGCTCCCTTGGCCGTTATATCTTTAAATACCTGCCTGAGTTCAGGAAAAACGATGTCCACCCAACGGTTTAATTGATTAATAGAGCTGACCAGCCGTTTGACAATCACATCCCTGTTCGACATTAGCACCCTGAGTTGTTCAAATGATTCCGAAGTGTTTCTCACAAAAGCATAATATCCGTTCTTCACCATATCAGCTATTACAAGGGCATCTTTCCTGTCACTCTTTGATTGGGTATTATCTCGGTTTTCCTTGTTCCTCTTCACTAAATGCGGATTCACGGTTACTACTTCGATATCTTGTTTCATCAGCCATTTGGAAAGGTTGATCCAGTAATGGCCCGTAGGTTCCATACCGACTGTAGCCGCCTCGAGTCTATGTATTCTTTTAATCTCGTGTATCCAGTTTAATAATGTCGAAAATCCACCTTCATTATTTTCAAAGGTGATGGGTTCTCCCACTACAATCCCACGATAGTTCACGGCTCTCGCTACGTGAAAGTGTTGTGCAATATCCACGCCAATAACCAGATGCTTATCAGTAATTCTTTCTATTAGTTGATTTTGTTTGTCCTGCATTTTAAACTTCATATAAGGGGTTCCTCCTAAGATGTTGAGTTTGAGTCGAGTCTTACTCATCTATCTTACTGAGGGCCCCTATTTTTATCAAAGCTCAAAATAACGATCTACAGGAATGCTAACCTGCCCCGTTAGCACAAGAAGAAAGGGGTTCCGCAGCCTTCCCCTTGAGGTAATCTCTGTACTCCACACAGAATCGAGCTGCTTTTACTCCCAATTACAGTGACGTGTCGAGCGAGCTCGTTACGCAAAAGGTACCGGCATACATTTTAAGCTCTCTCTCCGCTTTTGTTATCCTCCCAATTCCTTTTTCAAACTCTTCCTTACTTTTATGCATTAAGAAAAGCTACTTCTAGGTAGCCAGGAATCATGCTCAGTGCTTGAGGGATTAATTATTGGATGACAATGTCATCTTTCTTGTTTAGAATCCACAAAAATGAAATAGCAATCGATAATATGCCAATGATCAAAAAACTGTTTTGAAACATTTTTAGCCCCTCCGTAGAAGAACTTGTTAGCAACCAACTTAAGAATAAATTGATTACTCCAATTATGGTTAGAAAAGTAAAATATACTTTATTCCTTCGGTTAAATAGGATATATCCTACAAGAAAAACAAGATACGTCCCACTAAGGAGCATAAGTATTGGAAAAGTAGGCATGAATTTTGCCGCATAAACAAAATGGTCGATCCATATAATCTCTTTATCATTCTCTACCTGTCCATTTACGAAATTCGAAAATAAAGCGGAATATTTCCAATCCCATGGATCATCTAATATTTGACTGCCTTCATACAAAGCTGCAAAAGTAGAAAATAGGAAAATCATGCTAGATAAACCAAGCTGGATTAGGATTTTATATGACATCGAATTCACCTCGTAATAATTAATTTTAATCGTGTAAATTAATTCCATTATATATCAAGATGTTTCCATGCTCACAGACAAATTCTCACGAATTTTCCGAGCGTGCATCAATCCGTTCTACAATAGATATAACATGCCATCATTGGGAGGGTACTTTACGGAAAAAGCACTGTTGATCCTTGGCGGCCTCATTTTCGTATTCGCCGCCTTCACCCTGTTAGTAGACTTTCAACGATGTCTATAGTAAAAATAAAATTGTAACTAGGTATAATGATCTATTAATCCATGAAGGAAATAACGAGCCGACTAACGAAGAAAAACCTATCTGAGTTTTCCGCTCTGTTCGCCTTATTTGTAATCTCTTTTCTATAAAAAACAAATGGAGTGAATACAATGGCTTTAAATCTTGATGAACAATATATGGAGCTTTTTCATAATTGGAGCCAGGATTTTGAAGACAAACTGTTAAATCAGGCAGAAAACGTACGGTATATGATAGATCACATTCTTACAGTCGGAAATATCGACCTTTTGAACAACGCCCACCTATTAGTCGAGTACGTGTTCGGGGAGAAAGAGGAGGCGTTGGACACATTCGCAGAAAAAGAAGGCATCTCATGGGCATCCCATGAGTTGACATTTATCCTTCAAACTTGAATGGGTCCAGGCGATCCGCCGAACTTTGTGGCTATTTCTGGAGAAAGTTCATGAAGAAAACGTTCAACCTCTGGCTGATGGTGATTTTTTTGAACTGGAAAGGAAAATCAATGATCGGATTGACCAATTTCTTAATGGATTTTTTCTGCATTATTCTGCTTACAAAGACAAATTGATTAAAGCTCAGAAATCCATTGTTCACAACCTGTCTGTTCCCATTATACCCATTTTTCCTTCCATTTGTGTTCTCCCCTTAATAGGAGAAATTGATATGCAAAGGTCACGAATCATTGAAGAAAAAGTCTTGCTGAAAATCAATAGGCTCCGGATTGAGACACTCATTATGGATTGGTCTGGCATCCTCAAAGTGGAAGCAAAGGTACTCCACCACCTTTTGCGGATCATCGAGGGGGGCAATCTGATGGGATGCAAGTCTGTCCTTACAGGGCTTCGGCCTGAAATCGTACGAAATATCACAAGACTTGGACTGACGTTTGAAAACAAGGCGGAAACAAAGGCAACCCTCCGGCAGGCTTTGGAAGATTACATGCCATTCTCACAGTAACGATATACTACGCCCTTTAATAATGTGAAGGGCTTCTTTTTATTTCGCCAAACACTAAACGTGCTACTACAATTCAGTCCAATTATCAATTATACATAACCCTTCAGTAATCCTACTTCAACCAACCTGCCCCTTTAGCACAATAAGAATTGAAAAACCAATCACCTACCGTTAGAAAACACACCTGTTTAGTTATCACCTAGAATGTAAATAAGATTGTTGTTCCATGCCTGGTGCTGTAGGCATGTGATGTTACTTCGGGATGACTCGTTCAGCTATGGTCTCATTCACTTGTATGGACTCATGATTTTTGATAATCATCTCATACATCAATTGATTATAAGCTCTTTTATACTGATTCCCGTCTAATTCTTCCGGTTTCCCGATCAAGGATTCTGCATATTTTTCAGCAACGAGGTCCATTTCAACCTGTTCCTCTACACGATGCCAATACAGCACCTCTTCCATGCCCAATTTCTTTATGATTTTATCATGGAAAGGACGGTTACCATCATTCATAAGGTCCGTCATCGTGTTTAACACTTCTAAACGGTCTGGCCCAAGGCCTGCATTTGACCCCATGGTATAAAAAATTTGATGGGCTAATAGAAAAATGAGTTCTTCCTTCGATTCGATAACCGTTCCCAGAGGTACACGCATTTCTTGTCCTTGATATGTCGCAAAAATATCTTCTTTCAGCGGAGCTGTTACATCCTTGATGACCGCCAACACCGCATCCGGACTATATTTTTCTTCTATACTAGATTTGACTTTTGGAAAGGTCATGTCCGTATCTTTCTTTTTTTCAAACTCCTTCGCATCATCTGAGCTTGGCCCTAGTTTGCTTATTTCATAAATAATCCCGATAACCAGTAAAATCATGATTGCAACCCAAAACTTCTTGGCCATTTAAATTCTCCCTTCCCAAATGCCGATACAAAAGGTAATTTTGCAATTTTGTATCCTTTTGTGATATTTCTTGTAATATGACTCAATTTATATCAATTCGTTTTTCCAAATACACTTCCTTCCTGAAAATAACCTGCCCCGTTACCTTAATAATAATTAATAAGGATAAGGTATGAATATAGCAAAAAATGTTAAGAGCAAGTTTTTAATTGTTGTTATAGTAAGTGTAAGGCAGGTGAAGATGAGTGGGTTATCAAGAAATTATGCAACAGATAGTGGATTATATTGAGGAGAACTTGCATGAGCAGGTAACATTGGCAGGGCTAGCTAAGCTTGCTAACTTTTCTCCTTTTCATTTTCACCGTGTATTTCAGGCAATGGTCGGTGAGTCTGTAATGGACTACGTAAGAAAAAGACGGCTTACAAGGGCGGCCGAGCGATTGTACTATTCAGGTGATAAGGTGATCGATATAGCCTTTGATATCGGCTTTCAATACCAGGAATCTTTTAATCGTTCATTTAAAAAGGTGTATGGAGTCTCACCCAAGCAGTACCGTGACTCTGAGAGATTAGCTGGGCCCTTAATCGGAAAAGCCTGCCTAGATATACCCCAATTATTAGGAGGGAATAGCATGGAACCTAAAGTAATCACAAAACCAGCTTTTCACGTGATTGGCTTCGAACTCAAAACGAGAAATGTTGACGGCCAGAACAATAAGGATATCCCGGAATTCTGGCAACAGTACATGCAAAACAGTTTAGGCTGCAAGATTCCAAACCCGGTTTATAAGAATCAGGAGCTCGGTATCTGTACTGATTTTAATCCGGAGACAGGTGAATTTATTTACTTGATTGGTATGGAAGTTGAGGAAGGATCTGTAGCACCTGAAGGAATGGTATATAGAAGTGTTCCGGAGGAAGAGTACGCTGTTTTTACAACTCCAAAGGCAAATGACCAAACTTTCAGCCTTACAATTCAATCCACCTGGAATAAGATTTTTACAGAGTGGTTTCCGGAGACGGGTTATGAACATGCTGGTACGACCGAGTTCGAACTGTATGATGAAAGATGTCACGGTTCGGAAAACAAAGTAATGGACATTTATATCCCTATTAAAAGGCAATCAAAAAAGGTTTAGCTCAAATATAGGTACTAAGCATTCTTGCTAAGTGCCTTTTAAATTCAATTATGTATTTTTGGCCATAAAAAGAATTATTCTTAATTAAACTAACCTACCCCGTTTGTTCAATAAGGTAATTCCACAAAAATAGCGTTGTTCCCTTTTGGATCAACGCACCCTTTAGTTCATTAAGTTTATTTTATAAAATCGTTAATTAATTGCTCTGTTGTCAGTATTGTGGCAAATTCATCGTGCAAAGTAGCTAGCGATATATTATGTATAGTTGCGGCATCATAATATGTATCATTGTGGTCCTTCATACCGAAGGCTGCTGTTGCATCGGAAATCAGGTAAGTAGCAAAACCTAAATTACCACTCATTCTTGTGGTTGTTGATACACAATGAGGTGTTGTCAAACCAGTTATAACAACTGTTGTTATTCCATTGACCTTTAAATACTCTTCTAAATTTGTACCAATAAAGCTACTATTTACTTTCTTTGTTATAATTACATCTTCATCAATAGGTTCAACTATATCTTTTATAGCATACCCCTCATTTTTCGGATAAAATAAAGAATTAGGATTATCGGAAGTGTGTTGTATGTGTATTACTACATCCTTTTTCTCTCCAAGTTGCAGTATCTTTCTAATGTTTTCTTCTGCATTTGGGTTATTTCGCTCTCCCCATTTTTCATCATCGAAAGCTTTTTGTACATCTACTATAATTAAAGCTTTTTTCTTATCCATCATATGATTTCTCCCTAGGATAGTAAGCAAGCAGTCTCAGGTTTCTTAGGTCTTCTTACAAGCTCTCCTCCGCAATTTGGACAAACGTGGTCCATTTTTTCCGTGCAAGGAGTACAAAAAGTACATTCATGCACACATATATATGCCGTAACAGTTTCCTCTATTGATGATTCACAACGTTCACATTTGTTTCTCATTTCTAATGCCACTATCGATCAATCCCCTCTCTCTATGTTTGCAGGGAAAATATAACATGTAAGTGAATCGGACAAAAGAGACAGTTTTCCAATTATTTCGGGGGTCAGTTAATTTTATGATTGGGCTTATTGTTTCCATGCTTACCCTCGCACAACTTTTCGATCTTCCATCCAAAAACATTTTTGTAAAACTCAATGGTCCTTTGTGTATCCGCTACCTGGATTTCAAAATGAGCTATTCCATGCACGATGATATCCTCCTAAAAGGTGTTTTTGGTTAATCTTATATAAGAATCTCTATCAGCACCTATACTAATCTCGTTTCAATAACCTTTCATTGTCCCCCGCCTTAAGAAAATCAAGAATATGAAATACGTTCTTTTTACTTTCCTGCTCCATGCAATTCATCGTAATTTTGGCTTCCGGCATGCCTAAATCCAATAAAAAATTCTGCCTCAGTCTTTTTATCCTCGTTTCTTGGTTTATGCCATACATCCGCCGAACCTTAAAGAGCATGCATAGTACAATTCTTTATCCTCACAGGTATTCCGTTCCAGAACTCGTGAATATTAATCGACATTATGAATGAACATCGCTTGCTCCAAATGCTCAAATTCCTTGTCGAATCAATATTCCTTTGTTCTATACGGTCAAAATTCTCCAGGTATCTAGGCTTTTTTTTCCTTTATTACTTTGAATATTTTTATTTTCCATTATAGTCTAAAGTGCGTTTCCACAAAAGTTCCAGATTATCCAACGCAATGTCTCTTACTTGTTCTTCTACATGACGTTCAAGGATTTGATATTCTTCTTCCACTAGGCCCGTATGCGAAATATCATCGGTGACCACCAGTTTAATGTTACGGCCCGCTCGGTTCTTGCCTTTAACGGTTTTGAGCATGGAGGTAACTGCTTCTCGGGCGAAGAAATTAAGGCTCTGACAAACTTAAGCTCGGAAGAGCTACCGAAGTTAAAAGAAAAAGAGTTAAGACCACTATAATTGCTTCCTAGTTAAAGGTCGTCTGGCGTAATATTTCCCTCATTTCATAAGAAAGAAGGGAGAAGTGGTGTGTCCAAAACAGGAAATCACCTAGTGGCACTGGAATAATTGTTAGGGGACTTCCCCCTTAAAAAACGGGGTTGATTAATATAAGGTATATAGTAGTCGTTCCCAAGTTCATATCTTCGACCTTCGTTTTTTGTGACAGCAACACAAAAAATAAATCGATTGTAATAAAAAAATGGTGTTCAATATGCAACCGGCAGGCACCCCGGTTTCGTTACATATATGAAGGAAAAAAAAGGGGGATCATTTGCTTGCAGACGGAAAAGGAATTAATCAGACGTATCAGGTCGGGCGATAAAGATGCGTTCGCACTGCTCGTGAAGGACTTGCTGCCTTCCGCATACAAAACGGCCTACCTCATCCTCCGTTCGAAGGAACATGCGGAAGATGCCCTGCAAATCGCATTGGAAGGGGCGTATATCAGCATTATGAAAAACCGGGACATGGCGAACTTCAAGGCATGGTTCTACCGTCTGGTGTATTCGCGTTCCATCGATATCTACCGGAAGAATCAAAGGGTCACGCAGCTGATCGTGAAAACGGGTGCCGGACAGGAAATGCGGGAGGCAGAGACCGCACAGGAGCTCTTAATCCAGAAAGAAAACAAGGACGAAATGATTAAATTCATCCTGGAGCTGAAAAAGGACCAGGGCGTGCCGATCTACCTGCATTACTACGAAGAACTTTCGGTCAGGGAGATTTCAGCCATTCTCGATGAAAACGAAAATACCATAAAGGCAAGGATCACACGAGGACGCAGGAAACTTGCCGAGATTCTGCAGGAGACAAAACAATTGATGAAGGGGGTCAAATCGCATGGCTAAGAAGCATGTGCCGCACGATGAATGGAAGGTTCCTGACCGGTTGTACCAGTTTAGCCAGGAGCTTCCCGAGCGTAGGGAACGCGGGGAATGGGATAGGGACCTGGAAAAGCAGGTCGACAAGGAGTGGAAGGCATTCAGGAAACACTTGAAACCGAAGCGGGGGATCGCAAAAAAAACGGCCGTGGCATCCATTTCCGTCGCCGCAGCCTGTGCCATCTTCGTGGGATCGGCCTTCATCTCTCCGGCAATGGCGAAGGTCGCCTCGCACATCCCGTATTTGAGCACGTTCTTTGAGGACAAGCCGGTGATGGAGGAAATCAGAGAAGCTCTGGATGGAAAGGGATATAAGTGGGATGGCCTAGGGGTATCCGTCAACCCAAAGGAAGTCTCGGTCACAATCGTGGGGTCGGAAGATTATTACCAAAAGGTCAAGTCCCCTGTCAAAGACCTGATCCGAGATATCCTGAAATCACGTGATTTTGACGCGTACGACATCAAGGTGTCCCAGGCACCTCCCGTGGAGACACCAACCGCTGAAGACAAAGAAGAAATGGCAAAGACCGACCGGATCTTTAAGGTGGTCGGACAGGTCCTGCATGAATTCGGCCATGACAACGTGGGTTACGGGCTAAGGGAACAAATCGTCGAACTGGATTTGCCGGATACCGAAAGCCGGGAGAAAGAAATAAAGGAAAACATCGCCGGCAGCTTGCAAGAGGAAGGACTGGGAACCTTCTCCGTGAAAGTGCACACGTTCAACGCAGCGAAACAGGAGAGGGAAAGTAGGTGGATGCCGCTCGTGTCCACCATCTCGGACGGTTTGACCGCCAAAAAGGAATACCATGTGAAGTCGGTCGGATATACCAACAGGCACAAGGACTTTACGATCATCATCAGCACGAACCAGAAACACAACGACCCGGCAGTTAACAAGACGGCCGATTCCATCCGGGACATGGTCGACGACTTCCTGCACACAGATAAAATCAGGACGATCACAAAAGGGGAACCGTACCAGTTGACAATCTATAGCCGCGACGGCAAGGTCGTGAAACCGTAGATAAGGAATAAGACAGTTCTACATTCGCGACCTTGCCAATAATATTGAAAACATGAAGCAGTACCTAGAGCAGGTCAGACAAACCATCGAACTCTACTTGTTAATAGCAAGTAAACGATTGAATTTGTCGCAAGCTTATACCGGAATAAACCCATCTAAATCCAGTCCAACGCCACCCGGCGACAGAGTTTCGGCCAATAAAGATTGGGAAAAACCAAAATTGCTGAAAGCCTCTTAGCCATACGTACGTAAACCTGAATAAACAACCTCTAATGCCGCCTGGATCAACAGCAAAGGCTCCTATTTGTTGAGTTTGTGCGGGAACAAATGATGGCGGTGGTGATGATGGTGGTCCACCCGCTTGACCTTGACCTTGACCAGGCGGCCCAAACGGAGGTTGTAGTCCAGGCTGTCCTGGTGGCCCAAAAGGAGGTTGAAGACTAGGCTGTCCTGGTGGCATCCCCATTGGAGGAAACCATTGGCCAAATTGTCTTTCATCAAGGTCTTCCGTGTAAATGATGTTCTCTTGGAATGGATATGAGGATAAATAAGCTTCCCAATTATAAGGATCTTGATAGTACAGTTGTGCAGGATTTGGATACATAAGATGCACTCCCTAACTTTATTAAGTTTACATCATACTATTCCTTAGTCATTGACCTAACAACTTGTTCTCTCAGAAATGTGTCTTTACCTAAAATAGAGATTCCTTAGTAATCACCTTGTAGACCTTACAAAATTGTAGCAGCAATGCATGTATATTTGTTCATATCATCCTTATCACTACATAAAACATTTTTATGACTTTATGGGCATTCACATAGTCATATAGGTTTTCACCTACATATTGTATTCAAGATACACCTCTGGTTTCCGGGGATTATTGGTACGCCGCTTGTCTTAATGGAGGTATGAAAAATGACAAATTTTATGCTTTTTATGGGACCGTCACTATGATTAATGACTTTATCACCGGACAAAATGGAGAAATTGAAGGATATTATAAATTAATATCTGTAGAAAACGAATTGAGAACAGTGGTAAATTTCGTGGTTTCACCCACCACTTACGTTGTACACCATGTAATGGTGGCAGTCGGAGATCGAATAACTGGATATTATACTGGGGATGCACCTGTTCCTCTTATTTATCCTCCACAATATCAACCACTTGTTATGGTAAAAGAAAGTTCTTACCAAAATGTAAAAGTTGATTATTTTAATAGTCAGTTAGAGAGTAATGATGGATAGTTACGATTAAATATATCTTCATACACCCAAATCGTATTAACCAATGGGCAGCCGTTCTCAAGAAAGCCTGCTAACCGAGATTTAATCGTTATTTATGGTTCATCCACAAAAAGTATCCCCGCTCAAACTACACCCTACAGAATCATAGTTCTATGTTAAAACTTATTTTAGAACATGCCTGTTACAGAAAAAAGGTACGATGTCATTATTCTTACTTCAGTACTGGCCATACTCTCTATATTTAATTTTGATTCCATTTTCCCCTACCTAAATTAAAATTTTATTCAATTTTTGCATCTAAATATCATCAATTCCATTTCTACTAACCTGCCCCTTTAGCACAATAAGAAAAATTGCAGAAATTTAACCCGGGTCTTCAGCTCTCGCACGAGTTACTATAAGTACAATGCTCCCCAAACTGTTCAATGCTATTAGACAAACATTCTATTTTTTAAATCGACTGCATGTATTAGCGTATATAAGGGTAAACACAACGATAACGATAAATAAAATGAGACCAACAGCAAATAACCAATCGACTGCAAATGTATCACTAATTACCCAAAACACCATACTGAATGATAAAGCGAACATCATTTTCCCCATAAACTTACATAATGCCACTGTATCATATTTCTCTTTTTCTTCTTGCGGCAGCGTGTTGAATCCAGCAATTAAAAAAGATCCTTTACCATTTGATAAAAAAATTCCTAACACAACGAACAATACGATGACAAATATTGTTCCAAATTTTCTTCAACTAACCTGCCCCGTTTGTTCAATAAGGACTTCTACAAAAAAAGCGTTAATCCTTGGGGATTAAACGCAGTGTATGGATTAATGCAGTAAGTTCAGCACAAAGCTATTTCCAATATTTAATGTTTATTTTTTAAAATCTCCCTATCGACATTTTGTGGAGGTTGTTCTATCCATCCTTTATAAATCATAAACTTTACCCCATTATTCGAATATTGGAGTATTTCGGTCAGTAGCCTAGTATAGTGAGCCCCTAAATCCACCCTCATACTTCCTGCAATTGATGCCCCGTAGGCTGTAACGCTTATCATGTTCAACTGAAGAGTATGGAACATCATTAATTTATCTGAAAAAGGTGCATCGGTTGATTTGGAAATAGTGGAATCCCAAGTACTAGGCAATGGCATTCCTTCTTCAAGGAATATTTCTCTAAAAACAGTTTCCTGCTTTTGAGCTATTTGTGAACCTCTATCCATAAAGGTTCTGACTTCTGGTAATTGAGCGGTTTGTGCAAAGCCAATGAGGAGTGTTCTGCCTATGGAATTAGTCTCCAGGTTTTTGCAGATATGTGCAATTTCAATTGCAGTTAGGGGACGATGTCGGCCCAATAATCCAGATAAAAAAGATTCATTCTGAAGATATTCCGTTTTCTCCATTGGTGGCATCGTAGGAGAGCGAATGAATGCACCTTTTTTCAATAACTGATCGGTTATTTCGTTGTATAGGCTTATAAACTTGTTTGATGCATTGGTAAAAAAATCTCTAACATCCATTCTAGCTAGAAGCTCCAGAAAAGAAGCCGACGCAGCAGTACCAAAGGCTGCCATATATTTTATATACCTTAGAGCAAAAAGATCAGAATAAATGCGGGAAACTTTTAAGTTAACATCCTCTTCGGTAAAGCCGATAGGAACCGATTGTTTCTCACGTTCGAAAATCGTTTTAACGCCGTCAATTACGAAGCCACAAGCATCAAGTGAATTCTGGATGAGCTCATTGTTATCTTCATCTTCATTGACTGTAGCAAAATGCTGAATCATGCGGTATGCCATTGTATTTTGCATATAAGCATTCCACAAAGCAGCTACTTCAGATGCCGTCAGTGCTGGATGATGATTCATTTAATCTTCACGCCTTTGTTTTTCCTTAGTATTAATTTGGTATGTAATTATTATTCCTATTTTGAATCTGTATTGGAAGAATCTCATTAGGTTTCTTTTGTTATTCAACTAACCTGCCCCATTAGCTTAATAAGAAAAGCCCGGCAAACAAAACGGTTCGCATTGTTTTACCTACCTATCCCTATACAACTGAATTTGTTTATGCTGATATTTGTCCAAAAGAAAAAGGGCCGTTCTTCGCCCTTTTCTTTGTTTATATCTAACTTATGTCCCATTAAGGTTTTTACCGGCTTTTACACCAAGATAATTAAACCTTGCTAAGAATAGCTTGTTGTACGGTTGCGAAAGTTTCTATCGACGAAAAATCAATTCCATGGGCTACAACCTTCGTTGCTAGCTCAGGACGAATGCCTGAAAAAATAGCACTTAGTCCCAACAGCCTAAGTAAGTCATTCAATTGAAAAATTCTACTGGCAACTTCATCATCAATTGTAGCTATTCCTGATAAATCAATAATTAGACTACGAATATTCATTTTACTAACTTCAGGAACTACATGATCCATAATATGTTGGCTTTTATCCAAATCAAATTTCCCAATTAAGGGAAGAATGGCCAAATCATCATTTATAGGTACAACAGGTGTAGATAATTCAGTTATCACTTTTTGCTTCTTTTTATTCAATTCATTTGCTATTCGTTCCCGTTCGATAATAGTTTCCGTAATACTTAAATCAAGAAGAAAACTAACACGGTTGTTTACATAAACAACATCCTCGGTACTTAGTCCTTCTTCAATTGAAATTTTCATAAGCATTCTGTTTAAATGAAGACGTGTTTCTACATATGGTTTGATGAGGGTGGAAAGATCTTGAACATTATAGTTATCTTCAGCTTGTTCTGTTTGCTTTTTGTACCATTCAATGAATTCTCCTGCTACTGTTTCATCCGTTGTATTTAATGTTTTTCCTATGAAAACCAAAAAGTCACGGTTGGTTTTTACTGATTGATCTATAACCTCAATCGGAAACTCTATTTGTATCTTTTCTAAACTAAAATCAACGATTTGTTTGCTTATTGACTCAGCATTTTTTATTAAAAAATCAGCAAACCTTTCCATTGGATGCACTAATTCAGTTCCCATATGGCTCAACTCTCACTCCATTAGTTTTGTTGTTCAGACTTTTCGTACATTATATCATGCATTTCTCTTGGTAACTAATTAGGAAGCGATTATATTTTTACCATGCAGAACCGAGCTTCCCGCCTTCGCTGCAAATATGATAGTGTTCACGAATACCTGCCACTGTCCAAAGGAAGAAAACTCTCTGAATGTTTCCTTGCTGCCCTTTTTGTTTCAACTAACCTGCCCCTTTAGCACAATAAGAAAAAAGCTTCAGGAAAACAGCTTTGGGTCTTCAGCCATGTGCTTGGGTAATCAAAGGAAAAAGACCTCCAACGTGTTTACAGTGTGTACCAAAACACCAACTCGTGGCCGAACACCCCCACTGTGTAGATTTTCTTTGTACTAAACGCAAAGGAAAAGAAAAAGAGAATAAAAGGTCTGCTGCAATTTTTTACTTATTCAGCCCCGAAGTGTTGAAACAAACATGGTTTTAGTTTTAGTTCGTACTGTTGCTTCATATTATTATAAAGACGAAACATTTCGTCAATTCTTAGTCTATCTGGGCCATCTCAACATCCGGGGTTGGGATGGTTTTATTTATTGATTTATTCATATGAATTGGACAAAGGAGCATGTTCCTTGAAAAGAATTTTCTTAATGGTAACAAATTTTAAGCTTTGTTTAAGAGCCGTCTTGAAGAATGCATGTATTTCAATTACACATTATTTTTTTACCAGTTTCATTTTCCTTCTTCCACTAACCTGCCCCTTTAGCACAAAAAAGCTACAAAAAGCAGCTCTGGATCTTCGGCTCTCGCCCCCTTTAGTTTCAAGAAGAATTTGCGACTCTATTACTGATTTTCTCTTCTGTTTGGTTGTTTATTTTTTTTCGTCTCGGTAATGCGTGTATTCTGCTTCGTCATACGCCTCTTTAAATTGAGGCGAAGTTTTGGCACCCGACAAAATATTCGCTGGTGAAATAAGTCCGTTTTGTGATAATAAATCCACTAATTTCTGAATATCCTCTTTAGTTGCAGCTGATTTATTTGGTTTAAGAGTCACGGAGAATTTTCCGCTTGACTCGAATGTGCATAATTCTACGTCTTCTACACTCCCTACCTTTTGTCTGCGAAGTGCGATTTCTACCTCATCAGCGGTGAGTTTTGCTTTTTTTATTTCTTGCATCATCATTTTTCCATCTTTAATCAGAATGGATGGAGGTCCGAGTACAAATGTTCTTACCGTTCGGGACCACTGCATAATTTTGGTTAACAAAATCAACCCAATGATTAGCAACGCTCCTCCATAAATAGCTTCCCATTCCTTTTTCATCGCTAATGGTGATATCAGCACCGTCCCCACAGCAATTCTGACAACGGCTTCAGCAACCGTCATTTCTGCAAGATTTCTCTTTCCTGCCATGCGGAAAAGGATAACTGCCACAACCAGAATCATGAATGCTTTTATTTCAAAAGGTAAACTTGGCAATTGATTAAGAAGCTCTCTCAATGATGTCAGTCCTTTCATTTTTTTGATTATTATGTAAAAATTGTGGCTTAAATATGCCTCGTATCCAAGATATTTGATGGTGGAAAATCAAGTTTTGCTCATGGAATTCGATTTATTAGATCGATATATCGTTGTTCACACGAGGAAGGACATATGCCCAAGAATCCGGCTGCCACAATTAAAGAACCTAAACACGGAAAACGGATTCCAAAATTTTTAACGGAGGGAGAAATTGAACATTTGAGGGAAGCGTGTTTTTTTCCAATGAAAGAGGCATTATTCGAATTTATGTTTTCGACAGGTTGTAGAATAGGTGAAATTGTTCCTCTTGATAAAAATTGTTTAACTGGTCAAATCATTCGCCATTGTGCTTGGAAAAGGTGATAAGAATCTACTTTAATATACGGTGTGAAATCTGGCTCAGGCGATACTTTGACCATCGTCAGGACAAAGATCCAGCTATTTTTGTTACTGAACGGCACCCACATAGAATGAGTATTGAATAGATGAGGTACATCATAAAAAGAATATCAAGGCGTGCAGGGATCAACAAAGAAATTCATCCACACCAAATACGCCATAGCTATGCAACACACTATTGAACAATGGAGCTCCCATTGATGTAATTCAAAGTTCTCGATTTATATTTTTATGACGTATTTATCTTTTGTTGTTTTTGTTCCGGTATATAGACAATCCTAATGGTTATACTACAAAACGGTGATGCACATGGATCTTTACGATAAAATCGCCCTCCTTGTCGGTGGTATCTTCATTCTTTCCATGTCTGCAGTTTTATTTATGGTTTATGGAAATGAAAAAACGGAAAGAAAAAACAAAAAATGAGCCTTGCATACTTGAGCACGAAAAAAGCGAGACCACTAGGATTTATGCTCAGTTAAGTGGAAGCCTTAGAAGAGAATTTTATAGAAAGTATTTTTAAAAATATTATTGGCAAAAGGCAACGGACCTCCGCTGCCTTTTCACTGTTGCCCCCTTTTGTTGAACAAGATCTTCATTTTATCGTGCGGAAGAGTAACAAAAAAAGCCAACATCATATGTTGACTAATTATCACCATCATTTACAGGTTCTTATTTTTAAATTCATAGCGAAATGCAACCGATAAAATTTTATTCTTCTCCCAACATTGCAACTGGACGAAAGACTTCGTAGTGTATATGTTCTTCTGCCACTTCCCATTCATGTAAGGCTTTATTAATTGCTTCCATAAACGGAATGGAGCCACAGAAATAAAAATGAGCTTCTTTTGCAGGGAGTACAGATTGCAGAAAGCCTAAATCAACATAACCTTCTTTATCATAATATTTAGCTTGTTTATCTTCATCAGTTGGTGAATCATAACAAATATAGGATTTTACATTTTCATTATTGTTTGCTAATTGTCTTACATGTTCTTTAAAAGCGTGTGTTCGACTGTTACTTGTAGCATGTATGAACGTAACTTGAAGTGGCTTTTTTTCTGCCACCGTTGTATTTAACATGCTCAATAAAGGCGTAATTCCAATCCCTCCACTAATCAGCACAATTGGTAGAATATCATTGGTAAGAACAAAATCACCGGCAGGTGCGGAAAATTGAAGGGTATTACCAGATTCAATTTGATTATGTAGATAGTTTGAAACAATTCCATCTGGGGCATCTCTATGTTCGTCTTCTCGCTTTACGCTTATGCGGTAGTAATCTTTACCGGGTGCTTCTGAAAGGCTGTAATGACGAATATGTGTGTATCTCTCTCCAGGAATTTCTGCCTTGATAGTAAGATATTGACCAGCTTTATACGAAGCTATTGCTTCTCCATCTTTAGGTTTTAAATAAAATGAAGTGACCTCTTCACTTTCTTTTACTTTTTTATCGACATAAAAAGTTCGATACCCTTCCCATCCTCCTGGTTGCTGTTCTGTTTCTTCATAAAGTTTTTTCTCTAAACTAATAAAAGCGTCCGAAATATACCCATATGCCTTACCCCATGCTTCAATGATTTCGTCTGTTGCCGCATCACCAAGGACATCTTTTACTGCTTGAAGTAATGTTTCACCTACAATTGGATATTGTTCAGGTTTTATCCCAATGGCACGGTGTTTCTGGGAAATCCTTTCAATAACGGGTTTGATCGCTTCCAAATTGGTTATATATTCTCCCGCAGCATAAACCGCATACCCTAATGCTTCCTGTTGAAGACCTCTTTTTTGATTTGTTTGATTAAAAATGTTAAGTAAATCAGGAGCTTTTTCAAATAATAGTTTGTAAAATCTTTTTCCTATTTCTTTACTGTGCTCTTTCAAAACAGGGGCGGTTGATTGTACGATTTGAATTGTTTTTTCATCAAGCATATAACGTATCCTCCATGTTAAATTTTTCGCTACATGTAACCAATATTTCCTAATAGTTTTCCCATTAACCAACAATTTCGTTATTAAAAAGTAGTATAACTTTCAGATTTATTTCCCCACCAATTTTTTTTATACACCAACACCATGGTGACAAGTTATTCTTTTAAACTAACCTGCCCCTTTAGCCCACAGAAGCTGTGGGACAACTTGGTTACGTGAAGGCATAGCTAAATAATGTGGTGTAAGAACGATCCATATTTCCCCATATGATGAATTGAATAAGGGGATACATTTGGAGTTGGGTAAACAGGAAAGTTATATAATCAAGGTCAGGTTTTCGGATATTGTGATTGTGCAGATGATAAACTGAACTGGAATAAATATTACAAATTTGTTTTTTTTACGATAAAATGGGTATTATGTGTTTATCCATAAATGTAGGGTGGGATCTATTTGACAGAACCATTATTATGTGACATGATAAAGTCATGTAGAGAACAAATGATAGAACTAGGATTAAAACAAGGATTTACTTCACCTGAGACAGTTGAGTTAAGTCAACGATTGGATTATTTATTGAATATTTATCATAACTTAGAAACGTATTATACGAACACTACAGATAAAAGCCCCCGCATTAAGAGCTTAAGCAAGAAAGCATAATCTATATTGCTTGGTTCTTTTCCACATTTAAGTTCTTCCAGTATTTGCTCTAGTGTCCTTTGCTCTTTATCATGCATGATGTTTGTCTCCCTCATATTTACAGATGTTTATGTCAATAAAACAGGTAGAGAGCTACTTCATTCAAGATGTGGTTTTATTTACATGCTGTACAGTTTCTTCCGAATGTGTGTAATAGAAAAAGGCTACGTAAGCAGCCTTTTCTCGAGTTCTTTTAATCTTGTCAAATAACTATTTATTGAGACCTTCAAATTCATTCATAGTTTCACTTATCTTAGATTGGGTTGAAATAACCGTTTTTTGTGAAAGTTCTGTTACTCCACTAACCTTTATTACTTCATTTTTGATTTTTTCTATATTTGTATTCATTTTTTTAATCGCTTCCTCAACATTACCAGCTAATTTACGCACTTCTCCCGCAACTACATTAAAACCACGCCCATGTTCTCCTGCACGAGCAGCTTCGATTGCTGCATTTAATGCCAAAATATTCGTTTGCGAAGAAATGTTTTGTATTGACTTAGATAATTTACTTATTAAGTCGGTCTGTTCCTTTAATGATTGAATTGCATTCATATTCTCATCGGAGTTATCATTGACTATTTTTCCTAAGTCCAAAGACAAATTTTTCAGTTGAGAAACTATCTCTATTGTCTTATTTTCACGTTCCGTAATGTCTGTAGCAATTTTCAGCACAGCATTTACTTCACCAACTTCGTTTAGCACAGGAATATAAGTCGCTTCTAGCCACAGTAAATCCCCCGCTCTATCAACCCTTTGAATTTTCTCCTGAAACTTTTTTCCTTTGCTTAGATTATCCCACAATTCAATGTAGTCTTTACTATTTTGAAATTCTATTGTGCAAAATTGTTGATGCCTCATATTTATCATTGCATCAACAGTGTACCCCATGGTCGTTGCAAAATTTTCATTTACCCAGATTACCTTCTTATCTAGATTGAATTCTATCATTGCTAAATTTGACTCTAATGAAGCTAAGACAAAATTCCCATCCAATACCTGGGTACTGATGTTAATGTTTGTAGTCATACTGCCAAATACTTCCTTTTAATTAAATTTGGTAAAGTTTCAATATTATTATCGGTATTCATGATAAATTGTTAAAAACGCCCAGGGCAAATTAATCTTGCCTTCTGTGGTTACTAGTCAAAAAACTATACAATCATCTTCCGAATCCGACAGAAAAAAGCCAACATTACTGCTGACTTCGACATCCTTATTAAACTATATTCATGTTTTAACTAACCTGCCCCGTTAGCGAAACAAGAAAAACTGCCCAAAAAGCAGCTCCTGATTTTCAGCTCTTACCCCCGATAGTTAAGTGCATTACTTCACAAATATTATAGGAGCAAAAATCAAAAAAGAGCCGATTCACGGCTCTATCGATTCAATTACTTTAGATAAAGGCATTTCTGCCATGGATGTCAAACGAAGATGGTGGTTTTCAAAAGCCAGAGCCTCAGTTACGGGATTTGGTACAATGACACATTTCAGCCCTGCTTCGTGGGCCGCTTTTAACCCATTCAGAGAATCCTCAAATGCGATCGCTTCATGTACCTCTATCCCCAGAGTCTTTATGGCTTTTATATATAAATCAGGAGCCGGTTTCACGCGATCCACGTCATCCCTGGTAGTCAGGGAATCAAAGTATTGCAAAAGTCCTAATTGCTTTAAGTAATGGGAAACCCATGCCCTGGTCGAACTGGATGCAAGAGCGATGCTGTAGCCTTTTTCTCTGGCTTCCTGAAGATAGTCTTCCACCCCTTCGCGAGCTTGGGAGGTCAGCATTTTCTGTTTGTGGATTTCCGTTGCCTGTCTTTCGATTTCCTCTTGATTAAACTTTTGACCCAATTGTTGCTTAAGAAATTCCCATAGGCTATTATCACCCGTTCCGATGCATTTGACAAATTCCGAAAGCGGAAGTTCACATCCATAGGATTCAGCCGTTTTACGATATGCCTCATACCAGGGAGTCTCGGTGTCAAGAATTAACCCGTCAAAATCGAAAATTATTGCTTTGATTATTAAAATCACCCGCCTTTTTATGAATCATAGATTGCCTACATGCCATGAATTTATAATACTACATTTTACAAGTGAATCAGGGTTGGTTTATCCGACCCATAGGTTTCTTGCCACTGTTCTTTAAACACTCCCACGTCACTCAATGTGGCAGGAAATGCAATGAATTTTTCGATTAGTTCCTGACTCACCGTGACAGAGTTGCACCAGCAAGACAAACATCGTGTACCTGTTGAACGTTTTTGAAGCTGGCCGCCAAGATTTCAGCAGGCAACCGGTCTATATACCCTCATGGGTATAATGTCAACAACCAGATTCTCGTATTACACCCAAGCTGAAAAAAGGACTCTAAAAGTCCTTTCTTACTGACCTAGACGCCCCAGAATTACTATCTAACTGCACAACCATTGGGAACAAGGCTGACCTTAGCGTCCAAATATAAACAGCACCTCAAAACATTGAGGTACTGCACTCACTTCAAGTTATTTCTATCTGGTTTTTATACTGATCCTTTAATTGTCCCTTTTCATAGTGGGACAACGGATGAAACGAAATAACAGGCTCATTTGAAATATTCACAAGCCTCTTTCGATATTCATTCAAAAGTTCCGCTTTTATATCATCCTTCGCACTTGCATGAAATAAAAATGGATTAATTACATCCATCCCACAAAAGAATAATTTTTCATGCTGAATATTAAAAAGCCGCTGGTCTAAATCTCCTTTTATGCCAAATATACCGTAATTAGATAAACTGGATCCCCCGTGGGTAATGGATAACATTGCCTTCTTGCCACGAAGGTTCCCCTGATCATAATGTCCTGGTCCATAAGCGAAGTTATACGCTAAAACCCTGTCAAACCAGCCTTTAAGAATGGCAGGGGACTCTGTCCACCAAATTGGAAATTGAAAAATAACTATATCTGCCCAAAGCAATTTGTCTTGTTCATCCAGTATATCTTTTGTAAAAGTTCTTTTTTTCGATGCGTGATATTGCTCCAGTATATAATTCAGTTTTTCAGGGTTATACAGCTCAGTGAAATCATCACAATCGGCAACAGCTTTAAAATCCATGGCATAAAGGTCCGATACTATTACATCATGCCCTGCTGTTGAGAGGGTTTCTACTGCGAAATCTTTTAAAAATCCATTCATGGACTTTGGTTCTGGATGGGCATAAACAATGAATATATTCAATGAGACTCCTCCCTACTTTTATTGACCTGACAGAGGTCTGTCTTATAGATGATGACTTACTATTACCTCCTTAGTTCTATCACTACCTGGAAGCATCCAAACCACCGTTAACAAGAGGCAAATTAGAGATGCTACAAAAAAAACATTGTTTAGTCCAATGGCGGCCTCCAAAGAATACCCTGCTATCGGCCCAAGAGCTGCCCCCAAGTCCGCAATCACCGTGAAGGAGGTCATGACAAAGATTTTGTTTTTAACCCTGGAAGCGTATTGGGATGAAAGAGTATCGATCACAGTGGTTAAACTTGATGAAACCAAGAGATGCACGAGCAGGACGGGTAACCAGATTATAAGCGGAAGATCCAATGGAATCACTGCGAGCAGGAAAAATGCCAGTATGAGGAATCCTGTTAAGATTCGATTCTTTTTTTCAGTGTTGTCCAGTGCCATGCCCACTTTGGAGACAACATAAGGAGCAACTCCCCACCGAATGGCCTGCATTACTCCCGCCAGTGTGGCGGCCCCGAATATTAAACCAAATATATTAACCTGGTCATTAAATTTTACCTGGATTACATGGCTAAGGTTAGCAGTCAACATCCCATCCAACAACATGATAACAAGGAATGCAGTAGTAAATGTTTGAATGAGCTTTCGGTCCTTAAACACCCGAAAGTTTGTCAGCAAGGTAGGTGCGTTCACTGTGTCTACCTCTTGATCTAATGATTTCGGTAAGTACTTATACAAGATGGGAATACTTGTGAAGGCTAGGAGTCCAATGACCACGCTTATGATGGTTACACCGAACCAGTCCGCGAACAATCCGCCGATCAGCATCCCAAATAGGCTGCCCAGCCGGTAAAGGCCATTGTATGTCCCCATAAAACTTCCCCTGTCCGCATCGGTGGCAAGCTGTAAGATCAATAGGTAAGCCCCCAATTTCAATAAAGACCAGGAACCCCAGAGCGACCGCAGCAAGATCCAAATCTCGAAGTCTTTTACCAATCCATACCCGATGGTGGTGAGTCCGCTAAAAAGAATCGCAATCAAGATTCCCGTACGAAAGGGGAATCTTTTTATAGATGAAACCGATGAGTGGATTCAAGGGCAGTCTCACAAACCGGTTAACAGAGAGCAGGACGCCAACCTGGATGAGTGACATGAGGCCTACCTCCCTCCAATGGATGGCAGGACGATGTAAAGCATGGAATCCCCGGCCATACATATTGCGGTAATGAGGGCCAATGTGATCACAGGCTGTTTCTTTATTCCCTTCATACGTCACCTCTTTTTTAAAAGGCCAGACTGAAATAAGGCAGTCTGGCCATTTTTGTTATCCGCAGCAGGAATTCTTTTTGATTTCCAACTTGATTGGTACCGGGCCGCCACAGCCGCAGGCTACTCGATTTCCGAAGAAAAGATCCAGGAGTTGATTCTAAAGAAAAGCATTCCGCATCAGCGACCTCTTTCTAACATGATTGTTTTTCGTTTAGATCATATTGATTCCTGGATTGAACAGCAACGATTACACACAAAAGACTAAGCCCTACTTTCCGTAGGGCTTTAGCATAGGCAAGAACTTAAAAGGAAATACAATTAAATATCGAACATTACACAGAGATGGTATTAATTCTTAAAGAGTGATTTCTATCTTTTGCGTGTATTACATCCAAATACCCAAGCAGCATTCTTCGTAATGATCCAGAATAACCCATTAACTTCTGGTATTCCCCTAAAGATAATGGTGATTGAGAACCATGTAAATCCTTTATCTTCTGCAGCCTCATGATTTCCTGTAAATCAAAACTCTGCTTTTGAAGTAGGAATTCAGGAATATAGTCACCGATATTTACCTCAATGATGTTTTCCCCATCTCCGTCCCATTTAAAAATTCTCACTTTACTTCGGAAGAGATTAACATTATCTCCCTCCAAAAGCAATCTGTAAATTAAATCACTTTTCACCTTTGCTCCAACAGAATCTGCATTATAGGACTTTTCCATAATAAATACGGTCATTCCCATAATTACATCAATTATTTGAACATATTTATTTTTAGCAGAGTTTACTGATTTTACCTTATTGATTTGATACCTTAGATTCCTGTACGCCGAATGAGCATTCATTTGCTCTTTTATTTTGGAATAAAGTCTGATCTTTTTATAATTATCATCTCGATCCACAGTAATATTAACTTTAGTTATGTCGGTATTATACCTGGTAATCCCATAAAATAATCTTTCAGGAATCTTAATGTACAGCATGTTACGTAACTCAGTGTCTGTAATTCCATAATGGTTTGCCAGTTGTAGTGCACTATCATTGTTTACGATAAATAAATTAAATGTGATTCCTGAATTAAGTACGGTATTAATAACATTGAAATATTTAGATACCGCCGTATCCTTTGTGTATTCTGCAAAATGAAGTTCACTAGAGGAATTTTTATAATAAGCTTTTATTGCTTTGCTTAATCTTCCAATATCACTTTCCGAACCTCCAAATCCACCATAGTAAGAATACAATTTTGTCTCATCAAGTTTATTAGATTCATCGAAATAAATGCTGAAGTTCATGTTTTTCCTCTCCAAAAAAAGGGAATTTAATTGACAGATATAAATAACATAGTATAATGATGTTATACAAATCATAATTTAGGGTATTTACTACCTACGAACCTTTCCTCGCCACGTTAGGTGGGGCTGGGATAAGAGCTCTTGGTTTACCAAGGGCTCTTTTCGTTTAAATTATCCCCTTAGTTGGTGGTTAGTTGTTACCGTCATTCAATTGCTTTTGAAGACGTCTCTCGACTGATTTAATACTTTCTTCAGCAGGCAAATCCTCTGGCATAGTTCCTCCAAGTTCATGGATAGTCTGCCGAACCTTCTGCCCTACTTCATAATGGGTTCTGTTTGCTTTACCCTTTCCAACTACCTTTTCTCTTCTTAATTTTTCTTCAGTTTGCGTTGCTCTGAATAGATTTGCTGCTAATTCGGTGCTGCCCATATGGTCAAGAATATGCTGGGATTTTTTTAATCCTTTTTGGGTATGTATTTCTTTGGCACCTAAACCACCATATAAACCTTTGTATCCATGGTTCTGAAAAATTGCAAATTCAATACTTGTTTGGACTCCAGCTTCATTGGCTGCATCTGCTAAAGCAGTGTTATGTTTTCTTAGTTCATTCCTTAACATCACACGTTTTTCTTGGTCAGTCGCTTGTTCAAATACTTCTTGTTTCCTTGTTTGTACTGCAAAATATGATTGCCCTAAAGCAACCATTTCTTTGGAAGGATCTGCATTTTGAATGATTAAGTAGCAGGCATACCGTGATAACTTAACGCTAGATAATTCACGTGTTGCTCCAGACCCTATGGTGACCATTTCGGTGACTTCAACGAAATGGTCCTCGACAGCTTGCCCACTATTTGTACTAGCTGTTTTAGCCTTTTGTATGACTGATAAAAAATTGCGATAATCATTATAGCCAAGAATTTTTCCCAAGTCTCTTGAAGACCAATACTCAATTTCATACTCATCCACTTTCCGGGCTTTTTCAAAGGCCGAATTGTCTAATTCAACTGGTTTCAGTTCAGAGCTCATAATTTCCCCCAAAAAAACGACTTTTTTCACTATTTTACCATTATTAGTAATTGAATTTATATCATTATTTGTTCTATTTCGAATTTTTTAATATAAACAGCTATAAAGTGGATGTAAGAACTCAAGGTTGTAAAAATTTTTTTTCATTTCAGATGCCAAAACATATAAAGCGAAATATGGTTGTTAGAGTATTAAGAGGTGACTACCTTTGCTTTGAAGAAAAACTACATTACATCAAAAGACACCCTTTTCAGTGAAAGGGTGTCTTTATTCATTGCTTATTCTCCAGAAACGTATGGAAGCAATGCCATCATACGAGCTCTCTTGATTGCAACTGTTAATTTACGTTGGTATTTCGCACGTGTTCTAGTTACACGACGTAGTAAAATTTTACCGCGTTCAGAGACGAATTTTTTAAGAAGATTCAACATCTTTGTAATCGATGTGTGTGATGCCGTTAGCAGTAAAGTAACAAACTTTACGACGCTTAGCACGTCCGCCTTTACGTCCTCCACCAAATGCCGTTAGTGTCCTCCTTTAATTTTTTTTGTTAGAACGTGAATATAAGAAAGTTCATATCATTTATTCCAGAATAATTTTCAGGCCCTCAGGTGATGCTCCCTATTGGCTCGGCAGATGCCTCGCTAGAGGTCTACAACCCATTCAAGAAATAAATATATCCTTTACTTATAATCTGGTAGGTCTAAACCCTTATCACTAACACCGAGTGTAGTCCATACAAACAGTGTGCAAAAGCTTGTTTACCACTTACACAACCTAATTGCCGTTTATCCCTTACGGGACAAGGGGTAGGAGATGTTTCGTATGTCAGCTTTGGTTCACCCCTCAAAATGGCTGGTCGTTATGTAAGGCTGTCGTTCATTAGAGAAATTTTCAAAAAGGGGTGGATGCCTTAACCGTCTATAGGATCTATTTTATTTACTAAAGAACCTATATTTTTGCTGTCACACTTTGCCATAACTTGAGGACAAATATTTGTTTCCCCTACCTGAAGCAGCAAGTACAATAATAGAGTGTAAAAAATTCCCAAATTGGATATAAAGGGGGTACATACCTGAAGAAAACATTACAAAAATGCAGTCTTGTCACAATATCCCTGTTTTTTTTACTCCTGCCTTTTTCAGATACTAAAGCGGCCGGAAAAACAGGGACTGTCTCGCGTTCGTACCAACATTTGTTATTCAGCGATTTCGTGTACGAAGATCTATACCTGTGTGCAAAAGGGAAGTTAAGCAAAAAAAAGGGCGATTATACGGACAAAGTGGACCGTGTCTCTGTCAAAAGTTGCACACAGACCCTCATAAATGTCTATGAACTCGGAATAAAAGACGCGAGGAAGAAAAACGACGAGGTCGCATTAGCAAGCTATAACGACATGTTATCGGAATTAAAACCATTAGTGAAGCGTGTGAATGAAGGGGTGGGCAACTGGGAGTTGATTTCGCTCGGTAAATTAAACGGTTTTTTCGGTGCCGCCTTTAAGAATCCGAAGAACGGTGATATTGTCATTGCATTCCGGGGAACAGATGATTTAGAGGATATAGCCTATGACGCCAAGCATATTACAGCGAAACTCAGAAATACCGAACTGGCCCAGTACAATCCTGCTCTCTTGCTGGTTCAGAGCGTGTTGGACGGATACCCTGATTTCTACCTAACAGGCCATTCGCTCGGAGGCTTCCTTGCCCAAAAGGTGGCAGCGGACATCCAAAATCCCGATGTATGGCAAGTGGAAGATGTTATATATAGTGAACCAGGAGCTGTTACTCTTTTGAAAACCCAAAATTTTCAATATGCGGAAACATTTAATGGACCCGGTGTAATCCTCCGCAAAAAACCACTCACCAAGGAACAGGAAAACAAACTGCACAACACCCACGTCCGGATTGTGGACCATGTAATGGGGGCGGACAGGATTGGGAGTTTTAGCATCTCGTTAGGTAAGACGCACTCTTACCAAAAGAAAGGAAAAACTCACGGCATAGCCCATTTTTATGGAGTGAAATTGAAACCCATCCCGTCATGGGACCGAACTGCTCCGAAAGCACCATATGTAGCTCCGTTTTCGGTAAAGGATACGATGTTGTATGGTAAGACAGAGAAAAATGCCATGGTGAAGATCAAGATCGATTTTGAAGTAGTGGCTTGGGCCAGGACAAACAGCAAAGGCGAGTTTGTTGTACGATTAAGGAATCAAACACCAGGGACGGAGATCCTTGTATATGCGATCGATGAACATGGCAACGATAGCGTAACGAGCATTAGAGTACAGGAAAAAGGTACAACCTGGAACGGTACATATTTTGGTCCGTTTGGTGAGTTGAAGATTACAAATCAGTCGAGTGCCCAGTTTGATTTTAATCTGAGAGTCATAGATGGAAAAAATGTAGGCGAAGTAATTAGTCATGCCACCTACGTTGGAATCAAGGGAAGTGTCCTAAAGGTAGGGAATTACACCTGCGATATGACATTCACAAGGAATGCTGATAGCATTACTATAGAGGAAAAAGCCTGCTCAAGCTATCACGGAGCAGGTATCGAATTTTCAGGAACCTATAGGCAGAAAAAATAGCATAATCGTTCCTCAAACAAAACAAGTGGCATGTATAGATGCCACTTGTTCAATCATATTCGTAGGTCTGACCGTAAACCATCCATTACTCCTCCTGGTCTCCGGAATCCATATCCTCTTCTGTCAGTCCATAATCCTGTACATTTTTCTGATACTCCCATTCCCCTCGGTCCATGTCGACTTCATCTTTTATCCTATCCCATTCTTGATCCCTGTCCCGGTCCCAGTTCTCTTCATCTTCCTTTAAGCGGAAAGGATCGAAATTCATTTACATACCCTCCTTCCATGGTTGTTGTCACTTCTTGTTCCTGCTATTCAATATGAACTGACGAATTTCCTCATCGCTTTTTCCCTGTGATGCCTGATAGGCAGCTGTTTCCCACTCTCTCGTAGTCATGGTCTTTAAACCGAGCGATTCCTTCCACTGCTGTGCCGGGATTCGGGAACCTGCATCTTTGAGCTAATCCACATCTTTATTAGGCATAATGTCTCCCCCCTTTCATATTTGATAAGGAAATTATACCCACTAAAAGAAACGGATAACTGGTGGTTTTGGCTTTTATCGTCGAAAAACAGGGTGCGGTACACAATATATTTAACTAGGCAATAGTGTCATAACTTTTCATCATCATAGCCTGGTTGAAATCCGTAGCAAGCACAAATAAGACTCACATCTGGATTCCCTTCTTTACCGTATAAAGGACCCGGTAAACAGTCACAACCACATACCGAACAAACAAAAAACTTCTTCTTTCTAAAAATCATCTCTTCCCTACTAAAAAGCTCTATACTTTTAATGTGAAATTTCCCCACTTTTACTGAGACTCCTTCTTCCACTAACCTGCCCCGATAGTTGAAAAAAAAAGAAGCTACCCAAAACTGGATACCGGCTAAAGATCCTCCTTGTCTACAAATTATTTCGTGAAAATGAGACATTTTTCGTTACCAGTTCCATACAGGATACATTTCATAATGTATGGAGTTCTTAAAGCTCCAACTCTTTTTAGGAGAGTGATATTATTGGCACAGGATTTTACCAAAATATCAGTGCAAAGAGGAATAGATCAGGTAATCGTTGATAATCCGACGAAATTTCCCCTGATTGGTAAAGGAAAGCAAGGTGCCGTGTTTCAGATTTCGCCGTACAAGGTGGTAAAAGTTTATTGGAATCCAAAAAGTGCCGCAAAAGAGGCGGACGTGCTGGCTGCAGGAAAAGCTTCAACCATTATTCCTAAACTTTACGAAAAAGGACCTAATTATGTAGTGATGGAGTTTGTACAGGGAGAATCCTTACAAGATTATTTAGAAGGAAGGACAGAAATACCGCCGGCTATGGTTAGAATGATTGTCTCGTTATTTAAAGAAATGGAACGGTTGAAATTTGGCAGAATGGACGTAGCAACAAAACACGTCATCATAACAGAAAACGAGGAATTAAAATTACTCGACCATACAAATTCATTCAGCAAGAAACTATCCATTCCGTTACGATTTTTAAATAGACTGAGAAAGATGGATCTCTTAGATTCCTTTTTTCAGCAAGCCAAAAAACTAGACAAAGTTAGGTATTCCAAATGGAAAAAGGAGTATCAGGAATACCTGACACAATCTGATCGCCTGTAATTAGGGAGATTTCCCGGTGGAATGTTTCGTAGCAAGGTGTATCAAAATGATTAAACAGGTAATATCCTATAAAGAGCGAGGCCGGTTTACTACAAAACCAAACCACCAGCATAGCCTCGCTCCTATTTAGTTTAATGGTAATGTATGATAGGGACATAATAAAAACTGCTTTAAGCAGCTTCTGATTTTCAACTTTAGCACCAATTACTGAAGTGAGAAGAATCCGAGGTCCCCTTTCCGCCTTTTAAATTTAAGGTGTTAATCCTCTCTATTCCCCTAATGATTGGTTGTGCACGCTTTATTAATGCTTGTGTAGATTCCTTAGTTAGATACTCACGATGAGCCTGTTCATTCCTCCATACCTCGTATACGTACACAGTATCTAGTTCGTCTTCAGATATATTTACTAAAAAACATTGGCAATCATGCTGATTCTTTATCGATTCTGCCGCTTTCAAAAGTATATTCACCATAACATCACGTTCGCCTTCATTTACTAGATATTTTCCTAATAATGCAATTTTACTCATGGTTTCCTCCTTGACATCTCAAGAATACTAGCTTCCATATTAGAGATAATTGTGTTGTTCTCCTCAAAACACAAAAGCGGAGCCAGTTCGGCTCCAACTCATGATAAATGCAGAAAAGCAAATTCGTGAAAAAAGCAAGGCTTATGCTGCCACATTAAAGAATCACGCTCCATACGTATTAATGATGTCTATCCGGTCGTACTCGTTTTCCCAGCGTATTCATGAGAATGAGGATGGGATCCATTGACAGTGGTCCATCCATGAAATCTATGAAAATGTCCGCCCCCAGGCAATGAAATAGCAGGGCCCGTTTCTCCCCTGATTTCATGTTTATGTCCATCGTTGAATGAAGTCACCGTGAAATATTTATGGGTATGGGGGACTCCACTTGGTGCAGGTTCAGTTGTTCCGGCATATTTGTGATCATGGCCCACATTAAAAGAGGTTACTCCTGAAAACTGATGATGATGCAGTGGTCTGCCATCCCATGTGGTAAGGTATATGCTGTGTGAATGTTCAGAGCCTGCCTCATTTGAAATAATGATGCCCGTAACCGGTATCTCCATGTGCTTCCCCACCTTTCAAAACTCTAATATCACATTATGCAACCCAACACATTCGAATGCATGATTTCCTTATATCGTAGAAATGGTGGCGATATCGGACTAAGTAGGAGCTCTTCTATTGAAGATATCGTTTTTATACTTATCAGGATTATGATGGAGTTGTTATCAATTACTACGGCTCCTAAAAGCTGTATGTCTGGTTCAGGGGACACGGAGTCAAGGGAAATGTCGGGTGGCTTGAGTCGTTCGGGGTCAAATAGAGGACTAAAAAAAGCGAACAGTGTGGCAAAATAAAAAAGAAATCTTGTAGCAGTGCTTTTCTTCTTTTACTAATGCCTAATTTCTATGTGTTTTATGCGAGAAATTAGGCTTTTTTCATTTCAATTACGTTACCAAGGCATATCTATACTTTCATAATCCTTCTATTTATAACACTTTTTTCCTTATCCCACTAACCTGCCCCTTTAGCCCACAGAAGCTGTATTCCTTTTGTTGCCTCAAGCAAATAGTATTAACTACATTATCATTCACGTTGGGCTGTACGATTAATTTCTATTAGTTAGGGTATAGAACAGTAACCATTAAAAAAGAAAATACCTAACGCCGACATTTCTTTGTTCCTATTAGAAAAGGAGAGGTTGGTGGGAGGTGATTTTTTGAGGAAGGTTATAGGGGTAAACAGCTTAATCACTTACCTCGATTCGGCAGGCTACTCGCTTTCCGAAGAAAAGATCCAGGAGTTGATTCTAAAGAAAAACATCCCGCATCAGGGCCTCTTTCTAACATAATTGTTTTTCATTTAGATCATATTGATTCCTGGATTGAACAGCAACGATCACACACAAAAGACTAAGCCCTACTTTCCGTAGGGCTTTAACATGTCCGTTCAAGATTTCCATAAAACACTCTAGCATTTTTATTCCATTTCCAATGCTTGCTGGACTGATCCAAACGTGCGGATTCCCCTTATGTCCAATCCGCTAATCACTGCACTTTGAGCCATTTCAGGATATTTCACAAAAGCAAAAGGAACCCTCATATAAGCAATTATTCTGCCTGCCATTAATTGCTTAAATATTCGATAAGATCATCTAAGTCTGATTCCGTTTTAAAGTAAACAATGTCATTTGGTTTTAAAAATGAATCAAAAAACCTTTTCATCTTCTCTATATCTGAAAAATGATAAACGTTATCCGGATTTACCCCTGCCTGTATTGCTGGTTTTGTAAATTCTTTTGCAATGGCTCCTTGCGTGATGAGAACATTGATTGCCAAGTCGCCGACTAAACGACCAGCGTTTTCGTATTCTTCATCTGCGTATTTTCCCAATGAATCCATTCTTCCCAGAACAGCAATTTTCCTTTGGGATGGCGATGCAATCCTGCTTAATGTTTGTATCCCTATTCTTAAGGAGGCAGGATTTGACTTCCAGGTATCATCCACCAGCGTAATTTGATTTCGTCCTTTAATTATTTCAAAATGGGACTTCATGTGACGATAAGACGATAATCTATTCAATGCATACGGAAGATCCACACCTAAAATGGCTGCGGCTGCTAACGAAGCTGTGGCATTATATATATTATGTTCACCAAGACCAGGTATATATCCTTTAAACTCATTTTGTTTATATTCAATACAAAAAGTCATGCCTGTCGTATGATATTGATAGTGTTTAATCCTGAACAACGCATCCTCTTTTTTTCCAAACGTTATAATCTCCCCTCTAAAATCGGAGGTATCCATCGAGGAGAGGTAGGGATCGTCCATATTAACAATCAGGGTACCCTTATTGTTCATACCTTCCATGATTTTCGCCTTTTCTATTCTGTAATCATCAAAGGATTCGAATTGATCCGTGTGATCCACATCAATCATGGTCATGATCCCAATAGTCGGATAAAAATACTTACAGCACTCCGTCATATCCCCTTTTGCAGCTACAGCCGTTTCGAAAATTGCCACATCCGTATCTTCATCAATGCCCATTAAATAAGGAAGGTTGTAATAATCCGCATTTTTACTTGATATTGTGGCCTGAACATTATGTTTTTCTTCTAAGATATGTTTTAGCATTTCTTTCGTAGTAGATTTGCCACATGTACCAGTAATCGCGACTACAGGAATCGTAAATAGATGCCTGTAGAATGAAGTGAACGCAAAGAACGTTTCTTTGAGATCCCTCACCATAATAAGTTGCTCTGGCTTTAATTTCTCCATATGAGCAAATGGAGTATCCGTAACGATAAATACATTCTTGTATTTTTTTATAGATTTAACAGGTACCTCTTTGTCGTACCAGCAGAAGTATAACGCATTGCTCCTAATATCATATATGTCATTCGTGACCGTCTGGATCCGTATGCCTTTTTGTTTCTCAGTGGGCTGAATGTTCATTGCAATTAATAGTTCCTCCAATGATAATGTCTTCAAACTGTACCTCCTAATTTCCCTTCTAGATGCATGATTCTATTACCTGGAATTCAAAAGCTAGTGCATTATATGAGTTGTCCCCTAAAGAAGGTTGTAGTAAATATCCAGTCAGAAGAATATAAATTATCGGAGTTGGGTACAGCATAAGCTTGCTCCGCTAAGGCCCAGCTTAGTACCATTTCAGATGGTCATATTTTACATTTTTCTAATGAACCGATGTTATTAGTGAAAGTAGCTGAATAGACTTCTTGCGAAAATCGCTGCCCTTAAATCAAATTCTCACCATTTGTGAGAGGTGTCACCGATTGGATAGGAGGAAGCGGTCTGGTCAAGATGAAACTCTATTTCCCCCGATGCTTTTTTTGCGAGTTTTTTAACGTCTTCATGATTTTTCGCTGATGCCAATACATACCCATATCTGTCTCCCATAGATAAAGGCGGCCGGAGCACCTTCCCCTTTCGTGGCTTTATATACACTTCCTTTACTCCGCGGCATCTTGTGGCCCGCTTTTTACCAGTCACCTTAACCAGCATTCCGCTTTGATCAACGGTTATATAATGGACGTATACTCTTTTACTGTGCTTCCTATTAAGATTGGGCTTGTATCCCATAAACAGTTTGATTGTTTCTTCCACCAGGTTGATGCCGAAGCCCTCTTCTATCATCCGGTTCATGGCCCCTCCAGAAATCCTGGGATTAATCTCAATCAATTTCCACTGACCCTCTACGAGCCGCAACTCCAGGTGGCAGGCCCCAGACTCCATCCCAAAGCTTTCTATAATGGAGGTAACAATCTCCAAGACGGATTCATACAGTTCCTTCTTTGGTTTTGGTACCAATTTATATCCTGTTACAATAAAACGTTCTTTAAATGTAATTTCCTGCTTGATGATCGCAACAAGATGGACCATTCCACCATGGACCACTGTTTCCACCAGGTATTGTGGGCCAAGCATATACTCTTCCACCAAAATGGGCGAGTGGGCATACTTAGCTAGTAAATGATCCATCGCCTCGTGTAATCCATTTCTGTCATTTGCTAAAAAGACATCTTTTGAACCAGCTGACATAGGTGACTTGATGATTAAAGGGAAGTGTTTGTCCTGCTTTTGTTCGAAATGGCCCCTGTCTTCACCAGGTTGATACACATCATAATGAGGTGAAGCCGGATGGTCCTGTAATACTGTCCGGGTTAACACCTTATCCTCCATATTTATCATGTATTCAAATGGCATCTTCATTAAACCGAAATGTTCTGACAACGAGGCGGCTACATGTACATAAGGGTCAACGAAACTCAGAATCTGTTGTACCCGTTTTCCTTGATTCTGTACTTTCATGATCGCTTCTTTCATGGCTTCATGACTCGACAGATCTGTTAAGATCATTTGGTGGACATCAGGAAATTCCAATCTCTGTTCAATGAAACGGGGCCTATTCGTCAACAGCACCGTGAAGAACCCCATCCGCTCCGCAGCCCTTATCGCGTCCCTGCTGGAACCGGATTTAGTGGTCTGAATAAATACGATAGTTTTCATCGTTCACACACCTATATTTTTTTCGTTTAAGGTAACTTGTCTCCTATTACAGGATATAAATGAACCGGATAAAACGTTCTCAAAATCCAGGAATATAAGCATATAGACTAGCCTTCACCCATACTTTTCTATAGGGATGTAAAACGAAGGGTGGGATGTCTTACATGGTCTTAATCGGAATGCTCCATCGTCGGTCTGACCCTCTAAAGGTGAATCGTGCTTATGCCTATTCCGTAGTGGCAAAAGCGGAGGGCGTGGACTTTTTCTACTTCACGCCAGGGAAAGTGAATATCAAGAAAAGAACCATATTGGGGAAGATCTATGAAAAAGGTGAATGGGTTGAAAAATCTTTCCCTTTCCCGGATGTGATATACAATGCCAGCTATCCCGGTACAGAAAAGGCAGAGGAAATCGTTGATTATCTGTACGAAAGGATTCCGTTCACAAGCCACTCGGTAGGAGATAAATTAGGCGTTTACCAACGAATTGAACGCGGGGAGGAATTCAAATCCTATCTGATTCCTACTGAGGAGATCAAGGAAATAAATCAAGTCTATGAAATGCTCGACCGCTTTCCGGAAGTGATCATAAAACCGCTGTCAGGCAGCCAAGGCGGAGGGATTGTCTTAATAAAAAAAGCCGAATCGGGCGATTTTGACATTACCGAATCGGGGACTGACCATTCATTGACCAAGGAAGAACTTAGTATCTTGTTAACTGACAGAATCAAGGAAATGGAGTACCTGGTACAACCTTTCATGGCCTTCAAAATGAAGGAAGGACAGGTATATGACTTTCGCCTCCATGTTCAAAAAGATGGCAAGGGAAATTGGACGATCACGACCATCTATCCAAGAGTCGGATATATAGGGAGCATCACCGCCAATTTGGGGAGTGGCGGATACACATGTTATCTGGATGGTTTTCTCCAAAAGCAATTCCAGGATACCTGGTATGATATGAAACGGACGCTTGAAATATTTGCCCTGAGCTTCGCAGCCCATTTTGATACCCTTTATGATGACTCATTTGACGAATTAGGAATTGATGTGGGCGTGGATGGGGATGAGAGGCTTTGGTTGATAGAAGTCAATTGGAGGCCAGGTCCACCGGTAGCTTTTAATTGCGAGCTGGATGTGGCAAGGAACCTGGTGCATTATGCCAAATATCTGGCTGAATCAAATAAGAAACATAGAAAAAAAGGAAGCCAAAAGAATAAAAAAGGGTAATTTCTTGGTATGTATGAATGAGAATGAATTATCAGAACTTTAGAGGACGCAGTAATACGCGAATGCTATGCCACGGGGTTGCCTTTACAGACCCTTGTCTTGGAAACCAGGTCTAGGCCTGTGAAGATTAAAAAAGGGTTCTTTTGAAAAGGCCCCTTTTCGCAGTTTGCACGGTTCGAACAGAACTAAACCGTATTTATCACCATATCAGTACCTTGACCTTATAGCTACACGTAAATTTTTCCCTTTTTAAACAAAAAACAGCAGGCCACATTTTATCTTTTCTTCTAACTTATGATTTTTGCAGCAAACGAAGGCTTCTGGCCATACTAGATTGGTGTTTCATCATATTACCTTCTCCTTTGTTAAAACAAGTAAAAACAACTTAGAGGACAGTTAGATAATAATAATCTGCTTTTTACTTCATTTGCAGACAACAATAGATAGACAGTCCACACAAAACGATATGATGAGCATATATTATTATTGAGTTCCATGGAAATGGTTCATTTACTTTCATGCATACATGGAGAGGCAGGCTAAACACTGTCTCTTTTTTTGTTTTAGGGGGTAAATGAGCGGTCATATTCCTTTGCTGTGTTCAACTAATCTGCCCCGTTTCCGGTAAAGCATATTTCCTGGCTTATATCAATTTAATCAAAATCTCCAAAGAATGCTCTTGGGAAAAAGCCAAACAGGTTACCATGCAGTTATTCTTCAAAAACAATAAAGAAGAGTACGGAAAAGAAACGTATGAACGCTTTTTGGAAGCCTATTGTAAACTTGCCAAATGCTGATAAAAAAAGATGACAACCTTGATTTGATTGTGATCTTTTTTATTCTGTATGCCTATGTTGTTTCGAGCAGCAATTACCCGGGTTCCAGTGTTCTCTCCCGTTTTTACAATTACTCCAGCTCCGTCAGAACCAAAGAGGATAATGTGATGACAGTTAATGAGATTCAGGTAGCAATGGAACCAATGATTGAACCTCATACAGGAGACTCGATCCTGGATGTCAGTGGTGATGGGGAAAGTTTTCTATTATGGTTTAATTCCTCTCCAATTTCCGCATTCATAAATTCCTTCCAAGAAAAATGAAAAGGTTTGGAATGATCAATGTCCCTTACCTCCTTTTATAATACCTTGCATTTGCTATTTGGGTTCCCACTCAATTTGTATCTTTATTATTTTGTACAGTGCATATGTGCTTCCCTGACAAGATCATCGAATTGAAAGTGTTGAAGATAAACTTTTTAAGAGTATGTTTGCTGTGATAAAATTATTAAAATTTCACTGATTGGAGATATTTTAATGAAGGAAACACAAGATATTCACGAATTACCAACCAGACGTTTTTTTATTTCTTTCCTATTTATGATGCCAAGATTAACAGAGACTGCAAGAGGAAATGATTTTTCTAATAAAATGTTCGATTCTATAAATTCATATCACGAAGAATCTTTGGCACTATTGAGATCAACAGAAAAGTTATATAGGACAGTAACTAAAGACGAAGAAGAATTTGAAAAAGGATATGTAGAAAAAAGAAATAAAATAGAAAAACTTTCTGAAGAAGATAAAGAATGGGCTGATGTCTTGACCTCAAGAATTCTGGAGGAGATGAGGAATTTTTATGATTTATTAGATATAGAAAAAAACCTATTTTCTGTTGGAATGATTGTGCAGTTTCTTAGTTCCCTGGAATCGACTCTACATTCGTTATACCAATGCTTGATTTCAATTGATAATCACCTACTGAAGATAGAGGATGTATGTAAGCGTGACAAGGGAATTATAAGGTACATAAAGTATTTTGAGAAAACGCTTATCACAAGTACAATACCCCCTATTCTAATTGGAACTCCTCACTATGAAAAGTTACATCAATGGATTGATTTTCGAAATAACATAGTGCATAACAACAACGAATCAACTGATAGATTAAAAGAAGTAATTAAACTAAGAAAGTTAAAGGTTAATGATCAAAGGAGTAAATTTATATTCAATAAAGATAATATAAGAGACTTAGCAAACATATGTGGTCATACCCTTGATATTTTGATTGAAGAAATATTTAAACCTTATTTCATTGATTCTGGTGCTTTGGTTGATTAGAAAAGTCTCCAGCAACTACTTCTTGTATAAAACAAATAAAAACCACTCTTGTGTCATTCCGATAAAAGAGTGGTTTTTGCTTTAAAATTATCTATACTATAAAAATCACTTCTTCTACTTTTACTGGTATGCCTCGTTTTTAATAAGTATCCCGACTTTACTAACCGATGAAGGTGCGAATGCCTGTATATGGTGCAAAAACTCCATTAGGAAGCCTTACAATGGTGTGTAAATTGCATTCTTCAAGGGAGCTTTTCCTTTATTCTCGTCTTTACACCTTCACCGAACAAGAAGCCGTCTGGTAATACGACAGCACCTCTACCACCATCTTTTAACAAAGTCATGATAAGTACCATGAAAAGATCGGCTGTTTCTTTTGTTCTAAATGCACTTGGGAAGTTAGCTTGGATGCCATCTTCTTCAGTACCCCCAAAAGGAGGATTGGTACAAATTACATCAACTTTATCTTTAGAGCGGTAATCACGAATTGGGCGAGACAATGAATTATCATGTCGTATGTTGGGAATATCTACGTCATGTAGAATTAAATTTGTTACTGAGAGTACGTGTTTTTATCTTTGTCATCTTATCGCCAAAGTGCTTAAAATCGTTCGCCATTGTTTGATCAACTAAAATGTTACGGTCAGCTAAAAAAAGAATTCTCTTCTTTTTTCTTGATTTCCATAATCGCCTTATTATTTGAAATGCAATAAAAGTCTTACCTGTCCCAGTTGCAGATACAAGTAACACCCGATTTTGTCCTTTAGCGATTGCTTCTACTGTTCTATTTATCGAAATTCGTTGATAGTAACGAGGTGTCTTCCCACTTCCGTCACTATAATATTCTTGTGTTATAACTTGTTCAGCTTTCCCATCAAAACCTTTCCACTTCTTATACATATCCCAAAGTTTTTGAGGTGAAGGGAATTCTTCCAGTTTTAATTCTTGTTCTATCTGCTTGCTTTGTCCCGTTCGATCATGAAACAAAAACCCTTTACCATTACTACTAAATACAAAGGGGATATCTAATGCCTCTGCATATTCTATACCTTGTTGCATTCCGCTTCCAACTGAATGCTCACTATCCTTAGCCTCAATAACAGCCAGTGGTATATTTGATTTGTAATACAGAATGTAATCAGCACGTTTACTCTTTTTTCGAACGTGTTTTTTTCCCTTCACGATTATGCGGCCTGCTGTAAAAGTAACTTCTTCTCTTATTTGCTTATGTAAATCCCACCCCGCATTTACAAGGGAAGGAGTGATAAATTTTGTACATATATCTCTTTCTGTATAGTTTGTTTTCAAAAACTCCCCTCCATTCTACTTTGACCCACGTACTTTTTTGCTTATAGTCCTATTTTAACAGAGAATTGGAAACTAATATATTAAATCATGGTGCACCGCTGGTAATCCAAAGTTTACTGAGCCATGAGAAAAATGAGACTACCAGGATATCCGCAAAGTTAAGCGGCAGCCTAAGAAAGTACCCGCTGGGTATTATCGCGGTTTTCTTTGTTCCTCTTTACCAAAATGAGGATTCACTGTCACTACTTCGCGTATAAATCCTGTAGCCATTCCGAAAAATACTCTCTTTCTGCTGCTTGTACTGCGATTTGCACATATTACCTATGTTTGTGTTTGCAATTTCGCCCCCAACTCCTCCAGATGTCAGTGATGGACTATAATCTCCTGCGGAAAATGACATTTGTTGTTACATAAAGAAATAGTAAGTATACCTTTAATTGTCCTTTTCCGTACTTTTTGCTTAGTGTTATTCAAAAATGTAAAAAGGGCGTCATTTCGGGAAAAGATTAGCACAGTAATACCTTTCGTCTGACATTCGTTGTTATAATTTCCTGACATTTGTTATTATAACGTCTGACAGCCGTTGTTATAACTCACAAAAGAGAGGATATTCGTAAGCGTAGAAAGCCCCCTTATCGATTTCACCACCTGGCCAATCTGGGCGGAGCTCTCACTTAACTCCTCGGTAAAGCCCTTCGTATTCACAATTAAGTCCACCACATGATCCATTTTATCAAGAGCGGACGCCACATTGTTTTTACTGTTCTCTGCATGCTCGATCATAGCCCTTGAGGATTGCTCTATTGCCTCTATCTCCGCCAACATCTGGCCGAGCTGATTTTCTTTTTCGACAACTCTGGATGTGGTTTGTTCTGCACTGGCCGCCATGGTGAGAGCCGATTCATTAAGCCGATGCTGGACTTCTTTCAGCTCTTCAAGCTTCATCATCTGTGACGTATAAGACTCTATATATGTCTGAAGTGCAATTTGCATATCGAGTGAGCACAGCTTTTGAAAAGCTAAATAGTTTGCGGCAATTTCTTTACGGTTATCGAGATTCTCCATTAGTATGTGGAGCATTTCGTTTTGTATATGCGTGAAAGCGCCAATATACCATTCGGGATACAGTCCAATTCGATTATGTACCTTTCCTACCACTTGTCTTTTTACCAAATATTCTATCCCAATTTGGCCCGAAAACATATCCAGAACATACTGCGCCAAAGTTTCCTTAAGCTTTTCAACAGAGGAGTGTTCCACAATGATGTTCATCAATTGCGGAATCTGTCCTATGTTCCTGTAAAAGACATCAACCATCCTGTCAATATGTTTTTCCATCAATGGTTTCAACTGCATGAGAATAACAAGATCCTGTTCTTGAAGTCCAACAAAATGCATTTGTTTAGCATGCGGACCTTGCCGCAATTCTACAAATGAAGATTGTAAAACTGCTGAGCCATGTCTGTCATATGGCTTCTTTGGACCATCCAATATGGTTCCGCCTGTTTTTTGATGACGGAGCAAAGCCTGAACTGTTTTGCGCATCATTGTATTTTCCACCTCTGCATAGTTATAGTACTTAAGACCTAATATTTATCAAAAAGTATATAGCAGAAAGACAGTCAATGATGAAACTATATTTTACAAAGTTATGAAAGCTGAGTGTTTTTCACAAGAATGTAAAAAAGCCAGGATAAACACATCTTCATGATGCATTTATCCTGGCAAGCTCCCGGTGTTCATGCTGCATGCGTGATGCTTTAGCAGCTTCCCGTGATTGCTATTAAACTTTCTCGGTACCGAACTCTGGCTGTTGAAGCGCAAGAACCACTTCCTCCAGCTTCATCCCTCTGGATGCCTTCACAAGCACCAAATCATTTGCCGTTGTATGGCGCCTTAATTCCGAAATGAGATCCGCTTTATCTTCAAATGCGAATAGGTCATTTTCGGAAAATGATTTTTTCGCCCCTTCCGCAATCGCTTTGCCTAAAGTTCCATACGTAAAGAGCTTATCAATTTTATCAGGGTTAATTAATCCTCCGATTTTTACATGAAAATCCACTTCGGCTTCACCTAGCTCCAGCATGTCTCCTAAAACCAAGTACTTCTTATTAAATCCGGATAGCCCTTCAATTAATTCAATGGCAGCTTTCATGGAAGTAGGGCTGGCATTATATGCATCATTAATGATTTTTTCCCCTCTTGCACCCTCCACCATTTCCATCCTCATATTGGTAAGCTGGAAGGAACCAAGGCCCTCCCGGATTTGTTTATCCCCTACATTCAGCAGCTTGGCGGAGAGCATGGCAGCCAAAGCATTTAATACATTGTGCTGTCCTAGAACCGGTATTGTATAGCTTTCTTCTTCTCCCGCAAGCCTGAAAGAGGTACTGTCCTGGTGTTGAGTAATGCTGGTCGGATATAAATCATTTTCAATTCCGCGGCCGAATGATAAAACACGCAAATTTCTCAAATTCTGAATTCGTTCGCGTAATAAAGGCTCGTCACCATGGTAAATTAGGAACCCATCTTCCGGAAGGCCGGAGATAATTTCCAGCTTCGCATTTGCAATTTCCTCCCGGGATCCCAAATCCAATAGGTGTGATTCGCCAATATTGGTAATGATTGCAACATCCGGACGGCCAAGCTTTGATAGAAACTCAATTTCTCCCCTGTTGCTCATGCCCATTTCTAGAACGGCTGCCTGTGTATCCTCTTCCATTGCAAGGATTGTCAAAGGCAGGCCAATATGATTGTTAAAATTGCCGCTCGTTTTGTGAACTTTATATTCAGTTGCAAGCAGAGCCGCCACAATATCCTTCGTTGTAGTTTTTCCATTGCTGCCTGTTACTCCTACAACCTTAATATTTAATTGGCTGCGATATGCCCTTGCCAGCTTCTGCAACGCCTCAAGTACGTTATCAACTATAATTAAAGGCCGATGAGCAGGCGGATTTGGCATATCCTTCTCCCAAAGTGACGCTCCTGCCCCCAGGGAAAACGCCTTTTCTACATATTGGTGGCCGTTTACTCGTTCACCAGGCAGCGGCACAAACAGATTATTTGCGGTGATATTTCTGGAATCAATGGATACGCCATGAATATCAATGTTTGCGAATTCCGCCGCATCATTTAAGCCTCCGGCCATTTCATGGATTTGCTTGAATGTCCTCTTGATCATAAGTGCTCCTCCTAGTAGTTATGTAAATCAGCATAGTTTTTACTTACAATGCATTTGTCAGAAAGAAATCGAGCAGAAGCCGCCAGATTCAGCTGGACCTTCTGCTCATAATCTTTGTTTTAAAGTTAGCCTGACGCACATGGATGTGCTGACATCAGCGTTGTCAGGCCTCACAGGATTTGAGATCTGTCAGCGTGGCCCGACCGACAGGAAGTGGGTAAACAGAAATATTTCATTAGATCAGTAACAAACATAAAATAGAATTCCTACATAGTGTGTTTAATTCGCTGCTTTTCAGCATGACGCTCTATAGCCAATTGCACCAATCTTTCAATCAACTGAGGATATTCCACTCCTGTATGCTTCCATAACAGCGGGAACATGCTGAATGGAGTAAATCCAGGCATGGTGTTCACTTCATTAATATAAATTTTCCCATCCTTGGTCAGGAAAAAATCAGCTCTTACCAGGCCGGAACAATCAAGTGATTTAAATGCGGCCACTGCCATTTCCTGAAGACTTTTGCTCTCTTCTTCCGTTATTTCTGCCGGAATGACAAGCCCGGTGTCTCCATCCTCATATTTAGCCTTGTAATCATAGAAGGCTTTCTTCGGAATGATTTCCCCAGCAACAGAGCATTCAGGATCATCATTGCCAAGTACACCGATTTCTATCTCTCTTGCAGTCACGCCTTCTTCAATAATTATCTTACGGTCAAATTGGAATGCTTCCACAAACGCATTTTCCAGTTCTTCTCTTGATGTACATTTGCTAATTCCTACACTAGAACCGAGATTAGCCGGTTTTACAAAACAAGGGTATCCAATTTGGTCTTCTACTCTGCTATAAGCATCCTCCCTGTTTTTATCCCATTCTGATCGAATGAACCAGGTATACTTTACCTGCGGAAGGCCTGCCTGCGCAAATATATTTTTCATGATTACTTTATCCATTCCAGCTGAAGAAGCCAGGACACCATTTCCAACGTAAGGCAGATTCAATAGCTCAAGCATCCCCTGTACGGTTCCGTCTTCTCCATTAGGACCATGAAGAAGGGGAAAAATCACATCGAATCCCCCAGCATCGGTCCCTTCTACTGCAGGGGATGCGATTGCTGCTGGCGATATGGTACCAGCTTCAGGAAAAGCCAGTTCACGCACATTTTCAACAGGGGCTGAAAGCTGCTGGCCTTTTACCCACTTTCCCTCTTCAGTTATGTAAATCGGATGTATATCAAACTTTTCAAGATCAAGCGCCTTTATAACTGCTAAAGCGGTCTGCATTGAAACATTATGCTCTGCAGATTTACCGCCATATAGTAAACCAAGCTTCGTTTTCATGTGTGTAACCCTCCATTAATCTTTTCCCGTTTTATATTGTAACATTTCCGCGGAAAAACGAAAAAAAAATTCTTTTGCCTGCATTTCCTGTTTTTATGGCTTCCCAACTTCTTCTAGCCCTTATATCATATGAAATTTTCGCTATGATGCTAGCTGATTTCACAAATAAAATGAAAAACCCCGGTGTTATCCGGGGCGGCGTATCGTCATTTTCTTAATGTTAAGGACCATTCCCTTGTTTTACGCTGATAAACAAGGAGAGCACTTGGGTTTTTATGCCTGGTTTCATTATATCCCTCTACCATATCGTCCATGTCTGAGTAATCCCCTATGACCCATGCAGGGATTTCAAGCCTGCTTCGAGACTGCTGAACCTGGTCGAAAGAAAAAACCAATCCTTCTTCCATTAAATGTGAGAGTTTCATTAGTACGTCCAGCGGCACTTCAGGATACTCGCTTTTTTTCCGTATGCCCAGCCAAGTCCTCTCCACTCTCAACGCTTCCATTTTTAACGGAAGAAGCCTTCCAAGCAATAGATAGTATGTATCTAGTGTGCGGTAGTATATTTTATTGAACCAGCCGTCATCATGTGCCAAATAAACAAACTGGTTATTAAGCTTCCGATAGAAAGGCGGCCGCAAATGCGTTTTGCCATGTGCCAGGTACAGAAGCTCAGCAATCTCCTGTCCGTCCAGTTCATCCAGACCGGATTCCTCTTCAAAGTCAACCCAGCAGAAATCACCATATTGATTGACTTCTTCCTTGAACAGCTTGGACACTCCATCGTCTGACACATAATCAAACAGCGTATTCATATTGAAGTTCCCATCATCGTATCCGTGCTTTAAAAGCAATAAATTACGAAGCGGAGCAGACAAGGAATACCCGAACTCCCTAAAATTCATTCCGTACGAGACCACAAACCGTTCGGAATCCTGAAGATGGACATAAAGTATGTTTTTAATTCCCAATTTCATGTTACAATCAAGCCTCCGACCGAGCATGTAGTCATGTATATATAATAACCAGATTTTTCATTAACGCTTATTTTACCAAAAAAACAGGGAATATGTGCATTTTTCCAGCATTTTGAATAAAAATAATGCCATTGGCTTAGTTGTGGCAGCATATTTCGAAAACAGGAAACCAAGACCGTTATTTTTGTTAGGCTCCTGTCATAATCACAAACTCATTTGCTCCAGCCAGAAATCGCTTTTGCTCAACAAATCCAAACTTTTGATAGAGTCTGATGGCTCTTTTATTAAAGGAAGCAACAGTCAGCCTTTTTGGCCTCACACTGTTCTGTTGTTCAATAAAATCAAGCACCTCTTTAAAAAATATTGTTCCCCAGCCTTTTCCCGTAAGCATTGGTGCCATGCCTATACCAATATCAAACCAGCCATCTGGATATCCTCCTATTGTGTGTCCCGCTGGCACCGTTCCCGCTTTTCCTGTGCAAAAATATCCCACTAGTTCCCCTTGTTGATTCGTTACCGTCATATACCCTCTATGTAAGAGTTCCTCTAGCTCATCTTCCGTACCTTGGCCATTGTAAAAATCATATGGAGGAGGATATTTCCAATTTATTATAGTGCAGGCATGCTGCTCGGTCATCTTTTCAAAACTATACATATATATATCACTCCTGATTTATGCAGGCTGTCTATGTTTTATAGCATCGTTACATTTATTGTCCATTTTACTCTAAAGAAGTAAGGACCAGCGGGTAAATTTACTTGTTGAAGATCTAGTTCTTATTTTATCGATAGACTAGTATAAGCTATACAAAAAAATGGAGCCCCTTAAAAGGGCCCTAATTTAAACATTGGCTGGCAATAGACCGGAGTAGGAAGACTCTGGACGATAGATGGTATTATCCTCTGATTGCTCCACTACATGCGCACTCCAGCCAACGACCCGGCTGGCAGTAAAGGTTGGCGTGAATAATTCGGGCTCCATGTCAATCGCCTTCATCACTGCAGCTGCGTAGAACTCCACATTTGTATACAACCTTCTGCCTGGCTTATATTCTTCCAAAAGCTTGATCGCCTGCTTTTCCACAAAGCTGGCAAGACGAAGCCAATGGTCATCGGTGTTGACAGTATTCGCAATTTCACTTAGAGCCTGGGCCCTCGGATCCCGTGCCTTGTATACCCTATGGCCAAATCCCATAATTCTTTCATTTCGATCGAGCTTGTTTCGCAGCCACTCTTGTGCCCTATCTTCTGTTTTAATCTCATCCAGCATGGATATAATGCCAGTCGGGGCTCCGCCATGAAGAGGTCCCTTCATCGCCCCAATTGCTCCCGTTATTGCGGATACCATATCTGATTCAGTGGAGGCAATCACTCTTGCCGAAAAGGTTGAAGCGTTCATTCCATGTTCCAAAGTCAAAATCATATAAGCCTCCAGGGCTTTTAAACTGGCCGGTGTTGGCCTTTCTCCTTTAAGCATATATAGGTAATTTTCAACATGACTAAGTGTACTGTCAGGTTCAACAGGCTTAAGATGATTTGTCTTTCGATGCCAGTAGGCTATGATTGAAGCAATTTGGGAAGTGAGCTCGATTCCCTGTTCCACTTCCGGCTTCCATCCAAACTTGTGAGTACCGAGAGCGGATACTGCAGTCCTGACAGCCTCCATCATTCCCATTTGTGGAGGAAGTACATCAATAATCGTCTTAATATAACCTGGAAGTATCCTGGCTGAAGCCATTTTTGTTTTTAGAGATGCTAATTCCACATCAGATGGCAGCTTCCCATACCAAATTAGATAAGCAACTTCTTCAAAGCTTCTGCTTGTTGCCAATTTGTTAGCTTCATAGCCCCTATAAATTAAAATCCCTTTTTCACCATCAATATAACTAAGTTCTGTTTCCGCCGCCACTACACCCTTCAAACCTTTTTGAACCACCATAACCCCTCCTTTTCTACTTTTAGTATAATTGGTAGAATTAATAATAAAAATTAAATTATTTGGATAATTTTGATTAATGTTTTTAATCAAGGAGGAAATATGGATTTAAAATGGATACAGACCTTCATCATTGCTGCAAAACACGAAAATTTCCGAAAGGCATCGGAGGAGTTATTCATTTCACAACCTTCCGTAACCATGCATATCAAACTACTTGAGAATTACGCAGGAGCAAAATTGTTTGAAAGAGTCGGCAGAAAGGTTCTTTTGACGGAAGAAGGAAGGTGGTTCCTGCCATTGGCCCATGACATTCTGGAAACCCACAAAAAAGGGATGCAGGATTGGGAAAATCTAAAACAAGGCGTCTCCAGAAAGTTAACCATCGCTATCTCACCATTAATCGCTTCTTCGATCATGCCATATATCGTAAAAAAGTATATGTCAATTAATCCAGAACTAACAATAGATATTCTAGTGCTTGAATCCAGGGAAATTGCACAGGCCCTCCTAACCGGGAATGCCGATTGCGGATTGACCCGGCTTAAGGTAACCCACCCTGAACTCACTGCAATCTCTTTGTATGAAGACCCGGTCGTTTTAGTCTGCGCGCATGATGGATGGGACAGTGAAACCAGCCCTCCTGTTGACATAGAAACCTTGCTTACAGAAAACAGAATATTGACTTACAACCACCCTGAATATTGGGACAAATTGCTCTCCGATCTAAGAAAAAATTACCCTGCAATTAGGACTATGGTAGTCTCGCAGGTGCATGTCACAAAACGATTTATAGAAGAAGGACTAGGCGTATCCTTTCTTCCAAGGTCAACTATTCGCCGTGAATTGATGGAGGGCAGACTGATGGAAGCGCGGACTGACCAGTTGTCCCTTCCCGTATCGCACACCTATTACCTTACTAAATATCACCATTCCGAGGGAGAGAAGTTTCTGGAATTCCTGAATGAATTTAATTACAAATAAAAAAACCAGAGCGGACTCCACTCTGGTTTTACAATCATTTATGCAGATTTTTTTATTGCATTATTGCCTGCTGGTTTAAACACACCTTCCCATTTTGCAATGACAATCGCAGCCAGGGAATTACCTACCACATTAACAGCTGTACGTGCCATATCAAGGATACGGTCGATACCAGCAATGAACGCCAATCCTTCGATTGGAATGCCTACCGTACCCAATGTAGCCAATAGGACTACGAACGAAACTCCAGGAACCCCAGCAATCCCTTTGGATGTAACCATTAGTACAAGCATAAGAGAAATCTGGTCAGCAATACTCATGTCAATTCCATACATTTGTGCAATGAAGATCGCAGCAAGTGCTTGATAAAGCGTCGAACCATCGAGGTTGAAAGAGTAACCAGTAGGAATTACAAAGGATGCAATATGCTTTGGTGTACCCATCTTTTCAACTTTTTCCATGATTTTCGGAAGCACTGTTTCAGAGCTTGCTGTAGAATAAGCAAGAATCAATTCTTCTTTTAAATTCTTCATCAATGTGAAAATGCTGAAGCCAGCCATTTTGGCAACGGTTCCCAACACGACAACAATGAAAAATATCATGGTTCCATAAACAGTCAATACCAGCTTGCCAAGAGGTATAAGTGATTCAATACCAAACTTGGATACTGTTACTCCAATTAATGCAAAAACACCGAATGGAGCGAATTTCATAATTTGGTTAGTCACATAGAACATCGCATCTGCAGTGCCCTGGAAAAATGCCAGTACAGGTTTTCCCTTTTCCCCGATTGCTGATATTCCCAATCCGAAAATAACAGCAAAGAAAATAATGGCCAGCATATCACCATTGGCAATAGCTGAGATTGGATTCGTTGGGACGATATTCACAAATGTTTCGGCGAATGAATGACTTTCCTTAGTTTCCGCTGTGTCTACATAACTTTTAATATCTGTCTGCTGCAAGTTGCCCATGTCTACCCCAGCACCAGGCTGGAATAAGTTTGCCGCAAGCAAACCGACAATAATTGCTATCGTCGTAATAATTTCGAAGTATAATATTGTTTTTCCGCCTATTTTACCTAGCTGTTTCTTGTCACCGACACCAGCAACTGCTACTATAATGCTGGAAATAACAATCGGTACAACGATCATTTTAATTAAGTGGAGAAAAATATCCCCGATTGGCTGCAAATAACTTGCTACCTTTGGATTGCCGAAAAAGATTGCTCCGACAATGATCCCAAGGATTAGCCCGATAAAAATCTGCCACGCTAAACCTATTTTTTTCATGTACATCCTCACCTTCCAATAAATTTTTATGCTGCAAAAGCATTATGTCTCGGCAAGGGAATCAAGATTGTTATTTTTGGCAATAAAAAAAACACATCTGGTGTCTTTTTGATGCGAACCTTCACTTTCTGTTCCCTAAAGACGCTGACGAGGTTAGCTGTCGGGTTAGGACTTGGAAACTATAGCCAGCCCCTTCAAATGAATTCACCCCTAGCGGAAGATTGAATCCTTCCACAAATTTGGTTCCCCCGTTCTTGTTAAAAGATTAAGCGGAAAAATATTAATATACTAAAATATTATCCCAAAATCTTAATTCTGTAAACTACTTTACTCACATGTAAATCCTGTTATTCTCCCACAAATAAGAGCTAGCCCCCTGATTGTATGATTCTGGGCTAATTACAACCACATCCTATGGCAAACGCCGAGGTCAGTACAACCTGTGCAAGTCCGATAAGCATAAGACCCATCTCAGCCCTGCCTTTCGGAAAAGGGCAGCTTATGACCTCGAGGTCAACTAAGAACGCCGCATATGGAAGGTTAGCTAATATAGTTACTTCCAGTGACACGCTGACTGACCCACGTTATGTGGGGCAAAACTTCGCCACTACACCCTCCTGTTCGTCGGGGCTGGACGCTGGACGACTAAGATTGCCACTTCCTGGCGAAATCGGCACTTGTAAATCGTGTACATCGAAGCTAGACATCAGTCTAAGAAAAAAAGTTTTTTTATCTAATTAAAAAAACTCAGGCTATTTTAGCCTGAGAATGGTTAGGACTCGATAAGTCCTGTCAAAAAGTATTTAAGTTTGTCGCGGTTGCGAATTTTTTTAATTGCATTTTTGTTAAGTTCCTGTAACTGAACGGGTGTAATAAATTGCGAATGATTTTGCGAAATCACTCTAGGTGATAACACGATCATTTGACCTTGCTTGATCCCCGAAGTAATTTCTTGTTTCCCCTGAAAGCCCAATCCTTTATTAACTAGCGCTCTTTCGATCTTGCCGTTAGTTAGTCTGTTTACATATGAACCTTTGTTCTTATGCAATGCCTTTGAAGAAACTACTGGGTTTCCGTTTACGTTGTTCGCAGTGACGGTCAATTTTACATTTGTACCAATTAGAAGCTTGTCTACTGGATCCTTCGTCACTGCTTGAAATGCATAGCGGTTCACTTTTTTTGTTCCTGTTTTATCTGCAGGATATGGATTTACTTTTTCGATAGTTCCGTCTATATCCTTCTTTAGATCTGATGAGGAAATGGTCACTTTTAAACCCTCCCTCGCCTTTTTCATCTGTTTTTCTGAAAACGTGCCTTCTACGGCATATTTATCTGAGGCAATAGTTATAATAGGGGCTTCCAGGTTTTCGTTAATATTTTTAATAACGCCCGAAGCCTCACTCACGCCTTGTATGGGCCCATTCTGTGTCATGCTGCCAAGCTGGGTATCAATACGGCTAATCTGTTCTTCTAAATTACTCTTTTCCAGTTCCTGACGATAAATTTCCTGCTCGAGATCACTGCGTATCAATTCATTTACGGAGCTGTCGTTATCTTCCTCAGGACCGATTGTTTCTCCAGTATCCTGGACCGAGTCTGGAATCGACGCCTGGTGAGTCTCCAGCTTGCTGAGATATTCATCAATGCCTGAGATTTGTCCCTCTAATTGGCTTTTTTCAGCTGTCAGCTCTTCTCTCAAAAAATCCAAATCCGGAGTCAGGTATTCAAATATTGGAGAACCGGCGGAAACCCTATCCCCTTCCTTAACAAGGAATTTAACAAAAGTATGGTCCTTCCTTTCGAAATAGACAGGATACTCCTCTATCGGCATAATTCTGCCGTTCGTTTCCATGGTTTCCGTTATGCTGCCTTTTTTCACTTTCTGCCAATCACTTACATACACAGTACGTTCCACTTTGCTATCTTGTTTATATATCAAATATACATTGATTATTATTAAAGCTGAAGCCAGTACAGCTGCAGCTGCCAGGGCCGGTTTCTTCACCTCTGTTCCTCCTAAATAAAAACGTCCACTTTTATGTATGCTAACAGGGCCGAAAGCAGCCAGACAATCAGGTAAAACATGCCTATGCCGAATATCGCTAACCGCTTATTTCCTTCTGTAAGATAACTTAGGTAATAGGTTTGCAATGCTATGATCACTATCTGAAAAAGTGTGATTTCCCCCAGAAAGTGAATCAAATACTCGTTACCTGTTACATATTGGCCAATTACCCCAAGCGACAATGGATTACTATCCTGATTTATATCCATTAGTACAAACAAAGGAATGGATACGGCCTTTTCCAACAGACTTAAACAGAAAACAATAAGCTGTACGGTCGCTATTTTCATATATTCGATATCTGTAAAAATCCAGAAAAACAAAGACGATAAAAAAATAAAAATACTTGCAAACACAATTCCTGCTGAAAACCTGCCTAGAACAGCGAATGCTTTACTCATTTCAAAGCTCCCTGCATCCATTTCTGACAGATCTCTGGAAACGGATTCCAGACCGATGCCAAAGGAACCGCTAATTGTATACACCAGTAAACTTAAAATATATAAGCTTAGCACCTTTAAACCAAAATTCGTAATCTCTTCAGCCTTTTTTAATCTATATCGATTATTATAGGGACGAAAGAGACCATTCAGCAATTGAACTCGATAAGTCATTCATTTTCCCCCGGTTATGGTAATCTCTGCTCTCTTATTTTAACTTAAAATGGCAGAAAGTGAATGCATGAACAATAAAAACTTTCTATTTGTCTGCGGATTCCAGCTTCTTTTAGGACTTACGGCTTATTTTTAAAATTCATCACCATAAATCATAGGCAAATGTCTTGGTAAAAGGCTAATATTGCACGGTGTTTGTGTATATACCTCTCCATCCATATCCACATTTACTTTTTTTAAAGTTTCAATTGTGATTTCCTTGCTTTGAAAATACATAACACCTGCATCAGCATCGGTGAGCTGCCTTTCAGTTCTTTTCACTGAAAGAATTTGCTTAACTGTACCAAAATCCGAGTTTTTCACTATAATAACGTCTAATAAACCGTCTGTATATTCTATTAATGGAAACGGCAGCTTGTTCGTTCCGATATAGTTTCCGTTGGTCACGAGCACCAAGATCGCTTGATCTTCGATTATTTTGCCGTCATAAGTGATTTTATAGCGTATTTGCTCATTATCGCCTATGGTCCGAACTGCACTTAATAGGTAACTTAACTTTCCCAGAATACTCTTTTCTTCGGTATCAATATTTTTTGATGTCTCCGTTATAAGGCCTATCCCCCAAAAATTGAGAAAGTAATTATGATTTGCCTTACCGACATCAATATATTTTACCTGCCCCGATAACATGGTTTCAGCTGCCCTTCGTAAATTTTGCGGAATGCCAAGAGACCGTGAGAAATCATTACATGTGCCTGCGGGAAGGATCCCAACAACGGGACGTTTCGAAAGACCGGACAAGCCATTTACACACTCATGCACTGTACCATCCCCGCCCATGATATAAATGACATCTAGATCCTCACCATATCTTCTGCAGATGTCCAGAGCTTCTCCTGGTTCAAATGTTTGCTGAACCAAAAGAGATGAATGACCAGGTGAAAGGATTGGTACACAAGCTTCTAAGTTATTTTGTATTTTCCCCTTTCCTGCATTGGAATGGTATATGAGCATTCCTTTTTTCCCCACCATAAAATCACCCTTCATAAATTTGAGTACTTTTATTACATATTCCACTTAGGAGGCGGTTATAATCTGAAAAAAATTTAAATAAGTTATACATTTAGACCAATTGATGATTGGCAAAAAGATGCGATTCATCAGACCTTGGATTATTGTATAACCTTATTGGTTCCATCCGCCTTTGAGCGATAACATAAACATATGTTGTATTGTATTTTCCCCATATTACCCCTAAAAATGTCCATCTAAATGCAAGCACTGTGGCAGAACAAGTCCATATACGACCATTGATAACAACAATGCATTATCTGAACAAGGCTGGGTTAATTGACCAATCCGTGATTGAATGAAACAAATAAAAAGTAAGCATGATAGTAAGAGGCCCTTCCTTTCAATCCTCGCACTAAAAGGAGTGATGTTAGTCATGGAACAATCGCTAGCATATTTACGTGAAATTATGGCAGGGCGTGCAGACGATACAAACATGGCAGGCAGGGAAATCTATAAATTGCTAACCAACAAGCAATACACCACCGAGGCTGCCTTTGTACGAGATTTAACCCAGGAAGAAGCGAAGTATCTCAATAGCATCTTAATACAGGCAAT
>NZ_CP143547.1:102500-235000 GCF_046237635.1 Peribacillus sedimenti | reverse complement strand
ATTGTAGCACGTGTGTAGCCCAGGTCATAAGGGGCATGATGATTTGACGTCATCCCCACCTTCCTCCGGTTTGTCACCGGCAGTCACCTTAGAGTGCCCAACTGAATGCTGGCAACTAAGATCAAGGGTTGCGCTCGTTGCGGGACTTAACCCAACATCTCACGACACGAGCTGACGACAACCATGCACCACCTGTCACTCTGTCCCCCGAAGGGGAACGCCCTATCTCTAGGGAAGTCAGAGGATGTCAAGACCTGGTAAGGTTCTTCGCGTTGCTTCGAATTAAACCACATGCTCCACCGCTTGTGCGGGCCCCCGTCAATTCCTTTGAGTTTCAGCCTTGCGGCCGTACTCCCCAGGCGGAGTGCTTAATGCGTTTGCTGCAGCACTAAAGGGCGGAAACCCTCTAACACTTAGCACTCATCGTTTACGGCGTGGACTACCAGGGTATCTAATCCTGTTCGCTCCCCACGCTTTCGCGCCTCAGCGTCAGTTACAGACCAGAGAGTCGCCTTCGCCACTGGTGTTCCTCCACATCTCTACGCATTTCACCGCTACACGTGGAATTCCACTCTCCTCTTCTGCACTCAAGTCCCCCAGTTTCCAATGACCCTCCACGGTTGAGCCGTGGGCTTTCACATCAGACTTAAAGGACCGCCTGCGCGCGCTTTACGCCCAATAATTCCGGACAACGCTTGCCACCTACGTATTACCGCGGCTGCTGGCACGTAGTTAGCCGTGGCTTTCTGGTCAGGTACCGTCAAGGTGCCAGCAGTTACTCTGGCACTTGTTCTTCCCTGACAACAGAGCTTTACGACCCGAAGGCCTTCTTCGCTCACGCGGCGTTGCTCCGTCAGACTTTCGTCCATTGCGGAAGATTCCCTACTGCTGCCTCCCGTAGGAGTCTGGGCCGTGTCTCAGTCCCAGTGTGGCCGATCACCCTCTCAGGTCGGCTACGCATCGTCGCCTTGGTGGGCCATTACCCCACCAACTAGCTAATGCGCCGCGGGCCCATCTGTAAGTGACAGCCGAAACCGTCTTTCCATCTTCCCCCATGCGGGGGAAGAACCTATCCGGTATTAGCTCCGGTTTCCCGAAGTTATCCCAGTCTTACAGGCAGGTTGCCCACGTGTTACTCACCCGTCCGCCGCTGACTTCCGGGAGCAAGCTCCCTTCTGTCCGCTCGACTTGCATGTATTAGGCACGCCGCCAGCGTTCGTCCTGAGCCAGGATCAAACTCTCCGATAGAATTTGACTTGCTCATTTTTGTTTTTTTAGTGTGTACTCACTATTGATTAGACGTCTTATTTCTACATATAGAAGAAATAAGAATCTGGCGCTTGTTTTGTTCAGTTTTCAAAGAGCAATCGCAATGCCGTTTCCCTCAGAAGCGACTTCATTAATATAACATGATATCAATTAGTTGTCAACTTCTACGAAAAAACTTTTTATTTTTCAAGTCGCCGGTTTTTAGCGACTTTATTATCATAAGCCAACCTAAAGATTTAGTCAACACTTTTTTCAAAAACAATTTATCAGCAGTTGCCCTCTCTGTTGGCGACTTTCTAATAATACATGCCATGGCACGACCTGTCAATGTCTTTTTTAAACGAAATACTCCAGCGTAATATGGGAACATTAATATTTGTACTTCGTTTCTTGATAACAACATTCGCTGAATAAAGGAGCATTCATGGGGTATAAAATCATTGAAGCAGCAAGCCGTGAAAGAAGAGACTATATAAACTCCATTATTGAGGGCATGGCATTCACAAAGAATTTCAGGTCAATGACAGCCGAAGAGTGGTATGTTTTCATTCCTGGTTTCAACGATCCCCACACTGGAGGAGCTGCCGGGAAGGCTATTATCCATTATAACTTAATAGGCAATAGAGATATCTTCATTAACACTACGATCATTTTTGATGATCCCCAGTTACATGCAGGGAAATTACACGATTTGGTGTATTCGGTATCAGATGAGATCATTAACCGCATCGTCGGTTATGCTGATACCCTTTTATCCGTTCATGCTGGTGAAAATTCATATCAAGCAGAATATAAACAGTAATGGAGGTTGTGTGTATGTTACGCAACATTGCATCCGGAATTGAAAAATATGCGGTACCATTAAGAGGGAATAATGATTTAGATCCTTTAATAAATAATATCGATCAGGCAAGGATTGTACTTTTAGGAGAAGCGTCCCACGGAACCTCGGAATTTTATCAGGTGAGAGCAGAGATATCCAAAAAACTCATCACTGAAAAGGGTTTTAAAATTATTGCAGTTGAGGGCGATTGGCCTGCCAGCCAAAGCCTCAACCGCTATATAAAAGGCCATGACAATGAACACCAATCAGCAGCGGAAGTTCTTCGGGCCTTCCATCGTTGGCCTACGTGGATGTGGGCAAATGAAGAAATAGCCGACTTTGCAGAATGGTTAAAAGAATATAATAGAAATAAACCGGAAACGGAGATGGTAGGCTTTTATGGGATTGATGTATATAGTCTATGGGAGTCTATGGAGGAAGTAATAAATCATTTGGAAAAAACTAATTCTCCTGACCTTGAGCTGGCCAGAAAAGCTTTTTCTTGTTTTGAGCCATTTAATCGCACTCCAGAAAAATATGCTGTTTCATCTGCAGTCTACTCAGAAGGTTGTGTGGAAGAGGTGACTAAGCTGTTAAACAGCATATGGTCTAAAAAAGAGTATGACACATATCCAGAAGAAAGCGGGTTAAGTGTCAAGATTAATTCCCTTGTGGCTGCAAATGCAGAGAAGTACTACAGCACAATGATACTCAATGACGAAAATTCCTGGAACATCAGAGATTATCACATGGTAGAAGCTCTTAATGAAGTAATGAATTTTTACGGAGAGGGATCTAAGGCCATTGTATGGGAGCACAATACCCATATTGGTGATGCACGGGCTACAGACATGGCAGACGCCGGGATGATAAATGTAGGCCAGGTGGTGCGTGAACAGCATCCGCCAGGACATGTATATGCTGTAGGCTTTGGCACACATAGAGGAACAGTAATAGCATCAGAACAATGGGGATTTGATATAGAAGAGAAAATAGTCCCCGAAGCACAATTGGGCAGCTGGGAGGATCTTTTACACCGAACAGGCGCCTATAATAAAATGTTGTTTTTTAATGAAGAAAACAGGCATCTATTCACACGCCGAATTGGCCATCGTGCCATAGGGGTGGTTTATAACCCGGAATATGAGCAATACGGTAACTATGTACCATCTGTTTTATCTGAAAGATATGATGCTTTTGTTTTTATCGATCAAACAAAGGCATTACGACCGCTCAAGCTTTCCGTTGTAAGCTTATAAATCGTAGAGTTCCTTTATGACTTCAATTTTTCTCCCTTCTCCTTTGGGTAAGGTTGTTGATTTATTTATAGAAGTATAAACAGCATTCTTATCAGTAAGTGCGCTCAGATTGTGGACAAAAGGGGTTCGGAATGGAGTTATTCCGTACACCTTTTGTCATTTCCCTTTCGGCAGGAATAACTAAAGCCCCGGATACAAGTCTTCAGGCCTTGTATTTAGAGCCTAAATCGCTCTCCGCCAACCCCATGCAATCTTCTTCAAATTCATCACTGCGAAATGAAGCATTGTCTACATCGATTTAATAACCCGGATTTACGTTTTAGATGCGAAACTCCCGCGAAGGTAATCCCCTTGAGGAGCCCAATTATGAGGAGACTCCCTGACCGCCTCGCGGAAAGCGAAGCTCCTGGATTGAAAATCTTCAGAGCCAGCAACAGGCCAAATTAAAAAGACTGTAGGCAAGCTCGATTTTTCATCGCGTTGACTACAGTCTGAACACTAACATTTAAGTGAATAGTTTGTTCTATTAAACTACATTTAATGGTGTCAGTTGTTTTCCTTTTGCTTTCGCTCCAGAAATTCGGCTTTTATGCCAGTAAGCAATTCTTTGTTAACGATTAGTTCCAGCGAAGTTAACGCTAATGCTTTTGCTCCTGTAATTAAGGCCTCGTCGCCCCTATTGGATTTCGCAGCTTCTCTAAAGGCATCTGTGTGTGCAACCAAATCGCTCGGTCCGATTTTTATATACGGATGTATTGTAGGAACGATCTGACTGATATTGCCGGCATCAGTAGAGCCAAGTCCGGCTCTCTCGTCCACCACCACCTCTTCACCTAAAGATTCTAAAGTATTTTTTGCTACTTCATCGAACCGCCTGTTTAAGATCAGGTTATCCACCTGGTTTTGAAAGGCAATTACCCTCACCTCAGCTCCCGTTGCGAGCGCTGCACCTTCTGCGATGGCCTTAATTTTCCTGGTAACTTCATTAAGCTTCGTACGAGTCTGTGCCCGAATATAGAACCTTGCCTTGGCGTAATGGGGGACAATATTTGGTGCATCGCCGCCATGAGTGATGATGCCATGAATTCTTACATCGTCGGTAACATGCTGTCGCAGAGCATTGATTCCGTTAAAAAGCTGAATCACAGCATCAAGTGCATTAATCCCCTCATGTGGAGCCTCAGCCGCATGGGCCGGTTTGCCGTGAAATTCAAAATCAAGCGGATCAACTGCAAGAGAGCTGCCTGTTATGGCGGTTTCACCGGACGGATGAATCATCAATGCAGCATCTATACCTTCCAAGAGATTATGCTTTACAAAGCTGCCCTTGGCGCTTCCATTAGGTCCGCCTTCTTCGGCTGGAGTACCAAACACCACAACTTCCCCACCCGTCTCTTCAATCACCTTGCTTAACGCAATGGCCGCTGCTGTGCTTGTTGTCCCGATAATATTATGGCCGCATGCATGACCTATATTGGGAAGTGCATCATACTCAGCTAGAAACGCAATGGCAGGTCCGCCAAGAGAAGATTTCTTTCTTGCTAAAAATGCCGTCTCATGTCCTGCCACATTCCTGGTGACCTCAAACCCTTCACATTCTAAAGTGTCTGACAGCAATGCAGAAGCAAAAAATTCTTCATTTCCAATTTCCGGGTTTTCGTGGATTTGGTGACTTGTTTCGATATAATTTTGCCTCTTGTTCTCTATATACCCAACAATTTCTTGCTTAATTTTCTCCAAATTAGCCACAAACACAGCCATCGATTGTTGCCCCCTCTTTTTTTATTCGCCTATTTCACTAAGTGGAACAAAAGTCGGGATTTGAGCTCCCTTATATTCCTTCTTGATTAATTCTGCCACGTCATCCTCTTGGTACAATTCTGCGATGCGCTTAAGAACCTTTTTATCCTTATCCTCTGTCCGTGTTGCAATAATATTGATGTATGGCTTCGCTGTCTTATCTTCATGGAAAATGGAATCTTCAATCGGGTTGAATCCAGCATCTACAGCAATGCCATTATTGATGATGGAAGCTGCCACATCCGGCAGAACGCGCGGTGTCTGGCCTGCTACGACAGGTTCAATCTTAAGGTTCTTCGGATTTTCAACAATTTTATCCAGGGATCCATTGCCATCGAAATCTTCAGGCAGCTTGATCAATCCAGCTTCTTGAAGCAACAGGAACGCTCTTCCCATGTTTGTCGCTTCATTTGGAACGGCAATTTTTCCGCCCTCAGGTATGTCTTCTACTTTCTTGTATTTATCGGAATAAATACCCATTGGAGCAATTACTGTTGTTGCAATCGGTGCTAAATCCAGCTTGTGTTCTTTTTTGAACGCATTGAAGTATGAAATGGTCTGGAAAGAGTTTGCATCCAGATCCTTTTCCGCGAGTGCAATATTTGGCTGAACATAATCTGAAAAGCGGACAATCTCAATATTGATTCCTTCTTTCTTTGCTTTTTCAGCAACGAAGTCCCAAACTGTCGTATCCGTCCCGCTTACTCCTATTTTAACTGTCTGTTCTTCGTTACCGCCTGACACCTTGTCCTCTCCGCATGCTGCCAGAACTGTTGATAAAACTAAAAATAAAGCTAATAAAATAATCTTCTTCATAGACGTTCTCTCCTTTTGTGTTATCTTCTTCTTATTTTTTTAGACAATAGATTCCCTGAAGTTTGGAGACCTTGTACTGCGATAATCAAAATGGCAACGGTGATGAACATTACCTTTTCATCGAAACGCTGATATCCGTATGTAATGGCCAAATCTCCAATACCGCCGCCACCGACTGCTCCAGCCATGGCCGAAGCACCGACAAGCCCTATCGTGGCAATAGTCAGTCCAAGCACAAGTGAGCTTAGAGCCTCCGGAACCAGAAACCTAAAAATGATTTGAAGCGGCGTTGCTCCCATGGCCTCCGCAGCCTCAATGACTCCCTTGTCTACCTCCAACAGGGAATTTTCAATCAATCTTGCGATATAGGGTCCGGCATAAAATACTAATGGGACAATCGCGGCCGCGGTTCCAATTGAGGTGCCGACGATCAGCCTTGTCAAGGGGACAATCGCAACCATCAAAATGATAAACGGAACAGACCTGAATATATTGATAATCGTATTTAAGATAGTAAAAATGACCGTATTTTCAAATAAATGTCCTTTCCTTGTTACAACTAACAGGATGCCAAGGGGAAGACCTATCAAGGTTGAAAATAACAACGAAAATCCCACCATAGATATGGTCTCCCATAGTGCCTCAATAATAGCTTCCTTATCAACTAGCATCGGCGATTACCTCCCTGATTGTGACGTTTTCTTGCTGAATATGCATATATGCCAGTTTAATCTCAGTCTCCGCTCCTAACAGTTCCACGATGAGGTGGCCAAAAGGTATCCCCTGAAGCTCTGTTATATTCCCGAATAGGACGTTCACATCTACATCGAACTGCTTTGCAATCTTAGATAAAAGAGGCTGGCCGGAGGAAGCACCAACAAAATTGATCTTGAAAAGTCTTCCATTCGACTCGCCGGATGTAAGCTGTTTTCTTACTGATTCCGGAATTGCATCGTGCATGACCGTGCTGACGAAGTTTTTCGCTGTCTGCGTCTGGGGGTTGGAGAAAACCTCAAACACCGATCCGCTTTCAATTATCTTTCCGGCCTCCATCACAGCTACTTTGTCGCAAATTTCCCGGATCACCGACATTTCATGGGTGATCATTAAAATCGTAATGTTGTATTCTTCGTTAATTTTTTTCAATAGTTGCAGAATGGAGCTTGTGGTCTGCGGGTCCAATGCCGACGTTGCTTCATCACAAAGGAGGATGGATGGCTGAGTCGCAAGCGCACGAGCTATCCCGACACGCTGCTTTTGGCCTCCCGACAGGTTTTCAGGATAGGCGCCAGCCTTGTCCTTAAGTCCGACAAATTCAAGCAGTTCATCCACTCTTTTTTTGATTTCTTTCTTAGGGACCTTTTGCAAGATGAGCGGCATGGCGACATTAGCAAAAACAGTTTTAGATTGAAGCAAATTAAAGTGCTGAAATACCATCCCTATTTTTTGTTTAACCCTTCTTATCTCCTGTGCAGAAAGTTCAGCAAAGTTATGGCCATTGACAATGACTTTACCTGATGTGGGCTTTTCCAGGTAATTGACACATCGGATTAATGTGCTCTTTCCAGCTCCACTGAACCCGATTACTCCATAAATTTCCCCTTCTTCCACATGCAGGTCTATGCCGTCCAGAGCGGCAAATGTTTTGCCTTTTGTTACATACTCCTTTTTCAAGGCTTGAAAAGTAATCACATGTATACCTCCTTATGCTGCATTTCAATATGTATTAATCTTTATATGAAGTACAAAAAACCCTCTTCCTGAAGTGTCAAGAAGAGGGTTATACAAGTAAAAATAAGCCCCTTCTTATCTTCCAGGCAAGGCTGCCTGCTGGAATTGGCACGGTACATATGTCCGCTGCCGAAGCTTCATCGGGCCAGTCCCTCAGCTTCTCTGGATAAGAAATATAAAACTCTATGAAATTATTCCAATCAAAAAACCTCTCCCAGAAAAGAAGAGGCCACATTCGTATCAATCGATTGTTTTCTCCTCTTATCTCCCAAGCACTGCTTGTTGGAGTTAGCACAGTATCCAATAGGGATCTGCTGCTGAGGTATCATCGGGCCAATTCCCTCCACCTCTCTTGATAAGAAGCTTTCGTTTTTCAATTGATTCCTACTTTACTGATAGTTCGCAAATTTGTCAACGGTTTTTATGATTTGAAATTTTTTACTTTTTAAAGATTGACATTATTCAAAACACGCGATAATATTAAAACCAAGTAATTTTATTGGATTAATAACATATCAGTTGAAATATATAAAAATCTATATTTTATTAAGAGTGAACGAGAGATCTGGCTTAATGACTTCACAGCAACCTGCCCTGTAAGGTGCTCCTACCAGCAAAGCTTTGCTTTGGTTGATAAGAAATGTAAAAACTTTCTTTGCAGCCAGGCAAGAAAGTTTTTTTTGATTCCCGGACGTTTCTATATGTACGACTGCCTGAGTGTATTAAACGTACCCAGTCATTTACTATCAAACTAGCTGCTTTGGTCTTACCAGTAAATTTTTTTGAGACTCTCAGTATAAAACTGGCATTTTCTTAACTTGAAAGGAGAATTAATATGACAACAGTTATTTCTGGAGCAGAAGCTTTTTTTATCTCTGGTAATAAGATAGGAATCCTTCTTTGCCACGGCTTTAATGGAACACCACAGAGTGTTGAATACTTAGGAAAACAATTTGCAAATGCTGGCTTTACTGTCTATGCACCCAGATTAAGAGGGCATGGTACAAACGCGGCAGATATGGAAAATTTTAATCACAAAGACTGGATTGAAGATTTGGAGACTGCTTTTCTTCAGTTGAAAAAGACGTGCCATAAGATATTTGTCGTGGGTCAATCCATGGGTGGGGCTTTGGCCCTTGACCTCGCCGGAAAATATATGATAGATGGGATTGTTTGCATTAACGCGGCATTGCGCGTCCCTGATCTAGAACCATATAAAGGCTTGGGTGCACCACGTTTTATTGCCGATGAAACGCCTGATATCAATGATTCTACCGCACAGGAAATTACCTATTCAAAAGTTCCTTTAACTGCTGTTCATTCGCTTCTTTCTTTAATGGAACACGCAAAAAAAGGATTGAAAAAAGTGTCATGCCCAGTGCAGTTATTTGTTTCACCCGAAGACCACGTAGTACCCGCTCAATGTTCATACGAAATTTATCATATGATTTCATCCACTGTGAAACAGATTATGCCGTTACATCGTTCGTTCCATGTAGCATCACTGGATTTTGACAAGGATTTGATTGCAGCCGCTTCTATTAATTTCGTGAAAGAACGCAGCACCGGCAGCCTTGCATCTTAATGCCGTTCCTGAGACTACTATCATTGTTTACTCTGACCCTCTCTGGGGAATAGAAGAATAGACTAAATGATAGGAGGAAGTAAAATGAGCGATTTATCAGATAGAGTAAAAAGTACAGTAAATAAAGTAAAAGGTGAGGCAAAGGATCAAGTAGGAAACGCTAAGAATGATACTGGGCTTCAGGCAGAAGGAAAGGCAGATAAGCTTAAGGGTAAATTCCAGGAAGGAATGAGCAAGCTTAAGGATTAGTACGGTAGGTTGATATACCCAGCCTATTTTTAGCCACTTTACCCAAGTAACGATGTTATAGGATGCCATATTTGATTTTAGGCCAGAGACTGCCAATACGGCAGTCCTTTTCTATTCCGTTTAGATTTTTTTTCCTGTTTTTGCAAATGTGTATAACTATCTGAAACTTTCTCCCTCTTTGATCGTCATATATAACAGGAGGGTAATAATTTGAAACTTTTTTTGCTCATTCCTAACGCCATGGTCCATCTGCTTATCGTAGGATTATTCTTTTTTATTATTTCTAATGCTGAAGTGCTTGTTATTATTAATAAGTATGATGTATGGATGAGCGTCTTGCTTGCCGCTTTTGTGATTAATTCTGCCATATCTTTTATTCTGTTTACCTGGTTTAAGCAGTATCGCATATAAAAGGCTTTCCAGGTATGCATTCGCATTTTCTTCCGCTTTTCAAAGCCCTTTTTCTATGGAAGGGAAACCGGATTTTTTGATTAATATTAAAGTGCCACTTACAGTGAACGGAACGTAAAGCGGGCCGAGGTTTTTTGAGGCAGCTAATACATATCTACGAAATGTCCGCTCCCTGCATCGATTATGTTTTTCCTAAGTAAATACCCTGGGTCCTTATTGCTAAATGACTATATCGAGCCATGCCGGATTGGTATCAAGATCACTTTTCTGTTGTGGAATTACAGGACTGACTACGTCTATCACGCAAAAGGGCAAAAAGCACCGAAAATACCATGAAATTATTATGCTTTCGTTAAGAAATAACAGGTAGAAGTAAAGGCTGTACAGTGTTAATGTTGGCATTTGTTTGGAACCACAGCCACAAACGGATTTGTACTATACCTGCATATTTGGAAAAAGGATGTTTTCTATGGCACTTATTCATTGTGATTTCTTTTCAGAAATTTTAAATGTAAGTACTTCCATGACTGTCATCTTGCCGCAGAACACAACCGCGCAGATTGGAATGGACAATAAAAAATCTTCTGGCAAACACCAGACCCTGTATCTTCTTCATGGATTTAGTGATGATGATACGATATGGACCAGGCGTACCTCAATCGAGAGATATGCCGCTCCGTTAGGGTTAGCAGTAGTTATGCCTCAGGTCCACCATAGCTTTTATACGGATATGGTATACGGCAGCAAGTATTGGACTTTTCTAACGGAGGAATTGCCAGTCATTGCGAGATCATTCTTCCCATTATCTGATAAAAGGGAGGATAATTTTGTTGCGGGTTTGTCTATGGGAGGATATGGGGCATTTAAATGGGCGCTCCGCCATCCTGATAAATTCGCATCAGCAGCAAGCCTATCTGGAGTTACAGATATTGTGGCAAGAACCAAGAAAGCCGAGGCTGATCCCATCAGCCATGCTTTTAAGCTGATTTTCGGAGATAAAGCCATAGCAGATACCGATGAGGACCTGCTTTGGCTGCTGAAGCAAGGCGATAAAGAGGCAGCCCTTAAGCCATCTCTTTATCAATGCTGCGGTACAGAGGATTTATTATTTCAAGATAATCTGAAATTTAAAGCTATATGTGAAAGTACCAGCTATAACCTAACGGCGGATTTTAGTCCTGGTGAACACGAATGGGGTTATTGGGACAGTAAAATACAAGATGTACTGAAATGGCTTCCGCTTAAAACACCGTAACAAAACGCACCGAAAAGAAACAGTGGGGCAATGTGCCCACTGTTTCTTTTGTTTTCACCTGATATTCGTATAGCGTCGCGTCACTTCTTTGTTTTAACCATTTTACCGGCTTTCCACTCGTATATATCCATGGGCGGCAGCCACCCTTAGAATGTAAAATTAAACCGGTACCTGAAACAGGATACCGGTTATAGTAATATCTTTATTTTTCTTCGCGTAATGAAACTCTCTTTACAATTTTAGGTCCGCAGCTGCAGAGGATGGAGTGTTTTAACTTCTTAATAGGTTTTCCACATTGCACACAGATTTTCCCTTGCATGTTAACTCCTCCTGGTCTTTTTTTATACTAATTGTCTTGCTTTTATTATACGCTTTTTAAAATTATAATCAATACTTAATTATAATTATTATAAATAGACATCCTACTGCGCTTCATTTGGAATTTGGTATTGCTGTCACCTATATTCCATTTTATATACCTTTGTTAAATTAAGCATTTTCCTTCTCAAATCGGATTAACAAGGATAAAATAGAATAAATCAGAATTCTCATAAGAAAAGTAGGGATTGTATCATGGAAAACCAAGTACGAACCATTCCCCGCCCTTTAGTCAGAACAAACCAATGGTTTATTGTTTTAAGTGTGGTCACATCATGGGTCACAGGAGAAGAATTGATCCTGGCTATTCCTTTAATCGCTGGTCTGTTAGGATTATTTTTCAACTTCAACCCTGTTATGCGTTTGGCTCGGTATTTTTTAAAGAAGAAGCCTTCTGAATATATCCCTGAGGAGTGGTCCCAGCAGCAATTCAATCAAGTGATTGCAGTTGTTTGCCTTGGCATCGCTCTTCTTTGCTTCCTGTTAGGTTGGACAATTGCAGCGTATGTCTTTTCTGCAATGGTTGCATTGGCTGCTTTCGTTGCGATATTGGGTTTTTGCATCGGATGTTTTATACGGTTCCAATGGCAGCAATATATGTATCGAAAGCGTGCAAAAGCTTAATATCCGGCCTAAAAAAGAACAGGCACCCAGTCTTGCGGGTACCTGTTCTTTTGCTTTTTAAATTGTTTGTTTTTACATTATAATTCGAAGTATAGCTAAAGCCGTTAATTTGGACCAAAAATGCTGATCCCTTAAAAATCTGCTGTTGTTTTGGGTTTGCGTACGAATGCCATAATGCCTGCGATTAAGTATAGCAAAGCCGGGAGCCAGCCAATCAGGATTGTGCCTATCCCAACTATCAATGTTGATGCTATTAAAAGTCCTCCTGCCAATTTCGGTCTGCGATTTTTTCTGAATGCAAAAGCTGCGATAACAGCCAGAACCGTACTAACTACAACAATTGCAACAAAACCCCAGCCTAAGCCTTCCATAAAATTCATGACTGTTCCTACATCCACATTGGCTGCCTGCAAATTGGGATCCTTCTCAAGTTCTCTCTCCAGCTCACTCTGCAGCGCATTGTCCTTAAATGCAATCGTCAGAATTCCAGCAAATGCGATCATTATCACATTTAACACAATGCCGATGACAGTTAATACAATCTCCGCTGTACGTTTCATAAAATCCTCCTGATTAATTGTTTTAAATCTCCCCTTTAATTACGGATATAATTCAATTTAGTTTCATGCTACTGCTGTTTTTCTTCTATTATATTGCCAATAAAATAGATTCCGATCAAAGTGCATTATTGTATCACTTATAAAATGCTTCTGATTTCAACATCCGCAGGCAATTGGAAAGGATTGTCCTGATTTATTCTGTCATAAAACATAACCCCGTTTAGATGGTCAATTTCATGCTGCATCACTATGGAAGCAAATCCTTTGAAGCGAAGGCTGACTACATTCCCCCCCTTATCATGTGCCTGGATTTTCACACGTTCATATCGTGGTACATATCCAACTACGTCCCTGTCTACAGAGAGGCATCCTTCGCTCTGCGGCAGGTAGATCATCGTCGTGGAGGTACTGACTATTTTGGGATTAATCAATGCAAGTTCGTGAAGCTCGCCCTTTTCGTCAGTAAAATATGCGGCAAACATTTTTTTATTTAAACCGATTTGATTGGCTGATAAACCTACACCTGCACGCAAATTATATCTTTTAGACATGACCGGGTCCTGGCTGTTCTTCAAAAAATTCATCATGCATGTTAATTCTTCTTTTTCCTCTTCCCCGGGCGGCATAGGGATCTCATCAATCACCTTACGTAAAATGGGATCCCCCTCTTTAATAACGTCTTTCATCGTAATTATGTAATCTCTTTGGAATTTACTCATAATTCAATATCACCTTCTCACTCAATTTGTGGGTAAACACGAGTTATCGGCGCAACCATTACCCTAATATTTTTTGTTTCAATTATTATATTCTACATGTATGTTGCGATTCAAAAAAATATATCGTCCGGGGGCTCTCTTGGGAGTAGGTCTTTTGTCACGTTTTTTAGTCTAAGGTTAGTTTACAGCATGATTTTATTGCTAACTTGGTAACTATTAGAAAAAATTACTAGTTTAAACAGGTATAAATACCTGTACAATACAAGACGGATTTTTTTATACTGTATGTATATCTTTTAAGGGGTTGAGTTATTGAAAGCCAATTCAAAGTTAGTATCTAAGTTGCTGCCCGTAGGTTTGGCATTGATGGTGATTATTGCAGGCATTGCTTATTACCTTGTACAAGTTAAGCAAGAAGTAGCGATTCCTTTCTCTTCTATAGAAAAGACCATCCAGGCCCAGGATGGCAAGCTCGTAACCCTGGAAGAAACAAAGAATGGTAAATTGCTCTTAACCACAGAGAATGAAAAATATGTATCGCATGTTCCTCCAAACAGCCAGATGGTGGACAAGCTGATTGAAAAATATAACGTACAATACACTTATTCTACTAGCTCCCGCTATAGTGCGTGGATCATACTGGGTCTAGCCATTTCATTAGCCGCAGCTGCCTTGGTTGTCCAGAAGAAATTCAAGGGTGGAATTGGCGCCTCAAAAATGAAAAATAGTGTTTCTACTGCCCGGCCTCTCCCTTCCATCACACTAAATGATGTCGGAGGTTTGCAGCAGGAGATGAAAGACGAAATCCTTCAGACTTTATCTGCATTAAGGGAACCAGAGCGTTCTGCTAAGATTGGGATCAAACCTCCTAGAGGGATATTATTATATGGGCCTCCTGGAACGGGTAAAACACTCCTGGCACAGGCAATCGCAAAGGAATTAAGCGCAAACTTCTTCTCTGCCAGCGGCTCATCCTTCAATGAAATGTTTGTAGGAGTAGGCGCAGCACGTGTACGAAGTCTTTTCCAGGCTGCCAGAAAACAAAAGCCGGCAGTCGTCTTTATCGATGAAGTAGACTCGCTTGCGGGACGTCGAAAGCCTCAGGGCGGGGAAGAAAGTGAAAAAACATTGACTGAATTATTAGTCCAGCTAGATGGCGGACACGACACTGAGGGTATTTTGTTTATTGCTGCTACAAACAGAAAAGATATGCTTGATGAAGCATTTCTTCGTCCCGGAAGGATTGATTTTTCTTTCCAGGTTCCTCTGCCGGATACAAAGGGAAGAAAAGAAATCATCGATATCCATACAAAAGGAAAAAACCTGGCGATGGATGTTCTTGCTTCACTTGACAGCCTTGCTGACAGCACATCTGGCTTTTCAGGTGCCGATATCAGTTCCCTTTTTGAGACGGCAAGCCGCAGAGCCCTTCGAAATGGGCAGGATATGATTCATAAGGAAGATCTGGACTATGCTATAGACCGGACCATTCTTGGAACTACCTCCAGGGCTCTCAATGATCCGGAAACAAAACACAGAGTTGCCATCCATGAAAGCGGACATGCTCTAATTGCAGCTCTGACAAAACCAGGTTCAGTGAGAAAGGCCACCATCATTCCTCGCGGAGAAGCTCTCGGTTATGTTGCACCCATCCAAAAAGAACTTCACCTTTCTACGACCAGCGAATTATTGGACCAGGTCAAAATGATCGTCGCAGGCGGAGTGGCTGAAAGAATGGTGTTGGGAGAGCATAGCATCGGCGTGAGTGGAGACGTGCAGCAGGCAAAGCATTTACTTGAGAAAATGGTAGACACTGGCATGCTGCAGGATGGCTTTACCCTTACATTCAACAAAACAGATAAAGAGCTAAAAATGCAGGCTTTATTCCAGGAAGCAATCCAGCAGACTGAGAATCTCATTGCTTCTAATCGCAGCCAGTTCGAACAGTTAATTGATGCTCTGCTAAAAAAGGAAACACTTGAAGGCTCAGAAGTTCAAACGATAGTAAATAAAAAGGCTGGCCAGTCACAGGATGAACTGCTCGCCTAAAAATCAAAACCAGCACCCTCAATCTCGTAGGTGCTGGTTTTTTTATTGTTTAGATATATTTAAATTCAACAATATTACACCCATGATAATAAACAAAATACCCGCCATTGTAGTAAGGTTAACCTGTTCTTTCCAAACCAGCACACCAATCAAGGCAGTGGCTGCTGTCCCAACACCTGACCAAATCGCATAGGCCGTGCTTAAGGGAATGTTCTGAAGTGACATGGAAAAGCTGTAAAAGGCAATCCCAAAACCGGTTAATACACCCAAAGATGGACCGAGCTTGCTAAACCCCTCAGACGCCTTTAACATTGAAGTGCCAAATAATTCTGCTACAATGGCTACCGCCAAAAATATATATGCCTTCACAACCCCACTCCTCTTCCTCAGATATATATAAACAAGACTAAGGCCATTATTAGATTTTATCATATATTTTTGTTTAATAGCTTTGATTACATCCCCCTTGGTTGCATCTATAACATTTGGATTATCCCGGATTAATTCGTCAGCAACGTCCTTTGCCATTCCAGCATTCTTAGATTATTTCCCAATTTCCCAATCATGACCGGCAGCACCTGCTATCACAATTGTAAAATTGACAGCCTTCTTGAGGCTAATTTGACACGCGTAACAAACAGCGCCAGCCATACGGTAAGTCGGTTTTTGTTTAAACCGTAAAAAATTCGGGAAATACACATACAGGCTGGTTAAAACTTATTAATAAGGAGGAACAAGGTATGGAAACTCAAACAAATAATCAAAATCAAACGATGTATGAAGCTGAACAAAACAGAATGTATGAATCTCAACCAAGCAGAATGTATGAAACAGAGAGAAACAGTAAATTCCTAAGAGGCGTACTTCTTGGCGGACTGATCGGCGGAGCCTTGACACTTCTTGATTCTTCTACTAGAAATAAGGTGAAAACTACAGCGGTAGATTTAAAGGACTCTTCGATGGGCATGATTTCCCAGGTGAAAGAGAACCCTACGGACGTAAAAGATACAATGATTTCAAGATTCAAGGCTGCCTCTGATACTTTAAAGGAAGCGATATCAGAAGCTCAGAATCTATATGAACTGGTCAATTCTGATGTATTCGGAAAGGTAAGTGAAGTTAAAAACATTTCCACCGAGGCCCTGTCCACTGCAAAAGAAGCTACAGGGGAGTTAAAGGAAATTGGTTCTAAGGTTAAAGAAATAGGCTCCAAGGTTGTGGAAGCCGGTTCTACTATTAAAGGACCATCAACTAAAGAGACAACAAGCGGTGTTTCCACAGAGTCTGTGAGCAGTGTTTCTGTCACCTCTACTGGTTCATCAGACTTCTCTACTTCCGGCGATTCTGCTTCTAACTACAGCGGCAGCACAACGGAAACTGGCACAGACACACTTACAGGAGGTACAGCTGGTGTAGCCGGAAATTCTGGTACAACCCTATCTAATTCTTCCACTTCCTCTACAACATCGGGAAAATCAGATCTTTCTGCAGAAGTTACTATTGATGTAAAAAATAACAAATCCTCTAAATAACATGGATATAAATCATCAAAAGAGGCAGGCCGTCTTGGTTCCTGCCTCTTTTGTTGATTACGTGCGCTGTGTTATGAAATTGTGGATTTAAAATCGTGCATAATTCCATCCTAGTATGCATTCTTTTTTTGGTTTTGAGACATTGATTCAGCAGTCCTTCCCATCCTTCAACTCGCATATTTCCAGGCAATGCAAAATTCCTGTGGAATATCTTGTCCTGTATTCACATCTTATTGCATATAATCGGGTAAAGAAAGTTTGCGGGAGGATGCTATGTTTATAGTTCTTGAAAAAGCTGTTTTGCTTATGGCTTTGCTGCGGTTTATCTCCGGCAGCATTGAAATTTCTGCAGCCTTGTTAATGATCAAACTGAACGATGTGGAAAAAGCACTGCTGGTTAATAGCTCGCTGGCATTAGTGGGTCCAATAGTCTTAATACTTACAACCACCATTGGGTTGCTTGGCATATCAGAAAAGCTGTCATTCTCAAAGCTTGCTTTTATATTTACTGGCGTTGCACTGATTCTTATTGGAATTCGTAAATAAATTCTTGCCTTAATCCCGGAAAAACCGGCAGCATATCCCTTTCAGAAGCATTTTCAACCTTCCTTACAATAAAGAAAGGAATTTACCATAAACACATAGAACTAATAGTAATTGATTGCTTTCGACGGGAGGTAGTATCTTGGAAGGCGTAGCTGTTATTTCTGATATTCATGGCAATATTACTGCTCTCCATGCAGTTTTGGGGGATATACATAAAAGAGGAATCACTAAGATTGTTTGTTTGGGAGATTTGGTAGGCAAAGGTCCTCAATCAAAAAAGGCTTTAGAGATTATAGGGATACATGTCAAATAACTGTGTGCGGCAACTGGGATGAGGAAATACAAAACCCGCCTCATAACGAGGTGATGAAATGGCACCAAGATCAGTTGGATCAAGAAACCAAAGCTTTTTTAAAAAGCCTCCCCTTTCATCACGACTTCTTCATGAGCGGAAAATACATTCGTTTGTTCCACGCCTCAGCCAAAAGTGTGCATCATAGGGTTAGCCCTTGGAGAGATTCAGAAGCAGAACTTTGGGCAATGTTTGACAATACTGAACATATCACCCCATTTATAAATGAAAGAACTCCTGATGTTGTGGGTTACGGAGACATCCATGCCGCATTTGTAAAACACCTGTCACCGCATAAAATTTTGTTCAATGCTGGCAGCGTTGGCAACCCGCTTGATATCCCAGAGGCAACTTATACAATACTAAGAGGGATCTATCAATCAGACATACCTGCGCCTTTTTCTGTGGAAACCATACGAGTCCCTTATGATATCGAAGCAGAAATAGAAATAGCCCGGAGAATGGGAATGCCGGAGCTTGAACCTTATGCTATGGAATTGAGGGAAGCAATTTATAGATGGTCCGCAAAGGCCAAATTATAGCTTAAATCTGGTTTTAAGTATGGGTGCTTTTTAACAGTGGAATCAGGTCCTCCCGCAATTTACAAAAAACGGTTAGGCTGCAAAAGCGCTGCACCTAACCGTTTTTATCTATTTATTATGCATTTTAAACTCCAGGAATAATTCATTATAGTATGCGAGGTTTTTCTTGCCCAGATTTTCATATACCTCCAGCCTTTTGACCATTTCCTGAGAAGGATAAAAGCGCGTATCGTTCACAATCTCATCCGGCAGATACTTCAAGGCTCCTTTGTTGGGCGTTGAGTAAGAAACATACTCTGTATTCTTCGCAGCAATTTTGGGGTCCAGCAGAAAATTAATGAACTTGTGTGCCTCTTCCACATGCTTCGCTGTTTTAGGTATGACCATATTATCAAACCATAGGTTTGAGCCTTCTTTAGGAATGACATATTCCAGGTCATCATTTTCATACATAATTTCAGAGGCGGTTCCAGACCAGACGAGTCCAATCGATGCTTCACCATTTTCAAGCAGCATCCGGATCTCATCTCCAACAATGGCTTTAATATTGGGAGTGAGCCTGTCGAGTTTTTCCTTCGCCTGCTGTAAATGCTCCTTGTTTATATCATTTAAGGAGTAATTTAGGCTGTTCAATCCCATCCCCATCACTTCCCTGGCGCTGTCCGTAAGCAGAATTTCATTTTTTAGATTTTCATCCCATAAATCGTCCCAGCTGCTGATTTTTTTCCCGCCAAGCTTTTTTGAATTATAGACGATTCCGACTGTCCCCCAAAAATATGGGACGGAGTATTTATTCTCTGGATCAAACGGCAGATCCATAAACCGAGAATCGATATATTTCAGGTTAGGCAGCTTCGAATGATCAATCGGGATTAATAGATTCTCTTCCTGCATTTTTTCAATCATATATTCCGAAGGGACGGCAATATCATAGGAAGTGCCTCCCTGCTGAATCTTCGTCATCATAGATTCATTTGAATCGAAGGTTTCGTAAATGACTTTAATTCCTGTCTCTTTTTCGAATTGCTTGACCAGGCCGGCATCGATATAATCTCCCCAATTATATACAGTAAGAACGTTGCCATTGGCGAAGCCCTGCGAAGAATTCAAATGTGATACGGCTGCCAGAAGGATTGCTGATACAAGCAGAACTGCTATAAAGGCGCGGATTAACTGTTTCATTTTCGAACCCCCATTTTGCCTGGCTTCCCATTATGCTGGGCAATAAAGTAATACCCTATTACCAGAATGATCGTGAAAACAAAAAGCAGAGATGACAATGCATTGATGTTCAAGGAAACTCCTCGGCGTGCAAGTGAATAAATTTCAACAGAAAGTGTAGAAAACCCATTTCCGGTTACAAAAAACGTAACGGCAAAGTCATCCAGCGAATAGGTCAGCGCCATAAAGAAACCTGCAAAAATTCCCGGTGTGATATAAGGCAAAATGACTTTCGTCAATACATCCATTCTGCTCGCTCCAAGGTCCCGGGCTGCATCTATTAAACTTGGGCTCATTTCCTGGAGCTTTGGCAAAATCATAATCACTACGATTGGGATACAAAACGCGATGTGAGATATTAATACAGATGTAAAGCCTAGCTTGAGCCCAACCATCGTAAACAGAATTAAGAATGAAGCACCAATAATAACATCCGGACTAACGATTAGAACATTATTCAATGAAAGAAGTGCATTCTTTGTTTGCTGCCTTCGGACATAGCGAATGGCAAGCGCGCCTAGAATGCCTATTACGGTAGAGATGGCAGCCGACAACAGGGCGATTATAAGTGTATTAAGGACGATGATTAACAATCGGGTATCACTAAACAGCTCCTTATACCAATCAAGTGTAAACCCTTTAAAATCATGCATATTGCCTCCTTTGTTAAAGGAGTAAAATACCAGAAAAAAAATAGGGGCATATAAAATCAAGAAAACAATAGCCAGATAGATGGAAGCGAAAGGAGAAATTTTTTTATTCACTTAACCAGCCTCCTCTTCCTGCTTCCAGTCAATCCCACGATGATAAACATGGCCAGGATTAAAAATACTGCTATTGTAGAACCCATTCCCCAATCCTGGGTAACCAAAAAATGCTGTTCAATTGCTGTCCCCAATGTAATAACCCGGTTGCCCGCTATAAGTCTGGTCAGCATAAAAAGCGATAGCGCCGGGATAAAAACGGCCTGGCAGCCGGATTTGATACCATCTAAAGTAAGCGGGAAAATAACAGTCTTGAATGTGATCCACGGCGATGCACCCAGGTCCCTGGCCGCATCGATAAGCGTAGGACTAAGTTCGTCCAGTGAATTAAATATCGGCAATATCATGAACGGGATAAAAATATACACAGAAACAAACAAAAAGCTGAAATCTGTAAACAGAATTTGTTTGGTACCAATCCCGATTACCTCCAGCAGGCTGTTAGCTGCACCGTACGTACCAAAGATGCCTAAAAATGCATATGCCTTAAGCAAAAGATTAATCCATGATGGAAGAATGATAAGCAGCAGCCATAAATGCTTATGTTTCGTTCTTGTAAGGAATAATGCTGTAGGATAAGCTATAAGCAATGAAAATACTGTTATCAGTAAAGCATACCAAAATGAACTCAGCGCCATTTGCAAGTATACGGGCGTAAAGAATTTTCGGTAATTGGCCAGAGAGAAATTACCTTCGATATCAATAAAAGAATAATATAAGACTAGCAGGAGCGGAAGCATTACAAATAGCAATATCCATATTGCATACGGGGCTAGATACAGGTTTCGATAAGCTCTATCTTTCATTGGCTCGCACCATCGCTATAAGCCTCAAGACGCCTGTCAAATTCTTCTTCCGTTTCCCCCAGCCGCATTATATGAATAGCGGCTGGCTCAAAATCGAGGCCTATTTCGTCCCCTACCGCCACCTTCTTCGTGGAGTGAACAAGCCATTCATTACCTTCCCTATCATAGCTTGATATTTCGTAGTGCACTCCCCGGAACAGCTGCGAATCGACGTGTACCTGCAGCTTGCCCTGATCAAATGCAGTAATTTCTAGATCCTCCGGCCGAATAATGACATCTACCGTTTCATTTTGATGAAATCCCTGATCGACACATTCAAACTGTTTGCCGCCGAATTCCACTAAATGATCTTTTATCATCTTGCCTGTCACTATATTTGATTCTCCAATAAAATCAGCTACAAACCGGTTAATCGGTTCATCATAAATATCGATGGGGGTGCCGCTCTGTTGAATTTTCCCATGGTTGATCACGAATATTTCATCAGACATGGCAAGCGCTTCCTCCTGGTCATGGGTAACAAAAATGAATGTAATTCCAAGCCTGTGCTGCAGCTCCCGCAACTCATACTGCATTTCTGTCCGCAGCTTCAAATCAAGTGCAGAAAGCGGCTCATCCAGAAGAATCACCTGAGGTTCATTTACGATAGCACGTGCTATCGCCACCCGCTGGCGCTGCCCTCCCGACATTTCACTAATTTCTCTGTTCTCATATCCGGCCAGGTTTACGAATTTAAGGGCTTCCTTAACCTTTGCTGTGATATCGGATTTTTTTAGCTTCTTAATTCTGAGGCCAAATGCCACATTTTCAAAAACATTTAGATGGGGGAATAATGCGTAGTCCTGAAATACCGTGTTCACTTGCCGTTTATTAGGCGGTACGTCATTAATCACTTTTCCATCAAAGAAAATGTTACCCGAAGACGGTCCAGTAAAACCGGCAATCAAGCGCAGAATCGTCGTTTTTCCACAACCGGAAGGGCCTAACAATGTATAAAATTTCCCGCGTTGAATATCAAAACTAATATTATCAAGGATTGCATTGTCTGAATCATATTGTTTTGTAACATTCTCAAACCGGATAATGGATTGTTCTGTCATATGGACCTCCTATTTTTATATATCTGCCGAGTAGACAAATAGTTAATATAAGAACAGGTTTAACGGCGGTTCCCTATAGATAGTATAGTAACCTGTGATGTAACAGCATAGCTGGCCCAAGGATGCTACTGAATCTGAGATGATTCTTGTCTGGAATAGCCCTCGCTCCAATCTCCCCCAATTACCCTCTTATGAATACGCTTCGAGCAAATCTTACAAACAATAGATTCAACTCCTTTTCGCTATCAAAATATATTTTTACTTAAAATGGTAAAACATTGCGCATAATCTGTCAAAAATCGAAAGACTACTTTTTGAAAAAACTAGTTTTTATACAATTTCAGAGATAAGCCCTGATACAAATGCTATGGAATATCTAAGTACCATATGTACCCAAATTAAATTAATGGAATTTAATCAATCGATTGATTAAATTTAAAATAATAACAAAAGATTCAGTAAACTTGTTTCCCGTGAAACTTTTTGTCGAAAATCTGGTTTATAAACGCTCTCCTCCTCCTAATATAATTAAATTAAGCTGAATTACCAACTAGTTGGACCAATATAAAATTATAAAATTAAATTTAGGATAAAACTCCACAAGTATATGATGGAACATCAATATTTATAACCGTGCCACACACCAAACGTAACTGAGAGACACACGGAATTCTGGCAAGTCCTAGATTCAATCCATGCCAAACATATTCCCTCATTACTTATGGTACATATAGTAGCAATTACAATAAAAAAACACCCCTGATGTACCGGCTTTTTCCGGGTCAGAGGCGTTCTTGTTTTTATGCTTTTACTGCATCTCCAATTATAGAGAGCCTTTCTGCTACTTCTTCTTCTGTCAAATTGTGTTCTGCTACATATCGGTTTCTTGGATGAACCCGGCACTCATGTGAGCAGCTGCGCATATATTTATGCTCGCTTTCTTCAGAAGCAAGTATCTTTTTATTACATTCTGGATTTGCACAATTTACATAGCGTTCGCATGGTTCGCCTGTAAAGTAATCACGGCCCACAATCACATGTTCCTTTTTATTGATTGGCACAGAAATTCTTTCATCGAACACATACATCTGGCCATCCCATAATTCTCCCTGAACTTCGGGATCTTTTCCATATGTCGCGATTCCGCCGTGAAGTTGTCCGACATCTTCGAACCCTTCCTTTACCAGCCATCCGGAGAATTTCTCACAACGGATACCGCCTGTACAATACGTCAAAATTTTCTTTCCTTCTAATTGATCCTTATTATCTCTTACCCATTGAGGAAGGTCGCGGAAGTTCTCTACATCCGGCCTAATTGCTCCTCTAAAATGGCCAAGATCATATTCATAAGTATTTCTTGCATCAAGCACTACAGTATCTTCATCCTGCATTTGCTGGAAGAATTCTTTTGGGCTTAAATATTTACCTGTCAACTCTAGTGGATCCACGTCATCCTCCAGGCGAAGTGTTACAAGTTCTTTCCGAGCCCGTACTTTCATTTTTGGAAATGCATGTTCATCGGCTTCATCAATTTTATAAACCATGTCGGCGAAACGAGAATCATTCTTCATCGCTTCCATGTATTTTTCAGTTTGTTCAACTGTACCAGATACGGTTCCATTGATTCCCTCATTTGCAATCAAAATACGGCCCTTTAATCCAAGGTCATTACAAAGAGCTTTATGCTCTGCCGCAAATTCTTCAGGGTTATCAATTTGCACATACTTATAGTACAGCAAAATCCTGTAGGCTTTACTTTCTGTCATATTAATTACCACCTATCGATTTTATATTTGCAAGATATAAAGGTATTTTTAGGATGGCTCATTGTTACACTTTTCTCTTACAAGCAAACATTATAACAGAATTGCAAAATAATTTCATGTGGACTTTTTGACATTTTAGGAAACCTTCACTTTGTTACCGTTCTAAGGCCCCTAAAGTATTTGCCTTGTCTTTATTATTATATATATACTATGCCAATGCACATACCTCTTATAAATTGGGAATTCGATCCTTATGGCACAAAAATATTTAAATGGCCAGGTAACACGGTGGCATCAAAAGGCAGCTGCTGTCCTTCATCTCCATCCAAATTAACGGCCATGTCTTCCTCCGACGAAACATGAAGGGTGCGAGAACGAATATATTCCACACCATCATGCTCCGCTAATTGCCCTTTTAACAGACGCGGAACAATTTTTATCATTTGTGGGACAGAGAGTTCCTTTATGATAAAACAATGGATCATGCCATCATTTACTTCTGCTTGTGGTGCAAGCGATTCGAAACCTCCGACTGAATTTGTAAGTGCCGAAACCATCAGAAATGCATCTCCGGTCCAAGATCCTCCATCATGTTCGACCGTTAGCTTAAATGGCGTTTTATTTATTAGGGCTTTAGCTCCCTCAACGAAATAAGCAAAAGACCCAAGTTTGGTCTTTTGCTCGGGGGAAACTGAATAGGTTGCTTCCGCAATGGCACCTACTGCCAGAACATTCATAAAGTATAGATCGTTAACCTTTCCTATATCTACTGCCTTCCTATTCTGGCGCCCCAATATTCTTATGGCTTCTTCAGGATTTAACGGAATATTCAAGGCACGCGCAAAATCATTTACGGTTCCTAGCGGAATGATTCCAAAAGACGGTTTATGCTCCTGCTCAGCAAGTCCATTGATGGTCTCACTGATCGTGCCATCTCCGCCCATAGCTATCACTGTTTCATAAACATTAGTACAGGCCTCATTTGCAAAGGAGATGGCATCACCCTCCTTTTGAGTTTTCCGTACCACTACTTCTTGATGAGTTTGCTGGAGTAGCGCTGTAAGAAGCGACAAATTTTCAGCAGCTTTTTCCTTGCCGGACGTTGGATTTATAATAATCATGGCTTTAGTCATCTAATTGCTCCTTCTCAAAAAAGTTCGGCTATTAAAAAACTACCTCTGCTCGTCCTCCATTAAACTCGCATTCTTCTTTGTTTGCAAAAACGAATAAAAAATTTATTTTTTCTGACTTCTTACTATACTTTTTAGAATTCTGGGTATATACTGTATTATAACAAATAATAAAAAAATAAACTGTATTATAAAAAGGAGGAATTTTATTATGCAAATGATTAACCCAGTTGAATTCTTTAGGAGCCTGCCGCCAAAAACATGTACGGATTGCGGAGCTAGTATTATGGAGCAAGCAGAATCCTATCTAATGGAATGCGACCGCTGCCTGTCTAAAAAAGAAGAATAAATCCATGCAACAAAAAAACAGCTGTCCCTGCAGCTGTTTTTTATTGTTTTATTTTTGATGGGAATACTAAATAAACTAATATTGTATATGGTACAGCAAACACCATCTACTCTGTATTATTTCCTTTAACGGGTAAACCATTTCCTTGCGTTTGCTGCCTCATGATTAAATTGCGATCCTTTTTCATCTGCAGCAGGGTTTTTGACTGACTTCTCATTCCCTAAGCCACGTAAATGCCGCCACATTGCATAAAAAGCTAAAAATCCCCGTACATCCAACTCCTCTGAACCCCTTTATATCAATACATATTATTGAACAGCATCGCCACTTATGTTATACATAAGATGTGTTTGGATATCCTGTATACCATTTCCCACACAAACATACAGGCACGAATGAATGCTGGAGGTCTATTATGCAAAGCTGGATTACGGATTTCATGGAACAGTTTGGATACTTGGGTATCTTTTTGATTATTGCATTGGAAAATGTGTTCCCCCCTATACCTTCTGAGGTGATCCTTCCGTTTGGAGGATTCATGACCACTTATTCAGACATGAGTATAGCAGGAGTAATTGCAGCGGCAACTGCGGGTTCAATTCTTGGCGCAGTTATTTTATATGGAATCGGACTCCTATTGGATGTGGAACGGCTGGAAAAAATAGTGGACCGTTGGGGACATATTCTTCGCATTACCAAAGACGATATTCGAAAAGCAGACGCATGGTTTGATAAATATGGCTATTGGACGGTTCTTTTTTGCCGGATGATCCCGTTAATCAGAAGCCTTATTTCGATTCCTGCGGGAATGTCCAATATGAAATTTCCTTTATTTCTGCTATTTACTGCTATCGGAACATTAATTTGGAATATTATCCTGGTATCAGTAGGTGCAGCTCTGGGCGAAAACTGGGAAAAGATCACGCACTTTATGGATATTTATTCCAATATTGCATATATCTTAATTGCAATTGGGATTATTATATTCGCCATCTTATTCTTTAGAAAGAAAAAACAAGCTTAAAAGGTTGAAATCATAATATCTCTTAAGAAAGAAGCCTCAATTCAGAGGCTTTTTTTTTATGAAATTTCAGCAAAGATTTGTGAGGTAGCCTAATCTATTACTTTCTTGTGCCGATAATATCAATAATTAAAATTAATAGTTTATTATTTTTGTAGCCCTATTTCATGGACATTATTATTGGAGGTTGTGTATTTTGCGTAAAATTTCTTCATTGCTACTGTCGTTGACCCTCTTGCTTCCGGTTGTTCCTGATTTAGCCGCAGCTTCTGTAAATGCTTCTTCTGTCTCATCCGAAAGAGTGATCGTTGTTTTTAAGGATAAAACAGATCAGAACGCAATTAAGAAGGCAAATGCGAAAGTAAAAAAACAATTTAAACATATTAAAGCCCTTACCATTAATGCATCACAGACTTCTATTAAACAATTACGAAAGGATCCTGACGTACTTTCAATAGAAAAGGACATTAGAGTCCAAGTAAAATCGCAATATATGGATTGGGGCACACATAAAATCCAGGCAGCCTCGGCCTGGAAAACCTCATTGACTGGCAAGGGAGTCAAAGTTTCGGTTATAGATACCGGAATTGCCAATCATCCTGATTTAGCCCTATCCGGTGGAACATCCGTGGTGTCATATACGAGCTCTTATGCTGATGATAATGGCCATGGTACACATGTGGCGGGTATTATAGGAGCCAAAAACAATACAATCGGTACTGTCGGGGTCGCTCCCGACGCAAGTTTATATGCAGTAAAAGCGTTGGATGGCAGAGGGTCAGGGTACCTTTCCGATATCATCGCCGGTATAGACTGGTCCATTCAAAACAAGATGGACATCATTAATCTGAGCCTGGGGATTCCCACTCCTTCCTATGCCTTAGCTGATGCGGTTGATAGAGCCTATAATCAAGGAATTTTGGTAGTGGCGGCTGCTGGAAATGACGGAACCGCTGATGGTTCAGGTGATACTGTAGATTATCCTGCAAAATTCCCTTCTGCTATAGCTGTCTCTGCAACAGATGAATATAATAACAGGGGAATTTTTTCATCTAGCGGGGATTCCATTGAGGTTGCTGCACCTGGAGTAAATATTGTCAGCACTTTCCTAAATGGCTCATATGCAAGGGCAAGCGGTACTTCAATGGCTGCACCCTTCGCAGCCGGTGCCCTGGCATTACTGAAAGAAGCAAACCCTGCAGCCACCAACATTGCAATAAGAGAAAAACTAAAAAATTACGCCCTGGATTTGGGTACACCGGGAAGGGACAGCCTTTTTGGATATGGGTTGGTTCAGGCTCATATAGCTGTTCAGGCTATCAATGCCGAACCACTGCCCAAAAAAACCCTGACTGCCTTAAAAACCAATAAAAAGGTGTATTATGCAAGGGAGCGCGTAGATGTGACGGTTGCTGTGACAGACGGAGCCGGCAATAAATTGCACAATGCCTTTGTAGATCTTTCGGTAACTTTTCCAAACGGAAAGGTAGCGGAATACCAGAGAGTGACCAACAATAAAGGTATTCTCCAGTTCGCCATTTACACCTCGAAACGCTCTCAAAAAGGCTTATATACAATCCGCACGGCAACAGCATTGTCCGGTTATGAAACCAGCAGTGCCAGCACTGTCTATACTTTGAAGTAGACTATCCGCGAAGCAATGGTATTAACCATTGCTTTTTTTATTGACAAAAGCATTTCCCGCAAGAATTTGACCGTTCCAATTAAATGAATTATCGTAAAAGTAAACGAGTTTGACAGGTGGTCCTATGAAAGAAATAGTAATGGAGTGGCTCGCTGAATGGGGTCCGCTGGCCCTTCTTCTCAGCATTGGCCTGAATATAATCATCAGCATTTCAGGGGTAATTCCAAGTGTGTTCCTCACAGCTGCGAATATTTCATTTTTTGGTTTTGGGCAGGGAGTTCTGATTTCTGCCGCAGGTGAATCACTTGGTTCCATCATAAGCTTTTACATATATAGAGCTGGGCTAAAACATATGAAAAGCTTCACAACAAAGAATAAGCTCCTAACCAAATTGAAAGATGCCGATGGAATGGAAGCATTTTTCCTGATTATAGCTTTAAGAATTTTTCCATTCATTCCTTCGGGACTAGTTACTTTGGCAGGATCATGGAGCAAAATTCATATCCTCTCATTTGCATTGGCCAGTACCATTGGCAAAATACCCGCTCTGCTGATTGAATCCTATTCTGTGATGCAAGTCCTAAACTGGAATTGGCAAGGCCAGCTTATGTTTGCTTTAATATCCGTATTTATCTTAGCTATTATGACTTTCAGAAAAAAAAGCAAGCGGCATTACCGGGGAGGCAAAAATGAATAAAACCAAATCAGCAAAAGACTTGAAAACACTATTAAAAATCCTTCTTGTGTCAACTCGTCTTGGACTGACCTCATTTGGCGGTCCTATAGCTCATCTGGGATATTTTCATGAAGAGTATGTCCGGAAAAGAAAGTGGATTGCAGAGGATAAGTATGCGGATTTAGTAGCGTTAGCTCAATTTCTGCCGGGCCCGGCCAGCAGCCAGGTCGGAATTGGCATCGGCGTATACAGGGGCGGGTTATTGGGAGGGCTGCTGGCTTTCATCGGCTTCACCCTCCCTTCCGTGATTGCCCTCACCATTTTCGCTTTGATTTCCCAAGGAACAGAGCTGGGACAATCTGGCTGGATTCATGGTTTAAAACTGGTCGCTGTAGCTGTGGTTGCCCATGCTATAGTCGGCATGGCCAAAAACCTTACGCCAGACCTGCCTAGAAAAGCAATGGCATTAGCTGCTCTCGCTTGCGTACTGTTATGGCAAAACACCCTTGCTCAGGTGCTGGTGATCGCAGCTGCAGGATTGGCAGGTTTTATCTTGTATAAGCATCAACAGAGCACTGATCTAAATGAAAAGGATTTTCCTTTATCACGCCGTTTTGCGTCGATATGCCTGATACTTTTTTTCGCCTTGCTCATCCTTCTGCCAATCGCAAATAAGATGACAGATGTTAAGTGGCTAGCAATGTTCGATAGCTTCTATCGATCTGGTTCGCTGGTTTTTGGAGGTGGCCATGTGGTGCTTCCCTTGCTTGAAAAGGAATTTGTTCCGTCTGGCTGGCTTGATAAAGAAGCCTTTCTTGCAGGATATGGAGCGACTCAGGCGATGCCCGGCCCTTTATTTACATTCGCTTCCTATATAGGAGCGGTAATAGATGGATGGAAAGGGGCTTTACTTGCGACGGCGGCCATCTTTCTCCCTGCATTCCTTCTGATTTTAGGTACCCTTCCTTTTTGGAATAGCTTGCGAAACAATCCAAAAATAAGAGGTGCTGTTCTCGGGGTCAATGCAGGAGTGGTCGGTATACTGATTGCCGCCTTTTATGACCCCATTTGGAAAAGTTCCGTCTTCAATGCCTCTGATTTTGTGTTTGCCGCCGTGCTGTACAGTCTGCTTGCATATTGGGAAATGCCGCCTTGGGTAATCGTGGTTTTAGGCGCTATAGGGGGTGCAGTATTGGCTGCTTTTTAATAACAAAAGGGGAATCCAGCTGCTGGATTCCCTTTGATTTATATGTTGATTAATAACTTAGGTTGCCCGTACTTCTGAGTCAGCAGGCTGTGCTGGTGGAACCGGTTCTGGCGAAGGTGCGGTAGTTGAATCAGCTGGTGTTGTGGCTCCGCCTGGTGAAGTAGTGTTATCCCCTGGAATTGAAGTTGACCCATCCTCTTCCTTCGGCTTTGTTGTTTCCTTCTTAGGGGCAGTAACTTCTGCTACCAGTGTTTTTAATCGTTCTAATTCACCTTTGATCAATGTCTCAAGTTGATTCACTTCTGCAATTAATGCATCTATTTCCGCCGCGGATGACTTGTATTTCTTCTTATATCCTTCAAGCTGCTTTTTCTTTGCCTTAAGCTTATTCAGTTCGGCGTTAAGCTTTCCTCTGAAGCTATTATATCTAGAATTTGCTGTGCTCTTGCTTAATTTCTTATCTGTGTATCCGTCTTTCTGAACAGCAAAATGTGTATTGATTGATTTTGAGATTCCATTAATTGCTGATTGAGATGAAAGGACTTGCTTCTCAAGTGATTTTCCGACTTTTGAACGAATAACCACTTTCTTCTGAGTTTCTTTCTTAGTTGATACAGATGGCTTGCCTTTATCTTTCACCGGCTGTGGTTTATATGCTTCTGCGACTTCCTGCTTGTGCTGAGACTTACCCTTTTCTACAGTTGTTGAATCTTTGGGTGCTTCAGCAACGCGCTGCTTATGCTCAGGTTTGCCCTTTTCCGGCCCTTTGGCATTCGCTATAGAAGCTGAACTGAAAATTAACGATGAAGCTACAATACCTGTTAATACTTTTGAAAACTTATTTGTTTTCATTACCTGCTCCTCCTTGGTAACGGCAGCTGGCTGGCATAGATATTCTCCTTAGCCCCGATAGCTTTGTGACACCAGGTTTCCCTGGTTGTACCTTTATATGAATATTATACCAAAAATATTGTCGGTTAGAGATGATTTTTTACAGTTATATGACGTCAAAGGACATAATCAGCCATTTTTACCCATGAATGTAGGCTATGAAAACCTTTTACGCAAACAATTTGTATTTCTAAACTAGGCACATTGATTTATTTATTTGTTAAACGGCCAAATAATCACAAAAAGATAAGAATTATTTGTTAAAGCCATTGAACTTTTTTTGAAAGGAGGTGGATGAAATGCACTTCCGGCAATTCATATTATCAGCAATATTAATAGGCGGAGCGATACTGCTTCCCAATCTAGCATTTGCTGCTAAGCCTGGTGAAAAACCTCTTCCAAAGGATGTACAAGCTGAACAGGTCACTGAAAAGGCAAAAAAGGCTGATATACCTGTTCCAGCCGGCAAAGAACCCAAATCATTTTCCAATAACAAGCAACAAAAAATGAAAGAAAAGGTTCAGCCAACCCTAATGGACTTAAAAAAAAGCGCTGCGAAAAATCCAGCTAAACCAGCTCAAGGCAGCAAAGCTCAGGTGGATAGCAGCACCAAACAGAAAAAAATTCTGCCGCCTAAAGGCAAACAAATAAAAAAGGCAACCACACACAAATCTAATACTAGTGGACCTCAACCGAAAGTTCACACACCTAAGGCTCAGGAAAAAACAAACCCGCCTATCGTGGAGGCACAGACCAAAAAAATCAGTGCCGTCAACTCTGTCCAGAAAAGCAGAGAGCGCAACACTCCAAAAAAGCTTACCAAGCCTTTAGAGAGCAGGGAACATGTTCGTGTGAGCTCCCAGCTGCCTGACTCAGTTTCCGAAGCAGTTACTAACAAAACATACAGGAAACAAAGCAAACCTCATTATGTAAAAAAGCTAGTATCTACACAGTTCCAGCCGGGAGCTGGTAAGGGGAAACCAGCTGACAAAGAGATTCCCGGCAGCACAAAGGCCATTAATACAGGCCAAACCAATCACAATACAGCATCATCTTCCAAGGAACGAAAAAAGTTCGAACCTGGTAAACTGCTATTCACGGATAAAGTGTTCAAATGGGATCAGCAATTAATACTGGGATTCAACCAGTTACATAATTCAAGGTTTCAGGAATTTAGTAACCAATGGACAAATGCGCCGCCGTCAAAGCCGCCACAAACGCTCCTTGTCTTTTAACTTATATTTTTTAACACATACCAAGGATAAGATAAAAGGAGCGAATTTATAATGAAAAACAACGTTAATCGTAAAAAGGCTGTTAAATCTGTGGTATTGGCAGGAGTTCTATCTGCAGGGTTTTTCGCTGGGGCACAAATCAGTGAGGCTGCAAAGAATGACCAGGAAGTAAAAGTCGAAAAAGCAGTAAATGAAAAAGCTTCTGCAAAAGTAAAGGCTTCTGGTGACAAGACAGTAAAAGCGCAATCATCACTTCATGCATCTGAAACTGCTAAGTCAAAAGCAGCTGAAAACTCAGCGGTACATAAACCAGCTTCTCCAAAACCTGCCAAGGTAAAACCAGCTAAAGAAACAGTTAAACCTGTAAAAGCCGTGAAAGTAAAACCAGCAAAAAAGGTTGAAACTGCTAAACCTAAAGCTGAAGAAACAACTACACCACCAGTGGTTGAGGGATCAATGGAACCAAAAGCAAAAGAAAATAAATCGGCTGCAAACAAAGCGAATTCTCAAGCTGCAGCACACGCGAGTGCCACAGCGAAAAAGCACGCAGCACCACAATCTGCTGTTCATGCAACTCCTGTAAAAGAGGAGACTGCAAAAAATGAAGAGAACACAGAACAAGAAGAAACTGAGGTTGTAACCGAAACAAAAGATAGCAGTGTAAAAGAAGAGGCTTCTGAAGCAGCTGAAGAAACAGCAAATAAAGAAGAGGCTGTTGAAAAAGAAGAGACAGCAAATAAAGAAAATGCTGTTGAAAAAGAAGAGACAGCTGAAAAAGAAGAAGATAAAGCAGAGGCAGTTAAAGAAGCCGACGATGTGAAAACAGAAGAGACCTTTGAAAACAGCGGCGTTAAAAATGCTGTCAAAGATGCAGTGAAGTCTTTCCAAAACACTGTGAAAGAAGCACTCGCAACGTTAAAACAACAAATTGCAGGCCTAATGAGTAAGGATACTGAATTAGTCACTGACAAAACGGAAGATGCAAAAGAAGATGCTGATCAAGCAACTGAAGAAACAGAAACTGTTAAAGAAGACGCGGACAAAGCAACTGAAGAAACAGATGCTGTAAAGGAAGCTGCAAAAGAAAACAAATCTTTCATAAACAAAGCACATTCTCATGCTTCCCTAAATGCAAGTGCAAACGCAAAGGTGCACGCTTCAAAAAATTCTGCTGTGCAGGCAGCTGCAGATACAAAAGCAGAAGTTACAGTGACAGAAGCCCAAAAATAATTGAACTGGGAATATCCTCGGGCTTAGTCTAAAACAACCCCTTTTCGGTTCCTGGCAAATTCATGCCTCGTCCGAATAAGGGGTCTTGTTTTTTCAATCGTATCCATATTAGCCGCACCGCCATAAAAACTATCGCTGGTCCCTCCCGCTCCCGGCGTTTACTGTTTCACCACATACACTCTCTCCGGCCTGCCAACAGTGCCATAGGCTAAATCCGCTTCAATTTTCTCTTCAAATATTAAATGCTCTAAATACCTGCGTGCAGTAGTTCTGCTTACTCCTATTTCCTTAGCTACGCTCTCTGCAGTAAGTCCTCCCCCTCCCTTGCCGAGAACATGAAGGACCTTTACAAGCGTAAGGGGATCAATGCCTTTTGGCAACTGAGGCCGGTCATCAGAGGAGTCGAGTTCTCGCCGCATCAACTTGTCGACATCATGTTGTGAAAGTGCATATTTTTCTTCTGTCAAATGCTCAAGCTTCAATCGATAATTCCTATAGCGAAGCAGGGATTGCTTAAACCGTTCAAATATTACTGGCTTGATTACATAGTCAAAGACACCAAAGGAAATGGCTTTTTGAACATTATCGATTTCCTTGGCAGCCGTAATCATAATAACGTCCATTTGACTGTGAAACTGTTTAATCTCTTTAAGCAAGTCCATCCCATTCATATCTGGAAAATACACATCCAGCAGAAGCAAGTCTGGCTGCATCAATTCCATAAAGCTTTTTGCTTCCATATAACTAGCCGCAATTCCTATTGTTTGAAAGCCATCGATCTGTTCAATGAACCTTCTCTGGATTTCTGCGATTCGTAAATCATCCTCCACTATTAATACTTCTAAATCGCGCCACTCGTTCATTTGAAACCTCCTTGCCTTTTGGTATAGAGACCGTAAAAACAGTTCCCTCCTCCCTGCTTGATGAATAGGTCAGCGTTCCTTGTAAATTATCAATAGCCTTGCGTACGAGGCTTAAGCCGATTCCGGCGTTTGCGCTACCGCTTTTTGTTGTAAAGCCTTCATTAAAGATATTGTCCTCAGTGCCAGCCGCTATTCCATTCCCATTATCAGCCACTTCAATAATCAAATCCTTGCCTAGATCAGTTAAAAATAACGATACCTTTTTCTCTTTCTTCCCGTTCTCTCTCACTGCTTCAAATGCATTATTGATCAGGTTGCCTAAAATGGTTACAAGTAAATCTCTGCTTATAACCTCAGGAACATCCTTAAAGCTGCTATATTGATCTATCGAAAGCTCTATTTTAAGCTCACTTGCGAGGCTTAGCTTCCCTAAAATAAACCCTGCAAGAACTGGATCAGGTACCTCCTTCATTAAAAAGTGGATAAATCCCTGCGTGATATCAGCCTCTTTCGATATCAAATCGATCGCCTCTTTATAAGAGCCAAGCTGGATTAGTCCCAATAACGTGTACAGCCTGTTCGAATATTCATGAGTTTGGGCACGTAATCCCTCAGCATACGTCTTCACCTGGGATAGTTCCTGCAATAGGTTATATAGCTCCGATTTATTCCTCAGGCTTGCTACAGCACCAATTACCGTACCTCTTTTGTTGATGATTGGAATGTAATTTGCTAAAAATGTCTCACCATGGATTACAATTTCACGATCATATTCTGCCCCGCCATTATTTACTGCGGCTAGAAGATGAGTATCCGGAATGAATTCCTCAATCTTCTCCCCGCGGAGAAGGACCTCAAATGGCACTTGTAATATTTTGTGCGCTGTCTCATTTACAACTGTAATCCTTCCCATTGTATCTATGGCAATAATTCCTTCATGGATGGATTCCAATATGGCGTGCTTTTCCTGGTACATCCGGGCAATCTCCCTTGGTTCAAGCCCAAAGATCGCCCTCTTTATATTCAAGGAAATTAATAGCGCGGCAAGAAGTCCCCCCATCAGTATAAATAGGGTAGCCAGAAATACTTTATTTTGTATGGCGGACATCTCGTCTTCAATATCGGTCTGTAAATATCCTACTGAAACTACTCCGATAATCGCTCCATTGTGATAAATGGGAGCCTTTCCCCTTAATGAAGGACCAAGTGTCCCAACAGATTCCGATATGACAGACTCACCTTTGAATACCCTGGCGTTATCTCCGCCCACCATTTTCTGTCCTATTCTTTTAGGATTGGGATGTGAGTACCTCACTTCGTTCCTATTCCCTACAACAATGAATTCTGCCCCTACCTGTTTCCGTATTTTTTCTGAAATCGGCTGGATATAGGCAGCCGGGTCTTCCATTTGAAATGCCTCTTGTATCTCAGGCATGGAGGAGATGGTTTGAGCAATCGATAATGCCTTATTCCCTTTTTCCTTTTTTAGATTTGATTCCAGCATAGTTGTAAAGGTTATATCAAAAATTCCTGCGATCAGAAGAATAACTATAATGATTCCAAGCATTAACTTACTGTGCAAACGCATTCAAACACCTCATATTCATCATAGTAAAAAAAACTCCTTAAAAAAAGGAGTTTTTTGAAAATTATCATTACGATGGTATTCCTTTGTTTATCCTTCCACATTGATGATTACACTTTTTCCTCTCATTTTCAAAAAGACTGGTACCAGAAGCCACAGTACAGTAATGACCAAGAATAATACTGAAATGGGACGAGTGAAGAAAATGCTGTAATCCCCGTTCGAAATGGTTAATGCCCGGCGCATATTATTTTCAATCATCGGCCCTAATACAAGACCTAAAACAAGAGGGGCAATCGGATAATCATGCTTAGTAAAGAAATAGCCTAGAATTCCGCATGCCAACAAGAGCAGCAGATCATTTGCCGATACCTGCACAGCATACACACCGAAAATGGAAATCGCTATAATAATAGGAATCAAAAACTGTTTTGGTGTTTGGATAATCTTTGCAAACACTTTTACAAGAGGCAGATTGAGAACAAGCAGCATCAGGTTTCCGATAAACATACTTGCGATAAGGCCCCATGCTACACCTGGATGGTCTTCAAATAAAAGGGGGCCCGGCTGTACATTGTACATCATCAAAGCTCCCATCAGGATTGCAGTCGTGCCAGAACCGGGTATCCCCAATGTCAATAAAGGAATCATGGCCCCTCCGGAGGCGGCATTATTTGCTGACTCTGGCGCCGCTACTCCTGCAATGGTCCCTGTACCGAATTTAGAAGGATTTTTAGAAATCCTCTTTTCTAGAATATAAGAGAAAAACGATGCAAGAGTTGCGCCCGCTCCTGGGAGGATCCCGACAAAAAAGCCGAGCAAGGAACCTCTTGCAATTGGCCCTGCGGATTCTTTAAGCTCCTCCTTAGATGGTACAAGATTGTTGATTTTAGCAATGTCCCCATCTTCTTCTTCTTTTTCCAATATTGTTTTAAACACTTCACCGAGAGCAAAAAGACCCACAGCGATTGTTAAGAATTCGATCCCTTGATACAGCCATGGTACGTCAAATGTGAATCGTGCAATTCCAGAAACGTTATCGATGCCAATAGTGGCGAGCAGCAATCCTGAAACTGTCATGATCAATGCTTTCGTCACAGATTTTCCAGCAAGTCCGCTAACTGCTGCCAGACCCAGCAGCATAAGGGAGAAGTATTCGGCAGGACCGAATTTCAATGCTACATTGGATAACGGCTTAGCTAATGCAATCAGTGCAAGCAGCGTTACAATCCCTGCTACAAATGAACCAATGGCTGCAATCGAAAGTGCGCTTCCTGCTCTTCCGTTTTTCGCCATCTGGTAGCCATCCAGAGTGGTTACAACAGAAGAGGATTCACCTGGGGTATTTAAGAGAATGGAGGTTGTCGAACCTCCATACATGGCTCCATAATAGACGCCGGCCAGGAGTATTATGGCGCTTGTCGCTGCCTGCTCCGGAGCAAGGCCCCCGGTCAGGGATGCGGTTACCGGGATCAGAAGGGCTACACCGCTCATCGGTCCAATACCTGGAAGAACACCGACAGCTGTTCCAATTAATACGCCGACAAAAGCAAAAATTAGATTATACCAAATAAATGCGGTTCCGAAACCTTGTATTAAATAATCTAGTGTACTCATGATTATGCTCCCTTCATCAGCTGAACCAGATTGGCCATCCTGGCAGCGTTCCTTTTAACACATCTACATATACGTAATAGACCAATCCTGAGAAACAAGCAGATATTAGAAGCGAGGCAAACAGCTTGGTTCTTTCCATTGTCTGAAAGCAAATAAATAGAAAAAGAAAGGTTGTAATAACATATCCTATTGTTTCCAGTGTGAGAATGTAGACAAGTGTTGCTGCAAATATAATAAGGAACGGTTTGTAATCAATCTTTTCCTTCTCTTTGGAGCCAGAATCACTCCGCAATGTTTCAATGAATAGTCGGACGCTAAGCAACACAAGAATGATTCCAAGAAACATCGGGAAAATATCTGGTCCCACCTCGCTGCCGTAGGAAGAGCTGCCCAATTGCCTGCTTCCAATTACAAAAAGAACCCCCACTGCAAGAAACAAAACGGCTGCTATACGATCGAATTTCATAGTTACACACATCACCTTTCTTTGCACATTCAGGCACGGGGGTCAGACTCCCCGCAGAGCATTAATAAAGCAAAGCATTGCACTGTATAAAGGAGAAGAGAAGGAGCACATTCTCCCTCTCCTCGCATTATTACTTCTGCATTCCTAATGCCTCTAACAATTGTTGAACTTGCTTTTCTTGTTCATCCAAGAAAGTCTTGAATTCGCCACTATTTTTGTATTCCATTTCCCAGCCTTGAGTTTCAACTTCGGTTTTCCATTCAGGAGAAGCAACTAGCTTATCAATGGTTTTTTCCCAGTAGGACTTGGCTTCTTCGGACATTTTTTCAGGACCGAAAACGCCGCGCCAAATTGTAAATTCTGCATCAACACCTTGTTCTTTGGCGGTAGGGATATCTTTGAAGTCTCCTCCAAGCCTTTCAGCTGAAGTGATTGCTAAAACTTTTACTTTGCCTGCCTTCAAAAATTCTTTAACGCTGGAAGCATCTGTACCAATTACATCTGCATTTCCTCCAAGCAATGCTGTGATCGCTTCTCCTCCGCCATCATAGGAAACATATTTTATTTTAGTAGGGTCTACTCCATACTTGTAAGCTGGCAAAACGGAAACCAGATGGTCCATGGAACCAGGGGCGGATCCACCCGCAAAGGTTAACTTTTTTGGATCTTTTTTAACTTCCTCCAACACAGACTCTAAATCTGTAAACTTGGAGTCTGCCTTAACAACAATGGCCCCAAAATCCTTTGTCAATTGTGCTAGTGGAGTTGTGTTCTTATATCCGTAAGGACTATTTCCTTCTTTTTTCAAATTATTGATAATGATAGGTGGGGAATTAATGAAAAGCATATCGTTATTTTCAGCCTGTGCCGTAGCATATTCAGCCATGAAAACAGCTCCGCCGCCTCCAGGCTTATTTTCGACGGTCATTGGCTGTTTTACCAATTTTGTCTCACTTAGTACCTTTGTAAATGAACGGGCTGTCAAGTCCCAGCCACCACCTGCACCAGAAGGCGCTACAACTGTAATTGCCTTCTTTGGATAACCTGTGCTTTCTTCTTTTTTGCCTCCACTTCCGGATGTATCACTGCCACAGGCTGCCAGGCCCAAAGCGAGCACTCCTGCACTAAGAACGGCAGAAAACTTTTTAATAGATACCATATGTATCCTCCTCTTTTGTAAGCGTTTTCTTTATTTTACAAAATAAAAAGAAATTTGCTAGATTATGTAATTAAGGTGCATTTAAAATCTTTCCTTCATATTGTTCATTTTGTTCACGGCAGCAAACTTCAATATAATACTATAAGGCCTGGTCATCACAAACAGCGACGAAAGATTCTTTAATAATAAAAAACCTGCCCGTAGGCAGGAGGTCTCAAAAGTATTTAGCTGTTTTTACACCCACCACATGGAGCCTGGCTGTTCCTCAATTAATACCGACTGCAAATTGCGCACAGCACGAGTGAATCCTTCTTCAATGGACATAAGTGCATCTTCGTGCTCAATGCTTACAACATAGTCATAGCCATAGGTGCGAAGGGCACTCATCATATCTGACCAATCCTGTATGCCATGGCCGCAGCCGACAGAACGGAATGTCCATGCCCTGGTCTGCACTTCACCGTATGGCTGCATATCAGTCAATCCATACATATTGACATTTTCCTGGTCAATGTATGTATCCTTGGCATGGAAATGATGGATGGCATTTGCTTTTCCTAGTATTTTTATAGCTGCCACCGGGTCAATTCCCTGCCACCATAAATGGCTCGGATCGAGGTTAGCGCCTATTGCATCACAAGTCAATTCACGGAGCTTTAATAGAGTATAAGGCGTATGGACAAGAAACCCTCCATGAAGCTCTAAACCTATTTTGACATTATGATCACTGGCAAACTTGCCCCATTCCTTCCAATAAGGAACCAGTTTTTCTTCCCACTGCCATTTTAAAACATCGCCGTATTCATTTGGCCAGGGGGTAACCGGCCAGTTGGGGTACTTGGCTCCTTCGTGGTCGCCTGCTGTTCCGGAGAAGCAGTTCACCACAGGCACGCTCATTAAAGAGGCAAGTTTCACGGTTTTTACAAAGGTTTCATGCGAAGTCCTTGCAAATTCCGAATCTGGGGAAATAGGATTTCCATGGCAGCTAAATGCACTTATGGTCAGTCCCCGCGATTCTATCTGGTTCAAGTAATCCTTGCGCTTTTCCTCGCTTTCCAGCAAGCCGTCAAGATCGCAATGCTTATTGCCAGGGTAGTTACCTGTTCCAATTTCAACAGCAGTAACTCCCGCTGCCTTCACATAATCCAGCATTTCTTCAAAAGTTTTATCTGCAAATAATACAGTAAAAACGCCAAGCTTCATTGTACCAGTCCTTTCATTTTTTATAGCTATGAAATTACCTTACTATTTTCATAGATTTTCTCAATGATAGAGGAAACCTGCATGGCTTGCTCAGGCTTAACTACCTGCTCTTCAAGCCCCAAGCATGCATTAATAAAATTATGGGCCTGTGGAATGCTCGGATCATCCTCCCCTGGCATCCAGACAGCCTCGCTATTAAACAGCATTCCGTGTTTAGGATAATTCAAGCGGAGAGGGAAGACATCAATTCCTGCTTTATCGCCGGAAATGCTTATATTTTCTATAACATCCTGTGAAATATTATTGGACCATGAAGTTTCCATTAAAAGTGAGGCACCGCTCGCAAACTTTAAATAAGCTGTTACGTGGTCATCCACGTTAAACGTTTCGTGGTTGAAACTCCCCCACATGTTTACTTGTCCAGGGATCCGGCTTAACTGATTGTAAGCTGCTCCAGCTACCTCAACGGGTTCAGGATTTCCGATCAACCATAGGGCAAGGTCTAGCAAATGGCAGCCATAATCTATCAAACTTCCGCCTCCCTGAAGTTCCTTATTCGTAAATACACCCCAGCCAGGCACTTTTCTCCTTCTTAATGCTTGGACCCTTATTACCAGAGGCCTGCCAATCTCTCCAGCGTCTATGATTTTTTTTGCACCCTGCGCTTCCTTCATGAACCTATAGTGATATCCAACTGAAAGCACCTTTCCGGTCCGTTTTGCCGCTGCGATCATAGCCTCACACTCAGCTGTTGTCAGTGCCATAGGCTTCTCGCAAAATACATGTAGCCCTTTGTCGAGAGCGGCAATGGCAATCTCGGCATGGAATTTATTTGGCGTACTTACGATAACAGCATCCACTTCATGAAACATATCTTGATAGTTTTGATAAACTCCGGAAATGCCATATTGGTAAGCAACCTGGTGGGCACGCTCCATATTGATATCGCTGACAGCTTTGATCTCTGTCCTGTCTGATAACTTATGCAGAGTGGGAATATGCCTTCCCACCGCAATTCCACCAACCCCAATTAATCCCACACGCAATTTATTCATTGTCAATACACCTCTTTCAGACTATCTGGTAATACAGCAACGGGAATCAATCAGGATGGTTATGTGAGAACTAACAACCAGTTCGGACTGTTACATTCTCTGGAACTTACTATTGAAGAATGATTCCATCACGATTGGAATTGGCCGAAGAGAATGGAAATGCTAGCCTTACAGATGGTCTGTCATAGAAATTTATTTTGTAAAGTTGTTCACTAGCATAGCCTTTGCAACCTGCTTTTTTATGATTGAATTTTTACAATCGTTTTTGTTTCATGTGCATCCAGTGCCGAAATAATTACATTCAGCGACTTCATTCCTTCTTTACCGGGTACAGGGACTTCCTTCTCTGCTGTCAGGCTTGAAACAAACTCATCAATTACATGTGAATTGCTCTGTCCGCCTTCTTCATTGGACTGGATTTTTCCAAGTTCATGGTTTTCTACATCACCATTCTTGTATTGGACAACCAGTGAGTAGTTAGGGTTGTCTTCCAAACGAAGGATGGCCTTTTCGCCGTATATGATAGTAGAGTTATCTTCTGAAGCGTATGACCAGCTGGCTGCCAGGGTACCGATAATTCCGCTCTCTGTTTTAAGAATACACACAGCATTATCGTCTACATCACTATTCGTCTTGGAACTAGTTTCCACGAATGCAGCAACTTCAGAGAATTCTTCATCGAGAAGATAACGAAGCAAATCTGTTTTATGGACGCCCAGATCCCCCATTGCTCCAATAAAGGCCTTTTCCTTAATAAAGAACCAGCTCTCCTTGCCGTCCACGCTCCATGATTCAGGGCCTGGGTGCCCGAATGCTGTTCTGAAACTATAAATCTTTCCAATATCACCTTTCTTGATCATTTCTCTTGCCTTTCGATGAGAAGATACAAATCGCTGATTGTGCCCAATCATGAGCTGTTTGCCATTTTTGTCTGCAGCCTCAATCATCGCTTTGGCTTCTTCCATGGAAGTAGCCATTGGTTTTTCACACAATACATGCTTGCCTGCATTTAGTGCGTCAATCGAAATCGGTGCATGCAGATAGTTCGGTGTACAGACACTGACTGCATCTATATTTTCATCTGCCAGTAATTCCTTATAATCGTTATATGCCTTCGCATTATATTTTAAAGCTACTTCCTTCGCACGCTCTTCCACAACATCACAGACCGCTACGATTTCTACTGAATCATTGGCTGCATACTCCGGAAGGTGACGGTGCTGCGCAATGCTTCCTGCTCCAATAACCCCTACTTTAATCTTTTTCATTTTCTCGTCCTCCCGTTTTTTAATTGCCAATTTCCTCTAACGGCTTTGCATTTCCGTACACTGGCCTAGCCCTATCTATTGGCTTAGCCCAATTGACAGCATTGGTTATGATTCGTTGAACGTTGTCATTGTAATAGGTTGGATAAGTTTCATGGCCTGGCCGGAAGTAGAATACCTTTCCATTGCCCCGAATGTAGGTACAGCCGCTTCTGAACACCTCTCCCCCTTCAAACCAGCTCACCAGCACTAGTTCATCCGGTGCAGGGATGTCAAAGTGTTCACCGTACATTTCTTCCTTCTCCAATTCGAAGAATTCACCCACACCATCTACAATTGGATGCGCGGGGTTTACTACCCAGATTCTTTCCTTTTCATCAGCTTCCCGCCATTTCAGGTCACAGGATGTACCCATCAGCTTCTTAAATATTTTCGAAAAATGGCCAGAGTGGAGGACAACAAGGCCCATACCATCAAGTACACGCTGCCTTACCCTTTCCACCACTTCGTCGCTGACTTCCTCATGAGCAATATGTCCCCACCATACCAGTACATCTGTATTGTTTAACACATCTTCTGATAACCCATGCTCGGGTTCGTCAAGAGTCGCTGTACGAACCTCAAGGTTGTCCTGTTCCAGGAATTCAGCTATAGCTCCATGAATTCCTTTAGGATAAATCTCACTGACAACGGGATTCTTTTTTTCGTGTCGATTTTCATTCCAGACTGTAACTTTTGTCATGCTTCGTCAACTCCTAATCTATTCTTTGACTGAACCGGATGTAAGACCAGAAACAATTCGGCGCTGGAACAGCAGTACCATCACAACCAGCGGGATCGTCACAACAACCGTTGCGGCTGCTATCTCTCCCCATGGTATCGTGTACTGGCCCTGGAACATTGCAATCCCGGTTGGCACCGTTTTGTATTTGTCGTCTGTATTAATAGTTAAAGAAAATAAGAATTCGTTCCAAGCCGCAATGAACACCAGAATCGCAGTGGTAAATAATCCTGGCAATGCAAGCGGCAATATTACTTTCCAATAGGTCTGCATCATCGTTGCCCCGTCAATTTTAGCTGCTTCCTCGAGATCAAAAGGTATTTTCCTGAAAAATGTAACAAGAAGCCAGATGGATAGAGGCAGAGTAAAGGTTGTATACGGGATAATAAGGCCAAGATAGGAATTTGTCAGCCCTATATTTTTTAGGACAATATAGATGGGTGCAATGGTTGCAATTTGCGGAAACATTGTGACTGACAAAACAAGGCCCAGGATGATTGTCTTTCCTCGAAAGTTCAGACGGGCTATCGCATATGCAGCAAAAGAAGCTACAAATACGGTGTATACGGTTGTAATGCTGGCAACCACAAAGCTGTTCCACATATAGCGTAAGAATGGATAGTCCTGAAATACAGATAGATAGCTATCAAAAGTCGGATTTTGTGTGTACGGCGTAAATGCCTTGTCTCCAAACAGTTCAGTCAATGGCTTTACAGAACTGATCGCCATCCATAGAAAGGGAAACATCACAACCAGGACAAACACAGTGAGAAACAGGTAAAACCAAGGTCCTGCTTTTTTCTGCATATCGTTGCCTACACTCCTTTCCTATCTTCCTGAGCCGTCATTTAATAGGTCCCTGCCCAGGAATTTAATATAGATCATCGATATAATCGCTACACAGATAAAGACAATAACTGAAAGCGCCGATCCTTCTCCGAAATTAGTCTGTGAGAACATGACTTTATAGGCGAGGATGGAAATGGTTTCGGTGGAGTTGGCTGGGCCTCCCCCTGTTAATACAAAGATCAGGTCAAAGACTCGGAATGCATCCAGTGTACGGAACAGAAGGGCTACAAGTATGCTGGATTTCAATAATGGCAGTGTAATCGTACTAAATTGCTTCCATTTACCCGCACCATCAATTGAAGCTGCCTCATATAATGACGCCGGGATGGTCTGCAAGCCTGCAAGCAATAATAGAGCCATATATGGAGTCGTTTTCCAAACATCCGAGAATATGACAGAGAAAAATGCCCCAACATCAGTGGTCAGCAATTTAGTCATACTGTCTACAAGGCCAACCTCTTCAAAAATCTTCGCCACAATCCCGTTTTGCCCATCGTATAAGAATTTCCACATTAAAGCAGACACAGCCGTTGGAATGGCCCACGGGATCAATATGCTTGCCCGAATTAATCCACGCCCAAAAAAGGCTTTATTGATCAATAGAGCAATGGCAAGTCCTAACACTAGTTCGACTCCCACTGAGATCACAGTAAACATTAAAGTATTTCCAAGAGCTTTCCACATGCGGCTGTCCGAGAAGTTATCTTGATAATGCCTAAAGCCAATGAAGTTGGGCTCAATAATGGAATCTGCAAGGCCGGCTGACAGGCCAAGCAGCTTGTCCTTCTGGGCAAACTCTGTTTCAGCTGCAAGCTTAGTAAGATCTCCGTTTATATCATTCACTTCTTTTAGTACTGATTCCGCAACATCCTGCTCCAATTCAGCGATGCTCAGCTCGGCGTCGACCGGCTCAAAATTGGCCAGCTGCTCATCCACCTTCTGATAAGGAGCTTTTACTCCATCGGAGGACTGGATTTTCTCATCAATTTTAGTAAGCCTATCTTTTATTTCCGTCAATTGCTCAGGAGCGTTTCCAGCCCGGATTTCATTATTGATTCCGCCTACAAGGAAGGGATAATTGTTTAAGTACCGATCCAGATCTATGCTATAGTTTAAATGGGCTTCCGACTTTGTTGGATTATTCAATTTCAAATCAAAAAGACTAAAGTAAAATGATTGCAATACCGGCCAGATAGCAATGACTAAAATAAGGATCAGTCCAGGTGCGACCAGTAAATATCCAAGTTTGCTTTCTGACGCTTTGCCCTTTTTTGTCCTCTTCTTGGTCTTCTGCGTAATAACCCCGCTTTGATTTTCTTTATTAATTACCACGGGTTGGTTATCCAAGGGGCACCCTCCTTTATTTTTGGAAACGACCAGATACTTTATAATCATGCGCTCCTTGACTTGTGAAAAAGCGTCTGACGCCGATGTTTTAGCTGGCCGTTCAAACTGTATGAAAATTACAGAAAATGGAATAGCCTCCAAAGAAACGAGGCTATTCCATTTTAAAAGAGAACATTACTTGACTAGTTTTGCTTTCATTTGTGTTTCCATGTTTTTAACTGCTTCTTCCACTGTTTGCTGTCCAGCAATGGCTTTTGAAACCTCGATTTGAATAATTTCGGAGATTTCCGGATAGTTTGGTGCCACTGGACGAGATACTGCTGAATTTAGACCTTCAACAAAACCTTTATCCCCAAATGTAGGGTTTGCCTTTAAGATTTCTTGGTCCTGGTAAAGACTTGTAATAGTTGGTGCGTGGCCTCCGTGGATTGCATCAATCTTTTGCCCTTCAGGTCCTGCCATGAACTTCAGGAATTCCCATGCTTCTTTTGGATGCTTGGAATATTTGTTGATTCCTGCCTGCCAGCCGCCCAGGGCAGCTGCAGACCCTTTGTCTCCAGCAGGAAGCGGAGCAATGCCTACTTTATCTACAATTTTTGATTTGGAAGGATCATTCGCACTTGCGAATTCATACGGCCAGTTACGCAAGAACACTGTTTGTCCTTCAATGAACGCTTGGTCAGATTCTGTTTCTGCAAATGTTGTTACATTCCCCGGTACAAAATCAGACTTCGCGATTTCAACTAATTTCTTTAGACCCTTAATTGTTTCAGGTGAGTTAACCACTACGTTGCTGTTCTCGTCAATGAATGCACCGCCATATGAGGCAACGAATTCAATCGTATTACATACAAGCCCTTCATATTGTTTGGCCTGAAGGATGTAGCCGAATTTTGTTCCGCCTTGCCCCTTTTTCGCTTTAGCCTGTTTAATCAGGTCATCCCATGTTTTTGGAATTTCATCTTCTTTAACAAGGTCTTTTCTGTAGAACAATAGCCCGCCGTCAATGAACTTTGGCAATGCCCATTGCTTGCCGTTGAATTGGGAAGCAGCAAGAGCACCCTGGTTATACGTGTTCAAATCGATGCCATCCTGTTCGATAAAGCGATCCAGTGGCAATACATACCCTGCCTGTGCGAATTCTGCCGGCCAAATAACATCCATGTCAATAACATCAATCTCGGAGGATTTTGCGTTGAATGCCGTGACATATTGGTCATGCTGCTGGCCAGTATCTGCCGGCATTTCACGGAACTTAATCTTAATGTTTGGGTGTTTAGCTTCGAATGCCTTGACCATTTCCGATGTACCTTTTGTTACATCCTTACCGCGTGCATATACCAGCGTTACTGTTTCTTCTTTATTGTCTGTTTTCGTATCATCTTTCTTGGTATCGCTTCCGGTTTCATTAGAACTGCATGCAGCAAGCATAAGTGAAGCAGCTAATACACCAGAAAAGAGTTTCATTTTCTTAAGCCTCTTCATTGTTTGGCCCCCTATTATTTTTCGATTAAGTCGATTGGCGTACAATCAGCTGTAACGGTAATTGAATATCCATTTCACTCGGATCAATATGATTTTCCAGGCATTTGATCATCAAATTCATTGCATTGGAGCCTATTTCTTCAGCAGGCTGTTTTATAGTAGTCAGTGTCGGCTCCAAGACACTGGCAATCGGCTGGTCATCGAACCCGATCACTGATATATCCCCGGGTACTGAAAAACCATGGCTTATTGCTTCTTTAACAATTCCTGCTGCAACCTGATCACTGCCCGTAAAGAACGCAGTTGGCGGGTTGTCCATCTCAAGCGTGTTCCGAAAGACCCTTTTTCCGTCCTCCAAATCATAGGCATCTCTAAAAATCCAGTCCTTTTTGTAAGGAATTCCAAATTGATTCAATGCCCTTCTGTATCCTGCATGCCGGTCAATCGTAAGCTGTGAAGTATTCCCTCCAAAGCAATAGCCGATTGCACGATGACCCTTTTCAATTAAATGGCGTGTTCCAATGTAAGCCCCTTCTTGCTGGTCTAACCGGACCATCGGAACAAGCATTTGGTATGTGTATTCATTACACAAAACGATTGGACCGTATGTATGATAGTCAGCAATAGTCGCCCAATCATTTTCAATAGATGTTAAAATGATGCCGTCTACCTGCTTTGCCTTCAAGTAATTTAAAAAGTGCAGTTCCTTAAATCTGTTATTTTTTGTTTGGCAAACTAATAGCTGATAATCATGCTCGGTCGCAATTCGGTCAATTCCTTCAAGCAGATACGTGAAGAACGGATTGGTTAGCTGTGGGATCATGACACCAATTGTATTTGTTTTTTTACTGCGCAGCTTTTGGGCAGATGCGTTAGGAAAATAGTTTAAAGCTTCCATTGCTTGATAAACCAGTTGTTTTTTCTCTTCAGAAACATACTGATGATTGTTAATCACTCTTGAAACCGTAGCACTGGATAGCCCTGCCGCTCTGGCTACATCGGCAATCGTAGCCAATCAACCCTCCCCCTTTTTACGCAAGCACTTATTTCTGAAATCGATTTCATGAAAACGTTTTCAGATGTATCATACAATTTTATATTTGATATTTCAACAAACAATTGTGAAATATTCAATAATTGTTTCGACAAACCCGCGGGTTAAAAAAGTAAATAATACGGGAAAATTCTGGTGAAAAATTAAAAACCTCCCAAGCAAATCAGGAGGTTCTCATACATCTTTATGTTAATTTCTCTCTGTCATAATTTGGGGACAAAACGTTTTTTCTGTACTATTTTATTTATCAGATGAATTGTCCAAATAGGAGAATAACTCCCCTTGTTTCCCGTAGTTTTCCTTTTTGAGGTCTTCAAAAAAGATAAATACCTTTTCCGCTTCCACTCCAAAGGATTCTGTTACCGCCTCTGTCATTTTCTTAACCAAAGTCCTTTTTTGTTCCTCCGTTTTTCCTTCCAGTACTTTAACCGTTATAAATGGCATTGTGTCTCCTCCTTCTATTTTTAATTGAAAAAGTACCGGTGCGGCCGGTACTTTTTAAACATAATTAAGCTTGATTTTCTAAAGCTTCTACGACTTTGTCAGCCGTGCTTTTGCTTGATTGAGGGTTTTGCCCTGTAATCAGATTTCCATCACGTACAGAGAAATCTGTCCATTTTTCCCCGGATACGAAGTTTGCACCCCGCAGCCTTAAGGTAGACTCGAGCATAAATGGCATATGCACATCTAGCTCCATTTCGATTTCTTCTTCATCGGTGAACGCAGTCACAGTTTTTCCCTTAACTAAAGGCGTGCCATCTTTATAAGTGACATTGACCAGGCCTGCAGGACCATGGCACACAGAACCAATCACACGGCCTTCTTCTGCAAACTGCTGCAGGATATTTAACAGGATTTCATTATCGGGAAAATCAAACATAGTTCCATGACCACCTGGAAGGAAGATCGCATCAAACCCGTTTGCGTCATCCGCACTCAGTTTAGCAGTATCTTTAAGTTCCTGTTCTGCTGTCTCCCAGTCAGGATTTTTTTCGTTGATGCTATTTGGATCTAGCGGAACTTCTCCACCTTCAATACTTGTCACTTTCACATTATAGCCTTTTTCCTTAAAAAGCAGATACGGTACTGCAAACTCTTCTAACCACAGTCCAGTTTTATGATCATCTGTGATCGTAGTATGATTTGTAACAACCATAAGAACACGTTTTGAATCAGCCATCTTAAGTACCTCCCGTATTTTTGAAGATGATTACTAAATACTTAGTTCTCTCTAGAGGAGGCCGCATATCTGCACTCCGCCATTTGTTAAATCTTATTTCCTATCTAATACTGTAGGCTGCAGCAACTGGCTTCGGAGTCAGAGGTTTTCCTCCCAATGCTATGGACGCTTCATTGGCCCAATATGGGTTTCGAAGCATGCCCCGGCCTACTGCTACTAGATCTGCTTTGCCTTCACGTACTGCCTCATCACTTAGCTGAATATCTTCCATTCTTCCCACAGCAATCGTTGGAATATTCAATGCGCCCTTGATTTCCTTGGCTAAATCCAGCTGATACCCCGGACCAGCTGACGCTGGGCCTTTTGTACCTTCTCCGCCGGAGGATACATGGAATATATCAACTCCAGCCTCCTGGAATCGCTTCGCCAGCTCAATTGAGTATGGAAGGTCGTAACCGCCATCAGCATACTCTACTGCAGAAATCCTCATAATAAGCGGCATTGATTCAGGCATTACCCGGCGGGCTGCCTTCACGATTTCCACCCCAAAAAGGCTCCTATCCTGTCCGTAAACATCTTCACGCTTATTGGTTAGCGGAGATTGGAATTGGTGAATCAAATAACCATGTGCTGCATGAATCTCAATTACATCGACTCCTGCTTCGAGGGCACGTTTAAAAGCCGATTCAAATTTGCCTACCATTTCTTTCACTTCGTCCGTGGTCAATTCTCTCGGTTGCTTATAATCCTCGGAAAACTGAATCGCTGATGAGGAAACTGGCACTTCTGCGTCCTCTGCTTTTCTTCCGGCATGAGCAATTTGTATGCCCACCTTTGCTCCGTAAGCTTGGCATGATTCTACAATTCGCTTGAATGCAGGAATTTGTTCGTCCGACCATAAGCCCAAGTCGTAATCTGTGATACGCCCGTCTGGATCAACATCTGTCATCTCCATGATGATTAAGCCTGCACCCCCAACAGCGCGGCTTGTATAATGGGTATAGTGCCAATCATTCGGCTTGCCATCCTTTGCCATAACAGAGTATTGGCACATCGGAGGCATAACAATCCTGTTTTTTAGCTGTAGTCCCTTGAGTTGAAATGAATCTAATAATGTTGGCATGCAAGGTACATCCTTTCGCTGCTTTTTTTCCCTTATTCAAAATAATTGTTGCATTTCTCATTGGGATATTACCCATTTTTCACATTTATACGCCCTAAAGTCAATTAACACGACTTGAGCGTCTACTCATCTTTATATAATTTTTTTCATATACACCCTAAATCGTTCAACTCCCCCTTATAGTGCTTAGACATTGCAGGAATTATAACAAAAAAGATGAGACATTTTTTATAATAACAATAGGATTCCTTTTGTCTTGCAATATGTACTATAGTACCTATGTTTCTTAAATACGAGCAATTTACAAGGTATAGTTATTTCTATTGCAGTATAATGGAATGGTTAGCAAAAAGGGAGTAAGGAGTTAAGAACGTGAAATTTATCTTTCCATTACTGGCTGTCATTGGGGGCATCGCAATCGCCTTTCAAGTACAAATCAACGGTACATTAGGCAAGAGGGTCGGGGCAATTGAATCAGCATTCGTATCCTTTTGTATTGGAACAGCAGCATTGTTTTTTATGACTTTGTTTTTTGGTAGGGGTAATATAATATCTGTCGGTACTGTTCCCAAATGGCAATTGTTCGGTGGTCTGTTAGGTGCATTTTATGTATATATGTCTGTTCTGGTTGTACCGAAAATAGGTGTTGCTTCCACTCTTATAGGCGTGGTTGCAGGACAAATTGTAATTGGGGCCCTTATTGACCATTTCGGTCTCCTTGGGGGTAACCAAATCCCGTTGGATGGAAAAAAAATAATGGCAATCCTTCTGCTGTTTGTCTCGTTATATTTGTTTAATCACAAATAAAACGAAAACACCCTTTGATGCAGAATAAAATTCACGCATCAAAGGGCAATGCGGCTACCTGGATAGCCCCCATTTATTCACTTTTATGATTTCTATTTGCTCATCACTGAAGAAAGTGACTCCTGTCGACTGTTTATCGGGATAAATACGGGCTGTCATCACCTTTTCGCCTCCATTAACAAAAACCTCCACGGAAGAAGAATCGATGAATATATGTAACTTAAGCATAGAATCAATTAAGTCAATATCAGCAGAACGGACTCCAGTTGGCCCAGAACCAGAAACGCTGCGATCCAGCGAAAGCGTCCCGCTGTCTTTGTCATATAGCAATTCTGTTTCCTCTTGGTTTCCTACGCGAAGCTTAAGACCAAATTGAATTGCACTTTTTGGATCTATAGCAACCTCCAATTCAAATACTTCTCCACTGATACCATCAAGGGATTGCTCCCCGCTGATCTTTATATTCTCATATGTAACCTGATCTGTACGAAGCTGCTGCAATTCCGCAACTGGCGTGCTAAAAATTTTGCCTTTTTTCATCTTCAACTCTCTAGGGATCGTCATGGCTCCGGCCCATGAATTTGACTGTTCAGGCATCTCGCTTTCCCACATTGCCATCCAGGCAATCATAATCCTTCTTCCCTGGTCATCCGTCAGGGTTTGCGGAGCATAAAAATCAAATCCATAGTCCAGCAAGTGGAATTCCCCATGGCTTAGAATTCCTTTATCATAGTCCATGGAACCAAGAACATAACCAGCTTGATGTAAATTATGATACAGGTTCCCCTCGGGTTCCATGCCTTGAGGCGACATCATCAATACATCATAACCACCCAAATGGAAGAGATCAGGGCATTCCCACATATACCCTAAGTTCCCTTCGGCCTTAGCGGCAATATTTACGAATTCCCACACTATTAAATCATGAGACCTATATAACAATACTTGTCCAATATGGCTTTTGGTTCTCGAACCCAAAATGCAGTAGTAGAATTCACCCTGCTTCCATACTTTTGGATCGCGAAAATGAAACGGATGGACATCGCCGTCCGGAGCCTCCTTTATAACCGGATTCTCCAGAAGCTTCTTGAAATGTACCCCATCCTCGCTAAACGCCAGGCACTGAACCTGTTTTAAATCGGTATCATGATCCGGACCTGTCCATACATTCCCTGTATACATGAGGTAAAGTTCCCCATCCTTTTCAATGGCGCTTCCCGAAAAACATCCATCCTTGTCATATTCCTGATCAGGCGCAAGGGCAATCGGCAGCTGTTCCCAATGGACCAGGTCCTTACTTTTTACATGCCCCCAATACATCGGTCCCCATTCGGGCGAGTACGGATGGTGCTGATAAAATAAATGGTATTCCCCCTTAAAAAAACTAAAACCATTAGGATCATTTATCCAGAAAGCAGGCGCTGTTACATGGAATTTCAGCCTGCACGGGTCAGTGCTTACCTTTTCTTTGGTTGCCGCCAGTGATTTCATTGCTTCTTCAATCACATTATTATGTTTAACCATTCCATCATCCTCCTAAATAATTTTTATTCGTATATCGCATTTATACAGTTTGTACTATCGCTTCTAGCTCTTATAGAATCCACATTACTATTCTTTCAATATTTACACAATCGCCTTCTGAGCGCAAAATGCTCGCTAGATTACTTATTTTTTGTGACAATATTTATATCGATAAAAAAAATATATAGGCTGGTGTTGAAATGGATTCTGTAACACATACATTATTTGGTGTTGGCATTTATAAAGCTGTCAATAAAGAGGAAATGAGCAAAAAGGAAAAATACGCATTGCTTTTCACTTCGATTGCGGCCAGTCAAATCCCTGATATAGATATTATTTCACAGTTTTGGGATTCGAGCGGGCAGTATCAAATGTGGCATAGAGGGATTACGCATTCCCTGATCATGATTCCGGTTTGGGCTTTATTGCTGTTCCTGCTGAATTTCCTGATATTCCGCCAAAAAAATATGAGGCATTTCTATATATCGCTCATTGCAGTCTTTATTCACGATACCAGCGATGTCTTGAATGCTTGGGGAACTGGATATTTAGAACCTTTCATATCAGTGCGTCTGGCAACTGGCACCATTTCTATTATAGATTTCGTCTTTTGGTTTATATTTTTATTAGCCTTTGTCATATCAAAACTGCGAAACTCAATGAAGGACTATTCCATTTTTCGACTGGCCTGGGTGATGGTAGTGCTGCACGTAGTCATTCAGTCCGCACAAGGTTATCTGCTCTATCAACAATATAAACCAGGCTATGAACAGGTGGCATTATCAGCAAGGTTTATCCCATGGCAGTTCACAGTAATTGCGAAAGATAAACAAACAGTTGACATTATTACCGATTCTATTTTTACACAAGGAAAACTGCAAAATAGGATTCATTCCAGCGAAGATGCAAGCCTGGATCGGTTATTTGCTGAAAACCCGAGAGCTAAGACTTTATATGAATGGTCACCATTCGTGGTAATTGTCGATGATGACAAAAAATTAGGAATCTATGACCCCCGTTTTTATCGTAACGGAGAATCCTTCCTATATGAATTCATTGAAAAAACACAGGAATGAGAAACGATGCTAGAGTACTGAACATCAAAAAATTTAGACCAGCCGAAGATGGCTGGTCTATCCCTTATTGCATCATTTTACAGAATATGTTCCATCCAGTCATTGGGCTCGATATATGCTCCTAAATTTTTTTCGAAATTGACGGTTATTGGAGCAAGTGCCTTAGGTATCAGATAGCTGCCCTCCCAAAATATAAATTCAATAATTATATTTTGGTATCGAAACATCAAAATCATTCCCTTTAAGAATGTGTTCCCATCAATAATAATATAATATTTGTCATTTGTGTTAATCTCTATGTGGAAACTCTCCGGTTTCTATTCGTATATCTGTCTTTTTCGCGTTAATCAAGCATAGCTTCATAAGTCTGTCATGACCCTTTTCTGCTGTCTGAAATAAGCCCATTGTCTGAAACCTATCTCCTTCAGAAGCTTCCTTACCTCTTCAAATTCGTCAGCAATACGGTCAGGGTTATGGGCATCTGAGCCAAATGTCACTTTCACATTATGAAAAAGAGCCCTTTCCAGAATTTCATTTGCTGGATACCATCCACCGCAATATTTGGTTTTGCCGGATGTATTGATTTCTATTGCCATATCATTCTCCCCAATGGTCTTTAAGGTCTTCTCAACCACATCCGTCTCAATAGCAGAAAAGGCCGGGTAATAGCCCTTCATAGCATCGATATGGCCAAGTACCTGAAACATGCCGCTGCTGGCAGATTGCTCAATTAGCTCATAATAGGATTCCTTTGTTTTAATTTTTTCCTGACTGCTAAGCCCCTCCCAACGGTTCTTGTCAAAGATGCTTACACCGTCTAGATGATGCACTGAACCGATAATATAATCAAATGGATAGGGCTTGAAGATTTTGCGATAGGCTTCTGCATATTCCGGAAAGAAGTCTGCTTCTATCCCAAGCAGAACTTCTATTTGATTTTTATACTGTTCTTTTAAACGGAGCACCTCGGTTATATATTCTTCAAATTGGCTTTTTGCCATCGCAATATTTGGGTGTGGCTGGTCCTCTTTACTTGAAAAATAGGGAGTGTGATCGGAAATGCCGATTATCTGTAATCCTTTTTCAATGGAACTCTCTATGTAATCGCGAATTGTCCCCTTAGCATGGCCACATCGTTCATGATGCGTATGCAAATCAAATTTTACATAGTCTTTCATCATTTCACCCCTTAGAAATTTGATATCAGCCCGTTACCTTTTGAAACGGTATGTTATAAAAAATTATGAGCTATTATACACACTATATTTTATAAAGTTATGGTATAATCCTTCTCTACATGAAAAGAAAGGAATCAAATATATGAAAAGCAGAACTTCTGTAATGATAAGTATCGTACTCGCTATGCTGGTAGCATCCATCGATACGACAATCATGAATACAACAATGCCTGTCATTTCCAAGGAGCTGGGCAGATTTGACCTTTATGCGTGGTCGTTTGCAGCCTATATGATTACTACTACGATATTGTCTCCTGTAGCCGGCAGATTATCTGATTTATTCGGCAGGAAAAGAGTCTTTGCTTCAGGCATTCTATTATTTTTGGCAGGCTCATTACTTTGCGGTATATCAGCCAATATGGTTCAATTAGTCATCTTCCGCGCCGTGCAGGGCATTGGAGCGGGCTTTATGATGCCGTTTCCTGCTATTATTGCAGGCGATCTATTCCCCATGGAAAAACGCGGGAAGATCCAGGCACTTTTCACAGCGATGTGGGGAATATCCGCCATTCTTGCTCCCCTTCTTGGGGGCTTGTTCGTCGAGTTTATGACATGGAGATGGATTTTCTTTATTAATTTGCCTATATGCATAATCGCATTCCTTACCCTTATGCCTTATAAGGAAGAGTATCAGCCAAAGAAAGCTAGCATAGATTATATCGGTGCACTGCTCTTTGCCGCTGGTGTAACATTCCTGCTGCTCGTTACGGTAGTCGAAGAAAACAAATTATTATATACCATTTTGGGAATAGCTCTTCTTATAGCTTTCTATTTCTATGAGAAAAAACAGGCTTCTCCAATTGTACCGTTGACGATGTTCAAAAATAAGACGATTTCATGGATCAATATCAATGCTTTTATAGGGACGGCAGCACTTTTCGGTACATCAAGCTTCATTCCCCTGTTCCTGCAAAACATAGCCGGTCTTTCTCTATTCCTGAGCGGGTTTGCTCTCTTGGGAGTCGCTGCAGGCTGGATGGCAGTCGCGGTTCCTGCAGGAAAATGGATCATGAAATATGGATATCGCATTTTGCTTATCAGTGGGAACGCATTGTTACTGTTCTCAGGAATTTTACTCCTGCTCTTAAATGAAAATCATGGTTTCTGGTATGTATTTGGAATTATGATTGTCCAGGGATTAGCCTTTGGTCTGCTGTCTACTGTGGGATTGATTGGATCTCAGCAGCTGGTTGGAGCGCATGAAAAGGGTATTTCCACTTCATTCTTCATGTTCTGCAGAAACATGGGTACGGCGATTGGAGTCACGATCATGGGTGCACTTCTAGCAAGCGAATCAAGCTTCATGCAAGGCATCCATCATTTATTTATTTTTGGATTCTTCGGAAGCATTTTGGCTTTAGTGACGTCTTATCTGATAAGAAATGAAGCAACAATCACAGACGCAAAGGCAGCTCCTGCAAAATAGAAACACATGGTCAATTTTATATAAACAAAAAGAGAGCGACAATCGCTCTCTTTTTTCGTATGATCAGGTAGCAAATGGGTCTGATTTGAAGAATGACATTCCCATAAGTATGACGTTGCGCGATGGACATTTAATCAATCGTTTGATTAACGCCACAATTGCTTATATATCAGGATTTCCTCCGTTTTAATCAAACGTTTGATTAAAAAAGAACCGAGATGCGATATCAATCATACACGCTCGGTTCTTTGTGCTATTTTGTAAACATAACTGCCTCCATTCTTTCCTTGCTCGGGGATAATCTTTCAAACATCTAGTCCCATTGCCTGGAAAGGAAGGTAATTAAGAGGCAGCTTTTTTACTTATATTATTCCACAGTAACTGATTTTGCAAGGTTACGTGGCTTATCAACATCACAATCTCTATGCAATGCTGCATAGTAAGCTAATAACTGCAACGGTATAACAGAGACAAGAGGTGTTAATAATTCATGCACTTCTGGAATTACGAAGCGGTCTCCTTCGGTTTCAAGACCCTTCATCGAGATAATGCATGGGTTTGCTCCGCGGGCTGCTACTTCTTTTACGTTACCGCGAATGCTTAAGTTTACGTTTTCCTGTGTCGCTAGGGCAATAACCGGAGTACCGTCTTCAATCAAGGCAATTGTTCCGTGCTTTAATTCACCGCCAGCAAAACCTTCAGCCTGAATGTAAGAGATTTCCTTCAGCTTAAGGGCACCCTCAAGTCCTACAAAATAGTCCATTGCACGGCCGATAAAGAAGGCATTTCGAGTAACAGATAAATACTCGCGAGCGATCTCTTCCATTGCTTCTTTGGAATCACAAAGTGCTTCCATTGCAGATGCAACAATACCTAGTTCCTTCACAAGGTTAAAGTTTACTTCCTGGTTACGGAATGCAGCTGTGACATTTGCAAGAATAGCAAGAACTGAAATTTGTGCGGTATATGCCTTTGTGGAGGCAACTGCAATTTCAGGACCGGCATGCAGCAATAATGTATAATCTGCTTCACGTGAAAGTGTAGAGCCAGGCACGTTTGTAATGGTCAAAGCCTTATAGCCAAGCTCCTTAATTGCAACAAGAACCGCACGGCTATCTGCAGTTTCACCGCTTTGTGAAATGAAGATGAACAAAGGTTTTTCAGACAGTAATGGCATATTGTATACGAACTCAGAAGCTACGTGAACTTCTACCGGTATTTTAGCCATGTTTTCAATCAATTGCTTACCGATGAGACCGGCATGATAACTGGTTCCGCATGCGATGATATAAACTCGGTCAGCCTCGTTCATGGCTTCAGCAATATTATAATCAATGGTCAGCTTGCCCTCATCATTCTGGTACGCTTGAATGATTTTACGCATCACAGCCGGCTGCTCATCAATTTCCTTTAGCATATAATGAGGATATGTGCCCTTTTCTATATCGCTTGCATCAAGCTCCGCAGTAAACGGTTCACGAGTGACCTCTGCTCCATCCAGCTTTTGAATAGAGACGCTGTCCTTCGTTACGATTACCATTTCCTTATCCATAAGTTCAAGGAATTGGTCAGTTACCTGAATCATTGCCATTGCGTCAGACGCTACCACATTAAAGCCTTCTCCAACTCCTACCAATAGAGGGCTTTTGTTTTTAGCTACAAAAATGGTTTGCTCATTTTGTGAATCTAACAATGCGAATGCATATGACCCTTTTAACAGCGTCAACGTTTTACGGAATGCTTCCTCAACTTCCAATCCGTCATTGACGAATTTTTCTATAAGCTGAACGACAACCTCAGTATCCGTGTCACTTTGGAATGCCACATCCTGTAAATATTCACGTTTTAAAAGATCATAGTTTTCAATGACGCCGTTATGCACAAGGGTTAAACGGCCGGAAGTGCTTTGGTGAGGGTGTGCATTGCTTCGGTTTGGAACTCCATGGGTTGCCCATCGAGTGTGGCCGATACCTGTATTAGCAGCAACATTTTCATCAACGATGGCACGCAGGTCAGCAATACGCCCCTTTTCCTTGAATACTTGGATTCCATCCGCATTCTTCACTGCTATACCTGCAGAATCATATCCCCTGTACTCCAGCTTTTCCAAGCCCTTCAACAGAATCTCTTTCGCATCCTGTTTTCCTATATATCCAACAATACCACACATAAATGGCGTTCCTCCTATACCGATTAGGGGGAACAGGCCTTGCCGGGGGCAGACCTGCCCCCTCATCTCTGTAAAATTTTAGTTTTGTGCATTTTCCATCCTTTGTGCAGCCCGTTGCCAGACTGTTTTAAAATAGAAATTCTTGCGGCTGTGCACTTTCAGCCGGGAGGCATCCGCCGAATCTTCGATAAACCTCCTCCTCGTCAACTAAGCTTTTCGTCCTGCTTAGTCCAGGCGCTATAATTATTTAAACTTTATACTGCCCGCCCTTCTTTATAGGATATGTTTTTGCAAATGAACCATCAAAAACAGGATAATCATACCTTATAGACCGGGATCCGTCAATAGGAATTATCGCCATGGCTGCCTATGGCTGAGATTTTCAAGTCTAAATTAGGAACAATGGATATACCAGCAAAAGGCACTTCCAACACTTTTACCCTGGTAGGTCACTTGCTAAACCTCCTTTATATAAAAATATGCATAAGAGGAAAAGTAGTTCCTCTTATGCATGATACGTGCACCGTATGAAGGTTACCCTTCCAGACCCATTTCTGCCTCTACCACAGAAACAATCCGCTCTACATATTCCCGGCATAATTCTTCAGTTGGAGCTTCAGCCATAACACGGACCAATGGCTCAGTACCGGAAGGGCGTACTAAAATCCTGCCGTTTCCATCCATCTCTTCCTCAACCTGTCGGATGACTTCATGTACTTTAGCATTTTCAGTAACCCCATATTTATCTGACACTCTGACATTTATCAGCACCTGTGGGTACTTCTTCATCTCGCTTGCCAGCTCAGACAGAGATTTTTTGGTTACAGCCATAATATTAACAAGCTGTAAACCTGTTAATAACCCATCGCCTGTTGTATTGTAATCGAGGAAAATAATATGTCCCGATTGTTCGCCGCCGAGGTTGTAACCGCCGTTTTTCATTTGTTCTACTACATAACGATCCCCTACTGCAGTCTGCACGCTTTGAATGCCATGCACCCCTAACCCTTTGTAAAAACCAAGATTACTCATTACAGTGGAGACCACAGTAGAGTGCTTTAATCGGTTTTGTTCTTTTAAATATTTGGCACAGATGTACATGATTTGATCGCCATCCACAATATTTCCATTCTCATCAATAGCAATTAAACGGTCGCCATCCCCGTCGAACGCAAGTCCTATATCCGCACCTTTTTCAGTAAGGAAGGCCGCCAAAGCTTCTGGGTGGGTAGATCCTACTCCTTCGTTAATATTCAATCCATTTGGGGAAGCACCCATTGTCGATATATCAGCATCCAAATCAGCGAAAAGATGAGTAGCTAACGATGACGTAGCTCCATGAGCGCAGTCAAGTGCAATGTGGATACCTGTAAAATCCTCATCTACCGTTTGCTTCAGATATTGGATATACTTCTGCCCGCCCTCAAAATAATCATTCACATGACCTAAGTCTTTGCCAACAGGTCTAGGTAACCGATCTTCCTCTATATCGATAAGTTTTTCTATTTCTTCTTCCTGTGCATCAGAAAGCTTAAAGCCGTCTGGGCCAAAAAACTTTATTCCATTATCAGCTACCGGATTATGCGATGCAGAAATCATTACACCGGCCTCGGCACTTAGAGCCTTTGTCAAGTAAGCGACTCCCGGAGTGGAGATCACTCCCAGTCGCATCACCTCTGCCCCTATGGAAAGCAGTCCTGCCACAAGGGCACCTTCAAGCATATGTCCGGATATTCTTGTATCTCGTCCAATCAAAACTTTAGGGCGCTCCTTATCTTTTGTTAATACATATCCTCCAAAACGGCCAAGTTTGAACGCCATTTCGGGCGTCAATTCACTATTGGCAACTCCTCTTACTCCGTCAGTACCAAAATATTTACCCATTTCGATTCGCTCCTTCGTGGAATTATGCATTGAATTGCTTTCACTTATGCTTTCTATTATTCTGCGTTGGCGTCACTCACCGAGATGGTCGCAGTTTTATTCTCAAGTTCCCACTTTATTCCGCTTGGCACCTTCACTTGGATGGGAATATCATGTTTCCCATTATCCAGTCCGCTCACATCGACAGATAATTGTATTGTGTCTGTATCTGCCTGATCCAGCTCGTCTGGATTGCCCGTGAGGATTATGCCTGCCTTGCCATCATTCGGAGTAAGGAATTCGATTTGTTTGCCATCCGGGATGCCCACGGTCTCTATTGTCAGATTGTCTATATTTTTTGTTGTCGTTTCAGCTGCAGCCTCTTGATCGCTATTTGCGTTATCTTTTTGCTCCTGTGCTGTGTCGGGCGCCGCTCTTGATGTTTTGATGTTTACCTTTACTGTGTCCCTCGACATCCTGGCTACATTATCAGGAAGAGGAAGGGGCACCGTCACTTCTTCGTCATCCGTTATATCGCTTACGTCAACCGGGACGGTGATCTGGTCAATATTTCGAAGCACTTCCTGTTTCCCATACAATGTGACTTCCCTCGGCTCTGCATTTATGCTTGCAATTTCGGTGTCACCTGCTGGAGATCCAGTCTGCACAGGTATAATGCGAACGGTTTTTGAAGCTATACTGACAACCACAGAAACATTTACAACCTCCGGCTCGATTACCACATTAAGTTTATTTAAGTTTTTATCAAGCGCACTTACTCTTGCTTCACGGTGCACAGTTTCGTCAATTCCTCTATTTAATTCCACCAATGCTTTAACCACCGAAACTTGATCAATGATGTCTTTTGCTCCGGTAATCTTGACTGACTGGGGGTCCACCATTACTTTGTCGGCTGTATAACCTTCCTCTAATAATGAACGATTAAAGTCTGGTTCTACAGGAAACTCTCTGGTAACCCTTTCCTGAATAGTCACTTCGGCATAACCAGGATTAATAGTAGCGGATAATTTTTCATTAATATTCTTTAACTTTAATGGAACTCGCTTTTTGCCCAATAAAATTTTTGGATCAGACAAGTCTATATAAACTTTGAACTCCCTTAAATTTTTGGCATTGATAACAAGCGGTCTTGCACCCTTTAAAGTGACATCCACTGTCTTGGGAGCCCCTGTCACAACAAGGTTTTCTCTATCATACACAATCTCGACCGGAACGTCTTTTACTGTTTCTGTATCAATTTCTGGAGAAGAGAACCCTAGTGTATTCTTATTGGATTCAGGATCTATGTTAACAGATGTGAATAACAACGCAGCCAATGCAAGAGCAACAGCTCTGATAAACCAGGTGCTATTCATGAATTTATCCATTTTTCTTCCCCCTCCAATTCCAGCGTGTCGAAGAAGCAGCCTTATTATCGTTAACAAGTTCATCCATTAGAATAGCTCTGAATGTTTCTTGATCCAAGTCTCGATGCAATTCTCCATTTTTCGTAAGAGAGATATTGCCGGTTTCCTCAGACACGATAATTGTAACGCTATCTGTTACCTCACTTACTCCTAGAGCAGCCCTATGCCTTGTACCTAGTTCCTTCGAAATAAATGGGCTCTCTGAAAGAGGCAGATAACAAGCTGCAGCGGCAACCTGGTTATTCTGGATAATAACAGCTCCATCATGGAGCGGGGTGTTCGGAATAAAGATATTAATTAATAATTCGTTTGAAACAAGGGATCCCAGCGGAATACCAGTTTCAATATAGTCGCTTAACCCTGTCTCTCTTTCAACTGAGATTAAAGCACCTATGCGACGTTTGGCCATATAGGCAGTGGCCTTAACTATTTCTTCAACTAATCGGTCTTGCTCTTCTTCCTCCTGAGCGGCACTTCGTGAGAAAAGCTTTCCTCTCCCCAGCTGTTCCAATGCACGCCGCAGCTCTGGCTGAAAAATGATAATAATCGCCAGAAATCCCCAAGTCATAGCCTGATCCATTAACCATTTGAGGGTATTCAATCCTACAAGACTGCTCAAGCTTCGGACTACAACAATCACAAATATCCCTTTTAAAAGCTGAACCGCCTTTGTGCCCCGAATTACCATCAAGAGTTTATATATAACGAACCAGACCAGGAGAATATCAATTAAATTAACTAAGGAGTCAAGGAAAGTAAAGTTAGTTAACGACATGTTACTTCCTCCAGTCGGCAATGCTTTTAGGCAATTGATTCAAAAATGATAACTTAATTATTATAACATAGTTTTATCGGTCTTTTTCCTAAACATTATAGATTCATACTAGATAGGATGTCCAAAAAAAGCTATCCCGCGATGCCGGCTGGTTTGATGTGAATTGCTAACTGTCCATCTAACCAAGCAAGCCTGGGATAGCTTAATATTTGAAGTTTCGTTTTTAGAATAAATGTTTAATCTTAAACCATAACCATTCAAAAACTTGGTCTACCTCTTCAATCTCACCAGTCACATTGCCCGCTGCTGCCATATATTGATGTCCATTAATGACGGTGACATCTCCATTTACTTTACCCTCAATCCTTATATCCCCATTATGGACCTCTATATCCCCTTCCACGGTCTTTCCTTGGGGAACGATTACCGTCTCATTCTGAACAATTAAGTTAGGCTGTTTTGTTACCGAGAAATTTTGATCCTGCTTATATGTGGAAAACATAGCGCTTCCCATTAGAAGGATAAAAAGCGATGCTGCAGTCACCAGTGGGTGGTTGCGGAACCAGCGCCTTGCCCCAACGTTACGCTTTTCCTTAGGCAGACTGGACATGACCTTTTGTGTAAAGTCAGCGGGAGCTGTGATTCTGGAAGTACTTTGCACAAGTGCCTCTGTTCTTTTTAATTCCTGGAAGTATTTTTGGCATGATTCACAGCCCTTTAAATGCTGCCTCAATTCGTTCTCATGCTCCTTGCTAATTTCTTGATCTAAAAATTCATGCATATAAACTATTATCTCTTGAGGACATTTCATTTCGCTCACCTACTCTTTATAAATGCCGCAGCTTGTTTTTTAATGCTTCCCGGCCTCGGTGTATCCTGGTCTTCACAGTGCCCACCGGGAGGTCAAGAATGTCACTGATTTCTTTCAACGATAGTTCTTCCATATACTTAAGCACGATCACTGATCTATATTTATCAGGCAGTTTCAGGATTTCTGCCTGTACGGCTTCCCGAAGCTCTAAAGATTCCAATTCTTCCTCCGGCTGGGCGGAATCGGCTGCTATTTGAGAATACATATCCAGCCCTTCGGTGCCTGCTACCTCCGCATCTAAATAGTAATCCGGTTTTTTCTTCCTTATACGGTCGATACAAAGATTCGTCGCAATTCTATAAAGCCAAGTGGAAAATTTCATTTTGATATTAAAGCTACGTATATTTACGTAAGCTCTCACAAAAGCTTCCTGGGCCATATCCTCTGCTTCATGTCGGTTTCCAAGCATCCTGTAGCAAATCTGATAAACCTTATCCTTATAGAGTTCGACGAGCTCTCCAAAAGCATTTTGGTCTCCCTTTAAAACCTGTTTAATTCTCGCTTTAACGACTGTTTCCATTTAATTAAATTACCCCCGCTCATGCGGCTATACGATATTTACGAATCGCTAGCTAAAAGGTTACAAAATTACCCCTTTAATTTTAACAAAGATTTACAGTTTATGTTTGCTAATTGCTTATATGGGTAAAAAGCAATTAAAGATTGATTGGAAATGAGGGAAGCTGTGATGACAGGGGAAAATTTATTAAACCGCATAGAGGAATCCAGAAGGAAAATGATAAACTTGGCATCCTATTCTTCCATGATCGATAAGCAAGTTGTAGAAGCGAGTACTGAATTAGATAAATTAATCATAAAATACTTCGATCTTTCTAAAAAACAGTAACCCGAAGGTTACTGTTTTTTTAATATTGAGCTTAACCGCCTATAGGAGTTTTTCGCCGAAAAGCGAACCCATTAACGCAACAGCAACTGTTGCCGTTTTATTTCTCTCATCCAAGATAGGGTTTACCTCAACAAATTCAGCAGATGTAATGATACCTGCTTCCGCCAGCATTTCCATTGCCAGATGACTTTCCCTGTAGCTGATCCCGCCAATGACCGGTGTCCCTACACCTGGAGCATCTGACGGGTCTAAACCATCCAAATCAAGTGATAAATGAACACCATCTGTTCTATCCTTTAAATAACGGATAGCCTCCTCCATCACCTTAGTCATGCCTAAACGATCAATTTCATGCATGGTGAATACTTTTATGCCTTTCTCACGAATCAACTGGCGTTCTCCCTCATCAAGAGATCTGGCCCCTATGATCACTACATTTTCGGGTTTTATTTTCGGTGTGTAGGCATGCAGATTCACTAGATCCTCATGTCCCAATCCGAGACTTACAGCCAATGGCATACCATGAATATTTCCTGAAGGAGATGTTTCTTCTGTATTTAAATCACCATGTGCATCATACCAGATAACACCCAGGTTTTCATAATGTTTAGCGGTTCCGGCAAGTGTACCAATCGCAATGCTATGGTCACCGCCAAGTACCAACGGAAAGGAGCCACTTTCAATAATTTCATCGACTCTATGTGCCAGCAATGCGTTGGCCTCTGCAACAAGCTTTAAATTTTTCAGATTTGAGTTTGGATTATGTACCAATTTAGGCCGTCCGATTGCTATATCTCCCAAGTCATCTACTTCTATATTCAAACGTTCTAACCTCTCTACCACACCTGCATAACGGATTGCACTAGGACCCATATCGACTCCCCGCCTGGTTTGCCCAAGGTCCATCGGCAGCCCAATCATAGTTATCTTTTTGACACTCATAAATCCATCCTCCTTTTCTCTATTTTATAACTGAAAATTCAGATGGTTCAACTCGACAAAAAAATGTATAAGTATACGTTTTCCGATTAACAGAAAAACGATATTCAATACGTTCTTTAAATTCACGGGGATGATATGATACAGCGAATATTAAAAAAATGGCCACAGGAAAAACCGAGATGCTATGAATACTATAGGTTATCATCTAGCAATCCCATCTTTAATGCATAAAAAAAGCCTTAAACCTAACGGTTTAAGACGATATATTTGGTGTTATGTAGTTAGATGGTGGAGCCTAGCGGGATCGAACCGCTGACCTCCTGCGTGCAAGGCAGGCGCTCTCCCAGCTGAGCTAAGGCCCCAATTGAACATTTGCAGTGGAGCGGAAGACGGGATTCGAACCCGCGACCCCAACCTTGGCAAGGTTGTATTCTACCACTGAACTACTTCCGCATTTAATTATAAATAATCGTAATTTCTTGCAGAAAGTGAAATATATTTATGTTTTAATGAGCCATGAAGGACTCGAACCTTCGACCCTCTGATTAAAAGTCAGATGCTCTACCGACTGAGCTAATGGCTCTTGGCTGGGCTAGCTGGATTCGAACCAACGCATGACGGAGTCAAAGTCCGTTGCCTTACCGCTTGGCTATAGCCCAAAAATTATGAGGCAGATTCATCGACTAATTATATAATGCCCAAATATAAGAAAATATAATCAGTCACTGAAAATGGTGGAGGGGGACGGATTCGAACCGCCGAACCCGGAGGGAGCGGATTTACAGTCCGCCGCGTTTAGCCACTTCGCTACCCCTCCACATAAAATGGTGCCGGCAAGAGGACTTGAACCCCCAACCTACTGATTACAAGTCAGTTGCTCTACCAATTGAGCTACACCGGCATAAATATGGTGGAGGATGACGGGATCGAACCGCCGACCCCCTGCTTGTAAGGCAGGTGCTCTCCCAGCTGAGCTAATCCTCCAAATATATGAAACTGGTGACCCCTACGGGATTCGAACCCGTGTTACCGCCGTGAAAGGGCGGTGTCTTAACCGCTTGACCAAGGGGCCATAACTAAATTCTTTTAAATAGAGAGCTTCCAAGCGGGCTCGAACCGCTGACCTCTTCCTTACCATGGAAGTGCTCTACCTACTGAGCTATGGAAGCATGGCTCCGCAGGTAGGACTCGAACCTACGACCGTTCGGTTAACAGCCGAATGCTCTACCACTGAGCTACTGCGGAATAATATAATGTTTCCTAATACTCGTCTTCGCATTACTTAGAATAATGCTGCCTGGCAGTGTCCTACTCTCACAGGGGGAGATCCCCCAACTACCATCGGCGCTGAAGAGCTTAACTTCCGTGTTCGGAATGGGAACGGGTGTGACCTCTTCGCCATCACTACCAGACATTATTCTTTTAACTATCAAAAGACAATATTTATTATAATTCTTTTGATATAGTTTTTCAAGAGGAAATTTTGTTCCCTCAAAACTAGATAACAGGTAAGGTTTTTGCATGTTTTCAAAACAATGAATGTTGTCCAGCTACGGCTCCTAACTTCTCGGCCGTTTCGATCCGTCCTCACAAATCCGAGGGATTTGCGGTCCGGCTCTCCAACGTCTGTCGAAGCTAAGCAGTCACCAGGCCCACAGGATGTGGGTCATGCTGGCGTTGTCACAGGATGTGACGCCATTAGCCAGCGAACCGATATATATTGGTTAAGTCCTCGATCTATTAGTATCAGTCAGCTCCACGTGTCACCACGCTTCCACCCCTGACCTATCAACCTGATCATCTTTCAGGGATCTTACCAGCTTGCGCCATGGGAAATCTCATCTTGAGGGGGGCTTCATGCTTAGATGCTTTCAGCACTTATCCCGTCCGCACATAGCTACCCAGCGATGCCTTTGGCAAGACAACTGGTACACCAGCGGTGCGTCCATCCCGGTCCTCTCGTACTAAGGACAGCTCCTCTCAAATTTCCTGCGCCCGCGACGGATAGGGACCGAACTGTCTCACGACGTTCTGAACCCAGCTCGCGTACCGCTTTAATGGGCGAACAGCCCAACCCTTGGGACCGACTACAGCCCCAGGATGCGATGAGCCGACATCGAGGTGCCAAACCTCCCCGTCGATGTGGACTCTTGGGGGAGATAAGCCTGTTATCCCCGGGGTAGCTTTTATCCGTTGAGCGATGGCCCTTCCATGCGGAACCACCGGATCACTAAGCCCGACTTTCGTCCCTGCTCGACTTGTAGGTCTCGCAGTCAAGCTCCCTTGTGCCTTTACACTCTGCGAATGATTTCCAACCATTCTGAGGGAACCTTTGGGCGCCTCCGTTACCTTTTAGGAGGCGACCGCCCCAGTCAAACTGCCCGCCTGACACTGTCTCCCGCCCCGATGAGGGGCGCGGGTTAGAATTTCAATACAGCCAGGGTAGTATCCCACCGACGCCTCCACCGAAGCTTGCGCTCCGGCTTCAAAGGCTCCTACCTATCCTGTACAAGCTGTACCAAAATTCAATATCAGGCTGCAGTAAAGCTCCACGGGGTCTTTCCGTCCTGTCGCGGGTAACCTGCATCTTCACAGGTACTATAATTTCACCGAGTCTCTCGTTGAGACAGTGCCCAGATCGTTACGCCTTTCGTGCGGGTCGGAACTTACCCGACAAGGAATTTCGCTACCTTAGGACCGTTATAGTTACGGCCGCCGTTTACTGGGGCTTCGGTTCAAAGCTTCGCTTACGCTAACCTCTCCCCTTAACCTTCCAGCACCGGGCAGGCGTCAGCCCCTATACTTCGCCTTGCGGCTTCGCAGAGACCTGTGTTTTTGCTAAACAGTCGCCTGGGCCTATTCACTGCGGCTTTTCCGGGCTATTCACCCTAAAAAGCACCCCTTCTCCCGAAGTTACGGGGTCATTTTGCCGAGTTCCTTAACGAGAGTTCTCTCGAACACCTTAGGATTCTCTCCTCGCCTACCTGTGTCGGTTTGCGGTACGGGCACCATTCATCTCGCTAGAGGCTTTTCTTGGCAGTGTGGAATCAGGAACTTCGGTACTATATTTCCCTCGCCATCACAGCTCAGCCTTTGTGGAAACGGGATTTGCCTCGTTTCCGGCCTGACTGCTTGGACGCGCATATCCAACAGCGCGCTTGCCCTATCCTCCTGCGTCCCCCCATCACTCAAACGATGAAGTGGTGGTACAGGAATATCAACCTGTTGTCCATCGCCTACGCCTTTCGGCCTCGGCTTAGGTCCCGACTAACCCTGAGCGGACGAGCCTTCCTCAGGAAACCTTAGGCATTCGGTGGAAGGGATTCTCACCCTTCTTTCGCTACTCATACCGGCATTCTCACTTCTAAGCGCTCCACCAGTCCTTCCGGTCTGGCTTCGACGCCCTTAGAACGCTCTCCTACCACTGACACCATCGGTGTCAATCCGCAGCTTCGGTGATACGTTTAGCCCCGGTACATTTTCGGCGCGGAGTCACTCGACCAGTGAGCTATTACGCACTCTTTAAATGGTGGCTGCTTCTAAGCCAACATCCTGGTTGTCTAAGCAACTCCACATCCTTTTCCACTTAACGTATACTTTGGGACCTTAGCTGGCGGTCTGGGCTGTTTCCCTTTTGACTACGGATCTTATCACTCGCAGTCTGACTCCCAGCGACAAGTCTTTGGCATTCGGAGTTTGACTGAATTCGGTAACCCGATGGGGGCCCCTAGTCCAATCAGTGCTCTACCTCCAAGACTCTTACGCTGAGGCTAGCCCTAAAGCTATTTCGGAGAGAACCAGCTATCTCCAGGTTCGATTGGAATTTCTCCGCTACCCACACCTCATCCCCGCACTTTTCAACGTGCGTGGGTTCGGGCCTCCATTCAGTGTTACCTGAACTTCACCCTGGACATGGGTAGATCACCTGGTTTCGGGTCTACGACCTCATACTCATTCGCCCTGTTCAGACTCGCTTTCGCTGCGGCTCCGTCTCATCAACTTAACCTTGCATGAAATCGTAACTCGCCGGTTCATTCTACAAAAGGCACGCCATCACCCGTTGTCTTAAAAAGACCATAGGGCTCTGACTACTTGTAGGCACACGGTTTCAGGATCTGTTTCACTCCCCTTCCGGGGTGCTTTTCACCTTTCCCTCACGGTACTGGTTCACTATCGGTCACTAGGGAGTATTTAGCCTTGGGAGATGGTCCTCCCTGCTTCCGACGGGATTTCACGTGTCCCGCCGTACTCAGGATCCACTCAGGAGGGAACGAAGTTTCGACTACAGGGTTTTTACCTTCTCTGACGGGCCTTTCCAGGCCTCTTCATCTACCCCGTTCCTTTGTAACTCCATATAGAGTGTCCTACAACCCCAGAAGGCAAGCCTTCTGGTTTGGGCTAATTCCGTTTCGCTCGCCGCTACTCAGGAAATCGCGTTTGCTTTCTCTTCCTCCGGGTACTTAGATGTTTCAGTTCCCCGGGTCTGCCTTCCATACCCTATTTATTCAGGTAAGGATACTGCCCCATTACGGGCAGTGGGTTTCCCCATTCGGAAATCTCCGGATCAAAGCTTACTTACAGCTCCCCGAAGCATATCGGTGTTAGTCCCGTCCTTCATCGGCTCCTAGTGCCAAGGCATCCACCGTGCGCCCTTTCTAACTTAACCATTGCTAATTTGTGATGACCGTCGGCCTTCTTCGTCAGCTTCACTCGCTCACTCCTCACGTATGTGCAATACGCTCCGGTGCTCGCTCGATTGCTTCCTCGAATCCCTCGGTCCTGACAAATTATCAGTTTTACATCTCGGTGTTTTGAAAATTGACGCAAAAAATTTGCCTTATTACTGTTATCTAGTTTTCAAGGAACATGGCTACGGATTTCAATCACATCGTGATTCACCAACGGTAGCGATACTGCGTGCTGCCATGCGACGAGCTGAAGAGTTACCTCTTCGAAAATGCTGTGGCGCAGGAGCAATCGTCTTAAAAGAAGACTCATTTAAGACTCACAATATTTAAAGCTTGAAAGAATTGCTTCTTTCAAAACTGAACAAAACATAAGCGCCTGACGTCTGTATATCCTTAGAAAGGAGGTGATCCAGCCGCACCTTCCGATACGGCTACCTTGTTACGACTTCACCCCAATCATCTGTCCCACCTTAGGCGGCTGGCTCCAAAAGGTTACCTCACCGACTTCGGGTGTTACAAACTCTCGTGGTGTGACGGGCGGTGTGTACAAGGCCCGGGAACGTATTCACCGCGGCATGCTGATCCGCGATTACTAGCGATTCCGGCTTCATGCAGGCGAGTTGCAGCCTGCAATCCGAACTGAGAATGGCTTTATGGGATTGGCTCGGCCTCGCGGCTTCGCTGCCCTTTGTACCATCCATTGTAGCACGTGTGTAGCCCAGGTCATAAGGGGCATGATGATTTGACGTCATCCCCACCTTCCTCCGGTTTGTCACCGGCAGTCACCTTAGAGTGCCCAACTGAATGCTGGCAACTAAGATCAAGGGTTGCGCTCGTTGCGGGACTTAACCCAACATCTCACGACACGAGCTGACGACAACCATGCACCACCTGTCACTCTGTCCCCCGAAGGGGAACGCCCTATCTCTAGGGAAGTCAGAGGATGTCAAGACCTGGTAAGGTTCTTCGCGTTGCTTCGAATTAAACCACATGCTCCACCGCTTGTGCGGGCCCCCGTCAATTCCTTTGAGTTTCAGCCTTGCGGCCGTACTCCCCAGGCGGAGTGCTTAATGCGTTTGCTGCAGCACTAAAGGGCGGAAACCCTCTAACACTTAGCACTCATCGTTTACGGCGTGGACTACCAGGGTATCTAATCCTGTTCGCTCCCCACGCTTTCGCGCCTCAGCGTCAGTTACAGACCAGAGAGTCGCCTTCGCCACTGGTGTTCCTCCACATCTCTACGCATTTCACCGCTACACGTGGAATTCCACTCTCCTCTTCTGCACTCAAGTCCCCCAGTTTCCAATGACCCTCCACGGTTGAGCCGTGGGCTTTCACATCAGACTTAAAGGACCGCCTGCGCGCGCTTTACGCCCAATAATTCCGGACAACGCTTGCCACCTACGTATTACCGCGGCTGCTGGCACGTAGTTAGCCGTGGCTTTCTGGTCAGGTACCGTCAAGGTGCCAGCAGTTACTCTGGCACTTGTTCTTCCCTGACAACAGAGCTTTACGACCCGAAGGCCTTCTTCGCTCACGCGGCGTTGCTCCGTCAGACTTTCGTCCATTGCGGAAGATTCCCTACTGCTGCCTCCCGTAGGAGTCTGGGCCGTGTCTCAGTCCCAGTGTGGCCGATCACCCTCTCAGGTCGGCTACGCATCGTCGCCTTGGTGGGCCATTACCCCACCAACTAGCTAATGCGCCGCGGGCCCATCTGTAAGTGACAGCCGAAACCGTCTTTCCATCTTCCCCCATGCGGGGGAAGAACCTATCCGGTATTAGCTCCGGTTTCCCGAAGTTATCCCAGTCTTACAGGCAGGTTGCCCACGTGTTACTCACCCGTCCGCCGCTGACTTCCGGGAGCAAGCTCCCTTCTGTCCGCTCGACTTGCATGTATTAGGCACGCCGCCAGCGTTCGTCCTGAGCCAGGATCAAACTCTCCGATAGAATTTGTGACGCACATGGATGTGCTAACATCGGCGTTGTCACAGGACGTGACGATCTTAGCCGATGATCCTTAACTCTTGTACTTTTAAAGTGTGTACTCACTATTATTTAGACGTCTTATTTCTTATAGAAGAAACAAGAATCTGGCGCTTGTTTTGTTCAGTTTTCAAAGAGCAATCCTAATGCCGTTTCTCTCAGAAGCGACTTTATTATAATATCAAATTAAAAAGTTAATGTCAACACATTTTAATTTTAATGTTGTGTTAACAATTTAAAACAATGTCTCAACAGCAACTTTTATAATATAACAGCGTTTGAACCACGCGTCAATACCCATTCTTTAAAAAGGTAAAACAATTGTTTTATATATGATCTCTCCTGGAGGCAGTTTTTGTTCTTATATACTTCATGCATTCCTTTGAAGAGGCGACTCTTTTAAAAATATTAAAAAGGACCTTGTATCTGTCTTCCATTGCCCGCTTGACCAAAGCATCTATTCGGCCATCCTGAAGGTCGAATAGAATTTCATCTAATTCGCGTTTTACAATATACTCCATCTCTTTCTTTTCCTGATCATTTATTAGGAACCCTAGCATGAGATCACCTCAGGTGCAATTGATATTTTATGTTTATAGTTTTCCAAAACCTTTATTTTTATGTTTAAGACTTTCGTTATTTAGCATAAACAGATAGCCGGAGCCATATGATGGACACAAGAGTGTTGGGACGAGGTGATGGAATTGAACTTTTTTATGGTTTTCAATGCCCGAAGGTTAAAACAATATTCAATCGTTTTGTTAACCGCTCTATTTACAGCCTGGTTCTTGTTTGTCCAAAACATTATACATGCACCTGTGTTCTCGACTCCGACTGGACCAAAAGCGGTTTATAAAGGAGAGAAGAATATTGCACTGACTTTTAATATCGGCTGGGGAGATGAAAAGGCCGAGCCCATTTTACAAACATTAAAACGGGAAAAAATAAAATCAGCGACATTTTTCCTTTCAGGTTCATGGGCTGAACGACATCCAAACATTGTAAGCCAGATTGTGAAAGAGGGCTACGAAATCGGAATGCTTGGTTACTCTTATAAAGATTATTCCAGCATAAAGGATGAAGAAATCCTTCGGGATATAACCAAAGCACAGACTGTATTTAAAAAACTAAACGTAAAAAACATTGAACTGATTAGAGCTCCGACTGGGCATTTTGACAAACGTCTGTTAAAAATAAGCGAGCGTTATGGCTATACTGTAGTACATTGGAGCATCGATTCAAAGGATTGGACTAACCCAGGTGTGAATAAGATCATACAAAATGTCGATCATGCCGGGAAAGGAGACATTGTCCTTCTTCATGCCTCCGATTCGGCTAAACAAACGAATAAGGCTTTGCCTGGTTTGATACAGGAGATTAGAGATAAGAATATTCCCATGGTGACTGTTTCTGAAATGATTTCCAATTCAACTGCCAAAAACGAGGAAATAAAGTGAACAAAAAAGGCCAAAGGTTTTCCCCCTGGCCTGCTGGCTGTTGAATAATACTTTCAGCAGCCAGCTTATTTAAGGACTGCTTTGGAATTCCCATTAGTTTTTTGCTTTACAGCTCTAGAGCCATTACCTCCGACCCGCTTTTCAGATAGCTCCTTCCGGGAATTAGCTATAAGCTTATTCAGGATTAATAACTGATAAGCGTTGCAGGCTAAGAGAGGAAATAGCATGAAGTACATCCAGCTCTCATTATTCGACCTTAATACGGGCACCCATTCTAAGATTGTAACCACGGTCATAAAAAACAAAGCTGGTACAAAAGCCTGTTTATTTGTTTGCTTCATTTTCAGATAAGCCGTAATTAGCCCGATTAGCAAAATCAACACAGCCCAGCCAAGATAGGATACTAATCCTTCCCCCTTGGAAAAGGTTATAAAACGTAAATATACGAGATCAAACATTACAAAAATAATAAACACAACCTGAACCGCGTTCCAGAGCGAGACGCTATTAAAGATTCCCAGCCCAAAACGATGTACAGTTAAATAAGCGAAATAACCGGCTTGGCTAATCAAGCTAAAGATCAACCCGACCCCCACCATCCACGTAAACGATGAAAATATTTCTCCCAATTGAAGCGATGTGAACATTGGCTGGAAATAACTCCAACGAGGTATGAAACCTACGATTCCTGCCGTCAGTCCGCCAATCAGCAAAGTACTCAAAAATAAACGTACTATGTTTCGGCTATTCATTATGCTCCCCCATATTCTTCTTTTCACTCCTTTGATTGTACCAATCCGCCCATTAAAAATCTAGAGAATAAACGAACTGAGAAACATCCATATTAATGATGAAACAAAGTGGTGAAAGGGGCTCTTTTATATGAAATCTGGAGTTTCTTTGTTACTCGCCTCCATTCTTGGCTTACTCGTGACTGGCTGTGCCCAGAATGAGTCAAGTGGCAACGAAATGAATTACCAAGAAACAAAGAAAATGGTTGTTGATATATTAAAAACGGACGATGGGATAAAAGCTATACAGGAAATTATGAAAGATGAAGCAATCCGCACACAAATCATTATGGATCAAAAAGCAGTGAAAGATACAATTGAAAAGACGATGACGTCCGATAAGAATAAGCAATTCTGGCAAAATGCCTTTAAGGATCCTAAATTTGCGGCTGCTTATGCCAGCAGTATGAAAGACCAGCACCAGGCTCTGTTAAAAGATATGATGAAAGATCCGGAATACAGGGCAATGGTAATGGAATTGATGCAGGATCCAGAAATCCAAAAAGAATTTAGTGACTTAGCAAAAAGCACACAGATGCGTAAATTAACGAAGGAAACATTGATTGAGACAATGGATAGCCCTCTGGTTCGGGCAAAAATACAGGACATCCTTGTCCAGGCTGCTGCACAGCAGCAGAAGAAGTGAGGGGATTTCCCCTTAGAATGAAGTTAAAATGCAGAAAAAGCCGGCTCAGGTGAGAGCCAGCTTTTTTTACCTTTCGACTATATCAATGACTTTGTTCGCTATCTCTGTGTATATTTTTCCTAACCTGTGGTCCTCACTGTAAATGGACGGAGCAAAATCCTCTTCATTCCAATCGGGCTGCTGAAGCGGCAGCTGTCCTAATACTTGTGTCCTAAGTTCCTCCGCAAGCTTTTGTCCGCCGCCCTGTCCGAATACGTATTCTTTTTCACCAGTCAGCTTACTCTCAAAGTATGCCATATTTTCGATAACGCCAATAACCTCATGCTCTGTTTTGATTGCCATCGCCCCTGCGCGAGCAGCAACAAATGCCGCTGTAGGATGCGGTGTAGTGACGATAATTTCTTTACAGGCAGGAAGCATAGTATGCACATCTAAAGCTACATCTCCAGTTCCCGGCGGTAAGTCTAACAGCAGGTAATCAAGCTCTCCCCACTCCGCTTCATTAAAAAAGCTGTTAAGCATCTTGCCAAGCATAGGGCCTCTCCAAATGATTGGGGCATTGTCCTCGACGAAAAATCCCATAGACATGATTTTAACCCCAAAACGTTCCACAGGAATAATTTTATTTTCTCTAACGGTAGGACGATTTGATATCCCCATCATATCAGGAACACTAAAACCATAAATATCGGCGTCCACAATACCTACTTTTTTTCCTAAGCGAGCAAGAGCTGTTGCCAAATTGACAGAAACAGTAGACTTGCCTACCCCGCCTTTCCCACTCGCAATGGCGATAAAAATGGTTTTACTCGTTGGAGAAAGCAAACTTTGGTCCTGTTCCTGCGGTGGCATACTGGCACGATGCTTGGCCAGCTCGTCTTCAGGTAATTCCGTAAAACGAATGCCAACGGAATCAGCGCCTCCGCCTTTAAGGATTTCCACTACTTTTGTTTGCAGCTGTAACTGCTCACCTGTGCCAGTTTTAGCTATCGCTAACTTGACACTGACGTGGTTCTTCTCTGGCTTGATTTTGACTTCAAGGATACCGTCCGTTTCTGCAAGCGTTTTATGTAGAAAAGGGTCTTGAAGATCCTTTAATAAGTTCAATACTTTCTCTTCTGTTAACAAGTTAGGCACCTACCTTTATCTTCGTTTTCCATATATAAGTATATCATACAATCCTAATATTGCTTATTTTAGAGCCTGATAAACAGAAAATCCAATTTTCCACGTAGTTAGAGGACCGGCAGCCCTTTCATCAAAGATAAACAGCCGGACAATATAGTCCGGCTGCAGCATTATTCAGCTTTATTGGCAGGCAGTTCTTCTTCGGTAAAGTAGCGCAGCACACCTTTATATACTGATGCTGCTATTTCCTCTTGATAGGAATCTTTTAAAAGATTGGCCCTGTCTTCCGGATTGGAAAGAAACCCGATTTCAACCAGCGCCCCAGGTTTTTTTGCATTCCTCATCAAATATATGTTGTCAATCAGCTTTGCTTCCCTTGACGTGTTCTCGAGATTCCTCTTTATTTCAGCCTGAATAAATTTTGCGGCCAGCTTGTTCTCTTCATATCGATCAGTGAAGAAGGTTTGTGCTCCCCTCCACCGGGCCGATGGAAATGCGTTTAAATGAATGCTTAAAAATAAGTCAGCCTCAGAATGATTAATCAGATTTGCTCTATTCCTTAAATCCTCCTGCTTGCGCTTCCTGATACCTTTAGTGTCCTTATCCGCCAGGTCTTTATCCTCTTCCCTTGTCATGATCACCAGGGCACCCTGTTCCTGTAAAAAGTCCCTTAATTTTAGACTCACATTCAACGCTATATCTTTTTCCATAACTGATTGAATATTAGCACCTCCGTCAGGACCTCCATGGCCTGGGTCAATCACAATCACCTTCCCTGACAGAGGCAGATTCCAGCTTTTCCATGAGCTGTCATCCACAAACTTTAGCGTGACGATCAAAAATAAGACTGTCACCCCTATTATAAATCCGGTATATTTTAGCTTCCTCTGCATTGTATGTCCCCTTTTTTCTGTTGTCCTATTTAAAAATATGGGACAACTTCAAAAAGTAGAACAAACAATTAATATAAGACAAACACTTCTAGTGCAGCCTCATTTTGCGCCTTAATTCCCCCTTTTGAAAGCCCTCCTTCCACCAATCTCCTACATAGCCTTCACAACGGTAATAGAGGCCCTCATTGTATACATCATCATCAATTACCTTGCCCCAATAAAGAATAAAATTAAACAGGGTATCCACCAAATGCTTTTCTTGGCTGTGGCATCTTTTCCTTGCCTCTTCAAGCGGCTCACCATAATATCCAAACTTGCTGAAGTTTGCTCCCAATAAATAGGCTTCCACCGCAACATCAAAACAACCTTCTTCCACCACTTGGGAAAAATGAATTCCATGGTGATTATCATTTTCAAAATAATCGTGAACACGTTTTTTTAATGATTGTATAGAAAGTTCCCTCAAGACAGTCCGGTCATATTTTATCTGTTTTGCCTTCTGCCTCTCGCGGAAAGTCGTAATTACATTCATCTTTTGCACCTCTTTGATTAGGTCAGCTACATTGGGCCGCTACTGTACGAAAAGAACTCCGGGATTCCCGGGTTATGTATTAGTTTTTGCTGCCTGCTTATTCGAATTCGGTGATTCTGTATTTTTACTATGCCAATTATTTATCGGCGCTTTTCTTAGCGAAGTGGAGATAATACTTTACAGGAGGATGTACACTTATAAATCACATAACATGTATGATCCTTATCCAAGTTGCACCCTGGACAATCAGCAAAAAAACTAAGGAGTGATTATGATGAATAAATTAATCCTAACTTTTGCATCAGCGGTTCTTCTTACTGGATTGGCTGGCTGTGGAGATAACAGAAACGATGCCGCCGATGACGGGAACGATAACGTCCAGATAAGGGGAACAGACCCAAACAATAACAATAATAACAACGGCAACGATCGTAACATTAGAATTTCAAATCGAGCTGAAGACAAATTGGAAAAAATGAAAGGGGTAGACCAGGCACATGTTATTGTGTCAAACAATAATGCATATGTAGCTTTAAGGATGGATAATGATAACAGAAACAATGGTACCGAGGATGGCAACCGAAGAGATAATGATGCAGCCGGATCAAGGGTAAATGATGGAGTGAATGGATACGGAGCTGGATATGGGTTTGGTAACGGCACAAATGCCAGTGATGTCGACCGTGGGGGAATGCGTACGGATCTTGGCGACAGAGGGCAGGACCGCACAAATGGCAATGATAACAATAGAGGGGATAATGCCGGCACCTTCGACATCATTCCGGACAATAACAATAATGGGAACGATGGATTAACTGACCTAAACGGCAATAACAACGATAGAAATAACAATAACGGCACTGACAAAAACAACTACAGCAGAGTGAACACTCGCTTTAAGCAGCAGGTAGCCGATCGATGCCGGGCCGCTGACAAAAATATTCACAAAGTATACGTTTCGACAGATGGAGACTTTTACAATAGAATGGCCGGTTATTCCGACGACATTGTTGACGGACAAAACGGCGGAGAGCTTATCAATGACTTCAACAACACAATCCGCGATATGTTTAATGTTAATCGTTAATCAGATAATTTTAGAAAGTAAGCCCCGCATTGCGGGGCTTATAATTTAATCATTAAGATGCATGAATCATAAAATGAGATTAAAATGACTAATCTCAAATGCATATTTACGACTTTTTCTTGGTACGTTTATCCTGGATAAAGTTTGGCAATTAAACGGAAACAATTCCGGTGACGTTTATGAGCCAAGTCAAACTCTCTATTGAAGGCTAAGTATCCCGCAGATGAAAATATGGTGACTATGCATACCAGGGAGGCACGTCATTTTCTGAGGCAACCAGCATCACAGTCTACATCTTACTACTTACGAGCCTATATACATATCGCGGAACAATAATCTGAGTCCCTCTACAGACTTTCTGCGCATACAAAAAAGACCCCCAACCAAAATGGTTGAGAGCCTTTAAAGCGCCAAAAATTAACGCTTTGAGAACTGAGGTGCACGACGAGCGCCTTTAAGACCGTACTTCTTACGTTCTTTCATACGAGCGTCACGTGTTAATAGACCTGCAGATTTAAGAGATGGACGGAATTCTGGGTCAGCTTGAAGCAATGCACGAGCGATCCCGTGACGGATTGCGCCAGCTTGGCCAGTGTATCCACCACCGCTAACATTTACAAGAACATCGTAGTTTCCAGTAGTTTCAGTAGCAACTAGTGGCTGTTTTACAACTTCACGTAAAGCTGCAAATGGGATATATTCTTCGATTTCACGATTGTTAACAACAATTCGGCCTTCGCCTGGTACTAAACGTACACGAGCAACTGAGCTCTTGCGGCGGCCAGTACCGTAATATTGAACTTGTGCCAAGATAGTAACCTCCTTATTAATTATCCGCGTAATTCATATACTTCTGGCTGTTGAGCTTGGTGTGGATGCTCGCTGCCAGCGTATACGTGTAATTTTTTGAACATTTGACGACCTAGAGAATTCTTTGGAAGCATACCTTTGATAGCAAGCTCAAGCATTCTCTCAGGATAGTTAGTGCGCATTTCAAGAGCAGTTCTAGTTTTTAGACCGCCTGGATGCATTGTGTGACGGTAGTAGATTTTATCAGTCAATTTCTTACCTGTTAGATTGATTTTCTCTACATTGATTAAAATTACATGATCACCAGTGTCAACGTTCGGTGTGAATGTCGGTTTGTTCTTACCACGTAAGATAGCTGCAACTTCTGTTGAAAGACGTCCCAAAGTTTTACCTTCAGCGTCGATAACATACCACTTACGCTCAACTTCATTAGCTTTCGCCATAAATGTACGCATGATTAACCTCCTAAAAAAATTCCTAAATATATTTATTCTCAATCACAATAAGTCTTCCGGGGCTCATCGTGGGATTAAAATACATACCATATTATATTAAACTGTGGACAAGCTATTGTCAAGACAATGTTACACCAGGATTAGTTGTCTTGAGAAATTATTTCTGCTTCATCATAAAAGACTTCCCAAAGATACAAACCATGGCCTGGCGCCGTTTTACCGGCATAGCTTCGATCTTTCTTTTCTAGGATTTGCTTGATGTCGCTGGCTGTTTTTTTGCCGGTAGCAACTTCCAGCAAAGTCCCTGTCAAAATCCGAACCATATTATACAAAAAACCGCTTCCGACAAAACGAAACACGAGCATTCCATTTTCCTCAAAAAAATCGATTTCTCTGATGGTTCTAATTTTGTCTATCACTTCTGTTTTGGCTGAACAAAAACTAGTAAAATCGTGAGTGCCAATCAGATATGGTATCGCTGCTTCCAGGGAGCTGAAATCCAATTCATACGGGAAATGATAGGCATAATTTCTCTGAAACGGGTCTCTCTTTTTAGCTAAAGAAATATAGTATCTATATTCTTTCCCTGAAGCTTCAAATCGGGCGTGGAAATCAGGCTTGGCGTTTTCCACACGCAATACGGCGATATCTTGTGGAAGCATGGCATTGAGTCCCTTCTCCCAATTCTCGGCTGGAAAAGAGAATGGGGAATCAAAATGGATTACCTGGCCCTTCGCATGGACTCCAGCATCCGTTCGGCCTGAGGCGGTAACTCGGATGTCTACCCCTTTGTGAAGCTTGCGCAGTGTCTTTTCCAATTCCAATTGGACAGTCCTTTTTTGCGGCTGTACCTGGTAACCGGCAAACAATGTGCCATCATAAGAGATGATAGCCTTATATCTATTCATTACTTATCCCTCATCATGAACGTAATAAGATCAAACAGAGTATTAAAATGAGCATGGAGGCCATTAGCAGCGAATCCCTTCCGCTCCAGCTCAATATGCGATATTTAGTCCGGCCCTCTCCTCCGCGATAACCTCTGGCTTCCATGGCTGTAGCAAGCTCCTCCGCTCTTTTAAACGAACTTACAAACAAAGGCACCAAAAGAGGTACAATGGACTTAATTCGCTGTTTAATAGGTCCCGAAGAGAAATCAACTCCTCTTGCAGTCTGGGCCTTCATTATTTTTTGCGTCTCATCTACAAGAGTTGGAATAAATCTCAACGATATAGACATCATCAAAGCAAGTTCATGTACAGGTAAGTTCCACTTCTTTAGAGGATTCAACAGCTCTTCCATACCATCGGTAATGGAAATAGGTGTTGTAGTCAGGGTCAGCAGCGACGTAATCAATATAAGAAAGGTAAATCTAAGCGCTATAAAGATCCCCTGTTTCAAACCGCCTTCATAAATTTTAAGCCAGCCAAGATCGAGGATAAGCGCCCCTTCCTTTGTAAAGAGGACGTGCAGCAGAAATGTGATTAATATTAGTAATAATATCGGTTTCAATCCATTATATAAAAACCTTAAAGGAATCTTGGAAAGAATAATCATTGCCAGTGTAAAGATGCCGAGCAATCCATATGTCACAAAATTATTTGCTAAAAAAACAATACATACAAATATGAATACTAACAGCAACTTTGCACGCGGGTCCATTCGATGAACAGGAGATTCCGCTGGAACGTATCGTCCAAAAATCATATTATCCAGCATTAGGGATTCCCCCGTTTCATAAGCTTATTGATTTCTCCGGCCAGCTCCTCAATGCTTAGGCATGGGCGGTCAAATCTTACACCCATTTCTTTTTGGAGTTTTAGCTGAAAACGCACTGTGTCAGGCACATCCAGTCCCAATTCCATTAATTGTTCAGGTTCAGAGAATATATCTGCCGGGGAGCCTTTTTTGTATACAGTCCCCTTATGCATAATGACAATTTCATCTGCATAACGGGCGGCATCCTCCATGCTATGTGTCACAAGGATCGTTGAAATACCGCTCTCTTTATGAAGCTGAGAGAACATGTCCATTATTTCCTTTCTTCCGCGTGGGTCCAAACCAGCAGTCGGTTCATCCAAAACCAGTACCTCTGGCTGCATGGCAAGTACTCCTGCGATTGCGACCCGCCTCATTTGGCCACCAGAAAGGTCAAATGGTGACTTTGTCAGGATATCCTCCTCCAGCCCAACCAGTTTCAACGCATTTCTTGCCATAATTTTAGCATCTGCCTCTGGCACGCCAAAATTCATCGGTCCAAAACATATATCCTTCTCAACAGTCTCCTCGAACAATTGGTGTTCTGGGAATTGAAATACTATGCCCACCTTCTTGCGTATCGGCCTAAGTTCTTTTTCTTTACGGCCGGGTTTGATGATGCGGTCTCCTATAATGACATTTCCTCTTGTGGGTGTGATCAGTGCATTTAAATGCTGCAACAATGTGGATTTACCGGATCCCGTGTGGCCAATTATCGCAGTGTAAGTTCCCGGAGATAAATCAATGTTTACATCATGAATAGCCAAATGTTCAAAAGGAGTGTTTTGTTGATAGCGGTATTCTACATTCTCAAGTGTAATTCGCATAAATTTTTCACCAGCTCTTCCTCTGTCAAATGGCTGTCAGGCACTTCAAGACCTTTGTCCCGCAATGCATGTCCCAATTTTATAGAAAAGGGGATATCAAGTCCCAATGCTGCTAACTCCTCTTCCATTATAAAAATATCACTAGGAGTACCTTCCCGATAAAGCTCCCCTTTATTCATTACAATTACCCGGTCGGCTTTCGCTGCTTCTTCTAAATCATGCGTGATGGATATGACCGTAAGTGTATTTTCCTTTTTTAACTGGCGAACAGTTTCAAGCACTTCTTCACGGCCTCTGGGATCGAGCATAGAGGTAGCTTCGTCCAAAATAATAATATCTGGCTGCAGCGCCAGTATTCCTGCAATGGCGACCCGTTGTTTCTGCCCTCCTGAAAGATGGTGCGGCTCTTGATTGAGAAAAGAATCCATCTTCACCTGACGAAGCGCATTTTGGACCCGTTCTACCATCACTGGCTGCGCTATGCCAATGTTTTCTAAACCAAAAGCCACATCATCCTGTACTGTAGTACCCACAAATTGGTTATCAGGATTTTGAAAAACCATACCGATGCTTTTTCTCGCATCCCATACTGTCTCTTCTGTAAGCAGTGACCCTTTAATTTCAATCTCTCCTGATTGCGGAAACTGGAGACCATTTAATAGCTTCGCTAAGGTAGATTTCCCTGAACCATTATGTCCTACTATGGCGAGCCACTCTCCCTCGAAAATATCGAAGGACACTGAATTAACTGCATTCCTATCTTGCCCATCATACCTAAAAACGACTTCTTTCAAAGAAACAAGTTTCTTTTTCATGATGTGGCCCTCCTCTGCTCTCTACTATCCTTTATCTCTCATTTTCTGTCTCTCGGCTATACTATTTTTAAATATAAAAAAACGCTGCACCCCTTCTACCGAAAGAGACTTCGGTAAATTAAGAGCAGCTGTTTCTTACTCCTGAACGACCAGGAGCTCGATATAACGCTTAACCATAAGCGCAGAAGGGGTGCTTGAGCTAGACGCGAAGGAGGACAGCGGTCCGCCAGCCATCGTAACACTCAATGCGTGTTTCTTATGTGATTCTTTGATGATCGTAACATAGATACATATAGCAAATAGACAAAAGTCTAAAAGCTACAGTTTCATATATGAAAAAAGGGCATAGAACAAGTTAGTATGCAACTGTCCCGCCCCTTTTCACCGTTGTTATTAAACTAACTCGATAACCACGATTGGTGCAGCGTCTCCGCGGCGTGGACCCATTTTCATGATGCGAGTATATCCACCTTGGCGTTCTTCGTAACGAGGAGCGATATCGCTGAATAATTTTTGAACTGCGTCAGTTCCTTTTTCAGCATCAGCCACTTCATTGCGAATATATGCAGCAGCTTGACGGCGAGCGTGCAAGTCACCGCGCTTTCCAAGAGTGATCATTTTTTCTACTACAGAGCGAAGTTCTTTAGCACGAGCTTCAGTTGTTTCAATACGCTCATGGATAATAAGATCTGTAGCTAAATCACGAAGTAATGCTTTACGTTGTGCGCTAGTGCGACCTAACTTTCTGTAACCCATTAGAGATTCCCTCCTTCTCGAAGTTATATAATCTGTTATCAGGCTCACAACAAAATGGCTAGCAGCTATTGCTAACTAGTCATCAGTCGTCTTTACGAAGACCTAAGCCTAATTCTTCTAATTTCGCCTTCACTTCTTCAAGTGATTTGCGACCCAAGTTACGTACTTTCATCATATCTTCTTCCGTTTTGTGAGCAAGCTCTTGAACGGTATTGATTCCAGCACGCTTTAAGCAGTTATAAGAACGAACAGAAAGGTCAAGTTCTTCGATAGTCATCTCTAGAACCTTTTCTTTTTGATCCTCTTCTTTTTCTACCATGATTTCAGCATTTTGTGCTTCATCAGTTAATCCGACAAAGATATTCAAATGCTCTGTTAAAATCTTTGCACCAAGTGCAACAGCTTCTTGTGGACCGTTGCTTCCATCAGTCCATACATCAAGCGTTAACTTGTCATAGTTTGTCATTTGTCCTACACGTGTATTTTCAACCTGATAGGATACACGTGCTACAGGAGTGTAGATAGAATCGATAGGGATTACACCAATTGGCTGGTCCTCTCTCTTGTTCTGATCAGCAGGGGTATATCCGCGGCCGCGCTTTGCAGTCAATCTCATTCTCATATGTCCATTGCTGCCAAGAGTAGCAATGTGCAGTTCAGGATTAAGAATTTCTACATCGCTGTCATGCGTAATATCTGCTGCTGTTACTGTCCCCTCACCCTGTACATCAATTTCAAGCGTCTTTTCTTCATCGGAGTAAATCTTGAGAGCCAGTTTTTTCACATTAAGAATGATAGAAGTAACATCTTCTACGACGCCTTCAATTGTTGAGAACTCATGCAGTACTCCGTCTATTTGGATGGATGTGACAGCTGCACCTGGGAGTGAGGATAAAAGAATACGACGTAAGGAGTTACCCAAAGTAGTACCATACCCGCGCTCTAGTGGCTCGACGACGAACTTGCCATACTTGGCGTCCTCGTTGATTTCAACCGTTTCGATTTTTGGTTTTTCTATTTCGATCATTCAATAAACCCTCCTTCAAAACGTCGAAACCCCGGCTAATGAATAGAAGATTCACAGATAGCCGAAATTCCCCATGTATACGTTCCCGATTGTGCGCAACAACTGAATTAATCTTCTGCAAGAAACGCAAAGTTTTTATTATATCCCATTATATCCAGGGATACAAAATCTATACAGAAAAATTAAACACGGCGACGTTTTGGTGGACGGCATCCGTTATGTGGAACTGGAGTAACATCTTTGATTGCAGTTACTTCAAGACCAGCAGCCTGAAGAGCACGGATAGCAGCTTCACGTCCAGCACCAGGTCCTTTAACAGTAACTTCAAGAGTTTTCATGCCATGCTCGATAGAAGTCTTAGCAGCTGTTTCAGCAGCCATCTGTGCAGCGAATGGAGTAGATTTACGTGAACCACGGAAACCTAGAGCACCAGCACTAGACCAAGAAATAGCATTCCCATGAGCATCAGTGATTGTTACGATAGTGTTGTTGAAAGTTGAACGAATGTGTGCAATACCTGTTTCTACATTCTTTTTCACACGACGTTTACGTGTATTAGTAGTTTTGCGTGCCATTTAAGAGTAACCTCCTTTACTGATTATTTTTTCTTGTTAGCTACTGTACGACGAGGTCCTTTACGCGTACGAGCATTGTTTTTTGTATTTTGTCCACGAACAGGAAGTCCACGACGGTGACGAAGACCGCGGTAGCTGCCGATTTCCATTAGACGCTTGATGTTAAGGGAAACTTCACGGCGAAGATCTCCTTCAACCTTCAATGTGTCAATGATATCACGAATCTTGTTTAGTTCATCTTCAGTCAAATCGCGTACGCGAGTATCCTGAGAAACACCAGCTTGTTCAAGAACCTTGATAGCTGTTTGCTTACCAATACCGAAAATATATGTTAATGAAATAACAATACGCTTGTCACGTGGAATATCCACACCAGCAATACGTGCCATTGTAAGAAGCACCTCCTTTATAATTAGCCTTGTTTTTGTTTATGTTTAGGGTTTTCGCAAATAACCATAACTTTACCTTTTCTGCGGATAACTTTACACTTTTCGCAGATCGGTTTTACTGATGGTCTGACTTTCATTGCTATCTAACCTCCTTATACAGATCGGAGCGTAACCAGATTATTTGAACCGGTAAGTGATTCTGCCACGAGTTAGATCATACGGAGAAAGCTCAACCGTAACCTTATCTCCAGGCAAAATTCGAATAAAGTGCATACGAATTTTACCGGATACATGAGCTAAAACAGTATGACCATTTTCTAATTCTACCTTAAACATTGCATTTGGCAAAGTCTCAGTGACTGTGCCTTCTACTTCAATAACATCATCTTTCGCCATTAAAATAATTCTCCCTTCTGTTCTGAAACCTGCCTATTCACAAGTTTAATTTTCATATGAAATGATAATAAACTATTTTACCTATGAGTGCAGCTCCTGTATGACCAAACAACACACTTTCACCTTTATAGCTTTGTAAGGATCTCATAGCCATTTTCGGTAATGGCGATTGTATGCTCAAAGTGAGTACACATTTTTCCGTCAACCGTTACAACAGTCCAGTCATCATCTAAAGTCTTGACATATCTGCTTCCAGCATTCACCATCGGTTCGATAGCAAGTACCATTCCAGGCTTTAAACGAGGACCTTTATTGGGCGGACCATAGTGAGGAATTTCAGGGTCCTCATGTAAGTCTTGACCGATTCCGTGGCCGACATACTCTCTGACAATAGAGAAGTCATGAGCCTCGACATAGGTTTGAATGGCATGGGAGATGTTTGAAAGACGCCCGCCTGGCACAGCTTCTTTCAAGCCTCTATATAACGACTCTTCCGTTACTTTCAAGAGCCGCTGCGTTTCTTCAACAACCTTGCCGACAGGGTAAGTCCAAGCAGAGTCTCCATGATAGCCGTTATATTTAGCTCCGATATCTATACTAATGATATCTCCTTCATGTAAGATCCGATCTCCTGGAATACCATGAACAAGTTCATTGTTCACTGAAGTGCAAATACTGCCGCGAAATCCATTATACCCTTTAAATGATGGGAATGCATCATGTTTGAATATGAAGCTTTCTGCAATTGCGTCAAGCTCCCTTGTTGTGATGCCAGGCTTCAGATGTTTCTTTAACTCTTCATGAGTCAAAGCAACGATTCGGCCGGCTTCACGCATGATGTCGATTTCACGCGGAGTTTTACATATTATCATGCACGCAAGCCCCCGAGCAGCTGGTCCACATCAGCGAAAACTTTGTTTATTTCCTGCTGGCCATCAATATTCCGGACATAACCTTTTTCTTCATAGAAATCCAAAAGAGGCTGCGTTTGCTTAAGATTCACTTCCAAACGGTTTTGTACCGTTTCTTCGTTGTCATCAGCTCGCTGGTATAATTCACCGCCGCAACGGTCGCATTTCCCTTCCTCAGCAGGAGGATTGAAGACAAGGTGGTAAGTAGCACCGCAGTTCTTACAAATGCGTCTGCCTGTCAATCTTTCCATGAGAATATCTTTATCGACCGATATATTGATCACATAATTAATTTTGCGATCCAGATCTTCCAGGATATTTTCCAACGCCTCGGCCTGAGCTACAGTACGAGGGAATCCATCCAATAGAAAACCCTTCTTGCAATCTTCTTTGCTTAATCTTTCACGAACAATTCCGATTGTCACTTCATCAGGGACAAGCTCGCCTTTATCCATAAAAGATTTAGCTTTTAAGCCTAGTTCCGTACCATCTTTGATAGCTGCACGGAACATATCTCCTGTGGAGATATGAGGGATGTCATATTTTTCTACGATTCTTTCAGCTTGAGTGCCTTTTCCCGCACCCGGAAGCCCCATCAACACAAGATTCACATTATTTCCCCCTCAAGCTCTATAATGGGTTTGGGAACAATAAGTCCCCAAATCTCATTACTTGATAAAACCTTTATAATGACGCTTAACCAACTGAGCTTCCAGCTGCTTCATCGTATCAAGAGCAACACCTACAACAATGAGTAAGCTTGTTCCGCCGATTTGTGCAGACTGTGGCAGGTTAGCGAGTTTTATGAATATTACCGGTAAAACAGCAATGAGGGCCAGGAAAATGGAGCCAACAAATGTTAAACGGTATAAAACTCTTGTTAAATAGTCCTGAGTGCTTTTCCCAGGCCGTATTCCCGGAACATAACCGCCCTGCTTTTTCAGATTTTCTGCCATTTGCTCGGGGTTAACCTGAATAAAGGCATAAAAATAAGAGAAAGCAATAATGAGTGCCACATAGACTATCATTCCAATTGGATGGGTATAGTCAAATGTCTTATCAATCCAGCGAGTTACATCATTCGGACCAAAAAACGAAGCGATCGTTCTTGGTGTTACAATAAATGCCATCGCGAAAATTACCGGTATTACCCCTGCTGCATTTACTTTTAAAGGTAAATGTGTAGATTGACCGCCAACTTGTTGGCGTCCAACTGCAGCCCTTTTGGCATATTGGATAGGTATTTTACGAAGTGCCTGCTGGATGAATATAACAGCCACAATAATAGCGATGACCGCTATAAGGATAAGAGCCACAGTAACGATTCTTAAGAAAAGTTGTTCTCCGGCATTCTCGAACTGCTGAGCGTAAATCTGGTTTACTGTTGAAGGAATCCCTGCAACAATCCCAGCAAAGATAATGATGGAAATCCCGTTGCCTACACCTTTGGAAGTGATAAGCTCTCCTAACCACAAAAGAAAAGCTGTACCAGCTGTCAGAACCAGTGCAATAAGTAAATACGTACCGATATTCGGATCCTGGATAAGCATGCCTCCAGCCATATTGTTAAAGCCGTATGACATACCCAGAGCCTGAATAAAACCAAGAATAATAGTCGCATAGCGGGTAAACTGAGCTAATTTGCGGCGACCTACTTCCCCTTGCTTTGACCATTCAGTAAACTTGGGAACAACGTCCATTTGTAATAACTGAATGATAATGGATGCCGTAATATACGGCATGATTCCCATCGCAAGAATGGAGAAGTTACTGAGTGCACCGCCGCCAAAGGTATTCAAGACCCCAAAGACGCTTAGCTGATCTTGCGATGCAAGCAAGTCGGCGTTCACATTCGGTACAGGAATAAATGTACCGATGCGATAGACGACAAGCATTAAAAGGGTAAATATGATTTTGTTTCTTATATCACCCACGCGCATAAAGTTGGAGATCGTACGAAACATTAAATCACCTCAGTTTTACCGCCGGCAGCTTCGATAGCTTCTTTTGCAGTAGAGGAGAATTTATGAGCTTTAACAGTAAGCTTCTTCTCAACGTTACCGTTACCAAGAATCTTAATTCCTGCTTTTTCATTGCTAACGATCCCGGACTCAACCAATAGAGCTGGTGTTACTTCTGTACCGTCTTCGAAGCGGTTAAGTGTATCAAGGTTTACGATTGCGTACTCTTTACGGTTAATGTTAGAGAAACCGCGCTTAGGCAAACGTCTGAATAATGGAGTTTGACCCCCCTCAAATCCAGGACGTACACCGCCGCCAGAACGAGCGTTTTGACCTTTATGACCTTTACCAGCTGTTTTACCGTTACCAGAACCAATACCGCGTCCTTTACGTTTACGTTCTTGACGGGATCCTTCTGCAGCTTTCAATTCATGAAGTTTCATGTTGGCACCTCCTTGTTATTAGAGAAATGATATTATTGTTCTTTTACAGTAACAAGATGAGCAACTTTGTTAATCATACCGCGAATCGCAGGGTTATCATCATGAACAACTGTTTGATGCATTTTGCGAAGGCCCAGTGTGTTAACAGTAACGCGTTGGTCTTCTGGACGACCAATCAAGCTGCGAGTGAGGGTAATTTCTAATTTAGCCATTTGATTTCCCTCCTTATCCTAACAGTTCTTCTACTGATTTACCACGTAACTTAGCTACGTCCTCAGCACGTTTTAATTGCTTTAAACCATCAATTGTTGCACGAACCATGTTAATTGGAGTGTTTGTTCCTAAAGATTTTGAAAGAATATCACTTACTCCGCCCAATTCAAGAACCGCACGAACAGGACCACCAGCGATAACTCCAGTACCTTCGGAAGCAGGCTTCAATAGAATATGTCCTGCACCAAAACGGCCATTCACAAGGTGTGGAATTGTAGTACCAACCATAGGTACAGTAATTAGATTTTTCTTTGCATCTTCGATTGCTTTACGGATTGCATCTGGAACTTCCTGAGCTTTACCAGTACCGAATCCAACGTGACCGTTTTTGTCACCAACTACAACAAGTGCAGTGAAGCGGAAACGACGTCCACCTTTAACAACCTTAGCTACGCGGTTAATCGTAACTACGCGTTCTTCAAGTTCTAATTTATTAGGATCAATATTGCGAGGCATCTGTTTTGTCCCTCCTTCTTATTAAAATTCTAAGCCGTTTGCACGAGCAGCATCAGCTAAAGCTTTAATACGTCCATGAAATAGGTATCCTCCGCGGTCAAATACTACAGAAGAGAAACCTTTTTCTACAGCACGCTTGGCGATAAGTTCGCCAACTTTTTGAGCAGCATCAGCGTTATTAGAAGCAGCTTCTACTTCTTTATCAAGAGTGGAAGCACTAGCCAATGTTACGCCGTTTGTATCATCAATCAATTGTGCGTAAATGTGTTTGTTTGAACGGAACACATTTAAACGAGGACGAGCTTCAGTTCCAGAAAGCTTTGCACGAACACGGGCATGTCTTTTCTTACGAACAGAATTCTTGTCAGCCTTCGTAATCATTTACGTCACTCCTTTCATTTACCTAGGCGGCATTACTTACCTGTTTTACCTTCTTTACGGCGTACAAATTCACCTTCGTAACGTATACCTTTACCTTTGTAAGGCTCTGGTGGGCGAACATCACGGATGTTAGCTGCAAGAGCACCTACACGTTCTTTGTTAGCGCCTCTTACGATAACTTTAGTGTTGGAAGGAACTTCAACTTCAAGTCCTTGTTCAGGTTCGATCTCAACTGGGTGAGAGTAACCAACGTTAAGGACAAGTTTAGAACCCTGTTTTGAAGCACGGTAACCGACCCCGATAAGTTCAAGAGACTTTTCGAAACCTTTGGATACGCCCTCAACCATGTTTGAGATAACTGCGCGAGTAGTTCCGTGTAATGCACGGTGCTCTTTAGCATCTGAAGGACGTACTACAGTAAGCACGTTATCCTCAATGCTGATATTTATATCTGGATTAAAAGATCTAGTTAATTCACCTTTAGGACCTTTAACAGTCACAGTGTTTTCGTTCAAAGTAACAGTTACGCCTGCAGGGATTTCAATAGGTTTTTTACCTACGCGTGACATTTAGTGCACCTCCATTCGTGTAAAAATGTATTACCAAACGTATGCTAATACTTCTCCGCCTACTTGTTTAGCACGAGCTTCTTTATCAGTAAGAACTCCTTGAGAAGTAGAGACAATAGCGATACCCAAACCATTAAGAACGCGTGGCACCTCGCCAGTTTTAGCATAAACACGTAAACCAGGTTTGCTGATTCGCTTTAGACCAGTGATAACACGTTCGTTGTTTGCTCCGTATTTCAGGAAAATACGAATGATACCTTGTTTGTTGTCTTCAATTAATTCAACATCACGTACGAAACCTTCACGCTTTAAGATTTGAGCGATATCCTGCTTGATCTTTGAAGCTGGAAGTTCCAATTTTTCGTGACGCACCATGTTCGCATTACGGATGCGAGTAAGCATATCTGCAATAGGATCTGTCATGACCATTATTATTTACCTCCTTCCCAAACTCGGGGTTTACCAGCTAGCTTTTTTAACGCCAGGGATTTGTCCTTTATATGCTAGTTCACGGAAACAAATACGGCAAAGCTTGAATTTACGATATACAGAATGTGGACGACCGCAACGTTCGCAGCGTGTATATTCTTGTACTTTGAATTTAGCTCCGCGCTTTTGCTTCAAGACCATAGATTTTTTAGCCACGTTTTCGCCTCCCTTATTTTGAAATTACTTTTGGAACGGCATTCCGAATTGAGTAAGTAATTCACGACCTTCTTCGTCTGTGTTGGCAGTCGTTACGATAACGATGTCCATACCGCGAACCTTGCTCACTTTATCGTAGTCAATCTCAGGGAAGATAAGTTGTTCTTTAATACCTAATGTGTAGTTACCGCGGCCGTCAAAAGATTTCTTAGAAACCCCGCGGAAGTCACGTACACGTGGTAAAGAAACAGAAACTAGCTTATCAAGAAACTCATACATACGCTCGCCGCGCAGAGTGATTTTCGCACCAATTGGCATACCTTCACGAAGACGGAAGCCAGCGATTGATTTTTTAGCTCTTGTTACCACAGGCTTTTGACCAGTGATCAATGTTAGCTCTTCTACTGCATTGTCCAATGCCTTAGAGTTAGCAACTGCGTCACCAACACCCATGTTCACTACGATTTTTTCAATTTTCGGTACCTGCATTACTGATTGATAGTTGAACTTGCTCATAAGAGCAGGAGTTATTTCGTTTTGGAATTTTTCCTTTAGGCGGTTCATTAAGTGTACCTCCCTTCATTAAGACTTATTTATCTAAAGATTCACCAGATTTGGTAGCTACGCGTACTTTTTTGCCGTCTACCACCTTGTAACCAACGCGGGTTGGTTCTCCTGATTTTGGATCAAGTGGCATTACGTTAGATGCGTGAATAGCTGCTTCCTTGCTGATAATTCCACCTTGTGGATTCAACTGGGATGGCTTAGAGTGCTTCTTCACGATGTTTACTCCTTCAACAAGCACCCGATTATTCTTTGGGTATGCTTCAAGGATCACACCTTGTTTGCCTTTGTCCTTACCAGAGATGACTACGACTTTGTCACCTTTTTTAACATGCATTAGCTTCGCACCTCCTTGAAAGGCTATTACGAGAATTTATCAATTATAAAACTTCTGGAGCTAGGGAAACGATCTTCATAAATGCGTTGTCACGTAATTCACGAGCAACTGGTCCGAAGATACGAGTTCCACGAGGGCTCTTATCGTCACGGATAATTACACATGCGTTTTCATCGAAACGAATGTAAGTACCATCAGGACGACGCGCACCGCTCTTTGTACGAACAACTACCGCTTTAACAACGTCACCTTTTTTGACAACGCCACCTGGTGTTGCTTGTTTTACTGTACATACGATGATATCACCGATGTTAGCTGTTTTGCGGCCTGAACCACCAAGTACTTTGATTGTAAGTACTTCACGAGCACCAGAGTTGTCAGCGACTTTTAAACGAGATTCTTGTTGAATCATGTACGAAACCTCCCTTCGGATTTAGCGTAATCCGAACATAGATTAAATAATTACTGCTTTTTCTACAACTTCAACTAGACGGAAGCGTTTAGTAGCGGAAAGAGGGCGAGTTTCCATAATTCTAACTGTATCGCCTACTTTTGCTTCGTTTAACTCATCATGTGCTTTGAATTTCTTAGAGTATTTAACACGCTTACCGTATAGGGAATGCTTTTTATAGGTTTCTACAAGAACAGTTACCGTTTTATCCATCTTGTCAGATACAACGCGTCCTGTGTAGACTTTACGTTGGTTGCGTTCGCTCATTCTGCAAACCTCCCCTCAATTATCGATTGTTGACACCGATCTCTCTTGCACGAACAACTGTCTTCATACGAGCGATCGATTTGCGCACTTCACGAATGCGAGCTGTATTTTCAAGTTGTCCAGTAGCTAACTGGAAACGAAGATTAAATAATTCTTCTTTTAGAGACTTAACTTTTTGTTCAATTTCAGCAGTGGTAAGATCTTTGATTTCATTAGCTTTCATTGGATTCACCACCAATTTCTTCACGTTTTACAAACTTACATTTGATTGGAAGTTTGTGTGCTGCAAGACGTAATGCTTCTCGTGCCACCTCTTCAGATACACCAGCTAATTCAAACATTACCTTGCCAGGCTTTACAACGGCTACCCAACCTTCAGGAGCACCTTTACCAGAACCCATCCGTACTTCTAGAGGCTTAGCAGTGTAAGGCTTGCTTGGGAAAATTTTAATCCAAACTTTACCGCCACGTTTCATGTAACGAGTCATTGCAATACGGGCAGCTTCGATTTGGCGGTTTGTAATCCAAGAAGCTTCAAGAGCTTGAAGGCCAAATTCACCAAAATGCACTTCTGTACCGCCTTTTGCATTTCCTCTCATCTTACCGCGGTGTTCACGACGGTATTTAACGCGTTTAGGCAATAACATATTATTTTCCTCCTTCCTCTGATTTCTTCTTAGTAGGAAGAACTTCTCCACGATAGATCCATACTTTCACGCCAAGCTTACCGTAAGTTGTGTCCGCTTCAGCAGTAGCATAGTCAATATCAGCGCGAAGTGTGTGAAGTGGAACTGTTCCTTCGCTATAGTGTTCAGCACGAGCGATATCAGCACCGCCAAGGCGTCCAGAAACTTGTGTTTTGATACCTTGTGCTCCAGCACGCATTGTACGTTGGATAGCTTGCTTTTGTGCACGACGGAAAGAAACGCGGTTTTCTAGTTGGCGAGCGATGTTTTCAGCAACCAATTTCGCATCAAGATCAGCTCTTTTAATTTCGATGATATTGATGTGAACGCGTTTGCCTGTTAATTGATTTAGAGCTTTACGAAGTGCTTCTACTTCAGTACCACCCTTACCGATAACCATTCCTGGCTTCGCAGTGTGCACAGAAATGTTAATGCGGTTAGCAGCACGTTCGATTTCTACTTTGGATACAGAAGCATCATTTAGGCGCTTTGTAATATATTCACGCACTTTAATGTCTTCATGTAAAAGATCTGCATAGTCTTTGCCAGCGTACCACTTGGATTCCCAATCACGGATGATTCCGATACGCAAACCGACTGGATTTACCTTTTGACCCACAGATTATCCCTCCTTCTTTTCTGATACAACAACAGTAATATGGCTTGTGCGCTTGTTGATTGCACTTGCACGTCCCATAGCACGTGGACGGAAACGTTTCAACGTTGGTCCTTCGTTAGCATAGATCTCTGAAATAACCAGGTTATTGACATCCATTTCGTAGTTATGCTCTGCGTTAGCAACAGCAGATTTGAGTACCTTTTCTACAATTGGAGATGCAGCCTTAGGTGTTAAGCGAAGAATCGCTACTGCTTCACCAACTTGCTTACCACGGATCAAATCAGCTACTAAGCGTACTTTACGAGCAGAAATACGAACTGTTCTAGCAACAGCTTTTGCTTCCATGAGATGCCCTCCTCTCATTAACGTCTTGTTTTCTTGTCATCACTTGCGTGACCTTTGTAAGTACGAGTAGGAGCGAATTCGCCCAACTTATGACCTACCATGTCTTCAGTTACATATACCGGTACGTGTTTACGACCATCGTAAACAGCGATTGTGTGCCCGATGAATTGTGGGAAGATTGTTGAACGACGAGACCAAGTTTTAACAACTTGTTTCTTGTCAGCTTCATTTAACTTTTCTACCTTAACCATCAAATGCTCATCAACAAAAGGCCCTTTTTTCAAACTGCGACCCATGTAAGTACCTCCCTTCGTGATTGTTCTACGGTCCTTTTGATGAACCGTAGTTCAATCCCGTTATTTTTTACGGCTACGTACGATAAATTTGTTTGATTTGTTTTTCTTCTTACGAGTTTTAGCACCAAGAGTCGGCTTGCCCCAAGGAGACATTGGAGATTTACGTCCGATAGGAGAACGTCCTTCCCCACCACCGTGTGGGTGATCGTTAGGGTTCATTACAGAACCACGAACTGTTGGGCGCTTGCCTAACCAGCGTGAACGTCCAGCTTTACCGATATTGATTAGCTCGTGCTGCTCGTTACCAACTTGACCGATAGATGCGCGGCAAGTAGCAAGGATCATGCGAACTTCACCAGAGTTCAAACGTACTAGTACGTAGCGTCCTTCTTTACCCAGCACCTGAGCAGATGTACCAGCAGAACGGACTAATTGTCCACCTTTACCTGGTTTAAGCTCGATGTTGTGGATTACTGTACCAACTGGAATGTTAGCTAATGGAAGTGCATTACCCACTTTAATGTCGGCCTCTGGCCCAGACATAACCTCCATACCTACTACTAGGTTTTTAGGAGCTAGGATGTAACGCTTTTCTCCATCTACATAATTAATTAATGCAATATTTGCAGAACGATTTGGATCGTATTCAATAGTGGCAACGCGTCCTGGTATACCATCTTTTAGACGTTTGAAGTCAATAATACGGTATTGACGCTTGTGTCCGCCACCTTGATGACGAACTGTTAACTTACCTTGGTTGTTACGGCCGCCTTTTCTTGTTAAAGGAGCAAGCAATGATTTTTCCGGCTTGTTAGTAGTGATTTCTGCGAAATCAGACACCGTCATATTGCGTCGACCGTTAGAGGTAGGTTTATACTTCTTAATCGCCATTTGTATTTCCCTCCTTCTTTAGTGATTTACGCTTCGAATAGTTCGATTTCTTTGCTGTCTGCAGTTAGTTTAACAATCGCTTTTCGGCGCTTGTTAGTGTAACCAGCATGTTTACCCATGCGCTTGAACTTGCCCTTGTAGTTCATAATGTTAACTTTTTCTACTTCTACTCCGAAGATTTCACGAATAGCGTCCTTGACTTGAGTCTTGTTAGCTCTTACGTCTACTTCGAAAGTATATTTTTTTTCAGCCATAAGGTCTGAAGAACGTTCAGTGATTACGGGGCGCTTAATGATATCGCGTGCATCCATTATGCAAGCACCTCCTCTACTTTTTCAACAGCTGATTTAGTAATGATCAGTTTGTTGTGGGAAACAACATCAAGAACATTTAAACCATCTGCTTCTACTACAGTAATACCAGGGATATTACGAGCAGAAAGAGCAACTTTCTCATCTAAACCGTCAGTTACAACTAACGCCTTAGTATCTACAGAAAGTCCTTTAAGGACAGCTGCAAATTCTTTTGTTTTTGGAGTTTCAAATGAAAGACTCTCAAGAACTAAAATATTATCTTCTAGAACTTTAGTAGATAGAGCTGATTTAATAGCTAGTCTACGTACCTTCTTAGGAAGTTTGTAGCTATACGATCTTGGTGTTGGACCAAATACGGTACCACCGCCACGCCATTGTGGAGAACGGATTGAACCTTGACGCGCACGTCCAGTTCCTTTTTGGCGCCATGGCTTGCGTCCACCGCCCGCTACTTCAGAACGATTTTTTACTTTGTGAGTTCCTTGACGTAAGGAAGCTCGTTGCATAATAATTGCTTCGAATAATACGTGATTATTAGGTTCAATACCGAAGATTGAATCATTAAGCTCGATATCTCCAACTTGTGATCCAGCCTGATTGAACAATGTAACTTTTGGCATTCTAATGCTCCTCCTTTCTTAAAAATTACTTCGCTTTAACCGCACTTTTGATTTTCAACAATGATTTTCTAGCTCCAGGTACATTACCTTTGATTAGAAGTAAGTTACGCTCAGCGTCTACTTTTACAATTGTTAAGTTTTGTACAGTTATTTGATCTCCGCCCATGCGTCCAGGCAATAATTTCCCTTTAAATACGCGGTTTGGAGCTACAGGACCCATTGAACCAGGGCGACGGTGGTAACGAGAACCGTGAGACATTGGTCCGCGAGATTGTCCGTGGCGCTTGATTGAGCCTTGGAATCCTTTACCTTTTGAAACTCCTGTTACGTCTACAACTTCGCCTTCAGCGAAGATATCAACTTTGACTTCCTGACCCAACTCGTATTCTCCGAGGTTTGCATCGCGGAATTCGCGAACGAAGCGCTTAGGAGCTGTATTAGCTTTTGATGCGTGTCCCTTTTCAGGTTTGTTAGAAAGCTTTTCACGCTTTTCACCGAAACCAATTTGAACTGCTTCATATCCATCAGTTTCAACACTCTTCTTTTGAAGAACAACGTTTCCAGCAACTTCAACAACAGTTACAGGGATAAGTTCACCATTCTCAGCAAATACTTGCGTCATACCTATTTTTCTACCTAAGATTCCTTTGGTCATAAGTCACACCTCCTATATAATAATAAATGTTTTTATATAAATTAAAGTTTGATTTCAATGTCAACACCGGATGGCAGGTCTAAACGCATTAATGAATCAACTGTTTGAGGAGTTGGATTCACAATGTCGATCAAACGCTTATGTGTGCGCATCTCGAATTGTTCACGAGAATCTTTGTATTTATGAACCGCACGTAGGATCGTGTAAACAGATCTCTCAGTAGGTAATGGAATCGGACCTGATACAGCCGCCCCAGAACGTTTTGCAGTTTCAACAATTTTCTCAGCAGATTGATCAAGAATCCTGTGATCATATGCCTTTAAACGAATACGAATCTTTTGTTTTGCCATTATTTTCCCTCCTTTTCGCCTATTTTCGAATAGACCTTCTCAATGGAAATTTCCCACACACTCGCCATGGCAAAGCGGCCGGGTGTGTCAGCAACCTTCCATATCATCGCAGTCAAAGACCAACATTGTCTATTATACATAAATCACACAGAATAAGCAATATATAATTTTTCTTTTTCTATGCGTTACACACTTTTACTATTATACATAGGCCGTTCTCCAATTTCAAGGGGTTATTTAAAGAAGCAGTTTGTTATTTTTTTCTTCTATAATAGAAGAATTCTAAATCTCTATTAGACAAGTATTTGAGTATTATTCTTCATTATCTAAGTTCGGACCTAGGGATTTGGGTTCTGCTTACGAGAGTTGCCCTTTTCCGCCAATTAAAATTCGTATTGAGTGGGACGTTAATGCACATACATAATAATAGTGAGATAAATAGTTGGGGATAAGGAAGTAGCCTGTGTTTTGAGTTATTGCAAAAAGGATTTAAGGGGTTGTAGGACTGTCACAGATGTATACTTACCTTATTTTCATAGGAACTCGATAGCATAGTATTTCCCTCTTAAGAAGGGTGATGTTTTACACTCCTAATGCAAATCATGTTTGCTTACGAGAAATTATCCATAAGGTAATAGTTGGTCATAAATATATTAACTTTGAAGTACTTCATTACATTTTGATTGTGCAGCATGTCGACTTTAATCACCCTGATCGTTATAATGAAACACCATCTTTTGCTCTGGACTAGCGAACTAGTCTGATGCCATTTTCATTCTTAAGCCTAACAACAAGAACCGGTTTTTGCCAATTGTAAGTCAGCGTTTAGGCAGTAACAACTCGTCCCGAAAAATAACGGTTATGTTATCCATCTGAAAAATCCAATCTCCATTCTAAATCAAGCTAATCATTTACCATAAGTACGGAAACAAGACACGCACCTGAGAAAAAAATCTCAAGCGCCGAGTCCCTCCGCAATAAACCAAAGACGAATCACACAGGTACTCAAGATATTTCGGTGTGATTTGGCTTCTGACCCAGAGGGGTTAGGCGCTGGAGCAGAGCAACCCACTTAGTATAAGTTTTCCAAATCGTTGTATTTTATAATTTCCTAAAACGACAAAAAAAGCAGACGGCGTCCCGTCTGCTTTTTCTTATAACGTTAATAATTATTCTTGAATAGAAGCAACTACGCCAGCGCCTACAGTACGTCCACCCTCACGGATAGAGAACTTAGTACCTTCTTCGATCGCAACAGAAGCAATAAGCTCAACGCTCATTTCAATGTTGTCACCAGGCATAACCATTTCTACACCTTCAGGAAGGTTGCAGATTCCAGTTACGTCAGTTGTACGGAAGTAGAACTGAGGACGGTAGTTTGTGAAGAATGGAGTGTGACGTCCACCTTCTTCTTTAGAAAGAACATAAACTTCAGCTTTGAACTTTGTGTGTGGGTTGATTGTACCTGGCTTAGATAGTACTTGACCACGTTGGATATCTTCACGCGCTACACCACGAAGTAGTGCACCGATGTTGTCACCAGCTTCAGCATAGTCAAGAAGCTTACGGAACATTTCAACACCTGTTACTGTAGTTGATTTTGCTTCTTCAGCAAGTCCTACGATCTCAACTACGTCACCAACTTTAACTTGTCCGCGTTCTACACGTCCAGTTGCAACTGTTCCACGACCAGTGATAGAGAATACGTCCTCTACAGGCATCATGAATGGCTTTTCAGTGTCACGAGTTGGTGTTGGGATGTATTCGTCAACTGCGTTCATAAGTTCATGAATTTTTTCTTCCCATTGTGCATCGCCTTCAAGAGCTTTAAGAGCAGAACCTTTGATTACAGGGATATCGTCACCAGGGAATTCATATTCAGAAAGAAGGTCACGAATTTCCATTTCTACTAGTTCAAGAAGCTCTTCGTCGTCTACCATATCACACTTGTTCATGAATACAACAAGGTAAGGTACACCTACTTGGCGAGAAAGAAGAATGTGCTCACGAGTTTGTGGCATTGGGCCGTCAGCAGCAGAAACAACTAGGATACCGCCGTCCATTTGAGCAGCACCAGTGATCATGTTTTTAACATAGTCAGCGTGTCCTGGGCAGTCAACGTGTGCGTAGTGACGAGCATCAGTTTCATATTCAACGTGTGCAGTAGAGATTGTGATACCACGTTCTCTTTCTTCCGGAGCACCGTCGATTTGGTCGTATGCACGAGCTTCAGCTTTACCAGACTTCGCAAGTACAGAAGTGATAGCAGCTGTTAAAGTAGTTTTACCATGGTCAACGTGACCGATTGTTCCGATATTAACGTGAGGCTTAGAGCGATCGAATTTAGCTTTTCCCATTAGGATATTCCTCCTTAAAATTATAAATGGATTAAGTATATAGTGCTATGAAAGCAGAATATCCACCTTCATAGCTTACATAAGTAGTTATACTTTATAAAAGGGCGAAAATCAATTATTCGCCTTTATTTTTTTTCACAATTTCTTCGGAAATGCTCTTTGGTACTTCTTCATAATGGTCGAAGTGCATAGAGAATGTTCCGCGTCCTTGTGTATTTGAACGTAGAGATGTTGCATATCCGAACATTTCAGAAAGTGGAACCATTGCTTTAACAACTTGAGTGTTTCCGCGTGCTTCCATACCTTCAACACGGCCACGGCGAGACGTAATATCTCCCATGATATCTCCCATGTATTCTTCCGGAATAACAACTTCCACTTTCATGATTGGCTCAAGAATTACAGGCTGACATTTAGATGCAGCGTTCTTAAGAGCCATAGATGCAGCAATCTTAAATGCCATTTCATTGGAGTCAACATCGTGGTAAGAACCATCAAATAGTCTTGCTTTGATATCAACAAGCGGGAATCCAGCAAGTACACCGTTATCAAGAGAGTCTTCTAGACCAGCTTGAACAGCAGGGATGTATTCACGTGGAACCACACCACCGACGATAGCATTTTCAAATTCGAATCCTTTACCTTCTTCGTTAGGTGAGAATTCGATCCATACGTGTCCGAATTGTCCGCGTCCACCTGATTGGCGTACAAACTTACCTTCAACCTGTGCAGAACCACGGAAGGTTTCACGGTAAGCAACCTGAGGCGCACCAACATTAGCTTCAACCTTAAATTCACGGCGCATACGGTCTACAAGAATATCTAAGTGAAGTTCTCCCATACCCGCAATGATAACCTGTCCAGTTTCCTGGTCGGTATGTGCACGGAAGGTAGGATCTTCTTCTTGCAGTTTTTGTAGTGCAGTAGTCATCTTATCTTGGTCAGCTTTAGACTTCGGCTCGATAGAAAGAGAGATAACTGGCTCTGGGAATTCCATTGATTCTAAGATAACAAGGTTTTTCTCGTCACATAGAGTATCGCCAGTAGTTGTATCTTTCAAACCTACGGCAGCAGCGATATCCCCTGCATATACCTGAGAAATCTCTTCACGGGAGTTTGCGTGCATTTGAAGGATACGTCCTACACGCTCACGCTTGCCCTTTGTAGAGTTTTGTACATATGAACCTGAGCTCAAAGTACCAGAGTATACACGGAAGAATGTTAATTTACCAACATAAGGGTCAGTCATAACTTTGAATGCTAGAGCTGCGAATGGCTCATCGTCACTAGAAGGACGAGTTGTTTCTTCGTCTGAATCCGGAAGAGTACCTTTGATTGCTGGTACATCCAATGGAGATGGAAGATAGTCAATAACAGCGTCAAGCATCAATTGAACACCCTTGTTTTTAAATGCAGATCCACAGATTACTGGATAGAATTCAACGTTAACAGTTCCCTTACGGATCGCGGCTTTGATTTCTTCATTTGTAAGCTCTTCTCCGCCAAGGTACTTTTCCATTAACTCTTCATCTAATTCAGCTACCGCTTCAATTAACTTTTCACGGTATTCTTCTGCTAAATCCTTATGGCTCTCAGGAATTTCGCGAACTTCGATATCAGTTCCTAAGTCGTTCCCGTAGAATACAGCTTTCATTTCAACAAGGTCAATGATAGCTTCAAACTCGTCCTCAGCACCAATCGGTAATTGGATTGGATGAGCGTTTGCCTGAAGACGATCATGTAGTGTCTTCACAGAATACAGGAAGTCAGCACCAATTTTGTCCATCTTGTTTACGAATACTACACGAGGAACACCATAAGTTGTTGCCTGGCGCCAAACTGTTTCAGTTTGTGGCTCAACACCTGATTGAGCATCAAGTACAGCTACCGCACCATCAAGTACACGCAGTGAACGCTCAACTTCAACTGTGAAGTCTACGTGTCCCGGTGTATCGATGATGTTTACGCGGTGGCCTTCCCATTGAGCAGTTGTTGCAGCAGATGTGATAGTAATACCACGTTCTTGTTCTTGCTCCATCCAGTCCATCTGAGATGCACCTTCGTGAGTTTCACCGATCTTATGAATACGGCCAGTGTAATAAAGAACACGTTCTGTTGTAGTCGTTTTACCGGCATCAATGTGTGCCATGATACCGATATTACGAGTTTTAGCTAAGGAGAACTCTCTTGCCATTTTGGTCTTTCTCCTTCCTTATATGAGTATATATTTTATAGAAAGACTTAATCCTACCAACGGTAGTGAGCGAATGCTTTGTTAGCTTCAGCCATTTTATGTGTATCTTCGCGCTTCTTAACAGATGCACCAGTGTTGTTAGCTGCATCCATGATTTCGTAAGCTAAGCGTTCTTCCATAGTTTTTTCACCACGAGAACGAGAGTAGTTTACTAACCAACGAAGACCTAGAGTGGAACGACGGTCTGGGCGCACCTCTACAGGTACTTGGTAGTTAGCACCACCTACACGACGAGCTCTAACTTCTAATACTGGCATGATGTTTTTAAGCGCTTGGTCAAAAACTTCGATTGGGTTGTTGCCAGTACGTTCTTGAATGATATCAAATGCTGAGTAAAGAATTTTTTGTGACTTACCTCTTTGTCCATCAACCATCATTTTGTTGATTAGGCGAGTCACAAGCTTTGAATTATAAATCGGATCTGGTAAAACGTCTCTTTTTGAAACAGGTCCTTTACGAGGCATGAAATTTTCCTCCTTTCGATAAGGTTAATATTTTAGGATTTAATTATTTTTTAGCAGCTTTCGGACGCTTCGTACCGTATTTAGAACGGCCTTGCATACGATTGTTTACGCCAGCTGTATCAAGCGCACCACGTACGATATGATAACGTACCCCTGGTAAGTCCTTTACACGTCCACCGCGGATTAGTACCACGCTGTGTTCTTGTAGGTTGTGACCGATACCTGGGATATAAGCTGTTACCTCGATACCGTTTGTCAAACGTACACGCGCATATTTACGCAACGCTGAGTTCGGTTTCTTTGGTGTCATTGTACCAACACGAGTACAAACACCGCGTTTTTGTGGAGATGATACATTAGTTTGAGCTTTCTTGAAGCTGTTGTAGCCTTTGTTTAGCGCTGGAGACTTTGATTTAGTTTCCTTGGATTCACGGCCACCGCGCACTAATTGGTTAATAGTAGGCATTTCTGTTTTCCTCCCTTCATTTTTTGGTTCTAGACCCACACATCCAGGTGGTTCATAAATGAGCAAAAACAAAGTTTTTGCAGTCTCATCTGCAAAAACAGTTTTACTTTTTAATGGCAACAGTTGCTGCTCCGACATCAATTCCGCATGCTTTTCCAAGCATTCTCATCGAATCAACATATGTGATCGGAACGTTCAATTCAGTAGCGGTTTCGGCAACTTTTGCTGTTAAATATCTATCAGCGTCAGAAGCTATTATTACCTCTTGAATTGATCCGTTTTTAAGAGCTCTCACTGTTTGTTTCGTTCCTATAATCACTATCTTTGCCTGTATCACTTTTTCATAAGACATATCTCATATCCTCCAAAGTTACAGGGTACTATAGGAGCACCTTTGCTATAATAACATCATTTCAATAACGATGTCAACTTTCTTTAGGAAAATATTTTTTTAGTAACATATAACTTAACTTAATAATTTATATGGGTAAAAACCTGAGGCTGCTCTTTACGGGGCAGCCTCAGGTTACTAAATTAATCTACACTTACTGTTGGCTCTTGATTCAAATCTTCCGTAAGAACTGGCTGTGCTCTACGGTATCTTTGCATCCCTGTTCCAGCCGGCACAAGCTTACCAATGATAACATTCTCTTTAAGACCAAGAAGTTCATCACGCTTGCCTTTTATGGCAGCATCAGTAAGTACTCTTGTGGTTTCCTGGAATGACGCAGCTGACAAGAATGAGTCAGTTTCAAGCGAAGCCTTAGTGATTCCGAGCAATACCGGACGCCCGGTAGCTGGAACCTTTCCTTCAAACAGTGCTGAAGTGTTGGCTTGAGTGAACTGAGGGATATCAAGCAATGTGCCTGGAAGGACATCAGTTTCGCCAGCATCAATCACACGCACTTTACGAAGCATTTGCCTTACCATTACCTCGATATGCTTATCTCCAATTTCTACACCTTGCATACGATACACCTTCTGTACCTCACGAAGCAGGTATTCCTGAACTGAAAGGACATCTTTAACTCTGAGCAATTCTTTCGGATCGATTGAACCTTCGGTTAGTTCCTGGCCGCGTTGTACATAAGAATCAACCGCAACTTTCAGGCGTGCTGTATAAGGGGCTGTATACGTACGAGATTCCACTTCCCCTTGTACGACGATTTCCTGTTGCTTATCACGGATTTCATTAATCCCGACAACCGTTCCTTCGATTTCAGAAATGATAGCTTGCCCTTTCGGATTCCTAGCTTCAAAAATTTCCTGGATACGAGGCAGACCCTGAGTGATATCATCACCGGCAACTCCACCTGTGTGGAATGTACGCATTGTCAACTGTGTCCCTGGTTCACCGATGGATTGTGCAGCAATGATACCAACTGCTTCACCTACTTCGACTTCCTGGCCAGTTGCAAGGTTGCGTCCATAACATTTCTTACACACACCATGGCTGGTGTTACAAGTAAATGCAGAACGGATCCATACTTGTTCTACACCGCTAGCTTCCACATAAGTTGCTAGGTCTTCTGTGATCAGTTCGTTTTCGGCTACGATAACTTCATTAGTTTCTGGGTGTCTGATCGGCTTTCTTGCATAGCGCCCAATTAGACGTTCTTCCAGATTTTCAATAATTTCAGTACCATCCTTCAAGGCACCGATCAACAAGCCTCTGTCAGTTCCACAGTCATCGTCACGGACGATAACATCCTGCGCAACGTCTACAAGGCGGCGAGTAAGGTATCCAGAGTCAGCCGTTTTTAGGGCAGTATCTGCAAGTCCTTTACGGGCTCCGTGTGTTGAGATGAAGTATTCAAGAACCGTCAGACCCTCACGGAAACTTGACTTGATTGGCAATTCGATTATTCGTCCTGCCGGGTTGGCCATCAATCCACGCATACCAGCAAGCTGGGTAAAGTTAGATGCGTTACCACGAGCACCAGAGTCACTCATCATAAAGATTGGGTTACGACGATCCAACGAGCCCATAAGCTTGGATTGGATGGTATCCTTTGCAGCACTCCAAATGGAGATAACACGGTCATAACGCTCGTCTTCAGTAATTAAACCTCGACGGAATTGTTTCATAACGTTATCTACTTTGTTTTGTGCCTCTTCAATGATTTCCTGTTTTTCTCCTAGTACGACGATATCAGCCACACCAACTGTAATACCTGCTTTGGTTGAATGCCTGAACCCAAGATCCTTCATACGGTCAAGCATTTTAGATGTCTCGGTGATTTTGAATCGCTTGAAGACCTCAGCGATAATATTTCCAAGAATCTTTTTCTTGAATGGGTCGATAATTTCCTGTGCCTTAATAGCCTCAAGGACGTTTGCACCTTTTGGTATAAAGTAGCGTTCTGGAGTTTTTTCTTCCAGGTTTGTCTTGGTCGGCTCATTAATGTATGGGAATGACTTTGGCAATATTTCGTTGAAAACAAGCTTACCAACAGTCGTAATCAGAAGTTGGTTATTTTGCTCTTCTGTAAATGTTTCATTATTCAGGGAAGATGCATGAACAGCCACACGAGTGTGCAGATGCACGTACCCATTTTGGTATGCAATCAACGCTTCGTTTGTGTCCTTGAAGATCATGCCTTCGCCTACTCCGCCTTCTCTTTCAAGAGTCAAGTAATAGTTTCCTAATACCATATCCTGTGAAGGAGTAACTACCGGCTTTCCATCCTTAGGATTCAAGATGTTTTGGGCAGCCAGCATTAGCAAGCGTGCTTCAGCTTGAGCTTCAGATGATAAAGGAACGTGAACGGCCATTTGGTCGCCATCAAAGTCCGCATTATAAGCTGTACAAACAAGCGGGTGCAAACGGATTGCACGCCCCTCAACCAATGTTGGCTCAAATGCCTGGATACCTAATCTGTGCAGAGTAGGGGCACGGTTGAGCAACACCGGGTGCTCCTTAATGACTGATTCGAGAACATCCCAAACTTCAGGCTGCAGTCTTTCAATCTTCCGCTTTGCAGATTTAATGTTATGTGCAAGCCCTTTTTGAACCAATTCCTTCATAACAAACGGCTTGAATAGTTCAATCGCCATTTCTTTAGGAAGACCGCATTGATACATTTTTAAGTTAGGTCCTACAACGATAACTGAACGACCGGAGTAGTCAACACGTTTACCTAGAAGGTTTTGACGGAAACGCCCTTGTTTACCTTTAAGCATATGGGACAAGGATTTTAGCGGCCTGTTACCAGGACCTGTTACCGGACGTCCACGGCGGCCATTATCTATTAATGCATCAACCGCTTCTTGAAGCATGCGTTTCTCGTTCTGAACGATAATGCTAGGTGCTCCAAGGTCCAATAATCTTTTAAGTCGATTGTTACGGTTAATCACTCGGCGATACAAATCATTCAAATCAGAAGTTGCAAAACGTCCGCCATCCAGCTGAACCATAGGACGAAGTTCAGGAGGAATTACCGGAAGTACGTCAAGGATCATCCACGAAGGCTGGTTTCCAGAGTTTCTGAACGCTTCCAGCACTTCAAGACGCTTAATTGCACGGGTTCTTCTTTGTCCCTGTGCTGTTTTCAATTCTTCTTTTAGCATGTCAACTTCTTTTTCAGTGTCAATATCGGATAGAAGCTTTTTGATTGCCTCAGCACCCATGCCAGCCTGGAACTTCTTGCCGTATTTTTCACGGTATGCACGATATTCTTTCTCAGAAAGAAGCTGCTTCTTGTCTAAAGAAGTATCCCCGCTTTCTGTAACTACATACGATGCAAAATAAATGACTTCTTCCAGTGCGCGTGGAGACATATCTAGAACAAGTCCCATACGGCTTGGTATCCCTTTGAAATACCATATGTGTGACACTGGTGCAGCTAATTCAATATGTCCCATGCGCTCACGGCGGACTTTAGCACGAGTTACTTCGACTCCGCATCGGTCACAGACTACACCCTTATAGCGTACGCGTTTGTATTTTCCACAGTGACATTCCCAGTCCTTTTGAGGTCCGAAAATTCTTTCGCAGAATAAACCGTCTTTTTCCGGCTTCAATGTACGATAGTTAATTGTTTCTGGTTTTTTGACTTCCCCATGGGACCAAGAGCGAATCTTGTCCGGTGAAGCAAGACCAATCTTCATATACTCAAAATTATTAACATCTAGCAAGGGGCCTACCTCCCTTTTGATCTCCAGGTTTTACCCTTATTGCCTATATGAAAGCAAAAACAAACAATTTAAACCTTATATAACTCTAACTGGCAGCATTTTTTGCTGCCGGCTAGAGTCTAGTAACCATTTTCTGCTACTTAATCAGTTGTAATCGAATTGGTTTTCACACCTGTTTCGGATGCTACCAATTCTTTTTCTTCTCTATCAAGAGTAATGGTATCTTGTTGATTTGGATCATCTTCATCTTCTAAGTCACGCATTTCGATTTCACGATCATCAGCTGAGAGGATTTTCACATCCATACCCAAGCTTTGCAATTCTTTTATAAGAACTTTAAAGGACTCAGGTACACCCGGCTCTGGAACATTCTCGCCCTTGACAATCGCTTCGTATGTTTTCACACGGCCAACAACATCGTCGGATTTAACCGTAAGAATTTCCTGCAGGGTATATGCAGCACCGTATGCTTCAAGTGCCCACACTTCCATCTCACCGAAACGCTGTCCTCCGAATTGAGCTTTACCTCCAAGAGGCTGCTGCGTAACAAGAGAGTAAGGACCTGTAGAACGTGCATGGAGTTTGTCATCAACCATGTGCGCAAGCTTAATCATATACATTACACCGACAGAAACACGGTTATCGAATGGTTCACCAGTACGTCCATCATATAGTACAGTCTTCGCATCACGAGCCATTCCTGCCTCTTCGATGGTTGCCCACACATCTTCCTCGCGGGCTCCGTCAAATACAGGAGATGCTACGTGAATATTCAAGGCGCGAGCTGCCATTCCGAGATGAAGCTCCAGCACCTGCCCGATATTCATACGTGATGGAACCCCCAGAGGGTTAAGCATGATATCTACAGGTGTGCCATCTGGCAGGTATGGCATATCTTCTTCAGGGAGAATACGGGAAATAACACCTTTATTACCGTGGCGTCCCGCCATTTTGTCCCCTTCATGGATTTTACGTTTTTGAACGATATATACACGAACGAGCTGGTTCACACCTGGTGGAAGCTCATCCCCGTCTTCACGGTTGAACACTTTTACATCATGGACAATTCCACCGCCGCCATGAGGTACACGAAGTGAGGTATCACGCACTTCACGGGCTTTTTCGCCAAAGATTGCATGAAGCAGGCGCTCTTCAGCAGTAAGTTCCGTTACTCCCTTAGGTGTTACTTTACCAACTAAAAGATCGCCGTCTTTTACTTCGGCACCGATTCGGATAATTCCACGCTCATCCAGATTGCGAAGTGCATCTTCCCCGACGTTTGGTATATCGCGGGTAATTTCTTCAGGCCCCAGTTTCGTGTCACGGGACTCTGATTCATACTCTTCGATATGGATGGACGTATATACGTCATCCTTTACAAGGCGCTCACTCATGATGATAGCATCCTCGTAGTTATAGCCATCCCAAGTCATGAAGGCTACCAGAACATTACGGCCAAGTGCCAATTCACCTTTTTCCATGGATGGCCCATCAGCAAGGATTTCTCCTTTTACTACACGGTCTCCCACAGAAACAATTGGTCTTTGGTTATAGCAAGTTCCCTGGTTGGAACGAATGAATTTAAGTAAACGGTATTTGTCGAGATTGCCTTTTACCTCTTGGCCATCCACTTGAGATACACGGCGAACCCATACTTCCCGAGCCTCAACGTGTTCTACAATACCTTCGAATTTACAAATTACAGCAGCTCCTGAGTCCTTGGCAGATACATACTCCATACCTGTACCAACACGTGGTGCTTCCGGCTGCATTAAAGGAACAGCCTGACGCTGCATGTTCGCACCCATCAAAGCACGATTTGAGTCATCGTTTTCCAAGAATGGAATACATGCTGTCGCAGCTGATACTACCTGTTTTGGAGAAACATCCATGTAGTCTACACGATCGCGAGGTACAACTGTATTCTCACCGCGGAAACGGGCAACTATATCATTATCAACAAAAGAACCATCATCTGAAAGTCTTGCATTCGCCTGGGCAACTACGTAGTTATCCTCTTCGTCCGCAGTCAAATAATCGATACGATTGGTGATTCTTCCAGTATCCGGGTCAACCCTGCGATATGGAGTTTCAATGAACCCAAATCGATTTACCTTTGCGAAGCTGGATAACGAGTTGATCAGACCAATGTTTGGTCCTTCAGGTGTTTCAATCGGACACATACGGCCGTAGTGGGAATAATGGACATCCCGGACTTCGAATCCCGCACGTTCACGTGTCAAACCACCAGGTCCTAGAGCAGATAGACGGCGTTTGTGTGTCAATTCTGCAAGCGGGTTTGTTTGATCCATGAACTGTGACAATTGAGAACTTCCAAAGAATTCTTTGATAGATGCAATGACCGGACGGATGTTTATCAACTGCTGTGGAGTGATCGTGTTCGTATCCTGGATGGACATTCTCTCACGCACCACACGTTCCATACGGGACAATCCAATGCGGAACTGGTTTTGCAGCAGTTCTCCGACTGAACGCAGACGCCGGTTACCTAGATGGTCTATGTCATCAGTGTCTCCAACAGAGTGCAAAAGGTTAAAGAAATAACTAATAGAAGAAATAATATCAGCGGGCGTTATGTTCTTTACTTGATCTGAAACATAAGCATTGCCAATGACATTAATTATTTTTTCGCCTTCAGTATCATTCGGAGCATAAATTTTAATCGGCTGAAGAAGGGTTTCTTCTTCCACCACTCCTCCAACTGGATGGTAATTTCTAAACCCAATACCATTTTCAATATGGGGAATGATTCTGTCCAATGTACGGCGGTCAAGTAATGTACCCTTTTCAACAACGATTTCTCCAGTTTCAGAGTCAACCAAGGTTTCAGCTATACGCTGTCCGAAAAGGCGATTTTTAATATGAAGCTTTTTATTTATTTTATAGCGTCCTACATTCGCTAAGTCATAGCGCTTTGGATCGAAAAAGCGTGATACAAGAAGGCTTTTCGCATTTTCAACAGTAGGAGGTTCACCTGGGCGAAGTCGCTCATAGATTTCCAGCAAAGCTTTTTCTACGCTTTCTGTATTGTCTTTTTCAAGCGTGTTACGAATATATTCATTATCGCCGATCAAGTCGATAATCTCTTGGTCAGAACCAAATCCAAGGGCGCGCAGCAATACCGTAACTGGAAGTTTCCTTGTACGATCTATCCTTACATACACTACATCCTTGGCATCTGTTTCGTACTCAAGCCATGCTCCACGGTTCGGTATAACAGTAGCTGTATAGCCGCGTTTTCCGTTTTTATCCATTTTTGCACTATAGTACACACTTGGCGAGCGCACTAACTGAGATACAATAACGCGTTCCGCACCGTTAATGACAAAAGTACCGGTCTCAGTCATAAGAGGGAAATCGCCCATGAATACATCCTGGTCTTTTACTTCCCCTGTTTCTTTGTTAACAAGACGGACCTTCACACGAAGAGGTGCAGAGTAAGTCACATCACGCTCTTTAGTTTCTTCTACAGCATATTTTGGGTCACCCAAACTGTAGTCAATGAATTCAAGCGATAAATTACCTGTGAAATCCTCGATTGGTGAGATGTCCTGGAACATTTCCCGTAAGCCCTCATCAAGGAACCACTGATAAGATGCTGTTTGGATTTCAATAAGGTTCGGTAATTCAAGAACCTCACTAATACGTGCATAACTCCGACGTTGGCGGTGTCGTCCATACTGAACAAGTTGACCTGTCAACTGATTCACCCCTCAAATCAAGCGTTTTAAAGATCTATTGCCACAGAAAACAAGTTTCCTAAGACAAAAATAAAATGGTTTTTGTTTTAAAAACCACTATTTCACATAAAACGAACTATTATTTATATATTTTTTCCAAAATACCCAACTTCCATACAATTTAACGCATAAAAATTTGAAAGGTATTGGAAATTATATATATGCATTATATAATACTAACATAGCGAAAAATCAGAGTCAAACTTTTTTAGATACAAGAATAAAATATCCCTTTTTCTTGGCTACTGTCTCAACATTGCCAAAGAGTTCTTCTAATTTACTAATAGCCGAAGGGGCTCCTTGCTTCTTTTGGATGACCACCCATAGCGTACCTCTTGAACGAAGTTTTTTAAAACTCTGTTCCATTATATCCTGTACCACTTTTTTTCCCGCCCTGATCGGCGGGTTGGTAAGGATAGCTGCGAAATTGGCGCCAGTGACATTAGCAAGAGTATCACTCTCGTAAATATTCGTATTCTCAACCCCGTTATTCTTCGCATTTTCCTTAGCCAGTTCAACAGCCCTTGTATTAATGTCTATCATTTCTACGATTCTTTCGGGATAAGCTGCTGCAACCGAAAGACCAATCGGACCATATCCGCAGCCTACATCTAAAATCGGCCCCTCTATATCGGGATCCATATCGAAAGATTCGATTAACAATCGGGATCCAAAGTCTACTTCATTCTTAGAGAATACCCCATTATCACTTTTAAAGCGAAAATTTTGTCCCCTAAGCGTAAAGTTCCAATATTTCGGGTTGCTTTCTACATTTGGTTTTTGTGAATAGTAATGTTGTTCTGCCAGAGAAATCTCCCCCAATCAGAAAAGAATATAGAAGACATTGTAGAGAAGATATTTTGAAGAAACAGGAGCAATAATATATGATTACCAGATTTAAAGGAAACGCACACCAAATGCTCATAGTGAGTTACAGGCTTTTGACCGAAGCCCCATTGTTTTAGTTTCCCTCATTAATAGTAACTTTATACTCCATATCATAACAGCATTCTCTTAAATCAGAAGAGAAAAAAGCCCGCTGGTTACAGCGAGCTTCTTTGTTACGCTAGATTACTTAACTTCAACGTTAGCTCCAACTTCTTCAAGCTTAGCTTTAACTTCTTCAGCTTCTTCTTTAGAAACGCCTTCTTTAACAGCTTTTGGAGTATTGTCAACTAGATCTTTTGCTTCTTTAAGTCCTAGACCAGTGATTTCACGTACCACTTTGATAACTTTGATTTTTTGGTCGCCTGCAGATGCAAGAACAACGTCAAATTCAGTTTTCTCTTCAGCAGCACCGCCAGCAGCAGCTCCACCAGCGATTGCTACAGGTGCTGCAGCAGTTACGCCGAATTCTTCTTCGATAGCTTTTACAAGGTCATTTAATTCTAAAACAGTCATAGATTTAACTGCTTCAATGATTTGTTCTTTAGTCATTGTTAAGTTCCTCCTTGAAAGGTTTAAGTTTTTTTAATTTAATAGCCGAAAACCAGTTTTAACTTACGCGCCTTGCTCTTCTTTTTGGTCTGCAACAGCTTTTGCAGCAAGAGCAAGATTGCGGATAGGTGCTTGTAGCACTGAAAGTAGCATAGATAGTAAGCCTTCGCGAGATGGAAGTTCAGCAAGAGCCTTAATTTCATCAGCAGATGCGACATTTCCTTCAATAACTCCAGCCTTAATTTCTAGTGCGTCATGTTTCTTCGCGAAATCGTTAAGGATTTTCGCTGGCGCAACAACGTCTTCATTTGAGAACGCAATTGCGTTTGGACCAGTTAGAGATTCATTTAGGCCAGTAAGTTCAGCAGCCTCAACAGCACGACGAGTCATTGTATTTTTGTATACTTTGAAGTCGATGCCAGCTTCACGAAGTTGTTTACGAAGTTCAGTTACTTCTGCAACTGTTAAACCACGATAGTCAACAACAACAGCTGTTTGAGCTGACTTGAATTTTTCTGAAATCTCATCAACGATTTGTTTCTTTTGTTCGATAACGTTGCTCATCCTTACACCTCCTATAGATTTGCTTGAAAACATTCATACCGTTCAAATAAAAATGCCTTCATATCTGGTAGACATGAAGGCAGTAATTTCAAAATTATAGTCAGAGACTAAATAATTTATTAAATTACCTCGGCAGGATATTAAGCTCCTTAGAGCTCCTACTGTCTACGGTACAAATAGTATTCATTTATAACAACAAAACTTATTATAACAATAATTGTTTCGTTGGTCAACTTTTATCCAAAAAACAATGATGGTAAATTTTTCAATCCTAGAAAGAAGCAGGATCTACTTTTACACCAGGGCCCATAGTTGTAGTTACAGTGATATTCTTCATGTAAGTACCTTTAGCTGCCGCAGGTTTTGCTTTTTGAAGAGTTTCAAAGATTGTATTAAAGTTTTCGATCAACTTGCTGTCTTCGAAAGAAACCTTACCGACAGGAACGTGGATATTTCCTTGTCTGTCAACACGGTATTCCACTTTACCAGCTTTGATTTCATTAACTGCTCTAGTAACATCAAATGTTACTGTTCCAGTCTTAGGGTTTGGCATTAAGCCTTTAGGTCCTAATACACGACCAAGCTTACCAACTTCACCCATCATATCTGGAGTTGCAACGATTACATCAAAATCAAACCAACCTTGTTGGATTTTGTTGATGTAGTCAGCATCACCAACATAATCTGCACCAGCAGCTTCAGCTTCTTTTGCCTTTTCGCCTTTAGCGAATACCAATACACGCTGAGTTTTACCAGTTCCGTTTGGAAGCACTACAGCTCCGCGGATTTGCTGGTCAGCTTTCTTCGGGTCTACTCCCAGACGGAAAGCAACTTCAACTGTTGCATCAAATTTAGCAAAGTTTGTTTTCTTAGCAAGTTCTACTGCTTCACCTACAGCATAAGCTTTTGTGCTGTCTACAAGCTGTGCAGCTTCAGTATATTTTTTACTTTTCTTAGCCATTTTAAATCCTCCTATTTTGTGGTTTTAACGGAATTAGGAATTACCTCCCACGAATAAAGGTTGCGAATCGATTCGCAACCCCGTAGAAACGATCAGCGAAGCAGATGGATTAGTCCTCGATAGTGATACCCATGCTGCGAGCTGTACCTTCAACCATGCGCATAGCTGATTCAACATCAGCTGCGTTTAGGTCAGGCATTTTAGTTTCAGCAATCTCGCGTACTTTATCACGCTTGACAGTAGCAACTTTTTTACGGTTAGGTTCACCAGAACCAGACTCGATACCAGCCGCAACCTTAAGCAATACAGCAGCAGGCGGAGTTTTTGTAATGAATGTAAATGAACGGTCTTCAAATACCGTGATTTCAACAGGAATAATTAGACCAGCTTGGTCCGCTGTACGAGCGTTGAACTCCTTACAGAATCCCATGATGTTAACACCAGCTTGACCCAAAGCAGGTCCAACAGGTGGTGCCGGATTGGCTTTACCAGCAGGAATTTGTAATTTAACCATTTTTATTACTTTTTTAGCCACGAGACACACCTCCTTATAAGTCCGTGATGTGGTAATAGGGTCTTTAACCCTCCCACTCATATTGATTCTTTATATAATAAAGAATGTTGTTTAATTGTTCAGGCCCCTGAAACCGGGACATACTGACCTATGAAATATTATCATTTTTACAGGAAGATTTCAAGTTTTTTCGAAATTATATTTTTTCGACCTGGGTGAAATCAAGCTCCACCGGCGTATCGCGCCCAAACATGTTAACCAGAACTTTCAGCTTGCTCTTGTCCTTGTCCATTTCTTCAATGGAACCCGTGAAATTAGCAAACGGTCCTTCTTTAACCTGGACAGTATCGCCAATTACAAAATCGACTTCAATCGTTTTTTCGTCCACTCCCATACGTTTTAGCACCATTTCGACTTCTTCCGGCAGCAACGCTGTAGGTTTTGAACCTGACCCTGCAGATCCTACGAAACCTGTAACTCCCGGCGTATTGCGGACAACGTACCATGAATCATCGGTCATGATGATTTCAACGAGTACATATCCAGGAAACACCTTCTTCTTCATCACTTTCTTTTTGCCATCCTTGAATTCTGTTTCCTCTTCTTCCGGAACAACTACACGAAAGATTTTGTCTTGCATGCCCATTGACTCGACTCGCTTTTCCAAGTTTGCTTTCACTTTATTCTCGTAACCAGAGTAAGTGTGAACTACATACCAATTCTTTTCCATTCAGTTAGGACCCGTACGGTCCTTCCCTCCCCGTACTTTTTTCTTCTATGATGTCATTATCTAATGAATTGTAAACTTTTTACACATTAAAAAAGGACAAATTAAAAAACCCGTCTCCGGGCTTTTCTTCGTTACTTATTATTCTATCACTATTATAGCTTAAATTCGAATCTCTTATTCAAGAACTAAACGGATTATTTCTGAAATACCTAAATCTATGACTGCAAAGAAAAGACTCATAAATACCACAGTGGATAGAACAATTACAGTATACCTTGTAAGTTCTTTCTTTTTCGGCCAGCTTACTTTTCTCATTTCGCGCACTACGCCGCTAAAAAATTCTGCCATCAATGTAACCTCCAACACCTTCTATGGATAGCGTCTGCCAATGTATTCAAAAGTTATTTTGTCTCTTTATGCATCGTGTGAGCATTACAATTAGAACAGAATTTTTTAATTTCCAGCCGCTCAGCACTAGTTTCTTTATTACTTTCAGACGTATAGTTCCGTGCACCGCAGTCGGTACAAGCCAAAATTACTTTCTTCCTCATAAAGAACACCTGCCATATGTCTACGTCCTTAAAACTGTATCATGGCTTACTTTTATTGTCAATAAACATATGGATAAACGATAAGAAAGACAAAGGGCAAGTAAGAATCTTATCAGGTAGTGACTTCCCTGCCTTCCAGATAACGTTCCAACTTTCTTTTCACACGCTGAAGCGCATTATCGATAGATTTTACATGCCGGTTCAGTTCCTCTGAAATTTCCTGGTAGGATTGCCCATCGAGATAAAGCGATAATACCTTTCTCTCGAGGTCGCTTAACAGTTCCGCCATTTTTAATTCAATATCATCGAATTCTTCCTGATTAATGATCAGTTCCTCGGGATCAAGTATCTTCGCCCCAGAAATAACATCCATCAGTGTCCTGTCTGATTCCTCATCGTAGATTGGCTTGTCCAAGGAAACATAGGAATTCAGGGGGATATGCTTTTGGCGGGTCGCCGTTTTAATTGCCGTTATGATCTGTCTGGTGATACAGAGCTCAGCAAAGGCCTTAAAGGAGGTAAGCTTGTCCCCTTTAAAGTCACGAATTGCTTTATAAAGGCCGATCATTCCTTCCTGGACTATGTCTTCTTTATCGGCTCCGATCAAGAAATACGTGCGTGCTTTTGCGCGGACAAAATTACGGTATTTATGAATTAAGTAGTCAAGTGCCTCACTGTCTCCGCTGTGTATTAAGTCAACCAGCCCATCATCTTCCAAATATACATAATCTTCGCTCATTTTCATTCCGAAGTTTATACCCAAAAAAGATCCCCCCGACCCGTACACACGTAGTTAGAAATATTATACAGGAGGATTTTTTTGTACGTCAACAGCTCATAGCTTCCCTCTGCGCCACTTTTCGAAAATTTCTGCCATTTCCTCTGTAAGCGGTATTTTAGATGCCGGTTTTTTTTGAGTCGTGGTTTTTACGTTCTTTGCTATTTCTCCCTTAATGTGATTCATTTCATTCAGGAGCTCCCTTGCGGATTTACGCAAAGCCCCCTGTCCAAAAATCACCCATTGCTCCGTAAAATCAGAGGTCGCTACATGAATCTGGGTTTTGATATTATTCAATTCAATGGCCATCTTTTCGATCCGTTCATCTGCTGTCTCATTCTCTCTGGTGAAGATGATTTCGACTTTGTAGTTTTTATATTTGCGGGCAATTCCCTGTACAAAATGCGCATCGAACACAATGATTACCCGAAACCCTGTATATGCTTGATACTCGGCCATTTTTTCTATCAGCCGATCCCTAGCTGCGGACAGGTCCCGCTCTTTCAATTCTCTGAGTTCCGGCCAGGCCCCAATAATATTGTAACCATCAACCAGAAGGATGTTCATTATCTAATTCCCTAAGGGATTTCTTTTTCGATAAACCTCATACATCAGTAAGCTAGCTGCTACTGAAGCGTTTAGAGAAGTTACTTTTCCGGCCATCGGCAAGCGGATAAGGAAATCACACTTGTCCTTAATCAGCCTTCCCATCCCTTTTCCTTCACTGCCGATGACAAGGCCTATCGGCATTTTTCCGTCCATATTCCGATAATCATCCGTACCTTTTGCATCTGTTCCGACAACCCAGACTCCGCGCTCCTTTATTTCATCAATCGCTCTTCCCATGTTGGTGACACGGGCTACCGGAATATATTCAATAGCACCTGTCGAAGACTTTGCCACCGTAGCAGTCAGCCCGACAGCCCTGCGCTTTGGTATAATAATTCCATGAGCTCCCACAGCATCCGCCGTCCTCATGATAGATCCAAGATTATGCGGGTCCTCTATTTCATCAAGAAGAATAAAAAAGGGAGCCTCGTTTCTTTCTTCTGCCCTCGCAAACAAGTCATCCAATTCTGCATAACTGTAAGCAGCAACCTGTGCAACCACACCCTGATGGTTCCCATCTGACATTTGATCAATTTTTTTCTTGGGCACAATTTGGGTCAGCACTTGCCGCTCCTTTGCGATACCAATGATTTGCTGCATTTGTCCCTTCTGTGAGCCTTCAGCAATCCAAATTTTATTGATGTCACGCTCGGATCGCAAAGCTTCCAGCACCGGGTTCCTTCCAATGATGTATTCTTCACTCATGGGTTCATCTCCCTTTTTCCTCTTCAATGAATTGAATCGATAATCTTATAATTTCTTCAAGCCGTTCCGTACGGCGCGCTAAATAAAGATAGCCTAACAAAGATTCAAATGCCGTTCCATACCGGTACGTTTGCACATCCGTGTTCTTTGGGACAGTTCCGGATTTCGCGTTCCGGCCCCTCCGTACTACTCCTTGTTCTTCTTCTGTCAGCATGTCCAGTCCAAGCAGGAAATGTATAATCCTGCTTTGAGCTTTGGCCGAGACAAAGAATGTTGCTTCTTTGTGGAGAAGATGCGGCTTCACCGTTCCTCTTTGGAGGAGGTGATGCCGGATATATGTTTCATATATGGCATCACCCATATAAGCAAGTGCAAGGCTGTTCAGCTGCTTTTCATCTACTGTCGTTTCATAATCAATCATGTTATCCTCTTTTCCACCTTGTTCCCTGAGGAGTGTCCTCCAGTATGATATTCATTTCTTTTAATTGGTCCCGAATATCGTCGGAAAGCTGGAAGTTGCGATCTTTCCTAGCCTGATTCCGTTGCTGGATGAGTCTTTCAATCTCTTCATCCAAAATCTCTTGGTCCTCAAGAGATAAGCCAAGAACACTAAATAGATCGTGAAACTCTTTAAGAAAAGCTTCAATCACTTTTATATCGGTATTTTTCTCCATTAAGTAATAATTAGCTTGCTTTGATAGCTCAAATAGAACGGATATGGCATTAGCCGTATTAAAATCATCATCCATTTCCTTCAAAAACTCTTCATGCAAACTGTTGACCTTATTTAAATATTCTTCTTTGTTATGTGTTAATCCAGTACTCGAATTAATGCGGTGCTTTAAATTTTGGTAAGAGGTTCTTAACCGGTCCAAAGATGCTTTCATATTCTCAAGCAGCTCTTCACTATAATTGATCGGATGACGGTAGTGCACCGATAACATGAAGAAACGCAGCACCTGAGGATCGTGCTTCTTAATGATGTCATGAACAAGGACGAAATTCCCCAGCGATTTGGACATCTTTTCATTGTCTATATTAATATACCCGTTATGCATCCAATATTTCGCGAACGGCTTTCCAGTCAAGGCCTCTGTTTGAGCGATTTCATTCTCATGATGCGGGAATGCTAAATCTTGGCCGCCAGCATGGATATCAATTGTATCCCCAAGGTATTTCTTCGCCATGGCAGAGCATTCAATATGCCACCCCGGCCGTCCTTTACCCCAAGGGCTGTCCCAGGAAATTTCGCCTTCTTTTGCCGCTTTCCAAAGGGCGAAATCAAGCGCATCATCTTTTTTCTCTCCCACATCAATCCTTGCTCCTACGCGCAGTTCATCGATGGATTGATGAGAAAGCTTGCCGTATTCGCCAAATTTTCTTGTCCGATAGTACACATCCCCTTCTGACTCATAAGCAAAACCTTTTTCTATCAAAGCTTCGATGAATTCGACGATAATATCGATGTTTTCCATTACACGCGGGTGTTCATCAGCTCTTCTGCACCCCAGTGCGGAAGTATCTTCAAAATAAGCATTGATAAAGCGATCTGAAATGGTCGGTACATCTTCCCCAAGCTCCTTCGCTGCCCGGATCAGCTTATCATCTACATCTGTAAAGTTGGATACAAATTGCGTTTGGTAACCACGATATTCAAAGTATCTGCGGACCGTGTCAAACACAATTGCTGGTCTTGCGTTGCCAATGTGAATATAGTTATATACTGTCGGTCCGCACACATACATTTTTACCTTGCCTTCTTCGAGCGGCTTGAATTCTTCTTTTTCCCTTGTTAGGGTATTATATAGTTTTATGCCCATAACTAGTGCTCCTTTCACTCCTAAGCTTCTCTACTTCTATTTTTAAAGCGGTCAGTTCGCTTTGCATTTCCCTTAGCCGATCTGCAACTGGATCTGGAAGGTCAGTATGATTTAAATCTTTTTTTATTTTAATGCCATCCTGAATGACGACTCTTCCGGGAATACCGACAACGGTGGAGTTTGGAGGAACCTCTTTTAAAACGACCGAACCGGCACCAATTTTTGAGTTTTCTCCTATCGTTATCGATCCCAGCACCTTTGCTCCTGTAGCAATCAAAACATTATCCTTAATAGTAGGATGCCGCTTTCCTTTTTCTTTACCCGTCCCACCAAGCGTAACGCCCTGGAACACGGACACATTATCACCGATTTCGCATGTTTCGCCAATTACCACACCCATGCCATGGTCAATGAAAAAATGTCTGCCTATTTTTGCACCAGGGTGTATTTCAATCCCTGTAAAAAAACGGCTTATTTGTGAAATAGACCGTGCTATAAAGTACAGCTTCTTCTTATAAAATGCGTGGGCAACTCGGTGGCTCCATATCGCATGCAATCCCGAATACGTAAGAATCACCTCTAAGTAACTTCTTGCTGCAGGATCTTGGTCAAAAACGACATCTATGTCCTCTTTTAACACTTTTAACACTCTTTTCCCCCCTCTATCGACATACATTTCTTCTGTAAAGAAAGCCCGATTCCCTTGTTTTTCTGCAAAAAAAGTATACAAAAAAGCGCCTCTGTAAAAACACAGAGACGCTTGGCAGCGCGGTTCCACTCTGTTTGAAATGAACTGTGCCCAACAGGTGCAGCATTCCCAACTTATATCCTTTAACGGGGATAGGCCGCCTTTTCTTACTGTACCTGTTCGGAAAAGGACTCAGGGGTGCATTTCTAAAAACGAGAGGCTTAAACCACTTGCAGCAATATGGTTCTCTCTGGAAAGCTTCGTTTCTATACTTCTCCCCATCTACGCATTAGCTTTGATGTATTGATGAAACTATCATGTCTTATGACCATACTATATTACATTTTTAATGATTTGTTAATGCAAAAAGCTTTGGACTCGCACTTTTATTTTTTCTTTTCCTAACAACGCAATTGCCTTCGGCAAATCCGGACCATGCGTTTGCCCGGTAGCAGCCGCCCGTATAGGCATAAACAGTTTCTTCCCCTTTTGTCCCGTGCTCTTCTGAACAGCTTTAATCGCAGCTTTTATCTCCTCATCAGAGAACTCTTCAAGCTTCTCTATCTCGGAAAGAAACGCAGCCATAACCCCAGGAACCTGTTCCTCTGCAAGGACTTCTTTCGCTTCTTCTTCTAATTCTAAATCATCCTTAAAGAAGAGAGCAGATTTTTCCACGATTTCTGCACCATAACTCATTTGCTCCTGGTAAAGGGCGACAAGCTCACGAACCCACCCTTGCTGCTCCGCAGTCATGTCCTGTGGCAGCATTCCTGCTTTAATTAAGTGCGGCACAGTAATTTCCACGGCACGGTCTAAATCCAGACGTTTAACATATTGGTTGTTCATCCACGCGAGCTTTTGCTGATCAAATAAAGCTGGTGATTTAGACAGCCTGGCCGGGTCAAATATATCAATGAACTCTTCCTTCGAAAAAATTTCTTCTTCACTGGAGGGAGACCATCCCAACAGAGCGATGAAATTAAAGAGAGCCTCCGGAACATATCCCAATTCCTTATATTGTTCGATGAACTGAATGATTGATTCATCCCGCTTGCTGAGTTTTTTCCGGCTCTCATTTACGATTAATGTCATATGGCCAAACACAGGCGGCTCCCAGCCAAAGGCCTCATAGATCATAAGCTGCTTTGGTGTATTCGATATATGGTCATCCCCTCGGAGAACATGGGAAATCTCCATAAGGTGATCATCCACTGCTACAGCAAAATTGTATGTTGGGATTCCATCCTTTTTGATGATCACCCAATCACCAATACCCTCTGATTCGAACGATACTTCATCCTTTACCATGTCGGTAAATTTATAGTCCTTATCCTCCGGCACCATAAAACGGATGCTTGGTTTTCTGCCCTGAGCCTCTAATTCCGCACGTTGCTGGTCAGTTAAATGACGGCATTTGCCGGAATATTGCGGTGTCTCATTCCTTGCCAACTGAGCTTCCCGCTCTTCTGCAAGCTCTTCTTCCGTACAATAGCACTTATATGCCAAGCCTTTTTCCAACAATTCATTATACAGCTTGCCATAAATATGATTGCGTTCAGACTGGCGATAAGGACCATATTCTCCTCCTACATCCACACTTTCATCCCAGTCCATTCCAAGCCATTTCAAATATTTCAGCTGGCTTTCCTCTCCGCCTTCAATATTACGCTTCTGGTCTGTATCCTCTATTCGGATAATGAATTTTCCGCCCTTACTGCGGGCAAATAGATAATTAAACAATGCCGTACGGGCATTTCCTATATGTAAATGTCCGGTTGGACTCGGTGCATAACGAACCCGAATTTCGCTGCTCATTAATTTGACGCCTCCTATAATACTTCCTTTGAATAGATGAATCCCTCTATTTTACCACCTATATGATTAGGAATAAAGAGTGGATCAAAGAGATCAATCAGCCTTTATCAGCAAGACCACTGCCTGGGCAGCAATCCCTTCACCTCTGCCGGGGAATCCTAATTTTTCTGTTGTTGTTGCTTTTACGTTTACCTGGTTTAGGGAAGCCTCAAGCAATTGCGAAATCCGCTCCTGCATTTGTCTGATATAAGGTGCCATTTTAGGAGCCTGTGCAATGATGGTGCAATCTAAATTGCCCAGGACAAATCCTTCTCTCTTCACAAGTTCCCAAACATGTTTTAATAGTTTTGCTGAATCCGCATCCTTAAATTCAGGGTCTGTATCAGGGAAGTGTTTGCCGATATCTCCTTCGCCTATTGCGCCCAGGCAGGCGTCTGCTATAGTATGCAAAAGCACATCTGCATCCGAATGACCAAGAAGTCCTTTCTCATAGGGAATTGTTACTCCACCAATAATTAAAGGCCGTCCTTCTGTAAGCTGATGAACATCAAATCCCTGTCCAATACGAAACATCCTGTCATCTCCTATTCTTTTCCGTTCGGTAAGGAACGTTTTTTCTGTAAGATTGCTTCTGCAAAATACAGGTCTTCTCCAGTAGTAATTTTGATATTATCGTAGTTTCCCTCAATAATTATAACTTCTTCACCGTTTCTTTCAAGCAGGCTTGCATCGTCTGTTCCCTGAAATCCCGCTGCTTCAGCCAATTCATGAGCATTTTTCAGAACAGAAAGACGAAAAGCTTGTGGTGTTTGCACTGCCCACAAGCTGGATCGTTCCACGGTTTCGATTACAATGTTGTGTAGCCCCTTTTTTATCGTATCTTTAACAGGAACAGCAATGATTGCTCCGCCATGCTCATTAGCAGCTATTACCAGTCTGTCGATCAGTTGATGTGTGATAAATGGCCTTGCGCCATCATGTACAAGCACAATTGAATCCTCTGAAGCATGATTGATTCCATTGTAGACACTTTGCTGTCTTTCTTTTCCGCCAGGTACTAATTTTATATCTGTCTTAAATCCGTATTGCGCGATGTATTGCTTAAATATTTCTTCCTCATTTGGGTTAATGGCAAGAATGATCTTTTTGCAATTCGGGTCATGTTCGAATACATTTATCGTATGTACGATAATCGGTATGTGATCAAGCTCAATAAACAGTTTGTTTTTCCCTGCTTTCATCCGTTTGCCCTGTCCGGCTGCCGGAATGACTACTTCATAAAGCATATATATATTCTCCCAACTATAAAGCCTTCTCTAATAGTTTTGGTTTTGCAAAAATCATTCTTCCTGCAGATGTTTGAAGGACACTTGTTACTACTACTTCAATTCTTTTCCCTATATGATCTCTTCCGCCTTCCACAACAATCATCGTACCGTCATCCAAATAAGCGATGCCTTGGTTATGCTCTTTCCCATCTTTAATGACTTGTACAGTCATCTCTTCTCCGGGCAGCACAACTGGTTTAACAGCATTGGCCAAATCATTGATATTCAAAACGGAAACGTTTTGAAATTCACATACTTTATTTAGGTTAAAATCGTTGGTCACAACAATACCATTTGTTATTTTCGCCAATTTTACCAGCTTGCTGTCGACTTCCTGGATATCGTCGAAATCTCCTTCATACATCTCGACTTTTACAGTCAGTTCCTTTTGGATCCTGTTAAGGATATCAAGGCCCCGGCGTCCGCGGTTTCTCTTAAGAGCATCAGAAGAGTCGGCAATATGCTGCAATTCAGCTAAAACAAATTGTGGGATAACAATGGTACCTTCCAGAAATCCAGTCTGACAGATATCTGCAATCCGGCCATCTATAATTACGCTCGTATCTAAGATTTTCATTGGGCTGGCATCTGACGCTTGCTCCTCGTCTTCCGCTCCGAATTCCTTCTTTTTATTATTCTTAGAAAATAGATTGAGCAATTCATCACGTTTTTTGAACCCTACTTGAAAACCTAAATAACCAAAAACAAGGGTTAATAAAATTGGTGCCACGGTATTAAGGATAGGCACTTGTATAGCATTCAGTGCATATCCAATCAGAAATGCAACGAAAAGACCGACCATGAGGCCTACACTTCCGAATATAATATCCGTAATGGGAGCTTTCACAAGCGATTCCTCAAACCATTTGATGAATTCCACGACATAATCTACTGCCCAGAACGTAAAAAGGTAGAATATAATTGCACCTAAAATAAAAGTAACATAAGGATTGTTTATAATTGCAATATGATCTGCATGTACTAAAATTAATAACTCAGGAATGAGAAATATACCCAATGTTCCTCCTATTATCAAAAAACATGCCTGAATAATGCGTTTTAACATCCCCTTCACCTCCTTTTAATCATTATTAACAATTTTAGGAATTCAAAACCTTGCTCAATTCGGTTTTTCGAATAAACTTCTTAATCTTTGATAACCAGTACGAAATTATTTCATTATAATAAATAGTCTCATCAACTTCATATTCCCCTGTTAGCTACTACCAGCAAATGTAAAAAACAATATAATAATACCGTAGCATCCTAGGTATGGAGATGTCAAAAATAAGTCCCTCAAAAATCAACGTCTACGCGCTCTAACGAAGTAATTCTTAACAACTGGACCCTTATATTTTTCTGTCAATCAACAGTTGATTTCTCAGCATTCTCAATCCTTCCTGAATCTTCTTTGCCCTCACTTCCCCAATGCCTTCTACTTCATCCAACTCATCGATAGTGGCATGGGTAACTCTTCTGAATGTCACAAATCTGCTTACTAGATTTTCAATAATGAGTCCAGGTAACCGGGGAATTTTACTCAAAATGCGATATCCTCTGGGAAAAACATTTTCATCCAAATGGATATATCCATTAAAGCCTAGAATCCGGAGTAAAACACTGTCATCAAAAATCTCCTGCCTAGCCAGGTCTTGCAGCCGGTTTATTACAGTTTGCGGATTTTCACTCCTGTCATAATAGTAATCTCGTATTAACAAGGTTCCTTCAATTTCTATATCAGTCAATAATTCGCTCATCTGGAGTCGTATTAACCTGCCTTCTGTTCCCAACTCGTTTAAATAGGACAGCAGTTCGGCCTTTATTCTCAGAACCATCACATACCGGTGAAACACCTGCAAAAGGTCCGCATAGGTAACTATTTCCTCAAACTCCAATAGACTTAAATTGGAAATACTTTGCTGAAAGACCGCCTTATATTTTTCTAATGTTTGAATAGCCAGATTGGCCTTAGAAAGGATGACTGCGATATCCTTTAAGGCGTAGCGGAAATTCCCCTGATACAGGGTAATCACGTTTCTCCTTTGGGAGATGGCAATTACAAGCGCCTTTGTCTGCCTCGCCACACGTTCGGCAGTTCTGTGGCGCATTCCTGTCTCAGTAGACGGGATGGAGGTATCGGGAGCAAGTTGGGCATTGGCTAAAATGATCTTACTGGCTTTTTCATCCAAAATAATCGCCCCATCCATTTTTGCCAATTCATATAGAGTGCTGGGTGTACACGCACAATTAATGAGAAATCCTCCGTCAATGATTTCCCTTACTTTTTCTGAATAACCTACAACGATAAGTCCGCCTGTATTGGCCCTAAGTACATTATCGATTCCTTCACGCAGGGGTGTACCCGGGGCAGCCATCGACAAGATTTCCAGCTTATTTTTTTCATATGCCCTTTTTTCTGTCATACTTTATCCCCCTAAAGCATATTGAAGAGCCTCCGCGACTGTAGATACACCTACTATTTCAATACCTTTAGGAACGGTCCAACCCCCGATGTTATTCGCAGGTATAACTAGTCTCTCAAAACCCAGTTTTGCAGCTTCCTGTACCCTTTGTTCAATTCTGGATACCCTTCTGACTTCCCCCGTTAATCCAATTTCACCTATGATACAATCAGATGGCTTTGTGGGTTTGTCACGGAAACTGGAGGCAATGCTAACAGCAATAGCCAAATCAATTGCCGGCTCATCAAGCTTGACTCCACCTGCAACTTTCAGATATGCATCTTGATTTTGTAAAAGCAGACCTACTCTCTTTTCCAGCACAGCCATTAATAGGGAAACCCGATTATGGTCAATCCCTGTTGCCATCCTTCTTGGGTTTCCAAAGCTTGTTGGCGATATAAGAGCCTGGATTTCCACCAGCACTGGCCTTGTTCCTTCCATTGAAGCCACCACTGTAGAGCCGGAAGCTCCATTGGACCTCTCTTCCAGGAAGATTTCAGATGGATTTGCTACTTCTTCAAGACCGCCTTCCTTCATTTCAAAGATTCCCATTTCATTTGTCGAACCAAACCTGTTCTTTACGGCACGTACAATTCTATATGTATGGTGCCTTTCTCCTTCAAAATATAAAACGGTATCAACCATATGTTCCAGCAGCCTAGGGCCGGCAATGGAGCCTTCCTTTGTGACATGACCTACTATAAAAATAGCTATGCCATTGGTTTTCGCAATCCTCATTAATGCTGCGGTACATTCTCTTACCTGCGATACACTGCCTGGCGCAGACGTTACTTCTGACTGATAAACTGTTTGGATAGAGTCAATGATGACAAGGTCAGGCTGCATGGCAGAGATGGCCTGTTCTATATAATCCATATCTGTTTCGGAATAAACAAAAAGGTTTTCGGAGGTGGCGCCGAGCCTGTCAGCTCTCAATTTTGTCTGCTTTACCGACTCTTCTCCCGAAATATACAGTACTTTTTTCTGCTTTTGCGCCAGCTGTGCAGATACTTGAAGCAGCAGTGTTGATTTTCCTATCCCTGGATCTCCTCCAATGAGTACAAGAGATCCCTGGACGATTCCCCCTCCAAGAGCGCGGTTCAATTCCGCTAAATCAGTATATATTCTCGGTTCCTGAGAGGTCTCTATTGCTGTGATGGGAGTAGCTTTTCTGCTGGTACCACCTGAGGATGCATCGGAGTGAGTAAATGCTCCTCTCCTGGCAGGCTTGACGATTTCTACTTCCTCCACCATCTGGTTCCATTCCCCGCATCCCGGACATTTCCCCATCCATTTTGCAGATTCGTATCCGCATGATTGGCAGATAAACTTCGTTTTTTTCTTAGCTACCATAATTAATTCCTTTCTTTCCAAAAACCGCCGGGAAAAGACAGCAGCTACACTGTTCTCGACGCTTTTAGCCTTATATATGTGTAACCTGTCTTCCTAAATGGAAAAGCAGGATTATAAATAAAATACCGTTACTATTAAGTTATTATATAAAAGCTTGTATTAATCCTTCAAAAAAATATGAACAAAAAATTACATAAATGCAATAAGAGATACCTCAATAATATGATGAAAAAAGGAGGAACACTGCATTATTGCGTGTCCCTCCATGCAAATCACTCAATTATTCACCTACGGTAGCTGTTTCCCCACTCTTTACCGTAAACTCTCCATTTTCTACATCAATTAACACTTTTTGTCCCTTTTGCACATTTCCTTTTAATAATTCCTCTGATAGGAAATCCTCGATATGCTTTTGAATGGCTCTGCGAATTGGACGTGCCCCATATTCAGGGTCATAGCCGCTGTCCGCTATTTTTTCTTTGGCAGCCTCAGAAAGCTCTAAATGGATATCCTGCTCTTTCAAGCGTTTCATTAGCTGATCAGACATTAATGTTACAATTTCCTTCAAATGCTTCTTCTCAAGGGCATGGAATACTATTGTTTCATCTATACGATTCAGGAATTCAGGACGGAACGCTTTTTTAAGCTCCTCCATTACCTTTCCTTTCATATCCTTATAATCCTGGCCCTCTTCCTGTACGTTAAATCCAACATATTTATTGCGTTTTAAGGCTTCAGCACCAACATTTGAGGTAAGGATTAAGATGGTATTTCTGAAATCTACTGTACGGCCTTTTGAATCCGTTAACCGGCCATCTTCCAATACCTGAAGAAGAATATTAAAGACATCAGGATGAGCTTTTTCAATCTCATCAAGCAGGACTACAGAATAAGGCTTTCTGCGTACCTTTTCGGTCAATTGTCCGCCTTCTTCAAAACCAACGTATCCAGGAGGCGATCCTACAAGACGGGATGTTGAATGCTTCTCCATGTACTCAGACATATCAATCCGGATCATTGCATCTTCATCACCAAAAATAGATTCTGCCAGGGCACGTGCCAGTTCTGTTTTACCCACTCCAGTAGGACCAAGGAATATGAATGAACCGATAGGGCGCTTAGGATCCTTTAGACCTGCTCTTGCCCTTCTAACCGCCTTAGAAACGGCTTTAACTGCTTCTTCCTGGCCAATTACACGATCATGAAGAATATTCTCCATATTTAACAATTTGTCTGTCTCGGTTTGAGCCAGCTGTGTTACAGGGACACCCGTCCAGTTGGATACTACATTTGCAATATCGTCGACCGTAACTGCACTGTTTTCCTGGCCTTGTTTTTCTTTCCATGACTTCTTCGTTTCCTCCAGCTGCTCACGAAGCCGCTGTTCTGTGTCACGAAGAGAGGCAGCTTTCTCAAACTCCTGGCTTTGGACTGATGCGTCTTTTTCCTTTCTTACTTCGTCTAATTTTTGTTCCAATTCTTTTAGTTTAGGCGGTGTTGTATAAGAACGGAGCCTTACTTTAGAACCCGCTTCATCAATTAAATCGATCGCTTTATCTGGAAGGAAGCGGTCTGAGATATAGCGGTCAGATAATTTAACAGCAGCATCAATGGCAGCATCGGAGATGGACACGCGATGATGTGCTTCATACCTGTCACGCAGCCCCTTCAGAATTTGTATTGACTCGTCAATTGTAGGTTCATTTACAGTGATTGGCTGGAAGCGGCGTTCCAATGCAGCATCCTTTTCTATATATTTACGATATTCATCCAATGTGGTTGCACCAATGCACTGAAGCTCTCCGCGTGCCAAAGACGGCTTCAGGATGTTAGAAGCATCGATTGCTCCTTCCGCACCACCGGCACCTATTAAAGTATGAAGTTCATCAATGAACAGAATAATGTTTCCTGCCTGCCTGATTTCATCCATCACTTTCTTTAGGCGGTCTTCAAACTCTCCGCGATATTTTGTTCCAGCCACAACAGTACCCATATCAAGCGTCATGACTCTCTTGTCGCGAAGGATTTCCGGCACTTCGTTGTTAATGATTTGCTGGGCAAGGCCTTCAGCGATGGCTGTTTTCCCGACACCAGGCTCTCCAATAAGAACGGGATTATTCTTGGTTCTACGGCTCAGCACCTCGATGACCCTTTGAATTTCTTTGCTTCTGCCAATAACGGGATCAAGGCTGTCTTCCCGCGCAATCGCAGTCAGGTCTCGAGCAAGGCTGTCAAGAGTCGGCGTACTTGCATTCGAGGCCGCAGACCCCTGATGGCCGCCTGACTCGTTGCTGCCAAGCAATTGTAGAACCTGCTGGCGTGCTTTATTAAGGCTTACTCCGAGATTGTTCAATACTCTGGCAGCTACACCTTCACCCTCCCGTATTAATCCAAGCAAGACATGCTCTGTGCCCACATAGGAGTGGCCTAATTTACGGGCTTCGTCCATGGAAAGCTCAATCACTTTTTTAGCGCGTGGTGTATAATGAATGGTCTGGGAATTTTCCTGGCCTCTTCCAATTAGGTTCTCCACTTCTTTTTGAATCTTCTCAGCACCAAGTCCCAAAGCATACAGAGCTTTAGCAGCTATTCCTTCCCCTTCACGAACAAGTCCAAGCAAGATATGTTCGGTTCCAATATTGTTATGCCCTAACCGGATTGCTTCTTCCTGAGCCAATGCTAACACCTTTTGGGCTCTTTCCGTAAAACGTCCAAACATCATAAGGTATGTCCTCCTTCAGAATTATCTTTTTTCTCTAAGTCAAAACGCTCGCGAATGAATGTGGCACGCCGTATATCCCTTTCATGCGGGCGAAGCGGACCACCGGCATATTTTTGAAGAAAACCCGGCTGTGTTAAGATCATTAACTCATTCAGAATAGTCTTGGAAATATTTTTTATATACCCAAGGTCAATCCCTAATCTAACATCCGACAAGCATTTCGCCGCTTCCTTCGATTCCAGAACCCTTGCATGCTGTAAAATTCCATATGAACGAAATACTCTATCTTCTAATTGTATGTTCGACGTCTGCACTATAGCTTCCCTAGCCGACCTCTCCTGAGCAATTATTTGCTGGACTACACTGTTCAAATCCTCAACTATGTCTATCTCAGATTTACCCAGTGTTATTTGGTTGGATATTTGAAAAATATTCCCTAACGCTTCGCTGCCTTCACCGTATATCCCTCTCACAACCAAGCCAAGCTGGTTAATTGCCGGAATAATCCGATTCATTTGCTGCGTAATCACAAGTGCCGGCAAATGAATCATGACCGAAGCTCGAAGCCCTGTTCCCACATTCGTTGGGCAGCTGGTTAAATATCCGCGATCCTCCTCATAAGCATAATCAATTTGCCCTTCAATGAAGTCATCAATATCATTTGCCACTTTCAAAGCCTCATTAAGCTGCAGGCCAGAAAATAAACATTGAATACGAAGATGGTCTTCTTCATTGACCATGATACTGACCTCTTCATTTTCTGTTAGCAAACAAGCGCCATACGGTGAATCCTCTGCTAATTGAGGGCTGATTAAGTGTTTTTCAACCAGCACCCTTTTTTCCAGGGATTGAAGATTGCTCATTTCCAGGAGTTCTAAATCTCCTACAGCAGGAATGTTTTTATTCCCAAAACGCTCTTTTACTACATTTATAATCTGCAATGCTTCTTCCTGTGAAAACAATGTTGAAAACTTGAAATCCTTAAAATTTCTCGCAAGCCTTACTCGGGAGCTTAATACAATATCCGAATCAGGGCCTTCTTCATTCATCCATGAACTTACGGCATTTTCTAAGAACCGTTCGAGACTCATAAAGGGCGCCCCCCTTCATCGCCATTTCCGGAAGATTGTTCTAAATATCTAATGTGATCTCGTATTTCAGCAGCCTTTTCAAATTCTTCATTTTCTATAAAGGTTTTCATGGTTCCTTTTAATTGTGCTATCTGTTTTTTGGTATGAATACTGCCGCCAATGCGTTTAGGAACTTTACCATGATGCACTGTATTCCCGCCATGCAACCTCTTCAAGATAGGGTCTAACTGACTCTCAAACGTGCTGTAGCACTCACCGCAACCAAACTTCCCGGTATGGACAAATTGAGAAAATGTTAGTCCGCATCTTTTGCAGTTAAGTTCTGTTGGTTTTGATATCGTATTAGG
>NZ_CP143547.1:95000-97500 GCF_046237635.1 Peribacillus sedimenti | reverse complement strand
CCGGCAGTCACCTTAGAGTGCCCAACTGAATGCTGGCAACTAAGATCAAGGGTTGCGCTCGTTGCGGGACTTAACCCAACATCTCACGACACGAGCTGACGACAACCATGCACCACCTGTCACTCTGTCCCCCGAAGGGGAACGCCCTATCTCTAGGGAAGTCAGAGGATGTCAAGACCTGGTAAGGTTCTTCGCGTTGCTTCGAATTAAACCACATGCTCCACCGCTTGTGCGGGCCCCCGTCAATTCCTTTGAGTTTCAGCCTTGCGGCCGTACTCCCCAGGCGGAGTGCTTAATGCGTTTGCTGCAGCACTAAAGGGCGGAAACCCTCTAACACTTAGCACTCATCGTTTACGGCGTGGACTACCAGGGTATCTAATCCTGTTCGCTCCCCACGCTTTCGCGCCTCAGCGTCAGTTACAGACCAGAGAGTCGCCTTCGCCACTGGTGTTCCTCCACATCTCTACGCATTTCACCGCTACACGTGGAATTCCACTCTCCTCTTCTGCACTCAAGTCCCCCAGTTTCCAATGACCCTCCACGGTTGAGCCGTGGGCTTTCACATCAGACTTAAAGGACCGCCTGCGCGCGCTTTACGCCCAATAATTCCGGACAACGCTTGCCACCTACGTATTACCGCGGCTGCTGGCACGTAGTTAGCCGTGGCTTTCTGGTCAGGTACCGTCAAGGTGCCAGCAGTTACTCTGGCACTTGTTCTTCCCTGACAACAGAGCTTTACGACCCGAAGGCCTTCTTCGCTCACGCGGCGTTGCTCCGTCAGACTTTCGTCCATTGCGGAAGATTCCCTACTGCTGCCTCCCGTAGGAGTCTGGGCCGTGTCTCAGTCCCAGTGTGGCCGATCACCCTCTCAGGTCGGCTACGCATCGTCGCCTTGGTGGGCCATTACCCCACCAACTAGCTAATGCGCCGCGGGCCCATCTGTAAGTGACAGCCGAAACCGTCTTTCCATCCTCCCCCATGCGGGGGAAGAACCTATCCGGTATTAGCTCCGGTTTCCCGAAGTTATCCCAGTCTTACAGGCAGGTTGCCCACGTGTTACTCACCCGTCCGCCGCTGACTTTCGGGAGCAAGCTCCCTTCTGTCCGCTCGACTTGCATGTATTAGGCACGCCGCCAGCGTTCGTCCTGAGCCAGGATCAAACTCTCCGATAGAATTTGTGACGCACATGGATGTGCTAACATCGGCGTTGTCACAGGACGTGACGATCTTAGCCGATGATCCTTAACTCATGTACTTTTAAAGTGTGTACTCACTATTATTTAGACGTCTTATTTCTTATAGAAGAAACAAGAATCTGGCGCTTGTTTTGTTCAGTTTTCAAAGAGCAATCGTTACTTAGTATTTTATAAGCAACTTTTATATATTAACAGGCTGAATAACCAATGTCAATATGATTGGTGGAGCCTAGCGGGATCGAACCGCTGACCTCCTGCGTGCAAGGCAGGCGCTCTCCCAGCTGAGCTAAGGCCCCACATAATTATAAATAATGGTCGGGAAGACAGGATTCGAACCTGCGACCCCTTGGTCCCAAACCAAGTGCTCTACCAAGCTGAGCTACTTCCCGTAATATGGCGCGCCCGAAAGGAGTCGAACCCATAACCTTCTGATCCGTAGTCAGACGCTCTATCCAATTGAGCTACGGGCGCATATGTTATAAATGGTGCCGAGGACCGGAATCGAACCGGTACGGTAGTCACCTACCGCAGGATTTTAAGTCCTGTGCGTCTGCCAGTTCCGCCACCCCGGCTAAATAAGTTTGGAGCGGAAGACGGGATTCGAACCCGCGACCCCAACCTTGGCAAGGTTGTATTCTACCACTGAACTACTTCCGCATAAATGGTGCGGGTGAAGGGAGTCGAACCCCCACGCCTTGCGGCGCCAGATCCTAAGTCTGGTGCGTCTGCCAATTCCGCCACACCCGCATATAATGGTGAGCCATGAAGGACTCGAACCTTCGACCCTCTGATTAAAAGTCAGATGCTCTACCGACTGAGCTAATGGCTCGTACCTAATGGTGCCGGCAAGAGGACTTGAACCCCCAACCTACTGATTACAAGTCAGTTGCTCTACCAATTGAGCTACACCGGCATAAATATGGTGGAGGATGACGGGATCGAACCGCCGACCCCCTGCTTGTAAGGCAGGTGCTCTCCCAGCTGAGCTAATCCTCCAATACTACATGCTTGGCGACGTCCTACTCTCACAGGGGGAGATCCCCCAACTACCATCGGCGCTGAAGAGCTTAACTTCCGTGTTCGGAATGGGAACGGGTGTGACCTCTTCGCCATCGTCACCAAACATATAAAGGAACGTTGTTCCTTCAAAACTAGATAACAGGTAAGGTTTTTTGCATGTTTTCAAAACAATGGTTAAGTCCTCGATCTATTAGTATCAGTCAGCTCCACGTGTCACCACGCTTCCACCCCTGACCTATCAACCTGATCATCTTTCAGGGATCTTACCAGCTTGCGCCATGGGA
>NZ_CP143547.1:35000-92500 GCF_046237635.1 Peribacillus sedimenti | reverse complement strand
CCGTTCCTTTGTAACTCCATATAGAGTGTCCTACAACCCCAGAAGGCAAGCCTTCTGGTTTGGGCTAATTCCGTTTCGCTCGCCGCTACTCAGGAAATCGCGTTTGCTTTCTCTTCCTCCGGGTACTTAGATGTTTCAGTTCCCCGGGTCTGCCTTCCATACCCTATTTATTCAGGTAAGGATACTGCCCCATTACGGGCAGTGGGTTTCCCCATTCGGAAATCTCCGGATTAAAGCTTACTTACAGCTCCCCGAAGCATATCGGTGTTAGTCCCGTCCTTCATCGGCTCCTAGTGCCAAGGCATCCACCGTGCGCCCTTTCTAACTTAACCATAAATCTTACTTGGTGTTTGAAAATTGACGCAAAAAATTTGCCTTATTACTGTTATCTAGTTTCCAAAGAACAATGTTCATTACCTAATGTCGCGAAAGCGACTTGCCCATCATAACACATTCGTCATGAGAACTCTAAGGTAATTATTGGTTTGAAAGAATTGCTTCTTTCAAAACTGAACAAAACATAAGCGCCTGACGTCTGTATATCCTTAGAAAGGAGGTGATCCAGCCGCACCTTCCGATACGGCTACCTTGTTACGACTTCACCCCAATCATCTGTCCCACCTTAGGCGGCTGGCTCCAAAAGGTTACCTCACCGACTTCGGGTGTTACAAACTCTCGTGGTGTGACGGGCGGTGTGTACAAGGCCCGGGAACGTATTCACCGCGGCATGCTGATCCGCGATTACTAGCGATTCCGGCTTCATGCAGGCGAGTTGCAGCCTGCAATCCGAACTGAGAATGGCTTTATGGGATTGGCTCGGCCTCGCGGCTTCGCTGCCCTTTGTACCATCCATTGTAGCACGTGTGTAGCCCAGGTCATAAGGGGCATGATGATTTGACGTCATCCCCACCTTCCTCCGGTTTGTCACCGGCAGTCACCTTAGAGTGCCCAACTGAATGCTGGCAACTAAGATCAAGGGTTGCGCTCGTTGCGGGACTTAACCCAACATCTCACGACACGAGCTGACGACAACCATGCACCACCTGTCACTCTGTCCCCCGAAGGGGAACGCCCTATCTCTAGGGAAGTCAGAGGATGTCAAGACCTGGTAAGGTTCTTCGCGTTGCTTCGAATTAAACCACATGCTCCACCGCTTGTGCGGGCCCCCGTCAATTCCTTTGAGTTTCAGCCTTGCGGCCGTACTCCCCAGGCGGAGTGCTTAATGCGTTTGCTGCAGCACTAAAGGGCGGAAACCCTCTAACACTTAGCACTCATCGTTTACGGCGTGGACTACCAGGGTATCTAATCCTGTTCGCTCCCCACGCTTTCGCGCCTCAGCGTCAGTTACAGACCAGAGAGTCGCCTTCGCCACTGGTGTTCCTCCACATCTCTACGCATTTCACCGCTACACGTGGAATTCCACTCTCCTCTTCTGCACTCAAGTCCCCCAGTTTCCAATGACCCTCCACGGTTGAGCCGTGGGCTTTCACATCAGACTTAAAGGACCGCCTGCGCGCGCTTTACGCCCAATAATTCCGGACAACGCTTGCCACCTACGTATTACCGCGGCTGCTGGCACGTAGTTAGCCGTGGCTTTCTGGTCAGGTACCGTCAAGGTGCCAGCAGTTACTCTGGCACTTGTTCTTCCCTGACAACAGAGCTTTACGACCCGAAGGCCTTCTTCGCTCACGCGGCGTTGCTCCGTCAGACTTTCGTCCATTGCGGAAGATTCCCTACTGCTGCCTCCCGTAGGAGTCTGGGCCGTGTCTCAGTCCCAGTGTGGCCGATCACCCTCTCAGGTCGGCTACGCATCGTCGCCTTGGTGGGCCATTACCCCACCAACTAGCTAATGCGCCGCGGGCCCATCTGTAAGTGACAGCCGAAACCGTCTTTCCATCCTCCCCCATGCGGGGGAAGAACCTATCCGGTATTAGCTCCGGTTTCCCGAAGTTATCCCAGTCTTACAGGCAGGTTGCCCACGTGTTACTCACCCGTCCGCCGCTGACTTCCGGGAGCAAGCTCCCTTCTGTCCGCTCGACTTGCATGTATTAGGCACGCCGCCAGCGTTCGTCCTGAGCCAGGATCAAACTCTCCGATAGAATTTGTGACGCACATGGATGTGCTAACATCGGCGTTGTCACAGGACGTGACGATCTTAGCCGATGATCCTTAACTCATGTACTTTTAAAGTGTGTACTCACTATTATTTAGACGTCTTATTTCTTATAGAAGAAACAAGAATCTGGCGCTTGTTTTGTTCAGTTTTCAAAGAGCAATCTCAATGCCGTTTCTCTCAGAAGCGACTTTATTAATATATCATTTACGCTGTTTGGAGTCAACATCTTTTTAAAAAACTTTTTAGGTTTGTGATCTCGATGAAACTCTTTCGCAACAACAGATATAAATATAACACCATTGATTCCGGTTCGCAATACCTTTTCGTAATGTTTTTCTGAAATAGTATATAATCCAATATTCCGAAAATGCAGGGTGTTAACTATCTCTCAAAATATAAAAAACCGACCTAGACCAAACTCTCAGAAATAAGGGTCTGCCCTAAATTAGAGCTAACGTCCTTACCTGATACATGGTCCCTGGTCGATTTTTTCACTTAACATTAGCGATGACGCATTAATGGGAACAGCAATACGTCACGAATAGATGGAGAGTTTGTAAGCAGCATGACTAGCCTGTCCACACCTATACCAAGCCCTCCTGTAGGCGGCATACCATATTCAAGAGCTTCGATGAAGTCTTCGTCCATCTCATGCGCTTCATCGTTACCCTGTTCACGCTCGCGCAGCTGAGCTTCAAAACGCTCGCGTTGATCAATAGGATCATTTAACTCGGTAAACGCATTGGCATGTTCCCGCGCCACTATAAATAACTCAAATCGGTCAGTAAAACGAGGATCCTCTTCATTTTTCTTTGCCAATGGTGAAATTTCTACAGGGTGTCCGTAAATAAACGTTGGCTGGATTAGCTTTTCTTCAACAACCTGTTCAAAGAATTCGTTGACAATATGGCCAAATTCCATAGTTTCCTTCACTTCTATACCGTGTTCTTTAGCTAGAGCATGTGCCTCTTCTTTAGTCATCTGCTTCCAGAAGTCTACACCCGCATATTCTTTAACGGCGTCAACCATATGCAGCCTTCTCCATTGCGGCTTAAGGTCTACTTCGTATTCCCCGTACTGAATGGAAGTGGTGCCAAGTACCTCCTGTGCAATATGGGCAATAAGGTTTTCTGTCAAAGTCATGATATCCTGGTAATCCGCATACGCTTCATACAATTCGATCATCGTAAATTCTGGGTTATGCCTGGTCGAGACTCCTTCATTCCGGAATACACGGCCGATTTCATACACCTTCTCCAAACCGCCGACAATCAGGCGCTTTAAATGCAGCTCAATAGCAATCCTCATAAACAGTTGCATATCTAAAGCGTTATGATGTGTAATGAATGGACGAGCAGCAGCACCTCCGGCAATCGAATGCATCATCGGTGTTTCCACTTCAAGATAACCATGGCTGTCCAAATAACGGCGCATAGCCTGGATAATCCGGCTTCGCATGATAAATGTTTCTTTGCTTTCTTGATTGGTAATAAGGTCCACATATCGTTTACGGTATCTTTCCTCGACATCTTTTAACCCATGGAACTTGTCAGGAAGAGGGCGCAATGCTTTAGTCAGGAATACGAAATCCTGTGCTTTTATTGAAAGTTCTCCAACCTTTGTCTTAAAGATCGTTCCAGTTACACCGACAATATCTCCTAGGTCTGTTTGATCAAAGATTTTATACTCATTTTCTCCAACAGCGTCCTGGCGAACATAAATCTGTATTTGGCCGCTGATGTCCTGAATGTGCGCAAAGCCAGCTTTCCCTTTCCCGCGTTTGGTCATCACACGTCCAGCAAGAGTGACCTCTATAGATTGTTCATCTAATTCTTCTTTAGTTAGCTCACCATAAGCCACAGTAAGTTCCCTTGCCAAGTGGGTACGGTCAAACCGATGTCCGAATGGGTCTACTCCATTATCCAGCATCGACTGCATTTTTTCCCGTCTAACTAAGAGCTGGTCATTCAATTCTTCATGACTCATAACAAAATCATCTCCATCTTATATCACTTTTTATATCGTAGCCCGATTATACCGAACCATGCATTCCTTTTATTTTTGCATAATCTAGATAATTCGAACAGTCCTTATCCAAAAAAACCTAAATTTGGCCATATAAAAACTGCCAGAAAATCCGGCAGTATAATTTAAGCGTATTATAGGAAACCAGTCATTAAATGTCAAATTTCTTATCCAACCTGGCTCATTTGTTCGTTAGCCTCTACTTCATCAACAAGACCATACAGAAGACTTACTACATCTTCCCTCGTATTACATTCATTAATTCCTTTTCTTGCTATTGCATTTCCGCGGATCCCTTTTAAATACCAGGCAGCGTGCTTGCGCATTTCGCGTACTGCGATGTACTCGTTTTTCAAAGCAATCAAACGGTCCATATGAAGGACACACACATCAATCTTTTCTCGTGCTGTTGGTTCACCTATTAGTTCACCAGTCTCCAGGTATTTCACTGTACGATAGATCATCCATGGGTTACCAAGTGCTGCACGGCCTATCATAACACCGTCCACTCCAGTTTCCTTCAGCATTCTTTCAGCATCCTGAGGTGTTTGGACATCACCATTTCCGATGACAGGGATATCAACAGAGTTCTTCACCTCGCGAATAATATCCCAGTTGGCTGTTCCTTCATACATTTGCACACGGGTTCTCCCGTGAAGGGCAACCGCTGCACCGCCTGCACGTTCTACAGCCTGTGCGTTTCTGACTGCGTAAATATGGTCATCATCCCAGCCCATGCGCATCTTTACTGTTACAGGCTTATCGACTGCATCCACAACCGCTGATACCATTTCATAGATTTTGTTAGGATCAAGCAGCCATTTAGCTCCCGCATCACAGTTTGTAATCTTAGGAACAGGGCAGCCCATATTGATATCGATTATATCCGCATTTGTATACTTGTCTACAAAGCTGGCGGCCTTGACAAGTGTCTCTTTTTCCGCGCCAAAGATTTGAAGGCTTAATGGATATTCTCTTTCATCAATATGCAGCATGTTCATTGATTTTTCATTTTTATTTACGATACCTTTGTCACTGACCATTTCCGCACAAACCAGCCCGGCACCAAATTCTTTCACTGTCAGTCTGAACGCAGAGTTGCAAACGCCCGCCATAGGTGCCAGTACAACTCTGTTATCCATTTGGATATTACCGATCTTTAACACTCTATTTATCCTCCATTTATATATTTTATTATCTATCAAGCGGCGGCCTTAGCTCATCTACGGAAATGTCGAGCATTTCGGCTACCTCCGCTAAAAAGTCATCTGATGGGTTTCGGTTTCCTCTTTCCACTTCGCCTAACAGCGATACGGATACTCCCATTTCTCTCGCAAACCCCTCTTGTGTATATCCTTTTAGTTTTCTAAAAGCCCGAATACGTCTACCCCATTTTTCCGCTTCCATAATCGAACTCCTTCTTTTTCCTTATCATTGATATCAGCAACAATTTGATGCAAAGGTCGGTTCATCTTCGGCAGCATTAGATGTGGGTCCAATTCCGATAATGGAATTAATACAAAAGGTCGTTCTAGCATCCGAGGATGAGGAACTGAAAGATTCTCTGACTCAATATTTTCTTGATTATATAACAAAATGTCAAGGTCCACTGTTCGCGGGCCCCAGTGTATTTCCCTCTTTCTTCCAAGAAGCAACTCAATTTCTTGGCAAATTCTTAATAATTCTCGTGGATCATACCCAGTACGGATCTTTATTGCGGCATTCAAGAAATTGTCCTGGTCCACATATCCAACCGGATCGGTTTCATAGAGAGAGGATACATTTTCTATTTTTATCGATGGGTATGATTCCAGCATCTGTACAGCTTGCTTGAAAAAATTGACACGATTCCCCATATTTGAGCCTATAGAGATATATGCGACATTTCTCATTCTTGTCTGCCTCTTGTTATTTCCACGGCCACAGATTTGTAATGTCCCGGTATTGGAGGATCTGTTTTATACACCTTTACCGTACAAGAGAAAATAAGGAAAAACCGCTTCAATATCTCGGTCGCTATAGCCTCTGCAACTGACTCAATCAATTTAAAGGTTTTTCCTTCAACAATCTCCCTACATAGGGAATAAAGCTCTCCATAATTAACTGACTTGTTTAAATCATCGGTTTCTCCTGCCGGTTTCAAATCCAGCTCCACTACAAGGTCCACTGCAAACCGCTGCCCCAATTTGTTTTCTTCAGGGAAGACGCCGTGATACCCATAGAACTCCATCTGATTAACGAATATCTTATCCACTTATTTCTCCCTTTCCCTTAAGGGCATCCATCATGCGGGCCATCCTGGAAATTTCCTTTACATCATGCACACGAATCATTTGGCAGCCCTGCTGAATCCCAAAACATACAGTTGCACCCGTTCCTTCCATACGCTCTGATGGAGGGAGGCCGAGTACATGCCCTATCATTGATTTTCGGGATGTGGCCAAAAGCACAGGATAACCTAACCCTACTAGCTTATCAAGATTGCGCATCATTTCCAAATTTAAAGCAAAATCCTTTGCAAAACCAATTCCCGGGTCCAGGATAATATTCTCATCCTTAACCCCTTGCGCTTTTACAAGACTAATACTCTCATATAAATCACTAAACACATCCCTTATAAAAGCCTTGTAATTTCGATTTGAACGGTTATGCATTAGAATAATGGGGACCTGGTACTCTCCAGCTACCCTGGCCATGGCGGGGTCGGCGGTAGCTCTCCAAACATCATTAATAATATGGGCCCCTGCTTCTATGGCATGTTTGGCGACACCGGCCTTATATGTATCAACAGATATAGGAATATCGATTTTTTTGGCTACCGCCTCAACAACTGGAATAACCCGCTCCAACTCCTCCTCCAATGAAACAGGATCTGAATCCGGCCTTGTCGACTCTCCTCCAATATCGATAATATCCGCTCCATCCTCGACCATTTTTTCCGCATGGAACAAAGCGGCATCTATACGGTTATATTTGCCCCCATCCGAAAAAGAGTCAGGTGTTGCATTCAAGATACCCATTACGATTGTTTTCTTCTCATAATCCAAGTTATATTTTCCACACTTTATAATTCCTTTTCTCCCATTCAATATAAAAACCTCCGTTTGAAGGATTTGCTATAAGGACCATAATGTTTTGCGGCTGTTTTTATATTGGTTAAAAATAGCCTTGACTGCTTGTCCAGCTTTTCCTTTATATTTTGCTACGGACTCGATTTCCGTTATGGCCACTATTTCCTGGACCGAATTTGTATAGAAAACCTCTTCTGACTCGCTGATATCCGTGATAGTAAAAAAACCCTCCTGCAAGGAGAATCCCAATGCTTCTGCGGTAGAAATGATGAATCTCCGGGTGATTCCGTTGAGTATTCCGGTATCGATACTCGGGGTGAAAATGGTAGAACCTTTGACCCAGAACAGATTAGATACGATGCCTTCCGCCAAAAAGCCTTCTTTCGTCAAAAAGATTCCCTCATGTTCCTGGCTTCCTGCCAGCTCCCACTTGGCGGAAAAATTATTTAAGTAGTGATGTGTTTTCAATCTCTCTTGCGTTTCTGGTGTATTTCTGGGGGTCTTCAGAATCACAGCTTTTCGTTCCTGAAGAAGGTCAGAATTTTGAAGCGGCTGCATAAAGACCATGATATTAGGCTGAGTATACTTCAGGGTTTGTATTCCCAGCTCGGAAACACCAGCTGATATATTCAATCTTATTCTTGCATTGTGTAGATCATTTGCTACAAGGAGTTCATCCAAAATCTCCAACACATGATGTTTTTCACACGTGAATTGGATGTGAAGCTCCTGCAGGCCGACATTGATCCTTTTCAAATGCTCATCAAGCAAAAAAGGATGCCCTTCATATATACGAAATGTTTCGAACAAGCCCAGCCCATACAAAAAACCATGGTCCAAAGGGGAAATATAAGCATCTTCTTCATTAATTATCTTACCATTCAAATACATATACATATTCTGTACCTATGCTTGAGACTATTGCCGTGAGTAGACAATCCTACAGCTGCTATATGCTTTTGTAGCATTGCAGGAAGTTCTGAAGCATTTCCTTTCCGTGCTCCGTCATGATTGATTCCGGGTGGAATTGGACCCCTTCTATAGGCAAAGTTTTATGGCGTATAGCCATAATTTCGCCTTCTTCTGTCCAGGCTGAAACCTCCAGGCAGTCGGGAACGGAATCTTTAGCGATTAGTAACGAATGATATCTTGTGGCATTAAACGGGCTTGGCAGTCCCTCGAAAATTGTCTTTCCATCATGATAGACAGGAGATGTCTTGCCATGCATCAGCCTTTCCGCTTTAACAATCCTTCCTCCAAAGACCTGTCCGATAGATTGATGTCCCAGGCAGACACCAAAGATAGGTACCTTTCCGGCGAAATAGTCAATCGCCTCCAAACTGACTCCTGCTTCATTTGGGGTGCATGGCCCCGGAGAAATCATCAAGAATGAAGGCCTGAGGTTTTCTATCTCAGTCACCGAGATTTGGTCATTGCGGATAATCTCAAGGTTTTCACCCATCTCCCCAAGATACTGGACGAGGTTATATGTGAACGAATCATAATTATCAATCATGAGAATCATCATTCACTCCGCCTTTCTCTGCTTTTTCTTTGGCTTTCCAAAGTGCAAATGCCTTCTTAAGGGACTCTTTGTATTCATACTTTGGATTGGAGTCAATCACCACTCCGGCACCCGCCTGTATATGGGCAATGCCATTCTGTGCAAGCATTGTGCGTATAACAATGTTGAGTTCCAAATCTCCTGAATATCCAATCCAACCGATTGAACCGGTGTAAATTCCCCTGCGGACCGGCTCCAGTTCTTCAATAATTTCCATTGTACGTACTTTAGGTGCACCTGTTATAGTGCCTCCGGGGAATACTGCATCTATCACATCATAACCATCCTTATTATCAGCAAGGATCCCACGAACATTCGAAACAATATGCATAACATGAGAATACTTTTCAATAGCCATAAATTCATTCACTTCGACTGAGCCATATCTACAAACCCTTCCCAGGTCATTTCTCTCGAGATCTACCAGCATAACATGTTCAGCTCGCTCTTTTTCATTTTCAATCAGCTCTTTTGCCAGCATGTCATCTTCCTCGGGAGTGTTCCCTCGCGATCGGGTTCCTGCAATTGGCCTTGTACTTATTTGCTCTTTCTTCTTTTTCACTAAGAGTTCCGGAGAACCGCTTACTATTTCGAAATCATCTGTTTTTAAATATGCCATGTATGGAGAAGGGTTAAGCTTGCGCAGAACTTCGTAAACCCTGATCGGCGGAACCTGAAGTTCCTGGGATTGCCTTACTGAGAGATTCACCTGGAAGATATCTCCCTGGGCAATGTAACGCCTTATTTTTTCCACCGCTTGCTTAAATTCTTCCTCTGTGAGCGACACCTTTAAGTCAGATGAGGCAGTGGATGGAGAATTGCTCTGATTATGCACATAAATTGAAGGCGAATTCCAGGCTTTTTGCATTTCAGAAAGCTTTTCCTCGGAGCATTGTTCATCCCCTGCGTATATAAACCATAGCTTTCCTTTGGTATGGTCATACACATATACTTCATCAAATATCAAAAAAAATATCTCCGGTGTTTGTAAGTCATCCTTTGCAATAACCGGGATCTTCTCGACATAACGGATATAATCATAGCTTAGGAAGCCTAGGGCACCACCCTGAAAGTCCGGCAGCCCCTCTTCTTGAATTAGAGTCCTCTTTGCCATCCATTTCTTCATTAAGTGCAGCGGATTTCCCGATAATTCTTCCTTTTTTCCGCTATTATATTGAATCGTAAGCTTATGATCCTTACCAACAAGCCTTGCAACAGGATTTAATCCAGCTATACTGTAACGGCCTCCTCTGCGGCTTTCCAATATCGCATGCGAGCTTAAAAACTGGGACAAAACTCTATAGGAAGCAAAGAAATCTTCCGCAGTGTATGGGATATTCGTTGCTTTGACACGTCTTTGGTTCAATTGCTTCACCCCTGCTTTTGCAATTATTTTCTACATTGAGTTTACTAATTAACTGATAAAATTTAAATAGAAAGGAGTTACGAACTAGAAATTGCAAGCAGACAGGCAGCGAAACGGGACATAAAAAAAGAGGCAGAACCTTTTCAGGCTTGCCTCTGATAGTATAAACCTTATTCGAAATTATAAAGAGGAGTACTTAAATAACGTTCTCCGTTACTTGGAATAATTGCAAGTACCTTCTTACCCTTCCCAAGCTTTTTCGCTACTTCGATAGCTGCATAAATTGCGGCACCTGAAGATATTCCGCCAAGTACTCCTTCTTCTTTAGCAGCTCGGCGTGCGTATTCGAATGCTTGCTCGGTAGTTACCTGTATGATGTCATCATATAAGTCCGTGTTAAGAATGTCCGGTACGAAACCTGCACCGATCCCCTGGATTTTATGAGGACCCGGTTTGCCTCCAGATAAGACTGGTGAGTCAGCAGGCTCCACAGCTACAATCTTAATATCAGGATATTTATCACGTAAAACCTGCCCAGCTCCTGTAATAGTACCTCCTGTTCCAATGCCGGAAATGAATGCATCAAGCTGGTCGCCCATTTGTTCCACAATTTCCTTGCCAGTAGTACGCTTATGAACTTCTGGATTTGCTTCATTTTTAAACTGCTGCGGCATGAAATATCCGTTTTCCTTTGCCAGCTCTTCCGCCTTGGCAATGGCACCCTTCATACCTTCAGGCCCAGGAGTAAGTACCAGTTCCGCTCCATATGCTCTTAGAAGATTGCGGCGTTCTAAACTCATAGTTTCAGGCATTACCAGGATGGCGCGATACCCTTTAGCAGCAGCGACCATAGCAAGCCCAATACCAGTATTACCGCTTGTAGGTTCAATGATAGTATCCCCTTCTTTAAGCTTTCCACTTTCCTCCGCAGCCTCGATCATAGCAAGAGCAATACGGTCTTTAACGCTGCTACCAGGGTTCATATACTCTAGTTTCAGGTAAATCTCTGCACTGTTTTCGTCTGTAAATCTGTTAAGCTTGACGATTGGTGTTTGCCCAATTAAATCTACTACTGAATTTGCAATACGTGCCATTTGCTCCACTCCCATATCCGACTATTTTTATTGGTTTTACTTTAATTTAAGACTATAGCTATCCACTTGTCAATTTTTTCATCTTAAATTGTTGAAAAATTTTTACAAATACCAATCTATGCCTTCAAACAAATAAACTAGTAATACATACGATCTACATTGTTTATTTAGCTTCTTTTACAAGATCCTCTAATTCACTTTTAGAAAATTGATATTTCGTGTTACAGAAGTGGCATTGAGCCTCCGCCTTTCCTTCTGTTTCAATAATATCCTGTATCTCTGCTTTCCCCAAACTGATTAACGCATCAGAGATTCTTTCTCTGGAGCATTGGCATTTAAACTGTACCGGCATTTTTTCTAGAATCTGGAGGTTCCCCTCACCTAAGAGTTGCTCCAAAATTTGTTCTGGAGTCAAGCCTTCCTGGATCATTTTTGAAATAGGTGCTATATTCTTAAGCCTTTGTTCAATTTCCGAGATAGTTCGCTCCTCTGCCCCAGGCATAAGTTGAAGAATGAATCCGCCTGCTGCCAGGATTGAATTGTCCGGGTTGACCAAAACACCAACTCCTACTGAAGAAGGTACCTGTTCAGATGTAGCGAAATAATAGGTAAAGTCTTCACCTAATTCTCCTGAAACAATCGGTACTTGTCCTGTGAAATAATCCCGTAACCCAATATCCTTTACCACAGATAGCATTCCATCTGTTCCAACCGCCCGTTTGACATCCAGTTTGCCATGCTCGTTTAAATCAAAGTGCGTTTGTGGATTCGTTACGTATCCTCTTACTTCACCTTTGGCATTGCTGTCGACCAGGATTGAGCCGATAGGTCCTCCACCTTCGATCTTAATAGTAAGCTTTTCCTCGCCTTTCAACATTGAACCCATCATCAAACCTGCTGTCATGGCCCGTCCTAAGGCCGCAGAAGCCGTCGGCCATGTGTAATGTCTCCTTTGGCCCTCTGCCACCGCTTCAGTAGAAGACACTGCGTAGGCGCGCACTTGGCCCTTATATCCCAATGCTTTAACTAAATAATCATTCATTCCTTCAACCCCTATTCATGATGTGTTATTTTTTAGTCTGTTCTTTATTTCGTTTATAAATAAGCTGAAGTCCCTTTAATGTCAAGAATGGATCGACTATGTCAATTACTGTGGATTCATTAGCTATCAGACTGGCTAAACCTCCAGTCGCTATTACCGTAGGATCGGCCCCACTTTGAGCTTTGATTCGGCCGACAATCCCCTCTACCTGACCTACATACCCGTATAAGATACCAGCCTGCATGGCAGCAACTGTATTTTTCCCAATAATATCATCCGGTCTGGCAATTTCAATCCTTGGAAGCTTCGCCGCTTTTGAATACAAAGCCTCCGTGGAAATACCTATACCAGGAGCAATGGCCCCACCCATATATTGTTTGTCCTCATTTATATAACAATACGTAGTAGCAGTACCAAAATCGACAATGATCAGCGGACTTCCGTATTCATGGATTCCCGCAACCGCATTTACGATCCGGTCAGCTCCTACTTCTCTTGGATTTTCATATTTAATGTCCAGGCCTGTTTTAATTCCCGGCCCTACGACGATGGGCTTGATGTTAAAGTATTTCTGGCACATACGTTCCAAAGCAAACATGATAGGCGGTACTACAGAGGAAATAATGATGCCGTCAAAGTCTGTAAAAGAAAGTCCTTGATGCTCTAATAACGACTTTATGACCATTCCATATTCATCTTCTGTTTTATGTCTGTTCGTTTCAATTCGCCAATGATATTGTAAGTGTTCCTTATTATAAACTCCTAAAACCGTATTTGTATTTCCGACATCTAGCACAAAAATCATTGTCATCACTCCGGCAAATTATTCTCCCACATCATACCATACAGAATTTCTCTGTGCTATCAAGTTAGCTTGAGTGTGGTATACAGGATGCTTATTAAGCATCGGCTCCCCTAGTATTCCCTAACCCAGATGATTTTCATATTTGCTTTAGGCTGAAGGTGCAATAGTGACCCGGCCGGCCTATATTGTGAAAATATATTGGAACGGACCATGACCACGCTGCGGAAGCGATAACAAGATATTTCACAAAGCAAAAGGGTATTTCCTATTTGGAAATACCCTGCTTTTTGATTATTCTTTATTCTTATTGTCGTCACTAGGGAACTGTAGCGGTTTATCCTGCGGCCGTCCTTCAAGAATCGGACGGGATGATGGATCGTCCTCACGAACTTCTTTAGGACTCACATCTCTATCCTCTAATGGTTTCAAAAGAGCTTCATTTTCTTTCTTAGAGTTTATATTGACCTTGACATCGTCATCGATGTTCCCGTTTAAAGGAGCATAATCGCGGTCAGGCAATATGCCCTTTTCAAATAAACTCTTGATTTGTTCGGCATCCAGGGTCTCAACCTCTAAAAGGGTGGAAGCAATTAAATTTAGCTTCTCCCTTTGATCAATGATAATCTGTTTAGCCCGCTCATAGGATTCCTTGATAATTCTCTGGATTTCAAGATCAATTTCATATGCTATGGCATCGGAGTAATTTTGGTCATTATTGAAGTCCCGGCCCAAGAACACCTGTCCTTGAGATTGGCCAAACTGTAATGGTCCAAGTTTGTCACTCATTCCATATTCGGTAACCATGCTTCTTGCGATGGCTGTCGCACGCTGGAAGTCGTTATGGGCACCTGTACTCACTTCACCGAAAACAACCTCTTCAGCGACACGGCCTCCCAGCAGACCTGTAATCTTATCAAGAAGCTCAGGCTTTGTCATGAAGAATCGATCCTCTTTAGGAAGCATTACAGCATAACCGCCAGCTTGCCCACGCGGAACAATCGTAACTTTATGAACAACTTCCGCTTCATCCAGCACTAAGCCAATGATTGTGTGCCCAGCTTCATGGAACGCCACAATATTCCGTTCCTTTTTGGAGATAACCCGGCTCTTCTTGGCTGGCCCAGCGATAACTCGGTCCGAAGCCTCATCCAAATCAGACATATCAATTTTCTTTTTATTTTGTCGGGCTGCTACAAGCGCTGCCTCATTTAACAGGTTTTCCAGGTCAGCACCCGAGAAACCTGGGGTTCTTTGTGCAATCGCTTTTAAATCGACACTATCGCTTAAAGGCTTGTTACGGGCATGTACCTTTAGCACTGCTTCGCGCCCTTTGACGTCTGGTCTTCCCACTGTAATCTGGCGGTCGAAACGTCCCGGTCTCAACAACGCTGGGTCAAGAATATCCGCACGGTTCGTTGCGGCAATAATAATGATCCCTTCATTGCCTCCAAATCCGTCCATCTCGACAAGTAACTGATTAAGCGTTTGTTCACGCTCGTCATGTCCGCCGCCTAAACCGGCCCCACGCTGGCGCCCCACAGCGTCAATCTCATCAATGAAGATGATACATGGAGCATTTTTCTTGGCATTTTCAAACAAGTCACGTACACGGGAAGCACCGACACCCACAAACATTTCAACAAAGTCAGAACCACTGATAGAGAAGAATGGAGTGCCAGCTTCACCAGCGACCGCCCTTGCTAATAATGTTTTACCAGTTCCCGGAGGACCTACTAACAGGACACCCTTTGGGATCCTTGCGCCCAATTCTGCAAATTTCCTTGGATCCTTAAGAAATTCTACAACTTCAACCAATTCCTGTTTTTCTTCATCGGCACCTGCAACGTCTTTAAAGCGTACCTTTTTCTTATCATCATTGTATAATTTCGCTTTGCTCTTTCCAAAGTTCATTACACGGCCACCGCCGCCCTGAGCCTGGTTAAGCAAGAAAAAGAACAGAATGAAGATAATTACAAATGGAATGATGGATGTAAAGAAAGTTACCCATCCGCTGGTTTCCTTCGCAGGCATAACATCCTTCTTAATATCATATTTCACAACAGCAGCATCAATGCGTTGCTGCGCATTTTCACTGCCTGTTACATATGTTAAGAAGGATTGATTTTCTTCATATCCCTTCAACTTCCCCCTGATTTCATAAACGCCACGTTCAGGCTGCTGGGAAATAGATGTGACCTCCCCGCCCTCTAACCTTTGGAAGAATTTGTCTTCGGTTATATTTTGAGTCGGTTCATTGTTATTGTTAAAAATACTGACAATACCAATGATGACTAAGAAAATCAGTAAATAAAATATGGTATTTCGGAAGATCCGATTCATCCCTTACCTCCTCCCACACTTGAACAAACTATAGTAAATATTATCACACAATTTGTAATCATTACAATTAATTAACACCGCTGTATGCCAGTATAAGGACCGTAACATTTCTGTTTACTTTTCCTGATAAATCTGCGGCTTTAATACTCCGATATAAGGAAGATTCCGATATCTCTCTGCATAGTCCAGCCCATACCCGACAACAAATTCATCAGGAACAATGAAACCTGCATAGTCCGGCTTGATATCCACTTTTCTTCCAGTCGGCTTATCCAGAAGCGTTACGATCTTAATTGATTTAGCCTTCCTATAGCGGAATAATTCCACTAAATAGCTTAGGGTTAAACCACTGTCTATGATATCCTCTATAATTAAAAGGTCTCTGCCTTCGACTGAGGTGTCCAGGTCCTTAATTATTTTGACCTCCCCAGATGATACCGTAGAGTTGCCATAGCTGGAAACATCCATAAAATCCATTTCCAAATGTGAATCTATCCTTTTTAATAGGTCCGCCATAAAAGGCATAGCACCCTTTAACACACCAATTGCAAGCGGGAACTTGTCTTGGTAATCCTCTTCCAGCTGGTTCGCTAGATCTTCGATTTTTTCTTGAATCTCTTCCTCAGTAATTAACACCTTTTCAATGTCATTTTGCATCGTCATTGTGATTGTTTGCCCCCTAGAAGATTTAAGCTTTCCTATATTCTAAATAAATAAAAGACTGTTCACCATGAGTCTCATCAGATTCCTCCGCCGATTTTTTCAAACCTGGCAGCCAAATGATCTCCTCTTTATGATTCAGCACAACTGGCCATGCATCTCGTTCGGCCTTGGGGATTTTTTCATTTATGAAAATATCCTTCAGCTTTTTTGTCCCTCCGAGCCCTTTGACAGACATCCTGTCTCCGTCCTTTCGTGTACGGATGATTAAAGGAAGCTTGGCCTTTGGAGTTTTGAGGATAAAAGAATGGTTCCCTGATTGGTCTGGGTTTTCTTCTTCTATATAATGCGCTTTAATTTTATATCCATTCGGAAGAATGATTTCTCCGGGTATATTTAACGTTAAATAGTATTTTGGGCTTTTAGGCTGGAAGAATCGAAAAATGGCGTTATCATACGATTTTTCCACAATTAGCCCTTCCGGAAGATGTAATTCTGCAGACGATTGAGGACGTAAAAATAAAGCTAAAAGCTGGTCAATATGTAGTGCAGAAAGAGATGAAGGTCTTTCGATATAAAGATATTTTAATATTAGTTGAATCATCCTTCTTTGTAAAGGTTTAGGCACCGTTTGAAAAGAACGGATATCAATGGATGCATAATGGGGCGTTTTGCTGTTCCAAACCTTTTTCAGTCTCTTTTCTGCAGCTTCTAACAGGAATTGTTCATCTTCATATAGCTCCTCACTAAATCGTTGGTAATGCTCATGGGCATTCTTATTTTCGCTTTTCAGAAATGGAAGAACACTGTGCCTGAACCGATTTCTTAAGTATGCATCTTTTGCATTACTAGGGTCTATTCTAGGCTCCAAAGAATGCTGTTCCGTATAAGCGAGAATTTCGTCCTTGCTCAAGATGAGAAATGGGCGGATGAGGCTTCTGCCCGCAAATGGCCTCTTGACCGGCATTCCAGCTCTTGCAGTACCCGAAGCCCCTCGAGTAATACGCATCAGCATGGTCTCCATCTGGTCATCTCCATGGTGGCCAAGTGCGAGAGTTGTCAATCCCCGCTTCGCCATTACTTCTTCAAAAAAAGAATAGCGTAGCCGCCTTGCAGCACTTTGGGTACTCTCACCTGTTATCGCCATTTTCTCCGGCACATCAATGCGCCGTCCTTCAAAAGGAACTTTCCACTGCTTGCATATTTGTTCTACAAATAACAAGTCTTGATAAGACTCCTCTGCCCGGAACATGTGGTCTACATGGGCAGCCACCATCTCGAAATGTAATTCTCGCTGGATGGACCGCAAAAAATGGAGAAGTGCCAATGAATCAGGACCTCCAGAAACACCAACCAAAACCCTGGCATCTTTCGGCAGCAAATCCCATTGATAAATAAAATCTAATACTTTTCTTTTAAACATGATGACCTTCCTCGGCTTAGTTCACGGAATAACGGATGACGGTTTATTAAAAGCCGGTCCTTATATTACGTTTTATGTCGCAAATAGTTTCAGTTATTTTTAAAATTCTTCCTATAACTATATCACACCAGCCGGCTATATAAATAAAGGATATATAAAACCGATACAAGGGTTACTAATACCAAGGTTTCCAGTAGTCGGCCATGAATTTTCCCGGGGTTTTTTTTATGTACATGCCTGACTGCCCTTGTATTTCCGGCAGCTTTGTTGTTTTGATGTCTGTTATGTTTCTGCTGGTTCAGGCCTGCGCTGGACACTTGTGTTTTACTATCTCTCTGCAGGATAATCATTAAATCATTTCTCATCGCTTCTGCATTCATATATTTCCCGCTCAATGCATTTTCAAGCAGATTTTTATAGCGCCATAACTCTTTCTTGGCTTGGATTTGCTGCCTAAGCTGACTATACCCTTGTCCTTTCCTGGAAAAACGTGCGGGGTAAGCAGTATTTATAATAATCATTGCAACAGCAAATAAGTCATAAGAAGGCTCTGCTTTCCTTGTTCCTAAGCCCCAATATCCCCTATCAAAAAATTCGGTGAACTCTTTAATAGACCGGCCGATCACTGTGGTCCCCCCCACATCGACACAGCGAATTATGTAAGATGGTGTAGTAACAATTAAGTTTTCGGGCTTTAAATCTCCAAACACCCATCCCTTCTTATGCAAGGAGGACAAGCTTTTTAAAAGCTGCAGCAATAGTACTCCAATCCATTCATGCCCATTTTTTGCTACAAAATGAAGGAACCCATCCCCTCTTATGTATTCCATTGCATAGAAAGAATGTTTTCTGCCATTCTGGATATAATCGTCCGCCTCTATTAAATAAGGCCCGAGGGCAGACCCCTGGACCTTGTTAAAAGACTTTAATACATTCATTTCCGATATAATCGACATGCCATTTTGACTTAATTTTAAAGCTACAGGGGCACCTCTGTATTCTGCCAGGTAAACGATTCCGTTAGCGCCGCATCCAAGCTCCCTAATAATTTTATATTTATTCCCGTACCATTTCCCGGTAATAACCTCACCCGGCTGGAAGTTATACTGATTCCTCAAAGTATTCATCATTTGATAACAATCCCCTTAGAGAACGTTTTTTTGTGAAGGATGCTACTGCCTCCCTTAATGCCGGGCCAGTTGGTGTCATTCCACCAGTAGACAGCTTAGGGAAAATTTTGGTTAGCACTTCCAGCTCGACAGTCCAATCCATTAGGGTTTCAACATCCTGTTTTTTCCCGGGAAATACTAATACTGAAAACTCACTTTCTCCTATCCTGGCATTCATGCTTAAAGAGAGGTCCAGTAGCGCTTCTTTTACTGTAGGAAGCTTGTGTTTCATGCTCGCACTTGTATCGACTATGATTAATACTTCCAGTTTACTGGTTTCCCCCATTTCGTCGACTACCTCCATCACTTCCCCCCTCTTTTCAGGCGGAAGATCCTCCATCGAAGAAGACTTTCCGAGAATCTGCTTCAATTCCCTGTTCACCAGTCCCTGAATTGTTTGAGTCATAGCCTTTCTGGTTACCATCTGTACCGTTTGAGACAGTTGTTGAGCATACACAATTTGACTTACACCTCCGCCGGAGTTTGCAATTGCTTCTATTTCTTTTAACCCGCTTTCATCAATCACATCGTGCTCAACAACCCCAATCACATTGACCGTAATGCCTTGCTCTCTGGCTAAAGCAGCCATGACGGCCGGGTTTTCCCCGTTGTTGGAGCAGCCATCCGTAATGAGCAATATTTGCCTAAGAGTACCTGGTTTCATATAGGTTTCCCCCTCTATCATTGTCGTTACCCATCCTTGACCAATCGGGGGAAAATTATACAAGTGTCCTGTTACGCTCTTTTGCGATAGGAGTTAACCGGGATGGAGGCCCATTTAGGAATATTATGCTTTATTTTTGCCGTAACAATCGTCATGTCATCATCGATGTTGCCTCTGGCTCTAATGACCTCTTCCAGGATGAGATCGGCGACTGCCTGAGGCTCATCAATCTGAATTTCCTTCAGTTTTCTTTTCATCCAGAATTCAAAGTTGTCCAGATGCTCTGTCTCGAATATCCCGTCACTCATCATAATGAGTAAGTCGCCTGCTTTCAGTTCCTCGCACACCACATCCACATCAAAATCTTGAATCATCCCCATCGGCAGATTATTTGCTTCGATCTTGATTATTTTATCACCACGCTTAATGAAGCTAGGAATGGAACAAATTTTTAAGAACCTGGCTTTTGCATCCTGTAGGTCGATCATAGCCAAATCCAAAGTAGAAAAAATTTCATCAGTGGTACGGAGGGAAAGTACGGAATTCACCGATTTTATTGCAATCTTTTCCTCTATTCCAGATAACAGGAACTTCTGAAGAAGCTTCAGTGTTTCCGTGCTTTCGTAATGAGCACGCTCTCCATTACCCATTCCGTCACTAATCGCAATCGCATATTTTCCACAACCAATTTCCATGGTTGTATAACTGTCGCCCGAAACAAGGCCTCCTCCCTTCGCAGCATGCGCGACACCTGTTTCAACTGTAAACTTCTTGGCCGAACGAAAAATTGCATGGCATTGCCCGCTTGGATATACCGCACACTCCTCTGAATGCACAATGATTGATTCCCCTAAAATATCTGAAAGCATCGGCGCAATGAGCTTTTCGCATTCACCACGGCCATGGCAGTATGGAACACTCATCTCGATATCCACATTCCCCTGCTCAAGACTGTATATTTCCACATGGCCAATCTGCAGCCCAAATTCCTGGATTGCCTGGTGAATTTGCTCCTCCTGATGATGGTGGTTTTCCCTTTCTCTTTGAATCTCACTCGCAAAGTCTTCCATTACGGCCGAAACGCCCCTCAGTTGGTCAGCTACTAGCTTCCTGCTTTCCTTTACTTGCTTTTTTAACTTCTGATTCGCCTGATAGAAAGTCAATTGGGTTGAAATTGCGGATATCACCTGAGGGCTGCGCGTACAGTACTTCTCCCATTCCTTTGCTGTAGCAGAAGAGAGCTGTCCATTATTTCCATCCATTTCATACATCATTTCCTTCATGCTGTCATAAGTTGTATTAAAGTTCTTGGACCAGCATTGCTCTTTTCTAAAGCATATTTGGCACGTCTTTTCAGTGACATTGCTCAAGAAATAATCTACTTCTCTCTCATCCTCTTCTTTCATTCCCTGTTCATCTATTTGTGAAAAGCTATTTGACAACGCCTCAAAGACATTTGAAAATTGAGTGACTCTGTGGGCCGTCACATCACGCATTTTCCTCATATATAGTTGCTGCTCATTCGTATATTCAAGCGTACCAGGCACATGCCTCGCAATGCTTGTAATCAGTGACGCGGGGGTCAACAGTAACAGAAGGACGGAGACTCCTGATTCATATAGTGTAATTGTGATATTTTGGGGACCATCACCATATAATCCTATTAATAAAGTCGCAATTAATAAGCCAAAGGATACCCCTGTTTTTTTTGCATCCTTTAATAAGCCCCCAAGGAGTCCCGAAAATGCGAGGAGACTCATTTGATATAAACTGGAGATGTTGGCGAGGCTAAAAATCAATCCAGTCACTACTCCAACTGTAGAGCCGATGGCGGCGCCTCCCGCAAGCCCAAACAATAGGACAAGATATCTTGACAAAATATGTTCTATGGATAAGTCGTATACAACCCAGCCAATCGTGCCCGTCATAACAGAAGCGAGCAGAATGATGATGCTGATTATTTCCTCGGTTTTCAACGCCTGCGATTTTTTTTTGACAGCCAAAAGCGGAATACACTGTATAAATATAAGTGATAGGATCATGGCCATACCCGCTTCAACTGCGATCATTAATCCATCATATAAAACCATGCTGCGATAGCGGATATATTGTTCTGCAAGATTTACAAGTATCATAGATGTGAAGACATAGGTTGATATGGTCATGTATTGTTTTTCTGTATCAGGTTCCTTAAGTTTGTAAAATATCATAAATAAGAACGCAGAGGCAGCAAGCACAATCCCGTTTGAAAAATGGACCGTCAATGAGCCTAGAATCAAGCCTGCCAATGTAAGCGGCGCACGTTCTCTCCTTGTCAGATAAACAGCAGCAAAGAAGGGAAGAGCAAATGGGGCAAGTTGAGAAAGAATCAGGGCCCGTCCCAACATAAAACCGATCAACGCTAGTATCAGTCCCCGTTTTAAAAATACAGCCTCCATCTTAGCTTGCGCTTGGCTGAACCAGTTAAATGCATTGGTTTTCGCTTGGCTTATTTGTAATTTAGCAATGGGTTCGATTATATTTCTTTCTACCTTTTCCATATAGAACCACCCCATTCAGTAAGATGTGTCCCATTATAGATTCAGCTCGGTCATAAGTTTGTCAAAATCTTGTGAGAGCAAAGAAGAAATGTTCGACGTAATTCCGCTCATATACTCAATACAAAACACAATTTTAATGATTTTGAAGATATATTTGAGCAAATTTCTTGACTTACGGGAAAATTAGAAAACATTTTAGCTTATTTTTGAGGATAAAAGGTGGAATATTTTTGTTTAGAATTTGAAACGACAAAACAGAATAAAATCGTTGACAATTATTTTTATAATCGGTATGATATTACTTGTGTTTTTCATAAAAAACAGCTTTTGGCGGTGTAGCTCAGCTGGCTAGAGCGTACGGTTCATACCCGTGAGGTCGGGGGTTCGATCCCCTCCGCCGCTATCATTGTCAGATTTACATGCAACGCTATCAATAGCGTGGTAAATAAATATAGCTGAATGCGGTCTGCCCATTATTTCTTTGGCCCGTTGGTCAAGCGGTTAAGACACCGCCCTTTCACGGCGGTAACACGGGTTCGAATCCCGTACGGGTCATAAACAAACAGAAACTCCCCCTCGCCATATAGGGGGAGTTTTTTTCATTCATCTTGAATCTCTTCTATTAGTAGCAGTGTATCTATTGTGGCAGCAAGTTAAAGATTCTTCCAGTTCATAGAGGAATTTGATTTGTAATTGATAATGGTCATACATATTCTTAAACGCAATTGGCTTCAAAGATTAAATTTTTGCTTGACCTTCCTGCTTCTCCCCATTTTCATCTCTGCCAAATCTCTTTCTAGAACAGCTTTTACACTTTTATCCCTGTATGGTTTCAGCCGTTGAGTATTTCAATGAAAAAAGAAAGAGCAGCATTGGCAAATGGACAGATGAAGATTGCAGGGATCCGATTAATGATTTACGAAATTCTTCTACTCCTTGTTATTCAATCATATAAACTGCCTTGGCTCTATGGCCCGTATGCTCATTCGTTCCAATTCTCAACTGCACCAACCCCTCTATACCCATTTTCTTAAAATCACGATAGATTAAACCTGGTAATATTCCCTCCATTTTTATCTGTTTGGCTGGTTTAAAGAATTTGTTGCATTTCATATCCAGATAGTGGTTTTAAAAGTAAACGCTCTAATACCATTAGTTCTTGCTTTAATTAACGTTGACTATCTTGTAACAGAAAAAATGAAGGTGCTTAAGCATTTTATAAAATAAAATATGGCAGACTCCTGAGAGCCTGCCATTTATCTATGTGTTAATTTTCTGAAGAAAAATTTTCGGAACAATATTTTCAGCAGCAGTTTATCCGCGTCTGCCTCCTCTTCCACCTCGTTTGGTCTCGGTGCTTCTCTTAAGGCTAGACAAGCGGTCTTCACTATCTTTCAAGAAACGGGCCATTTTTTGTTCAAAGTTTTCCTTGGGAGCAAAGTTCCCCTTTGAACGGAAGTCCTTTGAACGATTATCGTTCCCTCTTCCTTGGCGCGGGCGTGGTGTGTAAGAGGATTGACCTTCAGGACGGTCTTTTGCTTTTTTAATTGACAACCCAATTTTACCGTCTTTTTCAACATTGATGACTTTTACTTCGACCTCGTCACCCACTTTTAGGTGATCGTTAATATCTTTTACATAGTTGTCAGCAACTTCACTGATATGAACAAGTCCTGTTGACCCTTCCGGCAGTTCTACAAACGCACCAAAATTTGTAATACCTGTTACCTTTCCCTGTAACTTGCTGCCTACTTCGATTGACATAAAAAAAATGTTCCTCCTTAGAAATGTAAAAATCACTTCACCCTATATTATAACGAAAGGAAAAAAACAGTGTCAATATTAGTCCTTGTCTTCCTTCTTTTTAGGTAGATTAAATATAATCTCACCTTTATCAGACAAGAAATAATCCCTTCGAGCAAGCTTCGCAATATAGTCATCATCATTGAGTTTTACTATTTCCTCTTTAAGGAGTGTTTCTTTCTTTTCTAACTTCGCAAGATTATGCTGGAGCTCCTCTTTTTCCTGCTCCTTTTCTTTCAAAGTGGAAGCTTGAGTGATTAACATTGAAACGGCCAGGACAGAAATCACTGCGGCACAGACTGCATACAAAGTAAGACGGCGAACCAGCCCACGTTTTCTTCTTTCCACAGTCTGTACTTTCTTTTCATGCTGCATGACATATGAGGATTCTATTTTTGCCACGTTCTTTTTCCTGAGGCCACTCATTTAATCACTCCTATCCGGATTTATTTTTCCATTTAGTAATAACATTTTTAATTAAGTTCTTGGTACCTGAGACAATTCCTTTACATTCATTATAAAACTTAGCGACTACATTTGTAACAGATTTCGGCAAAAAATCCCAAAATTCTTTAAAAATCCACAACAAAGGTCCTGCTAAAATACAAATTATAGAAAGAATAAGCCTGATAAAGGTTTTAAGTAATGAAAATATTGCTTTCCCAATCCCCAGGATTATAAAGATCAGTGTAGCCAACATCCATTTTATCGGACGAAAAATTAAAGCCTGTATGGTTCTAGCAATAAAATTAGCTGCTGCAATAAAAAGCATGATCAGTTTGTCCAATAATGCGGTATAGATACGCTTTAAAAGAGCCTGATATGCCGAAAACCCAAGAAGCAGAGCCAGAAACAAGTAAAAACGAAGCTCTCCCTCATTTACTAGAAACAATACATAAAAAATTGAAAGTGCCTGAACAACCCAAAACAGAAAATCATTGATGAAAACAATCCAGCCCTTTCGAGTGGACCTTTTTAAAAAACGGTTATAAGTATCAAGGGCAGCACCAAAGTAACTGCCCATACCTATCATCGCAATCAATGTATAAAATTGCACGGATAATGTCATTTGAATAATTTACCAAAGAATCCTTTGGCTTTGTCTCCAGAATGATCTTCAAGGTATATCAAATCGTAAATCTTTCCCTTGATTGATACAATTCCCTTGTCCACATCCAAGTTCTTCATTTGTAGATTTTGGCCGCGAATCGATAGAAAACCCATCACTGTTTCCAGTAAAAATTCTTCATTGTCGAAGCTTTCTACCTGCTTTACGCCTGTTATCTCCAATAAGCGGCGGCTTCTCATTGTAACATCGTGTTCCTGGATCGATCCTTTTGGATTGTTTTGTGCCGGGTCATAATATTGGTTCATTTTCATCCCTCACATTAACACAATTTGTACTAATATATGTGTCAATATGAAAAATTAGAACAAGCCTCACTTGTTATGAATCCTCTGACAACCTTTCTTCTTTTACAATCGTATACATATTGGCTGCTTCCTCTTTTTTGGTTGTCTCTACAATTTTGTCAATAACAACCGTTACTTTTTTCTGGCCAAACTGGACGGATAATTCATCACCGACCTTAACAGTGGAACTCGCTTTAGCCACCTGACCGTTAACGGAAACCCTCCCTTTGTCTGCAACTTCTTTAGCCAGAGTCCGGCGTTTAATAAGCCGGGAAACCTTTAAAAATTTATCGAGCCTCATGGACATGTTATTCTCCCCTTTATATGTATATACAGATATTTAATATCCTTTTGCTTTAGCCTCATTCCAGAATTGATCCAGTTCATCCAGACTGAATTCAGAGAATGGCTTGTTAGCTTCTTCCACTCGGCTTTCTATATATGCAAATCGCTTATAAAACTTTCGATTCGCCGAATGGAGGGCTTCTTCCGGCTGTATGCCATGGAACCTTGCTATATTCACCAGGGCAAAAAACAAATCACCCAGCTCACTGTGCAAATTCTTATTTTGTTTAGTATGACTGTCAGGAAATTCTGCTTCTACTTCCTGTATTTCTTCTTTAACCTTTTCCCATGCATCAGAAACATCGGTCCAATCAAATCCAACTTTTGCTGCCCGCTTCTGTATTTCATATGCTCTGATTAGTGCTGGGAGTGACTTGCCGACCTCATCCAGCAACGATTCTTTTTTCGGTTTCCCCGCATTTTCCATGTCCTTTATTTTTTGCCAATTTACCTTTACATCCTCAGCAGTATCAGCTGCGGCATTTTCAAATACATGAGGATGGCGGCGTATCATCTTGGAAGTGATCCCTTCTATAACATCATCGATCGTAAATATTCCCTGATCCTCAGCGATCTGCGAGTGAAGCATCACCTGAAGAAGAACATCCCCCAGTTCGCCAATCATTCCTTCATCATCAGCTTCATCGATTGCATCAATCAACTCATAAGCTTCTTCAATAAGAAATGGCTTTAAGCTTTCATGAGTCTGCTTCTTATCCCACGGACATCCTCCTGGTCCCCTTAGTTCAGCAATAATCTCCCTCAGCTTGGAAAATTCTTTATAACGATATTCCTCCTCCTTTAACGGAGGAATATAAAGACTGGTTAGGTTGCTGATTTCGGACATTTGCCTATCCAGCTCAAATAATGGAAGTTTTTTTATTGCTTCGTCCTCGCTTCCAGCAGCGGTAACCAAATATACATCATGCTCCGCTGGCAACCTTTCCAGAAGAGTGAGCTTGACCTCAGAGGCTATAAAGGCGTCATAAATCTGTCCAATAATGATGTGTTGGGTTGTTTGAATCTCATCCCTGGAAAGTGCTGTAGCATCGAGAAGCTGGAACCCATCTATTGGATCAATTTTTAATGCCGTGAACAGCGCATCCAGAAAGCTCTGTCCTCCTTCGACCTTTACCTTAATGCCTTTGTCATTGTTAATTAGCAGCTGAACCGTTTTCTCTGCAACCATGGGGTGTCCGGGTACTGCATAAATAACCGGGCCATGATTTGCCTCTTTTAGCAGGCTTTCAGCAATCTCTTCATAAACCTTCTCAAAACTGTCATGCTTTTCATATGTCGAATCGAAACTTGTAAAAGTGATTCCCTCTTTTACCAATTCGCTTATTACCGGATGGTCAATTGTCCGGACAAAACAATTCTGTGCCTGTTTTAGTTTTTTATAGATACCCAGAGGCAGCTGGTCCAAGTCTCCAGCCCCCAGGCCAATCACGTTTATTATATGTGTCAATGTATGTATGGCCTCCTATTCTTTACTCAAGGCTATTATCAATATTTAATTCCGTTGTATTATAACACAATTCAACACCAACTTTTCCATAAGAAAAAGAGCAGCCTTAGCAACAAGCTGCCCTAATCACGTTTTTGCCAGCCGTATATCACGATTCCATCTGTCTTGCTAAGAATCCGGCCGCTGTTTCTACTGCCTTTTGTTCTACCTCACCGAGGGTGCCTTCCTTTGAAAAGATCACGACAGCTCCAATTGGGTCACCATTAGCTACAATTGGCCCTACGGTATATGATTTAACATCTTCATCTATTCCATCAACCAAAGAAATTTGATCCTTTTGTGTTTCTAATACAGAATTGCGATCTTCCATGATCTTTTCGACCAGTTCACTTATGCTTTTATTTAAATATTCTTTTTTCGAGCCCCCTGCTACAGCTATGAACGTGTCACGGTCACAAATTAGCACTGGGTTGCCTAAACTATCGTAAAGAGCTTCAGCATATTCTTTGGCAAAATCACTTAATTCACTGATTGGTGAATATTTCTTTAATATAACTTCCCCGTCTCTATCCACAAAAATCTCCAGTGGGTCTCCCTCACGGATTCTAAGTGTTCTGCGTATTTCTTTTGGAATTACAACCCTTCCCAAATCATCAATTCGGCGAACAATACCAGTTGCTTTCATCTTGTGTTGCCTCACTTTCATCTAATTGATTTTTTTCGGTGCTGTTTTCTCTCACCCTATATTTAGAATCATTGCCTTCTTTTCTTAAACTTATTATTTTTCTAATGGAAACTTCTATACATTTAGAGCTATTTTTTTCTTATTGCTAAGAAGTTGCCAGATCTGGGCGCCGATTGATAATTGAATTTTGTGCCCGCTTTGTAGCAAGTGCCTGCAAATCCTGCACAAAACCTCAATCACATACTGGCCCGTAAATGATGAAAGGAATTATTAGGCAGTAGTTTGGTTTGCTTTCTTTACAAATTGAAGCCCTTTAATAAGTTCGAAAAGGATATTAAGCCATTTATCAACCGATGTCCCTTTTGTATGCAATACCAGTTTCATTCTGTTGCCCTCCATGCCCAAACCGACCATACGTCCATACTTAGAACCTAATTGAAATACCTTTTGGCCATCAATATGGCCGCTTGCTTGTTCTGAGATGAGAATCGTGATATCCTGTTTTGCTTGCTTAATGCTGTCAATGCCCGCCTGAATGGCATATACCTTAGTTTCTGCAATTAAGAACAAATAAGCAACTTCATCAGGATATTCTCCGAAACGGTCGAGCATTTCTTCTTGCAGCTCCTCAAGCTCTTCTAAGGTGGTTACGCCTCTAAACCTCTTATACATCTCAATCTTTTGGTGTCCATCCGATAGGTAAGAATCAGGAATATAGGCATCTATATCAAGGTCAATTTCCAGTTGAGGTTTTTTATCGATTGGTGCATCGCTCTTCCGCTCTTCAACCGCTTCCTTCAGCATTTGAGAATATAAATCAAAGCCAACAGAATCGATAAAACCATGCTGTTCTGCCCCCAATAAATTTCCGGCGCCGCGAATGGATAAATCACGCATCGCGATTTTAAATCCGGAACCCAACTCTGTGAACTCTTTAATTGCCTGAAGCCTTTTTTCAGCTACCTCTGTTAGGATTTTATCCTTGCGGTACGTGAAATAGGCATAAGCAACACGGTTAGAACGGCCTACTCGTCCACGCAGCTGATAAAGCTGGGAAAGTCCCATCCTGTCTGCATCATGCACAATAATGGTGTTGACATTTGGAATATCCACGCCGGTTTCGATAATCGTTGTACTCACGAGGACATCGTATTCCCCTTCAAGAAATCCAAACATGACAGACTCTAATTCCTGCTCTGTCATTTGGCCATGAGCGTATGTGACACGTGCGTCTGGGACTAACATGGAAATTTCTTCTGCTTTTCTTGCTATATCTTCTACCCTGTTGTATAGGAAGTAAACCTGGCCGTCTCGTGCTAATTCTCTTTCGATTGCTTCTCTTACCAATGCCCCGTTGTACTCCATGACATATGTTTGGACCGGGAAGCGATTTTCAGGAGGTGTTTCAATAACAGATAAATCCCTCACACCTAGCATCGACATATGCAGGGTTCTGGGAATGGGGGTGGCAGTTAACGTCAACACATCCACATTTGTCTTTAACTGTTTGATCTTTTCTTTATGGGTTACTCCGAATCGCTGTTCTTCATCAATGATGAGCAAGCCTAAATCCCGATAGATGATATCCTTTGAAAGCAGTCTGTGGGTACCAACAACGATATCGACCGCACCCGTTTTTAAACCCTTGGTAGTTTCAGTCTGCTCTTTCCTGCTGCGGAAGCGGCTCAATAGCCCTATCTTAATCGGATAATCCTGAAATCTTTCCCGCAAAGTCTCATAATGCTGCTGTGCCAGAATAGTAGTTGGTACCAAAAATGCTACCTGCTTGCCATCCATGATTGCTTTAAATGCAGCCCTGATCGCGACCTCAGTTTTTCCATATCCTACATCTCCACATAGCAGGCGGTCCATAGGCCGCTCCCGTTCCATATCTCTTTTGATTTCCGTAATGGATCGGACCTGGTCATCTGTTTCATTGTAGGGAAATGCCATCTCAAACTCCCGCTGTAAATCCCCATCAGGAGAGAATGCATACCCTTTTGCCGCTTCACGTTCTGCATACAATTTGATTAAATCATCGGCAATATTCTGGACCGAAGATTGAACCTTGCTCTTCACACGCTTCCATTCACTGCCTCCGAGTTTGTATAGCTTCGGTTCCTTTCCTTCAGATCCAACATACTTTTGCACCAGATCTATTTGGTCAACGGGTACATACAGCTTATCATCGGCTTGATACCTGATATGGAGATAGTCTTTATGAATACCATTGATTGTCAGGGTTTCAATGCCAAGATATTTACCAATCCCATGGTTGACATGTACAACATAATCGCCCGCCTTTAACTCCGAATAACTTTTTATTCTTTCAGCATTTGAAAGCTTCTGACGGCGAATAGTCTTCTTTGTTTTCTTATTAAACAATTCCTGCTCTGTTATGACTGCCAGCTTTTGCATCGGGAGTTCAAATCCAGTGTTTAAGCTGCCCTTCATTATTTGGATTTTGCCAGGAAGAATATTACTGGATTCAGAAAGTTCGGCAGCCTCAATTTCATAATCATCGAGGACTCTCGTTAACTTACTAACTCTTTCATCATCAGGACCCAATAAAACTACAGAATACTTCCCTTTTTTCCAGCGTTCTATTTCGGTTTTGAAAACATTCATTTGACCATGAAAATTCTGCATCTGCTTACATGTAAAATTAAGAATGTTTTGCGGGCTGGTATGGGGCACATGACGCAAGAATAGTGAGAGATAAACAAATGGCCGATTGGAGGCTGCCATCAACTCCGGCAGCTTGTGGGAGAGCTTTACATCATGGATAATCCTTCCCTCTCCTAATAGGTCTGTATACCATTCTGCTTCCTCTTTCGCTAAAGATTCGTTTACTTCCTGGATTCTGCCAATTTCATCAAGGATCACAATGCCGTTAGTTGGCAAATAATCTATTAAACTAGCCGGTTTATCATAGGCAAGGCTGAGATATTTGCCTATGGAATCCGGCACCATCCCATTTCTTAATTGTTCAAGTTCATGACTTACATTCTGAAGAAGCTGCTCCTTCGCATGGTCATTTTTTATTTTTTTCAGGCTTTCGGTTAATCCCTTTTCCAGATTCTCAATAATGCGCTGGATTTGCTCGTGATCCAACAATGCTTCTGTTACTGGTCCTATGAGAACAGATGATAATTTAGAAATGGATCTTTGATCCTCGACAGAAAAACTGCGTATTGATTCAATTTCTGTGTCAAATAATTCAATTCGGACTGGATTGGCCTCAGTGATAGGATAAATATCAATTATTCCGCCTCTTAAACTGAACTCACCAGGAGAAGAAACCATTTCTGATCGGGTATACCCCATTGAAATCAAATGATTCAAGGCTACATCAAGGTCGATGTCCTCCCCCGATGTAAGAGTAACTTGATGCTCCTGCCAGATTGACTTAGACGGAAGCATTTTCCGGAGGCCTGGTATAGGAACAATTACAATTCCTTTTTGGGACCTCGACCAGTAATTTAAAGCTTCAATACGCTGGGCTCTCAATTCCGGACTGGCCACACTTAACTCGGCAGCAATCAATTCATTTGCTGGATATATATATAACTCGTCTTCCGCAATAAAATTATTTAGATCCTCTTGCAATTTCTGGGCCTGCAAAAGATTATGGGTCACAACTAGTAGTGGCCTCTTCGTCTCGGCATAAAGAGATGAAATCAGAATTGACCTTGAGGAACCTGATAGACCGGCTACAAGCTGTTCTTTTAAGCCTTCATCAATACCAGTTATTAAAGATTGAACATCATCATGAGTCGAGAATAGGCTCTGCAGTAGATTCAACCTAGCTCCTCCTTTCGACAAAGTAATTAATTTCAGATTCTGCATGGATATTTCCAGTTATATGACAAACCAAAACAAACGGAAAAATGCTTTGGATTGTTCCAAAGCTTCTTTCACGCTTAATGGATTATATAATCATTCTGGTGCAAGTCTGGATTCCTTTGGAATGCTTCATGGCAATCTTCACAAATCGCCTTTACATGAACATCACCGGCGGAATCGTATGAAATAATCTCCTGGCGCTCTTCATCAGTAAGCCGGTGAAACCCTAATTCCGTAGCATCCAGTGTTGGCTCCTGGATTGTCCCAAGATTCGCGTTACAATGTCTGCAGCTGTAATGGAGAGCCATTGTCGTAAACCCCCTAATATGTGCTTGTTACATTTAGTATGCACAAATTAACAGGGACCTTATTCAGGAACAAGCAAAATCTCTATTTCTTCAGGTGCACCATTATTATTTATTGAAATCGTTCATGACTTGTAAAAAAGGTCTCTGTATCCAATCATCGCAGGCATCCACTGTTTTTTCAATTACTTTGCCCATCTCATTCCACTCTTCTTGTGTAAATCTGCCTAACACATAATCTGTAACAGGCATTCTGCCAGCAGGGCGGCCGATTCCAATACGGATGCGGTTAAATTCCTGGCTCCCTAAATGGGCTATTGCAGACTTTATGCCGTTATGGCCACCAGCGCTGCCTTTCTGCCGAAGACGAATTTTTCCTACCGGGAGATCCAGATCATCGTATAACAACACGATGTCTTGCAGGTCCGCTTTATAAAAATTCATCACCTCTGCAATGGATTCACCAGATAAGTTCATATATGTCAGCGGTTTAAGCAGCAGTATCTTTTCCCCATTTTTGACTCCGGTTCCATATATCCCTTTATGCTTAGCTTGATCCAGCTGTATGTTCCATTTATCCGACAAGGCATCTATTACTTCAAAGCCAATATTATGTCTCGTTTTTTCATATTGCCTTCCCGGATTTCCTAAACCGATAATTATCTTCATTGTCCACACTCCGTTATCATGTATCCGCTGTTCGCTAGCACACGCAGGACGAATGAACGCATATTGTATATATATTCTTCAAAGAGGCCAATTTTGACAAATATATACCTTTAAAGGGTCAATTTTCTAATGACATATAAAATTTTAGCTTCAGAATATATACAAAACAAGCGGCTCAAGTCCTAAGGAAAAACATCTATTTTTTATCCCTTCAACAGCTAATGGACTGCATTGTAACTTACTAATTCAGTCCGTACCACATAGCGTTATCTCAGACATACGCCTGTATACATCAACCCGGGATGCAATAAAAAAGCGCAACCACAAAGGTTACGCTTATTATATCATATTAATCGGCACGACTATGCTTCGGAACTATCTGCATCTGAATCGGATTGTGGTTCATCATTAGAAGGTTCTGCTGGCTCAGGATCAGTTTCTAATCTTGGTGCCAAAATAGAAGCTACTACTTCTTCATCTTCATGATTTAATGCTACTGTAAACTTGCTTCTTATATCACCTATAGTAACTACGTCTCCTATATGCATATTCGTCACATCGATATCAATAACTTCCGGTATGTCTTTTGGCCTGGCTGTAACCGCTACCTCATGCATGGACTGCTGAAGGACTCCTCCGTCTTTTTCACCAGCCGATTCCCCGTCGAGAATGACCCGGACCTGAGCATTCATTTCGGCATCCATATTTACAATTAGGAAATCCGCATGATAAATTTCGTTTTTCAAAGGGTCACGCTGATAATCAGTAAGCATCACATTATGTGTTTGTCCCGTTAACTGCAGGTTAATAATGCCGTTACGTCCAACCTCTTTGATTAATCTTTGAAATTCCGCATTGCTGACTGAGATTGGTGTGCTATTTTGTTCATTCCCATATACGACAGCAGGCAATTCTCCGGCAGCCTTTAATTGATTGAGGTAAGAGCGGCGGAACTCTGCCCTTTCTTTTGCTACAAGTATATTAGTCATCACAACAACACCTTCCCTTTTTGGAATGAATGCCATTGTTGTATATTCCCATTTTGGAGAAGAATAAACCCTATAATTTTCTGATTGCGGCGCCAACTTAATGGCAGTTCCGCCGAATGCAATGCTGACGAAAATTAATTCCAATACATGTAGAAACCGCCGCCTGTTACGTGGATGGCTTACTTTCGTTCCAGGCGGTTCGCTTTCCCCAGGGCGGGAGGTGAGCCTCCTCTTTACTGCCGCACCTCAAAGGGTCTCTCCCGTGGCGCTGCTCCCGAAGGAATCTTCGGGTCTGCAACAAAAATCAGCAGGTTTTCATATCAGAACATTATTAAATAATCGATTTATCAGAAGCTAATCCGCAAATTAAAAAGACTGTAGACAAGCCCGATTTTTCATCGCGTTTGCCTACAGTCTGGAAGGCCTGCGTTAACAGACATTTATTAATCAATCAAAAAGCGTACTGACAGATTGCTCTTCATGGACACGGATAATCGCTTCACCAATCAATGGAGCGACAGAAAGCTCGACAATTTTGTCGATCTTCTTTTCCTCTGGAAGGGCAATTGTATTTGTTACTACAAGCTCTTTTATTTTCGAATTTTGGATTCGCTCGATGGCCGGACCTGACAAAACAGGGTGTGTACAGCAAGCATATACCTCTGCTGCCCCATTTTCTACGAGCGCATTTGCAGCAAGAGTAATCGTTCCTGCTGTATCAATTATATCATCGATTAAAATGGCTGTTTTCCCCTCAATATGGCCTACAATATTCATAACCTCTGCTACATTTGGCCGAGGGCGGCGTTTATCGATAATTGCAATTGGTGCTTTTAGGCGGTCAGCCATCTTTCTGGCCCGGGTAACCCCTCCATGGTCAGGAGAGACAATAACAATATCGGTAAGATTCTTCTGCTTAAAATAATCCGCAAGAATAGGTACACCCATCAAGTGATCGATCAGGATGTCAAAGAAACCTTGAATTTGCGGAGCATGAAGGTCTAAAGTAATTACGCGGGTTGCTCCCGCCGTCTCAAGAAGATTGGCCACAAGCTTTGCAGTGATCGGCTCACGAGCACGTGCTTTGCGATCCTGACGGGCATAACCATAATAAGGCATAACGATGTTTATCGTTTTTGCTGAAGCACGCTTTAAAGCATCAATCATAATCAATACTTCCATCAAATGTTCATTTACTGGTCCGCTTGTCGATTGGATGACAAATACATCACAGCCTCGGATGCTTTCTTCAATATTGATTTGAACTTCCCCATCACTAAAACGTGTTACGGAACATTTGCCAAGCTCTACTCCAATCGATTTAGCTATTTCATCTGCTAACTTGCGATTGGAATTCAAAGAAAACACCTTTAAATTTGGGTCAAGATATTGATTCGACATGCTGAACCTCCAGGGTTATTCGTTAATTTTTAGATTTTGCACATAATCTTCTTTGTTGATTTGACGAGCTCGGGCAATGGATAATGCATCTTCTGGTACATCCTCAGTAATCGTAGAGCCCGCGGCCACATAAGCGCCTCTGCCTATTGTAACTGGAGCAACAAGATTCGAATTACATCCGATAAATACATGATCCTCGATTTTGGTTAAATATTTATTTTTACCATCATAATTTACAGTGATAGAACCACAGCCTATATTTACATCATTGCCAACTTCGGCATCCCCGATGTAACTTAAGTGTGATGCTTTACTGCCTTCCCCAATAACCGCCTTTTTTATCTCTACAAAATTGCCGATTTTTGCTTTGTCCCTTATGTCTGAATCAGGACGGATATGCGCAAAGGGGCCTATGTTTACATATGAACCAATTATGCTCTCAAAAGCTGCAGAGTGTCGGACGGTGGAGCTGTTACCAATCTCGCAATTTTTTATTTCTGTATGTGGCCCGATTACACAATCTTCCCCGATTATGCTTTCCCCTTTTATAATAGATCCTGGATGAATAACAGTATCCCGCCCAATCGTCACCCCAGTCTCTATATAAGTGTTAGAGGGATCTATGATTGTTACACCGTTTCTCATATGCATTTCATTGATTCGCTTCTTGAGGATGGCTTCCGCCTGTGACAGGGCGACACGGTCATTCACGCCAAGCGTCTCCTCAAAATCCTCAGTCCGGGAAGCTGTGACAATATGCCCAGCTGACTTCAGTATCTCAATCACATCCGGAAGGTAATATTCTCCCTGTGCATTTTCATTCGAGACATTTTGAAGTGCGGAGAACAGGGCTTTATTATCAAAACAGTATGTCCCTGTATTAATTTCCGTTACTTGTCTTTCTTCTTCGGTTGCATCCTTGTGTTCCACAATTTTCTCAACATGGCCTTCCGCATTCCGAAGGACTCTTCCATACCCAGCAGGATTTTCGGTAACAGCAGTCAGCACCGTGGCCGCGGCATGAGCCTCCTCATGCGTCTTGATTAGAGCATCCATTGTCTCAGCTTTAATCAGTGGAGTGTCGCCGCACACTACTAACGTTGTGCCTTCCAATCCAGCTAATTGCTGCGCTGCTTGCATAACCGCATGCGCCGTTCCCAGCTGTTCTTCCTGTAAAGCATACTCACAGCTATCTCCCAGCTGTTCTTTTACAAGTTCAGCACCGTGTCCAATAATCGTAACTATCTTTTCTATGTTAAGGTTGTTGACTTGGTCCATGACATGTTGTACCATAGGTTTTCCACAAACAGGATGCAAAACCTTGTAAAGTTTTGATTTCATCCTAGTACCTTGCCCCGCTGCCAAAATAATTGCATAGCGATTACTCATAACAGGCCTCCATTTACACCTTTTTATCCATTAAAAATATTATCTTAAATGCGGAATGTTTTCAAGGCAACAGCAAAAAGTACAATTTTTTGTCAGATATACAATGATGTAAATTAGTAAGTAATAGTATTTTACAGTTATATATGTGTTATCCTTCGTGAAAACATTTGTGAAAATCCGGAATTTATTTTACCGATATGGTTTGAGAGGGTTTAAAAGGGGTATAAATAATTTGGATTCAGAGGGTTTACAAAATTTTACCCCAGAAAAAATCCTTTCTGCGCAATATAAAAAGAGCCTTACTTTGGAAGTAGGCTCCTGATGCTCGAAAGATTAGATAAGCTTAGCTTGCTCCCGCTTCTTCTAATTCGACTTCTAATTCTCCTAATCGATGGTATTCAGCCAAAACAGCTTCCTGGATTTTCCCACGCGTGGAGGAATTAATCGGATGAGCGATATCTCTAAATTCTCCATCCGGAGTACGTTTGCTAGGCATGGCCACAAATAAACCATTATTTCCGTCTATTACGCGAATATCATGAACAACAAATTCATTGTCCAAAGTAATAGAGGCGATAGCACGCATTCTGCCATCAGTAGTCACCCTGCGTAATCTTACGTCAGTTACTTCCATTGTATGTTCACCACCTTTTTTGCTTGTTAAAAACTTAATTTACATATTCAACAGTATGGTTCTTTTTTCCTTCTATTTACCGTAAATTTTTTTAAAATAACGGAAGATTTTTTCGGATTTGAAAACGTTGTCAAAAAAAAGCCTTATAAAACAATGTTTCATTCATTTTCGCATGCCATAAAACGTATAAAATAAATGACTGTTTGTAACTGATAATACACTTTTTGTCCAAATCCTCTTCATTTTATTCTTCCTTTTTGCCTTTTTTATAGACACAGAAAAAAAAGCCCGTTATTTAACGAGCGCAATTACTTCTATCTCCACCAGTGCATCCTTCGGAAGACGTGCTACTTCTACGGTTGACCTTGCAGGTTTATGTTGATTAAAATATTCTCCATAAATTTCATTGATAGCCGCAAAATCATCCATATTCTTGATAAACACGGTTGCTTTTACAACAGTGTCAAGAGATGCCCCTGCTTCTTTAAGTACAGCCTGTAAGTTTTTGAATACCTGATGCGTCTGTTCCTGTACAGTGCCTGTATTCATCTCTCCCGATGCTGTAAGTGGAATCTGTCCCGAGCTAAAAAACAAGTTATTAACAACAATCCCTTGGGAATAAGGTCCTATTGCAGCCGGGGCTTCATTTGTATACACATATTTCACATGACTCTCCTCCTAATAGAACAATATATATATTTTATATTTAGTAACCTACGAACTAAAATAATTTCCGAATGTGACGTGGATCTTACGGTCTTTTTCATCAATATCGGCAAGCTTGAGTAAAGATAGGTAATCATCAACCAGGCGTTCTTCGGTATTCTCCGATTCCACCAGTACCGCAATTCCAGAGACTGTTGCATCAAATTCCTCCAGCAGGGAGACCATACCTTTAAGTGTGCCGCCTGCCTTCATAAAGTCATCGACAATTAAAACATTGGAACCTGTTGCAAGGCTTCTCTTTGACAGTACCATAGTCTGTATCCTTTTCGAAGAACCCGATACATAGTTAATGCTGACCGTAGGGCCTTCAGTAACCTTATTATCTCTCCGGACAATGACTACAGGCACATTAAGGTGATTCGCTACTGAATAAGCAAGCGGGATTCCTTTTGTAGCCATGGTCATAATCACATCTACCTTCTTATTTGCATAAGATGCCGCTATGATCCTGCCTATTTTATTGACCATCTGAGGTCGCCCTAATATATCATTCATGTATAGATAGCCCCCCGGCAGAAGCCGATCGGGACTGGACATAACAGAACAAAGTTCTTCAATAAACTGCCTGGCCTCTTCTTCTTTGATGTCGACTATATATTTTACGCCGCCTGCAGCGCCTGGAATGGTTTGAAGAGTTCCAATGCCCCGCTGCTCAAAAGTTTCCTTGATTATAGTCAAGTCTTCACTGATGGAAGATTTTGCCGAACTATATTTGTCAGAGAAAAAGGTAAGAGATATTAATTGGCCGGGATGATCCAATAAAAAATTGGTCATATCAACCAGCCTTTCACTGCGACGGAACTTCATGATTCCTCCTCCTGTCTACAAATTCCGAATATTTATAGATAATATTACATTAATGTACGGAACTAATCAAGATGGTTGGAATCACCTAATAATCGCACAGCGTAAACTTGGTCACAAAATCCCCTTAATCCATTGTATACACGCTGCATTCTTGAATCATGTTCAACTAGCCCGAATACAGTAGGTCCACTTCCGCTCATCAACACTGCATCCGCTCCGAACGTTTTCATTTGTTCTTTAATATTGGCAACTTCCGGGTACAGCGGCAAGGTTACATGTTCCAACACATTTCCGAGATTGCTGCATACTTTGCTTAAATCATTTTCATATATGGCTTCTACCATTTTTTTTACGTTCGGCCTGTCTATTCCTTCAAGCTTTAGCCTTTTGTATATATCTGCCGTGGATACTCCAAGCGTGGGCTTAGCAAGGACTACCCAACACTTTGGCGGAGGAGGCAAATGGACAATTTTCTCTCCTCTTCCTCTTGCGATCGCAGTTCCGCCATACACGCAAAAAGAGACATCCGAGCCAATCTCCGCTCCAATCTCAGCAAGCTCGTCTAATGACAAACCAAGCCTCCAAAGCCTGTTTAGCCCTCTTAATGCAGCTGCTGCATCACTGCTCCCGCCAGCCAATCCAGCCGCTACCGGGATATTTTTTTCTATTGTAATGGAGACACCCTTTCTGACTCCGTACCGTTCTTTTAATAAAGCAGCAGCCTGATAAGCCAGATTTCTGCTGTCATCGGGAACAAACCGGTTATGTGATATTATTTTAATATTGTCTTCCCGGATTTCCTTTAGTTCTATTCTGTCCGCCAAATCTACCGTAGTCATAATCATTTCTACCTCATGGTACCCATCTGGCCGCTTAAAAAGTACATCCAACGCTAAATTTATCTTAGCGGGTGCCTTCTCCATAAGCTTCAATACGCCCACCTACTTTACGATCTAGAAAGTTCTTGTCCTATTTTATCATATATAACACTATTCTAAAGGTTTTTCACAGGTATTTTCAATGTATGTAAAATACTATTTTAGAACGTTCGCTCCATATAGGACGTATTGCAGCAGGAGGATGATCTCCATGTTGCCTGTTTCGGCTATGATAACTTTGATATTATGTCGAAGTGCAGGTAACCCCTAATAAATTTGCCGTGCCTCCTCCTTGCCAAGATACTTGTGAGCAAGGAGGAGCGCACCCGGCAATGGTATAACGGCCTGAGCAGTTTTTGTTACTATTGTACCAGTTCGAAATTGACGGAAAATCAGCTATCGATTCATCATTTGGCTCTGCGCCTTAAGGATCGCAAGCTTCACTAAATTCCCAGCATCCCTAGCCTTAATTCCTCCCCAGCCTTCTCTTTGGACTACATCGTAAAAGCCTAATTCTTTGGCAAGTTCTTCTTTAAACCCCTCCGACATAATGCTTCTTCTTCTGCCCAAATTGAACAACCCCTTTCACAGGCCGTTACAAGTATTATGTTTTGTTTAATTGAACTATTACATGTACTGCATCTTGCAGGCTAAAATGGAAATGAATCCTCTGAAGATAAATAAAAAGCAGTGAACTAAGTTCACTGCCGGCAAAGATTTACACTTCTTGCTGTTTGTTCAAGAATGTTAATTCTACAGTTTCTGTTAATACATCAGCGTAGCTGTATGAGACCCTTTCAAAGGCGTTCTCATCCTGGTCGAGCTCAATAACAAAGACAGACGGATAAGTTTCCGCTAGCGTTCCAAAACGCTCTACAGTTTTTCTTCTTCCGCCATTCGCTTTCAAAAGCAATCTGTTCCCTAAATTCGAGTCTAATGCTTTTTTAATATCAGCTAAAGTTTTTGGCATCTCGGTCCACCTCACTAAGTGTAGTATATCACACACCGCGACCAAACGTCAATAAAATAATAAATTATATCAGCAGTTAAATTTGTTTGTCAATGATTTTTTAACAACAAAATTCGCCGAGTGATCAACAATTCTATTATGGTTTTTCAAGGGAACAATTATGTATTTATGCCAGGCAATATTATTCTGTCCATGTTTGAACTCACAAAAACAGAGCGGTGACCTCTTCGTCACAGCTCATTCTTCTTTTATCAAATTATACGGCATACCGGTACGCAATACGCCTCTCGAATCAATCCCCCCAAGCCCCTTTTCTCCAGTTAGAGTGTTACGCAGGACATCCCATACACGAATATAGTCCATAAAGGGAGTAAATGACACTTTTGCTACAATATAGACCGGGTCCAATGCATGAATGTTAATTCTAGTTGGTGAGCTGGCAAAGTTGGCTCCCGCCTGAATAAGCGATTCAAAGTGAGACTGGCACGCCCCGGCAAAGATAATCAAATGGTCCAGGCTTGGGACCTTCTTTCGGGCCTCCATTACTGTTTGGGCAAAATGCCTGGAATGGCGATAGGCACTTAAATCTGTTTTATGCCCTTTTGATTTTGTATATGCATCATGTCCAGTAATCACCAAAATATCCGGCCGATAATCATCTATAAATGATCCGATCCTCTCAGGCATTTCTTTTTCATTACAGTAGACGCCATTTACAGGTACGCCAATTTTTTCATACAAATCCAGACATTTTTTTAAATAGGAAGGGTCTCCGTCAACATGTAAAACTCTTCCGGGAATCTGGAAGTAGTCCCCATTATATCGATAGCCATTGCTGGACTGGTATTCACTCTTTTGTATTAACAGCTCTTTATCCTGAGAGAACAATAAATAAGATTGTTCCGTCAGGGCTGCATTAGCTAATTGCCGTTCATTCTTTTCCTGGTCATCCAAGTATGTCAGGTCTTCAAAAGGAGCATCTGCAACCAGCCTTACATCCTCTCCGTACAATATCGCTTCCTGTTTTCCCTGTCTTTCCCGGACATCAATAATGCGAAAAAGCAAATCGGTGTTATAAGATTTCCTTGCAACAATATCATTTATTTTAAATTCCATCGACTCACCTCGGGGAAATATACCGGCAATGAAAAACTTATTCTTTGATAAGCTATGCATGTTAGATTAAGTTGGTGAGATGTCCTTTGAACAATACATGCAGATGCCAGCAGATAGGAAAGTGGAACAGGTGAGACCCCTCGTGGAGCTGTACCGACGGGGACGCTCCCAACGCCCGCTCCGCGGAAAATAAAGCCCCTGGGACGAATATCACTAAAAATCCCTTTAATAGACCCCAAAAAGACTGTAGGCAGTTTGTCTACAGTCAGAAAGCCCTGTTAAAGGGCTTGGACAATAATGTAAGGTATGTGCAGCTCAGGAAAAATTCGGAACAAGAAGATCACTTAAAAGGCCAAATTCGACAATTGATAAGGTCTCCCCTCTTCGTGCAGGATCTATGCCTGCCGCTTCAAGAGCTGAAATGATCTGCTCTTTTTTCTCTTTTCCGCCAGGCAGCTGGCTAGTTAGGTTATTTAGAATAGTCTTGCGGCGCTGTGCGAAACTTGCCCTGATCAGTGTAAAGAAAAAATTCTCATCCTTCACCTTCACAAGCGGTTCAGGTCGTCTTGTAAGCCGAATTACAGCCGAGTCAACATTTGGCTGCGGCACAAAAACAGTCTTGGGAACTACCATTACCGTTTCCGCCTCCGTATAATATTGAATTGCTATCGATAAAGAGCCATAATCTTTTGTTCCCGGGCTGGCAGATATCCTGTCAGCTACTTCTTTTTGAAGCATTACCACCATTCCCCGGATCGGCAAGCCTTCCGATAACAGCTTCATAATAATCGGCGTAGTGACGTAATACGGTAGATTTGCCACCACCATGAGGTCCTGCGAATCTTGAAATTCTTCTTTGACTATTTGGGCTACATCAGCCTTCAACACATCTTGATGAAAAATTTTAATATTATGGTATGGAGAGAGTGTGTCTTCCAGGATGGGAAGAAGCCTCTGGTCTATTTCAAATGCAATTACCTTTTTAGCTCTTTTGGCAAGCTGCTCAGTAAGTGCTCCAATGCCCGGCCCAATTTCAATGGCGCCGCTGTCAGCTTCCAGCTCGGCAAAATCGACAATTTTATTTAAGATATTCGTATCAATAAGAAAATTTTGTCCCAGACTCTTTTTGAAGGAAAACCCGTATTTTTCAAGGATTCCTCTTGTCCTAAGGGGAGTAGCTATATCTTTATGCATGATGTTATTCCTCCTGCTCAATCTGTCTTAGCGCTTTATAAAAAGATGTAGCACTTATTTGAAACATCCTCAGGCGCTTATGCAGCTGTTTTCCATTTGTAAAACCAATATTCAATAGCAAACCGAGCATCTCTCTGCGTTCTTTAGCTCCGGGCCCAGCAATTAATCCTGCTTCTAACAATTCCTTCATGGTGATTTCCTCAGGGGAATCGTGTTCCATCATTTGCGCTTCCTTCAAGGCAATCCTGATTGCTTCCGGTGCGGCATGCTCCACACCAATTCCCCGTCCGGATTTTGGAAGAGCCTCTTGTTTAGAAATGAAAGCATGTTTACATCCCGGCACATTCTCCGCAATGATGTTTCTTATTTTTTGGCCGGGAAAATCAGGATCTGTAAATATAATTACGCCTCTGGTCTTTTGTGCAAGCCTTACCTGTTCAATCACCGAATCGTTGACCGCCGAGCCATTTGTCTCGATAGTATCAGCGTTTACAGCACGTTTTATTGCAACCGTATCATCTTTGCCTTCTACGACAATTATTTCTTTAATTTTTTTCATTATTCCTCCATTAAGTGAAACCTTCTTATATCTATCAACGTCTAAATGATTGTAAGATTTATATTATGAATCCAATATATTTCACACAAAATTTCAAACCGGCCAATCTACTTTTCATTCAGAATTGGTTACCATCATGCTGAATCACATTTTTCATTATAACGCAACAAAGCAGGAGATTGAAAATCCCCCGCCAATATTATTTAAATATCCTAATTCTTACTTTTTTGGAACCCCAGCGATATGCATCAGCTGTATTAGGAAAGTATACATCTATTTTGTGTCCTTTTATGGCTCCGCCTGTGTCAGCAGCAACGGCGTACCCATATCCCTCCACATAGACTTTGCTGCCCAGCGGAATGACTCGAGGATCTACAGCAATGATTCTAACATTTGGATTGGCCCTAAGATTAATCCCAGTTGCCGTCCTCCCCGAACAGCCATGGCAGCTGGCGGTATATGCTGTAGAATTTACATATATCATCTGTCCTCCAGCAGCCCTTTCACCGCGGGAAGCCTGTGCTATGTAATTTTTTGCACCTACAGCCACTACCCTGTCTTTTTTCTGTTTAATAACCTTCTCGGATATAAGCTTGCGTGCGACTTCCTTGCCATCTTCCCTGATAACTTCATATTGCTTTGTGAGCAATCCGTCTTTGCCGGGTTCTACTATGTTTGACTTACCTTCCAGCAGCCTGTTATCTTTTTTATGTAAAACTGAATATTTTATTGGTTCTTCCACTACATCGGTGACTTTTTGAACTCGAATGACATTTACACTGGTAGAAGCATGTATTTTGTCACTTAAATTGGGCTTAACCCGGTCAAGTTTATGTATCTTTATACCTTGTTGTTTTAAAAAGTCAGCGACCGTAGCCGAAGTTGACCAGACCTGCTTTTCCTTGCCTCCAACTACCAAACTAACGGGAAAAGCGTGATTGATAGCAATTGTCATCTTGTCATGGATTTTTGTCTTGTGCGAGGGCCTGATTTTATCAAATTTTGAGAGTGCGAGTTTTTGCTCTATAAGCAGCTGTTCTACCGTACCGGATGTGGTCCAGACCGTTGAAGCGCTGCCGCCATCCTGTATTACTTTTACTTGCCGGGCCGGTTCCCAAACAACTTCAAGCCGGTCTTTTACTTTACTGTTTCCCGAGGGAGATAAATAATCCTCAGCCTTAGCAGTAATCTCCAACTCTTGTAGAATAGCAGTAATTGTATCTGCATGCGTTCTTACTACCCTTTTTTCACCATCCAACTTTAAAAATACCCTATGTTTCGTCCCTTCATAGAACACAATCACCAAAATTGCGGCAAACGCGACTATGCTGCCGATTATGATGGTCAGTCTCCTTCTCCCAATTTGGTTGGGAATGAGATTTTTCATGGGTAAAGACAAAGAAAAACTCCTCCTTTTAGATCCCTGATTAATATCGACAAAACTCTGCGTTAAACCAATTAAATGATGCCCGCGGAAAGTAATTTTTATTATGCATACAATCGATTAAATTGAAAAGGCAGACTTATCGACACCATTTTCTCTCATCCTTTGCTGCTTTGTAGAATGTTCAGGAAATTAGTCTGTTAGTTACATATCTAGCGGCGAACTGACAGCAAATGCTGTCAGTCAATGCCGAATATTTTTTTTGCATTTTGTGATGTTATATCTGCTACTTGTTGATATGAAATCCCTTTTATTTCCGCTATTTGTTCAGCTACTAATTTTACGAAAGCAGGCTCGTTACGTTTGCCTCGATATGGATGGGGAGCAAGATATGGGCAATCTGTTTCTATCAGCAACCGGTCAAGCGGGATGACCTCAGCCACTTCCTTAGGTTTCTTGGCATTTTTGAATGTAACCGGTCCGCCAAGGGAAATGTAAAAATTCATTTCTACACATTCTTTAGCCGTCTCTGGGCTACCGCTAAAGCAATGCATTATTCCACCGACGTCCGATGCTTTCTCTTCTTTTAAAATCTCTACTATATCAGCAGTTGCTTCCCTATTGTGAATGATAATGGGAAGTTTTACTTTCTTAGCCAGGCGTATCTGTTTTCTAAATACTTCCTTTTGCACTTCCTTTGGAGATTTATCCCAGTAATAATCCAATCCCATTTCCCCGATTGCGACTACCTTTGGATGAGCCGCCAACTCTTCAATCCAGATTAGATCTTCTTCTGTCATATCTATTGCGTCTACAGGATGCCATCCAACACCTGCATACATAAAATCATATTTTTCCACAAGCTCCATGGCCTTTTTGATTGTTGGACGATCGAACCCTATAACCACAACATTAGAAACACCTGCCTGCTGAGCTCTCTCGATCACTTCATTCAAATCTTCCTGAAACTGTTCTGCATTCAAATGTACATGTGTGTCAAACAGCATTTTCCTTCTTCCCTTTCAAACAAAAAATTATATTACAAGCCTATAGCTAATATTTCTACTTCTATGTAACAAGTATTTAAAAATTGTTTATTTTCAGCTTTCCGAATGTTTCTTCATTCTACTGATTAACCAAGAAATTGCAAAATGATTTGCTTTCCAATCTCCTTGCTGGTTATTAGTTTATAAAATAGGGAGGCATATAATTCTATGTGAGAATAAATAACTCATCAGACAAACCATGAAAAAAGTGTAATAATGTTCCACATGGAACAGTATTACACTTTTTTAAGAAAACATTCTTTTAATTATTATCATTTACTTTACAAATGTTAAAAATAGGTAATAATAATTAAATTTCTATTTTTATTTAACCTTCGAACCATTTGGAAGAGAAGAATCAACTGTAGCAACGGAAAGCCGGCCTTCAGAGCTTCCAGCCAGGATCATACCCTGCGATAGCTCGCCGCGTAATTTAACCGGCTTAAGATTCGTCACACAGATCACTTTTTTGCCCACTAATTCCTCTGGTTTATAGTATTGAGCAATGCCGGATACTACTTGTCTCTTCTCATATCCCAGATCAAGCTGAAGCTTCAGCAGCTTATCAGCTTTTTTCACAGGCTCTACCTCCAGCACTTGGGCTACCCTAAGTTCCACTTTCATGAAATCATCGATAGTAATTTCATCTACTTCAGGGATTTCTTCTTCACCCTGAGGTTCCTTTTCTTCTTCTTTCTTAGATCCGCCTTGCATCTGGTCTTTAATATATTGTATTTCATCAGCAAACTCCAAACGAGGGAATATAGGCTGTCCCTTATCGACTTTGGTACCTTCCGGAATCTGTCCAAAGCGTTCTAGGCTGTCCCATGCTTTTAGAGTCTCATCTATGATGTTTAACTGCTTAAATATTTCTCCTGGAGTCCTTGTGAGGAATGGCTGCAAAAGAACGGCGATCCGGCGCAGAGATTCTGCCAAATGGACCATGACACTCGCCAATTCATTTCGCTTGGATTCATCTTTTGCGAGGTTCCAGGGCTGCGTTTCATCTATATATTTATTGGTTCTGCTAACAAGCTGCCACAAACTCGACAGGGCAACGGAAAATTCCATCTTCTCCATAGCCTCTTCATATTTCTTTACTGTCTCATTATTCATATCGAGCAGAGATGCGTCAAATTTTGTCACTGAACCTGAATATGTCGGAATCACGCCATCGAAATACTTATCGACCATGGCTACTGTACGATTTAATAGATTCCCAAGGTCATTTGCAAGATCAAAATTAATTCTTTCAACAAAACCTTCCGGAGTAAATACCCCGTCTGATCCAAATGGCACTTCCCTTAGCAAATAATATCTCAATGCATCCAGACCGTAACGGTCGATCAATGTGACCGGATCAACAACATTTCCTTTTGACTTTGACATTTTTCCATCTTTCATTAGGAGCCAGCCATGCGCAAATACTTTTTTAGGCAATGGCAGATCAAGCGCCATTAGCATAATCGGCCAGTAAATTGTATGGAAGCGGACGATTTCCTTACCTACAAGATGGACATCAGCAGGCCAGTATTTTAAGTATTTTGCATCATCTTCTGTTCCATATCCTAATGCAGTTATATAATTTGATAACGCATCAATCCACACATATATAACATGTTTGGGATTTCCCGGTACCTTAACACCCCAGTCAAACGTTGTCCGGGATACTGCGAGATCCTCGAGACCTGGTTTAATGAAATTATTAATCATTTCATTTTTTCTTGATTCTGGCTGTATAAATTCTGGATTTTCTTCATAAAACTGCAGAAGCCTGTCCGCGTACTTGCTCATTCTAAAGAAATAAGACTCTTCTTTTACTTTTTCTACCGGCCTGCCGCAGTCGGGGCAATTCCCCCCCTCGACTTGACGCTCCGTAAAGAAGGATTCACATGGTGTACAATAAAGGCCTTCGTATTCATCCAGGTAGATATCGCCTTGATCCAAAAGCTGCTTAAATAGTTTTTCGACAACTTTTTTATGCCGGTCTTCGGTAGTCCTTATAAAATCATCATAGGAAATATCAAGTTTACTCCACAGTTCTTTAATGGCGGAGACAATATTATCAACATACGCTTGAGGAGAAACGCCCTCCTCTTCTGCTTTTCGCTGTATTTTCTGTCCGTGTTCATCAGTGCCTGTTAGATACATAACATCAAAGCCGCGTAATCTTTTGTACCGAGCCATTGCATCGCCCGCTACGGTTGTATATGCATGGCCTATATGCAGGTTTCCGCTTGGATAATATATAGGTGTAGTAATGTAAAAAGTATTCTGTGCCTTTCCCTTCATCATTTTCCCTCCCGAAGTAAGTTTCTAAAAAATTTTGTTCGGACGTTGCTGTCCCTGCCAGCCGGCATAATCACTGCAGCACATATCACAAATAAAAAAACCCCCATGATGCGAGAGTTAATTATGAAAGACTGCCAAAAAACTATATAAAAATGACTAAAAAGCAGATTTCATTTACTCTAAGAACATTTATTTTATCATTTTAAGAATGTGTAGTGCAGCTTATATATATTGTCATCATAACCTCTTCTACCAACAAAATATACCTAAAAACTTGAAATAGTGCAACTTCTGGCGTCTTGTATTTCTTGCCGATTTCTCCAGGATGCCATATACGGTGCACTATATTTCATACTGGAATGCATATGTCGAAATTTTGTCGAAAAATATTATGCATGAGTCTTTCCTTCAAATTGGCATTTGGTCTGGATATATTTTGCAAATGTGCTATATTACCCGGTTAGTATGGGAAGTTTATGCCATTATCTTTAATTAAGTATAAAATGATTGACGGATTTGGGAATGGCTGGTATTATGAATTTATAGAAATTTGTCGAATCATGACGAAAAAGATATAGAAAATTCCGGTACATAATGAAGCTGAGAGGAGATTTTTATAATTATGAAATCTACAGGAATAGTACGTAAAGTTGATGAATTAGGGCGTGTAGTAATTCCGATTGAACTTCGACGCACTTTAGGAATTGCGGAAAAGGATGCCCTTGAAATATATGTGGACGATGAGCGCATCATTTTGAAAAAAATATAAGCCGAACATGACTTGCCATGTAACAGGCGAAGTTTCTGACAATAACTTATCTCTTGCAGGCGGAAAATTAATCCTTAGCCGAGACGGTGCAGAACAACTTATTAAGGAAATTCAAGAAAATTTCCTAGTAAAATAATTAAAACCAAGAGGCTTCTTTCAGAAGCCTCTTTCCTTTTTTAAGAAGGCATACTGTCTCTGGATTACGTAACTATTTAATGACAACCGTTTAATTCGACATGTTTCATTATTCGATATGGTAAGCCTGGTATACATCCCTTTTATTCATGCCCCGGTCTTTAGCAGTCTGTTTGATTGCCTCTTTAGAATGTAACTTTTGTTTATGGATATAATAATCCACATGTTCGGCAATTTTCATTCCGTCCCACCAATTTTCATCTTCATCCACATCCGATTGTTCAATGGAATTCCCTTCAATTACGAGACAAAATTCCCCCCTAATTTCAGATTCGGCGGCCCATTGCAGCATTTCGCTGACACTGCCCCGAATAAACTCCTCAAACTTTTTCGTTAATTCCCTGCTTAAAACAATTCTCCGATCCCCCAGAACATCTAATATCAATTTAAGGGTTTCCTTTAACCGATGAGGAGATTCATAAATGATCCATGTACATGTAACTTTCTTCAATCTTTCTAAATCCTGTCTTTTCTCCTTCGTATTTCTTGGGAGAAATCCATAAAAGTAAAAAGGCTGGGGCACTAAACCGGAAGCAATCAACGCAGTCAAAGCCGCGTTGGCACCGGGTAAAGGAATTACCGTAATCTGTTCCTTTAATGCCTCCGTAACCAATTCAAAACCGGGATCAGAAATCGTTGGCATCCCAGCATCACTTACAAGTGCCACCGTTTGGCCTTCTAAAAGCCGGTCAATGATTTTCTTCCCGCTTGTTTGCTTATTATGCTCATGATAACTCACTATAGGAGTATCAATTTCAAAATAATTGCAAAGCTTCCTGGTATTTCTCGTATCTTCAGCAGCAATTACATCTGCTTCTTTTAATATCCTCACTGCCCTGAAACTCATGTCCTCCAAATTGCCAATTGGTGTCGGCACTAAATATAAAGCTGACTTCGTCCCTTCTTTTTCAAAGCTCTTCTGCTGCCACATTACAAAACCGCCTTCCTCATCCATTCCTCTTTTTGTCTCCTGGTCAATTGTTTGAAACGATATTCAGCTTGAAGAGCATCTCGTTTATTATCAAATGTTTGGAAGAATACCAGTTCCACAGGAACCCGGCCCCTTGTATATTTTGCGCCTTTTCCTTCGTTATGCTTTTTGATCCGTTCTTCCAGATTATTTGTATAACCCGCATAATAAGTCAGATCCCTGCATCTTAAAACGTAGAAAAAGTGTTCATTATTCTCCATATAGGATCCTTCTTACTTCAGGTGTATACTCATTGTTTTCATTATACACGATTAACGGCGGCTCTATTTTTAAATCGGGGCTTCCATCCTTTATGCCTTCTACCAATATAGTGTTAGCTTCTTTGCCGGCCTTTGGATAAACAAACTGTAGCCTTTTTGGTTCAAGACGGTACTGCCTCATCGTAGCCAGTATGTCAATTAGTCTTCCGGGACGATGAACAAACGCCGCTTTTCCTCCCTGCTTCAACAGCTGGCTGCTAACACGGACTACATCCTCTAAAGTACAATAAATCTCATGTCTTGCTATAGCAAAATGTTCATTTTTATGGACTTCATCATGCGAAGAAATAGGAAAATAGGGTGGATTACAGCTTACGACATCAAATTTGCTGTATCCTACCTGCTTTGATATTTCTCTGATATCTCCATGAATTATGTTTATTTGTTCAGAAAGCTTGTTATATTGGACACTCCTTGCTGCCATGTCATAAAGGCGCTCCTGTATTTCCACACCAACAATCTTTCCTTTAGTCCTTGTGGAAAGCAACAGCGGAATTACGCCATTACCGGTGCACAAATCTATAAGATTTCCCTTTTGAATAGGCACCTGAGCAAATTTCGCCAGGAGGACGGCATCCAGTGAGAAAGAAAATACCGATGGACTCTGTATGATCCTCAGGTTCTCAGCTAACAAATAATCGAGGCGTTCATCCCCTTTTATCATATTTCCACTCCTCGTGCTATTATATCTCTGTCAAATCGTTGCTGATAAAAAAATTAATACAGTAACCAGTACGCATATATGTATCGTCTATTTATGGACAGAATTTTATTCTGAAGAAAAAGCCTTCCCTTTAAAAGGAAAGGCCATCATTATTTTTTATTAAGAAAAGATAAGCAGAACAGGCAGTCTCCTTCTTTTCTTAAGCTTCCAAAATGAAGATTGCAAATATGGAATCCTTCTTGATACAGGCGCGCCAGGTTGTCATAACCTTCACCTATATCATGCACCTTCTCTTCTTTATTTTCACGACGGCGGACTTTCGACTTAGAATCTCCATTAACAGGCATACTCTTATCGGAAACATGGTCCAGACGCCTACGTAAATGCTCATTCTCCAGTTTCAGGGAATGATTTTCTTCGATGATTTCGGCCAGATGCTGTTTAAGTTCCCCTAGCTGTGTATAAAGCTGGCCTATTTGAGTTTCCATACTCGTGACCGAATCAAAAATTTCTTTCTTGTCCACGCTCGTCCACCACCTTAATAATCTGTGGCTTGAATAGAAACGGCTCCCTCTTTTAGAATTTCATCTAAAGTATACTCTAATACTCTTTCTTGCTCGGCCAATTCAACCTGAAGTATTCGTTCTAGAATATTAAGCCCTACTACCTTGCCTCTTCCATTCGGAGTTTCGATCATCTCACCCAAGTCCGGTAGGAGTTCCTTTGCATGTTCATATTCATCATTTTCATACTTTAGACAGCACATTAATCTGCCGCAAAGACCGGAGATTTTGGTAGGATTCAGTGAAAGGTTTTGATCCTTGGCCATTTTAATGGATACCGGCTCAAAATCTCCCAAGAATGTAGAACAGCACAGCATTCTGCCGCAAGGTCCAATTCCGCCTAGCATCTTAGCTTCATCCCGGACCCCAATTTGACGTAATTCAATACGCGTTCTAAAAATGGCAGCAAGATCCTTAACCAGGTCACGGAAATCAACCCTGCCATCTGCAGTAAAATAAAATACGACTTTATTTCGATCAAAGGTATATTCTACATCGACTAATTTCATATCGAGCTGATGCTCTGATACCTTTTCACAGCATGTATTGTACGCTTCACTTGCGGCTGCTTTATTCTCTTCCACAATCAGCCTGTCCTTTTGATCAGCTATCCTTAATACCTTTTTCAGTGGCAGTACAACATCGTTCTCGTCTACCTTCTTCCGGGCGGTAACAACTCGGCCAAATTCTACCCCACGGACTGTTTCGACAATAACGAATTCGTCCTTTGGAATGTTAAGCTCTCCCGGGTCGAAGTAGTATATCTTACCCGCTTTTTTAAAACGGACACCTACAACATCATACAAATGATGATCCCTCCTGCAAATTCAGCACAAGCTGCTCCATCAGCAGCTGTGGATTTGTATTGGACATCAGCTTCCTCTTTGCTTCTAAAATAAAGCGCATTTTCTCAGCCAGGCGTTTCTGTGACATATGAAGAGCGTGTGACTCATACTCACTGATTTTATTTTGAAAAACAATATGATTCCGCTGGTCCAACTGAATGTATAGTAAATCCTTATAAATAAGAAATAACAAATCAAGACCTCTGTCTTGCTGCACTTTATCCTTAAAGTGCACAAACCATTCCTCTTGAAGATACAACAATGATTTCATAGAATTCATCTGTAATGCTTCATATAATTTTAACACTATTTTTTGGGCTTGTGCAAACCATTCCTCAGAACTCATTCGAAGTCCTTCTTCGAAATTGTGGGTGAGCTGGGAAATGACAGAGGCCGTAATAGGCTCTACGCCTTGATCTATTAAGTTTTTCTTTACATTCTCAGGAGAAAGGGGTTTGAATGGTAATATTTGACATCTTGATAATATAGTTGGCAATACCCGTTGACCCTGTTCTGTAATGAGTATTGCAACTGTATCAGACTGGGGTTCTTCGAGGAATTTTAATAAGCTATTTGCTGCCTGTACCGACATTTTTTCGGCATCTACAATCATGTAAATTTTAAGGTCGGATTCGACACTCTTCTTAGAAAATTCGTCCTGCAATAATTTTATTTGTTCTTTTTTAATCGATAAGCCCTCAGGCTCAATATAATGCAAATCAGGGTGATTACCAGAATTAATCCGTCTGCAGTTTACACATTGTCCACAAGGGATATAACCTTCATCAGGATGTTCGCATAGAAGGCTCTTTGCAAAAATAAGGGCAATATCCTTTTTGCCAGTTCCTTTTTCTCCTTCAAAAAGGTAAGCATGCGCCACTCTATTTCTTGTGATGCTATTCTTAATCATTGTCATAACCTCAGGCTGTATGCTCTTGAGGTCCTGCCAGGTCTTTACCATTCCCATCAACTGCCTTAAGTATATAAATTGATCAATAATCCCTTTATCTCTCCGATTTTGCCCAAAATATCAATCGAGCCCTTCTCGGATTTCATGACCTCATCTGTTAATTCAAGTAATTTCTCATCAATAGTTTCTACAATTTTAAGCGGGCGGCTTTGCCCGAACTGTGTCCAGCTATGTGATTGCTTCAAATCCATGCCAAAATCTACGGACTCCCGAACAAAACGTTTAACAAGTGTTTTAAATTTTGCCAAATCCCTAAAATTGCGGGATTTGCTTAGTCGTTGTCCAGCACCCTGAATATCACTCAACAATCGATTTAATGTTTCTAGCTGCATTTTTTGGTCTTGTTTCTGTACAAGCTGCTGGAACTTCCCATTTCCCGTTGAGATTTGCCGTGAGTCCTGCCTTAACTTATCCATTTTGACATGCAATTCTTGATTAATCTTCATGTTGACGCCACCTTGCTTTCCTTTAGAATTGCAGGAAATTCTCGATTGGCAGCACGAACACGGTTGCGCCGCCGACTTCAATTTCTACCGGATATGGAACATAGGAGTCTGCATTTCCGCCCATTGGAGAAACTGGCGCCACTAACTGCTGTCTGGATTGGCAGCTTTCCTTGATGATTTGAAGGCACTTATCTACCCTGATATCTTCCGTACCAATCATGAAGGTAGTGTTGCCAGACTTCAGGAATCCACCCGTACTGGCAAGCTTGGTAGCCCGGAAATTATTATCCACCAGCTTGTTTAACAATTTCTGGCTGTCCTTATCCTGAATTACCGCAATGATCATTTTCATAATACCATCCTCCAGTCACTTATATCTCATTATATCTACTAGTACCTATACCCAAAAAAGCTAGTTAGCAGGCAACTTTATATAAGGATATTAAAATAAACCCATTTAACCGGGACACTGATATTATTTCTTAATCCTCTCCAGCAATTTGTTCTTTGTTTGCGAAAGTACCCCAGCCAAATCCTGTGAGGCATCTATTATGCAGAATCGTTCCTTTGATTGGTCTATGACTTTAAAATAACCTTCCCTAACCTTCTGATGGAAATCAAGCTCTTCCAGATCAAGCCGATTCATTTCCCGGCTCTTGCTCATACGTATTCTCTGTAATCCTTCAGCCGGTTCTATGTCAAAAAATAATGTCAAATCTGGCATTAGATTTTCGATTGCAAATTGATTTATTTTAAATACTTCGTCCATACCCAGCCCTCGTGCAAAACCCTGATAGGCCAATGAACTATCTATAAACCTGTCACATAAAACAATTTGGCCTTTTTCCAAAGCAGGAATGACAACTTCCACCAGATGCTGCCTTCTTGCTGCAGCGTATAGCAAAGCTTCTGTTCGGCCATCCATAGTAGTATTGTCTTTATTTAAGATGACCTGCCGAATTTGTTCGGAAATAGGAACACCGCCTGGTTCCCTTGTCACTGCCACATCAAAGCCATTCTCCTGAAGAAACTCTGCTATATATTTAATGATGGTTGTCTTTCCTGCTCCTTCGGGGCCCTCTATGGTTATAAACATTCCGCGACTCATCCGCTACCTCCACGCACATGTTGTTGTGTTAAGTATACACCTTTATTAGGATTATTTATATACCTCTACCAGAAACCGATGAATTGCTTTTCCTCCATGAAACCTGGATCCCTTATCCACCAATTCCCGTAAATAAAGGACCATGTCAGAAGAAATCCTTTCCCCGGCCATGATAAGCGGGACACCCGGGGGATAAGGAGTAATTGTTTCTGCAGAAATCTTTCCGATACTATCATTTAAGTGAACCATCTTTTTCGGGCGCTGTCTCATTTCTGAGTATGTCAGCCCCAGCCGTGAAACAGTCTTAACATCGGTAATCCAAGGCGAAACCTCAGTTTCTGGGCTTGTAATAGAATCTTGTAGAATTCGCTCAATACTGCTAAGAGCTTTATCGAATGGATAGCTCTGCTCTTTTTTCAAAAGAGGCAGGACAAACAGAACATTTTTTGTGTCCGCCAATTCTGTGTAAATACTGTTTTGTTCCAGCTTTTGTTGCAGGGCAAATCCCGAAATGCCATCTGCTCTTATTGTTATCTTCAGCAAATCTATATCTGAAGGCACTGTTGGTTCCATCACGTGCAATCCGTTAATACGAGCCAACCCTTCTTTAAAGCATTTTACCCTGCGCTCTAGACTTGCCTTATCACTTTTTGAATAGGCGGCTAAGTAGGCCCTTGCCAGGTCAAGAGAAGCCATAATAGGATATGATGGGCTGCTTGATTGCAGCATCTGCAGATAAAATTTAATTCGTTCCGATGATACCAGGCTGCTTCGGTTAAGATGTAAATACGACCCCATTGTCATAGCAGGAAGGGTCTTATGAGCTGAATGTACAACAACATCAGCTCCGGCCTCAAGAGCAGATAGAGGAAAAGGATGGCCTGCTGCGAAGTGTGCACCATGAGCCTCATCCACCAATACAGGTATTTCCCTTTTATGCGCTGCTTGTACAATTTCTGCTAAATCTCTAGACATGCCATAATAATTGGGATGGGTTAAGATGACTGCTTTTGTTTGCGGATACTCGGCTAAAGCCTTTTCTACATTCTGTGCAGAAAGCCCGCCTGCTATCTGCCATTCTGGATCGATTTCGGGATGTACAAATACTGGAGAAAGGCCCGCAAGCATTTGCCCGTGAAGAATAGACTTATGGCAATTTCGCTGCACTAGAACCGTGTCACCTGGATTAGATACTGCCATAATCATGGCCAGATTTCCAACTGTAGTGCCATTTACTAAAAACAAACTTTCTTTTGAGCTATACAAATCGCTTAAAAGCGCTTGTGCTTCCAGTATTGGTCCTTCCGGTTCATGCAAATCATCGAGGCCGGATAACTCTGTGGCATCGATGGACAATAAATTTTGAAATAAACCTTCCCCTTTTTGAGGAAATATAGTTCCATTTTTGTGGCCGGGCACATGAAAGGAGACTGTGCCGGCCTGTTTATGCTTTAATAATGCGTTAAATAACGGTGTTGATGTCTGGTCCACACTAACCTTCCTTTACGGCCTTTTTTCATACATCTATTTTATCAAACGTTTGAGCTCAATGCTCCCCGCTCTTCACAGCAGAATGAATATCTTCCGAAAAAATATAAAGAGCCCAGCTCCTTCGTGCAATTGCCAATGTGAATTGCTTTCTAAAGGTTCCGAGCGCTGCTTGAATTTATGATAAGATTTTAGAAGTACCTATCTTTTTTAACTGGTTTACATAATGCGTATATTTTGGATGGTCTGTATCAGTGTTAATTAAATCCCTTTCACACTCATTACAAATAAATGACGTATATAGATGGATTCCGACATCTTTTACATGCTCACAAACAATACACGTTTCCCCGGCCGATTTTTTAGTAACAATTGAATCCAAATCTCCACCTCCATACCTGCATTGTCCCCAGAAATGACAAGTTGTATACAATTGTGGGAATAGTTGTAGTATTTGGGGAAGCGCCTATATCAATGTATGTGCTAATCAAGCTTTCAGTGTTTGTCTAACGTTGATTTTTTTATAATCGAGCCTGCCGTTTTGTAAGGATGGAGGTTTCCGCAGGATGATTGGCTTTAGTTTTGCTTCGCGCCGCATACTCTTACAAAGAGAGCCACCAACTCTACATCCGGCGCTCAAGTTTAACTTCCGTGTTCGAATCTTGGTTGGCGATGAGCGGAGGATCACTTGATCAGACTGTGGTCCCTGTGCGCTTCATGTACGAAGTCCATTCCAGTGGCCTGCATGATGTAGGTTTTGTAGGCGTTGCACCAGGACGTTGCGGTTGTAGCCTTTGTTCCTTATCTCTTGCTTCCTCGACCTCCTTGATCCTCTCCATTCAGATTTTTGCGTCTTCATTTATTTTGCCTTCTGACAGTTTCCCTATATAGGAAATTTCCCTATGTTAATTTTAAAAACAACAAAAAACCAGCCTTTCGGCTGGCTTATCAATGCTTGGCGACGTCCTACTCTCACAGGGGGAGAGCCCCCAACTACCATCGGCGCTGAAGAGCTTAACTTCCGTGTTCGGAATGGGAACGGGTGTGACCTCTTCGCCATCGTCACCAAACATATAAAGGAACGTTGTTCCTTCAAAACTAGATAACAGGTAAAGTTTTTGCATGTTTTCAAAACAGGATAATGTCTAGCTGCGAAAGCCAAACCGTACAGCTGTTTCGCTTCTTCTGGGCAAGACTTTAGGTCTTTTCCGCCAGAAGCTCCAACATCCTATCGGTTTAAGCGGGCTTTCTCCGCTTTTCAATTTGGTTAAGTCCTCGATCTATTAGTATCAGTCAGCTCCACGTGTCACCACGCTTCCACCCCTGACCTATCAACCTGATCATCTTTCAGGGATCTTACCAGCTTGCGCCATGGGAAATCTCATCTTGAGGGGGGCTTCATG
>NZ_CP143547.1:0-32500 GCF_046237635.1 Peribacillus sedimenti | reverse complement strand
TGTCCTACAACCCCAGAAGGCAAGCCTTCTGGTTTGGGCTAATTCCGTTTCGCTCGCCGCTACTCAGGAAATCGCGTTTGCTTTCTCTTCCTCCGGGTACTTAGATGTTTCAGTTCCCCGGGTCTGCCTTCCATACCCTATTTATTCAGGTAAGGATACTGCCCCATTACGGGCAGCGGGTTTCCCCATTCGGAAATCTCCGGATCAAAGCTTACTTACAGCTCCCCGAAGCATATCGGTGTTAGTCCCGTCCTTCATCGGCTCCTAGTGCCAAGGCATCCACCGTGCGCCCTTTCTAACTTAACCATTGCTAATTTGTGATGACCGTCGGCCTTCTTCGTCAGCTTCACTCGCTCACTCCTCACGTATGTGTAATACGCTCCGGTGCTCGCTCGATTGCTTCCTCGAATCCCTCGGTCCTGACAAATTATCAGTTTTACATCTCGGTGTTTTGAAAATTGACGCAAAAATTTGCCTTATTACTGTTATCTAGTTTTCAAAGAACAATGTTTATTCACCATGTGTCGCGAAAGCGACTTACCTATAATAGCACGATCGGCCTTGATAGGCATCAGGTAAATAGTGGTGGAGCCTAGCGGGATCGAACCGCTGACCTCCTGCGTGCAAGGCAGGCGCTCTCCCAGCTGAGCTAAGGCCCCATTTGTAAGAATAGTGGTGGGCCTAAATGGACTCGAACCATCGACCTCACGCTTATCAGGCGTGCGCTCTAACCAGCTGAGCTATAGGCCCACTATTTATATAGAAGGAATCGCTCCTTCAAAACTGAACAAAACATAAGCGCCAACGTCTTTATATCCTTAGAAAGGAGGTGATCCAGCCGCACCTTCCGATACGGCTACCTTGTTACGACTTCACCCCAATCATCTGTCCCACCTTAGGCGGCTGGCTCCAAAAGGTTACCTCACCGACTTCGGGTGTTACAAACTCTCGTGGTGTGACGGGCGGTGTGTACAAGGCCCGGGAACGTATTCACCGCGGCATGCTGATCCGCGATTACTAGCGATTCCGGCTTCATGCAGGCGAGTTGCAGCCTGCAATCCGAACTGAGAATGGCTTTATGGGATTGGCTCGGCCTCGCGGCTTCGCTGCCCTTTGTACCATCCATTGTAGCACGTGTGTAGCCCAGGTCATAAGGGGCATGATGATTTGACGTCATCCCCACCTTCCTCCGGTTTGTCACCGGCAGTCACCTTAGAGTGCCCAACTGAATGCTGGCAACTAAGATCAAGGGTTGCGCTCGTTGCGGGACTTAACCCAACATCTCACGACACGAGCTGACGACAACCATGCACCACCTGTCACTCTGTCCCCCGAAGGGGAACGCCCTATCTCTAGGGAAGTCAGAGGATGTCAAGACCTGGTAAGGTTCTTCGCGTTGCTTCGAATTAAACCACATGCTCCACCGCTTGTGCGGGCCCCCGTCAATTCCTTTGAGTTTCAGCCTTGCGGCCGTACTCCCCAGGCGGAGTGCTTAATGCGTTTGCTGCAGCACTAAAGGGCGGAAACCCTCTAACACTTAGCACTCATCGTTTACGGCGTGGACTACCAGGGTATCTAATCCTGTTCGCTCCCCACGCTTTCGCGCCTCAGCGTCAGTTACAGACCAGAGAGTCGCCTTCGCCACTGGTGTTCCTCCACATCTCTACGCATTTCACCGCTACACGTGGAATTCCACTCTCCTCTTCTGCACTCAAGTCCCCCAGTTTCCAATGACCCTCCACGGTTGAGCCGTGGGCTTTCACATCAGACTTAAAGGACCGCCTGCGCGCGCTTTACGCCCAATAATTCCGGACAACGCTTGCCACCTACGTATTACCGCGGCTGCTGGCACGTAGTTAGCCGTGGCTTTCTGGTCAGGTACCGTCAAGGTGCCAGCAGTTACTCTGGCACTTGTTCTTCCCTGACAACAGAGCTTTACGACCCGAAGGCCTTCTTCGCTCACGCGGCGTTGCTCCGTCAGACTTTCGTCCATTGCGGAAGATTCCCTACTGCTGCCTCCCGTAGGAGTCTGGGCCGTGTCTCAGTCCCAGTGTGGCCGATCACCCTCTCAGGTCGGCTACGCATCGTCGCCTTGGTGAGCCATTACCCCACCAACTAGCTAATGCGCCGCGGGCCCATCTGTAAGTGACAGCCGAAACCGTCTTTCCATCCTCCCCCATGCGGGGGAAGAACCTATCCGGTATTAGCTCCGGTTTCCCGAAGTTATCCCAGTCTTACAGGCAGGTTGCCCACGTGTTACTCACCCGTCCGCCGCTGACTTCCGGGAGCAAGCTCCCTTCTGTCCGCTCGACTTGCATGTATTAGGCACGCCGCCAGCGTTCGTCCTGAGCCAGGATCAAACTCTCCGATAGAATTTGTCTTGCTCATTTTGTTTTTTTAGTGTGTACTCACTATCATTTAGACGTCTTATTTCCATAAAAGAAACAAGAATCTGGCGCTTGTTTTGTTCAGTTTTCAAAGAGCAATCTCCATGCCGTCCACTCAGAAGCGACCTTATTAATATATCAAATCCTATTTATTATGTCAACATATTTTTCTATAATAAATAAAAAATGAATCGAAGTCGTTTTGATGACAAAAAATATAATAACATGCTAATAGAAACTCGTCAATAATGTTTTTTCTATATAACGGTTAAAAAGCCGGGAATGTTTCCCGGCCGTTATCTATACAACCCAATAATCAATAGCAGCTAAAGCCACAACACCCGGTATGCCCAAAAAACCGGAAACAGCCGCTGTCATAATATTGATAGGTACATGTATGCCAGCTTTATTTCCTAATTCATTCAAAAAAAACAAAAACACTGCTCCTATCACTAGCTTGATCAGTCCCTGGCCAATTATACGTACAGGTTTTATCGAAGTTCCAGTAACTAGAAGCAATAAGATCAGCGCCCCAATGATGCCGACAAAGATATAAGGCAAAAAAAAACCTCCCCTATCAAAAGCTTGTACTTCAACCTTATGTGGAAAAGTACAATTTAGAACTAATGAAAGGAGAGAAAAGTTTACCTTTTTACTTTAACCTGTCTTTTTTTCGCTTCTTTAAACAAATAAAAATACTTAATCTCTGCTATCTTCGTTTGGACAATGGCGTCATCTGACGGATCCATACTCTTTTCAAGCAACGATTTTTGGTTGAGCCAACTACTTTTAAGCATATCTAATTGCTGCAGTAACTTCTCATCATATTCATTTCGAAGCCAGCCTCTCCGACGAAAGAACATGGTTTAGCCCTCCTATTTATTAATCCTTACAGCTCTCTTCTTCCTTCAAGGGCTTTAGATAGCGTTACTTCATCAGCATATTCCAGATCCCCGCCAACAGGGAGACCATGTGCGATTCTAGTAATCTTAATCCCCGATGGCTTCAAGAGCCTGGAGATATACATAGCTGTAGCTTCTCCTTCAATATTAGGATTTGTTGCCAAGATCACCTCTTGGACTGTTTCATCCTGAAGGCGTTTAAGCAGGTCCGGGATATTAATATCCTCCGGACCAATTCCGTCCATTGGAGAGATACTGCCATGAAGCACATGATATAGACCTTTGAATTCCCTCATCTTTTCCATCGCAATTACATCCTTGGGATCCTGAACCACACAGATAACGGTTCGATCCCTTCTTTGATCCTCACAAATATAGCAAGGATCCTGGTCTGTGATGTGCCCGCATACAGAACAATATGTCAGGTTTCGCTTGGCATTCACAAGTGCCTTAGCAAAATCAAGCACTGTATCCTCTTTCATGCCTAGAACAAAAAAGGCAAGCCGGGCAGCTGTTTTCGGACCAATGCCCGGCAGTTTCATAAAGCTGTCAATCAGCTTGGATATTGGTTCAGGATAATGCATCTAATCCCCCCGTCCTAGAACATACCAGGAAGGTTCATTCCTTTAGTGAACTGCCCCATTGTTTGGTTGGTTAATTCGTCCGCTTTTTTCAGTGCGTCATTTGTTGCAGCCAAAACAAGGTCTTGAAGCATTTCAATATCATCTGGATCTACAACTTCCGGCTTAATGTTGACTTCAACGATTTCCTTATGGCCCGTAACAATTACTGTTACCATTCCACCGCCCGCTGTTCCTTCGATCTTCTTTTCACCCAGTTCTTCTTGTGCTTCCGCCATTTTCTTTTGCATCTTTTGCATTTGCTTCATCATATTTTGCATATTGCCCATTCCACCGCGCATACCCATTCTTCATTCCTCCAATTTATTGTTTTATTTCCAGCAGGTCATCACCTACCAGTTTTCTTGCTTCAGCTATAAACGGATCTTCCTCCTGTTTTTCAGCAGAAGGGGTGTCATTATTCTGAGTAGCCAGGAATTCTTCTCTGATTTGCTGCCACTGGCTATCAGGTACACCTGCCATTTCTTTCGCGTTTCCTGTAATTCGCTGCAGAATAGATGCCATGACTTCAATAAATCTGGCATTTTCCATAGCCATTTGACAATGAATATCATATTTGAATTTTAACACAAAAGCAGTGGAAGAAGCAGCTACAGGTTCAGCTTCATTTAATAAGGCGGCTAAGGATTTTAAATTTTGCTGCCCAAGCTGTTCTAGCACTTCGCCCCATTTGCTTTTTAAGGCATTCAAGTCCGGCTTTGTAGCCGACCGCAAAATCTGTGTTATTTTCCCTGCAGGTGCACGATATGCCTTTTTCGTTGCTCTTTGGGCTTTCTGAACTGGCGCAGCCTTTTCTTCCACAGCCACTGAAACCCCTTTTTCTTTCAGCTCTTGCACTTGCTTTTCCAGGCTTGATATTTGCTCCTGAAGCTGCTGTATTTCGCTATCAGAAACATTATTCCCTCTTGTTTCATGATGGCACAGCTTCACCAGCATTACCTCCAGGAATACCCTGGGGTGATTTGTCCATTTCATTTCCTGCTGAGTCTTATTAAACTCATCAATCACAGCATATATATAGTCAGCAGGCATAATGCCTGCTAATTCTTTGAACTGCGGGTCTATCAACACTCTTTCAAATGAATTTGCTAAGCTTGGTGCTGATTGATATAAAAGCATATCCCTGAAAAACAAAATCATATCCTCAATAAATCTGGAGGGATCCTTCCCCATGGAAAGCAATTCTTCCAGCGTCTGCAGCGAGCTTGCTACATCTTTTTCATAAATTGCGTTTGCAAGCCTGCTTAAAAACGCTTGAGATACAGACCCCGTAACTGTAAGAGCATCCTCGACTGTCACTTCATCTTCACTGAACGAAATAGCCTGATCCAATAGGCTGAGTGCATCACGCATCCCACCTTCAGCAGCCCTTGCAATAATATGCATAGCCTGCTCGTTAAACGCAACTCCGGTCTCAGATGCTATTTGAGACATTCGGCCGACAATATCCTGTGCTTGAATGCGCTTGAAATCAAAGCGCTGGCATCGCGATATAATGGTTAATGGAATTTTGTGAGGTTCCGTTGTGGCCAGTATGAAGATCACATGCTTAGGCGGCTCCTCCAATGTTTTTAACAATGCATTAAAAGCTCCTTGTGAAAGCATGTGCACTTCATCTACAATATATACCTTAAACCGGACAGCATTAGGAGCATACTTAACCTTATCCCTAATATCTCTGATTTCTTCTACACCATTGTTGGATGCAGCGTCGATTTCAATTACATCCGGTATGGAGCCATCTGTTATCCCCTTACACGCCGGACACTCATTACACGGTTCACTTCCAATTGGATTCTCGCAGTTTACAGCTTTTGCAAGAATTTTTGCCGCACTGGTTTTTCCTGTCCCACGCGGCCCGGAAAAAAGGTAGGCATGGGAAACCTTTTGCTGTGCAATCGCATTCTGTAAAGTTTTGGTTACATGTTCCTGCCCGACGACATCAATAAATTGCTGTGGCCGCCACACTCGATATAATGCTTGATAACCCACAATAACGCCTCCTTTTTCCTTTTTATCTTTCCTATTATAACTCATTCGTTTTGACGTTTTCACAAAAAAAATTATTTATGCCATAAAAAAACTCACCCTAAACGGATGAGTGTATCTATTATGTAATAACTGCCGTGCACCTTCTGTCGATTAGCAACCATAAGCGTTACTTAAGCAGTTAGCTCAGCCCAGGCACTCCTGCGGCACATGTGAGGTTCCACTTAATGCTGCTTCCTTCCGGACCTGACATGGTTCATGGATTCACATTGCGCAGGACCCAAACGTCAACACCACTTACTTAAGGCAGGCCCTACAATATACTAACCTCGAGAAGGGATTCAACCCCGCTGGAGCGGATTGCGAGTACAGGGCACCGCTACCTCCCCGTCTAGCACGGCAAATTTGCTACCAAAATTATTAGGCGTCATGTTCGACGCATAATTAAGTATACTAATTTCTGCGAAAAAAAGCAATGGCTATGAATTGTTAATTCCTTCTTCTGCTTCCAGATCACTCGATCTTTTGTCCGCTTTCTTTTTTTTTCGCAGTTCCCTAAAAAAATCAGTTAATATACTGCCGCACTCTTCCTTTAAGACACCACTCGATAATTCACACTGATGGTTGAACCTTTCATCCTGCAATAAGTTCATGAACGTCCCTGCACATCCTCCCTTAGGGTCATGCGCACCAAACACAACTCTATTTACCCTGGATTGCAAGATTGCACCGGCACACATCGGACATGGTTCAAGGGTAACATACATTGTTGCATCTTCCAGCCGCCACGTCCCAAGCCTTTTACAAGCTTCTTCAATAGCGATCATCTCTGCATGGGCAGTTGCATTCTGTTCTGTTTCCCGAAGATTATGGCCTGTAGCAATAACTTCTCCACTATATACAATTACGGCGCCGATAGGAACTTCCCCCAGGACCTTTGCTCTTTCAGCTTCCAATAATGCTTTTTGCATAAAAAAAACGTCGTCGCTCATTCAGCTCTCCTGTTACTCGAGTAAATGGCACGAAATGAGATAGAATATAATAGACTCGACCTCAAGACATATGCCACAATCACTTCTTTATAATTACTAAGTACTTCTTAATATATTACTGATTATAGCGGGTATGCGGTTTCCAGTTCAAGCTCTGTCATGCGAGTCCCACTGACTATATGTTTACTCCTTCAAGCCTTGCACTTCTTTTTCTATTTTTTAGTATAAGAATTCTCCCACGAAAACTACCAGTCTGTGATACAATAACATTTGGCTAAAAAGACGTATAGACTGAATTTTACCCTATTTATATATATCGGGATGTTATTTTCGAAGGAGGAAAGAAGCCATGACATACACACCATTTATCACCGTTGAGGGTCCGATTGGTGTGGGGAAAACATCGTTGGCAAAAGCAATCGCTGACCATTTCCAATTTGCATTACTAAAGGAAATTGTAGACGAAAATCCGTTTCTCGGGAAATTTTACGAGAATATCGATGAGTGGAGCTTTCAAACAGAAATGTTTTTCCTCTGCAACCGTTATAAACAACTGGAAGATATTGAATCTCAATTTCTCGCCAATGGTCAAGCGGTAGCAGCAGATTACCATATTTTCAAGAATCTTATTTTTGCGCAGAGGACATTAAAAAGCCGCCAATATGATAAATACCTTGAGATATTCAATATCCTGACGCACGATATGCCTAAACCTAACATAGTAGTTTACCTAAACGCCAGCCTTGATACTCTATTGAATAGAATCAGCAAACGCGGTAGGGAATTCGAAAAAAATATCAGCCCATTATATCTAGAACAATTGTCAATTGATTATGGTTCCTTTATGGAGAGATTCGAGGAGAAACATCCTGATATTCCTGTTCTGCGTTTTAATGGAGACGTACTGGATTTTGTGGAAAATAAACAAGACTTAACAGCCATAATCACAGAAATAGAGACTGTTCTTCAAAAAGGAGCTATAAGGCATGAACCTGAGAAAAAAATATGATATTCCCCATAATTCTGTAATCACGATTGCCGGGACCGTAGGCGTCGGTAAATCAACCTTGACGAACGCACTTGCCAAGGCCCTGGATTTTCGTACATCTTTCGAAAAAGTTGATTCCAATCCGTATCTGGATAAGTTTTATGACGACTTCGACAGATGGAGCTTTCACCTTCAAATTTACTTTCTTGCCGAACGTTTTAAGGAGCAAAAAAGAATTTTTGAATATGGAGGAGGTTTTATCCAGGACCGATCTATATATGAGGATACAGGTATATTTGCAAAGATGCATTATGAGAAAGGAACGATGAATCACGTTGATTATGAGACATATACCAGCCTTTTTGAAGCCATGGTGATGACTCCGTACTTCCCGCATCCAGATTTATTAATATATCTTGAAGGCTCCCTTGATGACATTTTGGACAGAATCAAACTCCGCGGACGTCCTATGGAACAGCAAACACCTGTATCATATTGGGAAGAGATGCACCAGCGCTACGAAGAGTGGATTAATCATTTTAACGCATGCCCCGTTCTTCGGCTGAATATTAATGATTATGATTTAATCAACGACAATGCTGCCATTGAACCCATTGTTGAAAGAATTGCCACTTTTATGGATCAGACAAAAAGACTTCGCAAGATATAAAAATACCACCGATTTTTTCGGTGGTATTTTTTATTATAGACGTATACATATAAAAAAATCCGCTGCATATCGCAACGAATTTTTGATGATCATACGATCTCTTTTATGCGCGTGGTTAATTAACAAAAATGGAGGAGGTAGAGGGATTCGAACCCCCGCGGGCTTTTACACCCCTGTCGGTTTTCAAGACCGATCCCTTCAGCCGGACTTGGGTATACCTCCATATCGGACTTTTATAATATAACATGTACAAAAATGAGTGTCAACACTCTAAAATGCTTTTTCAAGAAAATAGTTTCATTCAATATTAAAAGGGAAAAGCTTTGCTTTCCCCTTTGATTTATTATGGCTTAATAACTTCCGCACGCATATAAGGGCGCAGAACCTCAGGAATAATCACACTTCCATCCTCCTGCTGATAGTTCTCCAGAATAGCTGCTACAGTACGGCCTATGGCAAGTCCTGAACCGTTTAATGTATGAACATGCTCCGGCTTCCCTTTTGGATCGCGCCGGAACCGTATATTAGCCCTCCTTGCCTGGAATGCCTCAAAATTGCTGCAAGAAGAAATTTCACGATATGTGTCATAGCTTGGAAGCCATACTTCAATATCATATTTTTTGGCTGCGGTGAAACCTAGATCGCCCGTGCACATGCTTAATACCCTGTATGGCAGTCCCAGCAATTGAAGAACCCTTTCAGCATGCCCAGTTAGTTTTTCTAGTTCAGCATATGAATCTTCCGGCTTGACGAACTTTACCAGCTCTACTTTATTGAACTGATGCTGCCTGATCAGACCTCTGGTATCCCTTCCAGCTGAACCAGCTTCGGAACGGAAAGAAGCGCTGTATGCTGCATAGCTGATTGGAAGGCTATCTCCATTTAGTATTTCATCCCTATGATAGTTCGTAACAGGAACCTCAGCGGTAGGTACGAGGAAATAATCTTCACTTTCAATCCGGAACGCATCCTCCTCGAACTTTGGAAGCTGTCCAGTCCCTGTCATGCTTGCACGGTTTACGATAAAAGGCGGAAGCATTTCTTCATAACCATGTTCAGTCACATGGAGATCCAGCATAAAACTAATCAAGGCACGTTCCAATCGGGCACCTAACCCTTTATAGAATACAAATCGGCTTCCTGTAACCTTTCCTGCTCGTTCAAAGTCCAGCAGGTTCAATTCAGTAGCGACATCCCAGTGGGGTTTAGGCTCAAAGCCAAATTGCGGAATCTCTCCCCATTTTCGGATCTCTACATTATCGTCTTCTGTTTCCCCTGCAGGAACACTCTCATGGGGAATATTAGGAATGGATAATAAAAGCTTTTCAAGTGTTGCCTCTACTTCTCTCAATTCGTCATCAAGACCTTTAATTTTATCACCGACTTCCCGCATTTCAGCGATCAAGTGGTCTGCATCCTTCTTTTCGCGTTTTAAAACAGCAACCTGTTGGGATACTTCATTCCGCCTGCTCTTTAAGTTTTCTGTCTCAAGAATAAGAGCTCTCCGCCTTGCATCCAGGTCCTCAAACTTGCTTAGGTCTGTTAAATCCTCCCCTCGAAATTGCAGTTTGCTTTTCACTTCTTCGAAATTGTTGCGTAAGTACTTTAAATCAAGCATATTAGTCCTTCCTTTCTTTAAATAAACATTCGAGAACGCAAAAAACTCCCGTCCCTAAAAGGGACGAGAGTTAACCCGCGTTGCCACCCTAGTTGACAGCATAATTATGCAATCCACTTAACAAATAACGGTTGTAGCCGAAAATATATACTAACCCACAGGGCGTTCCATACTTTACTCCAGGATGGATTCGCAAGCGTCTGACACCGATTCCCACCTTCCATCGGCTCTCTAAAGAAAGACATTCTTGTTACTAATTCCTGTCATAGTTTTGATTGTAATCCAACTGTTTTCCATAATGTACTATAATTTTAGCCACTATGCAAGTCTTTTATCCATTTTTCACAGCAAGGCTACTTTTTACCATCTCTACGAAATATTCCATAATACGATGATCTTCAGTTAACTCCGGATGGAAGGAACAGCCCAGGAAAGATCCCTCTTGTACGGCAACGATCCTGCCATTATGCTCTGCAAGAACATCTACACCTTCTCCAGCCTCAACAATATGGGGAGCACGGATAAACACTCCGGTAAAAGGCTCGTCAAACCCTTTGATATTCAATGCTGCCTCAAAGCTTTCCCTCTGGCGTCCGAAGGAATTCCTTTCTACTGTAACATTCAATGCCTGAAGGTGTGCGTTATCATTTCCCTGAATGCGTTTTGCCAGCAAAATTAGTCCCGCACATGTCCCGAAAATAGGATTCCCCGCCGCAATGAATTCTTGTAATGGCTCCATAAAACCGTATTGGTCTATGAGCTTACGCATCGTCGTGCTTTCTCCCCCAGGGAGTACAAGCCCGTCTACATCATTAAGCTGCTCGATTTTCTTTATAACGACTGCTTCAGCACCAGATGCCTCGATAGAGCGTACATGCTCCCTCACAGCACCCTGCAACCCTAGCACTCCTATTTTCACCATTTTGTCCACCTTCTTTACCAACCGCGTTCCTGCATGCGCTGGCCAGCATTAAGAGTGGAAATTTCAAGACCTTTCATTGCAGAACCAAGACCTTTGGATAAATGCGCAATCAATTCATAATCCTGATAATGAGTCGTTGCTTCCACGATAGCCTTTGCAAATTTTGCAGGATTTTCAGATTTGAAAATACCAGAACCAACAAAAACACCGTCAGCACCCAATTCCATCATCAAAGCCGCATCTGCAGGTGTAGCTACACCGCCGGCTGCAAAGTTAACAACCGGTAGACCACCATTCTTCTGGATATCTAATAAAACTTCAAAAGGTGCACCTAAAAGTTTTGCTTCTGTCATCAGTTCATCCTGGTTCATATGAAGAACTTTGCGGACCTGGGCATTTACTTTACGCATATGGCGGACCGCTTCAACGATGTTACCTGTTCCAGGCTCACCTTTTGTTCTAAGCATAGAGGCACCTTCTCCAATACGGCGTGCAGCTTCTCCCAAATCACGGCAGCCGCATACGAATGGAACAGTGAACTGGCTCTTAAGCAAATGATATTCTTCATCTGCAGGAGTTAAAACTTCACTTTCATCTATATAGTCTACGCCAAGGGCCTCAAGAACCCGCGCTTCGACGATATGTCCAATTCTAGCTTTTGCCATTACAGGAATGGAAACAGCACTCATAACTTCTTCAACAATGGAGATATCAGCCATTCTGGCTACTCCGCCAGCAGCGCGGATGTCTGAAGGAACCCTTTCAAGTGCCATAACTGCTACGGCGCCTGCTTCCTCTGCGATCTTTGCCTGTTCTGCATTTACCACATCCATAATGACGCCGCCCTTTTGCATTTCGGCCATTCCACGCTTTACTCTTTCTGTACCTGTATTCATACCGTTAACCCCCTTATTTTGCTCGGTCCTCTTTTTAGAAAAACCAACTAGCTGTATAGGATTATTTTTTAACCTATTAAATGAATTATCTCTTAAAAAATCCTCCTGTCAAGACAGGAGGATTGGATTTATCAATATTATTGCCAAAATTTTTAAAACCATCCTTTAACAGCAGAGGCGGCATTGTTCCATAAATCTCCAAAGAACCCTCCAACTGCACGCATCGAAAGAACAAACCAGTTTGCCTTTTCGACGCTTTCCGAAGCAATCAAGTCAGCTTTCACACCATCGTTCCCGACGCCGGCAATAAAGCCGTAATCTTTGCCTTCTTTAGGCTGCACTGTTATATAACCGATCTTTTCCCCTTTTTTAATAGGAGCAGTCAATTCACCATCTTTATTTAATTTGCTTTTGTCAATGACTACAATCGGTTTGTAGCTGCCCTTTTCACCATTAGGGATTACCAGTTCTATGGATTTATTAGTTTTTATTTCGACAGAATCCTCTTTACCTTTCGTAACAGGAAGAGATTTTTTGCCTTTGGCTTGATATCCTTTTGAAATGATCCTTTGTTTATCAAAAGTCGCAAAAGCGTAATCCATCAGCTTAATGCTGTCTTCGAATCTTTCCCCTTTTGAGGTGGATTTCATAACAACTGTAATATACCGCTGTCCGTTTCTCATGACAGTTCCAGTATGTGCATATCCGGCAAAATCAGTGGAGCCTGTTTTAAGTCCATCTACTCCCTGGTATTCATATATTAAACCGGGAAGCATCCAGTTAAAGTTAGGATATTCTTTTCCGTCACGGAACTTCAATCTAGAGACACTAGAGAATTCCAGTACTTCGGGATAATCTTTCAATAACCGGAAAGCTAATGTTCCCATGTCTCTGGCAGTCATAACATTTTCTTCATTAGGATCTCCTGCAGGATAATTCCCCAGCAAATCTTTATTATTCAATCCAGTAGAATTTACAAATTTAAATTTTTGTAATCCAAGTTCTTTGGCTTTCTTATTCATTAACTGGACAAAATTCTTTTCACTTCCCGCCAATAACTCAGCTAATGCAATGGTTGCCGCATTTCCTGAGTAAATAGCCATCGCGCTGTACAATTCCTTTACAGTATAGTCCTCACCTTGTGTAAGTCCAACATTCGACAAGTTAGGGGCCTTAGACAATTTATGTACGTATTCGCTGATTTTTACTTTTTGATCCCAGCTGATTTTCTTATCGTGAATTGCTTCCAGAACGATATATTCCGTCATCATTTTTGACATGGAGGCAATTCCAAGTACCTTATCAGCATTTTTCTCATACAGAATTTTTCCGCTTTTAGCATCAATGATCATGGCTGCTTCCGCTTTTAAGCCAAGGTTATCCTCCGCTGCAGATGCACTTGATGGGCTAATCGCGAATTGAGAGAATAATAGGACAAAAAACATTACAAAAATCAGTGAAATCTTGCTGACTTTTTTCAAGGCTAATACCTCCAGATTTTATTTTGCTTTATGTTTTCGGAGTCTCTCCGTTATTATCCTTAAAACACCTTGTTTAGTTTATCACAAGTTACATAAAAAAAATAGACAGAGCATAGGTCCACTCTGTCAGAAATATAAGGAAAAAGTATTCCCTCTATTGGAAAATATTATAAAGAATAATTGGGTGCTTCCTTCGTAATTTGTACATCATGCGGATGGCTTTCTCTTAGTCCAGCACCTGTCATGCGGACAAACTGGGAGTTCTCTCTTAAAGCATGAAGATTTTCTGCTCCGCAATATCCCATACCGGATCTTATGCCCCCGATTAATTGATAGATCGTATCGGAAAGTGGTCCTTTATACGGCAACCGTCCCTCAATACCTTCCGGGACAAACTTCTTATTGTCTTCCTGGAAATAGCGGTCCTTCGAGCCCTTCTCCATTGCAGCAACAGAACCCATGCCGCGATATACCTTGAATCGTCTTCCCTGGAAAATTTCCGTTTCTCCCGGACTCTCGGTCACACCGGCTAACATACTGCCGAGCATGACTGCATGTCCGCCCGCAGCAAGCGCCTTAACTATATCACCCGAATACTTAATTCCTCCATCTGCAATAATTGTTTTTCCATGCTTTCTGGCTTCCGTAGCACAATCATATACAGCTGTAATTTGTGGGACTCCTACCCCTGCAACTACGCGGGTTGTACAAATTGACCCAGGTCCAATTCCCACCTTTACTACATCCGCTCCTGCTTCTATTAATTCCCTGGTCGCTTCCGCGGTTGCAACATTTCCAGCAATAATAGTTAAATCTGGATATATCGCTCTAATTTCTTTGACTGTTTCCAGCACACCCTGGGAATGTCCATGGGCTGTATCGACTACTATTGCATCCACATTAGCTTTAACTAACAACTCTACCCGTTTTAATGTATCTTTGGTAACACCTACTGCCGCTCCTACAAGCAGACGTCCGACTTTGTCTTTAGCAGAATTCGGGAATTCAATTACTTTCTCAATGTCTTTAATTGTAATAAGACCTTTTAAAGTTCCTTGCTGGTCAACCAGAGGAAGTTTTTCTATTTTAAACTGCTGAAGAATTTTTTCAGCCTCAGCCAGAGTAGTTCCTACTGGTGCGGTAACCAGGTCTTCCTTTGTCATTACATCGAAAATCTTCATTGAAAAGTCCTGAATAAAGCGCAAATCACGATTAGTAATGATTCCTACAAGCTTCTGTTCATCATTATTATTTACGATAGGGACTCCCGAAATGCGGTATTTGCCCATCAGATGTTCAGCATCGTACACTTGATGTTCGGGAGTTAGGAAAAATGGATCTGTAATAACTCCGCTCTCAGAACGCTTTACTTTATCCACCATGTCTGCCTGTTGCTCTATTGACATGTTTTTATGGATGATTCCCATTCCTCCCTGGCGTGCCATCGCAATCGCCATTTCAGCTTCAGTCACAGTATCCATTCCAGCACTAATGATCGGTACATTTAGCTTTACGTTTTCAGAAAGTGTGACATTCAAACTGACATCCTTTGGAAGCACCTCTGATTTCGCTGGAACTAGAAGCACATCATCAAAGGTTAAGCCTTCTTTTGCAAATTTATTCTCCCACATTTCTTTCCCCTCCTGCTAAAAATATTATTTGTAGGTTATCAATTGGTTAAAATACTGTCAAGAATACATGAAAATGTTAGATTATTCTATTAATTCGGAGGTGTAATTTTGAACTCCTATTATGATATTTGGAATCAGTATATTTACTTTTTTTCCGCCTCTTCTACACAGGAATATTTAAAAAAATGTTATCGTAAAGCAAAGATTACGGATGGTGATATAAAAAGCTTTGAAAATAGCTACACTTTTCAGTACTACTTAGAGCATGCAAAGACTTTTTATACTCAGGCTATATCTTCTCCTCTTTCTATTCAGCCGATTCTTGTGTTCTACGGTTTTATTCAATTACTGAAAGCCTGCTTACTGACTCTTGACCCCAACTATCCTGAATCTACGGCCGTACTTGCGCATGGAGTTACAACTAGAAAAAGAAAAAAACAACAATATGAATTTTTTACTGATGAAGTTAAAGTTCAAAAAAATGGTCTCTTTACGCATATGGCTGAAAAGATGTTTAACATCAAACATTTGGAAGGGGAAAAGTTTTCGATGGGTCAGTTGTTACAGCAAATCCCCGAACTAAATGACGCATTTCTATTTTTGATGTCCCAAAAAACTTTTGAAAAAATGGAGGGGAAAGAGAGTAACTATAAAATCAATCTTGATATTCTAAACAAATATCATATGACCAAGGATAGATTGGGGGATTTTCTTCAAAGCAAGACAGCCCTTAGCTTGAATTTACAAGAGAAAGAGTTCTTGGAGATCGACACCTCTGTACCAATCACGTATAATAACCACTCGCCTTTTCACTACTGTCTTGGCAATAAACAATTTGTTATTTCACTAATCAAAGATTCAACATGCTATGTCTTTCCCGAGCTATTAACTCACTATCTGATTTTATACAATTTGGGAATGATATCACGCTATGAGACAGAGTGGTGGTCAGAACTTTTAAAGACAACTCCAAATGATGACTATCCTTATATTTGCCATTTCATGCAGGCAACCTTAATTAAGGGACCTTTTCTTATTTATCAATGGCTGACGAAAGAGCGCTTTCTTTAAAATGGCAATAAGACAATTGATTTTATTGTATACATGTAATAAACGGAATCATGAGCATGATGCTCAAAAACCTTAGCGAACCGTTGTGTAATACCAGTTATTTCCCAGACAATAAATCAGATTCCGTTAAGCTTTTAGATATAATAAAAAAACCAGCCTTTCGGCTGGTTTATTCTTGCTTGGCGACGTCCTACTCTCACAGGGGGAGAGCCCCCAACTACCATTGGCGCTGAAGAGCTTAACTTCCGTGTTCGGAATGGGAACGGGTGTGACCTCTTCGCCATCGTCACCAAACATATAAAGGAACGTTGTTCCTTCAAAACTAGATAACAGGTAAGGTTTTCGCGTGTTTTCAAAACATGGTTGGTGTCTAGCTGCGAAAGCCAAACCGTACGGCTGTTTCGCTTCTTCTGGGCAAGACATTAGGTCTTTTCCGCCAGAAGCTCCAACATCCTATCGATTTAAGCGAGCTTTCTCCGCTTTTCAATTTGGTTAAGTCCTCGATCTATTAGTATCAGTCAGCTCCACGTGTCACCACGCTTCCACCCCTGACCTATCAACCTGATCATCTTTCAGGGATCTTACCAGCTTGCGCCATGGGAAATCTCATCTTGAGGGGGGCTTCATGCTTAGATGCTTTCAGCACTTATCCCGTCCGCACATAGCTACCCAGCGATGCCTTTGGCAAGACAACTGGTACACCAGCGGTGCGTCCATCCCGGTCCTCTCGTACTAAGGACAGCTCCTCTCAAATTTCCTGCGCCCGCGACGGATAGGGACCGAACTGTCTCACGACGTTCTGAACCCAGCTCGCGTACCGCTTTAATGGGCGAACAGCCCAACCCTTGGGACCGACTACAGCCCCAGGATGCGATGAGCCGACATCGAGGTGCCAAACCTCCCCGTCGATGTGGACTCTTGGGGGAGATAAGCCTGTTATCCCCGGGGTAGCTTTTATCCGTTGAGCGATGGCCCTTCCATGCGGAACCACCGGATCACTAAGCCCGACTTTCGTCCCTGCTCGACTTGTAGGTCTCGCAGTCAAGCTCCCTTGTGCCTTTACACTCTGCGAATGATTTCCAACCATTCTGAGGGAACCTTTGGGCGCCTCCGTTACCTTTTAGGAGGCGACCGCCCCAGTCAAACTGCCCGCCTGACACTGTCTCCCGCCCCGATGAGGGGCGCGGGTTAGAATTTCAATACAGCCAGGGTAGTATCCCACCGACGCCTCCACCGAAGCTTGCGCTCCGGCTTCAAAGGCTCCTACCTATCCTGTACAAGCTGTACCAAAATTCAATATCAGGCTGCAGTAAAGCTCCACGGGGTCTTTCCGTCCTGTCGCGGGTAACCTGCATCTTCACAGGTACTATAATTTCACCGAGTCTCTCGTTGAGACAGTGCCCAGATCGTTACGCCTTTCGTGCGGGTCGGAACTTACCCGACAAGGAATTTCGCTACCTTAGGACCGTTATAGTTACGGCCGCCGTTTACTGGGGCTTCGGTTCAAAGCTTCGCTTACGCTAACCTCTCCCCTTAACCTTCCAGCACCGGGCAGGCGTCAGCCCCTATACTTCGCCTTGCGGCTTCGCAGAGACCTGTGTTTTTGCTAAACAGTCGCCTGGGCCTATTCACTGCGGCTTTTCCGGGCTATTCACCCTAAAAAGCACCCCTTCTCCCGAAGTTACGGGGTCATTTTGCCGAGTTCCTTAACGAGAGTTCTCTCGAACACCTTAGGATTCTCTCCTCGCCTACCTGTGTCGGTTTGCGGTACGGGCACCATTCATCTCGCTAGAGGCTTTTCTTGGCAGTGTGGAATCAGGAACTTCGGTACTATATTTCCCTCGCCATCACAGCTCAGCCTTTGTGGAAACGGGATTTGCCTCGTTTCCGGCCTGACTGCTTGGACGCGCATATCCAACAGCGCGCTTGCCCTATCCTCCTGCGTCCCCCCATCACTCAAACGATGAAGTGGTGGTACAGGAATATCAACCTGTTGTCCATCGCCTACGCCTTTCGGCCTCGGCTTAGGTCCCGACTAACCCTGAGCGGACGAGCCTTCCTCAGGAAACCTTAGGCATTCGGTGGAAGGGATTCTCACCCTTCTTTCGCTACTCATACCGGCATTCTCACTTCTAAGCGCTCCACCAGTCCTTCCGGTCTGGCTTCGACGCCCTTAGAACGCTCTCCTACCACTGACACCATCGGTGTCAATCCGCAGCTTCGGTGATACGTTTAGCCCCGGTACATTTTCGGCGCGGAGTCACTCGACCAGTGAGCTATTACGCACTCTTTAAATGGTGGCTGCTTCTAAGCCAACATCCTGGTTGTCTAAGCAACTCCACATCCTTTTCCACTTAACGTATACTTTGGGACCTTAGCTGGCGGTCTGGGCTGTTTCCCTTTTGACTACGGATCTTATCACTCGCAGTCTGACTCCCAGCGACAAGTCTTTGGCATTCGGAGTTTGACTGAATTCGGTAACCCGATGGGGGCCCCTAGTCCAATCAGTGCTCTACCTCCAAGACTCTTACGCTGAGGCTAGCCCTAAAGCTATTTCGGAGAGAACCAGCTATCTCCAGGTTCGATTGGAATTTCTCCGCTACCCACACCTCATCCCCGCACTTTTCAACGTGCGTGGGTTCGGGCCTCCATTCAGTGTTACCTGAACTTCACCCTGGACATGGGTAGATCACCTGGTTTCGGGTCTACGACCTCATACTCATTCGCCCTGTTCAGACTCGCTTTCGCTGCGGCTCCGTCTCATCAACTTAACCTTGCATGAAATCGTAACTCGCCGGTTCATTCTACAAAAGGCACGCCATCACCCGTTGTCTTAAAAAGACCATAGGGCTCTGACTACTTGTAGGCACACGGTTTCAGGATCTGTTTCACTCCCCTTCCGGGGTGCTTTTCACCTTTCCCTCACGGTACTGGTTCACTATCGGTCACTAGGGAGTATTTAGCCTTGGGAGATGGTCCTCCCTGCTTCCGACGGGATTTCACGTGTCCCGCCGTACTCAGGATCCACTCAGGAGGGAACGAAGTTTCGACTACAGGGTTTTTACCTTCTCTGACGGGCCTTTCCAGGCCTCTTCATCTACCCCGTTCCTTTGTAACTCCATATAGAGTGTCCTACAACCCCAGAAGGCAAGCCTTCTGGTTTGGGCTAATTCCGTTTCGCTCGCCGCTACTCAGGAAATCGCGTTTGCTTTCTCTTCCTCCGGGTACTTAGATGTTTCAGTTCCCCGGGTCTGCCTTCCATACCCTATTTATTCAGGTAAGGATACTGCCCCATTACGGGCAGCGGGTTTCCCCATTCGGAAATCTCCGGATCAAAGCTTACTTACAGCTCCCCGAAGCATATCGGTGTTAGTCCCGTCCTTCATCGGCTCCTAGTGCCAAGGCATCCACCGTGCGCCCTTTCTAACTTAACCATTGCTAATTTGTGATGACCGTCGGCCTTCTTCGTCAGCTTCACTCGCTCACTCCTCACGTATGTGTAATACGCTCCGGTGCTCGCTCGATTGCTTCCTCGAATCCCTCGGTCCTGACAAATTATCAGTTTTACATCTCGGTGTTTTGAAAATTGACGCAAAAATTTGCCTTATTACTGTTATCTAGTTTTCAAAGAACAATGTTTATTCACCATGTGTCGCGAAAGCGACTTACCTATAATAGCACGATCGGCCTTGATAGGCATCAGGTAAATAGTGGTGGAGCCTAGCGGGATCGAACCGCTGACCTCCTGCGTGCAAGGCAGGCGCTCTCCCAGCTGAGCTAAGGCCCCATTTGTAAGAATAGTGGTGGGCCTAAATGGACTCGAACCATCGACCTCACGCTTATCAGGCGTGCGCTCTAACCAGCTGAGCTATAGGCCCACTATTTATATAGAAGGAATCGCTCCTTCAAAACTGAACAAAACATAAGCGCCAACGTCTTTATATCCTTAGAAAGGAGGTGATCCAGCCGCACCTTCCGATACGGCTACCTTGTTACGACTTCACCCCAATCATCTGTCCCACCTTAGGCGGCTGGCTCCAAAAGGTTACCTCACCGACTTCGGGTGTTACAAACTCTCGTGGTGTGACGGGCGGTGTGTACAAGGCCCGGGAACGTATTCACCGCGGCATGCTGATCCGCGATTACTAGCGATTCCGGCTTCATGCAGGCGAGTTGCAGCCTGCAATCCGAACTGAGAATGGCTTTATGGGATTGGCTCGGCCTCGCGGCTTCGCTGCCCTTTGTACCATCCATTGTAGCACGTGTGTAGCCCAGGTCATAAGGGGCATGATGATTTGACGTCATCCCCACCTTCCTCCGGTTTGTCACCGGCAGTCACCTTAGAGTGCCCAACTGAATGCTGGCAACTAAGATCAAGGGTTGCGCTCGTTGCGGGACTTAACCCAACATCTCACGACACGAGCTGACGACAACCATGCACCACCTGTCACTCTGTCCCCCGAAGGGGAACGCCCTATCTCTAGGGAAGTCAGAGGATGTCAAGACCTGGTAAGGTTCTTCGCGTTGCTTCGAATTAAACCACATGCTCCACCGCTTGTGCGGGCCCCCGTCAATTCCTTTGAGTTTCAGCCTTGCGGCCGTACTCCCCAGGCGGAGTGCTTAATGCGTTTGCTGCAGCACTAAAGGGCGGAAACCCTCTAACACTTAGCACTCATCGTTTACGGCGTGGACTACCAGGGTATCTAATCCTGTTCGCTCCCCACGCTTTCGCGCCTCAGCGTCAGTTACAGACCAGAGAGTCGCCTTCGCCACTGGTGTTCCTCCACATCTCTACGCATTTCACCGCTACACGTGGAATTCCACTCTCCTCTTCTGCACTCAAGTCCCCCAGTTTCCAATGACCCTCCACGGTTGAGCCGTGGGCTTTCACATCAGACTTAAAGGACCGCCTGCGCGCGCTTTACGCCCAATAATTCCGGACAACGCTTGCCACCTACGTATTACCGCGGCTGCTGGCACGTAGTTAGCCGTGGCTTTCTGGTCAGGTACCGTCAAGGTGCCAGCAGTTACTCTGGCACTTGTTCTTCCCTGACAACAGAGCTTTACGACCCGAAGGCCTTCTTCGCTCACGCGGCGTTGCTCCGTCAGACTTTCGTCCATTGCGGAAGATTCCCTACTGCTGCCTCCCGTAGGAGTCTGGGCCGTGTCTCAGTCCCAGTGTGGCCGATCACCCTCTCAGGTCGGCTACGCATCGTCGCCTTGGTGGGCCATTACCCCACCAACTAGCTAATGCGCCGCGGGCCCATCTGTAAGTGACAGCCGAAACCGTCTTTCCATCCTCCCCCATGCGGGGGAAGAACCTATCCGGTATTAGCTCCGGTTTCCCGAAGTTATCCCAGTCTTACAGGCAGGTTGCCCACGTGTTACTCACCCGTCCGCCGCTGACTTCCGGGAGCAAGCTCCCTTCTGTCCGCTCGACTTGCATGTATTAGGCACGCCGCCAGCGTTCGTCCTGAGCCAGGATCAAACTCTCCGATAGAATTTGACTTGCTCATTTTGTTTTTTTAGTGTGTACTCACTATCATTTAGACGTCTTATTTTCCATAAAAGAAACAAGAATCTGGCGCTTGTTTTGTTCAGTTTTCAAAGAGCAATCTCAATGCCGTTTCTCTCAGAAGCGACTTTATTAATATATCATTTTATCATTAACTTGTCAACATTTTATTTATTTTCCCTGTCGACTTAAATTATTATATCCGCATAATCAACATAATGCAAGCCGTCCTAAAATATTCATAAAATTACGAACGTACTTAAACACGTTTCGTTTACAAGTTTTATAGAAACAAGCGTAGCTGCTATCTGTCCGCCGCTAAACACGATCGGGCACATCACCGGTTATATTACAATATTAGTTAATCATGGATAAACAAGATTAAATATAAAAACTGAATCACACAAAGTATGATTCAGCATAACGTTTTTTAAACAATATCTTCGATAAAAATATCTCTCTTTTTCTCCAGGTTGATAATTTCTCCCGTGTCTTCCACTTTAACCATTGGCCTTGTAGGAGAGTTGGATTCTACGAATACAATTTCAGCCGTATAGCCATTAGAAAGTATTACCCTGCTTCCTATAGAAAAATTGGTGACTCCAGCTAATAAGGTTTGAACCACTGTAATATCAAATTTCCCAAAATTGTCCTGGCGAATCATTTCTAATACTTTAAAAGGGGATTGTTTCTTTCTGTAATGCCGCTCCGAACACATCGCATTATATACATCAGCCACTGCCACGATCCTTGAAAATATATGCGGTGATTGTGCTCTTTTTCCTGAAGGATAGCCACTTCCGTCAAGTCTTTCATGGTGCTGAAGGATGGCAAGTTTAACAGTTTCCTTCAGTAAGGTTGTATTTTGAAGCATTTGCAGCCCAAAGATTGGATGTTTTTTTACCTCATTAAATTCATCAGAGGTTAAACCGGCTTTTTTCTCCAAAATACTGGGGGAGATCCTTGCCATCCCACAGTCTACCAGGCTGCCTGCTAAGACAATTTGGAGAATATCTCCAAGGTCAAAATTCATTTTCGCTGCGATATAACCACTTAATAATCCAACAGTTATTGCATGGTGAAATAGATAATCTTCTTTTTCACAATAATGTCTTAATGTAAATAAATCAGATGGACGTTGCATAGCCGTCTCAAAAAGTGGAATCATAATTTCCCTGACTTTTGAAACATCCACCGGACTGCCCGCCTGCCAATTTTTGAATAAACGTTTATATTCCTGTACTGTTTTTAGGTATGCAGTAATAAAACTTGCTTTTTCTTCGACTTCTTCGGTTTCAAAATCAATGACGTCTTTGGGAACAAATCTAAGACCATTAATTAGAGTTCTCTCTACACTGACTTCTGGTACTAAGAAGGCTTTTAAAACTTCTAACAAATCTTGCGTCAATATGGTTTTTGCATTCATGATTGGACGACTTGTCAGCCCGGGCACATCTTTGGAGATAATGCATCCTTCTACTAAATATTGTGTCTTTACCCGCAAATAATCACCTTCTGTCGAAAATCCTTTACCATAATATTACTCAAAACTATCTATAAAAACTAGACGAAAGTTATGCTGTTTTTCAAATTGTCCCTTTTCAGAAAGCACCCCTTCATAACGGCTTTATATGTCGCACTTTCATAACAAGGTTCCGAACTTTAAATTAATCTTACGAAGGGGTGTGTAAAAGATCAATCTTAATAACAAAAAGAAAGAGGAGTAAGATTAACTCCTCTAGTTTCTTCATTCATTCAGTTGGGTCCTCAGTATCGTCGTCCTCTGGAAGCGCGTCTGGATCTGTTTCTTCCGCAAGCTCATCGGTAAACGGTTCAACCGGCTGAGTTTCCTCCAGTTCACCTTCTACAAAGTCCTTTTCTTCTTCTTTTGCAACCATAGCTACAGTAGAGACATACTGGCTATCATCTGCATCCAAGCGGATTAGTCTCACTCCCTGTGTATTTCTTCCAGTTCGTGATATATCCTCAACAGCCATTCGGATTAATACTCCATTAGCCGTGATAATCATTATATCTTCATTACCATCAACAGTCTTCACTGCAACCAAGTCGCCATTTCTTTCTGTCACATTCAAAGTCTTTATGCCTTTTCCGCCTCTGCTTTGAATGCGATATTCCTCAGCAGGGGTACGCTTTCCATAACCTTTTCTTGTGACAATCAACACTTCGGAACCCTCTTCGAGAATTTCCATACCGACTACTTCATCTCCGTCTCGAAGGCTGATTCCCTTCACACCTGTCGCTGTTCGTCCCATAGAGCGTACATCAGTTTCCGGGAAACGGATTAACATACCGTCCTTTGTTCCGATAATAATGTCCCTGCTGCCATCTGTTAAGCGCACAGAGATTAATTCATCCCCTTCCCTTAATCCCAGAGCAATCAGACCATTGTTACGGATATGGGCAAAGGAAGAAAGGGGTGTTCGTTTTGAAATGCCCTCTTTTGTGGTAAAGAATAGGAACGAATCATCCGTAAACTCTTTAACAGGAATAATTGCATTAATCCATTCACCTTTTTCCACTTCTAGAAGATTGACAATAGGAAGGCCTTTTGCCGTTCTTCCGTATTCCGGAATTTCATAGCCTTTCGCACGGTAGACTTTTCCTTTGTTACTGAAGAAGAGCAAGGTGTCATGAGTTGAAGTGGTCAATAGATGTCCAACAAAATCATCCTCATTGGTTCCCATACCTTGGATACCTTTTCCACCACGTTTTTGGGCACGATACGTTGAAACAGGAAGTCTCTTGATGTAACCATGATGTGTTAAGGTTACTACAATATTTTCTTCAGGAATCAAGTCTTCATCTTCGATATTCTCAAGGCCGCTGACTACAATTTCAGTACGGCGCTCATCATTGAAGCGCTCCTTTATCTCAGTGAGTTCCTCACGGATAATTTCCAAAACCTTTTCTTCGTCAGCAAGGATGGCCCTAAGCTCAGCAATCAATGCAACTAGTTCTTGATATTCTTCCTCGATTTTCTCGCGCTCTAAGCCTGTTAAACGCTGCAGACGCATGTCCAGAATTGCCTGTGCCTGTTTTTCCGAAAGGCTGAATTGGGTCATCAAACCCTCTCTGGCAATCTCTGTGGTTCGTGAGCTCCGAATTAAGGCTATAACCTGGTCCAAATGATCAAGTGCAATTCGCAACCCTTCTAATATGTGGGCACGCGCTTCTGCTTTTCTAAGCTCATACTCAGTTCGTCTTCTGATCACGACCTGTTGATGCTGTAGGTAATACTCTAGGCATTGCTTTAGATTCAGAACCTTCGGCTGGCCTTCCACCAGTGCAAGAAGGTTAATTCCGAAGCTTGTTTGCATCGCAGTTTGTTTGTACAGGTTATTCAGCAGTACATTGGCATTTGCGTCTCTTCTTACTTCAATGACAATGCGCATGCCAGTACGGTCGGATTCGTCACGTAAATCCGTAATGCCGTCAATTTTCTTATCACGGACAAGCTCAGCAATTTTTTCAATCAGCTTAGCTTTATTAACCTGGTACGGGAGTTCAGTCACGACGATAACCTGTTTACCGTTCGATTTTTCCTCAATCTCAACCTTAGCTCGAAGTGTTATGGAGCCTCTTCCAGTTTCATAGGCCCTTCTGATGCCGCTTCTGCCTAAAATCATTCCCGCCGTTGGAAAATCTGGCCCCGGAATGATTTCCATTAACTCGGCAATCGAAATCTCTTTGTTTTTGCTTACTGCCAAAACACCATCAATGACCTCTCCCAATTGGTGAGGAGGAATATTTGTAGCCATACCTACGGCAATTCCTGATGAACCATTTACCAGCAGGTTCGGGAAACGGGCTGGAAGAACGACCGGCTCCTTTTCGGAACCATCGTAATTTTCTTTATAATCAATGGTATCTTTGTTTATATCTCGTATTAGTTCCATTGAAATCTTTGACATTCTTGCTTCTGTATAACGCATTGCCGCTGCGGGATCTCCATCCACAGAGCCAAAGTTCCCATGACCATCGACGAGCATATAACGATAGTTAAAGTCCTGTGCCATGCGGACCATGGTCTCATAGACAGCAGAATCGCCATGAGGATGATATTTCCCGATTACTTCCCCAACAATACGGGCAGACTTTTTATAAGCCTTGTCGGAAGTCATTCCTAAGTCATTCATAGCGTACAGAATACGCCTGTGTACGGGTTTTAGGCCGTCTCTGACATCTGGAAGGGCACGTGACACAATAACACTCATAGCGTAATCCAGAAATGATGTTCGCATTTCTTGACTCAGGTTTATCTCTTTAACATTCGATCTTTCCATTTCAGACATGGAGCGAACCTCCTTTTCGTCACTACATCTTTCCGGTCAATATCCGAAAGACAGGATAGATGAACACATCTACCCCGCAATATGATTAGATATCCAAATTTTTAACATAAATTGCATTTTCTTCGATAAATTCACGGCGTGGTTCTACTTTATCACCCATAAGCATATCAAATGTTGCATCGGCTTCAATTGCATCTTCAAGCCTTACTTGAAGCAGTGTCCTTGATTCCGGATTCATTGTAGTTTCCCATAGTTGTTCCGGATTCATTTCACCCAAACCTTTGTAACGTTGCAGACCTGGCTTTGGCTGGCTTGGAAGCTGGGCTAATATCTCATCGAGCTGACGGTCATTATATGCATATTCCACCCTTTTGCCTTGCTGTATTTTGTAAAGCGGCGGCTGTGCGATATAGATATAACCCGCATCTACGATGGGCCTCATGTAGCGGAATAGGAACGTTAAAAGCAAGGTCCTAATATGCGCACCATCAACATCGGCATCAGTCATGATGATGATTTTATGATATCGCGCTTTTGAGATATCAAATTCTTCACCAATCCCGGTACCAAGAGCAGTGATTAGAGTACGGATTTCCTGGCTTGAAAGAATCTTATCCAATCGTGCCTTCTCGACATTCAGAATCTTTCCCCGCAAAGGCAGGATAGCCTGATTGTGACGGCTGCGCCCTTGTTTTGCAGAACCGCCGGCTGAGTCACCCTCAACGATATAAAGTTCGCTGATGGCAGGGTCTTTGGATGAACAATCCGCCAATTTCCCTGGCAAGCTAGAAACTTCCAATGCGCTTTTTCTTCTAGTTAGTTCGCGGGCTTTTTTGGCTGCCAAACGAGCTCTTGCGGCCATTAACCCTTTGTCTACAATCATTCTTGCGACAGAAGGGTTTTCCAGCATAAATGACTCCAATTTTTCAGATACAATTTGGTCAGTTATAGTCCGCGCCTCAGAGTTACCCAGTTTTGTTTTTGTCTGCCCTTCGAACTGTGGGTCCGGATGTTTGACCGAAATGATGGCAGTCAAACCTTCACGAACATCATCACCAGAAAGATTGGCATCACTTTCTTTAACTATTCCACTTTTTCTCGCATAGTCATTGATCACCCGAGTGAGTGCTGTCTTAAAGCCGGATTCATGGGTTCCGCCTTCATATGTGTGAATATTATTGGCGAAAGAGTACAAATTACTGGTATAGCTGTCATTGTATTGAAGGGCGATTTCTATAGAGATTCCATCTTTTTGGCCCTCTATATAAATTGGTTCCTTATGAAGCACTTCCTTAGTACGGTTCAAATGCTCAACATAGGATTTTATGCCGCCTTCATAATGGAATTGACCGGAACGTTCTTTTCCTTCCCGCTTATCCTCAATGGAAATTCCAATCCCTCTATTCAGGAAAGCTAGTTCCCTGATTCTGGTGGCAAGTGTTTCGTAATCATATTCCAAAGTTTCAGTAAAGATCTCTCCATCAGGGGTAAAGTGAATTGTAGTCCCTGTACGGTCTGTTTCCCCTATTACTTTTAAATCCCCCTGCGGGACGCCTCTCTCAAATTTCTGATAATGGATTTTGCCTTCGCGGTGGACAAAGACTTCCAATTCAGTGGATAAGGCATTTACTACGGAAGCTCCAACGCCATGAAGTCCACCAGATACCTTGTATCCGCCGCCGCCGAATTTCCCTCCGGCATGAAGGACAGTCATGATTACTTCGACAGCAGGGCGCCCCATTTTCTCATGGATACCAACAGGAATCCCTCGTCCGTTGTCTATAACGGTTATACTGTTATCCGGTTCAATTATCACTTTTATTTCATCACAGAATCCTGCAAGCGCCTCATCAATACTATTATCAACGATTTCCCATACTAAATGGTGAAGGCCTTTTGCAGAAGTTGAACCGATATACATCCCCGGCCTCTTTCGTACTGCCTCCAGTCCTTCCAGCACTTGTATTTGATTCTCATCATAAGATTGTGCCTGTGCTTCTTTTTGTTCCATTGTCACACCAATCACCTACGCTTTTCTATTGGCATTCTATTGTCTGTAATTAAAAATTTAAATCTATATTAATCATCAATGAGAATTGTTTTCTGTAAGGATCGTTTTTTTAATGTACCGGAAGCTAAAGGGGAATAATACACATGTTTATCGGTAACAACGATCGACTTGACCGACCCTTTTGCCAAGTTTGTTGTCATACCTTCTTTTTTATTTAAGAATTCCTGGAATATGGGAGAAGATTGAAGCAACTGTTTATCCAGGATAGCAATTACATCGTCCGTTTTTACGAGAATATCCTCGCCTATATGAAGATACATGTTACTCACCCCATTATTTTACCTTTGCCAAACTTCCTTGCGTCACATAAAAAGTTGAAGCTTCCTTTAATGTCTGATGGTCTATTCCTTCCACGGAGGTAGTTGTCACAAAGGTTTGGACTTTGCCCTGAATTGTATTTAATAAATGCGACTGGCGATAGTCATCTAGTTCAGACAACACATCATCCAGCAACAGAATAGGATATTCGCCTATTTCAGAATGTATGAGTTCAATTTCGGCCAATTTTAATGACAGTGCTGTGGTTCGCTGCTGCCCCTGGGAGCCGAATGTCTGGACATCGCGTCCATTTACAAAAAAAGCAAGGTCATCACGATGAGGACCTATCAGAGTAACACCACGTTCAATTTCTCTATTTCTTATACTAACGAATTTTTCTTGGAATACTTCTATCATTTTCGTCAATTCCATAGATTCTGATACATCAATTGACGGTTTGTATTGAATCTTCAGCATTTCCAGATTTCTGGATATACCGGAATGAATCGGCTCTGCCCAGCTCTGAAGCAATGTTAGAAAGTGAAAGCGCCTTTCGATGACCTTGACCGCATAATGGATAAATTGTTCTGTCAATACGTCCAGCATAGTAGTATCTGTCTGTTTACGGAGCTGAAGTAATTTTAAGTAATGATTTCTTTGCTGTAGTATTTTTTGATATTGACTCATATCATGAAGGTAAACCGGAGATACCTGGCCTATTTCCATATCTATAAAACGACGCCTGACCTGAGGATTGCCTTTGACTAAATTAAGATCCTCGGGTGCGAACATTACAACATTCATATTTCCGACATACTGACTTAATCTTTGCTGTTCAATATGATTGGTTTTTGCTTTTTTTCCTTTTTTTGAAATAATAAGCTCCAGTGGAATGGAGGTATTGGCTTTTCTTACCCTACCCTCTATTTTAGCATATTCTTCGTCCCAGCGAATAAGTTCTTTATCATTTGAAGTCCGGTGTGATTTGGCCATGGCCAGCACAAAGATCGATTCCATTACATTGGTCTTTCCCTGTGCGTTTTCACCAAGAATGACATTCACTTTATTTTCGAAAGAAATATCCAGACTATCATAATTTCTGTAATTTTTAAGCTTGATATTTTCAATATACATATTGGCTCTTCCCTTTATTTTCGGTAGTTGGCGCATTTATTATGGATTACATGCCATCCCGGGCCACACCCCTTGAAGGCTGGTGTTCATGCAATAGCGCTCCTGGGCTTTCTGCGGCACAAAAGGGGTATTTTCCAGAAAGAAGTACAGCAGCTCGTTCTCGAGCCTAATTTATACTATAACAAAACTGCCTGTATCTGGTATGTCAACTTTATCTCCGTGTCTTAATTTTCTCCCTCTTCTTACATCAAGCTCACCATTTATGAAAACTTCATGTTCAGACAAGAACCACTTTGCATGGCCCCCGCGCTGGATAATATCCGCTAATTTTAAGAATTGGCCAAGTGTTATATATTCAGTGTCAATTTGAATCTCTGTCATGTGTGATTCACTCATTTCCAGGTAATTTCTAATACTTTATTTTACTAAATAAATCCTTCTAACACAAAGGGTACCCTCTTCTGAGTGAATTTAGCACAGGATAAAAAGAGAAAAAGCTGCTGCATATAGATTGTTCGTTATTGGCAACCCTGTATGCAGCAGCTATAGATATCGATTGAAATGAAGCCTGTAGACATGAACAAGCTTATAAATTGTTAATTTAATAAGTGCGTACAGGGAGGATCAATTGCAGCATGCTGTCATCATGTAAAGAACGAATAACAAATGGCCGCATGGCACCAGTGAAATTAATCTTTATATCTGTTCCTTCCAGGGCCTTTAACGCATCCATCACAAATTTGGCACTGAATGAAATTTTTAACTCTTCACCCTCTATTGCCTCTGCTGAAACCTCTTCAATCACTTTTCCGATTTCCGGAGTGTTCGAGGAGATTTCAATAATTCCATCTTCCAGGGTGGAGAGCTTGACTACATTATTCCTTCCCTCTCTTGCAAGCAATGAAGCACGGTCTATTGCCTGAAGAAAATCCTTCACACGTACGGTTATATCCGTTTTGCTGTCCGTAGGAATCAGCCGTGATGTATCAGGATAGTTGCCTTCTAATAGACGGGAGAAAAATAATAAATTCTTAGCCTTGAACAGGACCTGGTTATCGGTAATGACAATTTCCACGGGCTCATTGGTATCATCAAGGATTTTGCTAAGCTCGTTTAAACTTTTTCCTGGAATTACTACGTTATAAGTGCCATTTATCCCAGTATCAATTTTAGCTTTGCGCATGGCCAGCCTATGGCTATCTGTTGCAGTACAGTTTAGTTCACCATTTTCTACCCTTATGTTGACACCAGTCAGTATAGGGCGTGTTTCCGAAGTGGATACTGCAAATACAGTCTGGCGGATTAATGTTTTCAATAAATCTGCTGGGATCCTGAAAATATTTTCTTCTTCCAGAAGCGGCAAGTGCGGATATTCTTCAGCATCTAAGCCGTTAAGGTTAAATTCTGCCTTTCCTGATTTTATTAAAGTTTGGAAATTGCTTTGAACATCAATTTCAACTGTATCCATAGGCAGCTTTTTAACAATTTCACTAAAGAATCGAGCATTTAATACGATGCTTCCCTCTTGTTTGATTTCCACAATAACATTTCCATCTTCCTCAGCAGGAATATAAGCTTCTATAGAAATATCAGAATCACTGCCTGTCAGTGTCACACCATCTTGATTAACTGTGATTTTGATCCCGGTCAGGATGGGAATGGTTGTCCGAGATGTTACAGCTCTCATGACTTCCTGAACACTGTGAACTAAGCGGTCTCTTTGGATAGTAAATTGCATTAGTAATCCTCCGTCTTATGAATATTTCAGTGCCTGATGGCATAGATTATTATATTATTTTTTATTTAAAAAAATAGTAATAGTAGTAATAGGGCCTGTTGATATGTGGATAACCCGATGCAGTACAAGGAAAAACAGTCTATCCACATGTGGACAGACTGTGTGTAAATGCAAGTGAGTTATTAACAATATTCAGCTTTATGAAGAATATTAAATGATTGCATCAAAATTATCAAAATTTGTGTGAGCTTACCTGAATATCATCATACCCTCAATTGATCCTGTATCTCTTTGACCTGTCTTTGCAGCTGGGCATCTGATTGGAGCAGCTTTGAAATTTTCTCATGAGCATGAATTACAGTTGTATGGTCACGCCCGCCAAACTCATCTCCAATTTTGGGCAATGAAAAATCGGTTAACTCCCTTGAAAGGTACATTGCTATTTGTCGAGGGAATGCTACGGATTTCGTCCGCTTTTTCGCTTTAAAATCTTCCAGTTTCACGCTGTAATGCTCGCCTACGGCCTGTTGTATGTCTAATATAGTTACAATTTTAGGCTTGGAGCTTGGAATGATATCCTTCAAAGCCTCTGCTGCCAAATCGGCATTGATATCCTTGTTAATCAGTGAAGAATATGCTACTACCCTGATCAGGGCCCCCTCAAGCTCTCGAATATTGGAATCTATTTGATTAGCAATATAGAGCATAACTTCATTCGGAATATCTAATCCTTCTGCTTTTGCTTTCTTGCGAAGGATCGCAATACGGGTTTCCAAATCAGGAGGTGTAATATCAGTGATCAAACCCCATTCGAACCGGGAGCGCAGCCTGTCCTCAAGCGTTGGAATTTCCTTAGGAGGACGGTCACTGGAAATTACAATCTGCTTGCTTTCTTCATGAAGCGTGTTAAATGTATGGAAAAATTCTTCCTGTGTTTGTTCTTTTCCAGCAAGGAATTGGATATCGTCGATTAATAACACATCTACACTTCTGTATTTGTTTCTGAAGTTTTCCGCATTATTGTCACGAATTGAATTAATGAATTCATTGGTGAATTTTTCAGAAGACAAATAAACTACTTTTGCGGATGGGTTATGCTCCAAAACATAATGTCCAATCGCGTGCATCAAGTGCGTTTTCCCAAGACCAACTCCCCCATAAATAAACAGAGGATTGTATGCCTTCGCTGGTGCTTCAGCGACAGCAAGTGAAGCTGCATGAGCGAAGCGATTTCCCGATCCAATGACAAATGTATCAAAGGTATTCTTCGTATTAAGCAT